>NZ_CP170086.1:2985000-3792500 GCF_042259275.1 Roseomonas sp. CCTCC AB2023176
GAACTCCGAATGCCGGTGAGTGCAGGCGGGCAGACAGACGGCGGGTGCTAAGGTCCGTCGTCGAGAGGGAAACAGCCCAGACCACCGTCTAAGGTCCCTAAATGATGGCTAAGTGGGAAAGCATGTGGGACGGCCAAAACAACCAGGAGGTTGGCTTAGAAGCAGCCATCCTTTAAAGAAAGCGTAATAGCTCACTGGTCTAATAGCTGTTCTGCGGCGAAAATGTAACGGGGCTCAAGCCATCTACCGAAGACGTGGGTGCGCGAAAGCGCGCGGTAGCGGAGCGTTCCCTAGGCCGTTGAAGGGGTACCTGTGAGGGGCCCTGGAGGTATGGGAAGTGAGAATGCGGACATGAGTAGCGACAAACAGGGTGAGAACCCCTGTCGCCGAAAGTCCAAGGGTTCCTGCGCAAGGCCAATCCGCGCAGGGTGAGCCGGCCCCTAAGGCGAGGGCGAGAGCCGTAGCCGATGGGGGGGCAAACATTCCCCCGCCCCCCAGACGTGACGACTGCCAGGTGTCGTTGTCCCTTATCGGATTGGGATGGCGGCTGAGGTGGTCCGGGAAATAGCGCTGGGATATGGACCGTACCCGAAACCGACACAGGTGGACTGGTTGAGGATACCGAGGCGCTTGAGAGAACGATGCTGAAGGAACTAGGCAAATTGCCCGCGTAACTTCGGGATAAGCGGGACCCATCGGGGCGCAAGCTTTGGTGGGTGGCACAGACCAGGGGGTGGCGACTGTTTAGTAAAAACACAGGGCTCTGCGAAGTCGTGAGACGACGTATAGGGTCTGACGCCTGCCCGGTGCCGGAAGGTTAAAGGGAGAGGTGAGAGCCTCGAACTGAAGCCCCGGTAAACGGCGGCCGTAACTATAACGGTCCTAAGGTAGCGAAATTCCTTGTCGGGTAAGTTCCGACCTGCACGAATGGCGTAACGACCTCCCCACTGTCTCCAGCATCGGCTCAGCGAAATTGAATTCCCCGTGAAGATGCGGGGTACCCGTGGTTAGACGGAAAGACCCTATGAACCTTTACTGCAGCTTGGCAGTGGCGCCAGGAAGGGGCTGTGTAGGATAGGTGGGAGCCGACGAAGCGGGGGCGCTAGCCTTCGTGGAGGCAACCTTGAAATACCACCCTGCGCCTTTCTGGCGTCTAACCGCATCCCGTTAGCCGGGATCGGGACCCTGCCTGGTGGGCAGTTTGACTGGGGCGGTCGCCTCCCAAAGTGTAACGGAGGCGCGCGATGGTGGGCTCAGGCCGGTCGGACATCGGCTGTTGAGTGCAAAGGCACAAGCCCGCCTGACTGCGAGCGCGACAGCGCGAGCAGAGACGAAAGTCGGCCTTAGTGATCCGGTGGTCCCGCGTGGAAGGGCCATCGCTCAACGGATAAAAGGTACTCTAGGGATAACAGGCTGATCTCCCCCAAGAGTCCACATCGACGGGGAGGTTTGGCACCTCGATGTCGGCTCATCGCATCCCGGGGCTGGAGCAGGTCCCAAGGGTTCGGCTGTTCGCCGATTAAAGCGGTACGTGAGCTGGGTTTAGAACGTCGTGAGACAGTTCGGTCCCTATCTGCCATGGGTGTTGGAGACTTGAGAGGATCTGTCCCTAGTACGAGAGGACCGGGATGGACGCACCTCTGGTGCACCAGTTGTCACGCCAGTGGCATCGCTGGGTAGCCAAGTGCGGAACGGATAACCGCTGAAGGCATCTAAGCGGGAAACCAGCCTCAAGACGAGGTCTCCCTAAGGGTCGTGGAAGACCACCACGTCGATAGGCCGCAGGTGGAAGTCCCGTAAGGGATGCAGCCGAGCGGTCCTAATCACCCGATCGAACTCCCATCTCCACCGTGGGTCCGAAAGGACCACCGCACGCAGCACCATCCCGCGTCCCAGCGGGCCGCCTCCCGCACAACCAGATCAATCCTCGCCCTCCCCGTCCCGGGGAGCCCGCGAGAGGTTCTCACCCGGTGGCTTGGTGCCCATCGCGGGGTTGCCACACCCGATCCCATCCCGAACTCGGCCGTGAAACACCCCAGCGCCCATGGTACTGTCGCTTAAGCGACGGGAGAGTCGGTCGGCGCCAGGCCGCCCGGTGAGAACTTCCGCACCACACCACCGTCCGCCCCTCACGGCAGACACACCACACCACCTCACGCGGGGTGGAGCAGCCCGGTAGCTCGTCAGGCTCATAACCTGAAGGTCACAGGTTCAAATCCTGTCCCCGCATCCCAGTACAACGCCGGTCGGAAACGACCGGCGTTTTCTTTTGCCGGCAGTGCTGTCCAGCCGTACGGCGGTTTCAGCGAACAACGCTGGTCGTACGGCGGCGAGATTACTTGGTGAATGCTTTACGATGCTCGCGCGATGCAGTTTACCGCCCTGCGGAGCCGATCAGGTTACACGCTGATCGGCTTCCTTTATCGTGCGTCCACGCGGCTTGGCTTCGCCCCGGTCATCAGGGCGAAGCGCGCGCCCGTCGGCGCAACGCGATCCGCTTGAACGGGTTCCGGTCCTGCTTCGGCCGTAGGACGCGCTGAGGTGGTCTTAGCATCAGCTTGGCTCCCTCGGGCCCGCGCTGCAGATGCAAGGTCCGCTCATGGAATGCGTCCAGTCCGGGCCGATGGCCGATGGAGATCAGGGCGCTTTCCGGTAGGTCCTCGAGGACCAGCCGCATCATGTTGTCCTGATTCTCCTCATCGAGAGCTGCCGTCGCCTCGTCCATGAAGATCCAGCGCGGCTTCTGAAGGATGAGCCGAGCGAAGCCGAGCCGCTGCTGTTCGCCGAGCGACAAGACCTGATCCCACCGATCCTCCTCCTCGAGCCGTTCCTTCAGTTGCCCCAAGCCAACCCGGTCCAGCGCGGCATGCGCGGCCGCGTCCGACACGGTGTCCGGAGCCTGCGGGTAGGACATCGTCCCGCGCAGCGTCCCGAGCGGCAAGTACGGGCGCTGCGGCATGAACATGGTGACGGACCGCGGCGGAACCCGAATCGTGCCGCTGCCCCAAGGCCATATCCCCGCGAGCGCCCGGAACAGCGTGCTCTTGCCGGTCCCCGATTCGCCCTTCACCAGCACCCGCTCGCCCGCCCGGATGTCGGCCGACGCCTCCGCGATGACGACGGACCCATTCGCGAAGGCGACCTGCACGTCGCGGAACGACACCATCTCCTCCTCGCCGTCGACCGTTTCCACCCGCTCGATCGTCGGCTGGTCCGGGGCAACGACCATCTCCTCGATCACACGCATCCGCTCGCGGAAGGTCAGCAGCCGCTCGACGGCGGACCTCCAGTCCGCAAGGCGAGGGAAGTTGTCCACGAACCAGTTCAGTGATCCCTGAACCGAGCCGAAGGCGGAGCCGATCTGCATCAGGCCGCCGAGCGTGATCGCGCCGGAGAAGTACTGAGGCGCCGCAACCACCGTCGGGAAGACCATCGTCAACATACCGTAAGCCGAGGTCAGCCACATCAGCCGCCGCTGGCTCCGCATGAGCCCGTGCACCGCGTCGAACACCCTGTCGAACTGCGCCTTCAAGCCGCGACGCTCGTCCGCCTCGCCGCCGATCAACGCGATCCCTTCGCTGCTCTCCCGCGCGCGGACGAGGTTGAAGCGGAAGCCCGCCTCCTGCGACATGCGCTCGGTGTTGAGCTGGACCATCGGCTTTCCGACGACGTAGGTCAGGACGGAACCGATCAGCGCATAGATCAGCGCGGCCCAGACCATGTAGCCAGGGATCGTGATCTCCCGCCCGCCCAGCGCGAAGGTCAGCGCGCCGGAAATGGTCCAGAGGATACCGACGAAGGCGATGAGCATGACGATCGAGTTGAACAGCCCGGTGATGAAATCCACCGCCATGTCCACAACGATGCGGACGTCCTCGGCGATACGCTGGTCCGGGTTGTCGTTCTCGCCCGCGCGTTCCAACTGGTAGTGGCGCGCATCGGTCATCCAGAGGTCGAGCATCCGGTCGGTCAGCCACTCGCGCCAGCGTAGCTGCGTCAATTGCCGGAAATAGAGCTGGTAGACCGCGACGACCATGGACGCGCCGGCGATGCCGATGAAGACGGTCATCTGCCAGAAGAAGGCGGCGCGGTCGCGGTTCTCCAGCGCATTGAAGAAGTCGCGGTTCCAGAAGTTGAACTGAATCTGGATGAGGATCTGGAGCAGCGTCAGCACGACGGTGGCGAAGGCCAGCCAACGGCCGCGGCGCTCATGGAGGAAGAAGCCGCCGGCGAGCCGCAGGAAGGCCGCGATGGCCCCTGTTTGGATCGGTCCGGCGGCGGTGTTGGTTTCGCTCACGCCCGCCCTCGATTCTGCCAATGCCTCAGCCCGGCCGTTCCACAGGCGGCGGCAAGGGCTGGAGCTTGTCCTTCGCCTCGCCAATCCGCTCCGCGTCCAGGGCGCGTCCTTTGCCCTGTACCGTCGCCCCCTGGCCGACCGCCGCGAGCCGCTTCCCGGCGTTCAGACGGTCACCGAGCGCACCGGCGACGCCGATCGGGACGCGGATGACCGTATAATCGCCGAGAATCGCACCGATTGCGTCGCCTTGCGGCGACAGCAGTGGGGCGCGAACCTCACCTTCGACCTCCAATGGCTCGCCGCCGGTGCGGAACTCCGGAAAGGTCCAGGTCGGACGGTCCACGAAACGCACGGGGGCCTCGTTGTCCGGCGCCCAGGCGAGCATCGTGATCGCGGCCGCCCGCCGGGCACGGATGCCATAGACGATAATGGATCGGCCCGTCGGGACCGTTCGCTCCATCTCCTCCGCCACGTGTTCGGGGAAGAGGATCTGCGGCCCCTCGCGGAACAGAAGCCGGTCGGTCTTGCCTTCGGGGTTGATGAGGTAGCGCTCCACCACGCCGGAGAAGGAGGGCAACTGCGTCGGGTCGAACCACAGCTGCCCGCGGCCGCGCTCCACCGTCTGCGCACGCACGACCACGGCGCCGGCGATCAACGCACCCGCGCCTAGCAGCCCCCGCCGCTGGAAGCGGCTCAGATCCACCCGCGCCCCGCGGCGAGCGAGATGAGGAAGAGGACGATGAAGATGATGAACAGCACCTTCGCGATGCCGGAGGCCGCCGAGGCGATCCCCCCGAAGCCCAGCACGCCCGCGATCAAGGCGATGACCAGGAAGATGACCGTCCAGTAGAGCATCGTGACGTCCCCGCGATCCGATTCGGTAGGGTAACGCGCAGCATACTCCCCGGTTGCCCGCCTGCCACGCAGCGTGACATTCAGGCCACGCACGCTAGCGCTACGGCCGGGACGTCGGCTCGTCCTCCGGGTGCCCATGTCCCTCCGCGTCATAGGTCTGCCCGTACCGCTCGCGCGTGCGTTCGAGCCGCGCGTCGCGACCGTCCTTCGGTTCGTCCTCCGCGGGCTTCCCCCAGGCTTGGTCCGTCTTGCCCTCGGCGCCTTTCCAGTTGCCCTTCAGGTCGCGGCCCGTTTCTTCGCCCTGGCCACCCGGTTCCTTGCGGTCCGACACGGCGTCACCTCCCGTCTGAGTCATGGGCTCAACGGGACCGCGCGGCCGGCAGTTGCGATTCAGGCCAGCGTCAGTCCGCCCGCCACCGCCTGGTAGGTCGCGATCGCCAGAGCCAGCGGCTCGAAGGGCTTGCTGATGACGAAGGCGGGCTCCACGCGCTCTGCCGTCAGCAGGCGTTCCGGGTAGGCCGTGACGAAGATCACCGGCGTATCCTGTTCCTTCAGGATACGCTCCACGGCGGAAATCCCGTCGCCGCCCGGGCCGAGGTTCACGTCGGCCAGGATCAGGCCGGGGCGCAGGCTCCGCGCCATCTCCACCGCCTCCGCCTCGTCGGAGGCAATGCCCACGACGTTGTGGCCGCAGCGCTCGACCAACTGGCGGATGTCCATGGCGATGATCGGCTCGTCCTCGATGACCAGCACGTCGGTCGCGGCGATGGAGCGGATGGCATCGTTCGCCGCCGCCAGCTCGCGCCGCGCGTCCGCCGGCGGCAAGCCGACCACGGCCGCCGCGTCCGCGACCGGCAGGTCCTCCAGCGCCGTCAGGAGCAGCAACTGCCTCTGGTGCTGCGGGATGGCGTGCGACGCGTTGTCCGGCGCCGTCCGCGACACCGCGGCGTAGAGCGCGAGGGAAGGGGAGAGGTCCTCCGGCAGCCCAGCCCGCAGCGCCTGCGCGACGAGCGCGTCGCCCCGCCCCTGGCTTCCGGTCAAGGCCCGGGCGTACCGACGGGCGTAGGGCACGGCCCTGACGAGTTCCGCCTGCCGCTGAGCGTCCATCCCCATCAATCCTCCGTAGGCCGGCGGCACCCCGCGTTGCCGGCGGGGCTAAAGCTTGGCACTCCGGCCGCGAAATCCAGCACCGGTCGCGCCCCGGCGCGGTAACGGTTGCACGAGAGAGGGAATGACCGAGGAACGAGAGGGTTTCCGTCAAGACCTCATCCGTCTCTTGCCGGAGCTGCGCGCCTTCGCACGCTTCCTGACCCGCGATCCGACGGCGGCGGACGACCTGGTGCAGGACACGTTGCTGCGCGCCTTGCGCAACGAGGCGCAGTGGGCGCCGGGCACCAGCCTGAAGGCCTGGACCTTCACTATCCTGCGCAACGCCTTCCTCGAGGCCCGCCGGAAAGCCGGGGCGAGGCAGCGCTTGCTCGACTCCGTCACGATGACGGAGGCGACCCCGGCAGGCCAGGAAGCGCGAATGGAGCTCGCCGGCCTCGCCCAGGCCCTCTCGACCCTGCCGCGGGAGCAGCAGGAGGCCATCGTCCTCGTCGGCGCCCTCGGCCTGTCGTCGGAGGAGGCGGCGGCGGTCGCCGGCGTCGCGGTCGGGACCCTCAAGGCCCGGGTGTCCCGGGGGCGCCGGGTCCTCGGGACCCGGTTCGAACGACCGCTCGAGGATAGCTGAGCGATCCCGGTCTCGTGATCCGGGAATGGCAACCGAATCCTGACCGCACGCATTGGTCTGGCAGAAGTCCAAGTCAGGGGATGCCCGAATGAGCCAGACCACCACCGACGCCCGCGAGTTCCACGCCCTCCTCGTCACCACCCTCCCGCGCCTGCGGGTCCAAGCCCTGGCGCTGACGCGGAACCGTGCCGACGCGGACGACCTGGTGCAGGCGGCCGTCACCTCCGCGCTCGCGGCGCGTGATTCCTTCACCCCGGGCACCAACTTCGGCGCCTGGATGTTCCGCATCCTCCGCAACCGCTTCATCTCCGACGTACGCCGTCGGCGCGAGACGACGGAGCTGGACGACGTTCCCTCCTCCGCCTTCGCCCGCCCCGGCGCGCAGGAGGACAGCCTGGTGATGGGCGAGCTCCGCAAGCACATGGCGCGCTTGCCGGCCGAGCAGCGCACCGCCCTGGTCATGGTGACCGTGCAGGGCATGTCCTACGAGGAAGTGGCGGCCGCGATGGATTGCGCGGTCGGGACCGCGAAGTGCCGCGTGTTCCGCGCCCGCCAGACCCTTCAGCGCTGGCTGACGGGCGAGGAGCGGGGCGCCGCCGGCAAGGCCGCCGCGAAGCAGGCCCCTTCCAACCGTGGCCTGAAGCGCCATACTGACAGACTGGCGGGGGCGGAAGAGGAACGCGCGTCCCTTGCCTGAGGATGGCCAAGGCTGACGACAGGAAGGATGCGCCCGTGGCGAAGCCCGGAGGCGCGAACGGGAACGGGGGTGGCAGCGGTGCCGCCCCCGAAGCCGCGTTCGACCTGTGGCTGCGCCGCGGCCTGCACGACATGTTCGACGACGTGATGCGGGAACCGATCCCCGACGAGCTGCTGCGGCTGATCGAGGAGGACAAGGGGCGGGTCTGACGCCCCTTCGCCCGGCGAGGGCTTCCCGACGACAGGGCTTTGCAAGATTGGGGCTTCGCGAAGTTGGGGCTTCGCGAGGACAGCGTTTCGTATGGAGGTCTGGGGGAGCGGATGGCGGGTCTGACGCACCGGCTCGCCGGAATGCTCGGCGGCGTGCGCGGACGCATGCTCCTCCTGCTGCTGATCGCCGGCATTCCCGTCACGGGCATCGCCCTGTCGAATGCGCTCCGCGACCACGCGGCGGCGCTCGAGGACGGGCGGCGATCGGTGCTCGCGGCCCGCGCGAACCTGGCTGCGCGGCAATCGGCGATCCTCGACTCGGGCGAGGCCTTGCTGCGCACCCTCGCGCGGTTGGACCTCGCCTCCGACGGCCGCTGTGCGGAAATGCTCCGCCGCACCCGCGACCTTCAGGTCGCACCTCTCTCCGACATCCGGATCGCCCGGCCCGACGGCAGCATCATCTGCAGCGCCGACCCCGGCGCGCGAGAACGGCTGGAAGCGCCGCTGGTCGCGCTCGTGCGGGCCGCGGGGGACGCCATGGCCCCGGTCATCGGCCCGATCCAGCGCGGCGGCGACGCCCGGCTCGGTGTCCTGCCCATCGCCGTACCCGCTGCGCGCCAGCCGGAGGATCCGGGACCGCGTTCCGTCGTCCTGGGCACCATCGCGCTGCGGGAACTCACGCCGACCGGTGCGGAACTGCCGGGCGACGTCGCGGCCTGGATCGTGGATGCGGCCGGGGTGGTCGTACCTCTCTCAAGTGCGGCGACCCGTCCCCCGCGCTCGCCCCGGCCTCCGAGGCGCCGGCCCCGGGGGTCCGCCGCACGCCCGACGGCTTCAATCTGGCAGAGGCCGCGCTGCGCCCCGGGCTGCGGCTCGTCGTCGCACAGCCCACCGCGACGATCGAGGCGGCGGCGAGGAGCGTCCTGGTCCAGCGGATCACGGAGCTGACGACCTTCCTCCTCGTCTGCCTCGTCGCCATCCTCGCCGGCGCCGACGTGTCCATGGTGCGGCCCCTGCGCCTGCTCGCGACGCGCGTCCGCGCCTGGCGTCCGGGCACGGCCTTCCATCCGGCGCCGGTCGGCACGGAGCCCCGGGAGATCCTCGCCGTCGAGCAGGCCTTCGCCGAGGCTGCCACCGCCCTCACTCGGCGGGAAGCGGAACTCCAGGCCGCGCTCGACCAGCGCGACGCGCTGATGGCCGAGATCCACCACCGCGTGAAGAACAACCTCCAGATCGTCTCGTCGCTGCTGAACCTCCAGGCCGGACGCATCGCGGACCCCGCGGCGGCGGCGGAATTCGTCGCGGCGCGCAACCGCGTCCGGGCGCTGGCCACGCTGCACCGCCACCTCTACGTGCAGCATGCCTTCGAACAGGTGCTGCTGCGGCCCTTCCTGACGGAACTCGCGAACGGCGTCTTCAACTCGCACAACGAAAGCCCCGGTGAGCGCATCGCGCTGCGCCTCGACCTCGATGACGTGCCGATCTCGGTGGATCAGGCCGTGACGCTGTCGCTCTTCGTGACGGAAGCCGTCGGGAACGCGGTGGAGCACGCCTTCCCCGATTCAGCGCGCGGCACGGTGCGGCTGGAGGTCCTGGCGGAAGGAGACCAGGCGGTCGTCACCATTTCCGACGACGGCGCGGGCCTGCCGGACCGGAAGGACCGTCCGCGTGGCCTCGGCCTGACGCTCATCGAGGGCTTCGCGAAGCAGCTTGGTGGTGCCTTGCAGGGTGGGCCCGTGAAACCGCCCGGCACGGGGACGCAATGGTCCGTCCGCTTCCCCCTGCGTCCCGATTCCGGGCCGCGGCGAATGCGCGGGGCGTAACGCCTCAGGTCGTCGCGCTCACCGTCCGGCCCGACGGCGAGCGCCCGCGCGCCTTGCCGCGCTCCAGCCAGGCGCCGAGCGCCAGAAGCACGACGCATCCCGCCGGTGCCAGCAGCAGGTCGAGCGCGACCAGGTGCTGCGGCCAGAGCCGGAAGGCTAGCGCCACGCCGTAGGACAGGAACAGCCCGACGCAGAACACGTCGAGCGAGCGCCGCCCTGCCGCCGCCAGCGCACGGGCGGCGAAGCCCCCGCCGGCGCCGCGCGCGGCGGGAGCAGCACGGCCACGAGATAGGCGAGGGACAGCGCGTGCAGCAGCCGCGGCAACGCCAGGTTCTCCTTGCCCGCGATGAGCGTGAAGTCGAGGCCCGGATCGGCGACCCACCCGACCTCCACCGCCTTGAATGCCAGGCCGAGTACCACGACCGCCAGCGCCGCCGCGACAGCCAGCGGGTGGCGCGCGACGGCGCGGCCGTTCAGCAGCGCCCGCCGCCCGAACCACGCGCCGAGGAGGAAGAGCAGCGCCCAGGCGAACGGGTTGAAGGCGATCCCGGTCCCGCCGAAGGCCGGGAGCGACAGGCCGGTCACCTGCACGGCCGCCCAGGCCAGGGCCGGCGGCAGCAGCGCCCAGGCGCCGAACCGTTCCACCGCCCAGGCGAAGCCGGGCAGCAGCAGCATGCACCATGCGAAGAGGATGAGGATTCCCATGAACGCCGGCTGGTAGAGCCCGGCCGCCGCGGCCGGCAGCGCCTCCAGCGGGGCGTGGCGGAACCAGGACCAGCCGGTCTCCCCGGCCTCCCCCGGCAGGACGAAGCGGTCCACGAGGAAGATCATCGCCGCGAAGGCCAGGAGCACCAGAAGGTGGCGTCCCCAGAGCCGGATGGTCCGCCGCGCCAGGTCCCGCCGTGCCTCCGCCGGGCCGGCCGAGCCACGGGATGCCTTGAGGAAGAACAGCGACCCCAGGCCGAAGCCGGAGAGGAAGACGAACTGCTCCGAACTGTCGGAGATGCCCCAGGCCGCGTGGATCACCGTCGCGCCGAAGGCCGACCCCGTCGCATGGGAGAGGAAGATCGAAAGCTGCATCCACCCCCGCACGAGGTCGAGCCGCGTGTCGCGCGGGGGTGGGGAAAGCGGCTGGCCTGCCAACATGCGGAGCGTAGTGGGGATCAGGCGACCTGCGCCGGCCGGCGTGCAGGCAGATGGCGCAGCAGGGCCTCGACCTGCGCCCGGGCCTCGCGGCGGTGGATGAACAGGATCAGGGCGGCCATCGCCCAGGTGAAGCAGGCTTCCTTGAACAGCGTGCCGCCGTCGCCGTAGGGGTCGATGCCGATCGGGCCGATCGTGTGGAAGAAGATCGCCCCGCTCATCAGCCCGAATGCCAGGAAGGCGCCGAGCACCCGCGTCGGGTAGATCAGGACGAGGATCGAAGCGGTGATCTCGACGGATGCCACGCCGAGCCGGATGATCTTCTCGTGCGCCGGGATGCCGAACCAGTCGGCGAGGGGCTGGAACACGCCCTGCACCGACCCCGGATTCCCCGTCAGCTTGTACTGTTCGTAGAAGAGGAACTCCCAGGCGATCCAGGCCGCGGCGATCCAGCCGACGATGCGGAGGATACGGGCGGGGCGAAGGTCGGGGGCGGTCATGGCGGGCTCCTCTCTCCCTGGCCGGGCTGCCCCGGCGTCTGGGCGGACCATGCCCCGCCGCGACCGTCGCCGCCCAATGCCCGGGCGGCATCGAATGGATGCGCCCTGCCCCCCTGTCTTCGCGCCGCGGCCGGCGCAAGTAACGGCGCCATGGACGACCGGCCCCACCCGCCCCTGAGCGCCTCGCTGGGCGACGAGCTCGACCGCATTCGGGACGACCCGGAACGGCCGGAGGAAGTCCGCGCCGCGGTGGACGCGACGATCGGGGAACTGCGCCGTGCCGGCGTCGGGGACCACGCGCCCCGCCCGGGCGACCCCTTCCCCGACTTCCTCCTGCCCGACGCCGAGGGGCGCCTCGTGGACCTCGCGGACCTGACCCGGGACGGGCCCTTCGCCCTCACTTTCTTCCGCGGCCCCTGGTGCCCCTTCTGCAGCGCCACCCTCAGGGCGGCCGTCCGCGCCCTGCCGGCGATCCGCGCGGCGGGCGCCCACCTCGTCGCCGTCACGCCGGAGACGGGCGGCCGCGCCGTGATGCCGGGGGCGGAGCCACCCATCGAAGGGCTGCGGGTCCTCACCGACGTGGACCACGGCCTCGCCATGGCCTGCGGCGTCGCATTCCGCACGCCGCAGCCCTACCGCGACCTCCTGACCCGCTTCGGCCTGGACCTGGCGGAGCGGCAGGGCAACGCCGGCTGGTTCATCCCCGTCCCCGCCGCCTTCGTGGTCGACCATGACGGCGTGACCCGCTGGTCGCACGTGGACCCGGACTTCACCCGCCGCGCCGAGCCCGCCGCCATCGTCGCCGCCCTTCGCGCGTTGCGCCCTGCGTAACTCTCGGCGCGTTGCGCCCGGCGTAACCCTCGGCGCGCTGCGCCCGAACTAGCGGGACGCCGGCCGGGAATGCGACGCTCCGCATGCGACGCCCCAGGGGCCCGCCCGGGGGTGCCCTTGGACCTGACCCAGATCCGCTACTTCCTCGCGCTGTCGCGCACGCTGAACTTCACGCGCGCGGCCGAGGCCTGCAACGTCACCCAGCCTGCCTTCACCCGCGCGATCCAGCGGCTGGAGGGCGAGCTGGGCGGCCCGCTGATCCTGCGCGAACGCTCCCTGACGCAACTCAGCGAACTCGGCCGCTCGATGCTGCCCCTGCTCCAGTCAACCCACGACGCGGCGGAGGCCGCGCTCAGCCGCGCCGCCGAGCATCGTCGCGGCGCCGACGACGCGCCGCTCCGCCTCGGCCTGGCGCCGGGCCTGGACGGCATCGCCCTCACCTCCGTCTTGCGGGAGGTCGCGTCCCGCGTGCAGGGCCTGGACGTCAGGCTCCGCCGCGATGCCGGGCCCGCGCTCGTGGAGGCGCTGCTGGCGGGCGACCTCGACGTCGCCCTGCTGCCGGAAACGGGCGCGCTGCCGGACCGGCTGAACCGCTGGCCCCTGTGGTCGGAGCGGATCGCCGTCCTGCTTCGGGAGGATCATCCCCTCGCCGCGGCACCGGCCGTTCCCGCCGCCGCGCTGGACGGCGCCTCCCTCGTTGCGCCCGGCATGCCCGGCGAGGCGGGCCCGGACTGGACTCCTGCCGCGGTCGCCTTCGCGCGACTGCAGGAGGAACACGGGATCCGCGCCGTCGGCCGCCACGCCGCGTCCTGCCATCCGGAGGCTGCGCTCCTCGTCGCGGCCGGCCTCGGCGTCGGGCTGGCGCCCGAGGGCGCGGTCCTGCCGCCCGGAATCGTCGCCCGCCCCCTCGCGGCACCCGAGATCGCGTATCCCGTCATCCTCAGCGCCGCCGCGGGGCGCCCGATGAACAGGGCGGTGAGCGCCTTCGTGAAGCTCGTCCGCGCCGCGCGCTGGAATGCCGGGAGGATGATGGGCGTCGCCTGACACGGGCCTTGGACGGCGACGCGGGCACCCGCGCATCCGTGTTCGGGGATTCGCGCCGCGCAGCCGCATCCCCGCCGCAACCGCGGCCCTGACCGGGCGTTGCGCTCTCCGACCGAACAGATGGAGGATCGGATGTCTGGTAGCGCGAACACGGGGGACAACGCGAACAGCAGCGCCATGAGCGAGCAGATCGCTGACCTCCGAGGCAAGGTCGAGGAACTGGTGGCCGAGCGTTCCAAGTACGTCGGACAGGCGCTCGACACCGCGCAGGACTATGCGGGCCGCGTCGCCGATCAGGCGCAGCAGCAGTACGGCAACGCACAGGACTTCGTGCGCGAACGTCCGGGCCAGTCGCTGCTGATCGCGGCCGCGGTGGGCTTCGTCCTCGCCCGCATCCTGGGGCGCTGAGCCATGTTGCGCACCGTCAGCCTCATCGGGATGGCGGCGCAGGCCGAGGGGCGCCTCCTGAAAGCGCAGGCGGCGGCCACCGGCGTGAAGATCGGCATGTATGCAGCCGCGGGCGTCATGGGCCTGGCCGCCTTCGTCATGCTGCACATCCTGATCTGGGAGGTGTCGCTGCTCTACGTGCGGCCGGTCTGGGCGGCGGTGATCGTGCTGGCCTTCGACGTGGTGCTGGCAGGGGTCTTCCTGATGCTCGCCAGCCGCAACCCGGAACGCCGGCAGGAGATCGAGGCCCGCGCGGTGCGCGACGTCGCGCTGACCGGCGCGATGCAGTCGGCGGTGCGCGGCTTCACGACGCAGGCGGCGCCGCTGATGGCGCTGGGTGGCATCGCGGTCGCGGCGCTGCTGCCCAAGCTGCGCGGCGGGCGGCGGGCGTAGGGGCGGTTGCCCTGGGGAGGGCCTTGCCCTCCCCGGCCTCCTCCCGACAGGGAGCGAACGTGCTTCCCGGACCCGCGACGTTGGACAGCCCGCGGGGTCGGGGGGTGCGTTCTCCCCCCCCCCCGCGGAAGGTCAGGGAGGCAGGGCCTCCCGGACTCACCCACTCCTCACCCGGCCAACCGCCGCAGCAGCCACACCGCCCGCGCGAAGGCGTCCGTCGCCCGGAACAGCGCGTCGTGCCCCGCGGCATCCAGCCCCATCACGGCCACGCGCCGG
This sequence comes from Roseomonas sp. CCTCC AB2023176, assembly GCF_042259275.1. Taxonomy (NCBI): domain Bacteria; kingdom Pseudomonadati; phylum Pseudomonadota; class Alphaproteobacteria; order Acetobacterales; family Roseomonadaceae; genus Roseomonas; species Roseomonas sp. CCTCC AB2023176. Next base: position 2,999,248 of record NZ_CP170086.1, read on the forward strand.
CGCAGTGCGTCCATCGCCGCCGTGCGGTCATCGAGCAGTTCCGGCGTCGGTTCCGCCGCCTCCTCCAGCAAGGCGTGGAGCGATTCCACCAGCCCGTGCACCGTCCCGCGGAGCGGCCCTTCGGCGCGCGCGGCGGCGGCGGCGACCTCCGTCGTCGCCTCGCGCAGCGCGGCGAGCGTCGCGTTGCGGTTTCGCAGGACGGCGGCGGACTCCACGGCCTCGGGCGACGATTCCTGCAGGTGCGACAGGAACCGCTCGATCGCAGCCTCCAGCGACGCACTGGCCGGTGCCATCCCCGGCGGAGGTTTCGCGACCGCCTCCTCCCGCACCGAATCGAGGTACAGCGGAAGCCGCTCGAGCAGGCGCCGCTGCTCCCGATCCGCGAGGTCCAGCGCCGTCGCCGGATCGCGCAAAGCCGCGTCGGCGAGGTAGCGCGGACGGGCCAGGTCAGCCTCGGGTGCTTCGGGCACGCTCCGTTCCAGCCATGCCGCCGCGGCACGGCCGAAGGGCCAGGCCGCCAGGGCCACGACGAGCGGGAAGAGCGGGATCAGCACGGCGAGCCGGCCGGCCGGATCGTCGGACGCCGCTTGGGCAAGGGCGAGCAGGAGTGGCGCCCCGAGCCCTTCGAGCACGAGCAGCACGGTGATCAGTGCGGCACCCGCGATCTTCCAGGCGCCCTGGTACCGCGCGGTGCGCCGCACGTCGGCATCCGTCCCCCGGGCCGAGAGAAGCTGCGCCACCCCGGACCCCGCGCTGCCGCCGGCCACCACCAGCGCGGCGTGACCGAGGTCCAGCACGCCGGACACCGCGAGCGCGATCGCCAGGACGTTCGCCGCGCTCCCGCTGGCCGCGACGCAGGCGATCGCCGTGCCGAGCAGGAACGGCGCGACCGAAGCATGGCCGCTCAGCAGGTCCGCCAGGACGGCGCTGTCGCGCAGCGGCTCCAGCCCCGCCTTCATGAGCGACGCGCCGAGCAGCTGCATCCCTAGCGCCAGGAGCAGCGCGAGCAGCGGCGCCAGGCGCCCGCGCAGGTCGAGCCCGAAGAAGGGCAGCACCGCCCCGAAGCCGAGAAGCACGAAGGCCGCCGACCGGACGTCGAGGGTCGCGAGCAGCGCCACCCCCGTCGTCCCGATATTGGTCCAGGAGAGCAGCGGCAGCGCCTGTCGCAGCGTCACCACCCCCGCCGCGACCAGGCCGCCGGTCGCCGCCGTCACCGCAACGGTGGATTGGGTCAGCAGCCCGGCGCCGAGGCCCGCCAGCGCAGCACGCGCCGGGCTCGACACCCCCGCCGCAACGATCCGCCGCAGCCGTGGCCCCGTCAGCCGCCGCGTAGCCACCGACAGGCCGGTCACGCCGGTGAGGAACAACCCGAGCCCGCCCAGAAACGTTGCCAGGGTCGCCGATAGGTCCATGCCGCCCAACACCGGCAGACCCGCCGGGGCGTCAACGACAGTTCCGTGACGATTCTCCGGGGCGCGGCCGAGCGGTCGTCTCGCATCGGGTCACGGGCCCGTGTAGCCTGACAGTCATGCAGGGTTCGCCCGAAGCCGGCCCGTCCTTCCGGCACGAGATGCCGCCGCGCGCCGATGCGGTGACCGCGCTCGTGGACGGGCTGGAGGCCTTCGCGGAGGATGCGGGCCTCTCCCCGCGCGCGACGGGGCGGCTGGTCGTGGTGGTGGAGGAACTCGCGGCGAACGTCGCGATGCATGCGGCGGGCGCGACCTTCCTCGTGTGTCGGCCTCGCGGGACGGCGGCGACGTGCGCCTGGTCCTCGAAGACGACGGGCCCGCCTTCGACCCGCTTTCCGCCGCGCCCCCGACCTCGACGCGGACCTCGACGATCGGGAGGCCGGTGGCCTCGGCGTCCACTTCGTCCGCACCATGGCGCGTGACATCGCCTACCATCGCGACGGCGCGGTGAACCGCCTGACCGCGACCCTGGACGCCGCGTGAGCCCGGCGGCAAGGTCGCCCCGTCACTCCGAGAACCGGCGCCGCAGGGCCCGAGAGGAACACGCCTGATGCAGATCACCGAGCACCGCGAGGGCGCCAAGACCGTCGCCTCGCTGGAGGGCCGCCTGGACACCGCCACCGCGCCGGACGCGGAATCGCGCCTGCTCGCGCTCCTCGATTCCGGCCCGGTGATCGCGGACATGGAAGGCGTGCGCTACGTCTCCTCCGCCGGGCTGCGCGTTCTGCTGAAGGCTGCGAAGCAGGCGAAGAACAAGGGCTCCGCCTTCTCGGTCTGCGGGCTGCAGCCGGCGGTGCGGGAGGTCTTTGAGATCTCGGGCTTCGACAAGATCATCCCCTCTCACGCCACGCGGGCCGAGGCCCTCGCGGTGGGCTGAGGCCCGCGCGGCGCGGCCATGTCGGAAGCGCCGGCCCTCGAATCCCCCCTCGCCGTGGCGGAGGCGGGGTTGGCGCGGATCGCGGGCCTCGCCCCCTCCGGCGTGCTGCGCGGCCGGCTGGAACGGCACGCGGCGCTGCTGCCCGCCCTCACCGCCACGCCGTCCTGCGACGACCCGGCATGGGCGGCGCTGATCGACGCGGTGACGGTGCAGGAGACGCGGCTGTTCAGGGCGCCATCGCAACTGGCCGCCATCGCCGCGCGGCTGCCCCGCCTGGCGACGGGGCGGCCCCTCCGCATCCTCTCCGCCGGCTGCGCGACGGGGGAGGAGGCCTGGAGCCTCGCCGTCCTCGCCGCCGCGGCGGGGCTGCCGGCCGAGGTCACCGGGCTCGATCTCTGCCGCCCCGCGCTGCGCGTGGCGGAGGCCGGCCGATACGGCCCCGGCCCCCCGACCCGCTGCGCGAGGTCCCGCCGGAATGGCACGGCTGGTTCGATCACGTCGGCGGGACGGCCGCGCCGCGCGTCGGTCGGCAGGTCATCCTCTCCTTCCGCCGTGCGAACCTGCTCGAATTGCCGGGCGACCTGCCCGCCTTCGACGTCGCAGTCTGCCGCAACGTCCTGATCTACCTCCTGCCGGAGGCGCGGGAGGCCGTCCTGCGCGGGCTCGTCTCCCGGCTGGCTCCCGACGGGATCGTCGTCCTCGGGGCGACGGATTCGCCGTCGGCCGGGCTGGGCCTGCGCGCCCTCGACCGGCCGCGCGCCGTGTGGGGCCGGGCATGACGGCAGTCGCCTCCAGCCGCTGGCGCCAGGCGGTGCGGGCGTGAGGACGCTCGGCCTCCGCGCCGGCAGCCTGTCCTACGCGCTGCCCGTCGGCGCGACGCCCGTGCCGCCTCCCGTCCTCCGGGCCGTGCCGGGGGAGGCGGGCGGCTCTTCGTCGCGCTGCTCGGCCGGACCGCGGTGCCGGCCTGGCTGCTGCCGGGCACCACCGCGCCCGGTGCCGCCTGGGCCGCTGTCCCGGCTGATGAGGGAGGTGTGCTGATCGGCGGGGACGAGGTGCTTGACCCCGCGCCGCCCGACGCGCTGCCTGCGCGCCGCCCGCGCTTTCCCGCGGCCCCGCCGCGCCTGGCGCGGGTCGTGGAGCCGGCCGAACCGCCTCGCGAGTTCGCCTCCCGCGTGCCCGACGCGCGGCTGCGGATCGCGGATACCCTCCTCGACATTCCCCTCGCAGCCGTCCAGGCGCTGACGGCGATGCCGGAGATCCGGCCGCTCGCCGGCGCGGCAGAGGGCATCGCGGGCCTGGCCTGGACGGAGTGGGGGCCGGTCCTCGTCCTGGACCCCACGGATTGCGAGGCCTCGCGCGCGCCCTTCCTTGCCGTCCTGACGATCGAGGGCCGGCGCATAGGCCTGCCTTGCGAGCGCTTCGGCCCGGCGCCCCGAGGCGCCGCGATCCCCGAAGGGCTGAAGGACCCGGACCTCCTCCGCCACGCGCCGCTCGCCCTGCCGAAGCAGAAGGCGCCGGAGACGCCGACGCGCCTGCTCCTCCTCGCACGCGTCGGGACCGCCCCGGTCGCCTTCGGGGTGGAGGACGTGGTCGCCGTCCTGCCGGCGCGGGAGGGCGGGCCGGCGCCGCGGCCCTCCGGCCCGGTGCGCGGCCTCGTCGCGCACCGCGGCGACGTGCTGCCGGTGCTCGACCTCGGCGAGAGCCTCGGCGGGGCGCCGGTGCTGCGCGGCGGCGGTTCGCCGATGCTGCGGCTGGCCGGTGCGGCGGTCGCGGTCGCCGTGACCTCCGTCGGCGGACTGCGCAGCATCCCTGAGCCCGACATCGTCGGCGTCCCGGGCGAGGGAACCATCGCGGCCCTGGCGCGGGTGGATGGGGAGCCGGTGCCGGTCCTCCGCGCCCGCGCGATCGCGGCCCCGTTCCGGCCCGCGGGGGCGAGGCCATGATCCGCGTGCTCGTCGCCGATGATTCCGGCTTCATGCGCATGGCGCTGCGCCGGATCATCGAGGCCGACGGCGACCTGCGCGTCGTTGCCGAGGCGCCGGACGGCGCGACGGCGGTGGAACAGGCCGCGCGGCTGCGGCCGGACATCGTGTCCATGGACCTTGAGATGCCGGGGCTGGACGGCCTCGCGGCCACGCGCCGCCTCGCCGTGCTGCCGGATCCGCCTGCCGTCATCATGGTCAGCCACCACACACGTGAGGGGAACGCACAGGCGCTCGCCGCCCTCGATGCCGGGGCGGTGGACGTGCTGTGGAAGGGATCGGCGCTCGGCGGCCTCGACCTCGGCGGGATCGACCGGGAGCTGCGCGGGCGGCTGCGGCACTGGGCCGGGCAGCGCCGGCCCGCCGCGGCGACGCCCGCGCCCCTCCCACCCGCCGCCATCATCCCGCCCGTCACGCCCCCGCCCCGCCCCGCGCCGCCGGACACGGGGGCCTGCGACCTCGTCGTCGTCGGCGCCTCCACCGGCGGTCCGGACGCGCTGGCGCTGCTGCTGGCGGGCGCGGGGCCGCTGCCCGTGCCGACCGTCGTCGCGCAGCATATGCCGGCGGACCTGGCCGACGACTTCGCCCGGCACCTGTCGCGCCGTCTCGGCGCGCCGGTCCTCGTCGGCACCGCGGGCATGCCGCTCCGCGCCGGGGAGGTCGTCATCATCCCCGGCTCGACCGACGGGCACCTGGCGCGCGCCGGCGAGGACTTCACGCTACGCCTCGCGCTCGGGGAAGGCGTCGTGCATCCTTCGGTGGACCTGCTGTTCCGCTCCGCCGCCGTGGTCGCGCGCCGCGCGGCGGGGGCGGTGCTGACGGGCATGGGCCGCGACGGCGCCGCGGGCGCGGCGGCGATGCGGGAGCGCGGCATGCCGGTCCTGGCGCAATCCCCGGAATCCTGCGTCGTCGCCGGCATGCCCGGCGCGGTCATCGAAGGCGGGCTGGCGACCGAGATCGCCGCCCCCGCCGCGATCGGCGCGCGCCTCCGCGCCCTCACCGACCGCGCGCGTCACCGGGGGCCGCGTGACCGGCGCGCTCGATCCCGACCTTCTCGCGGCGCTGCTCCCGGAATGGGAGTCGGCGGTGGACGCCTTCGGCGTCGCGGCGGACGAGGCGGCGATGCGGCGCGCTCTCGGCAGCCTCCGCGGCCTCGCGGGCGGGGCCGACATCGCCTCGCTCCGCGCGCTGCTCGCGGAGATCGACACGGCCGCCCAGGGCTTCGACCTCGCCGCGACGGCGGCGCGGCTGCGCGCCCACGCGCGCGCCGTCGCCGCGGCTGGACGCGACCTGCCGCTGGAGACTCCGCGGCCGCGGAAGCGCGCGGTCGTCGTGGACGACAGCGCGATGATGCGCCGCCTCGTGCGCGACGCCATCGTCGCCGACCCCGACTTCGCCGTCGTGGCCGAGGCGGGCGACGGACGGGAGGCCCTGGCCGTCATCGCGCGGGAAGCCCCTGACCTTATCCTCCTCGACATCGAGATGCCCGTGCTCGACGGCCTCGGCGTGCTGCGCGACTGGGCGCTGCGCGGGGGCGGGGCGGTCGTCGTCGTCTCCTCCGCCGCCGTGCCGGGCGGGGAAGTCGCGGTGGAGGCGCGTCGTCTGGGCGCGAGCGCGGTGGTCGGCAAGCCGTCCGGCGCCTTCTCGCCGGAGCTCGCGGAAAGCGGGGGCGCGGCGATCCGGCACGCCGCGCGCCGCGCCCTCGGCCTCCCTGTGCCGCGACGGGTGGATCTCGGGGAGGCTCGCGGTGCCGCCGTCATGTCGGGCGGCGCGAAGGCCGCCCGCCCGGCCGCCGCCGACCCGCGGGGCGCGCCATGATCACCGACGAGGCCCTCTGGGAAGGGTTCGCCGCGGAGAGCGAGGATCACCTCGACACGCTCGAGCGCATCCTTTCCTCCGGCGCGCGCGACGCGGAGGCGGTGAACACGCTGTTCCGCGCCGTGCACAGCCTCAAGGGCATGTCGGACGTGCTCGGCGCCCACGGAATGAAGGCGCTCGCGCACCGCGCGGAGGACCTGCTGGGCCTGGCGCGCGCGGGGAAGGTCGCGGTGTCCGGGGGCGTCGCGGACGCGCTGATCGCCGCGGTGGACTCGCTGCGCGGCCTGCGCGCGCGGGTGCTGGAGACGCGGGGCGACCATCCGGCCGACCCGGCCCTCCTCGCGCGCCTCGCCCCGCCAGATGACGGGGCTTCCGCCGGCCCCTCCGCTGCGGAGCCGGCGCGGGCAGCCCGAGGCGCGGACCCGCTGCTCGGGGCCTTCGCCTCGCGCTGTGCCGCGACGGCGCCCCTGCTCGCGAGCCTTTCCTCCCGGCGCGACCAGGCGGCGGTCCTCGAGGCCGCCGACCTCGCCGCCGCGGCGCGGATGACCGGCCTTCCCGGCCTTGCGGTCGCCCTCGAAGCCCTGGCCGGGGCAGCGGGCGGGGAGGGGGCCCTGTCCGCCCTCGGGCGGGTTCGCCGGCTGCTGATGCTCCTCGGCGCCGGGGCAGGGGAGGCCGCGGGGGCCGACGCCATCCCTGCCCGTTCGCGAGGCGAGCTGGACCTGGAAGCCCTGGCCGCGGCCGCGGCCGAGCTCGCGCTGTTGACGGACCCCGCCCTCGTCGCATCGGCGGCCCGCGACGCCTCCGCCGCAGCCTGTGCCCTTGGGCTGGACGCGGTGGAGCGGTCGCTCCTCGCGCTCGAAGACCTCGCCGACCGCGCGGCGGAGCCGGACGTCGTTCCCCTGCTCGTGGACCGGGGCGCCGCGATCGCGGCGGCACTCCGCGGGGCGAACGCGCGGGATGCGGCGCCTGCTTCCGCCGTTACCGCCGATTCCCGCATCCCCGCCGCCTTCGCGGCCCTGCTCAGCGAGACGGCGCGGCAAAGGGCGGCCGAGGCCCTCGCGGCGGGGGGCACCCTCTACGTCGCCCGCCTCGCCGTCGGCCAGGCCGCGACGACGGAGGCGGCGATCGCCGAGGCGCTGCGGTCGGAGGCCGAGATCCTCGGTTCCCGCTCCCTCCCGAACGCCTCGCCGCCGCTGGTCGAATTGCTGCTCGCGAGCGGCGGCGGCCTCGAGACCCTCTCGCGCGCCGCGACGGCCGCCGATCCGTCCCGCCGCGTCCTGCTGTCCCTCTCACCGGTCGAGGAGGAGGCCGCGACGGGCCCGGCCACGTCCGGTGGCGCCACGATGCGGGTGCGCCAGGAGACGCTGGACAACCTCATCACGCTGGAGGTCGAGGTCCGCTCTGCCTCCCTCGCCCTGGCCGAGGCGCTGCGGGAGAGCGCGCCGCGCGCAGCCATCGCCCGCCTCGGCGTCCTGGCGTCACGCCTCCCGGGCGAGGCGGGGCGGGAGATCTCGGCCCTCGCCGACCGGCTGCGCCGCTTCCAGGATGCGCTGGAAGGCGCGGAGAACCGCCTCTCCCTCGCGCTCCGCCGCCTGGACGAGGCGGTGCTGGAGTTGCGGGTCGTGCCGCTCGGCACCCTCCTCGGCCGCCTGCCGCGCGCGCGCGCGCCGTGGCGGAAGCGGGCGGGAAGGCCGTCGACGTCGTGCTGGAGGGGCAGGACGTCACGCTGGACCGCTCCCTGGTCGAGACCCTGGCCGATCCCCTCCTGCACATCGTGCGCAACGCGGTGGACCATGGGGTCGAGACGCCGGATGAGCGCGCCGCCGCGGGCAAGCCGCCCCGCGCGACGCTTCGCATCGCCGCGGCGCGGCGTGCCGGCGGCGTTCGGGTCCGCGTCTCCGACGACGGGCGCGGCATCCATCGGGACCGGGTCGTCGCGCGCGCCGTGGACCGCGGCCTCGTCGCGGCGGAGGCTGCCCCGGGGCTGACCGATGCCGAGGTCCATGCCCTGCTGTTCCGCCCCGGCTTCTCCACGGCCGAAACCATCACTGCGACCTCCGGCCGCGGCGTCGGCCTCGACATCGTCCAGGACGCGGTCCAGCGCGCCGGCGGGACGCTGGAGGTCGCGAGCGTGCCGGGGCAGGGAACGAGCTTTACCCTCCGGCTGCCGCTGAGCGCTGCCACGCAGGAAGTGCTGCTCGTCGAGGTTTCGGGCCAGCCCTACGCCATCCCCCTGTCCCGGGTGGAGGAGGTGCTCGAGGGCGCGGGCCAGGGACGCGACGTCATTCTACTGGCGACGTCCCTCGGCCTGCCGCCACGCCGCCCGGCCGCCGCGATCGTGGTCCGGGGTGGCACGGGAAAGGTGGCGCTCGGCGTGGACGCCGTCGGGCGGCGTGCCGAGCTGCTTCTGCGCCCGCTGCACCCGGCCGTGGCCCGCTTGCCCGGCGTTGGCGGAGTCGGCGTTCTCGGCGATGGAACGCCCGTCCTGCTGCTCGAACCCGAGAGCGTGACCCTGTTGCAACAGGGAGACAGGCAGCTGCCGTAACAAATTTGAGCCGACGCAACTTTTGCTTGCCCTACAGCCCCACGCACGAAATTGTGAGGCCCGCGGGGGTGCGGCAGCCGCAGCCCCCGGCGAGGATCAAGATGGCAAGCGCGCTTCGACCGGCTCAGCCCCTGCTGTCGGTGATCCCGGGCGGCTTGGCGGATACGCCCGTGCGCCGCCGCCGCCCGGCAGCCGAGGTTTTCGGGCGGGTCCTGTGGCTCGGCGCCACGGATGGCGAGCATCGGCTCGGTTCCGCCTACGCCGTCCGTTCCCTGCACCGGTATTCGGGCGAGGTCCCGGGCGAGGCCCGGCAGCTCGACGCGCTGCTGCGGCTATCCGAGCACTACGGCGACTGGCTGGGCTTCGGGAGCCGGACGCGGAGCCGCGGCGTGGGCAAGGTGCGCCTGCTCGGAGACCTGCCGGAGCAGGCCACCCGCATCGAGTACCGGATCCACATCCGACGCATCGGTCGCCGGCAGGAGACGCTCATCGCCGACGGCGAGGTCTCGGCCGAGGGCGTGCCGCTGCTGCGCGCCGAGCGGATCCAGGTCGGTCCCTGACGGCCAGGACGCCGGGACGAAGCCCGGCGTCAGACGCGCCGCAACGCGAGCACCGTGATGTCGTCGGCCTGGGGTGCGCCATCCGCGAAAGCCGAGACGCTGTCGAGCACGGCTCGTACGACCTCCTCCGGCGCGGCCATGGGTGCGGCCCGCAGGACGTCGGACAGCCGGTCGCGGCCGAAGAAGCGTTCGGAGGAGTCCTCGGCCTCGGTCACGCCGTCGGAGAAGAGGAAGAGCGCCTGGCCGGCCGCGAGCGACAGCGGGTCGGAGCGGTAGGCGAATCCCTCCATCGCACCGAGTGGCGGCTGGCGCCGAGGACCGGCGAGGACGCGCGCCCCTTCCGCGTCCATGAGGTAGGGCAGCTCATGCCCCGCGATGGCGATCCGCCCTTCGCCCGTACGGGCGTCGAGCAGCGCGAGCACGACGGTGACGAAGGTCTGCGCGTCGTTGTCGCGAGCGAGGTCGTCATTGGCCGTCGTGATGATCGCCGCGGGATCGGGGATCTCCCCGTTCGCGGAGAGCATGGCCGCGGTGGAACGCATCAGCCCGAGGGTGCGCGCCATCGTCAGCCCCGCCGGCGCGCCCTTCCCCGCGACGTCGGCGACGCAGACGAGCAGCAGGTCGGGGCCGAGGCGGACGGCGTCGTAGAGGTCGCCGCCCACCTGCCGTGCCGGGATCATCGCGGCGTGCAGGGCGATGCCGGCCGGCGCGATCGCGGCGAAATCGCGGGGGACGAGGGCGAGCTGGGCGGCGCGGGCGCTCTCCAGCTCCGCCTCGAGCAGGGCGAGGCGCTGGTCCGCGAGGTCGCGCAGCCGCTTCTTCTCGAGGACGGCACCGAGGCGGGCGCGCAGCAGGGGCGGATCGAAGGACTTGGGCAGGTAGTCCTCGGCGCCGAGCTCGATGCAGCGGACGATGCCCTCCATTTCCGTCAGCGCCGAGATGACGATGACGGGCGGCGCCGCGCCGCGTGCCGCGTGCAGTTGCTCCAGCACCTCGATCCCGCCCATGCGCGGCATTTCGAGATCGAGCAGCACCACGTCGAAGCGGCCGGCCTCTATGGCGGCGAGGCCGGCGACGCCGTCCTCCGCTTCGGTCGGCGGGGGGTAGCCGAGCTCGGCCAGGCGCTTGCGGAGGACGAGGCGGTTGAAGGCGGAGTCCTCGACGACGAGGATGGAAACGCCGGACGGATCGAAGGACAGGCTCACGCGGCGGGTGCCGCCAGCGGGTAGGGTGCTTCGTCGCGGGAGGGACCGACTGCCAAGCTCTCGACCAGCGCGCGCGTGTCGGCGGCGAGCCGGGACAGGTCGATCATCGTGACGGTGATCTCCTCGGCCGCCGTCGCGTTGGACTGGCCGATGCGGGTCAGGACGGAGACGCGTTCGTTCAGCCCGCCGACGGTCGCCTGCTGTTCTTCCATCGCCACCGCGATGGCGCCGGAGAGCCGGGCGGATTCGGCGACCATGGCCTCCAGCCCGTCCATCGCCTCCCCGACCGCGGCGGCGGTGCCGCTGCCCTCCCGTGCGCGGACGCCGGCGGCCTCGACGACCTCGGCGATTTCCCCCGCGAGGTTCTCGGTGTTGTTGGCGAGCGCCCGGACCTCCTCCGCGACGACGGCGAGGCCGCGGCCGTGCTCGCCGGCGCGGGCGGCCTCGATCGCCGCGTTGATCGCGAGGATGTTCGTCTGGGTCGCGATCTTCGCGATCGTGCCGGCGATGCGGGTGACCCGCCCCGCGTCGTCGCCGACCGCGTCCACGATCTCGATCAGGCGCCGTACCTTGACGAGGTTCTCCGCCAGCACGGTCTTCGCCGCCTCCGCGCGGTCATGCGCGTCGTTGGTGGAGCGCGTGACGTCGACGATCGCGTCGGTGGTCTGCGACAGGGCCTCGGCGGTCTGGCGGAGTTCCGAGAGCTGCTCCATCGCGCCGTCGCTCACCTGCCCGATGGCGTCGGAGGCCTGGGCGGTGGCGACCGCGGTGCGTCGAGCATTCTCCAGCGCCTGCTCGGTCAGCCGGCGGGCGCCGAGGAGGCTGTCGCGGAAGAACAGGACGGCGCGTGCCATTTCCCCGACCTGGTCGTCCCGATCCTCGTCGGTGACGGGTGTGTCGAGGCGTCCGGCGGCGAGGCCGTCCATGGCCCGCGCGACCCGCCCGATCGGCCGGGCGATGACGTGGACCAGGACGAACCAGATGATGAAGCAACCCATGAGGCCGACGAGGCCGAGGCTGATGACGACCAGCCGGCCGTTTTGCGCGAGCGACTGGGCCTCGGCCAGCGTGGCCTCGGTGTGCCGCGTCACGACGGCCCGCGCGGCGGCGATCAGGTTGTTGAACGCGGTCTGGGCGTCCAGCCATTCCTCCTGCAGCGCAGGGAATTCGGCGCGCCGGCGGTTGGTGAAGGAGTCGCGGATCCGCTCGCTGAGGTCAGGCATGCGGGCCGCCATGTCGCGGGCACCGCCGAGGACCACGGGCGGAAGCTCCCTGCCCAGCCGCAACTCGATGTCGGCGAAGGACTCCACGATCAGCGCGCTGCTCCGGACCATGCGGGACGCGGCGGGCGGCGGCTGGAGGACGCCGGCGATGACGCTCGCCATGGCCGTGTTGAAGTCCGCGACCTGGCTCGAGAGGCGGTCCACCGCCCGGTCGTTCTCGACTTCCGGCCCTGCGATCCGGGCGACGATCGCGGCACCACTCTCGCTCTGGTAGACCGCGGCGGCGGTCAGGACGGCCACGACGAGGAACATCGGCACGGCCAGCAGGAGGGCGCGCGTGCTGATCCGGCCAAGCCAGGCGGCCAGCGGGTTGACGACGTGCCGGTGCGCCTCCGGTCCCGGCGCGGGCGAGAGGGGCGCGGGCGAGAGGGGCGCGGGCGAGAGGGGTGCCTCCGGCGGGGCCGTCGTCGCGGGCGAGGCCGTGTCCATGGCGGGAGGGTATCTCCCACCCGGGGCCGCAACAAGCGCGGGGGCCGGCGTTGCCACCCGTCCCGGCCGCGGCGATGCTCCGGCGCCACGGAGGAACCGCGATGAGCGCCACCTATCCTTTCACCGCTGCCGACCTCGAGGCGCTACGGGCCTGGGACACGCCGACGATCTGCAACGCGCTGGAGATGGTGGCGCCGCACCGCCGTGGGCACGGCTTCACGGTCCGGCCGATGGTCGCGGCCGACCCGTCCCTGCCGCCGATCTGCGGGCTGGCGCGCACGGGGACGATCCGGGCCGCCGCCCCGTCCGGCCGAGCCCCGGCCGTGGACCGCGCGGCGCGGCTCGGCTGGTACGACTACGTGGCGGATGCGGCGCTGCCGACCGTCGTCGTGCTGCAGGACCTGGACGACACGCCGGGCACGGGCGCCTTCTGGGGAGAGGTGCATTCGGCCGTCCACAAGGCGCTGCGGGCGCAGGGCGTGGTGACGAACGGGTCCATTCGTGACCTCGACATGCTCGCGCCGGGGTTCCAGCTGATCGCGGGCGTGGTGAACCCGTCCCATGCCTACGTGCACATGGTGCAGTACGGGCAGGAGGTCACGGTGCACGGCATGGCCTGCCACCACGACGCGGTGGTGCATGCCGACCGGCACGGGGCCGTGGTGATCCCGCACGACGCGGTGCGCCAGATTCCCGCCGCGATCGAACTGGGCGCGCGGCGGGAGAAGGTGATCCTCGACATTTGCAGCTCCTCCGACTTCACGGTGGCGAAGCTGAAGGAGGCGATCGCGTCCGCGGACGAGATCCATTGACCGCGGCTCCGGGGCCGGAGCTATGGGCATGACGCCTGCCGCGACGAAGGTCATGACAGCCCTGCACGGGGCCGACGTCTATGCGGGTTTCAAGCCCCTCCTGCCGCTCGACCTCCAGGGCTGGAACGGCCGGCATCCCGCGCTGCTGCGCGCGGTGGCGCAGGTCCGCCCGCGGATCGCCTTCGATGTCGGGACCTGGAAGGGGGAATCGACCGTCGCCATGGCCCGCGCAATGCGCGAGGCACGGCCGGATTGCGCCCTCGTCGCGGTGGACACCTTCCTCGGCAGCATCCAGCACTGGGACCTGCGCCGCGAGGATCGGATCGCGGACAGCCTGCGGAGGACCCATGGCTGGCCGGCGTTGTACTGGCAGTTCCTCTCCAACGTCGCGCATTCCGGCATGCAGGACGTCGTCGTGCCCCTGCCGCAGACGAGCGACAACGCCGCGGCCATCCTGTTGCGGGAAGGGATCCGCGCCGACCTGATCCACCTTGACGCCGCGCACGAGGACTGGCCGCTCCGCCGCGACCTGAACCTGTACTGGGACCTGCTGGCGCCCGGGGGCGTGCTCGTCGGCGATGACTATCCCTGGCCGAGCGTGAAGGCGGCTGCCGACGACTTCGCGGCAAAGCTGGGCCTGCGGCCGGACGTGGACGGCCCGAAATGGACGCTGCGCAAGCCCGTCCGTGCGGGAGAGGCGGCAGTCCCGCCGTCGCCGCGCATGTCCGCGGCCGAGTTGGCGCTGTTCGAGAATGTCCTTCGCGGCGTGCGCGGATATGTAGAGTTCGGGGCCGGTGGCAGCACCTGCTTCGCGGCGTCCCGTATCGAAGGGCCGCTCCTGTCGGTCGACTCCTCGACCGACTGGCTGGCCAAGGTGAGCGACGCTTGCGGCGCGAATCCGGACTGGGTGCAGCCGACACTCATTCACGCCGACATCGGCCCCACGCGCGAATGGGGTCAACCCGCCGACCCGGCGACCCGGCAGCGATGGCCGGGCTACCACGGGGCGCCGTGGGCGAATCCCGCGTCCAGGCAGGCCGACCTCTACCTCGTGGACGGCCGCTTCCGCGTGGCCTGCGCCGTGCAGGTTCTGCTGCACTGCCGGCCGGACGCGGTGATCGCGTTCCATGACTTCGCCTCTCGCCGCGAATACCACGTGATTCTCGACGTGGCGCGCGAGTTGGCTCGGGCGGAGGAACTGTCCCTTCTCGTCCGCCGGAGCGATTTCGACGAGGCGAAGGCCAGGGCGATCCTGGACAAGCATGCCTTTAGCCCAGGCTGAGACGAGACGAAGCCTGCTCGGCCCCGTGCGGCCGGAATGGGTGGATCACTACGGCCACATGAACCTGGCCTGGTACGTCCTGGTCTTCGACATGGCGACGGACGTGCTGTGGCCGTCGCTGGGCCTTGGCCCAGCCTTCCGGGCGCGGTCGCTCGGGACCTTCTCGGCCGAGAACTGGGTCGCCCATGCGCGGGAGGTCCGGCAGGGCGACCCGCTTGCCGCGGAGAGCGAGGTGATCGGCCACGACGCGAAACGCCTGCTGGTCCGTCACCGCCTGTTCCACGCGGCGGAGGGGTGGGAAAGCGCGCGTTGCGAGATCCTGTTCCTCTGCGTCCACCTGGAGCGTCGGCGCGTGACGGAATGGCCGGGGGACGTGCGCGCCGCCTTCGCCGGCGCCCCGGTCGGGCCGTCGCCGGAACGTCTCGCGCTGCGCCGTTGAGCGGCGTCCCGCCGCATTCCGCGGCAGCAGTCCGTCACCGGGCCGGCCGAAACCCGCCGCGCGCGGGTTGACGCGCCGACCCCCATCGCCGGACCATCCGTCCCCGGAGGGCTCCACGATGGATGTCGCGTTGCGCCGGGACGGCGAGGCGCCGGCGGGGATGGACCCGGCGGAATGGGCGGTGCGCTGCGACCTCGCGGCGCTCTACCGGCTGGTCGCGCATCACCGGATGACCGACCTGATCTACACGCACATCTCCGCGCGCGTTCCGGGGCCGGAGCACCACTTCCTCATCAACCGCTACGGCGTGCTGTTCCACCGCATGACCGCGAGCGACCTGGTGAAGATCGACCTGGACGGGAACGTGCTCGAACGCACGGAGAAGCGGGTCAACGCCGCGGGCTTCACGATCCACTCCGCGATCCACATGGCGCGGGAGGACCTGACCTGCGTCATCCACACCCATACCGCGGCGGGCATCGCGGTATCGGCGCAGAACCACGGGCTGCTGCCAATCTCTCAGCATGCGCTGAAGTTCTACGGGCACCTCGCGTATCACGAGTACGAAGGCGTGGCGCTGGAACTGGATGAGCGGGACCGGCTTGTCCGCGACCTCGGGCAGCACAAGGCGATGATCCTGCGGAACCATGGGCTGCTCGTCGCGGGGCGCACGATTCCCGAGGCATGGAACATGATCTACTACCTGGAACGGGCCTGCCAGGCGCAGGTGGCGGCGCTGGCTGGCGGGGCGGAACTGGTGTTCCCGCCGGAGGAGGTGCGGCAGAAGGCGGCCGGTGTCTTCAACACGGAGAACGCGCTGAAGCACGCGCAATTCGCTTGGGACTCTTCCCTGCCGCTGATCGAGGCCGAGGGGGATTGGCGCTGTTGAGCGACGCGATCCTCCTCACGGGCGGCCGCATCTTCCGCGGACTGGCCGGCGGCTTCGCGGAGGCACTGCTGGTCGTCAATGGCCGCGTGGCCGCCGTCGGCGCCGCGGACGAGGTCGTGAGCATGGCGCAGGCTGGCGTGCGGCGCGTGGACCTCGACGGCCGCTTGGCTATCCCTGCGTTCAACGAAGCCCACATGCACCTTCTTCCGTACGGCCTCGGCCTGTCGCAGGTGAACCTGCGGGCGGAGCAGGTGCGGACGCTCGATGAGGTCCTTCGCCGCATCGAGACGGCGGCGAAGATCGCGCCGAAGGGCGCCTGGGTCATGGGCCGGGGCTACGACCATGGCGCGCTGGACGTCGCGCGCCACCCGACGGCACAGGAACTCGACCGCGTCTCCCCCGACAACCCGGTCTTTATCCGTCGCACCTGCGGCCACATGGGCGTCGCGAACACGGCGGCGATGCGGGCCGCGGGCGTCGGGCACAACACGCCGGACCCGGAGGGCGGCGTGATCGAGCGCAAGGGTGGGCGGCTGACCGGGCTGTTCCAGGAACGCGCGATGCGGCTTGTGCTGGATACCGTGCCAACCCCGTCCGAAGCCGTGATGGCGGACGCGATCGAGGCGGCGGGACGCGAACTCGCCACCTACGGCTTTGCCAGCGCCACCGACATGAATGTCGGGATGACCGCAGGGATGGCGGAAGTCGCCGCCTATCGCCGCGCCCTGGCCGAGGGGCGTTTGGCACAGCGCATGTGGCAGGTGCTGGCCGGCAACCCGGAGGGGATCGCGCAAGCCGCGTGGGACGAGGGGCTGCGCCCCGACCGGACCGACGACATGCTTGCCTGGGGCGCGGTGAAGGTCTTCGCAGACGGCTCCGCGGGCGGCCTGACTGCCGCCTTCTTCGACCCCTACATCTCGTCAGCCGGTGGCGGCACCGGCGTCTTCTGCTTCCCGGATGAATCGATGCACCGGCTGCTGGCGCTGTACCACCGCCAGGGATGGCAGCTCGACATCCACGCCATCGGCGACGCCGCGATCGAGCAGGTCCTGTCGGCCATGGAGGCAGCGGAGGACAACGCGCACTCGCTGCTCGGCCGCCGCCACCGCATCGAGCATTGTGGCTTCGTCACGGCCGACCAGCGCCGCCGGATGAAGGCGCGCGGCGTCCTGCCGGTGCCGCAGCCCGTCTTCCTCCACGAGTTCGGCGACCTCTACGTGAAGAATCTGGGGCGCGACCGTGCCGCGTCGTCCTACCCCATGCGCACCTGGTTCGAGGAAGGGCACCATCCCGCCGCGTCCTCCGACTGCCCCGTCTCGACCGTGGATCCCTTCGTCAACCTCTTCACGATGCTGACGCGGAAGACGAATTGCGGCACCGTGCTGGGCGAGGAAGAGGCGCTGACGGCGGAACAGGCGATCCACTGCCAGACCTGGTGCGGCGCCTATTCCCAGTTCGCCGAGGACCGCCGCGGCACTCTCGAGCCGGGGATGCAGGCCGATATTGCCGTGTTGACGCGCGACATCTTCGCCTGCACGCCGGAGGAGGTCCTGGGCACCACCTCCGACCTGACGCTGCGCGGCGGCATCGTCATCCACGACCGGCACGACGTCCTCCACTGATGGCCCGCCACGCCCTGCAACGGCTGCTGACCGCGATCCCCGTCCTCTTCGGCGTGGTGCTGGTCGGCTTCCTGCTGATGCAGGTCGTGCCGACCGATCCCGCCACCGTCCGCGCCGGCCCCACCGCGACGGCCGACGTGATCGAGGCGATCCGCCGCGACCTCGGCCTGGACCGGCCACTCTACGAGCAGTTCGCGCGCTACCTGGCCCGGCTCGTGCAAGGCGACCTCGGCGTGTCCATCATCAACAATGTCCCCGTCGCGCAGGAACTCGGCAACACCGTCGGGCCGACGCTGGAGCTGATGCTGGCGTCGCTGATCTGGTCCATCCCGATCGGCATCACGCTCGGGACCCTCGGCGCCTACTACCGCGGCCGCCTTGTGGACCGTGCCATCACCGCCTTCGCCGTCGCGGGCGGCTCGGTTCCCGTCTTCTTCCTTGGCCTGCTGCTGATCTGGTACGTCGGCTTCAAGCTGCAGTGGCTGCCCTTCACGGGGCGCGGCGGGCCGCTGTGGACGTGGGAGGGCCTGACGGCCATCGCATTGCCGGCGCTGACGCTGGGCGGCGTCTTCATCGGCCCCGTCGCGCGGATGACCCGCACGGCGGTCCTGGACGTGCTGTCGGTCGAGCACGTCCGCACCGCCCGTGCCAAGGGCCTGGGCGAGTTCGCGGTCGTCACGCGGCACGCGCTGCGCAATGCGTTGATCCCGGTCGTCACGCTGATCGGATTGCAGATCGGCTTCCTGCTCGGCGGCGCGGTGGTGACGGAGACCGTCTTCTCCTGGCCGGGCGTGGGCCGGCTTGCGGTCGGGGCCATCCTGTCCTCCGACTTCCCGATGGCGCAGGGGACGATCATCGTCCTGTCGCTCGGCTTCATCGTCATCAACCTCGTCGTGGACGTGCTCTACGCCGCGCTGGACCCGCGGGTGCGGGCGGCATGAGTGCCGCGGCTGAACGCCTGCCGCTGGAGGTAGCCGAGGACGCCGCGCCCCCGAAACGCCCCGGCACCCTAGCGCGCCTGCTGCGCGAACCGGCCGCGGCCGCCGCTCTGGTGTTCGTCGTACTGGTGATCGCCGGTGCCTTGCTGGCCCCTTGGCTCTCCCCCACCGACCCGTATGACAACGACCTCTCCAAGGCGATGCAGCCCCCCGGCTCGCCCGGCCTGCTGCTGGGCGCCGACGCGCAGGGCAGGGACCTCGTCACCCGCGTCCTCTTCGGCCTGCAACTGACCTTGCTGATGGGCTTCGCCTCCGTTGCGCTGGGCGGCGGCATCGGCGCGCTGATCGGCTTCACCGCGGCCTTCTACCGCCGCGCCGACGGCGTGCTGATGCGGCTGATGGACGTGATGCTGTCCTTCCCGGCCATTCTCTTCGGCCTCGCGATCGCCGCCATTGCGGGGCCCGGGACCGAGGCCGTCATCCTCGCCCTCTCCGTCGCGACCATCCCCCTCATGGCCCGCATCGTCCGCGGTGCCGCGCTGACCGTCATGGGGCTGGACTACATCGAGGCGGCGCGCGCTACCGGCATGTCCGACGCGCGCCTGATCCTGCGCCACGTCGCGCCGAACTGCCTCTCCGCGATCTTCGTCTTCGGAACGCTCCGCTTCGGGCAGGTCATCCTGCTGGGCTCCGCGCTCTCCTTCCTGGGCCTCGGTGCGCAGCCGCCGACGCCGGAACTCGGCGCCATGGCGAGCGACGGGCGGAACTTCCTGTTCTTCGCGCCGCACATCGCGGTCATTCCCTGCGTCGCGATCTTCCTGATCGTGCTGGCCTTCAACGTCCTGGGCGACGCGCTGCGGGACGCACTCGATCCACGGCTACGCATCTGAGAGGAGGGAGAGTGATGAGGAACTGGCTCACCGCCGGCTTGCTGGCATGGTCCGTCGCGGCACCCGTCGCCGACGCCCTGGCCCAGGCCACGCCGCGCAACACGCTGGTCGTGCTGCGGGAGATCGACGCGGACAACTACGACCCGCCGCGCTCCACCGCGCGCAGCGCGGGCGAGGTCGTGTACATGCTCTCCGACACCCTCGTCTCCCTCGACTGGGACCAGCGCACCGTCCGCCCCGGCCTGGCGGAGTCCTGGACGGTGTCGGAGGACGGCAAGCTCTACACCTTCCGCCTTCGCCGCGACGTCACCTTCTGCGACGGCAAGCCCTTCACCGCGCGCGACGTGGTCTATTCCATCAATCGCTGGATCAACCCGGAAACCCGGTCACCCGTCCGCTGGCGCGCCGGTCCCGTCAAGGAAATCCGGGCGGTGGACGACCACACGGTCGAGTACGAGTTGACCGAACCCTTCGGCGAGCTGCTCTACCAGCTCACCCTCTTCTTCGGCTCCATCGTGGACCAGGCGACGGTCGAGCGCCTGGGCCAGAACTTCGGCGTGCAGGGCTTCAACGGCACGGGTCCCTTCTGCTGGGTTTCCTGGACGCCGCGGCAGGAGATGGTC
Organism: Roseomonas sp. CCTCC AB2023176; assembly: GCF_042259275.1. Lineage (NCBI taxonomy): Bacteria > Pseudomonadati > Pseudomonadota > Alphaproteobacteria > Acetobacterales > Roseomonadaceae > Roseomonas > Roseomonas sp. CCTCC AB2023176. The sequence continues at coordinate 3,018,911 of NZ_CP170086.1, forward strand.
CTGCAGCGTCACCCGAACTACCGCTGGGGCCCGCCGATCTTCCAGAACCCGTCGCCGCAGGTGGACCGCGTGGTCTGGCGCGTCATCCCCGAAGCGAACACGCGCCTGGCCGCGATGCAGACGGGGCAGGGGGACGTGACGCAGTACATCCCCTACATCGCGCTGAACCAGCTGAGGAACGTGCCGACCGTGCGCCTGCAGCGGCAGGAGAACTACTTCTGGGACTACTTCCTCGGCTTCAAGGTGGACAAGCCGGTCGTGAGCGACCCCGCGATCCGCCGCGCCGTGAATCTGGCAGTGAACCGTCCCGCCGTCGTGCAGGCAACCTTCTTCGGCGCCGCCGACGCGATGCGCGGCTATCTCAATCCGAACGTGACGGGCTTCGACCGGGAGGCCGCTGAGTCCGTTCCGTCCTTCAATCCGGACGAGGCGCGGCGTGTGCTGGACGAGGCGGGGTGGCGCGCCGGCCCCGACGGCATCCGCGTGAAGGACGGCCAGCGCGCCTCCTTCCTCCTCTACGGCCTGCAAACAAATGAGTGGCGCCGGATGAGCGAGGCCATCCAGGCCGACCTGCGCCGCGTCGGCATCGAGATGCGCGTCCAGCTGTGGGACGCGACGGTCGGCTGGGGCCGGCTGGCGACGCAGGAATTCGACGCCTTCGTCATGTCCTACCCCTACATCTCCGCCACTGACGGCTTCGCGCTCTACTTCGACAGCCGGAACCGTCCCACGCCCAACCGCATGAACTGGTCGGACGCGGAGACGGACCGGCTGCTGAACATCGCGAAGACCGGCCTCTCCGCGGAGGAACGGGCCCGCGCCATTGGTGAGGCGCAGCGCCGCATCGCCTCCCAGAACGTCTGGCTGCCGATCGCGCACGAACAGCTCTGGCTCGCGTCGTCGCAGCGCGTCGAGGGCCTGCGACCCCACGGCATCTACGGTGTCGGGATCTACAAGGGCCTCGACGTGCGGCTGACGCGGTAGGCCGGCCGTGGCGCTGGACCACATCGGCTTCGCTGTCCGCGACTTCCCGGCCAGCCGTGCCTTCTACCTCGCCGCGCTCGCCCCGCTGGGCTATGTGGCCACGAAGGAAGGCGAGAACTGGATGCTGATCGGGAGCGCGGACGGGCACGAGCTGTGGTTCGGCGCCGCGGACGTGGCAGGGCAACCGCCCGGTCACATCCACTTCGCTTTCGCCGCAGAGGACCACGAGGCCGTCCGCGCTTTCCACACCGCTGCGCTCGCCGCCGGCGGGACCGACAATGGCGGCCCGGGCTACCGGCCGCAGTACCACACGAACTACTTCGCCGCCTTCGTGATCGACCCGGACGGCCACAACGTGGAGGCCGTTTGCCACGCCCCCGGAAAGAACCAGGACCAATGACTCCCCACTCGAAAACGACGGTCATCCGCAACGCAGACGTCGTCGTCGCCTGGGACGCCTCGGCGCAGCAGCACGTCTACATGACCGATGCCGACGTCGCCTTCGATGGCGGCACGATCACGCATGTCGGCCGCGCCTACCCCGGTAGCGCGGAGGAGACGATCGACGGCAAGGGCCTTCTCGTCATGCCCGGCCTCGTCAACATCCACTCCCATCCCTCCTCCGAGCCGATGAACAAGGGACTGCTGGACGAGATCGGTTCGCCCGGCCTCTACAACTCGTCGCTCTACGAATACATGCCGATCTTTCGCGCAGATGCGGAGGCCGTGCCGCATTGCGTGCGCGTCGCGCTTTCGGAACTGCTGCTGTCCGGTGTCACCACCGTCGCCGACCTCTCCATGGCGCATCCCGGCTGGCTCGACCTGCTGGCGGAATCCGGCCTGCGGGTCTGCATCGCTCCGATGTTCAAGTCCGCGCGCTGGTTCACGAAGAACGGTCACGTCGTGGAGTACGAGTGGGACGAGCCCGCCGGCGAGAAGGCGATGGATGAGGCGCTGCGCCTCATCGACCGCGCCGAGCAGCACGAGTCCGGCCGCCTCTTCGGCATGGTCGTGCCTGCACAGATCGATACCTGCGCGGTCGGCCTGTTGAAGGAATCGTCCCAGGAAGCTGCGGCGCGCGGCCTCTCCTGGCAGATTCACGCAGCGCAGTCCGTCGTCGAGTTCCACGAGATCACGCGCCGCCACGGCATGACGCCAATCGGCTGGCTGGATAGCATGGGCCTGCTGAACGACCGTGCGATCGTCGGCCACGGCATCTTTCTCGACGACCACCCCACCACACCCTGGCACACGCGCTCCGATCTCGACCGCCTCGCCGAGACAGGCACGACCGTCGCACATTGCCCAACCGTCTTCGCGCGGCGTGGGATCACCATGAAGAACTTCGGCCGCTACAAGCGCCGCGGCGTGAACATGGGACTGGGGACTGACACCTATCCCCACAACATGCTCGATGAAATCCGCCTCGCCGCCTACCTCGCCCGGACGCAGGCGACGGACCCGCGCGCCGTGACGACGACCGAACTCTTCGATGCCGCGACCATCGGCGGTGCGAAGGCGCTGGGGCGCGACGACATCGGCCGTCTCGCCACGGGGTGCCGCGCCGACTTCGTGCTGGTGGACGCGGAACACCCGATGATGCGGCCGGGACGCGATCCCGTGCGCAGCCTGATCTACGCCGCCGGTGACCGCGCGCTGCGCGACGTCTACGTGGATGGCCAGCAAGTCGTCCGCGATGGCGAAGTCATCACGATGGACTATCGCCAAGCCGCCGCGCACCTGCACGAGGCGCAGAAGCGCATCCTGGACAACGCGCCCCGCCAGGACTGGGCGCATCGCCCCGTGGAGAAGATCAGCCCGCCGACATTCCGTTGGTCGTGACCGAACCGCTCCTCCGCGTCGAAGGCCTGCGCACCACGTTCCGCGCCGGCCCCGGGGAGATCGCGGCGGTGGACGGGGTGGACCTCGACGTCCCTGCCGGCCGCACGCTGGGGATCGTCGGGGAGTCCGGTTGCGGCAAGTCCGTCCTTTCCCTCTCCGTGATGCGGCTCGTACCCCCGCCCGGCCGCGTCGCCGCCGGGCGCGTGCTGCTGGACGGTCGCGACCTCGCGACCCTCTCCAACGCGGGAATGCGGGCAGTACGCGGCCGGGAGATCGCGATGATCTTCCAGGAGCCCATGACCTCCCTGAACCCTGTCCACACGGTCGGGGCGCAGATCACGGAGGCGATGCGCGCCCACGAACCCGGCGCGCGCGACCTGCGGGACCGGGCCATCGAAGCCCTGCGCCGCGTCCGTATCCCCTCCCCGGAGCGCCGACTGGACGAATACCCGCACCAGCTCTCCGGCGGTATGCGGCAGCGCGTGATGATCGCGATGGCCCTGGCCTGCCGCCCGCGCCTCCTCATCGCCGACGAGCCGACGACAGCGCTGGACGTGACGGTCCAGGCGCAGATCCTGGACCTCCTCCGCGACCTCCAGGCGGAAACGGGCATGTCGGTGATCCTCATCACGCACGACCTCGGCGTCGTCGCCGAGATGGCCGACGAGGTCGCCGTAATGTACGCCGGGCGCGTCGTGGAACGCGGCACGACCCGCGACATCTTCGAGGACCCGCAGCACCCCTACACGATCGGCCTGCTCGGCAGCATCCCGCGGATCGAGGAGGAGCGCGACCGCCTCCTCGCCATCGAGGGCTCCGTCCCCCCGCCCTTCGCCCTGCCGCGTGGCTGCCGCTTCCACCCGCGCTGCCCGTTCGCCATTCGCGCCTGTACGGAGGCCGACCCGCCGCTGCGGGAACTGACGCCGGGACACCGCGCCGCCTGCATCCGCGCACCCGTCGAGACCGCCCTGGACATGGTCGCGTGACCGCGGCACTGCTGGCGGCGCGCGGCCTCGCGAAGCACTACCCCGTCCTCCGCGGCATCATCCGCGCGCGGCAGGTCGGCACGGTGCGCGCGGTGGACGGCGTGTCCTTCGACCTGCACCGGGGCGAGACCCTGGCCCTCGTCGGCGAATCCGGCTGCGGCAAGTCCACGACAGCCCGCCTGACCATGCGCCTGATCGAGCCGACCGCCGGCACGATCCGCTTTGACGGCCAGGACGTGACGCACACTGCCGGCGCCGCCCTGCGCGCGCTGCGTCGCCGCATCCAGATTGTCTTCCAGGACCCCTATGCCAGCCTGAACCCGCGGCTGACCGTTGCCGATACGATCGCCGAGCCGATGACGGTGCACGGCATAGGTGACGTTGCCTCGCGCAAGGCCCGGGTCGCCGAACTGCTGCGCCTGACGGGCCTCCGGCCCTTCCACGCCTCTCGCTACCCGCACGAGTTCTCCGGCGGGCAGCGCCAGCGGATCGGCGTCGCCCGCGCGCTCGCCGTGGAGCCGGAAGTCGTCGTCCTCGACGAACCGGTATCCGCCCTCGACGTGTCCATCCAGGCGCAGGTCGTGAACCTGCTGCGCGACCTGCAGGGGCGGCTCGGGCTGTCCTACCTCTTCATCGCGCACGACCTCGCGGTGGTGCACCACGTCGCGGACCGCGTCGCCGTCATGTATCTCGGTCGCATCGTGGAGGTCGCGCCGAAGCGCGACCTGTTCCGGGACCCGCGACACCCCTACACGCGGGCTCTCCTCTCCGCGATCCCGCGCCCCGATCCGTCACGACGCGGCGCCGTGAAGCCGCTCGGCGGCGACCTGCCGAGCCCGATGGCCATCCCGCCGGGCTGCCGCTTCCACAACCGCTGCCCGCTGGCCCAGCCAGTCTGCCGGGAACAAGACCCGCCGCTGCGCGACATTGCGCCAGGCCACCAGAGCGCCTGCCATTTCGCAGAAGACCTGCCACCCCCGGAGCATAGGGTGGCGGCGGCGGTCGCGCCCTGGCCGCACGCCGGCTCGCGGCCTACGCCGCGGCCCGGAGATCGCGGGCTGCCATCACGGCCTGACGGCCATTGACGCCCCGGCGCGTCGGCAACAGGTTGCCGCGCGCTTTCCGGGGGAAACGATGCAGGTCCAACTCGTCTCGCCGCGCCTCATCCTGTCCGGTGGCGGTTCCGTCGCCCGCATCGCGGAGGTCCTCGAATCCCTCGGCCTGTCGCGCCCGCTTGTCGTCACCGATCCCTGGATGGTCTCCTCCGGCACGGTGAACCGCTGCCTCGACCCGCTGCGCAAGGCCGGGCTGCACCCGCAGGTCTTCTCCGACACCGTTCCGGACCCGACGGATACGGTCATCGAAGCCGGTGTGGTCGCGATGAAGGCTGGCGACTACGACTGCCTCATCGGCTTCGGCGGCGGCTCGCCGATGGACACGGCGAAGGCCATGGCCATCCTCGCCGCGGCCGAGCCCGGCACGCCGATCCGCGCCTTCAAGGTCCCGGCGAAGGCCGACCGCGGCGCACTTCCCGTGATCTGCGTGCCGACGACGGCGGGCACCGGCAGCGAGGCGACGCGCTTCACCGTCATCACGGACACTGCGAGCGACGAGAAGATGCTCATCGCCGGCCTCGGCGCGCTGCCCGTCGCCGCCGTCGTGGACCACGAACTGACCTGGACCGTCCCGCCGCGCACCGTCGCCGACACCGGCGTGGACAGCCTGACCCATGCGCTGGAAGCCTTCGTCAGCAAGCGTGCGAATGCCTTCAGCGACGACTACGCGCGGATCGCCATGCGCCTGATCGCCCCGAACCTCCGCCGCGCCTACGCCGACAGCCAGGATGGCAAGGGCAGCGACGCCGAGGCGCGGGAGGCGATGATGCGCGGCGCGATGCTCGCCGGCCTCGCTTTTTCCAACGCCTCCGTCGCGCTGGTGCACGGCATGTCGCGCCCGATCGGCGCGCATTTCCACGTGCCGCACGGCCTGTCCAACGCGATGCTCCTGCCGGCCGTGACGCGGTTCTCGCTGCAGGCGGCGCTCCCGCGCTACGCCGAAGCCGCGCGCATCATGGGCGTCGCCTCCGATTCGGAAGGCGACCAATCCGCCGCTACCCGCCTGGTGGACGAACTCGAAGCCCTCAACCGCGACCTCGGCGTACCGACGCCCGAGGCTTTCGGCATCCAAAAACGTCGCTGGGACGTAGTGAAGGAGACGATGGCCGCGCAGGCCCTCGCCTCGGGGTCGCCGGCGAACAATCCGCGGGTGCCCGATGCCGCGGAGATCATCTCGCTCTATGAGCAGGCTTATGCAGGCCGTTGACGCCATCCGGGCGAAGACCCTCGCCGACCTTCTCCGCGCCATTGCGGCGGGAGACCGGCCGTCGCTCCGTGCCCTCTACGACGCGCAGTCGAAGCGCCTCTACGGCGTCGCCTACGCTGTGCTGCGTGATCGCGACGCCGCGGCCGACGCCGTGCACGACGCCTTCCTCCGCATCGCGTCCCGAGCCGGCCAGTTCGACCCCTCGCGCGGCGACGCCTCGGCCTGGCTCGGCGCCGTCGTCCGCCACACCGCCCTCGACATGGCCCGTGCCCGCGGGCGCGAGATGCCGACGGACGACCCGACCCTCGGCGACCAGCCGGTCGAGGCCGATGCCCTCGACCGCCTCGCCGCCGCGCAGGACGGCGACCGTCTCCGCCGCTGCCTCGAGGAACTGGATGCGAAGAACCGCCAGGGCATCGTCCTGGCCTTCGTTCACGGCCTTTCCCACGCCCAGATCGCGGCGAAGCTCGACCTGCCGCTCGGCACGGTGAAGGGCTGGATCCGACGTGGCCTGCTGCGCCTCCGGACCTGCCTGGCATGAGCGCGACGGTCATCCCGACGGGGCCTGAGGACCTGGACACCCTCGCCGGCGAATACGTCCTCGGGGTGCTCGAAGCCCGCGAGGCGGCAGCCGTGGCCCGCGCGCTCCCCGTCAACGCCGTCCTCCGAGACGCGGTGGAGCGCTGGGAGACACGCCTCGCTCCCCTCGTCCTGCTGGCCGAGCCGGCCGAGCCCGGCCCCGACCTGTGGCCGCGCATCGAGGCCTCGCTCGCCGCGCGGGGCAGCGCGGAGGTCGTGCGCCCCCGCTTCCCGATCGCCCCCTCCGGCAACCGCGTCTGGAAGGGATGGACGGCCGCGTCCACGGCCGTGGCCGCCAGCCTCGCCCTGTTCCTGCTGACGCGACCGCCGGCCCCGACGCCCGGCTTGATGACGGTGCTCCTGACCAGCCGCGACCAGCCGGCCTGGCTCGTTCAGGCGGAAGGCGATTCGCTTCGCCTCGCCAGCCTGAACCCGCGGCCGGTCGAGCCCGGCCGGGTCACCCAGCTCTGGGCTCTCCCCCAGGGCGCGACGGCGCCGGTTTCCTCGGCATCATCCCGCCGGAAGGGCGGATCACCGTGACGCCGGGCAGCATCCGCCCGCAGCCCGGCATGCTGATCGAGATCTCGCTGGAGCCGCCCGGCGGCTCCCCGACGGGACGTCCGACCGGTCCCATCCTCTTCATCGGCCGCCTGACCGCAGCGTCGTCGTCGTGATGCCGCCCGCTACCAGCGGACGGGGATGATGACCTCCCGCGGGCCGAGGAACCGGCGCTGGACGCGGATCGGCAACTGCCAGTTCCGCGTTCCCTCGTCGTAGCGCGGGGCGCCGACCGACAGGATCTGGCGGCGGAGACGCTGCCCGAGCATGTCGGTCACCGCGTCCCACATGGCCTCGCCGACCGGCACGTCGGCCCGGTGCTCCTGACCATCCAGGACATACCAAATGGGCCGCGTCCGGCAGGCTGGACTCCCTGCCTCTGAAGCTGCCTCGGTCGTCGGGTCCCGGTCGATCCGCGCAACGAACATGCCGTCCATCCGTCCAATTAATGCGACGTTACGATGCGATTGATCCGTATGGAACGGCCTTACACCGTCCAAGCACAAGTGACGGTTGATCACGGTTCCGTGATAGTTCGGTAAACATCCGGCGTGCAAGGCGGATCGTAGGTCGAACAGCGGTGCCATTTCGCTCCGCTCCCGATACAGAGAGAAGTCCCCATGGCAAATGTCCTCGCCGCCGGCCTGCTTGCCGGCGTGTCCCTCGTCGCGCTCTCCGCGACCGCCTCCGCCGCGACGCTCGTCGGCCTCACCGCCGACGGCATGCTCGTCCGCATGGACACCGAATCGCGCCGGGCGAGTGCCCCGGTCCGCGTCACCGGCGCAAACGGATCCCTCCTTGGCATCGACGTGCGTCCGAAGGACGGGATGCTCTACGGCGTGACCACCGCGGGCCAGATCGTCCGGATCGACGCGGCCAACGGCCGCGCCACGCAAGTCTCGATGCTCAACCAGCGTTTCGAGTCCGGCGGCCGGGCCGTCGTTGACTTCAACCCCGTAGCGGACCGCCTGCGACTGATGGGGATGAGTGGCCAGAACTTCCGCGTCAACGTGGACACTGGCGAGGTCGCGACCGACGGCACGCTGAAGTACGCCCTGGACTCCAGCCTGTCGGGCACCATGCCCCGCATCACCGCCGGCGCCTACACGAACTCCATGCAGGGCGCGACCGCGACGCAGCTCCTGACGATCGATACGATCCTGGGGCAGCTGAACCTGCAGGCACCGCCGAACGACGGCGTGCAGCAGATGCGCGGCCGCATCGGCAACGGCCTGCCGGCGAGCGTGGCCTTCGACATCGCGGCGAGCGGCGGCGCCAGCACGGGCTACCTCCTGGCCGGCAACACGCTGCACACCGTCAACCTCGAGACCGGCGCGCCGACCGTCCTCGGCCCGCTGGCGAACGCGCCTCGGACGGAGATCATCGACATCGCCGTCCTGCCGGGGATGACGACCGCCGCCGCGCGCTGAGGTCTGCTCAGCGGCCCGAGGCCCCGGGCGATAGGCTTCCCGGGGCCTCACGGTCGCGAAGGACGCGCCGGACCGCGTCACGGCGCCACGCGGTCCGCAGCAGCCGCCGTTGCATCCGGTCTTCCCACACTTCCGTCGGACGGCAATGGAGGCCTCGCCTGGGTTTCGCGTCGCCCGGGGTCTGACGGGCATACAACCCAAGGCTAGTCGGAGCGGGAGCGTTACGCAACCGATCCGGGCAGAGGTGGGCGTCGGTTCAGCCCCGGGTAGCGGTCCAGGGACTGCTCTCCCACCGGTAGCGAAGGGCGGCCAGGTCCGTCGCGACCACTTCCCCCCATTCCCGGGCCGTCAGCGCACGGGGCGTCGTCCCCCAGGCCTCCGTCTGGGCGGCGAATTCGGGGTCCGCCACCGCCTTCCGCAGCGCGTCCATGATCGCGGCGACGCGCCCCTCCGGCATACCTGCCGGGGCAAGGAAGCCCCGCTGCAGCGATGCGATCAGGGGAAGCCCGGCCTCCGTGAGGGTCGGCACGTCTGGTAGCAGGACGGAACGCGCACCCGACGCCACGCCGATCGCGCCGAGCTTCCCCTCGCGCAGGGCCGGGAGGGCGTCGGGAAGGCTCAGCATCGCGGCCGCCGCATTGCCCGCGACCGTCGCCAGCCGTGCCGCCGCCGCCGAGGGGAAGTGCAGGTGCGCCAGGGGAAGCGCGTCGCCGGCCGCGACCGCTGCCTGGGCCGAGGCACTCGTTACCGGCGGAAGCGCGAGGGGACGGTCCCGTTCGGCGCGCAGCGCGGCGATGTCCGTCCCCTGCGCCGCGACGAGGACGATCGGCTCTTCCGCTACCGTCCCGAGAAGGCGCAGGCGCCCGAGCAGGTCCACCTCGTTCGCCTCGACCATCCGGGCGAGCACCGCGGGCGTGGCGACGTATCCCAGGACGGAGCCGTCAGCCGGCCCGTCCGCCAGTTCCCGCAGCACGCCCAGCCCGCCGAGGGACACGCGGTTGCCGACCGAGATCTGCACGCGCCGCAGGTGGCGTTCCAGGAAGGGCGCGAAGCCGCGGACCCAGCGGTCGGGTGCGCTGCCCCCGGCGGCGCCGACCAGCAAGGTCATCGGGCGCGGGCGGCTCGATGGCGGCGCGAAGGGGCTGGGCGGCTGCTCCGCCCCCGCCGCGCGTGCACCGGCCGCCGCCAGCGCGGCGCCGAGGATCGCGCGGCGCGGCGTCCCGTTCATCGCGGCGCCGCGGCCCCCGTGGGTGGGCGCGCCGGCGCGGCGGATGCGGTCGCCTCCGTCCCACGCCGCAGCCGGTTCTCCCCCAGGAACAGCAGGATCGGCGCCGCGATGAAGATGGACGAGGATGCGGAGATCACGATCCCGAAGAGCATCGTCCAGGCGAAGCCCGACAGCGCGTCGCCGCCGAACAGCGCCAGCGGCACCGCGGAGAGGAACAGCGTCATGGACGTGCCGAGCGTCCGGTTCAGCGTCTCGTTGATCGAGCGGTCGATCAGTTCCCGCAGCGGCATCGTCTTGAACTTCCGCAGGTTTTCCCGCATCCGGTCGTAGACGACGACCTTGTCGTTCGCCGAGAAGCCGATGATCGTCAGGATCGCGGCGACCGAGGTCAGGCTGAACTCGATCCGGGTGATCGCGAGGAAGCCCACGACCTTCGTCGTGTCCAGGATGAGCGTCGCGATCGCGCCGACCGCGAACTGCCACTCGAAGCGGAACCAGATGTAGATCAGCATCGCGCCGAGCGAGATGGCCAGTGCGACCATCCCGCCCCGGAACAGCTCGTCCGAGACGCGGTTGCCGACCGCCTCGGTGCGCAGGATCCGGGTGCCGGGGGTCACGCTCTCCAGCGCCTGGCGCACGCGGTTCACGGCGGTCTGCGTCGCTGCCTCGTCGCCCTGGACCGGCAGCCGGATGAGGACGGTGGAGGCGTCGCCGAATTCCTGGAGGCCGACATCGCCCACCGGAAGGGCCGACACCGCGCCGCGCAGACGGCCGAGATCGGCCGGGCCGGGGGTCCGCGCCTCCATCACGATGCCGCCCTGGAAGTCGATGCCCTTCTCCAGCCCCGGATAGATCGCGAGCACGATGGAAAGGGTGGACAGGATCGCCGAGACCACCAGCCCGGCGATGCGCCCCCGCATGAAAGGGATGCGCGTGTCGTCGGGGACGAGGCGGAAGAGGGGAAGCCAGAGGCCGCGCATGGGGCGGTGATCCCTAAACCGGCAGCACGCGCGGCCGGCGCGCGCGATACCACCAGGAAACGAAGAGGCGGACGAGGGTCGTCGCCGTCCACATCTGGACGACGGTGCCGATCGCGACCGTCACGGCGAAGCCCTTCACCGGCCCGGACCCGAAGGCGTAGAGGCAGCCCATCGCGATCAGGTTGGTCAGGTTGCTGTCCATGATCGTGCCGGAGGCCTTGGTGAACCCGGCCTCGAGCGCGGAGGCGGCGGGCCGGCCGGCCCGGAACTCCTCCCGGATGCGTTCATTGATGAGGATGTTCGCGTCCAGCGCCGTGCCGAGCGTCAGCACGATTCCCGCGATCCCCGGCAACGTCAGCGTCGCCTCCAGCAGCGACAGCGCGGCCAGCATCAGCATGATGTTGATCAGGAGGGCGATGTTCGCGAGCCAGCCGAAGAAGCCGTAGGCGAAGCCCATGTAGAGGAAGACGAAGACCGCGCCGGCCGCGAGGGAGAGGACACCGGCACGGATCGCGTCCGCGCCGAGTTCCGGCCCGACCGTCCGTTCTTCCACCACGGTCAGCGGCGCCGGCAACGCGCCGGCCCGCAGAAGCACCGCAAGGTCGTTCGCGCTGCGCGCCGTGAAGTTGCCGCTGATCTGTCCCCGCCCTCCGGTGATCGGCTCCCGGATCACGGGCGCGGTGATCACCTTGTCGTCCAGCACGACCGCGAAGGGCCGCCCGACGTTCTGCCGCGTGATCTCGGCGAAGCGTCGCGACCCCACGCTGTCGAAGGCGAAGTTTACGACCCATTCGCCGCTCCGGCTGTCCTGGCCCGTCCGTGCGTCGGACAGGTTGGCGCCGTCCACCTCCACGCGCCGCCGCACGGCGTAGCGCTCGGGGGCGGGGGAGCCGGCGCGCGCCTCGCCCTGCAGGAACTGGACGCCGGGCGGCGGGGTCGTCGCTGTCGGGTTCGCGTTCTCGTCCAGCAGGTGGAAGGTCATCCGAGCCGTGCGGCCCAGCAGGTCCTTGATCCGGCCGGGGTCCTCGACGCCGGGCAGCTGCACGAGGATGCGGTTCTGGCCCTGGCGCGCGATCAGCGCCTCGGACACGCCGGTCTCGTCGATGCGCCGCCGCACGATTTCCAGGGACTGCTCGACGGCCGCACCGGCGCGGTCGTTCAGCGCCTGCTCCGACATCGTCGCGGTGACCGTCCCGTCGGGCGTCGTCCCCACCGTGATGTCGGGCTGCGTCACGGTCGTCGAGCCGCGCACCGGGATGGGGTTCGCGAGTTCCCGGATCTGCGCCGCCGCTGCCTCGGCCTGCGCGGCGTCGCGCACGCGGAAGGACATGCGCCGGTTCGCCGCGTCGGTACCGAGGTTGACGTAGCCGATGTTCGCGTTGCGCAGCCGCGTGCGCGCGCCGTCCGCCAGGCTCTCCAGCCGTTCCCGCACCACCGCGTTCAGGTCCACCTCCAGCAGCAGGTAGGAGCCGCCGCGGAGATCGAGGCCGAGATTGACCTGTCGCGCGGCCCAGGAGGGGAGGGCGGAGCGGGGGATCAGGTTCGGCACGCAGAGCAGCACGCCCAGGGCGATCACCCCGAGGATCGCGGCCACCTTCCACCGCGCGAAATACAGCATGGCCCGGACCGGCCCTTTCTTGTTGGTACCTTGTAACGAAGGCGGGAAATGGCGGCGGAACATGCGTCCCGCCCGGCCCCGATGCAACCCTGATCCCCCTCTGCTATGGCCCCGCTCTCTGACGGGGGCGGGGCGGGCATGCGGCTGCGGGTGGGCATCCTCGGGGCGGGGCATTTCGGGCGCTTCCACGCGCTGAAGGCCGCCAAGGGGCCGAGGATCGAACTCGCCGGCCTGCATGACGCCGATCCCGCGCGCGCCGCGACCGTCGCCGGGGAGGCCGGCTGCCCCGCCCTGTCGGCGGCCGATGTGATCGCCGCGTCGCAGGCCGTGATCGTGGCGGCGCCGACGGCCTTCCACCACGACCTCGCCGCCGCCGCGCTCTCCGCCGGGCGGCACGTGCTCGTGGAGAAACCGATCGCCGCGACGGTGGAGGAGGCCGACGCCCTGATCGAGCTGGCCGCGTCGAAGGGCGTCGTGCTCCAGGTCGGGCATATCGAACGGCATTCAGCGGGGATGCGCGCCGTCCTCGGCGGCGACGGACTGACCGCGCGGGTCGGGCGGCCGCTCTACATGGAGGCGATCCGCATCGCCCCCTTCCGCCCCCGCTCCCTCGACGTCACGGTCGTGCTGGACCTGATGATCCACGACCTCGACATGGCCTTCGTGATAGCGGGCGCCCCGCTGGTGGGCGTGGACGCGGTCGGGTCGGCGGTGGCGTCCGATCGGCTGGACATCGTCAATGCCCGGCTGCGCTTCGGGAACGGGACGGTCGCGACGATCACGGCGTCCCGCGTGTCGCTGCACATGGAACGGCGCCTCCGGCTGTTCGGCGATGCGGGCTACCTCAACGTGGACTACCTCAAGCGCGAGATGATGTGGGCGCGGCGGGGGGAGGGAACGCCACTCGACCAGATCCCCGGCTTCGGCCTGCAGACCGCGACCTGGGTCGAGCATGACAGCCTGGAGGCCGAACACGCCGCCTTCGCCGCGGCCTGCCTCGACGGCGCGCCGGTTCAGGCGGACGGCGCCGCCGGCCGCGCAGCGCTGGACGCGGCGATCCGGGTGGAGGAAGCGGTGCGCGCCTCGCTCGAGGCGGCGGGCCCGTGAGCGAGCCGAGCCCGCCCCCATCCGGGAACCCGCGGTCACCGCGTCGGCCGAGGCGCCGCCGCCGCCGTCGCCCGCGAAGCCGTCACGCTCCCGCGCTCGCCGGGCTGGGCTGATCGTCGCGCTCGTCATCGGGGTGCCCGTCCTGGCCCTCGCGGCGCTGGCGATCGCGCTGCCGCGCATCGAACTGGCCGGGCTCGCGGCGTCGCGCCTCTCCGCCAGCCTCGGCCGGCCCGTCTCGATCGAAAGCCTGCGCGTCACCCCGGGCCGCTCGCTCACGGTCACCGCGCGCGGCCTGCGGCTGGACAACATCCCAGGCGGCACCCGTCCCGCCATGGCCGAGGCCGCGACCGTCACCACCGTCCTCGATCCCGCGACCCTGCTCGGCGGCCCGATCACGGTCCGGCGGCTGGAAGTGCAGGGCCTGCGCCTGCTGCTGGAGCGTGCGGAGGACGGCACCCGCAACTGGCGCTTCCACGCGGCGGGCGAGCGCGCGGCGCCCGGCACCGCCGACCGGTCCTGGTTCCCCGCCCTGCTCGACGCGCGCATCCGGGACGGGGAGGTCGTCTTCCGCACCGGACGCGGCCGGGCCCTGACCACGCGAATCGAGACGGGCAGCGTCACGGCGGAGAGCCCCGGCGGCCCAGTTACCCTCCGCGCAGAGGGTACCCACGACGACGTGCCCCTGCGGCTGGAAGCCCTGCTCGAATCCGTCCTCGCCCTACGCGACGCGGACCATCCCTACGGCACCACGCTCCGCTTCGCGTCGGGCGATACGACCCTCACCTTCGAAGGCACGATGACCGCGCCGCTGGACGTAGACGGCGCCTCCGGCCTCCTGACCCTGAGCGCCCCGGCACCGTCGCCGCTGCCCCGCTTCGGCGGGCTGCGGGATGATTTCGACGGTGCGCTCGACGTCTCCGGCGTGCTGGAACGGCAGGGCGACCTCTGGCGCCTGACGGGTGGGGAGGGCGCGCTGGACGGCGGCGCCTTCCGCGTCACCCTGCTGCAACTGCGCGAGGGCTCGGGCGGTGCGCCGGACGCTGTCACCGCCGACCTCGCCTTCGACCGCCTCGACCTCAACGACCTGATCGGCGGGGCCGCGGAGGGGGAGGAACGCCAGGCCGACCTGCCTCTCTCGCTGGACCCCGCACAGGACCCGGTGGTGGACCTTCGTCTCGGCATCCGCGACCTGACCTACGCGCGGCTGCGCGCGACCGACCTCCGGCTCGCCGGCTCGCTGGGCCCTGGGAAGGTAGAGGTAGAGCGGCTGGAATTGACGACCTCCGGCGCCCGGATCACCGCCTCGGGCCGCGCGGAAGGCGAAGGGGGGCCACGCGCGTGACGGCCAACGCCGCCATGGCCAGCGCGCCGCTAGACGCGCTCCGCCGCACCCTCGGCCTCGGCCCGCTGCCCCTTAGCGGACCGGTCAGCGCCCAGGTCGCGGTGAGCGGGGAGGGGGCGACCCTGAACGCAGCGGCCCGCGGCGCCCGCGTCTCCGCGATCGTCGCGATGCGGGGCGGCAGCGTGTCGCGGTCCCTCTTCGAAGCCGCGTCCACCGATATCCGCCGGCTGTTCCGCGACCCCCGCGGCAACGTGCCGGTCGCCTGCCTCCTCGCCGCGCTGGACATGCGCGGCGGGGTGGGGGAGGTCGCGCCGATCCGGCTCCGCTCCTCCGCCGGCACGGTGAACGGGGAGGCGCGCTTCGACCTGAACCGGGACACGCTGGACCTGATCATCGGCAGCGAGAGCACGACGACCGGCACCTTCGCGCTGGACATCCCGATGCGCGTCAGCGGCCCCTTCGCCGATCCCACCGCCCGCCCGGCGAACTGGTCGGCCGAGGGGCGGGCGCGGCTGTCGCGCGGCGACGACCTCGCGCCTCTTCCGCCGGCCCTGCATGCGGCGGCGCGGGCGAACCCGTGCTTCAGGACCGAGGCGCCGGGCGGCGGGCCGAGGCGGCGGTAGGGAGCTGTGTCCCGGGAGGAGGGCTTTGCCTTCCTCCGGGGCCACCCGGCGCAGCCCCCGGCCGGACGCAGCCCGCCGTCAGTTCCACCCGGCCCGCTGCATGAGCTGAAGGGCCTGCGGCGTGTTGTCGAGGTTGCGCTGTGCCGCCACCGCCTCGCCCCGGAAGGTGCCCATGGAGCGCAGGGCCGGGTGCATCGGGGCGTCCTCGACCACCGGGTATTCCATGTTGCCCAGCGCGAACATCTCCTGCGCCTTGTGGGTCGTCATGAATTCGAGGAAGCGGATCGCGTTGTCGCGGTTCGGCGCCGTGGCCACGAGGCCGGCGCCGGAGATGTTCACATGCGCCCCGCGGTCACCTGGCGCCTGGTTCGGGAAGATCACGCCGGTGCGGTCGAAGATCGCCCGCTCCGCCGGGTTGGTCGAGCGGCCGTAGCCGCCGAGGTAATAGGTGTTGGAGATCGCGATCCGGCAGGCGCCCGTCGGCAGCGCGTTGATCTGGTCGCGGTCGCCGCCCTGTGGCGGGCGGGCGAGGTTGGCCGCGACCCCGCGCGCCCAGGCCTCCGTCGCCTCCGGCCCGTCGGCGGCGAGGACGCTGGCGGCCATGGATGTGTTGTAGGGATGGCTGCCGGTGCGGACGCAGATCATGCCGCGGAACTCGGGCTTCGCCAGGTCTTCGTAGCGCGTGAGGCCGGCGGGCACCCCGCGCTCCTTGTCGTACATCAGCACGCGGGCGCGCTGCGTGACGGCGAACCAGAGGCCGCCCGGATCGCGCAGCGTTGCGGGGACCCGCTGGTCGATGACCTGCGACCCGTGCGCCGCGAGGATGCCGGCGGAGGCCGCGCGGGCGAGGCGCGCCGCGTCCACCGTCAGGAACACGTCGGCCGGGGAATTCCGGCCCTCCGCGCGGATTCGCTCGATCAACTGGTCCGCGTTGCCCTCGATCAGGCGGACGCGGATGCCCGTCTCCCGCGTGAACTCCTCGTAGAGCGCGCGGTCCGTGTCGTAGTGCCGGGCGGAGTAGAGGTTCATCACCCGGTCCTGCGCGGCGGCGGGCAATGCCAGGGCCAGGGCGGGAAGGGCGGCCAGCAGGGCGCGGCGGAGCATGGCGCGGGATGTCCTCAGAGGGGGCATGGTTCCCAGCGCCTAGCGCGATTGCGAACGATTTGCAAATGGAGGCCGCTTTGCACGAGGCGTCGCGACACGGTTGACCCAAGCCTAGAATGTTGATATCAACTTTTATGCCGGATGCGTCGAGAAGGCTCCCCCGGCGCGATCCACGGCCATGATCGACCCAACCAGCGAGACCCGCCGCATGCCCCGCGCCATCTTCGTCAACCTGCCGGTCACCGACCTGCCCCGCGCCATCGCCTTCTACGAGGCGCTTGGCGGAAGGAGGGAGCCGCGCTTCTCCGACAACACGGCGGCCTGCATGGTCCTGTCGGAGGCCATCTCGATCATGCTGCTCATCCACCCGAAGTTTGCCGGCTTCACCCCGCGGCCCGTGTCCGACGCCCGCGCCGCGACGGAGGTCCTGCTCTGCATCCCGGTGGACAGCCGGGAAGCGGTGGACGCCACGATCGAGGCCACCGCCGCGGCCGGCGGCAGCCCGGACCCGGCGCCGCGCCAGGATCAAGGCTTCATGGTCGGCCGCAGCGTGGAGGACCCCGACGGCCACATCTGGGAGGTCATCTGGATGGACATGGCGGCCTTCGACGCGGCGAAAGCGGGCTGTGCCCCCGAGCAGACGGCCTGAACCGCGTGTCCGGTATCGACACCTGCCTCTGGTTCGACGGCCAGGCCGAGGAAGCCGCCGACTTCTACGTCGCGGCCTTCCGCGCGGCGGGCCGCCCGGCGCAGCGCGGCGAGGACATGCGCTGGCCGGAGGACGGGCGACCGCTCATCGCGACCGCGGTCCTCGACGGGCATACGGTCATCTGCCTCAACGGCGGCCCGCAGTACCGGCCGACGCCGGCCGTCTCCTTCTCCGTCGCCTGCGGGTCGCAGGAGGAGGTGGACGCCCTCTGGTCGGCGCTGCTGGAGGGCGGGGAGCCCATGGCCTGCGGCTGGCTCACGGACCGCTACGGCTTCTCCTGGCAAGTCTTCCCGCGGCGCCTGCCGGAACTGCTGCGCGATCCCGACCGGGCAAAGGCAGGTCGCGTGATGACGACGATGCAGGCCATGGTGAAGATCGACCTCGCGGCGCTGGAACGCGCGGCCGAAGGCTGACGCGTCAGCCCGCCCGCGCTTGGGCGACGGCGGCCTCGATCGCCTGCGCCTCGTCCGCGGCGTCGGCGGTCGCCGGCCGGTCCTCCACCATCGCCATCAGCGTCTCCAGCCGGTCCGCTTCCTCGGCCGGCTTGTCGGGACGCAGGCGCTGGATGCGCGGGAACCGCATGGCCACGCCCGACCGGTGCCGGGTGGAGCGCTGCGCCGCGTCGAAGATCACCTCCAGCACGAAGGCCTTCTCCACCTCCCGTACCGGCCCGAATTTCCCGACCGTATGGTTCCGGATCCAGCGGTCGAGGAAGACCAACTCCTGATCCGTGAAGCCCGAATAGGCCTTGCCCACCGGCACGAGTTCCCGGCTCCCGTCCGGGTTCGTCCGCCACAGCCCGAAAGTGTAGTCGGAGTAGTAGGATGACCGTTTGCCGCTGCCCCGCTGCGCGTACATCATCACGGCGTCGACGCTCAGCGGCGCGCGCTTCCACTTCCACCAAAGCCCCTTGGGACGCCCGGGGACGTAGGGGCTGTCGGCGCGCTTGAGCATCAGCCCTTCGATGGACGCGGCCCGCGCACCCTCCCGCAGCCCCGTCAGTTCGGCGAGGGAGTTGAAGGACACGCGTTCCGACAGGTCCATCCGCGGCGGATGGTTCCGCGCGAACCAGGCTTCCAGCCTCGCGCGGCGCGAGTCGTAAGGCAGCGGGCGAAGGTCCTCTTCCCCGTCCAGCAGGATGTCGTAGAGCCGTACGCCCAGCGGGAAGTCGCGCTGCATCTTCGCCGTGATGACCTTCCGGTTCAGCCGCTGCTGCAGGTCGGCGAAGGGCGCGACGGCGCCGTCGCGGATCACCAGCAACTCCCCGTCGAGCACGCCGTGGAAGTCCATAGCCGCGACGATCTCGGGGAAGGCGCCGGACACGTCCTCGCCCGTGCGGGACCAGATGCGGCGGCCGCCGGGGCCGGCGGTCAGCTGCACGCGGATGCCGTCCCACTTCCATTCCGCGCGCCAATCGCCGGGGTTGGCGTCCACGGCCGCGACGTCCTTCGCATCCTCCAGCGGCTGCGCGAGCATCAGGGGCCGGAAGACCGGCAGGCCGCGCGGGTCCGGGCGTTCGGCCTTGCCTTCCAGCCATTGGAAGAGGGAGAGGTAGGGCGGCTGGACGCCGTGCCAGACCTCCTCGATCTCTCCGACGTCGCGCCCCGCCCATTCGGCGAGCGCCAGCTTCGCCAGCCGCGCCGAGGCACCGACGCGGAGCGATCCCGTCACCAGCTTGATCAGCGCCAGCCGCCCCGGCGCCTCCAGCGCGTCGAGCCAGCGCTCCATGAGCGCCGGCACTTCGGCGCGGGACGCCAGTTCCAGACCCTCGACGACCTCCGACAGCAGGGGCGGCGGGGCGTTGGAGCCGTGCCGGCGCGGCCAGATCAGCGACACCGTCTCCGCGAAGTCGCCGACATACTGGTGCGACAGAGCCAGCAGCACGGGGTCCACCCGCTGCGTGACAAGGTCCCGCACGACCATCGGCTTCGCGGCGGTGAAGGTCAGTTCCTCCGTCAGAGCGGCGAGGCCGACGCCGCGTTCCGGGTCCGGCTGCTCGGCATACCAGCGCTTCAGGAGGGCGACCTTGGCGTTGCGGCCCGGCGTGAAGACCAGCCGTTCCAGCAGTTCCCCGAAATCCTCGACGCTCACGCCGGGGTTTCCCCGGCCTGCGCCCGGTCCGCGTCCTCCTCGGTCGTCGGGGCCTCCGGCGCCTCGTCCTCGTCCCCAAAGCCGACGAGGTGCAGGGCGCGCCCCCGCACACCACGCAGGCCGAGGGCGTGAACCAGCGCGTCGTCGCGGCCATGGGTCACCCAGACCTCCGGCGCGCCCACATCCTCCATCGTCTGCAGGAGCTCGTCCCAGTCCGCATGGTCGGAGACGATCAGCGGCAGTTCCACCTGGCGCAGCCGCGCCCGGGCCCGCACGGCCATCCAGCCGGAGGCCGCGACGGTCACTGGCTCCGCCATGCGCCGCGCCCAGGGCGTCGCCTCTGCGGAGGGGGCGCCAACACGATCTCGCCGGCGAGCATCGGCGGCTCGCCGCGCTTCACCCGCCCCTTCGGCACGGGACGCAGGTCGCCGAGGCGGATGCCGAGGTCCTCGTAGAGCCCGCAGAGTTTCTCGACCGCGCCGTGCAGGTAGACGGGCCGGTCCCAACCGGCCTCTCGCAGCAGGGCGATGATCCGCTGCGTCTTGCCCAGCGCGTAGGCGCCGACGACGTGCGCGCGCTCCGGAAAGATTCGCACCGAATCGAGCAGCCGCCCGATCTCGTGCGCGTCGGGCGGGTGGCGGAAGACCGGAAGGGCGAAGGTGGCCTCGGTGACGAAGACGTCGCAGGGCACCGGTTCGAACCCGGCGCAGGTCGGGTCGCGGCGGCGCTTGTAGTCGCCGGAGACGACGATCCGGCTGCCCTGCCAGTCCAGGACCACCTGCGCCGATCCCAGCACGTGCCCTGCCGGTGCCAGGCTGATCCGGACGCCGTTCACTGTGACTGATTCGCCGTAGCGCAGCGCCTGCTGCGTCCTTCCCGCGCGGTCCTCGCCCATGCGTGCCCGCATGATCGCGAGCGTCTCCGCCGTCGCCAGCACGTGGTCGTGGCCGGGGCGGGCATGGTCGGAATGGCCGTGGGTGACCACGGCCCGCTCCACCGGCCGCACGGGGTCCACGTAGAAACCCCCCGGCTCGCAGAGCAGGCCGAGGGGCGTCACACGCATCCAGGTTTCAGGGTGGGGAGCGGTCATTCCGTCGCCTAGATCGGGCCGGGTCCGGCCCGATCAAGCGGAACCGGGTCGCGCGCCGGCCTAGCGGTCGCCCGCCTCCGCAATCTCCAGCAATTGCTGGCCGTTCCGCCGCTCGCGCGCCGCCGCGCTGACGCGGCAAGGCACGTCGCGCAGAACGTCGTTGCCAGGGTTCACGACCTGCAGCTTGGCCTGCACGCGGCAGACAAGGGCGTTGTTCGTCGCGCCGTTCCAGCGGCGGATCGCGTCGGGCCAGTTGCCGATCCGGTCGTAGTGGGTCCGCAGGTATTCCGCGCCCCAATCCGCCGAACGCCGTGGGTCGAGCGGCCAAGCGTCGCCGCGGGCGTGGACGCGGGCGTTCACCTGTACGCATCCCGCCATGAGGTAGCTGGCGTTGCCGGCCGCCAGGTAGATGCGCCGGGCCTCCTCGGCCGAGGGCGGGAAGTGCGGGCGCCCCCCGACATTCATCGCGTAGGCATGGAGCCCGGATTCCGCGAGCGCGATCGCGACCATCAGCCCATCCGGGATGCCGTGGCGCCGTTCGGCCGCGCGCGTCGCCTCCAGGCAGGCGGCGCGGGGCGCCCCGGCGGCTCCGCTGACAAGGCGAACCAGCCGTGCCGGGACCGGCCCGGCGGATGGTGCCTCCGCGACCGGCTCGGGCCGGGTGGCTTCGGCGGCGTCTTCCGCCGCGGCGCAGCCGACGACGAGGGGCAGGAGGCAGGCGGCCGCCAATCGGAGGCCGGCGATCTGGAGCGAGGACGGCCCGACGCCTTGTCGTGGGCTCGTTCTCCCGGCTCGGCGATTCGGAGGGGCGCTCCGCGGCTTCGCGCACGGGAACGCCGCGGGGACTCGCCGGCCGGGGGGGGCCGACGCTCGGTTCGCGGGCGTCATGCGAGAAGCGCTAAAGCAGACCGAGCACGAGCGCAACCAGAAATGGCCCGGACGGACGAGGCCGATTCAACGTGCTCAAGACGGGACGGTTGCGGCCACGATCCCGCCACATTCTAACGTTCCGGGATCGACGTGGCGAAGTCACGATTACTTGGAATGTCGTGTCCGTAATGTAGTCGTATCCATCTTTGTCTTGCCAGTATTGAAGAATGGCGGTCCGCCGTCGCGGGCATGCGACCCCCCGATCGGCCGGGGTCGGAGCCCGGCCGCAACGGTCGCCCGCGCAGTCGTGAAGGCCTGGGCGGCCGTAGCCGGCGTCAGCGTGGCCCGCCGGGGGTGCCCGTCGACCCGCAGCCGCAGTCAGGGGGTGGTGCGGTCGGCGGCTCCTGCGCGGCAGCGAGGCCCGCCGCGAGGCCGAGAACCAGGACGAGGATGAGGATGCGCATGCCTGAGACCCTGGCGCGGCGGGATCGGGGCGTCGAGGGTGTCCCTGTTGGGCGGTGTTCCGGGTGACGGTGCCCGCCCCGCGCCGTGGCGCGTCACCGGGCACCGTCCCCGATTTCCTCCCTAAACCCGGCCCGTCCTCGGACGGCGGCCCGGGTATGTCGCATGGTCTTGTATAAGACACAAGACATACGAGGAAGGGTCGCGCGACGGTCAGGCGCGCGACGGACGGGACGGTGAGGGACGCCGCAGGCGGCCGCGCCGTGCTACGATTGCCGGAGCCGGCAAGAGGGGGAGAGTTCGACGTTGGACGAGGTGCGCCGCCCCGATCCGCGCCCGCTGTACCAGCAGGTCGAGACCATCTTGCGCGAGCGGATCGTCGGCCGGACCTGGAGCCCTGGCCACCTGCTTCCCTCGGAACCCGAACTGGCCGAGGAACTGGGCGTTTCCCCCGGCACCGTCCGCCGCGCCCTCGCAGCGCTCGAGCGCGCGCACCTGATCGAGCGCCGCCAGGGCCGCGGCACCTTCGTCGCGAACCAGACGAGCGAGCAGGCGCTGGACCAGTTCTTCCGCGTGCGCGACCTCCACGGCCAGCACGTCGTCCCCGAGACCGTCATCCACGCGGTCGAGGCGGCCGAGGCGACGGCGGCCGAGGCCAAGGCGCTCTCGGTGCCGCGCGGCGCGCCGGTGCATCGGATCCGCCGCTCCCGCCGCCTCGGCGGCGTCGCCGCGGTGGTGGAAACGATCACGCTGCCCGCGGCCCTCTTCCCCGGCCTCGACCTGCCGCTCGCCCCGGCACGGCTGGGGATGGAAATCTACGTCCACTACCGCCGCGCCCACGGCATCATCGTCACCAGCGCACAGGAGGAGATCGCTGCCCGCGGCGCGACGGCCGCGGAGGCGGATGCGCTCGGCGTGCCGGTGGGGACGCCGGTGCTGGAGGTGGTGAGGACCGCGCGAGACGGCACGGACCGGCCGGTCGAGCGGCGGGTGACCGTGCTGCACACGGCCGCGCACCGCTACGCCGTGGACCTGGAGTGATGTCTTGCCGCTGACGCGGCGGCGCCCTGGGGGACCGGCCCCCAACCCCGCGGCACGGACCTCGGAGGCAAGTCCCGCTCGGCCTATGCCGTAAGATCGGCCCGGCCCGCCGCATAGGCCTCCCACCCCCGCCTGCGCAGGTCGCAGGCGGGGCAGGTGCCGCAGCCATGCCCCCAGGCGTGCCGCGCGCCGCGTGCGCCGCGGTAGCAGGTGTGGGTGTCTCCGACGATCAGGTCCACCAGCGGGCGCTCGCCGAGCTGCTCCGCCAGCCGCCAGGTCTGCGCCTTGTCGAGCCACATCAGCGGCGTATGCAGCACGAGCCGCGTCGCCATCCCGAGGTTGAGCGCGACCTGCATCGCCTTGACCGTATCGTCGCGGCAGTCGGGGTACCCGGAGAAATCCGTCTCGCACATGCCGCCGACCACGTGCCGCAGCGCGCGCCGCGTCGCGAGCGCGGCGGCCAGGACGAGGAACGCGAGATTCCGCCCCGGCACGAAGGTATTGGGCAGCCCGTCGGTGCGGAGGGCGATCTCCGCCTCCTCCGTCAGCGCGGTGCCGCCGATCTGGGACAGTGCGTCGAGGCGGAGCGTGTGGTCGGGGCCTAGGCGCGGGGCCCAGTCCGGCTTCATCGCGGCCATGCGGTCGCGCAACGTGGCGCGGCAGTCGAGTTCCACGGCGTGGCGCTGGCCGTAGTCGAAGCCGAGCGTCTCGACGCGGGGAAAGCGGTCCAGCGCCCAGGCGAGGCACGTCGTGGAATCCTGCCCGCCGGAGAAGAGGATGAGCGCGCCGTCGGTCTCAGGCATCCACCGGCTCCCGCAGCCGCGCGGCGGCCCATCGCGCGCTGTCCGCGACGACCGGGTCCGGGTCGCCGGCGAGCCCCTCGGCGACCGGGCGCAGCGCCGGGTCGCCCGAATTGCCGATCGCGTTCAGCACGTTCCGCACGAAGCGCCCCCGCCCGATCCGCTTGACCGGCGAGCCGGAGAAGCGGGCGCGGAACCCCGCATCGTCCAGCGCGGCGAGTTCCGCGAGGCGCGGCGCCACCAGGTCCTCCCGCGGCATCAGTCCCGGCACGTCGGTCGGCCGGGCGAAGCGGTTCCAGGGGCAGACGGCAAGGCAGTCGTCGCAGCCGTAGATGCGATTGCCCAGCCGGCTGCGCAGGTCCTCCGGGATCGGGCCGCGATGCTCGATGGTCAGGTAGGAGACGCAGCGCCGGGCATCGAGGCGGTAGGGCGCCGGGAAGGCATCGGTCGGGCAGGCGTCGAGGCAGCGGGTGCAGGTGCCGCAGCGCGCGGCGTGCGGCACGTCCGGTTCCAGGGCCAGTGTCGTGTAGACTTCCCCCAGGAACAGCCAGGAGCCATGCGAGCGGGAGACGAGGTTCGTGTGCTTCCCCTGCCAGCCCAGGCCCGCGCGCTCGGCGAGCGGTTTCTCCATCACGGGCGCGGTGTCGGTGAAGACCTTCACGTCGCTGCCGGGAAAGCGCGCGACCATCCAGCGGGCCAGGGCCTTCAGGCGGGATTTCAGCAGGTCGTGGTAGTCGCGGTGGCGGGC
The DNA here is from genome assembly GCF_042259275.1 of Roseomonas sp. CCTCC AB2023176. Lineage (NCBI taxonomy): Bacteria > Pseudomonadati > Pseudomonadota > Alphaproteobacteria > Acetobacterales > Roseomonadaceae > Roseomonas > Roseomonas sp. CCTCC AB2023176. The sequence continues at coordinate 3,043,425 of NZ_CP170086.1, forward strand.
ATAGACGGAAATCGTCCCGCGGTCCGGCCTCGCCAGCGTCTCCAGCGGGTCGTCCTTCGGCGCGTAGGACAGGCCGAGGGATACGACGCTCGCCGCCTCCGGCCAGAGGGCGCGGGGATGTGCGCGCTGGTCCGCGCGTTCCTCCATCCAGCCCATGTCGCCGTGCATCCCGGCCTCGAAGAAGGCCGCCAGGCGTTCCCGCACCTCCGGACCGAGCTCGGCACGCGCGAAGCCGACCGCATGGAAGCCCAGGCGCAGCGCTTCCTCGCGCAGGAGGGCCTCCGGGGCCTGTCCGTCCGTCCGTGGCATGGGTCCGGCGGAGATCAGCCTTCGCCGACCCGCGCGCAAGTCCCGGCCAGCGGAGGGGGTCAGGTGGGCGGCGGATCGCCGGCTGCCAGCGCCCGCACCAGCGCCGCACGTACCTCGGACGGGGTGAAGGGCTTCTTCAGGACGATCGCACCGCCCGGGCCCGGGCCCGCCCGCGCCGCCACCGCGCCGATCACGGTATCGCCGGTGACGAGGACCGTCCGCGCGCCGAGCCGCGGCTGCTCGGCGAGCAGCGCGCGGCGCAGCGCGGCGCCGTCCATCCCGGGCATGCGGAGATCGGTGAAGACCGCGTCGAAATGCGCGCCCCGCGCCGCGCCGAGCGCGGCCTCGCCCCCGTCCCGGATCGTCACGCGGTGGCCCGCGGCCTCCAGGATCTCGGCGAGCGAGGCCGCGACATCCGCCTCGTCGTCCACGACGAGGATGGAGGCGGCCCCCGCGCGTCCTTCCGGCCTCGCCACCGCCTCCGCCGCCGGCGCAGAGGTGGCGGGCAACCAGACCCGGAACAGGGCCCCGCCGCCCGGCGCATCCTCCAATTCGATCCGCCCGCCATGGGAGGTCACGACGTTGCGGCAGATCGCGAGGCCGATCCCGGTCCCGGCCCCCGACGGCTTCGTCGTGAAGTAGGGCTCGAAGATCCGGCCGGCGATCTCGGCGGGAACCCCGGGGCCGCTGTCGGCGACCTCCACGACGACCCCCTCGCCGGCGCGCCGGGTCCGGACGGCGACGTGCCGCGGCCCGGACCGGTCCTGCAGGACCTGCTGCGCGTTGACCAGCAGGTTCGCCACGACCTGGCTGAGGAGGTCGCGGTCGCCCTCGACGGGCGGAAGGAGGGCGTCATGCGTCACCTCCACCGCGATTCCCGCGCTGCGGGCACCATAGGCCGTCAGCTCGACCGCCGCCTGCACCACCGCCGCGACCTGCACGGGCTCCCGGCGCGGCGCCTCCTGCCGCGCCATGGCGAGGAAGCTCTTCACGATGCGTCCCGAACGTTCGGCCGCGGCGTGGATGCGCTCGGCCCGCCGCAGCAGGTCGGGGGTCGCCGCGGTCTCCCGCAGCAGCGCGGCCTGGGCGAGCAGGATGGCGAGCGGATTGTTCAGCTCATGCGCGACGCCCGCGAGGAGCGAGCCCATCGCCGACATCTTCTCGACCTGGTGCAGCTTCGTCCGCTGCGCCTCGATCTCCGCCGCCGCGGCGCGCTGCTCCGTCAGGTCGCGGAGGTGTGCGGTGAAGAGGCGCCGCTCCGGCAGGCGGACCTCGGTGATCGCGAGCTCGCAGGGGAAGGTGCTGCCGTCCGAGCGCATCGCCTCGACCTCGATGCGGCGGCCAAGCACGGTGCCCTTCCCCGTCTCGAGGTAGCGGCGCATCCCCGCCGCGTGGCGCTCCCGCATCGCGGGCGGCACGATCAGCTCGCCCGCCAGCCGGCCGATCGCCGCCTCCCGCGGGTAGCCGAAGGTGCGCTCGGCCGCGGGATTGAACTCCACGACGAGCCCGTCCTCGTCCATCACGATCACCGCGTCGAGCGCGGAGGCGATGATGGCCGAACTCAGGGCGTCGCGCCGGCGCATCTCCGCACCCGTCGCGAGGACGCTCTGCTGCGCCTCCATCAGCTCGGTCAGGTCGCGGGCGAAGACGAAGTAGCCCTCCACCGCCCCATCCGGGCCGCGATAGGGCAGGTACAAACGCTGGACGAAGCGGGGCTTGGAGCGGTTGAGGTAGGGGATCCAGCCGCTCCAGCGCACCGTCTCGCCGGCGAGCGCCCGCTCGCCCTGCTCGGCCAGGATGGCGTAGGCCCGCCCGCCCATCAGCTCCGCGACCGTCTTCCCGATGACGGTGTCCGGCGTGTAGCCCAGGAACTCGGCGAACTCCCGGTTGGCGTAGCGGCAGCGGCGATCCCGGTCGAGCAGCGCGACGCGGGCCGGGATGGCATCGAGCACGGCGCGGAGCTGCGCCTCGCCGACCACGAGGGGCGGGGCTTCCTCCGTCACGGGTCGGGGACGAAGGTGTAGCCCTCGCCGCGGACGGTGCGGATCAGGCGCGGCTGCGACGGGTCGGCCTCCACCTTACGGCGCAGGCGGTTGATGCGGACGTCCACGTTGCGGTCGTCGCCGTCGGCATCGCGGCCATGCGCCAGTTCCTGCAAATGGGAGCGCGAGAGGACGCGGTTCGGCCGCGCCACGAGGGCGGCGAGAAGCTGCGCTTCCATCAGGGTCAGGTCGAAGCTCTCCCCGCCCGGACCATCGAGGCGGCCGACCCGGGGGTCGAATGAGAACGCCCCGACCCTCACGACGAGCGGGACGGGTTCGGCCTCCTCGCGCGGGGAGTGTTCCGGCATCCAGCGCAGCAGGCTGCGGATGCGCGCGGCGAGTTCGCGGAGATCGTAGGGCTTCACGACGTAGTCGTCCGCGCCGATCTCTAGCCCGACGATCCGGTCGATGGCGCTGCCGGCCGCGGTCGCGAAGAGGATTCGGGGACGCGACCCGCGCGCGCGGAGCCAACGCGCGACGGACAGCCCGTCCTCCCCGGGCATGGCGATGTCGAGGACGGCGATGTCGAGGAATTCCCGCTCCGCCAAGTCCCGCAGTTCCCCCGCGCTGCCGGCCTGCAGGACACGGAGGTCCCGGCGTTCGAGGTACTCCGCGACGGCTTCCCGCAGGTCGGGCTCGTCGTCCACGACGGCGACGGTCGGCCTGGGACTGGTGGCTGCCATGCGGGGCCCCGCCGGAGGGTGCGGGCGGGAGCGCCCAGGTCAACCCGCTTACCAACCGGCGACGGACGGCTCAACGTGAGCCTGGGCGGTCTTCGTCGCGTCTGTCGCGTCAGCCCCGGCCGCGGTAGGGCGCAACGCCCTGGTCCGGGACCCAGACGCCGGCGGGCGCCGCGCCGGTCTGCCAGAAAACATCGATCGGGATGCCGCCGCGCGGATACCAGTAGCCGCCGATCCGCAGCCATGCCGGCGAGAGTTCGGCGACGAGGCGCTTGGCGATGTCCACCGTGCAGGCCTCATGGAAGGCGCCGTGGTTGCGGAAAGAGCCGAGGTAGAGCTTCAGCGACTTGCTCTCGACCAGCCATCGGTCCGGCACGTAGTCGATCACGAGGTGCGCGAAGTCCGGTTGGCCCGTGATGGGGCAGAGAGAGGTGAACTCCGGCGCGGCGAAGCGGACGAGGTAATGCGTGCCGGCGTGCGGGTTGGGCACGCGTTCCAGTCGCGCTTCCCCGGGCGAGGTGGGCGCCTCGGTCGGGCGTCCCAGCATGGTCAGCGTCGAAACGTCATGGGTCACGGATAGCGGGCTCCCAGCCGGACTCGATCGCCGCCGCCTCCGCCTCGAACCGCCCTTCCGGGATGGCGGCCCGGAGGCGCGCCGTGAAGGATTGGTAGTACCGGACGTTGTGCCAGGTCAGCAGCATCGGCCCGAGGATTTCCTCGGACTTGATGAGGTGGTGGATATAGGCGCGGGAATGGCGCGTGCAGGCCGGGCAGTCGCATTCCGGGTCCAGCGGGCCGGAATCGTCGGCATGCCGGGCGTTCCGCATGTTCAGCATCCCGCGGGAGGTATAGGCGCGCCCCGTCCGGCCGGACCGGGTGGGGATGACGCAGTCGAACATGTCCACGCCCCGCCGGATGGCCCCGATGATGTCCGCGGGCGTCCCCACGCCCATGAGGTAGCGGGGCCGGTCCGCCGGCAGGATCGGAGCGGTGAAGTCCAGGACGCGGAACATCTCCGCCTGGCCCTCGCCCACGGCAAGGCCGCCGATGGCGTAGCCTTCGAAGCCGATGGCGGTCAGGGCGGCGACGCTTTCCCGGCGCAGGTCCTCGAAGACGCCGCCCTGGACGATGCCGAAGAGGCCATGACCGTCCCGTGGGACGAAGGCCCGCCGGCACCGCGCGGCCCAGCGCATGGACAGGCGCATCGAATCCGCCACCTGCCGGTCCGTCGCGGGGAAGGGAGTGCATTCGTCGAAGCACATGGTGACGTCGGCGCCGAGGAGGTGCTGGATCTCGACGGACCGTTCCGGCGTGACCCGGTGCTTGGAGCCGTCGAGGTGGCTGCTGAAGGTCACCCCGTCCGCGTCGAGTTTCCGCAACTTGGACAGCGACATCACCTGGAAGCCGCCGGAATCCGTCAGGATGGGGCCGTGCCAGTCCATCATCCGGTGCAGGCCGCCGAGGCGGGCCACCCGCTCCGCCGTGGGGCGCAGCATGAGGTGGTAGGTGTTGCCCAGCACCATCCGAGCGCCGGTGGAGCGGACCGCGTCGGCCGTCATCGCCTTGACGGTTCCCGCGGTGCCGACAGGCATGAAGACCGGCGTCTGCACCTCGCCATGGGCGGTGTGGAGCGTTCCGGCCCGGGCCGCGCCGTCGGTGGCGCGGAGGGTGAAGGAAAGGGTCACGGAGCCGTCCCGGTCCAGGCGGCGGCTTCGTCCGGGTCGTGCGCGATGAGGCACGCATCGCCGTAGGAGTAGAACCGGTACCGCTCCGCGACCGCGTGCGCGTAGGCCGCCCGCAGCCGCGCCGTGCCGCCGAAGGCGCAGACCAGCATGAACAGCGTGCTGCGCGGGAGGTGGAAGTTTGTCAGCAGCAGGTCGGCGCCGCGGAAGCGGTGGCCGGGCAGCAGGAAGAGGTCGGTCAGGCCGCGGAAGGGTGCGACGGTGCCGTCCTCCCGCGCCACGGTTTCCAGCAGGCGCAGGGCCGTGGTGCCGATGGCGACGATCCGGCCGCCGGCGGCGCGGGCGGCGTTGATCGTGGCCGCGGCGTCCTCCGTCACTTCGCCCCATTCGGCGTGGAGGCGTTCGCGCCGCGGGTCGTCGCCCCGGAGTGGCAGGAAGGTCCCGGCGCCGACGTGCAGCGTCAGCGTGGCGCGTGTCACGCCGCGGGCGTCGAGCGCGGCCAGGAGGGCGTCGGTGAAGTGAAGCGACGCCGTCGGCGCAGCCACCGCGCCGGGGCGGCGGGCGAAGATCGGCTGATAGTCCTCCCGGTCCTCGGGCCGCGGGCCCTCAGGGCGCGCGATGTAGGGCGGAAGGGGGACCTCGCCCGCCTTGTCGAGCGTGGCCGCCAGCAGCGCGGGGTCCGGGCCGAAGTCGAGGCGCACGGCGCCGCCCTCCGGCGCTTCCAGCACGCGGAGGGCGAGTTCCGGAGCCCCCTCGACCTCCAGAACGTCGCCTGCCCGCAGGCGCCGGGCGTTGCGGACGAGGGCGTGCCAGACCCCCGCCTCCTCGTGCCGGTTCAGCATGACCTCGATCCGGGCCCGGCCTCGGCGGGCGTGCAGCCGGGCCGGAATGACCTTCGTGTCGTTCACGACGATCACGTCGCCGGGGCCCAGCAGGTCCGGCAGGTCCCGCACGCCGAGATCCTCCGGCCGGTCGGCGGGCCCGATCCGGAGGAGGCGCGCCGAGTCCCGTGGCCGCGCGGGGGCTTGCGCGATCAGGTCGTCCGGCAGGTCGAAGGAGAAGTCGTCCGTGCGGAGAGGGCTGAGGGGGCGGGACATCGGGGCGCGGGCGGGTAGCCCGCCCCCGACCCCGCCGCAAGCCCGACCGGGGCGTTCCCGGCGATCCCCCGCCCGGAACGGACCGGCGCGGGAACCTTCGCGCGCATGTGCGCGACCGTTCCGCGACGCTCCCGAACAGCGGTGCAGGGCCGACGTTACCCGGGCGCCATGACGGCGGCGCGAGGAGCGCCGCCGCGACGCCGAGGAATGACCAGATGCCCGACCTGAAGCAGATGCTCGCGGACCAGTTCAAGGATGCCTACTCCGCGGAGAAGCAGGGTGTGGCCGCCATGCGCAAGACCATCCGCCAGGTTAGCGACCCCGCCTTGAAGGAGGGGATGCAGGCGCACCTGGAGCAGGCGCAATCGCAGCAGGAGCGCATCGAGCAGGCGCTCGAAGCCCTCGGTGCCCGCCCGGGCCGGAAGGTCTGCGAGGCGATGCGCGGCCTCGTCGAGGAGGCGATGCACGAGATGGAGGAGCAGGAGAAGGGCCCGGTGATGGACGTCGTCATCGTCGCGGCCCAGCAGCGCATGGAGCACTACGAGATCGCTGCCTACGGCACGATGGCCGAGCTCGCCAAGGCAATGGGGCAGGAGGAGGCCGCGCGCATCGCCGGCGAGATCCTGCAGGAGGAGAAGCAGCAGGACGAGCGCCTGACCGAGATCACCCGCTCCACCCTCCTGCCCGCCGCGCTGCAGGGCGGCGAGGAGGGTGAAGCGGGTGAGGAGGAAGAGGCCCCGAAGGCGCGACGCACCGCCAAGCGCGGCTGAGTTCAACCAAGAAGGAAAGAGGAGAACCCCATGTCCGTCCCGCAGAACCCGCGCGACCTGTACATCGATGGCCTGGTCAATGCCCGCGCCCTGGAGACGCAGGCGATCCAGCTGCTGTCGCGGCAGGTCGAGCGCCTGGAGAACTTCCCGGAGATGGCGCGCCGGCTGCAGCAGCACATCACGGAATCCGAGCAGCAGCGCGACCGCCTGGACGAGATCCTGTCGAATCTCGGCACCTCGGCCTCCGGCTTGAAGGACCTCGTCACGGGGTTCATGGGCAACATGGCGGCGCTGGCCCATGCGCCGATGCAGGACGAGCTGCTGAAGAACACCTTCGCCAACTACGCCTTCGAGCACTTCGAGATCGCGTCCTACAAGGGCTTGCTCGTCATGGCCGAGGTCGCGGGGGACAACCGCGCCCCGTCGGCCCTGCGCCAGTCGCTGCAGGAGGAGATCTCCATGGCCCAGTGGGCGGAGGAGACGCTGGAGCCGACGGTCCGCAGGTACGTCATGCTGAAGGCGGAGGGTGCGAAGGCGATCTGACCCGCCGCCGCAGCGACCGCGGGGGCGTCGGCGGCACCGTCCGCCGGCGCCCTTTTCGTGTCTGGGCCGCCCCCTGGTCGCGCGGGTCGTTCCGGGACATACCCTGGGTCGGCCGCGCCGCCCCGCGCGGAAGGGAACCCCGCCGCGCGATGCTCGCCTTGCACGACACGTCGAATGCCGAAGCCTTCCTCGCCGACCTGCACGCCTTGCGGCAGATCGGCGCCTTCAAGACCGGGGTGCACCGCCCGACCTACACGCCGCAGGACATGGAATCCCGCCGCTGGATCATGGAGCGGATGCGGGAGGCCGGGCTGGAACCGACGATGGACGGCATCGGCAACATCCTGGGCCGCGGCTCCTCGACCGGGCCGCGGCTCCTGGCGGGGTCGCACATTGAGTCGCAGAACGAGGCGGGGTGGCTGGACGGCGCGCTCGGCGTCGTCGCGGCGGTGCACCTCGCGAAGGCCGGCCTGCCGGTGGACCCGATCGTCTTCGCGGACGAGGAAGGGCATTACGGCGGCTTCGTCGGCTCCCGCTCCTTCACCGGCCTGCTGCCGGAGGAGGAGATCGACCGGCTGACCAACCGCTTCCACGGCAAGCCGCTGCGGGACGCCTTGCGCGAGGCCGGGCTGGAAGGCCTGCCGCGCATGCAGCTCGAGAAGGGCCGCTACAAGGGCTTCGTCGAGATGCATATCGAGCAGGGCCGCGACCTCGAGAACAAGGGCCTGCGCGTCGGCGTGGTGACGGGCATCGTCGCGATCTGGCAGTGGAAGATCGTCATCACGGGCCAGCAGAACCATGCGGGCACGACGACGATGGCCGAACGCCGTGATGCCGGCCTGACCGCCGTGCGGCTGCTGTCCATGATTGACCAGGAGTTCCCGCGCCACTGCGCGGAGCGCACCGTCTGGACGACGGGCCGCATCACCCTCGATCCCGGCGGCCAGTCCATCATCCCCGGCCGGGCCGAGATCCTGTTCCAGTTCCGCGACATCGACATCGACGTCCTGAACCGGCTGGAAGCGGTGCTGCGCCGCTGCATCCAGGAATCGAACCGCCGCGAGAAGTGCCCCGCGGTGCTGGAGCGGATGTCGGCTGCCACCCCCGCCCTCTGCGATCCGACGATTCAGCGCTGCCTCGCCGAGGCCGCCGAGCAGTTCGCCCCGGGCAAGTGGCAGCAGATGCCGTCCGGCGCCGGTCACGATGCGCAGTACATGGCGCCGCACATGCCCTCCGCGATGCTGTTCACGCCATCCATCAACGGGATCTCCCACCACTGGTCGGAGGACACCTCGGACGAAGACCTGATGCTCGGCTTCCAGGTGCTGGCGGAAGGCGCGCGACGGTTCCTGGCGGCGTGACCGCGCCCGCGACTGTCGGCGTCTTCAGCGGTGGGGAGACCTACGGCGACGCGATCTACAAGGTCATGTTCCTGCGCGCGCTTCGGCACGCTTTCCCGTCTGCGCGGCTCGTCTGGTTTACGGCGGAAAGCACGCTGTACGCCCGATCGTTGCAGCAGGCAGCCGGACCTCCGTTGCTCGACGAGGTGCGAGAGTGCTGTGGCGTGGGTGCGGGACCCATTTCGGTGATCAGGCCGATTCCCGCCGGATTGGGTCCTTTCGAGCTGCTGCTCGACACGCAATCCGTTTTGTGGCGCACCTATGTCGTCCAACGGATACCGCACGACCGGTTCATCTCCGCCGCGTTCATGCGGTACAGCCTGGACAGGCGCACCCATATTCTTGATCGGCTGTTCGCTCTCATCGAGCGGGCGACGGGGGAGAAGGCGCGCCGCGACCTATCACCCCTTGCGGTTCCAACGGAGCTTCGGGCTGCCGCGTACCGGGCCTTGCCGAAGGATGCCACCCACTACGTCGGTTTCGCGCCTGGTGCGGGCGGGGTGCAGAAGATCTGGCCGCTCGACCGCTTTTTGGCCGTCGCGTCGGGCGTCGTCGAGACGGGCCGGACGCCCGTCTTCCTGCTCGGTCCGAACGAGGCGGTGCTGCGGCCGGAGATCGCCGCCCGGCTACCCAATGCCGAGTTCCCGTTGCAGCATCCGGCTTGGGACACGGTCGGCGGCCCACTACCGATGGCGACCGTGGCGCTGGCCGGGCGCCTTGCCGCGGCGGTGTCGAACGACAGCGGCACTGGGCACATGATCGCGGCGGGCGGCGCGCCGCTCGTCTCCCTCTTCGGCCCGAGCGACCCGGCAAAGTTTCGCCCCGTCGCGTCCCGCGCGCTGATCCTGCGTGCGCAGGACCATGGCGGGAAAGAGATGACGCACCTGCCGGTCGAGGCGGTGCGCGCGGCGCTCGACTCCCTCCTCAGCGGGACCTGGGGCGCGGGCTGACCGGCGTCAGCCCGCCACCGCGCGCTCCTCGCGCGCCTTGATCCCCGCCGCGGCCGCGATCGCAAGCAACAGGCCCCCGATCCACCAGGGTTGCCACACCCCGTAGGACAGCAGCCCTGACACCGCCGCCGAGGTCATCGCCCCGCATGCCCCCGCCCGGACCGCCGGCGGCAGCCGCCCCGCCGCGAAGCCCAGCGCCGACAGCAATCCCGCCGCCAGCACCGCCCCCACCGCGCCAAGTTCCAGCCAGACCTGCAGGAAGGCATTGTGCGGATGCAGCGGCATGACGTTGAACCGCCCATCCGGGGCGAAGAGGGCCGAGCGCTCCGACCCCGGCACCAGCCCGATCCGCGTGAGGGCCGCGGCGTCCGGACGGTCCTGCCCGCCCGGGATGGCGCGGCTGGAATCCATCCCCCAGCCCAGCACCGGGCGGTCCGCGATCCGCCGGAGTGCGTAGTCCCAGATGATCAGCCGGTGCGCGGCGGAGACCGCGATCCGCTCGGCCGGGATCACGCGGGAGTCCAGCACCGCCGCGAAGACCAACGGGGCCGCGAGCATGACCGCGGCCAGCCCCATCCCGATCGCGCGTGCCAGCCAGCGCCCGGGCAGCCACCACGCTGCCCCGGTCACCAGCAGACCCAGCACCGCCGCGATCTTGGCCGAATCGCCAGGCAGCGCGATCACGCCGGCCGCCCCGATCACCGCTAGCGCCACGCGCGCGATCCCCGGCAGTCCCGGCACCACAACGGCGAGCGGCAGCAGCAGCGCCAGCACCGATCCGGAGGGCTTCAACCCGAAGACGATCTCGACCGGCGGCGCGCGCATCCCACGCACCGCCCCGCGGATGGCGTGACCCGTCAGCATGTCCGCAACGCCGAGGGCGAGGCCGAGCGCCACGCTGGCCAGCAGCGCCGTTCCGACCCGCCGCCGCCCCGCCTCCGGCAGCGCTGCTGCCGCCGTCGCCGCGCCGCCGCCGAGCAGCGCGAAGCCGGCGAGTCGCGCGGCCTCGAATACCCCGCCCGCGGGGGAGGGGGACCAGAACGCCGTCACGGCCGCCCAGGCGAAGAGGAGGATGGCGAGGACCGAGGCCGCATCGCGCGGCACCGGCCAAGCCCCTTGCCGCCCGCCCCGGTGCGCGGCGTGCAGCAGCACGCAGCCCAGCAAACCCCCAAGCGCGACCGGCGCCAGGGCCCGGTGCTGCAGCACGACCGCCGCCGGCGCGGCCGCCAGCACGAGCACAAGGGGAAGGTCCGGCGGCGCCAGCCAGCGCCGCCGGGTCAGGATTGCGTCGCTCAAGCCGCGCTCAAACGGCCGGGGCGGGTTCCCGCGCGACCTCTTCCGCCAGGCGGTCCAGGGCGCGGCCGAACCCCGCGAGCATCTCGTCCACCTCGGCGTCCGTGATGATGAGGGGCGGGGAGAAGGCGATGCTGTCGCTCGGAAGCGCCCGGAGAATCACGCCCTCCTGCTCCGTCAGTGCCACGGCGCGTGCGGCCATCTTGCGCGCCGGGTCGAAGGACTTCCGCGTCTCCGCGTCTTGCGACAGTTCCACCGCACCGACGAGGCCGACGCCGCGGACCTCGCCGACCAGCGGATGGTCACGGAAGCGCGCGAGGCCCGCCTGGAGGCGGCGCCCCACGGCCTGCACGTGCGGGACGATGTCCATCTCGTCATATATCTTCAGCGTCTCCACCGCGACCGCGGCGGCGACGGGGTGCCCGGAATAGGTGAAGCCGTGGCCCCAGGTGCCGATGGAGTCCGAGCCGGAGGAGAGCGCATCGTAGACGCGTTCGTTCACCATGACCGCGGAGATCGGCAGGTAGGAGGACGAGAGTGCCTTCGCGCAGGTCAGGATGTCCGGCTGGATGCCGAAGGTCTGCGATCCCCAGTAGTTCCCGGTGCGCCCGAAGCCCGCGATCACCTCGTCCGCCACCATCAGCACGTCGTGCTTGCGCAGCACGGCCTGGATCTTCTCGAAGTAGGTGCGCGGCGGGATGATGACGCCGCCCGCGCCCATGAAGGGCTCGGCGATGAAGGCGGCGACGGTGTCCGGGCCTTCGCGCTGGATCAGGGCGTCCAGTTCCTCGGCACAGCGGGTGGCGAAGGCTTCCTCGGTCTCGCCCGGCATCGCCTCGCGCCAGTGGTGCGGCGTCATGGTGTGGAGGATGCGGTCGATCGGCAGGTCGAAGAACTTGTGGTTGTAGGGCAGGCCGGTCAGCGAGGCCGCTGCGACCGTGACGCCGTGATAGGCCTTGATGCGGGAGATGATCTTCTTCTTCGCCGGGCGCCCCAGCGCGTTGTTGAGGTACCAGACCATCTTCACGACGGTGTCGTTCGCCTCGGACCCCGAATTGGCGAAGAACACCTTGCTCATCGGGACCGGCGCCTTCTCCAGCAGGCGTTCGGCCAGCTCGACTTGCGGCTCGTGACCCTTGCTGGTGAAGCCATGGTAGAAGGGCAGGCGCCGCATCTGGTCGGCCGCGGCCTGCACCAGCCGCTCGTTCGAGAAGCCGAGCGCGGCGCACCAGAGGCCCGCCACGCCTTCGATGTAGGCCTTCCCGGAATCGTCGAAGACCCGCACGCCCTCGCCGCGCGAGATCACCAGCGGGCCGTTGCGACGGTGCGCCGCGTGGTTGGTGTAGGGGTGCAGGACGCTCGCGATGTCGCGCGCGGCGATGGAGTTGGCGCCGTGGAGAGGCATCTGGGGGGAGACGTGGGTCATGGCCGTCCGGTCCGGTGGGGCAGGGGCAGCCTAGCGCCCCGACCCTTCCGGCGCGACCCCGGCCGTGTCATCCCCTCGCGATGAGCCGGCGCCACGCGTTCCTGATCCTGGTCGTGGCCGGCGGGATGGCCGCCATCCTCCTCGCCATGGGACGGCTGCCGATCGCCGCCTCCGGCACGATCGAGCTTTGGCACGGGCGGGTGAACGATGCCGGGAACTCCCAGCATCTCTCCGACTGGTACTCGCCCTCGCACCTCATCCACGGGCTGATCTTCTACGCCGTCCTGCGCCTCGCGATGCCGCGCGCCTCCCTCGGGCTGCGAGCTTCCCTCGCTGCGGTGACCGAGGCGGCCTGGGAGATCGCGGAGAACACCCCTGCCGTCATCAACCGCTACAGGGAGGCCACCGCGGCCCTCGGCTACACCGGCGATTCCGTCCTCAACTCGCTCTCCGACCTCGGCTTCATGCTGCTGGGCTTCTGGCTCGCCTCCCGCCTGCCGCCCCGGGCCTCGGTCGCGCTGGCCGTCGGGCTGGAACTGCTGACGCTCGTGCTGATCCGCGACAACCTGACGCTGAACGTCCTGATGCTCGTCCATCCCGTGCCCGCCATCCGCGACTGGCAGGCCTCGCTTCCCGGCTGAAACGGGTTTGCGGGCTACCCCGGGGCGGGGCATGGTCCGCGCGGAACGCCCATGACCGACATCAAGCCGCACGCCGCCCATTGGGGCTACTTCGACGCCGTGGTGCGCGACGGCCGGGTGACCGAGGCCCGCCCCTTCGGCCTGGATCCCTTCCCGGGTTCGCTGCTTCGCAGCATCCCCGACGTGGTCCACGCCGAATGCCGCGTGGACCGTCCCTATGCCCGCCGCGGCTGGCTGCGCGGGGAGCGGCGCGGCAGCACGCGGGGTCAGGACCCCTTCGTTCCCCTCACCTGGGACCAGGCCACGCGCCTGATTGCCGAGGAAACCGCCCGAACGAGGGCCGAACAGGGGGACGCCGCCATCCTCGGCGGCTCCTATGGCTGGGCCTCGGCGGGCCGCTTCCACCACGCGCGGTCGCAACTGCAGCGCTTCCTCGGCCTGGGGGGCGGCTTCGTCGCGCAGGTGACGAACTACTCCTACGGCGCGGGCATGACGCTCATGCCCCACGTCCTCGGCACGAACGACCCGGTGCAGGGGCCCGCGACGGACTGGGGCGCGATCACGGCCAATGCCCGCCTGATGCTCTGCTTCGGCGGCCTGCCCCTGAAGAACGGCCTCGTCACCGCCGGCGGCGCCGGGGCACACGACTACGTCCCGCTGATGCGCCGCGCGCGCGAGGCTGGCCTGCGCTTCGTCAACCTTGGCCCGCTGCGTGACGCCGCGCGCCCTTCCTCGACGCGGAGTGGATCCCCGTCCGCCCGGGCGGGGACACGGCCCTGATCCTCGCGATGATCCACGCCATCGCCGCGGCGGGGCTGGAGGACGGCGACTTCCTCGCGACCAGGGCGACGGGCTGGGACCGCTTCCGCCGCTACGTCATGGGCGAGTGCGACGGCACGCCGAAATCGCCGGAATGGGCCGCCCCGCTCTGCGACGTGCCGGCGGAGGCCATCCGCGCCCTGGCGCTGGAAGCCGCGCGCACGCCGACGATGCTGACCTCCACCTGGTCGCTCCAGCGCGCGGAGCACGGGGAACAGCCCTGGTGGGCGCTGATCGCGCTTGCCGCAGTCCTCGGCAACATCGGCAAGCCGGGGCAGGGCGTCGCCTTCGGCTATGGCAGCATCAACGGCATGGGCACGCCACGCCGTGACCTGCCGAGCATCAACCTCCCCGCGACGCGTAACCCCGTCGGCCTGTCCATCCCCGTCGCACGGGTTACGGAACTGCTGGAAAGCCCCGGCGAGGTCCTGCGCTACAACGGCCGCGACATCACGCTGCCGGACATCCGCATGGTCTTCTGGGCCGGTGGCAATCCCTTCCACCATCACCAGGACCTGAACCGCCTGGCCCGCGCCTTCTGCCGCCCCGACACGATCGTCGTTTCGGAGCCCTGGTGGACCTCGCTCGCGCGCCACGCCGACATCGTCCTGCCCGCGACGACGACGCTCGAGCGCAACGATATCGCCTCCTCCTCCCGCGACCGTTTCGTCCGCGCGATGCACCGGGCGATCCCGCCGCAGGGCCTCGCCCGCAACGACCACGACGCCTTCGCCGACATCGCCGACGCACTGGGCTACCGCGCCGCCTTCACCGAGCAGCGCGACGAATCGGCCTGGCTGCGGTCGCTCTACGACCGCTGGCGCCGGGCCTGCGCGACCTTGGGCGTGGAGGTCCCGGACTTCGACCGGTTCTGGGAGGAAGGGCACGTCGAACTCCCGCCGCCGGAGGAGACCTTCACCTCCTTCGCCGACTTCGCCCGGGACCCCGAGGCGAATCCCCTCGCCACGCCTTCCGGCAAGGTCGAGGTGTTCTCGGAAACCGTCGCCTCCTACGGCGCCGACGACTGCCCCGGCCACCCGGTCTGGCTGCCCCCCTCCGAATGGCTCGGCGGCGAGGCGGCGTCGCGCCATCCCCTCCACCTCCTCACCACGCAGCCCGAGACGCGCCTGCACGGTCAGCTCGATCCGGGCCGCGTCGCGGCGGAGAGCAAGATCGCGGGGCGCGAGCCCATCCGCATGAACCCGGCCGATGCCGCGGCGCGCGGCCTCGCGGACCGCAGCGTCGTGAGGGTCCACAACGACCGCGGCGCCTGCCTTGCCGGCCTCGTCGTGACGGAGGCCGTTCGCCCCGGCGTCGTCGCCATGTCCACGGGTGCCTGGTGGGACCCGCGCGTCGTGGACGGGCAGGAGATCTGCGTGCACGGCAACCCGAACGTCCTGACTCCGGACCGCGGGACCTCGGCCCTGGGGCAGGGCTGCTCCGCCCAATCCTGCCTCGTCCAGGTCTCCGCCTGGACCGGCCCGCTGCCGGAGGTGTCTGTGCACCGTCCCCCCGCGATCGCGGAGGGGGCATCCGCGCGCCCGTGACGCCCCGCCGTGCCCTCCTGTCCGGACTCGCTGCGCCGGCCCTGCTGCGGGTCGCGCCGGCGGCCGCCCAGTTCGGCGGGCTGGACCTGCGCCCCGCCCGTCCCGACACGAAGGCCGACGACACGGTCGCCGGCGGCTACCTCCGGGAGGTGCTGATCCGCTGGGGCGACCGCGTCACCTCGGACGCCCCGCCCTTCAACCCGCGCCAGCCGACGCCCGAGGCGGCAGAGACCCAGTTCGGCTGGGACGCCGTCCTCGCCGGGCTGATCCCCGCCCCGCTCTCGGCCGACGGGATTCCGCGCGCCGTCCTCGCGGTGGGCCACCCGACCGTGGACCCCGCGATGGCCTTCCCCGGCGGGACGGACCGGCCGGAGATCGCCGCGGTGCTGGGCGGCGCCTCGATCCTGAACCTCGAGAGGGTCCGGCTTCCCGGCAACGGCGACCGCTGGGTGGTTGTCGACGGGGGCTACCAGTCGCGCCGCTTCACCGCGAACACCCTGTGCCGGGCGGGTGGGCCCGCCACGACGGCTCTCGGCGGCGCGGTCCGGGGCCTGCTCGCGGTCGCAGGCGGCACCGCGACGCCCTGGGGCACCCTCCTGCTCGCCGAGGGCGAACCGGAACCCTGGCTCAACCGCCTGCGCGCCCTCGATCCTCGCTTCGGCAACCCGCGCGGCTTCGGCTGGGCCGTCGAGCTGGACCCGGCCGATCCCACGGCGGTGCCGACGAAGCGGACGGCCCTCGGCCGCTTCGGCAAGGGGGACGCCGCGGCGACGCTGACCCGCGACGGGCGCGCGGCCGTCTACCTCACAGGGCGGCGGGAAGGCGGGCACCTCTATCGCTTCCTGTCTCGCAGCCCGGCGGCGGAGCCGGACGCGCTGGATTCCGGCACCCTCGCCGTCGCGCTCGTGGACGGGGAACGCCTGACCTGGGTGGACCTGCCGCCCGGGCCGGACGTCGTGCTGGAACCCGCCCCGCTCGCCACGCGCCTCGGGGCGGCCGCCTTCGACCAGCCCTCAGGACTCGCGACGGATGGGCGCGGCCGGCTCTACCTCGCGGTGCGGGGCCAGCCGGGGAGCGACCCGGCCCGTCCGGGCGCGATCCTCACGGTCGACGCGACGAGGGCCGATCCGGCCACCGACACCGCGACGATCCGGACCTTCCTGGCCGGAACCCCCGGCCGCTACGTCGCGCTGAACACCGCCTGGCCCGACCACCCGGACCGGCTCACCCTGGACGCCACCGGTCGCCTTTGGATCGGGACGGATCGCGGCGGCCGGATCGGGCCTTCGCCCGACCTGCTGTTCGGCTGTGAGACGGAAGGGCCAGGGCGTGGCTTGCCGCTGCCGCTCTACGGCGCCCCGCGCGGCGGCGCCCTCGGCGGCTGCGAGATGGTGCCGGACGGATCCGCCCTCTTTGCGGCCGTCCGGACGCCGGGGGCCGAACCCGGGGCCAGCTGGGACCGCCCCGGGACGCTCTGGCCTGCCTTCGATGCGGCCCTGCCGCCCCGGTCGGCGGTGCTGACGCTGACGCGCCTCCGGGGAGGGCGGGTCGGCGGCTGACGGCCATGCAACGTCATTTTTGCGTCACGAAACCGCAGCAGTCCGCCGTTAAGGCGCCTGCGCTTCGCATTCCCGGGGGACCTCGCTGACATGACGGATTACGCATCGGACGACGCTGCCGCGCCGGTCGAGATCGAGGACATCGGCAGTAACCCGCGCCCGCAGGACCCGATCGGGGAAGTCATCGGGCGCCGCATGGCGCGCCGCGCCGCGCTGCGCGGCCTCTTTGGCGTGGCCGCCGGGGCCGCACTGACGGACGGCATGGTCGGTCGCGCCCTGGCCCAGACCACGTCCGCGCCTGCCGCGACCGAGGCCGATTCGACCCTGACCTTCGCCGGGCTGCCCCCCGCCACCGACGGCCGGGAGGCGGTCGCCGAGGGCTACGAGGTTCAGACCGTCATCCGCTGGGGCGACCCGATCCTGCCCGGCGCCCCTGCCTTCGACCCGGCGAACGTGACCGCCGAGGCCCAGTCCGGCCAGTTCGGCTACAACAACGACTACGTGGACTTCTTCGCCCTGCCGAAGGGCGCGCCGGCCGCGACGGAGCACGGCCTTCTCGTCGTCAACCACGAATACACCAACACCAACCTGATCTTCGCCGGCGTGGGGGAGGGCACGGCCTCCCGCCTGCGCACCAACCGCGAGCAGGCGATGGCGGAGATCCAGGCGCACGGCATGAGCGTCGTCGAGATCAAGCGCGAGAACGGCCGCTGGTCCTACGTCCCGGGCTCCCCGCACAACCGGCGCATCACCGGCACGACGCCGATCCGCATCTCCGGCCCCGCCGCCGGGCATGAGCGGCTGAAGACCTCGGCCGATCCGACGGGGACGCAGGTCCTCGGCACGTTCAACAACTGCGCCGGCGGCAACACGCCCTGGGGCACGGTCATCACCTGCGAGGAGAACTTCAACCAGTACTTCGGCGGTGCCGCCGCGGAGTCCGGTCCGCAGGCCGAGTCCTACAAGCGCCTGGGCATCGTCCCGAACGCCACCTACGCCTGGGGCCGCTTCGAACAGCGCTTCAACCTGGACCAGGAGCCGAACGAGCCCAACCGCTTCGGCTGGGTCGTCGAGTTCGACCCCTACGACCCGAGTTCCGTGCCGGTGAAGCGCACCGCGCTCGGCCGCTTCAAGCACGAGGGCTGCACCCACGCGGTCTCCGCCGACGGGCGCGTCGTGTTCTACATGGGCGACGACGAGCGGAACGACTACGTCTACAAGTTCGTCACCGCGCGGCCCTACGACGCCGCCAACCCCGCGGCGAACCGCGACCTGCTCGATGACGGCACGCTCTACGTCGCGCGCTTCCACGACGACGGGCGGGTCGAATGGCTGCCGCTGACCCACGGCCAGGGCCCGCTGACCGAGGCGAACGGCTTCCGAAGCCAGGGCGACGTGGTCATCGAGGCGCGCCGCGCCGCGGACCTTCTCGGCGCCACGCCGATGGACCGGCCGGAGGACGTGGAGACCAACCCCGCGACGGGCCGCGTCTTCGTCATCCTGACGAACAACAACCGCCGCACGCCGGACAAGATCAACGCCGCGAACCCCCGCGCGAACAACACCCAGGGGCACGTGCTGGAGATCATCCCGCCCCAGTCAGGCTCAGGGGGCGCCGGCGCTGGGCGGGTGGACCATGCGGCGACGACGGCGCGTTGGGAACTGTTCCTCGTCGCGGGGCGGCCGGGCACGCATGCCGGTGCGGCCTACCACCGCGCGGTCGGCGCGGAGGGCGGCTGGCTGTCCTGCCCCGACAACTGCGCCTTCGACAGCAAGGGCCGTATCTGGATCGCGACCGACGGCGCGCCGGAGGCCGCGCGGATCCAGGACGGGCTCTATGCCGCCGACACCCAGGGGGCGGGCCGGGCGCTGACGAAGCGCTTCTACTCCGCGCCGCAGGGTGCCGAGGTCTGCGGCCCCCTGATCGGGCCGGGCGAGCGCACGGTGTTCCTTGCGATCCAGCATCCCGGCGAGGATCGCGGCAGCACCTTCGAGAATCCCTCGACCCGCTGGCCGGACAACCAGTCCGGCGTGCCGCCGCGGCCGTCGGTCATCGCGATCGTGCGGCGCGACGGCGGCGTGGTCGGGAGCTGACCGGATCGGGGACGGCGCCTCAGCGCCGCTCCCGCAGCCCATCCGCCACGAGCATCGCCCCCGCGACCGCGAGGGCGATGCAGAGACCCGGCCATACCGCCGCCATCGGGGCGGAGAACACCAGGTCCTGCGCGTTTGCCAGCATGTTCCCCCAGGACGCGGCCGGCGGCTGGATGCCGAGGCCGAGGAAGGACAGGGTGCTGCTCTCCGCGATGATCGCCCCGGCCACGGCGAGCGAGGCGGCGACGGTCACCGGTGCCCGCAAGGCGGGCACCACGTGCCGCCGCAACAGGCGGCCTTCTGACACGCCGAGGGCCCGCGCGGCGCGCACGTGGTCGCGCGACAGCACCGTCAACGCCGCGGCCCGGGACAGCCGCGCGACGCCGACCCAGCCGAAGAGCGTCAGGATGGCGACGATGCGCGCCACGTCGGCGGTGGCCCCGCCGCGCGGCAGCCCGACCGTCGCGGGATCGAGTGCCGCCAGCAGCACCAGGACGGGCAGGGCGGGCAGGGCCAGCAGCCCGTCGGCGAGCCGCATCAGCACCGCATCGACCCAGCCCCCCGCCAAGCCGCGACCACGCCGACGAGCAGCCCCAGCGCCGTCGCCGCGACCGCCGCGCCCGCCCCGACGGAGAGCGACACCCGCGCCCCGTGCAGCACCCGCGCGAGGACGTCGCGCCCCAGATCATCGGTGCCGAGCGGATGCAGGGTGGAAGGGCCTGCGTGCCGGGCCAGCAGGTCCGTCGCGGCCGGGTCCACCCCCCAGACGCTCGCACCCGCCGCGGCGAGGACGAGCAGCCCGAGGATCGCGAGGCCGAGGTGAAGCCGGGTCACGCGCGCAACGTTCTCCCGTTGAAGGACAGGCCTGGCCCACCACATCCTTGGGGGCAGGGACCTGCCGTGCAACGCAGCATAGGGCGATCTGCCTGCCCCGGCAGGCCTAACGTCACGAGTTGTTTCGAATCTCTGTGCTTCGTCCAGGTTTCGAGGCATACGGTTTGCGATACATCGGGTCCTAAGGAGATCCGCATGCGCGTCGTGTCATGGTCGCTGGCCGCAGGCCTCGCGATCCTCGGCGTCTTGAGCGCCGGCGTGGCGGTGGGGCAGCAGCCCCCCGCCCAACCCGCCCCGGAAAGCCCCCGGCTGCCGGCGCCCCCGCTCGCACCGGGATCGCCGTAGTCACCGAACCCGTGCGGGTCGGCCCGCTGCCGATCGAGATTCCCGCCAACGGTATCGTCGCGCCCGAGGCGGTGGTCACGGTCCGGACGCGCGTGGACGGGCAGATCGAGGCCGTGCACGTGACGGAGGGCCAGATGGTCCGACGCGGCGACCGCCTCTTCACCCTCGACGCGCGTTCGAACCAGGCGCTGCTGGCCCAGCAAGAGGCGCAACTGGCCCGGGACCGCGCGCAGCTCGCGCGGACCCAGGCGGACGCCACGCGCTACCTGTCGTTGCGCGGCGAGGGCTTCGCGGCGCAGCAGCGCTTCGAGCAGGCCCAGGCCGACGCCCAGGCCGCCGCCGCCGTGGCCCGCGCGACGGAAGCCCTGCTCACCCAGACCCGCCTGCAGATCGAGTTCGCGACGATCACGGCGGAGGCCGACGGGCGCCTCGGGACCTTGCCGCAGCGCGTCGGCAACTTCGTCCGCCAGGCCGAGAACACGACGATCGCCACGATCACCCAGATCGACCCGATCATGGTGACCTTCTCCG
Source organism: Roseomonas sp. CCTCC AB2023176 (assembly GCF_042259275.1). Taxonomy (NCBI): domain Bacteria; kingdom Pseudomonadati; phylum Pseudomonadota; class Alphaproteobacteria; order Acetobacterales; family Roseomonadaceae; genus Roseomonas; species Roseomonas sp. CCTCC AB2023176. Next base: position 3,063,987 of record NZ_CP170086.1, read on the forward strand.
TACCCGAACGCTGGCTGGCCGAGATCCAGGGCGCAATGCGTCGCGGCACGCCGCCGACCATCCGCGTCCGCCCGCAGGCCGATGACGGGCCGCCGATCGAGGGGCCTCTCGTGTTCATCGACAGCGCGGTGGATACGCAGACCGGGACGATCGCCCTCAAGGGGCGGGTGGCGAACGGCCAGGGCCGGCTCTGGCCCGGGCAGTTCGTCGGCGTCGTCCTGACGCCGCGGATCGAACAGGACGTGACGACGGTGCCGTCCGCGGCCGTGCAGACCGGCCAGAATGGCCGCTTCGTCTTCGTCCTGCAGGACGGCGTGGCGCGGCGCCGGGGCGTCGAGGTCCTCCGCGCTTCGGGGGACCGGACCGTCGTCCGGGGCCAGATCGCCGCCAATGACCGCGTCATCGTTGACGGTGCCCAGCGCGTGACGGACGGCATGGCCGCCCAGGAACGCGGCGGGCGCCCGGCCGCGACCCCGCAGCGCGTCTCCAGCGCGAACTGAGGACAGGATCCGGATGAGCATCTCCGAGCTCTGCATCCGCCGACCCGTCACGACCTTCCTGCTGACGATCGCAGCGGTCGTCACGGGGATCGTGGCCTACACGCGGCTGCCGGTCGCGGCCGTGCCGCGAGTGGACTTCCCGGTCATCACCGTCTTCGCCAACTTCCCCGGCGCCTCCCCGGAGACGATGGCGACCTCCGTCGCCCTGCCGCTCGAGCGCGAGTTCTCGACCATCGCCGGCCTCGAATCGATGTCCTCCGTCAACGGGCAGGACACGACGCAGATCACCATTCAGTTCACCCTGAACCGCAACATCGACGCCGCGGCGCAGGACGTGCAGGCCGCGCTGACCCGGGCGCAGCGCCGCCTGCCCGTGGACATGCTGACGCCCCCTTCCTACCGGAAGGTCAACCCGGCCGACGCACCGGTCATCCTGCTGACGCTGACGGGCGGCGACACGCCGCTCTATCGCCTGAACGACGTGGCATCCTCGATCATCGGGCCCGCGCTGTCGCGCGTGACGGGCGTCGCACAGGTCCAGACCTTCGGTGAGCAGCTCTATTCCGTCCGCGTCCGGCTGAACCCGGACCGGATCGCGGCCATGGGCCTGGCCTTCGACCAGGTGCAGCAGGCGATCACGGCGGCCAATTCCTCGACCCCCGTGGGGCTGCTGAACGGGGAGCGGCAGCAGCTCACCCTCCGCGCAAACGACCAGCCGCAGAACGCCGAGGCCTTCGCGAACCTCGTCGTCGCCGGCCGCCCCCAGGCCCCGGTGCGCCTGGGCGAGATCGCGGAGGTGGTGGACAGCGTCCAGAACGAGCGCGTCCGCGCCTGGCGCGACGGGGAGCGCTCCCTCGTCCTCGCGGTCTTCCGCCAGCCCGACGCCAATACGGTGGAGGTGGTGGACGGCGTCCGCGCGACCATCCCGGCGCTGCAATCCGCCCTGCCGCCCGGCGCCCAGATCCAGTTCATGCTGGACCGTTCCACCTCGATCCGCGATGCGGTGCACGACGTCCAGGAGTCGCTCATCATCGCGATCGGGCTCGTCGTCCTCGTCTGCTTCCTCTTCCTGCGGCGCCTGACGGCGACGATCATCCCGACGGTGGCGGTCCCGATCTCGCTCTGCGCGACGTTCGGGCTCATGTACGCGCTGGGCTACGGCATCGACAACGTCACGCTCCTCGGCCTGACCATCGCGGTCGGCCTCGTCGTGGACGACGCGATCGTCATGCTCGAGGCGATCGTGCGGCATATCGAGGAAGGCATGGCGCCGATGGCCGCCGCCATCCGCGGCGCGCGGGAGATCGGCTTCACCATCATCTCCATCACCGTCGCCCTGATCGCGGTCTTCCTGCCGATCCTTCTGATGGGCGGCGTCGTCGGGCGCGTGTTCAATGCCTTCGCGGCGACGGTCTCCCTCGCCGTCATCGCGTCCTGCGTCGTCTCCCTCACGCTCACGCCGCTGATGGCGAGCAAGCTCAAGGGCCACAACGCCCACGCCAAGCCCGGCCTGCTCGACCGCACGCTGGAGCGTGGCTTTGTCGGCATCGAGAAGGCCTATGCCTGGTCGCTCGACCTCGCCCTGCGCTTCCGTCTGATCGTCTGGGTGATGTTCCTCGGCTCCGTCCTGGCCGCGGGCTGGATGGCCTACGTCATTCCCAAGGGCTTCTTCCCCGTCGAGGATACGGGGCTGATGACTGTCAGCACGGAGGGACCGCGCGGCGCCTCGATCGACGCGATGACCCAGATGCAGGGCCGGCTGGTCGAGGTCCTGAAGCGCTCGCCCTACGTGGACACCGTCGTGTCGAACCTCGGCGCGACCGGCGGCTCCGTCTCGATCAACCAGGGCCGGCTCTTCGTCCAGCTGAAGCCGCGGAGCGAGCGGCCGGACGTCAGCACGGTGATCCAGCGGCTGCGCGGTCCCGCGAACTCGATCCCCGGCCTCCGCGTCTTCATGAGCCCGATCCAGAACCTGAACTTCGGGGCGCGGCAGACACGCACGCAGTACCTCTACACGCTTCAGGGCCTACAGCTTGAAGAGCTCTACGACTGGGCGCAGCGGCTGGAGACGCGGCTGCTCCGCCTGCCGCAGTTGCAGGACGTGAACACCGACCTCCAGCTCGACAGCCCGGTGGTCCTGGTGAATGTGGACCGCGACCGCGCGACCTCCCTCGGCGTGACGGTGGACCAGGCGCGGCAGGCCTTGTTCTCGGCCTTTGGGGCGCGGCAGATCTCGACGATCTACGGCCAGTCGAACGCCTATCCCCTGATCCTGGAGGCCCTGCCCGAGGACCAGCGGGACGAATCCGGCCTCGCGAAGCTCTACCTCCGCGCGACGGGTCAGGGGGCGCAGGCCGGGCTGGCGCCGGGGCAGACCCGGCTGGTCCCGCTCTCGGCCGTCGCCTCCATCGAGCGGCGGGTCGGCCCGCTGAACGTGTCGCACCAGGGGCAGCTGCCCGCCGTCGTCATCGGCTTCAACACGCCGCCGGGCGTGGCGCTCGGCGACGCGGTGAACGCCATCCGCGCGGTGGAGAACGACCTCGGCCTGCCGCCGACGGTCACGACGGGCTTCTCCGGCGCGGCGCAGGTCTTCCAGCAGGCGCTGGCGGGCCAAGGCGTGCTGATCATCTCGGCCATCCTCATCATGTACGTGGTGCTGGGCGTCCTCTACGAGAGCCTGATCCACCCGCTGACGATCCTCTCCGGCCTGCCGGCGGCGGGGCTCGGCGCCTTCGCGACGCTCTGGTGGTTCGGGCTGGACCTGTCGGTCATCGCGGTCATCGGCACGCTGCTGCTCGTCGGCCTCGTGATGAAGAACGCGATCATGATCGTGGACGTGGCCCTGACGCGGCAGCGAACCGGGGAACCGGCGCGTTCCGCGGTGCGGGAGGCCTGCGTCGTCCGGTTCCGGCCGATCCTCATGACCACGCTCGCCGCCGCGGCCGGCGCCGTGCCGATCGCGGCGGGATGGGGCGCGGCGGCGGAACTGCGGCAGCCGCTCGGCCTCGCCATCGTCGGCGGCCTCGCGGTCTCGCAGGTGCTGACGCTCTTCGTGACCCCTGTGCTCTACCTCGGCTTCGAGGGGCTGGCGCGGCGCTTCAGCCGCGCCCGCACTGCGCCGGGACCGATCCCCGCGCCGGCCGAGTAACGCGGCGTGCCGCCGGTGACGAAGGTCGCCCTCGTCACCGGCGCCGGCCGCGGCATCGGCCTCGCGACCGCGCGGCGCTTCCTTCAGGAGGGCTGGAACGTCGCCCTCCTCGACGTGGATCCCAAGCTCGTTGCGGCGGCGTTAGGCGACATCGGTCAGCCCGATCGCACGCTCGCGTTGCATGCCGACGTGTCGCGGGAGGATGACGTCGCGGCTGCCACCGCGGCGGCGAGGGACCGCTTCGGCCGTCTGGACGCGCTGGTGAACAACGCGGGCGTCGCGGTCTTCAAGCCGCTGCTGGAGACGACGACTGAGGAATGGTCCCGCGTGCTCGGCGTGAACCTGACCGGGCCGTTCCTGCTCATCCGCGCCGTCGCGCCGGTCATGGCGGAGGGCGGGGGCGGTGCCATCGTCAACATCACGTCGATCTCGGGCCTCCGCGCCTCCACCCTTCGCGTCGCCTACGGGACAAGCAAGGCGGCGCTGGCGCACCTGACGAAGCAGGCGGCGGTGGAACTGGCCTCGCTCGGCATCCGCGTGAATGCGGTGGCGCCTGGGCCCGTGGACACGGCGATGGCCAAGGCGGTCCACACGCCGGACATCCGCGCCGCCTACCACGACGCCATCCCGCTGAACCGCTACGGGCTGGAGACGGAACTGGCCGAGATGATCGTCTTCCTCTGCACGGAACGCGCGTCCTACGTCACGGGCCAGGTGATCGCCGTGGATGGCGGGTTCGAGGCGACGGGGATTGGCCTGCCGTCGCTTCGGGACGCGCGCCGCAACCTCTGACGCGGCTCACGCCCCGGGGCACGCGAACAGCAATCGGCCGGACGCGCCCGGCCGTGGTCAGGCCGGGGCGGCCGCGCGGACCGACCGTTCCCTCGCGACCGCATCGGCCAAGCGGCGCAGCAATTCCGGGACGCCGTCGCCGGTCGCGCCACTGATCAGCGCAGGCGCCTGCCCCGTGGCACGCTCCAGCGCCTTCATGCGCGACGTCCGGGCTTGGGGCGTCATGGCGTCGGCCTTGTTGAGGGCGAGGATCTCCGGCTTGTCCGCGAGCCCGTTGCCGTAGCCTTCAAGTTCGGCGCGGACGGTGCGGTAGGCCTCCACCGGGTCAGGCTGGGTGCCGTCGATCAGGTGAAGCAGGACGGCGCAGCGCTCGACATGGCCGAGGAAGCGGTCGCCGAGGCCGGCGCCCTCATGCGCGCCCTCGATCAGGCCGGGGATGTCGGCCAGGACGAACTCTTCCGTCGCGTTCAGGCGCACGACGCCGAGCTGCGGATGAAGGGTGGTGAAGGGGTAGTCGGCGATCTTCGGCTTCGCGGCGGAACTGGCCGCGAGGAAGGTGGACTTGCCGGCATTCGGCAGCCCGACCAGCCCTGCATCGGCGATGAGTTTCAGGCGCAGCCAGACCGCGCGCTCCTCGCCGGGGTAGCCCTTGTCGGCGCGGCGCGGGGCGCGGTTGGTGCTGGACTTGAAATGGGCATTGCCGTGGCCGCCATCGCCGCCGCGACAAAGGATCGCGCGCTGGCCAGGCTCGGTCAGGTCGGCGAGGACCGTTTCCTTGTCCTCGTCCAGGACGACGGTGCCGACGGGGACCTTCAGGACCACGTCGTCCGAGGCCGCCCCGGTGCGGTCGGAGCCCGCGCCGTTGCCGCCTTTCCGCGCCCGGAAGTGCTGGGCGTAGCGGTAGTCGATGAGGGTGTTCAGGCCATCCACCGCCTCGACCAACACATCCCCGCCGCGCCCGCCATTGCCGCCGTCGGGGCCGCCGAACTCGATGTACTTCTCGCGCCGGAAGGCGACGACGCCGTCGCCGCCGTCGCCGGCCTTGAGGTGGACTTTTGCCTCATCGAGGAACTTCATCGGGGCAAGGTCCTGATCTGGGGGAGGGGCCGCCGCGCGGTCACCCTGGGGGGCCGGAACGAAAACGGGGGCCGCGAGGGCCCCCGTCATGACGCTCGGCGCGGGGCCGAGGTTTACTCGGCGGCCTGCTGGACCGGCACCACGGAGACGGCCACGCGGCCCTCCGCCTTGCGCTCGAACTTCACGTGCCCGTCCACGGCGGCGTGGATGGAGTGGGTACGGCCGACGAGGACGTTGCGGCCCGGCATCATCTTCGTCCCGCGCTGCGTGACGATGATGTTGCCCGCGCGGACAGTCTGGCCGCCGAAGAGCTTCACGCCAAGGCGCTTGCCCGCGGAGTCGCGCCCGTTGCGGGAGGAGCCGCCTGCCTTCTTGTGTGCCATGGTGGAGTGTCCCTTACGTCAGGCGATGTCGTCAGGCCGCCGCGATCGCGGAGATGCGGAGCACCGTCTCGTGCTGACGGTGGCCGTTCTTGCGGCGGGAGTTCTGCCGGCGGCGCTTCTTGAAGATGATGACCTTATCGCCGCGCGTCTGCTCGACGACCTCGGCCGTCACGGTCGCGCCGGGAACGGTCGGGGCGCCGATGGTCAGGCCGGCCTCGCCGCCGATCGCCAGGACCTCGTGGAAGGTGATGGTGGAGCCGGGCTCGGCCTCCAGCTTCTCGACCTTCAGGACGGCGTCGGGCGTCACGCGGTATTGCTTGCCGCCGGTGCGGATGACAGCGAAGTTCATGGGGTGGTACCGTTCTCTACACTTACCGCGTGGGGCGCAGTCATGTCGGATGGCCGGGGGCCCGCCTTCCGAGAGGGGGCCGCCGGGGAGCGCGCCGTATAGGGGAGGGGTGGCGCGCTCGTCAACCAGGGCGAGAGCAGGACCCTCCTGGCGGATGCATGCTGGTCAGAGGCCCCGACGCGCCATCGGCCCGTAGTGCGATAGGCTGATCCTATCGCCGAAATCGTTGCGCGGTGGTTTGATTCCGGACCTGGCAGGAGGCACGAAGGGTCCGCGTTTCAGGAAATCGTCATGACCCTTCGCTCCATCCTCGCCGCCTTCGCCCTCGGGATCGCCGCACTCGCCATCCCCGGCGCGGCCTCCGCCCAGACCGTCACGAATTGCTCCGGCCGCGTCCAGGCGACGGAGATCACCTTCGCCTCGCAGGGCGGTGGCTACGGCGTCGTCATCATCCGCTACTCCGTCCGGGTGCGGAACACGTCGAACGCCGCGATCAACGCCGTGGTGTCGCTCGGCGCCGGCCTGCCGTCTGGGTTCACGGCGCAGCCGTCAGCCACCCGCTCGCTGCCGGCCGGGACGTCGGAAGTGCCGGTCGGGTCCTTCACCGGCACCTCCGGCTCCAGCCCGCCCTCCACCGCCGACGTGCTGCGCCGGGTGCAGGTGCGCTGCGTCGCCTGACGGACGGGGCATCCCGGTGCGGACGGCGCAACCGGGAAGCGCGCCCACCGCTTGGTCCCGGTACGCAAGGTGGGCCACGGCGCGCGCGGCCAAGCCGCACGTTGCGAAGCGGGGGGCGCGCGTGTATGCCGCGCCCCGTCCGGAGAGGTGCCAGAGTGGCCGATTGGGCCGGTCTCGAAAACCGGAGTAGGGGCAACCCTACCGTGGGTTCGAATCCCACCCTCTCCGCCAGGATCGCCACGAATGGCCGCTGACGGCTCCCTCGTTCCCGACGATCCCGCTTCCACCTTTCTCCATACGCTCGGCACGCGCCTTCGTACCCTCCGCGCCCGCCGGGGGGTGACGCGTCGCGATCTGTCGCGCCGGGCCGAGGTGTCCGAGCGCTACATCGCCCAGATCGAGGCAGGCCACGGCAACATCTCCGTCCTCCTGCTGCGCCGCGTCGCCGGGGCGCTGGGCGTGGGGCTCGCGGACCTCGTCTCCGATGCGCCGGAGCGGACGGCGGAACGGGTGCTGCTCGAATCGGCGGTCGCCGCGCTGCCGGACTCGGACCTGCCGGCGGTGCGGGCCCTGCTGGCGGAGCGTTTCGGCCGGCCGGCGGCCACGGGCCGGGCGGGGCGGATCGCGCTCGTGGGGCTGCGCGGCGCGGGGAAATCCACGGTCGGCCGGCTGCTCGCCGCGCGGCTCGGTAGCCCCTTTGTCGAACTGCAGCGTGAGGTGGAGCGGGAGGCCGGCGCCGAGCTTTCCGACGTCTTCGAGCGATCGGGCCAGGAAGGCTTCCGACGTCTGGAACGGGCGGCGCTGTCGCGCCTCGTGGCGGGGGAGGGGCCGATGGTGCTTGCGACGGGGGGCGGCATCGTCGCGGATGCCGCGACCTACGCCCTGCTGCTCGATTCCTGCACGACGGTCTGGCTGCGCGCGACGCCGGAGGAGCATATGGCCCGCGTGCTCGCACAGGGCGACACCCGGCCGATGCGGGACCACCGCGACGCCATGGCCGACCTGCGGGCGATCCTGTCGAGCCGCGAGGACCTCTACGCCCGCGCGACGATCACGGTGGAGACGTCGGGTCGCACGCCGGAGACGGTCGTCACCGAGTTGCTGTCGCGCCTGCCGCCGGATGGAGGCCGCACATCACCGCCCTAGGCGAAGTCCCGTCGCCGTGCCTTCGTTCCATGCGCTACGATACGACATGGCAACGAGGGAGATCAGACCATGGCCGGTGGGCGAGCGGCGTCGTTCCTGTGTGGTGTGTTGGTCGGGCTCGGCCTCGCGGCCTCGGTCGCCCTGGCGCAGGCGGTGTCGGTCCTGCGCGATGCGCCCTACGGCATAGCGCCGGGGCAGACGGCGAGCCTGTTCTGCTCGCTCTGGGACGGATCGCCGCGGAGGAACTCCGAACCTCTGGTGCAGCGGAACACGATCACCGTAGCGAACGGCCCGATGCGCGTGGCCATGGTGACCTGCTTCGACTGACCCCTCGGCCCGGCGCGTGACGGCGCGGCCGCCCGCGGCGGACGGGCCAGCGCTGCGGCGGCTGGACCTCGTCTCCCTCTCCCTCTTCGAGGCTGTGGCGGAGACGGGGTCGCTCTCCGCGGCCTGCGCGCGATTAAACCTGGCGCTGGCCGCCGGGTCGCGCCGCCTGGCGGAATTGGAGGCGGCCCTTGGCGTGCGGCTTGCCGAGCGGACCCGGACGGGCACGAGGCTGACGCCGGCGGGGGAGGCGGCGCTGGCCGGATGGCGTGCCGCGGCGGAGGGTTTGCGGCGGCTGGTGGTCGAATCGCGCGATGCGGCGAAAGGTGTCCGGGGGCAGTTGCGCATCGCCGCGACCTCCTCCGTCGTCGTGCAGTTCCTGCCGCAGGCGCTGGGCGCTTTCCTCCCGCGGCATGGCTTGCTCCGGCTGGACCTGCGCGAGACGACCTCGCGCGGGGCCGCGGCGGCCCTGCGGGAGGGGACGGTGGACCTGGCCCTGATGGACGCCCTCCACGTGCCCGCCGACTGCGAGGCACGGCATTGGCGTGAGGACCGCCTGGTTGCCGTGCTGCCCACGGGTCATCCGGCGCTGGCGATGGCGGCGCGGCGGCGCGGGCCGTCCGCGGCGGAGACGGCGAAACCGGCGAAGCCGAAGGGCACTGGCCCGGCCGGCGACGGGGCCATTCCGTTTTCGGTCCTGCTGGGCCACGACCTTGTCGGGCTGGACCCGGACACCGCCCTGCACGCCGCCCTGCGCGCGGCGGCCGAGGAGGCTGGGCGCCCGTTGCCGTTGCGCGTGACCGTCTATTCCTTCGAGGCGGTCCTTCTGCTGGTGCAGGCCGGGCTTGGCGCGGCCGTGCTGCCGGACGGGGCGGTGCGCGTCGCGGGGCGGGGCCTGGTGGTGCGGCCGCTCTCCGACCCCTGGGCGAAGCGGCAGCATGTGATCGCGGCGCGACGCTTCGACGCGCTGCCCGAGGCGGCGCGCGCCTTCGTGGAAGACGTCGGCCACGCGGACGACCTTCGCGCTGCGCGAAGGCCGGCTTCGCGAAGCGGCAGGTGACAGCGCGGGCACCGGCGCGTCACATCGCTCCGGGAGGAACCGGCTTGAACGATACGGGAACCGCGCGCGCGGATGGGACGATGTTGCCGGACGGGGGCGTCATGGCCCGCGCGCCAGGTGTCGCCTCGACCGCGATCGCTCGGGTGCGCGCCACGCCACTGAACATCACCGCCACCTTCGACCTCCCGGGCCACCGGAAGGAGTCGTCGCTCTCTCTCGTCCTGGTGGAAGTGGAAACGGCGGAAGGGGTCGTCGGCCACGGCATCACCGCGATCACCGAGGAGGAGCCGGTCGCTGCCGCGATCAACGAGGTCGCGGCGCACGCGCTGGTCGGGATGGACGCGCTGGCGCACGAGGCGGTCTGGGACCGGCTGTACTGGCTGCTCTCCCCACGCGGGCAGACGGGCTACGCGACGCACGCGATCGCGGCGCTGGACCTGGCGCTCTGGGACCTGAAGGGGAAGGTGCTGGGGCAGCCGGTCTGGCGGCTGCTCGGCGGCGCGCGGCCGCGCGTGCCGGTCTACGTCACCTTCGGCTTCGCGAGCATGGATCGGGACGCGCTGGCTGATGCGGCGCGGCACTGGATCGCCGAGCGCGGCGCGACGCGGCTGAAGATGGTCGTCGGCCACCACGCGATGCAGCGGCGCGACGAGCCGCGGCCCATCCTCGACGTCCTGCGGGAGGATCTGGCGCGGGTGCGCGCGGTGCGGGACGCGGCCGGGCCGGACGTGCCGATCTACGTGGACGCCAACTGCTCCCTCGATCCCTACCACGCCCGCTGGATCGCGGAGCGGATCGCGGACCTCAACATCGGCTTCTTCGAGGAGCCGCTGATGGAGAACGACCCGGCGCAACTGGCGACCTTGCGGTCCCAGGTGCGGGTGCCGCTGGCGGCGGGGCAGAACGAGGGGCTGCTGCACCGCTTTCGCGCCCTTGTCGCGGCCGGGGCGGTGGACGTGCTGCAACCGAACGTCGCGATCGGCGGCGGCTTCACCCAGTGCCTGAAGGCTGCGGGGCTGGCGGCGGCTTTCAACCAGCCGATCGCCAACGGCGGAGCCTGGACGCACCATAACATGCACCTGCATGCCGGGCTCGCGAATGGCGGGCTGGTCGAGTACCACCACCTCGCGGTGCTCGTGACGGAGCGGCTCTTCGGGCCCCTGCCGCGGCCGGAGAAGGGGTGGATCACCTTGCCCGAGACGCCCGGCCTTGGCTTCTCCCCCGATCCCGACGCGCTGCGGGATCTGGCGTGTGCCCCGACCTCGCGCGGCAAGGGGAAGGCTTGAGGGCCCCGGTCGGGCCATGAACGACATCCGACCGCGGTCCACGCGGCGCATCGAGAGGAACGGACGATGATCGGGCGGCGAGATCTGGCGGCGGGCGCGCTGTCGTTGCCGGCGGCGCGGGCGGCGGCGCAGGGCAACTGGCCCGACCGCCCCGTGACCATAGTCGTGCCCTCCGCACCTGGCGGGTCGCTGGACACGCTGACGCGCCTGCTGGCCGAGGGGCTGCGGGAGCCACTGGGGCAGACCGTCGTGGTGGAGAACCGCGCCGGGGCGGGCGGAGCCATCGGGGCGGACTACGTCGCGAAGTCGCCGGCGGACTCCAACCGTTTCCTCGCCGGCGCGGTGCACCACACGATCCTCCCGGCGGTCCAGCGCGTGCCCTATGACAGCGAGCGCGACCTCGTGCCGGTGACGGATATCGCGTCCTCGCCCAACGCGCTGATCGTGCCCGCCGCTTCCCCGGTGCGCACCGTCGCGGAGCTGGTCGCGGGCCTGAAGGCCGGGACGGTCCCGCGGGACTATGCGACGGGCGGCAACGGGACGCTGCACCACCTGACCGGCGCGCTGTTCGGGGAGGCGGCAGGGGTGGAACTGACGCCGATCCACTACCGCGGCAGCGCGCCCGCGATCACCGACCTCGTCGCGGGGCGCGTACCCTTCTTCTTCGAAACGCTGCCGAGTGCGGCACAGCAGATCCGCGGCGGCACGGTGCGCGCGATCGCCGTGACCTCGGCGACGCGCGCGCCGTCCCTGCCTGACGTGCCGACGATGACGGAATCCGGTTTCCCGTCCATCCAGGTCGAGACCTGGTACGGCCTGCTCGGCCCGCGCGGCACGCCGGAGGTGGTGGCTGCGCGGCTGCGCGACGCCGTGGCCCGCGCCCTGGCAACGTCCCCGATGCGCGCGGCCTGGGAGCAGAACGGGGTCTCGGGCGGGGGCAAGCCGGTCGCCGACTTCGCGGCGATGTGGCGGTCGGAACTGGCGGCCTGGACGGCGCGGGCGCGGTCGGCGCGGCTGTCGCCGGAGTGATGCCCCTCCTCCTGGTGCGCGGCGCTTGAGGCAGGCGACCTCGATCGGCGCGCTGCGCCAGCAGGCGCGGGCGGTGCTGCCGCGGCTGGTCTTCGATTACGTGGACGGCGGCGCGAAGGACGAGGTCGCGCTGGCCGGGAACGTGACGGCCTTCGACGGCCTGCGGCTGGTACCGCGGGTTGGGCGCGATGTCGGGGTGCGCGACACCTCCGTCACGCTCTTCGGGCGGCGCTGGGGGATGCCGTTCGGGGTCTCGCCGACGGGGCTCGCGAACCTCGTCCGGCCCGGGGCGGACCTCGCCATCGCGCGAGCGGCGGCGACGGCGGACGTGCCCTACATCCTGGCCACCGTCGCCAGCACCGCCATCGAGGATGCGGCGCGCGCCGTGCCGGACCACCTGTGGTTCCAGCTCTACATGCCGGCGGACCGCGGCGTCGGGCATGACCTGGTGCGGCGGGCGCGGGACGCCGGCGCGGGCGTGCTCGTCGTGACGCTCGACGTGCCGGCGCCGGGGAAGCGGGAGAGGGACCTCGCCAACGGCTTCGCGCTGCCTTTCCGGCTGGGACCGCGGACGCTGCTGGACTTCGTGCTGCACCCGGCCTGGGCCATGCGGATGGCGCGGGGACCGACGCCGACCTTCGCCTCGCTCGCGCCCTATGCGCCGGCGGGGGCCGGCAGCACGACGCTCGCGGCCTTCATGTCGCGCCAGATCACGGCCGACCTGACCTGGGAGGAGGTGGCGCGCCTTCGCGACCTCTGGCCGCGGCCGATCGTCGCCAAGGGCGTGCTGGCGCCGGAGGACGTGGAGGAAGCAGCGCGGCTCGGGCTGGACGGGGTGATCGTGTCCAATCACGGTGGCCGGCAGATCGGGCTGGCCGCGGCGCCCGTCGCGATGCTGCCGGCTTGCGTCGAGGCGGCGCGGGGGCGCCTTTCGGTCATGCTCGATTCCGGCGTGCGGCGCGGGGAACATATCGCCGCGGCGAAGGCTATGGGCGCGGCGATGGTCTTCGCTGGGCGGCCGACGATCTACGGCGCGGCCGTTGGCGGGGAGGCGGGCGCAGCGCTCGCCCTTCGCATCCTGCGGGACGAGTTGGACCGCGCCATGGCGATGCTCGGCGCGCGGGACGCGGGCGAGCTCGTCCCGGGGATGGTCCGACTGCCTTAGTGTCGGACCCAGCAGTCCGGCGGGAGCGGATCGGCGAGGGAATCCGCGGTCACGCGAGGCGCCCGGCGCCGCCGATAGCGCGGCCATCGGCAAGCCGGGCGTCGCGCAGGAGGGGCGCCAGGGGCGCGACGCGGGGCGCGAAAGACCCGCCGAGACGCCCCGTCCGGGCTCAGACACCAAGGCTCGCTTCAGGCGAATCGCCGTCGCCATCAACGAGCCTCGGCCATCGCCTAAAGGGCGCGTCCACTTGTCCCGGCGGTTCCCTCTCCGGCGTGGATCCGCCCCGACCCGTCAGGGCCGCGGGAAGATCTCGGCCTCGATCATCGCGCAAATCGTGTGGCCGAGGACCTCGTGGCCTTCCTGGATCCGTGGTGTGACGTCGCTCGGCACGCGCAGGAGCAGGTCGCAGAACGCGGCCATGTCGCCGCCCGAGCGGCCGGTGAAGCCGACCGTCGTCATCCCGAGCTCCCGCGCGGACCGCAGCGCCGCGAGGATGTTGGCGGAGCGTCCGGAGGTCGAGAGGCCGAAGATCACGTCGCCTGCCCGCCCCAGCGCCTCGACCTGGCGGGCGAAGATGCGGTCGTAGCCGTAGTCGTTGCCGATGCCGGTGAGGGCGGAGGTGTCCACCGTCAGCGCCAGGGCGGCCAGTCCCGGGCGGTCGTACATGAAGCGGGACGTCAGTTCAGCCGCCCAGTGCTGCGCATCCGCCGCCGATCCGCCATTGCCGCAGAGGAGGAGCTTGCCGCCCGCGCGCAGGGAGGCGACGCAGCGCCTCGCCGCCTCGGCGGTGGCTTCGCATAGCGGGGCGTCGGCGGCGATCGCCTCCATCACGCCGGCGGTGGTGCGCGCGGCGCGCGCGACGGCCTCGGCGGTCAGGGGCTGCATGGGCGGTCGCTTACCAACCGTGCCGGCGGCCCGTAAAGGCCGGGACATGTCCGCATTCCATACCCTGGGGCACCGCCTCTGGTCGCTGCTGCCCCGCTCGGCCCGGCGGGAGGCGCTGTTCGGCGCGATGGCGGTGCTGGCGCCCCGCGTCGCGACGCCAGAACCGACCGGTCGCGGCCCGCTGGTGCTGGCTGGCTATCTCTCCGCCCGCACCGGGCTGGGGGAGGGGGCGCGGCGGATGCTCGGCGCGATGCGGATGGCGGGGCTCGACCCGGTCCCGGCCGACCTGACGGCGGCGCACCGGCAGGGGCCGGCGATCTCAGATGCCGAGCCCGGACGGGCCGTGCCGGAGGGACCGGGGACGATCGTCGTCCACGTGAACGGGCCGATGCTGCCCTGGGGCCTCCTGGCGCTCGGCCGGCGGGCGGTCGCGGGAAAGCGGATCATCGCCTACTGGGCCTGGGAGCTGCCGGTCCTTCCGGCCGACTGGCGCCGGGGCTACGCCGCCTGCCACCGCATCTGGGCGCCGAGCCGCTTCTGCGCGGAGGTGTTCGCGCGCCCCGGCCACCCCGCGCCGACCATCGTGCCGCATCCGCCGCCGGCGCCGGACCCGTCGCCCCTCTCGCGCGCCGATCTGGGCCTCGCGGAGGGGGCCTTCCTGTCGCTCTGCGTCTTCGACGCCGCGTCCTCCGTCGCGCGGAAGAACCCGTTGGCGGCGATCGAAGCCCATGCGCGGGCCTTCGGGGACGATCCGGCCCGCGTCCTGGTGTTGAAGACGCACGGGACAGGGCATGCGGGCCCGGCATGGGCGCCCGTCGCCGAGGCCGCAGCCCGGCATCGGAACGTCGTCGTGATGGACCGGCATCTGCCGCGGCGGGATCTGTGGGCGCTCATGCGCCACGCGGACGTGCTGATCTCGCTGCACCGGGCGGAGGGCTACGGCCTCGCGATCGCGGAGGCGATGGCGCTGGGCCGTCCTGTGGTCGCGACGGGGTGGTCCGGCAGCACGGACGTGATGCAGGGTCCCGGCTGCCACGCCGTCGGCTACACGCTCGTCCCGGCCCGCGACCCGCAGGGCACCTACGACATGGGCGAGGCGCGGTGGGCCGAGGCGGATGTGGGCGAGGCGGCCGCGATCCTGCGCCGGATCGCGGACGAGCCGGGGCTGCGCGAACCTCAGCCCTTTCGCCTGCCTGCCCCGGACTATGCGGCCGCGCTCGGCGTGCGGGGCTGAGGTCCGCCTCGGCGCGTCCTGGCCTGGTCCGGCTGACGTTGCGCTGACCACCCGCGGGAGGCACAGCCTACCCCGGGGTCACCATCGCGTCCTTTCAGGACCGAAGCCGCCCGATCCCATACCTCGCTGGCCCTCGCCGGCCCTGTGCCCCTCCCTCAGCCCTCCGGCCCCGGTGCCCGCGGCGGGAAGGCGGGCTCCCATTCGCGCCCGAACTCGAGGGACAAGTTCGGGTTGTGGAACGGGTCTTCCGCAACGAGCGGCGCCCAGCGGGCCCGCATGCGCGCGACTTCCGCGGCCTGATGGGCGGCCCGTTCCCCCGCGTAGTGGTTGCCGTAGGTCTGCAACTCGTGGTGGTGCAGCGTCACGGCGCCGTCGTAGACGACCCTGTGCCCCGCCTCGCCGATGCGGAGGCACAGGTCCACGTCGTTGAAGGCGCTCGGGTAGCCCTCATCCATGCCGCCGACCGCGTCGTAGGCCTCCCGCCGGACGAGCATGCACGCCGCGGTCACGGCCGACAGCTCCTGCGGCAGGACGGCGCGGTGCGCGTAGCCCGGGTCGTCGCCCGGCAGGCCGCGATGCGCGTGGTCGCAGAGGCCCGACAGGCCGATGATGACGCCGCCGTGCTGCACCGTGCCCGTCGGGTAGAGCAGGCGGACCCCGACGGCGCCGACCCGGGGATCGGCGAGCCAACCCCCATCCGCCGCAGCCAGTCCGGCGCGATGGGCGAAACGTCGTCGTTCAGCAGAAGCACGTCGCGCCCCGCGCAGCGCTCGGCCAGGCAATTGTTCACCCAGGAGAAGTTGAACCGGGGGGCCGGGAGCCAGGTCACCGCGGCGTTCGGATGCGCCTCGATCTCCGCGGCGGCGCGGCCCTGCGCGTCGTCGAGCGGCTGGGGCTGCGACACCCCGACCTCGATCCGGAAGTCCGGGTGGTCCGTGCCGCCGAGGATGGCGCGGATGCAGCGCAGGGCGTGGGCGGGCCGGAGGGTCGAGGGAACCAGGGCCGTGACGGGTCGGCACGGGGTATCGCGGAGGAGGGTCAGCCGCAGCGGCGTTGCCGCCTCGACCGCGAAGGGGAGGGAGGTGCGGCGGAGATGGTCCTGCGCCGTCCCGGCGAGGGCTTCGGGCGCCGGCGGCTCGGCCTCCGGTGCGCGGTGGGACAGGACGTAGGGCAGGCGGACCCCGTCCTCACCGGTCGCCTCATGATGGGCGAACCAGAGGGCGAGGCGGAGCTCGGCGGCGGAGCCGGCGGTCGCGGGGCCGTGGTGCAGCAGCACGTCCCGGCGCAGGAGCCAGAGCCCCCGGCGAGCGTGCCGCTGAGCATCAGCGCGCGGTTCGGACGGGGGCGGAAGACCGGCTCGCGGCGAAGCCCCGGGGCGTCCAGGGCATCCTCGTCGGCGAGGGCGATCGGGGGCCGGCCGGCCCGGGAGAGTTCCCGGACCGCGAGGGCGGCGGCCCAGGGCGGAAGGATCTCCCCCGGGGCGAGGAGACCGACGTAATCGGTCCCCAGCGCCTCGGCCGCGTCGCGCCACCGGTCGGGCAGCGCGACGGCCCAGGGGATCGCGGATTCCAGACCTTTGAGGGAGGCAAGGCTCCGGGTCGCGGCGGGCGAGCGATCGTCGCGCGAGAGCAGGAGCATGCCGAGGCTGGGCGCGCCGGGCGGCGCCGGCAGCAGGCCGCGCTGCCAGGTGTCGAACAGGGCGGCCCAGACGCGGTATTCGGCGACGGCATCGCCCTGCGTGACCGGCGTGATCAGGCCCTGGCGGAAGCGCCGGGCGAGGGCTGCGGGGGAGCGGGGCCAGGGCGGCAGGAACGCCCGTAGGCGCCGCGGCTCGTCCGCCAGGAGCCGGAAGCCGGCCAGCCATCGGGCGATGGGACGGATCTCCAGCTCGGCATCGCCGAACGCCTGGCCGACGCGCTCGACCCTCGCCTCGGCGGTGTCCGGCGGGACGAAGCCGACAGCCGTCAGGCCATCGGCGCGGGGCAGGAGCCGGATGCCGCCCGGAATCTCGTTGCCCGCGGCGTCAGCGAAGCCGACGGAAAAGCGCGCCCTGCCGTCCGTTCCGGGAATGGCGAAGCGGAGCGCCACCCACCGGCCCCGGAGGTCCGGCGGGACCACCCGGGAGGCAATCGTTCGGGGCGCGCGATCCATCGCGTCGGAGGGTCCGTTCCGTCAGGTAGCTGCCGGCTCATACGGCGGATTGCGGGGGGGCGGCCATCCCCCCACCATGCCGCGTGCCCACGCTCCGCATCGCGGCCGAGACGGTCCGCTTCCTGCCCGCGACGCGGGTGACGGATTCGACGGGCGTGCTGACGCTGAAGAACCTCGTCCTGGAGCCGCTGCTGCGCTGGGAAGCCGGCGGGCGGATGAGGCCCGGGCTTTTCGCGCGCTGGGCGCATGATGGGACCGGGCGGCGCTGGGTCTTCGACATCCGGGACGGCGCGACTTTCCATGACGGCGTTCCCTGCACGTCGGGCCACGTGCTGGACTTCGTCACGGGCATCCTGCGGTCGGTGGACATGTTCGGGATGCCCTGGTCCTACGCGCGCTACCTGCGGGATGCACGCATCGCGGCGGACGGGCCGGGGCGGGTCGTGGTGGAGAACCCGACCCCCTTCGCGGACGTGCTGGACGTGTTCACCGAGTTCTTCCCGTGCCGGGAGGATTCGGCGGGACGGCCCTGGTTGGGGACGGGGCCGTACCGGGTCGCCGAAGCGGAGAACGAGCGCGCGGCCGTGCTGCAGCGTGTTCGGGGGATGGGCCGGCCCGGATCGAGGTGACGGCGGTGCCAGGCGTCGCGGCGCGGTGGGATGCGCTGCGGGGCGGGGTGGCCGACGCGGCGATGCACCTGGAGCACCTGGAGGGCGGGCCGGACTTCGACGCGCGCTTCGAATGGGGGCGGGCGGCGCATGCGATGTCCGTGATGTACTACCTGAACGCCTCGCACGGCGTCTTCGCGTCGGCGGCCGCGCGGATGGCGGCGAACCTTGCCGTGGACAAGCGCGCCATCGTGGACGGGCTGTTCCACGGATTGGGGGAAGTGTCGTCCTCCGTCGTGTCGCCGTCGCACCTCGGGATGCGCGCGTCGGCGGCAGCGCCGATCCCATACGACCCGGATGCGGCGCGACGGCTGCTGGACGCGTTGGGTGGTGGCGGGCCCGTCGTGCTGCGGACGCCGCTGACGATGCCGGAGCGGGCGCCGGAGATCAGCGAGCGCGTGGCGGCGGACCTGCGCGCCGTCGGCTTCGACGTGACGATCGCGGTCCAGCCGGACCGGCCGGAATACGCGAGGGAGGTTGGGCGGAAGGAGATGGGCGACCTCGCCATCTTCGATTCCACGCCGCATTCGACCTTCCGCGTGCTGGACGACAAGGTCTCGTCCGCCAGCCGTGCGATCTGGTGGCAGGGCTTCGAGGACGGCGCGTTCGAGGCGCTGTTCACCGCGGCGCGGGCGGAGGTGGAGGACGACGCGCGGGAGGCGGCCTATGGCCGGTGCCTCGGGCGGCTGCGCGAGAACCCGCCCTGGCTGTATCTCTTCCACCCCGTCATCGTCTTCGCCGCGCGGCCAGGCGTCGCGCGGCTCTCGCTGGATCCGAAGGGTGTGCTGGGGGTCTGGTAGGCCCGCCTATTGCGGGTCGAAGGTCGAGAGGATCGGCGCCCAGGTCCGTTCGTGGAGGCGCATGATGTTCAGGTGTTCCTCCGCCGTCGTCGGGGCGACGGCGACGTCGAGGCGCTCAAAGCCTGCGCGGTTGGCGGGGTCGGCGAAGATGGCGTCGAAGGCCTGGCGGATGCGACCCGTGACGGGGGCGGGCAGGCCCTTGGGGCCGAAGAGGCCCATCCAGGACTGCACGACGTAGCCGTCGAGGCCGGCCTCGATGAGCGTCGGCAGTTCGGGGAGTTGCGGCAGGCGGGTGGGGCCGGTGGTCGCGAGGCCGCGCCAGAGGCCGGCGCGGATGCTTTCCGTGCTCGTCGCGGCCGAGTTGAACATGACCTGGATGCGGCCGGCGGTCAGGTCCGTGCGCGCCGGCGCGTCGCCGCGGTAGGGAACGTGGACCATGTCGGTGCCGGTCATGCGCATGAACAGGAGCGTCGCGAGGTGGATGGAGCCGCCGGTGCCGGCGGAGCCGTAGTTCAGCTTGCCGGGGTTCGCCTTCAGGTGGGCGACGAGTTCGGCGACGTTGGTGGCGGGGATCGACGGGTGCACGGCCAGGACGTTGTCGGTCGTGAACATGATGCCCAGCGGGTCGAAGTCGCGCTCCCACTGGAAGGGCGTGTCCTTCACCAGGTAGCGGGTGTTGATGAGGTTCGGGCCGGTGGCGAGCAGCGTGTAGCCATCGGCGGGGGATCGCATCACGGCCTCGGCGCCGAGGTTGCCACCGGCGCCCGGGCGGTTCTCGGTGACGACGCGGGCTTCCAGCTTCTGGCCCAGGGCTTCGGCGAAGGCGCGGGCCTGGGCATCCGTGGCGCCGCCGGCGGGGAAGGGAACGACGACGCGGATGGGGCGGCTGGGGTAGCTGCCCTGGGCGATGGCGGGCGCGCTGAGCGCGCCCGCACCGAAGGAAGCGGGAAGGGCGGCGAGGAGGGTGCGGCGGCTGGTCATCCGCGCATCGTTCCGCGTGCCGAGACGGCGCGCAAGCCGCGCGACGCTCTCTCCCGAGTTGCGCCGTTCAGCGCTGCCGCAGCGCATCCTCCATTCGGTCCAGCGCGGCGTCGAGGGTCGCGCGGGGGCAGCCGAAGTTCAGGCGGACGTGGCCCGTGCCCTCCGCCGCGCCGAAGTCAGGCCCCGGGTTGAAGGCGACCCGGGCGCGTTCGAGGAAGAAGCGCTGGGGGTCGCCGAGGTCGAGGTCGCGGCAGTCGAGCCACGCGAGGAAGGTGCCCTCGGGCTTGCGGACGCGGATGCCGGGGAAGCGCGCGGCCATCTGCTGCATCAGGTGGTCGCGGTTGGCGGTGAGATACCGCAGCAGCGCGGCGCGCCAGGGGGCGCAGTCGGCGAAGGCGCTGCGGGTCGCTTCCAGGCCGAAGGGGTTGAGGCTGTCCACGAGGCCTGTGCGCTGCGCGTCGAAGCGGCGCCGGACGTCAGGATCGGTGATGATCGCGAAGGAGGCCTTGAGGCCCGCGAGGTTGTAGGTCTTGCCCGCCGACATCAGCGTGACGGTGCGCGCCGCGACTTCCGGCGACAGCGTGGCTATCGGGACGTGCCTATGCCCGTCGTAGAGCAGGTCGCAGTGGATCTCGTCGGAGATGATCCAGGCCCCGGCGTCGAGTGCGGCGCGGGCGATCTCTTCCAGTTCGTCGCGGGAATAGACGTGCCCGAGCGGATTGTGGGGATGGCAGAGCATGACGGCGCGGGAACGCGCGAGGCCCGCCCGGAAGGCCTCCATGTCCGTCCGGATGGCGCCCTGCGCGTCGGCGCGTAGCGGGACCTCGACACGCTCCATGCCCCAGTAGCCGGGTGCCGCGAGCATCGGGGGGTAGAGCGGCGTCTGCACCAGCACGCCGTCGCCGGGCTGGCAGAGCGCGCGCAGGGCCATGTTGAAGCCGGCAACGACGCCGGGGATGAAGACGATGTCCTCCGGCGCGATGGACCAGCCGTGATCCCGGGCCATGGCGCCGACGATCGCCTCCCGCACCGCGGCGTCGGGGACGGCGTAGCCGAAGATCGGATGCTCCATCCGATTGCGCAGGGCGGCGAGCACGGGCGGCGGGGCGGCGAAGTCGGTGTCGGCGACCCACAGGGGCAGGACCTCGTTGCCGTAGCGGGTCCATTTTGAACAGGCGGTGCCCCGGCGCTCGATGACCGTCTCGAAGTCGAAGGAGTGGTCGTCGGGGGCGTGGATGTCGGGCATTCGTCAGGCGTAACGCGGGAGCGGCGGAGGGGGAACCCCGGCGGCACGAGGACCCGCCGCGGCCGCCGGCAGCTGGCGGCTCCCACCCGCGTTCGAGGGGGTGGTACCGGTCAGCCGTGCGGCTTGCCGCCGATGACGGCGGGGCGCGCGGGGTCGGCGGCCCAGGCGGACCAGGACCCTACGAACATCGGCGCCTCGATGCCAAGGGTCGCGAGGGCGGCGGCGGTATGCGCGGCGGAAACGCCGGCACCGCAGGTCGTCGCGACGTGCCCGGGGCGGACGCCGGGAGTCGAAGAGAAGCCGAAGGGTGGCGGGGTCTGCGAAGGGCCCGGCCTCGGTCAGCGCGTCGTGGGCGGGGGAGGAGATCGTGCCGGGGATGTGGCCGCGGCGGAGTTCACCCGGCGCGGTCCGTCCACCGATGTAGTTCACCTTCACCCTGGTATCGAGCAGCAGGCGGTCGCGGGCCCAGGCAGCGGCGCCGTCCGCGTCCAGGGTCGGCATGTGGCCGGGGGAGAGGCAGACGTCGCCCGTCTCGGGCTCCCGGCGCGAGTCGGCCGTGGGCAGGCGCGCGGCACGCCAGGCGCGGAAGCCCCCATCCAGCAGCCGGACCTCGGTCATCCCGGCCCAGCGCAGCGTCCACCAGCCTCGGGCGGCCTGGAGGAGGCGGTCGTCGTCGTAGAGCACGACCCGGGTGTCCTCCCGTAGGCCCCAGGATCGGGCCTTGGCCTGGAGGTCGCCGATTTCGGGAAGGGGGCGGCTGCCGCGCGTCCCGCCGGGGCGGCCCGCGAAGTCGGTCGGCATGTCCACGGGCACCGCGCCGGGGATGAAGGGCGGGCCGGGGGGCATGCCGTACTCGGCGTTGCCCACCGCAAGGACGACCAGCCGTGGGTCGTCGCGCTCGGCCGCGAGGTCCTGGGCGGTGATGAGAACCTGGGCGCGGAGGCGCGCCTCGTCAGTCGTCATGCTGTGGGTATCCGTCGGCCGGCTCGGCGGGCCGAAGCATCACCCGCCCGAGCGCTGGCGCAAGCGGGGGCGCGGCCGGTTCGGACCGTCGCCCGGCGAACCGGCTGGTGACGGATGGTGGAAGACCCGTCATGTTCGGCCGGAGCGAACCAGAGGACCGCATGCGGAAGCCAAACTACAACCATGAACGCCTGCAGCGCGAGCGCGAGAAGGAAGCGAAGGCCCAGGCGAAGCTCCGCAAGAAGCAGGAGCAGAAGGCCGCCGAGGCCGAGGGGCGCCCGCCCGCGACCGAGGATGGGCAGCCCACCGAGGAGGAGCCCCGGTAGGCAGGGGTCGGCCGCGGGACCTCCCGCGGCGCGGGCGGGTGTGCGGGTCGTCGCCGGCCCGTGCACCGGCTATTCAACCGGCCGCGGGCAGCTCATCGACGACCGCGGATAGGTCAGGCCGGGTCGTATTTCTGGCAGAAGGCCTCGGCGGAGAGGTGGCGGAAGTCTGCCAGGGCTTCGCCGAGGCGGTCATGCGTCCAGTCCCACCAGGCGATTCGGTGGAGGGCGGCGATGATCTCCGGCGCGAAGCGGTACCGCAGGATCCGGCCGGGGACGCCGACGACGATCGCGAAGTCCGGCACGTCCTTCGAGACGACGGCGCCCGCGCCGATGGC
This sequence comes from Roseomonas sp. CCTCC AB2023176, assembly GCF_042259275.1. Lineage (NCBI taxonomy): Bacteria > Pseudomonadati > Pseudomonadota > Alphaproteobacteria > Acetobacterales > Roseomonadaceae > Roseomonas > Roseomonas sp. CCTCC AB2023176. The sequence goes on from NZ_CP170086.1 coordinate 3,086,513, forward strand.
GGCGCCCGTGCCGATGGTCACGCCCGGCAGCACGACGGCTCCGTGGCCGATCCAGACGTCGTGGCCCAGCGTGACCTTGTGGTCCCGCCGCCAGTCGAAGAAGCCCGAATCGTCGTCGCCCAGGCCGTAGGCGGAGGAGCGGTAGGTGAAGTGGTTCAGGGCCACCCGTTCCATCGGGTGGTTGCCCGGGTTGATGCGAACCTGGGCGGCGATGGAGCAGAACTTCCCGATCTCCGAGTAGATGATGTCGGAGTGGCCGGCGACGTAGGAGTAGTCGCCGAAGACCGTCTCCGCGACCTTCGAGCCCTCGCCGACCTCGCAGTAGCGGCCGAAGCGGCTGTCGCGGACCTTCGCGCCGGGGTGGAGGAAGACCTCCTCCCCCAGGCGCTTCGAGGCGGTGGCGGGGTCGGCGTAGCGGGCGGCCTGCTGCACGGGTGGGTCTCCGATCTACGGGCGGCCAGGGTAAATCCATTCGGACGAATTTCCAGGTCAGTCGGATGACGGTTCGGTTGCGTGCCCGTGACAGGGCTGCTGTCCCGGACTTGTCATCCGGATTTCATCGCGCAATCATCCGGATGAATGTATGAGCCGTCGGCCACCGCGATGAAGCCCATGTCCCCCTGGCGAGAGGTCGAGACCACCCTGACCGCGGAAATCCGCGACGGCCGCCTGCCCCCCGGGACGCGGCTGCCGACGGAGCCCGCGCTGATGGATCGCTTCGGTGTGGGCCGCCACTCCGTCCGCCGGGCCGTGGAGGCGCTGGAGCAGCAGGGCTTGGTCCGCGTCCGGCAGGGCAGCGGGACCTATGTGCGGGAGGCGCCGGTGCTGGACTACCGCCTCTCCGAACGCACGCGCTTTTCCCAGAATCTCATGGACCAGGGGCGCGAGCCCGCAGGGCTGACGCTGCTGGAGGAGGAGATCGCGGCGCCGCCGGAGGTCGCGGAGGCGCTGCGCTTGCCGCCCGGGGAGCTAGTCTATCACGTGCGGCGGCTGGGACTGGCGGATGACGTGCCGATCAACGTCTCGACGTCGTGCTACCCCGTGCGGCGCTTCCCCGGGATGATCGAGGCGCGGCGGGCGCGCCGCAGCATCACCGCCGTGCTCGGCGAGTACGGCGTCACGGACTACCTCCGGCTGAAGAGCGTGGTGATCGCGCGCCTGCCGACGGTGGAGGAGGCGCGGCACCTCGACATTCCCGCGACGCAGCCCGTGCTGGTCACGCGGAAGGTGGACGCGGACATGGCGGGCGTGCCGATCGCCTGGTCCGAATCCGCCTGGGCGGGGGAGCGGGTGCAGCTCTCCGTCGACAATACGCGACTCTTCGAGGGGACGAACCGTGTGGCTCGGTGACGTGAGGCTGGTCCTGCGGGACCGGGTGGTGCCGCGCGGCGCCGTGCGGATCGAAGGCGGGGTGATCGCGGAGGTCGTTGAGGGCGCGGCGCGCGGGCCTTCCGTGTCGGGCGAGGGGCTGACCCTCATGCCCGGGATCGTGGACCTGCACGGCGACATGATCGAGAAGGAGGTGGAGCCGCGGCCGGACTGCGACTTCCCGCTGGACGTCGCGGTGCTGAACCTCGACGCGCGACTCGCGGCCTCCGGCGTCACGACGGCCTATGCCGGCGTGTCGTTCGCGGAGGGCAAGCGCGGGCCACGGTCGGAGGAACGGGCGCGGGCGACCGTCGAGGCGGCGGCGCGTGCCAAGCCGCAGGCCCGCGTGGACCTCCGGGTGCATGCGCGGTTCGAGATCACCAATCCCCGCGCGGAGCCGATCCTGCGTGACCTGCTGGAACGCGGGATGGTGGACATGGTGTCGCTGACCGACCACACGCCGGGGCAGGGGCAGTACCGCGACCTGGAGCAATACGTCCACTACGCGTCGCGGACGAGCGGGACGACGCCGGAGGAGGCCGCGGAGCGCGCGCGCCGGCGGATGGCGGCGCCGCCGGCCTGGGAGATCGCGTCGCACGTCACGGCGATGGCGCGGGCGCAGAACCTGCCGATCGCGTCGCATGACGACGATACGCCGGCGAAGGTCGCGCTGATGCGTTCGCTCGGCGCGACGATTTCCGAGTTCCCGGTGACGCTCGAGGCGGCGCGGGCGGCGCGCGAGGCCGGGATGATCACGTTGATGGGCGCGCCGAACGCGCTGCGCGGGCGGTCCATGACGGGGAACATCACCGCGCTGTCCGTGCTGGAAGCCGGGCTGCTGGACGCGCTGGCGGCCGACTACCACCAGGGCGCGATGCTGCCAGCGGTGGTGGCCTGGGTGCGGCAGGGGCGGATCGCGCTGCATGAGGCGGTCGCGCTGCTGACGGCGAATCCCGCGCAGGCCGCGGCGCTAGACGACCGCGGCGTGATCGCGGCGGGGCGTCGGGCCGACCTGATGCTGGTGAACCTGTCGGAGGCGGCGGATGCGCCCCCGCCCCGCGTGCGCGCGGTGTGGCGGGAAGGGCGGCTGATCCATTCGGATGGCTGGGCGGCACCGGCCGTTGCGGCCCTGGCGGAGGCGGCGTGATGGACGCGAAGACGGAGGCGCGGCGGCGATGGATGGGCGTGCTGGCGCGGGCGTCGGCCGCCGAGATCGCGGCGCGGCTGGATGCGGCGCCGGCCTTGCCCGCGCATGTCCGGCTGCGCGGGCCGGAGACGGGCCTGGTGATGGCCCGCGGGCGCGCCGGCGGCGATGGCGCGCCGTTCAACCTCGGCGAGATGACGGTGACGCGCTGCGCCGTGCGCTGCGGCGATGTGGTGGGCCATGCGTACCGCGCGGGGCGCGACGCGCGGGCGGCGGAGCTTTCGGCGGCGCTCGACGCGGCCTTGCAGGACCCGGGGCGGCGGGACGCGCTGCTGGATGCGGTGATCGAGCCGCTGGCGCGCGCGCAATCGGCCGAGCGGGAGGCGATCGCGCGCAAGGCGGCGGCGACGCGGGTGCAGTTCTTCACGATGGCGAACATGCGATGAGCACGCTGCTGCCGGCTTCGCCGATCCCGTGCTGGACGCCCAGGCCAGCTTCCGCGCGCTGCTGGAAGCGATGGCGCGGCCCGGGCGGGTGCAAGGTCTGACCCGCCCGCCGACGCCACCTGCCCCGCTTTGCCCGGCGGCGGGCGCGGTGCTGCTGTCGCTGGCCGATGCGGAGACGCCGGTCTGGATGGATGCAGGGGAGGCGGTGGCGGATTGGCTGCGCTTCCACGCGGGGTCGCCGGTCGTGGCGGAACCTGCCGCGGCGGCCTTCGCGCTCGCGCTGGGCGCGCCGCCCGCGCTGTCCTCGATGCGGGGCGGCACGGACGAGGATCCGCATACCTCCGCCACGTTGATCCTGCAGGTCATGTCGTTGGACGAAGGCACGGGCTGGCGCCTGTCGGGGCCGGGGATCGAGACGGAGCACCGGCTGCGCGTCGCCGGCGCACCGGAGGGCTTCGCACGTGGCTGGGCGGCGAACCACGCGATGTTCCCGCGCGGAGTCGACGTGATCCTCTGCGCGGGTGATCGCATCGCCGGCCTTCCGCGTTCCACCCGCATCGAGGAGGGCTGAGGCCATGTACGTCGCGGTGAAGGGCGGGGAACGCGCCATCTCCAACGCCCATGCCTGGCTGGCGGAGGAGCGGCGCGGCGACGCCGCGGTGCCGGAGATCGGGACGGACCAGATCCGGGAGCAGCTGACCTTCGCGGTGGACCGCGTGATGGCGGAAGGGTCCTGCTACGACCCCGACCTTGCGGCGCTGGCGGTCAAGCAGGCGCGGGGCGACTTGATCGAGGCGATTTTCCTCCTGCGCGCCTACCGCACCACGCTGCCGCGCTTCGGTGCGTCGCGACCGGTCGAGACCGACGGGATGGCGCTGCGGCGCCGTATCTCCGCGACCTACAAGGACCTGCCGGGCGGTCAGGTGCTGGGGCCGACCTTCGACTATACGCATCGGCTGCTGGACTTCGCGCTGGCGGCCGAGGGTCATGCGGTGCCGCCGTCACTGGAAAGCGACGTGCCCGGCGATGCGGCCTGCCCGCGCGTGACCGGGCTGCTGGCGGAGGAAGGGCTGATGGCGCCGGAGCAGCCGTCGGAGGCGGAGCCGGGCGACCTGACGCGGCAGCCCCTCTCCTTCCCGGCATCGCGCGCGGTACGATTGCAGAACCTGGCGCGGGGAGACGAGGGCTTCCTTCTCGGCCTCGGCTATTCGACGCAACGCGGCTACGGCAACGGGCATCCCTTCGTCGGGGAGGTCCGGCAGGGCCGCGTGACCGTCGAGTTCGAGCCGGCGGAGCTCGGCTTTCCCGTGGATATCGGGGAGATCGAGGTCACCGAGTGCCAGATGGTCAACCAGTTCAAGGGCAGCCGTTCCGAGCCGCCGCAGTTCACGCGGGGCTACGGCCTCGTCTTCGGCCGCACGGAGCGGCGCGCGATGGCCATGGCGCTGGTGGACCGCGCGCTGCGGGCCGAGGAGTTCGGCGAGGAAGTGACCGCACCGGCGCAAGACCAGGAGTTCGTCCTGTACCATTCCGACAACGTGGAGGGGACGGGGTTCCTCGAGCACCTGAAGCTGCCGCACTACGTGGACTTCCAGAGCGAGTTGGAAGCGGTAAGGCAGATGCGGCGGATGGCCGAGGCGAACCGGGCGGCGACGGCGACCGAGGAGGCGGCTCCGCCGGAGGACTCCCTCGGCGACATCTTCCGGGAAGCGCCCCTGCCGGAGGCAGCGGAATGACCGTGAGCGGCTACAACTTCGCCTACCTGGACGAGGGGACGAAGCGGATGATCCGCCGCTCCCTGCTGAAGGCGCTGGCGGTCCCGGGATTCCAGGTGCCCTTCGGGTCCCGCGAGATGCCGCTGCCCTACGGCTGGGGCACGGGCGGCATCCAGGTGACGGCGAGCGTGCTCGGCCCCGACGACACGCTGAAAGTCATCGACCAGGGCGCGGACGACACGACGAATGCGGTCTCCATCCGCCGCTTCTTCTCGCGCGTCGCGCCGGGCGTGCGGACGACGGAGCGGACGGAGGAGGCCACGGTCATCCAGACCCGCCACCGCATCCCCGAGATCCCGCTGCGGGAAGGCCAGGTCTTCGTCTACCAGGTCCCGCAGCCCGAGCCCCTGTTCCGGCTGGAGCCGCGGCGTGCGGAGACGCGGCGCATCCACGCGCTCGCGGATTACGGGCTGATGCAGGTGAAGCTGTACGAGGACATCACGAAGCATGGGCGCGTCGGGTCGTCCTACGACCACCCCGTCATGGTGAACGGGCGCTACCTGATGGCGCCATCGCCTATCCCGTCCTTCGACAATCCGAAGATGCATCGTTCGCCGGCCATCCAGTTGTTCGGCGCGGGGCGGGAGCGGCGGCTCTACGCCGTGCCGCCCTACACTGAGGTACGGAGCCTGGACTTCGAGGACCACCCTTTCGTGCCGATGCGCGCGAACGGGACTTGCGCGCTCTGCGGGTCGCGCACGTCCTACCTGGACGAACTGATCACCGATGACCGGGGCGGGCGGATGTTCGTCTGTTCCGACACCGATTACTGCGGGGAACGCCAAGGCGGTACTGCTGAGCAGGGCGGTGCCGTGAAGGAGGCCGCGGAATGAGCGGTGAACCCATCCTCTCCGCCCGCGACCTGTCCATCGCCTTCGGGACGGTGCGGGCGCTGGACGGCGTGTCCCTCGACATCTGGCCGGGCGAGGTGCTGGCGATCGTGGGCGAGTCCGGCTCCGGCAAGTCCACGCTGTTGCGGGTGCTGGCGGGCGAGATGCGGCCTGACGCAGGGACGGTGCTGTACCGCGACCCGACCGGCGCGCTGCTGGACGTGAACGCCATGGGCGAGCCGGCGCGGCGACGCCTGTCGCGGACCGATTGGGGCTTCGTGCACCAGGACCCGCGGGACGGGCTGCGGATGGCGGTCTCCGCCGGCGGAAACGTGGGTGAGCGGCTGATGGCCGTCGGCAGCCGCCACTACGGCAACATCCGCGCCGAGGCGGCACGTTGGCTGGAACGGGTGGAAATCCCCCGCGACCGGCTGGACGATCCGCCGCGCCAGTTCTCCGGCGGCATGCGGCAGCGGTTGCAGATCGCGCGTGTGCTGGTGACGAAGCCGCGTCTCGTCTTCATGGACGAGCCGACGGGTGGCCTGGATGTCTCGGTGCAGGCGCGGCTGCTGGACCTGATCCGGGCGCTGGTGTCGGAACTCGGCCTCGCCGTGATGCTGGTGACGCATGACATCGCAGCGGCGCGGCTGCTGGCCCACCGCATCCTCGTCATGCGTCATGGCAAGGTCGTCGAGGAGGGGCTGACCGACCGGGTGCTGGACGACCCGCGCCATCCCTACACGCAGCTCCTGGTCTCCTCGGTACTCGCGGCATGATCGCCGCCATGACCCGGGATTGGGCACTGAAGGCCGAGGGGATCGGCAAGGGCTTCACGCTGCATCTTCGCGGCGGCGTGGCCATCCACGTGCTGCGGGACGCCGCGCTGACCGTGATGCCCGGCGAATGCGTGGCACTGTCCGGGCCGTCAGGCGCCGGCAAATCGACGCTCATGCGGCTGCTGCACGGGAACTACGGGGCGGACAGCGGCTCCATCCTGATGCGCCGTCCCGACGGGACGATCGCGGACCTCGCGACGGCCGCGCCGCGGGAGGTCATCGCGCTGAGGCGCGACACGGTGGCCTATGTCAGCCAGTTCCTGCGGGTGATCCCCCGGGTGCCGGCGCTCGACGTGGCGGCGGAGCCGGCACTGGCGCGCGGGATGCCGCGGGATGAAGCGCGGGCGCGGGCCGCAGCGCTGCTGCGGCGCCTGAACCTGCCGGAGCGGCTGCACGTCCTGCCGCCGGCCACCTTCTCGGGTGGCGAGCAGCAGCGGGTGAACCTGGCGCGGGGCTTCGTCGTTGACACTCCGGTCCTGTTGCTGGACGAACCCACGGCGAGCCTGGACGCCGCGAACCGGGAGGTGGTCATCGCCTTGATCTCCGAAGCGAAGTCCCGCGGCGCGGCGATCGTCGGCATCTTCCACGACGTGGAAGTGCGCGACCGCGTGGCCGACCGGGTGATGGAGGTCTTGCCGTTGCGGGAAGCCGCATGAGCGGCGCCCTCGTCGCCGTCGTCGGGCCTTCGGGCGCCGGCAAGGACACGCTGATGGAGGCCGCGCGGGAGCGGCTTGTCGACGATCCGTCCTTCGTCTTCCTGCGCCGCGTCATCACGCGGCCGGAGGGCGCGGGCGGCGAGGACCACCAGGCCATGACGCGCGGCGCCTTCCTGAAGGCGCGGGACGCGGGCTTCTTCGCGCTGTCCTGGGATGCGCATGGCCTGCTCTACGGCATCCCGCGCGACCCGCTGGAGACGGCACTGGACGACCGGCAGGTCGCCGTCGCCAACCTGTCGCGCCACGCCCTCGGCGAGGCGGCGAAGCGCTATCCGCTGGTAGTGCTGAGCGTGACCGCGCCGCTTGCCGTCCGGGCACGGCGGCTCGCCGCGCGGGGACGCGAGACGCACGACCAGGTCGTTGCGCGCCTGTCGCGCGAGGCCGGTCTTCCGCTGGACCTCGATGTGCGGGAGGTGCTGAACACCGGCAGCATCGAGGAGGGCGCCGAGGCCATGGTCGCCGTTCTCCGCGGGTTGACGGAGAAGGCGCGCGCCTGATCGTCAGCGGTCGTGCAGGATGGCGTCGCTGATCTTCTCCGCCGTCATGATCGTCGGGATGTTCGTGTTGGCGCAGGGCACGTAGGGGAAGACGGAGGCGTCGCAGACCCGGAGCCCGGGGACGCCGCGGACGCGGCCAGAGGGATCGGTCACCGCCATCGGATCGTCGTCGCCGCCCATCTTGCAGGTGCAGGACACGTGCCACTGGCCCGTGCAGGTGTTGCGGACATGCGTTTCCAGCGCTTCGTCATCCGCCATCAGCACGGCGACGGGCGAGGCCTCGGTGATCAGGCCGTGGATGGCGGCGCGGCGCAGGCTGCCCGGGCCATCGAGGATGCGGCCGAGGATGGCGGTGGAGACGGCGTTCTTCAGGTTCTTCACCGCGACCTTCCGAACCGCTTCGTTGTAGACCATCGGGAAGGCATCCACGGCGACGGCGCGCAGCGCGGGTTGCGCGTGCCAGGCCGCGAGGGAGCGGAACATCGTCATGGCCCGTTGCGCATCGCGCGGGTCCGACAGCATCTCCAGTTCCGCGACGGGGTGGTCCATCGGGTTCGGTGAGCGTAGGCGCACGCGGCCGCCGGTGTAGGACCGGTTGAGCCAAGCCTGCATGCCCGCCAGACGCTCGCCGACCGGGTGCCAGGACGTCCGGGCGATGGAGATGGCGAAGAGGTCGCCGGCAGGCACGCCCTCCAGCGCCGACGACCAGCGTACGCCGACATGGATGTTGCGGCCGAGCGGGCCGATCTGCCGGTGCGGCCGGCGCAGGTAGGCGGCGAAGCCGACAGTCGGGTGGTCCTGCAGGTTGCGGCCCACGCCCGGGAGGATCATGCGCGGCTCAATTCCGTTCTCCCGCAGGATTTCGGCGGGGCCGATGCCCTGGGTCATCAGGAACGCCGGCGAGCGGAGCGCGCCCATGGAGAGGACGATGTCGCCGCGCGTGCGCAGCGTGCGGGCCTCGCCGGTCGCGGCGCGGACGCGAACGCCGTTCGCGCGGCCGTCGCCGTCGAACTCCAGTCCCAGAACGTCGTGGCCGGTGAGGACGGTCAGGTTGGGCCGCGCGCGGACCTCGGCGGTGAGATAGGCCATGGCGGCGGAGACGCGGTGATCGGCGGCGGCATTGGCCGTGGTAATCGCGAACCAGCCGTCGCGGAAGTCACCGTTCTGGTCGGGAAGTTCCGGCAGGCCGGCTTCCGATAGGGCGGCGGCGAAGGCTTTACTGTGCCCGGCCCAACGCTCCTTCGGGATGCGGCGGATGGGGATCGGGCCGAAGCCGCCATGCAGATCCGTCTCGCCGAAGTCGAGGTCGGTTTCCAGCTTGCGGAAGAAGGGCAGGACGTCGGACCAGGACCAGCCCGCCGCGCCCTCGCGCGCCCAGCCGTCGTAGTCGGTCGGCAGCCCGCGGTTGGCCAACTGGCCGTTGATGGAGGAACCGCCGCCGAGCACGCGCGCCTGTTCCAGCGCCCGCAGGGGCGCCGCGGCTTCCGGGCGGTTGTGCGGGACGGGCCGGAGCTGGACCTTCAGCCCCTTCCAGATATACGCGGGGTTGTACACTGCCGGGCCGTGATAGGAGGAGCGGATATCAGCCGGCTCCTTCCCTGGCGGCGTGTCCTGCCCCGCTTCGACCAGCGCGACCCGGCGTCCCGTGGCGGAGAGACGGGACGCCAGAACGCAGCCGGCGGAGCCGCCGCCGCAGATGACGTGGTCGAAGGTGTCGTCGCTCAGGAGTTCGGCCCCCGCATGATGGAGATGGGCTGCCAGCGCTCCAGGTCCGACTTGTAGAGCGAGGCCGGGTTCACCGCCGACATGGGCCAACGGCCCCGCAGCACGAGCGCGATCTCCTGCCCCACGCGGCGCTTGCGCGCCGGATCGAAGCGCGACGACGCCGAGGCGACGTGGGCCGTGAGGATCACGTTATCCATGTGCAGGAGCGGGTTGTCCGGCGCGGGTGGTTCCTGCGCCAGCACGTCCAGCGCGGCGCCGGCGATGCGGCGACCCTGGAGGGCGGCGATCAGCGCGCCTTCGTCCACCGTCTGGCCGCGGCCCGTGTTCACGAAGATCGCCGTGTCCTTCATCTTCGCGAAGTGCTGCGCGCCGAACATGCCGCCGGTTTCCGGCGTGCCGGGTGCGTGCATGCAGACGAAGTCGGATTGGGACAGGACGTCGTCCAGCGGCGCGAGCTCGACGCCGTAGGGCAGGGCGGTGAACTCCTCGATATAGGGGTCGTAGGCCATCATGCGGAAGCCGAAGGGCTTCGCGCGCTCCGCCACGGCGCGGGGGATGCGGCCGAAGGAGATGAAGCCCAGCGTCAGGCCGCGCAGGCGGGGGAACTGGTACAGATGCGGGCGGCCTTCCTTCCACCGGCCGTCGCGCACCAGCCGCTCCTGGGTGGGTAGGCGCCTCCAGCCCGCCAGCAGAAGCGTCATCGTGTGATCCGCCACCTCCTCGATGAAGGTGTCGGGGATGTTGGTGACGGGGATGCCCCTCTCCGTTGCGGCGACTACGTCCACCTGGTCCACGCCGACGGAGCCCAGTGCGATGACGCGGCACTTCGTCGCGGCTTCGATGATCCGGCGGGAGATGCGGAGGCCCTTGCCGTAGATCGCGTCCGCGCGTGACGCAGCCTCGGCGAAGGCGTGCTCGTTCGCCGGCACCTCCACGAACTCCGCGTCCAGGCCCGTCAGCGCCTCGCGCTCCAGCAGATAGCCGTCCCCGAGGAATGGCGTGGTCAGGATCGTGAAGGCAGCCATGGCGTCCCTTTCGGCATCACTCCTTCACCGCGCCGGTGAGGGAGGAGACGTAGTAGTCCACGAAGAAGGAGTAGAAGAGCGCGACGGGCAGGGAACCGAGCAGCGACCCGGCCATCAGCGCGCCCCACTGGTACACGTCGCCCGTGACCAGTTCGGTCAGGATAGCGACGGGGACGGTCTTCTTGTCGCCGCTCTGGATGAAGGCGAGGGCGTAGATGAACTCGTTCCAGGAGAGGGTGAAGGAGAAGATGCCCGCCGAGATCAGCCCGGGCACGGCGAGCGGCAGGGTGATCTGCCGCAGGATCTGAAGTCTCGTCGCGCCGTCGATCAGCGCGCATTCCTCAAGTTCGTACGGGATCGACTTGAAGTAGCCGATCAGCAGCCACGTGCAGAAGGGCACGAGGAAGGTAGGGTAGACGAGGATCAGCGCCATCGGGCTATCGAAGAGACCGAGCTGCACGACCATCGTCGCGAGGGGGATGAAAAGGATGGAAGGCGGGACGAGGTAGGCCAGGTAGATCGCCAGGCCGACGTACTGGCTGCCGCGGAACCGAAGGCGCTGGATCGCGTAGGCCGCGAGCGTCGAGGCGAAGAGCGACAGGACGGTCGCCCCGACCGCCACCAGCATCGTCGTCCAGAGCCAGCGGGGGTAACGCGTGTTGAACAGCAAGTGCCGGATATGGTCCAGCGTTGGCGAGTTGATCCAGAACGGGTTGTTGTCCCGCATGTTGTAGAGTTCGGAGTTCGGTTTGAACGACGTGATCGTCATCCAGTAGAACGGGAAGAGCAGGATCAGGACGAAGCAGGCGAGCGGCAGGTAGATCGTCACCATGCGCCGCGCGCGACTGTCCCACTGCATCGTTTCCGGCGCGACGGTCGCGCTGTTCCGGGTCTCCGGCGCATCGGCGGGAAGGGTGGCTGCGTTAGTCATTGGCCTCTCCCTGCTGCCACTTCCGCCGTGCCAGCGCGAAGTAGGAGAAGAGCGTTGCGAAGACGAGGAAGGGAATCATCGAGACGGCGATCGCCGCACCTTCGCCCAGCTCCCCGCCCGGAATGCCCTTCTGGAAGGCCAGGGTCGCGAGGAGGTGGGTCGAGTTCACCGGCCCGCCCCGCGTGATGGCATAGACCAGCTGGAAGTCGGTGAAGGTGAAGATGATCGAAAAGGTCATGACGATCGCCAGGATCGGCAGCAGCATCGGGAAGGTGATGAAGCGGAAGCGCTGCCACGCCGTGGACCCGTCGATCAGCGCAGCCTCGTAGAGGGATGGCGAGATGGTCTGCAGCCCGGCCAGGAGGGAGATCGCGACGAAGGGAATACCGCGCCAGACATTGGCGAAGATCAGGCTCCACCGCGCGGGCCAGGGAGACCCGATGAAGTTGATGTTGCTGTCGATCACCCCGAGCCGCATCAATCCCCAGGAGACGATCGAGAACTGCGGGTCGTAGATCCACCAGAAGGCGATGGCCGACAGCACCGTCGGCACGATCCAGGGCAGCAGGATGATCGCGCGGAGGATACTCTTGAACGGCAAGTGGTTGTTCAGCAGCAGCGCGAGCCAAAGCCCCAGGCCGAACTTCAGGATGGTCGCGACGGTCGTGTAGAAGACGGAATAGAAGACCGCGTTCCAGAAGATCGGGTCCTCCAGGAGGTACTCGAAATTCTCCAGCCCGACCCAGTGCCCGGCGCGGCCGATCGTCGTGTCCGTGAAGGCCAGGTAGATGCCGAGGCCGAGCGGGTAGGTGAGGAACGTCAGCAGCAGGCCGACCGCCGGCAGCAGGCAGACGAAGACGAGGAACGCCTTGTTATCGAACAGGCGCACGAGCCAGCCGGGATCGGCGCGGCGCGCGACCCACCGTTCTGCCCTGGGCGTCAATGCGGCTTCGGACATGGCGTTCCTCCTCGGGAAAGGGCGCCCCGTCGCCGGGGCTCCCGTCCCGTCACGTACGGCGGCGGAAGATGCGCTCGGAGCGCCGCGCGGCCTCCCGTGCCGCGGCCTCGGGCGTCGCCTGGCCCGAGGCGACGGAGGCGCACATCTGCACCATGATGTACTCGTTCGTCGCGGTGGCGGAGGCCTCGCTGATCGGGCCCTTGTACCCGTTCCAGAAGGTACTGCGCATCGTGTCCTTGAAGACCGCGATCTTCGGGTCGGAGTTCCAGACCGGCGAGGCCGAGTAGTTCTCGAGCGGCTGCGACCAGTAACCGAGATTGGCCTGGAGCCACGGGTCGTACTGCTCGGACTCCAGCAGGAAGGCCAGCAGCGCCTTCGCCGCGTTCGGGAAGCGGGAGTGTCGGAACACCATGGCATTCAGCGTCAGCCCGGCATTCGGCGCCGAATCCGCGCGCCCCTTCGGCATGAGCGAGTGGAAGGTGTCGTCGGCGACCGCGCGCGTGGCCGGATCGTTCTTCATCGAGAAGTAGAGCGACACGCCGTTCTGCGTCAGCGCGATCTGACCGGCCGAATAGGCGCGGTTGTTCGAGACGTCGTTCCACGCCGTCGTGCCGTCGATGAAGGTCGGGTAGAGCTCCTTCAGGTAGTTCAGCGCCTCGACCGTCTGCGGGGTGTTGATGCCGACGCTGCCGTCCTCGTTCACCAGGGCGCCGCCATGCGACCAGACGATGAAGTTGGCGAAGGCGTTGCCGTCACCGACCGCATTGCCCAACGCGAAGCCCGACGGCTTGTTCGCGGCCTTGAGCTTCTTGCAGAGGTCCAGAAATCCAGGCAGGTCTTCCGGCGGCGCCTGGAAGCCCACCTCGGACAGGACGGACTTGCGCCACACCATCGGCCCGCCGGAGGAGCCGAAGGGCAGGCCGATCCAGTTGTTCGTGTTGTGCCGCTTGCCGTACTTCTGCGCCAGCGCGAGCCAGCCACCGTAGCGCTGGCCGATGTATTCCGCGACGTCCGTCACTTCGACCAGCTTGTCGGCGTAGACGTGCGGCGCCTCGTTGAAGCCGACGATCAGATCGGGGCCGGCGCCGGTGTTCGCGGTGACGGCCGTCTGTTGGGAGATGTCCTCCCACCCCACGAAGTCCACACTGACCTGGACGCCGGTCGCCTGGGTGAAGCGGGCGCAGTTGGCGCGCCAAGTGTCCTCGTCCGGCTGGACGAAGCGGACGGGGCGCAGCATGCGCAGCGTCGCGCCGCTCTCGATCGGCAGGCGCGGCGCAGGGGCATCGGTCCGTGCGATCTGCGCGCCGGCCTCGCCGACCGCCGTCGCGGCCATGGCGGCCGCGCTCGCCGCCAGCAGGCTGCGGCGGGTGATGATGTTCGCCATTCCCGTTCTTTCCTCCTCGTTGCCGCCGGCGTCAGATACGCCGGCCCGTTTCCGCGTCGAACAGGTGCACCAGCGCGGGGTTCGGCCGGATCGCGAGCGACTCGCCCGGCCGTGCCGTGACGCGTTCGCGGAAGGCGCCGGTCAGCGAGGCCTCGCCCATTCGCAGCGTCACCTGCGTTTCCGACCCCGTCGGCTCGACGAGCGCGACCTGACCCGCGATGCCGGTTGTATCGAGCGATAGGTGCTCCGGACGGATGCCGTAGATGACCGGCTGTCCCGGCGTGACCCCGGCATTCGGTGGCAGGGGCCACGCATCCGAGCCGATCCGCACGCCGCCATCGCCGACCGTCCCGCGCAGCATGTTCATGGCGGGCGATCCGATGAAGCCCGCAACGAACAGGTTCGCCGGGCGGTCGTAGAGTTCCAGCGGCGCGCCGGTTTGCTCGATGCGGCCGCCGTTCATCACCACGATCTTGTCGGCCATCGTCAGCGCCTCGATCTGGTCGTGCGTGACGTAGACCGTCGTGACCTTCAGGCGCTGGTGCAGGTCCTTGATCTCCGCCCGCATCTGGACGCGCAGCTTGGCGTCGAGATTCGACAGCGGTTCGTCGAAGAGGAACACCTGGGGGTTCCGGACGATCGCGCGGCCCATGGCTACGCGCTGCCGCTGGCCGCCCGACAGCTGCCGGGGATATCGGTCCAGCAGCGCCTCGAGCCCGAGGATGCGGGCGGCGCGGCTGATCTCGGCCTGGGTCACGTCGGCCGGGGCCTTCGCCAGCTTCAGGGAGAAGCCCATGTTCTCCCGCACCGTCATGTGCGGATAGAGCGCGTAATTCTGGAACACCATGGCGATGTCCCGGTCCTTCGGCGGCAGCGCGTTCACCACCCGCCCACCGATCGAGATCTCCCCGCCCGATATGTTCTCCAGCCCCGCAATCATCCGCAGCAGGGTGGACTTGCCGCAGCCGGACGGGCCGACGAGGACGCAGAACTCCCCGTCCGCGATGTCCACGGAGACGCCGTGCAGGATCTGCGTCGTACCGAAGGCTTTCCGGACGTTCCGGATCTCGACCGAGGCCATTCGTCCCTAGTCCTTCGCTGTCAGCGATGGCGCGGGACGCGCGGCGGCACGCACGGATTCCATCCGCTTCCCCCAGTGCTTTCGGGAAGCCTAGGCAGGGCCCGGGGCCGGTGGCAATCCTCGGCCAGGGGGAAGAGGAACGCCGGCCGCGATGCAGACGAAGGTTAAGTCCCGCCTTGTGGACATCCCGGAAGAGGACCGCACGCCGGAGCAGCGCGCCGCCCTGGCGGAAGCCGCGTCCGGATTGCGCGGCCGGGTGCCCGCGCCGATGCGGGCCTGGATCGCCAGTCCCGAACTCGCCCGCCGCGCCCAGGCCCTCGGGGAGTTCCTTCGCTACCAGACGGCGCTCGGACCGCGGCTGTCCGAACTGGCCATCCTCGTTACTGCGCGCCTCTGGACGAGTCAGTACGAGTGGTTCGTCCACGCCCGCGCGGCGCGGGAGGCCGGGTTGGAGGAAGAGACCATCGAGTCCATCCGCCACGGCCGCCGGCCCGTCTTCCCGGACGCGACGACGCGGGTCGTGCACGATGCCGCCCTCGCCATCCACCGGGAGCGCGGGCTGGCGGACGAGGCCTACGCCGAGGCGCGCGACATCCTCGGTGAACGCGGCCTCGCGGAGCTCGTCGGCCTTCTGGGCTACTACACTCTCGTCTCCATGACCCTGAACGTCTACCGGATCGGCGTGCCCGACGGCGTCGAGAACCCGCTGCCCACCCTGATGGAGGAAGGCGCGCCGTGACCGACCTGACCCGACGCGGCGCCCTGGCGCTGGGCGCAGCCGTTGCTGCTCCGGCCATGGCGCAGCCCAAGTCCTTCACGCGCCCGCTTCGGATGGTCGTTCCCTTCCCGCCTGGCGGTCCGAACGACATCATCGCCCGCGTCCTCGCGGCGCGGATGTCGGTGCTGATCGGCCAACCCGTGATCGTCGACAACCGCGCGGGCGCGGGGGCGTGGTCGGCACGGACCTCGTCGCGAAGGCGCCGCCGGATGGACACACGGTCGCGGTCACGAGCGCGGGGGCGCTCGCGATCGCGGAGAGCCTCGTTCCGAACCTGCCCTACCGCGTCGGGCGGGACCTCGCGCCGGTGACGCTCGTCGCGACGGTGCCGGAACTGCTGGCCGTGAATCCCCGCCTGCCCGCGACGAACCTCGCGGAACTGATCACCCATGCCCGGGCGAATCCGGGGCGGGTGAACTTCGCCTCCTCCGGCAACGGTTCCATGCCGCACCTGGCGGGGGAGGGGCTGCGCTTCGCCGCGGCGATCGAGATCGTGCACGTGCCCTATCGCGGCGCCGCGCCGGCGGTAACGGACCTGGTCGCGGGGCAGGTCCAGATGATGTTCGCGGACCTGCCGGTGCTGCTGCCCCAGGTCCGGGCCGGCGCGCTGCGCGCGATTGCGATCGGCAGCCGCGAACGGTCGCCGCTGCTGCCCGAGGTTCCGACGACGGCAGAGGCCGGGCTGCCCACGGTGGAGGCGGTGAACTGGTACGGCATGGTCGCGCCGGGCGGCACGCCGGCGCCGATGCTCGCCGCCCTGCACGCCGCGGCCGCCACCTCGCTGGCGGACCCGGAGGTCGAGCGGACGCTGCGGGAACAGGGCGCCGCCGCTGTCGGCAGCGCGCCGGAGGCCTTCGCGACCTACATCCGCGCCGAGGCGGCCCGCTGGGGCGAGGTGGTCCGGCGATCCGGCGCAACGCTGGACTGACCTGTGTCCGGCCCCGGCCCCGTCTTCAGGTCGCGGCCGGGTCCTTGTCCCGGTTCATCTCCTCGACCTCCTCCTTCGAGACCACGCCGCGCGTGTGCATGTCGGGGTCGCCGCCCTCCGCGTTCTCGACATGGCTCTTGACGCTGCGCAGCGCGTTGCCGGCGTTTGTCTGCGGGTCGTCCGGGCTCATCTCCTCGACCGGCGGCTCCACGACATGGCCGGTGTCGGAGAAGGTCAGGGTGAGGTCGGAGGCATGGCCCCGCCCCGTCACGTGCATCTCGCCGGCCGGCGCGGCCGTCCAGCGCACCAGCATCGCCCCGGCATCGGCGGAGAGCCCGACATCGGGCATCTCCTCCGCCGCGTGGCGCAGGTGGGCGAACCAGTGCCGCGTGTTCTCCGGCCGCGAGAGCCAGTTCATGACCGCCTGGGGGGCGGCGTTGATGCCGATCTTGGCGTGCATCGGGGGCTCCTGTTCTCGGACATCGGTATCGCCCCGCCCCGGGCGGGGTTGCGGCAGGCGGGACCGTAGCCGGCGGGCGCCCTGCGGCGAAGGGCTGCTTGTACGCGCCCGGGAACACCGCCCATGCCCCACCGCCTCCTGCCCGCCCTCCTCGTCCTGGCCCTGATCCGGCCGGCCCTCGCGGAGGAGATGCGGATGCTCGACGTCTCACCGGCCCCCGCGCCGTGATGGACGGGCGCCGGCAGGAGTTCCGGATCCGCTTCAACCAGCCGGTGGACCACGGCGCTTCGCGGCTGGAGGTGGTCCGGGCCGAAACCGTCCTGCGGAGCCTCCGGCCGCGGCTCGGGGCGAGCCCCGACACGCTCTACGCCAACACCGGCGGGCTGCCCCCTGGCGACTACGTGCTGCGCTGGACCGCCTGGTCGTCGCGGGGCGGGGCGGGGCTGATGGGCGACCTCGCCTTCTCCGTGCGGTAGCGGCGCGTTCAGGCCCGCTTGCGGCGCGGCGCTCCGCGGGACGCCGTGCGGTTCTTCGCCTTGTCCGGGTCGTAGCCGCCGCCACCGGGGCCGAGCGGTTTCGGCTTCCAGTCCTGCCGCGCCCGCGCCTCGCGCCCAGTCGGCGGCGGGGTGTCGAGGCCCAATTCCAGCGCCTCAAGCCGCTTGATCTCGTCGCGCAGGCGTGCGGCCGTCTCGAATTCCAGGTCGGCGGCGGCGGCGCGCATCTTGCGCTCCAGTTCCGCGATGGAGGCGCGGAGGTCCTTGCCGACGAACTGCGCGGTCTTGTCGTCCTCGACCGCCTCCACCGTGACGTAGTCCTGCTCGTAGACGGACTGCAGGACGTCGGAGATGTCGCGGCGGATGGTCTGCGGCGTGATGCCGTGCGCCTCGTTGTAGGCGATCTGCTTGGCGCGGCGCCGCGACGTCTCCTCCAGCGCGGCGCGGAGCGAGCGCGTCATCACGTCGGCGTAGAGGATGACGCGCCCTTCCGCATTCCGCGCGGCGCGGCCGATCGTCTGGATCAGCGAGGTCGTGGAGCGCAGGAACCCTTCCTTGTCCGCGTCGAGGATCGCGACGAGCTGGCATTCCGGGATGTCCAGCCCCTCCCGCAACAGGTTGATCCCGACGAGCACGTCGAAGACGCCGCGGCGCAGGTCGCGGATGATCTCGATCCGCTCTAGCGTATCCACGTCGGAATGGAGATACCGGACCTTGATGCCCGTCTCCGTCATGTATTCCGTCAGGTCCTCGGCCATGCGCTTCGTCAGCGTGGTGACGAGGACGCGGCCGCCCTTGCCAATGACGGTGCGGCATTCGGCCAGCAGGTCGTCCACCTGGCCCTCCACCGGCCGGATCTCGGTCGGCGGGTCGATCAGGCCGGTCGGGCGGATGACCTGTTCCGCGAAGGTGCCGCCCGTGCGCTCCATCTCCCAGGCGCCGGGCGTCGCGGAGACGAAGACCGTTTCGGGCCGGAAGGCTTCCCACTCGTCGAACTTCAACGGACGGTTGTCGATGCAGGAGGGCAGGCGGAAACCGAAGTCCGCGAGCACCGACTTCCGCGCGAAGTCGCCGCGCTGCATGCCGCCGATCTGGCCGATCGTGACGTGACTCTCGTCCACGACAAGCAGCGAGCCCTCCGGCAGGTATTCGAAGAGCGTCGGCGGCGGCTCGCCGGGGCCGCGGCCCGAGAGGTAGCGGGAGTAGTTCTCGATGCCTTTGCAGGAACCGGTCGTCTCCATCATCTCGATGTCGAAGATCGTGCGCTGCTCCAGGCGCTGCGCCTCGAGCAGCTTTCCCTCCGCGTGCAGGCGCGCCAGCGTTTCCTTCAACTCCACCTTGATGTCGCGGATGGCCTGGATCAGCGTGGGACGCGGCGTGACGTAGTGGGAGTTCGCGTAAATCGCGACGCGCTCCATCTCCCCCGCGATCTCGCCCGTCAGCGGATCGAACTCGCGCAGGCCGTCCACCTCGTCGCCGAACATCGAAATGCGCCAGGCCCGGTCTTCGAGGTGGGACGGCCAGACATCGACCGTCTCGCCCCGCACGCGGAAGGTGCCGCGTTGGAAGGCCGTGTCGTTTCGGCGGTACTGCTGCTCGACCAGCGCCTTCAGCAGCGCGTCGCGCTCGATCCGGCCGCCGACCTCCAGCTTGATGATCATGTTGGAGTAGGTCTCGACCGAGCCGATGCCGTAGATGCAGGACACCGACGCGACGATGATCACGTCGCGGCGCTCGAGCAGCGACTGCGTCGCGCCGTGGCGCATGCGGTCGATCTGCTCGTTGATCTGCGCGTCCTTCTCGATATACGTGTCGGTGCGCGGGACGTAGGCCTCCGGCTGGTAGTAGTCGTAGTAGGACACGAAGTACTCGACTGCGTTCTCCGGGAAGAACGACTTCATCTCGCCGTAGAGCTGCGCCGCCAGCGTCTTGTTCGGCGCGAGGATCAGGGTGGGGCGCTGCACCGCCTCGATGACCTTGGCCATGGTGAAGGTCTTGCCGGATCCGGTGACGCCGAGGAGCACCTGATCCCGCTCGTTCCGCCGCAGGCCTTCCACCAGTTCCGCGATGGCCGTGGGCTGGTCGCCCGCGGGTTCATACGGGGAGACGACCTTGAGGGGCTTTCCGCCCGCCGGCACCGGCCGGCGGATCGGGTGGAACAGGCTGGTCGGCAGGGTGTCCATGGCCCGCCAGAGATAGGACAGGCGCGCGCCGCTTGCACGGTTTGTTCTCCCCAACCCGCGACGAACGAGATGTGAGGACCTTCACGCGAAACGGATTCGTGACAAAATAGTTGGACGATGCCGGGGTGCCGTTCCACCAGGAGTGTCCTGGGGGCTTCCGGCGTTGGGAGACGGTGGACATGCTCGTCCTGATCGGGGTGTTCGGGCTCGCGGCGGCCCTCCTGTCGCCGCTCGCGCTCCGGCGCTGGGGCAGGGATCGCGCCGTTGCCTGTCCCGCGACGATCCGAATCGGCGCCCCCCAGCCACGGCGGGTCCGCACCGCGCCGCGGCTTTCCCGCGGGACGGCGCGGGGCTACCCTCTCCCCGCCGTCCAGGTCCGCGCGGAGAGCGGGGGCCCGGCGTCGGCAGGGGCGGAAATCCTGTCCTTCCGCGGGCGCAGGCCGGGTTAGCACAGCGGTAGTGCAGCGGTTTTGTAAACCGAAGGTCGGGGGTTCGATCCCCTCACCCGGCACCGCGCGCGACCGCCCGCCGGCCGGTCACGCCACCGACCGTCCCGTCACGCGCTCCCGGCGCAGGCGAAACCGCCGCTGCTCGTCGCCCTGACGACGGAGGCGAAGAGGCGCAGCGCGTCCCGTCCGGCCCTGATCGAGCAGTGCGCCGTTCTCCATCTCGGCCGCCAGCAGCTCGGCGTGGTCGGCCAGGGTGTCGGCGGCGCGGCGCATGGCTTCCTGCGCCAGGGTCAGTTGCAGGTCGTCGGGAAGGGCCTGCCAGGCGGCAGGGTCGGGGGAGGTCGGCCAGGTCGAAGGGGCAGAACCCCGCGTGGAGGACCGCATGAGGGAACATCCTCTCTGTCGGGCCATCCTGGCGGAACGGTGCCCCTCTCGGGTGCGGCGGCAGGTTGCGCCGGGTCGGGTTAAGGCATCCTTCCCGCCGGGCGCACGTCACGCGAAGGACGCGGTCACCTCGCCGAGAGGTTCGAAGGAGACGCTGACGCGGCACGGCCCGTCCAGCCAGATCGGCGGCGTCACGGAGCCGAGGAACACGACCTGCCCCGCCCGCAAGCCGCCGAACGCATGGGCCGCCCCCGAATCGGCCAGCCAGCCCAACGCGTCCAACGGGTGGCCCAGCAGGTCGGCGCCGACGCCCTCCGCCCTTACCGCCCCGTCCACCGACACGAAGCCGCGCGCCGCGGCGAGGTCGATTCCCGGCCAGCCCGAGGCCGGGTGCCCCATCACGCCGCCGGCATGGAAGACCTGGTCCGCGATGAGCGTCGGCGCGCCGAGCGAGGCGAAGTCGCCGTAGCGCTGGTCCACGACCTCGATCGCCGCGAAGACGTGCTCTACCGCGTCGGCGAGCGCGTCGCGGCCATGGCGGCCCGGCGCGATGCCGTGGCGCAGGCGCAGCCCGATCTCGCACTCGACGCCGGGCTTCACGTAGTCGGCGAAGCGGAACTCACCGTGGTCGTCCCGCAGCCCGGTGCGCGGTGTGAAGCCGGCGCAGGGATGGGTCAGGCCAAGATAGGCCTGCATCGATGTCGTCGTGGCGCCGATCTTCCAGCCGGCCGGCGGGTCCTCGCCCATTTCGCGCGCGAGGCGGCGCTGCAGGGCGTAGGCGGCTTCGAGGTCCGCCGGCCGGTCCGCCATGGCCAAGTCCAGGTTCCGGTGGTCGCGCCGGGCAGCCAGGATTTCCGCGACGGCATCCGTCATCCCTCGTCTCCTCCCGCATCCGCGTCGCGGGCGATTTCGTAGAGCGCGACGGCCGCAGCGGCCGACACGTTCAGGCTTTCCATCGCGGGCGCGATGGGAAGGCGAACCAGCTCGTCGCAGGTCTCGCGTTGCAGGCGCCGCAGGCCGCTGCCCTCGGCGCCGAGGACGAGAGCGGCACGCCGGTCCGTCGGCTTGGCCTCGGCAAGGGTGCGCTTGGCGTCGCCGGCGAGGCCCATGACCCAGGCGCCCTTGTCCTGGAGGTGCCGGATGGTGCGGGCCAGGTTCACCTCCCGCACCACCGGCACGACTTCCAGCGCGCCCGAAGCCGCGCGGGCGAGGGCGCCCGTCTCGGGCGGCGCGTGCCGGTCCTGCATGACGACGGCCGCCGCCCCGAAGGCTGCAGCGGAGCGGAGGATGGCGCCGACGTTCCGCGGGTCCGTCACCTGGTCCAGCAGCAGCACCGGGCCGGGCGAGGCGGCGAGGGCGTCGTCCAGGTTTACGGAGGGGAGCGGCTCGGCCAGGAGCGCCGCGCCCTGGTGGACGGCGTCCTCCGGCAGGAAGGTGTGGAAGCGCGAGCGGTCCTCGACCCGCTCGGCCTGGACGCGCTTCGGGATGCCGCCGGTGGATCGCAGCTTTTCGGTCAGCGCGGCCTCGGCCTCGGCCGTGATGAGGAGGCGGCGGAGGCGCCGTCGCGGGTTGGCCAGCGCCGCGGCCACGGCATGCAGGCCATGCAGCCAAACGACGCCGCTGCCCTCCTTGGGGATGGCCTCGCGGCCTTCGGGCCCGGGCGCGCCGCGGTTGCGCGAGGGAGGGGTCACCGGCCGTTCCGCGCGGCCCGGCGCCGCGCTGCGCGGTGGAAGTCCGCGAGGCCCGCGCTCGGTGGCTTGCCACTCCTCACGTCGCGCGGGTCGCTCCGGCACCTCGTCCCGCCGCGGCCCGCGTTCCCTTCCACCGGCGCGGTCATCGGGACCGCGCGCAGCGCGCGGTGGTCCGCCTGGCCGGAACGAACCTGCGCCGGGGGAAGGTCCGCCACGCGGAGACGGCGGGCCGGGCGGGCGTCGGGGAGGCATGCGCCCATCCTGGCCGCCGCGGCGCCGCGGCGGAAGAGCGCGACGCCACGCCGCCCCTGCCGTTGACACCCCCGCTCCGATACGGCTAACCCGCCGCGCTCCCGCCCGCAGGGGTTGGGGACCCTGTGGAGGGGTGCCCGAGTGGCTAAAGGGGACGGACTGTAAATCCGTTGGCGTGAGCCTACGTTGGTTCAAATCCAACCCCCTCCACCAGTCCCCGCAACCGGCAGGCGCGGCGCGCGAGAAGCGGGGGTTCCGGATTCCGGTGCGTCCGCGGCACGAACCGGGCGGGTGTAGCTCAATGGTAGAGTTCCAGCCTTCCAAGCTGGCTGTGCGGGTTCGATTCCCGTCACCCGCTCCACTGCCCTGCGCGCGCTGAACACGAGACCTTCTGCAACACGCCCCCTGGCGGTGGGCGGGGGCCCCGCGCCCCGAACGGGACAGGACAAAAATGGCCAAGGCGAAGTTCGAGCGGAACAAGCCGCACTGCAACATCGGCACGATCGGGCATGTCGATCACGGCAAGACGTCGTTGACGGCGGCGATCACGAAGGTGCTGGCGAAGAAGGGTGGTGCGACGTTCACGGCGTACGACCAGATTGACAAGGCGCCGGAGGAGCGTGCGCGGGGGATCACGATCTCGACGGCGCACGTGGAGTACGAGACGGACAACCGTCACTACGCGCACGTGGACTGCCCTGGGCACGCCGACTACGTGAAGAACATGATCACGGGTGCGGCGCAGATGGACGGGGCGATCCTCGTGGTGTCGGCGGCGGACGGTCCGATGCCGCAGACGCGGGAGCACATCCTGCTGGCGCGGCAGGTGGGCGTGCCGGCGCTGGTGGTGTTCCTGAACAAGGTGGACATGGCGGACCCTGACCTGCTGGAGCTGGTGGAGATGGAGGTGCGCGAGCTCCTCTCGTCGTATCAGTTCCCGGGCGACGAGATCCCGATCATCCATGGTTCGGCGCTGATGGCGCTGGAGGACAAGTCGCCTGAGATCGGCGAGCAGGCGATCCTGAAGCTGATGGAGGCGGTGGACGCCTACATTCCGCAGCCGGAGCGTCCGAAGGACCGACCGTTCCTGATGCCGATCGAGGATGTGTTTTCGATCTCCGGGCGCGGGACGGTGGGACAGGGCGCGTGGAGCGCGGCGTGGTGAAGGTCGGCGAGGAGATCGAGATCGTCGGGCTGAAGGACACGGTGAAGACGACGGTGACGGGCGTCGAGATGTTCAGGAAGCTGCTGGACCAGGGCGAGGCGGGCGACAACATCGGGGCGCTGCTGCGCGGGACGAAGCGTGAGGAGGTGGAGCGCGGGCAGGTTCTTGCGGCGCCTGGCTCGATCAAGCCGCACGCGAAGTTCAAGGCCGAGGCGTACGTGCTGACGAAGGAGGAGGGCGGGCGTCACACGCCGTTCTTCACGAACTACCGGCCGCAGTTCTACTTCCGGACCACCGACGTGACGGGGGTGGTGAAGCTGCCGGAGGGCGTGGAGATGGTGATGCCGGGGGACAACGTGACGATGGAGGTCGAGCTGATCGCCCCGATCGCCATGGACGAGGGCCTGCGCTTCGCCATCCGCGAGGGCGGCCGCACGGTCGGCGCCGGCGTCGTCGCGAGCATCGAGAAGTAATAGGCCCGCCCTCGGGCGGGACGCTGGGGGGGCGGGCTGCCGGAAGGTGGCCCGCCCTTCGTCCGTGTGGAGGCGGGGTGGATGAGCGACACGCGGTACGGGGAAGCGGTCCTCGCCGGCTTCTGGGTGCGCGTCGTCGCGAGCATCCTCGACGCGGCCTGGATGATCCCGGCCTCCTACGTGCTGGCGTCCATCGGACTCGGGCTGAAGGGCGGCACGGACCTCTCGCCGGGCGCCGACATCCTGCTGAACCTGATCTGGGCCTGCGTCGTCATCCTGTTCTGGGTCACGCGGCAGGCGACGCCGGGGAAGATGCTGCTGCGACTGCGCGTCGTGGACGCCGCGACCGGCGGCGTGCCGCCCTGGCCGCGTCTCGCGCTACGCTACTTCGGCTACCTGCTGTCCGCGATTCCCTTGGGCTTCGGGTATCTCTGGATGATCCGGGACGGCCGGCGGCAGTGCTGGCACGATAAGCTGGGCGGGACGCTCGTCGTGCGCGACCCGGTCCGGGCCTGACGCCGGGCGATCCCCTCGACAGGCGAACGGCCTTGCCGTAAGCCACGGCCCCTGCGCGGCCCCGGCCGTAGGGGCGTAGCTCAATTGGCTAGAGCGCCGGTCTCCAAAACCGGAGGTTGGGGGTTCGAGACCCTCCGCCCCTGCCAGGCCTGCCGGCCGCGCTTGTCGTTCACCCTACGCGCCGTCCCTCCCGCCCCGGCGGCGCGGGGAGCGCGCCCCGGAGGCCCCGCTTGGCCCGTATCGATCCCCTCGCCTATCTGCGCGAGGTCCGGCAGGAGGTGGGCCGGGTCACCTGGCCCTCCCGCAAGGAAACGCTCATCACCACGGGGCTGGTGATGGCGCTCTCGGCGCTGGCCGCGGTGTTCTTCGTCGTCGTGGACCAGGTGATCCGTCTTGCCATGCGGGTCCTCTTCGGGTTCGGCTGACGCGTTTCGCGGACCGACGGCCCTCGGGCCGGCCAGTCCCCGCGGCCTGCCCGGCCGGAAGGGCACAACATTCGGACGCGTCCCGCGTCGGAGGTCCCCAGCGAGAGGGGCCGGAGGCCGGGATGCGAGACAGGAGGCTACCGGCATCATGGCCGACAAGAAGTGGTACGTCGTCCACGTCTACTCGGGCTTCGAGAAGAAGATCGCCCAGCAGATCAAGGAACAGGCTGCCCAGAAGGGCCTGGCCGAGGCGATCGACGACGTCCTCGTCCCGTCCGAGCAGGTCGTTGAGGTCCGCCGCGGCCAGAAGGTCAACGCCGAGAAGAAGTTCTTCCCCGGCTATGTCCTGGTGAAGATGGAGATGTCCGACGAGGCGTGGCACCTCGTGAAGGACACCCCGAAGGTCACGGGCTTCCTCGGCGCCCGCAACAAGCCGCAGCCGATCCCCGAGCGGGAGGCGATGCGGATGCTGCAGCAGGTCCAGGATACCGCAGAGAAGCCGCGACGCCCCGCCATCGTCTTCGAGGTCGGCGAGCAGGTGCGCGTCGCAGACGGTCCCTTCACCTCCTTCAACGGCACCGTGGAGGAAGTGGACGAGGAGAAGGGCCGCGTGAAGGTCAGCGTCTCGATCTTCGGCCGCGCGACGCCCGTGGACCTGGAATACGGGCAGGTCGAGAAGGTCTGACGCGCTGCTCGCGCGCTTGGCGGCCCGGCTCCGGACGGGTTGGGCGGGCCTCCTCGCTTCGCCCGGCGGCCCGTCCAAGGTGGCGCGCGGCATCGGCGCGGGGGCCTTCGCGGCGATGCTCCCCGCCTTCGGGCTGCACCTGATCTTTGCGGCGACCGCTGCCTTCCTGGTCCGCGGGAGCCTTCCCGCGGCAGGAGCGGCCTGCGTCCTGTTCGGCAACCCGCTGACGCACGCGATCCTCATACCGCTGGAATATGAGATCGGGCGCCTCCTCATGCCCGGCCACGGGCCGCACTGGATCCCGAAGCACGGGCCGGCCTGGCTGATCCAGGCGCTGCCTGCGGGGGAACACCTCGCGCTCGGCGGGTTGTTGGTCGGCGCGGTCGTCGGCCCGCTTGCCTACGCGGTGGCCCGCTGGGCGGTCAGGAAGCAGGCGACAGCCTCGCCCCTGTGAGACCCATGCGGCGCCGGCGGGATGTCGCTTGCACCCGTCGCCTCAGCGCCAACCACTGCGCGACGATAGGAGACCGCAGCCTCAGCGACCGCCCGTTCCCTCCAGCCCCAGCCGCCGGATCACCGCGCCCCAGGTCTCCCGCTCCCGCGCGACCACGGCGCCGTAGTCCTGCGGCGTGCCGCCGCCGACGCGGAACCCGGCCGCGGTGAGATTCCGCGTCGCCTCCGCGTCGCGGAGTCCGGCGTTGAGGGCGGCGTTCAGGGCCTGGACTGTCGCGGGCGGCGTCGCGGCGGGGGCATGCAGGCCGTACCAGAAGGCCGCGACGTAGCCGGGCAGGGTCTCCGCGGCGGGTGGCAGGTCGGGGTAGTCGGGCAGGCGCCCTGGCTCCAGGACCGCCAGCGCCCGGGCCGCGCCGGAGCGGAGATGCGGCAGCGCCGTCGCGAGCGAGAAGAAGGACAGGTCCACCTCGCCCTTCAGGGCTGCGGTGATCCCCTCGCCGCCGGATCGGTAGTGGATGTCCGTCATCTCGATCCCGGCGCGGCGACGGAGCTCTTCCCCGAGCAGGTGGGTGAGGTTGCCGACGCCCGCGGCGCCATGCGTCAGCCGGCCGGGATTGGCGCGGGCGCGGGCGATCAGGTCGGGGAGGGAGGTGGGCGTCGTCGCCGTCACCATGACGATCGGCTGGGTCGCGGCGAGGATCACGGGGACGAAGTCGGCTTCGGAGTCGTAGGGCAGGTCCCGGAAGAAGACCTTCGCCGTGCCGATCGTGCCGACATCTCCGATCAGGAGCGTCTCGCCGGTCGGGGCCGCGCGCGCCGCGGCCGACGCGCCGAGCGTACCGCCCGCGCCGGGACGGTTCTCCACGACGAAGGTCCGCCCCGTCCGGTCCTGCGCCAGGCGCGCCAGGAAGCGGGCGAGGGTGTCGATGGACCCACCCGGCGCGAAGCCGCTGACGATGCGGAACGGCCCGCGCGGCAGGTCGTCGGCCCGTGCGGGGCGGGCAGCGGCCGCGGCCAGGGCGGAAAGCAGGAGGGGGCGTCGGTGCATCGTTTCCTCTCGGGGCGGCCGTCTCTGCGGCCGTGGTGACGTCAGGCGAGAAGCGGGTGCGGCAGGCGCAGCAGCTCCTCGGATGCCGAGCGGACATGGGCGCGCATGGTGGCCTCCGCCGCTGCGCCGTCGCCGGCGATGAGGGCCTCGACCACCCGCACGTGCTCCGCGCGCGCCCGGTCCCGCGCCGCGCGGCTGAGCAGCCGGGCGTAGGTCATGCGTGACAAGGGGGTGGAGAGCGGGCGCAGGCTCTCCGCCAGCCGAGGGTTGTCGGCGAGGTCGAGGATCAGGCCGTGGAAGGCCAGGTTCTCCCGCGCGAAGGCGCCAACGGGGTCATCCGACGCCTCCGCCGCATGCTGGGCAGCGAGGGAGGTGCGCAGCGGGGCGGCCGCACCCGAGGCGCCTGCGGCGAGCCGGGCGGCGAGGCCTTCCAGCACCTCCCGGATCGGGGCGATGGCCTGGACGTCGGCGCGGGCGAGTCGGCGGACCACCGCGCCGCGGTGTGGCTCCAGGTCCAGCACGCCCTCCGCGGCGAGGCGCCGGAAGGCCTCGCGTACAACGCCCCGGGAGGCGCCGAATTCGGCCGCGACCGCGGCTTCGACGATGCGCTGGCCCGGGACGTAGGCGCCTCCGGCCACCCTCTCCCGCACGGCGAGGGCAACCTGGTCCACGCGGGAAAGCGTTGCGGCGTCCAGCATCTCCGTCCTACGATATCGTCCTACGACCGAGGAGGGAAGCCATGCGCGTGGTCCATGGGGACGAGATCCCCTTCACCGTCCCCCGCACCTCGCACCGGGAAGGTGGAATCGCCTTCAAGCACCTCCTGACGGGCCCCGCCGGGGCGCCGGACTGCTACGAGCTGTCCATCGCGAGGGTCGAGACGCGCTATGATGCGCCGCGCCACCGGCACAACTTCGACCAGGTGCGCTGGCAGCTGATGGGCGAGTTCGGCGACGGGAAGGCGGACCTCCTCCGGCCCGGTGAGGTCGGCTACTACGGCGAGGGGACCTACTACACGATCGCGGCCGACGGACCGTCGGAACAGCTGCTGCTGCAATCCGGCGCGCCGACCGGGTCCGGCTTCATGCCATATCAGGCGCTCTTCGGCGGCGCGGCGGAGCTGTCGAAGCTCGGTACCTTCCGCGACGGCGTCTTCTTTCGGGACAAGGAGACGAACCTTCCGCCCGGCGTGAAGCGGAACCAGGATGGGTACGAAGCGGTCTGGCAGCACGTGATGGGCACGCCGGTCGTCTATCCGCGGCCTCGCTTCCGATCCCCCGTCGTGATGCACCCAGACGCCTTTGCCTGGCTGGAGGACGGGCCGGGCGTCGCGCGGCGCGACTTCGGGCGGCTGACGGAGCGGGGAGTGCGGATCGGTCAGATCCGGGTTTCACGGGGCGGCGTCGCGAAGGAGGGCGGGCCTGCCCGCACGCTGCTGTACGTGCTGTCGGGAGAGGGGGCGGCGGATGGTCAGGCGCTACGGGCCGGCAGCGCCGTGGAGGTGGACCCGCGCGAGCGCCTGCGGCTGACGAGCGCGGGCGAGATGG
Source organism: Roseomonas sp. CCTCC AB2023176 (assembly GCF_042259275.1). Taxonomy (NCBI): domain Bacteria; kingdom Pseudomonadati; phylum Pseudomonadota; class Alphaproteobacteria; order Acetobacterales; family Roseomonadaceae; genus Roseomonas; species Roseomonas sp. CCTCC AB2023176. Next base: position 3,115,160 of record NZ_CP170086.1, read on the forward strand.
TCCTGGCGGTGTTGACCCTGCCCGACTTCAGCGTGCCGGCCGCGATGGACCGCGCCGCCGCGGCCTGACGGCCGCGGCTTGACCTTGGGGGCGGGCGTGGTGCGCAGCCCCACCACCCCGAGGCACCCCGATGCGCGTCCCGACCCCGAACCCACCGCCCGGCATCATCGGCCACAACCGGACGATGCTGACGCCGCACTACTGCGTCTTCCCGCCGGAGGGGATCATGGACAGCCTGTTGCCGGCCTGGCCGGGCTGCATCGTCCGGTTCCAGACGACGCCGCGGATGGGCGCGCGTTTTGCCCAGGCGCTGCTGATCATGCCGCCGAAGGCCTGGGGACCCCAGCCCGCGGAACTGCAAAGCGACGCGCAGGCGTTCTTCTACGTCCTATCCGGGACGGTGGAGGCGGAGGTGGAGGGGGCCGCCGTCACGCTGACGCCCGGCGGCTACGTCTACTTTCCAAACGGCCAGGACGTCCGGATCTTCAACGCGGGCCCGGAGGAGGCGCGCCTGATCTGGGTGCGCAAGCCCTACGAGGAGCCGCGGGCCGTGCTGGCGCAGCCCCGCCCCATCGTCGGCCACCGCGACACCGCGCGGCGGGAGGACAACGGGCCGCGGTGGCGGCACCTCCTCCTCGGGACCGCCGACATGGCCATGGATTTCGAGATGAACATCATGTGCTACCAGCCTGGCGCGCATTTCTGGTGCATTGAGACGCATGTCATGGAGCATGGGATGGTCATGCTCCAGGGCCAGGCGCTGCAGCTATTGGGGCGCGATTGGCACGAGCTTTGGACCGGCGACTTCGTCTGGATGGGCCCCTTCGTGCCGCAGCAGATCTACGCGACGGGCAACGAGGTCTGCGAGTACCTGCTGTATAAGGACGTGAATCGCGACGTGATTTAGGGTCGGGCGGACTGCATCGGCGCGGCCCCCGGCCTCTACGACCACGGCGCGCGCCTTGGCTGCCACGCCCGACCTCAACCTGCTCGTGACGCTCGTCGCCCTCGTCGAGGAGCGCGGGGTGACCCCGGCCGCGCGTCGCCTTGGCGTGTCACAGCCCGCGGCCTCCGCGGCGCTGGCGCGTCTGCGCGACCTTTTCCGCGACGAATTGCTCGTGCGGACGGGGCGCGGCATGGAACCGACGCCGCGCGCGCTGGAGATCGCGGAGGCCGCACGGCCGCATCTGCTCGGGCTCGTGGAAGCAATGGCCGGGGCGCGGCCCTTCGTGCCGGGGCACGACGCGCGGATCTTTCGGCTCGGCTGCACGGATGCCTTCGCCTTCGCCGCGCTGCCGATCCTGTCGGCGCGGCTGCGGGAGGAAGCCCCGGCCTGCGATCTCGTCCTCCGCGTCGGCGACTACCGCACGCTGCCCGCGATGCTGGGGGTCGGTGAGGTCGGCACCGTCGCGGGGTGGCTGCGGGACGATGCGCCGGCAACGGCCAAGGTTCGCGTCCTGCGCCACGCGCCCTGGGTCCTGCTCCGCGACGCCGCGAGCCCGCCCGTGGCGGGCGACCTGGACGCCTTCTGCGCACGCCCGCATGCCCTTGTGACGCCGGCGGGGGACCTTGCTGGGCCACTCGACCGCCTCCTCGGCGATCGGGGGATGGCGCGGCGCGTCGCGGTCGGTGTCTCCTCCTTCGCGCTGCTGCTCGCCGTCTTGCCGGGGACGGACCGGCTCGCGACGGTGCCGGACTTTGTGGCGGCGCGGCTGGCTGCCCTCGGCGGCCTCACGATCGAGGCGCCGCCGGTTGCCATGCCCCCCGTCGCGAACGCGCTCGCCTGGCGCGCGCCGCTCGACCGCGATCCGGGCGAGGTGTGGTTCCGCCACGCCGTCCGGGATGCCTTCGCGGCCGCCTGCCCCGGCTGATCCATCAGCAAAACTCGATGATACGGAGCATCATCACTTCCGATTTCTGATTTCATGGCCGTGGACGCAACTGACGGGGTGTCGGCGACGGGCATGGTGCCCGGCGCGAAACCCCGTCCGGAGGGCCAGATGCCCCGCCTCCTCATTGTCACCACGAGCCACGCCGCCCTCGGCGACACCGGCCGCCGCACCGGCTTCCATTGGGAGGAACTCGCCACCCCCTACTGGATCTTCCGTGATGCTGGCATCGAGGTGGAGATTGCCTCCGTCGCCGGTGGCCCCCCGCCGCACGACCCGTGCTCCCTCGAGGCAGCGGTCGGGGCGAACGAGCCGTCCGTTGCCCGGTTCCTCCGCGACCCCGGCGCCATGGCTCTTCTGCGGGGTGCCTTTCCCGTCGCCGAGGCGGATGCCGGCCGCTATGACGGCGTGTTCCTGCCCGGCGGGCACGGTACGATGTGGGACCTGCCGGGGAGCGAGCCGCTGGCCCGGCTTGTCGGGTCGCTGTTCGACCGGGGCGGCGTGGTCGCCGCCGTCTGTCATGGTCCCGCCGGGCTGCTCGCGGCACGGCGCGGAGACGGCCGGCCGATCGTGGCGGGCCGCCGCGTCAATGCCTTCACGAACGCCGAGGAGGCGGCCATCGGGCTGACCGAGGCGATGCCGTTCCTACTCGAGACGCGCCTGCAGGAGCTCGGGGCCATGTTCGAGGGCGGCCCGGCCTTCCAGGCCCACGCCGTTCGCGACGCTCATCTCGTCACGGGGCAGAACCCGGCCTCGGCGGCCGCCGTCGCGCGACACGTGGTGGATGCCGTGCGGGAGGCGGGTGCCGGCGTCGGCGTAACGCTCCGCCTCGTCTCCCGGGCGCCGATAGAGACACTCGCGATCCTCGCCGAGGCTCTTCCCGAGACGCGCCGGGCGGAGGGCTGCCGGTACAGCCGTACGCTGACCGATGCCGACCGGCCCGAGGTGATCGTCCTGGAGCAGGGCTGGGAAAGCCGGGAGCACCAGCGCCGCTATCTCACGTGGCGCGAGGCGCGCGGTGACCTGGGGCGGCTGCTCGCGACCCTTGCCGAGCCGCCGGACGTAACGGTCCTGGTGCCACGGGCGGCCTGAGGCGCCGTTCCCGCCGCGGGCTCCCTTCATGCTGGACAGGACGGGGGAGGGGGTCTAAGAGCGGGGCCGCAGCACGGCCGGGTCTTGCCGGCCGTGCCGTTTTTCACAGGAACGCGGGAGGTCTGGGCCGCCATCGGCCGGGCCGCATGCACCGCGGGCCTCCGACTGAAAGGAGGTAGTCATGGCGAAGAAAATCGCCGGCTACATCAAGCTGCAGATCCCGGCCGGCAAGGCCAACCCGTCGCCGCCGGTGGGCCCCGCCCTCGGCCAGCGCGGCCTGAACATCATGGCCTTCGTGAAGGAATTCAACGCGGCGACCCAGGGCATGGAGCCCGGCACGCCGACGCCGGTGGTCATCACCGCGTTCACGGACCGCACCTTCTCCTTCATCACGAAGACCCCGCCGAACACCTACTTCCTCATGAAGGCGGCGAAGCTCGACAAGGGCTCCCAGACCCCGGGCAAGGGCGGCACCATCGGCCGCGTGACCCGGTCGCAGCTGGAGGAGATTGCCAAGGTCAAGATGAAGGACATGAACTGCGAGACGGTGGAATCGGCCGTCCGCATGCTCGCCGGCTCCGCCCGCTCGATGGGCATGCAGGTGGTGGAGGGCTGACCATGCCGAAGGTTTCCAAGCGCCTCCGCGCCGTGTCCGAAGGCCTCGAGGCCGAGAAGGCCTATGCCCTCGCCGAGGCCGTCGCGCTGGCCAAGAAGGGCGCGACCGCCAAGTTCGACGAGACGATCGAGATCTCCATGAACCTCGGCATCGACCCGCGCCATGCCGACCAGATGGTCCGCGGTGTCGTCGGTCTGCCGAATGGCACGGGCAAGACCGTCCGCGTCGCCGTCTTCGCCCGCGGCCCGAAGGCCGAGGAGGCGCGCGCCGCCGGGGCCGACATCGTCGGCGCCGAGGACCTGATGGAGACGGTCCAGGGCGGCACGATGGACTTCGACCGCTGCATCGCGACGCCCGACATGATGGGCCTCGTCGGTCGGCTGGGTAAGGTGCTCGGGCCGCGCGGCCTCATGCCGAACCCGAAGCTCGGCACCGTCACGATGGACGTGAAGGGTGCGGTCACCGCCGCCAAGGCCGGCCAGGTGGAGTTCCGGGCCGAGAAGGCGGGCATCGTCCATGCCGGCATCGGCAAGGCCTCCTTCGAGGAGGGCAAGCTCCTCGAGAACGCGAAGGCTTTCGTGGACGCCATCCAGCGCGCCCGTCCGTCGGGTGCCAAGGGCACCTACGTGAAGAAGGTCGCCGTGTCCTCGACGATGGGGCGCGGCATCAAGGTGGATCCGGCGACCCTATCTGCGTAACGGGGCCGGCTGAACGAAATTCATGGCGGTCCTTCGTGGCCGCCATGGGCAGGGCGGGGAGACCCGCCCGAAACCTGTCCGAGACCCGGTGTGGCCCGAGTAGGGGCTTTGATGCGGTTCGCCGCGCAACGGGGAGACGGGGTGCCAGACGAAACGGCCCGGCGGGGTGTCCCGCCGGTCGTGGCTTGGCTTCCGGCTTGATCTGACAGGCGAACCGGGGTGCGCCCGAGAGGGTGCGCCCCCGCGTGAACCGGCCGGGGTCCCTCCACCAGATCCTGGCCTTCGTTGGAGACGTGCGTTGGATCGTACGGAGAAGCGCGAGTTCGTCTCGACGCTCGGTACGGCGTTCGCGGAGACCTCCTTCGTGCTCGTGGCCCGGAATGACGGGCTCACGGTCGCGGCGGTGGACGACCTGCGGCGCCGCATGCGGGCGGCCGGGGTGACCTACAAGGTCGCGAAGAACCGGCTGGCCAGCCTCGCCCTCGACGGCACCCGCTTTCAGGCCATCACGCCCCTGCTGAAGGGTCCGACCGCGCTCGCGTGGTCCCGGGACCCCGTGGCGGTGGCGAAGACGGCGCTGGAGTTCGCCAAGGGCAACGACAAGTTCGTCGTCCTGGGCGCGGCCCTCGGTGACCAGTTGCTGAACCCCGCCGGGGTGAAGTCGCTGTCCGAGCTGCCGTCGCTCGAAACGCTCCGGGCGCAGCTCGTGGGTCTGATCCAGACCCCGGCCACGCGCATCGCGGGCGTCCTGCAGGCTCCGGCCGGGCAGGTGGCGCGGGTGCTGAAGGCATATGCCGACAAGGCAAATGCCGGGGACCAGGCAGAAGCCGCGTGACGAGACGATTTCCGATCAGCGGCGGAACGGTTGCTGATCGGGTTGCAACTATCAAGCCAAGCCACTAGATCAAGGGACACACACGATGGCCGATCTCGCGAAGCTCGTTGACGAGCTGTCCTCCCTCAGCGTCCTGGAGGCCGCCGAGCTCTCCAAGATGCTCGAGGAGAAGTGGGGCGTTTCCGCCGCGGCGCCCGTCGCCATGGCGGCCGCCCCGGCTGCCGGCGGCGGTGCCGCCGCTGCCGCTCCCGTCGAGGAGCAGACCGAGTTCACGGTGATCCTTGCCGCCGGCGGCGACAAGAAGATCAACGTGATCAAGGAGATCCGCACCATCACCGGCCTGGGCCTCAAGGAAGCCAAGGATCTGGTCGAGGGTGCGCCGAAGACTGTGAAGGAAGGCGTCTCGAAGGACGAGGCGGAGAAGATCCGCAAGGTCCTCGAGGAGAACGGCGCCAAGGTCGAAGTCAAGTAAGGTCCGAGCCGCTGAGGCCGAAGGCTGAGGCGGCGAATCGGTCCTTCACCGGATTTCGCCTGGGCGTGACTTCCAGCCTGCGGGGGCCTATATCCCGCGGGTGCAGACATGATGTTCGGGCCGGGCGGAAACCAACGGGTTTCCGCCCGTGCCCGCATTTCGCTGGATGCCCTGGCCGCGAAGGTTGGGCTCTGGCCACGAGATTGGGCGGTCCGCCACGGGGGCGCGTGGCGGACGGGCAGAGGGAAGCAGGACTGCATGAACGCTATCAGCAAGGGCTTCGACGGCAAGGGGTTCGGCACGCGGAAGCGTCTTCGCAAGTCCTTCGGGCGGCTGCCCGAGGTGGCGCCGATGCCGAACCTGATCGACGTCCAGCGCGCGTCTTACGAGACCTTCCTGCAGATGGAGGTTGATCCGGCGCAGCGCACGAACACGGGCCTGCAGGAGGTCTTCCGCTCCGTTTTTCCGATCAACGACTTCGCGGGCCGCGGGTCGCTCGAGTTCGTGCGCTACGAGTTCGAGGAGCCGAAGTATGACGTGGAGGAGTGCATCCAGCGCGGCCTGACCTTCGCCGCCCCGCTGAAGGCCCATCTGCGCCTGATCGTCTGGGACATCGACGAGGATACCGGCGCCCGCTCGATCCGCGACATCAAGGAGCAGGGCGTCTACATGGGGGATATCCCCCTGATGACGGAGAACGGCACGTTCATCGTGAACGGGACGGAGCGCGTCATCGTCTCCCAGATGCATCGCTCGCCCGGCGTGTTCTTCGACCACGACAAGGGCAAGACGCATTCTTCCGGCAAGTTCCTCTTCGCGGCGCGGGTGATCCCCTATCGCGGCTCATGGCTCGACTTCGAGTTCGACGCAAAGGACATCTGCTACGTCCGCATCGACCGGAAGCGGAAGCTGCCGGCGACGACGCTGCTCTACGCGCTGGATGGCACGGAGACCGAGGCGCTGCGTGCGCAGCGCGGCACGACGCCGGTCGAGGTTTCCGAGATTCGCGGCATGGACGCGCAGGAGATCCTGTCGGCGTTCTACGCGCAGGTCGTCTTCTCCCGCGGGCCGCAGGGCTGGTCGCGGCCGTACAACCCGGATTCCTTCCGTGGCGTGAAGCTGGCGGAGGACCTGGTGGACGCGGCAACGGGGGCCGTGGTCGCGAAGAAGGATGCGAAGCTGACGCCGCGCGCCGCCCGCAAGATCGCGGAGGACGGCACGAAGGAGGTGCTCGTCGGGCGCCTCGATCTGCTCGGCCGCTTCGTGGCCGAGGATCTCGTGGACCTGTCCACCGGTGAGATCCACGCCGAGGCCGGCGACGAGCTGACCGAGGCGAAGCTCGCGGCCATCGAGGCAGCGGGCTACGACAAGCTGCCGACGCTCGCCATCGACCAGACCGTCGGCCCCTGGATCCGCAACACGCTCGCGGTGGACAAGAACTCCAACCGCGAAGACGCGCTGATGGACATCTACCGCGTCATGCGCCCGGGCGAGCCGCCGACGCCCGAGACTGCGGAGACGCTGTTCCGCGGCCTGTTCTTCGACCCCGACCGCTACGACCTCTCGGCCGTCGGCCGCGTGAAGATGAACATGCGCCTCGGCTTCTCGATGGAGCAGGCGCCGGACACCCAGCGTACGCTGCGCAAGCACGACATCATCGCCACGGTCCGCACGCTGCTCGAGCTGAAGGACGGCAAGGGCCAGATCGACGACATCGACAATCTCGGCAACCGCCGGGTGCGCTCGGTCGGCGAGCTGATGGAGAACCAGTACCGCGTCGGCCTGCTCCGCATGGAGCGCGCGATCAAGGAGCGGATGGGGTCGGTGGATATCGACACCGTCATGCCCACCGACCTGATCAACGCGAAGCCGGCGGCGGCCGCGGTGCGGGAGTTCTTCGGCTCCTCGCAGCTGTCGCAGTTCATGGACCAGACCAACCCGCTCTCGGAAGTGACGCACAAGCGGCGCCTCTCCGCGCTCGGGCCGGGCGGCCTGACTCGGGAGCGCGCCGGCTTCGAGGTGCGCGACGTGCACCCGACGCATTACGGCCGAATCTGCCCGATCGAGACGCCGGAAGGGCCGAACATCGGCCTGATCAACTCGCTCGCGACCTTCGCGAAGGTGAACAAGTACGGCTTCATCGAGACGCCCTACCAGATGGTCCGCGACGGCAAGATCGTCGGTGAGCCCCGGTACCTGTCCGCGATGGAGGAAGAGAAGCTCGTTGTCGCGCAAGCCGACGCCGAAGTGGACCGCTCGACCGGTGAGTTCCGGTCGGAGCTGGTCTCCGTGCGCCAGGGCAGTGACTTCCGGCTCGTGAAGCCGGAAGAGGTCACCGCGATCGATGTCTCGCCGAAGCAGCTGGTGTCCGTCGCGGCCGCGTTGATCCCGTTCCTTGAGAACGACGACGCGAACCGCGCGCTGATGGGCTCCAACATGCAGCGGCAGGCGGTGCCGCTCGTGCAGTCCGACGCGCCGCTGGTGGGCACTGGCATGGAGGCCGCGGTCGCGCGGGATTCCGGTGCTTCCATCGTGGCGCGGCGTGACGGCGTGGTGGACTCCATCGACGGCGCGCGCATCGTGGTGCGGGCGACGGGCGATGACGGCACGACGCGGGGCGTCGACATCTACCGTCTCCGGAAGTTCCAGCGTTCCAACCAGTCCACCTGCATCAACCAGCGTCCGCTTGTGCGCGTGGGCGAGGAAGTACGCTCCGGCGACATCATCGCCGACGGGCCTTCGACGGAGCTGGGCGAGCTGGCCCTGGGCCGGAACGTACTCTGCGCGTTCATGCCCTGGAACGGCTACAACTTCGAGGACTCCATCCTCATTAGCGAGCGCATCGCGCGGGATGACGTGTTCACGTCCATCCACATCGATGAGTTCGAGGTGAGCGCCCGCGACACGAAGCTGGGCCAGGAGGAGATCACCCGCGACATCCCGAATGTCGGCGAGGAAGCGCTGCGCAACCTTGATGAGGCGGGCATCGTCTACATCGGTGCCGAGGTGCAGCCGGGCGACATCCTCGTCGGCAAGGTCACGCCGAAGGGCGAGAGCCCGATGACGCCGGAGGAGAAGCTCCTTCGCGCCATCTTCGGTGAGAAGGCGTCTGACGTGCGCGATACGTCGCTGCGCCTGCCTCCGGGCGTGTCCGGTACGATCGTGGACGTTCGGGTCTTCTCCCGCCGCGGCGTGGACAAGGACGAACGCGCCATGGCGATCGAGCGGGCGGAGATCGAGCGCCTGGCGAAGGACCGCGACGACGAGCGCGCAATCCAGGAGCGGTCCTTTACCGGCCGTCTCCGCGAGAAGCTGCTGAACCGCAAGGCCGCGGGTGGTTTCAAGGGCGTCAAGCAGGGCACGGTCATCACCGACGACGTGCTGGACGAGTTCAACCGCATGACTTGGCGCCAGATCGGCGTGACCGACGATGCGGTGCAGGCCGAGATCGAGGCGCTGAAGCGCGAGTTCGACGCTGCTGTCGAGCGTCTGCAGAAGCGCTTCGAGAGCAAGGTCGAGAAGCTGCAGCGCGGCGACGAGCTGCCGCCCGGCGTCATGAAGCAGGTCAAGGTCTTCGTCGCGGTGAAGCGCAAGCTGCAGCCGGGCGACAAGATGGCCGGGCGTCATGGGAACAAGGGTGTCGTCTCCCGCGTCGTGCCGATCGAGGACATGCCGTTCCTGGAGGACGGGACCTCGGTGGACCTCGTGCTAAACCCGCTCGGCGTGCCGTCGCGCATGAACGTCGGGCAGATCCTGGAGACGCATCTGGGCTGGGCCTGTGCCAACCTCGGCAAGCAGATTGGCGAGCTGGTCGAGGATTACCGCCGCGCCGGTGCCAACCGCGAGCCGCTCCTGGAGAAGCTCGCGGACGTCTTCGAGGATGAGGAGACGGCGACGCAGATCGCCAACCTCGGGGAGGAGGAACTCCTCGATCTCGGTGAGAACCTGCGCCGCGGCGTCCCGATCGCGACCCCGGTGTTCGACGGCGCGCGCCCTTCCGACATCGAGCGCATGCTCGACAAGGCGGGGCTCGACCGGTCCGGGCAGGTCTGGCTGGTGGACGGACGGACGGGCGAGCGCTTCGAGCGCAAGGTCACCGTCGGCTACATCTACATGCTGAAGCTGCACCACCTCGTGGACGACAAGATCCACGCGCGGTCCATCGGCCCCTACTCGCTCGTCACCCAGCAGCCGCTGGGCGGAAAGGCGCAGTTCGGCGGCCAGCGTTTCGGCGAAATGGAGGTCTGGGCGCTGGAGGCTTACGGCGCGGCCTACACGCTGCAGGAAATGCTGACGGTGAAGTCGGACGACGTTTCCGGCCGCACGAAGGTCTACGAGGCGATCGTGCGCGACCAGGACACCTTCGAGGCCGGCATTCCCGAGTCCTTCAACGTGCTGACCAAGGAGTTGAAGTCCCTTGGCCTGAACGTGGACCTCGAGAACCGCGGCTCCTGAACGACCCAATGAGGATCGCGCCGGCCCCTTCCCAGCGGGGCCGGCCGCTGATTGTGCCGCGGCTTGCCGCGGCAGGCTGGACTTAGAAGGAAGGCCCATGAACGAGCTGATGAAGATCCTTGGCCAGACTGGCCAGGCCGTCACCTTCGATCAGATCAAGATCACGATCGCCTCGCCGGAGCAGATCCGCTCCTGGTCCTACGGCGAGATCAAGAAGCCCGAGACGATCAACTACCGCACCTTCAAGCCGGAGCGGGACGGGCTGTTCTGCGCCCGGATCTTCGGGCCCATCAAGGATTACGAGTGCCTCTGCGGCAAGTACAAGCGGATGAAGTTCCGCGGCATCATCTGCGAGAAGTGCGGCGTCGAGGTGACGTTGGCCAAGGTGCGTCGTGAGCGCATGGGTCATATCGAGCTCGCCAGCCCGGTCGCGCACATCTGGTTCATGAAGTCGCTGCCCAGCCGCGTCGGCTTGATGGTCGACATGTCGCTGAAGGAGCTGGAGAAGGTCCTGTACTTCGAGAGCTACGTTGTGCTCGAGCCCGGCCTGACGGACCTCAAGCTTCATCAGCTGCTGAACGAGGACCAGTACCAGTCGAAGCAGGACGAGTTCGGCGAGGACGCCTTCACGGTCGGCATCGGCGCCGAGGCGGTGAAGCAGATGCTCACTGGCATCGACCTGGGCAAGGAGAGCACGCGCCTTCGCGGCGAGCTCAAGGAGACGACCTCCGAGGCCAAGCGCAAGAAGCTGGTGAAGCGGCTGAAGCTCATCGAGAGCTTCGCCGAGGGCGGCGCGCGTCCGGAGTGGATGATCCTTGACGTCGTCCCGGTGATCCCGCCCGAGCTGCGTCCGCTCGTGCCGCTGGATGGCGGGCGCTTCGCGACTTCCGACTTGAACGACCTGTACCGTCGCGTCATCAACCGGAACAACCGGCTGAAGCGTCTGATTGAGCTGCGTGCGCCCGACATCATCGTGCGCAACGAGAAGCGCATGCTGCAGGAGGCGGTGGACGCGCTGTTCGACAACGGCCGCCGTGGCCGCGCCATTACGGGCGCCAACAAGCGGCCGCTGAAGTCGCTATCCGACATGCTGAAGGGCAAGCAGGGCCGTTTCCGGCAGAACCTGCTCGGTAAGCGCGTCGACTATTCCGGCCGTTCGGTCATCGTGGTCGGCCCTGAGCTGAAGCTGCATCAGTGCGGGCTGCCGAAGAAGATGGCGCTCGAGCTGTTCAAGCCGTTCATCTACTCCAAGCTCGAGAAGTACGGGCACGCGACGACCATCAAGGCTGCGAAGCGGATGGTGGAGAAGGAGCGGCCAGAGGTCTGGGACATCCTCGAGGAAGTCATCCGCGAGCACCCCGTCCTGCTGAACCGGGCGCCGACGCTGCACCGCCTGGGCATCCAGGCCTTCGAACCGGTGCTGGTCGAGGGCAAGGCCATCCAGCTTCACCCGCTCGTTTGCACCGCGTTCAACGCTGACTTCGACGGCGACCAGATGGCCGTCCACGTCCCACTGAGCCTCGAGGCGCAGCTGGAAGCGCGCGTGCTGATGATGTCCACCAACAACATCCTCAGCCCTGCGAACGGCAAGCCGATCATCGTGCCGTCGCAGGACATCGTTCTGGGCCTGTATTACCTGTCCTTGGAAACACCCGAGTTCCGGGTTGCCAAGGAGGAAGAAGCTCCGGCCTTTGCCGACATGGGCGAGATCGAAATGGCGTTGGCCGCCGGTTCGATCACGCTGCACAGCAAGATCCGGGCGCGCCGGCAGACGGTCGATGCGGATGGCAAAAAGGTCATGGAGCGGGTTGCTACGACGGCTGGCCGCATGATGATGGGTGTCCTGCTCCCGGCGCATCCGAACCTGCCCTACTCCATCCTGAACCGGCAGCTGACGAAGCGCTCGATCTCCGACGTCATCGACGCGGTGTACCGTCACTGTGGCCAGAAGGAGTCGGTGATCTTCGCCGACCGCCTGATGGGCCTCGGCTTCCGGAATGCGGCGAAAGCCGGCATCTCCTTCGGCAAGGACGACATGATGATCCCCGCCGAGAAGGAAGGGATGATCGCGCGCACGAAGGGCGAGGTGAAGGAGTTCGAGCAGCAGTACCTCGACGGCCTGATCACCGCGGGCGAGCGCTACAACAAGGTGGTGGACGCCTGGTCGCGCGCGACGGAAGAGGTCGCGGGCGCGATGATGAAGGAGATCTCGCGGCAGGAGGCGGGCAAGCCCACGAACTCGGTGTGGATGATGTCGCATTCCGGCGCGCGTGGATCGCCGGCGCAGATGCGGCAGCTCGCGGGCATGCGCGGCCTGATGGCCAAGCCGTCGGGCGAGATCATCGAGCAGCCGATCATCTCCAACTTCAAGGAGGGGCTGACAGTCCTCGAGTATTTCAACTCCACCCATGGCGCCCGGAAGGGCCTTGCTGATACGGCGCTGAAGACGGCGAACTCGGGCTACCTCACGCGGCGGCTCGTGGACGTGGCGCAGGACTGCATCATCGTGGACGATGATTGCGGGACCGAGCGCGGGATCACGGTGCGGGCAGTGCTGGATGGGGGTGAGGTTGTTTCCTCGCTTTCCGAGCGGATCCTGGGCCGCACGGTGCAGCGCGACGTCGCCGACGCCGTGACGGGCGAGGTGATCGTGCCCCGTCACACGCTGGTGGACGAAGTCATGGCCGAGGAGGTCGAGAAGGCAGGCGTGGAGGAAGTGTATATCCGCTCCGTCCTGACTTGCGACGCGCGCCAAGGCGTCTGCGGCATGTGCTACGGGCGCGACCTCGCCCGCGGTACGCCGGTCAACACGGGTGAGGCGGTCGGCGTCATCGCCGCGCAGTCCATTGGTGAGCCGGGTACGCAGCTGACGATGCGTACCTTCCACATCGGTGGTGCGGCGCAGCGGAGCGCGGAGCAATCGGCGGTCGAGGCAACGGGCGACGGTACGATCAAGGTGCTGAACCGCAACGTCGTCACGAACTCCGAGGGTGTGACGATCGTCATGTCCCGTAACTGCGAGATCGTGCTGAACGACGCACAGGGCCGGGAGCGTGCGCGCTTCCGCGTGCCCTACGGCGCCAAGCTGCTTGCCGATGACGGCGCGACCGTCACGCGTGCGCAGAAGCTGGCGGAGTGGGACCCCTTCACCCTGCCGATCATCATCGATCGCGCGGGCACGGTGGAATACACCGACCTGCTCGAGGGCATCACCCTTTACGAGGAGACCGACCCGGTCACGGGCCTCACCTCCAAGGTGGTGCGTGAGCCGGTGGAGCGCGGCAAGAACGCCAACCTTCGCCCCGGTATCGTGATCCGCGAGAACGGGCGCGAAGTGGCGCGCGTGAACCTGCAGCCCTCGACTATCCTGAACGTGGACAACGGGGCCGAACTGCACGCGGGCGACGTCATTGCCCGCCTGCCGCGCGAATCCTCGAAGACCCGTGACATCACGGGCGGTCTGCCGCGCGTGGCCGAGCTGTTCGAGGCGCGTCGTCCGAAGGACGCCGCGATCATCTCGGACATCGACGGGCGGGTGGAGTTCGGGAAGGACTACAAGGCCAAGCGTCGCATCGTCGTGGTTCCCGATGCGGTCGGCGACGAGCAGCCCCCACCGCGCGAGTACCTCGTGCCCAAGGGCAAGCACGTGTCGGTACAGGAAGGGGACTACGTCCGCGCCGGCGACCCGCTGGTGGACGGCCCGCGCGTCCCGCACGACATCCTGCGCGTGCTGGGGGTCGAGGCGCTCGCGAACTATCTCGTCAACGAGATACAGGATGTTTACCGACTGCAGGGCGTGAAGATCAACGACAAGCACATCGAGGTGATCGTTCGCCAGATGTTGCAGAAGGTCGAGATCATCGAGCCGGGCGACACGACCTATCTCATCGGCGAGCAGGTGGACCGCATCGAGTTCGACATCGAGAACGAGAAGCGGATCGAGGCAAAGGAGCGGCCCGCACGGGCCGAGCCTGTGTTGCAGGGCATCACGAAGGCGAGCCTCCAGACCAATTCCTTCATCTCCGCCGCCTCCTTCCAGGAGACGACACGAGTGCTGACGGAGGCGGCGGTGGCCGGCAAGGTGGATCGCTTGGAAGGCCTGAAAGAGAACGTCATCGTCGGACGCTTGATCCCGGCTGGCTCCGGCGCCGTCATGAACCGCCTGCGTGCCATCGCAGCGCAGAAGGACAAGACGCGCCTTCCAGCCGCGCAGCCTGCGCTGCCGCCCGGCGGCGACCCCATCGCAGCGGAGTAAGCCGCAGCGTCAGCGGCGCCTCGCGAGTAGCGCCGGATTTGAACGGGGCGGACGGGAAACCATCCGCCCCGTTCCTTTATCGGGATGCCAAATCGCTTGACTCGGGATGGGACGGGGGGTAGGTCTCCGCCCCTCTCGCGAGGTCAGGCGCATCGGCGCCGATCACGTGGGTTTGGACGACAGTTCCGCGTTCCCGGTGCCGCCCGCTGTTGCGTGGCACAGGCCGGGAGCGAAACGCGCAGCCCGCCGGGTCGCATCGCGATCAAGCGGGCGCCTTTGCTTGCGCGGGGCTGAAGGCCATTGTGAAGTTTACGAAGGGGCGTCATGCCGACGATCAACCAGCTCATCGCGCAGGGGCGCGAGCCGAAGCCGACCCGCAACAAGGTCCCGGCTCTGCAGAGCTGCCCGCAGAAGCGTGGCGTGTGCACGCGCGTGTACACGACAACGCCGAAGAAGCCGAACTCGGCGCTTCGTAAGGTCGCCAAGGTGCGTCTGACGAACGGTTTCGAGGTCGTGTCCTACATCCCGGGCGAGGGTCACAACCTGCAGGAGCACTCCGTGGTGCTCATCCGCGGCGGCCGCGTGAAGGACCTGCCGGGCGTGCGCTATCACATCCTGCGCGGCGTCCTGGATACTCAGGGGCTGCCGAAGCGGCGCAAGCGTCGTTCGCTTTACGGCTCGAAGCGGCCGAAGTGAGGGGCTGAGAGATGTCGCGTCGTCACCGCGCCGAGAAGCGCGAAGTCCTGCCGGACCCCAAGTTCGGCGATGTCGTCCTGAGCCGTTTCATGAACGTGCTGATGTACGATGGGAAGAAGAGCACGGCCGAAACGATCGTCTATGGTGCCATGGATACGCTGAAGCGTCGCGGCGGCCAGAATGCCGACCCGCTTCGCATGTTCCACGAAGCCATGGAGAACGTGAAGCCGGCGGTCGAGGTTCGGTCACGCCGCGTAGGTGGTGCCACCTACCAGGTGCCCGTCGAGGTGCGGCCGGAGCGGCGCCAGGCACTGGCCATCCGGTGGCTGATCGAGTCTGCGCGGAAGCGCGGCGAGCACACGATGGAGGATCGCCTCTCGGCGGAGCTGATGGACGCGGCCAACAACCGCGGATCGGCCGTCAAGAAGCGTGAGGACACCCACCGGATGGCAGAGGCCAACAAGGCCTTCTCCCACTACCGCTGGTAACAGACAGAAGATTCGGGGCGCATAGGCCATGGCCAAGGCGAAGTTCGAGCGGAACAAGCCGCACTGCAACATCGGCACGATCGGGCATGTCGATCACGGCAAGACGTCGTTGACGGCGGCGATCACGAAGGTGCTGGCGAAGAAGGGTGGTGCGACGTTCACGGCGTACGACCAGATTGACAAGGCGCCGGAGGAGCGTGCGCGGGGGATCACGATCTCGACGGCGCACGTGGAGTACGAGACGGACAACCGTCACTACGCGCACGTGGACTGCCCTGGGCACGCCGACTACGTGAAGAACATGATCACGGGTGCGGCGCAGATGGACGGGGCGATCCTCGTGGTGTCGGCGGCGGACGGTCCGATGCCGCAGACGCGGGAGCACATCCTGCTGGCGCGGCAGGTGGGCGTGCCGGCGCTGGTGGTGTTCCTGAACAAGGTGGACATGGCGGACCCTGACCTGCTGGAGCTGGTGGAGATGGAGGTGCGCGAGCTCCTCTCGTCGTATCAGTTCCCGGGCGACGAGATCCCGATCATCCATGGTTCGGCGCTGATGGCGCTGGAGGACAAGTCGCCTGAGATCGGCGAGCAGGCGATCCTGAAGCTGATGGAGGCGGTGGACGCCTACATTCCGCAGCCGGAGCGTCCGAAGGACCGACCGTTCCTGATGCCGATCGAGGATGTGTTTTCGATCTCCGGGCGCGGGACGGTGGTGACAGGGCGCGTGGAGCGCGGCGTGGTGAAGGTCGGCGAGGAGATCGAGATCGTCGGGCTGAAGGACACGGTGAAGACGACGGTGACGGGCGTCGAGATGTTCAGGAAGCTGCTGGACCAGGGCGAGGCGGGCGACAACATCGGGGCGCTGCTGCGCGGGACGAAGCGTGAGGAGGTGGAGCGCGGGCAGGTTCTTGCGGCGCCTGGCTCGATCAAGCCGCACGCGAAGTTCAAGGCCGAGGCGTACGTGCTGACGAAGGAGGAGGGCGGGCGTCACACGCCGTTCTTCACGAACTACCGGCCGCAGTTCTACTTCCGGACCACCGACGTGACGGGGGTGGTGAAGCTGCCGGAGGGCGTGGAGATGGTGATGCCGGGGGACAACGTGACGATGGAGGTCGAGCTGATCGCCCCGATCGCCATGGACGAGGGCCTGCGCTTCGCCATCCGCGAGGGCGGCCGCACGGTCGGCGCCGGCGTCGTCGCGAGCATCGAGAAGTAAGATGGCCGACGCGCAGAATATCCGGATCCGCCTCAAGGCGTTCGATCACCGCGTGCTGGATGGCAGTACGCGGGAGATCGTGCAGACTGCGAAGCGGACCGGTGCGCGGGTGCGCGGGCCCATCCCGCTGCCCACGCATATCGAGCGGTTCACGGTGAATCGCTCGCCGCACGTGGACAAGAAGTCGCGCGAGCAGTTCGAGATTCGGACGCATCGCCGCCTTCTGGACATCGTCGACCCCACCCCGCAGACCGTGGACGCGCTGATGAAGCTCGACCTGGCCTCCGGCGTGGACGTCGAGATCAAGATCTGAGTTCGAGGGGCACGGTATCATGGCCGCCAAGGAAGGCCGCACGGGCCTGGTCGCCCGCAAGCTGGGCATGTCCCGGCTGTTCAACGAGGACGGCTCAACCGTGCCCGTGACGTTGCTGCAGGTGGACAAGGTCCGCGTTGTCGCCGTGCGGACGCAGGACAAGGATGGGTACGTCGCCCTGCAGGTCGGCGCCGGCACGGCGAAGACGAAGAACGTGTCGAAGGCCAACCGCGCGCATTTCGCGAAGGCGGGCGTCGAGGCTCCGGCGAAGGTCGTGGAGTTCCGCGTGGCCGCCGATGCGGTGGTGGATGCCGGTACGTCGCTCTCGCCCGCTCACTTCGTGAAGGGCCAGAAGATCGACGTGACGGGTGTCACGAAGGGCAAGGGCTTTGCCGGCGCGATGAAGCGCTGGAACTTCTCGGGTCTCGAGGCGTCGCACGGCGTATCGATCTCCCACCGCTCGCACGGCTCGACGGGTAACCGGCAGGATCCGGGCAAGACGTTCAAGAACAAGAAGATGGCCGGGCACCTGGGCCAGGAGCGCGTGACGACCCAGAACCTTGAGGTCGCCGGCGTCGATGCCGAGCGTGGCTTGCTCATGGTGAAGGGCGCGGTCCCCGGTTCCGCCGGGACCTGGGTCATGGTGCGCGACGCGATCAAGCGCGCGCGCCACGCCGATGCGCCGTTCCCCGCGGCGACGGCCTGAGGACGAGACGATGCAGGTAAAGGTCATCACGCTCGACAACGCCGAGGCCGGCGAGATCGAGCTTCCGGCTGAGGTCTTCGGCGCCGAGCCGCGCGCGGACATCATGGCGCGCGTCGTGCACTGGCAGCTCGCGAAGCGCCGTGCCGGCACGCACAAGGTGAAGGGCATGGGTGAGGTCTCCGGCACGACGAAGAAGCCGTATCGCCAGAAGGGCACGGGTAACGCCCGTCAGGGGTCGCTCCGTGCTCCGCAGTTCCGGACCGGCGGCATTGTCCACGGCCCGGTGGTGCGCAGCCACGAATACTCGCTGCCGAAGAAGGTGCGCCGCCTTGGCCTGATCTCCGCGCTGAGCCAGAAAGCGGCGGAGGGCAAGCTCTTCGTGCTCGACACGGCGAGCATGGGCGATGAACCGAAGACCAAGGCGCTCGTCGCCAAGGTGAAGGCGCTCGGCTGGTCCTCCGCCCTCGTCTTCGACGCCGAGCCGGACGAGGGCATGGTTCGCGCCGCACGCAACGTGCCGAAGTTCCAGGTCATGCCGACCATCGGTGCCAACGTGTACGATATCCTGAACCACGACGTGCTCGCGGTGACGCGCGCTGGCGTCGAGGCGCTGAAGGAGCGGCTCTCGTGAGCGAGACGCAGACCACGAAGACGCAGAAGTCGGTCCTGTCGAAGGAGCGTCTGTATCAGGTTGTCGTCGCCCCGGTGATCACCGAGAAGGCAACGATCCTCAACGAGACGGGCCAGGTCACCTTCAAGGTGGCGTTGGACGCGACGAAGCCGGAGATCAAGGCCGCGATCGAGCAGCTGTTCGGCGTGACCGTGACTGCCGTCAACACGCTCGTCGTAAAGGGCAAGGCGAAGCGGTTCCGCGGCCGTCCCGGCCAGCGGTCCGATTGGAAGAAGGCGATCGTGACACTGGCGCATGGCCAGAGCATCGATCTGACGACGGGGCTCGCGTAAGCCATGGCACTTAAGTCGTTCAACCCGGTCACCCCGAGCCTCCGCGCCACGGTCCTTGTTGACCGGTCCGAGCTGTGGAAGGGCGCGCCGGTCAAGAAGCTGACCGAGGGCAAGCACTCCTCGGGTGGTCGCAACAACCATGGACGCACCACCGTGCGGTTCCGGGGCGGCGGACACAAGCAGGCCTACCGGTACGTGGACTTCAAGCGCCGCGCCAAGATGGGCGTGCCGGCGACGGTCGAGCGGCTGGAGTACGACCCGAACCGCACGGCGTGGATCGCGCTCGTGAAGTACCGGGACGGCGAGCTGTCCTACATCATCGCGCCGCAGCGGCTGAAGGCGGGCGACGTGGTGATCGCGGACGAGCGCGCCGACATCAAGCCGGGCAATGCGATGCCGCTGGGCGCCATCCCAGTTGGGACCATCGTCCACAACATCGAGATGAAGCCTGGCGCCGGTGGCAAGATGGCGCGGGCGGCCGGCACCTATTGCCAGCTCGTTGGCAAGGATGCGGGCTACGCGCAGGTCAAGCTGATGTCAGGCGAGGTTCGCATCGTCCGTGCCGAGTGCATGGCAACGATCGGGGCCGTGTCCAACCCGGACAACCAGAACCAGCAGATCGGCAAGGCTGGTCGCATGCGCTGGATGGGCCGTCGTCCGCATAACCGCGGCGTCGTCATGAACCCGGTCGATCACCCGCATGGTGGCGGTGAGGGCCGGACGTCTGGTGGCCGTCACCCCGTGACGCCCTGGGGCAAGCCGACGAAGGGCTACAAGACCCGCGTCAACAAGCGGACGGACCGGATGATCATCCGCCGCCGCACCGCGAAGAAGGGCTGATCGCGATGGCGCGCAGCGTATGGAAGGGGCCGTTCGTTGACGGCTACCTGCTCAACAAGGCCGAGGCGGCACGGAACTCCACGCGGAACGAGATCATTCGGATCTGGTCTCGCCGGAGCACCATCCTGCCGCAGTTCGTCGGACTGACCTTCGGCGTCTACAACGGCAAGAAGTTCATTCCGGTGCAGGTCACCGAGAACATGGTCGGGCACAAGTTCGGCGAGTTCTCGCCGACGCGGACCTTCACGGGCCACTCATCCGACAAGAAGGCGAAGCGGGGATGAGCAAGCCCAAGCACGAGCGGAGTCTTCCGGACACCGAGGCGCAGGCGGTCACGCGGAATATCCGCGTCTCGCCGCGCAAGCTGAACCTTGTGGCTGGCCTCATCCGGGGCCGGAAGGCGCAGGACGCGATTGCGACCCTGACCTTCAGCAAGCGCCGCATCGCGGTGACGGTGAAGAAGACGCTGGAATCTGCGATCGCCAATGCCGAGAACAACCACCAGCTCGACGTGGATAAGCTGGTCGTGTCGCGCGCTGAGGTCGGCCGCTCGATCGTCATGAAGCGGTTCCAGGCGCGTGGCCGCGGCAAGGCGTCGCGTGTGGAGAAGTGGTTCAGCCACCTGAAGATCGTCGTGGCGGAGCGCGAAGTTGCTCCTGCGACGCCGGTGGCCGAGGAGACTGCCTGATGGGTCACAAGGTCAATCCGATCGGCCTCCGGGTCGGCATTAATCGCACGTGGGACAGCCGTTGGTATGCCGGCGACGCGGACTACGCGAACCTGCTGCACGACGACCTGAAGCTGCGTACGACGTTGCGTGAGCGCCTGAAGGGTGCGGGCGTGGCGCGCGTGGTGATCGAGCGGCCGGCGAAGAAGCCGCGTGTCACGATCCATGCTGCCCGCCCCGGTGTTGTCATCGGCAAGAAGGGCGCTGACATCGAGGTGCTGCGCAAGGATCTGGCGAAGATGGCCGGTGCCGAAGTCGCGCTGAATATCGTTGAGATCCGCAAGCCGGAGCTCGACGCCGTCCTCGTGGCCGAGAGCATCGCGCAGCAGCTCGAGCGTCGCGTGGCATTCCGTCGTGCGATGAAGCGCGCCGTCCAGTCCGCGATGCGCCTCGGCGCGGGCGGCATCCGTATCAACTGCGGCGGCCGGCTCGGCGGCGCTGAGATCGCGCGGATGGAGTGGTACCGCGAGGGCCGCGTGCCCCTGCATACGCTCCGCGCCGACATCGATTTCGGCACGGCTACGGCGAAGACCAACTATGGCACCTGCGGCGTCAAAGTCTGGATCTTCAAGGGCGAGGTCCTGGGCCACGATCCCATGGCGCAGGACAAGCGGGCGGCCGAACAGGCCCCGCAGCGTTGATTGAGTTGGGCTGAGGTAGAGGCACATGCTCTCCCCGAAGCGGACCAAGTTCCGCAAGGCACATAAGGGCCGCATCCACGGCAACGCGAAGGGCGGCTTCACGCTGGCCTTCGGCGGTTTCGGCCTCAAGGCGCTGGAGCCGGAGCGGGTGACCGCCCGGCAGATCGAGGCGGCTCGCCGCGCGATTACCCGCGCCATGAAGCGCCAGGGCCGTGTCTGGATCCGCGTGTTCCCCGACGTCCCGGTCTCCACGAAGCCGGCCGAAGTCCGCATGGGCTCAGGCAAGGGCGCGCCGGAGTATTGGGTCACCCGGATCAAGCCGGGTCGTATCATGTTCGAGATCGACGGCGTCTCGCAGGAGACGGCGCGCGAGGCGCTGAGCCTCGGTGCGGCGAAGCTGCCGATCAAGACGAAGGTCGTCGCCCGCCTGGGCGGCGTGGAGGCGTAGCGCGATGACGAAGATCGCGGATGTGCGGACGAAGTCCGCCGACGAACTGAAGACGATGCTGCTGGATCTCCGCAAGGAGCAGTTCAACCTGCGCTTCCAGCGCGCGACCGGTCAGCTCGAGGCTGTGGGGCGCATCCGTGCGGTGCGCCGTGACATCGCCCGCGTGAAGACCGTGCTGGGCGAGCGCGCCCGGCAGCCCAAGAACCCGTAACCCGAGAGGAAACCCCGGCCATGCCGAAGCGCGTCCTCAGCGGGCGGGTCGTCAGCGACAAGATGGACAAGACGGTTACCGTCTTGGTCGAGCGTCGCGTGATGCATCCGCTCTACAAGAAGTTCATCCGCCGCTCTAAGAAGTATGCGGCGCACGACGATACGAACTTGTGCAAGACAGGCGACACGGTCTCCATCGAGGAGTGCCGTCCGATCTCCAAGCGCAAGTCCTGGATCGTGACCGCCCGCAACGGCGAGACGGTCGACGTGCCCGTGGCCTACCGGTCCCTGGCGGACCTTGAGGCCGAGGTCGTGGCGTCCGGGAGTGCAGCAGCATGATCCAGGTCGAATCCAACCTCGACGTGGCCGACAATTCCGGTGCGCGCCGGGTCCAGTGCATCAAGGTGCTCGGTGGGTCCAAGCGGAAGACGGCCTCGGTCGGCGACGTCATCGTCGTCGCTATCCAGGACGCGATTCCGCGCGCAAAGGTGAAGAAGGGCGAGGTGCATCGCGCCGTCATCGTCCGCACCGCCTATCCGGTGCGCCGGAATGACGGGACCGCGATCCGCTTCGACGGCAACGCCGCCGTGCTGATCAACAAGCAGAACGAACCGATCGGCACCCGCATCTTTGGCCCGGTTGTCCGGGAGCTTCGCGCGAAGAAGTATATGAAGATCATCTCTCTCGCGCCGGAGGTTCTGTGATGGCGGCGAAGGTCAAGAAGGGCGACCGCGTCCAGGTCCTTGCCGGCAAGGACAAGGGCAAGCGCGGTGAGGTGCTCTCCGTCTCGCCGACCGAGAACCGGGCGGTGGTTCAGGGCGTCAACATGGTGAAGCGCCACAGTAAGCCGCAGGGGCTGAATCAGCCCGGTGGCATCCAGGAGAAGGAGGCGCCGATCCACCTCTCCAACTTGGCGCTGATCGATCCGAAGTCCGACAAGCCGACGCGTGTCGGCTTCCGGATGGAGGGGGACAGGAAGGTCCGGTTCGCGAAGGCGTCCGGCGAGGTGATCGCATGAGCGAGACCACGAAGGAGCTCCCGCGTCTGCAGCAGGTCTACCTGGAGCAGGTGCGCAAGGCGCTGATGGACGAGTTCGGCTACAAGAACTCGATGGAAGTGCCGAAGCTCGAGAAGATCGTCATTAACATGGGCGTCGGCGAGGCGGCGGGCGACAGCAAGAAGCTGGACGCGGCGGTCGCGGAGCTGACGGCCATTGCCGGTCAGAAGCCGGTTAAGACGAAGGCGAAGAAGGCGATCGCGGGCTTCAAGATCCGCGAGGGCCAGGCCATCGGCACAAAGGTGACGCTGCGCCGCGCCCGGATGTACGAGTTCCTCGACCGCCTGGTGACGATCGCGCTGCCCCGCGTGCGTGACTTCCGCGGCGTTTCGGGCAAGGGCTTCGACGGCCGTGGCAACTACGCCATGGGCCTGAAGGAGCAGATCATCTTCCCCGAGATCGCCTACGACAAGGTGGACGCGGTCCGCGGCATGGACATCGTATTCGTCACCACGGCGAAGACGGACAAGGAAGCGAAGGCCCTTCTGCGCGGCTTCCAGCTGCCCTTCGTCAACTGACCAACCCCGTTTGGAAAACGGCCGATCGCGGATCGGCAGGTTCCGGAGGATAACAGGCCCATGGCCAAGACTTCGTCGGTCGAGAAGAACAACCGGCGCGCCAGACTCGCGAAGACGCACGCTCCGAAGCGTGCCGCCCTGAAGAAGGTCATCATGAACCGGGAACTCCCGGTCGAGGACCGCTTCGAGGCGACGATCAGGCTCGCCCAGCTGCCGCGCAACGGCGCCAAGAACCGCGTGCGCCTCCGCTGCGCGCTCACCGGCCGTCCCCGCGGCAATTACCGCAAGTTCCAGCTGAGCCGGAACATGCTGCGCGAACTCGCCTCCTCGGGACAGATTCCCGGGTTGACGAAGGCGTCTTGGTGAGGGGAGGGCAGACATGAGCCTGACCGATCCGCTGGGTGACATGCTCACCCGCATCCGCAACGGCCAGCGCGCGCGTCAGTCGCGCGTGGTCTCCCCGGCCTCGCGCCTGCGCTCCGACGTGCTCGAGGTGCTGAAGCGCGAGGGCTATATCCGCGGCTTCCGGGCCGAGGAGGTGCGCCCTGGCGTGCGGATGCTCGATATCGAGCTGAAGTACTCGGAGGGCGAGCCGGCGATCAAGGAGATCACCCGCGTCTCCAAGCCGGGCCGCCGCGTGTATTCCAAGATCAAGGAGTTGCCGAAGTTCTACAACGGGCTCGGCGTCTCCATCCTTTCCACCCCGCGCGGCGTCATGAGTGACGCCGAGGCCCGCGTCGCCAATGTCGGCGGCGAGGTCCTCTGCCGCGTGTTCTGACGGGGAACGAACGATGTCTCGCGTCGGCAAGTACCCGGTGAAGGTGCCGAGCGGCGTCACGGTGACGCTGCAGGACCGCACCGTCGTGGCCAAGGGCAAGCTCGGCGAGTTGCGCCTGGCCCTGACGGACAAGGTGGACGTCACGGTCGAGAACGGCGAGGTGGCGGTGGCCCCCCGCGGTGACGACCGTGCGGCCCGGACGATGTGGGGCACCACGCGGTCCCTCATCGATGGCATGCTCACCGGCGTCTCCACCGGGTTTACCCGGTCCATGGAGATCAACGGCACGGGCTACCGCGCGGCGGTGCAGGGGAAGGACCTCGTCCTCAACCTCGGCTACAGCCATGAGATCCGCTACCCGATTCCCGAGGGGATCAAGATCACGACGGAGCGCCCGACGGCGATCCGCGTGGAGGGTGCGGACAAGCAGCGCGTTGGCCAGGTCGCCGCGGAGATCCGCGCCTTCCGTGGCCCCGAGCCCTACAAGGGCAAGGGCGTCAAGTACGAGGGCGAGCAGATCCTCCGGAAGGAGGGTAAGAAGAAGTAATGGCAACGAAACTCGACCTGCAGCAGCGCCGCCGCGAGCGGACGCGCTACCAGATCAAGGTGAAGGGCGGTGGGCGCATTCGCCTATCCGTCTTCCGTTCGGGCCGGCACATCTACGCCCAGGTAATCGACGACGCGGCGGGCCGCACGCTCGCCTCGGCGTCGAGCCTGGAGAAGGATGCGCGCGACAGCACCGGCGCGACGAAGGATGCGGCGGCCGCCGTCGGCAAGCGCATCGCAGAGCGGGCGGTGGCGGCTGGCGTCTCGGCCGTGGTCTTCGACCGCGGTCCCTATCTCTACCATGGCCGGGTCAAGGCCCTGGCGGACGGCGCCCGCGAGGGCGGGCTGTCGTTCTGAGGAGCGTGTAGGCATGGCATACGCACCGCGTTCGGGCGGGCCCCGGTCTGGTCCCGGCGGCGCCCCGCGTTCCGGCGGCGAGGGCGGCGAGGGTGATCGTCGCCGAGGCCGTCGGCGTGACGAGAACCGTGATAACCGTAACGACCGGGAAGGCGGCGACGAGTTCAAGGACAAGCTCGTCACCATCAACCGCGTGGCCAAGGTGGTGAAGGGTGGCCGTCGCTTCTCCTTCGCCGCCCTGGTGGTCGTGGGCGATGAGAAGGGCCGCGTCGGCTGGGGCGCCGGCAAGGCTCGCGAGGTGCCCGAGGCGATCCGCAAGGCGACGGAGCGTGCCAAGCGCGGCATGATCCGCGTGCCCATGCGCGAGGGCCGCACGCTGCACCACGACGTCATCGGCGAGTTCGGGGCGGGGCGGGTCATCCTCCGCGCCGCGCCGGCCGGTACCGGCATCATCGCTGGCGGCCCGATGCGCGCCGTCTTCGAAGTACTCGGCATGAACGACGTCGTCGCGAAGTGCACGGGCACCACGAACCCGCACAACATGGTCAAGGCGACCTTCGCCGGCCTCGCGCGCTCGACGAGCCCGCGGGCCGTTGCCGCCCGCCGCGGTAAGAAGGTGTCCGACCTTCTGCCGCAGCCGAAGGCCGAAGCCGCCAACACGGCCGAGACCGTGACGGAGGCTCCGAATGTCTGAGGCCACCAAGGCGACCGTGAAGGTCACGCAGGTCGGCTCTCCGATCGGGCGCAAGCCCGGTCAGAAGGAGACGCTGATCGGGCTTGGCCTGAACAAGATGCACCGCTCGCGCGAGCTGGAGGATACCCCCGCGGTTCGCGGGATGATCCGCAAGGTCGCGCATCTCGTGAAGGTCGAGGGTTGAGCCGGTAAGGCTCACCCCGGAGAAACCACATGAAGCTGAATGAACTGCGCGACAACGAGGGCGCCCGGCCCAAGTTCAAGCGCATCGGCCGGGGCATCGGCTCCGGCAAGGGCAAGACAGGCGGACGCGGCGTGAAGGGCCAGAAGGCCCGGACCGGCGTCTCGCTGAACGGGTTCGAGGGCGGGCAGCTCCCCCTCTACCGGCGCCTCCCGAAGCGCGGGTTCAAGAACCCGTTCCGGAAGGAGTACGCGGTGGTGAATCTCGGCGCGATCGAGAAGGCGCTGGCCGACGGCAAGCTCGCCGCCGACACGACGCTGGATGAGGCCGCGCTCGAGGGAGCCGGCCTGGTCCGCGTCGGCAAGCTGGCGGGCGTCCGCCTGCTGGCCAAGGGCGAGATCACCCGCGCCATCACCGTATCCGTTACCGGGGCTTCGGCCGCGGCCATCGCGGCCGTCCAGGCCGCCGGCGGCACCGTCACGGTGAAGCAGGCCGCTACGGAGGAGGCACCGGCGGCTTGAACGCCGCCCTTGCCTTCGACGGACTGACTGAACAAGTGTTCTGCGGCGCCGTGGCTACCCGCCCGGCGCCGCAGCCGTGCCCGGCTTCAGTTTTCTAAGGGACGAAGACCCATGGCTTCCGCCGCCGAGCAGCTCGCGGCCAACCTGAACCTCGGCGTCCTGTCGCGCGCCACCGAACTGAAGAAGCGGATCTGGTTCACGCTGGGCGCCTTGATCGTCTACCGCATCGGCACCTACGTGCCCGTGCCCGGCGTGGATACGGCCGTCATGGCCGAGATCCTGCAGCAGCACGGCGGCGGCATCCTCGGCATGTTCGACATGTTCACGGGCGGCGCCCTGGGGCGGATGACCGTCTTCGCCCTGAACATCATGCCCTACATCTCCGCCTCGATCATCGTGCAGCTGATGACGGCGGCCATTCCGTCCTGGGAGGCGCTTAAGAAGGAAGGCGAGTCCGGTCGGAAGAAGCTGAACCAGCACACCCGCTACCTGACGGTGCTGATCGCCTTCTTCCAGGCCTATGGCATCACCGTGGGGCTCGAGGGCATGCGTGGCTCCTTCGGGGCGGCCGTGCCGGATCCCGGCTGGTTCTTCCGCATCTCCTGCGTGACCACACTCGTTGGCGGCACGATGTTCCTCATGTGGCTCGGTGAGCAGATCACCGCCCGGGGCGTGGGCAACGGCATCTCGCTCATCATCTTCGCGGGGATCGTGGCCAACCTGCCGCACGCGCTGGTGGCGACGCTGGAGCTCGGCCGGACCGGCGCGCTGTCCACGTTCTTCATCATCTTCTTCCTGCTCGCGGCAGTCGGTATCATTGCCGCCGTCGTGTTCATCGAGCGGGCGCAGCGCCGCATCCCCGTCCAGTACCCGAAGCGCCAGGTCGGCAACCGCATGTTCGGGGGCGACTCGACCCACCTGCCGCTGAAGATCAACACGGCCGGCGTCATTCCCCCGATCTTCGCCTCGTCCCTGCTCCTGCTGCCCGCGACCTTCTCGGGCTTCGCGGCGGGGCAGGAGGAGACCTGGCTCACGCGCATCGCGCAGCTCCTGGCGCATGGCCAGCCGCTCTACATGGCGCTCTACGTCGCCCTGATCATTTTCTTCGCTTTCTTCTACACGGCCGTGGTCTTCAACCCGCAGGAGACGGCGGACAACCTGAAGAAGTACGGCGGCTTCGTGCCGGGCATCCGCCCCGGTGCTGCGACGGCCGAATACTTCGACCGGGTCCTGACTCGCCTCACGCTCGTGGGCGCCGTCTACCTCTGCGTCATCTGCCTCATCCCGGAGATCCTGATCAGCTCCTATGGCGTCCCGTTCTACTTCGGCGGCACCTCCCTGCTGATCATCGTCTCCGTCACGATGGACACGGTGGCTCAGGTCCAGTCTCATCTGTTCGCGCATCAGTACGAGGGCCTGATCAAGAAGGCTCGCGTGCCGGGCCGCGGCCCCGGGCCTGCGCCCATGCCGCAGCGCGGCGCCGTCGTCAGGCGTCGCTGATCGTCGAACGGGGGGAACGAGATTGAACCTGATCCTGCTGGGCCCGCCGGGGGCGGGGAAGGGGACCCAGGCCAAGCGTTTGGAGGACCGGTACGGGATCGCCCAGATCTCGACCGGCGACATGCTCCGCGCCGAGGTCAAGTCGGGCAGCGATATCGGGCGTGAGGCCAAGGCGATCATGGAATCGGGTGGCCTCGTACCCGACGCGATCATCACCGCCATGCTCGCGATGCGCGTGACGAAGCCCGACTGCGCCAAGGGCTTCATCCTCGACGGGTTCCCCCGCACGGTCCCGCAGGCCGAGGCTCTCGACGTCATGCTGCGGGAACGCGGCCTCAGGCTCGACCACGTGATCGAGCTGAAGGTGGACGACGCCGCCCTGGTCGAGCGGATCGCCGGCCGGTTCACCTGCGCCAAGTGCGGCACGGGGTACCATGATCGGTTCAAGCCGACCTCCCAGGCCGGGACCTGCGACGTCTGCGGCAGCACGGAATTCATACGACGCGCCGACGACAAGGCCGAAACCGTCTCCGCCCGGCTGGATGCCTACAACCGCCAGACGGCCCCGTTGCTGCCCTACTACGCCGGCCAGGGAAAGCTGCAGCAGGTGGACGGCATGGCCGACATGGACGCGGTATCCGCCGCCCTCCAGCGCATCCTCGCCGGGGCCGATTCCAGGGTTGACGCGACCGTCCCGGATCGTTAATTCCGCCCCTCCCGCGGCAGGGCCAAAACCCTGTCGTGTTCCTGCTTGCACCGACGTCTTTCTGCCGCCCGCCCAGGCGACAGGGATCACCTCGCCGGCCACCTTGATCCACAAGGGCCGCCGGCCCCTAGCGGAGCCTTCGGCTCCAGGAGACCGAACGTGGCGCGTATCGCCGGCGTGAACATCCCCGACAACAAGCGGGTGCACATCTCGCTCCGCTACATCTATGGCATCGGCCCGAAGAACGCGGTCGAGATCTGCGCGAAGGTCGGCATCCCCGAGGAGCGTCGCGTCAACCAGCTCACGGACGATGAGATCCTGCGGCTCCGCAACGTTCTCGACGCCGAATACCGGGTCGAGGGCGACCTGCGTCGTGAAGTCGCGATGAACATCAAGCGGCTGATGGACATGGCCTGCTACCGCGGCCTTCGCCACCGCCGAGGCCTGCCGGTGCGCGGCCAGCGCACCCACACGAACGCCCGTACCCGCAAGGGCAAGGCGGTCGCGATCGCCGGCAAGAAGAAGGTGACGAAGTAATGGCCCGTCAGCCGACCGCCGGTCAGCGTCCGCGCCGCAAGGAGCGGAAGAACATCTCTTCCGGCGTGGCGCACGTCCTCGCCTCCTTCAACAACACCATCGTCACGATCGCCGACGCCCAGGGCAACGCCATCGCGTGGTCCTCGGCCGGTAGCCAGGGCTTCAAGGGCTCCCGCAAGTCCACGCCTTACGCCGCCCAGGTCGCCGCGGAAGATGCGGGCCGCAAGGCACGCGAGCACGGCATGGAGACCATCGAGATCATGGTTTCCGGCCCCGGCTCGGGCCGTGAATCCGCCCTCCGTGCCCTCCAGGCCGTCGGCTTCTACGTCACCGCCATCAAGGACGTGACCCCGATCCCGCACAACGGCTGCCGCCCCCGCAAGCGCCGCCGCGTCTGATCGGTTCCGTCCTTCACAGGAGTACCCCCCACGTGATGGATCGCAACTGGCGTTCCCTCATTAAGCCCGAGCGCCTGGACGTCGAGGGCGGTAACGACCCCGCGCGCCAGGCCACGGTCGTCGCGGAGCCGCTCGAGCGCGGCTTCGGGCAGACGCTGGGCAACGCGTTGCGCCGCATCCTGCTGTCCTCCCTCCAGGGTGCGGCCGTCACGGCCATCCGCCTCGACGGCGCGCTGCACGAGTTCTCGGCGTTGCCGGGCGTCCGTGAGGATGTCACGGACATCGTCCTGAACATCAAGCGCCTGGCCATCCGCATGCAGGGCGAGGGGCAGAAGCGCCTCACCCTCACCGCGACTGGCCCGGGCGAGGTCACCGCCGGCCAGATCCAGACGACGGGCGACATCGAGATCTCGAATCCCGATCTTGTCATCTGCACGCTCGACGACGGGGCGCGGATCTCGGCGGAACTGACTGTCCAGACCGGCAAGGGCTACGTCCCCGCCGCCGAGAACCGGCCGGAGGATGCGCCCATCGGCCTCATCCCGGTGGACGCCATCTACTCCCCGGTCCGCCGCGTGGCCTACCGGGTGGAGCCGACCCGGGTCGGCCAGCGGACGGACTACGACAAGCTGGTGATGCAGGTCGAGACGGACGGCACGGTCACGCCGGAGGACGCGGTGGCCCTCGCCGCCCGCATCCTGCAGGATCAGCTGCAGCTCTTCATTAACTTCGACGAGCCGCGTGAGCAGCGCGCCGCCGAGATCCAGGACGACCTGCCCTTCAACCGCAACCTGCTGCGGAAGGTGGACGAGCTGGAACTGTCGGTCCGTTCGGCGAACTGCCTGAAGAACGACAATATCGTCTACATCGGCGACCTCGTGCAGAAGACGGAGCAGGAGATGCTCCGCACGCCGAACTTCGGCCGCAAGTCGCTGAACGAGATCAAGGAAGTCCTCTCCTCCATGGGCCTCGCGCTCGGCATGAACGTGTCGGGCTGGCCGCCGGAGAACATTGAGGATCTCGCGCGGAAGGTGGACGAGCCCTTCTGAGGGCCGTCCGGACAAGGTAGAGACACATGCGTCACGGCATCTCCGGGCGGAAGCTCAACGTCACCTCCGCCCACCGCGTCTCCATGTTCCGGAACATGGCGACGTCGCTGCTCAAGCATGAGCAGATCCGCACCACCCTTCCGAAGGCGAAGGAGCTGCGGCCCTACGTCGAGCGGATCATCACCCTCGGCAAGCGCGGTGACCTGCACGCCCGCCGTCAGGCCGCGGCCCAGATCCGCGATGAGGCTGTGGTGCGCAAGCTGTTCGACACGCTGGCCCCTCGCTACTCGGCCCGCAACGGCGGCTACACCCGCGTCCTCCGCGCCGGCATCCGTTACGGCGACGCCGCGCAGATGGCGGTGATCGAGCTGGTCGAGCGCGACCCCGCGGCTAAGGGCCTCGACAGCGGCCCGAGGCCAGAGGCCGTGGAGGAAGAGACGGCCGAGGCGTGACGGTCCGCCGTCACGACACGATCCGAAGGGCGGGTGGGCGACCACTCGCCCTTCTGCTTTTCGCGCTCCTGCTGGCGACACCCGTGCGCGCGGAACCCTCGCCACTGGACCTCGCCGGCCAGCCGGTCCGGGCTTTGGCCTTTCACCCCGACCTCGCAATCGGCTTCCGCTCCGTCGTCCGCGGCCGCCAGTCCATCGTGTACCGCCATCTTCACGCAATGGCCCCTGGCCTGACCGTCCGCGATGCGCGCTTCGTCTATGGCTGGACCTGCGACGGAGGCGACTGCGCCCGCAATGGCCTGTTCCTCGGCTACGACCTGGCGGCCGAGCAGTTCTTCCTGCTGCTGCTCGATGCGGGCGAGGCCAGCCTCACCATTCCCCCGCGCGGCGCGCCTTGGCCGGCCGAACTGGCCGCCCCGGTCCTCGGTCTTCGGCCGGACCTGCGGCGTCGGATCGGGTAGGACGGCGCGATGCGCACCGCCCTCGGCCTCGTCGTTGTCCTCTTCATCCTCTGGCTCGTGACGAGGCTCCTGGCCCTCACGATCTCCTTCCTCTTCCTGATGGCGACGATCCTGGTCCTGGCCGTCGTCCTCGTCCTCGCGCTCAAATCGAACGGCAGGCGGTAGGGCGCCCCGGGACCCGCGGCCGCCGCGGTCCGTCCCGCCCTACTCGGCCCTGACGTTCGCCTCTCGTACCAGCGTCGCCATCGCCGTCCGCCCGTCCCGGACGAAGGTCGCGAACTCTGCCGGCGAAGACCCCACCGGCAGCGCTACGATCTGATCCAGCCGGGCCCGGACCTCCGGATCAGCCAGCGTCGCCGTGATGCCAGCATGGAGCCGCTCCGCGATCTCCACCGGCAGCGCCGCCGGCCCAAAGAGCGCGGTCCATTCGGAGATCGTGAGCCCCGGCACACCCGCCTCGGCGAAGGTCGGCACCTCTGGCCGCCGCGCGATCCGCCCCTCCGTCGCCGCCGCCAGCATGCGGGCCCGCCCCGAATCCGCGATCGGCCCGGCCGAGAGCGCAGTGATGAACACCCCGTCCAGAACCCCTGCTGCCAAGTCGCGCGCCGCATCCGCACCACCGCGGTAGGGCGCATGGGTGACCTCGATCCCCGCCAGGCGCTGGAACTGTGCCAGTCCCAGGTGCCCCGCCGTTGCGTTGCCCTGCGTCCCTACCGTCAGCGCGCCCGGGCGCGCCTTCGCCGCCGCGATGAATCCTGCGACGTCGCGAACCGGAAGGTCGTTCTTGACCGCCAGGACCTGCGGGAAGGTCGCGACGAGCGAAACGGGGCGGAAGGCCGTCGCGTAGTCAAAGGCCAGCCCCCGCAGCAGCGACGGGTTCACGATATGCGAGGACGCATCCCAGAGTAGCGTGTACCCGTCCCCGGCCGCCTGGGCGACGAGCGCCCCCCCTGCGGAGCCGCTGCCTCCCGTCCGGTTCTCGACCACCACGGTCTGCCCGAGCTTCTGGCCCAGCACCGGCGCGATCACGCGTGCCACCGAATCTGCCGCGCCGCCGGCCGCGAATGCGACCACCAGCCGGATCGGCCGGTTTGGCCAGCCCGCCTGGGCCCCCGCGACCGCCGGCACCGCCAGCGTCGCTACTCCGAGAACCGCTCGCCGCGTCGCCGTCATCATCGTCCCCTCCGGCCCCCGGATGCGTGGCGGGCGGGGGAGGGACCGTCAATCCCTGCGCCGGGCGAGGTCTCCGTGACGTGCCCGGCCCCACCCTTGCGGCCATGCCCGCCCCGGCGCTTGATGCCTGCGAACACGGGGACCTCCAGCCCGCCCATGCGCGTCACCGCCGTCCAGATGAATCCCGGCGCCGACAAGGCCGCCAACATCGCGCAGCTCCGGCGCCTCGCCACCGCGGCGATCGAAGCGGACCGCCCGGACCTCATCGCCTTCCCCGAGATGTGGTCCTGCCTCGGCGGCGACCGTGCGACGAAGTTCGAGGCTGCCGAACTGCTGCCGGAGGAGCGCTCCAATGCCCATGGCGGCGAGGCCTACGAGGCCCTCCGCGACCTCGCCCGCGCCCACGGGATCACGGTCCATGGCGGCAGCATCGCGGAGCGCGAGGGCGACCGCCTCTACAACACCACGGTCGTCTTCACCCCGGATGGACGAGAGGCCGCGCGGTACAGGAAGATCCACCTCTTCGATATCGTCGCGCCGGACGGCATGGGCTACCGCGAATCCTCGACCTACGGCGCCGGCGACCGCGTCGTGACCTTCGAGGTCTCCGGTACCACCGTCGGCCTCGCCGTCTGCTACGACGTGCGCTTCCCCGAACTCTTTCTGCGCCTGCGTCGGGAAGGCGCCGAACTCATCATGCTCCCCTCCGCCTTTACGCTGCAGACCGGCAAGGACCACTGGGAGGTCCTGATCCGCGCCCGCGCCATAGAGACGCAGTGCTGGTTCGCCGCCCCCGCCACCTGGGGCCGCCACAGCGAGCCGAAGGGCGAGCGCCAGACCTACGGCCACTCCCTCATCTGCGACCCCTGGGGCCACGTCGTCGCCAAGGCCTCGGACGGCACGGGCTGGTGCACGGCGCGGCTCGACCAGGAAGTGACGGCCCGCGTCCGGCGCGACATGCCCGTCCTGGACCATCGGCGTCTGGCGTGACCGCTGCCTTGTTCGGCGCCGATGACGGCCGCGACCTGCCGCACGATCTCGCCGGCCGCATCGCCTTCCATGCCGCCTCCACGGATGAAGCCGCGATCGCACGCGCCCGCCTGACATCCCGCTACGGCGACGCGCCGCTCGAGGACGCGGCGGTAATCGTGGCCCTTGGCGGCGACGGCACCATGCTGGAGATCCAGCACCGGCAACTCGGCCGCGACATGCCGGTCTACGGCATGAACCGCGGCTCTGTCGGCTTCCTCATGAACGTCTACCGCGAGGACGATCTGGTCGAGCGCCTGCGCGCCGCCCTCGCCACCACGGTCCACCCGCTGCGCATGCGCGCGACCACGCCGGACGGGGAGGTCCACTCGGCCCCCGCCATCAACGAGGTCTCCCTTCTGCGGGAGACCCGCCAGGCTGCGAAAATCCGTATCCTCGTGGACGACAAGGAACGCCTGCCTGAACTGATCTGCGACGGCATCCTCGTCGCGACCCCAGCCGGCAGCACGGCCTACAATCTTTCGGCCCATGGCCCGATCGTGCCGATCGGCGCGGACTTGCTGCCGATGACACCGATTTCCGCCTTCCGCCCGCGGCGCTGGCGCGGCGCGCTGCTACCCTCGAGCGCGCGCGTGACCTTCGAGATCCTGGAAGCGCCGAAGCGCCCGGTCGCCGCGGTCGCCGACTACACGGAAATCCGCGACGTCAGACGCGTGGACATCTGCGAGGACCGTAAACTGAACCTGACGATGCTCTTCGACCCGGACCATGGGCTGTCGGAGCGGATCATCGCGGAGCAGTTCACGGTCTGACGCGCCGGCATCCGTGGCTGAGCAATCGAACTGCCGTCGAGCAGGTGCCAGGGGCCGCGCAAGGGGTGCGATTCGGCTCGTCCGCTACGCCAGCTCCGCCCGCCGCGCCGCATCCCAGGGCGAGGGACGCCGGTGGAGCCGCCGGTCGACCAGCGCCCGCGCCCGCGTCGTATCGCCGGCCCGCATCAGCGCGATGAGCAGCATGTCCTCGATCATCCGCCGCTGCGCGCCGCTGCCGCCGAGACGCACGACATCGGCCATGACCGGCTCCAGTTCACCCACGCAGCCCGGGTAATCCGCCTCCGCGAAGGCCCGCACCGCCCGGCAGACGGCCGGCACGACCCGCCCTGCCGGCAGCGCCCCCGTGGCCAGCAGGGAATCCAATGCCTCGACGCGGCGCAGCACCCCGTCCGCATCCCCGGCCGCCGCCGCGACGAGAGCGAGATGCACGTCGATGAAGGACGGCCCGACGCCGGGGAACAGCCGGGCAGCCGCCTCCGCAACCTCCTCCCACATCTTTCGCGACGCACCGTGCCCGTAGGCGTCGAGGCGCCAGAGGAACGACGGACCGTCGCTCATCGCAACGACCGGCGCCGCGGCCGAACGCCCAGGGCGGACTCGCGCCTCGTAGATCGCGATGGCCCGAGCGGTGTCCCCCTCCTCCAACGCGCCGAGGGCTTGGTGCCAGGACAGGTGCCCGTGCAACGGTCCCGCTCGGTCGTAGCCTGGCAGCCAGTCCTCGATGAAGGTGTCGGCCTCGCGCAGGGCGCCGCGCTCGAACATCGCGTGGGCCAGGACATGCGCGACGTTCGCGTTGGCGCGCCGCAGGACCAGGGCCCGTTCCGCATAGCCCTGGCCGCGCACGGGGTCACCGTTCTCGGCATGCGACCAGCCGCGATACGTCAGGAACCACCAGTCCTCGCCGTAGGCGGCGGCGTGCCGTTCGCAGAGCTCGACCCGCGCCCGGTCATGATCCGCCATGCCGGAGAACGCGAAGAGGCCGAAAGCCCCGAGCGGCAGGGACATGATCACCGCGTCCCGCGGCCAGCGCTCCAGATGGTCGAGCGCCGCGGGGAGCGCCCCGGCCGACCGCCCCTCGATCGCCGCGGCGACGACGGCAACGTGGCTCCTCTCGCGCTCCTTCCCGCGGCGCGCGACGAGGTCGGACGCGATCGCGATCCGCGCCTTCGCGGCGGCCACCTCGCCGGCCCCCGCATGGGCCCGTGCGCGCGCAGCATGGGCCAGCGCGAAGTCCGGATCTGCCGCGCAGGCCGCCTCCAGCGCATCCCCCGTGCCGGTCCAGGCGGAGAGCAGCAGGTCCACCCCCTCCCGGTACCGCGCCACCGCCGCGTCCGACTCCGTCGAGATCGGCAGGCCCCGCGCGTCCTCGCGCATCGTTACGCCCTCCGCGTCAAAGGAACCCGCTCAGCGCCGCGACAACCTCCTCCGGCGCTTCTTCCGCCAGGTAGTGCCCGCTGTTTACGGCGTGGCCGGTGATCGGCCCGTCCGCGTAGTCGCGCCAGACTTTCAGCGGCTCGTACCAGGTGCCGATCCTTCCCTTGGCGCCCCAGAGCACCAAGAGCGGGCACGCGACCCGCTGCCCCGTCGCGCGCGACGCTCTGTCATGCTCCAGGTCCAGCCCCGTCGCGGCGCGGTAGTCCTCGCAGATCGCCTCCACCGTTCCGGGCTGGTGCAGCGCCGCGACATAGTCGGCCCGCGCCTCCGGGTGGAAGAAGC
Organism: Roseomonas sp. CCTCC AB2023176; assembly: GCF_042259275.1. Classification (NCBI taxonomy): domain Bacteria; kingdom Pseudomonadati; phylum Pseudomonadota; class Alphaproteobacteria; order Acetobacterales; family Roseomonadaceae; genus Roseomonas; species Roseomonas sp. CCTCC AB2023176. The sequence goes on from NZ_CP170086.1 coordinate 3,151,187, forward strand.
CGTCATCCTTCGGCTCGCGTGAGGTCTGCAGACGGAACCAGTCCTCGACGTCGCGGCGAATCATCCGCTCGGGCAGCGGGTGCGGCTGGGCGAGGAAGAACCAGTGCCAATAACCCAGCGCGAAGGCCATGTCGGTGCGCTCGAAGTGGACGGCTGTCGGCACGATATCCATGACGCAGAGCCGTTCGACCCGATCCGGGAAATCCAGCGCCAGCCGATGCGCCACCCGCGCGCCCCGGTCGTGCGAGACGACTCCGAAGCGCGGGAAGCCCAGCCCCTCCATCAGCGCGGCCATGTCGGCTGCTAATTCGCGCTTCGCGTAGCCCGCGGCGCCCGTCGAGACCGCCGGCTTCGACGAGAAGCCGTAACCCCGCAGGTCGGGGCACACGACGGTGAAGCGCTGCGCCAGCGCCGGCGCGACCGCATGCCACATCGCGTGCGTCTGCGGGTTGCCGTGCAGCAGCAGCAAGGGCGGGCCCTCGCCGCCGCGGCGGAGGCGCAGCGTCTGGCCGTTCGCCTCCCGCGTTGCCAGCGCGAAGCCGTCGAAGAAGCCCATCCCGCGTTGATCCCTTCCCACCGCTCGGGGCCGCAGCCCCTGGCCCCCTACCCCGCCAGTCTGGCCCGCCCTGGTGATCCGTGCCATCCGTCGGGGCCCATCGGGACGGGAGCGAACGACGTGATCAACCGGCGCCAGACCCTGGCCGCGGCGGCCCTGCTGCCGGCGGCCGCTCATGCCCAGACTCCGGCCCAGGCCCCTTGGTCGCCGGGGCGGCCGATCACGATGGTCGTCCCGTATCCCGCCGGCGGTCCGTCGGACGCACTGGCCCGCATGGTCGCGGCGGAGATGACGAAAGACCTCGGCACGCCCGTGGTCATCGAGAACGTCGCGGGCGGCGGCGCTGCCATCGGCACCCTCCGCGTGGCGCGGGGTCCGGCTGACGGCACGCAAATCGCGTTCGGGTCGAACCAGACCCACGCGACGAACATCTCGCTGTTGCCCGATGGCGGCGGCTACCAACCCGTCCGCGACTTCGCGCCGATCGCGAGCCTCGCCGACCTCCAGCACATTCTCGTCGTCCGGAACGAGATCGCGGCGCACAGCGTCCCTGAGTTCCTGGCCCTGCTCCGTGCCCAACCGGGCCGGCTGACCTGCGCCTCCACCGGACAGGGCTCCGCCGCGCACCTGACCTACGAGCTGTTCAAGGCCAAGACCGGCCTCGAGATGGTGCACGTGCCCTATCGCGGCTCCGCCCCGTTGATGAACGACCTGATGGGCGGGCATGTGGACGTGTCCTTCGCAACGACACCGACGGTCCTGTCCCAGGTCCAGGCGGGCCGGCTGCGGGCGCTGGCCGTCGCCTCCCCCAACAAGTCGCCGCATCTGCCCGATCTGCCGACCCTCGCGGAGACCGGCGTCCAGGGCGTCGAGGCCGATGCCTGGTTCGCCCTCTTCGCCCCGGCCGCAACGCCGGCGCCGGCCCTGGCCCGACTGCGCGACCTCACCGCGGCCGCCATGTCGCGGGAGCCGGTGCGAGAGGCGACGACGCGGGCCGGCATGACCGTGCACGTACGCGATGCCGCAACGCTTGGCCGGTTCCTGGACGAGGATATCCGCCGCTGGGCCGAGGTCATCCGCACCGCGAACGTCCGCCCGGAGTGACGTCGGCCACGGGGGCGGCGCGGTGAATCACCGCGTCCTCGTCACGGGCGCCTCCGGCTTCCTCGGCGCCCGGATCGCGGCGGCGCTGGCGGCCGAGCCGATGGTGGCGGAGGTCCTGGGCCTCGACCGCGCCGAACCGCCGCCCGGCGTACCCTGGCGCCCCGTGGTCGCCGGCCTGAATCGCCTTGGCGACGCCCTGCCACGCGACTGGGTCGCCGACGCCGTCGTGCACGGCGCCGCGCTGACGAGCCAGGCGAGCGAGGCCGACCCCGACGCCGCCTACGCCGTGAACGTCGAGGGCACGCGTGCCGTCCTCGGTCGCTGCCAGGCCTGGGCCGAGCGGACCGGGCGCCCGCCGCGACTCGTCCTGTTGTCCAGCGTTTCCGTTTTCGGCGGGGGAGGGGAGGCGGCCGACGAGGCGACGCCACCCGATCCGCGGACGACCTACGGCACGACGAAGCTGATAGCCGAGCGCCTCGTCCTCGACGCCACGCGCCGCGGGGCGGTGGACGGGGTGGTGCTGCGCCTGCCGATCTCGACCATCCGGACGGAGCGGTCGGGAAAGCCGGGGGCGGGCTTCGTTTCGGACCTTATCCTGCAAGCTCTGCGGGGAGAGCCCTTCACGGCGCCTCTCCCGCTCGACCACCGCCTGCCCGTGGGATCGGTCGCGTCTTCCGTCGCGCTGGCGGTCCGAGCCGCGCTGCACGCGGCGCCCGGACGGGTGCTGCACGCCCCGTCCCTTACCGTCTCCGCCGCATCGGCCCGCGACGACGTCGCGCGCTTCTGCGCGGCAAACCCGGTGGTGACGGCGGCGCCGGACCCGCTGGTGGACCGCCTCGTGGCTGGATGGCCGAAGCGCCTTTCGACGCTCTACCCCGGCTGGTCGGCGCGCTTGACCGAGTTGTCGCTGGCCGAGGTCATCCGGCGACACGTGGCGGCGCACGCCGTGGCCTGATCGCCACGGCCGCCATTCCTCAGCGTCGCGCCTTGCGCAGCGCGTAGCGCCGGTCGCGGGCGGCCTTCTGCTCGGCGAGGAGGGCCGCGCGGGCCTCCTCGGCTTCCTTCAGCTTCAGGAGGCGCTCCTCCTCCTCGGCGGCGCGGCGCCGTGCCTCCTCTTCCTCCCGCTGCCGGCGGCGCTCGGCCTCGCGGGCCTCGCGCGCCTCGACGATCCGGCGGCGCTCTTCCTGCTTCGCCTGTACGGCCGGATCATCCGCCGGCGGGCGGGCCTTGAAGCGTTCCAGCAGCGCCTTCTTCGCGTCGAGCGAGGCCTTGCTGCGGTCGTTGAAATCGGTGCCCTTTAAGACGCGCATGCGGGTCCGGTGATCGTCCTCAAAGAGGGTTAAGGGTGGTTTCGGCGGGGAAGTGGCACCAGCCGTCGGAAAAAGAAAGCCCGGAAAACACGGGGTTTTCCGGGCAAGTGAAACAGGGAGGCTTCACGTCTGGGAGACGCGGGATCACCGGAAGACCGGAACCCCGTCCGAACCAAAATCTCGGACGGACGGAAGCTATGCCGGTGCCGTGTCGTTGCGTTGCGGGAAGTGCGGAAGGCCGCCATGCGCGCGGCGCATGCAGCGTCTCATATTTCCTTCATGCGTGCAGGACGGCGAGTTCGGCAACAAGGAAGTCCCGGAAGACCGCCACGCGCTTTGAGTTCCGCATCTCCTCCGGATAGACGAAGTAGGCCTCGACCTTCGGCGTCTTCAGCTCCGGCAGGACGGGAACGAGGTCCTGGATGTCGTCCCGCATGTAGTCCGGCAGGGCGGCAAGCCCGAGGCCGGAGCGCACGGCACGCAGCATGGCCGGAAGGGAGTTGACCTCCACCGCCGCCCGTCGTGGGCTCCCCGGGCGACGCCCCGCTTCGGCGAGCCAGTTGATGTCCTCCACCGGCGGCCGGTAGTCGCCGTAGATGACGAGGCGGTGCGCATCCAGCTCCTCCGCGCGCTGGGGCACGCCCGCCTCCTTCAGGTATTCGGGCGAGCCTACGACCTTCCAGCCGAAAGTCGCGATGTGCCGCTGGATCAGGTCGGGCTGCCGCGGCGGGTGCATCCGGATGGCCAGGTCGGCCTCTCGCATCGCGAGGTCGAGGTCGGTGTCGTCCAGCAGCAGGGTGATCGTCACCTCAGGGTTCAAGGCCAGGAAGCGCTGGAGCCGCGGCGCGAGCCAGGTGGAGCCGAAGCCCGTCGTCGTCGTGACCTTCAACCGTCCCGCCGCGCGCTCTCGGCTCTCCGTCAGCAGTGCCTCGGTCATCGCGAGCTTGGCGAAGACCTCCCGCACCGTCTTGTTCAGCGTCTCGCCCTGCTCCGTCAGGATCAGGCCGCGCGCGTGGCGGTGGAAGAGGGGGACGTTGAGGCTTTCCTCCAGCGCCTGGATCTGCCGGGACACGGCGGATTGCGAGAGGTTCAGCGTGTCACCCGCATGGGTGAAGGAGCCGGCCTCCGCGACGGCGTGGAAGACCCGGAGCTTGTCCCAGTCCAAGGGCATCACTCGGCTGCCCGCGGTCGTTCGTGAAGGGGGATGTCCGCGGATGTGTCGTAGGCCGCCGTCGCCGGCGCGTCCGCCGGCATGTGCGCGAGCCACTTCTCCGCATCCAGCGCGGCCATGCAGCCCGTCCCCGCCGCCGTGACGGCCTGGCGGTAGATCCGGTCCTGCACGTCGCCGGCGGCGAAGACGCCGGGGATGGAGGTCCGGGTCGAGCCGGGCTCCGTCACGACGTAGCCGTCCGCATCCGTCGCGACCTGCCCGCGGAAGAGGGCGGTCGCCGGATCGTGGCCAATGGCGACGAACATCCCGTCGAAGGCGGCTTCCCGCACCGCGCCGGTCACGGCATCGCGCAGGACCAGGCCGCGGAGGGTCCGCATCTTTCCCTCGGTCGGCAGGGCCGCGTCCACGACGGTGCTCCAGACGATCTCGACATTCGGCCTGGCGAAGAGCCGTTCCTGCAGGATCCGCTCGGCACGCAGCGAGTCGCGCCGGTGGATCAGCGTGACCTTCTTCGCGAGGCCGGAGAGGTAGAGCGCCTCCTCCACGGCCGTGTTGCCACCGCCGACCACCGCGACCTCCCGGCCGCGGAAGAAGAACCCGTCGCAGGTGGCGCAGGCCGAGACGCCGAAGCCCGAGAGTTCCCTTTCCCCGGGAACGCCGAGCCACCGGGCCTGGGCGCCCGTCGCGATCACCACGGCCGAACCCTCGTAGGTATCGCCCGAGTCGCCGACCGCCCGGAACGGCTGGTGGCTCAGGTCCACCGAGGTGATGACGTCCTGGACGATGCGCGTCCCGACATGGGCGGCCTGGGCCGCCATCTGCTCCATCAGCCAGGGGCCCTGGATGGTCTCGGCGAAGCCCGGGTAGTTCTCGACATCCGTCGTGATCGTGAGCTGCCCGCCCGGCTGGAGGCCGGCGACGAGGGTCGGCTCCAGCCCCGCGCGTGCCGCGTAGATGGCCGCGGTGTAACCGGCCGGGCCGGCACCGATGATCAGCAACCGCGTGCGGTGGGTGGTCTGCGCTGAGGGGGCCACGTTACCGTTCCGTCAGAGTCTTCGGTTACAGGATATCGGCGGCCGGGGGTCGGGCGCCACCCCACCCCGACCTCCTCCTTGGCCTTGAAGACGCCGCCCCCGGCGCGCATGGTCCACCACGCCCCGACCCCCGCCCGAGATGCGCCGCACGAGCCCGACCGCCCCCGGACCCGCCAGCCTGGACGCGACCGACCGCCAGATCCTGCGCGAACTGCAGGGGGACGGGCGGATGACCAACGTCGAACTGGCGAAGCGCGTCGGCCTCTCCGCCCCGCCCTGCCTCCGGCGAGTCCGGCGGCTGGAGGAGACAGGGGTCCTCCGTGGCTACCACGCGGAGGTCGAGCCGAACGCCCTGGGCTGGGAGATCACCTTCTTCGCCCTCGTCGGGCTGGAAAGCCAGAAGGGCGCGATCCTCGACGCCTTCGAGGCCATGGTCCGCGACTGGCCGGAGGTCCGGGAGTGCCACATGATTCGCGGCGGCGGCGACTTCCTGCTGCGGCTGGTGGCCCGGAACGCGGCGCACGAGAACGAGCTGACGGGACGGCTGACGGGAGCGCCGAACGTGCTGCGGGTGACGACCCTGCAGACGATCCGGACATCGAAGGACGACGCGGGCGTTCCCATCGAGGACTGATCGAGGCGCGACCGACGCGACGGACCTTTTGTGGCGGGGACCCGTGCCGGACGCCTAGAGGCCCATCCCATGAAGCATGACAGCAGGAGACGTCCGCTCGTGGTGGGGGAGGGCCGCATCAGCGGCTACCTCTCGATAACCCTCGGGGTGCTCAGCACCCTCGCGGTGCTCTGCTTTCTCTTCCCCGACGCCCTGACGACGCCGGAACTGCGCGCGGGCTACGACCTCGGCTGGATGCGCGTGTTCCTCGGCGTCGGGATGGTGTTCTCCGCCGGCTTCGGGGTGCTGACCTTCGTCCTCGGGCGCCAGCGACACCTCGGCGCGCTCGGACTGTTGCTCACGGGACTGGCCTTCTGGCTCGGCGGGACCGGCGTGCAAGTCGGGCCGCGCTACACCGCGCCGGGCTATATCGGCCTCGACTGGTTCATCCTGGACCTGCTCGGCTCCGCCCTCATCTTCGTGCTCATCGAGAAGATCGTGCCGCGGGAGCCGGGGCAGCCCGTGCTGCGACCGGATTTCTGGCATGACGCGCGCTACTTCGTCTTCAATCACCTGACGATCGGGATCTTTATCTTCATCGGGCACGTGATGATGCCCCGCTTGTTCGCCTGGTCCATCAATGCCGACCTCCAGGCGTGGTTCCGCGACCTGCCGGGGATCGTGCAGTTCGCCGTGATCCTCTTCCTCGCCGACCTCGTCGAGTACGCGATCCACCGCACGATGCATGAGGTTCCCTGGCTCTGGCGCATCCACGCCGTGCACCACAGCGCGGAGCACATGGACTGGCTCGCCGGCTCCCGCCTCCACGTGCTGGAGCCGCTGGTGACGCGGGCGTTGGTCATGCTGCCCGCCTTCGTGCTGGGCGCCGAGCCCGGGCCGCTGCTCTGCTACGTCATCTTCGCCGGGTTCCAGGCTGGGCTCATCCACGCCAATGTCGGCCTGCGCTTCGGCCTGCTGGAGTACGTCTTCACCACGCCGCGCTACCACCACTGGCACCACGCCAGCGACCGTGAGGCGGTGGACGTGAACTACGCCGCGCACCTGCCCATCATCGACCGCCTGTTCGGCACGCATCACCTGCCCTCGCGGCGCTGGCCCGACCGCTACGGCGTGATCGGCGAACCGCTGCCGAAGGGAATGGTGCGGCAGTTCCTCTATCCGTTCCGGCGCCGCGCGACCTGATCAGCCGCCCGGCGGGGCCGCCCACATGCCACGCCCGGCCGCGCGGGCCTGGGCCTCGCTTTCCCGCAGCGCCGGCGACGCGTCGGCCGAAGCCCGCCCGCCGCCGTTGAACAGCACGACATCCGACAGGTCCCGCCCTTCCACGGTGCAGCGGTGCTGCGCGTCGGACACCGTCTCGCAGGTCACCTCTCGCCCTGCGAGGTAGTCCGACATCTGCCGCGCATAGTCGCCGCGCAACCCGATCACCCCGGCCAGCTGCACCGCGCGGTTGCCGAAGCGCAACGTTGCCGTATCCGCCACCACGGGCACGCCGCGGATCGGTGGCTGGCGCTGGGCGGAAGGCTGCGTTGGGGTGGGCACGGCCGGGGCAGGCTGCGGGGCTTCCGCCGTCTTCGCCCGGTCGGCCTCGCGCACGAAGTCGCGCCAGATCCGCGCGGGCAGGCCGCCGCCATAGACGCCGCGCATCGGCGTGTTGTCGTCGTTCCCAACCCAGACGCCCACCACCACGTCGGCGGTCATGCCGACGAACCAAGCGTCCCGGTTCTCCTGCGTCGTCCCGGTCTTGCCGGCAACGGGGCGGGGGAGCGCCGCCTCGCGCCCCGTCCCCTCGCGCACCACGCTCAGCAGCAGGTCCAGCATCGCGGCCTGCGCCCGTTCCGGCAGGGCGGGGGTGCCGCCCATGGCGTCCGGGCGCGTGTAGAGCGTGCGATCACGCGCCCGCACGCTGCGGATCACGTAGGGCTCGACCACCCGGTTGTTCGCGACCGCGGCATAGGCGGCGGTCATTTCCAGCAGCGTCGCCTCCCCGCTGCCAAGGGCGGCGCTTGGTACGTTCGGCACTTCGGATCGAAGGCCGAGGCGGCGCGCAACCCCCACCACCCGGTCCCGGCCGAGCGACTGGTAGAGCTGTACCGCCGGGCTGTTGACGGACTGGGCGAAGGCCGCGCGAAGCGTCATTGCCCCGCGGAAGCGCCCGTCGCTGTTCACCGGCTCCCAGTCGCCGATGCGGACGGGCTGGTCCACGATCGTCGCGTCCGGAGACATCCCGGATTCCATCGCCGCGGCGTAGGTGAAGAGCTTGAAGAGTGACCCTGGCTGCCGCCTGGCCTGGGTGACGCGGTTGAATTGGCTCGCCGCATAGTCCCGCCCACCGACGAGGGCGAGGACCGACCCGTCATGCGACATCGCGACGAGCGCGGCCTGGGACGCATTCACCCGCGGCCCCTCCCGGTCCAGCAAGGTCGCGACGGTCCGTTCCGCCAGGTCCTGCAGCGCGGGATCCAGGGTTGTACGAACGTTCAGGTCCACCGGCAGCGCGCCGATCAGGCGTCGCGCCTCGGCCTCCGCCCAATCAGAGAACCAGCCGCGTCCCGCGCTCATCTCCGGCGGCGCACGCAGCGCAGGCGGCGCGGCGCGGGCGCCGGCGACCTGTTCCGGCGTCGCCCGCCCTGTTTCCTGCATGACGTCCAGCACGACGGAGGCCCGCTGCTGCGCCCCCTCCGGATTCCGGTTCGGTGCGAGGGTCGAGGGCGCCCGCACAAGGCCGGCCAGCATAGCCGCCTCGGACAAGGTCAGATCCGACGCCGCCTTGCCGAAGTAGCGTCGTGCCGCCGCATCAGCGCCCCACGCGCCCGCGCCGAAATAGGCATTGTTCAGGTAGCGGGCGAGAATCTCGTCCTTCGACAGGCGCGATTCCAGCCAGATGGCCAGCATTGCCTCCTGCACCTTGCGGGTCAGGCTTCGGTCCTGGGACAGGTGTTCGAGGCGCGCGAGCTGCTGCGTGATGGTGCTCGCCCCCTCGCGCGCGCGACCGTTCAGGGTGTTGCGCAGCGTCGCGCGGATGATGCCGTGCAGGTCCACGCCGGCGTGGTCGTAGAAGCGCCGGTCCTCGATCGCGACGACCGCATCGCGGAGTGCGGGCGGCAGGCGTGCCGCTTCGATCGGATCCCCGCGAAGCGCCCCCCGGGTCGCGAAGGCCTCGGCGTCCTTTCCCTCCAGCACCATCGAGGCGGGGCTGGTGTCCGGGTGCATGCCGCCGTCCACCGGAATGCGCAGCAGGCACCAGAACAGGTAACCCGACAGCGCCAGCAGCGGCACCGTCAGGGCCAGGAGCAAGCGCGAGGGCCGGAAGAACGCACGCAGGAACCGGCGCGCCCGGCTGCCGGCCCGCGGTGCGTCCGACGGTTCAGCGGGCGGGTTCAATCGACCCCTCACGCGGGACGAAGGGTGGGCGGACGGCATGCGGGCGCAGGGCAGCTCCTCCGGTGAAGGCCGGGGCAACAACCCTGAGCGGGGGCGGCGGGTTTCGCCGGTCGGGGGCTATCCCCGCCGAACCACGTAGTCGCCATCCTCCAGCGCCTTGATGATCGCGGCCCCTTGGACCGCGTCGCGGACCTCGACCATCAGCTCCAGCTCGGCCGTCTGAACGGACGGTGCGGCGAAGAGCCGTTGATGCGAGACCTCGATCACGTTCCCGCCGGCTGCTGCGACGCGGGTCGCGATGTCGGCCAGCACGCCAGGGCGGTCTGGGATGTCGAGGTGCAGGCGCAGGATGCGGCCGTCCCGCAGCAGGTTGCGGAGCAGGACGTTGGCGAGGATGCGCGGGTCGATGTTGCCGCCGCAAATCACCGTCGCGACGCGCTTGCCGCGGAACCGGTCCCCATGCGCCAGCACGGCGGCCAGCCCAGCCGCGCCTGCGCCCTCCGCGACGATCTTCGCGTTCTCCGCCAGAACGGCTATCGCCTGCTCTACAGCGCTTTCCGGCGCCAGCAGCACCTCCGTCCCGTGCGAGCGGAGGATGGCAAAGGGCAGGTCGCCGACGTCGCGCACCGCGATGCCTTCGGCAACCGTCGGGCCGCCAACCCGGATGGGACGGCCCGCAAGGCGCTGCACCATCGCCGGGTAGCCCTCGACCTCCACGCCATAGACCTTCAGGCCGGGGCGGAGTTCGGCGGCCGCGGCGACGCATCCGGCCAGCAAGCCACCGCCGCCAACCGGCAGGATCAGGGCGTCAAGGTCGCCTGCGTCCTCAAGAATCTCCAGCGCGACGGTGCCCTGGCCCGCGATGACGGCGGGGTCATCGTAAGGATGAATGAAGACCAGTCCGTCGCGCCGGGCCAGCTCCTGCGCATGCGAAGCGGCTTCCGCGAGCGTGTCGCCGTGCAGGACGACGGTCGCGCCCCAGCCTTCCGTCCGCACGACCTTCGTCGCGGGCGTGAAGCGTGGCATGACGATCGTCGCGCGGATGCCGAGGAGCGATGCGTGCCGCGCCACCGCCTGCGCGTGGTTGCCGGCCGACATGGCGATGACGCCCGCCGCGCGTTCGTTGGCCGAGAGCAGCGCGAGGCGGTTCGCCGCGCCCCGTTCCTTGAAGGCACCGGTGGGCTGCAGGTTGTCGAGTTTCAGGAGGACCTTCGCGCCGGCCGCCTGCGCGATGGCGCCCGGCTCCACCAGTGGCGTGCGGAGGACGCCGCCGCGGATGCGCCCCGCCGCCGCTCGCACGTCGGCGAGCGTGACCAACGGCAAGCGGAGCGCGGCGGACACGGTCAGGACGCGTAGGAGACGGCGGTGATCTCGACCGAGCGGGAGCCGCCGGGCGCCGGCACTTCCACGCTGGCCCCGACCTTCTTGCCGATCAGCGCCTGCGCGAGCGGCGACGAGATGGAGATCGACCCCTTCTTCATGTCAGCCTCATAGGCGCCGACGATGCGGTAGGTCTTCTCGTCCTCCGTCTCCTCGTCCACAATCGTGACCCGGGCGCCGAACTTCACGATGTCGCCGGATAGGCGGGAAACGTCGATCACCTCGACGGAGGGGATCACGGCCTCGAGGTCGGCGATCCGGCCCTCGATGAACGACTGCTTCTCGCGCGCCGCGTGGTATTCCGCGTTCTCCGACAGGTCACCGTGCGCGCGCGCCTCGGCGATCGCGCGGATCACGGCCGGGCGCTCCTCCGCGCGGAGCGTGCGCAACTCTTCCTCCAATCGGGCGAGGCCTTCGGCGGTCATCGGAAACTTCTGCACGGTCTGGCGATCCCCCAGTGGGTCACGAATAGACGGTCACGAAGCGTGCACGCTTTCGTGAGGGTCGGAAAGAGGAAGGGCGGGCACCGGCTCACCCGGACCCGCCCTACCCGAACTGCGTTGAGCCGGCGCACGGACCGGGCCGGGTTCCACCGGAACCCGACCCGCGCGCCCTGAGCCTGTACGGCTAGAACGAATGCTGAAAGTACGACTGCAGCGGCGCCACATCAAGGGTTCCGGCCCGGAGGGCCGCGATGGCGTGAACGGCCGCCCGCGCCCCCGCCACCGTCGTGTAATGCGGGACGCCCTGCGTCAGCGCCCCCCGCCGGATGTCGAAGGAGTCGCTGACCGAACGTCCGCCGCCCGTGGTGTTGATCACCAATTGGATGTCCCCGGACTTGATGGCGTCCACGCAGTGTGGCCGGCCTTCCAACACCTTGTTGACGACCGAGACGTCCAGCCCCGCCTCGCGCAGCCGCGCCGCGGTGCCGCGCGTGGCCATGACGGTGAAACCCATCTCCGACAGGCGGCGGGCCAGCGAAACGGCGGCCGTCTTGTCGGAGTCCTTCACCGAGATGAAGGCCGTGCCGGCTTCCGGGAGCTTCACGCCCGCACCCATCTGCGACTTGAGGAAGGCACGCTCGAAGGAGAGGTCGAGGCCCATGACCTCGCCCGTGCTCTTCATCTCGGGCCCGAGCAGCACGTCCACGCCGGGAAAGCGGTTGAAGGGGAAGACGGCTTCCTTCACCGCGACGTGGCGCGAGATCGCGCTGTCGTCCAGGTCGAACTCGCGCAGCAACGCTCCGGCCATGACGCGAGCCCCGATCTTCGCGACCGGCACGCCCGTGGCCTTCGCGACGAAGGGCACGGTACGCGAAGCCCGCGGGTTCACCTCGAGGACGTAGATCTCCCCGTCCTTCACGGCGTACTGGACGTTCATCAGCCCGCGCACCTTCAGCGCGCGCGCCATCGCCTCCGTCTCGGCCTTCAATTCGGTCACGATGGCCGGTGGCAGGGAATAGGGCGGAAGGGAGCACGCGGAATCGCCGGAATGTATGCCGGCTTCCTCGATGTGCTCCATGACGCCGGCGACATAGACCTCGCCTGCGCTGTCGGCGATGCAGTCGACGTCCACCTCGATCGCGTCCTGCAGGTACTGGTCGATGAGGATCGGGTTCTCGCCGGACACCCGCACCGCCTCCTGCCCGAAGCGCATCAACTGTTCCGTGTTGTACGCGATCTCCATTGCACGCCCGCCCAGCACGTAGGAGGGACGGACGACCACCGGATAACCGATCCGCTCGGCTTCCCGCGCCGCCTCGTCCAGCGTGCGGGCCGTGCCGTTCTGCGGCTGCTTGAGGCCGAGGCCCTTCAGCAGGTGCTGGAAGCGCTCACGGTCCTCCGCGATGTCGATCGCCTCGGCGGAGGTGCCGAGAATGGGAATCCCCGCCTTGTCCAGCGCCTGGGACAGCTTCAGCGGCGTCTGGCCGCCGTACTGTACGATGCAGCCCAGCACCTCGCCCCGCTCTTGCTCCTTGCGGACGAGAGCGATGACGTCCTCGTCCGTCAGCGGCTCGAAGTAGAGGCGGTCGGAGGTGTCGTAGTCCGTGGAGACCGTCTCAGGATTGCAGTTGACCATGATGGTCTCGAACCCGGCCTCCCGCAGCGCATAGGCCGCATGGACGCAGCAATAGTCGAACTCGATGCCCTGCCCGATGCGGTTCGGCCCGCCGCCGAGGATGATGACCTTCTGGCGGTCCGTCGGCCGGCTCTCGCAGACAGGCGTGCCGAAGCCGCCCTCGTAGGTCGAGTACATGTAGGGCGTCTCGGAGGCGAACTCGGCCGCGCAGGTGTCGATGCGCTTGTATACCGGCAGCACGCCCAGACGCCGCCGCGCCGCGTCGACCTCCGGCTCGCTCACGCCCGCGAGCGTCGCGAGGCGCCGGTCGGAGAAGCCCATCGCCTTCAGTCGCCGAAGCCCCGTCGCATCCCGCGGCAGCCCATCGGCGCGCACGCTGTCCTCGGCCCGCACGATCTTCTCGATCTCCCGGATGAACCAGGGGTCGAACTTGCAGGCGGCGTGGATCGTCTCGACCGACAACCCGGCCCGCAGGGCCTGCGCGACCGTCAGGGACCGATCGGGTGTCGGGCTGGCCAGCGCGGCGATGAAGGCTTCCTCGGACCCGTCGCCCGGCACTGGCAGATCATCCAGGCCCGACAGGCCGGTCTCCAGCCCCCTCAGCCCCTTCTGCAAAGCCTCCGCGAAGGACCGCCCGATCGCCATCGTCTCGCCGACCGACTTCATCGAGGTCGTGAGCGTCGCCGGCGTGCCCGGGAACTTCTCGAAAGTGAAGCGCGGGATCTTCACGACGACATAGTCGATCGTCGGCTCGAAGGACGCCGGCGTGACCTTGGTGATGTCGTTCGCCAGTTCGTCCAGCGTGTAGCCGACGGCCAGCTTCGCCGCGACCTTCGCGATGGGAAAGCCGGTCGCCTTCGATGCGAGCGCGGAGGAGCGGGAGACGCGCGGATTCATCTCGATGATGACCATGCGGCCATCCACCGGATTGATCCCGAACTGGACGTTCGACCCGCCGGTATCCACCCCGATCTCCCGCAGGCACGCGATGGAAGCATCGCGCATCCGCTGGTATTCCTTGTCCGTCAGCGTCAGCGCCGGCGCGATCGTAACGGAATCCCCGGTGTGCACGCCCATCGGGTCCAGGTTCTCGATGGAGCAGACGATGATGCAGTTGTCCGCGCAGTCGCGGACCACCTCCATCTCGAACTCCTTCCACCCCAGCACGGATTCCTCGATCAGCACCTCCGTCGTCATGGAGGCGGCGAGGCCCGCGGTGACGATCTGCTCGAACTCCTCCTTGTTGTAGGCGATGCCGCCGCCCGTACCGCCGAGGGTGAAGGACGGGCGGATGACGCAAGGCAGCTTGACCTGATCCAGCGCCTCCCAAGCCTCCTGCATGGTGTGCGCGATGCCGGAGCGGGGACTCTCGATCCCGATCTTTGACATGGCGTCGCGGAACTTCAGCCGGTCTTCCGCCTTGTCGATCACGTCGGCCTTCGCGCCGATCAGCTCGCAGCCGTATCTCGTGAGAACGCCGGCGGCGTCCAACTTCAGCGCGGTGTTCAGCGCGGTTTGGCCGCCCATGGTCGGCAGGATCGCGTCGGGCCGCTCCTTCGCGATGATCTTCTCGACCACCTCCGGCGTGATCGGCTCGATGTAGGTGGCATCGGCCAGACCGGGGTCGGTCATGATCGTGGCGGGATTCGAGTTCACCAGGATCACCCGGTAGCCCTCGGCGCGCAGCGCCTTGCACGCCTGGGCGCCGGAATAATCGAACTCGCAGGCCTGCCCGATGATGATCGGTCCCGCGCCGATGATGAGGATGGACTGGATGTCGGTGCGCTTGGGCATGGTCAGGCCTTACGGGGCAGGAAGAGGAGAAAAGGAAGCACGAACGCCTGGACGATGAGGGAGCAGAGAGTCGCGAGAAGCGGCGTCTCGGTGAGCCCCGCACGCAGAAACGTGGGGCCAACGGAGAACAAGGCGGCGAAGCCGATGCAGGCGAGGCTGACCGCGGCGATGCGTGGCAGGCGCGCCGCCCCGCGCGTCATGCGCCACGCCAGCGGCGTGCCGAACACACCCACGGCGACGGCGATGGCGAACGCCCAGTCCTGCGGATCGAGGGTCATGCCACGCGTCCGAGAAAGGGGCGCAGCAGGAGATAGAGCGCCGCGTGAACGCCGAGCCACAGCGCCGCCAGCACCAGCCGTCCGCGCGCATCGTCGACGTCACCGAAGACGACGAGGAGGCCGAGAAGCAGCGCGGAAACGCCCACGCCACCCGTCCAGGCGCGCCCGGCCTCCCACCCCATGCGCCGCAGCACCCAGCGCGCGGCGAGCGACAGGGGCAGTGCCAGAACCAGGAGTCGGATCACGCGACCCTCGTCACGCGGCGCGCCGCGTCGTCGCGAGGTGGACCGCCAGCGCCACCAGCCCGATCCCCAATACCCAGCGCTGCGCCGCCAACCACGCCGGCCGCGTCGCGAGGAAACGCGCCACCCCGCCGGCGCCCGCGACCATCACCGCGTCGAAGGCCGTGCAGACCCCGATCTGCACCGCGCCGAGCGTCACGCCCTGCCAGAACAGCGATCCCTGCTCCGGATCCATGAAGGGCGGCAGCACCGCCACGTAGAACAGCGCGACCTTCGGATTGAGCGCCGCCGTCGCCAGCCCTAGCCCGAACAGCCGCGCGGCTCCCTCCCTCGGCATCGGCCGGGGGGAGAACAGCGGCGCCCCGTTCGGCCGCACGCTCTGCCAAGCCAACCACAGCAGGTAGGCCGCGCCCCCATATTGCATGGTCTGGAACGCATAGGGGACCGCGAGCAGCGCCGCCGTCACCCCGGCCGCCGCGCCGACCGCGATGAGAAGCGACCCGGTCTGGCAACCCGCGAGCGACCAGAGCCCGGCGCGCGTTCCCTGCGAGAGCGTGCGCGAGACGAGATAGAACAGGTTCGGCCCCGGCGTCAGCGCGAGGCCGAGCGACAGGGCCGCGAAGACCAGCAGCGTATCGGCGGAGGGCACCTCAGCCTGCCTTGGTCGTCTCGATCAGTCGCGTGAAGCGCTGGAAGAGGTGGAAACTGTCCGACGGCCCCGGCGACGCCTCCGGGTGGTACTGCACGGAAAAGGCCCGCCGCCCCTCCGCCGCGATCCCCTCGTTCGACCCGTCGAACAGCGACCGGTGCGTCACCGTCACGCCCTCCGGCAACGTTGCCTCATCCACCGCGAAGCCGTGATTCTGCGACGTGATCTCGACCCGCCCGGTGACCAAGTCCTTCACCGGCTGGTTCCCGCCGCGGTGTCCCCGGTCCAGCTTGTAGGTCTTCGCCCCCAGCGCCAGGGCCAGCAACTGGTGACCGAGGCAGATGCCGAAGACCGGCTTCCCGGCTTCCAGCACGCCCTGGATTGCCGGCACCGCGTATTCCCCCGTTGCCGCGGGGTCACCCGGCCCGTTGGAGAGGAACACCCCGTGGGGCTCGTGCCGCAGGATGTCCTCCGCCGTTGCCGTTGCCGGGACCACCGTAACCTCGCACCCGGCCTGGGCGAGGCAGCGCAGGATGTTGCGCTTGGCGCCGTAATCCACGGCCACGACCTTGTGCCGCGTCGCCGGCGCGGGGTCATAGCCCCGGTTCCATTCCCAGGTCCCGCCATCGACCCAGGAATAGGTCTGCCGCGTCGAGACCTCCTTCGCGAGGTCCATCCCCTCGAGCCCCGGCCATCCCGCCGCCTCGGCGCGCAGCGCGGCGAGGTCGACGCGCCCGTCCGGCGCCCCCGGGCCAAAGTTCACGATCACCCCGTTCGGCGCGCCGCCGTCGCGTATCAGCGCCGTCAGCGCGCGCGTGTCCACGCCGCAGATGCCAGGGATGCCGAAGGACTTCAGCCAGTCATCCAGGTGCCGCGTCGCGCGGTAGTTGGACGGGTCGGTCAAGTCCTGCTTCACCACCAGCCCGCGCGCGGCGGGGGTGATGCTCTCCACGTCCTCCGGATTCGCGCCGACATTGCCGATATGCGGGAAGGTGAAGGTAATGATCTGCCCGGCGTAGGAGGGATCGGTCAGCACCTCCTGGTACCCGGTCATCGACGTGTTGAAGCAGACCTCGCCCACCCGCGACCCGGCGGCGCCGAAGCCGCGACCCCAGATCACCGCGCCGCTCGACAGGATCAGGGCGGCGGTCGCCCCCTCGGGCACCGCGTCAGGATCGGTCGTGGTCGGCATCGGGCTCTCCGGAGCGGGGGAGGGGGCATTGGCAGGGGTCGAGGCGGCATCGCCGCGGGGCAGGTCGGCCAGGGCCAGGCCGGTCGCCCCCAGCACGGCGGGCCAGTGCTTCGCCGGGATGGCCCGGGCCTGCCGCCACTTGCGGATGGCCTCCGTCCCCACGCCGAGGCGGGAGGCGGCCGCGGCCGCTCCCCCCATCAGGGTCAGGATTTGCTCAACCGACTGCATGATCCCAGAATAGGGGAACGAATTTCCCACTCCAACCCGAAACGCTGGCCCGGGAAGAAATTTCCCAGGCGCTGCCCCGCCGGAGACACTTGATGGACCTGCGCACCCGCTTCACCGAGGAGATGAAGGCCTCCATGCGCGCCGGTGACACCGCCCGCACCTCCACCATCCGCATGATGATCGCGAAGATGAAGGAGGCCGACATCGCCGCCCGACCCTCCGGCGTGCAGCAGGTGGGGGAGGAGGGCATCGTCTCGATGCTCCGCGGCATGGTGAAGAGCCGGCGAGAGAGCGCGGATCTCTACCGCCAGGGCGGCCGCGAGGAACTGGCCGCGAAGGAGGAGGCGGAAATCGCCGTCATCGAATCCTTCCTGCCGCAGCAGATGGACGAGGCAGCGATGCAGGCCGCGGTCCGCGACGCCGTCGCCGACACGGGCGCCGCCAGCATCAAGGACATGGGCAAGGTCATGGCCGCCCTGAAGGCGAAGCACGCCGCGACGCTCGACATGGCCAAGGCCGGCCCGATGGTGAAGGCAGCGCTGGGCGGGTGACCGCGGAGGGGGCGGCGCACTACCTTCGGGGCTGAATGGCCCTCCCGCCCGCCTTCCTGGACGAACTGCGCGCCCGAACGCCGCTCGCCTCCGTCATCGGCCGCAAGGTCCGGCTGGCAAAGAACGGGCGGAACTGGAAGGGCTGCTGCCCCTTCCACAACGAGAAGACGCCGTCCTTCTACGTCTACGACGACCACTACCACTGCTTCGGCTGCGGCGCGCATGGCGACGCGATCGGCTTCACGATGCAGACGGAAGGCCTTCCCTTCCGCGAGGCAGTGGAGCGCCTCGCCGCCGAGGCCAGCCTCGACCTGCCGAAGGAAACACCCCAGCAGGCGGCGCGGGAGGCCAGGGCCCGCGACCTGCACGGCGTGCTCCACGCCGCGATGGAAGCGATGCAGCGTCGGCTTCACCTGCCGGAGGGGCGGCCGGCCCTGGACTACCTCCGCCGCCGCGGCCTGACCGACGAGACCATCACGCGCTTCGGCCTCGGCTGGTCCGGCGCGGGCCGCGGCACCCTCGCCGCCGACCTGAAGCCGCTGGGGATCGAGCCGGCGCAACTGGCCGAGGCCGGCCTGACCAAGCCGGCCGAGGACGGCAGTGCCGACCGCGACTTCTTCTTCAACCGGGTCATGTTCCCGA
Organism: Roseomonas sp. CCTCC AB2023176; assembly: GCF_042259275.1. Lineage (NCBI taxonomy): Bacteria > Pseudomonadati > Pseudomonadota > Alphaproteobacteria > Acetobacterales > Roseomonadaceae > Roseomonas > Roseomonas sp. CCTCC AB2023176. Next base: position 3,169,415 of record NZ_CP170086.1, read on the forward strand.
TCCGCGACCGGCGGGGACGCATCGTCTCCTTCGGCGGCCGCATCCTCGGCGACGGTCAGCCCAAGTACCTGAACGGCCCGGAGACGCCGGTCTTCTCCAAGCGCCGGACCCTCTACGGCCTGGACATGGCGCGGGAGGCCGTCTTCCGTGGCGCCCGCCTCGTGGTGGTCGAGGGATACATGGACGTCATCGCCCTCCACCAGGCCGGCTTCGGCGGCGCCGTCGCACCCCTCGGCACCGCGCTGACCGAGGAGCATCTGGAAGAACTGTGGCGCGTCTCGCCCGAGCCCATCCTCTGCCTCGACGGCGATGCGGCTGGCGCGCGGGCCGCCATGCGGTCGGCGACGGTCGGCCTGCCGCTGGTCGGAACGGAACGGCGCCTCCGCTTCGCGACGCTGCCGGCCGGGGAAGACCCGGATACCTTCGTCGCCAAGTCCGGCAACGCCGCCTTCGAAGCGCTGATGGCCGGTTCTCGTGGAATGCCCGACCTGATCTACGATGCGGCCGCGGAGGGGAAGAACCTAGCCTCGCCCGAAGGCCGCGCCGCACTCCGCAACGACCTCGTCAGCGCTTCTGCTCAGGTCAAGGACAGGTCGCTTGCCGCGGAATACCGTTCCCTCCTCCTCGACCGCTTCTTCGCGTCCCGTCCCCGCCGCGGCGCGCCGCCCGCATCCCTCCGCCCGCGTCCAGCCCGCACGCCGCCGAGTGCCATAGCCGCACGGCTGGACCAGGCGCGTCATCTCCTGGCCATCACCATCGCCCACCCCTGGATCCTCGGCGAGGCAGAGGAGGCCTTCGCCTTGCTGACGATGCCGCCCGGTCACGCCGAGGCTCTTCAGGGCGCGCTGCTCGCGTGGCATTCCGGCAACGCAGGGCCGGACTCCTCGCGAACGCTTGACTCCGACGTGTTGCTCAACCACCTCACGGCGACCGGATTGGCGGAGGCGCGTGACTGGGCCTCCCGCGGGGCGGGCCTGCCGGCCGCCGCCCGCCGCGATGCCCAGCCCGGGGAGGCATTGAGCGGCTGGTGGCATTTCTTCGGCCTGTTGCGCGGCGAGGCGGACCTGGTCGGGGACCAGCGGGCCGCCGCGCGCACCTTGGCCGAGACGAACGACCCCGCGGCCGAGGCCCGGCTGCGGCACCTGACGGAGGCGCTCCTCGCGCTCCGGCAGGGGGAGACGGAACCGGAAGGCACCGCCCTCTCCGGAACTGCATAGGGTAGGGACGGTTTTCCGACCCGGTGGTGGCTCACCCCGCCCGCCGGCGTCGAATCATTCGGAGAGCGGCATGGCCACGAAGACGGCGAACGGCACGGAGACGACGGAGACCCGCGACGAGGCGGTCGAGGGCGCGCTCGTGGACAGCCTTGTCGCGTCCGTGAAGAAGCTGATCGCCCGCGGCAAGGAGCGGGGTTACGTCACCTACGACGAGATCAACGCCGTTCTCCCCCAGGATCAGATGTCCTCCGAGCAGATCGAGGACGTCATGGCGAACCTCTCGGAGATGGGCGTCAACGTCGTCGAGGCCGAGGAATCCGCCGACGAGGACGCGGAGAAGAAGCCCGTCGTCGCCAAGGCCGAGGGCGATGAGGAAGAAGAGCCGAAGGAGAAGGCCGAGGACGAGGAGTCCGGCGGCAACGTGGACGAGGCTAACCTCGGCCGCACGGACGACCCCGTCCGCATGTACCTCCGCGAGATGGGGTCGGTCGAGCTCCTCTCCCGCGAGGGCGAGATCGCGATCGCCAAGCGCATCGAGGCCGGCCGTGACATGATGATCGGCGGGCTCTGCGAGAGCCCGCTGACCTTCCAGGCCATCGTGAAGTGGCACGAGTCCGTCCGCGACGGGAAGATGCTGCTGCGCGACGTCATCGACCTGGAAGCCACGAACAACGCCGACATGCCCGACGGCCCGCCGCCCGAGGCGGAAGAGTTCGAGGAGGGTGAGGAGGGCGAGGGCGTCGGCCTCTCCCTCTCCGCGCTCGAGGAAAAGCTGAAGCCCGAGGCGCTCGCCGCCTTCGAGGCGATCGAGGCCGCCTACGGCAAGCTCGAGAAGATGTCGAACAAGCGCATGGAGGCCTATACCTCCGGCGGCGAGCTCGCGTCCCGTTCCGAGAAGACCTACGAGAAGCAGCGGCAGGAACTCGTCGCGTTGGTGGAGAAGGTTCACCTCCACAACAACCGGATCGAGGAACTCGTTGACCAGATCAAGGGCCTCTACCGCCGCCTGACGGGCCTCGAGGGCCAAGTCCTGCGCCTCGCCGAGGGCCAAAAGGTCAAGCGCGAGGAGTTCCTGGAACACTGGCGCGGCAGCGAGCTGGACCCCGCCTGGTTCGACCGCGTCGGCAAGCTCAAGGGCAAGGCCTGGCAGAACTTCGTCGGCGTCGCGCGCAACGACGCCGAGGCCATCCGCGCGGAGATCGGCAAGGTCGCCGGCATGACCGGCCTGCCCGTCGCCGAGTTCAAGCGAGTCTATTCGACGGTGTCGCGCGGCGAACGCGACATGACCCAGGCGAAGAAGGAGATGATCGAGGCTAACCTGCGCCTCGTGATCTCCATCGCCAAGAAGTACACGAACCGCGGCCTGCAGTTCCTGGACCTGATCCAGGAGGGCAACATCGGCCTGATGAAGGCCGTGGACAAGTTCGAGTACCGCCGCGGCTACAAGTTCAGCACCTACGCCACGTGGTGGATCCGGCAGGCGATCACGCGATCCATCGCCGACCAGGCGCGGACCATCCGCATCCCCGTCCACATGATCGAGACGATCAACAAGCTGGTCCGCACGTCGCGCCAGATGCTGCACGAGATCGGGCGGGAGCCACAGCCGGAGGAACTCGCTGAGAAGCTGGGGATGCCGCTGGAGAAAGTGCGAAAGGTCCTGAAGATCGCGAAGGAGCCGATCTCCCTCGAAACGCCGATCGGCGACGAGGAGGACAGCCACCTCGGCGACTTCATCGAGGACAAGAACGCGATCATCCCGCTGGATGCAGCGATTCAGTCCAACCTGCGCGAGGCGACGACCCGCGTGCTGTCGAGCCTGACGCCGCGTGAGGAACGCGTCCTGCGGATGCGCTTCGGCATCGGCATGAACACGGACCATACGCTGGAAGAGGTCGGGCAGCAGTTCAACGTAACGCGCGAGCGCATCCGCCAGATCGAGGCGAAGGCGCTGCGCAAGCTGAAGCACCCGACCCGGTCCCGGAAGCTGCGGTCCTTCCTCGACAACTGACGGCCGACGCGGGATGCCAGATACCATCCCCGTCACCGTCGAGGTGACGTTCCTGCGGATGGAGGCGCCGCCGGCCGACCCGGCGCCGCCGCTACCCGATGGCGTCGGCGTGCTCCGCCTGCCGCGCCCGACGGTCGGCTTCTACCGCTACCTCTACGACACGGTGGGCCGAGACTATTGCTGGTGGTTGCGTCGCACCGTGTCCGACGGGCGGCTCGGGCGGATCCTGGCCGACCCCGCCGTGTCCATCCACGTCCTCTACCGGGACGGGGAGCCCGCCGGCTTCTACGAACTGGAACGCCGCCCGGACCGCACGATCAACCTCGGCTATTTCGGCCTCATGCCCCACGTCATCGGCGCCGGGCTCGGCCGTCCCTTCCTGCGGGATGCGGTGGACACCGCCTGGGCCGAACGCCCGGATGGCCTGACGGTGAACACCTGCACCGCCGACCACCCGCGGGCGATGCCGAACTACCTCGCCGCCGGCTTCACGGTCACCCGCCGCGTGCGGGAGGAATGGCCAATCCCCGCCGAACTGGACCTGCGCCTCCCCGCGTCGCTCCCGCCGGGCTGACCCGCGCGTCGCGTGCTGGACAGGGCCGCACCGCGCCCCCACCGTCCGGTCTCCCGTCAAGGACCACGCCGCATGCCGCCCGGCATTTACGCCCTTCTCCTGGTGAACTTCGCCGTGGGAACGCAGGGCTTCGTCTTCGGCGGGGTCCTGGCCGAGCTGGCCGCCGACCTGGGTGTCACGACGGGCACGGCGGGCCTGGCCATCACCGCGTCCGCGGTCACCTTCGCGGTGGGGTCTCCGGTGTTCGCCGTTCTGTTCGGCCGGGCCGAGCGGCGGACCGTCCTGCTGGCCGGCCTCGCGGTCCTCCTGCTCGGCAACATCGGATGCGCCCTCGCGCCGAACTTCGCGGCGCTCTTCGCCCTCCGCGTGCTGACGGGCCTCGGCGCCGGGCTAGTCGGGGCGGTTGGCGGCGCCACGGCCGCGCAGATCGCACCGCCGGAGAAGCGCGGACAGGCGCTGGCTCTTGTCCTGGGCGGCCTGACCCTCGCCTTCACCCTCGGCTTGCCGCTGGGCTCCGCCGCCGGCGGCGCCTTCGGCTGGCGCGCCTGCTTCGTGCTGAGCATCGTCCTGACGCTCGGCGCGATCGCTGCCTTGCTGCTGGTCCTTCCGCGGGTACAGCCGATGCCGGGGCCGCGGCCCAGCCCGACGGCATTGCTCGCCATCCCCGCGGTCCGGTCGGCCTTCGCGACGAACTTCCTCGCCTTCGCCGGCTCCTTCTGCGTCGTCGCTTTCACTGGGCCGCTGGTGAACGCGGTCACCGGCTATGCCGGCGCGGCAGTCGGCCCCTTCCAGGCCTGCATCGGTGTCGGATCGCTTCTCGGCCTCGCGCTCGGCGGGAAGGCCGCGGACGGGAGCGCCGCGCGCCGCGTGCTTCCGATCTCGCTGCTGGTCCTAGCTGCATGCCTGCTCGGCTTCGCCGCGCTGATCGCGGGATGGGCGCGCGGTTGGGCCGTGCCGCTCCTCGGCCTCGCCATCCTCGTCAACTCTGCGACGCTCTTCGCCATGGTGCCCGTGCTGCAGAACCGCCTTGCCGCGGTCGCCGGCGCGGCCACGCCGCTCGCCTTCGCGCTCAACGGCTCGCTTGTCTCGCTCGGACAGGGGGCGGGGGCGGCGATCGGCGGCGGGGTGAAGGACTCGGTGGGCTTCGCCGGCGCGGGCCTGGTCGGGGCAGCGGTGGTGCTGGCGGCGCTCCTCGCTTCCCGCCGCGTCTTCGCGGCGCCCGCCCCGGCGCCGGTTCCGAAGCCCGCCTGACGCGCGCTACCGGCGGACCAGCCGACCGACCCCGCGGATCAGCAGGACGGCCCAGAGCAGCGTCGTCGCGAGGATCAGGGGCCAGGTGACCAGCATGAACCAGCCCATCATGCCCGTGGTGTAGAGGAGCGGCCCCCAATCCGTGCCGCCCGGCCCGGTGCAAGGCGTGACCCCGCCTTCGTTCACACGACAACCCAGCGCGTCCGCCGCGATGCCGGTGAAGATGACAGAGAGGATCGGCGCCCAGCCGACCAAAGTCGCGACGGCCGCGACCCCGTACCAGAACCGCGCGGACCGGCGCGGCGTGGCCGGCGGGGGAGGTCCCCGCCGGCCGGCCCGCCCTCAGGAATGGGCGAGGATCGCAAGCAGCAACAGCGCCACGATGTTCGTGATCTTGATCATCGGGTTCACCGCAGGCCCGGCCGTGTCCTTGTAGGGATCGCCGACCGTGTCGCCGGTCACCGCGGCCTTGTGGGCGTCGGAGCCCTTGCCGCCGTGGTGCCCGTCCTCGATGTACTTCTTCGCGTTGTCCCAGGCGCCACCGCCCGTCGTCATGGACACCGCGACGAAAAACCCGGTGACGATCACGCCCAGCAGCATCGCGCCGAGCGCCGAGAAGGCCGCCGCCTTCCCCGCGATCGCCTGGATGCCGAAATACACCACGAGCGGCGAAAGCACCGGCAGCAGCGAGGGAATGATCATCTCCCGGATCGCCGCCTTCGTCAGCAGGTCCACGGCGCGGGCGTAGTCCGGCTTTTCCGTGCCCTGCATGATACCCGGCTTCTCCCGGAACTGGCGTCGCACCTCCTCGACGACCGACATGGCCGCGCGACCGACCGCGGTCATGGCCATGCCGCCGAACAGGAAAGGCAGCAGTCCCCCGAACAGCAGCCCCACCACGACGTAGGGGTCGGCGAGGCTGAAGGTCAGCGGCGGAATCCCCGCGAAGTAGGGATAGATGTTCGAGTTCGCCTGGAAGTACTGCAGGTCCTGCGTATAGGCCGCGAAGAGCACGAGCGCGCCGAGACCGGCCGAGCCGATGGCGTAGCCCTTCGTGACGGCCTTCGTGGTGTTGCCCACCGCGTCCAGCGCGTCGGTCGTGACCCGGACCTCCTTCGGAAGCTCCGCCATCTCCGCGATGCCGCCCGCATTGTCCGTCACCGGCCCGAAGGCATCGAGTGCCACGACGAAGCCCGCGAGCGCCAGCATCGTCGTCGTCGCGATCGCGATGCCGTAGAGGCCGGCGAGGTTGTAGGTCACCAGCACGCCGGCGATGATGATGAGCGCCGGCAGCGCCGTGCTCTCCATGCTCACGGCAAGGCCGCGGATCACGTTGGTTCCGTGGCCCGTGACGCTGCTCTCCGCGATGGCCTGGACGGGCCGGTAGTTCGTGCCGGTGTAGTATTCGGTGACCCACACGATGGCCGCCGTGACGGCGAGACCCATGACGCCGCACCAGAACAGGGACATGCGCGTGAAGGTCACGCCACCCGCCGTTAGCGGCTGCGACCCGAAGACCAGGAAGGTCAGGGGCAGCAGGACGACGAGCGACAGCACGCCCGTGACGATGAAGCCCCGGTACATCGCCCCCATGATCGAGTTGTTCGCCGGCAGCTTCACGAAGTAGGTGCCGACGATGGAGGTCAGGATGCAGGCCCCGCCGATCACCAGCGGGTAGAGCATGCCCTGGACCCGTGACGCCTCGCCGGTGAAGGCGATGGCCGCCAGCACCATCGTGGCGACGATCGTCACAGCGTAGGTTTCGAACAGGTCCGCTGCCATGCCCGCGCAGTCGCCGACGTTGTCCCCGACGTTGTCCGCGATCGTCGCGGGGTTGCGGGGGTCGTCCTCGGGGATGCCGGCCTCGACCTTGCCGACCATGTCGCCGCCGACATCCGCACCCTTGGTGAAGATGCCTCCGCCGAGCCGCGCGAAGATCGAGATGAGCGAAGCGCCGAAGCCCAGTGCGACAAGGCTGTCGATGACCACGCGGGAGTTCATGGGGTTCCCGCCGAGGATGACGAGGATGAAGAAGTAGCCGGCGACCCCGAGCAGCGCGAGGCCGGCCACGAGCATTCCGGTGATCGCGCCGGACTTGAACGCAACGTCCAGCCCTGCGGCGAGCGAGCCGAGGGAGGCCTGGGCCGTCCGCACGTTGGCGCGGACCGACACGTTCATCCCGAGGAAGCCCGCCAGCCCCGACAGCACTGCGCCGAGCAGGAAGCCGATCGCGACCGCGAAGCCCAGCCGCCAGGCGACCAGGACGAAGAGGACGACGCCGACGATCGCGATGGTGGTGTACTGGCGCCGCAGGTAGGCCTGCGCGCCTTCCTGGATCGCCGCAGCGATCTCCTGCATCCGTGCGGACCCGGCGTCGCGCGCCAGGACCTCCTTCGCGGTCACCACGCCGTAGGCGACGGACAGCGCCCCCAGCACGATGACCACCAGCAGCCATGTGGTGATCAAGTGTGGACTCCCCCCTTTGGCCCGGCGCGGATCCGCGCCGGTTGCCCGGGGAGCGTGCCAAGGGGTAGGGGGCCGCGCAACCGGCCCCCCCGGCCGTAATCAGGCCGCCGCGTCGGCCTTCTGGGAAGCGGCCGCGGCGATGCCCTCGCGGATCAGCCGGTGCGCGTCGTCCTTCGTCCCCCAGCCCAGGACCTTTACCCACTTGCCGGGCTCCAGGTCCTTGTAGCGGCTGAAGAAGTGCTCGATCGTCCGGCGCGTGATCTCCGGCAGGTCCTCGCAGCCCTCGATGTCCGCGAAGTAGGGGTGGACCTTCTCGTGCGGTACGGCGACGAGCTTCTCGTCGCCGCCCGCCTCATCCTCCATCATCAACACCCCGATCGGCCGGCAGCGGATGACGCAGCCGGGGACGACGGGAACGGGGGTCAGAACCAGCACGTCCGTCGGGTCGCCGTCATCCGCGAGCGTCCCGGGGATGAAGCCGTAGGCCGCGGGATAGGCCATGGGCGTGAACAGGAAGCGGTCGACAACGACGGCGCCGCTGTCCTTGTCGATCTCGTACTTGACCTGGGCGCCCTGCGGGATCTCCACGACGACGTTGATGTCGTACGGCGGGGCTTTCCCCGTCGGGATCAGGTTCGGGGTCATGAGCAGTCCTGTCGGGCGCACGCCCTGGTTGAGGTCGGGGGCGCCCCTTGGTCGCCCTTGGCTGTAGCAGCGCGGCGGGGCTGCTGCAACGCGACGCGGATCACGCCGCCGCTTCTTCACGCCGGCCTTGCGGCGGCCGGGCCCGCCCCGCAGCATGGGGTCAACCAACCGGGGAAACGCCATGTCCATCGAAGCCTCGCGCCGCGATGCCTTCGCCCTCGCCGCGACCTTCCTCGCCGCCCTGCCCGCCGCCCTACCCGCCGCCGCGCAGCAGACCGCGGCGCCCGCCCCCTCCGGCGGCGAGCTGATCGTCCGTAAGCAGATTTTCGAGGCCGGCGAGATCCGCACCCGGTCCGGCGGCGTCGTCCCGAACGTCCGCGTCGGCTACCAGACCGCCGGCACGCTGAACCAGGCCGGCGACAACGCCGTCCTGATCAACCACTTCTTCTCTGCCAATTCCCACGCCTTCGGCCGCTACGCGCCGGGCGGGGCCGCCGGCTACTGGGACAACATCGTCGGCCCGGGCAAGGCGATCGACACCGATCGCTACTTCGTCGTGTCCTCCGACACCTTCGTGAACCTGAACCTGAACGACGCCTCGACGACCAGTACCGGTCCTGCGACGCTGGATCCCTCGACCGGCCGACCGTTCGGGATGACCTATCCCGTCGTCGCCATGCGTGATTTCGTCGAGGTCCAGAAGAAGCTCCTCGACAGCCTCGGCGTCCGCCGGCTCGCGATGGTCGCCGGCCCCTCCATGGGCGCCCTGCAATCCATCGAATGGGCATGCGCCTACCCCGAGATGATCGACCGCGTCCTGTCCGTCGTCGGCACGAGCGAATTCGACGCCTTCCTCATGGGCTGGATGGAGCTCTGGGAGGTCCCGATCCGCATGGACCCGAACTGGCGCAACGGGGACTACTACGGGCAGGGCCGGGAAGCCCCGATCCGCGGCTTGGCCGAGGCGCTGAAGATCGTCACCCTCCAGGCCCGCGACTTCGGCTCGATGTCCCAGTTCGGCCGCCGTCCCGTCGAAGGCCAGGACCCGGCCAAGCGCATCGGCGACTCCTTCGCGGCCGAAAAGTTCCTGGACGATGCCGCGACCGCCCGGGCCCGCACGGCCGATGCCAACGCTTTCCTCTACCTCACCCGCGCCAACCAGCTCTTCCTCCACGAGTACCCGAGCTCGGAGGCCGCGCTCTCCCGCTCCCGCGCCAAGTGGTTCGTCGCCGCCGCGCCGGGCGATCGCATCTTCCCGATCGAATACAACCGCGTCTTTGCCGAAACCCTCCGAAAGGTCGGGCGCCCCGTCCGCACCGCCGACCTGCGCGGTGGCCTCGGCCACCTCGAGGGCGTGGCGAGCATGAACAAGATCGAAGCCGAGGTGCAGGCCTTCCTCGCGGAGTGACGAGGTGGACCCGATCCCGCGCGACGGATCGGGTCAGCGGCGACCGCCGCCCGCCCTCTCCCCACGACAGCCTGCACCGGCGGGTGTAGAAGGCGCGCCGGGGGCCGGTAGCTCAACGGTCAGAGCGGGCCGCTCATAACGGCTTGGTTGCGGGTTCGATTCCTGCCCGGCCCATCCCCCGACCCATCCCTTGGCTCAACGCCCCAGCAGGCCGCGCAGCACGTCCCCCACCCCAGGCGCGCGTTGCGGACGCGGTGCGGCCGGCGCTGGTGTTCCGTCGCAACCTGGCACCGCCGTATCCGTCCCGCCCGAGAGCGCCTCGGCCAGCGCGCCCAGCGCCGCCGTCTCCTCGTCCCGCGATCCCCGCGCGATCGCGCCGAGGGCGCCGGCCGCCGCCGCGGCCGCACCTCCACGGTCCACTGAGACTGTCGGCGCCGCGAAGGTGCCGCCGACCGTGACGGGCGTCGTCACGGAGACGCTGCCTACCCGCACCACCGGGTTGAGCCGGAGGGCGAGCGTCTCGTCCCGCAGGTTCACGCTGCCTGTCGCAGTCGCACCGCCCAACCCGGTTCGCAGCAGGGCCGTCTCCGCCCGCGCGGTGCCGTCCGCCGCCGCGAAGCGCAGGTCCAGGCACCGCAGCGTTGCCGCGCCGCCGAGTGCCCCTTCCGGTACCACCCCTCGCAGCGGCGCCGTCAGCCGGCCGACGAGCGCCGGATCGAGCGTGCCGGCTCCCATGGACAGGGCGGCATGCCCTTCGAGCGAGCCGAGGTAGGTTCTCAGGTCGTTCCCCCCGCCGCGCAGCGAAAAGTCGAGCCGCGCCCGGCCCCGCAACGGCGCCGACGCGCCGAGTGCCTCGAGCAAGGGCGCGAGATCCACGCCCGCCCCGGAACTCCGGAGCGCCAGGGCGAGAGTCGGCCGCGGTCCCGTCGCATCCGCCGACAGCGCCCCCGCCAGCGGCCCGCCCGGACTTTCGGCGGAGGCCGGCTCCACGGCCAGACGACCGCCCGCAGCCAGCGCAGTGACCGACACCGAACGCCAGTCATGCCCGCGCACCCGCAGCGTACCGACTGTCGCGGCGACGTCCACAGAAACGGGCAGCGTCCTCAGCACGGATAGGGAAAGCGGAACGTCCGGAAGCACTCGCCGCGTCGTCGGGGGGCGGGCGCTGGCCCTGGCGTGCTGCCAGGGGACGGTGCGTTGGGGGCCAGCGCCCCGGGAGCCGGAGCTTCCGCAGCCGGAGCCGGCGCTTCGGGGGCTCCTGCTCCCGGTCCCGCTGCCGTCGGCCCGGGGCGCAGGCCGTCTAGGTCAAGTCGGTCGAAAGCCAGACGGGCCTGAACCGCCGGGACAGGGTCGGCCCGTCGGACAGAGAACGACCCGCGCCCCACTCCTTCCCGCGCCTGAAGGGTGAATTCGGGAACCTCCGTCCCCTCCGGCGCGATCCTCCACCGCGCATCCAGGGCAGCGTCGTGCAGCGGCGGCACCGCGGCGCCCGAGCGCGCACCCAATGCCTGCAGGTCCGTCACCCGCAACACGAGCGTCCCCTCGACCGGGCCCTGCCGCCCCGCCCGGAACCCTGGCGGCAGCGTCGCGGCCGCTTCGACCCAAAGCCCCTCCGCCGCCAGACTCCCCGAGACCGGCCAGGCCACCGCGGCGTCGCGCAGCGTCGCGAGGTTCGGCCCGACGGCGTTGAGGGCCAGCGACAACTCGCGGACGCGAAGCGACCCCGTGATGGTCGTCGGCGCGTCGGGCGCCGGCGCCGATGCCTGAACCGACTCCAATGCCGCGTTGCCGAAGGCCGGTGGCAGCGCCACCCGGGTCACCGCGACGTGCAGGGAGCGAAGCCCCGCGGCCCCGTCGCCCTCGACTACGGCCGAAAGGCCCTGCGCCGGCGGGAATGCCACTCCGGGCGCCAGCGCCGCGAAGCGCCCGGTCGAATCCGCCGTCACGGCCAGCCGCCCGCGCCATCCAGTCGGGGCGACGGGCAGGTCCAGCGTCCCGTTCGCCTCGATGTTCACGCCCTCGGCAGACAGGGCCACACGGACCGGCCATGGGTCCCCGGCCCCGCGGAGAACGGGCGTAAGCGGTCCCATCGTCGCGCCGAGGCGCGCCGCGATTCCGCGGGCAGCGATGCTCCCCTCCGCCCGCGTCTCGGCACCGGCCGCCCTGACCGAGAGGCGGGGGATCTCCACCACCTCGGTCGTGGCGCCGCGCCAGGTGACGCGCCCGTCCTCGATCGTGAGGGACGCAACATCCAGCACCAGGGGTTGGGATGGCGTCGCCGGGGCCCGATCGGGCTGGCGCGCCACCGCATCCGGCCGCGCCGCCGGGCCGAGCTGCCAGTTCGGTCTGCCGTCCGCGTCGCTCTCCAGCAGCAGGTCCGGCCCGATGATCCGCAGGCTTCGCACCTCGACCCGGCGCGAAAGGAGCGGCAGCAGCGCCACCTCCGCCTCGATCCGCCGCGCCCGCAGCATCTCCGGGCGCGACCCGCCCGGGAGGTTGGCGAGGCTCGGCCCATCCAGCGTGATCCGCGGCACGAGCGAGGTGGTCAGCCCGATCGGCCCCGACAGCGTGAAGGCCCGTCCCGTCGCGGCGTGCACCGCTTCCTGCACCCGCGGCCGGATCGCGTCCGACCGCATCACAGCAAAGAGCGCGGCGTAGCCGAGAAGCGGCAGCGCCACGACGACAGCGGCGACTCCGAGCCCCCAGCGCGCGCGCGCGCGCCCATCAGCGAGACCACCGCGGCGCGGGCGTGCGGGGCCGCTCGAAGCCGAGGAAGGCGAAGGACTCGACCATGTGCGGCGGCAACGCGGCCGAGACTTCCAACGTCCCGCCCTGCGGATGCGGCAAGGCGATTGCCCTCGCGTGCAGGTGCAGCAGCGGCGACATGCCCTCCAGATGCGCGCCGGCCCCGCCGTACTTCCCATCCCCCAGGATCGGCGTCCCGAGTGCCGAGGCGCAGTGAACCCGTAGCTGATGGGTGCGTCCCGTCAGCGGATTCAGTTCCAGCCACGACGCGACCTTCCGCGCTGCGTCCTTCACGACGTAGTCCGTGACGGCCCGCGTCCCGTCCGAGTCCTCCGCAGGAGCCGTCCGTTCGCCCCGCGGTCCGCCCGTCTTGGCCAGCGCCATGTCGATCCGGCCCTCCAGCGGATGCGGCCGCCCCGCGACGAGCGCCCAATACGTCTTGTGCGCGTCGCGCCCGCGGAAGGCAGCCGCCAGCCTCGCTGCCGCCCCCGGCGTCCGCGCCAGCAGCAGCACGCCCGACGTATCCCGGTCCAGCCGATGCACCAGGCGCGGCCGGTCCGGCGACCCGAAGCGCAGCGCGTCGAGCATCCCGTCCAGGTGCCGCGTGATCCCCGGCCCGCCCTGCACCGGCAGCCCGTGCGGCTTGTCCAGCACGATGACGCTGTCGTCCCGGTACAGGATCAGCCGCTCCAGCATCGCCGCGTCGCGGTCGGACACGGCCTGTTCCGGCCGCGGTGCGGGCGCGTCGGGCAGGGGAGGAATCCGGATCTCCTGCCCCTCCGCGAGCCTCGTGTTCGCCTCAGCCCGCCGCCCGTCCACCCGGACCTGACCGGTCCGGAGCATCTTCTGCAGCGCACCCTGGGTCAGGGCGGGATGATGGCGCCGGAACCAGCGGTCGAGGCGGAGGTCGGCCTCGTCCGGGGCGACGCGCGCGGTACGGACGGTCATGAGGGGGAGGTGGGGCGTGGCGGCATCGGAGTCGAGCCGGGTTAACCCAGGTTGCCCCGCTCCGTCAGGTGTCCGTAATCTCACGGTGCGAATCGAAGAGGAACGACAATGCGTCGCACGATGCTGCTTGGTGGGCTGGGTTTTCTCGCGGCCTGCGCCCAGGAACCGCAGCGGGTCGTCGTCGTGCAGCAACCCGCAACCGTCGTCCGGCCCGCCTGCGATACCTCGTTCCGGGTGTACAACGCCTCCTCCTTGCGGGTGGACCAGCTCTACTTCAGCCATTCGAGCCTCGGCGGCTGGGGCTCCGACCAGCTCGGCCAGTCCGTCCTGCCGCCCGGCCGCACCGTCAGCTACCGCGCAGCGAATACCGGCCGCTACGACTTCCGCGTGGTCTGGGCAAACGGGCGCGCCGCCGAGCTCCGCGGCGTCAACGTTTGCGCGGCGAGCCAGATCACCGTCACCAATGGCGGCCTGCGCGCGAGCTGATGGGCGCGGCGCCCGGGCTTCGGCCGGGCGACGGACGCGACGAACCGGGGCCTGACGTCGCGCCTCCGGCGGTGGCATGACGGCCGCCGACCCTGGAGGATCGGTATGGCCGGGCTGAGTCTCAGCGAAGGCGGTTTGCGGGACCGCATGGCGGCGAAGGAGCGTGAGTCCCGCGCGAGCGGAGCCACGAGCCTCGACATCGCGCTGTCCCGCGACTCCGGCATGGATGCGCGGGACATCAACTTCCTCCGCGACTTCACGGCGCAGCGGAAGCTGCTCATCGTCTTCCGCTGCCCCAAGCCGTCGGCGCGGGCCTTTCACGGCGACCTTCCCGGCAAGACCTTCGCCACGAAGGCGAAGACGAACGATTCCGGCACCGTCTACGGGCATGGCGGCACGCTCATGGTCAGCGACTACGACATGATGAGCATCTGGCGTTCGACCGGATCGGGTTTCCAGAAGATCTTCACCTCCGCACTCGCCCCTGGCGCGCCGCGCGGCAAGTGGTCGGAGGAGGCGCGGGACCTCGTCCGTGCGATGAACCAATACCTCGTCACGAGGCTGCAGCACGGCTGCCAGGACGATTTCCTCAACCGGGAGAAGAATCCCGGCGTGAAGATGGCGGACCACTTCCTCGCCATCCGCATGGGCCACGGCACGTACCTGCGCGATCCCGTGTACTGCGAGAACTTCTACCGGGCGCACGCGCTGTGGTGGCCCTACGACACGCTCGGCAAGCACACGGGTCGCGAGGCGGGTACCTGAGCCCGCGGCGCGCCGGCCCTCAACCCTTCGCTCAGGCCACGGCGCGACCGGCCCAGAAACCCGCGGCGAAGGACGCCAGGCCTCCCGCAACCGTCACGCCGACGTAGAGCGCCGCCAGCGCCGGCGAGCGCCCGAACAGCGTCCCCGTGTCGAGCGAGAAGGCCGAGAAGGTCGTGAAGCCCCCGAGCACGCCGGTGACGACGAACAGGCGAAGCTCGTTGGACGTCACCGTTCCCGCCGCGGCCAGCCCGCCGATCACGCCGATCACCGCGGAGCCCACCACGTTCACCGCGAGCGTTCCCCACGGGAAAGACGCCCCGAGCGCCCCGAGGAGCCACACGCCCGCCGCGTAGCGGACGACCGAACCGAGCGCACCACCCAACGCGACGAGAGCCAGACCCACCGGCGTCATCGGCGCTTCGCGTCCCTGAGAGTGGCGAGCCGCACGAGGTGCTCGCGCACAGCCGCCTCCGCGCCGCGGTCGGTCGGCACGTAAAGACTTGGACGCGTCATCCCGTCGGGGAAGTAGTCCGCGCCGGAGAAGGCGTCCTCCTCGTCATGGTCGTAGGCGTAGTCCCGACCGTAGCCGAGATCCTTCATCAGCCGCGTCGGCGCGTTCAGGATATGGGCGGGCGGTGCCAGCGACCCGGTCGTCGCCGCCAGCGCCTGGGCCGCCTTCCAGGCCGCGTAGGCCGCGTTCGACTTCGGCGCTGCGGCGAGGTGCAGCACGAGTTGCGCCAGCGCCAACTCGCCCTCCGGCGACCCGAGCCGCTCGTAGGACTCCCAGGCGGCCAGGGCGAGGGGGAGCGCGGCGGGGTCGGCCGCGCCCACGTCCTCCGACGCGAAGCGGGCGAGGCGCCGGGCGATGTAGCGTGGGTCCTCGCCGCCACGGACCATGCGGGCGAACCAGTAGAGCGCCGCGTCGGGATCGGAGCCGCGCAGCGACTTGTGCAGGGCGCTGATCAGGTTGAAGTGCTCTTCCCGGTCGCGGTCGTAGAGCGCGGCCCGGCGCGCGAGGAGTGTGGACAGCCCGGCCGGGTCAAGCGGCGGCGTCCCGGCCGGCAGGGATTGCAACTGCTCCGCGAGGTTAAGCAGGTAGCGCCCGTCGCCATCCGCCATGGCGCGCAGCGTGACCCGGGCGTCCGGGGTGAGCGGGAGCGGCCTCCCGTCCTCACGATCGGCACGGGTGAGCAGGGCTTCCAGCGCGTCGTCGTCCAGCCGCTTCAGCACCATCACCTGGCACCGCGACAGCAGCGCGCCGTTCAGCGCGAAGGACGGGTTCTCCGTCGTCGCGCCGACGAGGACGACGGTGCCGTCCTCCACCACCGGCAGGAAGCCATCCTGCTGCGCACGGTTGAAGCGGTGGATCTCGTCCACGAAGAGCAGCGTCGCCGTGCCGTTGGCCCGGCGAGCCCGCGCCTCGTCGAAGGCCCGTTTCAGGTCCGCGACGCCCGAGAAGACGGCCGACAGCGCGGCGAAGCGCAGCCCCGCCGCCTCCGCCAGGAGTCGGGCGATCGTGGTCTTCCCCACCCCCGGCGGTCCCCAGAGGATGAGGGAGGCGAGCGACCCGCGCGCGAGCATCCGCGTGATCGCGCCATCCGAGCCCAGCAGGTGGTCCTGGCCCACGACCTCCGGCAGCGCCCGTGGGCGGAGACGGTCGGCTAGGGGCCGCGGCGCGCCCGACGCGGCGGACGGCAGGTCGGCCTGGCCGAAGAGATCGGGCGCGGGCGGGCGCGAGGGCATGCCCGACACATACGCCCGGTGCGCGGCCGCGGGAAACCGCCCCGCACGCGCGGCCCCGCGTCATCGGGCGCGAGCTGGTGCGGCCCGATCAACCGCATGAGGACGGCCCGGTCACTGGGCGAAGCAGAGCGCCGATGCGTCCTGACGCGCCGGGAAGCGGGGCCAGATCGCCCCGTCCAGGCTAACGGCGGGGTTGACCCAGCCTCGGCTCCGTCCGCCGCGGCTCACGCCCCGATTCCGGCCAGGCGGCCGCCGGCGGAATCGGTGGCGTCGCGCGCAGGGAGCGGTCGTCGCGCGGACCGGCTTCCCCCTTTGGAGTGCCGGCGGCGGCTCCCAGTGATCGTCCGACACGGTCATGCGCCGCGGCGCCGCAGGTTCCGGCAGCCGCAGGGCGAGCGACCGGATCTCGGCCTGGATCTCGTCCAGCTGCACCTCCAGCGCGTCCAGCCGCGACTTCACGCCGAACACGGAAAAGGGCATGGCGAGGAAAGCCACGACCATGAGCAGGAGGAGGAGCAGGACCACGAGGCCGCTCCACTCCGGCAGGCCGGGGACGGCAAGGCGGGTCGTCAGGTCCGCGAGATTCACGTCCGTCAGCCCCCGGTGACGCTCATGTGGCGCGACACGGCCGGGCCGGCGTTCCGTCCGATGACGAAGTCATGGCCGCGCGGCTTGCGCGAGATGGCAGAGAGGATGGCGTCGCGCAGCCCCACGTCACCCAGTTCCGGATCACGCAGGGGCGCCCGCAGGTCCGCCGCGTCCTCCTGCCCGAGGCACATGTAGAGCGTGCCCGTGCAGGTCAGGCGCACGCGGTTGCAGGATTCACAGAAATTGTGGGTCATCGGCGTGATGACGCCGAGCCGCTGGCCCGTTTCCGCCACGTCGTAGTAGCGTGCCGGCCCGCCAGTCGCGTGCGCACTCGGCGTCAGGGTCCAACGCCGCGAGAGGTCGCGCCTGACCTCGGACAGCGGGAGGTAGTAGTCGGTCCGGTCGGCGCTGATCTCGCCCATCGGCATCGTCTCGATGAGCGTGAGGTCGAAGCCGTACTGGCCGCACCAGGCGAGCAGGCGATCGTATTCCCCGTCGTTCACGCCCCTTAGTGCGACCGCGTTGATCTTCACCTGTAGCCCCGCCGCCTTCGCGGCGAAGATGCCGTCGAGCGTCTGTTCCAGCTTCCCCCAGCGCGTCACGGCGGTGAAGGTCGCGGGATCCAGCGTGTCCATGGACACGTTGATGCGCCGCACGCCGGCCGCGAAGAGGTCGTCCGCCATCTTCGCGAGCTGGCTGCCGTTGGTCGTGACGGTCAGTTCCTTCAGGCCGTCGCCGATGCGCGCGCCGAGCGAGCGGAAGAGGGAGAGCACGCCGCGCCGCACCAGCGGCTCCCCGCCGGTCAGCCGGATGCGCTCCACGCCGAGCGACACGAAGGCACCGCAGAGGCGGTCGATCTCCTCCAGCGTGAGGACCTTCGCCTTCGGCAGGAAAGTCATGTCCTCGGCCATGCAATAGGTGCAGCGGAGGTCGCAACGATCGGTCACCGAGACCCGGAGGTAGGAGATCCGTCGGCCGAACGGATCGAGCATGGATGGGGGCACTCCAGGGGCGCGCACCGGCGTCAGGGCCGCCGCGCCTCCCGCCGATTTGGGCGGGCAGGCGGGGGTTCCGCAAGCCCCGTCAGGCCAGCGCGGCGACAAGGCCTGCGGCGACGAGCGCCCCGAAGGCGAAGCGCCTGTACCAGCGGACCGGAATGACGTGGAACAGCGAGGCGCCGATCCGGACCGTGACGACCATCACGGGCAGCAGGATCAGCGTGCGGAGAAGCGTCGCGATGCCGATCAGCCCGGCCCAGAGCGGCGGGATCACCGCGACGATCCCGATCAACCCGAAGAAGAGGATGAGATTGGCGCGATGCCGCTTCGCCTCCTCCGGCCCCGACAGGAGGTACAGGATGACCGGCGGCCCGGACATGCCGGTAGCGCCCTTCATCAGTCCCGAGACCCCGCCGATCGCGAGGTTGAGCGGGAGCGGCCGTGCTCCGTGGTAGCGCCATGGCGACATCAGGGCGAGGCCGAAGGTCAGCACGAGCACGCCGATGGAACGCCGGAGCGTCTCCCCGTCCGCATGGATGAGCACCCAGGCACCGATCGGCGTCCCGATCACCGCCGCGAGGCCGATCGGGAGGATCACGCGGCGGTCGGCTTCTTTCAGGGCCTTCGGCAAGAGCTGGGCGGAGACGACCAGCTCCATCAGCAGCATGATCGGCACCCCGGTCCTCGGGTCCCAGAGGGTTGAGAAGACCGGAGCGAGAAGGATGGCGGTGCCGAACCCCGCATAGCCCCGCATCATGCCAGCGATCCCCGTGGCAAGCGCTGCCAGGAGCAGGAGCGGGTCACCGAAGGTCTGGAGAACGGGGCCCGAGAGGTCCGTCACGTCCCGGACACCCCGACGATCTCGAGCGGAGCGGCCGCCGCGTTGACGAGCACCTTCCCCGCATTCTCGAAGTTGACGGTCACCCGGCTTCCGATGACCGATTGAACCTGCCCGAGCCCCCAATCCGGACGTCCGGGGTGACGGACATACTGGCCCGGCTCGAACTCGGATGGGTCGTGGGAAAGGGGCATTCCGTCCTGCCGTCCGCGCGCCGCCAGGATGGGCCTTCCTACCCCTGGCCGGAAGGGTCGCCGGGCGTCAGGCTGCGTTGCGCGCAACGTCGAAACCTCCTCGTCCCGCGGGGAAGGGCTCCTTCACCGGTGCCGGGGAAGGGAAACGGCGCGGACTGACCTGCCTGGGAGAGGCCTGATGACCACCCTGACGCTGCTGGAGGACGCCTGTGGGCGCGTCTGCCACGACCTCAGCACGCCGCTCGCCGGCATGATGGCGGCGCTCGACTACCTTGGCGCCGACGCCGCGGGCGAGGCGGCCGCGGTGCTCCGCGAGGGTGCGGCGGCCCTGCAAGCAAGGCTCCGCCTTTGGCGCACCGTCGCCGGCGGCGGGGGCGAGCCGATGGACGGACCCATGCTGGCCGCGCTTCTCGACGGCGCCTGGTCGGGCGGCCGCGTTCTCGCCGAAGCCTCGGGGCTGGCCGCCGTCGTGCCGGTCGCGATGGCTCGCGCCGTCCTCCTCGGCGCGATGATCGCGGCGGAGGCGCTGCCACGGGGCGGGGAGGTGCGGATCGCCGGCGACGCGCGCCAGGCAGCGATCCTGCCCGATGGGCGCGGCGCTGCCTGGCCGGCCTCCCTCACGGCAAGCCTGTCGGGCCAGGACGTCGGGGGTTCCCGGCACGTCCTGCCCACGTTGCTTGTCGCGTTGACGGGGGCCACGGGCATCCGTCCCGCGCTCGCGCTCGGCGCGGGCTCCGCACCTGGCCCCCTGATCCTGTCCGCCACTTGACTGCGTGACGACCGCTGGTCGCGTCCCCGTCAGGCCGCGGCCAGGGCCTGGTGCTGGGGCGCGAGCCGGACCGCGGACGGAGGCTCCCGCAGGACATAGCCGCGGCCCCAGACCGTGCCGATGAGTTCGTCGCAGCCCGCCTGCAACAGCTTCTTTCGGAGCTTGCAGATGAACACGTCGATGATCTTCGCCTCCGGCTCGTCCATGCCGCCGTACAGGTGGTTCAGGAAGGCTTCCTTCGTCAGCACCATGCCCTTGCGCAGGGCCAGCAGTTCGAGGATCGCGTATTCCTTGCCCGTCAGGTGCACCGGGCGCCCCGCCACGGTCGCCTCCCGCGCGCCCAGGTCTAGCGTGAGGCGCCCGATGCAAACGCTCGGGTGCGAGATGCCCTTGGAGCGGCGGACGATGGCCCCGATCCGAGCGACCAGTTCCGCGCTGTCGAATGGCTTCATGAGGAAGTCGTCTGCCCCGAGGCCGAAACCCTTCACCTTCGCCCCGGGCTTCGAGAGCCCGGAGAGGATCAGGACGGGCGTGCTGCAACGGGCGGCGCGCAACCGCCGGACGACCTCATACCCCTCCATGTCCGGCAGTATCAGGTCCAGGACGAGGATGTCGTAGTCGTAGAGGCGCGCCAGCTCCAGCGCCTCCTCCCCGGTGTCGGCCGTCTCGACGATCATCCCCTGAGCCTTCAGGACCAGGGAGATGCCTCGGGCGGCGTTGAGGTCGTCTTCAATCAGAAGGACACGCATCGGCTCTTCCTCACACGTGATGCGTGTATTTAGACAACCGTTACGCGAGTTGTGAAGCGGTTTTTTACACCTATCGCGCGAAAAAGTGAGGCATGCAGTGCTCTCTTTCCCCTCCCGGCCACTCCGAACGCGCCTCCCGAATGCGGACGGCAGCAGGATGCCTGGGCAATATCAGCCTGTTAACAAGATCGGCCCGGGTGCATGCAGTGCAACCACAGGTGGTAACGCTGCGCGGTACCCGCGGATTCGTTCAGCTCGCCTCCCGTATCATGATGAGAGAAAGTTTAATGCATGGGGACGGTGGCGAAGTTATAGCGGTGGATGGTGATGCGGCGACGGTCGCCTGGGGTTCTGCTTCCGCTCCCGGCGTGGGTGCGATGGTCCGCATCGCCGACCAATCGCCCTTGCGGCCCGGACCCGGCTGGCTCGGCCGCATCCTGGACCCCGCCGGCCGACCGCTCGACGGGCGGCCTCCGCCACAACCGGGCCGGTACGCGCGGCCGTTGCAGGCCTCCCCGCCGCCGCCCGGACTTCGCGCCCGGCTGGGACCGCGCATCAGCCTCGGCGTCCGGGCTCTCGATGCCTTCACGACGTGCCGGGAAGGGCAGCGCCTCGGCCTCTTCGCGGCGTCCGGCGTCGGGAAGTCGAGCCTGCTGTCGATGCTCGCCCGCGCCCCCGGCTTCGACGTCACGGTCGTCGGCCTCGTCGGGGAACGTGGCCGGGAGCTCCGCGAATTCGTGGAGGACGACCTCGGCCGTGAGGGCATGGCGCGGAGCGTGGTCATCTGCGCCACCTCCGACGCTTCCGCTCTGGAACGCCGGAACGCCGCGCTCGCCGCCACGACGGTGGCCGAGTCCTTCCGGGACGAAGGACGGCGGGTCCTCCTCCTGATCGACAGCATCACCCGCTTCGCCCTCGCCCTGCGCGAACTCGGCCTCGCCGCGGGCGAGCCGCCGGCAACCCGGGGGTATCCGCCCAGCGTCTTCGCCAGCCTTCCCCGCCTCCTCGAACGCGCGGGGCCCGGGCCCGAGGGCCGTCCGGGATCCATCACGGCCGTGCTGACGGTGCTGGTCGAAGGCGACGACCATGACGAGCCAGTGGCGGACGCGGTCCGCGGCATCCTCGACGGCCACGTGGTCCTCGATCGGCGGATCGGAGAGGGCGGCCGGTACCCGGCGGTGGACGTGCTCCGGAGCCTGTCGCGAACGGTCCCCAGCTGCCTCATGCCGCCTGAGCGTAGCCTAGCGCTCCAGGCCCGGGCGCTGCTCGCGACCCATGCCGAGGTCGCCGACCTCGTGCGGCTCGGTGCCTACCGGCCAGGCAGCGACCCCGCCGTGGATGACGCGGTGCGGTTGCAGCCGCGGATCGAAGCGGTGCTGCGGCAGGACAAGCACGAGGACTCGGGCGGGGTTGAGGGCGCCTTCGCCGCACTCGCCGCTGCGCTCGACGGATAGGGATGCGGCGGGACCCGCTCGCGGCGCTCGCCCGGATGCGGGCGGCCGAGACGCTCCTCGCCCGGCGCGCTCTGTCCGGCGCGGCATCGTCGCTCGCGGGCGCCGAGGCAGCAGTCGCGGGAACAGTAGCGGCCCTGCGCGCCGAGGCTCAGCTTCGGGCCGAAGGCCCTGCCGATCCGGCCTTCCCGGACTGGGTGCGGCGCGCGCTGGCCGAGCGGGACGCCGCGGCGCGGCAGGCCGACGCGGCAGCGGCCGCCGTCGCGTCCGCCCGCGCGGAGGTGGCTGCCGCCCGGGCTGCGGAACGCCTCGTGGAGACCGCACTCCTGCGCCGGGCTGCGGAGGAACGGCGGGACGCGATGCGCCGAGAGTCCGTCCGGCTCGGTGATCTGCGTCCCCGCATCAGGAAGGCCCCGTCGCCCGCCGTTCCGTCCGCCGATTAAGCTCGGGGAAGGGCAGGGGAGCGCTATACAGCGGCATCCGTCGTCCAGGCCGGCGATCACCCAGGGCGGCCACCTTCCGGCCGCCCCAAGGCCGCCGAGATCGGCCCCTCCCGGTCCGGCTGCCCTCGTGAGCGGTGCGGCAGTTCTCGGCACGGTCTACGAGTGCAGGGTGGCTCCGCACGATCCGCCGCTGACCGAGGTCGGGCCCGGCACCCCCATGGGCAAGATGCTTAGCCGCTACTGGCACCCGGTCGGCAAGGCCGAGGACGCGGGCGCCATGCCCCGGGCCGTCCGGGCGCCCGGCGAGGAACTGCCGTCGCCTCCTCGCCGGACGAACTGGCGACAATCCAGGCCCGCGACACGTCACGCTGGGCCGGACTCATCCGCGAGGCCGGAGCACGCGTCGAGTAGGCCGGGGCGGTCACGGATGACGAAAGCCCGTCACCGCGCATCCTCGGGCCGCGACTGACACGGCCGCATTGCCGCTGCGGGACGACATCGCACCAGCACCCGCGATAGGATCGGCCGATGGACGCGCTGGACAGCACGCAGGAACGTCGCGAACCCGATCCACCGCGCCGGCCCCGCGACCCCGGGGCGACGCGCCAGAACATCCTCGACGTCGCGACGGAAGAGTTCGCGGAACACGGGCTGGCGGGCGCACGGGTCGAGGCGATCGCGGCGCGGACGCGAACGACCGTTCGGATGATCTACTATTACTTCCGGTCCAAGGAGGGCCTCTACTGCGCCGCCCTGGAACGGGCCTATACGGCCATGCGCGCCGCCGAACGCGGCCTCGGCCTCGACGCCCTCCCGCCCGAGGAGGCGATCGCCCGGCTCGTTCGGTTCGTCTTCGATTATCATGAGGCGAATCTGGCCTTCAATCGGCTCGTCTCGATCGAGAACATCCACCGTGCCGGCCATCTGTCGGGATCGCGGGACATGGCCGCGGTGAATGCGACGGTCATCGAAACGCTGGAGGGCATCCTGGCCCGCGGCCGCGCGGCCGGCGTGTTCAGGGCGGATGCGGACGCCCTATCCGTCCACCTGCTGATCACGGCTTTCCCGTTCTTTCGGGTCGCGAATCGCCATACGCTCGGCGTGCTCTTCGGGCGGGATCCGCTCGATCCGACCCTGCGGGAGGCGCAGCGGCGAATGAGCGTCGAGGCGGTGCTGGGATACCTTCGCGCGGTCAGGGATTGACCGGGCGGCCCGATGCGGCGGACCGGGCGATGGCGAGGGTTGCCCGCAGAGTCGCCAGCCCCTCCGTCCCGTCGGGATAGGGCGCTGCCTCCCCGCGCACCACCCGGATGAAATGATCCATCTGCGACGTCAGCGGGTCCGTAGCCGGCGCGACGCGCCGCTCGCGCAACAACGGCGAGAACCAGGAGCGCGCCTCACCATGCGACCAGAGCTCGAGTCGCGGAACGGAGAGGGAGGCGTCCGTTCCCGCGACGACGTAGCAGGCCTCGTCCGTGCGGGGGTAGGCCGCATTCTCGCCTGCCGTCATCTCCCACGACCAGGGCGCGGCCGCGGCGTCGGACGCGGCGAGCGTGGCCAGCGCACCCGAGCGGAATCGCAGGAGCGCCCCGACCGTGTCTTCGACGTCGAAGCCGCGGGCGCGGTTGGTCGTCACGGCCTGCACCTCCTCCACTTCCCCGAGCAGGGTGCGCAGGTCGTCCACCACATGGACGAGGTTGATGAGGACCAGCCCTCCCCCGGCCCGCCGGCGCCAGGACCCTGCGCCCTCGAAGTAGTCGTCGGGCTTCCTGAAAAGGCAGAGCGCGTTCGCGGCGGTGATGCGGCCGAGACGGCCGGACGCGACGATCTCCCGCGCGCCCCGCAAGGCGCCGGAGTGGCGGCGGTGATGCCCGACCTGGAGGGCGATGCGACGCTGCGCCGCGACCTCGACGAGGCGCTCCGCCCCGGGTGCATCCTCGGCCAGAGGCTTCTCGACGAGGCAGGGGAGCCCGGCTTCCAGCGCCGTCATCACGTCCGTGACGTGTTGCCGGTTGGGCGTGGCCACGACCACGCCGTCCACCGGCGCCGCGCGGAGCAGGGAAGCGAGGTCCGGTGCGTGCGGCGCGCCCGCCAACGCGGCCAGCCCGGCCGCGTCGGCAGCGGGGTCGGCGATCCCGGCCAGGGTGGCGTTTGGCGACGCCTCGATCCGGGCCAGATGCGCTCGGCCGATCAACCCCGCCCCTACGACGGCGATCCGGACAGGTGTCGGGCGCAAGGGGTTCTCCAAAGGTCGGTGTTTGTCAGGGCTAGGTTGTGCCAACCTTCCCGTCTGCCGGGCGGAGCGCGAGCGGGCTACACGCCCCGTGCTTGCCCCCCGAATGTAGTAAACGCTTAATGCGCGAGCGGGCGTCTCGTCGTCCAGCGGAGGAAACGCATCATGGTCCATCTCATCACGCGGCGTCTCATGGGTGGTGCCGTCCTCGGCGCGACGGCCCTCGCCCGCGCGGCCACGGCGCAGGAACGCTACCCCACCCGCGCCGTCACCGTGATCGTCCCCTACGCACCGGGTGGCTCAACCGACTTCACGGCGCGGCTGCTGGCGCAGGGACTGTCCGGCGAACTCGGGCAGCAATTCGTCATCGACAACCGCGCCGGCGCCGTCGGCACGATCGGCACCAACGCAGTCGCCCGTGCGCGGCCCGATGGCTACACGCTGCTCGTCATGCCCAACACGAACTACGCGATGGTGCCGCACATGATGCGGCTGCCCTACGAGACGAACATGCTCACGCCCGTGTCGCTGCTGGCCACGAACGGCCAGTTCCTCTGCGTCTCGCCGCAGACCCGCGCGAACACGCTCGGGGAGTTCGTCGCCCTGGCGAAGGCGCAGCCGGGGCGACTGACCTATTCCTCCTCCGGCGCGGGCTCCTCCGCGCACCTCGCGGCGGAGCTGTTCATCGCCCAGGCCGGGCTCGACCTGACGCACGTCCCCTATCGTGGTGGCGCGCCGGCGGCCCAGGCGCTGCTGACGAACGAGGTGCAGATGTCCATGGTGGACGCCGTCACGGCGCTGCCCTTCATCCAGGCGAACCAAGTGAGGGCGCTGGCGTTCACGGGTGCGGAGCGGTCGCGCCAGGCGCCGACCGTTCCGACGGTGGGCGAAGGCGGCCTGCAGGGCTTCACCTCCTCCACAGATTTCGCCCTGTTCGCCCCGGCCGGCACGCCCACGGAGGTGCTGAACCGCCTGGCCGAGGCCTCGAAGAAGGTCATGACTTCCAGCGAGGCGCGAGGGCGAATGGAGCCGCTTGCGATCGAGCCCGTCGGCAGCACGCCGCAGGAGTTCGTGGCCTACAACGAACGCGAGAACGCGAAGTGGCGCGGCGTGATCACCAGCCGCAACATCCGGCTGGACTGAAGGAAGCACGCCCGGCCGGCTGAACAGCGGCCGGGCGTTGACGCGCTACTCGGCCGCGGGCTCCAGCACGCCGCGGCGGATCTGGTCGAGCTCGATCGACTCGAACAGCGCGCGGAAGTTACCCTCGCCGAAACCCTGGTCACCTTCGCGCTGGATCAGCTCGAAGAAGATCGGGCCGATGACCGTGCCCGTAAAGATCTGCAGCAGGCGCCCGCCTTCCGGCGTCGGCGCGCCGTCGGTCAGGATGCGGTTCCTCGCGAGCCGCGCGACCTTCTCCGGTGTCAGGTCGGCCATCCGGCGCGGCAGCAGCTCGTAGTAGGTGTCCGGCGTGTCCATGAACTGGATGCCCGACGCGCGCATGCCCTCGACGCTCGCGAAGATGTCGGTCGTACCGAGCGCGATGTGCTGGATGCCCTCGCCGTTGTAGGCGCGCAGGTATTCCTCGATCTGCGACCTGTCATCGCTGCTTTCGTTGATCGGGATGCGGATCTGACCGCAGGGCGACGTCAGGGCCCGGGACTTCAGGCCGGTCAACTTGCCCTCGATGTCGAAGTAGCGGATCTCGCGGAAGTTGAAGAGCTTCTCATAGAATTGCCACCACACGTCCATGCGGCCGCGATGCACGTTGTGCGTCAGGTGGTCGATGACGGTCAGGCCCTGGCCGCTGGGCTTCGGGTTGGGGTGGCCCTCCCACACGAAATCCACGTCGTAGATGCTGCCCTTCGGCCCGTAGCGGTCCACAAGGTAGAGCAGCGACCCGCCGATCCCCTCGATTGCCGGGATGTTCAGCTCCATCGGCCCGACCTTGCCCGTGACGGACTTGGCGCCGAGCGAGATCGCGCGCTCATAGGCCTTCGCCGCATCCGCCACGCGGAACGCCATGGCGCAGGCGCAGGGGCCGTGCACCTTCTGGAAGGCCTGCGCGAAGGAGTCCGGCTCCGCGTTCAGGATGAAGTTGACGTCGCCCTGCCGCCACAGCGTCACCGCCTTCGACCGATGCCGCGCGACGCGCGCGAATCCCATCTCGGCGAAGAGCCGCTCCAGCGCTTGCAGGTCCGGGCCGGTGAACTCGACGAACTCGAACCCGTCCGTTCCCATCGGATTCTCGGGCGAGATCAGGCCGGCATAGGCGGTCTTGTCGGGCGGGATGTCCATGGGCGTCAGGCCTTCCTTGGGTGGGCGTCCGGGAACGTCAGCGGTGGGGCGTGTCGGCGGGATCGGAACCGCCGGGCGCGATGGTCGGCGCCCGGACCGCTGCGTCGAGCATGGCCGGCGCGGTCCGGATGGCGTCGAACAACTCGGCGTAGTCGCGAATGACGAAGTATGTGGGCTGCAGGTCGTCGATCCGGTAGGTGGAGCGGAGCACGCGTCCCATGTCGAAAACCAACCGCGCGGGTTCGCCGTCCACCGCGTGCAGCGTCTCGGCGCGGGAGGAGAGGATGCCCGCGCCATATGCGCGCAGCCCGTCCGCCTGCTGGATCAGCCCGAACTCCACCATGAACCAGTAGAAGCGGGCGAGCGGGGCGAGCTGCCCCTTCCGCTCGGCCTCCAGCCCGAGATGCCCATAGGCCTCCAGGAAGCGCGCATAGGCCGGGTCGGTCAGCAGCGGAACGTGGCCGAGGAAGTCGTGGAAGATGTCGGGCTCGACAATGTAGTCCAGTTCCTCGGGACGACGGATCCAGTGCGTCACCGGGAACTTCCGCTGCGCAAGGAGGGCGAAGAACTGCGCGTCGGGAATCAGCCCGGGGGCAGGGACGATGGACCATCCCGTCGCGCCGCCGAGGATGCGCGAGGCCTTGGCGAAGTCCGGCGCCGCGTCGTCGCAATCCAGCCGGTCCAGCCCCGCGAGCCACGCCGTCGCGGCACGGCCCGGGAAGATCGCGCGCTGCCGCTGAACCAGCGTCCGCCAGGTCGCGTGGTCCGCCTCGGAGAAGCAGACGGCGTCGGCCGGCAGCGTCCCGTCGGGCAGCGCCCGGGCGTAGTTGCCGCGCAGCCCCTGGGGCAAGGAAGCGGTGCCGAGGATCCCCTCGGGCGGGGTGGCCGTCATGCCGTCCATCAACCGTCTCCTGATGTCTCGCCCGTCAACGCAGAGGATAGGCGTGACGTTCGGGTGAAAAGCGGCAAAGATGGGCGCGACAACCCGCCGGCTTAGCGAAAGCTTGGGCTGTGGAGCCCTGATCTTGGCGAAAGACACTCCGATCCTGGATGCCACGGACCGGCGAATCCTGCGTGCCCTGCAGCGGGACGGTCGCCTGCCAATCGTCGCGTTGGCCGAGAAGGTCGGCCTCTCCCCCACACCCTGCCAGCGACGCGTGAAGCGGCTTGAGGATGGCGGGATCATCAGCCGCTATGCCGCCGTGCTGGACCCGTCGCGCGTCGGCCTGCCGATCCAGGCCTTCGTCATGGTGGCACTCCAATCCCATGCCGAGGACGTGGTCGCCGGCTTCCACAAGGCCCTCTCCGCCCGCCCGGAGGTCCTGGCCGCCTACGCGATGAGCGGCGAGATGGACTACCTCCTCCACATCCTTGCGCCGGACTTCGAAGGCTACGCTGAGTTCGCCTTGAAGGCGCTCCTGCGCATGCCCGGGGTGAAGGAGACGCGGTCATCCTTCGTGCTCACGGCGCTCAAGCCGCCCGGCGACGTGCCGGTGTGATGCGCGGGTTTGTCGGGCCGGCCTGTCGGACCGGCGCCGCACTGGACAGGAGCGGCGTGATGCGGGCACATCGAACGGAGCCCGTCCGTCCGCCGCAGGTCGGAGGCAGGCGCCGGCTGCGACCGTAGCCACCGCGTGACGGCCGTGAGCGCCGGGGTCCGAAGGAGTGCTGCGCATGTCAGTGGTGGTCGGCGCCCAGCGTCTGGTGCAGCGGATCGAGGCATTGGACGAGAGCGTCGGGCAGCGCTTGACGGCTCTGGAACGGGCCATCGACGATGTCCGCCATCGGAGCGGGGCCGCGCAGTCCGAAGCCCGCGAGCAGATCGGTACCCTGGCGAGAGACGTCCGGGGCGTCCTAGAGCGCCAAGCCCCCGTCGCGAACCTTTCGGCACAGGTGGCGGAACTGAAGGCCGAGTTGAATCAGGTCGCCCGGCGGCAGGAGGAAATCCTCGCCTACCTCGCGGCGCGCCTGAATACGCTCGTGGGGGCGCACTCCATCTACCTCGGCGACCACGTGGCGCTCACCTTCCTCGATGACGGACAGCGGATCTACGTCGACACACGTGACGTCGGCATTTCCTCGCACCTGCTGTCCTATGGACGGTGGGAACCGCAATACGTGTCCCTGTTCCGCCGCCTCGTGCGCCCGGGTGCGCGGGTGCTGGATCTCGGGGCCAATCAGGGCGTCTACACGCTTATCGCTGCGTCGGCCTCCGCGCCAGGAGGCGAGGTGCATGCGTTCGAAGCGAACCCCCATCTGGCGCAGCTGACTACGCGTTCCGTGCAGATCAACGGACACGGTGCCCGCGCCCACGTACACGCCTTGGCGGTGGGCGAGGCGGAAGGCGTCGCCCACCTGTCCTTCGACGATGCCTGGTCCGGGGGCGGCTCCGTCCGGGACGCTGGAGGCGGTGGTACGACGGCCTGCCGGGTCGTGGCTCTCGACGACGTCTTTGCTGATGGTTCCTTCACGGTTGACGTGATCAAGATGGACGTGGAGGGAAGCGAGGGCCGGGCGCTCCGCGGCATGCGGCAGTTGCTGACCCGCTCGGTCGGCGTCGTCATGATGATCGAGTTCGCCCCCGAGATGCTGGCGGGGATGGGAACGCCGGCGCCGGACGTGACCGCGCTTCTCGCAGGTCTCGGTTTCCGGGCCTGGACGATCCGTGACGACGCGACCCTGGAGGTGGCATCGTGGAGCGACCTTGCCGCGCTTCGGGAAGGAGTCCGGAATATCCTCGTCTCCCGACACGATCCTTTCCCAGGCTAGACCACCGGTGCTGCTCGCCGGATGATGCCGATGCGTCGGTTCGGCAGAGTGGAGAGGACAAGGACGGATCATGACGACCATCGGTTTCGTCGGCCTCGGCAACATGGGTGCACCCATGGCGAGGAACCTCCTCAAGGCCGGGCACGTGATCGCCGTGTACGACGTTTCGACCGATGCGATGGAGCGGCTTGAAGGCGTGCGCATGGCGACGTCCGCAGCCGACGCCGCGCGCGGTGCGGCATTCGTCGTGACCATGCTGCCGGCGGGCCGGCACGTGCGCGAGGCGGTTCTCGGCCCAAGCGGGGTTGCGGGCGCCACCGACACCGGAACCATCCTGATCGACTGCTCTACCATCGACGTCGCGACCGCACGCGAAATCGCGGCCGGCGCCGGCCGGCCTTTCCTGGACGCCCCGGTGTCGGGCGGCGTGATGGGTGCCGAAGCCGGCACCCTCACCTTCATGGTCGGCGGCCCGGCGGACGCCTTCGCGTGCGCGGAGCCGATCCTGCGCTGCATGGGCAAGACCGTCGTCCATTGCGGCGACGCCGGTGCGGGCCAGGCGGCGAAGGCCTGCAACAACATGCTCCTCGCGATCTCGATGATCGGCACCTGCGAGGCCTTCGTCCTTGCCGAGAAGCTCGGCCTCTCGCACGAAGCCCTCTTCGACGTCGCGTCGAAGTCGTCGGGCCAGTGCTGGTCGCTCACGACGTACTGCCCGGTGCCTGGCCCGGTCCCCGGCTCCCCCGCCAACCGCGACTACAAGCCGGGCTTCACGGCGGAACTGATGGTGAAGGACCTCGGCCTGGCGCAGGAAGCCGCAACGGCGAACGGCGCGTCGACGCCGATGGGCGCGCGGGCCCTGGAACTCTATCGCGACTTCCTGGCGCAGGGCGGGGAGGGGAGCGACTTCTCCGGCATCATCCGCCTGCTGCGCGGAGGCGTGAACGGGGCGGGCGATTGACCCCACCGGGCGGCGGGCGGAGCCTGGCCGCGGAGGAAACGCCCATGAACCGCCGCCTGACCATGCTGGGCGCCGTGCTCGGCGCCGTCGTCTGTTTCGGGGCTGCCGCGCAGACACCCGAACGGCCACCCAGCCGGATCGAGGTCCTGCCGATCAGCAGCACGACCCTGACCGGCGAGGAGTTCCTCCGCGGGTCCTCGGGCCGGGAGGCCCTCCTCGGTGGTGAGCTCCGCCTTCCGCCCAGCGCGACCGGCCGGGTCCCCGCGGTCATCCTGGTCCACGGTTCCGGCGGCATCTCCGGTTCCGCCGACCTCTGGGCGCGCGAGCTGAACAGCGTGGGCGTCGCCGCCTTCATCCTCGACACCTTCTCAGGCCGCGGCATCGTCTCGACGGTGGAGGACCAGGACCAGCTCCACTCCCTCGCCATGATGGTAGATGCCTACCGGGCCCTCGACCGGCTGGCCGACCACCCGCGGATACGTGCCGATCGCATTGCCGTGATGGGCTTCTCGAAGGGCGCGGTGGCCTCGATCTACTCGGCGAGCGAGCGGTTCCGCCGCATGCACGGCAATCCCGAACGCCGCTTCGCCGCCCATATCGGCCTCTACACGCCCTGCAACGTCCGCTACCTAGCCGACGCGCAGGTCACGGGCGCACCGATGCGCTTCCACCACGGCGTCGTCGACGACTACGTCTCGATCGCGCCGTGCCGCGAATACGTCGCGCGCCTGCGAGCGGCGGGCGTGGATGCCACGCTGGACGAATACCCGAACGGCCAGCACGGCTTCGACAGCCCGCTCTCCGCCCGGCTCGTCCCCGTGCCCACGGCACAGAGCACCAGGAACTGCCGCCTCGAGGAAGGGGAGGGTGGCATCATCCGCGTCGCGGGAACGAGCGAAACCTTTTCCCAGCGTGGTTCGGCCTGCGTCGCCGTGGGTGCGCATGTGGGCCACGACCCGGAGGGCGAGGCCGCCGTCAAGGCTTCGGTGAAGCGGTTCCTCCAGGAAGTCCTTCTGCGGTAAGTGCGGCTGCCGCCAGCAAACCCTTCGGTCGTGTCGTGGCCGATCGCCCCGGCGGCATCCCGACCAGACTCACCGCCAGCGACGGTGCATCCAAAGCCACTGCCCCGGGTGTTCCCGGATCCATCCCGCGATCACGTCGTTGATGGCCTGCGTCGCGGCGGGGACGTCGACGAGCCCCTCCGCGTCGCGCGGCAAGGCCAGCGGCGCTGTCAGTTCCATCCGGAACCGGCTGGACCGTCCCAGGCGGATCGCGCGGCAGCCCCGCACCTCGCAGTCGTGCCGCCGCCCGAGGTTCGCGAGCAGCGGGTTCGCCTGCGCCGGCCTGCCGAGGAAGTTCACCGTCGGTCCCCGCCCGAAGCGCTGGTCCACGATCATCCCGACGACCGCACCGCGGTCCAGCGCCTTCGCCAGCCGCGTCGGCGCCATGATCCCGGCGGGGATCAACTCCCCCATCATCTCACGCCGCAGGGCCAGGATGGCTTCCGCCACCGGCTTCGCGTTCGGCGTCCGATAGAGCACCGCGGCCTTCAGGCCGTGCTTTGCCGCGGCGACGGCAGGCAACTCCCAGTTCGCCAGGTGCGCCGCGAAGACGAGCGTCGGTCGCGGGTTGTCGCGCAGGTCCAGGAAGCCGGCGAGCGTGGCATCGTCAACCTGGATGTTCTCGCCCGGCGCCCGCGCCTCCGTCAGGTTCCAGATGCGGTCCATGTGCACGTATTCGCATGCGGTCCGGCCCAGATTGTCCCAGGCCTCCTCCGCCACGTCGCGGTGCCAAGCCGCGTCGCGGTCGGGGAAGGCAGCCGCGATGTTCTCCATCGCGATCCGATGCGCCTTCGTCAGCGGCCCGAGCCGCCTAGCGAGCGAGGCGCCCAGCGCCGGTCCGCGTTCCGGCCCGAGCGCCCGCAGCGTGGCGAAGCCGGAGCGCGTGAGCGCGCCGAGGATCGGATCCGCCGCGCTCATCGCCCCGCCCTCCGGCGCTAGATCGTGACAACGATCTTGCCGAAGACCCGCCGGCTCTCCAGCCGGTCCAGGCCGTCCGCGAAGCGATCCAGCGGGATCACGCGATCCAGCACCGGCGTCATCCCGCCCGCCATCTTCGCGAGCCCGTCCGCGACGTTCCGCATGGACGCCCCGAAGGATCCGAAGATCCGCAGTTGCCGCTGGAAGATCATCATCAGGTTCGTCTCGGCCGAGACGCCGGAGGTCGAACCGCAGGTCACGAGACGCCCGCCCATCCGGAGCGACAGCAGCGACCCGGCCCAGGTCGTGGCGCCCACGTGCTCGAACACAACGTCCACCCCGCGCTTGTCCGTGACCCGCCGTGCGACGGAGGCGAAATTCTTCTCCGAATAGTTCACGACGTGGTCGGCGCCGAGCTCCTTCGCCTTCTCGCATTTCTCGTCATCGCCGGCGGTCGCGACGACGGTGCAGCCCAGCGCCTTCGCCTGCTTGATCGCGACGGTGCCGATGCCCGATCCGGCGGCCTGAATGAGGATGACTTCGCCCGGCTGAAGCCGCGCATTGTCGAAGAGCATGTGCTCGACGGTCGAGAACGTGACGGCCGCGCAGGCCGCGTCCTCCGTGCCCACCGCGTCCGGCACGCGCACCATCAGCCGCGCCTTCTGGTTCACGTATTC
Organism: Roseomonas sp. CCTCC AB2023176; assembly: GCF_042259275.1. Lineage (NCBI taxonomy): Bacteria > Pseudomonadati > Pseudomonadota > Alphaproteobacteria > Acetobacterales > Roseomonadaceae > Roseomonas > Roseomonas sp. CCTCC AB2023176. The sequence continues at coordinate 3,202,621 of NZ_CP170086.1, forward strand.
CCGCGCGAAGCCGTCGAGGTGGAAGCCCATCACCCCCGAGACGTTCTCGCAGAGATTGTCGCGCCCGTCGCGGCATGCCGGGCACACGCCGCAGGTCTGCGCGCCGTACGGCGCGACCCGGTCGCCGATCATCCAGCCCTCGACGCCGTCGCCCAGCGCCACGATCTCGCCCACGGCTTCCACGCCGACGCAGATCGGCAGCTTGCGCTGGGCGAAGGCCATGCCACGCCAGCCCCAGACGTCGATATGGTTCAGCGCGATCGCGTGCATCCGCAGGCGGACCTCGCCCGGCGCGGGCGGCGGCGGTTCCGCAACGTCTTCCAGCCGAAGATCACGGTCGCCATGCAGGCGCAGCGCCCGCATCAGGCGCGCGGAGACGGGCGGGGCGGCAAGTTCGTTCACCGCGGCTCCCCCGACAGCACCAGGCAGACATTCTGCCCGCCGAAGCCGAAGGAGTTGGACAGCACGTGCCGAACATCCGCGTCGCGCGCGACGTTCGGCACGACGTCGAGCGTGATGTTCGGATCCGGATCCTCGTAGTTGATCGTCGGCGGCAGTCGCCCGTCGCGGATCGCCAGCAGTGAGAACGCGGCCTCCAGCGCCCCCGCGGCGGAGAGCGTATGCCCGATCATCGACTTGTTCGAGGAAATCGGCGGTGCCGCATCGCCGAATACGGCGCGCATGCCGAAATTCTCCATCTTGTCGTTCTCCGGCGTACCGGTGCCGTGGCCGTTGACATAGGAGATCTGCCCTGGCTCCAGCCCCGCATCGGCGAGCGCGTTCCGCATTGCCCCGACGATGGCGCGGCCGTCCGGGTTGGACCGGGTGCGGTGGAAGGAATCCGCCCGCTCCCCGCAGCCTGACACCAGCCCGATGATCGTCGCCCCGCGTGCCCGCGCCGCGTCGTAATCCTCGAGCACCAGCGCCGCCGCGCCCTCCGCCATCACGAAGCCGTCGCGTGACTTCTCGAAGGGCCGCGCCGCCTTGGACGGATCGTCGTTGCGCGTGGACAGCGCCGACAACAGCGAGAAGCGGATCAGCGCCTCCGGATGCACCGAGGCGTCGGCGCCGACCGCGATGCAGGCGTCGCATTCACCGCGTTGGATCGCCTCGACACCCAACTGGATCGCGGAGGCTCCCGTCGCGCAGGCCGTTGTCAGCGAGATCGGTGCCCCGCGCGTGCCGAAGCGCGCCGACAGCCGCTCGCCGACCCCGCCGAAGAAGAAGGTCTCGTAGATCTCCGGCCCCGCCGCCTCGACGAGGTGTCCGTAGGTCGTGCCGCCACCGCGGCGGGCCAGGTCGAAGCGGTTCGGCCACTCCACCTCGACGGGCGGCATGCCCAGGAAGAGCGGGCCGGGAAAGGTCCCGTTGCCCCCGATCCCCGCGCCGGACATCGCCTCCTCCATCGCGAAGGCGGCCATCCGCTCCACCCGCTCGGGCGATGTGATGACCTCGCCCGCTGTTTCGCCCGGCAGGTCCACCGTGCCGGCGATCGTCGTCTTCAGGTGGTCGGTCGGAAAGCGCGCGATGCGCCGGATGCCCGACTCCCCCGCCAGCAGGCGGCGCCAGTTCTCCTCCCGACCGAAGCCGAGCGAGGTGACGGCGCCGATGCCCGTCACGGCGACGAGCGGACGTTCCAGGTGGTCGCGCATGGGGTTCACTCCGCGCGGGACAGTTGGGCCAGCGCCTCCCCCCGCCACTGGCCGAAGGCCGTGACGAGGATGCGGTCAGGTATGGACATGGTGCGGGAATCCGCCGGGTCCATCGGCCCGAAGAACCCGCCCCGGGACAGCGCGAGCGCGGCCAATGCCACATGGGTCGGGAACGCCCCCTCGACCCCGTGGCCGAGCAGCGAGGCCGGACGCCGGACCGCCGCGTCGAGATCCCGGAGGAAGGCTTCCTCCTCCTCACGCGCGCCGGGATGGCCGGACATGCCGGAGAGGACCGCCTGCACTCCGCCCGGCGCTACTTTCGGCAGCAGGTCGCGCGCGGCCGCTGCGGCTTCCCCCGCGCCGTCCGGTGCGTCGCGTTGGACGCGACAGCGTCAAGCCGCGCCAGGATCCGCGCCCCGCGTGCCCGCGCATGCGCCTCGGTTTCCAGCACGAGGAACCCGGCCATGCCGCCGAGGATCATCCCATCCCGTTGCGACAGCGGCGCCCAGGGCCCGCGATGCAGCCCTTCGTGTCCCTTATAGAGGAGAATCATGTCCCAGCGCTGCGCCGTGAAGGCGCCGCCGACGAGCGCGATGTCGCCACGCCCTTCGGAGATCCGCGCCAGCGCGATCCGCAGCGCGTCCGCCGCCGCGGATTCCTCGCCCATGAAGGTGCGCGACGATCCAGTCACGCCGTGCACGATGGAGATGTTGCCCGCGACGAGGTTCGAGAGTTGCGCCAGGAACAGCGTGGGCCGCAGCCCCGTTGCCAGCAGCTCGTTCAACCGCGCGCCGTCATTGGCGCCGGTCAGCTCCGCCGCGACCTGCTCGTCCAGCGCGACGTCGCGCTCGCCGCCGCCGGCGGCCACGATCAGGTGCATGTTCTCGACCAGCCCACGCGCACCGGCATCGTCGATCGCAAGACCCGCTGCGTAGGTCCCCAGCCGCTGCCAGGGCTCCATCTGCCGCTGGTCACCCTTCTTCGGGATCTGGGCGTCGAGGTTCAGCGCGGGAAGCGGATGCACCGTCCACGGCGCGAAGGACGCCTCATCCGTCAACGGCACCGCGCCGGCCGATAGCGCGTTCCAATGCGCGTCCGGTCCCTCGCCGAGCGAGGAGACGATCCCGATCCCGGTGACGACGACGGACTGCTTCTTCATGCCGCGACGAAACCAGGAAGCGCGATCTGCACGGCGCGGGCGCGCATCGCGGCCTCCAGCTCCGGCGCGGGGAAAGGCATGGTGCGCAACAGGATCTCGGCATCGGCAATGCGTTTCCCCGCACTCTCGATCCGCCCCTGCGTCGCGACGTAGCCTGATCCCTCATGCGTCAGCCGCGACGTCACGGTCAGCGGCGCCCCGGGTCCGACGAAGGATCGGAACTTCGCCTCCTTCACCGACATCAGGAAGGGCATCGCCGCAAATCCATTGGTTGCCAGCACGAGCCAGCCCCCCGTCTGCGCCATCGTCTCGACCATCAGCACCCCGGGAACGAGCGGGTGACCTGGGAAATGCCCCTCGAAGACCGGGGACGTGTCGGGCACGCGGCTTTCCACCGTGATCGCGTCGCCCTCAAGCGACACGACCCGGTCCACCATCTGGAAGTATTCGAGGAGCACGCGGGGTCGGGGCTCAGCTCGCCTTGGCGGCGACGAGTTCCCCGATGCGCGCGGCGAGGTTCTTCATGACGAAGTAGTGCTCCGCCGGCTGCTCGCCGGCGTTCACCTCCTGCGTCCACTTCTCCACCGGCACCTTGATCCCGAAGGCCTTGTCGATCGCGAAGACGATGTCGAGGAAGTCCAGGCTGTCGATGCCCAGGTCCTCGGTCACGTGGCTGTCGGGCATGATCTTGTCCCGCGCCACCTCGGAGTTGGCGGCGATGATGTCCGCGACGCGGTCGAAGATCGGGCCGTTCGCCCCGGCATCAACGGAAGAAGGGCCGGTTTCGGCCATGGAGGAGGCTCCTGCGGGCGAGGGGCGGCCCCGTTGCCGGGTCGGACGGGGAGCCGCCCACGGGGCGCGTCCGGCCGGGCGGGGTCGGCCAGGGGTTCTGGAAAGACGCGGGTGATTGCCCCGGATGGGCGGTGAAGTCCAGGGGCAGGGGTCGCTCAGGCCCCCGCTTCCCGCCCCGCCCCGATCAGCCCGAGCGCGCGGTCCACCAGCAGCGCGAGCCAGGCCGTGAACAGCGCGCCCTGCAGGACGTAGGCTGGATTGCCATTCGCGAGCCCGAGGATGATGGGCGACCCGAGGCACCGCGCCCCCGCCACCGCCCCGATCGCGGCGGTCGCGACCGACAGGGCCGCCGCAACCCGCAGCCCCGATAGGATGACCGGCGCGGCCAGGGGCAGTTCGACTTCCTGCAGCCGACGCCAGGGCCCCATGCCTAAGCCCCGCGCCGCCTCCGCGACATCCGGCGGGATGGCGGCCAGCCCCGCCGCCGTCGCCCGCAGCATCGGCAGCGCGGCGTAGAGCGCGAGGGCTAGGAGCGTCGGGGCGGCCCCGAAGCCCAGGACCGGCAGGGACAGCGCGATCACCGCGACAGGCGGCACCGCCTGTGCCAGGGCGAACACCCCGTCCAGGGCCGATCGCGCTTCCGGCCGCCGCGCCGCCGCGATGCCCGCCCCGATGCCCAGCACCGCCGCGACCCCCATCGCCCCGCAGGCCAGGGCGAGGTGGTTGCCGAGGAGGACGAACCAGGGCTCCGCCACGTAGGCCGGACGCGCCACCTCCGGGAACAGCGCGTGCCAGAGCGGTTCCAGCCGCGGCGCGGCCCAGAGCGCCAACAGGAATACCCCGGCCTCGGCCGTCAGCAGCCCCGCCCGCCTCACGGCAGGTCCAGCAGGTCAGCCAGCCGCACGGTCCGGGACGGATCGCCGTCCAGCGCAACGCGATCCCGCCCAACAGCGAGCATCAGCATCAGCGCGTCCCGCGCGCTCGCGCCCGTCGCCAGGGCCGGCCCGTCGTCCGACTTGTCCGGCCGTGCCAGCACCGCCGCCGGGTGGAGGGCCAGCCGGTGGAAGGCCAGCGTCTCCGCGCCGAACAGCGCGCGGACGGGGCCCGGGGCGTCCCGGCCCAGCACCTCCAGCGGCCGCCCGGCCGCGACCAGCTGCCCCCGGTCCATCACCGCCAGGAGGTCGGCGAGGACGAGCGCCTCCTCCACGTCGTGCGTCACAAGCAGGATCGTCTTGCCGGTCGCGGCGTGGATGCGCCGCAGCTCCGCCTGCATGGTTCGCCGCGTCGCGGGGTCCAGCGCCGAAAAGGGCTCGTCCATCAGCAGGACAGGCGGGTCGGCAGCCAGCGCGCGAGCCAGCCCCACCCGCTGCGCCTGCCCGCCGGACAGGGTTCCTGGCATCCGGTGCCGGAACGCCCCGGGCTCCAGCCCAACCAGGTCCAGAAGCGCATCCACCCGCGCCGCGACCCGCGCCGCATCCCAGCGCAGGAGCCGCGGCACCGTCGCGATGTTGGCCGCGACGTCGCGATGCGGGAACAGCCCCACGGACTGGATGACGTAGCCGATGCCCCGCCTCAGGGCATCCGGGTTGCGGGTGGCGACATCCGTGCCGCCCAGCAGCACGCGCCCGGCGGTCGGCTCGACGAGGCGATTGACCATCCGCAAGAGCGTCGTCTTCCCCGACCCGCTCTCGCCCAGCAGCACGCAGAGGCCGCCAGCCGGGACGTCGAACGTCACGTCGAGCACGGCATCCAGTCCGTCGTAGCGCCGGGACACGCCTTCGAAGCGGATCACGTGGCAGACCGATCGCCGCCGATCAGTGCATCGGCCGCCAGCGAAAGCCCGAGTACCGGCAGCACTCCCAGCAGGATCAGGTCCCCCGCCAATTGCCCGATCCCCTGGAAGACGAGCGTCCCGAGCCCGCCCGCCCCGACCAGCGCGGCCAGCGTCGCCAGCCCGATCGCCTGCACCGCCGCCAGCCGCAGCGCGCCCGCAGCACCGGCGCGCCGAGCGGCATCCGGACCCGCAGCAGCACCTGCCGCTCCGACAACCCCTGCCCCCGCGCCGCGTCCAGCAGCGGCGCCGGCGCCGCGCGCAGCCCCGACAGCGTGCCGCGTGCCAGCGGCAGGACCAGGTAGGCCGCGATCCCGATCACCGCGGGCGCCGGCCCGATCCCGCCGAAGCCGATCGCCCGCAGCGCGGGAACCGCGTTCGCCAGCGCGGCCAGCGGCGCGATCAGCAGCCCGAACAGCGCGAGCGACGGCACCACCTGCACGGCCGTCGCGGCGCCGAGGAGCGAGCCTTCCAGCCGCGGCCGCCACAGGGCCCGCAGCGAAAGCGGCAGGGCCACCAGCAACGCCAGCGCCAGCGCGCCGCCGGAGATCGCGAGGTGCGTGACGACGGCCGCCGCGACCTCGCCTGCGCGCCCCTGCGCCTCCCGCGCAAGCGACAGGGCCGAAAGCCAACCGCCCGCGCCGATCACGACCACGCCCGCCAGGGCCACCAGCAACGGCCGCGCCGGCGAAGCCCCGGACCGCCCGGCCGCCATCGTCGCGGCGAGGCAAAGCAGCAACACCGCGCCCCATGCCCCCGCCGTCGGCGAGGCGCGCGCAAGCGCCCCGGCATCCGCCGTCGCATGACCTGCCCCCAGCCCCGCCGCGAGGACCAATGCACCGATCCCGACGGCCGCCGCACCCTCCGCGATGGATGGCCGCAGGGGACGGAGCGCGGCGAAGGCGACCAGCGCGCAGGAGATCAGGAAGGCCCCCGCCGCTGCCATCACCCCCGGATCGGCGGGCAACGCCACCGCGCGCGCGCTGAGCAGCCGGTTCGGCGCGACGGCGATCCAGCCGAGCGCGAGGGGCGCCACCCCGGCCCCGAAGGCGAGCACGGCAAGCGCCGGGCTCGCCGCGGCACGAGGCCCCGTCAGGCCAGGCCCAGCCCGCGCAGGTGCTCGCGCGCCACCTCCGCCACCGGCCGCCCTTCCACCACGATCCGCGCGTTCAGCGCCTGCAGCCGCGTCAGGCTGAGCGAGTCGAAGACAGGCGCCATCCACTCCGCCAGCCCCGGCGTGGCGCGCGCGATGGCACCCCGCACGCAGGCGGCCGGCTCATACACGATCTGCGCGCCCTTCGTGTCCTCGAGCACCCGCAGGTCCAGCGCGGCGATCGCCCCGTCCGTGCCGTAGACCATCGCCGCGTTCACGCCGTTCAGCCGCTCCGCCGCCGCGCGCATCGTCACCGCCGTATCGCCCCCCGCCAGCACCAGCAGCCGCTCCGGCGAAAGAGTAAACCCATAGGTCCGCTGGAAGGAGGGCAGCGCCGCCGGGCTCTCCACGAACTCCGCCGAGGCCGCGAGCTTGAAAGCCCCGTTCGCCGCGATGTGCCGGGCCAGGTCCTCCATCGTCCGCAGGTTCGCACTGCCCGCCAGGTCCGCCCGCACCGCGATGGCCCAGGTGTTGTTCGCCGGCGCCGGCTTCAGCCAGACGACGTCGTTCCGCTCCGCGTCAAGCGTCCGTACCTTCTCGTAGGCCGTGTCGCCGCGCCGCCAAGCCGGGTCCGTGTCCATCTGGAAGAAGAACGCCCCATTGCCCGTGTATTCGGGGTAGAGGTCCACCTCCCCGGCCAGGATCGCCCGTCGCACCACCGCCGTCGGTCCCAGTTGCAAGCGCGCCTGAACCGGCACCCCGCGCCGCTGCAGCACCTGCAGCATCATCTGCCCGATCAGCGCCCCCTCCGTGTCCAGTTTGGACGCCACGACGACCGGGCGTCCCGTTTGTGCGCGGGCGGGGAAGGCCACCGGCGCGGCGAGGGCGGTCCGGATCAGGGCGCGGCGGGGCAGGGGGGCCATGTGCAGTTCCGTCAAAGGGGCGGCGGACAGCGTAGCCCCGAACCGTCCTCACGCGCGAATTCCGGGTTCGCCCTCCCCACCCGGCCAAGCGCACGGAACCGTCACGCATGAGACGATGGCGGCGCTGGGCAGCGTCGCGCTACGCCTTCGTCCCAGGCTTTGGAGAGACGCGGCATGGGCGAGACGACGAGCGGCGCGGCGCGCCCGGGCAACCGGGACCACCAGGCCTTCCCGACCCTGACCCCCGAGCAGATCGACCGCCTCCGTCCCTTCGGCGAGATCCGCCGTTGGCCCGACGGCGCGCTGATGTTCGAGGCCGGCGTCACCGGCCCCGGCATGTTCGTGGTCCTCTCCGGCTCCTGCGCCGTGACCCGCCGCGACGGCCTCGGCGGCGACGTCCCCGTCGTGACCCAGGGCCTGGGACACTTCCTCGCCGAGGTCGGGCAACTCTCCGGCAAGCCCGCCCTCGTGGACGGCCGCGCCATTGGGGACGTCGAGGCGCTCCTCCTCCCCCCGAGGGCCTCCGCGCAGCGATCGTCGCCGACGCCGCCCTCGGCGAGTTGATCATGCGCGCCCTCATCCTCCGCCGCGTCGCCCTCATCGAGTCTGGCAGTGGCCTCCCGGTCCTGATCGGCGCGGCCTCTGCCCCTGACATGGTCCGCCTCGTCGGCTTCCTGACCCGCAACGGCATGCCGCATTCCGTCCTGGACCCGACGAAGGACGAGGAGGCCGCCGCCACCGCGCGCCGCTTCGGTGCCCGTGCGGAGGGCCGCGTCCTCGTCGTCTGCCCCGACGGCACCGTCATGGACGCGCCGACCGAGGGCGAACTCGCCGCCTGCCTCGGCATGTCCCAGATCACTCGCGGCAAGTCCTTCGACGTCGCCGTCGTCGGCGCCGGCCCTGCAGGCCTCGCAACCGCGGTCTACGCCGCGTCGGAAGGCCTTTCCGTCGTCGTCCTGGACTCCCGCGCCTTCGGCGGCCAGGCCGGCGCCTCCGCGCGCATCGAGAACTACCTCGGCTTCCCGACCGGTATCTCCGGCCAAGCCCTCGCCGGCCGTGCCTTCACCCAGGCCCAGAAATTCGGCGCCGAGATCGCGGTTCCCGTGACCGTCTCCCGCCTCGACTGCTCCTCCGACCACCACCGCCTCTACCTCGCGGATGGCCGCCGCGTGGACGCGAAGGCGATCGTCGTGGCGTCCGGCGCCGCCTACCGTCGCCCGCGCATCCCCAACCTGGCGCGGTACGAGGGCAACGGCGTCTCCTACTGGGCCTCCCCGGTGGAGGCGCGGCTTTGCAAGGGCAGGGAGGTCGCCCTGGTCGGCGGCGGCAACTCCGCGGGGCAGGCGGCCGTCTACCTCGCCTCCCACGCCAAGGCCGTGCACATGCTGATCCGCGGCGACGGGCTGGCGGCGACCATGTCGAAGTACCTCATCGACCGCTTGGCCTCCCTCCCCAACGTCCACCTGCACGCGCGCACCGAGGTCTCGGCCCTGAACGGCGACCGCGGCGGCGGCCTGACCTCCATCACCTGGACCAACCGCGACAGCGGCGAATCCCAGGAATGCCCCTGCCGCAACCTCTTCCTCTTCATCGGCGCCGATCCCAACACCGCTTGGATGGATGGCTGCTGGGTCGAGCTCGACCGCGCGAGCTTCATCCGCACCGGCGACGCGCTGGACGACGCCGCCCTGCGCGGGGCCGGCTGGGCCGAACCCCGGAAGCCCTACGCGCTTGAGACCAGCATTCCCGGCGTCTTCGCGATCGGCGACGTCCGAAGCGGCAGCGTCAAGCGCGTCGCCGCCGCGGTGGGGGAGGGGGCGGCCGCCGTCGCCCAGATCCACGCCTACCTCGCCCTGCGCGACGAGGCGGAGCAGGCTGCCGAGAAGGCCAGGGGCCCTGTCCCCGCATGACCGCCGGCCCCTTCGACCTGGACCGCTTCCTCCGCGCCCAGGAGCCGGAGATGGAATCCGTCCGCCGCGAACTCGAGGAGGGCCGCAAGCGCACGCACTGGATGTGGTTCGTCTTCCCGCAGATCGCCGGGCTCGGCTTCAGCGACGCGGCGCGGCGCTACGCCATCTCCGGCACCGACGAAGCCCGCGCCTACCTCGCCCACCCCGTGCTCGGCCCGCGGCTGCTGGACTGCACGGCGCTCGTCAACGCGGTCCGGGACCGCACGGCACATGACATCCTCGGCAGCCCCGACGACCTGAAGTTCCGATCCTGCATGACCCTCTTCGCCGCGGTGGCGGAGGACCCGGGCCCCTTCCGCGCCGCGCTCGATCGCTACTTCGACGGGGAAGGAGACCCCGCGACCCTTTCCCGCCTGGCCGCGGCCGCGCCTCGGTCGAACTGATTTGCGCGTCGGTTCTCCGCCGCGAGCCGCGCCGTCTCCGCCACCCGCGCCGCCCGCGTCTCCGGACGCTTCGCGTTCCCGATCCACTCCAGGATCCCCCGCCGGACCGACTTCGGAAACGCCGCGAAGTTCCCGCTGGCCGGTACTGCCGCCGCGAGCGCAGCCGCCAGGTCGTCCGGCACGACCAGCGCCTCGACGGCGTCGAGCCTCGCCCAGGACCCGTCGCGCTTCGCGGCCTCGATCTTCTCGAGCCCGGCCGGCGTCATTAGCCCCGCCGCGATCATCCGCTCCACCCGGTCCTTGTTGAGCGCTGACCAGTTGCTCCCCGCCTTGCGCGGCGACAGCAGCAGCATCGTCCGGTCCGCATCCAGGGCGCGCGGCAGGCTGTCCACCCAGCCGAAGCACAGCGCTTCCTCCACGACCGTGTCGTAGGGCACGTGCCGATCCGCGACGTGCTTGCGGAAGGTCACGAGCCAGACGGACCCACTCTGTCGGTGATTGGCGACGAGCCACGCGCGCCACGCTGCGCGCGACGTCACCTCGACTTTCGGAAGATCCTTGCCCGCGGCCACGCAGCGCCCCATCGCGTCCGGGTGGACGACCCGGGACGACCGAGACCTACACCGGCGCCGCGCCCCGTGTCGCGGGTCCGGCCATCATCCTGCGCCGATGACCCCGGGCCGGGCCCGGGCGGCGCCGGTCGTGTCAGCGGATGACGACGGGGCTGCCCGCGACGACCGCCAGGCGGTTCGCCGTGAAGATCTGCTCCGAGGACTGCGCGGTCTGCCGCGCATAGAGGTGCATCGACATCGCGACGACGAGGAAGGCGAACATGGTGGCACGCATTGGGGGCATCTCCGGATCGAGCCGTGGCCTCCGGTCCGGAGCGCCGCCTGGGGTGCCCGTGAGATACGCCCCGTCCCGTCTCAGGCCCGTGTCGCGCACGGCCCCTCTCCGTCGCGCGCGTCGCGCGAACGCACCGGACCGGTCACGTCCAAGAGAGCGACCGACGGGGAGAGTCGGGGAGGTGCTGCCCGAAAACGCTGGTGCGGGCGGTCGGAATCGAACCGACACTCCCTTGCGGGAACCGGATTTTGAGTCCGGCGCGTCTACCAGTTCCACCACGCCCGCGCGCCGGGGTGGATGCCATGCCGGGCCGGGGTCGTCCAGGGCGTACGCCTTGGCGGTCCACAGGCCTCGCGATAAACGAATCAGCCAACGTGAGGCCGATGGCGATGCTTGATGCTGACCCCCGTGTGTCCACGGGAATAACCGGCCTGGACGAGATCCTGCAGGGCGGCCTGACTCCGGACCGCCTGTACCTCGTGGAAGGAATGCCTGGCGCCGGCAAGACTACGCTCGCGCTTCAGTTCCTCCTCGCCGGCGTCCGGCTGGGGGAACCCGTCCTCTACGTCACCCTCTCCGAAACGACGGAGGAACTGCGGGCGGTCGCCGCCTCCCACGGCTGGACCCTCGACGGCATCGAGATGTTTGAGCTCGGCGCCGCCGAGGAGGTGCTCGGCGACGGCCGCCACCAGACCCTCCTGCACCCCTGGGAGGTCGAGCTTGGCGAGACGGTCCGCCTCATCACCGACGAGGTGACCCGCATCTCGCCGCGCCGCGTCGTCTTCGACAGCCTCTCGGAAATGCGGCTGCTGGCGCAGGACCCGCTGCGCTACCGGCGGCAGATCCTGGGCCTGAAGCAGTTCTTCTCCGGCCGGAACTCCACCGTGCTGCTGGTGGACGACCTCGCCGGCACGCCGGAAGGACGCGATGCGCACCTGCATTCCCTTTGCCACGGTGTCATCACGCTGGAGCGCCTGACGCTCGAGTTCGGCGCGGCCCGCCGCCGGGTGGAAGTGCAGAAGCTTCGTGGCGTTGCGTTCCAGGCGGGGTACCACGACATGCTGATCCGTCGCGGCGGCCTGGACATTTTCCCCCGCCTCGTCGCGACCGGGCAGCATGAGCCCTTCGTCGGCGAACCCGTGTCCAGCGGATCGGACGAGCTCGACGCCCTGCTCGGCGGTGGCCCGTTGCGGGGAACCAGCACGCTTGTCCTCGGGCCGGCCGGGACGGGGAAGACGACACTCGCGCTGCAGTACGTCCACGCCGCCTGCGCCCGGGGCGAGAAGGTGGCGACGTATCAGTTCGACGAGCGCATCGGCACGCTCCTGGCCCGCGCGCGCGCGATGAACATGGACCTCGCGCCCTTCATGGCGGCTGGCCTGCTTGACCTGCGTCAGGTTGACCCGGCCGAACTGACGCCCGGCCAGTTCACCGCGGCCGTGCGGGATGCAACGGAGCAAGGCGCGCGGTTGATCGTCGTGGACAGCATCGCCGGCTACCTCAGCGCGATGCCGCAGGAGAAGCAGATTCTCCTCCACCTCCACGAATTGCTGTCCTACCTCAACCAGCGCGGCGTGCTGACGATCCTGGTGCACCCGCAGACCGGGATGATGGCCGGCATGTCCAACATGGCGTTGAACGTCTCCTTCATGGCAGACGCCGTGCTGCTGCTCCGCTTCTTCGAGGCCGGTGGGCGCATCCGCAAGGCGATCTCCGTCGTGAAGAACCGGGGCGGCCCGCATGAGGACGCGATCCGCGAGCTTCGGGTGGACGAGCAGGGCTTCCGGGTCGGGGCACCCCTGACGCAGTTCCGCGGCATCCTGACGGGCACCCCGACCTACGTCGGCGAGGGCGGCCCGCTGCTGGAAGCGCGGAGCGGCGATGCCGTCTGACGGGTCGGCCGGCCCCGTCCTCGTCCTCGCCCCCGCCGGCCGGGACGCGGAGGCCGCGGTGCGCGTCCTCGCGAAGCACGGCATCCCCAGCCGCATCACCGGGAGTCTCGCCGAACTCGCTGAGGGCGTGGACCCTTCCGCCGGCGCGATGCTCATCACGGAAGAGGCGCTGGAACGCTCGGACACCACGCCGCTCCGCGCCGCGCTCGATGCGCAGCCCCCCTGGTCCGACCTGCCGACGGTGCTTCTCGCCCGCCCCCGCGGCGGCCCGATGCGGGAGGACCCGCGCCGCCTCGTCCCCGCCGCGACCAGCACGATGACGCTGGAACGCCCGTTGAGCACCGCCTCGCTCGTCAGCGCGGTGGAATGGGCGCTCGCGTCCCGCCGCCGCCAGCGGCAGCTCCGCGACCACCTGACGGCACTCGAAGACCGCACCGCCGCCCTGCGCGACAGTGAGGCCGCGCTGCGCGAACTCACCGCGACGCTCGAGGCGCGCGTGCTGGCGGAGGTGGGTGAACGCCAGCAGGCCGAGGCTCGGCTCTTCCAGTCGCAGAAGATGGAGGCCGTGGGCCAGTTGACGGGCGGCATCGCCCACGACTTCAACAACCTCCTCACCGGCATCATCGGCGCGCTGGACCTGACGGCGCGGCGCCTCCGTGACGGCCGGACCGAGGGGGTGGAGCGCTACATGGAAGCCGCCCGGGCCTCGGCCATGCGCGCGGCCTCGCTGACCCATCGCCTGCTCGCTTTCTCGCGGCGCCAGTCCCTGGACCCACGGCCGGTGAGCCTGAACCGGCTGGTCCGCTCCATGGAGGACCTGCTACGCCGTACGCTCGGCGAGGGCGTGGTGCTGCGGACCGGCCTGGACCCGGCCGAGCCCTCGGCGCTGGCCGACGAAAACCAGTTGGAAAGCGCCCTCCTGAACCTCGCGATCAATGCCCGCGACGCGATGCCGGACGGCGGCATCCTCACGGTCTCGACCGGCATTGGCCCCGACGGAATGGCGACCATCGCAGTCGGTGACACCGGCACGGGCATGACGCCGGAGGTGCTGGAGCGCGCCTTCGACCCCTTCTTCACGACGAAGCCCATCGGCCAGGGCACCGGCCTCGGCCTGTCCATGATCCATGGCTTCGTCCACCAGTCCGGCGGCGCCGTCCGCATCGACAGCAGCCCCGGCGCCGGCACGACCGTGACCCTGCACCTCCCCCTCGTGCGGGCCGACGACGCCCCGGACGCGCCGGCGCCCGCCCCTGCCGCCCAGCCTGGCCAAGGCGAGGCCGTGCTGCTGGTGGAGGACGACCCGGCCGTTAGGATGCTCGTCCTCGAGGTGCTCCGCGACCTCGGCTACCGGGCGCATGCCGTCGGACGCGCCGACGACGCGTTGCCCATCCTACGCGGCGACGTCCGACTGGATCTGATGGTGAGCGATGTCGGCTTGCCAGGCATGAACGGACGGGACCTCGCGGCCATCGCGCGGCGGCTCCGGCCAGGCCTGCCCGTGCTGTTCATCACGGGCTACCCCGGCGGCGCTTCGACCCGGTCGGAGTTCCTTGAGTCGGGCATGGAACTCGTCTCCAAGCCCTTCGCGATCGACGCCCTTTCCCGCACGATCCGGACGATGATGGAGGAGCGTCCGGCCCCCGGCTGATCAGGGCGCCGCCACTTCCTGCGTCGGGAACTCCGCCGGGGAAGTCACCTCCAGCATCTCCAGGTCGTCGGAATGCGCGACTTCCCGGTGCCGCATGCCCGGCGGCTGCACCACGCTGTCGCCCGGCGCCAGCAGCACTTCCCCGATGTCATCGTACTCGAACCGCACCCAGCCCTTCAGCACCAGCACGAACTGGAAGGACAGGTCGTGCGTGTGCCACTGCGGCTTTGCACCCTCGCCCGGCACCGCACGGATGATGTGCGCGGTGTGCGTCCCGCCCGTCGCCGCCTTCGCGCCGAGGTCACGGTAGGCGAAGAACCCGCGCAGCCCCGCATCGTAGCGTGCGCCGGCGGCGTAGCTGACCGTCGTGCCCATTACCGCCTCCTCAGGTGATGGGATGGTCGAGATGCGCCGCGAAGCCCGCCCGCGCCCGCAGCCGCGCGTGATAGGCCACGAGCCGTGGCAGATCGGGATTCGGGTCCACCGGCAGCATGATCCATCGGTGCAGGTGCGGCCCGAAGGCGATGTCCGCGAGCGAGAACTCCCCACAGGCGTAGTCCCGCCCGTCCGACAGCTCCGCGTCCAGCATCCCCCAGAGCCGCCCCGCCTCGATCGTCGAGGCCCGGATTGCCGCGTGGTCCCGCTTCTCCGGCGGGATACGCACATGCCCGAAGAACACCGGCGTCATCGTCGGTCCCAGTGCCGAGAGCACCCAGTCCATCCACTGGTGCATCTTCGCCCGCCGCTTCGGATCCGCCGGCAGCACGCGCGCGGCGTGCGGCGACCCGTTCGCGAGGAAGTGCAGGATCGCGTGGCTCTCCCACAGGGTGAACCCGTCCTCCGTCTCGACGGTGGGAACCAGCGCCATTGGATTCTTCGCGAGCATGTCCGGGTCCTTCGTCCGCCCAAATGCTCCGCCCGCGTCCACGCGCGTGAAGGGCACGTCCAGCTCGTGGCAGGCCCAGAGCACCTTCATCACGTTGCTGCTGTTCGCGCGGCCGTAGATCGTGAGCACGGACATCCCCCCATTCGTTCCGCCGCAGGTTAGGCCGCTCCGCCGCCCTGGGCCAACCGCCCCCGGCTGCCCATATCCAGCCGGTGTCGAGACGCCATGAAAGGAAGGCGGCGCGCGACCTCGCCGAGGCGCCTCGCCCCGAGCCCGCCGAGGAGCGCTGCGCCCTCTGCCTTCGCCCCATCCCGGCCGGCGCGAAGTCCAGCCGCCACCACCTGACCCCGCGGCTGCGCGGGGGCACGCACAAGGGCACCGTGCGGCTGCACCAGATCTGCCATTCCGCCATCCACGCCCGCTGGACCGAGACGGAACTGGCCCGCCGCCTGACCGAGGTGGACACCCTCCGCAGCGCCCCGGAGCTGACCGACTTCCTCTCCTGGGTCGCGACGAAGCCGCCGGGCTCCCACGCGCCCACGCGGACCGCGCGGGGCCGGAGCGCGAAATGGAAATAGGCACCCGGCTTGCCGAAGCGCCGGGCGCAGCGCATCCCCGGCGCATGGCGACCACGCTCCAGCCCCGCCCGGCCGCGATCACCCTTGCTGCCCTGGCCGCCGCCGCCCCGCTCCTGGCGATGGCGAGCGAGCGGTTCGCCGGCCTCGTGCCCTGCGCCCTCTGCCTCTGGCAGCGCTGGCCCTACTGGGTGGCGGTCGTGATCGCCCTGGTGGCCGCGGGCCTCCGCTCCCGCCTCCTCCTCGCCGCGGCGGGCGTCGTGATCCTCGGCTCCGCCGCCGTCGCCGGCCTGCATGTCGGCGTCGAGCAGGGCTGGTGGCCCAGCCCGCTCCCGGCCTGCTCCGCCCAGGTCGTCACCGGTGCCGCGACCGTCGAGGACCTGATGCGCGGCCTCGCCGCGGCCCCGTCCAAGCCCTGCGACGCGCCGACCTACCTCATCCCCGACCTGCCCCTCTCGATGGCCGCGATGAACGGAATCTACGCGCTTGCCCTGGCCGCGCTCGCGCTTACGTGGGCGCGCAGGAGGACGATGTGATGGACGGATCGAACGTGCGGCTGACGGCGCAGGACCGCCTGCCCGGCGACCCCACCCCGCGACAGGTGGTCGAGCGTATCATCCGCGTGGACCATGCGGGGGAATACGGGGCGCAACGCATCTACGAAGGGCAACTCGCGGTCCTCGGCCGCACCAAGTACCGTCCGGTGCTCGAGCACATGAAGGCCCAGGAGATCGAGCACCTCCGCACCTTCTCCCGCCTGATCGGCGAGCGTCGCGTGCGCCCGACCGCCCTCCTCCCCCTCTGGCACGTCGCGGGATTCGCGCTCGGTGCCGCGACCGCCCTGATGGGCCACCGCGCCGCCATGGCCTGCACCGTCGCGGTCGAGGAGGCGATCGACGAGCACTACGCCGCCCAGCACGCCGCCCTGGGCGAGGACGAGGCCCCGCTGAAGGAAACCATCGAACGCTTCCGCCAGGAGGAACTCGAACACCGCGACATCGGCCTGGAGAACGAGGCGGAACAGGCTCCCGCCTACCGCGCGCTCTCGGCCTTCATCAAGGCCGGCTGCAAGGTCGCGATCGCGGTGAGCGAGAGGGTGTGACGCGACGGCGGTGAACCGGCAGGCGGACGTGCGACGACGGTACGTCGCATGTCCCCTGCCAACCGCCGCATCGCCGAAACTCGCCCAGTCGCGGTGCAGTCTCGGTCCCCCCGCGGAACACGCATTCACGAGATCGTGGGACGGTAAGCCGCAGGGCGCCATAACCCTCGCCTTCGCGGTGCTCGTTGGCCTCCTCATCGTCCTCGGCAGCCTGGCCGTGAACAGGACCTCGGCGAAGTTCCTGGACCTCGTGGATCGCGGCCGGGCCGTCGCCGCGAGGTCCACCTGCGCGGGCTGCGCCTCGTCGGCGCCCTCGTGGTGACGGGGTCTTCGCGGAGCTCGATCGACGGCACCTTCCTCGCCGCCGTGGGCTTCGCCGGCGCGCTCACCGTCCTTGCGCTCCACGACCGCGCCCGCGACGCGAAGGGCGATGGCATGCTGCTCGCCGCCGCCGAGCCCCGCGCCGGCTGACTTGATCGCGGCGCATCGCCGCCCCCCCCTCAGCATGCGTGCAGGCGAATTCTCTCCACCACCGCACTTACCCTCGCCCCCGTATCCTCCGCATCCGTCCCGACCGCGATCTCCTGGACCGGCGGTGGGTCCGCTCCGAAGGACTCGCGCCAGTCCTGCGCCAGGTCCACCCGCTCCTCGAACCACCGCCCCGTCGGCGTCGTCGCTGCACGCCGGACGTGCACGCGTCCGAGTGCCCCGATCCAGGGCGAGTAGAAGTGGTTCGGCTCCCGTCCCGTCCCGCCCCACACGTAGATCAGCACGGAGCGGGGCAGGCTGTGGCTCCCCGCCCGTGCCTGCGCCACCGCGTGCTGCATCCGGTTCCAGGCCGTCGCCCGCGGCGGCCATCCGCCGAAGCCGACAGAAATCGCGACGGCCCGGTCATCCCCGCCCTTCCGCGTCAGGTCCGTCGGCGGCGGCCCAGCCTCCACCCGCCAGCGCCAGGACAGGCACGCCGCCGCGCCGGACACGCGCCGCCAGACGAAGGACCCTTCGCCCGTCCCCTCGATCGCGATCCCGTCCGGCACGCCCCGGAACCGCGCGGGCCGTAGCCCTTCGTAGGGCGCATGGGTCCAGCCTGCCGCCGAGAGCGCCGGATCCGTCGAGACCTCGGCCCGCGCCGCCGGAGCGAGCAGGAGCGCGGGCAGCGCGAGAAGGCCCCGGCGACGCATCGGATGAACATCCGTTAACGTCCGGGGCCGCGCAACCCCGCCGCATTGGTGCTCCGACGCCTTCAGCTCTCCAATTCGGAGTCCCAGTACAGGTAGTCCCGCCAGGACTCGTGCAGGTGGTTCGGCGGAAAGGCCCGGCCGTTCTCCTGCAACTCCCAGGACGTGGGCTGCCGCGGCGCCTGACGCGGGTGCATGTGGCACTCTCGCGGCAGCCGGCTCCCCTTGCGCAGGTTGCACGGCCCGCAGGCCGCGACGACGTTCTCCCACGTCGTTCGCCCGCCGCGGGAGCGGGGGATCACGTGGTCGAAGGTCAGGTCCGGCGTCGCCTGCTCGGCGCCGCAATACTGGCAGGAGAAGCGGTCGCGCAGGAACACGTTGAACCGCGTGAAGGCGGGACGCCGCGCCGCGGGGATATACTCCTTCAGCGCGATCACGCTCGGCAGCCGCATGGTCAGCGACGTCGAGTGCACTTCCTGGTCATACTCGTTCAGCACGGACACACGGTCGAGGAACACGGCCTTCACCGCGTCCTGCCACGACCAGGTCGAGAGCGGGTAGTAGGAAAGCGGCCGGAAATCCGCGTTCAGCACCAGCGCCGGGAACGACCGCCCGCCGATCAGCGCGGCTGCATAGGCCGATCCATCCGATCCCGCGAAGTCTACGCCATCGGGCACGCGCCGCTCCCCAGCCACGCGCGGGGGCGAACGGGTGGGGTCACCCGGACGCGAGACGCCGCGCCGAACCGTTCCGCCGAAGCGGCCACAAGCCCTGGGGCGCCCTCACGCGGTCCGGCCCCAGATCATGTGGCACAGTGCGGAAACGCCTCGAAGATGGCAGCGGTTCCCACGCCGCGCAACACATCGGTCCCCGGTGTTCACGCCGCCGTCACGAAACGAACTGGTCCGTTACGCGCCCGACAAACTCGCCACGGCCCGTTGCAGCATCAGCGCGCCGAGCGAGAGCCCGACCTCGTCGATCCCATGCCCCAGCCGCGGCGAATACGCGGCCTCCACCGGCACCCCGGCCTCGCGCAGCGCGGCCTCCGCGGCACGGCTGCCCATCACCGGCACGACCTCGTCCACCTCGCCATGCACCAGCAGCACCGGCGGACACGACCGGATCTCGGCCGTCAGCGCCGCCGGCGCGATGAGGTAGCCGGAAAACGCGAGGATCGCCGCCGGCGCCGCCGCGCGACGCAACCCGCAGAACAGCGCGGTCATCGCCCCCTGGGAGAAGCCCATGAGCATCACGTTGGTCTCCGGCACCCCCGCCGCGGCGCATTCCCGCGCGATGACCGCGTCCAGCACCGGGACGACCGCGCGCACTCCTGCCTCCATCCGCGCTTGGTTCCGGTCCGAGAGGTCCCACCACTGCCGCCCGAACGCCGAGCCGGGCAGCGGTTCCGGCGCATTCGGCGCGACGAACAGCGCGTCCGGCACCGCCTGCCCCCAGCGCGGCGCGAGGTCGATCAGGTCGTTTCCGTCGGCCCCGTAGCCGTGCAACAGGAGCACGACCTGCTTCGCGGGGCCGCCGGAGGCCGGCCCCCAGCGCGGGCCATCGAGATCGGGCATCGGCAGTTCCCACAAGGTCGCGGCGCCGCTACCCGGTGGCCCCCATGGCGGCAAGCCCCGAAACCACCCGCTTCGCGCCGAGCCCGACGGGATACCTGCACCTGGGCCACGCGTATTCCGCCCTCCTCGCCTGGCACGTCGGACGCCAATCCGGCGGCCGGTTCCTCCTGCGCCTGGAGGACATAGACCCCGGCCGCTGCCGCCCCGACCTCGCCGCCGCGATCGAAGAGGACATGCGCTGGCTCGGCCTCGACTGGGATGGCCCAGTGCGGACCCAGTCCGCGCACCTGCCGGAATACCGCGCGGCGCTCGATTCGCTCGCGGCCCGGGGCATGCTCTACCCCTGCTTCTGCACTCGCGCCGAGATCGCGCGGGAGTCGCCGCCGCCGGCCACGCCCCACACGGACCGGAGGGCGTGCTCTACCCCGGCACCTGCCGCCGCCTCTCGCCCGCCGATCGCGCATCCCGTATCGCCGCCGGCATGCCCTACGCCCTCCGCCTCGACATGACGACGGCCGTCGCCGCCACGGGCCCGCTCTCCTTCGAGGAACTCGACCGGGGCACGATCCCCTGCGACCCGCTCCGCTTCGGCGACGTGGTGCTGGGCCGCAAGGACGCCCCGGCCTCCTACCACCTCTGCGTCACCCACGATGACGCGCTTCAGGGTGTTACTCTCGTTACCCGCGGAGAGGACCTGCACGCCGCGACCGACGTCCACCGTGTCCTGCAAACCCTGATGGGCTGGCCTGCCCCTCGCTACCGCCACCACTGCCTGCTGACCGGCGCCGACGGCCGCCGCCTTGCCAAGCGCGACGGCGCCGCGACGCTCCGCAGCCTGCGCGAGTCCGGACGCACGCCCGCCGAGGTCCGTGCAATGGCCGGCTGGCCCGCGACGGAGGCCAGGTAGGCCCGCGACGAGCGGAGCGATGGTCCTCACGGCATTCGCCTGGTCGCGAAGGCCGCGGCCCGGTCAGTCCTCCGGCGGTCCGCCCGGGATCGGCTTCGACATCGCGACCCCCGAATCCACGGGTGCGGATGGCGCGGCCGCCACGTCCTCCCGATACCCGGCCGCGACGTAGAAGCGCCTTGCCGTCGCCGTGCTCGTCAGGCTCAACCGTGCGGCACCACGCTCCCGCGCCCGGTCCTCCAGCGCGCGAAGCATCGCGCGGCTGACCCCCTGGAACCGCGCCTCGGGTGCCACGTAGTTCAGCGTGACCTGCCCCGCATCGGTGACCCCGCCGACGGCGAGGACGCGCCCTTCCTCCGCCGCGACGAGCAGGCTGTGCCCCGCCTGTCGCATCCACGCGAGCACGTTCCCCGGCGTCTTGTTCGCGAGCCAGGCCGCGAGCCGATCCGGGTCTCCCCGATGGTCCTCGCCGCAGAGCGCGACGATGGACCGCCGCAGCACGTCGCAGGCCGCCTCCGCGTCCTCCGGCCTGGCGTCCCGGACCTCGAGCCCCGCCCTGGCAGGTGCCACGGTCACGCCGCCCGGACCTTCACGCCGGCACCACGCGACCCGCCAGGTGCGTCGCCACCTTCTCCGCCTGCACGCGCAGTTCGGGGACCGCCGTCGCCTCCCAGAACGTCGCGCGCGTCGCCGGCCCCAGCAGGTAGAGCCCCGGCGAGGCCTCCAGCGTCTCCGGATCCGTCAGCATCCCGAGCCCGTAAGGGTCGGGCGAGAGCAGCCCCGTCTCGACCAGCCCCCGCACCAGCGGCTGCGCCAGCAGCCCGCCCGCATTGTCCGGCCCCGTGCAGTTGATGAGCCACTGCGCCGCGACCGACGCCTCTGCCCCACCGCGCCGCTGAAGCCGTGCGTCCCCCGGCGCGAAGGAGGCCAGCCTAGCCGCGTGCAGCGTCAGCCCGCCTGCCTCCTGCTCGGCCGCCAGCCGCGCCGCGACGACCGGTGCCAGCCGGTGCCGGTGGATGTTCCAGGCCGTGCGCCCGTGCCGCAGGAAGCGCCGCCGCGCCGCCGCGTCCATCGCGCGCCAAGCCGGGGTGGTCTGCGGCCGCAGCCCGTCGAAGCCGGCCTGCCAGGGCTCCTCCGCGCAATGCGCCCGCAGGCTCCGCATCGCCTGCGCGAGCCCCCGCTCGACCCGGAACGGTCCGGCGGGCCGCGCCGGCGGCCGCGGCTCCACCTGCGGCAGCGGCGCCCAGCCGTGGCGCGAGACCGCGTGGATGGCGCCGCGATGCCCCCGCCGCTCCCGCAGGCTCAGGATCACGTCCGCCGTCGTCAGCCCCGTGCCGAGCACGAGAACCGCGTCGTCCTCGCCGATTGGGTCCAGCGCCCCCGGCGCCCAGGGGTCGTGGATGACGCCCGGCCCCTCCGCCATCGGCCGCGGCGGCGGATTGCCGAGGCACAGCGCCACCGCCCGCCCGTGGATCCCGGCCGGCTCCATGACGAAGCCCGCGCCGTCTCGCCGCACCGCCGTCGCGCGCAGCGGGTGGTGCGTCACCCCCTCCACGCCTGCGAGCAGGTCGCGCATGTACCGTCCGTAGAGCAGCCGCGGCACGAAGGCGTCCGGCCCCGGGGCGGGGCAGAGCGGCCCGAACTCCGCGGGATCGCGCGTGCTGGTCCAGCGATAGAAGTGCTCCGGCTCATCCGCCAGCGCCGACATGTTCCGTGCGTGGACGTTGAGGAGGTGGATCGGCTCCTGCGTCCCGTAGGCCACGCCCGCCCCCGGCGTCGCCGGGTCGAACAGCGCCACCGGCACGCCCCGCCTGGCCAACTGCACGGCCAGCGCGGTCCCGGTGAAGCCGGCGCCAATCACGAGGACGGGAGACTTCGGGCTCATGCCCCCGGTTTGGACCGGCGTGACAAGCCTTGTCACCCTCCTCGACGACGGCCCCCTTACCCCAGCCGCCACCGTGCTGCCGCGCTGCTGTGCACCGGCCGGGCGACTGCTACGGGCGTGAGCGGTCCACCCCGGCCGGGCGTTCCCGTCAGCCCGCGGCTTGCGGTCTGATGCCTGCCCGCAGCGCCGCCTCGCCCCATTTCTCAATCTCCGCCGGGACGAAAGCGCGCGTCGCCTCCGGCGTCGTCCGCGTCACCTCCGCGCCGCGCGCCCGGTGCCGCGCCGCGACGTCCGGCCGCATCACTGCCGCGCCCGCACTCCCGGACAGCCTCGAGAGGGTCGGCGCCGGGACGTTCGCCGGCCCGGTGAGCATCCTCCGAGGTCGAGGCCTCGAAGCCCGGCATGGCGCGGCGGGTGCAGATGATGGCGTGACCTCCGCCGCCGTGTCGCCCGGCGGTGGGCGAAGGCGGCGCCCTGGCGCGGGAGGCGAGCAAGCGTCCCGCGATCCGCTCAGAACCGGATCGCGGTCCGCAGCCCGATCACCGTCGCATCCCGCGCGCGCCGGGGCGGGTCGCCCTCCGCGCGCGCCGCCATCGCGCCACCGCCGGGGCGGATGACGCGCTGCAGGACCGGCTGCACCGTCCAGCCCGGCACGACGCTCGCCTGGTATGTGGCCTCGATCAGCACCTCGCTCGACCGGACCGGCGCGTCCGGCGTGCCGAAGAGTCGGGCATCGCGGTCCAGCCCGCGCGTGGCGCCACCCAGGCGCGCATAGGCCGCCGCGAGGCCGAAGGTGTCGTCGGGCCTTCCGGGCACCAGCCCCTTCGCGACGATCCCGCCATCCGCGTAGAGCGAGACGAGGTTGCGGTCGCCCGGCGAGGCCCCGGCGCGCGCGAAGACCCCGACCCGGGCATCGCCCTCCCCGCGCCAGACCGCCTGATCCACCCCCGCATAGAGGCCGTGATTGCCCCGCCGGAGCCGCGCCGACCCGCCCGCTTCCGGATCGGCAAGCGAAAGCCCGTCCTGCGTGAACCGGGGGTCGGGAAAGCGGCCGAAATGGTACCAGGCCCCGAGGTTCACCCGCCCCGCGAGCCCGCCGCGGCCATAGGCGTATTGCGCCTCGGCGATGACGAAGGGCTCGTCCCTCAGCCGGAAGCGCAGCCCGTCGCGGTTCCGGCGCTGCGGGTCCTCCTCCCCCGCGCCCGCCGGGTCGCCGTTGAAGGCGCCTGCGAGGATCGTCCACCCCTCCGCCGGGTCGAGCCGCAGCCGCACGCCGGGTGTGGCCAGAGGGTAGGCCGGCCCTCCCGAGGGCAGGTTCGCCCCCGACGACGCCGGCCAGCCGAAGGTCGAGTTCACGAAGAGCGCGCCGTACTCGCTGACCTGGAACTCCGTATCCGCCGCGAGCTGCCCGATCCGGATCGAGCCGCCGCGGAAGGACTGCTCGAACCACAGCTCGTAAAGCCGGGTCGAAGGCAGCGCCTCGATGCCGCTGATCGTCAGGATGTTCCCGGCATACCCGCGGCTCAGCCCGCGCCCGTGGATGGCGAAGAGGTTGGCGTGGATCTTCGCCCCCTCCCACCCGACGGCGCGGCCGAGGTCCAGGTCCGCCTGGAGATCCACCCGCCCCTCGTAGGCGCTGCCCCGCCGCGCGCCGCCCGACGCGTTCCGGAGGACCTCCCCGATGTAGGTGACGGAGAACTCCAGCCCGCGTGCCTCCGCCGCATCCCGGAGGCCGAAGAGGTTGCCGACAGGCCCCAGGAGCGGCGCCACCGACGGCTCCCGCTCGGCATCCTGCGCCGCCGCCTGGTCGGAGGTCTCCGTGCGGGCCTCCTCGGCCGGCGGGCTGGCGGGCCCGGGCTGGACCGATGCGGGCTGCGCGAAGGTGCCCGGCGCGAAGGTAGGCAGCGCGAGCGCCGCCGCGGCGAGGGCCGCGAGGCCAGTCCTCACGGGCCGCCCACCGTCGCGACGAGCGCGTCCATCGCCTGCGCCAGCATCACGTCCCGCTCCGAAAGCCCACCCGCATCGTGGGTGGTCAGCACCACCTCCACCCGGTTCCACACGTTGAACCATTCGGGGTGGTGGTCCTGCTTCTCCGCCAGCAGCGCCACCCGGGACATGAACCCGAAGGCCTCGACGAAATCGCGGAACCGGAAGGTCCGGGCGATGGCGTCCCGCCCTTCCACGACGGTCCAGCCCGGCAGCAGCGCCGGCAGTTCCGCGCGGCGTTGGGATGTGAGGGGGGCGACCATCGGCATCGTTCCGGCTTGACCTCCGGCCCAGATACGTGCCGAACCGCGCCATGGGAACCGCCAGCCGCTTCGGCCCCCCGCCCGGCGCCGAGGACATCGCCGACCTCGCCGAGGCCGCCTTCGCCGCCATACCCGCGGAACTGCGCGAGGCCGTCCGCGGCGCCGCCATCATCGTCGAGGACAACCCGGACGACGAGACGCTGGAGGCGATGGGCCTGGAGCACCCCTGGGAACTCACCGGCCTCTACAAGGGCACGCCGCTGACGGAAAAATCCGTCCTCGACGCGCCGATGGAGCCGGACACCATCCTCCTCTACCGCGAGCCTATCCTGGTCGAGTGGATCGAGACGGGGGTGGACCTGTTCCGCCTCGTCCGCAACGTCCTGATCCACGAGATCGCCCACCATTTCGGCTACTCGGAGGAAGGCATCGAACGCCTGGAGCGGGAGGAGTAACCCCGCCCGCCCCCGGGCGTTGGCCGAAGCGATGGCGCTCAACTGGCCGCATACCCTCTGGATCGTCCGCCACGGCGAGAGCGCGGGGAACCTTGCCCGCGACCGCGCCCAGGCCGAGGGCGCCTCCCGCATCGCGCTCGAGGGGCGCGACGTGGACGTGCCCCTCTCCCCGCTCGGCGAGGAACAGTCCCGCGCCCTCGGCCGCTGGTTCGGCGACCTGCCGGAGGACGGACGCCCCGAGGCGATCCTCTGCTCCCCCTACCTCCGCGCCCGCCACACGGCGGAACTCATCGCCGAGACTGGCCGCCTGCCGATCCACCGCGCCGACTTCGTCGTGGACGAACGGCTGCGGGAGAAGAAGTTCGGCGTCCTCGACGGCCTGACCGGCCACGGCATCCGCCAGGTCCACCCGGATCAGGCGGAGTTCCGCCGCCTCCTCGGCAAGTTCTACCACCGGCCGCCGGGCGGCGAATCCTGGTGCGACGTCATCCTCCGCCTGCGCTCGGCCCTCGATACGATCTCCCTGCACTACGCCGGCCGGCGGGTGCTGATCGTCGGACATCAGGTCGTCGTCCTTTGCATGCGCTACCTGCTGGAGCGGATGTCGGAGGACGAGATCCTGGCGGTGGACCGCGAGGGCGACGTGCCGAACTGCGGCGTCACGGAATACGCGCACGACCCGGCGCAGGGCGCGGGCGGCGGTCTCGTGCTCCGGCGCTACAACTTCGTCGCCCCCATGCTGCGCGCAGGCACGCCCGTCACCGCCGCGCCGGACGCCAGGGCCGCCGCGTCTTGAGCGGGGTCGAGGAGGTTACGCCGGACTGGCTCGCCGCTAACCCGCTGCCGATGCCCGCCGAGGACGACGACAAGACGGGCCGCGGCACCGTCCTTGTCGTCGGCGGCTGCGCCGAGATCCCGGGCGCCGTCCTGCTAGCCGGCGAAGGCGCGCTCCGCGCCGGCGCGGGGCGGTTGCAGATGGCGACCGTCCGCTCCGCCGCCACGCAACTCGCGATCGCCGTGCCCGAGTCCCTCGTCCTCGGCCTCGATGAGACGGAGGGCGGCTGCATCGCCGCCGGCGCCGCCCGCGCGGTTGCCCCGCAGCTGTCGCGCTGCACCGCCCTGGTCCTCGGCCCCGGCATGCCGGAGGACGGCGCCGGCGACCTCGTCGCGGCCCTCCTCGGCAGCGCCGAGCCAGGCCCCGCGATCGTCCTCGACGCCGCCGCCCTCACGGCCCCCGGCAACGACGCGGTGATCCGCCGTCATGCCGGCCGCAGCGTCGTCACGCCCCATGCCGGCGAGATGGCCCGCCTCCTCGACCGCCCGCGCGACGCGGTGGAGGCCGATCCCCTAGCCGCCGCGCGCGAGGCCGCCGCGCGCCTCGACGCGGTCGTCGCCATGAAGGGCGCGACCACCTGGATCGTCGCCCCGTCCGGCCGCGCCGCGCGCTCTGGCCACGGCCATGTCGGCCTCGCCACCTCCGGCTCCGGCGACACCCTCGCCGGCATCGTCGGCGGCCTGCTCGCCCGCGGCGCAGACCCCTTCACCGCGACCTGCTGGGCCGTCTGGCTCCACGCCGAGGCGGGGCACCGCATGTCCGCGCGGCGCGGCCCCCTCGGCTTCCTCGCCCGCGAACTCCTGGCTGAGATTCCTGGCATCATGGCCGACCTCGCGCGCCGCGAGGACCGCCCGGACCGCCGCGCCCCACCGACGATGCTGGCCTGAACCCGCCAGCCACCGGCGGCCTCGCGCTGACGCGGTGCGCCACGGCTATCGTCTTCACGCCCGGGCGTGGGGCGGAGGACGTTTGCCCCGCGCGGATGCGCGGCGCCGGTCGGCGTGCGATGCAGCCCGGATGACGCGCGACGCGGACCACGAGATCTTCCTGGAAGCCCCGCCCGGCCTGGAGCCCGTGCTTTGGGAGGAGGTGCGCGGCAAGGGCTTCCGCCAGCCGAAGGTCGTCCCCGGCGGCGTGGTCCTGCGCGGCGGCTGGCCCGATGCCTGGCGCGCCAACCTCTGGCTCCGCGGCGCGGGCCGCGTTCTCGTCCGGATCGCGTCCTTCCACGCCGCGCACCTGGCCGAGCTCGACGCCCGCGCCCACCGCGTGCCCTGGGCGGAGGTCCTGCGCCCCGACACGCCGTTCCGCGTCGAGGCGACCTGCCACGCCTCCCGGATCTACCACAGCGGCGCCGCGTCCCAGCGGATCGCCACGGCCATCCGCGACACGACGGGTGCTCCCGAATCGCCCGACGCACCGGTCACCGTCGCGGCCCGCCTCGACCACGACACCTGCACGATCAGCGTCGATACCTCCGGCGACCCGCTGCACAAGCGCGGCTACAAGGAAGCCGTCGCCCGCGCGCCGATGCGCGAGACCATGGCCTCCTCTTCCTCCGCCGCTGCGGCTACGACGGCGACGAAGCGCTGCTCGACCCCATGTGCGGCTCAGGTACCTTCGTTATCGAGGCAGCCGAGATCGCCGCCCGCCTCAACCCGGGACGCGTGCGCCGCTTCGCCTTCGAACACCTCGCGACCTTCGACGCCGCGGCCTGGGCGCGCATGCGCGACGTCTCCCGCGCCCGCACCCCGCCGCATCGCCTGCACGGCAGCGACCGCGACGCAGGCGCCATTGCGGCGAGCCGCGCCAACGCCGAACGCGCCGGCGTCGCCGACTTTGCCGCGTTCCGGCAGGCCACCATCAGCGACATCACGCCCCCCGACGGCCCACCCGGCCTCGTCATCCTCAACGCGCCCTACGGCGCGCGCATCGGGGAGGGGAGGGACCTCGTCCCGCTCCACCGCGCGATCGGCCAGATCCTGGTGACGCGCTTCGCCGGCTGGCGTGTCGGCCTTGTCACCGCCGAGCCCGCGCTGGCCCGCGCCACGGGCCTCCCCTTCCTGCCGCCGGACGCGCCGGTGCCCCATGGCGGCCTCCGCGTGCAACTGTTCCGCACGGCGCCGCTGCCGTGACGCGCCCTCAGGACAGCGCCCGCGCGACCTCCTGCCTCAACGCCGGCAGCACGTCTTCCTCGAACCACGGGTTCCGCTTCGCCCAGACGAGCGTCCGCCACGACGGATGCGGCAGCGGGAACACGCCCGGCAGCGTCGCGCGGAACTCGCGCACGCGCTCCGCCAGCCCGGGCTTCGGCCCCAGCACGAACCGCACGGCATAGGACCCGACCAGCAGCCTTACCCGCAGGTCGCGGAACAGCGGGAGGATGCGCGGGTGCCAGGTCGGCGCGCAGTCGCGGCAGGGCGGCGCGTCGCCGCCATTCGGCAGCCGCCCCGGGTAGCACATGCCCATCGGCAGGATCGCGAGCCTGGTCGGGTCCCAGAAGGTCGCGCGGTCCATCCCGAGCCAGTCCCGCAGACGCTCCCCCGAGGCATCGTCGAAGGGCACGCCGGAGAAATGCGCCTTCGTCCCCGGCGCCTGGCTCGTGACCAGGATCCGCGCCTCCGCGTGCAACTGGCAGATCGGCCGCGGCCCGAGCGGCAACCGGTCCGCGCATAGCGTGCAGGACCGCGCCAGCGCCGCGGCCTCGTCCATGCCGACACCCGCCGGGAAGCCTGGATCGCGGGCCGCGACATCGGTCCGGCGCGCCGCCGGCACCGCGAAGGGATCCTCCAGCGCCGCCCGACGCCGCCGGGGCGTCACCGCCACCGCGCCATCACCTCCCCGACCCATTGGGGAACGAGGCGGGTCGCCGGCCCGTGTCGCGCCTCGTCGAACAGGCGCGTCCCCTCGCTCGGCTCCAGGTTCAGCTCCAGCGTCTCCGCCCGCCCGCGCACCTCCGCGACGAAGCCCGCGGCCGGATATACCGCGCCGCTCGTGCCGATGGAGACGAAGAGGTCGCAGACCGACAGCGCCTCCCCGATCCGCTCCATCTCCAGCGGCATCTCGCCGAACCAGACGACGTGCGGCCGCAGCCGCCCCGGCACGCCGCAGGCCGGGCAGGCCGGCCCGTCAGCGAGCGTGTCGGGCGACACGACGACGGCGTGACAGGTCAGGCAGCGCGCCTTCGCCAGTTCCCCGTGCATGGCGATCAGCCGCCGCGACCCCGCGCGGCCGTGCAGGTCGTCCACGTTCTGCGTCACCAGCAGGAACCCGCCGGGCCAGCGCGCCTCCAGTTCCGCGAGCGCGCGATGCGCCGCGTTCGGTTCCACGCCGGCGTTGCGGAGCTGCATCCGGCGTGCGTCGTAGAACGCCTGCACGCACGCCGGATCGCGCGCGAAGGCCTCCGGCGTCGCGACGTCCTCGATCCGCACCTGCGCCCAGATGCCCTCTGGATCGCGGAAGGTGTGCAGCCCGGATTCGCGGGAAATTCCCGCCCCGGTCAGGACGACGATGTTCGGGGGACGGGCGCCGGGGGCCATGCCGCCCGCAGGTCGGCCCCGTTCCGCACGGCGTCAAGCCGGGCGGCGGGGACCTCCGGGCCCGCCATGGGCCACGCGCGGCCGCCGGCCCCGGAGCAAACGCTGCCGCGTCCCCCCGGCGCAGCGCGGCGACGCGTGGGGGCTCTCAGTGCGCGTGGCCCTCGGTGCGCGTGGCCCCCGGCCGGCCCGGCGCCTCCACCGTCAACTCCACCTGCACGTTCCCCGCCCGCTCGAAGGTCAGCGTCACGGGCACGCGATCGCCCGCGCGCAGCGGCGCGGCAAGACCGATGAGCATGAGGTGCAGCCCGCCCGGCGCCAGGGTCACGGTACCGCCGGCCGGCACGGCGATGCCCTCGACCGGCCGCATGCGCATGACACCGCCGTCCATCGTCATCGAATGCAGCTCGGCCAAGCGCGCCGCTGGAGTCGTGGCCGAGAGCAGGCGGTCCGCGGCGCCGGTGCTGCGCAGCGTCATGAAGCCAGCCGCCGTGCCACCCTGCAGCGCCGGCCGCGACCAGGGTCGCAGGATGGCGACCTCGCCCGCGACCGTCTCCTGCGCCCGGGCCGGAAGCGCGGCGAGGAGCGCCGCCGCCAGCAAGACCGCCCGGATGGAAGCCCGTCGCGTCATGGTTCTCATCCCACCCCGATCTCGGGCGACAGTCCCGCCCGCGCCTCGATCCGTCCCGCGAGCCGCGCCAGCGCCGCCGCGGTGCGCACGGCAACCTTCGGGTCCCCGTCCCGCGCCGCCGCG
This sequence comes from Roseomonas sp. CCTCC AB2023176, assembly GCF_042259275.1. Taxonomy (NCBI): domain Bacteria; kingdom Pseudomonadati; phylum Pseudomonadota; class Alphaproteobacteria; order Acetobacterales; family Roseomonadaceae; genus Roseomonas; species Roseomonas sp. CCTCC AB2023176. Next base: position 3,232,746 of record NZ_CP170086.1, read on the forward strand.
CGCGCCAGGGCGGCGCCGCGCTCGGCCAGGGCGCGTTCCGCCGACGTGGCGTGGGGCAGGGCCGCGTCCAGGGCGGCCAGCGCAGGCTCGACCGCCGCGTTCGCAACGGCGGTGATGTAGGCGTCCATCTCCGCGGGGTCGCAGGCCCGCGCGGGGCGGGCGAGGACCCCGGCCGCCGCGATCGCCGCGGCGGGGAAGAATAGGTGGCGTCTGTCCATGGCGCGCCTCCTCACGAGCGCGGCAGCAGGCGGAGCGCCGGCGCCGGGGTGGGGTTTTCCGTCGGGCGCCGGTTCGGGTCGGGGATCTGGGTCCAGGACGCGGAGCGCCCGTCCTCGCAGCCCTGCACGACGGGGACGTAGAGCAGCTCCCCCGGCCGGTCCGGCAGCCGCATCCGCACGACGAACTCGTCGTAATGGGCGTGATCAAGCGGCCCGCCCTCCCAGGTGACTGTCGCGACCTCGGGCACGGCGCCATGACGGGTGGGCGGGGGACCGGCGGGCGGGGGCACCTCCTCGCGCGGCGTGGTCGTCAGCCGCCAGCCCGGCTTCGGCATCGGCAGGGCCTGGGTCACGCCGGGCGGGACCTGGACCGTGATGCGGGTGGTCGCGGCGCCCTCGCACCCGTGGGGGACGCGGAAGACGGCGCGGTAGATGGCGTTCGCCGGCGCCTGCTGGACCTCCAGCGTGACATGCGCCGCGGCAGGCGCGCTGAGGGCGCCCATGAGGGGGCCGGTAAGGGCGAGGCACGCGGCCCCGCGTGTGACGATGGACATGGTGAGCCTGTCGCTCTGACGTGTCGGGGCCGGGCGCGCGAACGCACCGGCGGCGGATCGGTCAGGCGAAGGCGGGGGTGCCCTCGGTGCGTAGGGCGGCGCGCGGGCGGCGGGGCGCAGCCCCCGCGCCGCGGCGATCGGGACCGGCACCTCCGCGACGGTCCAGGCCGGCTCCGACAGGGTGGGCGGCGTGGGAAGGGCAGGGGCGGCGAGGAGCGGGCAGGCGGCGCAGAAGCCGGGCTCAGCGTGCGGCGGCGCCTCTGGCAGCACCGTTCCGTCCGCGGTCATCCGCACCACGCGCGTCCCGTCGGACGAGCAGATCTCGACGAGGTGTCCGGCCGGCGCCGCCATGGCCAGGCAGTGCGCCGCCGCCCACCCCGTCTGCACGAGCAGCACCAGGGCGAAGAGGGCGGTCAGGACGGGCCGGACGGCACGCATGGCCGGGCCTTTAGCGGCCCCCGTCCCCTGGCACCAGCGGGCGAAGCGGCGGGCAAGAGCGCGTGATCGGGCCGCCAGGTGGCCGATCGCGTCCCATATTGCAGTGCAGCATAGGGCGCCGCAGTGTTCCGTCGCCGCGGATCGCCCCTGAAGGACCACCATGCGCAAACCTCGCCTCGACCTCGCGGCCCTCATGCGACTCCGCCGCGGGGGCATGGGGGTGCCCGGTCCGGCCGGCGACGGGCATCTGCTGGACGTCGCGGAATTCGGGCCGAACCCGGGCGGCCTGCGCATGCTTTCGCACGTGCCGGAAGGGCTGCGCCCCGGCGCGCCTCTCGTTGTCGCGCTGCATGGCTGCACCCAGACCGCCGCAGGCTACGATCGGGGCAGCGGCTGGTCGGCGATGGCGGAGCGGCTGGGCTTCGCCCTCCTCCTCCCCGAGCAGCGGCGGGCGAACAACCCGAACCTCTGCTTCAACTGGTTCGAGCCGGGCGACGCCGCGCGCGGGGCGGGCGAGGCCGCCTCGATCCAGGCCATGGTCGCGCACATGGTCGCGGAGCACGGCCTGGACCCGGCCCGGATCTTCGTAACCGGCCTCTCGGCAGGGGGCGCCATGGCCTCCGTCATGCTCGCGACCTATCCGGAGGTTTTCGCGGCCGGCGCGATCGTCGCCGGCCTGCCCTATGCCGCGGGCTGGGGCGTCCAGCAGGCGCTGGCGGCGATGTCCCACCCAGGCGACCTTCCCGCCTCCGCCCGCGGCGACGCCGTGCGACGGGCTGGGCGGCATGCCGGCGCCTGGCCGCGGGTCTCCGTCTGGCATGGCGACGCGGACCTGACCGTGAACGCCGGCAACGCCGAGGCCTGCACGCGCCAATGGCTGGACCTGCACGGCCTGTCCGCCGCGGCGCCCGTCACGCTGCGTCGTTCCCCGAATCACGTCGTCCGTCGCTGGCACGGGCCGGACGGCCAGGTCCGCGTCGAGGACCACCGGATCGCCGGCATGGGCCACGGCGTCCCCCTCTCGCCCGGCGAGGGGGATGGCTGCTGCGGCGAGGCCGGTGCCTTCCTGCTCGACGTCGGCGTGTCCTCGACCCACGGAATCCTGGCCTTCTGGGGACTGGAGGAGGCGCCGGCCGAAGCGTCGGCCGCCGCGGCCCCTTCCCGCCTGCCCGTGCCATCGGGCCGGGTCTTCGTCGTCGACGCGGCAGGCCAGGTTGTCCCCGACATGCCCCCGCCCCGCGCGCCGCGCCCGTCGAACCCACCCCCGTGCGTGGCATCCTGGACATCGGCGCGGTGATCAACGCGGCCTACCGCGCTGCCGGCCTCACCGGCCGGTAGGGTGCCAGCCCCGGCGGGTCGGTCGGATCAGGGCATCAGCCCGGCGAAGAGCAGGCCGGCCAGGACGACGCCGATCAGGGCAAGGGCCTTCGGCACGTCCCGGAAGACGCTGGCCCAATCCGTCCGGGGTCGGTGATCCGAGGCAGCGGCGGGGGTTCGCATGACGGGTACGCTAGCACTCGCGTCCCGCGGCCATCGAACACGATTTGGCCATGATTCCGGCCCCGATTCGTGCGCCGCTTCAGGCCAGCTCGTACTCCACTTCCGGAACGTAGACCGGGTTCTCCTTGCCCAGGCGGGAGGAGAAAAGCGTGAAATGTTCCACCCGCACCGGCGGCGCGCGGAACAGCGAATGTGCCTGCACGAACTCCACCAGCTTGTGCGTCGGCGCCTTGTCGGTGCGGGCGAGCGTGACGTGCGGGGCGAAGCGGCGCCGTTCCGGCTCCAGCCCAATGCGCTGCAGCGCCGTCTCCACCTTCGCCTGTAGGTGCGACAGCGCCTCCGACCGGTCCGCCCCGACCCAGAGGGCGCCGATCTTCCCCGCCTTCTCGAAGGTCCCGACCCCCGCCAGGGACAGGTCGAACGGCCGCGTGCGGATCGTGGACAGCGCCTCGTCCACCTCGTCGGCGCGCCAGCCTTCCACCTCCCCGATGAAGCGAAGCGTCAGGTGGTAGTTCGCCGGCGGCACCCAGCGCGCGCCCTGGATCCCGCCGGCCAACATGGACAGGTGCGTGCGGAGGCTCGCCGGCAAGGCGAGCGCCACGAACAACCGGACCATGTCCTCACGCGACCCGCACGCGATCGAGCAGCGTCTCCACCGCCGGCAGCATCCGCTGCACCATGACCGCGACGCCCTGCGGATTCGGGTGAATGCGGTCCGGCTGGTTCAGCGCCGCATCACCTGCCACCCCATCCAGCAGGAACGGGTAGAACACCACGCCCTCCCGCGTCCCGAGGTCGCGGAACACCGCGTCCAGTTCCCGCGCGTAGTCGCGCCCGAGATTCGGCGGGGAGAGCATGCCCGCCAGCAGCACCGGCAGCCCGCGCTGCTGCAACCGGTCGAGGATGGAGGCGAGGTTCGCCCGCGTCGCCCGCGGCTCGATCGCCCGCAGCACGTCGTTGCCGCCGAGCGCCACGATCACCGCATCCGGCCGCTCGGCCAGCGACCAGTCGAGCCGCGCCCGCCCGCCCGCCGTCGTGTCGCCGGACACCCCGGCATTGATGACCGTCACGTTGCGCCCGCGCGCCCGCAGCGCCTCCTGCAGCCGCACGGGCAGCGCATCGGGACCCGGAAGTCCGTAGCCCGCCGTGATGCTGTCGCCCAGCATCAGCAGTCGCAACGGACGCCCCGCGGGCGCCTGCGCCACTCCCTGAGCCTGGACACTCGTTGCGCCAAGAAACAGAGCGATACCGACCGCGCCCCTGTGCAACGCCGCGCGCCGTCCCGATATCGCGGCCATGCCGGATTCCCTGAACCATGTTCCACCCACGGGGCCCGCGGGGCGGGGCGCCACGGATGGCGCGCCCCTGATCGAGGCGCGCAACCTGTCCTTCAGGGTGGTGGGGGCGGGGGGTGAGGTCAACATCCTGCGCGGCGTGGACCTCTCCATCGGCCGCGGCGAGGCCGTCGGCATCGTCGGTCCCTCCGGCTCCGGCAAGACGACGCTGCTGATGCTGCTCGCGGGCCTGGAGCGCGCGACCGGCGGCACGCTGCGCGTCGCCGGCGAGGAACTCGCCGCGATGGATGAGGACGCCCTCGCGCGGTTCCGCCGCGACAACCTGGGCATCGTCTTCCAGTCCTTCCACCTCGTCCCCACCATGACCGCGCTCGAGAACGTCGCGATCCCGCTGGAGTTCGCCGGCCGCGCCGACGCCTTCGAGCGTGCGGAGGCCGCGCTCCGCTCCGTCGGCCTCGCCCACCGTCTGCGCCACTACCCCGGGCAACTTTCCGGTGGCGAGCAGCAGCGCGTGGCCCTCGCCCGCGCCTTCGTCGCCGAGCCCAAGCTCCTCCTTGCCGACGAGCCCACCGGCAACCTCGACCGCGCGACCGGCGATAAGGTCATGGACCTGCTCTTCGAGATGCGCGCGCGCTTCGGCACCACGCTTCTCCTCATCACCCACGACCCCGCGCTGGCCGAGCGGTGCGAGCGCCAGGTGCGCGTCGGCGACGGCCTCATCGTCGCAGATTCGGCGCTGGTGGCTGCATGAGCCACCTCGCCATCGGCTGGCGCCTCGCGCGGCGGGAGCTGCGCGGCGGCGTGAAGGGGCTGCGCATCGTCCTCGCCTGCCTTGCCCTCGGCGTCGCCGCCATCGCCGCCGTCGGCACGCTACGCGCGGCGACGGAAGCCGGGCTGACCGCCGACGGCGCCCGGCTGCTCGGCGGCGACATGGCCATCGCGACCTCCCAGCGCGACATCGGCGAGCCCGCGCATGAATGGCTGCGCGCCCGCGGCGCGCGGACGAGCGACCTCGTCTCCATGCGTGCCATGGCCGTCGCCCCCTCCGGCGACCGCACCCTCGTTGAACTCCGTGCCGTGGACGCGGCCTACCCGCTCATCGGCGAACTCGTCCTCGACCCGCCCGGCCCCTTCGGTGGGGGCGCCAACGGCCTTCCGCCCGTCGCGCTGGAACCTGTCACCGCCAGCCGCCTCGGCCTCACCCCCGGCGACGTCGTCCGGATCGGCGAGGGCCGCTTCGCCTACCGCGGCGCCATCGCGTCGGAGCCCGACAAGGCCGCGGGCGCCGCCCTCTTCGGCTCCCGCGCCATCATACCCGCCTCGGCCCTGGCCGCGACCGCCCTGGTCCAGCCCGGCTCCCTCGTGAACTACGAGACGCGCGTCACCTTGCCGCCCGGCACCGACGCCGCCGCCTTCGCGCGCGACCTCCGCGCCCAGCCCTTCGCGGATGGCGGCTGGCGCATCCGCCTGTCCTCGCAAGGCCAGCCCGGCGTGAACCGCTTCCTCGACCAGGCCGCGTCCTTCCTGACTCTCGCGGGCCTCACGGCACTTCTGGTCGGCGGCATCGGCGTCGCGACGGGCGTCCGTTCCTGGCTCGATCAGCGCGCGCGAACCATCGCGACGCTGCGCTGCCTCGGCGCCCCGGCCGGCGCGATCTTCGCGACCTACCTCATCCAGGTGATGGTCCTCGCGCTGGCGGGCATCGCGATCGGCCTCGTCGCGGGCTACGGCCTGACCTGGGCCGCCGCCTACTTCTGGCGGACGCGCTGCCCGTCCCCCCGCGCCTCGGCTTCTACCCCGTGCCGCTCGGCACCGCCGCGCTCTACGGCCTCCTCGCCGCGCTCGCCTTCGCGCTCTGGCCCCTCGGCCGCGCGCGGGAAATCCCGGGCGCCGCCCTCTTCCGCGACGCCGTCCAGCCCGCGCGCGGCCGGCCGCGCCTGGCGCTCCTGGCAGCCAACGCCGCCGCCGTCGCCGCCCTCGTCGCGCTCGTGGTCCTCACTGCCGAGCGCCCGCTCTTCGCGCTTTCCTTCTGCGCCGCCGCCCTTGCCACCCTTGCCCTCTTCCGCGGCGCAGCTTGGGCCTTGATGGCGATCGCGCGCCGCATCCCCGCGATGCGCCGCCCCTCGCTCCGCCTCGGACTTGCCAACCTGCACCGCCCCGGCGCGCCGACGCCGCTCATGCTCGTCTCGCTCGGCATCGGCCTCTCCACCCTCGCCGCGATCGCGCTGATCGAGGGCAATCTGCGCCAGCAGATCAGCGACAGCCTGCCCAGCGCCGCCCCGTCCTTCTACTTCGTGGACATCCAGTCCGATCAGGTCGCGGAGTTCGACGCCCTGGCCCGCGCGCAGCCCGGCGCCGGCGACATCCGCCGCGTCCCCTCCCTCCGCGCCAGGATCGTCGCGGTGAACGGCGTTCCTGCCGAGCAGGTGCAGGCGACGGAGGAGACCCGTTGGGCCCTCCGCGGCGACCGCGGCCTCACCTACGCCGACGCGATGCCCGAGAACACGCGCATCGTCGCGGGCCAGTGGTGGCCGCCGAACTACGACGGCCCGCCACTGGTCTCCCTCGACGCCAACCTCGCCCGCGGCTGGAACGCTGGCATCGGATCCACCATCACCGTCAACGTGCTGGGCCGCGACATCGACCTGCGCATCGCCAACCTCCGCGACGTGGAATGGCGCAGCCTCGGCATCAACTTCACCCTCCTCGCCTCGCCCGGCTTGCTCTCCGCCGCGCCCCATACGCACATCGCCACTGCGCGTCGCCGGGAACGACCCGGCGCGCGACGCGGGCGTGCTGCGCGCCATCACCGACGCCTTCCCGAACGTCACGGGCATCCGCGTCCGCGACGCGCTGGACGCGCTCGCCACCGTGCTGACGCGGCTCGGCACCGCGCTCGGCTCCACCGCATCCGTGACGCTGCTCTCCGGCCTGCTGGTGCTGGCCGGTGCCGTCGCCGCGGGCCAGCGCCGCCGCATCCGCGACGCCGTCGTCCTGAAGACCCTCGGCGCGACGCGGGCCCAGATCCGCCGCGCCTGGCTCGTCGAGTTCGGCCTCCTCGGCCTCGTGGCGGGGATCGTCGCCAGCATCGTCGGCGCCGCCGCGTCCTGGGGCGTGACGCGCTACGTCATGCGCGCCGACTGGACCTTCCTGCCCGGAACCCTCGCGCTGACGATCATCCTCTGCGTGCTGCTGACGCTCGCCATGGGCTACGCGGGCACCGCGCTCGCGCTGCGGGCCAAAGCCGCGCCGCTGCTGGAACGAGTGACGGGGGCAGGGCACCCCCGCCGTCCCGGCGCCCCAGCCGGGCGGCGCCCTGCCCCGCCCCTCCTCCTTCGCCTGACCGCCATGCGTCTCGGGCGCGTTGCGGCCCGCGCCGCGGCCGTGCTGCGCTGGACCGCATGACCGATCCCGCCATCCTCGCCGACCTGCTGGACGGGGTGGGCCTGGACCGAGGGTTGGCCGGCCGCGCCTTGATCGCCGGCCCGGCGCACGTCCTCCCCTCCTCCTTCCGGCTCGCCGAAGCCGCGGCCGGCAGCATTGCCGGCGCCGCCCTCGCCGCCTCCGAAGTCCTGCGCCGCCGCACCGGCCGCGCCGCCGCCGTCACCCTCGACACCCGCCACGCCGCCGTGGAATTCGCCAGCGAAGGGCACCTCCGCGTGGACGGCGCCCCGATGGGCGAGGCCTGGGACGCGCTCGCCGGTGCCTACCGCTGCCGCGACGGCGGGGTGGTCCGCATCCACACGAACTTCCCGCACCACCGCGACGGGTTCCTCCGCCTCCTCGGCGCGGATTACGACCGTGCCTCCGTCACGCGCGCGTTCGAGGCCTGGGACGCTTCCGCCTTCGACGAGGCAGCCGCGGCGACTGGCCTGCCCTGTTCCCGCATGCGCAACTTCGCCGAGTGGGACGCCCACCCCCAATCCACCGCCGTCGCCTCCCTCCCGCTGGTCCATATCCGCCGGACCGGCGATGCCCCGCCCGAGGGCTTCCGCGGCGAGGCGCGCCGCCCCCTCTCCGGCGTCCGGGTCCTGGACCTGACCCGCATCGTCGCCGGCCCCGTCGCCGGCCGCACCCTCGCCGCCCACGGGGCTGACGTGCTCCTGATCAGCGGCCCGCACCTGCCTTCCATCCCGACCCTCGTCGCCGACACCGGGAGGGGCAAGCGCTCCGCCGCCCTCGACCTGCGCGACGAGGCGGGCCGGGACACGCTGCGCGACCTGATCCGCGGTGCCGACGTGTTCCTGCAGGCTTATCGCCCCGGCGCCCTCGCCGCCCGCGGCTTCGGGCCGGAGGACCTGGCCGCGCTGCGCCCCGGCATCGTCTGCGTCTCCCTCTCGGCCTACGGCTCGGCCGGCCCCTGGTCCGGTCGCCGCGGCTTCGATTCGCTGACCCAGACCGCGACGGGCTTCAACCACGCGGAGGGCGTCGCCGCCGGCACGTCCGGCGAGCCGAAGCCCTTCCCCGTCCAGGGGCTCGACCACGGCTCCGGCTACCTCCTGGCCCTCGGCGCGATGGCCGCCCTGCTGCGACGCGCGGAGGAGGGTGGGTCCTGGCACGTCGAGGTCTCGCTGGCCCGCACGGCCCACTGGATCCGTGGGCTCGGCCGCGTCGAGGAGGGCTTCGCCGTTCCGAAGCCCGACCCCGCCCCCTACCTCGAAACCACCGACAGTGGCTTCGGCCGCCTCACCGCCGTCCGCCACGCGGCCACCCTGGACGGTATCCCCGCCGGCTGGGACCGCCATGCCGTCCCGCTCGGAACCCACCCCGCGCGCTGGGACGCCTGACCAGCCCCGATCGGGGGGGGGGGGCAGGGGCCAGGTCGCCTGGGCTACGATCACCTTCATGGCCGATTCGCTCACCGACCGGGACGCCGCCTTGCTCCGCCGCGCCATCGCCCTCGCGGGCGAGGCCCGCGCCCGCGGTGACCGCCCGTTTGCCGCCGTCATCGCCGATGCCGATGGCGCCGTCCTCGTCGAGGCCGGGTCTACCCAGGGCGCCAGCGGCGACGGAACCCTTGCGCACTCCGAGATGAACGCCTGCGGCGCCGCGATCCGCGCCGGTATCTCGCGCGGGACGTTGGCGCAGGCCACGATCTATTCGTCCGGCGAGCCATGCGCGATGTGCTCCGCCGCGATCTTCTACACGGGCCTGGGACGGCTGGTGTATGGCCTTTCGAACGCCGCCATCCTGCACCTGCGGAACGCCCAGCCCCATACGGCCGGCCTGTCCCTGACCTGCCGCGGGGTGCTGGAAACCGCCCATGCGCCGCCCGAGGTCATCGGTCCCTGCCTGGAGGACGAGGCGGCTGCGCCACATCATGGCTACTGGATCCCGGGTGCCGCTTGAGCCCTCTTGATAGGGATTACAGTTTCTCCATATACCGGTCATCGGAAGGGGCCCCTCGGTCCCGCCGCGACCCCTTGGGGGAGGAGTTCTGAGCCACATGGCCCTTGGTCCCGACAACCGGTTCCAGCCGAACCTTTCGGCCTGGACCAACCCGCTGGGCCGCACCGCGTCGTCGGTGGATGCCGCGACGCTGGATGCCGGCCTGCGCGCCTACATGCTGCGCGTCTACAACTGGATGGCGTCCGGCCTGCTGCTGACCGCGATCACCGCCTACGTGATCGCGAACACCGGCCTGGGCGAGCTGTTCTACACCGTCGTGCGCACCCCGCGTGGCCTCGCGACCCAGCCGACGATCCTCGGCTTCGTCGCGATGTTCGCCCCGCTCGCCTTCGTGCTGGTGCTGTCCTTCGGCATCAACCGGCTGAGCAAGGGCGCGACGCAGGCGCTGTTCTGGCTCTTCGCGGTCGCGATGGGCGCCTCCATGGCGAACATCTTCGCGGTCTACGTGGGCGCCTCCATCGCCTCGACCTTCTTCGTCACCGCCGGCATGTTCGCGGCCGTCTCGATCTACGGCTACACGACGAAGGCCGACCTGACGCGGATGGGTTCGTTCCTGATGATGGGGCTGATCGGCATCCTCATCGCCGGGCTGGTGAACGTCTTCATCCAGTCCTCCGCGCTGCACTTCGCGATCTCGGTCATCGGCGTCGTGGTCTTCGTCGGCCTGACCGCCTTCGACACGCAGCGCATCAAGAACGACTACGTCGAGTACGCCTACGCCGAGGGTTCGGACGAGGCCGCCAAGCGTTCCGTCTTCGACGCGCTCGGCCTCTACCTGAACTTCGTCAACCTGTTCCAGCTGCTGCTTCAGTTCATGGGCGTCCGCCAGTCCTCCGACTGACGTGTCGTCCGACTGATCGGCCGGCGCGGCCGGGCGAGTTGGAAGACCCCGGGGGAGCGATCCCCCGGGGTGTTTCATGCGCGCGAGCGCGATACTCGCAGCCGCTGGGCCAGCCCAGGGACGCGTGCCTGGGACCTCTCGCGGGCCGGGAACAGGAGGCTTTCAACGCCCCGATCGAGGAACCCGTAGCTGCTGCTCAGCCCGCCACCTACCGCTGTACCGTACGGCCCGGAGGGGCAAGGGGCACCACCCTGTCGCCGGAGTCCGTCCGGAGCGGCAAGCCTCGACCGGCTTGCCCGCGCGAAACCCGTCTTTCTCGCAGGACATCGCCCGCGTCGTCTTTCGGACGTTATGGTGCCTCAGGCCTGACGAATGGTCCCGCCAAGCGTTCACTACCGGAGAGGTCAGATGCGCGCACTCCTTCCCCTTTTCCTCCTAGGCGGCTGCGTGGCGGCGGAGCCCTACGCGGCCGCGCCGACCTACGCCGCGCCGGGCTACGCGGCCCCGGAGTACGGGGCGCCCGGCTCGGTGGCGCCAGAATACGTCTCTCCGGGCTACGTCACCGGCGACTACGTCGCGCCGGGCTACGTTGCGCCCGGATATGGCTATCGTCCGCCGCCGCCCGCCTACTACGCGCCGGGGCGCGCCTATGGCGGGGCGCGCTACGCACCGCCGCCCTACTACGATCGGCGTGGCTACGACGCACGCGCCTATGACCGCCGCTACGACGAACGACGCTACGAAGACCGGCGCAACGAAGATCGCCGCAACGAAGACCGGCGCTCCCGTGACGTCTATGACCGTCGGCGGGATCCGCAGCCTGCCCCGGTGGGGCCGCCGCCTCGCGGCGGAAACTACCTCGGCGCGCCGGTGGGTGCCGCCCGCCCCGCGCCGCCGCCGAGCGGAGGCAACACCCTCGGGGCACCGGCAGGCGGCCCGCGTCCGGCGCCGCCGGCACGAGCACCGGAGCAGCCCCGCACCAGCGGCGTCCTGGGAAGCTGAGGCGGGGGGGAAGCTCCCCCGCCTTACTCCTCGATCTTCGCCTCTTTCGGATCGGCCTTGCCGAGCGTCGTAATGAGCTTGGCCTGCGCCGTCGCCTTGTCCGTCTTGTCGATGGCCGCGACCTCCGCCGACAGCCGCTCCAGCGCCAGTTCATAGATCTGGCGTTCGGAGAAGGACTGGTCCGGCTGCCCCGCGTTGCGGTGCAGGTCGCGCACGACCTGGGCGATGGCGATCGGGTCGCCGGAATTGATCTTCTGCTCGTACTCCTGCGCCCGGCGCGACCACATCGTGCGCTTGATCCGCGCGCGGCCGCGCAGCGTGTCCATCGCCTCCGTCATCACCTTCTCGGACGCGAGCTTCCGCAGCCCCGACGACGCGGCCTTCGCCATCGGGACCTTCAGCGTCATCCGATTCTCCTCAAAGGTGATGACGATCACCTTGAGGACATGGCCGGCGATCGGGATCTCCTCGATCCCCACGACGTGGCCGACGCCGTGGGTCGGATAGACCACGTCGTCGCCCGCCTTGAAGTCCTTGCCCGGGTTGCCGGTCGGCTTCGGCGGCGGGGCAGGGCGGATCGGCCCCTGGATGACGGATGGCGCGGGCGGCGGCTGCGGCGCGGCCGCCTGCGCTTCCGCCAGGCCAGGACGCGCCGCCTCGGGTGCCGCGGGCTTCGGCCGGTTTGCCGGCGCCGCCTGGGGCGCCGGCGCGGCGGCGGCAGCGCTCGGCGCGTCGGGCTTGGGAGCGTCGGGCTTCACGGCGTCGGCAGCCTTGGCGACCGGGCTGGGCGCGACAGGGTTAGGCGCGGGCGGGTTGGGCACCGCAGAGGTGGGCTTCGGCGCCGGCGTCGCCTTTTCGGGCGGCTTCGGTGCGGGGAGGGGACTTGTAACCTTCGGGGTTTCCTTCTTCGCCGCGGGCTGGGGCGCGGGCTTCGCCTCGGGCACCTTGGACGGCGGCCTGACCGGCTGCGACGGGGGCGGGGCGACCTTCGACGCGGGCCGCGCGGGCGCGGCCTTCGCGGCCGGCTTCGCGGTCGCGGGCACGGCGGCTTTCGCGGGGGCTTGCTCACCGGCGCCGCCTTGCGGGCCGGCGCGATCGCCTTGCCCTTGGCGGTCGCCCTGGACTTCTCCGGCACGGCCTTGGCCTTCCCCTTCGGTGCCGCCTTGCTGGCGGGGGTCTTCTTGCTGGCCGGGGCGCCGGCTGACTTCGGCATGCGGTTCTCCGCGCGAGGGGGACGCCGCGGCACCGCGGAGGCGGCACCCTGCGCCCGGCCGGGGGTCCGAAACGGCGTATCCCGCCGCCCTTCCCGTCCGAGACTAGCGTTCCATCATTACCCTATCACGAATCGCCGATTCCGTCACGCGTCCCGACCATCCGGCCCGAACGCCTCCGGTACCGCCGGAGTTCAGCACGGCAACCGGAACGGCCTCACCCCGGCGCGGGGTCGAAGAGCTTCGCCTTGTCCGGCTTCCCGTCCCACTCCTTCGCGTCCTCCGGCGCCTCCCCCTTGCGGGTGATGTTTGGCCAGGACGTCGAGTAGTTCCGGTTGATCTCCACCCACTCCGCCGCCTTCGGGTCGGAGTCCGGCACGATGGCCTCGGCCGGGCACTCCGGCTCGCACACGCCGCAGTCGATGCATTCGTCTGGGTGGATCACCAGCATGTTGGCGCCGACGTAGAAGCAGTCCACCGGACAGACCTCGACGCAGTCCATGTACTTGCACTTGATGCAGTTCTCGGTGACGACGTAGGTCACGGCGGGCGGGTTCCGGTCACGCTGTCAGGTATGCGGCAGACATGGCCCGAAGTGGTGCGGTGCACAAGTCGTCCGGCCGCGCGGCAGGGACGCGTTCCGGCGCTCAGGACGCCGCGGCATCCAGGTCCTCGTAGAGACTCTGCGCCTCTGCCGGTGGCCCGCGCCGAGCCGCCAGCGACGCCACGCGCCAGACCCGCACCACGCCGCGTTCAGCATCGCCCAGCGCGAGCGTCAGCACGTCGCCCGGTCGCAGCCGGTAATGCGGCTTGTCGACCGGCTGCCGGTTCACCCGCACCGCCCCGGCCTCGACCATCCGCGCGCAATCCGCGCGCGTCTTCCGCAGGCGCGCGCACCACAGCCACTTGTCCAGGCGTTGCCAGTCCCGGTCCTCCGTCCCGGTCCCGGCACCGCTCATGGACGCGCAGCCGTCAGGACGGCTTCCCGAGCTTCAGCTTCGCGAGCACCGCGAAGGGGCTGTCGGGATCGGGGCCCCGGTCCCGCGGCGCGAAGACCGGACGCGCCGGCCCGAGCTCCGGCCCGCCCCGGTTGCCCCGCGGGGGCCCGCCGCGCCCGTCGCGGGGCCGGTCCCCGTCACGCGGCGGCCCGCCGGGCCCGCGCGGCCCACGACGGTCGCCCTCGCCACGCGGCGCGCCGGCCTGCTGTCCCCGCTCCCCGTGCGGCCGATCTCCGGGCATACGGTCGCCCGGGGTACGGTCGCCTGGGGCACGCTCGGCCGGGGCACGGTCGCCTTGCGGCCGATCGCCCTGGGCGCTCCGATCCCGCGGCCGGCGGTCGTCGCGCCGGGGGCGGTCGCCCTCGCGCCGTGGCCGATCGGGCGCCGCACCCTCCGCCGGGGCCGTCGCACCCTCGGCCGGCGCGGCATCCCCGGTGGCCGGCGCTTCCGCCGCGCGCTGCTGCCCCGGCCGACGATCCGGCCGCCGTTCCCCGCGCCGCTGCCCGTCCGGCCGCGGCACCCGCGGCTCGTCCCGCCGGGCCGCGACGAGTTGCGGCGTCGCCGGCCCGAGGAAGCCCTCCGGCAGCGGTTCCTGCGGCACCAGCCGGAAGCCGAGCGTCCCCAGCACCGCCGCCAGCGTGTCCGCCTTCGCCCCGAGGCGCGAGGCGATGTCCGGCGGCAGCGCCGCCGGCCCGCGCCGCGCCATGTGGCCCAGTTCGCCCGCGATGCGCTCCGCCACGTCCAGCCGCACCATCAGCGGCCCGGCCGGCACCCAGCCCATCGTCCCGGCGAAGCCGCGGCCAGTCCCGCGGCGGCTGGATGGACACCAGCCCGCCCCCGGCAACTCAGGCACCGCCTGGTTCGCTCGGATCGCCCAAAGCTGCGCCCGCAGCGCCATGGGCCGCGGCTTCAGCATCTCCGGCAGGTACAGCGCGAACCGCCCGGCGCGCACGCCGATCGCCTTCAGCTTCCCGCGGATCTCCTGGTTGATCTCCCGCTCCGTCCCGCCCGGCAGCAGGCCGAGATACTCGCGCAGACGGAACACGTGGCCCCGGAGGCTCGCATCCTCCTCCGCCTTCTTCTCCGCCTCGATCAGCGGCGCGAAGTCACGGGCGACGACGGCGTCCAGCCACGCCACCAGCCGTGCCCGGATCCGCTCCTTCTGCGCGCCGTCGAGGAACTCCGAGTCCAGCGGTTCGATCACCGGCTTCTCCGGCTTCTCGCCGGGCTTGAGCTTCGCCACTTCGGCCGGCTCGTGCTCCCCGAACTTCCAGGTGATGCGCTGGAGGCGAGTCATCGCGAAGCCCTCGTCCGGCGAGGCCTCGAGCAGCGCGACGCGGCGCGGCATCTCCTCCCGCAGCGCGCGACGGGCGGCGCGGAGCATCACCTCCCGCTCCTCCTTCTCGCCGGCATCGGCCGCCGGCTCGAAGACGAAGCCGCGCACATGGCCGACGGGATGGCCCTCCACGACCACCTCCCCGTTCCGCGCGACGGCCGAGAGGAGGTTGTCCCCGTCCTCGTCCAGCTTGCGGATCAGGTGTGCCGAGCGCCGATCCACGAAGCGCGTCGTTAGCGTCTCGTGCAGCGCGTCGGAGACGCGGTCCTCCGCGGCCCGCGCCATCTCCTGCACCTCCGCCGCATCACGCAGCCAGTCGGCCCGCGACGCCACGTAGGTCCAGGTGCGGATGCCCGCGAGGCGCTGCATCAGCGTGTCGAGGTCGCCCTCCGTGTTGTCGAGCGCCGCCAGCGCGGACCGCGGCCAGTCGGTTTCCAGCGTTCCGTGCTTCGCCAGCGCCGTGAACACCCGCGCGCAGAAGCGGATATGGCTGTCATCCGCCAGTTTACGGTAGTCGGGGACCTGGCAGGCATCCCACAGCATCTGCACCCGCCGCCGGTGGTCCGACAGGTTGCGGATCTCCTGCTCGCGCGAGAGCGCCTCCAGCGTCACGTAGTCCGTCGCGTCGTTGCCACGCGCCAGCCCCTGGAAGGGCGGCGGCTGCGAGAGCGACGCCAGCAGCGCGTCGATGCTCGCGAAATCCAGCGCCGAGTTCCGCCAGGCCAGCGTCGTCAGCGGCTCGAACTGGTGCCCCTCGATCTTCTGCACGAAGTCGTCGGCCAGCGGCGGGCAGTCCGCGGTCACGCCGAAGGTCCCGTCCCGCATCCCGCGCCCCGCGCGCCCCGCGATCTGCGCGGCCTCCTGCGGCGTCAGCGGCCGGGGCCGATGCCCGTCGAACTTGTTGAGGGACGCGAAGGCCACGTGGTCCACGTCCATGTTCAGGCCCATCCCGATCGCGTCGGTGGCCACGAGGAAGTCCACTTCCCGGTTCTGGTACAGCGCGACCTGCGCGTTCCGGGTCCGCGGCGACAGCCGCCCCATGACCACGGCGCATCCGCCGCGCCGCCGCCGGATGGCCTCCGCGATCGCATAGACTTCGCCCGCGCTGAACGCGACGACGGCCGAGCGCGGCGGCAACCGCGTCAGCTTCGCAGGCCCCGCATAGGTCAGTTGCGAAAGCCGCGGACGGCCCTCGACCTCCGCCTGCGGAACGAGACGTTGCAGCAGCGGCCGGATCGTCTCCGCGCCGAGGAACATCGTCTCGACCAGCCCCCGCGCATGCAGTAGCCGGTCCGTGAAGACGTGGCCGCGGTCGGGATCGGCGCAAAGCTGGATCTCGTCCACCGCGACGAACTCCACGCGCCGGTCCAGCGGCATGGCCTCGACGGTGCAGGCGAACCACTTGGCCTCCGGCGGGACGATCTTCTCCTCGCCCGTGAGCAGGGCGACATTCTTCTCGCCCTTCGCGGCGACCATGCGGTCGTAGTTCTCGCGCGCCAGTAGGCGCAGCGGGAAGCCGATGATCCCGCTGGAATGCGCCAGCATCCGCGTGATCGCGAGGTGGGTCTTGCCGGTGTTGGTCGGGCCGAGGACCGCCTTCACCCGCGCGGGGAACATGTCGCTCATCTGCGCCGACGTGTGGCGGGGCTTCGGGGGATTGGCAAGCCGATGGAGGAGGGGGAGGGTGGCGCCGCCCGCATGGACAGCACCACCCAGCCGCCCAGGACCGCGCTCCGCCACGCCGGGCTGCTCGCCGCCGTCTTCCTCGGGGTGGGCGTCGCCATGCCCTTCGTGCCGCCCTTCCTGGCCTCCCGCGGCCTCACGGCGGGGGAGGTCGCGGTGGTGCTGTTCGCCGGCTCCGTCATCCGTTTCCTCGCCGGCCCGCCGCTCGGCCGCGCCGCGGACCGGCTTGGCGACGGCCGGCTCCTCCTGATCCCCTGCGGCCTGGCGGCCGCCCTCGCCGCGCTGCTCTACCTCGCCGCCGACGGCTTCCTGGCCCTCCTGATCCTCATGGCGGCCTTCTCCCTCGCCATCGCCCCGATCGTCCCGCTGGCCGAGGCCCTCTGGGTCGCCGCGGCACAACGGGAACGGCTGGACTACGGCCGCGTCCGCGCCGCGGGGTCCGCCGCCTTCATCCTCGCAGCCCTCGCCACCGGATGGCTCGCCACGCGCGCCGGGACCGAGGCGGTCCCGCCCCTCCTCGCCGGCTCCTACCTCGCGGTCGTCGTCGCGGCCTGGTGGCTCCCGCGCGCCGCCGGACCAGCCCCGGCCGCCCGCGGCGGCGTCTTCGCCCTGCACCTGTTCCGCGTCCCCGGCTTCACCCGCCTCGTAGTCCTCAGCGCCCTCATCCAGGGCAGCCACGCCGCCTATTACGGTTTCGGCAGCATCCACTGGCTCCGCGCCGGCCATTCCGCCGACAGCATCGGCCTGCTCTGGGCCGAGGCGGTGCTCGTCGAGGTCGCGCTCTTCTTCTGGGCCGGCCGCCTCTTCGCCGGCTGGTCCCCGCGTGCCCTGACCCTGCTCGCGGTGGGCGCCGTCATCCTTCGCTGGACCGGCACCGCCGCCACCACGGACCTCGCGGCCCTCTTGGCGCTCCAGGCGCTGCACGCCGTGACCTTCGGCGCCCAGCACCTCGCGGCCATGCGCTGGATCGCCGCCCATGCCCCGCCCGGCGAGGCGCTGTCGATGCAGAGCCTCCACGCCGCCCTGGGCGGCACGGCCTCCATCGCGCTCGGCACCCTCGCCGCGGGGCCGCTCTACGCCGGGTCAGGCGCCGGCGTCTTCCTGGCCGCCGCACTCATGGGCTTCGCCGCACTTCCCGTGGCGTGGACCTGGCGGGAGGGAGGCGTGCCTGACGAGCGGTCCTACGACGCGGGCCAGCCACGAATAACGATGGCGCCGTGCGAAAACACCTCGACCAGCTTGGTGGTCAAGTCGTCCAGGGGCTCAAGGGCCGCCAGCACTCCGCCGAAGTAGCGGGCCTGCTCGTCTACCCGCAAATCTCCGGGCACCACGATGACGAGCCCGTCATGGATATTCTCCTGCGCGTAGAGGCGAAGGAAATCGCGCGCGGTGCTGGTGACGAAGACGTATCCGCCGTCTCGGATGACCCGCATCAGGCGGTGATCCGGCGTGCCGGACAGGCCCGGGAAGTTGACGTGCGTCGCCGCTTTGCCCCGGGCATGGGCGAATGCGGCGAGGTCCGGGGAAAGGCACTCGTCGAAAAGGAAAGGGTCCCTCAAAGGGGCTTTCCGGCGCGCTCCCAGGCCAGCACGGCATCGATCCCATCCACTGGCAGCGACGGGTAATGCCGAAAGATGTCGAAGCGGGAGGTGCCGTGCCGGATCTCGGCCAGGATGTTTCCGGCAGGAACCCGGGTGCCCTTTACGACGGGCGTGCCGCTCAGGATCTCCGGGTCGCTGACGACGATCGTCCCGCGAACCGTGGGGTAAGGCAGGTCGGTCACAGCACCAAGGATAGCCCGCCGACGCCAGCGGCGGGAGAGGTCACGCCCACCCCGCCCCATCCCACCGGTGCGTCGTCCACGTCGCCCCGCGTCCGTCCACGACGATCCGGTTGTAGGCGTTCGCCTCCCCCCGCAGCCGCGTGGAGGTTGCGGAGCCCGCCTGCAGCACCGTCAGTGACGCCCCGCCATCCGCTGCCACCCCATGCGTCCGCGCGTAGCCCCGGTGCAGGTGCCCCGCGAGCACCAGCCGCACCCCCGCCCGCGCCAGGTCACGCAGCGCGCGCTCCCCCGTTCCAGCACCGGCGTCGTCGGCGCATCCTCCGGCGCCAGGAACGGGTGGTGGGCCACGACGATCCGGTACGGCCCCTCCGGCAGCCGCCGCAGGCGCCGCAGCACGCGCAGCAGCCCGGCGCGCGGCACCCGCCCATTCTGCCAGTCCAGCGTGTTGAGATGCGCCCGTGCCACGGTGTTCAGCCCGATGACCTGCACCTCCCCGTCCTGCCAGACGGGCTCCGGATCCTCGGCGATGAACTCGCCCCAGCGTCCGAAGGGATCGAGAAACCGTTCCCAAGGATAATAGGCCGTGATGTCGTGGTTGCCTGGCACCGCGACCCAGGGCGCGCGCAGCGCGTCCAGGAAGGCCCGCGCCGCCGCGTATTCCCGCCGACGCGCCCGCATGGTCAGGTCCCCCGACACGACGACGAGGTCGGCCGGATCCCCGTTCAGCCGCGCCAGCAGCGAGTCCACCGCCCCCTGATCGACGCGGCAGAAATGCAGGTCGGAGATGTGGTCCAGCCGCCTCACGCCGCCGCATCCTCCGGCCTCGGCACCAGCACGTTCAGCGCGCGCGGCCGCACCTCGTAGCGCAGCGGCGTGTCCAGCACCGCGACCTCGCCGTCATTCATCACCCGCAGGTGCGGCCGCCGCGAGAGGATGACGAAGCCGGGCTCCGACAGGATCGCGACGTCCGCATCGCGCTTCCAGGCGCCGAGCGCCATGCGCAGCAGCATCCGGACCGACCAGACCATCGTGAAGCGCCGCGGCACGTGCAGCGTCAGGCGCCCGCCATCCAGCGTCACGCGTCGGAACATCGCCCCCGGCGCCTCGTCGTACTCGTTGTTCACGACCGACAGCGCCCGGGTCCACAGCCGCCAGGGCCGACGCCAGCCCGGTGCCATGACCGTCAGCCGGTACGGCCGCTTCCGCCGCATCGCCCGCACGAAGGCGAAGACGACGCGCAGCAGCGCGCGCCAGGTGCGCTGGTGCCGGTACTGTTCCCGGAAGCGAGCGATCGCGTTCGGCGCACCGATGACGGACTGGCACAGGAAGGCCTCGCCGTTGAGCATGCCGACGTCGATGGCCCGCGTCGTCGCGCGCCCCAGCGCCTGCGCCGCCTCCAGCGGCTCCAGCGGCAGACGCAGGTCGCGCGCCAGCAGGTTCAGCGTACCGACCGGGATCACCCCGAGCGTCCGGCCCGTGCCGGCAAGCTGCGCGCCGACCGCCCGGATGGTCCCGTCACCGCCGCCGACGATGACGACCGGCGCCCCGCTCTCGATCGCCGCCTCGATCCGCGCGGAGATGCCGGTCCCTTCCACGTCTCCGGCGCGGATCACCAGCAGGTCGAAGCCCGCCGCGCGCAGCTCCTCCTCGACGAGTTGCACGAGTTCGGGACGGCTCAGGAGAGTGCCGGCGCGCTCGTTCAGCACCAATGCAGCGCGGGTCATGCGGAGGGGGACGGTCTCGGCCGGTTCGGGCGCGGAACGCGCCGGCGCGGCTCACGGTTGCCGGTAACCGTCCATTCGTGAAGCGTCACGAAAATCGGGACGCTGACCAGGAACGGAGACGCCCGATGCCCGTCATCACATCCCGCCATCCTACGCGTTCGCCCCGCCTGCCACTCGGTGCTTCGATGGAGCCGCCTTGGAACGCCCCGCTCCTCCAACCGTCCCCCATGCGGCCCGTCGAGCGCGACGAGAGCGAAGCATCCGCATGGCCGAACGTTAACTACCCCCGCGCGCCGCGGTGGCGCGATGCTATCCGCTCGGCCTGATCGAGGAATACGACCGTGCGTGCCATGCGAAGCGTTCAGCTTCCCCCCCTGACCCTCTCGGGCGTCCTGCGCGGCCTGATGGACCTGCCCTGGCGCGCCACCTTCTTCATCGTGGTGCTGCCGACCCTTCCGCCCATGTAGGCGGCCTCGCCCTTCGCCGTTCAGTCGCGCTCCGCCGGCCATCCTGGCGGCAGCCAGCCACGTCGGCGGAGGGCGTCCCACCCGGCCCAGTCCCGGGGGTGCGGCCGTTCCGGCGCATCAACTGGCAGGCCCTCGCAGTGGTTCACCCAGGCGCGTGCCCGATGAAAGGCGAATGCTCCGCCGGGCCGCGGCCCGTCCATGTCCCGGACGACCCGCTGCTCCCCCACCGCGGACGTTCCGAGGACGCCCCGCGGCCCGGTCAAGCCGTCGCGGTCCGACACCGCGTTCTCCGCCCGCGACCCTAGTGCCGCCTGCAGCTCCGCCGACAAGCGCCGCCGGAGCGTGCGCGACACGTCCATCGCCCCAAAGGTTACGACGCGGATGTCGGGCAGCGCCGCATTCCGCGCCCGCGCCGCAAGGCAGGCCGCCCCCTGCAACTGCGCCAGCCCGCCGCCGAGGGATTGCCCGGTGAACCGGAGCGCCCCGGCATTCGGCCAGCGCGCCTGCACCGCCAGCGCCGCCGCGACCGCCGCATCCAAGGCGGGGATCGCGGCCGCCCCTGCCAGGATCGCCCCCGCCGTGCCGAGGTCCTCCTTCAGGCCGCCGAACAGCGCCCCCGGCGACCGCGTGTCGAAGCGCGTTCCCCGGTTGACGACGAAGATCCCGCCATCCGGCCCGGCCCCGTGCAGCACCGCGCCGAGATACCCGTTCCCCGCCCCGCGCAGGATGTCGAGGACCTGGAAGCCGAAGGGCGGCTCCCCGCCGCCCTCCAGGTCGAATACCCAGGCGCAGAGGACCGCGCACCGCGCGTCCAACTGCGCCATGGATAGCGCCTGCCGTCAGGCTGCCTGGCGAACCCCTGCCATTTCCCGGAGCACGTAGTGCAGGATGCCGCCCTGCTTGTAGTACTCGACCTCGTCCAGCGTATCGACGCGGCACTGCACCTGCGTCGTGACCTGCGACCCGTCGGGACGCGTGATGACGAGGTCGAGCAGCATCCGCGGCTTCAGGTTCTCGAGGCCGAGGATGTCCACCGTTTCCTCGCCCGTCAGGCCGAGGGTCTTGCGGTCCTCGCCCGGCTTGAAGACCAGCGGGAGCACGCCCATGCCGACGAGGTTGGAGCGGTGGATGCGCTCGAAGGACTCGCAGACCACCGCCTTCACGCCGAGCAGCATCGTCCCCTTCGCCGCCCAGTCGCGCGACGAGCCCGTGCCGTATTCCTTGCCACCGAAGATCACCAGCGGCACGCCTTCCGCCTTGTAGCGCATGGCCGCGTCGTAGATCGGCAGCACGTCGCCGGAGGGCTGGTGCCGCGTGACCCCGCCCTCAATGCCCGGCACCATCTCGTTCTTGATGCGGATGTTGGCGAAGGTGCCGCGCATCATGATCTCATGGTTCCCGCGCCGCGCGCCGTAGGAGTTGAAGTCGTTCGGCCGGACCTGATGCTCCATGAGGTAGGAACCGGCCGGCGAAGTCTTCTTGATCGACCCGGCCGGCGAGATGTGGTCCGTCGTGATCGAATCCCCGAGCCTCGCGAGGACGCGCGCCCCGCGGATGGACGTCACCGGCTCCGGCGTCCCCGTCATCCCCTCGAAGTAGGGCGGGTTCTGCACGTAGGTGGACCCGGAGTTCCAGCGGTAGGTGTCCGTGCCCGTGTCCACGCGGATGGAGCGCCAGTTGTCGTCGCCCTTGAACACGTCGGCGTAGCGCGTCTGGAAGGCCTGCCGCGTGACGAAGCGCTCGACGGCGTCGTTCACCTCGGCCTGCGTCGGCCAGATGTCCTTCAGGTAGACGGGCTTGCCGTCGGATCCCTCGCCGATCGGGTCGGTCGAGATGTTCTTCCGAACCGTCCCCGCCAACGCGTAGGCCACGACGAGCGGCGGCGAGGCCAGGTAGTTCGCCCGCACGTTCGGGTGCACGCGCCCCTCGAAGTTGCGGTTGCCCGACAGCACCGACGCGACGACCAGCTTGTCATTCTCGATCGCGTCCACGATCGCCTCGGGCAGCGGACCCGAATTGCCGATGCAGGTCGTGCAGCCATAGCCCACGGTCTGGAAGCCCAGCGCATCGAGGTGCGGCTGCAGCCCCGATGCGTTCAGGTAATCCGTCACGACCTGCGATCCCGGCGCGAGGGACGTCTTCACCCAGGGCTTCACGCGCAGCCCCTTCTCGTTCGCCTTCTTCGCGACCAGCCCAGCCGCCATCAGCACGTAGGGGTTGGAGGTGTTGGTGCACGACGTGATCGCCGCGATCACCACGTCGCCGTGCTGGATCTCGTAGTTCGTGCCGGCTACCGGCACCCTGTGCCCGAGCGCCGGCGCGCCCTCCAGCGCCAGCCCACCGGCCACCTCCTTCTCGAAGGACCCGGCAACGTTCGTCAGGTCCACCCGGTCCTGCGGCCGCTTCGGCCCTGCGAGGGAGGGCTGCACGGTGGAGAGGTCCAGCTCCAGCGTATCCGTGAAGACCGGGTCCGGCGTGGACGCGTCACGCCACATCCCCTGCGCCTTCCAGTATTCGCGCACGAGGTTGATGCGGTGCTCCTCACGCCCGGACAAGCGCAGGTAGCCCAGCGCGATCTCGTCGACTGGGAAGAACCCGACGGTCGCACCGTATTCCGGCGCCATGTTCCCGATCGTCGCGCGGTCCGCGAGCGGCAGGTCGTCGAGCCCCGCGCCGTAGAACTCCACGAACTTGCCGACAACGCCCTTCTTGCGCAGCATCTGCGTGACCGTCAGCACGAGGTCCGTCGCCGTCACACCTTCCCGCAGCTTGCCCGTCAGCCGGAACCCGATGACGTCCGGGATCAGCATGGCGATGGGCTGGCCGAGCATCGCGGCCTCCGCCTCGATCCCGCCGACGCCCCAGCCCAGTACGCCCATCCCGTTCACCATCGTGGTGTGGGAGTCCGTGCCGTAGCAGGAATCCGGATAGGCGATGGTGTCGCCCGCATCCACGTCGGTCCAGACGACCTGGGACAGGTATTCCAAGTTCACCTGGTGGATGATGCCCGTGCCGGGCGGCACAACGCGGAAGTTCGCGAAGGCGCCCTGGCCCCAGCGGAGGAACTCGTAGCGCTCGCCGTTCCGCTCGTACTCGATCTCGACGTTCCGGCGCAGCGCGTCCGCCGTGCCGGAGAAGTCCACCATGACGGAATGGTCGATCACGAGGTCCACCGGCACCAGCGGATTCACCTTCTGCGGGTCGCCGCTGAGCTTCAGCATCCCGTCACGCATCGCCGCGAGGTCCACCACCGCCGGCACGCCCGTGAAGTCCTGCATGACGATCCGCGCGGGGCGGAACGGCACCTCCTGCTCGGAACGGCCTTCCTTCAGCCAGTCTGCGACCGCCTGGGCGTCGGAGACCTTGTAGGACCGCCCGTTCTCGCAGCGCAGGACGTTCTCCAGCAGAACCTTGAGGGAGGTCGGCAGCCGCGTCAGGTCGGTGCCCAGCGCCTTCGCCGCCTCGGGGATCGAGAAGTAGTGGTAGGTCTTTCCGTCCACCGACAGCGTGCGGCGGACCTTGAGGGTGTCCTGGCCCGTCTTCGCGCCCACGGCCTTCGTTTCCGTCTCGCTCATCTGCGGAATGACCCCTCTTCGCGCCTGAATCTGTTCGACTTGTCAGATGAGGCGGCTTGAAGCATGCCGGAAGGCAGCCGGTCCAGGGGAGGGACCCCCCTCCATGACCCCTGGCCGCGATAGGGGGCTGCCGTGCTGTCCGCTCGGGACCTGGCCGCGCGGCGCGGCGGGCGCATCGTCTTCGCCGACCTTTCGCTCGACGCCGCGCCGGGCGAGGCGCTGCTGCTTCTCGGCGCGAACGGCGCGGGCAAGACCACACTCCTCCGACTCCTCGCCGGACTGCTTCGCCCCGAATCCGGCACGGTTACCTGGGACGGCGAGGAGATCGCCGCCGACCGCACCGCCCACGCCGCGCGCACCCGTTGGCTCGGCAGCGCCGACGCGATCAAGCCCGCCCTGACGCCGCGCGAGGACCTGGCCTTCTGGTCCCGCCTCCACGGCGGCGACCCCGTAACCGCCCTGGCCGCCATGGGCCTGACGGCGCTCTCGGACCTGCCCTGCCGCGTCCTCTCCGCCGGCCAGCGCCGCCGCCTCGCCCTCGCCCGCCTTGTCCTCGGCGAAGCCCCCTCTGGCTGCTCGATGAACCCACGCTCGGCCTCGACACTGCCTCCGTCGCCCGCCTCGGCGAGGCCTTCGCCACCCACCGCGCCCGCGGTGGGATCATCATCGCGGCCACCCACCTCGACCTGCCCTTGCCGGATGCGCGGACCGCCACCCTGTGACCGCGATCCTCCTCCGCGAACTGCGGCTGGCCCTGCGCCACCCCTCCGACGCCCTCGCGGCCGTCCTGTTCTTCGTGATCGTCTGCGCCCTCTTTCCCTTCGGCATCGGTCCCGCGCCGGAAGCCCTCGCGCGCCTTGCCCCCGGCGCCCTCGTCGCCTCCGCGCTGCTGGCCGCCATCCTCCCGCTCGACCGCCTCTTCGGCGCGGAGGCCGAGGACGGCTCCCTCGATCTCCTCCTCCTCTCCGGCGTCTCGCCACCGCTGATCGCCGCCGCGAAGGCCGCCGCCCACTGGCTGCTGACCGGCGTACCCCTCCTCCTCGCGACACCCGTGGCCGCCGCCTTCCTGAACCTTCCGACCGAGGCCTGGCCCACCGCGATCCTCGCCCTCGCGCTCGCCTCCGCGGTCCTTTCGCTCCTGGGCACCGTCGGCGCGGCCCTGACCCTCGGCGCGCGCCGCGGCGGCGCACTCCTCCCCCTGCTGGTCCTGCCGCTCGCCGTCCCCGTCGTGATCTTCGCCGCCGGCGCGATCGAGGCCGGGGCGTCCGACACCTCCCCGCGGCCCTTCCTGCTCTTCCTCGGCGCCCTGCTCGCCGGCGCCCTGCCGCTCGCGCCGCTCGCTGCCGGCGCCGCACTTCGGGACGGCTGAGGCCGGGTCCTCAGCCCGTGTAGACCACCGCGTCGAGCTGCCCGTTGCCCATGTAGTTCCCCGTGGAGGTCACCTCGCCGAGGGACCCGTCCCAGGGGTCGAGCACGACGACCTTGTGCTGCGACGTGACCCGCGCGCCCACCGTGAAGTGCCCGCCGTTGCGG
The DNA here is from genome assembly GCF_042259275.1 of Roseomonas sp. CCTCC AB2023176. Lineage (NCBI taxonomy): Bacteria > Pseudomonadati > Pseudomonadota > Alphaproteobacteria > Acetobacterales > Roseomonadaceae > Roseomonas > Roseomonas sp. CCTCC AB2023176. The sequence goes on from NZ_CP170086.1 coordinate 3,258,313, forward strand.
TTCCCGCGCGCATCGTACCAGCCCCAGAGCAGCAGGCACGGATGCTGCCGGATGTACCCCAGCGCGAGCGCATTGGTGCCCGCGCGCTCCGTCCAGCGGTGCCAGATCCCGCGGATCCGGACGCGCTGGCTCTGCAGCAGCCGTTCCAGGTTCGTCACCTGCGACCCCTCGTGCCCGGAAGCCGGCCCCTGGCTCCGCCAGATCCGGTCCTGCTCGACCATCGAGCCGGGGAACCGCCCCGCGATTGCCTTCAGCCGCATTTCCCAGGCCGAGGCGTCCGCGTGCTGCTGACCGTTCCACAGATCCATCAGCATCGCGCAGGCGGCCGGCCCGCAGGACATCTCCTCCGTCTGCACGAGGATGCGGTGCGTCACGCCGTCCGAATCCTGCCGCTCCTGCACGCGCCGCAGCGGCGAGAAGTGCAGGTGCCCTCCGGGAGGAAAGGGGTGCGTCGCCCAGGTGTCGCCCATGGCCGCGTGCTCCGCGCTCTCGGGGCGACGCTGAACGCGGCCGACCCCGAACGGTGATCCCGCCCGGGCCGGACGCCACGCTGCGGAGCGCGCGATCGACAAGCCCGGGGCCGGGCGGCCGCGTGACCATGCCGCCCGGCGACGCGGACCTTACCGCTGCCGTCGCTCCGCGATCGCCCGTCGGATTGTCGCGTCGGTCACCGGCGGTACGGCCCCGTCACGCCGTCATCGGCGAGCGCCACATCGTCTCGGCATGGCCAGGCGGCGCCAGGGGGTCCCCGCCATCACGCGACACCACCGCGCCCAGCCACGACGCGCCGGACCGGGAAGGTCGGATCGGCCTGCGCCGCTAGCCAGCCAGTCCGAACTCCCGCCGGTACCGCCCGAAGCAGGCAGCCCCGCATTCCAGCCGCATCAGCGCACCCTCCGCCATCGCCCGGGCGAAGCGCGCATCCGCCTCGACCAGCGGCCTGATCGCCTCCGCGTTCCAGGCCGCCGAGTGCTTCACGTCGAGCACCGAATGCAGGTCGAAATAGTGCCGGTCCTTCCCGCGCACCCCGAGCCGCCGCAGCCCCTTGGCCACCAGCCCCGTCCGTCCCGGTGCCGTCTGCTCGATCACGCCGAGCGCGCCGACGGAATGGTACGCATACCGCCGATGCGCCGCGAGCCCCGCCATCGTGTTCGCCAGCGCGAGCGACTCCCACACCGTCGTCTCGATCGTCGGCGTCAGCTGCAGGCTGTGCGAGAGCATGTCGAGCATCGGTCCGTGCATGCCCTTGGGGTTCCCGCGTCCCATCTCGTCCCAGTAGTTCCGCGCGATCTCGAGCTTCGGCCGCGTCGGCAGCCGCACCTGCGTGATGGCCGCCAGATCCTCGAAGCCCGCCTCGCCCGCGACCTCCTGCGTCAGGAACCAGCGCATTTGCTCCATGGTCGCGGTCTCGGCGAGCCAGGGGTGCAGGGGATCGCCTTGTCCCGGCCCGGAGCGGTCCAGTTCCTCGAACCACGCGACGAAGCCGTCGGCGTCCACCGGCGCCTCCGCCGACCGCGCCGCGACGCGCGCCCGCGCGGCCTCGATGAACCCGATCTCCTCCCGCTGCATGTCCAAGAAGGCATCGAGGTCGTCGTCGGGCACCTCGTCGGGGAGCGCCGGCGTGAAGCGCCGCCGGTTCAGCTCGCACAGCCTGACCTGCTGCGCGTGCGCGGCGTCGTCGCCCAGTCCGGCGTCGGTCGTTCCGTCCGGCATCGCCCTATCCTCCCGTCCGCGTCGCCGTGAGCACCACGGCCGCGATGCGGTCGGCGGCGTCGTAGGCGCCGCCTTCCAGTTCCTCCCCGAACACGTCGGGGTCCATCTCGCGGGTGCGCCAGTCGAAGCCGCCGCGCTCCAGACGCCGCTCCGCGGCTTCCAGGAACGCGTTGCGCCCCCCACGATCGCAACGCCGGTGTAGAGGACGAGCGTCCCAGCCCGCGCCAGGCGCCCGAGCGCCGCGTCGAGGATCGCGACCGCCAGCCCTTCCCCGAGCGCCCCGCCCCCGTGCCGGTACGCGCGCCGCGCCGGATCCAGCAGGTAAGGCGGGTTGGACACGATGAGGTCGAACTCGCCCCCGACGCCGTCCAGCAGGTCGCTGTGCACCGCCCGTGCGTTCGTTGCGTGCGCGACTGCCGCATTGACCCGCGCCAGCCGCAGTGCGTCCTCGTTGATGTCGCCGAGCCAGACCTCCGCCCCCGGATGCGCCTTCGCCACGACGATCCCGCCGGGACCCGCCCCAGCGCCGACATCCACGGCACGCCGCACCGGCGCCGTCCGCGCGGCCATCTCCGCCCCGATCGCCTGCGCGAAGCGGTAGGTGTCGGGCCCGAAGAACACCGCCCCCGCCGCGCCCGTCGGATAGGCCGAGTGCAGCATCACCTCGCCGTCCAGCGACGAGATCCGCACGAGGCTGCGCAGCAGCCCGCCGCCAGCCTCGTCCACCACGCCGGCCCGGTGCATCAGGTCGAGGATACCCGGCGGCAGGGCCTCCGGCACGAAGGGCCGGCTCCATCCGAACACGTCCCGCAGGTTCCGCGCGCGGTCGTTGCCGGGACGCGCATTCACCCGCGCATGCGTCGCCGGCGTGACCGTGACGAAATGGTACCCAGTGTCGCGCACCGCCTCCGCCAGCCCGCGAAGCGCCGCGTCGACACCGTAGGGGAGGGGGTTGCCATCCATGCGCCGGCCGAACGGTCCCTGCCCGTCGCGGTTGCCGGCCGCAGAAAGATGACCCCGCGCCGCATCCCAATCGCGCGATCCCGCCCTTTCCCGGCCCCCGCGATCGCTGATTTACGGATGTTTCCCAACGCGCCGTCTGGAACCGCGCCGCGTCTTCGTGTCTTGATGACGCATGGCCTTCAAGGGAAAGCCGCCGGGCTCCGGCTCCGGCGAGATGTCGCGGAAGACCAAGGCGCTGCGCCCGCAGATCGCCCTCCCCGAGGACGCGATCGCGGAGGCTCGCCGCCTCCGCCGCGCGGGCCACGAGCCCGAGCAGATCGCCGCAGCCCTCTCCGCTCCGCTCGAGGAGGTGGAGAAAGCCCTGCTCCAGATGCGGATGCCGCGGCCGGAGACGACGCGCGGCACCCTCAACGTCACTCTCGCCGCCCACAAGTTCGTCCTGTCCGAACGGCGCGGCAACGAACCGCTCTGGGTGACGATGGATCGTCTGTTCGACGAACTCCTGACGCTGCGCCGCGCTGCGAAGCCGCCGGCCCGTCGCGCGCGCGGCGAGTCCGGCGAGGTCCTGCCCCTCTTCCCCCCGTCGTGACGCCCCGTCGCGCGGCGGCTGTGTTCCTCGCATTGCTCCCGGGGGCGCTGCTGCCGGGCATCGCGCCGGCGCAGACCTTCGTCCCGGACGCCGCGCGCCTCGCCTCTCCCTTCCTTCCCGCAGCGCCCGCGGTCGCTGGCCCCGCCGCCCTGTGCCAGCCCGTCCCCGACCCCGTCCGCAACCTCGAAGGCGTCGCGTACTACGCCGACGCCGCCTTCTCCCGCGCCGATCCCGACCGCCTCCGCGCCGACGAAGAGGCGGCGAAGCCCCTCCGCGACTGGCTCCGCGCCGTGCAGCACGACCTGGCCCGCTACCGCCGCGGCGAAGCGGGCGCGGTCGCCTGCGTCCTCGAAACCCTCGACGCCTGGGCCCGCACGGGCGCCCTGCTGGGCGGCTTCAACCTCCAGGGCTCCTACCACCGCAAATGGACCCTCGCCGGCGCCGCCCTGGCCTTCGTCGCCGTCGCCGAAGCGCCCGGCCTCGACCCCCTCAAGCGCGGCCGCACGGCACGCTGGCTGCGCGAGGTCGCCCTGGCCGTCCGCCCCCGCTACGACCGGATCTCGGCGGCCTTGATCAACGACACGCGGAACAACCACGCCGCCTGGGCCGGCCTCGCCATCGCCGCGGCGGGCGTCGCCGCCGGCGACCGCGCGCTGCTGGACTGGGGCATCGCCCGCCTCCGCGCCCAGCTCGTGCAGGTGGACGAGCGTGGCGCGCTGCCGCAGGAACTCGCGCGCGGTGCGATGGCGCTGCACTACCACCTCTTTGCGCTGGAACCCATTGCGGCGCTCTCCCGCCTCGCCGCTGCCAACGGCATCGCGATGTCGGACGACGAAACCGCAGCCCTGACCCGCCTCCGCCGCTTCGTCCTCGCCGCCGCCGAGGACCCGTCCCGCATGGCCGCGGTCGCCGGCATCGCGCAGGACGACCCTTTCCTCCGCGGCCGCACGCCCCTGGTCCAGGCCGCTGGCCTTGAGGTCCTGCAATCCGCCGATCCCGACCCTGCGGCCGAACCGGCCCTCGCCCCACATCGCCCCTACCGTTCGGCCTGGCTCGGCGGGGACGTCACGGGCTGGTGGCGCTGACCCGCGGGCATCCCCGCCCGCGTGCGGTCAAGGCGTCGCACACTCCCGCCGCTGCATGTCAGCCCGGACCGGCACCGACCCGATGCCGTAGAGCGCGATGCACTCCGGTGCCGCCGAAGCGGGGAGGAACCGCATGGGCCCGTCCGAGATCGTGACGACGCCGAGGTAGCGCCAATCCCTGCCATTCCCTCGCACCGCGACCTCACGCGGCTGCCCGCGCGGCGGCAGGGACAGCGTCGCGGCGAGCATCCCCGCGCCGACCACCGCGACCCCGCCCTCCTCCGTCCGGTACAGGTTCGCGGTCCGCGCCGGACCCCAGTTCGTCCACATCGCCCGCGCGAACCGGCCGCCCGGCGTCTCCGCGACGATCCACCAATCCTCCGACAGGATGCCCCGGATCTCGATCCGCACCTGCGCGCCCGGATCGGGCCAGGGCACCTCGACCGACGAATGCGGGGTCGTCGCGCAGTAGCCGAGGACCAGCAGCGCCGCCGCCGCGACCAGCCCGAAGCGGAAGGGGCCCTTCACTCCTCCCGCAACGGCCGCGTCATCAGCGACCGCATCGCGTCCCGCACCGTCAGCTTCCCCTCCAGCACCGCCGCGATCGCCTCGGCGACGGGCATCGCGACTCCCACCGACCGCGCCCGGGCCAGGATCGCCGGCGCCGTCGCCACCCCCTCCGTCACGCTCGACCGCGTGGCCAGGATCGCCCGCGCGTCCTCCCCCTGCCCGATGGCGACGCCGAGCGAGAAGTTCCGGCTCTTCGGCGAGGCGCAGGTCAGCATCAGGTCGCCCAGCCCCGACAGCCCTGCGACGGTTTCCGCCCGCCCGCCGAGCGCTGCCGACAACCGCCCGATCTCCGCCAGCGCCCGCGTCACGAGCGCGGCGCGTGCGTTCTCCCCGTACCCCGCGCCTATCGTGGCGCCGGCCGCGATCGCCGCGACGTTCTTCGCCGCCCCGCCGACCGCGACGCCGACCGGATCGGACCCCGCATAGACCCGGAACGCGGCGGAGGAGAGCCGGGCCACCCCCGCCTCCGCCAGGTCGCCATCCGTCGTCGCCAGGACGGCCGCCGCCGGCAGTCCCGCCGCGATCTCCTCCGCGAAGTTCGGCCCGGACAGCAGCGCCACGGACAGGCCGGGGCGCGCCGCCGCCACGATCTCATGCGGCAGCCGCAGCGTCGCCGTCTCCACTCCCTTCGCCGCGAGGATGACGGGCGGCAGCGGCGGCAGCCCTTCCAGCACGGCCGCGAGGAACTGCGTGGGAACGGCCAGCACCGCGATCGCCGCGCCGTCCAGCGCCTCCTCCGCCTCCGACGTCACGCGCATGCCCTGCGGGAAGGTCACGCCGGGCAGGTGCCGCGCGTTCTTCCCCACGCCGCGCATCAATGCCGCGCGCATCGGATCCCGCGCCCAGAGCACGACGTCCGGCACGACCCGCGCGGCCTGGATCGCCAGCGCGGTGCCCCAGGCGCCCGCCCCGATCACCGCGATCCTCATTCGCCAGCCACCCGGATCACCTCTACTGCCGCTCCCGCTTCGCCGTCCGACAGGGTACGCAACAATTCGCCGAGGATGTCACGCGCGGCCTCTTCAAAACCGAAAGGCGGGTTCACCACGAGCAGCCCGCACCCGTTCAGACGCGCCGGATCCGTTGGCTCGCGCAGGTGGAACTCGCAGGCCACCACGTCGCGGATGCCGGAGGCAACGATCCCGTCGCGCAGCGCCCGAGACGCTGCGCGCCCTTCACCGGATACCAGGCCGCCTGCACCGCCGTCGCGAAGCGCCTGTGCACGCGCCGCACGGCCTCCTCCAGCCGCGCGAACTCGTCCGTCGCCTCGAAGGGCGGATCCATGAGCACGAGGCCGCGGCGCTCCGGAAACGGCGTCAGCGCCGTCGCGGCCTCGTAACCGTCGCGCTGGTGCACGGCGACCTGCGGATCGCGCCGGTATGCCGCGCGCAGCAGCGCCGCGTCGTCCGGATGCAGTTCGCAGAGCACCAGCCGGTCCTCTGCCCGCAGCATCGCCCGCACCAGCGCCGGGGATCCGGGATAGGCCGCCACCCCGAACCCGCGCACCACCTCCAGCCAAGGCAGCAGCGGCCCGTCGCCCACGCGCCCGAGCCGCCCGATGCCCTCCCGCCATTCCCCGGTGCGCCGCGCTTCGTTCGCCTGGAGGTCGTAGGTCCCGATTCCCGCATGCGTATCAAGCACCCGGAACGGCGAGGCCTTGCGCCGCAGCGCCGCGACGATCGCGTGCAGCAGCGCGTGCTTCACGCAATCCGCGAAGTTCCCGGCATGGAAGGCGTGGCGGTAGTTCATCGCGGCGCCGGGTACTCCGCCAGCCGCGCCCAGCGCTCATGATCCCGCCACTCACCCGCGATATGCAGCATCCGTGGGGAAAACCCCTCCTTCCGGAACCCAGCCCGCCGCGCGACGCCGAGCGACGGCGCATTCCCCGGCTGGATGTTCGCTTCCAACCGATGCAGTCCCAACTCCGTGAAGGCCAGCATCGCCACCTGCCGCACGCCCTCGCTCAGATACCCGCGCCCCGTCATTCCCGGCATCGCCCAGTACCCCAGCGTCGCGTTGCGAAACGCCCCGAGGACGATGTTGCTGATGTTGACGATGCCCGCGATGCCCTCCTCTGCTTCCACGATCAGGCCCAGGAAGTTCCCCGTCAGCGCGCGCTCCCGCCAGGCGTCGAAGCCCGCTTCGTCGGTGAAGGGATGGATCCAGGGATGATGCAGCTCCCGCCCCGCACGGTGCGCCGCAATCAGCGCGGGACCATCGGCCTCGGTGGGCCGTCGAATCGTCACGCTCATGCATCCCACCCTGCGGGCTCGCGCCGTCTCATCGGAACGGCGTGAAGCCGCATTCTCGCAGGCCCCATGCGGCGGTGCCGGGTTCCCCGGCCCGGTCCCCGCACCCCGAGCCCGACGCGATCGGCACGTCGCGAGCGGGCGAGCCCATCACGCCGCATCGAGGACGAGGAGTTCCGTCGCCCGCCGCCCCGCCTCGTACCCGGCGACGGATACGCGGCCCGTCGCCGGGTGCATCACGGCCACCAGCCGCGTCAGCTCGTTCAGCACGGGCGCCGGCAGCCGCAGCGGATCGTGCTCCGGCACGGCACCGATCAGCTCGGCGAGGCACGCCTCCCGCACCTCGCTGTCGCGCCAGCGCGGCGCCCCGCGGATCGGCAGCGCGTCCCAATGGTTCGCGACGGCCACGGCCGGCGCCGCGTGCCGCAGCGCTGCCGTGGTCCGCCCCCGCTCGATCACGACGCCCTGACCCTCCCGCGGTCCCGCGACCGCGAAGAGAGCGGGGGCCGCGATCGGCGTCGCCGTCAGCATCTCCACCGCTTCGTCGTAGCCGCACGCTTCGTCCATCGCCCGACGCAGCAGGTGCGACGGCGGCGGAGCATCGGTTCGCCACGTCGCCGGCCGCTCGGCCAGCCAGTCCGCCACGAAGGCCGGACGGTGCCACCCCCGCGCCCGCGCGGCCGCACCCGCGCGCGTCTCCGGCAGCGGCGGCTGGTTGATCGCCGCTGCAAATCGCCCGGGCGCCAACCCCGTGATGCACCCCACGAACCCCGGCCAGCCGAGGTTCAGCCAAATCCCCGCCGGCCCACGCTGCCGGATCACCGTCAGGGTCCGCCCCAATCCGTCGAAAGGCCAGTCGAGCACGCGGGTCATCGTCATCCCGCCCCGCCCGTCCGGCGCGGCGCCGGTCGTGCAGGCCCACTCGAAGGACGCGTTCAGCAAGTGCACGCCGGGCCGCCCGATGACACGCGCGACCGCATCCACCTCCGCCCGGTACGCCGATCCGTTGCGCCCGAGCCAGCGCCGCGAGATCGCATCGCCGACCGACACGCCCGTCGCCGTGTAATGCCGCACCGCCGCGCCCACGATCGCGCCGACATGCAGCGGCAGCGCGGTGCAGGCCGCAGCCGCCGGGAAAGCCTCGTCCCGCAGGTCCAGCACCGGAATGACCGGGCGACCGCCGGCTGCCGCGTCGCGCCCTGGCGGCCCCGCGACCGCATTCACCCCATCCATCCGTCACTCCCCTTCCGTCAGGGAAGTTGGGCCCCGGCCGCGGCCGGCGAAAGGTCGGCCAGCGGCCAGCGCGGTCGCGGCGCGTGGTCCGGTGGATCGGTCAAGCCCGCCCGCAGCCGCTCGATCCCCGTCCAGGCCACCATGACCGCGTTGTCCGTGCAGAGCCGGATCGGCGGCGCCACGAGCGGCAACCCCGCGGCATCCGCGACCCCCGCCAGCGACGCGCGGATCGCCCCATTCGCCGCGACACCCCCGGACACCACCAGCGCCGTCATGCCGAGCGCCATGGCCAAGGCATTCCGCGCCCGGTCCGCGATCACCGCCGCCGCCGCCGCCTGGAAGGACGCCGCCACGTCCTCCGGCGCATGCTTGCCGACCGCCTGCGCCACCGCCGTCTTCAGCCCGGAGAAGGAAAAGTCGCACCCCGCCCGCCCGAGCATCGGCCGGGGCAGCGGCACCTTCGCCGCGTCGCCCGAGGCCGCCATCCGCTCCAGGTACGGCCCGCCCGGCCAGGGCAGGCCCAGCAACTTCGCTGCCTTGTCGAAGGCCTCTCCCACCGCGTCGTCCAGCGTCGTCCCCAGACGCTGGTACTGCCCGAGCCCCCTGACCGCGACGCATTGGCAGTGCCCGCCCGAAAGCAGCAGCAGGAGGTAGGGGAACGCCACCCCGCCCTCCACCAGTCCGGGAAGGCGCGGCGTCAGCGCATGCGCCTCCAGGTGGTTCACCGCGACGAAGGGCAGCCCATTCGCCAGTGCCAGTCCCTTTCCGAACCCCGCGCCCACGATCAGCCCCCGATGAGCCCAGGGCCCGAGGTCGCGGCCACCCCGCCGAGGTCACGCGGGCCCACCCCGGCCTCCTCCATCACCCGCCGCGCCAGCCCCGGCAGGTGGGCCAGGTGGGCCCGCGCCGCGATCTCCGGCACCACGCCACCGAAGCGCGCATGCTCCGCCGTCTGAGACAGCACCGCTTCGGCCAGCACCGCGCCGTCCGGCGCCAGCACGGCCGCCGCGGTCTCGTCGCAGGAGGATTCGAGGCCGAGGACGGCGCCTTGTGAGGAAAGCATCTCACCCGATTTTGGGCTCGGCGGCCGGGCAGGGGTAGCCCCGGCAGGCGCCCTGCCTGTCCCGCCTTTAACGAATTCGTAATCTTCGTGCCGCCGAAAGGCGATAGTCCGAGGTTGGACGGGTCGAAGACAAGCGCGGGCAACAACGCCAGCGCAGGATCCTCCGATGCCCCTCACCACCGGCTCGATCGCGTTCCTCGGTTGGAACGCGGACGGAACAGACGGCCTCGCCTTCGTCGCGGTGGACGAGATCCCGGCCGGCACCGTCATCCGGTTCCAGGACAACGAATACAACGGCACGGCCTTCAACACCGGCGAAGGCTCGACGACCTGGACGAGCCCCGCCTCCGCCATTCCGGCCGGCACGGTCATCGAGTTCACGGCGACCTCCGACGCCGCGTCCCGTTCGGCCTCCCTCGGCAGCCTGTCCGGCGGGACCCTGTCGCTCAGCGCGACGGCCGAGACCGTCTATGCCTTCGTGGGAACGAGCGAGACGGCGCCGACCACCTTCCTCGCCGCCATTACCAATGCCGGCTCCTTCACCACCGGCGACGGACCGCTCACGGGCACGGGCCTGACCGCCGGCGTGAACGCCGTCGCGCTGCCTGCCGGCACCGACGTCGCGGCTTACCTTCCCTCCGTCGGCGGCACCGCCTTCGCGACGCGTGACGCGGCGCTGACGGTCCTGAACGACGCCGCGAACTGGATTCGCCAGGACGGCGCGGGCGATCAGGATGCGGACGGCACCACCCCGGACGCGCCGTTCCGGACCGACCCGGAATCGCCGATCGCCGGCGTGTCCTTCACCATCGGCGCGCCCGCGGCGCCGGGCCTGCTGTCCATCTCCGCCGACGCCACCCCGAAGGCCGAGGGCGCCACCTTCACACTGACGGTGACGCTGACTGCCGCGGCCGGCGCGGACACGGTGGTGACCCTGACCGCGACCGGCGACACGGCCGACTTCAACGCCCTGCCGGCCAGCGTGACCATCCCGGCGGGCCAGGCGAGCGCCACCGTCACCCTGGAGAGCATCCAGGACGCGGCCTTCGAGCCGACCGAGGCCCTGACGGTCACGGCCACCCTGAACGACGTCCAGCGGCAGCTCACCGTGCAGATCACGAACGACGATCCGCCGGCCACGACGAACCTCGGCGGGATCGAGATCCTGCAGCAGGCCGCGTCGCTCACCGGATCCGTCTCGACCCCGGTCGCGACCGAGAGCCTGGGCCTGCGGCAGGTTGCGAACTACGTGACCGGCGACGGGGCCGGCGGCGCCGAATCGATCTCCTTCGACCCCACCACGGATCGTGCCTACTTCACCAACGCTGCGAAGGACCGGGTGGACATCCTCGACCTGTCCAACCCGGCGGCACCGAGCCTCGTCGGCTCGATCGACGTGGCCGCCGCTGCCGGCACCAACCTCTACGGCGAGGTGAACTCCGTCGCCGTGAAGAACGGGATCGTGGCCGTAGCGATCCAGAACAAGGACGGCGGGTCCAACGGCATCGTGGCCCTGTTCGACGGGAACGGCGACCTCATCAAGGTGCTGGAAGTCGGCGTGCAGCCGGACCAGCTGACCTTCAGCCCCGACGGGTCCCTCCTGCTCGTCGCGAACGAGGCGGAGCGCTACTACGACACCTCGGGCACGCCGACGGTGGAGAACGCGCCGGGCACGATCAGCATCATCGCGATCCCCGCCGACCCGTCCCTTGCCTCCGTCCGCAACACGGTCGGCTTCACCGCCCTCGATCCCTTCGGCGCGGAGCTCGCGGCCCTCGGCATCAAGACCCTCGGCGCGACCACGGCCGGCGGGGTCAACGTTCCCGCCTCCTCCGTTTCGGGCGACCTGGAGCCGGAGTACATCGCCGTCTCCCCGGACGGCACCAAGGCCTACGTCACGATCCAGGAGGCGAACGCCGTCGCGGTCATCGACCTGACGGATACGGCGGCGACCGCGCCGATGAAGCTTCTGCCCCTCGGCGCCGTGGACTTCTCCCTGACCGGCAACGAGGCCGACTTCTCCGACCGCGACGGGCCGGGCGGCGCGCCGTCCATCTCCGTCGGCAACTCGCCGGTCAAGGGACTGCTGCAGCCCGACGCGATCGCAACCTTCAGTGTCGGCGGCCAGACGTACTTCGTCACGGCGAACGAGGGTGACAGCCGCATCATCTCCGGGCCGAGCATCGGCGAGGTCGCGCTGAACGAGGCGCGTGCGAGCGCCGTCCAGTCCGGTGCGCCGGCGGACTACGCGCGGCTGAACCTCGACACCGTCTGGTCCAGCACCGACGACCTCTACGCCTTCGGCGGCCGCGGATTCTCGGTCTTCCGCCAGAACGCCGACGGAAGCATCGAGAAGGTGGACGAGACGGGCGGCGACCTGGAGCAGATCATCGCGGCCCTGCCCAACGCGGGCACCGTCTTCAACGGAGAGAATGGCGGCGCCTTCGACACGCGCTCCGACAACAAGGGCGCCGAGCCGGAGGGCGTGACGGTCGGCACGGTCGATGGCAAGCCCTACGCCTTCCTGTCGCTGGAGCGCATCGGCGGCGTGATGGTGTGGGACCTGTCCACGCCGGACGACGTACAGTTCGTCCGCTACATCCCGCCGACGGCTGGCGAGTACGGGCCGGAGGTGATCACCTTCGTCTCCGCCGAGAACTCGCCGGTCGGCCGCGCGCTCGTCATCACCGCCAACGAGATCAGCGGCTCCGTCACCGTCTACGAAGCGAGCAACGTGACGCGCATCTCCGAGGTCCAGGGCGCCGGCACGGCCTCGACCCTCGTCGGCCGCACTGTCACGGTGGAAGCCATCGTCGTCGGCGACTTCCAGAACGGGGACGCGGACACGGCCCGCAACCTCGGCGGCTTCTTCCTGCAGGAGGAGGCCTTCGACCAGGACGGGAACGCGCTGTCCTCCGAAGGCGTCTTCATCTCGGCCGCGAGCCTGCCGACCGACGTCGCCCTCGGCGACCGGGTCCGCGTGACGGGCACGGTGGCCGAGAACTTCGGCAAGACGCAGATCGTGGCGACCTCCGTCACCGTGGTTCAGGCCGGCGCCGTCGCCGACGTGAACGACCTCGCGGTGGACGTGGATCTGCCCACTGCGGACGTCCAGGGCACCAACGGCACCTACCGTGCCGACCTCGAAGCCTACGAGGGCATGCTGGTCCGCTTCCCCGAGGTCCTGACGATCACGGAGCAGTTCAACCTCGACCAGTTCGGCGAGGTCCGGCTGACCCAGGGCGAGTACCCGTCTTCCTACACGCAGACGAACGACCCGAGCGTGGCCGGCTACGACGCGCATCTCCGCGACATCGCGTCACGCTCCATCCTCCTCGATGACGGACGCAGCGTCTCCAACCCCAACCTCGACAACACCGTCGTAGACGGGGACTACAACACGGCGACGGCGCCCCGGATGGGCGATACCGTTACCAACCTGACCGGCATCCTGGACTACGACTTCAGCCAGTATCGCGTGCAGGCGATCCAGAACGGGCCGGGGATCAACGACTTCATCGACGCCAACCCGCGGCCCGCGACGCCGCCCGACGTCGGCGGCACCCTGAAGGTCGCGTCCTTCAACGTCCTGAACTACTTCCGCACGCTCGATGACGGCGGTTCCACCGCCAACGGGTCGGAGCCGCGCGGCGCCGAGACGGCCGCGGAGTTCACCCGCCAGACCGACAAGCTGGTCGACACCATCCTCACGCTCGACGCCGACATCCTCGGCCTTATCGAGCTCGAGAATGACTTCCAGCCGGGGTCACCGGGCAATGCGATCGAATACCTCGTCGGCCAGCTCAACCTAGAGGTCGGTTTCGAGAAGTACGACTGGGTGCGCCCCGGCCAGCAGTTCGTCGGCGGGGACGCCATCGCGGTCGGCGTGATCTACGACAAGACGGAGGTGCGGATCACGCCGGGCACGACGGTGGCGATCCTCGACGACACCGACGCGGAGGCTGCCGCGCTCGTCGCGCAGAGCACGGTGGGCGGCGTCTTCAACGGGCTCAATACGAGCCGGGCCGCCCTCGCGGTAACCTTCGAGGAGATCGCGACCGGCGAGGACGTCACCATCAGCGTCAACCACTTCAAGTCGAAGAGCGGCTCCGGCACCGGGGCCGACGCCGATGCGCGGGATGGGGCGGGGAGCTGGAACAACCAGCGGGAACTCGCTGCCACCGCCCTCCGCGACTGGCTGGCGACGAACCCAACCGGCGCGGCCGATCCGGACAAGATCATCCTTGGCGACCTGAACGCCTATGCGAAGGAGGATCCGATCGACATCCTCACCGCGGCCGGCTTCACGGACCAGGGCGCCGACAGCTACAGCTACGTCTTCGACGGACAGCGCGGCTCGCTGGATCACATCATGACGAGCGGGTCGCTCTCGGACAACGTCACGGGTGTCGCCGACTGGCATATCAACGCCGACGAGGCGGATGCGCTGGACTACCAGCTGAACTTCAATGCCGACCTGACCACGAACGAACGCGACCCGTCCTACTTCGACGCGGACACGCCGGCGCGGGTCTCGGACCACGATCCGGTCGTGCTTGGCCTCAACCTGCGGGGCGAGACGGCGTACACGCTGCAACTCCTGCACCTCTCCGACGGGGAGGCCGGCCTGCTGGCCGGAACGACCGCGAAGTATCTCGCGGCCCTGACGGATGCGTTCGACGGCGCCTACGCGAACACCCTGATCCTGTCGGGTGGCGACAACTTCCTGCCGGGCCCCTTCCTTGCGGCCGGCACCGACCCCTCGGTCATCCCCACGCTCAACGCGGTGTCCGGAAGCACGATCGCGCCGGGCGCGACGGTGCCGATCGGCGCGGTGGACACGGCCATCCACAACGCCATCGGCGTCGAGGTCTCGGGCATCGGGAACCACGAGTTCGACCTGGGGTCTAACGTCTTCGCCGCGTCCTTCACGCCGGGTGGCGGCTGGGTTGGGGCGAACTACGCCCTCGTCTCCGCGAACCTCGACCTCTCCGGCGACGCGGCGCTGAACCCGCGTTTCACCAACACGGTGGGCGACGGCACGACGCCGACGCCGCTCGCCTCGACGCTCAAGGGCCGCATCGTTCCCGCGACGGTCGTCGAGGAGGGCGGCGAGAAGATCGGCATCGTCGGCGCGACGACCCAGCTGCTCGAGTCGATCTCGTCCCCGACGGGCACGGAGGTGAAGGGTTTCCCGACCGGCCCGGGCGCGAACGGCGAGGCCGACGACATGGCCCTTCTCGCCTCCCAGCTGCAGCCGGTGATCGATGAGATGCGGGCGGAGGGGATCAATAAGATCGTCCTCATCTCCCACCTCCAGGTGATCGTCAACGAACAGCTGCTCGCGACGCTGCTGAAGGGCGTGGACATCATCCTCAGCGCCGGGTCGAACACGCGGCTGGGCGACGCGGACGACGTGCCCGTGGCCTTCCCCGGCCATGCCGCGAACTTCGCCGGCCCGTACCCGATCGTCGCGACGGACGCGGATGGCGGCACCACGCTCATCGTCAACACGGACAACGAGTACACCTATCTCGGCCGCCTGGTGGTGGACTTCGACGCGGACGGAAACATCATCCTGCCGAGCCTCGAGGCGAACACGGTGGTCAACGGGGCCTATGCCTCGACCGCCGAGAACGTCGCCGAGGCCTGGGGGACTACCGTCGACAACCTGGAGACGACGGCCTTCGCCGAGGGCACGAAGGGCGACCAGGTTCGCGACCTGACCGACGCTGTGGGCGCGGTCATCAGCGTCAAGGACGGCAATGTCGCGGGCTTCACGGACGTCTACCTGGAGGGCGAGCGCTCCGAGGTGCGAAGCGAGGAGACCAACCTCGGCTCGCTCACGGCGGACGCCAATGCCTTCGCGCTCCGGCAGGCGCTCGATCTGCGCCTGCCTGAGGTCGTCGTGTCGTTCAAGAACGGCGGCGGCATCCGCGCGCAGATCGGCACGGTCTCGGCGCCCGATCCGGTGGACGGGACGGTGGACAAGCTTCCGCCGCCCGCGAACCCCTCCGCCGGCAAGCCGGAGGGCGGCGTCTCCCAGCTCGACATCGAGAACTCGCTGCGCTTCGACAACAAGCTGATGGCCTTCGACACGACCGCGCAGGGCATGAAGGCGATCCTGGAACACGGCGTCGCGGCCGGGACGCTCCAGGGGCGTTTCCCCCAGATCGGTGGCGTCGCCTTCTCCTGGGATCCCTCGGCGCCGGCAGGCAGCCGCGTGACGGACATCGCGCTCCTCGATGGACGCGGGAACCTGGCCTACACTCTCTACGACGACGGGGTGCTGCTGGCCGGCGCGCCGGGCAAGATCACGGTGGTCACGCTCAACTTCCTCGCCAATGGCGGTGACGGCTACCCGGCCAAGGCGAACGGCGATAACTTCCGCTACCTGCTCTCCGACGGCTCGCTTTCCGCGCCGGTGGACGAGGCGCTGAACTTCACGGATCCCGCGGTCATCGCGGCGAACACGCCGGCCGGCAGCGCGCTCCTCGGCGAGCAGCAGGCGCTCTTCGAATACCTCGACCGCTTCCACGGCACGCCCGAGGCCGCCTATGACGAGGCGGACACGCCGGTCGAGCTCGATACGCGCATCCAGAACCTCTCTGCCCGGGCCGACACCGTCCTGGAACGGGAGGCGACGGGCACCGACGGGAACGACCGCCTCGTCGGCCGCGTGTCCTACGACGACATCCGCGCGCTGGGCGGAGACGACACGGTCGCCGGCGCGGCGGGCAAGGATACGCTCGACGGCGCGTCGGGCGCCGACAAGCTGTTCGGCCAGGACGGCAACGACGTCCTGCTCGGCGGGCTCGGCGCGGACATCCTCGATGGCGGCTCGGGCATCGACGTGATGGAGGGTGGCCAGGACAACGACGTCTACGTCGTGGACAACGCGGACGACGTGGTCATCGAGCTGGCGGGTGGCGGCAACGACACGGTCCGGGCGAGCGTGAGCGTCACCCTCGCGGCCGAGGTCGAGAACCTCGTTCTCCTCGGCGACGCCGGCCTGCGCGGCACGGGGAACGGCGTCGCCAACCGCATCGTCGGCAATGCCGGCGACAACGTCCTGGTGGGCGGCGGCGGCAATGACGTCCTGATCGGCGGCCTCGGTGCCGATGTGCTCCGCGGTGGTATCGGCGCGGACCGGATCTACGTTGCCCTGAACACCAATCCCGACGCCCCGGACGCGGCGAACACGATAGCCTACGGGTCGGCGGTTGAGGGTCGCGACGTGATCTACGGCTTCGCCTCGGGCCGGGACGTGATCGAGATCTCGGTCGCGGGTTTCGGCGGCGGCTTGGCGGCCGGCGCCCTCGATCCGACCCGCTTCGCGGCCAACGAGTCGGGTCGGGCGGCCGCCACCTTCGGCCAGTTCGTCTTCGAGACGGATCGCGACATCCTCTGGTGGGACGCCGACGGGACGGGCGCCGGTGCGCGGGAGTTGATCGCCCAGTTCCAGGGCGGTTCGATCTCCGGCGCGTCGGACTTCATCCTGGCCTGACGCGCGCCGGCGCGGTCTCGCGGGTGGGGCGGTGGATCACCGCCTCACCCGGAACATCGCGCCGCGATGCGACTTGACCGGCTGATGCCTCCGCGCGGACGGGGCGCCGTCCAGGACCTGCGCGCGGCGTGCCTGCGCGGGACGCCACGCGTGGAACGATCGCCGCATCAGGCGTGGACCGCCGCGCTCAGCGGTCCGGCCTTCGCTGCGGGGACGCGCCCTACGCCCCGATCCGATCCGCGATGCTGCGGGCATGGGCTTCCAGCCCCTCCGCCCGCGCCAGCGCCACGGCGGCCGGGCCGATGGCGCGCAAGCCCTGCTCCTCCGCCGCGATCCAGGTCGTGCGCTTGAGGAAGTCGAAGACGCTGAGCCCCGAGGCGAAGCGGGACGTCCGACCCGTCGGTAGCACGTGGTTCGGCCCCGCGACGTAGTCCCCCAGCGCCTCCGGGCACCAGGCGCCAAGGAAGGCCGCCCCGGCGTGCCGCACCCGCGCGAACAGTGCCGCGGGATCCGCGACCATCACCTGAAGGTGCTCCGGCGCCAGCCGGTCCGTCAGGGCAGCGCCTTCGTTCCAATCGCGGACCACCACCACCGCCCCGTGCCGCCGCCAGGACTCGCCCGCGATGCCGGCGCGCGGCAGCACGCGCAGCGCCGCCTCGACCGCCGCCGCGACGGAATCGGCCAGCGCCGGGCTATCCGTCACCAGGATGGCCTGCGCGGCTTCGTCGTGCTCGGCCTGGGCCAGCAGGTCCATCGCGACCCGCGCCGGGTCCTGCGCGCCGTCGGCCAGCACCACGACCTCGGAAGGCCCTGCGATGCTGTCGATGCCGACGCGGCCGAAGACCTGGCGCTTGGCCTCCGCGACGTAGGCGTTGCCGGGGCCGGTGATCTTGTCCACGGGCCGGATGCTCTCGGTCCCCCAGGCCAGCGCCGCAACGGCCTGCGCCCCGCCGATCCGCCAGATCTCCGCGACCCCCGCGCGCGAGGCCGCCGCGAGCACCAGCGGGTTCAGTTCCCCGTCCGGCGTCGGCACGGCGATCACCACCCGCCCCACCCCCGCCACCCGCGCGGGGATCGCGTTCATCAGGACCGAGGACGGATAGGCCGCCTTGCCGCCGGGGACGTAGAGCCCCGCCGCGTCCACCGCCCCCCAGCGCACGCCCATCGTCAGCCCCGCGGGGTCGGGCACCGTGATGTCCGCCGGCATCTGCGCGCGATGGAAGGCCTCGATCCGTGCCGCGGCCAGGTCCAGTGCCTCCATCAGCCCCACGGGGACGGAGGCCACGGCCGCCGCGACCTCCGCCTCCGTTACGCGCAGCGCGGCCGCGTCGCGCGGCGTCCAGCGGTCGTAGCGCGCGGTCAGGTCCAGCAGCGCCGCGTCGCCCTCGCCCCTGACGCGGGCGATGATCCCGGCGACCGCCCCGTCCACCCGCGCCGTCGTGTCCCGCGCCATGTCGAGCAGCGCCTCGAAGGCGGCCGCGAAGCCGGGGTTCCGTGTGTCCAGTCTCTGCATGGCCGCTGCTTATGGCGCGACCCGCGCCGGCCGGCGAGGGGCAGGCGGCCGACGCCCCGGGAAGCCCGGCCGGTAGGAGCATGACGCGGGCCCGCCCCGCGTCATGCTCCTACCGGCGGCCGCGGTGGCGCGCTACACGCCCGACCGAATCGGCGCCCGGCCACGCGGCGCCGCCAGGTCCAGCGCCCTCGCCCCCATGATCCGCACCGCCGTGACCCTCCTCTCCCTCCTGGCCGCGGGCCCCGCCCTCGCCGCGGCGGCGCCGCAGGCTGCGGGGACGCACCCGCCCGAGCCGCTCTCCCTCGCCCTTCAGGAGCGCCACGTCGCCGCCGCCGACCTCGGCGGGCGCGAGGTCTTCGACGACGAGGAGACGCGGATCGGCGTGATGCACGTCCTGCCCGTGCCCGCGCCCGGCAGCGGTTCCGCGCGCTTCCTCATCGAACTCAGCCCGGCGCTCGGCATCGGGGAGGGCTGCATCACCGCCCCCTTGGGTGGATGCGCGAGGCGTCGGAGCGGCGCCTCCTCCTCCACGTCTCGCCCCGCACCGTCATGGCCGCGACGCGGGAGCCCTGCCGCCCGCATTCCTGACCTTCGGCGCCCTTCGAGCGTTGTCGCAGCGCAGGAGGCGCGCTTGGACCAGGAACCCCACGGCAGGCTGGAGGACGGAACGCCCGTCCACCGCCACCTCCTCGAGGCGTCGCGGCTGCGCGTCGCGGTCCTGACGCTGGGCGGGATCATCGAGCGGCTGGAGACGCCCGACGCCCGGGGCGAATGGGCCAACGTCGTCCTCGGCCTGCGCTCCCCCGGCGAGTACCGGACGCGCTCCCCCTACTTCGGCGCGCTCGTCGGCCGATACGCCAACCGGATCGCCCGCGGGCGCTTCACGTTGGACGGGCGGGACTACCAACTCGCGACGACCGACGGCCCGAACGCCCTGCACGGCGGCCGCACGGGCTTCGACAAGCGCATCTGGACCGTCGAAGCCGCGACGCCCCGGCGCCTGGACCTTTCGCTCGTCAGCGGCGATGGCGACGAAGGCTATCCCGGCACGCTCCGGGTCCACGTCACCTACGCGCTGGACGGCGAGGAATCGCTGCGGGTCGCCTACGCGGCGAAGACGGACGCGCCGACGGTCCTGAACCTCACGAACCACACCTATTGGAACCTCGGCGGGGAGGGGTCCGGCAGCGTCCTCGGCCATGAGATCACGATCGAGGCCGATGCCTACCTGCCGACCGACCCGACCATGATCCCGACCGGCGAGATCGCACCGGTCGCGGGCACGCCCTTCGACTTCCGCGCCGCCGCCCAGATCGGCGCCCGCATCCGGGACGACCAGCCGCAACTGCTCGCCGGCCTCGGCTACGACCATTGCTGGGCCCTCCGCGGCGGCGTTGCCCCGGAGCCGCGCCCTGCGGCGCGCCTGCGCGACCCTGGGACGGGTCGCGTGATGACGGTGCTGACCGACCAGCCTGGCCTGCAATTCTACAGCGGCAACCGGCTGGATGGCTCGCTCGTCGGTCCCTCCGGCCGCGCCTACCGCCAGGGCGACGGCCTCGCGCTGGAGACGCAGCACTTCCCTGACAGCCCGAACCAGCCGGCCTTCCCGAACACCGTGCTGCGCCCGGGCGAGACCTTCCGCTCCACGACGATCCTACGCTTCAGCACGGACCCGGCGTGACCCGCGCGCGGAGGTAGGCCCGCCGGCTGGGGTATTCGACGTCCGGGTAGGGGTCGCGCGCGACGCTCTCCAGCACCTCGAACCCCGCGGCGGCGAGCGACGCGTCGAGTTCGCCCGGCCCGAACATCCGGAAACCCAGCCCGACCGACACGCCCCACATGGCGCCAGGCCGCAGCACGCCTTCCCCGAGATGGACCGCGGCGATCAACTCTCCGTCCGGCCGCAGCGCCGTCCGGATCGCGGCCAGGGCCATACGCATTGCATCGTCGTCGAAGTGGATCAGCGCATAGGCCGCGACCGCGCCCGCGAAGCGACCGGGGTCCGCGCCGAGGTCGCGCATCTCCGCGACCTCGAAGGCCAGTCCCGGATGCGCGCCGCGCGCCTGCCCAATCATCCCGGGCGAGAGGTCGATCCCGACCACCTCCACCCCCTGCGCCGCGAGGAAGGCCGTGACGTGGCCCGGCCCGCAGCCCAGGTCGGCAACGGGCCCGCGCCCGGCCATCCGCCGCGCGAAGGCCGACAGCCAGTCCCGATCGAAGGGCTTGTGCGCGAGTTCCCCGCCGAGCTGCCGCGCATATTGGGACGCGAGGGCATCGTAGTCCCGCGCGACCGGATCAGTCACGCCGACAGCGCGGTCCGGAAGCGCGCGAGCCAGGCGCCGATCCGCTCGGGCTCCGTCTTCAACGCGGTGCGATTGACGATGAGGCGCGAGGTCACGTTCGCGATGACCTCGTGCTCCACCAGCCCGTTCGCCTTCAGCGTCGCCCCGGTCTGCACGAGGTCCACGATCAGGCTCGCGAGGCCGAGCGACGGCGCCAGTTCCATCGCGCCGTTCAGGTGCACGACCTCGGCCTGCACGCCCCGCGCGGCGAAGTGGCGTTGCGCGATGTGCGGGTACTTCGTGGCGACCGTGACGCGGGACCACCGCGCCGGCTCGTCCGAGGGGTCCGGCGGCGGCCCACAGACCGAAACGCGGCAGCGGCCCACGCCGAGGTCGAGCGGGGCATAGATCTCCGCGTCGTCATGCTCCATCAGCACGTCGGCGCCGCAGATGCCCATCTGTGCGCCGCCATGGGCAACGAAGGTTGCGACGTCGAAGGGGCGCACGCGCACCACGTCCAGCCCCGCATGGTTCGTGGCGAAGCGCAGGTGGCGCGATCCTCGTCCGCGAAGTCGCCCCCGGGCGCGACGCCGGCGGCGGCCAGCAGCGGCCCGATTTCCTTCAGGATGCGCCCCTTCGGGAGCGCGAACACCAGCGGCGCCCCCCTCAGGTCCGCGGCGGCCTGACGGAGCACGGGGGCAGGGAACTGCACGGTCATGATCGGCCGGTCTCTAGCCCGGTCGGCGGCGGGGCGGAAGCGACGGTTCCGCGACCGTCCGCGCCGAGCGCAAGCTTCGCCGGCCAGGCGTCGCGCGTCCTGCGGGCCGGGGCGCTTACGGGGTAGCCACGTCGCATCCCCGCAGCCGCGGCGACGGCGGCTCGGCACGGATGACCGGTCATCCCGCGCCGTACCGTTCCTCCAGCTCCGCGGCATGCACGGCTTCCGGCACGGACCGCGTGCCGGCCAGCCAGAGCTCCGCGATCGCGCCCTCCGCGTCGCGGACCAGCCGGACCTCCTCACCCTGGCTGCCGAAGCCGCCGGACTTCACGATGCGCCCGGCGTCCGGGCCTTCGACGGCCACTTCCGCCACGTGGCCGATCGGGTTCCAGAAGGCGGGCAGCGCGACCAGCACGCGATCGCCGCAGGGCAGCAGGTCCACCGTTCCGAAGAGGTTGGCGTAGCGTCCCGTCCAGCCCTGAACCGCCTCCCCCGGCGCGCCGCGCTCGGCGAAGAGGCGGAGCAGGTGCAGCACGCCGTCGCCGATCGGGTCGGCTGGCGCCGTGATCGCGTTGACCAGCACCGAGACCGTCAGCCCCTGCTCCGGCACGACGACGGTGCGGGAGGAGTAGCCCTGGAAGGACCCGGAATGTCCGAACCACTCCCACCCGCCCGTGGCGCCGCAGATCGTGCCGAGTCCGTAGTGCCGGTCGAAGGGGCTGTATGGATCGCGCCACTGCCGGTGCACCAGCGCGCGGCGGCTGGCGGGGGAGAGGATGCTCTCAGGGGCTTCCGGCGACAGGCGCGCGAAGAAGCGCGCGAGGTCGGACGCGGTGCTGACGAAGCCCGCCGCGGCGGCATAGGCATCGGTCCGGTTGTCGCCGGGAATGGGCAGGCGCCTTCCCCCGCCAAGCGGCAGCGTGTGGCCCCGCGCGAAGGGCACGCCCCCCGGGATCGGGGCGTCCGGCGTCGTCTCCGTCAGGCCGGCGGCCCGCACGACCTCCCGCATGATCCAGTCGTGGTAGGGCTCGCCGGTCACGGCCTCGATCACCCGGCCCAGCAGGGCATAGCCGTGGTTCGAGTACTTCAGCCGCGTCTCCGCCGCGATGACCGGCGGCTCCGCCAGGTCCCGCGCAATCTCCGCGGCGTCCGGATAAGGCTTGCGGTCCGCGAAGTGCCCGCCGTCGCGCCCGTTCCGGATGATCCCCGCGCCGTGCGACAGCAATTGCCGGATCGTCGTCGCCGCGACCTCCGGGTGCAGTCCCGGGACGTGGCGTCCCGCCTCGTCGTCCAGGCCGAGCCGCCGCCGTTCGCGAAGGCGCATGATCCCGACGGAGGTGAAGGTCTTGGAATGCGATGCGACGCGCTGCCGGTGCCGGGAGTCAAGGCCTCCCCGCTCCGCCAGTCCGCGACGCCGAGCGCGGCGTCCAGCACCACCACCCCGTCCCGCGCGACGGCGACGGCGATGCCGGGCAGGTCCAGCATCGTCCGCTGGAAGTCGAGCCAGCGCGGGACGTAGTCCAGCGCGGCGTGGAGTGCGTCGTCCTTCACCCGCGCAGCCTTTCGATCTCCGCGCCCACGGCGGCCAGCTTCTCCTCGACCCGCTCGTAGCCGCGGTCGAGGTGATAGACCCGGTTCACGATCGTCTCCCCCTGCGCGGCCAGCCCCGCGAGGATGAGGGAGACGGAGGCGCGCAGGTCCGTCGCCATCACCGGCGCCCCGGACAGCTGCGGCACGCCGCGCACGATCGCGGACGCCCCGTGGTAGTTGATCCGCGCCCCCATGCGCAGCAGTTCGGGGACGTGCATGAAGCGGTTCTCGAAGATCGTCTCCGTGATCATGGAGGCGCCCTCGGCCACGCTCATCAGCGCCATGAACTGGGCCTGCATGTCCGTCGCAAATCCGGGGAAGGGGTCGGTCTGCACGTCCACGCCGTGCAGTCCGTTCAGGCGGGTGACGCGGAGGCCGCGCGGGTCCTCCTGGATGCCGACGCCCGCTTCCCGCAGGACGCGCGCGACGGCGCCGAGGTGGTCGAGGCGCGCGCCTTCCAGCAGCACCTCCCCGCCCGTGATCGCGGCGGCGCAGGCGAAGGTCCCCGCCTCGATCCGGTCCGCGACGACGCGGTGGGTCGCGGCGCCGAGTTCACGCACGCCGGTCACGCGCAGCCGGTCGGTACCGACGCCCTCGATCACCGCACCCATGCGCATGAGGCACAGGCAAAGATCCTCGATCTCCGGCTCCCGTGCCGCGTTGACGATCTCCGTCTCGCCCTCCGCCAGCACGGCCGCCATGAGCGTGTTCTCGGTCGCGCCGACGGAGACGACGGGGAAGATGATCTTCGCGCCGCGCAGGCCGCCGTCCGGCGCGCGCGCCTCGATGTAGCCGGCCTCGAGTTCGACGGTGGCGCCGAGCGCCTCCAGCGCCTTGAGGTGCAGGTCCACGGGACGCGTGCCGATGGCGCAGCCGCCTGGCATGGAGACCCGCGCCCGCCCGTACCGCGCCAGCAGCGGCCCGAGGACGAGCACCGAGGCCCGCATCTTCCGCACGATGTCGTAGGGCGCTTCCAGGTTCGTGGCAGCCCCGCCGATCGCAAGCCGACGCGCCGCGCGGTCATGCTCCACCGCCAGCCCGTGCTGCGCGAGCAGCGCCGACATGGTCGCGACGTCCGCCAGGTCCGGCACGTTCTCCAGCGTCAGCGGCCCGCCGAGCAGCGCTGCCGGCATGAGCGCGAGCACCGCGTTCTTGGCGCCGGAGACGGGAATGGTGCCGGAGAGGCGCCGCCCCCCGCGGATGCGGATGCGGTCCATCGTAACCCCCCCTACAGCCGCGGCAGCGAGACGCCGCGCTGGCGCATGTATTTCCCGGCGCGGTCGGCGTAGGACACTTCCGGCTCGCCCTCGCCCTTCAGGAACAGGAACTGGCAGATCCCCTCATTCGCGTAGATGCGGGCGGGGAGGGGGGTGGTGTTGCTGATCTCGATCGTGACCTGGCCTTCCCATTCCGGCTCCAGCGGCGTCACGTTCACGATCAGCCCGCAGCGCGCGTAGGTGGACTTTCCGAGGCAGATCACCAGTACGTCACGCGGGATGCGGAAGTACTCAACCGTGTGCGCCAGCACGAAGGAATTGGGCGGGACGATACAGGTCTCGCCCTTGCGCGACACGAAACCCGCGTCGGAGAAGTTCTTCGGGTCCACCAGCGCGTTGTCCACGTTGGTGAAGACCTTGAACTCGTCGGCGACCCGCGCGTCGTAGCCGTAGGAGGAGAGACCGAAGGAGATCACGCCCTGGCGCCGCTGCGCCTCGACGAAGGGCTCGATCATCCCCCGCTCCTCGGCCATGCGGCGGATCCAGCGGTCGGGCATGATCGGCATGGCGGGCGTTTCCGTAGGTAGGCGGGCGGGATAGCGGCCGAGGTTGCCCGCGGCAACGTCAGCGCGGCTCGTCCTTCGCCGATTCGTCGCTCGCCGGCGGTGCCCCTTCCTCTCGCGCCCGCGCCTGGGCCTTCCGGCGACGCAGGTTCTCCCGCAGCGCCGCCGCCAGGCGTTCCTCCCGGCCCACGGCGGGGGCAGCAGGGCGGGGGAGGGGGGCCGGGGTCTCTCGTCCGTCATCCGCGCGGCAGACCCGGTCTCGCGCGGCCGGTCAAGCGGCCGGCTGGTCAAACGGTCTGGCAAGGCCCCCGACGCGACGAACGCGACACCGGCGGGCTGGGCGCGAAATGATCCTGCGACACGGGACCGTCACAAGGAAGCCGTCACGACGGGCCGGCCGACGCCGCCCCGGCCAACGCATGACGGGAGAAATCGCCATGTTCACTGTCCTCGGGGGCATCCTCTTCGCGGCCGCCATCTTCTCGCCGCTGCTGATCAACGTCTCGAAGGCGCCCTGAGCCGTGACGGGCGAGCAATGCCGCGCCGCGCGGCACCTCCTCGGCTGGTCGGCGGGTCAACTCGGCGCCCGCGCCCTGCATGCCGCGGCGACCGTCCGCAACCTCGAGGCCGGCCGTCACCGGCCGCAGCGCGCCACGATCCTGGCCCTGCGGGAGGCGCTCGTGGAGGCGGGGATCGAGTTCCCGCCGGAGGGCCGGGACGGCCCGGTTCGCCTGCGGGGGGACGCGATGTCGATCGCCGCCTGACCACCGTGGCGACCCGTCCAAGGGGTTGCGCGGCCCCGGCCGAAGGGCTAGGTCCCGCGCCGTCCGGCTGCAAGCGGCCGACGCCGGGCTCGCTGCCGTAGCTCAGTGGTAGAGCACTCCCTTGGTAAGGGAGAGGTCGAGAGTTCAATCCTCTCTGGCAGCACCAGCCCTCACCGCGCCGTCTCTCCCGTGACCGGCCTCGTCCCCACCGCGTTCGGCGCGGGCGGCAGCGGCGTCAGCGTCGCGGGGTTCCCGGGCGTCAGGAACCGCACCGGCGCCCATTGGATCGGCGGCCCCGGCGTCTGCACCAGCATCCAGGTCTGCCCCGTCGCGGTGTCCACCATGATCACCGTCGCCGGGCCGCCATTGCTGCCGGCGACCGAGGTCACCGCGTAGCGCCCGGCCGTCTCGCCGCTCCGCGCCGGCTGCGCCGCCGCCGGCATGGCCAGCACCAACCCCATCAGCCCCGCCATCACGCTGCGCATCCCGTCACCTCGTCCCGGTGGAGGCCCGAGACTCCCGCCGGCGGGCGCGACTGACAAGACATGCCGGCCCGTTGATGCGACGGCCGCGACGGCCGATGGTAAGTAGCGATTCTCGACGCCTCCTGCGTCGGAAACCAGGGGCCGGGACCCCGAGATGCCGCGCAACCTTCGCCCGATCCTCGCCGCCCTGCTTCTCCTGGCCGCGGTCGCCCTGCATGCCGCCCCTGCCGAGGCGCAGGGCCGCCGCGTCGCCTTCGTCATCGGCATCGACAGCTACCAGTCCGTGGACCGCCTGACCCGCGCGAAGAACGACGCCACCGCCATCGCCGACCGGCTGAAGGCCAGCGGCTTCGACGTCGTGCTGCGCACCGATGCCGACCGGCGCGCCATCAATGACGGCATGTCGGAGTTCGAGGAGAAGCTCCGCGGCGCCGAGGTCGGCTTCTTCTTCTTCGCCGGCCATGGCGTCGAAATCCGCGGCACGAACGTCCTGCTGCCCGCCGACCTGCCGGCGACGCTGTCGGAAACCGTCGTGCTGCGGGAAGGCCTGCTGCTGTCGGACGTCGCGCAGATCATGTCCGATTCCGGCGTGCGCTACTCGGTCCTCGTCATCGACGCCTGCCGCGACAACCCGCTGCCGCGCCAGGCCGGGCGGTCCGTCGGGCGCACCCGCGGCCTCGGCCGCGTCGACGCACCGCGCGGTACCTACGTCGTCTATTCCGCGGGCATCGGGGAGGCGGCGCTGGACCGGCTGTCGGATGCCGACGCGTCCCCGAACTCCGTCTTCACGCGCCACCTGCTGCCCGCGCTGGATACCCGCGGCGTGTCGCTGGACACGGCGGTGAAGCAGGTGCGGGAGAGGGTGCGGGCCGATGCCGCGAGCGTCCGCCACCAGCAGAATCCCGCCATCTACGACCAGGCAACGGGTGAGCTGTTCCTGGCGCCGCCGCCCCCGACCGGGGCGGCCCCGGCAGCACCGCCCCCCGGCGCCGAGGGCGTCAACATCGAAACCCTGTTCTGGCAGTCCATCCAGGCCAGCAGCCGCCCCGCGGAACTGCGCGCCTATCTCGACCGCTGGCCCGGGGGCGTCTTCGCGCCGATCGCCCGCGCGCGGCTGGCCGAGGTGGCACCGGGCACGGTCGTCTCCCCATCCGCAGCCGCTTCCGCGCCGCCCGCCCCGTCGGCGGCCACGTCCCGCGATCCCGCGGCCGAGCCCGCCCCGGCCGCCTCCGCCCCAGTCGCCTCTGGCCCGCCGGACCGGAACGAGGTCCGTCGCGCACAGCAGCGTCTCGCCTTCCTCGGCCTCGATCCCGGGCCGGCCGACGGCGCGATCGGCCCGCGCACGCAGGTCGCCATCCGCGTCTTCCGCGCGGCGGCGGGCCTCCCGCCCGACGACGACCTGGACGAGGAGACGCGGGCACGGCTGCACGCCAACCCGCCGCCCGACAAGGCCGACATGGCCCGTGCGCTCGTCGCCGCCGCCTCCGGCGCGCGGGAGGCGCGGCAGCCCGCCGAGGCCGCGCGCCTGCTGGAAGGCGGCCTGCGGCTGCTGCCTGATCCCGCGGCCATGCTGACCCTGGGCGACCTGCAGCGCGAGCTCGGCCGCACGGAGCAGGCGCGGCGGACCTACGCCGACCTGCGCCGGCTCGATCCGTCCGGCGAGGCGGGACGCAACGCCGCCGCGCGGCTCGCCGCCCTGCCCACGCCACGGCCGGAGGAGCCGCCCGCCGCGCCCCGCACCGTCGCCGCGCTGCCGGCTGGTGCCTGTGGCGTCACCTTTTCCGGCAGCCGCTACGACGCGGCGCTCTCGGCCTATGGCTACAGCTTCGCGAATTCCTGCGCGACGGAGATGGCTTACCGTCCGGTCTGCCCGCAGAGCGGCAGCATCGGCCGCGGTGACCTGACGATCGCCGCCCGCAGCGCGACGACGGTCTGGGTGCCGTCCAGCCGCGCGCGGGACCCCGGGGGCTGCTCGGTGCAGTCGGCGCGCCCGCGTTGACGCGCCCGGCGCGGGGCTGGATCGTGCGGTGCCGCGAACGCGGCGGTCGTCGCGCCCCCGGCGCCGAACCGTTTGCCTGAGGCCGGTGCGGGCTGAGGCCAATGCGGGCTGAGGCCGGAGGAAGGACGCGCCTTCCTCTGCGCCCGACTCACGCCCCCGGCGAGAGCCGTCGCTCCGCCGCGGGCGGCAGGAACGCGTCGGTGTACACGGCATCCACCGTCAGGCGCGGCGTCAGCCCGTAGGCTTCCTCCACCGTCGCGAGCGCACGCTGGAACCGCGCACGGTCCGGGTTGCCCAGGCCGTTCGCGCGCACGTGGTCGGAGATCACCTGCTCCTCCATGCTGATCACCTGCCGCTCCGTCTCGATCGCGACGTCCGTGAGCGGTTCCACGCGCTTGAGGATCGCGATGCTCTCCTCCCGGTTCGCGTTGGCGTAGACCAGGCCGCGGAACAGCGCGCGGAGGGAGCTGCGCACGACCTCCGGGTTGCGCTCGATGAAGGTGCGCGTCGTAAGGTAGCAGGTGCCCAGCAGGTCGAGGCCGTGGTCGCGGTACATCATGATCCGCTGTTGCGACATGTCCATGCCCAGCGCCTTGAGGGACATGCTCGTCGAGGTGACGGCGCCGGTGATGCCGTCCGCGCGCCGCTGCACCAGCATCGGCTCCCGCAGCTCGGGTGAGACGGTAAGCCAGTTGATCTTCGCGGCATCGATCCCCGCCGCCTTCGCGAAGGCGGGGAAGAGCTGCCGCCCCGCGTCGCTCTCCGGCGCGGCGAGCGTCCGGCCTTCCAATTCCTTTGGCGTGCGGACCGGCCCGTCGGCGCGCACGGTAGCGCAGAGCAGGGAACGGTCACCCCAGATGCCGATCATCACCAGGCCGGAATTCGGGTTCTCCGCCATGAACTTGATGACGGGGTTCATGTCAGCCTGGCCCATGTCGTAGGTGCCGGCCGCGACGTCCACGGGCACGCGGCCCGATCCGAAGCCGCGGTCCACGGTGGCGTCCACGCCGGCCTCGCGGAAGAAGCCCTTCTCCCGCGCGAGGGTGACGTAGGCGTTGGGGCCCTGCCGCGCCCAGTCGATGCAGAAGCGCAGCCGCGGCATGGATTGGCCGCGGACGAGGGCGGGCATGGCGAGCCCGGCGGCGGCAACGCCGGTACCCATCAGGATCTGGCGGCGGGATGCGGTGAGGGACATCGGTCGGTCCTCTGAGCGAGCGGTGCACGAGGCGCAGCAAGAAGGATGCCGCACGGCCGCACACGCGCAGTTCAAGATTGGCCACCCTGGCCACGAACGGGCTTGCAAACTCCGGTCGATCTGGAACATTTAGGGAACATGCCGATCCTTCGGGCCCCCCGACGAAGGACGCCGGCAGCCGCGCCCGCCTCCTTCATCCCGAAGGGGCGGGCGCGGTGAGGCGTCGCGCTGCGCAACCGCCCCGATTGCGGGCGCCTGAGGATTCGCGGGCCGGCACTCCCCCTGCCGTGCCCGCGATCCGTGAGGCGCCGCCTGGCCCGGCGCCCTCGCTTCACGAGGCTGGCCGCCGCTTCCTCGCGCTGCACCTGCCTTTCCTCGCGACGGAGACGCTGCGCCACGCCGGTCCCGTCCTGACCTGGATGACGGACGGAAACCGGCGGCTCGTCGTCGCGGCCGATGCGGCGGCGCTGCGACTCGGCCTGCGTCCGGGCATGCCGCTCGGCGACGCGAACGCGCTGGCACCGGGCGTGGCCTGCATCCCCGACGACCCCGCGCGCACGGCGAACCGGCTCGAGTCGCTCGCCCTCTCCGCGCTGCGCCTCTCGCCCCTCGTCGCGATGGAGCCGCCGGATTCGCTGCTGCTGGAGATCACCGGCGGCGCGCACCTCTTCGGTGGGGAGGACGCGTTGCTGCGCCGAGCGGTCGCGGGCCTCGCGCGACTCGGCCACGCGGCGGTGGGCGTCGTCGCGGGCACCGCACGCGCCGCGGCGGCCCTGGCGCGCCACGGCACCGCCGGCGTGCTCTCGGTGCAGGAGGAAGTGTCCGCGGTCGCCGCCCTGCCGGTCGCCGCGCTGCCCGTGGACCCGGCGGTCCTTGCCGGCCTGCGCCGGCTCGGCCTGCATCAGGTCGGCGACGTGCTGCGCCAGCCCCGCGCGCCGCTGGTGCGGCGCTTCGGCCAGCCCATCGCCTTCGCGCTGGACGCCCTGACCGGCGCGATCGAGACGCCCTTCCGCTCCATCCGCCCCGCGCCGGAATGGCGGGTCGCGCGGGAGTTCCTGGAGCCGATCATCACCCGCACGGCGATCGACCACGCCGTCGCGCGGCTGCTGGCCGATCTCTGCGCGCGCCTGGCGGAGGGCGGGCGGGGGCTGCGGCGTCTGACGCTGCGCGCCCACCGCGCCGATGGCGGCGTGCAGGAGATCGCGATCGGCACCGGCCTGGCGTCCCGCGACCCGCGCCACCTGTCGCGCCTTCTGGAGAGCCGGCTGGAGCAACTGGCCCCCGGCTTCGGCTTCGACCGCATGGCGCTGCTGGCGGACGAGGTCGAGCCGCTCGCCGCCGCCCAGGCCCGTCTGCTGGCGGATGCGGAGGACGCGCGCGGCGCTCTCGCGGCACTGGTGGACCGGCTGATGCAGCGCCTGCCCGTCCACCGCCTGCGTCCGCGCGCCACGCATTGGCCGGAGCGCGGGGTGGAACGCGTCGGACCGCTGGACGACGTCGCGCCGCCAAGGGAATGGGTTGAGGGCTGGGTCGCGCGCCCCCGCCCGTTGCGCCTGCTGCGCCGGCCCGAACGCCTGCAGGCCGTCTCGCTCCTGCCCGATGCGGCGCCCTCGCGCTTGCAGCACCGCGGCCGCTGGATCCCCGTGCGCGCCGCCGAGGGGCCGGAGCGCCTCGAACCCGAATGGTGGCGCGACCGCCCGGACCGCCCCTTGCGCGACTACTACCGCGTGGAGCTGGAGGACGGGCGCCGCTGGTGGGTCTGCCGCGCCGGCGGGCCGGGATCGCCCGACTGGTACCTGCACGGCCTCTTCGCGTGAGTGGTCCCGTCGTCCCGCTGCCCGCGATCCGCCGGGAATCGACGCCGCGTGCTGAAGCCGGCGCCTTCGCCGAACTCGGCGCGATGTCGAACTACACTTTCCTGGAAGGTGCGTCGCATCCCTGGGAACTGGTCGCGGCGGCGAAGGTGCTGGGCCACGCGGCCGTCGGCATCGCCGACCGCAACACCTTCGCCGGCCTCGTCCGCGCCATGGCCGCGAGCGAGCACTTCGACACGAAGACCGGCGAGGACTGGCGCATCCGCTTCGTCCCGGGCTGCCGCGTCGCGCTGTCCGACGGCTTTGAATACCTCGTCTGGCCGACGGATGTCGCGGCCTATGGCCGGCTGTCCCGCATGCTCTCCGCCGCCCGCATGACGGGCGAGAAGGACGAGTGCGACATTCCCCGCGACGCCCTGATCGCCGCCGCGGAAGGCCAGGTGATGGCCCTGATCCCGCCGGAGGCGCCGGACGAAGCCTTCGCGCAACGCCTGCGTCGCGATGCCGACGCGATGCGCCGCGCGCTGGCCATGCCGCTGTTCTGCGCCGCCGACAACCGCCTGCGCGGCGACGACCGCAAGCGACTGGACCGGCTGGCGGCGATGGCCGGGCAGGCGCGCGCGTCGCTCCTCGCGGCGGGGGCGGCGCGGTACCACGTCGCGTCGCGTCGGCGGCTGGCGGACGTCGTCGCGGCGATCCGCCTGGGACGGACGGTGGACACGCTCGGCTTCCACGCCCACCCGAATGCCGAGGCGCACCTGAAGCCCGCCGCGGAAATGCGCCGCCTGTTCGAGGGACACGAGGACGCGGTGGACGCGACGTTGCGGGTTGTGCGGGCGTGCAGCTTCTCCCTGCGGCAACTGAAATACGAATACCCCGAGGAGATCCTGGAACCCGGCCTGACCGCGCAGCAGACGCTGGAGCGACGGGTGGAGGAGGCGGTGCGCGAGCGCTGGCCGGGTGGCACGCCGGAGAAGGTGACACGCCAGATCGCGGAGGAGATGGAACTCATCGCCCGCCGCGAATACGCCCCGTACTTCCTGACGGTCCACGAGATCGTCCGCTTCGCAAAGGATCAGGGCATTCTTTGCCAAGGACGCGGTTCCGCCGCGAATTCCGCTGTCTGCTTCGTCCTCGGCATCACCGCGGTGAATCCGGAGAAGCATCGCCTCCTCTTCGCCCGCTTTCTGTCCGATGCGCGGGGCGAGCCGCCGGACATCGACATCGACTTCGAGCACGAGCGGCGGGAGGAGGTGATCCAGCACATCTACGAACGCTATGGCCGCGACCGCGCGGCGCTGACGGCGACGCAGATCTGCTATCGCGCTCGCAGCGCGATCCGGGAGGTCGGGAAAGCGCTGGGCCTCTCGGCCGATGTCACGGGCCGCCTCGCCAAGGGGTCCTGGCACTACGACATGGACGAGCGTGCGGCGATGGCGCGCGATGCGGGGCTGGATCCGGAAGGCGACCCGCGGCTGGCGATGGCGCTCGACCTCGCGGCGGAGCTGGAGGGTTTCCCGCGCCACCTCGCGACGCATGTCGGCGGCTTCGTCATCACCCGCGGGCCGCTGACGGAGCTGGCGATCGTGACCAAGGCCGCGATGGAGGGCCGCCACACCGTCGAATGGGACAAGGAGGACATCGCGATCCTCGGCATGCTGAAGGTGGACGTGCTGGGCTTAGGGATGCTGACCTGCCTGAAGCGCGCTTTCGGGCTGATGGAGAAGCACCTGGACGTCCAACCAGAACTCTACTCCTTTCCGGACGACGATGCGGAAACCTACGAGATGCTGTCGCGCGCGGATTCTCTCGGCGTCTTCCAGGTCGAGAGCCGGGCGCAGATGAACATGCTGCCGCGCATGCGCCCGAAGCGGTTCTACGACCTGGTCATCGAGGTCGCGATCGTCCGCCCCGGCCCGATCCAGGGCGACATGGTCAACCCGTACCTGCGGCGCCGCATGGGGCTGGAGAAGCCGGAATACGCCAAGCCGGAACTGAAGAGCGTTCTGGAGAATACCCTCGGCGTCCCGCTCTTCCAGGAACAGGCGATGGAAATGGCGATCGTTGCCGCTGGCTTTTCGCCGAAGCGCGCGGACGAGCTGCGGCGCTCCATGGCCAGCTTCAAGCATGACGGCCGACTGAACAGTTTCCAGGAGGAGTTCATCGCGGGCATGATCGCCCGCGGCTATCAGCCCGACTTCGCCGAGCGCTGCTGGTCCCAGATCAAGGGCTTCGGCGGCTACGGCTTTCCGGAGAGCCACGCCGCGTCCTTCGCGCACCTCGTCTACGTCTCGTCCTGGATCAAGTGCCACCACCCCGCGATCTTCGCGGCGGCGCTGCTGAACTCCCAGCCGATGGGCTTCTACGCGCCGGCGCAGATCGTGCGAGACGCGCGGGAGCATGATGTTGTCGTGCGTCCTGTCGACGTGACGGCCAGCCATTGGGATTGCACGCTGGAACCGGATCCGGGGAGCAAGGGCGGCCTCGCGCTGCGATTGGGGCTGCGGCAGGTGTCCGGGCTGTCGAAGGAGGAAGGGGAGCGCGTCGCCATGATCCGTGGCGGACCGGCCGAACTGGCGCGCGCGGGGCTGTCGCGGCGCGTCGTGGACCTGCTGGCAGGGGCCGATGCCTTCCGCGGCCTCGGCCTCGATCGCCGCCGCGCCCTGTGGGAAGCGGCGGCCGTCGAGGGTGGTACGCCCGGCGCGAGCCTGTCCGCGCCCGGCGCGAGCCTGTCCGCCCCGTCCCGGCGCCGTGACCCTCGGCAGTCCGAGCGGGCCAGGTCATTGCCGCTGCTGGACGGGGTGGAAGCGGAGCCGCGCCTGCCCGAGGAGATCGCGGCGAGAGCACGGTCCTGGACTACGGCGCCACGAACCTCAGCCTCCGCGCCCACCCGCTGGCGCTGCTGCGGCCCCGTCTCGACGCGCTGCGCTGCGCCGACAGCCGCGCCGTCACGGCGGGTCGCCAGGGCCAGCGCCTGCGCGTCGCGGGGCTCGTGTTGGTGCGGCAGCGGCCGGGTACCGCGAAGGGCGTCGTCTTCTTCACGCTGGAGGACGAGTTCGGCGTCGTGAACCTCGTCCTTCACAAGCACACCACGCAGGCCTACCGCGCCCCCGTCGTCGCCGCGCGCCTACTGTTCGTGGAGGGACGCGTGGAACGATACGACGAGGGCGCGGTGCCGATCGTGCACCTTCTGGGGCAGCGGCTGGAGGACCGCTCCGACCTGCTGGACGGGCTGCACGCGGTCGGCACGCCCGTCCCAGTGCCGCTGGCGCGGGCGGACGAGGTGGTGCGCGGGTCCCGCTACGACCCGCGCGAAGGGGTGCCCCGGGTCTTCCCGGGCAGCCGGGACTGGCATTGACCGGGGGTCGGGCGGCTGCGTCCCCGGCGCGCGGCGCGGCGCGGGGACCGCAGCGCCCGCCAGGTCAGGCCGGTGTCACCGTCATGGCATCCGCGGGCAAGGTGACCGTCCCTGGCCCCGTCACCGCGACGGGTGCCGCGAGCGTCGAGACGATCAGCGGGTTGCCGCCCGAGGGCGCGTCGTAGAGGGCCACGTGCGTCAGCGTCCCCGCCCCCGCGGCGAAGACGAATCGCAGCGCCTCGACGTTCCGCTGCGTGCCGGTGCCGGTGAAGGTAACGCGCTGGCGCGTGTAGCCGTTGCCGGCGGGCTCGCCGCTCAGCCCGGCGGCGACCGTGCCGCCGGTGCCGAGGGCGGCGAAGACCGAGCCCGGCAGGGTCGGCGCGCGGCCGCAGAGCGCGCGGGCCAGGAGGTTGCGGGCGTGGTCGGTGAGGGAAGCGGGCATGTCCGTTCTCCGTCAGGAATTGGCGAGGGCGAGGAGCGAGGAATCGGGCAGGCGGGCGGGGTAGAGTTCGAGCCGCTCGACCTCCCCGTGCAGGGCGCGGTTCAGCGCGGCGGACGCGTGACCGATGAGCAGCCGCGTGGCGCCCGCCGGGGGTACGGCGGCGCTCATCTGGACGGCGCCGCCGGTGACGCAGAGCGCCGTGCCACCCGGCCCCCAGGCCAGCGCGGCACGGAAGGCGGTCCCCGCCGCGACCGTGCCGCCGGTCAGCGTCGCCGCCGTCGAACCGCCCGAGATCACGAGCGCCGCGACCGACCCCCGCCCGCCGTGTTGCGCAGGACCAGCCGGTTCGTGTCCGTCCCGTCGTCGAGCTGCAGCAACCCCTGATCGAGTGATGAGGCGGCGAGCTGCGGCAGCAGGGCGCGCAGGACGAGCGTCCCCTGCGCTGCGACCGCGCCGGAGAGGCTCAGGCTCGCCGCGTCGGCCGCACGCGTCGCCGCCGCCGGCGCGCCGGCCGGCGGTGCGATCGGGCTGGAGGCGAAGGCACCCAGCTCCAGCCCGGGCTGCCCAATCCGCAGCGTCACGTCGAGCACGGCGCCGCTGGCATAGGCCAGGTTCAGCGAGGACTGAACGAAGGCGCAGGCCGCCTGGTTCAACTGCCGCGTGAGCGTCTGCCGGCTCGTCGCCAGCGACGAACCGGGCGAGACCGCCACCGAGCCGGTCCCGAGGGAAGCCGCGGCGGTGTCCCGTTCACGGATCATGAGTGTCGTGGTGAGGCCGGAGAGGCTGCCGCCGGCGACCCGCGTGAAGAACGAGGCCGTCCAGGTCTGGCCGACGGCCGCCGCGACCGCCGTGTTGCCCTCCGGCGCGATGGAGATCGTCCCCGACGCCGTCGCGGTGCCGCTGTAGCGGATGTCCACGTAGGCGACGCCGGACTCGACCCCCGTCCCCACCACCTGGCGCGCGATGCCGTTGGCCGAGGAGCTGACGACCCAGTTCGTCGGCGTGGTGCCGGGCGTGCCGGCGACGGTGCCCTCGGACAGCGGGTTCCGGATGCCGTTGGTGCGGCTGCCTTCGATCAGCAGACGGCGCGCGGTGCCGTGGAACCGGGGCAGGTTGGCCGCGGCGCTGGCCCAGGAGGCACCGTCGGCGCCGAGGCCGAGCGCGGTCGAGGCGCGGGAGAAGGCGAGGCCGGACCCGAGCGCGCCGGGCACGACCAGCACGCGCGGGCCGGGATCGAGCGCGCCGAGCGCGGCGGGGATGGCGCCGAGCATCAGGGTGCCCCCGATCCGGCGAGGTGCATGACCTTCGTCGTGCCGCCGTCCGGCGAATAGGCGAAGAGGCTGGCGATACCGCCGGCCTTGATCCGGGTGTTCCCATCCGCGTTCGCGATCGGCCCGGAGAAGCCGGTCAGCGCCACCGTCATGTCCGCACCCGTGCGGTTGACGACCATGCAGGAGAAGCCGTGCCCCGTGGCCGCCCAGTCGGCCGAGAGCGTCGTGCCCGCATTGGCGATGACCATCCGCGCGTTGTGCGCCGCGGCCGTCAGCGCCGTGGCCCCGGCAGCGGTGGCGGTGGGGATGGCGCGCCCCGTGAACTGCGCGTCCACGTAGCCCTTCGTCGCGGCGTGCAGGGCGGCGGTCGGGTCGCCGGGCAGGGTCAGCGCGCCGGTCATGGCGTCCCCGGACCGCGCGACGCGGGTCCCGGCCGCCGTATCGACGTAACCCTTGGTCGTCGCGTGCAGGGCGGCGGTCGGGTCGGCCGGGAGCGTGAGCGCGCCGGTCATGCTGTCGCCGGACCGGGCCACGCGGCTGGCCGTGCCGCCGTCCACGTAGCCCTTCGTCGCCGCGTGCAGCGCGACGGTCGGGTCACCGGGCAGGGGGAGCGGCCCGGTCATCGTGTCGCCGGACCGCAGCACGCGGTTCGTGCCGCCTGCATTGGCGTCCACGTAGGCCTTGGTTGCGGCCTGCGAGGCGGCGGTCGGATCCGCCGGCAGGGTCAGCGGGCCGCTGAGCGTCACCGCGCCCGAGGCGGCGAGGCGGAAGCGCTCGGCGACCGTACCGGCGACGCGCGTCTCGATCACCACGTCGTCGTTCGCAAGGCCGAAGGTCGCCGAGACCGCATCGGCCGCATCGTTCAGCCGGATCTGCGCGCCCTGCGTGCCGCTGCGCCGATGGATCGCGACCGCGCCGTCGCCCCGCGCGGACAGGCGGGTCTCGAAGGTGCCGCCGGAGGAGACGGAGGCGAGCTCCGCCTGTCCGCCGGCGAGGCGGGCCACGGCGGCGCCGGCGGACAGGCGCGAGCCGACCACGAGAAGCCGGCCGAGGGCGGCGGCGGACTGGCCGGCGAAGGTCGCGCTCTTCGCGTCGCAGCCGACGAGCTGGACGGAGTCCGCGTTGTCGCCGAGATAGACCTGGCCGTAGACGTCGCAGCCGACGAGGATCAGCGCCCCGTCATCCACCTGGACCGAGCGTCCGTTGCCGGTGGGCAGCATCACGCCGGCGATGGTGTTGTGGTCCACCGCCGTGCTCTCCACGACCAGCGCCGTGCCCTTGTCCGACCAGAAGCCGCCGTACCACTTGTTCCGGTTGGACAGGCCGCTGATGCGCACCCCGACCGAGTTGGGGTCGCGGCCCGACCCGTCCACGCCGCAGTTCGTCAGCTGCACGGCATGGCAGAGGTCGTCGAGGTGCCAGCCCGTCTCGTGGCCGAACTCGAAGCAGTTGACGAAGTTCGGCATGTCCACGTCGTAGACGTGGAAGGCTTTGCCGCGGCGGTAGGTGACGCCCGGGTCGGCGGTGCCGCCGGACGTATAGGTGCCGGAGAAGGTGGTGCCTGCGAGGTCCACCTGGGTCGCGGACGGCACGGCGGCGACGGCGAAGCGGCCGTTGGCGCCGGGGACGCCGCCGACGCTCCGAACGATCAGCAGGTCGCCGGCCTGCAATTCGTGCGCGCCGGAGAAGGTGAGACGGACGAGGCCGGCGCCGTTGTTCGCGCAGGCCGTGACCGTGTAGGTCGTGGAGGAGAAGGTGCGGCCGCCCGTGCCGATGGGGTGCCAGTTGATGCGTTCGTTGTGCGCGATGTCGTAGGACTTGCCGAGGTAGAGGCCGTTCGTGCAGTCGCCGAGGATGTCGAGGATCCGCGTGCGGCTCGCGCCGTCCGACCGGATGCCCCAGGTGAAGCCGACGATGAGGAGCTTGCGCACGGTCGCGTCGGTGGCGTTGGTCGCGCTGGCGCCGGTGCTCCCGTCGCCGATCGTCACGGCCGTGCCGGAGAAGGCCGCGATCGCGTCGAGCGCGGTGCGGACGGAGGACGGGGCGACGAAGCCCTTGCGGATGACGGCCAGGCGCTCCAGCGTCGCGTTGCGCCGCAGGCGGATGGTGCGCGCGGGATTCAGGATGATGCAGTGGGGGACGGCGGTGTAGTCGTTGTTCACCCGGAAGCCGCAGGGATCGGCGCCGCCCGCGAGCGTCACGCCCTGCGGGATGACGAGGTCCGTCCCGTCCACGAGATAGCGCCGCGGGCCGAGCAGGACGATGCCGCCGCCGGCCGCGCTGGCCGCGTTGATCGCGGCCTGGATCGCGACCGCGTCGTCGGTCGTGCCGTTGCCGCTGGCGCCGAAGTCGCGGACGTGCAGCGCGCGCTCCGCCTGGATGGAGCCGCGGAGCTGGGCGTAGGTGGCGCGGCGGGTCTCGGCGCCGACGCCGACGCCCTGGACCATCGGCGCGTAGTCCGTGTCCTGGAGGGTCGTCGCGGGCGGCAGTTCGCTGATGCGGCTATCGGGCATCGGGGGTTCCGTCTGTGGAGGGCTTCGGGCTGTGGAGGGCTTCGGGCAGGAACGGCTCAGAGCGCGAGGCGCGCGCCGTTCTCGAGCAGCAGGCCCGCGCCGGTCTCCAGCAGCAGGGCAAAGGCGGAGAGGACCACGAAGGAGGGCGAGGTCTGGGTCACCAGCGGCTCCGCGGCATCGGCCGCGCGCAGGCGGTAGCCGTTGGCGGCGGCCGGGGCGGTGAAGGTCGTCGTCGCGGCGCCGCCGGCGACGGCGACGTCGTTGGGACCGGCGGCGACGTTGCCGGCCGCGTCGAGCAGGGTGAAGCGCACCGTCGCGACGGGCCCGGTGACCGTCGCGCCGATCGCGAAGGCCTCGCCGACGTTGAGGCCGGCGGGCACGGGGCCGAGGGTGAGGCAGCGCGCCACGGCGGTGGCGGTCAGCGCCGCGTCGAAGTCCAGCAGCCCCGCCGCGGTCAGCCGCAACGCGGGCGAGGAGGCGTCCACGACGAGGCCGTTGCCGACGCCGCCGCCCTCGCGCACCGGCAGGATGGAGGTCGCGTCGCCCGCCTGGACGACGACGATGTGGCCCGGGCGCAGACGGTTGGTCGCGGTCGCGAAGTAGCCTGGGGCGAGGACGACGGCGCGCGTGTCGGTCGTCCGGTAGAGCCACATCGAGAAGTTGTCGGCGGCGACGAGCGGGATGAGGTTCTGCGGTTCGTAGGGCATGCGGGGGCTCCGGCGGGACGAGGCGGCGCGAACGCGGAAAGCCCCGCGCGGCGGGGGCCGGCGGGGCTCAGGCAAGGGCTGGGTGGGGGACGGGCGCAGTTCACCCGTTGACGAGCAGGCGTTACTCCGGAACGACAACCTATGTCAAGGAAAAACGGCCTATAACGTCACGATCCGCGGGCCGTTCCGGGCGGCGAGGATCGCCTGTAGCCTGCGCGCCAACCTTCCCAGCACGGGTCCGCGCATGATCCTCCTCCGCGCCCTCGCCGCGCTCCTCCTCGCCCTCCCGTCGCTCGCGATGGCGCAGGAGCGGGTGGTCAACGTGTACAACTGGACGGACTATATCGACCCCTATGCCATCGAGCGCTTCCAGCAGGAGACGGGGATCCGCGTGCGCTATGACGTCTTCGACAGCCTGGAGACGCTGGAAGGGAAGCTCAGCGCGGGGCGGTCGGGCTACGACGTGATCGTGCCGACGAGCGAGCCGACCTTTTCGAGGTTGGTGCGCGCCGGCGCATTGCGGCGCCTGGATCGAGCGGCCCTGCCGAACCTCGCGAACCAGGACGCCGCGCTGCTGCGGCAGGTGGAGTCGAGCGATCCGGGAAACGCGCACGGGGCCATCTACCTCTGGGGTACGATCGGGATGGGGATCAGGCCCGACCGCATCCGGGCGCTCGCGCCGGATGCGCCGCTCGATTCCTGGGACCTGATCCTGCGGCCGGAGAATGCGCGGCGCCTCGCGCGCTGCGGCATCGCCATCATGGACAGCGGGATCGACGTGATCCCCTCCGTCCTGCGGTGGCTGGGGCGCGATCCCAACTCGGCCGACGCGGGGGACCTGCGGGCGGCGGAACAGGCGCTGCTCGCGATCCGGCCGCACGTGCGGGCCATCGTCGCGTCCTCCGCCATCATGGATGCGCTGGCGAACGGGGAATACTGCGCCGTCATCACCTATTCCGGCGACGTGGTGCAGGCGCAGGGGCGCGCGCGCGAGTCGGGGCGGGGCGTGGGCCGCGATTCGGAGGGGCTGACCTACGTGCAGCCGCGGGAGGGTGCCCAGCTGTGGTTCGACATGCTGGCGATCCCGGCCGACGCGCCGAATCCGGAGAACGCGCAGGCCTTCGTGAACTTCATGCTGCGCCCCGAGGTCATCGCGGGCGTGACGAACCAGGTGCGCTACCCCAACGCCGTGCCGTCCTCCCGGCCCTCCGTGCGGCCGGAGGTGGCGGGCGATCCCAACGTCTTCCCGACGGCGGAGATGGTGGCGCGCACCTTCACCGCCTCGGCGCCCGGCGCGGCGGCGGAGCGTGCGCGCAGCCGCACCTGGTCACGGTTCAAGGCGGGCCGTTGACGCTTCTCTCCGTCCGGGACGTCGTCCGGCGCTTCGGGGACGTGCCAGCGCTGGACGGCGCGTCGCTCGATGTCGGGGCCGGGGAGTTCGTGGCGCTGCTCGGCGGATCGGGCAGCGGGAAGTCCACGCTGCTGCGCGTCGTCGCGGGGTTCGAGCGCGCGGATTCCGGTGCGGTGCTGCTGGACGGGGCGGACCTGACGGGCGTGCCGCCGCACCGCCGGCCCGTGAACATGATGTTCCAGTCCTACGCGCTGTTCCCGCACATGAACGTCTTCGACAACGTGGCCTACGGGCTGCGTCGCGACGGCGTGGCGCGGGCGGATGTCGCGCGGCGGGTCGGCGAAGCGCTGGCCGCGGTGCGGCTGGACGGGCTGGAGGGGCGCAGGCCCCACGCGCTCTCGGGCGGGCAGCGGCAGCGCGTGGCCCTGGCCCGCGCGCTGGTGAAGCGGCCGCGGCTGCTGCTGCTGGACGAGCCACTGGGTGCGCTGGACGCCGGGCTGCGGGGAAGGACCGGGTTCGAACTCCGCGCCATCCAGCGCGAGAGCGGCGCCGCCTTCGTCATGGTCACGCACGACCAGGCCGAGGCCCTGGCGCTGGCCGATCGCGTGGCGGTCCTGGAGCGCGGGCGGGTGGTGCAGGAAGGGCCGCCGCGCGCGGTGTACGAAAGACCCGCGACGCGCTTCGTCGCCGACTTCCTCGGCGCGGCGAACGTCCTGGATGGTCGCGTCGAGGACGGGGCGCTGGTGTCGCCCGGGGTGGTGCTGCGCGGGACGGCGCCCTTCGCACCTGGCGTGGTCGCGGCGGCGCTGCGGCCCGAACGCGTCCGGCTGGTCGCGGCCGCGCCCACCGTCAACGGCGTCTCCGGCGTGGTCGAGGAAGCGGCCTTCCGCGGCGACGACACCATGCTCGTCGTGCGCCTGCCGGGGGCGCGTCGCTGCGGGTGGCGCACGCGGAGGAAGACGGGGCGCCGCCCGGGCGAGGCGCCGCCGTCGCGCTGGCCTGGGACGAAGCGGCGGTGGTGCCCCTGTGCGGCTGATCCGTGCGGCCCCGGCAGCCTGGCTCGTGCTGTTCGTCGCGCTGCCGCTCGTCCTGGTCGGCGTCATGGCCGTGTCCTGGCAGGCCGAGGGGATCCCGCCCTACGCGCCGCCCTGGCGCGGGCAGGGGGTCAACCCCGACAACCTGCGCCTGATTCTGGACGACCCGCATTACCGGGACGCGCTGCTCCAATCCCTCGTCATCGCCGCGGCCACGGCGGCGGGCTGCATCTTCCTCGGCGGTCCCATGGGGATCGCGATTGCACGGGCGCGCCGTCGGGAGGCGCTGCTGGCCGCCGTGCTGCTGCCCTTCTGGACGGGATTCCTTATCCGCGTCGGCGCCTGGATCGGGCTGCTGCGCGACGAGGGCTGGATCAACGGCATCCTCCGCGCCGCGGGGTGGATCGAGGCGCCGTTGCCGCTCCTCTACACCAACGGCGCCATGCTGGTGGGGATGGTCCACGCCTACCTGCCCTTCGCCGTGCTGCCGATCTTCGCGGCGGCGACGCGGCTGGACCCTTCGCTGGAGGAAGCGGCGGCGGATCTCGGCGCGACGCCCGGGCTGGCCTTCGTGACGGTGACCCTGCCGCAGTTGTTCCCGGCGCTCGCGGCGGCCTTCCTGCTGGTCTTCATCCCGGCGGCCGGGGAATACGTGATCCCGACGCTGCTCGGCCCGGCGGAGGCCACGCTCGTCGGGCGCGTGCTGTTCGAGGAGTTCTTCGGCAACCGCGACTGGCCCGTCGCCTCGGCGCTGGCGGTTGCGCTGCTGGTGCTCCTGATCGGGCCGATCCTGCTGTTCCAGCGCCTGGGGCGCGCGGCGTGAGTCCGCACGGGATCCCGCGCTCCGTCCGCTGGCTGATGTGGATCGGGCTGGCCTTCCTTTGGCTGCCAGTCGTGCTGCTGATCGCCTACGCCTTCTCGGCGGACCGGCTGCCCTTCCGCTGGGGCGGCTTCTCGCTGCGCTGGTTCACGGCTCTCTGGGCCAATGAGCGCCTGGTCGAGGCCGCGTGGCTGTCCCTCCGCGTGGCCGCGGGGGCGGCGACGCTCGCGGTGCTGCTGGGGGGCTGCATCGGCTGGGCGATGGCGCGGGGCGGGCCGTCCCGCGGGCGGGCGATCCTCGGCGCGCTGGCCGGGGCGCCGCTCGTGCTGCCGGAGGTGGTGACGGGCCTGTCCCTGCTGCTGGCCTTCGTGGCCCTGGAGAACGCGGTGGGCTGGCCGGCGGGCCGGGGCGCGCTGACCGTCCTGCTGGCGCACGCGACCCTCGGTGCCGCCTACGTGGCGGTCGTCGTCCAGGCCAGGCTCGCGACCTCCGACCGGGACGTCGAGGACG
Organism: Roseomonas sp. CCTCC AB2023176; assembly: GCF_042259275.1. Classification (NCBI taxonomy): domain Bacteria; kingdom Pseudomonadati; phylum Pseudomonadota; class Alphaproteobacteria; order Acetobacterales; family Roseomonadaceae; genus Roseomonas; species Roseomonas sp. CCTCC AB2023176. Next base: position 3,301,431 of record NZ_CP170086.1, read on the forward strand.
CGGCGGCGGACCTCGGCGCGACGCCCTGGGTCGCCTTCCGCACCGTCACCCTGCCGCTCATGGCGCCCTCCCTCGTCGCGGGCTGGCTGCTCGCCTTGACGATGTCCCTCGACGACGTGGTCCTCGCCTCCTTCACCTCGGGACCCGCGGGGACGACGCTGCCGGTCGCGCTCTTCTCCATGCTGCGGCTCGGGATGACGCCGGAGGTGAATGCGCTGGCCGCGGTGCTGCTGGTCCTGGCCGGGGCGGCGCTGGGCCTAGCGGGCTGGGTCCTGCGGAAGCGGGGCTGATCCGGCGCCTTTGGCGGTTCCGTGGCGCAGGGAAGGGGGCTAGGGTCCCGCCCCGCCAGAAACCCGACCCCGGACCGATGAACGCCATTCCACCCGCCGCCCTCACCGCCGAGCGCCTGGACCGGATCTCCCCGTCCCAGACCATCGCCATTTCCGCCAAGGCGCGGGCGATGAAGGCGGATGGACGCGACGTCATCTCCCTCTCGGCCGGCGAGCCGGACTTCGAGACGCCGCGCAACATCAAGGACGCGGCGATCCGCGCGATCGAGAATGGGGAGACGCGCTACACCGACGTCTCGGGCACGCGGAAGCTGCGCGAAGCGGTGGCGCGGAAGTTCAAGCGGGACCACGGCATCGACTACAAGCCGGAGGAGATCGTCGTCTCCACCGGCGGCAAGCAGGTCATCTTCAACGCGATGGTCGCGACGCTCGACAAGGGCGACGAGGTCATCATCCCCGCGCCGTGCTGGGTGTCCTACCCCGACATCGTGTCGCTGGCGGACGGGACGCCGGTGATCGTGGAAGCCGGGCCGAACCAGGGCTTCAAGATCACGCCGGAGCAGCTGGAAGCCGCCATCACGCCGAAGACCAAGTGGCTGATGCTGAACAACCCGTGCAACCCCACGGGCGCCGCCTACACGCGGGAGGAGCTGAAGGCGCTCACCGACGTGCTGATGCGGCACCCCAACGTCTGGGTCTTCACGGACGACATCTACGAGAAGCTGGTCTTCGGCGGCTTCACGTTCGCGACCGTCGTCGAGGTCGAGCCGGGGCTGAAGGACCGCACGGTCACGATGAACGGCTGCTCCAAGGCCTATGCCATGACGGGCTGGCGCCTGGGCTTCGCGGGCGTGCCGCTGCCGCTGGCCAAGGCGATGGACAAGCTGCAGAGCCAGTCCACGTCCAACACGTCCTCCATCACCCAGGCCGCGGCGGTCGAGGCGCTGGACGGGCCGCAGGATACGGTGGAGGAGATGCGCCGGGCCTTCGAGCGCCGGCGCGACATGGTGGTGCGCCTGCTGAACGAATGCCCCGGCCTGCACTGCAACACGCCGGAAGGCGCCTTCTACGTCTTCCCCTCCGTCCAGGGCTGCCTCGGCAAGACGACGGCGGGCGGGCGCAAGCTGGCCACCGACGAGGACTTCGTCATGGCGCTGCTGGAGGAAGGCGGCGTCGCGACGGTGCACGGCTCCGCCTTCCTGTTCCCCGGCTACATGCGGATCTCCTATGCCGAGGGCGACGAGGTGTTGCGCGAGGCCTGCGCGCGGATCAAGCGGTTCTGCGCCGATCTCAAGTAGAGGGCCTGCACTGGACTTCGCCTTCGCGCCGGCCGCGGAGGGGGATTTCGAGCGGCTGCTCGACCTCCGCCTCCGCACCATGCGGGAACACCTGGAGCGTGTCGGCCGGTTCGACCCGGAGCGGGCCCGGGCGATGCTGCGGCGGCGCTTCGATCCCGCGACGATGCGGTTGGTCCTCGTGGACGGCGACCTTGCGGGCTGCGTGGACGTCGCGCCCCGAGGCGATCACGTGGAGATCGGATTGTTCTACCTCGAGCCAGCGCATCAGGGCCGCGGCCTCGGCCGCTCGGTGCTCGACGCGATCCTGGCGGAGCGCCCCGGCCTGTCGCACCGTCTCGAGGTGCTGAAGGGGAGCCCGGCGCAGCGCTTCTACGCGCGCGCGGGCTTCCGCCGCACGGGTGAGACAGAATGGGACGTGCAGTTCGAACGGCCGGCCCAGGATGCGCCGACGCCCGGCTGACCACAGTCCCGGCTGACCACAGTCAGGGCGCACGCGTGCGCGCCAGCCACCCAGCCCCGGGCCGAAGCCCCGCGGTGTCAGCCCCGCCGAGGGCGCCCGGCCCAGCGCGCGGAGGTGCGCTGCACCGGCGCCTGATCGCCCGCGCCGGCGCCTGGCGCTAGCCTTTGCGAGACGTCCAGCGGAGATCGCGACCATGCCCACGCCGAAGCAGCGTGCCGAGGCCTTCTGTGAACGGTTCGGTCTCCGCGTCCCCGTCGTGATGGGACCGATGGCCAGCGCCTCGCCTCCGGCCCTTGCGGCAGCAGTGGCGAACGCCGGTGGGCTCGGCAGCCTCGGTGCCCTGCAGATGGGGCCGGTGGCCATCGCGGACTGGGCCGGGACCTTCCGCTCGCGCTCGAACGGCGCATTCCAGGTCAACACCTGGATCCCCGATCCGGCGCCACCCCGCGACCCGGTGCAGGAGGAACGGATGCGCGGGCTGCTGGCCGCGCACGGGGCAGACATGGGCGACCTCGACGGTCCGGGGCTGCCGGACTTCGGCGCCCAGTTGGAAGCGATCCTCGCGGCCGGGCCGAACGTCGTTTCCTCCATCATGGGGCTCTATCCCCCCGACTTCGTCGAGGCGTGCAGAGCGCGGGGAATCGCGTGGTTCGCGAATGTCAGTTGCCTCGAGGAGGCGCGGGCTGCGGAAACGGCTGGGGCGGACGCCGTCGTCGTCTCCGGCGCGGAGGCGGGCGGACACCGCGGCGCCTTCGAAGCGGAGGAGGCCGCGTCGCGGACGGGCACGACCTTCGCCCTCGTGCCGCAGGTCGCCGACGCGGTCCGCGTGCCCGTGATCGCCGCGGGCGGGATCGCGGACGGGCGCGGGCTGGCGGCGGCGCTGGCCCTCGGTGCCGCGGCGGTGCAGGTCGGCACGGCCCTGCTGCGGACGCCGGAGGCCGGTATCGCGCCGCCTTGGGCCGAGGCCATCGGCCGCACGCGGCCCGAAGACACCGTCATGACGCGCGCCTTCTCTGGCCGCTTCGCCCGGGCTGTTCGCAGCGCCTGGACCGAAGCGGTCGGCGACGACGCGCTGCCCTATCCGTTGCAGCGGATGGCCACCGGGCCGATGCGGGACGCCGCGCTCCGCGCCGGCGACGCGGAGCACCTGCAGATGTGGGCAGGGCAGGGCGCCCGCCTGGCCCGCGCGGAGCCCGCGGGCGAGGTCGTCCGGCGCATGTGGGACGACGCGCGCGCGATCCTGGCCTGAGGGTTGGCGGCGGAAGGAACGGGCCCTAGGTTCGCCGCCCCTTCCGCAGAGTCCAGGTCTCGCCGATGCCCGCGCTCGCCCAGCGCCTCGAACAGGTCAAGCTGTCCGGTTCCACCCGCATGTCGATCCGCGCGCGCGAGCTGCGCGAGGCCGGGCATAAGGTCATCTCCCTCACCGTCGGGGAGCCGGACTTCGCGACGCCGGCGCATGCCGTGGAGGCCGCCCACCAGGCCGCGCTGGCGGGCCGCACGAAGTACCCGCCGAACGACGGCTGGCCGGAACTGAAGGCCGCGGTGCAGCGCAAGTTCCGCCGCGACAACGGCCTGGACTACGCGCTCGACGAGATCATGATCGGCAACGGCGGCAAGCAGGTCATCCTGGACGCCATGCTCGCCAGCGTGGATCCGGGTGACGAGGTGGTGGTCCACACTCCTTTCTGGACCGCCTACGCGGACATCGCGAAACTCGCCGGTGGCACGCCCGTCTTCGTCGCCTGTCCCCAGAACAACGGCTTCAAGCTGCGGCCGGAGGACCTGGACGCCGCGATCACGCCGCGGACCAAGTGGGTGGTGCTGAACTTCCCGAACAACCCCTCCGGCGCGGCGCTGACGCGGGACGAATTGCGCGCGTTGACCGACGTGCTGCTCAAGCATCCCCATGTCTGGATCATGGCGGACGACATGTACGAACACGTCGTCTACCCGCCCTTCGAATTCTCGACGGTGGCGCAGGTGGAACCCGGTCTGCGCGACCGCACGCTGACGGTGAACGGCGCCTCCAAGACCTACGCGATGACGGGTTGGCGGGTCGGCTTCTGCGGCGGGCCGAAGCCGCTGATCAAGGCAATGGTGAACATGCAGAGCCAGACGACGAACGGCATCGCCACCGTCGCCCAGGCCGCCGCCATCGCCGCGCTGGACGGACCGCAGGACGGCGTGCGGGAGCGAATGGAGGGCTACCGCGCCCGCCGCGACATGGTCGTCGCGATGTTGAACGAGGCGCCGGGCCTGCAATGCCACCGGCCCGACGGCGCCTTCTACGTCTATCCGTCCGTGGCCGGCCTCCTGGGGCGGCACAGCGCGAGCGGGACCCGGCTGGAGACGGACGAGGACGTGGCGATGGCGATCCTGGAAGAAGTCCACGTCGGCACCGTGGCCGGCACGGCCTACGGCATGTCGCCCTATATCCGCCTGTCCTACGCGACGGACGACGCCACGCTGCGCGAGGCCTGCACCCGCATCCAAGCCTTCTGCCGGGGCGTGGTGTGACGGCGACCATTCATCCCCCTTTGATCCGGCCGGGGCGGGACGAGGACGCCGAGGGCTTCATCCGCCTGATCGGGGATGCCTGGTCGGAATACCCCAACTGCATCCTCGACGTGGACGGGGAGCTGCCGGAACTGCGCACCCTCGCGACCTACTTCGCAGGCCTCGGTGGCACGGTCTGGGCGGCGGAGGAGGATGGCGCGCTCGTCGGCATGGTCGCGACGCGGCCGCTTAACGACGACCGGGCGTGGGAGATCGCGAAGATGTACGTCGCGAAGGCGCATCGCGGCAGCGGCCTCGCCCACGCGCTGATCGGGACGGCGGAGGGCCACGCGGTGGCCCAGGGCGCACGGCGGATGATCCTCTGGACCGACACGCGGTTCGAGGCGGCGCACCGCTTCTACGAGAAGCGGGGCTACGTCCGCTCCGGCTCCATCCGCATCCTCGACGACATCTCGAAGTCGCTGGAATTCCGCTACGCCAAGCCGGCCGTCGGGCTGGTGGTGGACGCGCTGGACGCCGCCGCGGCCGCGAGCGCGGAGCGGCGCCTGGCTGATATCCTCGTCGCTTGCGTGAACGGTGGCGCTTCCGTCTCCTTCCTGCCGCCGCTTTCGCTCGAAATCGCGAAGGCGTTCTGGCGCGGCGTCTCCGCCAGCGTCGCGACCGGCGGGACGGTCCTGCTGGTCGCCTGGTGCGACGGGCAGATCGCCGGCACCGCGCAGCTCGTCCTCGCGCAGCAGCCCAACGGCCCGCACCGGGCAGAGGTCGCGAAGGTCCTCGTGGACCCGGCCTACCGCCGCCGCGGCATCGCCCGGGCCCTGATGCAACGGGTGGAACAGACGGCGCGTGGCATCGGCCGTAAACTCCTCATCCTCGACACCTGGAGCGACCGGGAAGCCGCCGTGCTCTACCGCGCCCTCGGCTGGATGGAGGTCGGGACGGTGCCGGGCTACGCGATCGAGCCGGACGGCTCCCCCGTGGACACGACCTTCTTCTGGAAGCGCGTCGCGTGATCACGCCGGACTGGTGCCGCATGATGGCCGCCTACAACGCGGAGATGAACCGCCGCCTCTACGTCGCTGCGGCACGCCTGCCGAACGAGGCGCGCCGGCGGGAGGAGGGCGCCTTCTTCGGCTCTCTCCACGCCACCCTGTCGCACCTGATCTGGGCCGACATGATGTGGATGGCCCGCTTCGACGGCGGGGAGAAGCCCTCGGTCGGCATCCGCGACAGCGGACGAATGGTCGAGACCTGGGAGGAGATGCTGCGCCTCCGTGCCTCGCTCGACCGCCGGGTCGCCGACTGGACCGACACGATCGAGGCGGACTGGCTCGCGGGCGAGTTCCACTGGTTCGCCAGTTCACTGCAGCAGGACATGAGGCGTCCCACCGCCATCGTCGTGACGCATTTCTTCAACCACCAGACCCATCATCGGGGCCAGGCGCACGCGGTTCTCACCCGCCTGGGGGAGGATACCGGCGCCACCGACCTCGTCGCCGTCCTGCCGTAGCGCTCACGCCCGCCGCAGCCGCGCGCCCATGACGGCGACCGCGCCTGCCAGCAACGCAAGCAGGATGAAGGCCGCCCGCAGCCCCGTGACCGAGGCGATGCCCCCAACGACCGGCGGGCCGAGCAGGAACCCCGCGTAGCCCGCCGTCGCCACCATCGCGATCCCCGTGGCGGGAGAGGGGCCGAGCCGCCCCGCCGCGCTGAACAGCACAGGCACGATGTTCGACAGACCGAGGCCGATCAGTGCGCACCCAGCGATCGCGAGCTCCGGCGTAGCGGCGGCCAGCGCGTAGCCCAGCGCCGCAAGCGCCCCGCCCCCTGCCGCGACCCGCGCCGGGCCGAGGGCGCGCACGATGCGGTCGCCGGTCAGCCGCCCCAGCACCATCGCCGCGGAGAAGACGGCGTATCCCGCCGCAGCCACCGGGGGAGAGGCCTTCGCGACAGTAGAAAGGTACACCGCGCTCCAATCGGCCATGGCGCCCTCGGCCACCATGCAGGCCCCCGCGGCGGCGCCGAGGCCGAGGGCGGCTCGGCCGGGCAACCTGAAGGCCGGTCCTCCGCCGCCTGCCTCGCCCGGTCCGATCCGGGGCCAGGCCGCCCCGACCAGCGCCAGGCAGAGCAGTCCGGCGCCCGCCATGATCCAGCCCTCGGCCCCGCCGAGCCAGGCGATGCCCGCGCCCAGCCCCGCGCCGACCAGCCCGCCCGCGGAGAAGGCCGCGTGGAAGGACGACATAATCGCCCCATCCCAGCGCGACTCGACGTGGCTGGCATGGGCGTTCATCGCAACGTCCGTCGCCCCCATTGCCGCGCCGAGCAGCAAGGCCAGGACCGAGAGCGACGCCAGCCCGCCCGCGAGCGGCGGCAGCAGCGTTGCCGCGGCGAATGCCAGCCCCAGCCACCGCGTCGCCCGGCCCGTGCCGAGCCGGGGCGCCAGCAGCCCCGCCACCGGCATGGACAGCACCGCCCCCGCCGCGAAGGCGAGGAGGGCGATGCTCAGCGCCCCTTCGGAGAGTCCCAGCCGCGACTGAAAGGCCGGCAGCGACGCCGCCCAGGCCCCCGTGCCGATGCCCGTGACGAGGAAGACGAGGGTCGTGCCCAGGCGCGCCCCGCCGAGTTCGCCGCGCGAGATTGCGGCCATTAGGCCGCCGCGCGAGATTGCGGCCATCAGGCCGCCGCGCGTTCCAGGAGTTCGATCACCACCCCGTCCGGGCCGTCGAGGAACGCGATGCGCACGCCCCGTATGTCGAGCGGCCCGTTCGCGACGGTGGCCCCGGCCGCGCGGGCCGCGGCGAGCGCGGCATCGAGGTCGGAGACGCCCAAACCCAGATGTTCCATCCCGAGATGCGGCGGTCGCGGTGCCGCCAGCGTGCGCTCCGGCACGAGGTCCAGGAAGAGGCGCAGGCCCGCGAGGTCCAGCACGACCCGCCCTGCCTTCGGATCGGGCGGCGGCAGGCGGCGCGCACCCAGCACGGACTCGTACCACCGCGCCGCTCCCTCCGGATCGAGGGAACGGAGGTGCAGGTGGTCCAGCGCCAACCGCATGTCAGCGCAACTGGTTGATGCCGCCGCCCCCGCCGACATAGCCGCCGCGAGCGCCCTCGCGCTGCTCGCAGGCGCTCAGCCCCAGAAGGGCAAGGAAGGCGACGACGGCGCGCGTCACGTCGGCAGCCCCGCGCGGCCCGGTTCGTCGTTCAGGTGGCAGCGGCTGCGGTGGCCCGGCGCGATGTCCTTCAGCACAGGGATTTCGGCGCGGCATCGGTCGAAGGCATGCGGGCAGCGCGGGTGGAAGTGGCACCCGGAGGGCGGATTGAGCGGGGAGGGGATCTCCCCCTGCACCGTCGCGAAGGCCTTCTTCCGCGCTTCGATCCGCGGCACGGAGGCGAGGAGGGAGCGCGTGTACGGATGGTTCGCGCCGGCGAAGACCGTTTCGCTCGGCGCCTCCTCCACCACGCGCCCCAGGTACATGATCACGACGCGGTCGGAGAGATGTTCCACCACGCCAAGGTCATGCGAGATGAAGAGGTAGGTGAGGTCCAGCTCCTTCCTCAGCCGCATGAACAGGTTGAGGATCTGCGCCTGGATCGAGACGTCGAGCGCCGCGACGGATTCGTCGCAGACGAGGAACTCCGGCTGCACCGCGAGCGCCCGCGCGATCCCGATGCGCTGCCGCTGCCCGCCGGAGAACTGGTGCGGGTAGCGTTCCTTGAAGCCCGGATCCAACCCCGCGCGTCGCATCTGGTCGTCCACGTAGCGGGCGAGTTCGGATCGTGTCGTCAGCCCGTGGAAGAGCGGTGCCTCCCCGATGATGTCCTGCACCTTCAGGCGCGGGTTGAGGGAGGACATCGGGTCCTGGAAGATCATCTGGGCCTGCAGCATCGCGGCCCGCGCTTCCTTGCCCGAGAGCGTATCGCGGTCGCGCCCCTTCCAAAGGATCGTGCCGTCCGACGGCGGCAGGATGCCCGCAACCATGCGGCCCAGCGTGGACTTGCCGCAGCCGGATTCCCCGACGAGCCCGACGACCTCGCCCTTGCGGATCGTCAGGTCCACCTTGTCCACGGCGTGCACGACCTCGTCGCGCAGCGGCATGCCGAGCTTCGCCAGGATCTTGCCCGCGATGTCCAGGCGCTTGGCGAAGCGGCGGGAGACGCCCTGCACCTCGATCATCGGCGCCGCGGTCGAAGCGACGGGCGGCTGTTCCAGCACGGCGCTCACGCCGCCGCCCCCAGGTGCGGCAGGAAGCAGCGGGCGCGGTGATCCGGCAGCAGCTCGTCCAGCGCGGGATCGTTGCGGCAGACCTCAGCGGCGCGCGGGCAACGGGACTGGAAGGGGCAGCCGGGTGGGAGGTTCAGCAGGGAAGGGGTCATGCCGGGAATCTGGCGCAGCGGCTCGCCACGCCGGTTACGGGAGGGGACGGAGCCGAGCAACCCGACCGTGTAGGGGTGCATCGGGTGGTCCAGCACGTCGGAGACGTCGCCCGTTTCCACGATACGGCCGGCGTACATGACGGCGATGTCGTCCGCGAGGCCCGCCACGACCGAAAGGTCATGCGTGATCCAGATAAGCGAGGTGCCTGTCGTCGCCGCGAGCTTCTGGACCTCCGCCAGGATCTGCCCCTGAATCGTGACATCCAGCGCCGTCGTCGGCTCGTCGGCCACGATCAGCTCGGGGCTGTGGAGCAGGGCGATGGCGATGGCCACGCGCTGCCGCATGCCGCCGGAGAACTGGTGCGGATAGGCTTTCAGGCGCTCGTCCGGCGAGGGGATGCCGACCATGCCCAGCGTGTCTCGGGCGCGCTGGCGCGCGTCCTCCCTGCTGATCTTCACGTGGGCCTGCATGGTCTCGATCATCTGCGTGTCGATGCGCAAGACCGGATTGAGCGTCATCATCGGGTCCTGGAAGATCATCGCGATCCGGTTGCCCCGGATCGCACGCATCTCCTCCTCGGACGCCGTGACGAGGTCGCGCCCGCCGAACAGCATCTGCCCGCCGGTGATCCGCCCCGGGGCGTCCACCAGCCGCATGATCGAGAAGCCCGTGACCGTCTTGCCGGAACCGGACTCCCCCACCAGCCCCATTACCTGCCCGCGTCCCACCGTGAAGGACACGTCGTTCACCGCCTTCACCTCGCCCGCGCGGGTGAAGAAGGAGGTGGACAGGCCGCGGACGTCGAGCGTGACGGCAGGGCGCGCCGTGGCCGGGGCGGTCGGCGCCGCGGACAGCGTCGTGCTCACTTCTTCAGCCGGGGGTTCAGCACGTCGCGCAGGTGGTCGCCGACGAGGTTGATGGAGACGATGGTGACCAGCAGCGCGATGCCCGGATAAAAGGAAATCCAGTACTTCCCGGAGAGCATGTACTCATAGCCGTTGGCGATCAGCAGACCGAGCGACGGTTCCGTGATCGGCACGCCGAGGCCGAGGAAGGAGAGCGTCGCCTCCAGCGCGATGGCGCGGGCGATCTGGATCGTGCCGATGACGATCAGCGGCGCCATGCAGTTGGGAAGGAGGTGGCGGAAGATGATGCGCCGCGTCGGCAGGGCGAGGCATTGCGCGGCCTCGATGTATTCCCGCCGCCGTTCGACCAGCGCCGTCCCGCGGACGGTGCGGGCGTAGTACGCCCACTCCACGATCACCAGCGCGATCACAACATTCATGATGCCCTTGCCGAGGAAGGCCAGGATCATCAGCGCCGCCAGGATCGTCGGGAAGGACAGCTGCAGGTCCACCGCCCGCATGATCACGGTATCCGTCCGCCCGCCGGCATAGGCCGCCAGCATCCCGAGCGAAGCACCAACGAGTGCCGCCACGATCGCCGACCCGGCGCCGACGATCAGGCTGATCCGCAGGCCGTACATGATGCCCGAGAGCATGTCCCGCCCCTGGTCATCCGTACCCAGCCAGAAGGTCATCGTGTCGTCGCCGTTCCGCGAACCCGGCTCCAGCCGCCCGTCCATGATGTCCAGCTGCGCGAGGTCGTAGGGGTTCTGCGGCGCGATCAGCGGGGCGAAGATGGCGATCAGTGCGATGACGACGAAGACGATCAGCGCGCCGACCGCGATCCTGCTTTCCATGAACTCCGAGACGAAGCGCTGGAACGGCGTCTCGACCTTCGGCGGTGTCGGCGCGGCGACCGCGCCGGGGGCGGTGGTGACGCTCATCCCTTGCTCTCCAGCCGCACGCGGGGATCGAGGACGGAGTAGAGGAGGTCCACGACCAGGTTGATGACGATGAACATCAGGACGATCGCCATGAGGTAGGCGACGATGACGGGTCGATCGAGGACGTTGATGCTGTCGATGATCAGCTTGCCCATGCCCGGCCAGGCGAAGACGCTCTCCGTCACGACGGAGAAGGCGATCGTCGAGCCGAGCTCGAGCCCCGTGACGGTGATGACGGGAATCAGGATGTTCTTGAACACGTGCACGAAGGTGACCCGGAAGGGCGAGAGCCCCTTGGCGCGGGCGAACTTCACGAAGTCCATCAGCATCGTTTCCCGCACGCCGGCGCGGGTCAGGCGGATGACGAGGCTGATCTTGAATAGCGCGAGATTGAGCGCGGGCATGAGCATGTGGGCCAGTCCGTCGCGGGTCAGGAAGGACCAGCGCATCCCCAGGATCTCGACGGTCTCGCCCCGCCCGGTGGAGGGGAGCCACCCCAGCTGCACCGCGAAGACCATGATGAGCATCAGCCCCACCCAGAAGGTCGGGAGCGAAAAGCCGAGGATGGACCCTGCCATGATCGCCTTCGCGCCGAGCGAATGCGGCCGCAGCCCTGCGTAGAGCCCGAGCGGGATCCCGATCAGCACTGCCGCGAAGGTCGCGCCGATCGCCAGCTCCAGCGTCGCCGGCGCCCGCTGCGCGATGAGTTGCAGCGCGGGCTCGTTGAACACGAAGGACCGGCCGAGGTCTCCGCGCACCGCGTTGGACAGGAAGACGAAGTACTGTTCCCAGAGCGGCTTATCGAGGCCGAGCGCCGCGATGGCCCGCGCCCGCTCCGCCTGGTCCGCATCGGGCGAGATGAGGATCTCCACCGGATCGCCGATCGCGTACACGCCGATGAACACGATCACCGACATGATCAACATCACGAGGGCGGCCTGGATGAGCCGCCGGAGGAGATAGACGCTCACCTCGCCCGGTCCTTACCGCGCCGCGGGGCGCACGTCCTGCGCCCGGGTCAGCTCGTCCGCGCGCGCGTCGATCGTCAGGCCGCGACGTGATGCCCAGATGTTGGTCTGGATATGCAGCGGAATGACGGCCACGTCCTCCGCCGCCATCCGCTGCGCGCGCACGAGGATCTGCTCCCGCTTCTCGTTGTCGAGTTCGGACAGAGACTCGACGATCAGTGCGTCGATCTCCGGGTTGGAGTAGCGCCCGCGGTTCGACGCGCCCCAGCCCCGCTCGCTGCTGACGGTGCCGATGATGTTGCGCAGCGGATGCGAGCCGTCGGGGTTGGAGCCCCAGCCGATCAGGTGTGACGAGTATTCCGCCCGCGCCGCGCGCCCGACGAACAGCGCCCAGGTCTGCGCCTCGACGCCCGTGCGGACGCCGACCCGGGTCCACATCTGCCCGACCGCCTGCGCGATGCGGGAATCGTTGATGTAGCGGTCGTTCGGCGTGTTCAGCTGGATGCGGAAGCCCTGGGGGTAGCCGGCCTCGGCCAGCAGCCGCCGCGCACCCTCCGGATCGAAGCGCGTGACCGGCAAGTCGGGAACGTGGGAGTAAGTCCCCGGCGGCAGGAACTGGGACGCCGGCGTCGCCGCGCCCTCCATGATCCGGGACGTGATGGCCTCCCGATCGATCGCCATGGAAAGGGCCCGACGCACGCGCACGTCGCGCAGCGGGTTGCGACCGAGCGGCCGCCCCTCATTGTCGGTGACGAAGGGTGAGTTCTCGTTCGCCGCGCGCAGGTGATCGAGGCCGAGGAAGATCAGCCGCAACCCCACGATCTCCGACAGGGAAACGCGGTTGTCGGCCCGCAACTTCGTCAGATCCGTCGTCGGGACCTGGTCGATCACGTCCACGTCGCCCGCGAGCAGCGAGGCCGTGCGCGACGCGTCGTTCGTGATCATCCGGTAGTTCACGCGCGCGAAGGCCGGGCGATCACCCCAGTAGGCATCGTTCCGTTCGAACAGGATGCGGTCGCCGTTCCGATGCTCGACGGCGCGGTACGGCCCCGTGCCCACGGCGGCACGCACGGCGTTGAAATCCTCGGTCGTGGAAGTCTCGTTCGTCGCACGGTTGAGGATTCGGACATTCGTCATGTCCAGCGGCAGCAGCGGATAGGGCTGCGCCGTGTGGAAGCGCACCGTCAGGGGATCCACGATCTCGATGCGCGTGATCGGGCGGGAATAGATGGCGTAGGAGGACGGCGAGTTCGGCACGTTCGGCAGGCGGCCGATCGTGAAGGCCACGTCCTCTGCGGTGAACTCGCGCCCGTTGTGGAAGCGGACGCCCGGCCGCAGCTTGAACTCCCAGGTCGTCGGCCCGACCGCGCGCCATTCCGTCGCCAGGCCCGGCACGTTGTTCGCGCGTGCGTCGGTGTTGACCAGCTTGTCGAAGATCATGTCCGAAACCGCGTTGTTCGGCGACAACTGGTGGTAATGCGGGTCGAGCGACGTCACGGGCGACCCGACGCCCATCGTCAGCATCGCCGTGTTCGGCGGCGCGGCGCCCGGCGCCTGAGCCATCGCCACCGACGGCAGAATCGCGGTCACGGCCGCCAGAAGGTGCCTTCTCATCATGTCGCCCCCCGGGCAGCGTTCGCCACCGCCTCGTGCCCCGATCCTAGCAGCCGGCCCGAACCGCCGCTAGTTTCGGCCCATGCATGAACCGGACCGGGAGGCCAAGCCTTGACCATCCACCCCACCCGCCGAGCCCTGCTGGGTGCCGGCGCGGCCCTCGCCATGCCTGCCGTCGGCGCCTCGGCTCAAGGAGGCGCGGCCCAGGGCGGCGCGGGCGGCGCGGAGCGCAACCTGACCGTCGGCATCGGCGGTTCCGTCACCTCCCTCGATCCGCACTTCTTTAACGCTTCCCCGAACAATTCCCTCGCGATGCACGTCTTCGACATGCTTGTGCAGCGCGATGCGGCGGCGCGCGTGTCCCCAGGGCTCGCCGAATCCTGGCGGGCGGTCGAGCCTACGGTGTGGGAGTTCAAGCTGCGCCGCGGCGTGAAGTGGCATGATGGCCGCGACTTCACGGCCGATGACGTCGCCTTCACCGTCGAACGGGCGCCGAACGTCCCGAATTCCCCCGGCGGCTTCGGCGGCTTCCTCCGCGCCATCACGCGAGCCGAGGTGGTGGATCCGTTGACCATCCGGTTCCACACCGCGGCGCCGCACCCGCTGCTGCCGACCGAGCTGGCGTCCGTCGCCATCATCGCCCGGCATGCCGCGGGCAATGCGACGACGGCGGACTTCAACTCGGGCCGGGCAGCCATCGGCACGGGTCCCTACAAGATCGCGGCCTATCGCCCGGGCGACCGGACGGAACTCGTCCGCAACGACGATTACTGGGGCGGAGCCGAGCCCTGGTCCCGCGTGTCCTACCGCTTCATGGCGAATGACAGCTCCCGCGCCGCGGCCCTGCTCGCCGGAGACGTGGACCTGATCGACCAGGTGCCGACGAGCGACCTCGCCCGCATGCGGGGCGACAACCGCGTTTCGATCGCCGAGATCGGTGGCCTCCGGCTGATCTACCTCTTCCCCGATTTTTCCCGCGAAGGCCCCTCGCCCTACGTCACGGACAACGCCGGCACGCCGCTTCCCCGCAACCCGTTCCGCGACCTGAAGGTGCGGCAGGCCCTGTCCCTCGCGATCAACCGTGAGGCCCTGTGCCGCCAGATCATGCAGGGCACGGCGCAGCCGACGGGACAGTGGCTGCCGCCCGGCTCGTACTCCTACAACCCGGAGGTCACGCCCCCGCCCTTCCAGGCCGACCGCGCCCGCGCGTTGCTGGCTGAGGCCGGGTTCCCGCAGGGTTTTCGCGTGACCCTGCACGGCCCGAACGACCGCTACCCCAACGACGCCCAGACCATCCAGGCCATCGCCCAGATGTGGACGCGGGTCGGCGTGCAGACGCAGGTGGACGCGCAGCCCTGGGCCGCCTTCTCCCCTCGCAACGCGCGGCAGGAATACGCGATCCGCCTCGTCGGCTGGGGATCGGTGACGGGGGAGGCCTCCTACCTCCTGGTCAACATCCTCAATACCTTCGACGCGGCGAAGCGCACGGGGGCCAGCAACAACGGGCGCTACTCGAACCCGGCGCTGGACACGCTGACGGAGCGCGCGACCGCGATCCTCGACGACGGGGAGCGGGAGAAGGCCCTGCAGCAGGCGGTGAAGGTGGCGATGGACGACCTTGGCATCATCCCGCTCTTCCAGCTCACCAACGTGTGGGCGTCCAAGCGCGGTATCACCTACGAGCCGCGGGCGGATGAGCGCACCGTCGCCATGGGTACCCGGCCCGCGGTGATGCGCTGACCTGTGCCGGGGCGGGCCACCGTGCGGCTCGCCCCGTCCGGATCGCTCCCCGGGGGGCCGCCTATTCCTCGTCGGCAGGCGCGACGGGGAGGATCATCGTCTCCTTCTCCGTGCCGAGCGCAACCATGACATCGGTCCGCTCCACGCCTGCATGGGATCGGATCTCCTCCGCCACGAAGGCATTGAGGGCGGCGAGGTCGGGGACGCGGAGCTTGATGATGTAGTTCCAGCGCCCGCTGACCGCGTGGCACTCCAACACGTTCTCCGCCCGGCGCACTGCCTTGCGGAAGGAGGCGTCGTCACGTCCCGGCCGGATCGCGACGAGCACGTGGGCGAGGAGGGGACACCCCACCGCGGTCGGATTCAGGGCGGCGTGCCAGCCGCGGATCGTCCCGCGTTCTTCCAGCCGCTTCAGGCGCTCGGCTGTGGCGGAGACGGAGAGGCCGGCGACCTTGGACAGGTCCGCCAGCCCCGCGGCGCCGTCCTGCTGCACGGCGATGAGGATGTTGCGGTCACTCTCGTCCATCCCGCCAGCCTAGACCCGGGCGGCCGGGCTTGTCAGGCGGGCGCCCACCCCGAGACCGGAAAAATTACGGCGGGGCTGGGTCAGATGGCCGGGGCGACGACCCGCCGCCTCCGGAAGCGGCGGTAGAGGAACACGGTGAGGAGGAGAAGTGCGCTGCCGGCGATCACGTAGAACAGGTTCTGCGGCCCGATCAGCCCGCCGAGGAACCAGCCCGCCGCGACGAAGGAGGACGCCCAGACGCCCGCCGCCACGAAGTTCAGCATCATGAACCGCTTGCGATCGAAACCCGCCAGCCCGCAGGCCGCTGCGGCGACGTTGCGGATGCCGTACAGGAAGCGGAAGGACAGGATGAACCAGGTCCCATACTGATCCAGCATCCCCGTGGCATTCTGGAACTTCGCCTCGGCGTTCGGGAAGCGCTTGAGGACGCCGGGGCCGTAGCGGCGCCCGAGGCTGAACCAGGTCTGGTCCCCAAGGAACGACCCGATCCAGACGGCGACGAGCAGGATCCAGGGATCGACGAGCCCCGTTGCGGCACCCAGCGCGGACGCGATGAGGACGAAGGTTTCCCCTTCGAAGAAGGCCCACAACGCGGCCAGAACGTATGCGAGGGCTCCGTAACTCGCCCAGATTTCCTGGATCTCCGCCACGTCAGCCCCCGGTCTTCCAACATTCTTATTACCGGTTGTTCATGGAAAGGGAAGCGAAATCCGCGGCTGAGACGATGGAACATCGGGAATGCTCATAGCGAATTTCAGCGAATGCAACCACCGGCTGTGCTGCACCGCGATGGCACGACTAATCCGAAGGTATTACGAAACCGTTAGAGCGATCACGGGAATGGGAGGAGCCGCGGTTCCTCCCATTCCCTTCCGGATCAGACGTAGTGCTCGGCCAGGGGCGCGAATCCGTTGAAGCCCTGGCTAGCATAGGTCGTGACGTAGGCGCCCGTCGCCAGGATCTCGACCTTGTCGCCGGCGCGCAGCGCCGTCGGCAGCCGGTAGTTCGCCTTCTCGTACAGCGTGTCCGTGCTGTCGCAGGTCGGACCCGCGATCGTCACCGGACCCTCCGCCCCGCCGTCATGCGGCGTGCGGAAGGCGTACTTGATTGCTTCGCCCTCCGTCTCCGCCAAGCCGCCGAAGCGGCCGACGTCGAGGTAGACCCAGCGAACCGGATCGTCCGTCGCCTTGCGGGAGACGAGTACGACTTCCGACTGCACCACGCCCGCATCGCCCGCAATGAAGCGGCCCGGCTCGACCACCATGTCGGGGATGGCGTTGCCGAAGTGCTCGACCATCGCGCCCATGATCGCGTCGGCGAAGGCCTCGATCTCCGGCACCTCCGCGCGATAGCGCACGGGATAGCCGCCCCCGAGGTTCACCATGCGAACGTTCACGCCGGCATCCTTCAGGTCGGTGAAGAGCATACCGACCTTCGCGATCGCCGCCGCATAGGCGCCCGTGTCCGTCTGCTGGCTGCCGACGTGGAAGGACAGCCCGAACGGATCGAGGCCAAGGCCCGCCGCGCGGATCATCAGGTCGCGCGCCATTTCCGGCTCGCACCCGAACTTGCGCGACAGCGGCCACTCCGCCCCGTCGTTCCCGACGAGGATGCGGCAATACACCTTCGCGCCCGGCGCGGAGCGGGCGAGCTTGTCCAGCTCCTCCTCCGAGTCGAAGGCGAACATGCGCACGCCGCGCTCGAAGGCGGCCTTGATCGCCCGCTCCTTCTTCACGGTGTTGCCGTAGGACACCGCATCGGGCGCCGCGCCGGCATCCAGCACCGCGGAGACCTCTTCAAAGGAAGCGGCGTCGAAGCAGGAGCCAAGGCCGACCAGCCGCTCGAGAATCGGGCGGGCCGGGTTGGCCTTAACGGCGTAATAAATACGCGCGAGGGGCAGGGCCCTCTTCAGGCGACGGTAATTCTGCTCGACCCGGTCCACGTCGAGAACGAGGCAAGGCGTCGCCAGGTCGTTCTCGGCCAGGAAGCGAGCAATCTTCGGGGTCATCGCACCACCCTCCGCAAAGGATGTGGCAGAGCCGCCACCCTTGTGCGGGCGGCCCAGCCGGGTTGACGAACGGTCGAACGAACCAGCGACCAAGTGAGGCCCCGTGATCCCGACCTGACGGCCGAAACCCCGGGGGGTTGCCAGAACGCTTGACGTCGTTGCGTAACCGCGTGGGCCAGAGGCACGTGCGTACTGCGTCTGAGGGGGCAAATAGCCCCGGCACCCACCCTGCGCAAGGATCAATCGGCCGTGAACGCTGATTTTTTCCGGGGACCTCGTCGGCGGACCGGAAAGCGGCCGGAACCGGCTGTCGAAACCCGGCGAAATCCGCCGATCAGTCCTGCAGTTTCCGGGGGCTTTACGGTTCCCGGGGTACGCCGTAGGCGCGAATGAACATCGCCACCGCTGCATCAGCCGCCGCTGCCACTTCCTCGTCCGAAGGGGGTACGGCTCCGAGCATCGCCCTCAGGTGCAGGTCGCCGCGCATCAGCGCGCCCAACTGCCCCGCTGCCGCCTCCGGATCCATATCGGCCCGCAGCAGGCCGAGGCGCTGCTCCTCACGCAGCAGACGCGTCAGCCAGGCGCGGCCGGTAGATGGCCCCGCCGCCTGGAAGGTCCGCGCCAGGTCGGGAAAGCGCGGCCCCTCCGCCACGACCGTCCGGTAGATCGCCAGGGTGTGCGGCGAGAGAAGGAACTTCAGCCAGACCCGCGCCGCCTGCCGCAGCGCCTGCTCCGGCAAGGCATCAGCCGACAGCAGCGCCTCCGCCTCTGCGGTGATGGCCGCGCACCGCTCCGCCACGATCGCCCCGAACAGAGCGTCCTTGCCGCTGAAGTATGCATAGAGCGTCGCCTTCGACACGGCGGCCGCCTTCGCCACTGCGTCCATGGAGACGGACGCATAGCCCTGCGCCAGGAACAGCTCTGCCGCCGCGTCAAGGATCGCGGCTCGCTTCGGGCTGGACTCGACGACGGACGCGGTGACGGCAACGGACAACGGACAAGCCTCCCGGCGGTCGCGGGCATATTAGACTGAACGGTTCAGTTTTCCATGGACAATGTGATCAGGCGCTCCCATAACCCACACTGAACTGAACGGTTCAGTCCTGCCATGAACGCCTCTGCCCGCCCCATCCCCGATCCTGAGATCCGCGTCAGCGAGCCTGCGCCGCCCCCGCCGCGCCGCTCCCGCCTCCGTCGTCTGCTGCCCGTCATCGGCCTCGTCGCCGCTGTCGGCGCCGGGCTGGGCGGGACGTGGTGGTGGAACGTCGCTCGGTTCCTGGAGAGTACCGACAACGCCTATGTCGGCGGCGACATTTCCGTCCTCTCCCCCCGGATCGAGGGCGACGTCGCGAGAATCCTCGTCGCCGACAACGCGACGGTCACCGCCGGCCAGCCCCTGATCGAACTGGAGGACCGCGACGCCCGCGCCCGCCGCGACCAGGCCGCCGCCAACCTTGCCGAGGCCGAGGCGAGCATCGGCACCATCGCGGCGCAGCGGGGCCAGGCCGAGGCCGCGATCGCCCAGGCCCAGGCCGGCATCGCCGAAGCGGACGCCGAGCGCGTGCGCGCCGCCGCCGACGCCGCGCGCACCGGCAGCCTCGTCGCCGGTGGCTTCGCCTCGCGCCAGACGAACGACCTGAACATCGCGAACCAGCGCAAGGCCGAGGCCGCCGTGCAGTCAGCCCAGGCCAACCTGCGCTCGGCGCAGCAGCAACTGCCGGTGCTCGACGCCCAGGCCCGCGCCGCCGTCGCCCGCCGCGATGCTGCCGCGGCCGCCCTCGCTCTCGCCGAGAGCAACGTCGCCTACACCGTGATCCGCGCGCCCTTCGACGGCATCGCCGGCAACCGTGCGGCCCAGCCCGGCCAGCACGTGCGCCCGGGCCAGAACCTCATCGCCGTCGCCCCGCCCGCCGAGCGGCAATTCATCACGGCGAACTTCAAGGAGACGCAGATCCGCCGCATGCGTGTCGGCCAGCCGGTGGACCTGAACCTGGACGCCGGCGGCGTGCTGCACGGCACGGTGGACAGCCTTGCGCCGGCCACCGGCTCCCTGTTCTCCCTGCTGCCGCCGGAGAACGCGACGGGCAACTTCACGAAGATCGTCCAGCGCGTTCCCGTGCGCATCGCCCTCGCCCCGGGCCAGGACGTGTCCCGCCTGCGCCCCGGCCTGTCGGTCGAGGCGGAGGTGGACACGCGCGACGACCCGAACGCGCCGCGCGGCGTGATCGCCGCCACGGCCTCCGCCCTGAACCTTCGCTGAACCGGGAGGCGCCGCCATGTCCGTAACGTCAGCGCGGCTCGGCCGCGCTCCAGCCGGCGGCGTCCCCGCGGCCCGCCCCGCCCCGATCGCCTCGGGCAAGCACGTCACCGGCAGGCAGTTCGTCGGCTTCATGACGATGGTGCTCGGCATGTTCATGGCGATCCTGGACATCCAGATCGTCTCGGCGAGCATCTCCGACATCCAGGCCGGCCTCGCCGCCTCGCCTGACGAGGCCTCCTGGGTCCAGACCTCCTACCTCATTGCGGAGATCGTCATGATCCCGCTGTCGGGCTTCCTGTCTCGCCTGTTGTCCACGCGCGTGCTGTTCACGATCTCCGCCGCGGGCTTCACGGTCTTCTCGCTGCTCTGCGCCCTCGCGAGCAGCCTGCCGATGATGATCGTCTTTCGCGCCATGCAGGGCTTCCTCGGCGGCGCCATGATCCCGACCGTCTTCGCGACGGCCTTCATCCTCTTCCCCGCGGAGCGCCGGGCCGGCATCTCCGTCCTCATTGGCCTGACCGCGACGCTCGCGCCCACCATCGGCCCGACGCTCGGCGGGCTGCTGACCGAGAGCCTGTCCTGGCACTGGCTCTTCCTTATCAACGTCCCGATCGGTGCCTTCATCGCGATCGTCGTCTGGGCCACGCTCGACATCGACAAGGGCGACCGCAGCCTGCTGCGCCAGTTCGACTGGTGGGGGCTCGGCGCCATGGCGCTCTTCCTCGGCTGCCTCGAATACGTCATGGAAGAAGGTCCGCGCTGGGACTGGCTCGACGACCCGACGGTCGCGGCCGCCGCCTTCCTCTGCGTGTCCGGCGCCCTCGTCTTCTTCTGGCGCGCCTTCACCGCGCCGCAGCCGATCGTGGAGCTGCGCGCCTACCGCAACGCGAACTTCGCCTTCGGCTCGCTGTTCTCCTTCATCGTGGGCGTAGGGCTCTACGGCGCGGTCTACCTCATCCCGCTCTTCCTCGGGCGCATCCGCGGCTACAACTCGCTCCAGATCGGCGAGACGATGTTCGTCACGGGCCTCGCGATGTTCATCGCGGCTCCCGTCATCGGGCGGCTGAGCAAGGTGATGGACATCCGCATCCTCCTCGCGGGCGGGCTCGCCATGACCGGCTACGCCATGTGGCTGACGTCCCGCCTGACCGCCGACTCCGCCCTGCCAGAACTCTGGCTGCCGCTGTCGCTGCGCGGGATCGGCACGATGATGACGATGGTGCCGGTGAACCAGATCGCGCTGGGCACCCTGCCGCCGGCGATGCTGAAGAACGCCTCCGGCCTCTACAACCTCATGCGCAACCTCGGCGGCGCCGTGGGGCTGGCGATGATAAACACGCTGGTGATCGACCGCTCCGCCTTCCACCGGCTCCATCTGTCGGAGGCCCTGACCTGGGCCCGCTCCGGCGTGACGTCGTCGGTGGATGCCATCTCCGCCGGCCTGGCGGGGCGCCTCGGCGATGCCGCCGACCTTGCCGCCCTCCGCCGCGTCGCGAACCTTCTCACGCGGGAGGCTACGATCCTCGCCTACAACGACGTCCTCGTCGTCATCGCCGTCCTGTTCTTCCTGGCGGTGCCGCTGGTGTACTTCGTCACGCTGCCGAAGCCCGGCGCGGGGGCGCGGCGCACTGACCCGCCCCCGCCCGGGCGCCACGCCCGCGGCGGTGGATGGGTTGGCTGCCCGCGACAACTGGAGGTCCCCGGGGCGCCGGCGTTCCGCCGGGGACGGGCATGCGGTTCGTCCGAACCGTCAGCGGCGTCCGCCCGCGCCCGTCGCGGGACGCGCCTCGAGCGCTACGCGGGGCACGAAGGCCGCGGCGAGCACGGCGAGGACTGCGATCCCCAGCATGACGAGGAAGGTCGCGTGCAGCGATCGCCCGAGGGCGAGCTGAACGGCGACGTCCATCGTATTCGTCGGCGCGTCGAGGAGCTGCCGGATTTGCTCGGAGTCGAGCATCGGGGCCCCGCCCTGGCCCGAGGCGAGTCCAAGGTTGAGCACCGCCCCCAGCGCGACGGCGCCGAGCGTGCTGCCGAGGTTGCGGAAGAAGATGCTGGACGCGGTGGCCGAGGCCCGTTCCTCCCAACCGACGCTGCCCTGCACGATCATGATGGCCGCGCTGTTCAGGAAGCCCATCCCCAGCCCCATGACGAAGGAGCCGACGCCTGCCGGGATGACCGAGCTCCCCGGCCCGAGCAGCGCGATGAAGGCCGCCCCGACCGGCAGCAGCGCCGCGCCGCAGAGGAGGATGGGCCGCAGCCCGAAACGCGCCATCTGCCGCGCCGCGATCGTCGCGCCGATCGGCCAGCCCAGCACCGTCATCGTGAGCGCAAAGCCCGCGACCATGGCGGATTGACGCAGCACCCCCTGCACGTACATCGGCAGGAAGGTCGTGAGCCCGACGAGCGACATGCCGCCGAGCAGCGTCACGGCATTGGCGGTCGCGATCGGCCGCCGCCCGAGCAGGCCGAAGTTCATCATCGGGTCCCGCGCCCGCCGTTCCTGCAGCACGAAGAGCGGGATGCTCACGGCGAAGAGGCCGGCGGCCGCCAGCGCGATCCCGTGTCCCGACGCGCCGATCCCGGTCAGGGCGACCATGAGCGACGCCACGCTCACCGTGAAGATCGCGGCCCCCAGCACATCCACGCTCCGCTCCGCCGGCGCGATGTTCTCGTGCAGGTAGGCGGCGAAGCCCGCCGCCGCGGCGACGCCGATCGGGACGTTGATCCAGAACAGCCAGGCCCAGTGCAGGTGCCCGATCATGAAGGCCCCGACCAGCGGCCCGATCACCGACGACACGCCCCAGACGCTGGCGAGGTAACCCTGGACCTTGGCCCGCTGCGGCCCGGGATAGAGGTCGCCGACGACGGTGATGCAGACCGGCTGGATCGCCCCGGCGCCCACGCCCTGGATGAGGCGGAAGGCGATGAGCGACGGCATGGACCAGGCCAGCCCGCAGAGGACCGAGCCCCCCAGGAAGATGCCGATCCCGACCAGCAGCACGGGCTTGCGGCCATACAGGTCCGCCAGCTTGCCGAAGGCGACCGTCGCCGCGGTCTGGGTCAGCAGGAAGGACGAGAAGACCCAGGAGTAGAGGTGGAGGTCCCCGAGCTGCCCCGCGATCTGCGGCATGGCGGTGGAGACGATGGTCGCCTCGATCGCGATCATGAAGAGCGCCGCCATGACGGACGCGATCACGAGGGCGCGGCGGGTCGTCGGCGCGGCGGCAGGCCGTCCGTCCGGACTGTTCGGCATCGCGGCTTATTGGATGCCGCGGGGGATGCTGTCGACCGCCCGTCCCCGCCAGAAGATGGCAACGGCGGAATCGTGAGCGGGATGAGGACAGGGCGCCGGGGGGGCAGCGTTGCTACCGCGGGGTGGTCCTGCCGCAGCGAACGGCGCCGTCGCTTCGTGACCGTCGCGCGTGGCCCGTCGCCGCATGGGGCGAGGCTGTGGTCCGGCCTGGAGCCTTGCGCATCCGCAAACGATCGGGAGATCGTGGTTCGCCCGTGTTGGAAGCGGGGGCAGGATGGGGTTCCGGGCGGCAGCAGGTCGCGCGATCCTCCGCCCGATGACCACCCCCGATCCCGCCCCGCGCATCCCTGCCGAACTGCTGCGCGCTCAGGCCGGCGCCATCCTCCGTGCCTGGGGCCTGGACGAGGCGGACGCGGCGACCACCGCCGAGGTCCTCGTGGACGCCGACCTCAAGGGCATCGAGTCCCACGGCACCTCGATGCTCGAGGTCTACGCACCGATGGTCCGCGCCGGGCAGATCCGCCTGGACGCGAAGCCCCGCATCCTCCGCGAAAGCGCCAGCACCGCCCTGGTCGACGGCATGGCCGCGATGGGGCATCCGACCGGCCGCTTCGCGATGGACCTCGCGATCCGGAAGGCCGAGGCTGCGGATGTCGGCGTCGTCGCGGTGCGCAACGCCAACCACTTCGGCGCCTGCGGCACCTATGCCGAGCGCGCGGTACGCCGCGGCCTGATCGCGATGGTCTCCTGCGCCACGCGCCTGGCCACCGTCGTGCCGACGGGCGGCGCCACGCCCATGCTCGGCACCAACCCCTTCGCCTTCGCCGCGCCCGCCGGCCGGCACCCGCCCGTCGTGCTCGACATGGCGACGAGCGTCGTCCCCTCGAACCGCATCCGCGTCTACGGCGTCCAGGGCAAGGGCATCCCCGCCGGCTGGGTCGTGGACGGGGAGGGGAGGGACGTGACCGACGCCGAGCTCGGCTACCGCCTCCTGCGGGAACGGGTCGGCGGCCTCACGCCCCTCGGCGGCGGCTCCACGCTGACGGGCGGGCACAAGGGCTACGGCCTCGGCCTCTTCGCCCAGATCCTCGGCGCGACGCTCGCCGGCGCCTCCTTTACCCCGCTGCGGCTGCGGACCCAGGGCCCGGCAGACCCCGACGACATCGGCCTGTTCTTCCTCGCCCTGAACCCCGCCGCCTTCCGGCCGCTGGAGGAGTTCACGGCCGACCTGGACGACGTGCTCGACACGTTGCGCGAGGCGCCGCGGGCCGATCCGGCGCAGCCGGTGCGCATCCCTGGTGACCCGGAATGGGAAGAGCGCGCGAGGCGAGAAGCGACGGGCCTCCCGATGGCACCTGCCGTCATGAGCCGCCTTCGCGCCGTGGCCCGGGATTCCGGCTGCGCGTGGCTGCTGGGAGCGTGTTGAACGGATTGGTAGAACCGTTCCTACATCGAGCATGCGGACAATGACCAGCCGTGCGTTCAACCAGGACACCGGCTCAGCCAAGCGCCCGGCACGGGAGGGCCCGGTCCGCATTACGGACCGGGACAAGCCTTCCCAGGTCCTCATGACGATCCATGAGTATGAGCGGCTGGCGGCGGGCGCGGAGCCGAACGCCCTCGACCTCTTCGGGATGGTGGAGCCCTGCGACGTGGAGTTCGATCCGAAGCTTTCGCGCGAGGTCTGGAGCGACAAGGTGACCTTCGACTGACTTCACTGCTCGACACGAACGTCGTCTCGGAACTCCGCAAGGCCCCGACGGGCGGAGCAGACCGCAAGGTCGTTGACTGGATATCCGGACAGCCTGCGCGCACGCTGCTCCTGTCGGTGATGACGCTGTTGGAGCTGGAAAAGGGTGTCCTGCGGATCGAGCGGCGTGATCCGGTGGCGGGTGCCGTCTTCCGCCGCTGGCTAGACGGCACCATCATCCGCCACTTGGCAGCCGCGCCCTGCCGGTGATCCCGCGGTCGCCCGGATCTGCGCCCGCCTGAACGTCCCAGGCCCACGGCCGGCCTACGACTTTCTTATCGCGGCCACCGCCCTGGTCCACGGCCTGACCGTCGTTACCCGCAACGTCGCGGACTTCACGCCGATGGACCTTCCCGTCCCGAACTCCTGAGACGCCTGAGCCGATCTACGGCGCGATCAGCCCGGTCATCGGGGAGGACGCATCGGCCTCGTACCCCCGCCGCATCCGCCCGGCGAGGAAGGCATGCCGCCCCGCCTCTACCGCCGCCTTCATGGCCCGCGCCATCCGCACGGGATCGCGGGCATGGGCGATGGCGGAGTTCAGCAGCACCGCGTCGCAGCCCAGTTCCATCGCCTGCGCCGCCTCGCTTGCCGTCCCGATCCCGGCATCCACCAGCACGGGCACCGTCGCCTGCCGCTTGATGGACTGGATCATGTAGGGGTTGGCGATCCCGAGCCCCGACCCGATCGGTGCGCCCAGCGGCATGATGGCGACGCAGCCCATCTCCTCCAGCCGCTTCGCGGCGACCGGGTCGTCGGCGCAATAGACCATGACCTGGAAGCCGTCGCGGATCAGCGCCTCGGCCGCTTCCACCGTCGCGGCCATGTCGGGATAGAGGAAGGGCGGCGGCCCCAGGACCTCGAGCTTCACGAGGTTCCAGCCCCCGGCCTCCCGCGCCAGCCGCAGCGTGCGGACCGCGTCCTTCGCGGTGTGGCAGCCCGCCGTGTTTGGCAGGTATGTGTAGCGGTTCGGCGGCACGTAGTCCTGCAGCATCGGCGCCGCCGGGTCAGACAGGTTCACGCGCCGCACCGCGACCGTGACCATTTCGGCGCCCGAGGCCTCGATCGCCGCGGCCGTCTCCTCCAGCGACTTGTACCGCCCCGTGCCGACGACCAGCCGCGAGCGGAAGCGGTGCCCCCGACCTCCCAGGTGTCGTCGGCGGCCGCGGTGGTCAGCCCGTCCATGGTCAGCCGCCCCCGATGAAGTGGACGATCTCGATCGCGTCGCCGGCCGCGAGCGCCGTCGTGCCGTAGGCGGAGCGGGGCACGATCTCCTCGTTCCGCTCCACCGCGACCTTCCGACCGTCAAGGCCGATCGCGGCCAGGAGGTCGGTCACGGAGGAGCCCGCGGGGAATTCCCGTGCTTCCCCGTTCAGGGTGATCCGCACTGCCGACACCGTCTCCGACATGCCCGGCATGTGGACCGGGCCCCGCCGCGGGACAAGCGCGGCGGGCCCGCGACACGGGCGCGACAGGCCCGCGCTTGCCGCCGGCCCCCACCCCTGCTAGCCCGCCGCCCACTCTACGGGACCCCGCCTTGGAACCGCCGCTGATCGCCGTCCTCAACGGCCCCAACCTCAACCTGCTCGGCACGCGCGAGCCGGAGAAGTACGGCTCTGCCACACTCGACGACGTTGAGGCCCTGTGCGCCGAGACGGCGGACGAACTCGGCCTGGCCATCGATTTCCGACAGACCAACGGCGAGGGCGAGCTAATCTCCTGGGTGCAGGAATGCCGTGGCCGGGCCGCCGGGATCGTCATCAACCCCGCCGGATACTCCCACACCTCGGTCGCCCTGATGGACTCGCTGCTCGCGGTCGAGCTGCCGGTCGTCGAGGTCCACATCACCAACATCCACCGGCGCGAGGCCTTCAGGCACCACTCCTACGTCTCGCGCGCGGCCACCGGCGTCATCTGCGGCCTCGGCGTCGGGGGCTACTCCCTCGCGCTCCGGGCGATGGCCGGCCTTATCGTACAGGACGAATCAGAATGAGCCCGGCGGCATGAGCGGACTTTCCTTCGACCCCGAGGCGATCCGCGCCCTGGCGAAGATCCTGCGCGAGACCGACCTCACGGAAATCGAACTCGTCGAAAACGAGAGCCGGATCCGCGTCGTCCGCGCCGCGCCGCCGCCGCAGGTCGTCCAGGCCGTGGCCGCGCCGATGGCCGTTGCGCCGGCCCCGGGCGTTGCCCTCGCACCCCCTCCGTCCCGACGACCGCGAGCGAGGAGGTTACGGCGGCCACCCCCGGCGCCATCACGTCCCCAATGGTCGGCGTCGCCTACCTCTCGCCCGAGCCGGGCGCCGCGCCTTTCATCACCCTCGGCGGCAAGGTCGCGCAGGGCCAGACGGTCCTGCTGATCGAGGCGATGAAGACCTTCAACCAGATCAAGGCGCCGAAGTCGGGTACCGTGACCCGCATCCTCATCGAGAACGGCACGCCCGTGGAGTTCGGCGAGCCGATGCTGGTGATCGAGTAAGAAGTGCCCGCCTTCAACAAGATCCTCATCGCCAACCGCGGTGAGATCGCGCTGCGCGTCCATCGCGCGTGCAAGGAGATGGGCATCCGCACCGTCGCGGTGCACTCGACCGCCGACGACACGGCGATGCACGTTCGCCTGGCCGATGAGAGCGTCTGCATCGGCCCGCCCTCCGCCCGCGATTCTTACCTCAATGTCGCCGCCATCCTCTCCGCTGCCACCATCACCGGCGCCGAGGCCATCCACCCCGGCTACGGCTTCCTGTCGGAGAACGCCCGCTTCGCCGAGATGGTGGAGGCCCATGGCCTGACCTTCATCGGCCCGAAGCCCGAGCATATCCGCGTCATGGGCGACAAGATCGCCGCGAAGGACGCCATGCGCCGGCTCGGCGTGCCGCTCGTCCCCGGCTCCCCCGGCGCGCTGGCCTCGCTCGAGGAGGCGCGGGACGTCGCGGCCTCCGTGAAGTACCCCGTCCTCATCAAGGCGGCGGCGGGCGGCGGCGGCCGTGGCATGAAGGTCGCGCATTCCGAGGACGAGCTGGAGGAAGCCTGGCGCGTCGCGCGAACCGAGGCCAAGGCCGCCTTCGGCGACGACAGCGTCTACCTGGAAAAGTACCTCGACCGGCCCCGCCACATCGAGATGCAGGTCCTCGCCGACACCTACGGGAACGTCGTGCATTTCGGCGAACGCGACTGCTCCCTCCAGCGCCGCCACCAGAAACTGGTCGAGGAAGCCGGCTCCCCCGTACTGACGACGGCCGACCGCGAATCCCTCGGCCGCACCGTCACCGCTGCCCTGCGTGAGCTCGGCTACCGCAACGCCGGCACGCTGGAGTTCCTCTGGCAGGACGGCCAGTTCGCCTTCATCGAGATGAACACCCGCCTGCAGGTCGAGCACCCCGTGACCGAGATGGTCTGCGGCGTGGATCTGGTGCGCGAACAGATCCGGGTCGCCGCCGGCGAGCCGCTCGGCTACGACCAGTCCGGCGTCCAGTTCCGCGGCCACGCCATCGAGTGCCGGATCACCGCGGAAGACCCCGTCACCTTCCGCCCGTCGCCCGGTCGCGTGAACGCCTACCACGCCCCCGGCGGCCTCGGCGTCCGGGTCGATTCCGCGCTTTACGCCGGCTACTCCGTCCCGCCCCATTACGACAGCCTCGTGGCGAAGCTCATCGTCCATGGCTCGACCCGGGCCGAGGCCATCGCCCGCTGCCGCCGCGCGCTGACCGAGATGGTGGTGGACGGGATCGCAACGACCATCCCGCTGCATCAGATCATCATGGACGATCCGGAGTTCCAGGCGGGCGACTACACCATCCACTGGCTCGAACGCTTCGTGGCTCGGCACGGGGGCGGGTAGCGCCCGGTTCCGGTGGAAGCGGTTGGGGGTGGTACCTATACTCCGCCCATGGCCACCTACAGCATCGAGGAGGCTCTTGAGCGCCTGCCTGCCTTCCTCCAGCGCGCCGCGCAGGGGGAGGAGGTCATCATAGCCGGCGGTGTCGGGATCAAGGCTTCGCTGAACGCGCTGCGGCGGACGCCGGGACCAATGTCCCCCGAGCGCCTGGCTTGGCTCGACTCGGTGCGCGTGACTCCCGCTCCCGCTCCCGCTCCCGGCGCGCCAAGCGGGCCGGACCTCGTCCGTAGGATGCGGGACGAGGGTCCCTGAGCCTGCGTATCCTCCTCGATACGAGCGCCATCGTCCCGCTCTTCCGCTCCGATTTCTGGACCGATCGGGCCGGCGCGTTTCTCTCGACCGGAGTGGCGCTGGTCGTGTCCTATTTCGCTGCGGCGGAGCTTTCCGCGGTGATCACGCGGGAGGTCCGGATGCGCCCCATGACCCGACAGGCCGGACACGACGCCTTCGACGCCTTCGATGAATGGCGACGGCAGGACACGGAGCCTGCCGTCCTCACGCCTGCCGTCCTCACGCCTGCCGAGGTCTCGCTCGCGACCGTCTGGCTCCGCCGCCTCGATGTGAACCTCCGGGCCCCCGACGCGCTTCATCTCGCGATGGCCTCCCGCCTCGCCCTCCCAGTCCTCACCTGCGACAAGGCCATGGCCACCGCCGCCCGCGCCCTCGGCATGGAGGTCGCCGACCCATGAGCCGCCGTCACCTCGCCCTCACCCCCGACCTCGTCCTCCGCGCCTACCGGCTCGGCCTTTTCCCCATGGCCGAAAGCCGCGGCTCCGACCGCCTCTACTGGCTCGACCCGCGGATGCGCGGCGTCCTGCCGCTCGACCGCTTCCACCTGCCGCGCCGCCTGCGCCGCACCGTCCTCTCGGACCGGTTCACGGTCGCGGCCGATGAGGACTTCGCCGGCATCCTCGCCGGCTGCGCCGCCCCGGCACCGGGCCGAGAGGATTCCTGGATCAACCCGGAGATCGAGCGCCTCTTCAACGATCTCCACGCCCTCGGCCATGCGCATTCGATCGAGGTCCGGCAGGACGGGGCCCTCGTCGGCGGCCTCTACGGCGTGCGGATCGGCGCCGCCTTCTTCGGGGAGAGCATGTTCTCGCGCGCGACCGACGCCTCGAAGGTCGCCCTCGTCCACCTGGTCGTTCGGATGCGGCGCGGCGGCTTCACCCTGCTGGACACGCAGTTCCTGACCGACCACCTCGCCCGCTTCGGCGCCGAGGAAATCGCGCAGGCCGAATACCGCCAGATGCTTGCCGCCGCGCTCGACACGCCGGCCACCTGGATCACCGAACTGCCGCGAAGCGTCCTCGAAGCCGAAGTCGCCGTATTGCGGGAAGGCTGAGCCTTCCTCAGGCCGCCTCGCGCGTCGCCGGCCGATCCTCCAGCGGATCGTCGCCCTCCAACGCCCGCAGGAAGTCCGCGGACCAGCCGGACACGTCGCGCTCGATCAACCGCGCGAAGATCGCCGCATGCCGCGCCCGTCTTTCGCCCCGCGGCATCCGCAGCGCCTGATCCAGCGCCTCGGCGACGCCGACCGCATCGAGCGGATTCACCAGCAGCGCCTCCGGCATGCTCTCCGCTGCCCCAGCGAAGCGCGACAAGACCAGCACCCCCGGATCCTCCGGGTCCTGGGCCGCCACGTATTCCTTCGCAACGAGGTTCATGCCGTCCCGCACCGGCGTCACCAGCCCGACGTGGGACACGCGGTAGTATCCCGCCAGCGTCCCCCGGGGCAGCGCGCGGCCGACGTAGCGCACCGGCGTCCAGTCCGCGTCCGCGTACTCGCCGTTGATCGTCCCGGCCAGGCGCTCGATCTCGCGCTTCAGTTCCTTGTAGGACTCCACGTCCTCGCGCGAGCGCGCGGCAACCTGGAGGTAGGTGACGGCGCCGCGGTGCTCTGGCCATCGCTTCAGCAGCGCCGCGAAGGCCCGCATGCGCTCCGGCAGACCCTTCGTGTAATCCAGCCGCTCCGCGCCGATGATGAGGGACCGCCCGGTCAGGCTCGTCACGAGACGTTGCGTCTCCCCGGATGCGGCCTGCTCCCGCGCGAGATCCGCGAACTCCGCGGTCGCGATTCCGATCGGGAACGCCGCCATCCGCGTCCGCCTGCCCCGCAGCCGCACGGAACCGTCCGGACGCACGCGCATCCCCGTCCCCGCCGCCATCGCGTCCTGCAGCCCTGCGACGTCCCTGTTCGTCTGCACGCCGACGAGGTCGTAGCTCAGCAGGTCGCGGATCAGGTCGCCGGCGCAGGGCAGGGTGGACAGCACCGCCCAGGGCGGGAAGGGAATGTGGTGGAAGTACCCGATCCGTTGCCTGGCCCCGAGGCGCCGCAACTCCGCGCCGAGCGGGATCAACTGATAGTCGTGTACCCAGATCGTGTCGTCGCGCTTGAGCAGGGGCAGCAGGTTTTCTGCGAAGCGCCGGTTCACCGCGCGGTAGGTCTCCGATGCCGCCCGATCGTACTGCATCAGCCCGAGACGGAAGTGGAAGAGAGGCCAGAGCGTAGCGTTGGAATGGCGCAGGTAGAATCCGTCGTATTCGCTGCTGGCGAGGTCCATCACGGCGTAATCCACGCCGCTGCGCCGGGCCCGACGCACCACGTCCGGCGCGTCCGGCGCGACGGTGCCGCTCCATCCGAACCACAGACCACCGCGGCGCGCGAAGGCATCGGCGAGCGCGACCGCCAATCCACCTGCCGAGGGCACCTCGCCCCGACGCGGCACCGCCACCCGGTTCGAGACGACGACGAGCCGCCCCATCAGCTCGCCGCCCCCTGGACCTTGCATCTCCCGGCGCGACCCGGCGAGTCCCGCCAAGTCATCCGCCTCCGCCCGCCGGCGGGGGGCTGCCCGGGCGCCTCGCGTCCTGTCCTGTCCCACCCCACCACGGCCCACCCTTCCACGGCCGGGAAAACCCCGTACGGAAGACGCGGTTGCGCAAAACACGGCTGCCCACCAGGAGCCCTAACGCAGGATAAGCGATGCCGCATGGCGATGCGGCGGCTTCGACCCATGCCAGGTGACCTGCCAGCTTTCACGCGGTGATACGGTGCCGGACGAAGCGGCCCAGCCAATCGCGGACCAGTGCTGGTCGCCCGTCGAAATCCACCGGTACGCGAAGGCCTCCGCCGCCATATGCCGCGGCTGCCGCGATCCCGTCCTCGTCCGTCACGTCGTCACCGATGAAGATCGGCTTGCGGCCATGGAACGGCGGCACGGCCATGAAGCGGTGCACCGCGCCACCCTTGTCGGCCACGAGCGGCCGCAACTCCATCGCGGCGTGTGCCGGGACGAGTCGGAAGCCGTGATCCGCCGCCGCGCCGCCGAGCAGCGCCTCCATGAACGAAACGGCCGCCCCCTCCTCCTCCGGCGCCAGCCGGAAATGCAGGACGATGCCGTGCGTCTTGTGCTCGACGAGCGTGCCCGGCCGTTCCGCCGACCAGGCATCCGCGGCGCGCCGCCAGTCCGGATCGGGGACAGGAAGGGGCGGCGTCCCGGGCAGGGGCGGGTCGAGCACCGCTCCGTGTTCTGCCGCCACCGCGATCGCCGGCACGCCGGCATAGCCTCGCGCAACAGCCAGGGGCCGCCCGGTCACGATCGCCACGGCCCCGTCGAGGCGCGCATGCAGGGCCGCCAACATCGCCGGCAGGCCGGGCGGCACGACCACCTCGTCAGGTCGCGGCGCGATCTCCAGAAGCGTGCCATCCAGGTCCAGGAACAGCGCCGCATCGTCGCCGGGCAGGGGAGGGGATACGTTGTTCGGGCCGGGCGCGGTCATCGTCAGGGTAGGATGTCGGGCAGGCAGGGTGCCGGACAACCCCGGCTCACGCGCCCGTCAGGAGCGTTCTCAGCGACACTCCAGGATGCGCAGGTCGTAGACCGGATGTTCCAGCATGTTCGCGGCCGGGGCGTTGGCGAGCATCCAGCCCCGGAAGGCCGGCGGCGCGTTTCCCGCCGCGAGGTTGTCCCGAACCTCGATGTAGGCCGCGGCATCCGGCACTTCGTCCGGCGGCCGCGCGTTGCAGGCGCGCACCGTGATCGTCAGCGTTCCGTAGCGGATCGGCTGGTCCACGGTTGCGTCGATGATCGCGATCCGCGCCGTGACCTTGTCAAGCGCCTGCAGTTTCGCGACGCGCTTCGGCACCCAGCTCTGCGCCAGCGCCGTGGCCGCGAGCACGAGACCCGCGGCCGCCAGGGCTGTGACCCACCTCAAGCCGCCCGTCGCCTCGGGCTCGGCAGCGCGGCCACGAGGTCGGCCAAGACGCGGCGCATCGCCGCCTCATCCACGCCCATGATCACCGCGTCCTCGAAGGCGTCGCGCAGCACCTGCGCGACCTCCGTGTGGTTCTCCGCCAGCACCTTCAGCTTCTCCCGGCAGGAGAGCGGCTGCCCGTCCGTCCCGGGCCAGAGTTCGGGCGGGGCAAGCGGATCGGCAGTCACCGCGGGGCTCCACCCGCCGGCGCCGGGGCGGGAGCGTTGCCGCCGCCCTCCGCACCCTGCCGGTTCTGGTTCATCTCCGTCACCGAGAAGATGAACCGCCCGAGCAGGCTTTCCAGGGACACCGCGGACTGGGTGATCCGGATCTCCCCCCCGTCCCGCAGCAGGCGTTCCCCGCCGCCCGGCACCAGCGCGACGTACTTCCCGCCCAGCAGCCCCTCCGAGGTGATCTCGGCCGAGGTGTCGTCGGGGATGCGAAGCCCCCCGTCCACGCGCAGGGTCAGGACCGCGAGGAAGGTCTGCGGATCGATCCGCTGCGACACGACGTTTCCTACCTTCACGCCTGCGATCCGCACGTCGGCACCGGGCGCCAGCCCGTCCACCCGGTCGAAGCGCGCCGTCAGTGTGATCCCGGCGGTCGAAGCCATCATGCTCCGCCCCGACCCCGTGATCGCATAGACTAGGAAGCCCCCGGCCACGATGAGGATGGCGAGGCCTGCAAGAACCTCGGCGACGCTCCGCCCCTTCATCCCGTCAGACGTCCGCCATCAGGAACCGGGTGTCCAGGCCTCGTAGTCACCCGCCGTCCGCGCGCGCTCCCCGCCCGAGTAGTCGTGACCCTTCGGCCGATAGGCCTGCGACGTGCCCGTCATGTTGGCCTGGTGCGGCTTCACCCAGGGCAGTTGGCGCGAGGTGTCGAGCGGCGTGTCCGTCGTGTGGTGCAGCCAGCCGAACCAGGCCGGCGGGACGGCGCTCGCCTCGGCCTCGCCCTTGTAGATCACGATCCGGCGCTTCCGGCCGTAGGCCAAGTAGCCCTTCCGGCCCTCGAAATAGGCGTTGCCGTACTCGTCCGTGCCGACGCGGCGGCCGGACAGGCCGGCGAGGAAGAGGCGAAGCTTGAACATGGGGGGCTCCGGAACCGGGGGGCCGGGACGTGTGCACCGCGGCATATGGCACGCCGCTCCCCCAGCGGAAAGGCGTCGGGCGACCCACAGCATCTTGGGCCCGAAACGACCGGCCACCACAAGATCGTGCCTTCACCCCCCAAACCGCGGCGTCTAAGGTGCCGCCATGCCGCTGAGCGCCGCCAAGGAAACGACCGCCTGGGAGGGCATGGCGCTGCGCCGCGTCCGCGCCGCCGTAGACCCGGACTCCCCGGCCCGCGCCGTCGCGCTCCCCGCGGACTGGGAGGACGAGGCGGCCGAGGCGCTCGCCGCCCTTTCGCCCGGTGACGGCCCCGTCTCCCTCCCGCGCCTCGCCGAGACCTGGATCGGCCGCCTGACCGCGCGTGGCCGGAAGCTCGGCATCCTCTCCTCCATCGCCGCGGCCGACGAGATGGCGGAGGCGTTGCGCCTCCTCCTCGCCACCCGCCGCGGGGCGCCGGGCGTCGCGACTTGGCGCGGCGGCGCGGACCCCGAGCCGCGCTTCGTCCTGAGCCTCCCCGCCTTCCATGAGCCGGAGGGCGGCTTCGACGCCGGCGCCTATGCCGAGGCGGTCCGGATTGCCGTCATCGCCCTCGACATCCTCGGCGGCGGCAAGGCGGCGCGGCTGCGTCTGGGCTTCGCCGACCTCGCCGGCCTGCTGGCCGCGCTGCGGTTGGACTACGACTCCGCCGCGGCGCGCGACATCGGCGCCGCCATCGCCGCCCTGACCCGCGGCGCAGCCGAGGCAGCCTCCGGCGAGATTGCCGACCGCCACGGCGCGCGGGAGCCGGTGTCCCTCATCTGGCCGGCCCCGCCGGGCGAAACCGCCATCCCCGGCTTGGCCGACGCCGCCCGCGCCGCCCTCGACGCCGCGGCCGGCGCGCCGGGCCTGCGCCACGCCGCCCTCGTCGTCCTGTCCCCGCCGGACGCGGTGGAAGCCCTGCTCGGCGTCGAGACGGGTGGCCTCGCCCCGGCCCCGGCCGCCACGCGCCGTCGTCGCCGGCGCCGACGGCGTGCTGCGCGAGGTCCCGACCCGCGCTGCCCTCCTCGCCGGCGCGGACGCCGCCCGGCTCCTCGCGCCCCGAGGTCCCGGCGCCCGCGCGGCTATGGAGGCATCGGTCGCACCTTTCCTCCACGCCAAGCCGCCCGCGGCCGTGGCGCAGCCCGCCGCCCCGCGTCCAGCCCCGAAGGTCACCCCCCGCGTGGGGCCCAGCCGCGGCGCGGCCTGGAAGGTCACGGTCGCCGGCCACCGCGTCACCCTTCGCACCGTCGAGACGGATGGCGGCCTGTCGGAGATCGCCCTGTCCCTCGCGAAGGACGGCGCGGCCTTCCGCGGCGTGCTCGACGCCCTCTGCACGGCGGTGAACACGGGCCTCGCGGCCGGCGTGTCGCTCGACGAATACGTCAGCGCCTTCGCCTATACCCGCTTTGGCCCCGCCGGCGCGGTGGAGGGCGACCCGGCCATCGCGCGCGCCTCCTCCGTGCTCGACTGGGCCTTTCGGCGGCTGGCGCTGGACCACCTCGGCGGCCCCGCCCTGCCCGACCCGACGGAGGAGGAATGCGGCCCCGACGCCGTCGGCCCCGCGGGGCAGCAATTGCCGCTCCTCCCCGATCTCCCGGCCACGGGTGCCCCCTCTGCCCGCCGCCGCGCCCTGAAGCTCGTGGGGTGAGACGCGCATGAGCATCACGACCGATCGCATCGAAGCCCGGCTGCACTCCCTCGGCGTGGTGTTGCCCGAGCCGGCGAAGCCCATCGCCAACTACGTCCCGGCCGTGCGCACAGGGAACCTGCTCTTCGTGTCAGGCCAGGTTCCGATGCGTGAGGGCAAGCTGGCCTATACGGGAAAGCTCGGCGCCGGCGTGCCGGTGGAGATGGGCCAGCAGGCCGCGCAGCTCTGCTTCATCAACGTCCTGGCCCAGGCCCGCGCGATGCTGGGCTCCCTCGACAGGGTGACTCGCGTCGTCCGGCTCGGCGGCTTCATCGCGGCGGTGCCGGAATTCACCCTGCACGCGCAGGTCATGAACGGTGCCTCCGACATGGCGGTCGCGGTCTTCGACGACGTTGGTCGCCATGCCCGGACCACCATTGGCGTGCCGTCCCTCCCCGGGGACGCGGCGGTCGAGGTTGAGGCTCTTTTCGAGGTGGCGTGACCGCCTCTTTCCGCGGCCGCTTGCACCGGCCGCTCCCGGTCGCACATCCATCCCGATGCCCGCGACCGAGCTGACCCTGACGCTGCACGGCGGGATCTCCGAGATCCCCGCCGCGGAATGGGATGATTGCGGGGACGGCAATCCCTTCACCTCCCACGCCTTCCTCCTGACCCTGGAGGAGAGCGGCTGCACGGGACCGCGCACCGGCTGGCTGCCGCGCCACGTCGCCCTGCGCGACGCCGATGGCGCGCTGCTCGGCGTCGCGCCGGCCTACGCGAAATCCCATTCCTACGGCGAATACGTCTTCGACCACGGCTGGGCCCGGGCCTTCGAAGCCGCCGGCGGCTCCTACTACCCGAAGTTCCAGGTCTCCGTGCCTTTCTCCCCCGTGCCCGGCGCGCGGCTGCTGGCGCGACGCGGCACGGACCTGCCACCGGCCGCGCTCGCCGCGGCTCTCGCGCGCGCGACGGAGTCGCTGGACCTCTCCTCCTGCCACGTCACCTTCTGCACGGAGGAGGAATGGACCGCCCTCGGCGAGGCCGGCTGGCTCCAGCGCGTCGGCGTGCAGTTCCACTGGCACAACCACGGCTACGCCACCTTCGACGACTTCCTCGGCGCCGTGTCGTCGCGCAAGCGCAAGGCCCTGAAGCGCGAACGGCGCGACGTCGCGGCCTCCGGCCTCACCTTCCGTACGCTGCGCGGGCCGGAGATCACGCCGGACCTCTGGAAGACCTTCCACCGCTTCTACCGCAGCACCACCGACCGGAAATGGGGCAGCGCCTACCTGAACGCCCGCTTCTGGCCGCTGATGGGGGAGCGCCTGGGCGACCGCGTCGTTCTCATGGTGGCCTACAAGGACAGCACGCCCGTTGCCGGCGCGCTGAACCTGATGGGCGACGGCGTGCTCTACGGCCGCAACTGGGGCGCGCTCGTGGACGTGCCCTTCCTGCACTTCGAACTCTGCTACTATCAGGCCCTCGACTTCGCGATCGCCAACGGCCTCGCCCGCGTCGAGGCCGGCGCGCAGGGCGAGCACAAGATCCAGCGCGGCTACCTGCCGGTGAAGACCTGGTCCGCCCACCTCATCTCACATCCCAGCCTTCGGCGTGCCGTCGGCGACGCGCTGCGGCGGGAATGCGCGGCGATGGAGCACGAGATCGAGGCCCTCTCGACCCTCTCTCCCTACCGGCGCGAGGGCGAGGAGGCCGGCTGACGCGCGCGCCCTGGAACGGTAGGCCCCAAGGGGCCAAGTCGGGGCGGATATGCTGGACCCCTCCGCGACGGATCGGGTCCGCGAACGAGACGAGAGGCCCCTGGGCCGGCCAAGACCCGCACGATGGGGGTCCGGAGGACGACGCGATGCCGAGAACCGACGAGGACGGGATGGTGCCGCTCTCCATGCGCCCCCAGCCCGCCGACTATGAATACGACCTGACGGCCGCGCTGCGCGGCGTCGTCCTCCTTCGCGCCCGCGTGCCGGAGGACGCCTTCACCGCCGGCACCCTCGGCACGGAGCGCGTGGGCAATGCCGTCCTCATCAACGATTCCGGCCTGCTGCTGACGATTGGCTACCTCGTCACCGAGGCGAACGAGGTGTGGATCACCACCGCCGAAGGCCGCGTCCTGCCGGGCCACGTCATGTCCTACGACCATGTGACGGGCTTCGGCCTGGTGCAGGCGCTCGGGAAGCTGGACCTGCCCTCCCTGCCGCTCGGCGCCTCCGGCAAGGTCCGGGTGGGAGAGGACATTGTCTTCGCCGCCGCCGGCGGCCTGCCCGCGTCGCTGGCCGGCCGCATCGTCTCCCGCCAGCCCTTCGAGGGCTACTGGGAATACCTGTTGGACGAGGCGCTCTACACCGCCCCCGCCCACCCCCTCTGGGGCGGCGGCGCGCTGATCGGGCCGGCGGGCGAACTCCTGGGCATCGGCTCGATCCAACTGGGCCACGACCCCGGCGACGGGCGCGTGCGCGTCCTGAACATGAGCGTGCCCATCGACCTGCTGCCGCCGATCCTCGACGACATGCTCCGCCTGGGACAGCCGAACCGGCCGCCCCGGCCCTGGCTCGGCGTCTCCGCCACCGCGGATGAGGGCCGGATCCTGCTGGTCGGCGTCAGCAAGGGCGGCCCGGCCTTCCGCGCCGGGCTGCGCAAGGGCGACGAGATCCTGGCGGTCGGGAAGACCCCGGTTGCCGACCTCGCCGGCTTCTTCCGCGCGATCTGGGGGCTCGGTGAGGCGGGGGTGGACGTGCCGTTGCTGGTGGACCGGGAGGGCGACCGCTTCGACCTCGCCGTCACCTCCGGCGACCGCCGGCGCTTCCTGAAGGCGGCGCCGCTGCATTAGGTCGGTTCGGTCCCGTTAACGACAGCCGCACCGAAACCGGTGTAGACGCGGCGCCGCGAGGTCCGGGTTGGTTGCGTTGAAGGTCTGGCTTGCTGAACACGACGGCATGCCCGTCCTGCCCACCGCCTGATGTCTCCCGCCGGACCGATCGGCGTGGGTGAGGGGAGGGGCGTCACCCTTGCCTACCTCCAGCTCGCCGCCTCCATGGCCCTCGTTGGTGCCAACGTCGCCGTCGCGAAGGTGCTGAGCGATTCCCTGCCGATCGCGATGATCGCGGGGCTGCGCTGCCTGCTCGCCAGCGCCCTGCTGCTGCCGCTCGCCGCCCGCTGGGACGGGCTGCGGCTGCCTTCCCGCCCGATGCTCTGGAACCTGTTCTGGCAGGCGGCCTTCGGTACCGCCCTCTACAACGCCGGCCTTCTCGCCGGCCTGCGCCTGACGACGGCGCTGGAAGGCGGGCTGGTGCTCGCGACCCTCCCCGCCGTCGTCGCGCTGGGCGGCGCGATCTTCCTGCGCGAACGCCTCTCCCCCCGCGCCGCGGCCGCCGCGCTCATCGCGGCGCTCGGCATGGGCACCGTCGTCCTCGCCCGCAATGCCCCGGATGCGGGCGGCAGCCTTGCGGGCAATGCCCTCGTCTTCCTCGGCGTGATCGGAGAGGCCGCCTACGTCCTCCTCGCCAAGCGCGCGGGCGGCGTGCCGGTCCTGACGGCCGCGCTGCTGATGCAGGTCTTCTCCGCGTTCCTGTTGCTGCCCTTCTGGCTGCCACACGCCACGGCGATCGCGCGCCTGGCCGATCCCCACCTGTTGGGGTTGCTGGTCTTTCACAGCGTCACGTCCAGCATCCTCTGCCTGCTGCTGTGGTACGCCGGCCTGCGCCGCGTTCCCGCATCCCGCGCCGGCGTCTTCACGACGTTCCTGCCCGCGACCGCCGCCGTCACCGCCGTCCTGTTCCTCGGCGAGGCCTTCACCGCCACGCACGCCGCGGGCTTCGTGCTGATGCTCGCCAGCATCCTGCTTGCCACCTGGCCCAGCCGCCGCGCGTGAGGGCCTGGCTTACCCTCTCCGTCCCCGAGCTGCTGGCGACGCCGCCCGAGGACGTCGCCGCGCGCCTCGCTTATGCCCAGGCCGGGCGCCACGCGACGCTCGAACTGGCACAGCGCGGCGCGTGGGTCGCGACGGCCCGGCTGCTCCGCGACGCGCTCTCCGACGATGACGCGCGCGACTGGACAGTCCTGCTGGAATACGACCTGCTGCGGCTGGAGAAGCGCGCGGACTGCGTCATCCTGACCGACCGCGCCGTGCTCGTGCTGGAGATCAAGGACGGCGCCACCGCCTTCACCCCCGCCGACGCAAGGCAGGTCGAGGACTACGCCCTCGACCTCCGCGACTTCCACGCGGGTTGCCGCACCGTGCCGGTCGTCCCGGTCCTCGTCGCCACGCGCGCGGCGTCCGAGCGCTTCGTCCCGCCCCTGATCTGGCATGGCGTCCCGCCCGAGCCATTCCGCGCCAACGCCGGCGACCTCCGCACCGTGCTGCGGGCCATCCACGCGGCGATCGGACTGCCGGAGCATGCGATGGACCACATTGCTTGGCTTTCCGCCCCCTACCGTCCCGTGCCGAACGTGCTGGAAGCGGCGCAGATGCTCTTCGACCGGCATCGCAGCGCGGAGATGATCTCCGCCCGCGCCGATGCCGCGAACCTCACCCGCACGACCGACGCCGTGTTGCGCGCCATCGCCGGCGCCCGCGCGGCGGGGGAGCGGCGCGTGGTCTTCGTCACCGGCATCCCCGGCGCGGGGAAGACGCTCTGCGGCCTGAACATCGTCTTCGGCGCGCTGCGCGAGTCCGGCGCCGCCTTCCTGACCGGCAACGCCCCGCTCGTCGCCGTCCTGCGCGAGAGCCTCGCGCGCCAGGCCGCCCCGGACCGCGGCCGCGGCGCTGCGCGGCGGGAGGCGGTGACGGCCCTGCAGAACGTCCACCGCTTCCTCGAGCACCACGCGGTCCACCGGGACGAGGTTCCGCCCGAACGCGTCATCGTCTTCGACGAGGCGCAGCGCGCCTGGGACCGGGACCAGGCCGTCCGCCCCTCCCAGCGCCGTGGGGCGAGCGTGCTGACCGACAGCGAACCCGCCCACACGCTGGAGATCATGTCGCGGCACGCGGGCTGGGCCGTGATCGTCGCCCTCATCGGCAACGGG
Source organism: Roseomonas sp. CCTCC AB2023176 (assembly GCF_042259275.1). Classification (NCBI taxonomy): domain Bacteria; kingdom Pseudomonadati; phylum Pseudomonadota; class Alphaproteobacteria; order Acetobacterales; family Roseomonadaceae; genus Roseomonas; species Roseomonas sp. CCTCC AB2023176. The sequence continues at coordinate 3,342,221 of NZ_CP170086.1, forward strand.
CAGGAGATCAACACCGGCGAGGCCGGCCTGCGCGAGTGGGGCCGCGTGGTCGCTGCCTCGCCCGGCTGGCGCGCCGTGGCGCCAACACGCGCCCTGTCGGCCGCGCGTCCCGAGCAGCGACTGGCCGACGCGCCGCAGCCCTGGCTGACGCTCGACGACGACCTCGACCTGACCGTGCCCATGCGTTCCGTCCGGGACCCGCATGGCGCGCCCTGGGTGGATGCGGTCCTCGTCGGCGACATCTCCGCAGCGGCACGGATCGCGCGCGAGGCGGGCGGCGTGCCCTACTTCGTCACGCGCGACCTCGGCGCGATGCGGTCCTCGCTGCGCTACCTCGCGCGCGGCCTGCGGCGCGCAGGTCTCGTCGCTTCCTCCGGCGCGAAGCGCCTCCGCGCAGAGGGCCTGGGCGTGCAGGTCGCCGACGTCCCACGGTGGTTCCTCGACTCCTGGCCCGACATCCGCGCCTCCGACGCGCTGGAGACGGTGGCAACGGAATACGACTGCCAGGGCCTGGAGCTGGACCAGGTTGGCCTTGCCTGGGGCGGCGACCTCCTCCGCGGCGCCGGCGCCTGGATGGTCCGCGACCTCTCCGGTTCCCGCTGGAACCTCGTGCGCAGCGACGCCCGCCGCGCCTTCACCCTGAACACCTACCGCGTCCTGCTGACCCGTGCCCGATACGAGACAGTGATCTGGATCCCCCGCGGCAGCAGCGCGGCCGCGGGCCGCTGGCACGACCCCACCCGCCAGGCCGCCGCCTTCGACGAGGTCGCCAACTACCTCCTGGCCTGCGGCGCCGCGCCCCTCTCTCCCATCCCGGCCGAGGCAGACCCGGCGCCCGCCCTGTTCTAACCTCCGCGCCGATGCTCCGCGCCGCCCTCGTCCTCCTGCTCCTCCTGACCGGCGCCGCCGCGGCGGCCGACCTGAAGCTCGCCACCTGGAACATCGCCTGGCTCACGACGAAGCCCGCAGGTCACCCCGACCTGCCGGGCAACGTCACGCCCCGCAGCAACGACGACCTCGCGCGCCTGCGCGACTACGGCCGCCGCCTCGCCGCCGACGTGATCGCCCTGCAGGAGGTGGACGGGCCGGAAGCCGCCGCCCTCGTCCTCGACCGTCGCGACTGGGCGCTGTTCTTCCCCGACGAACCCGACGTGCAGCGCGCCGCCATCGCCGTCCGCCGCGGCCTGCCCGCGCGGCAGAACCCGGACCTCGCCGCCCTCGACCTGGCCCCGCAGTCCCGCCGGTCCCTGCGCCGCGGCGTGGACGTGACGGTGGGGGAAGGGACCTCGGCGATCCGCGTCCTCTCCATCCACCTCAACGCCGGCTGTCGCGAGCCGGACGACGAGGGCCGCGCCTGCGAGAACCTTTTGCAGCAGGCCGTGATCCTCGCCGGCTGGATCGCCGAGCGCCAGACCGCGGGCGAGGCCTTCGCCATCGTCGGCGACTTCAACCGCCGCATGGACCGCGATCCCGTCGTGCTTCCCGCGCTGGAACGCGCGGCGCCCCTGCTGCGGACGACGGCCGGCCGCTCCAATCCCTGCTGGGGCGGCAGGCCCTTCATCGATCACATCCTGCTCGGCGGTCCCGCACGCGGCTGGCTCGTCCCGGACAGCCTCCGCGTTCTCGTCTACGCGGAGCGCGGCGCGGAATGGCGCAACCGCCTCTCCGACCACTGCCCCGTCTCCGTGACGCTCCGCGCGCCGTGACGGGGATCGCGCCGCGCGGCGGAACCTTCCTCCGCGTGACCTTCCCGCTCGCGGGCGTGAACTTCATCAACCAGGCCAGCCGCAGCGCCCTCGCCCTCCTCGGCCCGCTGCTTGCCATCGAGTTCGGGCTGTCGGCGGGCGATCTCGGCCTGCTCGCCGCGATCCTCTTCATGGCCTACGGCGCGGCGCAACTGCCGGTGGGCGTGGCCCTCGACGTCTATGGCGCGCGGCGCGTGCAGATGATCCTCACCGCCGTCGCGGCCGCGGGCTTCGTGATCTCGGCCACCGCGCCCGATGCCTTAGCCTTCGGTGCCGGCCGCCTCATCACCGGCCTCGGCGTATCCGCCGGGCTGATGGCGATGATGAAAGCCAACGCCCAGTACTACCCGTCCGCCGGCGTCGCCGGCGCCACGGGCCTGGGCGTCTTCGTCGGCTCCATGGGCGGCGTCGCCGCGACCTGGCCCGTCCAGGCCGTCCTGCCGGACATCGGCTGGCGCGGCGTCTTCTGGCTCCTCTCCGCGCTCTGCCTCGCCATCATCGCCTGGATCACGCTGTCGCTCCCTGCCCGCGCCCCCGGCGGCACCGCGCGCCGCGGCCTGCTGACGGAGGCGCTGGAATTCCGCGGCATCTTCCGCCACCCGCGCTTCGTGCGGCTGGTGCCGGTCGCCGCGATGCTGTCGGTGATGAACTTCACCTACCAGGGCCTCTGGGTCGGTCCTTGGCTGCGCGACGCCGGCGGCCTCGGCGACGAGGCCCGCGCGGTGCTCCTGCTGATCTACGCGCTCGGCCTCATGGCCGGGAACCTCGGCGCGGGCGCCGCCTCGAACTGGGTCCAGCGCCGCGGCTTCGGCCCGATGGCCGTGCCGGTCGGTGCGACTCTCCTGCTCATGGCCGCGCAGGCCTGGCTGGCGATGTTCCCGCCGGCATCCTTCACGTGGCTCGCGGCGGCCTGGACGCTCTTCTCCTTCTCCGCCGCGACCGGCCCCGTCGCCTATGCCGCGGTGTCGCAGGGCTTCCCGCCCGCGCTGGCCGGGCGGGTCGCGACCGCGATCAACTTCTCCATGCTCGCCGGCGTCGTGGTGGTGCAGAACCTGATCGGCCGCATCCTCGATCTCTGGCCCCGCACGCCCTCCGGCGGCTGGGACCCGGAGGGCTATGCCTGGGCCCTCGCCCTCACGATCCTCCTCCACGCAGCCGCGCTGTTCTGGTTCGCCATCGCCCCGAAGGAGCCCCGCGCATGAGCAAGACGAAAGACCTGCGCGACCTCGTCGCGGAATGCCGCGTCACCGACGGAACCGGCTTCTCGCTCAAGGGCCGCGACACCGGCACCGACGGCGGAATCGGCCTGACCAAATCCACGGCGGGAGAAGCCCTGCAGCACGGCGTGGACCGCCTCGCCGAGCTCCAGGCGCTGCTCTACGCCAACCCGCGCTGGTCGATCCTTTGCCTGTTCCAGGCGATGGATGCGGCGGGGAAGGACAGCGCGATCAAGCACGTCTTCTCCGGCGTGAACCCCCAGGGCTGCCAGGTCGAATCCTTTGCCGCCCCCAGCACGCTGGAGCGGCACCACGACTTTCTCTGGCGCCACGTCCTCGCCCTCCCGCGCCGCGGCCGCATCGGCATCCACAACCGGTCCTGGTACGAGGAGGTTCTGGCGCCCCGCGTTCACCCCGAGATCCTGCACGCCTCCTCCCTCCCGCATCGCCTGATCAGCGACGACATCTGGACGGACCGGCTGGAGGACATTGCGGCGTTCGAGCGCTACCTATCCCGCCAGGGCACGGTCGTCCTCAAATTCTACCTGCATGTCGGCCAGGACGAGCAGCGCAAGCGCCTCCTCGCCCGCATCGACGAACCGGACAAGAACTGGAAGTTTCGGGAAGGCGACCTGGATGACCGCGCCCGATGGGACGACTACCGCCACGCCTACGAGGATGCGATCCGCGCCACCGCGGCGCCGCACGCGCCCTGGTTCATCATCCCGTCCGACCGGAAATGGCTGACGCGCCTGATCGTCGCCGAGGCGATCATCGAAGCCATGGAAGCGCTGGACCTGCGCTACCCCGAGGTCACGGCGGAGCAAAAGGCCGGCCTCGCTCGTGCCCGGGACCGCCTTCGTGCGGAAGGCGCCTGACCCCGGAACCGCCGCGCGACCGCCCGCGTTCCGCCCCGCGATGACCCGACGTCCCTTCCTCGCCACGGTTCTCGCGCCGCTGCTCTCCGCCTGCTCGCCGCAGGGCATCGCCAATGGCCTGACGCCGCGTGGCGGGACGACGGTGCAGGAAGGCATCGCCTACGGCCCTGGCCCCCGCGCCCGCTACGACCTCTACGCTCCCGCGGGCCTCGCGCCCGACGCGCCACTCATCGTCTTCTTCTACGGCGGCGGTTGGACCTCCGGCTCCCGCGACGGCTACGGCTTCGTCGCCTATCCGCTCGCCGCGCTCGGCGCCCTCGTCGCCGTGCCGGACTACCGCCTGCTGCCGGAGGGCCGCTGGCCCGTTTTCCTGCAGGACGGCGCGGCCGCGGTCGCCGCCATCCGCGAAGGGCCGGGACGCGGCCGGCCCATCATCCTCATGGGTCACTCGGCCGGAGCCTTCATCGCCGTGGCGCTGACGGCCGACCCGCGCTGGCTCGGCCGACCCGCGCGCGACGGCCTTTCCGGCTGCATCGCCCTCGCCGGCCCATACTCCTACGGACCGGAGGAGGACACGACCGGCACCTTCCGCGACGCGCCCGACGGCCGAGCCCGCGCGGCACCGCCGGACGCAGCGGACCTGCGGGGCGCGCCGCCGTTCCTCCTGCTGCACGGAACGGGTGACCGCACGGTCCGCCCCGCCCAGACGACCCGCTTCGCCGAACTCCTGCGTTCGCAGAACGTGCCGGTGACGGAGCGACTCTATCCGGACACCGGGCACATCGGCATCGTCGCGTCCTTCGCCGCACCCTTGCGGGAACTGGGACTGGCCGGCGCGCCGGTGCTGGACGACGTCGCCGCGTGGCTGGGCGGCCCGGCACGGCGCGCCGCCTGACGCACGCTAGTTGGCCAGGATGCGCAGGTCCTTCGGCTGCGGCCAGACGTCGCTCCGGAGTCGTAAGGTGGCGATGCGGCCGGTCCGATCCACCTCGAGGGGGTCTTCGCCAGGGTTCGCAGCCATCCAATCCCAGGCCGCGAGGAGTGGAGGGAACGGCGCGTCCCCGTTGACTTCGAAGCGGATCCCGTTCCTCTCGAAGCGGAAAGCCGGACGGCCCTTGATGCCAACCGCCCCGTCGAGGCGCTCCCACTCCGGGTGGGCCTCATGCACGGGAAGGACGTAGTGTTCCAGAGCCTCCGCGAGGTCGGCGAACTCCGGCGGCCCGGCATGCGACGGGCCGGACGCGCCCGCCTCGTCGGAGAGAAAGCCGTCAGCGTCGGTCGAAGCAGACCGACGCATGCCTCGATCTCGCGACATCCTCAGCACGGCCATCAGGAACAGGACCCCGACGGCCACGACACCAACGCCAGAACCGAGAACCCCGATGTGTCCGACGCTCAACGCCCGCCTACTCCCGCGACAACCGCCCGCCCTGGTCGCGGCCGGAACGGATCGGGAAGATCCGATCCGGTCCGTCACCACCGGACGCGTCGCGGGACGCTAGCGACGTGGCCGGTGCGCGTGAAGGGGCCGGCCTCAGCCGGCCGCCTCCGGCTCCTTCTCCGCGTCGCCTTCACCGTCGCCGCCTTCGGGCTTCGGCAGCGCCGGCGGCGGTGCCTCGGCCACGTCGAAGGTCAGGACCCCGTCCTTCAGCCCGACCTTCACCGCGCCGCCCTTCACCAGCTTGCCGAAGAGCAGTTCCTCGGCCAGCGGCTTCTTGACGTGCTCCTGGATCACACGCGCCAGCGGCCGTGCGCCATAGAGGCGGTCGTAGCCCTTCTCCGCCAGCCACTCCTTCGCCGCCGACGACAACTCGATCGTCACGTTCCGGTCGGCCAGCTGGGCCTCCAGCTGCATGACGAACTTCTCGACGACGTTCGCGACGATCTCCGGCGACAGGCCGGCGAAGGGCACGATGGCGTCGAGGCGGTTGCGGAACTCCGGCGTGAAGAGACGCTTCACCGCCTCCTCGTCCTCGCCCACGCGCGTCTCCCGCCCGAAGCCGATGGCGGGCCGGGCCATGTCGGACGCCCCCGCATTCGTCGTCATGATCAGGATGACGTTGCGGAAGTCCACGGTCTTGCCGTTGTGGTCCGTGAGCTTCCCGTGGTCCATGACCTGCAACAGGATGTTGTACAGGTCCTGGTGTGCCTTCTCGATCTCATCGAGCAGCAGCACGGCGTGCGGGTGCTGGTCGATGGAGTCGGTCAGCAGACCGCCCTGGTCGAAGCCGACATAGCCCGGGGGCGCGCCGATCAGCCGGGACACGGAGTGCCGCTCCATGTACTCCGACATGTCGAAGCGGATCAGCTCGATCCCCAGCGTCTTGGCCAGCTGCTTCGCGACTTCGGTCTTGCCGACGCCGGTCGGGCCGCTGAACAGGTAGTTGCCGATCGGCTTCTCCGGATCGCGCAGCCCCGCGCGGGACAGCTTGATCGCGGCGGACAAGGCATCGATCGCCTGGTCCTGGCCGAACACCATCGACTTCAGGTCGCGCTCCAGGTTCCGCAGCGTCTCCTTGTCGTCGGAGGAGACGGACTTGGGCGGGATGCGCGCGATCTTCGCGACGATGTCCTCCACGTCCTTCAGCGTGACCGTCTTCTTCCGCTTGTTCTCCGGCACGAGCATGCGAGACGCCCCGACCTCGTCGATCACGTCGATCGCCTTGTCCGGCAGCTTCCGGTCGTGGATGTACTTCGCCGACAGCTCGACCGCCGCGCGGATGGCCTCCGGCGTGTACTTCACCTTGTGGTGCTTCTCGTAATTCGCCTTCAGGCCCTGGAGGATCTTCACCGAATCCTCGACCGTCGGCTCGTTCACGTCGATCTTCTGGAACCGGCGGACCAGAGCGCGGTCCTTCTCGAAGTGCTGCCGGTATTCCTTGTAGGTCGTGGAGCCGATGCACCGCAGCGTGCCCTGGGCCAGCGCCGGCTTCAGCAGGTTCGACGCGTCCATCGCACCGCCCGAGGTCGCGCCGGCGCCGATCACCGTGTGAATCTCGTCGATGAACAGGATCGAGCCCGGCTGCGCCTCCAGCTCGGACACCACGGCCTTCAGCCGCTCCTCGAAGTCGCCGCGGTAACGAGTGCCGGCCAGAAGCGAACCCATGTCCAGCGCGTAGATCGTGGACTTGAGCAAGACCTCCGGCACGTCCTCCTCGACGATCCGCTTGGCCAGGCCCTCGGCGATGGCGGTCTTCCCGACGCCCGGGTCACCGACGTAGAGCGGGTTGTTCTTCGTCCGGCGGCACAGGATCTGGATGGTCCGCTCGATCTCGGAATCACGCCCGATCAGCGGATCGACCTTGCCCTGCTGCGCCTTCTTGTTGAGGTTGACGCAGTAGTTGGACAGCGCGTCCTGGCCACGCTTGCCGCCACCCTGCTCGCGACGTTCCTCGCGCCCCTCGCCCTCCTCGCCGTCGCCGCCCTTCTGGCCCGCGACCGGGCGCGTCGTGGAACGACCCGGGGCCTTGGCGATCCCGTGGGAGATGAAGTTCACCGCGTCGAGCCGCGTCATGTCCTGCAGCTGCAGGAAGTAGACGGCATGGCTCTCACGCTCCGAGAACAGGGCGACGAGCACGTTGGCGCCCGTCACCTCGTCGCGACCGGAGGACTGGACGTGGATGGCCGCGCGCTGGACGACGCGCTGGAACCCCGCCGTCGGCTTCGGGTCCCCGCCGCGGTCGGTCACGAGCCCGGCCAGGTCCTTGTCGAGGAACTCGCCGAGGTCGCGCTTCAACTTGTCCACGTCCACCCCGCAGGCGCGGAGGACGGTGGTCGCGTCCGCATCATCGGCGAGGGACAGGAGGAGATGCTCCAGGGTTGCGTATTCGTGGCGGCGCTCGCTCGCGAGGCCCAGCGCACGGTGGAGCGTCTGTTCGAGATTACGGGAAAGCATGTCAGGCGACGCTCCCTGATCACCAGCGGCCGTCAGGTCTGTCCCCGCCGACGCCCCCTTGGGCGCCTGCTCGCGGCGACCGCTTAAGCAAATCTATTTCGGCACATACATGGGTCCTGCCATCCCCAACGCGGAGATGGCGGGACGGTTACGCCTTGTATCCGGCGTTCTTCCTGCCCTTCGCCCAGCTGCTTCTCCGGCGGCCGTGGCCCCTATCACGGGTTACTCTTTCTCGATCGTGCACTGCAGCGGGTGCTGGTTCTGGCGTGCCAGATCCATCACCTGCGTCACCTTGGTTTCCGCGACCTCGTAGGTGAAGACACCGCAGACCCCGACCCCCCGCCTGTGAACGTGCAGCATGATCCGCGTCGCCTCTTCCCGGGTCTTGGAGAAGAAGCGCTCGAGGACGTGCACGACGAACTCCATCGGCGTGTAGTCGTCGTTCAGCATCAGCACCTTGTACATGGTGGGCTTGCGCGTCTTGGGGCGCGCCTTCACCACCACGCCGGTGTTCGGCGAGTCCCCGCCATTGCCCGGCGTCTCGACCTTGCCACCACCGCCGCGACGCGGCGGCTCGTCCTCGGCCGGCCCCAGGATCGGGGCCGCGGCCTCCGGCCATCCGGCGCTGGTCAACCTCTCCAGCCTGCTCATCTCGGGACCACCACCTCTCGGGCACGACCGGCCCGCCGCCTTTGCCGTGTTTGGATTGGGAGGATATCGGAGCGCGGGCCCGCAGGTGAAGGGCCGTCGCACCGCCGACGCGCAGGCGGAACATGATCATGAGCCTGCGCCCACATTTGAGAACGCGAAAGGCCCCGCCCCACCTGCCCGGACGGGCAGGGGAGCGGAGCCTTTGCTATCGCGGACCGGCCGAGGCCGGTCCGTCAGCCGTGAATGGGCAGGCCTTCAGGCCGCCATCGGGCGGGTGGTGGCGACCTTCTCCATCGCGACCTTCGCGCGGGCGGCGATGGGGGTGGAGACCTGCTCTGCCAGCTTGAAGGAAGACTCCTGCAGGCGCGCGGTCTCGGTCATCACCTTGTCCAGGGCGCCACGCGTGTAGGTCGCCTGGATCTCGGCGGCCTCCTTGAGCGACTTCACGCCGGAGAGGGCGCGGGCACCCTCGAGGGCATGGTCCGTCAGCCCCTGCACCATCGCGAAGGCCTGGCGCGACAGGTCCTGCGTGCCAGTGAACCAGGTCTGCGCGACGGTCGCGAAGATCTCGGCGTTGCCGCGGGAGAACTCGGCGAACTCCTCGGCCGCCTTGAAGGCGCCCTCGGCGGACTTGGTGAGCTGCTCCATCCCCTTCTCCATCGCGACGCGGGCCTGGGTGGCCCCGGCCTCGGCGAAGGAATGCGCGTTCTGCGTCGCGGCCGTCACGGTCTCGCTGGCGAGGCGGGCGATCTTGGGGGTCTCGGCGTTCATTCTCTGACTTCCTCTCGGGTTGATGCCGTGGCCGGCGGGTGGCCGGCCCGGGCAAGTCCCCGGTTCGGCCATGCTGCGTTGCAACATGGTGGCGTTTAGCGCCGCTCTCCAACCCTTGTCCAGGGCTTTTTGTGCACTGCACCATGAACCCGTTTCCGATCCATTTACTGCTTCGGAGGCAAGCTGCCGTCGGTAACGCGAGGCAGGACGGCCGAGGCCCATGACCGCGGTCGTCGGACAAGGAACAGGACGCATCGCCCACTGCAGGGAATCCGAGGGATGGCCAAGCGCAGGCACGGGCCGAACCCGGCTCCGCGTCTCCGGGCACGCCGTCTCCGCTCGCATCCGCTTGGTCGCGCGAGAGTGAACCTCCTGTCCTTTCCGTGGCTTGCAGTCGTTTCCTCCCTGTTTCCGTGGACAGCGCGCCGCGCCAAGCCTTAGAACCGGAACAGGAGGGAGGCTCGGGGGGGCCGATTTCCGGCGCCCGGTATCCCGGCGCGTGTGCTACGCCGCCATGGCGGCCTGAGGGGGATGGTCAGAATGGGTTGGATGCTGCGCCGCGGCCTCGCCGCTGCCTGTGGCCTTGCACTCGGTGCCCTAGGCCTCTCGCACCCTGCTTCGGCCCAGATCGGGTCTGACCGCTACGCGTCGATCGTCGTGGACGGGCGCACGGGCAACGTCCTCTCCGCCGCCAACCCGGACGACCCGCGCTACCCCGCGTCCCTGACGAAGATGATGACCCTCTACATGCTGTTCGGCGCGTTGCGCGACGGCCGCGTCACGATGGACACCCGGGTCCCCATCTCGGTCGAGGCGAATTCCCGCATCCCGTCCAAGCTCGGCATCCCGCCCGGTACCTCCATTTCGGTCGAGGTCGCGATCTACGCCCTCATCCTGAAGTCGGCGAACGACGTGGCGGTCGCGGTCGGCGAACTCCTCGCGGGCGACGAGACCCGCTTCGCCCAGACCATGACGATGCGGGCCCGCGAGATCGGCATGACCCGCACGACCTTCCGCAACGCCTCCGGCCTGCCCGACTGGGACCAGACGACGACGGCGCGGGACATGACGACCCTGGGCCGCCGCCTCTACGCCGACTTCCCGGACCGCTGGCACTTCTTCGGCAACGCCTATGCCCGCGTCGGCAACTGGACCTTCCGCAACCACAACCGCATGGTCGGAGAGGTCGAGGGCGTTGACGGCATCAAGACCGGCTACATCGGCGCGTCCGGCTTCAACAACGTCGTGTCGGCCCAGCGCGGGGGACAGCGGGTCTTCGCCGCCGTCTTCGGCGGCAACTCGGGGTGGGAGCGCGACCAGCACGCCGCGATGCTGCTGGACGAAGCCTTCGCCCGCCTCGGCATCGCGCCATCGAACCGTCCGGCGGCGCCAGCGCCCATGGCGCTGGTCTCCGGACCCGCCTTCGCGGGGGCGGCGCGCCCCATCCTGATGGGCCGCGCCCAGGCCGCGACGATCGCGGCCTCGCCCGTCCCGCGCGGCGTGCGCACAGTCTCCACGGCCCGCGCCGCCGCGGCCCGGCCGGCCTCGGTGAGGATCGCGCGCGGCACCTCGGCCGCCGCCGCGCCGCGCGGCCGACGCGTCGTCGAACAAGGCGACGGCGGCAACGTCCTGCGCCTGCCGAGCCCGCCCCGCGCTGCCTCTTCGGCATCGGTCCGCCCGACCGCCAGCCCGGCCCGCCCGCCGGTCCGGACGGCCCGCCGGGGCTGAGGGTGCTGCCGCCGACGGTCCCGCCCGCCGCGATCCGTCGCACCACCGGGTGCGACGGGGGCTGACGCGGTCCGGTCCCGACGCCGCGCCCGGCCTTCAGGCCATCGCGCCCCGCGCCGCCACGGGCCAGAGGCATTCCACCCGCCCGTTCCGCACGCCGACATACCAATCGTGCCGATCCACCGTCGGGTCGCAATGCCCGGGGACGAGGCGGAGCGACTCCCCGACGCGCGGTGCCTCCCCGTCCTCGACGACGATGGTGCCGTGCTCATCGGACGCGCCGGTGTAGCGCAGCCCCGGCCGGTCATGCACCAACGGCAGGCCGCTTTCCACGGCCACCGCCTTGTGGCCCGCATCCACGACCACCCGCCCCGCCCTGGCCGGGGCGGACATCACGCCAGCCAGGACGAAGAGGCTCTGCCGGAACGGCGGCGCCCCCTCGTTCCGCGCGTAGTCCGCATCCATGAAGGCGTAGGACCCGGCCTGGATCTCCGTCCAGAGCCCCGTCTCCAGCTCCAGCTCGAAGGTCCCGGTCCCCGCGCCGCCGACGATGGGGCAGGGCAGCCCGCGCTGCCGCAGCTGCTCGACCGTCCGCCGCACGTCCTCCGCCGCCGCGGAGATCGCGGCCCGCCGCTCTTCCGGCTTCCGCCGATGCTGGGCGCTGCCGTGATAGGCCTGCAGGCCGCCGAAGATCAGGTGCGGGGATGCCGCGACTCGCTCGGCCAGCGCCACGGCCTCCGGCCCCGGCTGCACGCCGGCGCGCTTCATGCCGACGTCGATCTCCACCAGCACCTCGATCGCCGCCCCGCCGCTTCGGCCGCCGATCCGATCAGCCCGACGACCGCCTCGTCATCCGCGCAGACCGCGACCTTCGCGATGGAGCCGAGCGCCGCCAGCCGCGCCAGTTTCCGCGGCGTCACCACCTCGTTGCTGACGAGGATGTCGGGTACCCCGCCCCAGGCCAGGGCTTCGGCCTCTCCGACCTTCTGGACGCATTGGCCAACCGCCCCGCGCGCCATCTGCATCAGCGCGATCACCGGCGACTTGTGCGTCTTGGCGTGCGCGCGGAGCTTCGCGCCCGTTCCCTCCAGCCGCCGCGCCATCGCGTCCAGGTTGGCCTCGAAGGCATCGAGGTCGAGGAGCAAGGCAGGGGTATCCACCTCCTCCTCCCGCATGCCGGGCTCGGCGGGTGGGCGCTGGATCATTGGCGTCTCCTCGGTAGGCGGTCAGGCTATACCGGCGAGGCCCGTTCGTCGTCGGGCAGCGGTCTTCGCGCGGACGGCCGGGGCAGTCCGCACGGTCGGACGGAAGCGCGGGGCCTGCGGAGCGCGGCGGCGTCCCGTGCTCCGCGTATCACGCCCGGCGTCGCGGGACGGCCGGCGCCCACTCCGCGCATCCGGCCAGGCGGACCGGAACCATCCAGGCCCGGGCCCGCAACGCCCCTCGCCGCGTCAGGACCCTGACCGGCCGGAGCGCGTAGCAGGCCCCCTCGTAGGCGGACAGCGCGGCCAGGGCCGATGCCGGTGGACGCACCACCAGTCCGCTCACGCAGGCCCCGGACCGCCGGACAAGGGTCGGGTAGGGCGTCCCGCGGAACTCCACCCGCGCGTAGCCGTGCAGCACGGCCGCCCGCACCCGCCGTGGCAGCCGCGGATCGCCCGACTGCCGCGCCAGGACCCGGGGGTCGAGCAAGGTCCCGTAGAGGAAGACCGGCCGCGACAAGGACCGCGGATCAGTGCCCCGCGTTCTCGCCGGAGAAGTCCGGCGCCTGCAGCCCGCTGGCCTCCAACTGCCGGACGAGGCTGCCCTTCAGCCGCTCCAGCCCTTCCTCACTCTTGGCCTCGCAGCGGGCCACCAGCACGGCCTGGGTGTTGGAGGCGCGGAGCAGCCACCACCCGTCCTCCGTCAGCACCCGCACCCCGTCCACGGCCTGGACGTTCGCGCCTTCGGCGGAGAGGCGGGCCTTCACTTCCTCCACCACCGCGAACTTCCGGTCCTCCGCGCAGTCGAAACGCAGCTCCGGCGTGTTCACGACCTGAGGCATGGCGGCGCGCGTGGCCGAGAGCGGTTCGGACGACCGCGCCACGATCCCGAGCAGCCGCACGGCCGAATACAGCGCGTCGTCGAAGCCGTACCAGCGGTCGGCAAAGAAGATGTGTCCGGACATCTCGCCGGCCAGCGGCGCCCCGGTCTCCGCCATTTTCGACTTGATGAGGGAGTGGCCGGTCTTCCACATCAGCGGCACCCCGCCGGCGCGCCCGATCTCATCGAACAGCACCTGGGACGCCTTCACGTCCGCGATGATCGTCCCGCCCGGCTTGGCCTTCAGCACGTCGCGCGCCAGCACGACCATCAACTGGTCGCCGAACAGAATGTGCCCCTCACCGTCAACGACGCCGATGCGGTCCGCATCGCCGTCGAAGGCGATGCCGAGGTCGGCCTTCCTGCGCGCGACCTCCGCGATGATCTGCTCCAGGTTCTTCGCGACGGTCGGGTCGGGGTGGTGCGCCGGGAAGCGCCCGTCGATCTCCCCGTTGATGACGTGGTGCGTGCCGGGCAGTCGCGCGACGAGCCGCTGGCAGATCTCGGCGCCCGAGCCGTTGCCCGGGTCCCAGACGACGGTCATGGCGCGATCGCCGCCGTCGTAGTCGCGCAGCATGCGATCGATGTAGGCCTCCGACACGTCGACCTGACGAGAGGACCCCTTGCCCTCCTCCACCACGTCGCCCGCCGCGGCCAGGCGCCCGAGTTCCTGGATCTGCTTCCCGTAGAACGGCTTGCCGCCGAGCGTGGACTTGAACCCGTTGTAGTCCGGCGGGTTGTGCGACCCCGTCACCATGATCGCGCCGTCGGTCCGCAGGTGCACGCCGGCGAAGTAGAGCATCGGCGTCGGCCCGCAGCCAATCCGCAGCACCTCCATCCCGCAGGCGACCAGCCCTTCGACGAGCCGCGCCTCCAGGTCCGGCGAGGAGAGGCGCCCGTCATACCCGACCGCGACCTTCGACCCGCCGGCACGCTTCACGAAGGACCCGAAGGTCCGCCCGATCGCGAAAGCGTCGTCGCCCGAAAGCGTCTTCCCGACGATTCCGCGGATGTCGTACTCGCGCAGCGAGGTCGGATCGAAGCGATGACTGAACGGCACGTGGGGCCCCTGTCCTGTCTCTGGCGTTCCTGCCCCGGCTCTACCGCAGAACCCGGGGCGCCGGAACCGCTTCCCCCGGGGCGTCCGACGTCAGGGCCGCCCGATGGAGGAGTAGCGGAAGCCCGCCTCGCGGAAGGCCTGCGGGTCCCAGGCATTGCGCAGATCCAGGGCAACGTCCCCGCGCATCGTCTTCCTGAGCCGGTCCGGCGACAGCGCCCGGAACTCGTTCCACTCCGTCAGCAGCACGACCGCGTCGGCGCCTTCGGCCGCCTCCAGCGCGGAGCCCGCGAAGTGAACGCCTGGCGGCATCATCTGCCGCGCATGCGACGGCTGCGGATCGTAGGCCCGCAGCACCGCCCCTGCCTCCGCCAGTCGCGGCATGATGTCGAGCGACGGGCTGTCCCGCATGTCGTCCGTCTCGGGCTTGAAGGTCAGGCCGAGCACCGCGACCGTCTTGCCCTTCACGTCCCCGCCCATGGCCGCCACGATCCGGTCCGCCATCGCTGCCTTCCGCTGGTCGTTCACCTGGATCGTCGTCTCGACCAGGCGCACCGGCTTGCCCGCATCCTGCGCCGTGCGGGCCAGCGCCAGCGTGTCCTTCGGGAAGCAGGACCCGCCATAGCCCGGCCCGGCATGGAGGAACTTCCGCCCGATCCGCCCGTCCAGGCCCATCCCGCGCGCGACGTCATGCACGTCGGCGCCGACCACCTCGCAGAGGTCGGCCATCTCGTTGATGAAGGTGATCTTCGTGGCAAGGAAGGCGTTGGCCGCGTACTTGATCAGCTCCGCCGTCTCGATCCCCGTCTGCACGATCGGCGTCTCGATCAGGTAGAGCGGCCGGTAGAGCCGTCGCAGCACCTCGAAGGCGCGGTCCGTCTCGGCGCCGATCACCACACGGTCGGGCCGCATGAAGTCCGGAATGGCCGAGCCCTCGCGCAGGAACTCCGGGTTGGAGGCGACGGCGATCTCGAGGTCCGGCCGGACGCGCGCCACGATCTCCTTGATCCGCTTGCCCGTCCCGACCGGGACGGTGGACTTGGTGACGAGCACGAAGGGCTTCTCGGCCGCCTTCGCCGCGCCCTCGGCCGCCGCGAAGACGTAGGTCAGGTCCGCGTGCCCATCGCCGCGCCGCGACGGCGTCCCGACCGCGAGGAACACCGCCTCGGCGCCGCGCATGGCCTCCGCAACATCCGTCGTGAAGGATAGGCGACCGTCCGCGACGTTCTCCGTCACCAGCTTGTCCAGGCCAGGCTCGTAGATCGGCATGCGGCCGGCCAGCAGCGCTTCCACCTTGGCAGCGTCGGTATCGACGACGCAGACCTCCGTCCCGAACTCGGCGAAACAGGCGCCGGACACGAGGCCGACATAGCCGGCCCCGATCATCGCGATCCGCATCCGCGGTTATCCCCTCAGCTTAAGCTCGAACCGGGTCAGTATCGCACCAGAACGGATTTCGTTTCCCTCACGCGTAGCGGGGCAGGAATCCGCGCACCGCATCGGCCAGGTCGGGCCGCGCCAGCGCGAAGGCAATCTGCGCTTCCAGGAAACCCGCCTTGTCTCCGCAGTCGAAGCGCCGTCCCTCGTAGCGCACCCCGTGGAAGGGCTGGTGCCCTATGAGCTTCGCCATGCCGTCGGTCAGCTGCACCTCGTTTCCCGCGCCGCGCTCCATCTTCGCCAGGTGCCCGATCACCTCGGGCATCAGCACGTAGCGCCCGATGACCGTCAGGTTCGAGGGCGCCTTGTCCACCGGCGGCTTCTCCACCAGTCCCTTCACCGAAACCAGCCGCCCCTTGTCTTCCAGCACGTCGAGGACGCCGTAGCGGTTCACCTTGTCGCGCGGCACCTCCTCGATCGCGACGACGTTGCCGCCCGTCTCCAGGTAGGCGTCGGCCAGCTGCTTCGTGCAGGATACCTCGCACTGCATCAGGTCGTCCGGCAGCAGGATCGCGAAGGGGTCGTCGCCGATGAAGGTCCGCGCGCACCAGATCGCGTGGCCCAGGCCCAGCGGCACCTGCTGGCGCACCGTGCTGATGCTGCCGGGCTCCACGGCGCCAGCGCGCAGCTCCTCCAGCACGGCCTGCTTGCCGCGCTCCTGCAGCGTGCGCTCGAGCTCGAAGGCCACGTCGAAATGTTCGACGATCGCGGTCTTGCCGCGGCCCGTGATGAAGCAGAACTGCTCGATGCCCGCGGCGCGCGCCTCCTCCACCGCGTACTGGATCAGCGGCTTGTCCACGATCGGCAGCATCTCCTTCGCCAGCGCCTTCGTGGCGGGGAGGAAGCGGGTGCCGAGGCCCGCGACGGGCATGACGGCCTTCTTCAACGGCTTGGGCACGTGGGTCGGAATCCTTCCGGAAAGCGGAGGAGGGATGCCACGGCCGCGTGGCGCCGGGAAGGCGGTCGCACCCGGCCGGGTCGTCGCACGCGTGAGCGGGATCCGGTCGCGGCGCCCCAGGCCGGCGCGGTCCCACGGCGCGGCCTCACGTCTCGCCCTGCGGGATCGGCCGGGGCGACGCGGCGGAACCGCCAGGGCGAGGAAGCGTTCCCATCACCGCATGCTCATCCGCGCATGCCCATCACCGGATGCCCATCATCGCATGCCAGATCGGCTCGGGACGGCTATGGTCGGACGTCCCGTGGACCGGAACGGCGGTCGGCCCGCGCTCGTTCCGGCCACTGCGGGTCCGAAGCAGCGCGTGCCGCGTCCCGGGGCTGCGACCGCCGCGGACGCGTGAGACCGCCGGTCGAGGAGGCACGCTGCAATGGCTCGTCCGATGCCCGGTCCCGACGGTCCGGCCCGAGACCCGGCCCGAGACCCGGCCCGAGACCCGGCCCGAGACCCGGCCCATTTGGCCCGGACCCGCCGCGTGCCGCCGTCGACCGCCGCGTGCGTCCTCCTCTCCCTGACCCTCGTCGCCCTCCTCGGCGGATGCTGGGAGAAGGAGGCGCGCCGTGCACCGGCCGCGGCCGACGACGCCGCTCGTGTCCGCGTTGCGGCGGAGGACAGGCTGCGGGCCCTCAGGCCCGGGGCCGGGGCGCGCTTCCGCGGCGTCCAGGTCTATCGCCAGGCGGTCCCCGACGCCTTCGCGGTCTGTGGCCAGACCAACCTGTCGGATGGCCCGACCTTCACCCTCTTCGTCGCGGTGGTCGCCCCGGGCGCGGAGGTGGACGCGTATCTCGGCCGGACCGGCACCGAGGCCGCGCGGGTCTACGCCGAGACGGTAACGCGCTGCTTCGACGGCGGTGGCCCGGTGCCCCGGCCCGGAGGCGGCCCTGCCGTCGCGCCCCCGATCCCGCCTCTCCCGACTGGCATGCCCGATCCGAACCCGGGCCGGGAACCCCTGGCGGCCTCTCCCCCAAGGGCGGACGCCCCGGCGCCAAGCGTCCCCGCAGCCCAGGCGGCGGCGCGGGCGGGCGGGACCCTCGTCGTGCGCTCCAACGCGAACCTCCGGTCCTCCCCGGTCGCGGGCAGCAGCGTCGTCCGCGTCGCCCGGCCCGGCGAGACCTTCACGATCCTCGGCGAGGCGCCCGGCGGCTGGTACCAGGTCGGCAACGGCGCCGCGGAAGCCTGGGTCCATGGCAGCCTCGTTGCCGTGCAATAGGGCGCCACCGCGGAAATCGGCCGCGAAAGCCCGGCTCGGGCGGGCGGCGCGATCTCACGTTTCCGCTGCCGCGCGTAACCGGGGCGACTCCACCGCGCTCCCCTGCCCGTGCCAAGCCAACCGATCGCCGTCCCACCGGGCGACACCTTTCCCAGCCGTCGGGACCGACGCCCCGCCGCCTTGCGCCTGGCCGGGGTCGCGGTTGCCGTCGCGGTGCTCTCCACGTCCCAGCCCGGATGGGCCGACCGGGCCTCGAGGGGTGAGCGCGCGGCCCATTCCACCGCCCAACCCGCCTCTCGGGCCCGACCCGAACCCGCGCGACCCGTCGCGGCGCCCCGCGACGCCGTCCTCTCCGCGGTGCGCCGGGCGGAGGCCGCCACGGGCGTGGACGGCACCTTTCTCCTCGCGGTAGGCCAGCGGGAGAGCCGGCTGGACACCACGGCCCGCAGCCGCCGGTCCTCCGCGCGCGGCCTGATGCAGTTCACCGACGACACTTGGCTCGAGGCCGTGCGCGACTTCGGTGCCCGGCACGGCCTGGAACGGCAGTCCAGGGCCCTCGCGGAGGCCCACCAGCAGGGAAAATCCCCGCCGCCGAGGCTGCGCGGCGATGTGCTGCGCCTCCGTCACGACCCGCAGCTCGCGGCCGCCATCGCGGCGGCGCGCTTCGAGGCCTGGCGCCCGGCCCTTCGCACCGCGCTCAGCCGGGAGCCGACGCAGACCGACCTCTACCTCGTCCACCTGCTCGGTGCGTCCGGCGCGCAGCGCTTCCTCACGGACCTCTCGCGGTCGCCGCGCCGGTCCGCCCTGCAGACCGTCGGCAGGGCGGGGCGCGCGAACCGCGAGCTGTTCGTCCGCAACGGGCGGTCCCTCACCCTGGCAGAGGTCTACGCGGACCTGTCCCGCTCCCTCAGCGCGACGATGACCGAGGTCGCGGAGATGCGCGCGGAGGAATCCCCCGCCCCGATTCAGGTCGCCGCGCGATAGGGCGGCGCCCGCCGCGGCCGCGCCGCCGCGACCTGTTCTCGGCTATGCGCGCGAGCCGAGCAGGACGTCGCGCGCCGCGTTCAGCCGCGCGGCGAGCCAGTGCGAACCGCCTGCATCCGGATGGGCCGCGCGCATCAGGCGGGCATGCGCCGCGCGGATCGCCTCCTCCGCCGCGTCGTCCCCGAGACCGAGGATGGCCAGCGCCTCCGCCCGGGTCATCGGACCCGGGGACGCGGTGGCTTCGTCCCGCCAGCCCGGATGCGCCCGGTCGAGCCAGGCCTCGAGCAGCGGCACGCTTTCCGGGTCGTCGGCCGCGCAACCAGCCAGCAACCCGCGCAGCGCCGGAAGGGGCAGGTCCGCGAGGTCCCGCCCCGCCCATTCCCCACGCCGCACGACGCCGGAAAGCGCGCCGTCCGCCGGGTCCAGCCGCATCGAGAGCGTCGTCGTCTCCACCGCGTCGCCCGAGGCGGCGGCGGAGAAGGTCGCCGCGATCCGCCGCCCCTGCCACCAGCGCCAGGCCGCAGGGCCGAGGAGCACGAGCGCCCAGGTCAGCCAGCCGCCCCGCCCCGACAGCAGCAGCACCGCGCCCCCGATCGCGGCCAGGATCCCGCCGCTCCAGAGCAGCGCCCGCTTCGCGCCGGCGACGCTCGCCCCCGCGAAGGCGTAGAGCGCGGCGAGCACGACCAGCAGGACGGCCCCGCCTATGACGAAGGCGATCACGGCCGCCCCCTCACGACGTCTCGCGCCCTCACCACGTCTTGCACATGGCGGCCCGTCACGACGGCGCCGCCAGACGCGCGAGCAGCGCAGCCCCGCCGGGCAGCCGCGCCAGCGCCTCCCGCCCGCCCGACGCATAGGCGGCCGCGCCGCGCAGCAGCGCCGCGAGCGCCCCGGCGGAACGATGGTCGAAGGGCGCCCAGGCCCCGCCGGAGCGGCGCGCGACCTCCCGCAGCACCGGCGTCGCGGCGGGGTCGTCGCCCTCCTGGAAGACGAAGGCCGGCACCCGCAGGATCCCCAGCCGGGTCGCGACGTCGAGGATGGGACGTGCCTCCTCCTCGCAGGCATCGCCGACGAAGACCATCGCGCGCAACCGCGTCGCCGCTTCGGCCTCCGCATGGCGCAGCAGGCGCAGGATCTGCGTGTGCCCCGCCGCGCAGGTCACGCGGGACATCCGCCCCGCCAGCTCCCGCGCGTCCGACAGGTAGGGCGTCGCCGCGAACTCCCCCGCGCCCCGGTAGTAGGCGAGCGACACGGCAAGCCGCCCGCCGGCGGCCCCGAACATCTCCGCCTGGACCGAAGCCGCATGGTCCCAGGTCGGCTGCCGGCTCGCCGTGGCGTCCACGCCGAAGAGCAGCCGGGCGGGGGAGGGGGCCGCCCGCAGCGCGGGCACCGAGGCTGCGCGCGCCAGGAAGGCCGCGACGGCGCCCTGGCCCCCGGCAGGGACCCCGGCGGGAACGGGTGGCTTCGCCATGACGTGAAGATAGGGTGCGACAGGCGCGACGAAACGGGCACCCCCCGCGGCTTGGCGCGGGCGGGAGCCGCGGCCTAGCTTCGGCCGCCGACGACAGAACCGGAGCGTTCCCATGACCCGCCGCCGCGCCCTGCTCGCCTCCGCCGCCTTCGCGACCCTTCTTGGCCTCGCCGCGCATGCCGTCGCCCAGGCCGAGGCGGAGCGCCGGCTGGACGCGGCCCTCGACCGCTTCCGCGCCGTCCTCCCGCCCGGCTCGACCTTCGAGATGCGCGGCCGGACCGTGGACCCGGTGACCGGCGTCGCCCGCCTGACCTCCGTCCTTGTCCGCGACGGCGAGAGCCAGCTGGTGGCGGAGGAGGTGACGCTCCGCGACCTCGACGACGACCGCGTCGGCGCCGCCACCGTGCGCGGGCTGCGCCTCACAGGCCCTGCCCGGTCGGCGACGCCGGCGGTACCGCCGGCCGCCCCGCCGACCGGGGGCAAGGGGCCGGCACCCGGGGCCGCCCCCGCGGCCGCCTCGGGCGCGCTGACGATTGCCCAGACCTCGCTCACCAACCTCCGCCTGCCCGGCGCCGGTGGCACCGGGCCGGCCGCAGTGAACTGGGCCGAGGCCGCCGTGGAATCCGCCGTCATGGAGGCCGTCGCCTTCGAGGCCCCGGACCCCGGCGCCTTCACCCTCGGCCGCGTCACCCTCTCGAACTACGCGCCGGGACGGATTGGCGAGGCGACGCTCGAAGGCCTGCGCTTCACCGAGGACCCGTCCAAGGGCCAGGGCCGCATGGCGCTGGGCCGCGCGCGCCTGGCCAACGCGACGATCCCGCGCATCGGCGCCGACGCGGACCCGTGGACCCTGACGGCCGACACCGCGCTGATCGAGGGTGCCGAGCTCGACCTCCCGGGCGAGCGGATCACCTTCCGCCTCGGCCGCCTGGAGGTGGAGGGCTGGGGCGAGGGACGTCTGACCCGCGCCGCCCTCGCCGGCCTCGCCTTCGCCGGGCCGGGGAACGGCACGGTCGGCGACTTCGACCTGCGTGCCGGCCGGCTCGAGTTCTCGGGCTTCCCTATGTACAACACGGCGCGTGCCATGGCGCGGAACGTGGCCCCGCCCTCCGCCGCACCGACGCGGGCCGTGAGCGGCATGGCCCAGGGCCTTTCGGCCACCTTCAGCGGTCGGCAGGTGGTGGCGATAGGCGGCATGCGGCTGGAATCCGCCCCGATGCCGAACGACCCCACCGCCCAGGCCGGGACGATGACGGTCGAGGGCATCTCCCTGGACCTGCCGCCCGAGGCCGGGGGCAGCTTGCTGTCCGGCCTCGGCTACCGCGCCCTCACCGGCCGCATCGACGTGACGAGCACCGGCAGCGAGGCGTCGCGCACCCTCACCGCCGACCCGCTGGCGATCACGGCCGACAACATGGGGCGCCTGGAGCTCCGGATGGACATCCGGAACTGGTCGAACCCCCCGGCTGGCAGCGACATGTCGGATTCCGGCCAGGCGCTCGCCCGCATGGCGGAGTGGCAGCTCGCATCCTTCGCCATCCGCTACGCCGATGCCGGGCTGCTGCCCCGCGTCTTCGCGCAGCAGGCGCGGGAGCAGCGGGTGCCCGAGGCGCGGCTGCGCGACCAGTACGCGCAGATGACCCTGCAGACGCCGTTGCCGGAGGGACGCGACCCCAACGCGACGCGCCTGATCCGGCAGGCCGTGGCGAACTTCATCCGCAACCCCGGGACCATCGAGATCGCGATGCGCCCGCCGCAGCCGCTCGCTTTCGGTGCGCTGATGGGTGTTTCGGGCAACCCATCCGGCGACCTCGTTCGGGAACTCGGGCTGACGGCGCGCGCTTTCCCGCCGGGCGCCACGCCCGGCCCGGCCGCCGCGCCGGCCGTCGTCGTCCCGCCCGCGGCGGCTGCCCCCGGCGCGAAGCCCGCGCCAGCGGGCGCCACCCCGGCCCCCGCCCGCCCGGTCCAGCCCGCCCCCCGCCCCGTTCCGGCACCGCCGGTCGCCCCGGGTAAGCCGGCGCCACTCTGACCGCGGCTGGGTTGGTCGGGGCCTGGGTTCTGGCGGTGGCGCGCAGGGGTCCGGGAGGTGCTGCCTCCCGGACCCCTGCGCGAACGCGTGCCTTCGCGCATCGACGGGAGTGAACGCACCTCCCGGACCCCTCGTTCCGTTTGATGTCCCTGGCTGGAGCCCCGCGAAATGGGGGCACCCCCGGCAGAACGCAGGCCGCGAGCAGCGCAGCCCGGGATCAGGCAGCCGTCTGCGTTGCCGCGATCGCCGAGAGGTTGACGATGCCGCGTGCCGTCGTGCTGGGCACGATGACGTGCACGGGCTTGCGCATGCCGAGCAACATCGGCCCCAGCTGAAGGCCATCGGCCGCGGCCTTCAGCAGGTTGTAGGCAATGTTCGCCGAATCGAGGTTCGGGAAGACCAGCAGGTTGGCGGACGCCGTCAGGCGGGAATCCGGCACGGCCCGGTCGCGGATCGCCGGTTCCAGCGCGGCATCGGCGTGCATTTCCCCGTCCACCTCCAGCCCCGGCTCGCGGTGGCGGATGAGCGACAACGCGTGCCGCATCTTCCGCGCGGAGCCTGCGCCGGACGCGCCGAAGGAGGAATGCGACAGCAATGCGACCCGGGGCGCAACCCCGAAGGCCCGCACCTGCTCCGCGGCCAGGTGCGTCATCTCCGCGATCTGCTCCTCCGTCGGGTCAAGCAGCAGGTGCGTGTCCACGAAGAACAGCGTGCCCGTGCCGAGGATGACGCCGGTCATGGCATAGACCCGGCTGACGTCGCTGCGCTTACCCACGATGTCGAAGGCGTGATGCCAGTGGCCCATCCATTCGCCCGTGCCGCCGACGATGGCGGCGTCCACGCGTCCGGATTCCAGCAGCAGCGTCGCGGCGACCGTCGGCACCGTCCGCAGGTTCACCGCCGCCGCGTCGGGCGGCACGCCGCGCCGCCCGACCTTTGCCCGGTACAGTTCCAGCAGGTTCGCAAAGACCGCGCTATCCGCCTCCTCCGTCGAGGAGGGGTCCACGATCGTGACGCTCTCGTCCAGGTTGATGCGCAGCCCCATCGCGCGGACCTTCTGCGCAATGACCTCGCGCCGTCCGACGAGGACGGGTTCGGCGATCCCCTCGTCGAGCACGGTCTGCACGGCGCGCAGCGTCCGGTCCGCCTCGCCCTCGCCATAGGCGATGCGGCGGGGGTGGTTGCGCGCGGCCGCGAAGACCGGGCGCATGAGGTCGCCGGAGCGGAAGACGAAGCGTTCCAGTTCGCGCCGGTACGCATCGAAATCCACGATCGGCCGCTGCGCGACGCCGGAATCCATCGCGGCGCGCGCGACGGCCGGCGCGATCTCCAGGATCAGGCGGGGGTCGAAGGGCTTGGGGATGATGTATTCGGGACCGAAGACCGGGGCGTGGCCGCCATAGGCGGCCGCGACCACCTCGCTCGCCTCGGCGCGTGCGAGCCGCGCGATGGCCTCGGTCGCCGCGACCTTCATCTCCTCGTTGATCGTGGTCGCACCCGCATCCAGCGCACCACGGAAGATGAAGGGGAAGCAGAGGACGTTGTTGACCTGGTTCGGGTAGTCGCTCCGCCCCGTCGCCACGATCGCATCGGGCCGCGCGGCGCGGACGGCCTCCGGCAGGATCTCCGGCTCGGGGTTGGCGAGCGCCAGGATAAGCGGCCGCGGCGCCATGCCCGGCAGCCATTCGGACTTCAGCACGCGCGGTGCCGACAGGCCGAGGAAGATGTCCGCCCCCGGCAGCGCGTCGGCCAGCGTCCGGGCCTCGGTCTTCTGGGCATAACGTGACTTGTACGGGTCCATCAGGACCGGGCGGCCTTCGTAGACCACGCCCTCGATGTCGCAGATCGTGATGTTGTCCCGCCGCGCACCCATGGCGACGAGCAGGTCGAGGCAGGCGAGCGCCGCCGCGCCGGCGCCGGAGACGACGATCCGCGCCTCCTCCAGCCGCTTCTCCTGCAGCAGCAATCCGTTCCGCACCGCGGCCGCGACGATGATCGCCGTGCCGTGCTGGTCGTCGTGGAAGACGGGGATGCGCATGCGCTCCCGCAGCGCGCGCTCGATCTCGAAGCACTCGGGGGCCTTGATGTCCTCGAGGTTGATCGCGCCGAAGGAGGGCTCGAGCGCCGCAACGGCCTGGACGAAGCGGTCGGGGTCGCGCTCCTCCACCTCGATGTCGATGGAATCGATCGCGGCGAACTTCTTGAAGAGGACGGCCTTGCCCTCCATCACTGGCTTCGAGGCCAGCGCGCCGATGGCACCGAGGCCCAGCACCGCCGTGCCGTTGGTGATGACGGCGACGAGGTTGCCGCGCACCGTGTAGTCGTAGGCGGCGTTCGGGTCGGCCGCGATCGCCTCGCAGGCCGCGGCGACGCCCGGAGAGTAGGCCAGACCAAGGTCGCGCTGCGTCGCCATGCGCTTCGTCGGCTCGATGGCCAGTTTACCCGGCCGTGGCAGGCGGTGGTAGTCGAGCGCGGCGCGCCGGAAGTCCTCGTCCATCCCCGGTTTATGCCGGACCAGGCGCCGGGCGGGAACCGGCCCGCCTGCCGTCGCGTTCACCCCGGACCACGACGCGGGAGGCGACGATGGCCGAGGACACGAAGGGCGGCATGGCCCCGGGCGACGACGCTCCGCCTGGAACGCCGGGCACCGGCGAGGACATCTGCCCGGAATGCCAGGGTACCGGCACGCTCTCCGGCAAGCCGTGCGGGAATTGCAACGGCACGGGCGTCGTGGTCCACGGGGTCGGCGGGGGCTGAGGCCATGACGGGCAAGCGCGACTTCGACCCCGGTGATGCCGTGCCTCCCGGCGTGGCCCCGGCCGAGCCGGTGCCCCTGACCGAGCACGACAAGGCCGTGAAGCGGAAGCTGGAGCGGCTCGGCGGCGGCAAGGGGGAAGAGCCGGACGACCCCGCCCAGGGCCAGGCCGAGACGGAAGGTCCGGAGCAGCGCGGCCGCTGAGCGGCCGTCAGGGCGGGTGGACCCCTTGGCCGGGCCGCCCCGCCGCGTGCCATGATCCCCGGCGCGGGCGCCGCCCGCACCGGGGGATCGGACATGCAGAGCGCCCTGACGCCGCCGCGGCACCGGCTGCGCACCCTCCTGGACGCCGGTGCTGGCGCGGAGGCGCTGGCGCTCATCCAACGCTTCGATCCAGCCGCGGACGACCCCGAACTGGCGCTTATGCGGGCCGACGCCCTCATGTTCGCCGGCCGTGCCGCCGAGGCGGCCGCGGCCTATCGCCCGCTGACGGAGGCCCGCCCGGGAGAGTACGGCCCGTGGTGGGGCCTCGGCTGCGCGCACCTGGCGCTGAACGCCCACGGCGCCGCCATCCCTGCGTTCCGCCGCGCCGCCGCGATCCGCCCGGACCTGCCCGCGCCGCGGTTCAACCTCGCGACCTCCCTCATGATGGTCGGGCGGATGGAGGAGGGGACTCCCATCCTTCTCGACATCGCCCGGCGCGAGCCCTCGCTCCGCCGCGCCGCGCTGAAGGAGCTCGCGGTGATGCTGCCCGGCCACCCCGGCTCCACGACCGCGGACGTCCGCGCGGCGCGCGAGGCCTGGATCACCGGCGAACGCGAGGCGCTGCGTGCGGCGGCCGTGCCGCCTCCGCGCCCGGCCCCGCCGGAGGGCCGCCGTCTCAGGGTCGGTTACGTCAGCGCCTTCTTCGGCTCCGCGAACTACATGAAGCCGGTCTGGGGCCTCATCAACGCGCATGACCGCGCCCGCTTCGAGATCCACATGATCTCCGACGGCAGGCCGCCCTCGGCCGAAAGTGGCTACCGCGACCACGACGACGACCGGGTGCACGAGGTCCGGGGTGTCCCGAACGACCGCCTCGCCGGCCACCTGCGGCGTCTCGGGCTGGACGTGCTGGTGGACCTGAACTCCTACAGCCTGCCCGCGCGCCTCCCGTTCTTCACGCTGCGGCCCGCGCCGGTGCAGGTCGCCTGGTTCAACAGCTACGCGCCCGGCGGCGTGGCGGAGATCGGGCACCTCGTCGGCGACGGCGCGGTGATCCGGGACGGCGAGGAGGGTGACTACGGCGAGCGGCTGCACCGCCTGCCTGGGACCTACCTGGCCTTCGACGTCACATACGCCGTTCCGGCAGTCGCGCCGCCGCCAGTCCTGCGGCACGGCTACCTGACCTTCGGGTCCTTCTGTTCGCTCTACAAGCTGACCGACACGACGCTCTCGACCTGGGCCGCGATCCTGCGTGCGGCGCCGACCGCGCGGCTGCGGCTGCGCAACGGCGCACTGGGCGAGGTGTCGAACCGCGACGATCTGACGGGACGGATGGCCGCGCTCGGCGTGGACCCGGCGCGGGTCACGCTGGAAGGCCCCGCCGACCACCACGCCTTCCTGTCCGACTATGCGGAGGTGGACGTCGCGCTGGACGCCGTCCCCTACAACGGCGGCACCACGACGACCGAGGCGCTGTGGCAGGGCGTGCCCGTGCTGGCGACGGACGGCGATCGCTGGGCCGCGCGCACCAGCGCCTCATTGCTCAGCGCGGCCGGGCTCGGGGATTGGGTGCTACCCGATGCGGGCGCGCTGGTCGCGCGGGCCGTCTTTCTCGCGAACGACGCCGCGGCGGCGGGCGCATTGCTCGCGCCGCTACGCGCCGGCCTGCGCGACGCCCTGCGCCGATCCCCCGCCTGCGATTCCGCTGGGCTCTGCCGGGCGATGGAGGAACTCTACGTGGGGCTGGTCCGCGAGGCCGCGTCAGGAGCGAACTGAGTCAGGCCGGGACTGAAACTGGTGCGGTCGAGAAGATTCGAACTTCCACAGGGTTTCCCCCACTAGCACCTCAAGCTAGCGCGTCTACCATTCCGCCACGACCGCAAGCCGTGTAGAGGGCGCGGCGTATAACCGATGATCCCCGACCCGGCAACGCCCCCCTTCGCGATCTCGGAAGGGTTGATCCCCTATGCCGCAGCCCTGGACGCCATGGCCGCCCGCGCCGCCGCGATCCGCGACGGAACCGCCGGCCAGGTTGTGTGGATGCTGGAACACCCGCCGACCTACACCGCCGGCACCTCGGCCCGGCGGGAAGACCTGACCGACGCCCGTTTCCCCATCCACGAGGCGGGGAGGGGGGGGCAGTGGACCTATCACGGCCCGGGACAGCGCACGGCCTACGTCATGCTCGACCTGAACCGCACGCACGGCGCGGTCCGCCCGCGCGACGTGAAGGCCTACGTGACGGGCCTGGAGGAGTGGCTGATCCGGGCGCTGGACCGATTCAACATCCGCGGCGAGCGGCGTGACGGACGGGTGGGCATCTGGGTGCGGCACCCCCGCACAGGCGGGGACGCGAAGATCGCGGCGCTCGGCGTCCGCCTCTCCCGCTGGGTGTCCTGGCACGGCGTCGCGCTGAACGTGGAGCCCGACCTGTCACATTACGCGGGGATCGTCCCATGCGGGATCAGCGACGCGGGCGTCACGTCACTGCACGACCTCGGCATCCTCGCCACGATGGAGGAAGCCGACGCGGCCCTGATAGCCGCGTGGTCGGAGGTCTTCGGGGAGGTTCAGGCCGCCGAGGCGGCCTGAACCAGGCGGGGGACGCCTCGCGCCCCCCGATCGCGTCAATGCCGGTCGGCGTCCCGGAAGTCGGAGTTGCGCCAGGAACGGTCCTTAGCACCGTCGCTCCGGCCCGCTTCGCTCCGGGCCGGGGCGCGTGACGGCGCCCGGTCGTCGCGGCGGCGATCATCCCGCTGCGGCGCCGGACGGCCGGCGGACGGGCCCGACGGACGCGCGTGGTGTCGCCCCGCATCGGGGCGCGGTCCGCGCGACTGCTGGGCGTTGCGGCCCTGCGTCAGGCGGTAGGCCGGCTTCACGACGGGGCCGCGATAGACCTCGCCCTCGGCCGGCACCTGCTGCCTCGTCAGCTTCTCGATGGCGCGGAGGAGCATGATCTCGTCCGGCGCCACGAGCGCCACCGCCTCACCCGAAGCGCCGGCGCGGGCCGTGCGGCCGATGCGGTGGACGTAGGTCTCCGGCACCTCCGGCAGGTCGTACTGGACGACGTGGGTCACGCCGTCCACGTCGATGCCGCGCGCCGCGATGTCGGTGGCCACCAGGATCGGCGCCGTGCCGCGCTTGAAGGCGTCCAGCGCCCGCTCCCGCTGCCCCTGGCTCTTGTTGCCATGGATCGCGTTGGCGGCGAGGCCGTCCAGCTCGAGCTGCTTCACGATGCGGTCCGCGCCGTGCTTCGTGCGGGAGAAGACGAGCGCACGGCCCACACCCTCACCGCGCAGGATCCTCGCGAGGACCTCGCGCTTGCCGTCGCGGTCGGTGTGGATCACGCGCTGGTTCACGCGCTCCGCCGTCGTGGCGACGGGCGTCACCTCCACGCGCACCGGCTCCGGCATCAGCTGCTTCGCAAGTGCCGCGATGTCCTCCGGCATCGTCGCCGAGAAGAACATCGTGTGGCGCACCTTCGGCACCATCGCCGAGATCCGCTTGATGGAGGGCCAGAAGCCCCGGTCCATCATCTGGTCCGCCTCGTCGAGGATGAAGGTCTCGATCCCGTCCAGCCGCACCGCGCGCTGCCCGATCAGGTCCAGGAGCCGGCCCGGCGTCGCGACGAGGATATCGACGCCCTGGGCCATGGTCCGCTTCTGCCCGCCTTCCGGCACGCCGCCGAAGATCAGCGCGGTGCGCGGGCGGATGTGGCGGCCATAGGCCTTGATGCTCTCGAGGATCTGGGAGGCCAGTTCCCGCGTGGGCGAGAGGATCAGCGCACGGCAGCCCATCGGCGGCGCGCGGCGCGGCTCGGCGGCCAGGCGGTGCAGCAGCGGCAAGGCGAAGGCGGCGGTCTTGCCCGTGCCGGTCTGGGCGATGCCCAGCACGTCACGGCCGGCGAGCGCGGCCGGGATCGCCTGTGCCTGGATCGGCGTGGGCGTCGTGTAACCTTCTTCCTCGAGCGCGCGCAGGAGCGGCGCCGAGAGGCCGAGGTCGGTAAAGTTCGTCATGGAATTCCGTTCACGTGGCCGCACGTCCGGTGCGGCCCAGGCGGGGAGCGCCCCGCGTGTCCGGTCGCATCCCATTCGTCAGGATCAGGTGAACGCCCCGGACAGGGCCGCGCGCAGGATCGCGCGGGGCGGCCGTCTCACGCGGCCGGAGCGTGGCCGCGGCAAGGCTGCCGGGCGCCGGCGGTACATGGACCGGTCGGGGCGAGGTTGCAAGCGGTTCGGTGAGGGTGGGCGGGGTTCGGACAAAAGGACCGCACGTGTTGCAGCGGACGGTGTGCGAGACGGTTCCGGCGTTCCGCGCGGGGGTTACGGGGCCGGAAGCCTGCCGCGGCGCCTTTCGGACGAACGGGATGGCCGCGGTCCCGTGCGGAGCGACCGTGGTCGCGGGAGGGAGGGACGTAAGGGGGAAGCAGCGGTGGGCCGGCGGGGCGCCGCGTGGGGCGGCGCGGGTGCCGGTGGCGGTAAGCGCGGGGTTGGAAGCAGGCCCGCGCAACATTCGGACAAAAGGGGCCGTGGAGGTGTTCCCGCGAACTCCCGCGGAGAACCTGGAACGGCGGGCGAGGGGTTCCGCACGGGACGCAAGCCGCTGCGGCGTTCGGACGAAAGGGGTGGGTACGGTGGAGCAGGGGACGGTCAGGGCGGCGCTGCGTCCGGCTGGTGCGGGCGCGTTTCGGACGGAAGCCGCGGGCGAAGAATAGGGCCAGGCTTTTCGGATCAGGGGACTTGCGCTCGATCGTTCGGTCCGGACCTGCACGGGGGAGAGTGTCGCGGAGGCGTCCCCGGGGCTGTGTCGCACGCGGGCGCGCGGCGGGACGGGCGGGAGGATGGACGGGGCCGGCGCTATCCGCGGCATCGGTCATCCTTCCTAGCAGCCACGCGGCATCTTAGGATAAGATACCTTGATTGTCAACCGGCCGGCAGGGCTTGGTCGCTGGGGGCGGCCTGACGCGTCTGGTGTCAGGGCGCGTCAGAGGAGGAGGATGTCCGCCTGGGTGGGGGCCTGAAGGCCCAGGAGGCGGGCGATCAGGACGGCGGCGGCGGCGCCGGTGCAGTCGGGGTCGAAGGAGAGTTCGCCGCGGCCCGGACCCAGCGTGTCGAAGAGGAGGACTGGCCCGGCGCCCGTCGCCACCGGGACGGGCGCGGCGATGAGGGTGAGGGAGGTGGCGCCGCCAGCAAGGCCGAAGGCCGCGCGGGAGAAGACGAGGTGGTCCGACGCCGGCGCGAAGTCGCGGATGAGGTCGGCGGCGCCTGGGATTGGGATGGTGTCGAAGACGAAGCGGTCCGCGCCGGCGCCCCCCGTCAGGTCGTCGGCGCCGGCACCGCCGGAGAGGGTGTCGTTGCCGTCGCCACCCTGAAGCCGGTCCGAGCCATCCCCACCCGTCAGGAGATCCGCGCCGTCGCCGCCCGCGAGGCGGTCACCGCCCGCTTCACCCATCAGGATGTCCGCGCCGGCACCGCCGACGAGGACGTCGTCCCCCTCGCCACCGGTCAGGACGTCGACATCGTTCCCGCCGTTGAGACTGTCGTCTCCCGCCCCGCCCGTCAGGAAATCGCTACCGCCGCCGCCGGCCAGGGCGTCGTCGCCGCCGTCTCCAAAGAGGTAGTTCGTCGCCTCGTTGCCCAATGCGGTTCGCCAAGCCGTTGCCGGTGCCCCAGCCCGCCGTGCCGTCCAGGCGCAGGTCCTCCACAAAGCGGGGCAGCGTGTAGGAGATGGAGGCGACCACCCGGTCGAGCCCGCCGGGGTCCCCGCCGATGCTGTTTTCCTCGATCACCACGTCGGCCGCGTCGTCCACGACATAGATGTCGTTGCCAGCGCCGCCACGCATGGTGTCGCCGCCGGTGCCGCCATCGAGGAGGTCGTTGCCCGCGCCGCCCTCGAGGAAGTCCTTCCCCGCCCCTGCGAGCAGCCGGTCCGCGCCGTCGTTCCCCGAGAGCCGGTTGGCCTCGGCCGACCCGATGAGGATGTCGTCGCCGCTGCCTGACCGGGCATCCTCGATGAAGCGGAGCAGGTCGCGGCCCTCCTCCCTCGAGATCGCCTGGATGCCGGTGAGACCGAGGTCCACCCTGACGCGCCCCGTCGCCCCGGAGAGGTCGAGCACGTCGATCCCGGCCCCACCGTCGAGGACGTCTGCGCCCGCGCCGCCGCGCAGCGCGTCGTAACCCGCGCCGCCCGACAGGGTATCGTCCCCGGCACCGCCGAGGAGCACGTCGTCTCCCTCCGCCCCGTCCAGGCTGTCCCGGCCGCCGGCGCCGTCCAGGCGGTCTGCCCCGTCGCGGCCGAAGATCCTGTCATCGCCCGGCCCGCCCGTGAGCGTGTCGTCGCCCGGCGTACCGACGACGAGGCCGGGCGGGTTCGACCCGTCGGGCGCGAAGCCGCCGAGGTTCTCCGCCGTGAGCGCGCCTGGCGCGACGTTGACGAGGCGGAGCGCCGTATTCCAGGTCACGGCACCCGAGGGCGGCCTGAACCCGATCTGGACGAGCGTGTCCGCGCCGTCGGCGAGCAGGCGAAGGGTCCCCCCGGTCCCGAACGGGTTCGGACGCGCATCGCCCGGCAGATCGATCGGCACGGCGCTGGTGACATCCAGCCGGTCTCCGCCGTTGCCGGGGGCGAAGTCCACGATCCGGGGCCCGGAATACCCGTAGGTGCTGTTGGGCAGGACGATCGTGTCGCGGCCTGCCCCGAGAGTGACCGACGGCACGCCCGGCGACCCGACGAAGGACGGCAGGAAGACGTCGTCGCCATCGCCGAGATCAATCAGGGGCGAGAAGGCGTAGACCCAGTCGTTGCCCTTGCCCGCGTCGACCCGGAGGAAGTGGCCGGAGATCGCGTCGGCCCCGTCGCCGCCGAGAGCCACGGCGGAGGACGCGTTGGACGGGATCGGGCCCGTCATCGTGTCGTCGCCCGCCCCGCCGTCGAGCGTGTCGGAGCCGTCGCCGGAGAGCCTGTCGTTCCCGTCGCCCCCTCCAGAAGGTCCGCGCCGGTGCCGCCCACGAGGGTGTCGTTCCCCGCACCGCCGGCCAGTCGGTCGTCTCCCGGGCCGCCGTCGAGCGAGTCGGCGCCCTCGCCGCCGAGGAGGGAGTCGCGGCCGCCGAGGCCGCGGAGGGTGTCGTTGCCTCCACCGCCGGAGAGGGTGTCGGCGCGGTCGCCGCCCGCGAGGGACTCCCCTTCGTCGGTGCCGGTGAGGACGAGGCCGAAGCCGGGATCGTAGCCGAGGTTCTCGGTCGTGAGGCTCGACGCGGTGACGCCGGCAAGACGGGCGACGACGTAGGTCACCGGCGCGCTCAGGAAGGGCTGGTGGAAGACAAGCGTGTTGGCCCCTTCCTGCACGAGACGGAACCTCGGCGTTCCCTCGAACGGGTTGCCCGTTGCCCCGGCGAGCAGGGCGGAGAGGTCGAGACGATCGCCAACCGGGCCTGCCGTGAAATCGGTCACGGTGATGGCAGGCGATGCGCCGACATTCGACAGGCGGACCGTGTCGCGGCCGACGCCCGTCGTCACCGTCACGGACCAGGAGGTTACGAGAAGGTCGTCGCCGGCCCCGCCGTCCAGAGTGTCGTCCGGCGAACCGATGAGGGTGTCGGCGCCGTCGAGGCCGTCAATGCTGTCCGGAGAGTCGGAGCCCGGGAGGGAGTCGTTTCCGTTGGTGCCGGTGAAAGAGCCATACTGGCCGGCCTACTTCACGGTCGCGAGAGGCGTCGAGGGAAGTGGGATGACGATGCGAAATCGATACGACTAGCTTGTCGGCCGTCGCACGAAGCCCGGTTCCTCCGGCGGGTCCGTGAAGGATTCGGTGATCCGGTCCACCCGCGCCAGCGGCGGGCCGCGGCGGCAGTCGAGGAGGACTTGGCCCACCGCCGCTTCGTCGCCGGAGAGCAGGGCCTCGACCGAGCCGTCGGTCCGGTTCCGGACCCAGCCCGAGACGCCGGCACGGCGAGCGATGCCGATCAGCCAGTCACGGTAGCCCACGCCCTGGACGCGGCCCTCGATGCGCAGCAGGCGGGCCTTCACGCCGCCCGGCCGTGGGGGACGGCGCGGGAGAGCCGCATCAACCGCTCCGCCAGCGCGACGTCGGCGCCGATCCGCGCGCGGCGCGCCTGCGCCTCGGAATCCGTCCCCCAGAGTTCCTCCTGGAAGGTCTCGTCCAGGCTCGCCAGGGCATGCGCCTCCGCCGCGTCGAGACGCCCATGCGCCATGGCCAGGCCCAGCACGACGCTGCCGAGCGCGGGCACCGCCAGCCCCAGCGCCGAGATCCCGAAGGCGTCCTGCGCCGCCACCGCCGCGCGGATCGCCCGCAGCGAGTCCTCGGGCTGCGCGACATGCCCGATGCCCGTCGTGACGAGCAGCGGGGCGTCCAGGTGCAGCGCCGCCCAGTCCAGCAGCGGCTGCCACCGCTCCGCCTCCAGCGCTGCGAGGCGCCGGTCCTCCGCGCGGTAGCAGAGCAGGTCGGCCTCGCCGTACTTCGCGATGGCCTCGGCGCTCGGCGCGGGGTCCGGCGCGATGCGGTCCACCGCCGTGCCGACGAGGCGCGTCAACGGCACGTCGTCGTAGGTGAACTCCGTGCCCTTCGCACCGCCCGCGGCGTCCCATTCCGCCGCCACCGCATCTGCCACGGCCCGGTGCGGCAGGCGGAGCGACCCGCCGCCCGGCAGCCGCAGCGGCCGCCCGTCCAGGACGATCCCGAACGCATCGCCCTCGGCCGCGACCTCGGCCCGATCCCAGAAACGCTTCATGGCGGACAGGTAGGGTCGCCGGCGCGCGTGATCCAGCCGGGCCGCGGCATCGTCGTGGGCCGCGCCGTCGCGCGTCGCACCGGATGGGCGGCTACATCAGCCCGAGCTGTCGCAGCGAGTTCCAGTCGCCCCGCCCGACGATGACGTGGTCGTGCACCCGGATTTCCAGGAGCGCCGCCGCGTCCTTCACCGCCTTCGTCATCACCACGTCCGCCTCGCTCGGCGTCGGGTCGCCGGAGGGGTGGTTGTGGACCAGGATCAGCGCCGTCGCGTGCAGTTCCAGCGCGCGCTTCACGACCTCCCGCGGATAGACCGGCGTGTGGTTCACGGTGCCGCGGTGCAGGACTTCGTCCGCGATCAGCCGGTTCCGGGGGTCGAGGAAAAGGACCCGAAACTGCTCCGTCCGCTCTTCCGCCAGCGCCGCCGTCAGGTACTCGATCAGCCGGTCCCACCTGGAGAGGATCGGCATCGCCGAGACTTCGGCCCGGATCATCCGCAGCGCCGTGGCGTGCACCAGCTTGATCGCCGCGGCGCCCGGAAGCCCGAGCGCCGGATCGCCCGCCAGGTGGTCCGCCCGCGCCGCCAGCACCGCGGCGAGCGACCCGTGCTGGTTGATGAGGGACTTCGCCAGCGGCTTCGTGTCGCCCATCCGGAAGGCGGCGAAGAGGACCATTTCCAGCAGCTCGTAATCCGCCAGGGCCTCGGCGCCGCGGTGGACCAGTTTCTCCCGCATCCGCTGCCGGTGGCCGTGGGGACCGGTGCTGGCAAAGGGCCGAGTGGCATCCTCGGCATAGGCTTCCGGCGGCGCGAAGGGTCGGTCGGCGAGGGCGGAGCCCCGGAACCCCGCCGCGTCGGCGAAGCCCGGACGCCCGCCTGGGTCGCCTGTCTCCGGATACT
This sequence comes from Roseomonas sp. CCTCC AB2023176, assembly GCF_042259275.1. Classification (NCBI taxonomy): domain Bacteria; kingdom Pseudomonadati; phylum Pseudomonadota; class Alphaproteobacteria; order Acetobacterales; family Roseomonadaceae; genus Roseomonas; species Roseomonas sp. CCTCC AB2023176. The sequence goes on from NZ_CP170086.1 coordinate 3,376,934, forward strand.
CCACCACCCGCCCCCCGTCCTGGAGGCGTCCAGGAATCATGGGGTTGGGTGCTAAAGTCAATTTCTCGTGAACGATTCGGTCCAGGGCGGCGGGATTCCCGCGCGCGGCGTCGCCAGGCGATGGCACCGGAGACGGTGAGCCGGCGCCTGGACAGGGTGATCCGGGACGGCCGGCAGCCCGCCGCGCGCCGAGCAGCCGTGGCGTGAGGAGCCATCGCGCTGGGGACCGGATCTGGGCGCGTGCCAGGCTGACCTTCTGTCGTCCTGACCCGAGGGCACGCTGCACCTCGGTGAAATCCCCTCGCCAAGGGCGGTGCTGGTCGGTGCGGTGCCGGGACCGCGGGTTGATGCGCGCGGGACACGCGGCCTTCGCAACGCGCGGAGCAGTGGCCCCCGCCTCTTCTGCGTGATGCTTCGCGGAAGCGGGAGGCTTCGGCGCCGCGTCACCGTTTCGAGGGAGAGCGCGCGGGAGGATGCGGAGGTGTGGCGCATCAGGCGGCGGGGACGCCGCCGGGCGGTGTGGCCGTTTTTCCCGCAGCGGCACACTCCGGGACGATGATCCCATGCGATGGGCAAGGGTGCGGCCGACCTGCTACGCTCATGTCATGTCTTCCCGCTGGCGCATCGGCTTCGACATCGGTGGCACCTTCACCGACTTCATCCTGACGGACAGCGAGTCCGGCCAAATCCGGCTCCACAAGTGCCTCACGACGCCTGAGGACCCGTCGGTCGGTGCCCTCGAAGGCCTGGCGGAGATCACCTCGGCGGCCGGGATCGCCCTCTCCGACGTGGGGGAAATGGTGCACGGCACCACCCTCGTCACCAACGCGATCATCGAGCGGCGCGGGGCGGCGCTCGGCCTTATCACCACGCGCGGCTTCCGCGACCTGCTGGAGATGGGCACCGAGCAGCGCTACGACATCTACGACCTGTTCCTGCAATTCCCCGCCCCCCTGGTGCCGCGCCGGCGCCGGCTGGAGGTCGCGGAACGAATGGATCGCGACGGCAACGTCGTGACCCCGCTGGATGAGGCGGCGGTCGAGGCCGCGGCGCGCGAACTGGCTGCGGCGGGCGCAGGCGCCATTGCGATCTCCTTCCTGCACGCCTACCGCAATCCCGCGCACGAACGCCGCGCGGCGGAGATCGTGCGGCAGGCCGCGCCGGGCGTCGCAGTCTCCCTCTCCTCCGAAGTCGTGGCGGAGCTCTGGGAATACCAGCGCACCGTGACGACCTGCGCCAATGCCTACGTCCAGCCACTGATGGACCGCTATCTCACGCGTCTGGAGCGCGAGCTGTGGGCCCGCGGCTTCCGCGGTGCGCTGCGCCTGATGCACAGCGCGGGCGGGCTCGTGTCGCCAGCGGCGGCGCGCGCCTTCCCCATCCGCCTGCTGGAATCGGGACCCGCGGGCGGCGGCCTTGCGACCGCGCTTTTCGGCGGCCGGGCGGGCCAGAAGGACGTCATTTCCTTCGACATGGGCGGCACCACCGCCAAGGCCTGCCTCATCGAGGACGGGCGCGCGGAGATCGCCCCGATGATGGAGGCGGCGCGGGTCCACCGCTTCAAGAAGGGCAGCGGCCTGCCGATCAAGGCGCCGGTCATCGACATGATCGAGATCGGCGCCGGGGGCGGCTCCATCGCCGCACTCGATGAGGTCGGGCTCCTCCGCGTCGGCCCGCGCTCCGCCGGCGCCGCGCCGGGACCCGCGTGCTACGGCCGTGGCGGGACGGAGCCGACGGTCACCGACGCCAACGTCGCCATGGGCTGGTACGACCCCGCCGCCTTCCTCGGCGGCCGGATGCCGCTGGACGCGGCGGCAGCGGAACGCGCCCTGGGCAGGGTCGGCGCGAAGCTCGGCCTGACGCCGATCGAGGCGGCCTGGGGCATCGCGAAGGTCGTGACGGAAAGCATGGCCGCCGCCGCCCGCGTGCATCTCGTCGAGAAGGGCAAGGACCCCCGCCGCTACGCCATGGTCGGCTTCGGCGGTGCCGGTCCGGCCTATGCCGCGATGGTCGCCCGCGCCCTGGGCGTCGCCGAGGTCATCATCCCGCCCGCCTCCGGCGCGGCCTCCGCGCTGGGCTTCCTCGTCGCCCCGCTGTCCTTCGAGGCCGTTCGCAGCCTGCCCGTGGTGCTGGCACCCGGCTTCGATGCGGGACTAGTCAACGGGGCCCTCGACGCCCTGGAGGCCGAATGCAGGGCCCGGCTGGCCGAAGCCGGCGTCGCCGCGTCCGACATGCGGGTGGAACGCTCCGCCGACATGCGCCTCGTCGGCCAGGTGCACGAGACCAACGTGCCTCTGCCCGGCGGTGCCATGGGCGAGGACGCTCTGGACGCCATCCGCGCTGCCTTCGAGCAGGTTTACACCCGGCGCTACACCGCGCTGCCGCCAGGGGCCACGATCGAAGCCATTTCCTTCCGCGTCCGCGTCATCGGGCCGGAACCCGCACTGTCCCTCCGCCAGGCCGGCGCGGACGCCACGGGCCCGGCGCGGAAGGGCACGCGCCGCATCTACTTCGACGGTACCTGGAACGAGACGACGGTTTGGGACCGCTATGCCCTCCGTTCCGGAGACCGCATCGCCGGCCCGGCCATCGTCGAGGAGGGGGAGGCGACGACCCTCGTCCCGCCAGGCGACAGCATGTCGGTGGACGACGCCGGGAACCTCCGCATCGCCGTCGCCTCCGCCGCCATCCCCGACGCCGTCATTACCCAGGACATGCCGCTTGAGACCGCCGTCGCGCGGATCGAGGCCGACCCGATCGCGCTGGAGATCATGTGGTCCCGCCTCGTCACCGTCGTGGACGAGATGTGGCTGACCGTCTGCCGCACCGCCTTCTCGCTCATCATCTCCGAAGCGCAGGACTTCGCCTGCGACATCCTGGACCCGGACGGCGAGACGCTCGCCCATTCCCCCCGCGCCATGCCCGTCTTCAACCTGACGGTGCAGCGCGCGGTGAAGGCGCTGCTGGAACGCTTCCCGCCCGACACCCTGAAGCCCGGCGACGTGCTGACGACGAACGACCCCTGGCTCTGCGCCGGGCACCTCTTCGACATCGCCGTGGTGACGCCGGTGTTCCGCGACGGGCGGCTGGTCGGGCTGGTCGCCTGCGTCGGCCACGTCTCCGACATAGGCGGCACGAAGGACAGCCTCCGCGCCCGCGAACTCTACGAGGAAGGCATCCAGATCCCGCCGATGAAGATGGCGCGGGAGGGGCTGCTGAATGAGGACCTCTTCGCCCTGATCCGCGAGAATGTCCGCAACCCCGACCAGGTTCTCGGCGACATCCATTCCTTCATCGCCGCGAACGCGCTGGGAGCGGAGCGGCTGCTCGCCTTCATGCGCGAATACGGCATGCACGACCTGCGCGCGCTGGCCGCAGTCGTGCAGGGCCGCTCCGAGCGTGCCGTGCGCGATGCGATCCGGGCCATCCCCGACGGGACCTACCGCTCCACGATCCAGAACAACCCACTGGGCGAGGTCCTGACCTATCCCGTCGCCATCACCGTCGCCGGCAACTCGATGACGGTGGACTTCGCCGGCGCGCCGCCGCAGCAGCCCCGCGGCGGGCTGAACTCCACGCTGAACTACACCGAAGCCCACGCGACCTATCCGCTTAAGTGCATGCTTTCCCCCGGCGTCCGGGGCAATGCCGGCTGCTACCGCCCCTTCACGGTCAGGGCGCCGGAAGGCTCCATCCTCAACCCGGCCAAGCCGGCCGCGGTGAACCTGCGGACGCGGACCGGGTGGTACATTGCCCCCAACATATTCCGCGCCCTTTCGAAGGCCGCGCCGAACACGGTGCAGTCGGCGACGGGCCTGCCCAAGTCCATCTCGCTCTACGGCCGCGACGCGGCGGGGCGGCTCTACTCCGACCACCTCTTCATGGGCGGCGGCCAGGGCGGATCGGCCCGCGGCGACGGCAAGTCGGGCCTGCTCTGGCCGACCTCCGCCGCGAACACGTCGATCGAGCTCATGGAACAGCGCGTCCCCGTGCTGGTCGAGGAGAAGGCCTACCTGACCGATACCGGCGGCGCCGGCCGCCATCGCGGCGGCCTCGGCCAGCGCGTGCGCCTGCGCAAGCTTTACGATGACGGCCTCCCCACCCTGACGGCGCTCTATCCGGAGGGCGTGGGGATCGAGACGCCCGGCCTCTTCGGCGGCGCCTCCGGCGGCACGGCGCGCGGCCTCGTCCGGAACGCGGGGACCGGTGAGGTCCTGATCGACGTCGGCACGGGCGACCTCGTCACCCTGACCCGTCCCGAGGAGGTCGCGGAAAGCGTGCTCTGCGGCGGCGCCGGCTACGGCGACCCCCTGGCCCGGGACGTGCAAGCCGTCCTGGATGACGTGCGGGACGGCATGATCAGCACAGAGGCCGCATCGCGCGACTACGGCGTGGCGATCGGCCCCGACGGCGCGGCGGAAGAGGATGAGCGGCGCCGCCGCGCTCCGGCAGCCGAATGAAAGGGGAAAGGACGATGACGGACATCCTGATCGGTCGCCGGGCGGCCCTGGCGGGTGGCGCGGCCGCCGCGGCCAGCCTGGTCACGGCACCGGCCGACGCCTTCGAGCGCGACGGGCAGCGGAAGATCCTCGTCTTCTCCGCCGGCCAGGCCGTGCCCGTGCTGGATCCGCATTCGCGCTACGACTTCTCGACGCGCATGATCCAGCAATCCGTCTACGACGCGCTTGCGAAGTACGTGAACAACCCGCCGGAGATCGTCCCCTGGCTCGCCGAGCGCTGGGAATCGAACCCGGAGAAGTCCGTCTGGACCTTCCACCTCGTCGGCAACGCGAAGTTCCACAACGGGGACGCCGTGGACGCCGAGGCCGTCCGCTATTCCTTCGAACGTGGCATCCGCCTGAACAAGGGCGTGGCCTGGATGCTCCGCGAGGTCCTGGACCCCGAGAAGATCGAGGCCGTGGCCCCGCGCACCGTGCGCTTCACCCTCAACCGCCCGATGCCCTCCTTCATCACCTTCGTGCCGCTCTGGTACATCGTGAACCCGAAGCAGGTGCAGGCGAACCTCCAGGCCGACGACTACGGCGAGCGCTGGCTGACGACGAACGCCGCGGGCTCCGGCCCCTTCCGCCTGCGGCGGTTCGAGCCGCAGTCCATCATCCAGATGGACGCCGTCGCCGACTACTGGAAGGGCTGGCCGCAGGGGGAGCGCAACCGCCTCTCTGGCGTCGTATACCGCATCGTCCGTGAGCCCGCGTCCCGCCGCGCCATGATCCAGCGCGGCGAGATCGACATGATGGCGGAAATCCCCGCCGACGACTTCGACCAGCTGAAGTCCGCCCGCGGCATGGCCGCCTACGACTTCCCGGGCATCACGACCTTCGCCATCACGATGAACACGACGAAGGGCCCGACCGCCGACCTGAACGTCCGCCGCGCCATCGCGCACGCGCTGGACTACGACGCGCTGATCCAGATCCACAACGGCGCGGCGACGCTGATGGACAGCCCCTTCCCACCGCCCATCCCCGGTTACGTCAGCGTGCCCGACGTGCCGCGCCGTAACCTCGAAAAGGCCCGTCAGTTCCTCGCGCAGAGCCGCTTCCCGAATGGCGGGTTCGAGCTGGAATACGTCCACGTCCAGGGCCTCGAGGATCCGCGGCGCATTGGCTTGGCGCTGCTGAACTCGCTCCAGCCGCTGAACATCAAGGTCAACGTCACCGCCCAGCCCTGGCCGACGATGGTCGCCCGCGGCGCGAAGCCGGAAACGGCGCCGGACATGGTCTCCGTCTACGTCACGCCGGTCGCGACCGACCCCGACGTGATCGCCAGCAAGTATCACCCGCGCGCCCATTCACAGTACTGGGGCATGCACCACCTGACCGACCAACAGATCGCGGGCTGGGTGGACGCCGCGCGGATCGAGCCGGACGACGCCAAGCGCAGCGAGCTCTACGCCAGCATCCAGCGTCGAGTGGTGGAGCTGCAGCCCGAGATCTTCGGCATGCTCGCCAACCGCCGCTGGATCGCACGGGACTACGTGAAGGGCTACCAGTATTGCCCGCTCCGCCTGACGGGCGAAGTGGACTTCTACCCCATGTGGATCGACGCCGCTTGATCCTCCCCTGGCTCGGCTACGTCGCGCGTCGCGTGGCGCTGACGGGGCTGATGCTCTTCGGCCTCGTCTGCATCACCTTCGTCGTGTCGAACGTCGCGCCCTCCGATCCCGCCGCACTCGCGGCGGGGCCGGACGCGACGCCGGAGATGGTGGACACGGTCCGGCGCGAATACGGGCTGGACAAGCCCCTGCCCGAACAGTTCGTCCGCTACGTGACGGGCATCGTGGTGGGCGATTTCGGCCGCTCCCTCGTCTCCACCCGCACGGTGGCCGAGGACCTGTCGCGCTACTTCCCCGCGACGCTGGAGCTGGTCCTCCTCTCCATGCTGCTCGGCGTCGGCCTCGGCGTGCCGTTCGGGATGCTTTCGGCGGTGATGAAGAACCGTGCCCCGGACCACGCGACGCGCTTCGTGGCCGTCTCCCTCGTCGCCCTCCCCGCCTTCTGGTTCGGGATCCTCCTGCAACTCGCCTTCTCCGTCTGGCTGGAATGGCTCCCGACCTCCGGCCGGCTGGAGGTCTCGACCCTGCCTCCGCCGCCCGTTACCAACCTCCTCCTCCTCGATAGTCTGATCGCGGGCCAATGGGCCACCTTCCGCGACGCGTCGGCCCACGCCGTGCTCCCCGCCCTCGTCCTCTCCTTTCCTTGCCTCGCCTCCATCCTTCGCGTGAACCGCGCCGAGATGATCGAGGTCCTGTCCTCCGACTACATCACCGCGGCACGCGCCCACGGCGTCTCCCCCTGGCGCGTCGTCTGCGTCCACGCCCTGCGCAACGCCATGCTCCCCACCCTCGCCATGATCGGGCTGCGCTGGGGCTGGATGCTCGGCTCCACCGTGCTGGTCGAGACGGTCTTCGATTGGCCGGGCATCGGTCTGTACGCGGTCTCCTCCGCCATCGCCGGCGACTTCAAGCCGGTCATGGGCGTCACGCTGCTCATCGGCCTGAACTTCATGGTCGCCAACCTGATCGTGGACCTGCTCTACGGCGTCCTCGACCCCCGGCTGCGGACGGCGCGGGCGTGAGCGTCACCGCGCTTCCGGCGCGCCCGCCCTTCCGGGAACGCCACGCCGGCACGATCCGGCAACTCCGCTTCTACGCCTGGGCATTCTCCCGCTCGCCCTCCTCGATGCTGGGCCTTGCGCTCGTCCTGCTCTTCCTCTTCCTCGCCGCCTTCGGCCCCTGGATCGTCCCCTACCCGGACGATGCGACCGGCGCGATGAACCTCGGCAACCGCCTCAAGCCGCCCTCCGCCGCCCACCTCTTCGGCACGGATGAGATGGGCAACGACCTCTTCTCCCGCGTCGTCATCGCGACGCGCACCTCGCTCTACGTCGGCCTCACGATCGTCGTCATCGCCGCCGCGATCGGCGTGCCCCTCGGCCTTGCCGCTGGCTATTTCGGAGGGCGAACCCGCAGCGTCATCATGCGGATTACCGACGTCTTCCTCTCCGTCCCCGGCCTCGTCCTGGCACTCGCCATCGTCGCGGCGCTCGGCCCAGGGATCATGAACGGCATCGTCGCCCTCTCCCTCGTCTGGTGGCCCGGCTATGTCCGCCTGGTCGAGGCCAAGGCCCTGTCGCTGCGCAACGAACCCTTCGTGGAAGCCGCGCACTCCGTCGGCGCCTCCCGCGCACGCATCCTCGGCGTGCACATCCTGCCGAACTGCGCCTCGCCGATCATCGTCAAGGCCTCCATGGACATGGGCCTCGCGATCCTGTCGGCCGCGTCCCTTGGCTTCGTCGGCCTCGGCGCGAAGCCGCCCGCACCGGAATGGGGCGCCATGATCTCCGTCGCCCGCACCTACATGCCGAACTGGTGGTGGTACGCGGTTTTCCCGGGCCTTGCGATCTACCTCACCGTCCTCGGCTTCAACCTGTTCGGCGATGGCCTCCGCGACATCCTCGACCCGAAGAGCGGGCGCGGGTGACGACCTCGCCACTACTGGACATTCAGGACCTGCACCTCGCCTTCGACGGCTTCGAAGGGCGTTCGCAGGTCCTGGACGGCGTGAACCTTTCCGTCCAGCCCGGCGAGACCCTCGGCATCGTCGGCGAAACGGGCTGCGGCAAGTCGGTCCTCGCGCGCTCCGTCACCCGCCTCCTCCCCATGCCGCCGGCGCGCATCACAGCCGGCACGGTCCGCTTCGACGGCGCCGACGTCATGGCCATGGACCGCACGGCGCTCGCCCGCCTGCGCGGCACCGGCGTCTCGATGATCTTCCAGGACCCGATGACCTTCCTGAACCCCGTGTTCAGCATCGGGCAGGGAATGGCCGACGTGATCCGCGCGCATGACACCGCCACCGGCCGGCGCGCCCGCCCGCGGTTCCAGGCCCGGCAGCGCGCCGCGGAACTGCTGGCTGCCGTCCGCCTGCCCGATCCCGGTGGCCTGCTGGATCGCTACCCGCACGAACTCTCCGGCGGCCAGCGCCAGCGCGTCCTCATCGCGACCGCCCTCTCCGGCACGCCGCGACTCCTCATCGCCGACGAGCCGACGACGGCGCTGGACGTCACGGTCCAGGCCGGCGTGCTGCGCCTCATCGACGACCTCGTCCGCGCCTCGAACCTGACGCTGCTGCTGATCTCGCACGACCTCGGCGTCATCGGTGCGCTCTGCCGCCGCATCGCCGTCATGTACGCCGGCACGATTGCCGAGGACGGGGACGCCACGCTGATCTTCGCTCGCCCCCGCCACCCCTACACGCTTGGCCTGCTCGCCGCCGTGCCGGACCTCGCCCGGCCGGAGCACCGCGCCCGCCCCATACCCGGCCACATCCCCGACCTCCTGCACCCGCCGCCCGGCTGCCGCTTCCACCCGCGCTGCCCCATGGCCGTCACGCGCTGCGGCGCCGAGAAACCCGTGCTGCGCGAGGTGGACGGCCGCCACGTCGCCTGCCACCGCGCCGAGGAGGTCGCGCCCGAACGCGCGATCGCCGCGTGACCCCGCTGCTGGACGTGCGCGCCCTTGAGCGCCGCTTCGCCCTGCCCGGCGGCCGTGTCCTGCGCGCGGTGGACGGCGTGGACCTCACCCTCTCGGCCGGGAGAGTCCCTCGGCCTCGTCGGCGAGTCCGGCTGCGGCAAGTCCACCGCCGCCCGCCTCGTCCTCCGCCTGCTCGACCCCAGCGGCGGGACCATCGCCTTCGACGGCCAGGACCTGACGCGCGCCGGCGACGCCGACCTGCGACGCCTGCGCCGGGACGCCGCCATCGTCTTCCAGAACCCGCACGCCGCGCTGAACCCGCGCCGCACCGTCTTCCAGTCGGTGTCGGAACCCCTGGTCATCCAGGGCATCGGCGGCGACCTCCGCGCGCGGGTCGCCGCCCTGCTGCACGACGTCGGCCTGCCCGCGAACTTCCTCTGGCGCTACCCGCACGAGCTCTCAGGCGGCCAGAAGCAGCGCGTCTGTATCGGCCGCGCCCTCGCGCTGGAACCGCGCCTTCTCGTCCTCGACGAACCGACGAGCGCGCTGGACGTATCGGTGCAGGCGCAGATCCTGGAACTGCTCCATGACATCCGCGCGCGGCTCGGCCTCGCCTACCTCTTCATCTCCCACAACCTCGCGGTCGTGCGGCAGGTCTGCGACCGCGTCGCCGTCATGTACCTGGGCCGCGTCGTCGAGGAAGGGCGGACCGAGGACATCTTCACGGCGCCGCGCCACCCCTATACCCGCGCCCTCATCACCGCCGCACTGCCACCACGCCCCGGCCGCCTGCCGGATATCACGGTGACCGGGGATCCGCCTGACGCGACGGCCATCCCGCCGGGCTGCCGCTTCGCCCCGCGCTGCCCGGACCGTGTCGTCGTCTGCACGGAGCGTGATCCCGCCCTGATGTCGGTGGGCGGCACGCAAAGGGCGGCCTGCTGGGTCGCCGCGGGCGTGCCGCCCGAATAGCCGGCGGCAGGCGACCGCCCAGCCGCCCTGCCGGCTCTGGCGCCGGGCCGTCACGACCGCCTCGGCCAGCGACGGCGCCTCGTGCATTCCGCCCGGAGCATGCCGACGCGCCGTCCGTCGTCGCATCGCCGTCCTGCCGATCCTGCGGAAGACGGCCGGCGCATGACGGCGCGCCGTTGCGGCCACGCCGCCGACATGCGGCCAGGCCGCGCGCCACGGGCGCGCGGCGCCGTTCAGCCGACGGTCGGCATCACGTCGTCGCGGGCATCAGCGGGCGGACGCGGGCGATCGTGTCGGCCACCGCGGCGTCCGGCGCCTTGCGGCCAAGCACGGCGGACTGGACCTCCTCGACAAAGATGGCTTCGGCGCGGGAAGCTTCGGGGAAGGCGGGGAAGGGGGGGCGGGCGCGGGAGAGGGCACCGGCCTCGAGCGCGGCCACCGCATTCTCCGCGGCGAAGGCAGGGTCGGCGTAGGTGGAGAGGCGGATCGGGCCGTTGCCGTTGCGCGCCGATCCCAGCGTGACCTCCGGCGAGGACATGGCGCGAATGAAGGACCAGGCGAGGCCCTTGTCGCGCGCCGTCTTCGGAATGGCCATTGACCAGAACTCGACCGTCGCGGCCATCCGGGTGCCGGCGGGGGCGGAAGCCGAGACGGGGAACTCCATCACCTGGAGCTTGCCGGGGAAGCGCGAGCCGTCGGGCCGGTTCAATTGCGCGTGGCGGGCGAAGGGCAGGATGGCGAAGGCGGCGCGGCCCTGTTGGAGCCAGGTCACCTGGTCCTCGTTGGTCGTGGTCGCGTAGGTGCGGGGCAGGGCACCGGCTTCGAAGAGGTCGCGGATGACCGCGACGGCGCGGATCATGGCGGCGGGGTCGGGGATGACCTTCATGTCCGGCGTGATGAAGTCGGCGCCGAAGGCCCGGGCGAAGATGACGGGATAGGCGGCAAGGGAGGCCGTCATCACCAGGCCGACCACGGGCGCGCTAGATGCCGGGCGGTAGGTCAGGCGCTTCGCGGCCTCCACGAACTCCTCCAGCGTGCGCGGGGGCTGGACGCCGCGCTCCTCCAGCATCGCGGCGTTGTAGAACAGGCCGTTGGTGGCGTGGCGGACGGGGACGGCGGCGGTGCTGCCGCCGAAGCGCATGGCCTCCCGCAGGCCGGGGGCGATGTCGTCGTAGTTCGCGATGGGCTCGGCCGAGAGGAGCGGGTCGAGCGGCTCCAGCAGGTTCGCGGTGGCCTGGGTGGCGCGGGAGTTGAGGAGGTAGCCGACGCCGAAATCGGTCTGCGGGAGCGACGCTTCCCGCAGCAGGCGGTCCTGGAGGGGGCCGATATCGGCCGTGGTCCAGGCGATCTCCGCGTTATTGGCGCGGCGCCACTCGCCCGTCAGGTCGCCGGCCGCGCCGGTCGTCAGAACGTTCTGGTGGACGCGGTGGGAGAGGATATCGAGTCTTCGAGCCTGCGCGTGCACGGACGGTGCGGCGAGCAGTGCGGCGCCGGTGACGAGCGCGGTGCGGCGTGTGATGGACATGGCGTTTCTCCGTTCATCCCTTTGTCGCGCCGGCGGTCAGGCCGGCGACGAGGTACTTCTGGGTCAGCCAGACGAAGGCGAGCACGGGCAGCAACTGCACCGTCGCCGCGGCGAAGAGGACCCCCCACTCGACGCCGTCGAAGTTGCCGATGACCTCCGCCAGGACGAGCGGCGCAGTCTTGGCGCGGGTCGAGGTGAAGACGAAGGCGAAGAGGAACTCATTCCAGGCGAAGACGGCGATGAAGACGGCGACCGCCATCATGCCCTGCGCCGCGAGGGGCACGACGACCTGGAAGAGGGTGCGCCAGCGGGAGGCGCCATCCACCGCCGCGGCCTCGTCCATCTCCTTCGGGATCTGGTCCATGAAGCCGCGCATGACGTAGGCGCCGAGGGAGACGAAGAAGGTCGCGTAGAGAACCGCGAGGAAGAGGTGCGTGTCCTGGAACCCCAGTGCGTTGACGGCGGGGAAGAGTGGCAGGGTGAGCACGATCGGCGGGATCAGGCGAACGACGATCAGCAGGAAGCCCGAGGCGTTCACCCAGCGCGAGGGAAAGCGGGAATAGCAGTAGCCCGCGAGGAGCGAGGCGAAGACGCCGAGGATCGTCGCGAGGGCCGTGACGATCGCGGAGTTGCCGAGGGCGCGGAAGAAGTCGGGCCAGCGGGCCCAGAGCGCGGTGAAATGCTCCAGCGTCGGCGTGAAGACGAGGGTGGGCGGGACGGCGAAGATCTCGCGCTCCGGCTTCAGGGCGGAGGTGACGATCAAGAGGATGGGGCCGAGCGACCAGGCGAGGATCAGGACGACGGCGACGGCCTTGCCGAGGGCGATCAGGGCGCGGCGGAGGGGGCTGCCGCGCATGTCAGCGATCCTCCCGCTGCGCGCGGGCGAGGCGCCACAGGTACGGAGCCGCGAGCAGCAGCGACGTGACGACCATGAGCCAGCCGGTCGCCGCGGCGCCGCCGAAAGCGTTGTACCGGAAGGCTTCGAGGTAGAGGTACACGGCCACGACCTCCGTCTGCCGCGCGGGGCCGCCGCCGGTCAGCAGCCAGACCTCACTGAACAACCGGAAGGCGAAGATGAGGCGGAACAGCATGGCCAGCAGCATCGCCGGAACCATCAGCGGCAGCGTGACGCGGCGGAAGGTCTGCCAAGCGCTGGCGCCGTCGATGCGCGCGGCCTCGTAGACCTCCCCGGGCAGGGCGAGGCGGGCGGCGTAGAGAATGGTGAAGGTGAAGGGCAGGTGCAGCCACACCGAGAGCAGGGAGACGAGGATGAGGCCGCTGGCGGGCGAGACCGCGTATTCGAGGGAGGGCAAGCCCAGCGCGTTCAGCACGTAGGCGACATGGCCCACGTCGGGGTCGAAGAGAAAGCGCCACATCACGACGGCCGCGACTTCCGACACCGCGTAGGGGGCGAGGACGGCGGCGACGAGCAGGCGCCGGAAGGGCAGGCCGGCGGCGAAGAGGAGCGCCATGCCAAGGCCGAGCAGCAGTTCGCCGTGGACGACGATCAGCACGACGATCGCGGTGTTGAGGAGGGCGCGCCAGAAGTACGGGTCGCCGGCGATGCGCAGGTAGTTGTCCAGCCCCACGAAGCGCGCGCCGGTGCCGAAGGAGGAGGCCTGGAAGGACAGCCACACCAGGTAGGTGGCCGGCAGGACGATGATCGCGAGGATCAGGCCCTGCGCCGGAGCCAGCAGCGCGAGGCGGGTGAGGAGGCTCTCGCGCACCGCGTTCCTCAGGCCTTCAGGCTGAAGGTCAGCAGCGGCTTCACGGTGACGCCGGGCGGCAGCGTCGCGGTGACGCGAAGCCAGGCGCCGAAGTGGCGGAGGCGGGCATAGACCTGTTCGCCCTCGCGCGGGACCGGGAGCGTCGTACCTTCGTCCGACCAGCGCAGGCCGTCGGGGGAGAGCTGGACGCGGAGGGTGGCGCCGGCGGCATCGCCTTCGACGCCCAGGGTGCGGAACCACAGGATGGCCTCGCTGGCCCAACCCACTTCGTAGGGCTCGGACGCGACTTCGCCGCTCCAGGGCTCGTTCCGCGCGACGACCAGGTTCTGGCTTTCCCGCAGCATGTCAGAACTCCCCGGACAGGCAGACGCCGTCGAGGTAGGCCATGGCGCGCTTGTCCACGTCGGTCTCGACGAAGAAGAACAGGTTCAGCATGCACCATAGGTTCCGCATGGCGGGGATGCGGATGGACTTGTAGGCCGACACGTCGAAGATCCGATCGTTGCACTGGAAGTGCAGCGCCTTCATCGCGTCGAGGTCGTAGTCGAAGCGGACGTAGTGCCAATTCACCTTCGTCGGGATCTCGTTGTAGCAGAGCTTCTGGTGACCGCCCGGCAGGTCCAGCCACCCTTCATGGGCGAGGTGGACGTGGGTGACGGTCTTGCCCTCGTTGCCAATGGCCTTGAAGGGCGTCGTCTCCGCCTTGTACTGCCACTTCTGGACGTGCTCGCCGTCCAGCGCGTTGAGGAAGCGCCAGTGGGGCATGACGCGGTCGTCGCGCCCGTTCTCCGCGCCGTCGGCATCGCCGCCCTGGAGGTCGTAGCCGAAGCCGAAGGAGCGGACATCGGTTTCGGACAGGCGCAGGTCCGAGGCCTCGGGCTTGAAGGTGACGTAGAATTCCAGCCGGATGGGACCGCGCTTGCGGAAGGTCAGGCGCTTGATCGTGACGTTGCGCGCGCCGCGCTTTGCCCGGCTGGCGATCTTGAGGGAATAGGTTCCGTCGATCGCGTTGTGCGACCCGCAATCGTGCCCGATGGCCGTCGAGAGCATGTGCGCCGAATGCTGCGCGTATTCGGGGTGCATCGAATCCAGCGTATGCTCGTAGTTGCCGACGAGCTGCGTGTAGCCGCAGAAGCCGCGGTCGAAGTCGTCGAGGCAGATGATCCGCGGCATCGGTTCGTAGCGGGAGAGCCGGGGATCGGCCATTTGCGCGGCGCGGCGCAAGGTATCGGCGTCCACTCGATCAGTCCTCCGTGATGGCGAAGCGCGACAGTGCTTCGGGGTGCAGGACGACGCCGAGCCCGGGGGCGGCGGGAACCGCGAGGCGGCCGGTGGTGGCATCGAGCCCGCCGACATCGCCGGCGACGGGCGTCGTCAGCGCCTGGCGCAGCGGGTTGTCGAAGACCATGCATTCGAAGGTGCGGAAGGATTCCGCCGCGGCGGCGAGGTGGAGCGAGGCGGCGGAGCAGACGCCGCCGGACCAGCCGACATGCGGGGCATAGGCGACGCCGTGCAACGCCGCGTGTTCGGCGATGCGCCAGGTCTCCGTGATGCCGCCGGATCGCGCGACGTCCGGCTGGATCATGCCGAGGACGTGGTCGCGGACGAGCGCGGCTGAATCGCCTGCGGTGAAATCGGATTCGCCCGCGGCGAGGCGGATCGGCAGGTGCTGCGACAGGCGGCGGTAGCCCGCGTGGTCGCCGGGCGGGACCGGTTCCTCGAAGAAGTCGTAGCCGGTATCGCAGAGGGCGCGGCCGACGGTCAGCGCCTCGTCCGCGTCGTAGGCCCAGTTGGCGTCCACGCCGAGGCGGAGGTCGTCGCCGACGAGGCGCCGGACCTGCCGCACGCGGGCGACGGCGTCGCGCACCGGGGTGCCCAGTTTCACCTTGATCTGGCGGAAGCCTTTCGCGACCGCCGACGCGACCTCCGCCTCCACCCGCGCGTCATCGGACCAGTTGATGGAGGACGCGTAGGCATCCACCGACATACGCCCCATGCCGCCGAGGAGGCGCCAGATCGGTTCGCCCGCCGCCTGGCCCGCAAGGTCCCAGAGAGCGATGTCCACGCCGGCGACGCATTCGATCAGCATCCCGCCAGTGCGTCCCGTAAGCACGCCCCGCATGGCGCGCCACAGGGCGCGGCGGTCACCCGCCGACCGGCCGACCAGGACGGGGGCGAGGGCGGCGTTGATGAAGCGCGCGTAGCCGACCGCTCCGCGCCGGCCGAGGCATTCCCCGATCCCGGTCAGGCCGGATTCCGTCCTGATCTCGACGATGACGATCTCGATCGCGGGCCAGTCGCCCTGGCTCGTGCGCTGGGCGGTGGGGAGGCTCGCGCGAAGGGGGTGGGCGCGGACCTCCCGGATACGCAGCGCGTCGGACATCGCGGTCCCCCTTGTCAGGAAACCTATCGGAGGAGTTGCTGAGTTGCAAGGTGGGTCCGTGCCGCCTAGGGTCCCACCATGTCCGACGTCGTGCTGTTCCCGGACGATGCGGTGGTCCCCATCCGCCTGGCGGACGGGGTCGTCACGGCGCTGTCCCGCGCCATCCTGGAAGGGCGGTTGCGGCCCGGTGACCCGTTGCCGGCGGAGTCACGGCTGGCGGAGCGTTTCGGCGTTTCCAAGCAGGTCGTGCGGGAGGCGGTGCGGCAACTGGCTGCGCTCGGCGCCTTGCAGGTCGGGCAAGGCAAGTCCACGCGCGTCGCGGCGACGGCGGATGTCGGGCCGCTCGCGCGCTACTGGCAGTTCGCGGCGGCGGGCTCGCGGGCGGGCCTGGCGCAGGCGGTTGAACTGCGGCGCGTGGTGGAACCTGGCGTCGCGCGCCTCGCTGCCGAACGCGCGGACGGGGAGGGGATCGCGGGAATGCGCGCCATCCTCGCGCGCATGGAGGCGGCGATGGGCGACGTGCCCCGCTGGATTCCCGCCGACCTCGACTTCCACGACCACCTGGGGCGCATGACCGGCAACGCGCTGGTCCACCTTCAGGTGCAGGGACTGCGTCCCGTCGTGCAGGAACTGCTGCGACGCTTCAACGACCGGGGCACGCGGACGGAGCCGGACTGGCGCGCGACGCTCGCGCGGCACGTCGCGGTCCTGGACGCCATCGTCGCACGCGATCCCGCGCGGGCCGAGCGCGCGATGCTCGCGCATTTCGAGGCGGCGGAGACCGCCATCACCGAGATCTTCGGCGGCGCGACGCCGCCCCAACGGGAGGAAGAACCATGACCGCGATCACCCGCCGCGGCGCCATCGGGCTCGGTGCGGCAGTCCTGGCCGCGCCGCGCGGGGTGCTTGCACAGGATGCGCCGCTCTCCGTCCTGTCGCACCGGGTGCACCAGACCGTGGCGACGGGCGCCGGCGGCGACGCGACGGCCGGCTTCGTGCGCGCGACCGGCGCGGGGGTGACCTGGACGACCTTCGACACGGGCCCGCTCTGGGACCGTCTGCAACGCGAGGCGTCGCTCGATGCGACGAGCGTGGACGTGGCCTTCATCCTGAACACGCAGATGACGCCCCGCGCCGCGAACCTGTTCGAGCCGCTGGACCCCTACATGGCGCGGGACCCGATCGAGGCGCCGGACGACCTCTTCCCCGGCCTCGTCAGCGGGCTGAAGGTGGCTGGTGCGCAGGTGGCGATGCCCGTGCGGCACGCGTCCTCGGGCATGCACTACAACGCCGCGATCCTGGAGGAACGGGGCGTGCAGCCACCGCGAACCATGGAAGACCTCGTCGAGGTCGCGAAGCGCTGCACCTATCGGCGGGAGAACACGCCGGTCGTCGGGCTGGTGATCCCAGGGGTCACCTATCCCAACGTCATCGACATCGCCCGCGCCTGGGACGGTGACTTCATCACGCCGGATTACCGCTGCGTCGCGGACCAGCCGGGGATGCTGAACGCCATCCGCCTGCTGCGCGACCTGTTCCAGGCCGGCGCCTTCCCGCGCAACTTCACCGCGATCTCGACGGAAGACGTGAACACCTGGATGCAGCAGGGCCGCGCGGCCATCGCGCTGAATTCGATGAGTCGCAACCGGATCTACAACGACCCCCAGCGCTCGCGATTCCCCGACCGGTTCCAGACGGTTGCAGTCCCCGCCTCCCGCACCATCCAGGACCGTTATCCCGTGGCGCCCGCGAAGGTCGAGTTCTGGGGCATGGCGATCCCGCGCAATGCGCGACGGAAGGACCTGTCCTGGGCTTTCATCAAGGCTCTGTCGTCGAAGGACGCGACGCTGACGATGGCGCGCGGCGGCAACGGCCCGGTGCGTCCCAGCACCTACGACGACCCCTCCTTCAAGGCGAGCATCCCCTACGCGGAGGAGGAGCGGCGCGTGCTGCAGGTCGCGCGCGTGCCGCTGCCCGCCTTCGACGAGGCGGCGCGCGCGGCCGACCTGTTCAAGGAGGAGGCGGAGGCCGCCGTGCTCGGCATGAAGACGCCGGAAGCGGCGATGGCCAGCCTCGTCCAGCGCGTCACGCCGCTGCTGCCGCGATAGCCACCGCCGCCGCCGGTCGTTCTCGCCCGGGATCGGGCACCCGGAGTTCGGCCCGGGCAATGAGGTCCCCGTGGAGGACGGTCGGATTGGGCAGGCCGGGATGCGCCTCCCATGGCCTGATGCGGCCGGCCGGCGGGTTCCGCCTACCCCGCCCGCTCCCCACCCACGAGGAACCCCGGATCCACGGGGATCTGCAGGGCGTTGGCGAGCGCGTTCGTCTGCGACGCCATGGCGACCACGGCCAGGAGGTCCGCGTGCTGCCCCGCCGTCATGCCCTTCGCGCGGGCCGCCGCCGTATGGGAGTGGATGCAGTAGCTGCACCCGTTGGCGATGGACACGGCGACGTAGACGAGCTCCTTCGTCAGCGGATCGAGCCCGCCCTCCCGGGCCGACATGACCTCCTTCAGCGCGGCCCAGCTGCGTTCGAGCAGGGCGGGCTGGTTGGCCAGGCCACGCCAGAAGTTGTTCACGAAGGGCGATCCGCGCGTCGCACGGATGTCGTCGAAGACGGCCCGGACGCGCGGATCGCGCTCGACCTCGGCATCGGTCCAAAGCGGCACGGTGGTCATGAGCAGGGCTCCCCGGCGCGGCGTCCCGATGATGCCCGCGGCGGGCGGCACGCTGCGGTCGGGTCGGCCTGCCAGCACCGCATGGAGGTACCCGGGCTCGGCGCCGGTCTTGTCAGAGCAGCACGTTCGCCAGGGCCGCCCAGAGCGCCGCGCTCGTGACAACGATGAAGGTCATGGCCTGCCCGGGCGGCAGGCGATTCGGGTGGCGATCCCACGCGACGTCAAGGTTCATACCGACCCGACCTCCCCCCCCCGCGCTCACCGGCGCGCGATTACGGGATTACAGGTCGCAGAGTCGTGACTGCAAGCGAATTGACATCCCGCCCGCGGAACGAGGCGCCCCCGTGGGACGCCCGCAGGTGCCAAACCCTGCGACCGCGAGACCGTTCTGCCCCGGCCGTTCGGGAGGTGTGAATGAGGTTGGCCGACGTCGCGACGGGCCGACACGACGACTCGATCCCGCTGCCGCTCCTCGTCCAGGATCGAACCCTCGTCCGTGACGTCCAGGAACGACTCACCTTCGCCGGCCTGCTCGACCCAGGCGCCGACGGCTTCCTCGGACCGGTCGGCGGCTGGGCCCTGGCCCGCTACGCCGCGCGGCTCGGGGAGGACCTGAACGCCGGTATCACCCGCCGCACCGCCGAGACCCTGCTTCTTGCCGATACCGGCGGCCTCCTCCCGCTCGCCGCCGGCGACGACCTGCCGGGCCTGGTCGTCCGCGCCATGCTCCGCCGCGGCGATTTCGTCGCCCGCCACCCCGATTGCCTCACCATCGCCTACGTCGAGGGCATGTCGCCCGACGGCACGCCGCAGGACCCGCGCCCCGACGCCTTCTCCGATGCACGACTGCTCATCGCCATCGAGGATGGCCGCCCCATCCTCCGCGGCGCCTGGCAGGCCACCACGGCGCCGGGCCGCCGCTTCGTGGAGGAGCCGATCGATGCCCGTGGCGCCCTCCGCATCGTCCCCGGCCAGCACAAGGCCTGGGTCGTCGGCATGAACGCCGCCGGCCGCCCCGGCGAGCATCAGGCCCTGGTCCAGGTAGAGGACATCCCCGTCACCCGCGACGCCGACCGGAACTTCCGGCGCGACGGCGACCCACCGGCACGTGGCCGCTTCGACATGCATCAGCACGGCGGGGAGGACGCGCCGGCCGAAGCGGTGGGCGAGGCCGGCGCAGGATGCCTCGTCGGCCGCACCATGACGGGGCATCGTGCCTTCATGGCCCTCGTCGAGACCGATGCCCGCTACCGCGCCTCCCGCGCCTACGTCTTCCTGACCGCGATCCTCGCGGCGGAGGAGGTGCTGCACCCCGATGCAGCCTGACCTCTTCGGCGCCCGCCGCGGTCCCCCGCCCGACTCCCTCCTCGGGCGGCTGCTCGGCGGGCCGATGGGGGAGGGCACGGTGGTCTGGATCGGCCTCCGCCCCGCCCGTCGCGCCCTGGTCCTCCCGGTCACGGAAGCCGTCGCCGAACCCGGGCGCGGACTGCGCGGCGACCGCTACGCGCGGGCCGACGGCGCCCGCCAGGTCACCCTGATCGCGGAGGAGCACCTGGCCGCGATCGGCTCCTTCCTCGGCCGCGCGCCCGTCGAGGCCGGGTGCCTGCGCCGCAACATCGTCGTGCGCGGGATCAACCTCCTCGCCCTGAAGGACCGCCGCTTCCGCATCGGCGAGGCCGCCCTCGAATGGTCCGGCGAGTGCCACCCGTGTTCCCGCATGGAGGAGGAGTTGGGCCGCGGCGGCTACAACGCGGTGCGGCGCCATGGCGGCATCACCGCCCGCGTCGTCGGGGGCGGACGCATCCGCCTCGGCGACGGCCTCGCGCGCCTCGACGATCCGGCCTGACACGGCGGCTCACTGAAACGGCGGGTCACTGACGCCGCGCCTCACTCGGGCCGGATGTTCCCGATCCGCGCCGTCTCCTGCCAGAGCGCCAGGTCTCCCCCGAGGAAGGTGCCGAAGGCTGCCGGCGACAGCGCCTGCACCTCGCCCCCCGCGTTCTCGATGCGCTCGACGATCCGGGGCCCCCGGATGGCCGCGACGATCGCCTCGTTCAGCGCCGCCGTCGTCGCGGGATTCATCCCCGCGGGGCCGAGCACCCCGAACCAGGCGGCCGCGGTCCGCACCCCCGGCACGCCCTCGCCCAGCACCGGCACGTCGGGCAGCGCACGCAGCCGCCGCTCCCCGCTGACCGCCAGCGCCCGCACGCGCCCTTCCCGCAGCACGGGGCCCGCGACATCGAGCGGCACGAACATCGCGTCCACGTTGCCTGCGACGACGTCCAGCAGCGCCGGCGCCGTGCCGCGGAACGGCACCTCCGGCCCGGTAAGCCCCAACGCGCTCCGCAGCAGCACGGTCTGCATGTGCAGGGACGATCCCACGCCGCCGATGCCGAAGGAGAACCCGTCCGGCCGCGACCGCGCCGCTGCGACGAAGGCCGCGAGGTCGCGCTCCCGCACCGAAGGCCCGACCGCCAGCACGCTCGCCGGCAGCCGCGCGAGCAGCGCGACCGGCGTGAAGTCCTCGACGGGACGATACGGCAGGTTGCGCATCAGCACGGCATTCAGCGTGTGGCTCGTGAAGGCGACGAGCAGCGTTCCGCCGTCGGGCGCGGCGCGGGCGACGGCGATGGCCGCGACGTTGCCCCCGGCGCCGGCCCGGTTCTCCACGACGACGTTGCGCGACAGCCGCTCGCGCAGCGCCTCCGCGATCTCCCGCGCCAGCGTGTCCGTCGTTCCGCCCGGCGCCGCGCCGACGAGCAGCGTGACGGTGGGCGGCAGCGCCGGCTGCGCCCGCGCGAGGACGGGAAGAACGAGGGCGGGGGCCACGAGCCCGGCGGCGATCAAGGGGCGGCGTCCGGCCATGCGGTCCTCCTGCGTCGGCCGCAGGCTACGCCCACCGCCCGCCGCGACCAAACCTCACCCGGGCCGGCGCGCCGCCAGCGCGCGCCGCCACGTCGCCTGCAACTCCCGCATGCCGAGCCGCCGAATCCCCGCCGCTTCGAAGGCCCGCGTCGCCGCGCCGGAGGCCAGATGCCGGTACTCGGCGAAGCGCCAGGCCGCGTGCTGGGGCGAGATCGCCTGGAAGTCTCCCGGCACCGTCGCGTGCAGCGCGAGGTGCGTGACGCCCGCCGGCAGCCCGGCGATCATGCCGTCCCACCGCGCGGCCAGATCCTCCTCCGCGACCGGCAGGGTCCCGCGGATTTCGTCCACCACCGGCAGGCCCGCGCGGTCCAGCGCCGCGATGGCCTCGGCGTAGCGCGCCGCGTCCGGGGCGAAGCGGATGGCCCGCGGCAGCACGGGGAAGGCGCCGTAGTCCACGGCGATCCGGACATGCGCGTCCAGAAGTTGCGGCAGCATCGCCGCAGCCATGTGCGCGTCCAGGTGGGTCGGCCGCAGCCCCGCGGCGAGGGCGCGGTCCATCTGGGC
Source organism: Roseomonas sp. CCTCC AB2023176 (assembly GCF_042259275.1). NCBI lineage: Bacteria > Pseudomonadati > Pseudomonadota > Alphaproteobacteria > Acetobacterales > Roseomonadaceae > Roseomonas > Roseomonas sp. CCTCC AB2023176. The sequence continues at coordinate 3,398,642 of NZ_CP170086.1, forward strand.
GCGGAGTTCCGCTTCCGCCGCTTCCGGCACCACGTGACGCGCGAGGCTGGCCACGTCGCGCCAGAAGAAGCCGTCTCCATCGACGAGCCCCGAGGCCCGGCTGACCGTGGAGACCGGCGCCCAGCGATACCCCTGCCACTCGCTCGTCAGGGTCAGATGCACGCCGAGGTCGAGCGACGGGTCCGCCGCACCGGCCTCCGCGATCTCCCGGAACCAGGGACAGGGCACCATCACCGATCCGCAGGTCACGTGCCCGGCAGCAGCCAGTTCCAGGAAGGCCCGGTTCGCCCCATGGCACATGCCCAGGTCGTCCACGTGCGGCACGACCGCGCGCAGAGCAGGAGGGGACGGTCCAGGCGCCTCGTTCACCCCCAAGCCTTCCGCCGCGCCGCCGGACATCCGGCGTCACGAACGCCCGCATCACCGCGGCGGTTCCCGGCGCGCAGACGCTCGCCGGGACGCGGGCCCCCCGCGTCAGGCGTTCACCGGCACCAGTCGGTAGCCGGTCCCCGAGCGCTCCACGCGTCCGGTCGCCGGCATCGGGAAGTGGTAGCCGATGACGGGCATCCGCTCCGTCGCCGCGCGATCGAGCAGCGCCTTGCGCGTCGCGACGGCCGTGGGCGGGTCCATGTCGAAGCCCGGATACCATTCCGAGTTCGCCATGAAGAGCGCGGGGTTGTTCACCGCGTCACCGATGACCAGCGCCTGCTGGTTCCCGTCGCTGACGAGGAAGGAGCAATGTCCTGGCGAATGCCCGAAGGTCGCGACGGAGGTGACGCCCGGCGCGACCTCCGCACCCGCGCGGAAACGCTCGACCTTCGCGGCGTAGGGGGCAAAGCGGCGTCGGGCGTTCTCGAAGGCCGGGCGGCGCGCGGCGGGGCCGCGGTTCATCTCGTCGTCGCTGTTCCAGAACGCCCACTCGCCTTCGGGCACCTTGATCGTCGCGTTCGGGAAGGCCGGGGAGCCGTCCGCGGCCAGCAACCCGCCGACGTGGTCCCCGTGGAAATGCGTGAACACCACGGTCCGTACGGAAGCCGGATCCAGCCCTGCCGCGCGCATGGAGGCGAAGAGGGATCCCGCCCCGTTCGGCGCACCCTGGCCGAAGCCCGCGTCGATCAGCACCAGCCCGTCGCGGGTCTGCACCGCCGTCGGCGTGAACGGGTTGGGCACCGCGTAGTCGGTGATCCCCGCAGCGTTCAGTGCGGCCTGGACCTGTTCCGGGGAGGCGTTGACGACGGAGCCCTGACGGATGTCGGGGCGGGCGACATTGCCCTCACGCAGCACGAAGACCGGCGTCGCGCCGACCTGGAAGCGGTGGAAGGCCGGGGCGGTCGGCTCCGCCGCGGGGGCCGCCGTCTGGGCCCGGGCCGTGCCGAGGAGGGCAGGGGCCGCGAGCCCCGCCGCGAGGATGCTGCGCCGTTCCATGGATCGTCTCCCGCCCCTCGTTGGGGCAGCGCACATATGCCGCGCGCCGCCGGGCGTTCAAGCCGAAGCCGCCAGCCCCGGGCGCCTTCAGTCCCGGGCGCCTTCAGTCCCGGGCGCCGTCAGTCTCCGGCGTCATCAGCCTCCGGCGGCGTCAGTCTCGGGCGAAGGTGACCACGGCCTCGACGCTCGACGACCAGCGGAACTGGTCCACTGCGACCGCCCGCTCCACCCGCCAGCCGGGGGCCCGCGCGAAGGCTGCCGCGTCGCGCGCGAGGGCAGTCGGGTTGCAGGACACATAGACCACCCGCGTCGCGGCGCGGGCCAGCACCGGCACCTGCTCCGCCGCGCCGGCGTAGGGCGGGTCCAGCACCACCGCCGCGCTGCCCGCGATCTCCGGCGGCAGCAGGGGTTGTCGCGCCAGGTCACGCCGGGTCGCGGTCACGCGCGCCGCGCCCGCCGCCCGGAGAGCCGCGACCGCCTCCGCCGCGCCCTCATGCGCGACGACGCGCCCGCGCCGGGCCAGCGCGAAGGTCAGCGTGCCGAGGCCGGCATGCAACTCGACGATCGGCGCGCGCGGCGGCATCCGGCGCGGCAGGCCGTCCAGCACCGCCGCGACGATCGCGGCCTCCCCCTCCGGCGTTGCCTGGAGGAAGGCACCGGCCGGCGGCGCCACCGCCACGCCGGACAGCGCGATGGAAACCGGCCCCGACTGCGCCGCCACCTCGGGCGCTTCCCGCCCGCCCTCGGCGGCCCAGGCGATGCGAGGGATGCCGTTCGCGGCGCCGAAGGCCGCGAGCACCGCGCGATCCGCTGCCGTCGGAACGCCGTCCGTCCGCAGCAGAAGGTCAGCACCAGTGTCGAGGAGGTTCACCACGGCCGACCCCGCACGCCGGAACGCCGACAGACGCCGCGCCAGATCCCGCAGTGGCGCGACGAGCGCCAGCAACCGAGGATCCAGCACGAAGCAGGCGTGCAGGTCGAAGGGCTCGCGCGACCCCCGCGCGTGGAAGCCGACGACGATGCCACCGCCCGTCCGCCGCATAGCCAGGTCCGCTCGCCGCCGCGTGTTCGGCGCGGAGACGACGGCCGGCGGAACCGCGACGTCCGGAAACCCCGCCCGCCCCAACGCCTCCACCACGCGCGCGGCCTTCCAGGCGGCGAAGGCCGGATCCGCCCAGTGTTGCACCACGCAGGCGCCGCAGGTGCCGAAATGGGGGCAGGGCGGGACGACGCGGTCGGGCGAGGGGACCTCGACCGCTTCCAGCGTCGCCGAACGACCATCGCCGCGCCGCTCGCCGGGCGTGACGCGGACGACTTCGCCGGGGAGCGAGAACGGAATGAAGACCGGCGCGCCGGAGTCGTCGCGGGCGATGCCGTCGCCCGCCGCCCCCATCGACGCGACGCTCAAGCGCATCGCGTCACTCATCCCCCGGCCTGTCGGGTAGGGGCAGGTGGCGCGACGCGATGCGGATTTCCGACACGAAGGACAGAAGTGCCGTGATGAGCGCGAGCATCGCCCCGACCAGCAGCGCGGCCAGCACCCAGGCAACGGGCAACCCCAGGAACCCGCCGACGAAGGACCAGACGATCAGGCTGCACAGCAGGAAGGCCGCGACGACCGAGGCAAGGATCGCCCGGTTCACCGCCCGCGCCCGGCGGGACAGCGCCGCGCGTTCGCCCGCGATCTGCGCGGAACGCCCGTCCCGGATCGACCGTTCCCGGTCGATCAGCCGGGCCAGCCGCCCCGTCAGCACGTTCAGCAGCGCGAAGATGCCGCTGAGGAGGAAGGCGGGGGCGACCGCCGAGGCGATCGCCCGCTCGATCCCCGCGATGTCATCGGCGCCGAAGATCACGCGCCGAAGGACCACTTCACCCGAACGCGTTCAGTCCGGTCTGCGCTCGGCCGAGGATCAGCGCATGCACGTCATGCGTGCCCTCGTAGGTGTTCACCGTCTCGAGGTTCATGACGTGCCGGATCACGTGGTACTCGTCGACGATCCCGTTGCCGCCGTGCATGTCCCGGCTGACGCGCGCGATGTCGAGCGCCTTGCCGCAGTTGTTGCGCTTGACGAGGGAGATCATCTCCGGCGCCGCCTTGCCCTCGTCGAAGAGCCGCCCGACGCGGAGCACGGCGTGCAGGCCGAGCGTAATCTCCGTCTGCATGTCCGCCAGCTTCTTCTGGACAAGCTGCGTCTGCGCCAGCGGCTTGCCGAACATCTTGCGGCCCAGCGTGTAGTCGCGCGCGGCGTGCCAGCAGAACTCCGCCGCCCCGAGCGCGCCCCAGGCGATGCCGTAGCGCGCGCGGTTGAGGCAGGAGAAGGGCCCCGCGAGCGACTTCACGCCGGGGAGGCGGTTCTCCTCGGGGACGAAGACCTCATCCATCATGATCATGCCGGTGACGGAAGCGCGCAGGCTGAACTTGCCCTCGATCTTCGGGAAGGTCAGGCCCTTCATCCCGCGCTCCAGGATGAAGCCGCGCAGGATGCCTTCGTCGTCCTTCGCCCAGACCACGGCGATGTCGGCGATCGGCGAATTGGTGATCCAGGTCTTCGACCCCGAGACGAGGTAGCCGCCATCCACCTTCTTCGCCCGCGTGCGCATGGATGACGGGTCGGACCCGGCATCCGGCTCCGTCAGCCCGAAGCAGCCGACCATCTCGCCGGTGCGCAGCTTCGGCAGGTACTTCTGCCGCTGCTCCTCCGACCCGAAGGCATGGATCGGGAACATGACGAGGGAGGACTGGACGGAGAAGGCGGAGCGGTAGCCGCTGTCGACCCGCTCGACCTCGCGCGCCATCAGCCCGTAGGCGACGTAGGACACGCCTGCGCAGCCGTATCCCTCGAGCGTCGCGCCGAGGAAGCCCATCTCTCCGAAGGCGTTCATGATGGAGCGGTCGAAGGTCTCGTTCCGGTTCGCCTGGATGATCCCGGGCATCAGCCGTTCCTGGCAGAAGTCCCGGGCGGCATCGCGGATCATCCGCTCGTCCTCCGTCAGCTGCTCCTCGAGCAGCAGCGGGTCGTCCCACTGGAAGGCGGGAGTCGAGCGGGGGCGCGGCGCCAGCGGCGCCTCGGGCTCGCCCGAGGTGGCGGCGTCGGCGGGGGAGATGGGCGTCACGACGTTCATGGCGGGCGTCCTCCCTGGGGGCGCGCCGTTCTAGACCCGGCCGCGCCGATGTTCACCTAGCTTCGCGCACGACGGGCCCGGCGGGGCGCCCCGGAAGGGGTCGCCCGCCCGACCCGTAACGATCAGGCCGCCTCGGCGTCCTGAGACTCCGAGTTCCGCCTCGGGCGGGGAATGGGCAGCAGCATGAAAGCCGGCGTCGCGTCGCCGAAGCCAACGACCGACGGACCCAGATCGTCCTGCCGGTACCGGCGCGCACGGTCATCGCGGCTGCCCCGATCGTCCCGAGGCCGATCGTCCCGAGGCCGATCGTCACGGGGCCGATCGTCGCGGGGCCGATCGTCGCGGGGCCGATCGTCGCGGGGCCGATCGTCGCGGGGCCGATCGTCGCGGGGCCGATCGTCGCGGGGCCGATCCTCACGGGGCCGATCGTCGCGGGGCCTATCGTCCCGCGGCCGCTCGTCCCGCGGTGCACGGTCGCGGTACCGGTCATCCCCGCGCGCCTCCTGCGGCCGGTCGGACCGCGGACGCTCCTCGCGACGCGGCTCGGACCGCGGACGGTCGTCCCGCCCGCGCCGCGGCTCGCCCCGACCCTCGTCCGGACGCGCAGCCTCCCGGTTGACCTCTTCCAGCACGCGGTCGGCGCTGCGGGAGGGGCGCTCGTCTCGCCCACGGCCCCTGTCGCGACCGGCGTCGCGGCCAGGATCACGGCCGGCGTCGCGGCCTGCATCACGGCTGGCATCCCGCCCGCCCTCGCGCCCACGGTCCCCGCCGCGTCCGCGATCCCGCCCGCCGGAGCGCCCGTCGCGGGACGGCCCGCCGCGCCCGCCGCGGCCGCGCACGGCCTTCTCGCCCTCGCGCAGTTCCTCGGCCGTCGGCGGCTCCAGGCCCTCGACGAGCATCGGCGGGATGGGCCGCGCGGTCAGCCGCTCCACCGCGGAAACCAGCTTCGCGTCGTAGGGCGCGGCCAGCGTGTAGGCATGCCCCTCGCGGCCCGCGCGGCCCGTGCGGCCGATGCGGTGCACGTAGTCCTCCGCGTGGAACGGCACGTCGAAGTTGAAGACGTGCGACAGCCCGCCGATGTCGATGCCCCGCGCCGCCACGTCCGAGCACACCAGCAGCTGCAGCTCGTTGTTCTTGAACTTCTCCAGCGTCGCGAAGCGAACGGATTGCGGCAGGTCGCCGTGCAGCGCGCCCACCGAGAAGCCGTGCTTCTTCAGCGACTTGTAGAGGATGTCGACGTCAACCTTGCGGTTGCAGAAGATCAGGGCGTTCTGGACCTCCTGCGACTTGATCAGCCGGCGCAGCGCCTCGCGCTTGTCGTACTCCTTCACCCAGACCAAGCCCGCCACGATCGTCGTCGCGACCGTCGCCGAGGCCGAGACGGCGATCGTCTTCGGGTTCTGCAGGAAGGCATCGGCCAGGCGGCGGATCTCCGGCGCCATCGTGGCGGAGAAGAACAGCGTCTGCCGCATCTTCGGCAGCATCGACACGATCCGCTCGACGTCGGGGATGAACCCCATGTCGAGCATGCGGTCCGCTTCGTCGATCACCAGCACCTTGCAGTCGGCCAGCAGGATGCGCCCGCGCTCGAACAGGTCCAGCAGCCGGCCCGGCGTCGCGATCAGGACGTCCACGCCCTTTTCCAGCACGTCGCGCTGGTCATTCATGCTCTCCCCGCCGATGAGCAGGGCGTGGGTGAGGTTGAGGTACTTGCCGTACTTCACGAAGTTCTCGGCGACCTGCAGCGCCAGTTCCCGCGTCGGCTCCAGGATCAGCGACCGCGGCATCCGCGCCTTGGCCCGGCTGCCCGCGAGGATGTCGAGCATCGGCAGGGTGAAGCCCGCCGTCTTGCCCGTTCCGGTCTGGGCCACGCCCATCACGTCCCGGCCCATGAGCACGATCGGGATCGCCTGCTCCTGGATCGGCGTGGGGTGGAGGTAGCCGGACTCCTCGACCGCCTTCAGGATCGGCTCGGACAGGCCGAGATCGGCGAAGGTCGCGCGGGGCGGGGCCGCCTCGGCCTGGGCCAGGCCTTCTTCCTCGGCCGCGACCTCCTCCGGGTCCTCGTCGTCCGAATCCTCGTCCTCGAGGTCGTCGCCGTCCTCGTCCGCCTCGTCCTCGTCGGCCAGCGCCTCGAGGGGCTCGGCCTCCTCGAAGGCAGCGGGACGCTCGGCGAAGCCCTCGCTCGAACCCTCACCGACCGGGTCGCCATCGGCGGCGCCGGCATGCACCGTCCCCGCGGGGACCTCGTTCACGGCCACGCTCTCCGGCGCGGCAGCGCCCTCCGGGGCCGCGTCATGGGCGGCGTCCCGAAGGCCGGCGGTCGTCTCGTTCTCGTTCAAAGTCGTTCGTGTCCTGTGCGCGTTGCCCGGTCCAGGCCGGGTCGCGAGGGAGGGGCCGGCGATGCGCCGGCGGTGTGCCCTTGAGGGGGCGAGGGCCGGGCGGAAGCGGCGCAAGAGCGCGTCCGCGACGCGCGAGGCACCGGCACCACGGGGACCATCGAAGGGAATCCCGCGCCCGCCCGCCGGCGATATGCCCCCGGAACGGCGTCGTTGCAAGGATTCGTGGCATCCAGCCGGGTCGCATCGGTCGCGGCGGGCCAGCCCGCGACGGCCCCAGCCGCCGCCTGCTCCGACGACACCCCAGCGCAGCCGGTGTAGCAAGTGCCGATGCCGCGCATCCCCCTCCTGCTCCTCCCCGGCCTCCTCTGCGACGCACGGCTCTGGCGGGACCAGGTGAACGGCCTGTCCGGGATCGCCGATCCCATCGTCGCCGACCTCACCCTGGACGACAGCGTCGGCGCCCTGGCCGACCGCGCCCTGGCTGCGGCCCCGGAGCGCTTCGCCCTCGCCGGCCTCTCCATGGGCGGCTACGTCGCGCTGGAGGTCATGCGGCGCGCCCCGGAACGCGTCCTGCGCCTCGCCCTCTTCGACACCTCCGCCCGCCCCGACACCCCGGAGCAGTCGCGCCGCCGGCGCGGCCTCATGTCGCTCACGCGCTCCGGCCAGTTCCGCGGGGTCACGCCGCGGTTGCTGCCGCAACTGATCCACCCCGGCCGCCTCGGCACCCCCTTGGCGCAGGAGGTCATGGAGATGGCGGAGCGCGTGGGCCGCGACGCCTTCCTGCGCCAGCAGGCCGCCATCCTGTCCCGTCCGGATTCCCGCCCCGACCTGCCCCGGATCGCCGTCCCCACGCTCGTCGCGGTGGGGGAGGCCGACATCCTCACCCCGCCCGAACTCGCCGAGGAAATGGCCGCCGTCATCCCGGGCGCCGTCCTGCAACGCATCCCCGGTTCCGGCCACCTGCCGACGATGGAGACGCCGGCGGCCGCGACCGCCCTGCTCCGGGAATGGCTCGCGGCCTGACCCACCGCCGTCATCGCCCCGCAACGGGATTCCCGCCCCGCCGTTCCTGGCAGGGGAACGGAGCCACCATGTCCAGCACCACGTCGGATCTCGAAGCCGGCACGATCATCGAACCGAAGGAGGCGGCCGAGGCCGCCGGCCTCCGCTACGTCCACGACGACCGCCCGGGCATCACGCGCCACGCGGTCGGGAAGAACTTCGCCTACCGCAACCCCGACGGATCGAAGGTGAAGGAGGAGGCGACGCTCGCCCGCATCCGCTCGCTCGCCATCCCGCCCGCCTACACCGAGGTCTGGATCTGTCCCCACGCGAACGGCCACATCCAGGCCACGGGCCGCGACGCCAAGGGCCGCAAGCAGTACCGCTATCACCCCCGCTGGCACGAGGTCCGCGACCAGACGAAGTACGATCGCATGGCCGAGTTCGCGGAGGTCCTGCCCCGCATCCGCGCCCGCGTCGCCGATGACCTCCGCCGCCCCGGCCTGCCGCGGGAAAAGGTGCTGGCCACCCTGGTCCGCCTTCTGGAAACCACGCTCATCCGCGTCGGCAACGACGAATACGCGAACACCAACGGCTCCTACGGCCTCACAACGCTGGAAAACCAGCACGCCGAGGTCGAGGGCCGCCGCGTCGCCTTCCACTTCAGGGGCAAGAGCGGCAAGGATTGGGAGGTGGACGTGACCGACCCGCGCGTCGCGAAGGTCGTCCGCGAATGCCAGGACCTGCCGGGACAGGAACTCTTCGCCTACAAGGACGACGACGGTACGATCCACGACGTCGGCTCCGCGGACGTCAACGCCTACCTGCGGGAGATCAGCGGGGGCGACATCACCGCCAAGGACTTCCGCACCTGGTCCGGCACCGTCCTCGCCGCCCTGGCCCTGCGGGAGTTCGAGGCCGCCAACAGCGCGACGGCGGCGAAGAAGAACGTCCGCGCCGCGATCGAGCAGGTCGCCGCCCGCCTCGGCAACACGCCGACCGTCTGCCGCAAGGCCTACGTCCACCCCGACATCCTGGAAGGCTATCTCGGCGGCAAGCTCGCGCTGGAGATCGCGGAAATGGCCGAACAGGAATTGCGGAACGACCTGCCCCGCCTGAAGCCGGAAGAAGCTGCCGTCCTCGCGCTGCTCGCGCGGCTGAAGCAGGAGAAGTCGGCCGCGCCGCCATCCCGGACGAAGGCGGCGAAGCCCCGCAAGGCACAACCCGAGGGCGCCGCGCCGCGCAAGGCCGCGCCGAAGCGCGCCGCAACGCCTCGTCGCGCCGCGGCCTGACGGCGGCATGGCCGCGCGTCGCGGGCCCGGCTACTCCACCCGCACGTTCGCCCGCCGGATGACCTCCGCCCATTTCCGCGTCTCCGAAGCGATGAAGGCCGCGAACTCCTCCGGCGTCGTGGGCTGGGCGACGGTTCCGATGGCCTCCAGCCGCGCGCGGACCTCCGGCTCCCGCAGCGCCTCGGTGAAGGCCGCGTTCAGCGCCGCGATGACCGGCGCCGGCGTCCGCGCCGGTGCGACGAGCCCGAACCAGCCGACGGATTCGTAGCCCGCGACGCCCGCCTCCGCGATCGTCGGCACCCCGGACATGCTCCTCACCCGGGCCGAGGTCGTGACGGCGAGCGGCACGACGTTGCCCTGCCCCTGCAGCCCCGCCATGGAGGTCAGGTCAATCACCGCGAGGTCCGTCTGGCCGCCGAGCAGCGCCGTCAGCGCCGGTGCGCTGCCGCGGAAGGGGACCGGCTCCAGCGGGAGGTCGGCCGCCTGCTTCAGCAACTCGGCCGACAGGTGCATCGCCGTCCCGGTCCCGCCATGCGCCACCGTCATCGGCTGCGCCCGCCCCCTGGCCGCCTCCCGCAGTTCGGCGATGCTCCGCACGTTCAGCCGCGGCGACGCCGCCAGGACGAAGGGAATCCCCGCGAGCATGGTGACCGGTGCGAGGTCGCGCAGCGGGTCGTAGGGCATGTTCGGCATGAGGCTGGGGTTCACCGCCAGCGCCCCTGCCGCCCCGATACCCAGCGTGTGCCCGTCCGGCGCGGCTCGCGCGACCGCTTCCATTCCGATGTTGCCGCCCGCGCCGGGCCGGTTCTCGATGACGACGGGCTGTCCCAGCCGCGCCTCGACGCGCGACGCGAGGATGCGGCCGATCACGTCGCTGCTGCCGCCGGGCGGGAAGGTCGAGATCAGGCGGATCGGCCGGCTCGGGAAGCGCTCCTGCGCGACTGCCGGGGCGGTCACCGCCAGGGTTGCGCCGGCCAGCAGGCCGCGCCGCGCGAGGTCGTTCATTCCCGTTCCCCCCATGCTTCCGGTCCCCTAGGCGGCCGCACGGGCGCGCTGAGCCGCCGCCCCGCGCAACCGGTCCAGGACCGCGCCCGGATCGGCCGGGGGCGCGTCGCCGCGCCACGCCACGTGCGTGTCGGGCCGCACCAGCACCAGCGCGTGGTCGTAGCCCGCCGCCTCCGCCGCGGTGCGATCCAGGTCCAGCACGGCGAAGGGCATGCCCACCCGCGCCGCAGCGTCCGTGAACCCGCCCGCGTCCAGCGAGGGGTCGAGCCGCAGCAGCGTGTACCCGGGCGACAGCGCGTCCAGCAGCGGCCGTCCCTCCGCCAGCCACAGGTGCGGCGCCCGGCAACCCGGCACCGTGGACGGCGTGAACCCGTCCATCGAATAGGCCGGCGCCTCCGCCCCGTCCTCGCAGACGATCGGGCTGTCCGCGTAGTAGTAGCCGAAGTTCAGCCCGCCGCAGCAGTACTGCGTGACGTTCAACTCGTAGGCCTCGCGCCCGAGTTTCTCGCGGGCCGCCGCACCCTCCGGCGTATCGTCCTCGATGTTCGCCGGAACCTCGCCGCGCTGCCGCACCATCGCCAGCGCGTGGTTCATCGCGAAGCGCGAGACCTGGTCCGTGATCGGCTTCCGCTCCGCCTCGTAGGCGTCGAGGATCGCCTCTTCCGCCCAGCCCCGCAGATGGGCCGCCAATTGCCAGGACAGCGTCACCGCATCCGCGATCCCCGCATTCATCCCGTAGCCCGCATAGGGCATCCACAGATGCGCCGCGTCGCCGCAGATGAAGGCTCGCCGATCCCGGAACCGCGTCGCGACGAGACGCCGCCCCACCCAGTCCTCCTGGCTCAGAACCTCGTATTCGAAGTCCGGCCCGACGCCGAGGATCGCGCGGATGGCCCAGTCCCGGTCGAAGGTGTCGAAATCCTCGATCCCCGGCGGCAGGTGGCTGTGCACCAGCCAGTCCTGCACGCCGTCGATCGCGACGACCATCCCGGGCCGCCGCGGGTTCAGCGCGCCGATCATCCAGGCCGGCTCGCCCATCAGCCCCAGCAGCGACGGCGCGCGGATGAAGGTGGACTGCACGCGCTGGATGACCGGCGTCCCCTCGAACCGCGCGCCGATCCCGTGACGGACCATCGAACGGCCGCCTTCGCAGCCCACGATGAACTGCGCCTCCACCGTGAACCCGTCACCCCCATCCAGGTCCACCACCGCCGCCCGCACGCCGCGCGCATCCTGCGCGAAGGATTCGACCTGTACCCGGTTCAGCACGCGCACCCCCGGCGTCGCCGAGAGGTGGGCGAACAGGACGGGCTCCAGGAAGCGCTGGTTGATCCGATGCGGCGGCTCCGGCGTCGGCCACCAGGTGTCGGGACCGCCGGTCGCGGTGTAGCGGTCGCGACGGCAGGGAATGGGGATGCGCGACATCTCCACCCCTGTCGCCGTCGTGCGATAGGCGATGTCGTTCGGGTAATCCGCCGGCAGTCCCGTCTCCCGCAGCGCCTTCGCCACGCCGAGGCGCCGGAACACCTCCATGGACCGGGCCGAGACGTGATTGCACTTGGGGCTCGGCGGCTCCCCGGCCCGCCGCATCTCCGCCACCACCACGCCCACGCCGCGGGAGGCCAGGTCCAGCGCCAGCGTCATCCCGACCGGCCCGCCGCCGACGACGAGCACCTCGGTCCGCAGGTCCTGCCGCATTCCGTTCCTCCCGCCGTTCTTAGGTCATAGGCGTGACCTAAGAACGGCGGGCGGGCAAGGGTCAGCCGTGCCCTCGCTCGCTGTCCATGTGGGCCAACTGCGACTCCGGGTACCGCGCCCCGGCCGCGGCGCCCCGGGGCACGGCCGCTTCGATCCGCGCCAGCCCCGCCGCGTCGAGGGTCAGGTCCGCCGCCCCCAGCGCCTCCTCCAGCCGGTCGCGCCGCCGCGCCCCGACCAGCGGCACGACATCCGTCCCACGCGACAGCGCCCAGGCGATGGCGACCTGTGCGACGGTGGCCCCCAGCGCCTCCGCGACCTGACGAAGCGCCTCCACCAGCGCGAGGTTGTGGTCCAGGTTTCCGCTCTGGAAGCGCGGGCTGACGCTGCGGAAGTCCTGCCCTTTCCGCTGCTTCGACCAGTGCCCGCTGATCAGCCCGCGCGAGAGCACGCCGTAGGCCGTGACGCCGATGCCCAGTGCGCGGCAGGCCGGCAGGATTTCGTCCTCGATGCTGCGGGACAGCAGGGAATACTCGATCTGCAGGTCACTGATCCGGTGCACCGCGGCCGCGCGCCGGATGGTCGCCGCGCTCACCTCCGACAGCCCGACATGCCGCACGTACCCCGCCCGCACCAGGTCGGCGATCGCGCCCACCGTGTCCTCGATCGGCACCTGGGGGTCGAGCCGCGCCGGGCGATAGATGTCGATGTGATCCACCCCGAGACGCCGCAGCGAATAGGTGACGAAGTTCTTCACCGCCGCGGGACGCGAGTCGTACCCGTTCCAGCCCCTGTCGGGATCGCGCAGCGCCCCGAACTTCACGCTGACGGCCAGCCGGTCCCGCGGCAGCGTCCGCAGCGCCTCGCCGATCAGCATCTCGTTGTGGCCCATGCCGTAGAAGTCACCGGTGTCGAGCAAGGTGATGCCGCGCTCCACCGCCATCGCGATCGTCGCCAGGCTCTCCGCGCGGTCGGCCGGGCCGTAGAAGTCCGACATGCCCATGCAGCCCAGCCCCATCGCCGAGACCGCCGGCCCGTCCTGACCGAGAATACGCTGTTCCATGATGGCTCTCCTTCGCCGCTCTGGCGTGCCGCCGATCTGGGGCGGGACGGGCAACGCCATCATCGCGTATGGTCCGGACGATCTGTTCGGATGGAGCGAACAATGCGGGCTTCGCTCGCCGACCTGGAACTCCTCGCAGCCGTCGCCCGCCACGGCAGTTTCCGGCGAGCCGCGATGGAGGCCGGCCTTTCCCCCTCCAGCGTCACCGAGCGCATCCGCGCGCTGGAGGACCGGGTCGGCGTCCGCCTCCTGAACCGCACCACCCGCAGCGTCGCGCCAACCGAGGCGGGTGCCGCCCTGCTTGCCCGCCTGCGCCCTGCCCTCGGCGAGATCGCCGCCGCTCTGGATGACGCGGGGAGGGCAGGGGACAGCATCACGGGAACGCTCCGGATCAACGCGCCCCCGCCCGCGACGCAACTGGTCCTGGCGCCCCTCGTCTCCCGCTTCCTCGCCCGCCACCCCCGCGCGACGATGGAGGTGACGTCGGAAAGCGGCTTTGCCGACATCGTGCGGGAGGGGTACGACGCGGGCGTGCGCTGGGGGGAAAGTCTGGCGCGCGACATGATCGCGGTGCGCCTCGGCGGCCCGATGCGATACGTCCTCGTCGCCGCCCCGTCGTTCCTGGAATCTGTCGGCACCCCGCGCGAACCGGCCGACCTGCTGCGCCTGCCCTGCATCCGCACCCGCTACAGCAACGGCACGCTGCTGCCCTGGGAGTTCGAGCGCGCCGGCGAGACCGTGGCGATCCGCCCGGACGGCCCGCTGGTCACGACCGACGCCGACCTCGCCCTTTCCGCTGCCTGCGACGGCGTCGGCTTCTACCTGACCTTCAAGGGCTGGGCCCAGCCTTTCCTGGAAGCCGGCCGACTGATCCCGCTGCTGCCGGAATGGCTGCCACCCTTCGAGGGTCCCTACCTCTACTACCCCTCCCGCCGCCACCAGCCCGCGGCGCTGCAGGCCTTCGTGGACCTCGTCAGGGAACGGGGCGCACGCAGCTGATCAGACGTCCACCTCCGCCTCGTCCAGCTTCGACGCGTTCTCCTGGATGAACTTGAAGCGCAGCTCCGGCTTCCGACCCATCAGCGCCTCGATGAGGTTCGCCGTATCCGCCCGCTCCTCCGGCGGCAGCACCACGCGCAGCAGGGTCCGCTTCCGCGGGTCCATCGTCGTTTCCTTCAGGGACATCGGCGGCATCTCGCCCAGGCCCTTGAAGCGGGAGACCTCGACCTTCTGGTTCGCCTTGAACTCCCGCTTGATCAGCCGGTCCTTGTCCGCGTCGTCCCGCGCATAGACCGACTTCGGCCCGGCCGAGAGGCGATAGAGCGGCGGCTGCGCCAGGAAGACCCGCCCGTCGCGCACCAGCGCCGGCAGCTCCTTGTAGAAGAAGGTCATCAGCAGCGCCGCGATGTGGGCCCCATCCACGTCGGCGTCGGTCATGATGATGACCCGTGCATAGCGCAGCCGCGCGATGTCGAAGCGGTCCCCGACGCCGCAGCCCAGCGCCTCGATCAGATCCTTCAGCTCCTGGTTCGCCCGCAGCTTCTCCGTGGAGGCCGACGCCACGTTCAGGATTTTCCCCCGCAGCGGCAGCACGGCCTGCGTCACCCGGTCCCGTGCCTGCTTGGCCGACCCGCCGGCGGAGTCGCCCTCGACGAGGAAGATTTCCGTCCCCTCGCTGCTCTCGCTCGCGCAATCCGCCAGTTTCCCGGGCAGCCGCAGCTTCCGCGTCGCTGTCTTGCGGGGGGTGTCCTTCTGCTCCTTGCGGCGGATGCGGTCCTCGGCCCGCTCGATCGCCCAGGCCAGCAGGTTGTCCGCCAGCTTGAAGTCGCCGGTCAGCCAGTGGTCGAAGTGGTCGCGCAGCGCGTTCTCGACGAGCCGACCGGCCTCCGGGTTCGTCAGCTTGTCCTTCGTCTGCCCCTGGAAGTGCGGGTCGCGCACGAAGACCGACAGCGTGCCGGCTAGCCCGCCGAACAGGTCCTCGGCCGTCACGCTCGCCGCGCGCTTCTCCTTCCGCAGCTCTCCATAGGCCCGCAGCCCCTTCACGAGCGCGCTGCGGAACCCCGCCTCATGCGTCCCGCCCTGTGGCGTCGGGATGGTGTTGGCATAGGTGTTGAGGAAGCCCTCGCCGCCCTCCAGCCAAGTCGCCGCCCATTCCGCGCGGCCCGCATTGTTGGGGAAGGTGACCTCGCCGGACCAAGGGGCGGGAATCACGGTCGGCTGACCCTCCACGGCCGCGGCCAGGTAGTCGGTGAGGCCGCCGGGGAAGTGCAGCACCGCGCTGGACGGCGTCTCGCCCATGACGAGCGACGGGTCGCAGGACCAGCGAATCTCGACGCCGCGGTACAGGTACGCCTTGGACCGGCAGAAGCGGTAGAGACGCGCCGCTTGGAAGTGCAGCTTGCCGAAGATCTCGGGGTCCGGCTTGAAGCGGATCGTCGTCCCGCGCCGGTTGTGCACCGGGCCCGCGTTCTTCAGCTTCGTCAGCGGCTTGCCGCGCGCATAGGCCTGCGTGAACAGCGTGCGGTCCAGCGCGATCTCCACTTCCAGTCGCTCGGACAGCGCGTTCACGACGGACGACCCGACGCCGTGCAGGCCGCCCGAGGTGTCGTAGGCCTTCCCCGAGAACTTCCCTCCGGAGTGCAGCGTCGTGAGGATGACCTCCAGCGCCGACAGCTTCGGGAATTTCGGGTGCGGGTCCACCGGGATGCCGCGGCCGTTGTCGCGCACCGTCAGCCAGTTGTCCGGCTCCAGCGTCACCTCGATGCGGTCGGCGTGGCCCGCCACCGCCTCGTCCATGGCGTTATCGATGATCTCGGAGGCCAGGTGGTGCAGCGCGTTTTCGTCCGTGCCGCCGATATACATGCCGGGGCGGCGCCGGACCGGCTCGAGCCCCTCCAGGACCTCGATGTCGGCGGCGGAATAGCTCTGGTTGGACGCCCCCTTGCCGAGCCGTCCCGCGAAAAGATCGTTCATGTCTTGTTCTTCTTCCCGGTCCACAGTTAGCCCTCCCGGGTGGGCGTTGCAACCGCGGCCGAAGCCGCCTGCGGAACGTGATGACGACGCATGAGGAACCCCCTACCGGCCCCCCAGCCGGCGGGTAGGGGTCTAGCCGCCCCGGCCCCGTGGGGCCAAGCGGAACACGACAGGCGCGGGCGCCCGCTGCGGATCCGGGGCGGGGCCCCGCCCCGTCCCGGACCCCGGCCCGACGTCAGTTCTTGCCCTGGAGGTGGGCCTCGATCATCCACAGCGCCTTCTCGACCTCCTGCGACACGGCCGTCAGCAGGTCGGAGGTGTCGGGGTCACCCGCCTCGTCCGTCCGCTCGATCCCCTCACGCAGGCTCCGGGCCAGGGCGGCGTAGCGGTCGGCGAGGGCCGCGCAGTGGTCCAGGCCATCCAGCATGTCGCGCGGATAGGCCTCCAGCCGGGTCCGCGCGCCTGTCCCCTGGGTCGTGCCGTCGGGGATGCCGCCCAGCTGCACCGCGCGCTCCGCCATTTCGTCGGTCTGCTCGCCCAGCATGTTGTAGAAGCGCTCAAACATCTGGTGCAGGCCGTAGAAGTGGCTGCCCTTGACGTTCCAGTGCGCCTGGCGCGTCGCGTTCGTCAGGTCGATCGCGTCGGAAATCACCGCCTGCAGCGTGTCGATGCTGACCGCCTTGGCATTGGTGTCGGTGTCGTTGCGGGTTCGCGTCGTGGCCTGGCTCGCCATGTCGTTCTCCTGATCCAGCGCCCGGGCCGGGGCCTCCCCGGCAGGCAGCATGGGGGAAGGTGGGGCGGGCCGTCCGGGTTTCAGCCCGGATGCACCACGACGCGAAATGACCGTTCTGAGAGGGCGCGGGTTTGGGGGAGCGAAGTGGTTAAAGAGGGAGGTGGACGTACCGCGCCGCCTCCGGCCCCGCCCCGTCCGCCCCGGCGTGGAACGCCGCGGCCCGGGCCAGGGCGGCATGGTCGCCTTCGCTCAGCCGCGCCTGTTCCCGCAGGTGGTCCGTCCACGATTCGACCGCCCACAGTTCCACGTAGAGGTCGGGACGCGCCACGTCCGCATAGAGCCGCCAGGCCAGCGCCCCCGCACGGAGCCGCACACCCCGGACTTCCGCCATCGCCGCCATGAAGCCGGCACGCTGCCCGTTCGGCACGCGGTAGCGCACCGCCTCCAGCACGCGGTCGTTGCGGGCCGTCAGGGTGGGCAGCAGTTCCGGCGCCGGGTCCGCGGGCCGGGGCTCCACCTGGCCGTCGGCGGGCGCCGCCCCGGGCGGCGGCAACTCGATCCGGAGCCCCCGCACCAGCCAGGTGCAGGCCGCCCCGCCCAACCCGAACACGGTCAGCGCGACCGGAATCCCCGCCGCATTCCCGAGTGTCCCGCCTAGGAAGGACCCTGCCGCGAGCCCGCCGAAGGTCGTGACCTGGTAGAGCCCGATCGCCCGCGCCCGCACCCAGGGCCGCGCGGTCAGCTGCGCCGCGGCCTGCAGCGTGCTGGCGACCGAGATCCATGTCGCGCCGTAGACCAGCAGAGACAGCCCCGCCGGAAACCAGTGGGTGGAGAGGCCGAGCCCCGTCACCGACAGCCCGCTGACGATGCCCGAGACGACGACGAGGTTGGAGCGTGACAGCCGCGACCGGGCATAAGGCAGCAGGAACCCCGCCGTCACCGCCCCCACGCCCATGCAGCCGAGCATCAGCCCGAAGGCCTCGGGACCCAGGTGCAGCCGCTGCCGCACGAGCAGCGGCAGCAGCCCCCAGACCGCTGCGGCGAAGAAGAAGGCCACGGTGCCGCGGACGACGATCCCCCGCATCGTCGGCGAGTTCACGACGTAGCGGACGCCCGTCCGCATCGCCGCGACCAGTCCTTCACCCGGCATCGTCTGCGTCTGCACCGGCCGGTTCCACAGGAAGAGCGCGACGATGAGGTAGAGGAAGGACACCGCGTTGAAGGCGAAGGTCGCCGCGGTCCCGACCCAGGCGATCAGCAGCCCGCCGATCGCCGGCCCCACCGCCCGCGCCAGGTTGAAGCCGATGCCGTTGAGGACGATGGCCTGCGGCAGGTCGGCCCGCGGCACGATCTCCGGCGTTGTCGCGGACCAGGCCGGGAAGTTCGCCGCGCTGCCCATCCCGATCGCGAAGGTCAGCGCCAACAGCCCCCAGGGGCCGAGGAGGCCGAAAGCCGTCAGCAGGGACAGGATCACCGCCATCGCGCAGATCCAGGCCTGGGCACCGATGAGGAACCACCGCCGGTCCACGAGGTCCGCCAGCGCGCCCGCCGGCAGCGCGAGCAGGAACACCGGCAGCAGGGACGCGGCCTGGACCAGCGACACCATCAGCGGCGAGGGGGAGAGCGAGGTCATCAGCCACCCCGCCCCGGTGTTCTGCACCCAGCCCCCGATGTTGGAGACGAGGTTCGCCGTCCAGAGCATGCGGAACACGCTGTGGCGCAGGGGGACGAGGGCGGCGGGAAGGGGCATCGGTGGGTGCGCATAGCATCACAGGGGGGATGCCCGGGACACAAGGGCGCGCGTCCGCGCGTCACGGCGCGTGAACCGGGCGGCCGATCTTGCTATGGACCGGCGCGATGCTACGCCAGTTCTTCGCCTATTACCGCCCGCACCGGCGCCTGTTCCTGCTCGACTTCGGCTGCGCCGTGCTGTCGGGGCTGCTCGAGCTCGGCTTCCCCGTCGCCGTGAAGGCCTTCGTGGACGTGCTGCTGCCGCAGGCGAACTGGCCCCTGATCGGCCTCGCCACGGCAGGCCTGCTCGCGGCGTATGTCGCCAATGCCGGCCTCATGGCCGTGGTCACCTATTGGGGCCACATGCTCGGCATCAACATCGAGACGGAGATGCGGGCCCGTGCCTTCGCCCACGTCCAGCGCCTGTCCTTCTCCTTCTTCGACGCGAACAAGACGGGACACCTCGTCGGCCGCCTGACGAAGGACCTGGAGGAGATCGGCGAGGTCGCCCATCACGGCCCCGAGGACCTCTTCATCGCCGTGATGACGTTCCTCGGCGCGTTCGCCCTGATGTTCGCGATCAACGCCGAGCTCGCGCTGCTTACCTGCCTCGTCCTGCCGATGTCCGTCTTCGTCACCCTGCGCTACGGCACGCGGATGACGAACAACTGGCGCGCCCTCTTCGGCCGCGTCGGCGGCTTCAACGTGCGGATCGAGGAGAACGTCGGCGGCATCCGCGTCGTCCAGGCCTTCGCCAACGAGGCGCATGAACGCCGCCTCTTCGCGACGGACAACGCGCGCTACCGCACGACGAAGCTGGAAGCCTATCGCCTCATGGCCGCGGGCATGTCGCTGAACTACCTCGGCATGCGCCTGACCCAGATGCTCGTCCTCGTCGTTGGCGCCTACTTCGTCCTGCGCGGCGAACTGACGCCGGGCGGCTTCGTCGGCTTCCTCCTCCTCGTCGGCGTCTCCTTCCGTCCGGTCGAGAAGATCAACTCGGTTATCGAGACCTACCCCAAGGGCATCGCCGGCTTCCGCCGCTACCTCGACCTCCTTGCGACCGAACCGGACGTCGCCGACCGGCCCGGCGCGCGCCCCGCGCCCGCGCTGCGTGGCGACATCCGCTACGAGGGCGTAGCCTTCGCCTACGGGACCAATCGCCCCGTCCTGCGAGGCGTCGACCTTTCCATCCGCGCCGGGGAGACGGTCGCCTTCGTCGGCCCCTCCGGCGCGGGCAAAACGACGATCTTGTCTCTACTGCCCCGCTTCTACGACGTGACGGCGGGGCGGATCACGGTGGACGAAACGGACATTCGCGACCTCACCCTGGCATCGCTTCGCGGCCAGATCGGGATCGTGCAGCAGGACGTCTTCCTCTTCGGCGGCACGATGCGGGAGAACATCGCCTATGGCCGCCTCGGTGCCTCCGACGCCGACATTCTGGAGGCCGCCCGCCGCGCCCGGCTGGACGGCGTCATCGAGGCCCTGCCGAAGGGCCTGGACACGGAAATCGGCGAACGCGGCGTCCGCCTCTCCGGCGGCCAGAAGCAGCGCCTCGCCATCGCCCGCATCTTCCTGAAGAACCCGCCGATCCTGATCCTGGACGAGGCGACGAGCGCCCTCGACACCGAAACCGAACGCGCCATCCAGGCTTCCCTCGCCGAGCTCGCGCAGGGCCGCACCACCCTCGTCATCGCCCACCGCCTCGCCACCATCCGCGATGCCGATCGGATCGTGGTGGTCGAGGACGGCCGCGTGGCCGAGGAGGGCCGCCACGCCGACCTGATCCGGGGCGACGGAGCCTATGCCCGCCTGCACCGCGCCCAACTCGCCGATGGCGCGGCCTGACCGGGGCGCGCTACGCTACGCCCCATGGCCGAACGGATCCGCGACTACGACGCCTTCTGGCTCCACTACCTCCGCGAACACGCGGACCCCCGCACACGGGCGATCCACGTCTTCGGCACCTTCGTCGGCGTCGGCCTGTTCGTGCTCGGGCTGGTGACGACGACCTGGTGGATGATCCTCCTCGGCATCATCAGCGGCTACGCCTTCGCCTGGATCAGCCACATGACGATCGAACGCAACCGCCCCGCGACCTTCACCTACCCCCTTTGGTCCCTTGGCTCCGACCTGAAAATGGCGTGGCTGACTGCCACGGGCCGGCTAGACGGGGAACTTCGGCGCGCCGGGATCGGCTGAGGAACCGGCCATGCCCGTGCGCCTGATCACCAAGGCCGCCCTGCAAGGCACGAGCCGGCATGTGGTCCACGACACTTACGAGACGACGCGCTTCCTCCTCGCCGAGGATGGGCTGGGCGTGACGGTCACGGACATCGTCCTGCAGCCCGGCGTCGAGGCGACCTACGGCTACGACGAGCACGTCGAGATCGCCTACTGTCTCGAGGGCCGGGCGGTCATCCACGAGGTCGGCTCGGGACGGCGGCTCGACGTGGCCGCCGGATCGCTGTGGGTCGCGGAGCGCGGCGACCGCTTCACCTTCCTCGCCTCCGAACCGACCCGCCTGATCTGCGTTTTCACCCCGCCGTTCCGCGGACACGAAACGGGCTTCGCCGGGGATCAGTGACGAGCGAAGGCGGGCGGGATACTCCCGTCAGCCCACCGCGAATTTCACCGCCGACAGCACGGCCAGAAGCCACACCGCCCCGTGCACTTCGCCCGCCCGCCCCGCGACCGTCTTGATCGCGGCGTAGGCGATGAACCCCAGCCCGATCCCCGTGGCGATCGAGAAGGTGAAGGGCATCGCGATCGCGCCGAGGATCGCCGGCAGGTATTCCGTCGTGTCGTCCCAGGCGAGGTCGCGCAGCGACGCCGCCATAAGGCAGGCGACGAAGACCAGCGCCGGCGCCGTCGCGAAGGCCGGGATCGAGGTCGCGAGCGGCGCGAGGAACAGCGCGAGCAGGAACAGCACCGCGACGGTCAGCGATGTCAGCCCCGTCCGCCCACCGGCCTGAATGCCTGCCGCGCTCTCGATGTAGGACACCGTCGTGCTCGTCCCGAGCGTCGCCCCGATCATCGCCCCGCCCGAATCCGCCATCAGCGCGCGCCCGAGCCGCGGCACCGACCCGTCGGGCCGCATCAGCCCCGCGCGGTGCGTCGTCGCGATCAGCGTCCCCGCATTGTCCAGCAGGTCCACCAGGAAGAAGGTGAAGACGATCCCGACGAGGCCGAGCGACAGTGCCCCCGCGAGGTCCATCTGCAGGAAGGTCGGCGCCAGAGACGGCGGCGCCGACACCACGCCCGACAGCGTCGTCAGGCCAAAGGGAAGCCCCGCCAGCGCCGTCGCGAGGATGCCGATCACGATGGCGCCCGGCACCCGCCGCGCCACCAGCCCCGCGATCAGCACGAACCCCGCACACCCCAGCAGCACCGGCGCGGAGGTCACCTTGCCCATGGCCACGAAGGTCGCGGGATGGGCTACGACGAGCCCCAGGTTCTTGAGTCCGATCAGCCCGAGGAAGAATCCGATCCCCGCCGCGATGCCCAACTTGAGCGATAGCGGGATCCCGTTGATCAGCCATTCCCGGAACCCGGCGAGCGACACCGCAAAAAAGATGATGCCCGACAGGAACACCGCCCCCAATGCCACCTGCCAGGACACGCCCATCCCCGCCACGACCCCGAAGGCGAAGTAGGCGTTCAGGCCCATCCCCGGCGCCAGCGCGATCGGGTAGTTCGCGAGCAGCGCCATCAGCGCCGACCCGATCGCGGCGGCGAGGCAGGTCGCGACGAACGCCGCCCCCGGGTCGATCCCCGCCGCCGCCATGATCCCGGGGTTCACGACGATGATGTAGGCCATCGTCAGGAAGGTGGTCAGGCCGGCCACGATCTCGGTGCGCGGTGTCGTGCCATTCTCGGTGAGGCGAAAGAAGCGGTCCATGCGGGTGTCCCTGCGATCTTCGTGCCAGGGAAACAGGGCGCCCCGAGTCCCGCAATCCGGGGCTGCCGCGGTTGCCGCTCCGCGCGGCTGGTGGTTCCTTCGGCCGAACGCCGGAATGCGATGATGCCACACGACCCGAACCTGCCGCCCAACCCGCTCGAGGCCGAACCCGGCCAGCCCGGCCCCGCCCGCAAGGCGCCGGAGGACTACCGTTCCCGCCGCTGGTTCGGCCCCGCCGACCTCCGCTCCTTCGGCCACCGGTCCCGCGCCATGCAGATGGGCTACGCGCCGGAGGAATGGCAGGGCCGCCCGATCATCGCGATCCTCAACACCTGGTCCGACCTCCAGCCCTGCCACATGCACTTCAAGACGCGGGTGGAGGACGTGAAGCGCGGCGTGCTCATGGCCGGCGGCTTCCCCGTGGAGCTCCCGGCGCTGTCGCTGTCGGAGAGCTACCTGAAGCCGACCTCCATGCTCTACCGCAACATGCTGGCGATGGAGACGGAGGAGCTGCTGCGCTCCCACCCCGTGGACGGCGCCGTCCTAATGGGCGGCTGCGACAAGACCACGCCCGGCCTGCTGATGGGCGCGATCTCCATGAACCTGCCGAGCATCTACGTCCCGGCCGGCCCGATGCTCCGGGGCAACTGGCAGGGCAAGACGCTGGGCTCCGGCAGTGACTCCTGGAAGTACTGGGACGAGCTCCGCGCCGGGAAGATCACCGACCAGGACTGGCTCGGCGTGGAGGGCGGCATCGCCCGTTCCTACGGCACCTGCATGACGATGGGCACCGCCAGCACCATGACCGCGATCGCGGAGGCCATGGGCATGGTCCTCCCCGGGGGCTCGTCCATCCCCGCGGCGGATTCCGGCCACATCCGCCTCGCGTCCGAGTCCGGCCGTCGCATCGTGGACATGGTGAAGGAGGACCTGACGCCCGCGCGCATCCTGCGCCGCGCCTCTTTCGTCAACGCGATCAACGTCGCGATGGCGATGGGCTGTTCCACCAACGCCATCATCCACCTCATCGCCATGGCCCGCCGCGCGGGGCAGGACATCGGCCTCGACGACTTCGAGGCCTCGTCGCGGGTGGTCCCGGTCATCGGCAACGTCCGCCCCTCCGGCAACCAGTATCTGATGGAGGACTTCTTCTACGCCGGCGGCATCCGCGGCCTCATGGCGCGCATCGAGCACCACCTCGACCGTAGCTGTCTCACCGTGACCGGTCGCACGCTCGGCGAGAACATCGCCGGCGCCCGCGTCTTCAACGACGATGTCATCCGTACGACGGAGAACCCGATCTACGCCGAAGGCTCGCTCGCCGTTCTCAAGGGCAACCTGGCCCCCGATGGCTGTGTCATCAAGCCCGCCGCGATGGACCAGCGCTTCCTGACGCATAGCGGCCCCGCGGTCGTCTTCGACTCCTACCCCGAGATGAAGAAGGCCGTGGACGACGAGAACTGGGACGTCACGCCCGACCACGTCATGGTCCTCCGCAACGCGGGACCGCAGGGCGGCCCAGGCATGCCGGAATGGGGCATGCTTCCCATGCCCAAGGCGCTGCTGAAGAAGGGCCACCGTGACATGATGCGCATGTCAGACGCGCGGATGTCCGGCACTTCCTACGGCGCCTGCGTCCTGCACGTCTCCCCGGAATCCTGGATCGGCGGCCCGCTCGCTCTGCTGCGGACCGGCGACATCGTCGAGGTCGACGTACCGAACCGCAGCATCAACATGCAGGTGGGGGACGAGGAACTCGCGGCCCGCAAGGCCGCCTGGACGCCGCCCAAGCCGCGCTACGAACGGGGCTACGGCCACATGTTCACACAGCACGTCCAGCAGGCGAACGAAGGCTGCGACTTCGACTTCCTGCGCACCGAGTTCGGCGTCCCCGTCGACGAACCCGCGATCTACTAGGACCCGCGCCCATGCCCCTCAGCCCCGAAATGCGGGACCGCCTGCGCGCCGTCTCCACGGCCACGATCGCCACCGCCCTCTTCAAGCGCGGCTTCCGCAGCCAGATGATCCAGGGCGTCCAGCCCCTCTCTCCCTTGAAGCAGTCCATGGTCGGCGAGGCCTTCACCCTGCGCTACATGCCCGCGCGGGAGGACCTCAACCGCCTCGATGTCTTCCGCGACCGCGCCCACCCCCAGCGCAAGGCCGTCGAGGAATGCCCGCCCGGCGCCGTCTTCGTCATGGACAGCCGCAAGGACCCCCGCGCCGCCTCGGCCGGCGGCATCCTCGTCACTCGCCTGATGGTCCGTGGCGTAGCCGGCGTCGTCACGGATGGCGGCTTCCGCGACGCCGCGGACATCGCGGCCATGGGCTTCGCCGCCTTTCACCAGCGCCCGAGCGCCCCCACCAACCTGACGCTGCACCAGGCCATCGACATCAACGTCCCGATCGGCTGCGGCGACGCCCCTGTCTTCCCGGGCGACGTCATCGTCGGCGACACGGACGGCGTGATCGTCATCCCCGCCCACCTCGCCGAGGAGATCGCGGCGGAGACGACGGACATGACGGCCTTCGAGGACTTCGTGCAGGAGAAGGTGAGGGGAGGCCAGTCCATCCTCGGCCTCTACCCCCCGACGGACGAGGCCAACCTCGAGGTGTTCAAGGAGTGGCGGAAGGCGAACGGCCGCTGACGCTCAACGCAGCGGCCAGAAGATCGGAATCAGCAACGTCGCGACCAGCACGACGATCAACGACAGCGGCGCCCCGAGACGGGCATAGTCCCCGAAGCGGTACCCGCCCGGCCCCATCACCAGCGTGTTGCACTGGTGCCCTACGGGCGTCAGGAAGTCGCAGGCGCAGCCCACCGCGACGGCCATCAGCAGCGGATCGGCATGCAGCCCCAATTGGCGCGCCATCTGCACCGCGACAGGCGCCATGATCAGCGCCGTCGCCGCGTTGTTCAGGAACGGCGTCAGCGCCATCGCCGTCAGCAGCACCAGCACCAGCGCCCCCACTGCCGGCAGGTGCGCGCCGATCGCTGCGAGCCCGGAGGCGATCAGCGCCGCCCCGCCCGTCTCGCTCACCGCGTCGCTGATCGGGATGAGGCAGGCCAGCAGGACGAGGATCGGCAGGTCCAGGGATTCGTAGGCCTCCCGCAGCGTCAGCACGCCCGTCAGCGCCACGGCGACGGCCGCCGCGAAGAAGGCGAAGGGCACGGGGACGAACCCCAGTGCCACCGACCCCATCGCCGCCGCCAGGATCAGCACCGGCAGCCAATCCGTCCGCCGCCGGCCTGTGGCTGGGCTCCTCTCGCCGAAGGCCAGGCACCCCAGGTCGCGCAGCACCGTCGGCATCGTGTCCGCGGCCCCCTGTAGCATCAGCACGTCGCCGACCCGCAGCCGCACCTCCTTCAGCCGTTCGGCGACCGGTCGGCCCTTGCGCGCAATCGCCAGTAGGTTGACCCCGTGGGTGTCCCGCAGCCGAAGTCGCTGCGGCGTCCGGCCGACGAGCGGGGAGGCCGGCATCACCACGGCTTCGACCACCCCGACCGCCTCTGTCGGCAGGTCGCGCACGGCGCCGCGGTCCGCCGCGTTCAACTCAAGCCCGGCCTCCGCGATCAGCCCGCGGATCGCATCGGGTTCACCGCGCAGTACGAGCAGGTCGCCGTCCCGAAGCACCAGGTCCGCCGGCACGGGCATCTGCCGCTCCCCGGCCCGCTGGAAGGCGATGACTGCGACCTCGCCGTCCGCCGCGGCGACCACCGCCGCGACGTCCTGCCCCACGAAGGGCGACCTCTCTGGCACCCGGGCCTCGGACAGGTAAGGCGCGACGCCCTCCGCCGCCTCGGCCTCCCGCCGCCCCGCCCCTCCGAGCAGCCGCCAGCCCAGCGCCAGGAAGACCATCGCGGCCAGCGCGATCCCCAGGCCCACCGGCGTGTAGTCGAACATCCCGAAGGGCTGCCCCGTCATCTCCGCCCGCGCCCGGGCGACCAGGATGTTCGGCGACGTCCCGACGAGCGTGACGAGCCCGCCGACGAGCGATCCGAACGCCATGGGCATCAGCAGCGCCGAGAGCCGCGTCCCGCTGCGCCGGGAGATGCCGACCGCGATCGGCAGGAAGATCGCCAGCGCCCCGATGTTCTTCATGAACACCGACAGCAGCGTCACCGCGCCCGTCAGGGTGACGACCTGCGCCCCGGTCGTGCGCATCCGCGGCTCCATGGCCCGGATCAGCCGCCGCAGCAGGTCGGAACGCCCGACCGCCGCGGAGACGACGAGCACCGCGCCCACGATCACCACCACGTCGTCGGAAAAGCCCTTGAACGCGTCCCCCGGCTTCACGAGCCCCGCGGCCACCGCCGCGATCAGCCCGAGCATCGCGACGAGGTCGTACCGGATCCGGTCCCAGACGAAGAGGACCATCATCGCCGCGAGGATGCCGAAGACCAGGCCCTGCTGAAGTGTCACCTGCCGCTCCCGCCCGGAAGGGCACGGGCGCAACGCGGGGCGACGCCTCAGGGCGGCATCACGCCAGCGCCACGACGCACTCGATCTCGATCAGCATCTCCGGGCTGGGCAGCGCCCGCACAACGACCGTCGTCCGCGCCGGATAGGGCGCGGGACCGAAGGCCTCGGCGTAGAGACGGTTCATCTCCGCCACGTCCTCCTCCCGCACGAGGTACACGTTCGCCTTCACGATCCGGCGGCGGTCCGCGCCCGCATGCGCCAGCACGCCATCCAGGGTGCGGATCACGTGCCCGAATTGCGTCGGGAAGTCCGGCGCCAGCTGCGCCTCCTTGTCGTAGCCGGGCAGCCCGGAGACGAACAACAAGTCCCCGATCCGCGCCGCGTAGGAGAGCGGCGGCACCGCCCGGGACGTCGGCGGCGGGGGAACATGGACGATCTCGCGCATGACGTCTCCGGATCGGCGGGGTTTGGGTCGGAGCGTCACAAGTGCAGCACCACGGCGCAACCCCGCCCTACCCAAGGGGTTCCCGCCCGGACCTGTGACGGATCCGACCCCATGAGACTGCCGCACGCGCGCCGAAGCGCCGCCCCCGCCATCGTTTCGGCCCTCGCCGCCGCCCTGGGGGCCATGGCAGTCTGGAACATTCTCCGGGCCCGCGCCGCCGAGCGCCGTCACCCCCCGTCCGGCCGCTTCGTCGAAGCCGGCGGCGTCCGCTTCCACGTCGTGGACAAGGCGCCGCATGACGGCGGCAGCCGCGCGCCGGTGCTGATGCTGCACGGCAACGGATCCATGACGACGGACTTCTCGGTCAGTGGCCTGGCCACGATGCTCGCGGCCCACCGCCGCGTCGTGCTGCTGGACATGCCGGGCTTCGGCCATTCCTCCCGCCCCTGGCCCAACCTAATGGGCTCGGAAGCGCAAGCCCACGCGATCGCGGAAGTCATCGGGGCGCTCCGCCTGGACCGCCCTATCGTCGTCGGCCACTCCTTCGGCGCGATCGTCGCCGCGGCCCTCGGCGTGCACCACCCCGACCTGGTGCGCGGCCTCGTGTTGGTATCCGGCTACTACGTCCCGACCGCGCGGCCGGACAACGTGCCGTTCATGGTGAGCGGCATACCGATCCTCGGCGACCTGCTGCGCTATACCGTCCAGCCGTTCCTGTCGGACCTGACCATTCCGCTGCTGAAGCGCCGCATCTTCCAGCCGCAGCCGGTGCCGCCCGGCTTCGACGCGGCCGTCCCGGACGCCCTGCTGCGCCGCCCGAAGGTCATCCGCGCCGGCGGTGCCAACGCGATGACGATGACGCCCGACACCATGTCGCTCCGCCCGCGCTACGCCGAGCTGCGCCTGCCCGTCGCCATCCTCGCCGGCAGCGAGGACCGGATCGTGGACCCCGACACCCACGCCCGCGCGCTGCACGCCGTGGTTCCCGATTCCACGCTCCGCATCCTCCAGGGCCTCGGGCACATGCTGCACCAGTTCGCGCCGGACGCCGTGCTCGCCGCCGTCGAGGAGGTGGACGAACCTGCGCGCATCGCCGCCTGACGGCAGGCCCGGGCGAGCGGCCGCGTCGCCCGGCCGAACCCCCGGTCCGCCCGCCGCACCCGCCCCCGCCATCCGGCTAGTGGGCGCCGCCCGGCCCCGGGCCCCACATGCGGATCCATGAGCACGTCCCTCCACGCCCTCTCCGACGCGATCGCCGGCATCGTCGCCGGCGCCGCGCCCTCCATCGTGTCCGTCCGCACCGCGCGCGGCCGATCCTCAGGCTTCGTCTGGCGCGACGACCTCGTCGTCACCGCTGAGGAAGCCCTGCCCGAGGATACCGACGTCGCCGTCGTCACGACGGCCGGCACCTCGGCGCGCGCCGAGGTCATCGGGCGCGACCCCAGCACCGACGTCGTCCTACTCCGTGCCCCCGGCCTCAACGCCCCGCCGTTGCCGCTCTCGACCGACATTCCCGCCGTCGGCCGCCTTGCCCTCGCCGTCGGCGCGGCGGAGACCGGCCCCTTCGCCTCCCTCGGCATCGTCGCGACGACCGGCCCCGCCTGGCGCTCCCTCCGCGGCGGCCAGATCGATGCCCTCATCCGCCTCGGCCTCTCCATGCCCGGCGACGCGGAGGGCGGCGTTGCCCTCGACGACACGGGACGCGCCTTCGGCATGGCCGTCTTCGGCCCGCGCCGCCGCGTCATCGTCATCCCCGCCGCGACGATCGGCCGCGTGGCCGAGCGCCTCTCCACCCACGGCCGCGTCGCCCGCGGCTGGCTCGGCCTCGGCCTGCAGCCCGTGGCGGTGGATGGCGGCCGCGGCGCCGGCGCAATGGTCATGACGGTCGCCGATAACGGCCCCGGCGCCCATGCCGGCCTGCGGCAGGGCGACATCATCCTCGCCTGGGCCGGAGCCCCCGTGACCGGCCTGCGCCCGATCATGCGCGCCCTTGGCCCGGAGAGCGTGGGCACCGACATCCCCCTTTCGGTGAAGCGCGGCGAGACGGTGCAGGAGGTGCGGGTGACCATCGCGGAGAGGCCGGCGGCGTGAGCGACACGGCCGAACTCCTGGCCGAGGACGACGCGCCCGAACGCCCCGGGGCAGGGGAGGGGGACGGAACGCTCCTGACCCTCGCCCTCGCGGTGGACGACCCCGCGCTCGCCGACCGCGCCGCATCGCTCCTCGCCGCCATCCCCGGGCTGCGCCTCGTCGGCCCCGGCCAGCCCGCGGACCTGACGCTGACGGCCGCCGCGCCGCTGCCGGTCGCGATCGCTGGCGGCGTCGCCCTGACGCCGCGGGAGCGCGAGGTCCTCTCCCTCATGGCCGAGGGCGCGTCGAACAAGGTGATCGCGCGCGCCCTGAACATCTCCGTCCACACCGCGAAGTTCCACGTCGCTTCAGTGGTGGACAAGCTCGACGCCACTGGCCGCACCGACGCCGTTGCGCACGCGGCCCGACAGGGGGTCATCCACCTCTGATGCTCGATTCCCTCGACCTTCCGCCGGCCGACGCACTGGCCGTCGACGCCTATTCCCGAACCGTCTCCTCCGTCGTGGACCGCGTCGGCCCCGCCGTCGTGCGCGTCGAACCGCAATCCGCCGACCGCCGGCGTGCCGGCATGGGCTCCGGCGTCGTCATCTCCCCGGACGGCCTCGTCCTCACCAACAGCCACGTCATCGCCGGCGCCACCCGCGCCCGTCTGGCCCTGCCGGATGGCCAGACCACCGAAGCCACCGTCCTGGGCGACGACCCGGACACCGACCTCGCCCTGCTGCGCGCCACCGGCGCCCGGTCCTTCCCTTCCGCCCGCCTGGGCGATTCCAAGACCCTCCGCCGAGGCCAGCTCGTCGTCGCCATCGGCAACCCGCTGGGCTTCGAGAGCACCATCACCGCGGGGATCGTCTCCGCCCTCGGCCGCTCGCTCCGCGCGCGCTCCGGTCGCTTGATGGACGACGTCATCCAGACCGATGCCGCGCTGAACCCCGGCAATTCCGGCGGCCCCCTCGTCGCCTCGAACGGCGAGGTCGTGGGCATTAACACCGCGATGATCGGCGGCGCGCAGGGCATCTGCTTCGCGGTCGCCAGCAACACCGCGACCGTCGTGCTGTCCGAGTTCATCGCCCACGGCCGCGTCCGCCGCGCCTCCATCGGCATCGCCGGCCAGACCGTACCGCTGCCGCGTCGCCTCTCCCTCGCCCTCCACGCCGGCGAGCGCGCGGTCCGCGTCGGCGAGGTCGTCTCCGGCGGCCCCGCCTCGGCCGCCGGCCTGCGCGAGGGCGACATGATCGTCGCCCTCGACGGCCACCCCGTCACCGGCGTGGACGACCTCGTACGCCTGCTGAACGCCGACCGCATCGGCCGAAGCGTGTCACTCTCCGTGATCTCCGACGCGCGCCTGCGGACGCTGGACGTCACCCCGACGGAGCGGCGCTGAGCCGGACGGTCACCGCCCCGGCGGGATCGTCGAGCCATGCAGGTGAACGATGCGCCAGCCTTCCGCCTCGCGCCGGAGAACGAGCGTCCGGCGACCTAGCGGCGCCACGCCACCGCCGAGGGCGAAGGTGACCACGGCTGCCCCGGGCATCTCCTGCACCAGCAGGTCCTGCGGCAGCAGCCGCATGAACGGCGCCGCCGTACGCCCCGAGCCTGAGCGGATCACCTCGAAAGTCCGCAGCCAGGCCGGGTCGGTCTCCGCCCGCCCCGTCGCCCGTGCTGCCCCGTACTGGGGAGGGAAGAACACGGTGGAATCATCGGAGAAGCGCGCCCGGAAACGCTGCCAATCCAGGTTCTCGAAATCCGCCAGGAAGCCGGTGAGAAAATCGTTCAGCGCCGCTTCCGACTGCGCGGCCGCCGGTCCAGCGACACCCGCCGCGACGGCCAACCCGAGCAGCATCCGACGCATCATGACCCAACCGTCCTCATGCTTCCCGAACGCTCGCATTGCCCTGACGGCTTGTCCACGCGGGGTGGTCCGACGCCGTTCTACGTTACCACCCTCGTGACGCTGCGGCAGGATTGCAGCCAGTACGATGGGACTGCTCCCAGGGCGACGGTTCGAGAGCCCTGACACCGACCAGCGAGGCCGGTAACGCGTCGGGTCCCCAGGGTTCATCCTCGCCCGGCCCGCGTGAAGCGCCCCAGCGACGGGCCGCCCTCACGCCGCGAATTGCAGCCGCGCCAGACGCGCGTAGAGCCCGCCCTCGCGCACGAGCGCGTCATGCGTCCCCTCGGCGACGATCCGCCCCTCCTCCAGTACCACGATCCGGTCGGCCCGCCGCACCGTCGCCAACCGGTGCGCGATCACCAGCACCGCCCGCCCTTCCGCCAAGCGCCCGAGCGCGGCCTGCACCGCCGCCTCGCTCTCCGCGTCCAGCGCGCTCGTCGCCTCGTCCAGCAGCAGCACCGGCGCGTCCCGCAGCACGGCGCGCGCGATCGCCAGCCGTTGCCGTTGCCCGCCGGACAGCCGCACCCCCTTCTCGCCGAGGAAACTGTCCAACCCCTGCGGCAGGTCCAGCAGGAAACCCGCATCCGCCGCCTGCACCGCCGCCCGGACCTCCTCGTCCGTCGCCCCGGGCCGGCCGTAGCGGATGTTGTCCGCGGCACTCGCCCCGAAGACCACGGGCTCCTGCGCGACCAGCCCGATCCGCGCCCGCACCGCCTCTGGCTCGGCGTTGCGCAGGTCCACGCCGTCCAGCGTCACCCGCCCGGACTCCGGGTCGTGGAAGCGCAGCGCGAGTTGGAACAGCGTCGTCTTCCCCGCGCCGGACGGCCCGACCAGCGCGACCGTCTCCCCCGGCTCGACCCGGACCGACACGCCATCCAGCGCCGAACGGTCGGGCCGCGCCGGATAGCGGAACCGCACGTCGTCGAAGACCAGCCGCCCGCTCCGCCCGCGCACCACGGCCGGCAGCGGCAACGGCTGCTCCGGCGGCCGGATTGCCGGCACCTCCTCCAGGAACTCGCCGAGCCGCTCCGCCCCGCCGGCGGCCCGCTGCACCTCGCCCCACAGCTCCGAAAGCGTGGTCACCGAGGTCGCGACGAGCACCGCGTAGAACACGAAGGCCGACAACTCGCCGCCCGTCAGCCGCCCGGCGATCACCTCCCGCCCCCCGACCCAGAGCGACAGGGTGATCGCCCCGAACCCCAGCAGGATGACCGAAAGGATCAGCACCGCGCGCACCCGCACCCGCGCCAGCGCCGCCGCGACGCTCGCGGACGCCGCGTCCCCGTAGCGCGAGACCTCCGCCCGCTCCGCCGTGAAGGCCTGCACGGTCGAGACCGCGTTCAGCGCACCCTCCGCCCGCGCCCCGAGGTCCGCCACGCGCTCCTGTGCCACCCGGCTCAGCACCCGTTCCCGCCGCCCGAACAACACCAGCGGCAGCACGACCAACGGCGTCACGCCGACGACCAGCAGCGCCAGCAGCGGGGACGTGACGACGAGCATCACCAGCGCCCCGAGCGCCGTCACGAAGGACCGCAGCCACTGCGACACCGCGGAGCCCACGAGGTTCCGCAGCACCTCGACATCCGCCGTCAGCAGCGTCAGCACGTCCCCCGTCCGCCGCGTCTCGTAGAAGGACGGCGGCAGCCGCAGCGCCTGGGAAAAGACCCGTTCCCGCAGGTCCGCCGATACCCGCTCCCCGAGCCAGGACACCAGCATGTACCGCGCCGCCGTGCTGACCCCGAGAAGCACGACGACCGCGAGCATCGCGAGCGCCGCACCGTCCAGCGACGTGCTTCCGGACGAACCGGGGCCGCCGGCGAACCCGTCATCCACGATGTGCCGCAGCCCCTGGCCCAGCAGCAGCACCAGCCCCGCCGCGACGCCCAGCGCGACGCCCGCGCCGATGGCCTGCGGTGCGTAGGGCCGCAGTAGCGGCAGCAGCAACCGCAGCGCCGGCAGCCGCCTCATGCCGCCACCGCCCGCACCAGACGCAACTCCGACACCCGCACCGGCCGATACCCCCGCGCATCCACGCCGACGTCGTATTGCCGCGGCAGCGGCTTCAGCCGCCCGTGCGAATGCCCGTGCAGGTTCAGCGCCCCGCGCCGCCAGGATCGCAGCGGATAATGGCAGAGCACGAGCGCCTGCCCCTCCGCCTCGATCTCCCGGAACTCGCAGACTTCCGCCCAGCCGGCCAGCGCGCGGATCGCCGGCGGATCATTGTTCCCGGCGACCAACCGCTTCGTCCCGTTCAGGCGCGCCAGCACAGCCGCCGGATCGCGATGTCCCACCGCGAAGTCGCCGAGGTGCCAGACCTCGTCCCCCGGCCCGACGGTCTCGTTCCAGGCCTCAACCAGCCCCTCATCCATCGCCCGCGTGTCCGGGAACGGCCGTCCCAGCAGCCCGCGCAGGCTGCCATGGCCGAAATGCGTGTCCGCCGTAAAGAAGATCGCCATCCCCCGCATATGGGGGCGTGGTCAGCCCTTGCCGGGGGAAACCCCTTCGGCATCCATCGCCGCAAGGTAGTCCCGCAGCGCGGAGGTCGGGATCGCGTAGGCCGCCCCGCCCTTCGGCATCAGGTCCAGCGCCAGTTCCAGCTTCGCCCGCGCACCGAGTGCCGTGCAGGCCGGGATGCGCCCGATCTCCGCCTCCAGCGCGTCCATCTCGCGCCAGCTCTCGCCGGCGGCGGAGGGAACGGCGTTCCCGCGCCGCTCGACCCGCCGCATCTGGCTGTCCCGCAAGTGCAGGTACCGCTCGATCGCGCCGAGCAGGATCGCGTCCGGATGTTCCGCGATCGCCGTGAGGCCGAAGAGGTCACCGAGCGGGGAGCGCGGGGCGGTGTCGGACAAGGCGGGCAAACTCCGGAAGCCACTCTAGGGCGACGAGATCACGACTGCGTGATCCTGGCAGTCCGCGCGGGGGCCGGCAACTCCGATTTCGGCCCTCGCCTAACCGTTCCGCCGGGCGAGAAAGGCGGCCCGCTCGCGCGGATCATCGATATGTACCGCGACCCGGCGCCAGAGCTCCTCCGCCCCCGCGCCCCCGGCCGCTTCGCGCTTGACGATCATGCCGGCGATCGGCCCGACGACCGGCGCCAACGCCGCACGGATGCGGGCGAGTTCCTGCGGCGGCGCGGCGACGGGCGGTGCGGATGCATCAGCCTCGGCCACCTGACCCGCCCCGGGCCAGGCCTGCCGCAGTCGCTCCCGCCCTTCCGCGTCGCCCACATGGGCGAGCAGGGCCTCGAGCCCGTCCTGCCGCGTCCCGTGCCGTCGCACCGCGCTTCGCACGAGCATCCCGGCGATGGGCCCCACATGCTCCGCCAGCAGCCGCTCAAGCCGCGAGACGTCGTCGGGCGCGAGCGCGAGGCCGGATGCGGAGTCAGACGAATGATTCGGTCTTGCGCCGAACCCGGGCCGTGACGCGGCAGGCGCGGCCACCATCGTCGGGTCATCCCCCGCCGGTGCGCGCCCGTCTTGCACGCCGGAACGCAGGGCAGCGGCCATCGCGGACGCGTCGGCGAAGCGGTCTTCCGGAGCCTTGGCGAGCGCGCGCAGTACGACCGCCGGCAGCGCAGGATAGGCTTCCGCGATCGCGGCGGGCAGGGCGGGCGGTGGCGCCTCGATCACGCGCCGCACCACCTCCAGCATGCCGCCGCCCGCGAAGGTACGCCCGCCCGACAGCAACTCGTGCAGCACGACACCGGCGGAGAAGAGATCGGATCGCGCCTCCACCGTCCGCCCGAGGCAGGCCTCCGGCGACATGTAGCTCGGCGTGCCGATCATGTCCCCGGCCCGCGTCAGGTCGGAGTCCGCGACCCGCGCGATGCCGAAATCCGTCACCTTCACCCGCAGCCCGGGCAGCAGCAGGATATTCGCCGGCTTGACGTCGCGGTGCACCACCCCCGCCGCATGCGCGCAGCCCAGCGCGTCGAGCACCTGGACGGCGATTGCGACCGCCTCCTCCGGCGAGAACCGGCGCCCCGCCGCGATCTCGGCCTGCAGGCTCGTCCCGTCCACGTACTCCATCGCGAGGTAGGGCTGCCCGTCCTGCACGCCGAAGTCGTGGACCGCCACGATCCCGGAATGCGCGCAGCGCCCCGCTGCCCGCGCCTCCCGCCGGAACCGGTCAAGGTAATCCGACGCGTCGGCGCCTGCCAGGAGCGAGGTCGCGACGAGCTTCACCGCTACGTCCCGGTCCAGCTCCGGGTCGTGCGCTCGCAGGATGACGCCCATCGCCCCACGCCCCGCGACGCCGCGCACGACGTAGCGCCCGATGCGCTCCGGGATGACCTCGTTCAAGGCCGCTCCCCCAAGTTGCCTCTCAGGCCTCGAGCATTCGCATCGCCTTCACGAGGCTCCGGCGCATGAGGTTGAAGGACCGCGCGAGCGAGCCGAGCTCGTCGCGTCCCGCCGGCAGTTCCGGCCCTTCCAGTTCTCCCGCCGCCGCCCGCTCGGCCGAGGCGGTCATGCGCTGCACCGGCAGGATCACGGCGTAGTGCAGCAGCAGGTTCAAAAGCAGCAGCATGCCGACGAAGGTGATGCCGAGCCCCGTCAGCAGGTCGCCGAGCTGGTCCCGCGCGCGCGTCAGCGCGACGCTCATCGGTACGGTGACGAGTTGCGCGCCGATCACCTCGTTCAGGTTCCAGCCGAACCCGTTCGCCGTCCCGTAGAGCTCGACCATCGAGGCCGGCGCCGCGGCCGGCGTGGAATGGCAGGTGAGGCACCCCGGATCGGCGATGCGGATCGGCCGCGCATAGGTCAGCACGGGACCGTGCGGCGTCTCGCGCTCCCCCACGTAGTCGCGCTGCGCGGCGTCGCGGCGGAAGGCGTTGATGATGTCGGCTTCCCAATCCGTCGCGCGGTCCGCGGGGTTGGTGGCATTCAGCGCCGCTTCCTTATAGGCGTATTCGGGGAAGTCGCGCTGCATGCCCCGCAGGACCGTCTGCGCCGCGAAGGACGGGATGGTGTGCGGCAGGAAGCGTGCGGCGCTCTGCTCGGCCAGCAGCGGCGTGATCTCCCCGGCGGTGTAGCCACGTACGGCGATGGCCTGCTGCATCAGCAGCGTCGCCTCCTGCCGTACGCCCGCCCGCGCCGTTTCCTCCGCCGCATCCTTCGCGAAATACGCCGCCACCCCGAGGCCGACGAGCAGTGCCGCCAGCATCACGAGGTTGAACTTCACCCGCAGTCCCATCACCAGATCCCCGTCCCGCGAGCCTTGTAGCGCGGGGGCGAGACGGCGTCTCCGGGGTGTGGCGCCTGCATGGATCGCGGATCGTCACGCCGGCCGATCGCCAACGCGCCGCTCAAGTTCGTCGCGCATGCCGGCGCGCCCGGTGCGTGAAGATCCGCCCTATCGCGGCGGCGTCCGCGCCAACCGCGTTGCCTGCGCGGCCGTCAGCATCCCCGTCCGGTCCTCGCCGATCTCGAACTGGAACCGCCGGATCGCCGCGCGGGTCTCCGCACCGAACACCCCGTCCGCCGTGCCCGCGTAGTAGCCGAGGCTCGCGAGCGCAGCCTGGACGCGGCGCCGGTCGGCCGGCGTCATCCGCGCCTCCTCCGGCATCGCGGCCGCCGGCGCCGCGGGCATCGCAACGGGCGGGGCTGATGCGCGGGGTGGCGGCACGACGGGTGTCGGCGCGGCAGTCGGAGGCGCGGCCGCCGTCGGCGCCGTCCCGAGGTCCACCCCGGCCGGCGCCGTGCCGGCCACCTGGCCCCCGCCGCCCCGCAGCGCGGCGACCAGGCCGTCGAGCGGCACCGAGGGGCCCGCCAACGCCCTCTGCAACAACGCGGCCAGCGGCGTCACGCCCTCGGCCGCGGGCGGCGTCGCGCTGGCCAGCACCACCCGGCCCGCGCCGAGCTCCGCCAGCGCCCTCAAATCCGGAGCCGAGGCCGAGCCTGCGTCGAGCGCCAGCAGCGCCCCCCGCGCCCCCGTGCGCGTCGCCGCGTCCACGAGCCCGCGCGCCAGCACGCCCTGCGTCAGCACGTCCGTCTCGCGCGCGAGCGTCGCGCCGGCCGGCAGCAGGAAGGGCCGCCCGCCCGAGGTCACGACGTGGCCGCAGACGTAGGCCACGGCGACCGACCCCTCCTCCGCCCGCAGCCGCCCGGTAAAGGACGTGATGGCCGCATCCATCGCCCCACGCCCCGCATCGACGCGCTCGACGACCTCGTAGCCGAGGTTTCGGAGCGCTGCCCCGACCGCCCGCGCCGACGCGGGACATCCAAGCAGGGGCGAGAGCAGCGGCGCGTCGTAGGCCCCATTCCCGATGACCAGCGCGACCCGCGCCGCCCTCGCAGGCGCGGCGCCGGCACACAGCGCCGCCAGGAACACCCACGCCACGCACCAGCGGCCCGCACGGACCCGGCACGACCGCCTCGCCCAGTTCATCGCCGCAGTGCCTTCAGCAGTGCCTGTAGACGGGGAAGGGGAGTGGCGGACAGGGTGGGATTCGAACCCACGATACGCTTTTGACGTATACGCACTTTCCAGGCGCGCGCCTTCGACCGCTCGGCCACCTGTCCGGGGAGCGCGGCCATA
Organism: Roseomonas sp. CCTCC AB2023176; assembly: GCF_042259275.1. Classification (NCBI taxonomy): domain Bacteria; kingdom Pseudomonadati; phylum Pseudomonadota; class Alphaproteobacteria; order Acetobacterales; family Roseomonadaceae; genus Roseomonas; species Roseomonas sp. CCTCC AB2023176. The sequence goes on from NZ_CP170086.1 coordinate 3,436,318, forward strand.
GCCCGGTCGCCCCGCCGCATCAACCCCGCCGGACCGGCGCTTGGGGCGAACGGGCTAGACGCCTCACGCCTCACGCCTCAACCGTGCGCACAAGCCGCGACGATGGCGCGCACGGCCTCCTCGAAGGCCGCCAGGTCCGTCCAGCGCGCGGCGTCCGGCACGTCCCGCACGGCCACGATCCCGCCCGAAGCCCTGACCCCGCCGTCGAGCATGAGGTTGTCCGTCAGCCCGAAGGACTCGAGGGAGAGCCCCTCCGCATCCTCCCATTCTCCGTCCGCGCGACGCCGCGCGGCGTCACCCAGGAAGGCGCGTGTCCGCTCCGTGAAGGGCGCCGCGACGGTCGAATAGGCGGCGACCGGCCGCCCGAGCGCGCGCATGAAGCCCAACTCGTAGACGGTCCCTGCATCCCCCGACGGCCCCCGGAATGGCGTGAGGTTCGCGACCAGCGCGTCGCAGGACCGGATATGCGCCTCGTTACGCAGGTAGATCGCGTACCACCGGTCCGCCTGCGCGTCGGCCAACGCGCTATCGATCGGATCGAGCGGGAAGACCCCGACCGCGCCATGCCGCGCGCAGACCGCCTTCTTCGCCTCGCCCGCCGCCACGGCATCGGCGAGGAAAACCTCGGGGCCCGCCAGGTAGATCCGGATCGTCATCCGCGCTGCCCCACCCCCTGTTTCATCGTCCGTACCAGCGCCACCACGGGCAGCAGGCCAACGACCACGATCAGCAGCGCCGCCGTGCTCGCCTCCGCCAAACGCTCGTCCGACGCGAGATTCGCCACCCGCACCGCCAGCGTGTCGAGGTCGAAGGGCCGCACGATCAGCGTCGCCGGCAGCTCCTTCATCGTGTCCACGAAGACCAGCAGGAAGGCCGTCAGCAGCGCCCCCGCGCCAGCGGCAACTCGACCCGCCGCACCGATTCCGCGCTCGAGGCACCCAGCGTCCGCGCCGCGCCCGCGAGGGACGGCCGGATCCGCGATAGCCCGCTTTCGACGGAGGCCATCCCCACCGCGAGAAACCGCACGACGTAGGCGAAGAGCAGCGCCACCATTGTCCCAGACAGCAGCAGCCCCGACGACACCCCGAACCGCGCCCGCAGCCAGGAATCCAGCGCGTTATCCAGCAGCCCGAAGGGCACGAGCGTCCCCACCGCGATCACCGACCCCGGCACGGCGTAGCCCAGCGCCGCCGCCCGCCCCGCGACGGCCGCCGGTTTCGAGGGGTAGAGCCGCAGCCCCCAGGCGATCAGCGCTGCCAGCCCCGTCGCGATCGCCGCTGCGATCGTGGCCAGCGTCAGCGAATTCAAAGCATAGGGCACGAAGCGATGCGGCGTCAGCGGATCGCCCGACGTCACCGCCAGCCACAGCAGCCCCCCGCCGGGATCACGAAGCCCAGCAGCACCGGCATCGCGCAGGCCAGCGACGCCGCCGCCGCCTTGAACCCCCGCAGCGTGACCGGGCGCAGCGGCGGATGCCGCGTGGTCATCGGGTGGTAGCGCCGGCCGCCGCGCGACAGCCGTTCCAGCACCAGCAGCAGCGCGACGACGCCCATCAGGCAGGCTGCCAACTGGCTCGCCGCGACGCGGTCCGCCATCCCGAACCAAGCCTCGTAGATTCCCGTCGTGAAGGTCCGCACCGCGAAGTGCTGCACCGTGCCGAAATCCGCGAGCGTCTCCATCAGCACCAGCGCCACGCCGCCCGCCAGCGCCGGACGCGCCAGCGGCAGCGCCACGTGCAGGAAGGTCCGCGGCAGCCCGTGCCCGAGCGTCCGCGACACCTCCAGCAGGCAGACCGATTGCTGCATGAAGGCCGCGCGGCATAGCAGATAGACGTAAGGGTACAGCACCATCGCCAGGACCACCGCTGCGCCCGGCAGCGACCGGATCTCCGGGAACGGGTACTGACCCCATTGCAGCCCCGTCACGTCCCGGAACAGCGTCTGGGCCGGCCCCGCCACGTCCAGCAGCCAAGTATAGGTGTAGCCGCAGACATAGGCAGGCATGGCCATCGGCAGCAGCAGCGCCACCTCCAGCACCCGTCGCCCCGGGAAACGGCAGGCTGTGACGAGCCAGGCCGCGATCGCCCCCGCGCTCGCGGTCATCAGCCCCACCAGCAGTGCCAAGAGCAACGAGTTCAGGAGGTAGTCCGGCAACGTCGTATGGACGATGTGCCGCCACGTCGCGTCCGCCGGCGCGATCGCTGTCCCGAGGACGGACAGGACCGGCGCCGCGACCAGCGCCGCCGCCGGGAAGGCGGCCAATGCCCAAAGCGGCCGGCGGCGCCGCGGCGGCGCCCGGTCCCGCGCGGCGACCTGGGGGAGGGTTGTGACGGACATGCGGTTGAGAATGCTTCGCAGCGGGTCCTAGCACCCCGCGCGGCGCGGGGCCACCCGCCCTACCCCCCGGGGAGCCTCGTGTCAGCCGCGCCCCGTCCGTCCCGACACGCGGCATGTCGAACCGATCCGTCGTCCGCGCATACCACCCGCTGCCATGCATCCGCCCGATCAGCCCGAGGCGCGGCGTGTCCACGTGCAGCCGCCCCATGTCGAGCATGCAATCGTCATGGATATGCACCGCGACGACCCGCCCGAGGACGAGGTTGTGGTGCCCGATCGGCACGATCTGGTGCGTCACGCATTCCAGCGCGACGGGGCTCTCCGCGATCCGCGGCGTCGCTATCCGCGCGCAGGGCGCGGTGGTCAGCCCCGCCCTGGCGATTTCGTCCGTCCCCGGCGGGAAGTCGGCGGCCGTGACGTTCATCGCCTCCGCCGTCGCCTCGCTGACGAGGTTCACGACGAACTCCCCCGTGGCAATGACGTTCGCCATGGTGTCCTTCTTCAGCGGGCTGTCCGACCCGCCCGGCCCCCGCGGCCCGACGCCGATCCCCACCACCACCGGATCGTCCGAGAACACGTTGAAGAAGGAGAACGGCGCCGCATTCGTCACCCCCTCCGCGTCGCGCGTCACCATCCAGGCGATGGGACGCGGGACGACGCTCGCAACCACCAGCTTGTAGCGGTCCCGCAGCGACATCGTCTCGAAGTCGAAGAGCATGTCAGGCAACCCTCGGTCGGCGGAACGCGTCGGATGACGCGGAAGCGGAACAGTGCGTCACGCCACGCGGTGCGGAGGCTCCGCACTCCGCAGCAGCACGGCATCCAGGTTTTCGAGGCAGCGGAACCCCATCGCGTCCCGCGTCTCGACCGTCGCCGACCCCAAGTGCGGCAGCGGCGTCACGTTCGGCGCGTCGTAGTAGCCCTCGAAGATCCGCGGCTCCCCCGCAAAGACGTCCAGCCCCGCCGCGCGCAGATGCCCCGACCGCAGCGCATCGCAGAGCGCCGCGTCATCCACCGTCGTCCCGCGGCCCGTATTCACCACGATCGCCCCGGCCGGCAGTCGTGCGATCCGCTGCGCATTCAGCCAGTGCTTCGTCGCCTCCCCCCCCGGGATGTGCATGGACAGCACGTCGCAGGACGCGAGGAACCCGTCATCGTCCCCGTGATAGGTCGCCCCCATCTCCTCTCCCGGCGGCAGCCGCGTCCGGTTGCGGTAATGCACCCGCATCCCGAAGCCCCGCGCCATCCGCGCGAGCACCTGCCCGATCCGCCCCATCCCCAGCACGCCGAGCCGCTTCCCCTCGAGCGTGACCCCCATCAACTGCGTCGGCGCCCAACCCTCCCACTGCCGCGCCCGCAGCAGCCGTTCCGATTCCCCTGCGCGCCGCGCGCACATCAGGATCAGCATCATCGCGATCTCCGCCGTCGCGACGCTCAGCACGTCCGGCGTGTTCGTCACCGCGATCCCGCGCGCTCGCGCCGCATCCAGCGCCAGGTGATCCGTCCCCACCGAGAACGTCGCGACGATCCGCACCGAATCAGGCAGCCGCGCGAAGGTTTCTGCCGTGAACCCGTCCCCCGCCGCGCAGAGAACGCCATCGCACCCCGCCGCATGCTCCAGGATCGCGGCGGCGGAGGCCGTGACGTCCGGCCCCGGCAGGTGCCGCACGTCGTAGTCGCGCGCCGCCCGCGCCTCCACGGCCTCGGGCAGCGCGCGGGTGATCAGGATCGTCGGCTTCGCCATGCGCCCGAACATGCCCCGGCCCCCTCGCGATGGCGAGGGCCCCGCCGCCGGGCGTCTGGACAGGGCAGGGGAGGGCGGTCAGGTTCCCGCCCGCATCGAAGGGGGAAGTCGAGCATGGACCTGGGTCTCCGCGGCCGCCGCGCCCTGGTGATGGGCGCCTCCAAGGGCCTCGGGCGCGCCACGGCGGAGGCCCTGGCGCGTGAGGGCGCCGCCCTCGCCATCTCCGGCCGCGACCCCGGGCGCCTGGCGCCCGTCTTGGACTCCATCCGCACCCTCGGCGCCCCCCAGGCCCATGCCTTCGCCGCCGACGTCGCCGACGGCGACAGCATGGACCGCCTCGCCGACTCCGCCGTCGCCGCCCTCGGCGGCGTGGACATCCTCGTCCTCAACCACGGCGGCCCGCCGACCGGCACGGCGCTCGACATCACCGACGACCTGCTGCGCGCCTGGTTCCCGCAGATCGTCCTCTCCCCCATCCGCCTCGCCAACCGCCTGCTGCCCGGGATGCGGGAACGAAAGTGGGGGCGCATCATCGCCGTCGGCTCCACCGGCATGATCCAGCCCATCCCCAACATCGCGCTCTCCAACGTGCTGCGCGCCGCGATCGTCGGCTGGACCAAGACCCTGTCCGAACAGGTCGCGCCTGACGGCGTCACCGTGAACATCCTGGCCCCCGGCTCCATCGCGACGGACCGGACGGCGCAGACCGCCCGCGCCGCCGCCGACAAGTCCGGTCGCCCGCTTGCGGAGGTCGAGGCCGAGCGCGACCGGTCCATCCCCGCCCGGCGTCAGGGCCGTCCCGACGAGTTCGGCGCGATGGCCGCCTTCCTTGCCTCCGACCATGCGGCCTACGTCACGGGCACCGTCACCCGCGTGGACGGCGGCGCCGTGCGGAGCGTCGGTTGACCCCGACCGCGCGCCTCGCCGCCGATATCGGCGGCACCTTCACCGACCTCGCCCTCGAGCGCCCCGACGAGCACGGCGGTCTCGATCGCTGGACCGCCAAGGTCCTGACGACGCCCGCCGCGCCGGAACAGGGGGTGCTGGACGGCATCGCCCAGGTCCTCGCCAAGGCCGGCCTGACCCCCGCCGACGTCGCGATCTTCATACACGGCACGACGCTCGCCACCAACGCGGTCATCGAGCGCAAGGGCGCCCGCACCGCGCTGCTGACGACCGAAGGCTTCCGCGATGTTCTCGCCCTCGGCAACGAGAGCCGCTACGACCAGTACGACCTGAACATCACCCTGCCGCAGCCCCTCGTCCCCCGCCGCTGGCGCCTGACCGTGCCGGAGCGCCTGGACAACGAAGGGAAGGTCCTGCTGCCGCTGGACGAAGCCGCCGTCCGCGCCGCCATCGCGACCCTGCGGGCCGAGGGCATCGAGAGCCTGGCGATCGGCTTCCTCCACGCCTTCGTGAACCCCGTCCACGAACGCCGGGCCGCCGAGATCGTGCGCGCCGAATGGCCCGGCCTGCCCGTCTCCCTCTCCAGCGAGGTCTCGCCGGAGATGCGGGAATGGGAACGCTTCTCCACCACCGTGGCCAACGCCTACGTGCAGCCGCTGATGTCCGGCTACCTGCACCGCCTGCGCGACGGCCTTCGCGACGCGGGCCTTCACTGCCCGCTGTTCCTCATGCTGTCCGGCGGTGGCCTGACGACGCTCGAGACGGCCGCCCGGTTTCCAATTCGCCTGGTCGAATCCGGCCCCGCCGGCGGCGCCATCTTCTCCGCCCACGTCGCGCGCCAGAAAGGCTGGTCGAAGGTCCTCTCCTTCGACATGGGCGGCACGACGGCGAAGGTCTGCCTCATCGACGACTACACCCCCCAGACCGCCCGCACCTTCGAGGTCGCGCGCGTCGGCCGCTTTCGGAAGGGCTCCGGCCTCCCCCTCCGCATCCCCGTCATCGAGATGGTGGAAATCGGCGCCGGCGGCGGCTCCATCGCCTCCCTCGACGCCCTGAACCGCATCCAGGTGGGCCCCGAGAGCGCCGGCGCCGACCCGGGACCCGCCTGCTACGGCCGCGGCGGCACGAAGCCCGCGGTGACCGACGCCAACCTCCTCCTCGGCCGCTACGACCCCGCGGCCTTCGCCGGCGGCACGCTGCGCCTGCACCCCGAGCCCGCGCGCGACGCGATGGACAACGCCCTCTCCCCCCTCGGCCTCGAACCCGAGATGGCCGCCCTCGGCGTCGTGGAAGTCGTGGACGAGAACATGGCCAATGCCGCCCGCGTCCACGCGATCGAGAGCGGGAAGTCCTATGACGGCCGCGCCATCATCGCCTTCGGCGGCGGCGGCCCCGTCCACGGCTACCGCGTGGCGGAGAAGATCGGCGTCACGCGCCTGCTGGTCCCATCCGGCGCCGGCGTGGGCAGCGCCATCGGCTTCCTCCGCGCCCCCGTCGGCTACGAGGTCGTGAGGTCCCTATACCAGCGCTTTTCGAAGTTCGACCGCGCTGCCGTCAACGCGTTGCTGGCCGACATGTCCGCCGAGGCCCGCCGCACCGTCGAACTCGGCAGTTTCGGTGCCCCCCTGGTCGAACGCCGCATCGCCTACATGCGCTACGTCGGCCAGGGCCACGAGATCGCGGTCGAACTGCAGGTGCACGTTTTGTCAGACGAGGACGTCGCCGCGATCCGCGCCGCCTACGACACGGCCTACGCCACCTTCTACGACCGCCCGGTGCCCGGCAGCGACGTGGAAATCCTCTCCTTCGCCGTCACCGCCGCGACCGAGGTGGACGCCGTGGAACACGCCGCCGATGCCACCGATGCGCCCGCCCCAACCCCCATTCGCCACCAGCCGGTCCGCGACACCGCGCGCGGCGAGGTCGCCGACTGGCCCGTCTACGACCGTTCGGTTTTCGCGTCTGGCGCAGAGGTGACCGGACCTTGCATCATCGCCGAAACGGAGACGAGCACCCTAGTCGGCCCGGGATGGCGCTGCCGCATGGACGGACTGGGGTACCTCGACCTCAAACATGTAACCGGAGTGTGAGCGGGAACCAGATGCAGGCCTTCTACCAACACGTTGGTGAAATAGGCAGTGAACGCGACTTTCCCAAATCTCTCTTTGGTGAGGGCGGTCAAGTTCGCCGCTTCCAGTTGCCTGACATCTCCAAATATCTGCCATTAACAACAGTCGAAAAACGAGAGCTCGCCGCTGAATGTGGTAAAGCGAGTCCATTCGGATTTCAGATTTGGGGGGTACCGGCTGGCGCACAAGCCGTCATGCGGCAAGTGCAAGTCGGTGATGTATTCTTACTGCTCCGAACTGTCGGACCTGAAGGTCGCTTTGGGTACGCTGGACGTGTGATCGGCATACCCAGGTGCGACGGTCGGGCCCTGTCTGAAAAGTTGTGGGGTGAGGCACGCTTTCCCCTGATCATATTCCTGGAAGGGGGCGCCTCGATTCTACCCTGGCCTGAATTCTGTGCGAGCGTCGGTTACGGTGCTCGGCTTAATCCGCGCGGCCAGACAGCGCGAATCCACCCTGATAAGCTTTCCGCCTCGGCCTACAGGGATGCCAATGGACTGCTCGGGGCGGCCTTGAGCAGGACTGGGCCTTCTGAACCAAGTGACTCCGATCTCAAGGCTTCGGACGATCGCGTGGAGGATGCAGACCTTGCAAGCCTCAGCAGTCCGGAAGGCCGCAAGATCATGCGTATGCACCTACAGCGCGAGAGAGATCCCCATCTGACCAAACGATTCAAGGCTAGCCTGAAATCTTGGGCGTGCTGCGTGTGCAGTTTTGACTTCGAAGAAGCTTACGGTCTTATCGGGCGTGGCTACATTGAAGCTCACCATACGCGCCCCATTGCCGGTATGGCAGAGGGTGACGAGACCGATATAAGATCGCTGGTTGGGGTCTGCTCGAATTGTCATCGAATGCTTCATAGAGTAGCGCCACCTTTGCGTGTTGAAGAACTCCGTGAGGCCCTTGAGGAGGGAAAGCAGGAATGAATGAGCCTGCGTCATCCGCCCTCTCCGCCATCCAACGCCAGATCCAATGGAACCGCCTCATTGCGGTCGTGGAGGAGCAGGCGCAGATCATGATCCGCACCGCCTTCTCCACCACGGTGCGCGAAGCGGGCGACCTGTCGGCGGGCGTCTTCGACATCCAGGGCCGCATGCTCGCCCAGGCCGTCACAGGCACCCCGGGCCACGTCAATTCCATGGCCGAATCCGTCGGCCACTTCCTCGCGAAGTTCCCAGCCCACACCATGCGTCCCGGCGACCACTACATCACCAACGACCCCTGGCTCGGCACGGGGCATCTGCACGACCTCACCGTCGTCACCCCCGCCTTCCGGAACGGCCGCATCGTCGGCCTGCTCGCCAACACCGCCCACGTCATCGACGTCGGCGGCCTCGGCATGGGCCCCGAGGGCCGCTCGGTCTTCGAGGAAGGCCTCTACATCCCCATCGTGAAGTGCTTCTCCGAAGGAGTCGCGAACGACACCTTCTTCGACATCCTCCGCGCCGGCACGCGCACGCCCGCGGAACTGGAAGGCGACGTCTACTCCCTCTGCGCCTGCAACGACGCCGGCGCCCGCCGCCTCGTCGCGATGATGGACGAGTACGGGATGGACGCGCTCGACGACCTCGCCGCCCACATCTTCGACGCCAGCCTCAACGCCACGAAAGCCGCCATAGCCGCCCTCCCGCGCGGCACCTACGCGGCGTCCATCAACAGCGACGGCTACGAGGCCCCCGTCACCCTCCGCGCCGCCATGACGATCGGCGCCGACGAGATCACCGTGGACTTCGCCGGCACGTCGGGCCTGAGCGGCCGCGGCATCAACGTCCCCGCCGCTTATTGCCGCGCCTACTCCTGCTTCGGCATCAAGGTCGTCGTCGCGCCGGAAGTCCCGAACAACTGGGCCTCCCTGCTGCCTTTCCGCATGCAGATCCCGGAAGGCTGCATCCTCAACGCGCCGCGCCCCTTCCCCGTCTCCGTCCGCCACGTCGTCGGGCAACTCCTCCCCGACCTCATGATGGGCTGCCTGCACCAGGTCGTCCCCGGCCGCGTCGCCGCCGAAGGCTCCTCATGCCTTTGGAACCCGCCCCTCCGCGGCGGTGGCCAGGTCAGCGGCGCGAACGCCGAACTCCCCGACTTCGAGGTCATCACCTTCAACTCCGGCGGCACCGGCGCCCGCCCGACGCAGGACGGCCTGGACGGCACCGCCTTCCCCTCCGGCGTCCGGACGATGCCCGTCGAGGCTACGGAGAACGTCGCCCCCGTCATCTTCTGGAAGAAGGAACTCCGCCCCGACAGCGCGGGCGCTGGCCGGACCCGCGGCGGCTTCGGCCAGATCATGGAAGTCGGCGCGAAGAACGACGCGGAATTCGCCATCAACGCCATTTTCGACCGCGTCGCCAACCCGCCGCGCGGCCGCGACGGCGGCGGCGACGGCGCCCCCGGCTGGGTCGGCCTGACCGACGGCACGCCGCTGCGCACGAAGGGCTACCAGGTGATCCCGAAGGGCAAGCGCCTGCGCCTCCTCCTACCGGGCGGCGGCGGCATGGGCGAGCCTGCGGAACGCGACCCCAACCTGGCCGAGCGCGACCGCGCCGACGCCCTCGTCACACGATGATCCGGACGCGGAAGGACGTGCGATGACGGTGACGCGCGGGGATGCGACCTGATGCCGAAGCGCCGGGGCGCGCGATGACCGAAATCTGGGTCGATGGCGACGCCTGTCCCGTTCGCGACGAAGTCTTCCGCGTCGCCGAGCGCCGCAACCTCATCGTCCACGTCGTCTCCAACGGCGCCCGCGGCGTGCGCCTGCCCGACCACCCGCGCATCCGCCGCGTGATCGTGGAAGCCGGTGCCGACGCCGCCGACGACTACATTGCCGACAACATCGCGCCGCTCGATGTCTGCGTCACCGCCGACATCCCGCTGGCCTCACGCTGCCTGGCGAAGGGCGCCCGCGCGATCTCCCCGAAGGGCCATCCCTGGACGCAGGAGAACATCGGCTCCGCCCTCGCGGGCCGGGAAGTGTCCCGCCATCTGCGAGAGACCGGCCTGGAAACCCGCAACGCGTCCTTCACGGGCAACGATCGATCGCGCTTCCTCGTCGCCCTCGACGCGGCGCTCGATGCCGCCGCGCGCCCCGCCGCACAGGCCTTCCGAATTCCGCCCGGCGGTTTCTGAGCGGCCTCCCGCCGACGCGCAACGACGGCCGATGCCGGCTCCCGACACGCCCCGTCAGCGCCCAACGGTCACGCCGCCCGCTTCTCCCCGAACCCCATCGCCGCCTCGAACCGCCCCCAATCCTCCGCTCGCAGCATCCCGCCCGTTGCCCGCGCATGCCCCTGCGCGAAATCCTCGCCGACGAAGTCCGGCGCCCGCTCCCGCAGGAAGGCGATGAGGTCCCGCCCGTCCGACGACCGCGCCGCGAAATGCACCCAACCCGCGCGATACCCGCTGTTCGCGCAGATCACGACCTTTCCCCGCAACCGCGTCACCCAGGACTGCGCGACGAGGGGGTGGATCTGGCACGCCGAATCCAGCCGGATCAGCGCCAAGTCCCCCGCGACCTTCGGCCCGACCTTCCGACCGGCCTCCAGCGCCGCGCGCACCTCCTCGCGCGCCGCTGTCAGCAGCGCCGTCTCCGGCCGCGACCCGTCCACGACCTGTCGCGGCGAATCCACCCGCAGCAGCAGCGCCAGCGCCGGCGACGCGTCGCCGGAGGCCGACCGCCTCGGCGCGTTCAGCAGCGACACCGCCTCCTTCATTACGCCCGCCCCGTGACGCTTCTTCGCGTCGCCGATCTCCGGAAAGGGTACCTTCTCCCCGAAATCGCCGATCAGCCCGATCGCCGCGAGCCAGGGATCATCATCCCCGCAGCACCAGTGTGCGATCAGCGCCGAACAGGGCTGCGGCACGACCTCATGGCCGGCGATGACCGTCACGCCCGCCGTCGGCGGCGCATCGGACACCGGCACGTGGTGATCGAGGATCACGGTCGGCACGCCCGCCGCGATCGCATCGCCCCGCGTGCCCAGGTCCGTCACCAGCAGACCGCCCGGGGCCCGCGCCTGGACCTCCGCCGCGGTCGCATCGGTCCAGGCTCCTTCGCCGCGCCCGATGACGCGGGTCGCTGCACCCGGAAAGGCCCGCGCGAGGATCGCGCCGGCAGCCAGACCGTCCGCGTCGTGATGACAGAGCACGAGCGGCGCGCGATCCGCGTCGAAGGACGCGGTGCCGGCCCGGAACAGCGCCCGTGCGGCAGTCGCGTTAAGCACGTGATCCTGCGGGGCGGCGCCGGGCCGGTTCGAACCGGGTTCGGCCGGAACGAAAAGCCGGGAAGAAACGGGAAGGATATCGTGCACGCCCGCCCAACGCGGCGAGGCGCCGGCGCGTTGCCCGGCCCACACCCGTCCGCCTCGCGCAGCGTGCGAGCCGCGCGGTGCAGGCCGTGCGGCGCCGGGTCAGCCCCGGTTGTGGTGGCGGTGGCTCGAAACGTCGATCCCGTCATCACCGACGGGAACGCCCGCGCTCGCGACCGCCGGCGGCACCTCACTCGTCCAGGAGGGGCCGCTCCCGCCGGTCAGCCGCGGCGTCAGCACCGACGTGACGTCGATCGGCGCCGCCGCGACGGCGGGCGACGATGACGGCGGCGCTTCGGAGGTCGCCGTCTTCGCGGCGCCATGGGCCATGGCGGAGCCCGCACCACCCACGAGGGCGGCGGCGAGGAAGGCCGTGCGGATCAGCGAATTCATGACGATCGGTCCTTATGGATCGTCGAGGCACCTTGTCCCGGCGCTGCGTGGACATGTGTCGCCGCCCCACCCCGCGCGAACGGCGGCCGGGCATGCCTGCACGGCCCGGGGCGAATGCCGGATCCCGCCATGTCCCGCGAACGTGTCTTGGCCGTCACCCGCCGCAACATGCCGCCATCCATCGTCGCGTGACGTGCGATGCAAGCCCACCTTCCGATCCGCGGGGCGGGGGTCCATGATCGGGCGCCCGCGCCATCCCGACCGGCGCGGCGAAGGGAAGCCGGCATGGCCTTGCGCTGCGACACGATCATCCGCGACGCCACCATCTTCGACGGCACCGGCGCCCCGCGCCGCGTCGGCGACGTCGGCCTCCGCGGCGACCGCATCGTCGGCATCGGCGACCTCGGCGCCGCCTCCGCGGACCGGGAGGTAATCGCGACCGGCAAGGCCGTCGCCCCCGGCTTCATCGACAGCCACACGCATGACGACCGCGCGGTCCTCTGCGGCCCCGAATGCACGCTCTGCAAGCTGAGCCAGGGCGTCACCACGGTCGTCGTCGGGAATTGCGGCGTCTCGCTTGCTCCGCTGCGCCGGACCGGCCGACCCATCCCGCCGCTCGACCTGCTGGGCGACGAGACCTGGTGGACCTTCGACTCCTTCGGTGACTACGCCCACGCGCTGAAGAGCAAGGGCACGGAGGTCAACACCTACGCCTTCGTCGGCCACCAGACGCTCCGTGTCGAAGCCATGGACGGGGATGTGTACCGCCCCGCGTGCGACGCGGAGATCGCCCGCATGCACGACCGCGTGCGGCAGAGCATGGCCGAAGGCGCCTCCGGCTTCTCCACCGGCCTCTACTATCCCCCCAACGCCCAGGCGACGACGGAAGAAGTCATCGCGGTCGCCGAAGCCATCCGCCCGTTCGGTGGCCTCTACTGCACGCATATGCGAGACGAGGCGGACAGGATCCTCGCCTCGATCGAGGAGACGACGAAGATCGGCAAGCGCGTCGGCGTGCCCGTCCACATCTCCCACCACAAGTGCAGCATGCCCGAGAACTACGGCCGCTCCACGCAGACGCTCCCGCTCATCGCCGAATACGCGCGTACGCAGGACGTTGCCTTCGACGTCTACCCGTACCCCGCCGGCTCGACCGTCCTCATGCCCGACAAGCTGCGGGACGACGTGGAGGTCATGATCACCTGGTCCATCCCGCACCCCGAGATGGCCGGCAAGTACCTTCGCGAGGTCGCCCGCGGCTGGAACACCGACATCAAGACCGCGGCCTCCCGCCTCCTCCCCGCGGGCCAGATCACCTTCCAGATGGATGAGGAGGACGTGCGTCGCATCATGGCGCACCCGATGTCCGTCATCGGTTCCGACGGCATCCCGCACGATGCGCACCCGCATCCGCGCCTCTGGGGCACCTTCCCCCGCGTGCTCGGCCACTACGTCCGCGACGTCCGCCTCTTCGACCTCGAGACCGCCGTCCACAAGATGACGGGCCGCGCGGCCGAGGTCTTCGGCATGGTGGATCGCGGCGTGTTGCGCGAAGGCGCCTATGCCGACGTCGTCCTCTTCGACCCCCACACCGTCCGCGACCGCGCGACCTTCGAGGACCCGAAGCAGGTGAGCGAGGGCATCGAGGAAGTCTGGTGCAACGGCATCCCGACCTATGCCGCGGCCAAGGGTGCGACGGGTGAGAAGCCGGGGCGTCTCGTCACGCGCGGGAAGTAGCGCGGGTCACACGGCGCCCGCCTGCGCGACGCGGGCGGGCCGCGGCCTCGCGTCGCCGCATAGCCGGAACCGCAGCGCGAAGGGATTCAACTGCGCCGGTAGGGGCGCCCCCTCGGAAAGCGTGGGCCGCTCCAGCCCTTCGACATGCGACAGCAGCGCGCCGATCATCGCGCTGCCGACGGTCAGGACGAGGTCCCGCCCCGGACAGGCCGCCGGTCCCCCGCTGAACGGCATGAACCCGGGGTCCGGCGGGTCTGCCTCCAGCCAGGCCTCAGGCAGGAACTGGTCCGCCTGCGCCAGCCTCTCCCGGTCACGATGGAAGAACGGCGCGAGGATCAGCACCCCCGTCCCCGCCCGCATCGTTCCGCCTTCCCAGGCCACGTCGCGTCCGTCGGGCCAGCGGAGGTGGGTTGCCCGCCTCCACCCAATATCGGGACCACGGCGTGCAACGTCGGGGCGGCGTCCCAGGCCCAGACATCCTGCTTCCCCGGCGTGTCGCACACCGGCCGGCCCGCTCCCGGCGACTACCCACGCCCCCCGAGCAGCCGCGCCACCGGCGTCCGCGCCGTGAGCGGGATCGCCATCGCCCGATACGAATCGAGGTCCCGTCCCGTCGTACCGCCCCCGCTCGATCCGGGGTTGCGCAGGATCACCGGCGCGGCGGCCCCGCGGATGCTCCCAAAACCCGCCACGGGCGGCGTGACCGGCGCCGCCGCCAGCCGCGCCCAGCCGGCGTTCCATCCCGGCGCCGACCCAGCCCGCGCCTGCTCCTCCGGCAGCCGCGACGCCACCGCGTTCCGATAGGCCTCCGCCCGCTCGGGCGTGCGGCTGTGGTAGTTCCCCGCCGCCGCCATCCATTCCCCCCGCTCCCCGTGCAGCTCCTTCAGGAAGCGTGCGGCATAGCGGGCGTTGGCGAGCGGATCGAAGCCGTCCTCAAGGGATGCGAAGGCGTTGGGATGGTGCAGCAGGTTGATCTGCATGCACCCCACATCCATCGACCGCGCGCCGCTTGCCCGGGCTTGCCGTACATGGGCAATCGCTTCCACTGCCGAGGGGAAAAATCGGCCGGCCCCCTCCACGTTCACCGTCCAGGGCCAGGGCCCCGCCTCACCCGTCGCGGGGTCGGTCCGCCCGGACTCCACCCGCCCGATCGCCTGGAGCAACCCGGCCGGGATCCCCGCCTCCCGCTCGGCAGTCGCGATTGCAGCCCGGCAGCGCGCGATCGGCGACGGGTTGGCGGGGGAGGGGAGCACCTGTCCCATGACCGGTCCGGCCGAGAGCAGCATGAGGGCGAGCAACCGCAGCATGCCCCGCCCTGCTCAAGTCCCATGCCACGCGCCGATGCCATGTCATGTTGCGGCGCAGCAGAAAGCGCTTGCAAACGCCACTGCTCCCACCTAATTTGTGCATCGCAGCGACGGGTTCGTCCCTCGCTGCATTCTTGGACGTTTCCTCCCTAAACTCGGCGGTGCCGCAAGGCACCGCCTCTTTTTTTCCGCTCCCCGACTAGGGCTCAGCCTCGCAGGAAGCTCCAGTCCGAGGCCGCCAGGCGCTCCAACAGGGTATCCAGATCCCGGCGGAGCGACGCCATCGCGGCCGGCAGCCGCTCGATGTGCCGCTCGTCCATGTAGAGGCCCCGCGCCACCTCGATCTGCACCGCATGCACCCGGTCCCGCGGCCGCCCGTAGTGTCGCGTGACGTACCCCCCGGCATAGGGATCGTTCCGTCGGACGCGGTAGCCGAGGTCCGACAGCCCCTCCTCGACCATCCGCGTGGCGCGCGGCGCCGCCGCCGTCCCGTGCGCGTCGCCAAGGATCATGTCCACGGCCCGCGGCCCCCGCTCCCCGGGCAGCGACGGCATGGAATGGCAATCCAGCAGGAGGCAGACCCCGAAGGCCTCCACCGTCTCCCGGATCAGCCCCGCCAGCGCCTCGTGATAGGGCTGCCAAAGGTCCCGCACCCGCTCCGCCGCAGCCTCGAACGGCAGCCGGCGCCGGTACACCGCTTCGCCGCTCGCCACGACCCGCGCGATCGTCCCCAACCCCGCCCCGACCCGCGGCGAGGCCGAGTTCACCCAATCCGGCAGCGGCCCGTCGAACATCGCGGGGTCCAGTTCCCAGGGCTCCCGGTTCACGTCGAGGTAGACGCGCGGAAAGGTCGCGGCCAGCAGCGGGATGCCCCGCTCCGGCCCCGAGGAGAAGAGCTCCTCCACGAAGGAGTCCTCGCTCCGCCGCAGCGTCAGCGGGTCCAGCCGGCTCTCCGCCACGAAGTCCGCCGGGTAGTTCCGGCCGGAATGCGGGGAGGCCAGCACGATCGGCGCCCGCTGCCGCGCGGGGCGGCTCAACAGGAACGGCGCCTCGCGCGTCGAGGGCATCTCCGGGGGCAGGTCCATCCGACTTCCCCAACACCACAGCGGCGCCGCGGTGTCACGTCACCGCGTGCATCGCCCGCCCTTGTCGCGCCCGAAGTCGCGGGCTAAACGGGCGACCCCGCGACCGGATGGGCGCGTAGCTCAGCGGGAGAGCGTCCCCCTGACACGGGGAAGGTCAGAGGTTCAATCCCTCTCGCGCCCACCATCCTCCTCACTTGACCGACGAGAATGCCGTCGGCGCGAGGATCATGTTCTCGACCGACGCAACGATCGCGCCGTCCCGCTCGGTTTCCGCCCGCCTCGCCAGCCATTCCGGGTCGCTCGCGAAGGCGCCCCACTTCCGCTCCCGTTCCGCAAGCGACTCCCATTCCAGCAGGTAATACAGGTCCTGGTTCGACGGCCCGACGGCGACCGTCCAGAACCCCGCCTGTCGGATGCCGTGGCGCTCCCAAATGCCCAGGGTCACCGTCTCGAAGCGCCGCAGCAGGTCCGGCAGCCGTCCCGGCACGCAATGATAGATTCGCAGTTCGTGGATCATGCGGTCCCCCCGGGCGCGCCGGACCGGCGGCCAGGCCGCGAAGGTCGCGGGCGCGCGACGCCGGAAGCGTGACGCGCCCCGCGGCCTGGGACAACCGCCCCGGGCCCGCGACGGATGTCAGCCCGCCCGTACCAGTACGTGCCGCTTCTTCCCCGCCGATAGCTTCGCCGCCCCGTCCCGCAGGTCCGCGTCCGTTACCTGCGCAGTGATGTCGCTCACGGCCGCATCGTTCAGCCGCAACCCGCCATTCCCCACCAGACGTCGCGCTTCCGCCTTGCTCGTCGCGAAGCCCGCAGCCACCGCCAGGTCCAGCACCGAAGCCGGTAGCGCCGCACCGATGGACGGCAAGGTCTCCGCCGCCATCCCCTGCTCGAAGGTCGTCCGCGCCGTCTCCGCCGCCGCCTCGGCGGCCGCACGCCCGTGCAGCAGCGCCGTCGCCTCGGTCGCCAGCACCTTCTTCGCCTCGTTCACCTCCGCGCCACCGAGCGCCGCGTAACGCCGCACCTCCTCCATGGGCATGTCCGTGAACAGCGCGAGGAAGCGCCCGACATCCGCGTCCTCCGCGTTCCGCCAGAACTGCCAGTAGCCGTAGGGACTGACCCGCGCCGCGTTCAGCCACACCGCGCCGGACGCCGTCTTCCCCATCTTCGCGCCGGAGGACGTCGTGATCAGCGGCGTCGTCAGCCCCCAGGCCTCCGCCCCGTCCATGCGGCGGATCAGATCCGCCCCCATCACGATGTTCCCCCACTGGTCGCTGCCGCCCATCTGCAACGCGACGCCGTGCCGCCGGCGCAGCTCCAGGAAGTCGTAGGACTGCAGCAGCATGTAGTTGAACTCGAGGAAACTGAACGGCTGGTCGCGCTCCAGCCGCTGCCGCACGCTCTCCATCGTCAGCATGCGGTTCACGCTGAAATGCCGCCCGACCTCGCGCAGGAACGGCACGTAGCGCAGTTCATCGAGCCAGGCCGCGTTGTCGAGCATCACCGCATCCGCCGCCCCCTCGCCGAAGGTCAGGAAGGTCTCGAAGACCTTCAGGATGCCCGCCTTGTTCCGCTCAATCTGCTCGTCCGTCAGCAGCGGCCGCGCCTCGTCGCGGAAGGACGGGTCGCCGACCTTCGTCGTCCCGCCGCCCATCAGCACGACCGGCTTGTGCCCGCAGCGCTGCCACAGCCGCAGGATCATGATCTGGACGAGCGATCCGACATGCAGGCTGTCCGCCGTGCAGTCGAAGCCGATATAGGCGGGCAGCACGCCCTGCCGCAGCCGCGCGGCTAGTGCCGCCTCGTCCGTGACCTGATGAATGAATCCGCGCTCGCGCGCCGCCGTCAGGAAGTCGTCCATCACCCGCTGCTCAAGCACCCTTGGCCCCGGCCTTGCGCCGGGAAGCCCCGGGCCCTAGCACGCCACCAGGATCGCTAGAATGGGCATGCTGCGAACCATCGGGCTGATGAGCGGCACCTCGCTCGACGGGGTGGACGCCGCCTATGTCGAGACGGACGGCGAGAACATCGCCCGCTTCGGCCCGACCGTGACGCTCCCCTATGCCCCGTCGCTGCGCCGCGACCTCCGCTCGCTGCTGGACGCCGCCCCCGGCCTCGACGCCGACGACCCTTTCGTCGCGGACTGCGCGCGCCGCCTGACCGAACGCCACGCCGAGGCCGTCGCCGCGCTCAACGTCGCCGCCGACCTCATCGGCTTCCATGGCCAGACGATCCTGCACCGCCCCGCGTCATCGCCGGCCGTGGGCACCAACCGCCGCGGCTTCACGTGGCAGATCGGCGACGCCGGCCTCCTCGCCCGCATGACCGGCATCGAGGTCGCCTGGGACTTCCGCAGCGCCGACGTCGCGGCAGGAGGGCAGGGGGCCCCGCTGGTCCCGATCTTCCACGCCGTCCTCTGCCGCAACCTCCCCAAGCCCGTCGCCATCCTCAACCTCGGCGGCGTCGCCAACGTCACGTTCGTCGGCCCGGGGGACGGTCACTCCGGCGAACTCATCGCCTTCGACACCGGTCCCGCCAACGGCCCGCTCGACGACTGGGCCCGCCGCTCGACCGGCGAGGATTACGACCGCGACGGCCGCCTCGCCCTTTCCGGCAGCGCCTGCGGCGCCGTCCTCTCGCGCCTCATGGCGCACCCCTACCTCGACGCGCCGCCGCCGAAGTCCCTTGACCGCCTGGACTTCACGGCGGCCCTGCGAGAGGCCGGCGCCGGCGACCTCTCCCCCGCCGACGGCGCCGCGACGCTCGCCGCCTTCTGCGCCGTCTGCGTCGCCGCCGCGTCCCGCCATTTCCCCGAACCGCCGATGCAGTGGCTCGTCGCCGGCGGCGGCCGCCGCAACCCGGCCCTCATGCGCGCCCTCGCCTCCGCCCTCGACGCCCCCGTCCGCCATGTCGAGGTGGCGGGCTGGGACGGCGACGCCCTCGAGGCCCAGGCCTTCGGCGTCCTCGCCGCCCGCGTCGCGCGCCGCCTGCCGACGACCTTCCCGAGCACGACGGGCGTCCCCGCCCCGATGTGCGGCGGCCGGCTCGTCGGCGCCTTGCTGTAGACCGGCCTGGCCCGTAACCCTTAACGGGCGTTACGATCAGCTGGTGCTGCGTGCGCTGCGAGGGGATCGCCCATGACCACCGTGACCATCGCGCCGGATGCCGGCGTCCTGACCATGATCCACACTTACCACACGGAGCCGGGGACCCAGCAGGCGGTCTATGACGGCCTCCTGAAGGGCCTCGAGCTCTACGGCGGTCGCATGGCAGGCCACCTGACCTCGACGATCCACCGCAGCCTCGATGGCCTGCGGGTGACGAGCTACTCGCAATGGGACCCCGTCGCGTCCAAGGCCCTCTTCGAGGATCCGGCAGCCCTGAAGGAATCGCTCGACTGGTTCGCGCCCCTCACGGCTGCGGCGAAGGGCCAGGACGCGCACGTCTATGCTGAGTTGTCGGTCTACCGGCCCTGAGGCCGGCGCCTCGCTCCGTACGGGGCGCACGATCCGGGAGCGTGCGACAGCGGACCGGGGCGCGTCCGCCGTTGGCGCCTGAGCACGCCGCGCCGCCGAAACGGAAAGGGCGGCGCGCCTCCCGGCACGCCGCTCCCCCAAGCCGCCCGAAAGCGCGGACCGATCAGTCCGCCGCCATCGCCATGCGCTGCCGGTTCAGCACCGTCGTCACGTGGTCCTGCGCCGCATCGGCCACGCGCTCCGTCTGCTCCGGCGTGAAGACGTGCCCCGCGCCTTCCATCACGCGGTAGTCGATGGTGACGCCCTTCTGCGTGTTCAGCTTGTCCACGAGCTTCCGCACCGACGCCTCCGGCACGAGCTCATCCGCCTCGCCGTGCAGGATCAGGCCGGAGCACGGGCAGGGCGCGAGGAACCCGAAATCGTAATGCGACGCCGGCGCGGAGATGGACACGAACCCACCCATCTCCGGCCGCCTCATCAGCACCTGCATGCCAACATAGGCGCCGAAGGAATAGCCCGCGACCCACAGCATCGACGCGCCCGGGTTCACCGCCTGGAGGAAGTCGAGCGCAGCCGTCGCGTCGGAGATCTCGCCAATCCCGCCGTCGTAGCGGCCCTGCGACTTGCCAACCCCACGGAAGTTGAAGCGCAGCGTCGAGAAGCCCATCGCCTTGTACCGCTCGAACAGCGCGTGCACCACGCGGTTGTTCATGGTCCCGCCGTGCAGCGGATGCGGATGCAAGATGAGCGCGGTCGGCGCGCCCGGCTGCTTGCTGTGGTGGTAGCGCCCCTCGAGCCGCCCATCCGGGCCTGCGAACATCACCTCGGGCATCGTCACCTTCTGCCCCGTTCGGGGCATCGTTGCGGCGGGCCGGATCCCCTGGTCACTGGACCATCAGGGCACGCCCCGCCAATGTGAACCGCGCCGGTCATCCGGCGGAGGCGGGACGGGGGACAACAGGCCGTGGATCGCGCGCCGGCCCCTTTCAGGGTCCCGCGCGTCGGTCTCGGACCCCGTCTTCCCCGGTCCCGCTCCGTCGCTGCCGTTTTCGCTCCCTGCGGCCTTTCCGCCGGGGAGCGCGCTCAAATATAGGGCGCGGGTCTCGGGATTCATAACCAAATCATGTCACCGGCTCACCTTTTCGTGTGGAATGAGCCACACTGCCCGCGTCGGCCTACCGGCGGAGCCTGACATGCGCCTCTCCACCCGCTCCCGCTACGCCGTCCTCGCCCTCGTCGAGCTTGCCCGACGTGGCCCCGACGGCGGCCTGATCACCCTCGGGGAGATCGCTGCGGCGCAGATGCTCTCCGTCGCCTACCTCGAACAGCTCTTCGGCCGCCTCCGCCGCGCCGGCCTCGTCGAGTCGGCCCGCGGCCCCGGCGGTGGCTACCGCCTCGGTCCGCCCGCCGAGCGCATCACCATCGCCCAGGTGGTCGAGGCCGTGGACGAACCCATGCCGCCGGAGGGTTCGGACACGGGCGGCCCCGCCGACGCACTCTGGGCAGAGCTCGGTGAGCAGATCCGCCTCTTCCTCTCCGCCGTCACCCTCGCCGAAGTCGCCGCCGGCCGCGTCGCCGGCCGGGCCCGTGCCCCTGCCGCGCCCGATGAGACCGCGCCGGCCCAAGCCGCAGCACCGACCCCGCACGGCGCCGCCGCCCCGGCCGCCGCCGCCCGGGCGACCCCCGCCGCGACTGCACGCGCCCCGGCGCCGCCCGCCCACGCCGCACGGCAAGCGGCCGCTGCCCCGCCGGAACGCAGCCCCGGCGCTCTCGCGGCGGAGCCGGTGCCGCATCGCGCCCTCCCGTGACCCTCTACCTGGACGCCAACGCCACGGAGCCCCTGCGCCCTGAGGCGCGCGCCGCCGCGCTCGAGGCCCTCGATCTCCCAGGCAACCCATCCTCCGTCCACGCTGACGGCCGCGCGGCCCGCCGCATCCTCGAACGCGCCCGGGCGCAAGTCGCCGCGCTCGCCGGCGCCAACCCGCGCGACGTCGTCCTGACCTCCGGCGGCACCGAGTCGAACGCGCTCGCCATGGCCGCCCTCTCCCCCGGCCGCCGGATCCTGATCGGCGCCACCGAGCACCCCGCCGTCATCGCCGCGGCGGAGGAGGGGGCCATCCGCATCCCCGTGCACCCGGACGGCACCCTTGACCTCGTCGCCCTCGACCGGAGGCTGGCGGCGGGCCCGCCCGCCCTCCTCTGCCTCATGGTCGCGAACAACGAGACCGGCGTGATCCACCCTGTCGAGGAAGCGGCCGACCTCTGCCGCCGCCACGGCGCCCTCCTGCACCTCGACGCCGTCCAGGCCGCGGGACGCATTCCCCTTCCGCGGGTCGGGGCCGATACGATCGCCCTCTCCGGCCACAAGCTCGGCGGCCCCAAGGGCGCAGGCGCCCTCCTCCTCCGCCCCGGCCTCGACCTCGCCCCCCTGATCCGCGGCGGCGGCCAGGAACGGGGACGCCGAGGCGGCACCGAACCGCTGCCCGCGATCGCCGGCATGGGCGCCGCTGCCGAAGCCGCCGACCCCGCCCGCGCCACCCGCCTCGCCCCGCTCCGCGACGCGATCGAGCGCACGCTCGGCCTCCCGGTCGCCGGCGCCGGTGCCCCGCGCCTGCCCAACACGGCCTGCCTCATCCTCCCCGGTATCCCCGCCGAGACCCAGGTCATCGCCCTCGACCTGCTGGGCTTCCGCGTCTCCGCCGGCGCCGCCTGCTCCTCCGGCAAGGTCGCCCGCTCCCCCGTCCTCGACGCCATGGGCTTCGGCGAGGGCGCCGCCTGTGCCATCCGCGTCTCCTTTCCCTGGAACGCCCCGGACGACTCCGCCGACCTCTTCGTCGCTGCGCATGCGGCCATGCGCGAACAACTCTCGAAGCGCACAGCGCGGCACGCCACCTTGGTTGGATGACGGCACCCAACCGCCCGATCTATCTCGACAACCACGCGACCACCCCGCCCGACCCGCGGGTCCTTGCCGCCATGCGCCCGTGGTGGGAGGAGAATTTCTCGAATCCCGCGAGCGTCGAGCACGCCATGGGCCGCGCCGCCGAGGAAGCCGTCGAATCCGCCCGCCGCGATATCGCCGCCCTGATCGGCGCCGATTCCCGCGAGATCATCCTGACCTCAGGCGCCACCGAGGCCAACAACCTGGCTATCAAGGGCGTCGCGCGCTTCGCGCGCACCCATGGTGATGAGCGCTTCGCCCGCGCCGCCGGAGACGGGCGCCGCCGCATCGTCACGGTCGCGACCGAGCACAAATGCGTCCTGGAATCCGTGCGCGACCTCGCGGCCGAGGGATTCGACCCGGTCTTCCTCCCCGTCGCCGCCGACGGCCTCCTCGACCCTGCCACCCTCCGCGAGGCGCTGGAGGTGCCGACCCTCCTCGTCTCCGCCATGGCCGTGAACAACGAGACCGGCGTCATCCAGGACGTCGCCGCCCTCGCTGCCCTCGCCCGCGAACACGGCGCCCTCTTCCACACCGACGCCGCCCAGGCCGCCGGCCGCGTCCCGCTGGACGTGGAGGAGATGCGCCTCGACCTCGTCTCCCTCTCGGCCCACAAGATGTACGGGCCGAAGGGGATCGGCGCCCTCTATGTCCGCCGCCGCCCTCGGGTCCGCCTCTCCCCGCTCCTCTCCGGCGGCGGGCAGGAACGCGGCCTCCGCTCCGGCACGCTGCCCGCGCCGCTCGTCGTCGGCTTCGGCGAGGCCGCGCGGATCGCCCGCCTTGAAGCCCTGCTGGACGAAGGGCGCATCCGCGGCCAGCGCGACCGTTTCGTCGAAGCCCTGACCGCGGCCGTCCCGGGTGTCCGCCTCAACGGCCATGCGGAGAACCGCGTCCCCGGCAACCTGAACCTTACCTTCCCCGGCTCCGTGGACGCCCAGCGCATCATGGCCGCGGCCCCCGGCGTCTGCGTCTCCACCGGCTCCGCTTGCTCCTCCGCCTCCGTCGAGCCTTCCTACGTCCTGCGCGCCCTCGGCCTGCCGGAGCACGAGGCCCGCGCGACCTTGCGGATCGGCATCGGCCGCTTTACCTCGCCCGCCGACGTGGACCGCGCCGCCGCGGAACTGGCCCGCGCCTGGCACGCCGCCCTCTCGGAGGCGCCGCACCCGGCCGCCGCCTGACCCGGCCGCACCACCCCGCGCGCGACGCCCCTTCAGGAGACCCCGATGCCCAAGATGACCTTCGTCGAGCGCGACGGCACGCGCCGCGAGGTGGAAGCCCCGATGGGCCTCTCCGTCCTGGAGATCGCGCACCGCCACGGCGTGGACATCGAAGGCGCGTGCGAGGGCAGCCTCGCCTGCTCCACCTGCCACGTCATCGTGGACCAGGGCTGGTTCGACCGCCTGAACGAACCGACCGAGGACGAGGAGGACATGCTCGACCTCGCCTTCGACCTGCAGGAGACGTCGCGCCTCGGCTGCCAGCTCATCATGACCGAGGCCCTCGACGGCCTTGTCGTGAAGCTGCCCGCCGGGACGCGCAACGCCGGCGGATGATGCCCTACGGCAAGGACGGCGGCCTGTACCGCACCCTCCGCGACGTCGCCGCGGCGGAGTGGGAGGCGTATTGTTGGCATTCCTTCGTGCAGGGCCTCGCCGACGGCACGCTGCCGCTTGCCGCCTTCCGGCGCTACCTGGTCCAGGACTATCTGTTCCTCGTCCAGTTCGCGCGCGCCGAGGCGCTGGCCGTCGTGAAGGCTGAATCCCTCGCCGCGATGCGCGAGAAGGCGGGCGTTGTGCAGGCGATCCTCGGCGAGACGCGCCTGCACCTCGACTACTGCCGCGACTGGGGCCTGGACGAGGCCGCGATCCTCGCCGAACCCGAGGCACCCGAAACCGTCTCCTACACCCGCTGGGTCATGGATGCCGGCTACACCGGGGACATCCTCGACCTCGAGGTCGCTCTCTCCCCCTGCACGATCGGCTATGGCGAGATCGCGAACCGCATTGAGGCCCACCCCTCCCGCGTGCGTTCCGGCAACCCCTACGAATCCTGGATCGCGATGTACGCCGGCGAGGAATACCAGTCCGTCGCCCGCGCCTCCGCCGCCCGCCTCGACGCGCTTGGCGAAACCCATGGCGGCATGTCCCGCCTCCCCGCGCTCACCCGCCTGTTCGCCCAGGGCGCCCGTCTCGAAGCCGATTTCTGGCAGATGGGCCTGAACGCCGCGCGCGAGGTGACACCGAATCTCGCGCCCGCGATGGCGCCGTAGCCATGAGGATCCTCGTGGCCATGTCGGGGGGCGTGGACAGCAGCGTCGTCGCCGGCCTGCTGCATGAGGCCGGGCACGACGTGATCGGCGCCACGCTCCAGCTCTACGACCACGGCGCCGCCGTGGCGAAGAAGGGCGCCTGCTGCGCCGGACAGGACATCCACGATGCCCGCGACGTCGCGGACCGCCTTGGCATTCCGCACTACGTCCTGGACCGCGAGACGCGCTTCAGGAACGCCGTCATCCAGGACTTCGCCGACACCTACGCCCGCGGCGAGACGCCGATCCCTTGCGTCCGTTGCAACCAGACCGTGAAGTTCCAGGACCTCGTCGAACTCGCCCAGGACCTGGGATGCGAGGCGCTCGCCACCGGCCACTACGCCCGCCGCCTGGACGGCCCCGACGGCCCCGAGCTCCACCGCGCCGCCGACCCCGCGCGCGACCAGTCCTACTTCCTCTTCGCCACGACCCGGGACCAGTTGGCCTTCGCCCGCTTCCCCCTCGGCGACATGCCGGACAAGGCGACGGTCCGCGCACACGCCGCCCGCTTCGGCCTGACGGTCGCGGAGAAGCCCGACAGCCAGGACATCTGCTTCGTCCCGGCCGGCTCCTACGCCGACCTCGTCATGAAGATCCGCCCCGATGCCGCCGAACCCGGCGAGATCGTGGACCTCTCGGGACAGGTCCTCGGCCGCCACGCCGGCCTCGCGCGCTACACGGTCGGGCAGGGCAGGGGCCTCGGCCTCCCCAACGCGCCGGAGCCCGAATCCCGCCTCCGCGTCGCCGCGCTCGACGCCGCCCGCCGCCGCATCGTTGTCGCGCCTGCGAGGCACATCGCCGTGGCCGAGGTCCCCGTCACCGACGTGAACTGGCTGACGACGCCGCCCACCGCGCCCCTGCGCTGCCAGGCCAAGTTCCGCGCGCGCGAAACCCCGCAGCCCGTCACTGCCGCATGGCACCCGGCCAGCGAGACCCTGACCGTCACCCCCGATGCGCCGGTCGTCGCAGCACCCGGCCAGGGCTGCGTCCTCTACGACGGCGAACGTGTCCTTGCCGGCGGCTTCATCCGCGCGGCGCGACACCCCCGGGCCAGGACACACACCGGGATTGACGCCGCCCACCCGGCAGCCTAGTTCCGCGACCCCGACGATCCCGCGTGATCGTCGCCCAGGCGTGTGGCGGTGTAGCTCAGCTGGTTAGAGCACGGCACTCATAATGCCGGGGTCGGCGGTTCAAGTCCGCCCGCCGCTACCATCGACACTCCATTCAGCAGCATCCATTCCGCAGGCCGTTATCTCCGGTCGCGTCGCCGGCTGCCGGCCCGCAGGAACCTCGCCCGATGATCGGCGCGGGGCTCCCGATCCGTGCTGTTGGCCGTGCCCGCTCTTCGACATTTCGCGGGCGAGGGAGAGTAGCCGCGTCCGCTGATCCGGGCTCAGCTTTCGCCAGTGGTGCAGCAACTGCACCTGGCCGACCGTGGCGGGCAAGGCCACCTCCATTGCGGCCGCCCGCATCGCGGCGTCCGTCGAGCGGTCCGCAGGACCATCGCTATCGGGGAGCATCGGACGCATCCGTTTCCTTGGCCGCCGGCTCAGCGTCGCCCGGCATGGCGTGACGCGACGCCGCGATTCCGGACGCCCCCGATGACGGACCCGCTTGCGCGCACGCGCAGGGCGGAGGTTACGACGGGTGATGCACGCATCGGTGTTGCTCCTTGGATGCCGGATCATGCCGGGCCGGCAACGGTCCGCGCTACGGCGCCCTGTCTATGCGTTCGATAGGCACGTCCCTCGCTACCGCTCGCGCGGCGTCGCTGGCCCGATCAGAGGCAGCGCGACATACCTTGCCCTCCGGCCTGCGCCCGCGCCCCCGCGTCACCGTCGCGCGCCGCCCTCGGCACGTGACCGACCGCAGGCGCCGGCCATGCCGCTTTGGTTCGCGCCTGCAACTCCCGCGCGGCAGGCT
This sequence comes from Roseomonas sp. CCTCC AB2023176, assembly GCF_042259275.1. Lineage (NCBI taxonomy): Bacteria > Pseudomonadati > Pseudomonadota > Alphaproteobacteria > Acetobacterales > Roseomonadaceae > Roseomonas > Roseomonas sp. CCTCC AB2023176. The sequence goes on from NZ_CP170086.1 coordinate 3,462,904, forward strand.
CGTTACGGCGGTGTTGCGGCAGCCTTGCCTCGAGCCGCGTCCTGGGCCGCCCGCCGACTCTCCCGTCACCCCGTCCGGCAAGTCGAGTGACCCTGGCGGGCGGCCCCGTTTCCGCCGGAACCGGGCCCGGCCGCCGCGCCCGCCACCCGACCGGCGCCCGATCGGCGCCCGATTGGCGCCCGGATGCGCGGGCCCCGCAGCGGCGCCCGCGGCCTGCCCTGGCCACCGTCCGCCGAAGTCCCCGTACCGGCCCCGCCATCCCGAACGGCTCCCCGGGGACGGCGACGCCCGATGGAGCGGCCACGCCGGGCCGCCCTTCCGGCAAACGCCGGTCCAGGCCACGATGCCGCCGGAGGTTCCCCTTTCCCGTGACCGGCCCGTTGGCCCCCGCCCCGCAGGACGACCAGCCGACATGGCGCCCGGCCACGCCGCGGTCGCTCCTCCTCGTGCTCGGCGCCGCCATCCTCGTCCCGGTCCTCGCGGGCATCGTCGCCGCCTGGCTGGCCTGGCGCGGCGCCGTTGCCGACACGACGGCCGCGCTTGAGCGCTCGGCCGACGCCGCCGCGGAATACGCGATCCGCGTCCTCGACTCGCACCGCCTGTCTGCCGCGCTCGCCGGCGACCGCCTCCGCGGCCTGACCGAGGCGGAAATCCGTGCGCAGGAGGGCGCGCTGCACCGCGACCTCCGCGACCGCGCGTTCCGCCCGGCCGGCACGCAGTCCACCTTCGTCCTGTCCGGAGCGGGGCGCCCGCTCGTTTCCGACATCATCTTCCCGATCCCGCCCGACCTCGACGCGTCGGACCGCGAATGGGTCCGCGCCCTCGCCAACCCCGCGACGCCCGAGCCCTTCGTCAGCGCGATCTATCGCGCCCTCCGGGGCGGGGCGCTTTTCTTCAGCGTCAGCATCCGCCGCCAGGCCGGGGCCGATCCGCCGGGAATCATCAGCGTCGCGGTCAACCCGAACGAGTTCGCCACGGGCCTCTCTCGCCTTGCCGCAGACCCGACCGACATCCTTGCCCTGATCCGGGGAGACGGCGCGCTCCTCGCCCTCCGCGGCGGCCTGACGCAGGTCCCGCCGCGCGAGCTCCCCCCAATGCCGGCTTCCGCACCCTCATCGGCACGGGCGTCGAGCGCGCGATCTACCGCGGGGCCAACACCTCGACCGGCCAGCCCGTGATCTTCGCGGCGCGGCGCCTGGAGGGCTACCCGATCTACGCCCTCGTCGGCCGCCCGCTAGACACCATCCGCGCGGGCTGGGGCGGACGCGTCCGCGCCGGCCTGTTCTGGCTCGGCCCCGGCGCCCTGGCGCTCGTCCTCGTTGCCCTCTTCGCGCTGCGCCAGGCCCGCCGCGCTGCCCGCACCGCCGCCGCCCTGCAGGCCGAGACGGCGCGCCGCGCCGCCGAGGCGCGCTTCCGCGGCGTCTTCGAGAGCGGCGCCTTCGGCATGAGTGTCTACGACCTCCGCACCGGCGAGACGCTCCTGATCAACGACCGCCTGCTGGAGATGACGGGCCGCACCCGCGCCCCGCATGGCGGCCCCGCCGGGACCTGGCGCGACGTCACCCCGCCCGACCACCTGCCCGCCGACCAGCGCGCCCTGGAACAGGCCCGCGCCCGCGGCTGGTGGGACCCCTACGAGAAGGAATACCTCCTCCCCGACGGCGCCCGAATCCCCGTGCGGGTCCACTCCGCCCCGCTTCCCGGAGAGCCTGGACGCATCGCCGTGATGGTCGAGGACATCAGCGCGCAGCGCGAGGCGGAGTCCCGCCGCGACCTCCTGATGCACGAGGTCAACCACCGCGCGAAGAACGCGCTCGCCGCGGCCCGCGCCGCGCTGCGCCTGACCCGCGCGCCCACCATGCCGGAATTCGTCGAGGCCGTGGACGGCCGCCTTGCCGCCCTCGCGACGGCCATGGGCACGCTCTCCGCCGGCGGTTGGTCCGCCGTCTCCCTCACCGCCCTCGCCCGCGACGCCCTCGCGCCCTTCCGCGGCGCCGGCGCGCCGGGCGACCGGATCCTGACGGACGGCCCTGACCTGAAGATCCAGCCGCTCGCCGTCCTGCCGATCTCGATGATTCTGCACGAGCTCGCGACGAATGCCGGCAAGCACGGCGCACTCTCCGTCCCAGACGGCCGCGTGACCCTGCGCTGGAGGGTGGAGGAGGACCGCCTCCTCCTGTCCTGGGCCGAACGCGGCGGCCCGCCCGCCGCGGCGCCGCGCGGTGCAGGCTTCGGCACGCGCCTGCTCGATGCCACCGTCGCCCGCCAGCTCGGCGGCCTCGCCCACGCCGAATGGGGGGCGGAAGGCCTGTCCTGGCGGGCCGACCTGCCGCTGGCGCGGATCGCGACGGCACCGCCCGCCCTTGTCCCGGCCTGACGGACGCCCGGCCCGTCGCCGCCCGTGGCAATCAGCGACCCTGCCCGTCGGCGCCCCCCACTCAGAGCCCCCGGTCGACGCCCCCTTGGTCAACGCCCCCTTGGTCAACGCCGCAGCGCGTCGCGTTCCGCGGCGAGGCTGAGGACCAGTCCTTCGCGCTGCCAGTCGTGGCTGATCACCGCGCCCAGCTGCGCCTCGGCGCTGCGCCGCGCCAGCTGCGTCCCGAAGCCCTGCCGCGACGGCGCCCCCTCGACGACCGGCCCGCCGGCCTCCCGCCAGGTCATCCGCAGCATCGCGCCCGGCGTGTCCTCGAGCAGCACCTCCACGCGCCCCTCGGGCACCGAGAGCGCGCCGTACTTCACCGCGTTCGTCGCGAGTTCGTGGAAGATCAGCGCCAGCGCCGTTGCCGCCCGCGGACCGATTTCCGCATCCGCCCCCGTCACCGTGAAGCGCGGCCGGCCCGAAGCCGGTCCCGAGCCTCGGCCCGGAACCTGACCGGGCGCCTCGTAGGGGCTGAGCAGCGTGTGCAGCAGCCCCTGCACCGTCTCCTGCACCGGATCGGGGCGCGACCCCGCGCTGTGTGGCCGCACGTATTCATGCGCCGCCGCGAGCGATTCGATCCGCGCCCGCAGCCGTTCCGCATAGTCGCGCGCCGCCCCGTCCGCGCGGCGCGAGGTCAGCGAAATCAGGCTCGTCACCACCGCGAAGATGTTCTTGATGCGGTGCGACAGCTCCCGCGACACCAGTTCGCGCTGCTCCTCCGCGACCTTCAGGTCGTGGATGTCCGTGCAGGTCCCGAACCACCGCTCGATCCGCCCCTCCGCTTCGCGGATCGGCAGGGCGCGCCCGAGCGTCCAGCGATAGGCGCCGTCGCGCCGCCGCAGCCGGTACTCCACCTCGTAGGGATCGCCCGTCTCGAGCGAGCGCTGCCACAGCTCCCAGGCCCGAGCCTGGTCATCCGGATGGAACATTCCGTTCCACGCCTCGCCGTCGGTCGAACCGTGCGGGACGCCGGTGAAGTCGTACCAGCGTGCGTTGTAGTAGTCATGGAAGCCGTCGGGCCGCGTGGACCAGACCATCTGCGGCATGGTGTCGAGGACGGCGCGCAGCCGCGCCTCGTCCATGCCGCCGAGCGTCGCGGGCGGTGCGCCCGCGATGAGTGTCGGATCCAACGCGCCGGTCCTCAGCCGCCCGGGTCCACGATGATCTCCTGCGGCTTGATCTCCGGCAGCACGCGCTCGAAATGCGACCGCACCGCGCCGTAGCATTCGCACGCCGCGGCCTCGAGCCGCGGCCGGTCCAGGATCGTCACCTGGCCCCGCGCGTAGCGGATAAGCCCGCGGTCCCGCAGCGCGCCCACGACGGTCGAGACCGTCGTCCGCTGCACGCCGAGCATCTCCGCCAGCACCTCTTGCGTCAGCGCGATGTCCGGGCTGTCCGACCGGTCCTGCGTGGTCAGCAGCCACCGGCAGCAGCGCGCGTGCAGCGGATGCAGCGCGTTGCAGGCGACGGACTGCATGACCTGCGCCAGCAGCGCGTCGGCGTAGCGCGCGAAGAGGTCGCGGATCGAGGGCGACCGCTCCTTCGCCTCCTCCAGCCGCCCGATGTCGATTGCGAGCGCCGGTCCCGGCAGAACCACCTCCGCCTGCGCGAAGGCCGGCTTGTGGCCGGAGGAGATGATGCCGCCGATGGCGCCCTCCCGCCCGATCGTCGCCGCCTCCGCCGCGCGCCCGTCATTCGTCCCGATGACGAGGGAGGCCATCGTGGTGATGCTCGGGAAATGCGTCGTCCGCACGTCGTCGCCCGGCGCGAAGAGGACCTGCCCCTTCGTCAGCAGCACCGGCTCCAGGTACGGCTCCAGCAAGGCGCGGTCGAGCGGCCGCAACGAGGCGAGCAGACGGTTTCCCACGATGCCGCGGGCGACCGACTCCGCCCTCGCCGGACGTACCGCCGCGGCACTGATGGACTTAGGTGGTACAGGCACTCACGCTCCCCTCACGCGTCCTCCCGGACGCGGCCGCCCAGCACCCCCGGCACTCGGGCGGCGCACGAAAATGTCATTCCGCTTCAATTGTGTCTGTCCGGTTCCCGACAGAGCTTGCGCCGCCCGCGATATTGTTGGCTGTTTCGGGTCAAAGACACGTGAACGGACGCGGAACACGGTCCGCTGCACGGAACGCGCTGACCGCTTGCCCCTCCAGGTTGGAACGGGCATCCCCGGCATCTTCCCCGGGAGAGAGTGCGTGAAGGTCATCGTCCTCGGCAGCGGCGTCGTCGGCGTCACCTCCGCCTGGTACCTCAGCCGTGCCGGCCACGATGTAACAGTTGTTGACCGGCAGCCCGAACCTGCGCGGGAAACCTCCTTCGCGAATGCCGGCCAGCTCTCCTATGGCTACTCCTCGCCCTGGGCCGGCCCTGGGGTGCCGCTGAAGGCGGTGAAGTGGCTGCTGATGCACCACCGCCCGTTCGTCTTCTGGCCGCAGCCGGAGCCGCTGATGTGGGGCTGGCTCTGGCAGATGGCGATGAACTGCACCTCGCGTGCCTATGCCCGCAACAAGGCGCGCATGGTCCGCATCGCCGAATACAGCCGCGAATCCCTCGGCGTGCTGAGACAGGCCACCGGCATCCAGTTCGACCACGGCGCCGGCGGCACGCTCCAGCTCTTCCGCACGCAGCAGCAGCTGGACAAGATCGGCGGCGACATCGACGTCCTGCGCCAGTACGGCGTGCCCTTCGACGTCCTGGACCCAGCGGGCTGCATCGCGACCGAACCCGCCCTGGCCCGCGTACGCGAAAAGTTCGTCGGCGGCCTTTGCCTGCCCACCGACGAGACCGGCGACGCCTTCAAGTTCACGAACGAACTGGCCCGCCGCTGCGCCGAGGACGGCGTCACCTTCCGCCAGGGCGTCACCATCAACGCGCTGCGCGAGGAAGCGGGCCGCATCACGTCGGTCGAAACGGACCAAGGCCCGATGACCGCGGACGTCTACCTCGCCGCCCTCGGCTCCCACACGCCGGCTCTGCTGCGCCCCCTCGGCCTCGACCTGCCGGTCCAGCCCGTAAAGGGCTATTCCCTCACGCTCCCCATCACGGACCCCGACGCGGCCCCTGTCTCCACGGTGATGGACGAGACCTACAAGATCGCCATCACCCGCCTCGGTGACCGGATCAGGGTAGGCGGCACCGCCGAGATCGCCGGTTTTTCCGACAGCCTCCGCCGCCCGCGTCGCGAAACCCTCGCCTTCTCCGTCGGCGACCTGTTCCCCGACGGCGGCGACATCCCCGCCGCCGCCTTCTGGACCGGCCTGCGACCCATGACCCCCGACGGCACGCCGATCATCGGCCGCACGAAGGTCGCGAACCTCTACACGAACACCGGCCACGGCACGCTGGGATGGACGATGGCCTGCGGCTCAGGCCGCCTCATCGCCGACATCGTCTCCGGCCACCCGACCGAGATCGAATCCGGCGACCTCTCCCTCGACCGCTACGCCTGACGACGCCGCGCGCGGACGGGCAGCACGCTTCCGGCGATGAGGCACAGCAGCGCCGGAACCCCCAGGCCGAGCCCGCACCCTCGACCAGCGCCTGCTCGCCCGCCTCATCCCCGCAGCGCCCCTGGTCGTTGAAGCACCTGCGCCATCGCCAGGACCGCCCGGGGAAAACCCAGCCGGAACCGGCGCCACCCGGCGCCGGCGACGATCGGCAGGACGCGGCCGCCCCGCGTCACCCGTGCGACGTGAAGGTCAGCACGCAGCATCCCTGACGTCCTGGTGCCCAGGTCTCCGCCGAGAACCCGCACCCCGCCCGACCGAAGACCCCGTGATCCGCCTCGCCCGCGATCCGGCAGAGCCGCGCGATCTCCGCCGGCGCCAACCCATCCTCCACCCAGGCCTCCTTCAGCGGGCAGCGCCGCACGGTGACCCGCACGCCGCCATCCCCGCGCCGCGAGACGGCGTGCGGGAACAGCCGCCCCCAGTCCGGGCTCGCGACCGTCAGGAACCGCTCCACCACCGCCGCTGGCCCCGCGTCGCCCATGGCCGCGAAGAGTGCCGCCCCCGCCGCATCCCCCCGCCGCCGGATCGCCAGCCCCAGCAACCGCTCCGCCTCCGCCGCCCCCACCGCCTCCTCCAGCGTCACCAGCAGATCCCGGTACAGCCGCGCCCGAGCCTTGAAGGCCGCGTCCAGCTCCGCCGCTAGCCGCGCGGCCCGCTCCTCGGCGGACGGCTCCCGCGCGGGCAGGGCAGGGGAGGGCACCTCCCGCCATTCCGAAGCCGAACCCGTCTCTGGCGCGATGTCGTCCATGCGATCCATGATCCGTCGCGAGCGGCCCGCCCGTCCAGCGCGGCAGGCCCGCGCCGCCCGGGGGTGAAGCGAGCCCCAGCCCGTGCTAAGTCCGTGTAATCCACGAAACCACGAGGAAAACGCGCATGATGCTCCAACTCGGCCAGATCGCCCCGGACTTCGAGGCGGAGACCACCCAGGGCCCCATCCGCTTCCACGAATGGCTTGGCGCTTCGTGGGGCGTCATCTTCTCCCACCCGAAGGACTACACCCCGGTCTGCACGACCGAACTCGGCTACACCGCCAAGCTGAAGCCCGAATTCGACCGCCGCGGCGTGAAGGTCATCGGCCTGTCCGTGGACGCGCTGGACCGGCACGAGGGCTGGAACCGCGACATCGAGGAAACCCAGGGCACCGCCGTGAACTTCCCGATGATCGCCGACCCCGACCGCAAGGTCGCGACCCTCTACGGGATGATCCATCCGGAGGCCGATCCCTCCGTCACCGTCCGCACCGTCTACGTCATCGACCCCAACAAGAAGATCCGCCTGATGCTGATCTACCCGCCGAGCACCGGCCGGAACTTCGACGAGGTCCTCCGCGTCATCGACAGCCTCCAGACCACCGACCGCCACAAGGTCGCGACGCCCGTGAACTGGAAGCCCGGCGATCGCGCGATCGTCCTTGCCTCCATGTCCGACGAGGACGCGAAGAAGCAGTTCCCCCAGGGCTTCCATGCCGAGAAGCCTTACCTGCGCTGGGTCGACATCAACCAGCCGGGCTGACGCCCCGCGCCGCGGCCTTGCAGGGGCCGCGGCGCACCCCGCGCGGCACCGCGCCGGACCCCCGCCAACACGGATCGGAAAACGACAGAGTGGAAACGCCAGAGTGATCGCGCAGGATTTCTGGGCTGCCGTCGGCAACACCCCGCTGATCCGCCTCCGCCGTGCCTCCGAGGAGACGGGCTGCGAGATCCTCGGCAAGGCCGAGTTCATGAACCCCGGCGGGTCCGTGAAGGACCGCGCCGCCATCGGCATCCTCGGCGACGCCGTGGCGCGAGGCGTCCTCACGCCCTGGCAGCCCGGAACTGTCGTCGAAGGCACCGCGGGCAACACAGGCATCGGCCTGGCGCTCGCCGCGAACGCGCGGGGCTGGCGCAGCATCATCGTCGTGCCGGAAACGCAGAGCCGCGAGAAACTCGACTACCTCCGCATGATCGGCGCCGACCTCCGTCTGGTGAAGCCCGCCCCGCTCTCGTCCCCCGACCACTACACCAACTTCTCCCGGCGCATCGCCGAGGAGGAATCGGCGAAAGGTCCGACGATCTGGGCCGACCAGTTCGGCAACCCAGCCAACCGCGCGGTCCACGAAGCCACCACCGGCCCCGAGATCTGGAACCAGACGAACGGCCGCGTGGACGCCTTCACCTGCGCCTGCGGCACCGGCGGCACGCTCGCCGGCGTCGCCGCCGCGCTGAAGGCCCGCAGTCCGAAGGTCCGGATCGTCCTCGCCGACCCGCACGGCAGTGGCATGTACGCCTGGGCGACGACCGGCGAAGTGAAGGCCGAGGGCAATTCCATCACCGAAGGCATCGGCCAGGCCTCGAAGGTCCCGGCCAACCTCGAACCCGCGCGCCCGCACATCGACGACGCCGTCCGCGTCTCGGACGAGGACGCGCTGAAATACGTCTTCGAACTCCTGTCCGAGGAAGGCATCAGCGTCGGCGGCTCCGCCGGCATCAACGTCGCTGCCGCGGTCGCCGTCGCGAAGCGACTCGGCCCCGGCCACACCGTCGTGACGATCCTTTGCGACGGTGGAGCCCGCTACCAGTCGAAGCTCTTCAACCCCGACTTCCTGCGGGAGAAAGGCCTGCCGGTTCCGAGTTGGATCAGGACTTGAAGGTTACCGTCTCGGCCGCAGCAGATCGGCTGTCACCCGCGCGAGAACGCGTTCGCGCTTTCCGAAGCCTGCCTGCGTCACGAAGAGGCGGCCTTGTTGCATCAGCCTCGCGGGTGGTCCTGGATGGGCAAGGCAGTGACCAAGGGCGGATGCCCGAAGGCTCTCGACCAGGCGAGGAACTGGCGAGAATACGACCGAGGGCTGGTCGTGCGCGGTGACCTGACCGCAAGGCTATCGCGCCATCTGGCCTGGCATGCATCGGCAGGTGCGGGCCGACGTGGCCGTCCCGGGGTTTTCGTGGACGCGGCGATCCAGGCGGCGCCGACGCGGAGAGTTGCTCTACCAGCCGCCGCTGCGAGACGCACAGGGCATGGCGGGGAGCCTCATCCGGCTGGCGGGTCTCGACGAGCCGGCGCCGCTCTACCGCGCGCTCCCACGGCAGCAGAGGAGCCTCACGATCACGGTTCCCTGCCGCGGCCGGGGTGGGCATTTGCACCGTGTCATCGACCGCAAGCGGCTGAAGGTGCTGGGTGAGGGCAAGTGGAAGGTGAGCAAACACGCGGCCGCGGGGCGCCGGGTCTGGCGCAAGCTCCACCTGATAATCGACGCAGAGGGCAACGACAGGCCGATCTGGTCGTGCCCCCGGCGACGGAGCGGCAAGCGGTGGAGTAGGCGAACCGCCGCAGCGTCCGGGCGGGACGAGACGCTACGCGCCTTGGGGCACCCCGGCCGCCTGCCGTGGAAGCGATGGAGCGGGGACCATCGCCGCAGCCACGCCGGGCGACCGAACAGCGCTACCACGTCCACTTGCCTCCCATCGGCAGCCGCACCGTCGCCGGTCAGCCGAAAGACGCATGGGCGTCCCGTCGATCCGGTCGCGCAGCATCCCCGCGTGACCGCTCGGGGGGGGCGCGGGGGTTGAGTGCCGTGCCGCCGTCCGCCTCGCCGGAGGGGCCGCCCGTGGAGGACGGCCCCGTCCGCGTCAGGCGAGTTCCGCCCTGAGCTGACGTGCCGCGGCGACGAGGTTCTCGACGGCGGGACGGACCTCTCCCCACCCCCGCGTCTTGCAGCCGCAATCGGGGTTGAGCCAGAGCCGCCGCAGCGGGATCCGTTCGGTCGCCTGCCGGGCAAGCCGGACCATCTCGTCGACCGACGGCACACGGGGCGCATGGATGTCCCACACGCCAGGCCCGATCTCGTTCGGGTAGTCGAAGACCTCGAAGGCACGCAGCAGCCCCATCCCGCTCCGCGCCGTCTCGATCGAGATCGCGTCGGCATCCATCGCCGCGATCGCGCCGATCACGTCCCCGAACTCCGCGTAGCACATGTGGGTGTGGATCGCCGTGTCGTCGCGCACGGGGGAGGTCGCGAGCCGGAAGCAGGCGACGGCCCAGCGGAGATAGTCGTCACGATCGGCGGCGCGGAGCGGCAGGCCCTCCCGGAAGGCGGGCTCGTCCACCTGGATGATCGCGATGCCCGCCGCCTCGAGGTCCTGCACCTCGTCGCGGAGGGCGAGCGCGATCTGGCGGCACGTGGTCTCGCGCGGCTGGTCGTCGCGGACGAAGGACCACTGCAGCATCGTCACCGGCCCGGTGAGCATTCCCTTCATCGGGCGCGGGGTGAGCGACCCGGCATAGGCCGCCATCTCCACGGTCATCGGCGCCGGGCGCGTGACGTCGGCCCAGACGATCGGCGGTGCGACGCAGCGGGAGCCGTAGGACTGCACCCAGCCCCCCTTCGTGAAGGCGAAGCCGGACAGGCGTTCGCCGAAGTACTTCACCATGTCGTTGCGCTCGAACTCGCCGTGCACCGGCACGTCCACGCCGACCGCGTCCTGCCACGCGACCGCCTCGGCCGTCAGGCGCCGGATCTCCGCGTCGTAGGCGGCGCCGGTCAGCGCGCCGCGGGCGAGCCCGGCGCGCAGGCGCCGCACCTCCGCCGTCTGGGGGAGGGAACCGATGGTCGTCACCGGCAGGGCCGGGAGGTTCAAGCGGGCCTGCTGCGCGGTGGCGCGGACGGGGTAGGGGGATCGGCGCTGCTCCATGTCCGGCGTCACCGCCGCGAGCCGGGCGGCGACGGCGGGGTCGCGCAGCCGGGCATCCGCTGCGACCTCCCGCCGCACGGCATCGCTCTCGGCGAGCGCCGCACCCACGGCGCCCTCGCCCTCGTCGAGCGCGCGCGCGAGCGTCCGCACCTCCGCGAGCTTCTCCCGCGCGAAGGCGAGGCGTTGCCGCAGGGCGGGATCCAGCGCCGTCTCGCCCGCGAGGGAGAGCGGGATGTGGAGGAGCGAGCAGGACGGGGCGACCATCAGCCGCCGCTCTCGCCCCGGCGCCGCGCGTTGCAGCGTCTTGAGCGCCGCGCGGAGATCCGTCCGCCAGACGTTGCGGCCGTCCACGAGCCCGAGCGAGAGCCAGCGCCCGGTCGGCCAGGCCTCCAGCGCGGCGTCGAGGCCGTCCGGCGCGCGGACGAGGTCGAGATGCAGGCCCGCGACGGGGAGCGAGGCGATGAGCCCGAGGTTCTCCCGAAGACCACCGAAATAGGTCGCAAGCAGGATCTGCAAACCCGGCGCCGCCGTCGCCAGCGCGTCGAAGGCGACGCCATAGGCTTCCCCCGCGCGCGACGACAGTTCCGTGACGAGGCAGGGCTCGTCCACCTGAGCCCATGTCGCGCCGGCCTCGGCCAGGCCGCGCAGCGCCTCGGCGTAGGCCGGCAGGAGCCGCGGCAGGAGGTCGAGCGGATCACCGCCGTCCCCCCGCTTCGAGAGGAGGAGGAGCGACACCGGGCCGAGGAGCACGGGGCGCGTCCGGCAGCCCTCCGCCAGCCCCTCGCGGGCCGCTGCGGCCCATCGGTTCTCGAGGAGGCGCGGTTTCGTCGCGTCGGACAGCCGGGGGACGAGGTAGTGATAGTTCGTGTCGAACCACTTCGTCATCTCGAGCGCGGGGGCGTCCGGGGCGACGCCCGCCGCGTGCTCGATCTCCGATCCGCGGGCCCCGCGCGCGAGCGCGAAGAGCGTGGTGAGCGAGGCAGGCCCCTCGCCGGACCAGCCATAGCCGTCCGGGATCAGTCCGAAGGCGAGCGCCGTCTCCAGGACATGGTCGTAGAGGGCGAAGTCGCCCGAGGGAACGTGACCGATCCCCAGGCCCGCCTGGGTCGCCCGCGCTCCCGCGCGGAGTGCGGCAGCGGTAGTGAGGAGGTCGGCCTCCGCCGTATCCCCCGCCCAATGGGCCTCGAGGGCGGTCTTGAGTTCGCGGCGCGGCCCGATGCGGGGCCAGCCGAGGTTCGCGGCGATCGTCATCGCACGGATCTCCTACGCCCGGTGCACCCAGCCCGGCCGTTCGGGGTGGCGCGCCCCTGCCTCGGGCAGGGTGCACGGCGTCGGCAGGTCTCCTGGCTTGCGGGTGCCGGGCGTTGCCGCCCCTCGTCGCCGGCCCTCCCTTCCCGCGCGGCTGGCCGCGCAGTGGGCCGCCCCCCGGACGGGGGACGGACGAGCCGGCGGCTTCCCGCCGACAGTTGCTGGGGCAGCCGCCGACTAGGGGTGGACCGGACAATCCCCGGCCCGCCCCGCACGGCGTTCCCTCTTCGCCCGCTCGCGCGGGACCAACGCATCATAAGGATATATTTATATCTTGTGTGGGAGCAAGATGTGTCTTCCGACGGTACGCGCCGCAGGCGCGGCCACGCCCTGCTGCGACCTTCCCGCGCGGGACGACCCTGCCGGAGACGTGCGGCAGGTCGCCCTGCGCTGAACGCGCGCCGGAACGGCCTTACTGGTGTCTGCGCGATGGCCGCCTTCGCGGTGCTGGGGCCGGGGCTGCCGAACCTCATGCTCGCGATCGGCGGAACATGGCCCCGCGGTCGCGCAGCGGGTGCGGGCAGGAGGACGTCACGGCCGCGCTGACCTGCGACGCGCCCCCGAACCGGATCCTGCTGCGGCCCGTGCTCGCGAACGCCTTTCCGTCGCGTTGGAAGCGGCGGGGCGCCTGTCGCGATCGCGATGCCGACGGAGGCGGGACCCGCTCTCCTGAAGTCTCTCCAAGCCGAACCCTGGGCCTGCGCCAGGATGATGGGGCATGGGCGCGAGGCATGTGTCGCACGGGCGGATCGACACGCCGACCTTCTTCTCCATCTTGCACCGGTCCAGCGGCTTCCTGCCCGGTTCGGACGGGCATCGGCCTGCCCCGGTGCGGCGGCCCTTCATCGCGGGGGAGGAGCGGCTGATCATCGCGGAGCCGCCCATCCACCACCTCGACGTCGCGCTGGCTCCTGCGACCGCTGACGCTCCTCGCGGCTACTTCCGGCGCCGAATGCGCCGACGCGTCGGGGCCGACCGAGGAGTTCCGCGTTCCGCCTTGGGTCGCCAACACCCGGCAGGGCCGCCTTCGGCCACGCCCGGACTTGCGGTTTCACACCCGGTGTCGTCGTCATGGGGGCGATCGAAGGCCGACAGCTTCGGGGACCTGCCGCGACGCGGGCGCGCAAGACCGCCAATCCCTGCTCAAACCTGTTTCTGCTTAACCAAGACTCCGCTTGAGAGGGCGACGGGGCATACGCTCTCCGCGCGCCCGGGTCGCAAGGAACCCCGGACCGCCGCGTCTGGCGCCGCCGCGCGCCGCGTTGCAGAAGGCGCGCGGCAGTGAAGGGGAAGGCACGGACAGTGCAGAACGGCTCCGGCGCGGTTCGGCTCGGCATCGTCGGCTTCGGGATCATGGGGGAGCGCTTGCTGCGCGCGGCGCTGGACCACGACCCCGGCGTGCTACGCCCCGCCGCGGTGTGGGACCCCTCGCCCGCGACGGCCGCGCGGCTCGCTGACGTGACAGGCGTGGTGCCCATGCTTGGCTCGGCCGAAGCGGTGATCGGGGCCTGCGACTGCCTCTACGTTGCCGCACCGCCGGCGGCCCATCTCCCGCTCGCTCGCGCCGCCCTCGACGCCGGCCGCGCCGTGTTCCTGGAAAAGCCGCTGTCGCACGACACGCGGGCGGCCCGGGACTTCGTCGCGTGGGCGGAAGCCAAGGGCGCGCGGGCCGCGGTGAACTTCCCGATGGCCTCCTCCCTTGCCGTCGAGCAGCTCCGCGCGTGGCGCGACGGCGGAGTGCCGGGCGAGGAGGCTACGCTCGACATCGAAGTCGGCTTCGCGGCGTGGCCGCGCGGCTGGCAGCGCGATGCCGCGGCGTGGCTGTCCCGCCGCACCGAGGGCGGCTTCACGCGGGAGGTCGTGTCGCACTTCCTCTTCCTGACCCGCCGCCTGCTCGGCCCGATCCGGCTGGAGGAGGCCCGGGCGGAATACCCCGCCGGAGAGGGCGCGGAGACGGCGATCATCGCGCGGCTGACCGCCGGCCCGCTGCCTGTCACGCTTCAGGGCCGGGTCGGAGGAACGGATCGGGATGATACCAACGCCTGGACCCTCTCCGGCACGGCGGGCGCGATCCGCCTGCGGGACTGGTCGGTGGCCGAGCGACGCGAGGGCGGCAGTTGGAAACCTGCGCCGGACGCGCTGCCGAACGAGCGCATGCGGCCGCTCGTTCTCCGCCGCCAGCTCGACAAGGTCGCGGCCATGACTCGCGGTGCGCCGCAGGACCTCGCGACGCTGCGCGAGGCGCTGGAGGTGCAGGAGGTGGTCGAGGCCATCCTCGCCGGCAACTCCTTCTGATACTCCGCTTCCGACGCAGACCTGTCAGGGTTCAATGGAAGCCCAACCTCGGCTACCCAGTCTTCCTGGCGGGTCGGGGATATGGGCGGAACAGGTCCTGCGAATCTCAGTGTTTCGGCGCAGGGCCTAGTAGAAGACCGCGACCGTGCTGTCGCTGATCCGCGCCGGCCCGAGCGGCACCAGCGGCAACATGCGCCCATAGGCGTAGGACAGCGTGACGGTCACGCGCGTCACCCCGCCCGTCGTCGTGCAGCCGGACAGGGTGGCGGAAAGCTGCTGGGCAATGATGGCAGGTGCGCCGAACGTCGCCGGGGCGAGCGAGCCCGACAGGCCGGCGCAGGGCGCGTTGCCCGCGACCATGTTCGCCGACCCGCGGATCACCGCAAGCCTAGCGGCGTCCGCCGTGGCGGTCCGGACGGAGCCGAGTGTCAGGAAATAGCGGCCCGCTTCCACGATCCCAGAGAGCAGTAGCAGCAGCCCGGTCAGCATCAGCGCGAACTCCGCCGTGACGGTGCCGTGCCGGCCGACCCGCATGCGGCTGCGCCTCGGGTCAGCGGACCTGGACGACAGCATTGCCGGAGGCTTCGCCAAAGCGGCGGAACAGCAGCGGCGAGAGGGTCTGCCGCGCGCTGAGCGTGAGGAAGCGTCGCTCACCCGACGGGCAGGCCGCCCCGCAAGTGGCGCCGGCGCCCGCGCATTCGCAGGCCAGGGCGGGCGTGGAGACCTGCGCCGTCGAGAGGCCGGGCGCCGCCGTGACGATGGCATCGCGGATGGCGTCGGTGTCGCCAGGGCCCGCCAGTGCCCGCTGCGCGCCGATCCGGACAGCCGCTTCGAGCCGCATCGAGGCCGCGGCAGCCGTCGCCACGTCGTGCGCCGCCGCCATGAGAATCAGTAGCACGGGCGCTACGACGGCGAACTCCATCGCACCAACGCCGCGTTGGTCCGAGAAACGCATCGGCCTACTCCACCAGTCGGACCGTGCGGATGCGGGGGTACGGCGTGAACCCCGCGCATCCCGAGACGTCCACCATCGTGTCGGAGGACCCGGAGAGCGAGAGCCGGTAGCCGATGATGGCGAAGCAGGTCGATCCCATCGCACTGTTCCCGTTCACGACGACGTCGGAGGTCGGGAGGTACACGCCGCCGATGATGTCCATCGTCGAGCCACCGTTCAACTGAACCTCCTTCTGCGGCCCGTTGTTCGTGGCGCGCGCGTCCCGGTACAGGACGAGGCCGGCCGCCTCGGGATGGCCGGGGATGAGCGAACTGGCCGGGCCCCTGAGCGTCCCGGTGCTCTGCGCGTTGATCCGGATCGTGCCAACGCGGTCGGGGTCGCCGGTCAGGACCATCGTCACGCCATTGCCGTCGATCCGCCCCTGCACAGTCAGGTCCGCGTTCCGCAGGTAGTAGATGCCGGGTTGCAGCGTGAGGGTCTCGTTCGGGCCGACCGTCAGCGACGAGCAGATGGACTGACCGGGAGAGAGCGTGAGACGCCGGCTTTGGAAGCTCAGGTTGGCGCAGCCCGACGGCGGCGACGGCGTCCAGGAACGGAGCGACGCGAAGGGATCGGTGATCGGAACGGGACGGCTGCCGATCGTTGTCGGCCGCTGCGTCCGCGTGTCGTCGGTCCAGACATCGCCGCTCGCGCAGCCAGAGCAGGTCCCGGTCGTCGTCAGCATCGCCGCGCGCACCCGGGCGCTACCGACCACGCTGATCCCGCCCGGCGCGGCCGCGTTGCTCGCCAGGGCGCAACGCCGCGCGTTGACCGTGCTGTTGCCGCCGAGCTCGAGGCCCCCGCCGAGGGCAAGGAGGCACACCTCCTCATCCGTCGTCGCGGTGGCGACGGCGCGGCTCCGGATCGTCGGCGCGCCTGCCATGATGACGGCCGCAAGCGACTTCGCCTGGGGCTGCGAGACCAGGACTTCCACCGCCCCCGCGACGGACGCGTAGGTGCCCGACCGGGGCGGTGCATTCACGACGACGCTCGTGCCACCACCCTGGGCGAAGCCGTTCCGCGCGGCCACGGAGGCGCCGCTGGCGACGGGGTCGCGTCCTGCTTCCCACGCCGCGGATCCGGCAAGCGCCGCGAGGTCGGCCGCCGTCGTGGCGTTGCGCCGGGCGAGGTACCAGCGGACCGCGTCGACCGCGAGGGCAGTCGAGCCGACGAGAACCGTGAGGGCGACGGCCACCGCGGCAGAGGTACTGCCCCGGCGGCCGAACCGCAGGGCCGCCGGGCGCGCCGGCAGGGCGGGGCGCGTCGGTGCGGGTCCGGGGCGGATGGCGCGGCTCACGACATGGTCCTTGCGGAACCACTACGGAGAAAACGGCACGCCATTGTAGTGGGCAAAATGTCAGGGAATGTCTGGCTGATCGTCAGGACGTGCGGACAGTCCAGCACGAAACTCGGCATGCGTTCGCGACGCGATGGGCCTAATCAAAAAGCGTCGCACTGCTCGAAGCAGGCGACGGAGCGGCGATCACGCGACGGGGTAAGGGCGATGCAACGCAGCGTGATCAGCCCGGGCATCAATCGTGACGCGGCAGCCGCTCCATGTGTCCACGTCCTTGGGGAAGATCGGACAATGGTACTCCTGAAGCAGATCAAGACCATCGTCGGCGCCGCGGTCCACGACCGTCGCGGTGTCACGGCCGCCGAGTACGCCGTTCTGGCGGCCGGCATCGTCGTCGCCGTCGGCGGCCTTGCTGCCGTGCTGAAGCCGAAGCTGGAGGGCGCAATCAACGCGCTGACCCTGACCGGCACCGCCGGCTGACTGCCACGGCCCATTGCCCGGCTACCCGGCCGCGGGCCCCGATCGCCGATGCAGGGCCGGCACGTCGCCGGCCCTCGTCGCCCCCCCCGCAGCGGAGGAGTTCCTTGGTCGACGCACCGGAAGGCCTGGTCCTGCTGCTGCTCTCCTACGCTGCGTGGCGCGACGTCGCGACGCGCCTGATCCCCGACTGGATCAGCGTTGCCATCCTCTGCTGCGCCGTCCTCCTGCAGACCCCGCGGGGCTGGGAGCAGGCCCTGCTCTCGGCGTCCGCATCGCTCGCCATCTTCGCTGCCCTTGCCGTGCTGTGCGTTCGCGGCGCGCTTGGCGGCGGTGACGTGAAGCTGGCGGCCGCCGTCACCGCCGCACTGCCGATCGAAGTCGTCTGGGACTTCCTCCTCGCAACTGCCATCTCGGGCGGCCTGATCGGGCTGGCCTACCTCGCGCTGCGCGAACGTGTCGCGGTCCCCGCACCAGCTGGTGGCCTGCTCGGCCGCGTCGCAGGGATCGAGGCCCGCCGCATGCGGCGCGGCGGACCTCTTCCGTACGCGCTCGCGATCGCGGCCGGCGGGGCGCTCGCCATCCTGACGAAGGGCTGAGCCATGTACCTTCGTATCCTCATCCTGCTCTCGCTCCTCGCCAGCGCCATCGGCATCGGCGCGGTCGGGCTTCAACTTTTCGCCGCGAACGAGCCGCGCCGTGCCGAGCCGGTCGCCGCCGCCGAGCCGCCGGCCGCGCCGCCCCCCGCACGCCGCCGCGTCCTCGTCGCCGCACGGGCGCTCCCGGTAGGGACCCTCCTGAAGGACGAGGACCTCGTCGTCCGCGAGGTTTCACCCGACCTCGTGCCCCTCGACGCGGTCCTCGAGGACGGTCGCGCCGACCTGCGCGGCGCACTCCTCCGGCGCTACGTCGATCCCGGCGCATCGCTAACGAGGGGCGACGTGCTGCGCCCGCGCGACCGCGGTTTTCTCGCGGCCGTGCTGCGGGCCGACCGGCGCGCGATCTCGATCGGCGTGGACGCAGTCACCGGGACGGCCGGACTCATCTGGCCGGGCGACCAGGTCGACGTGATCCTGACGCAGGAGTTGAACGCCTCCGACGCGCCGCTGTCCCGCCGCGTGGTGGGCGAGACCGTGCTCGCCGACGCCCGCGTGATTGCCGTGGACCAGTCCTTCACACAGGGCGCGACAGGCACGGACGCGGTCAACCGCATCGCGCGGACCGTCACCCTGGAGGTCACGGCCGAGCAGGCGGAGCGGGTGGCGGTGGCCAGCCGCCTCGGGCGCCTCTCGATCACGGTGCGGTCCATGGAGGTCCTGGTCGCGGCGCAGGCGCCGGATGCGGTCGCGGCGGGGCCGGTCTTCGGTGCGGACGTGTCCCAGGCCCTCGCCAATTCCAGCGTGTCGCAGGGTGCCCGGATGCGCGTCATCCAGGGTGAGGAGAACAGGGAGGTGGTGTTCCGATGAACGCTCGACTTGGCCAGGCGCTCGCCTTGGCCAGCGCCGTGCTGCCGCTCGGCGCGGCCCTCGCGCAGCCCGCCCTGCCGCCGGTTCCAGCCGGGCCGCGCGCGCCCTTCCCCGAGCTGCAGCGCGTAGCCGTCCCGGCGTCAGCCCCCCAGGTCGCGGTGATCCCGGCGCCGGTGGCGCTGGAGGCGGGCACGGGCCGCCTCGTCAACCTGCCCCGCCCCGCCCTCACGGTCCTGGCGGCCGACCCGCGCGTGGCGCGGGTGCAGCCGGCCTCCCCGACAAGCCTCTTCCTCATGGCCGTCGCCGCGGGACGCACGACGGTGGTGGCGACCGCCGAGGACGGGACCCCGGTCGCGCAGTACGACGTGACGGTCTCGCCGAGCGCCCTCGCGGCGGCCGCGAGCAATGCGGGTGCCGCGTCCCCCGCGACCCCGCCGGCCGCGCCGCCCTCCGCCGCCGCCGTGGAGAGCATGATCCGCCGCATGGTGCGGGGCGCCGAGGGCGTCACCGTTGCCGCTGCGGGCCGCAACGGCTTCGTCCTGTCCGGCAACGTCCCGAGTGCGGCGGATGCGCAGCGCGCCGAGGCGATCGCCCGGGCCGCGGCGGGCGAGGGAAGCGTCATCAACAACCTTGGCCTCCTCTCTTCCATCCAGGTCAACCTGCGCGTTCGGGTCGCGGAGGTCTCGCGAACCGTGTCGCGGGAACTCGGCTTCAACTGGCGCGCCCTCGCCTCGGATGGCAGCAGCTTCGTGCTGGGGCTGCAGACCGCGGGCGTCTCAAGCGCGGCGACCGCGCTGACGCAGGGGCTTTCGGGGCAGACCGCGGGCGGCGTCATCGCCGGCGCACTCCGGTCATCGCGCTTCGACATCAACGGCGTGATCGACGCGCTCGCCTCCGATCAGCTCATCAGCATCCTCGCGGAGCCGAACCTCACGGCGCAGTCCGGCGAGGTGGCGAGCTTCCTCGCCGGCGGCGAGTTCCCCGTTCCCGTCGCCGCGAACAACAGCAGCAATTCCATTACCATCGAGTTCAAGCAGTTCGGCGTGTCGCTCGCCTTCGTCCCGACGGTGATGGGGCCCGAGCGGCTGAACCTCCGGGTCCGCCCGGAGGTAAGCGAATTGTCGGACAACGGCTCGATCTCCGTCCCCCTCGGCTCCGGGGTGGTCCGCATCCCCGCCTTGCGGGTCCGCCGGGCCGAGACGAGCGTCGAACTCGGCAGCGGCCAGAGCTTCGCCATCGCCGGCCTGCTGCAACGCAACACGCAGGGCACGAACAACGGCGTCAACGGCCTCGCCGACCTCCCGGTCCTCGGCGCGCTGTTCCGGTCCGATCGCTTCCGGCGCGACGAGACCGAACTGGTCATCATCATCACGCCCTACCTCGTGCGCCCCGCCGACAACCCGCGCGAACTCGCGGCCCCGACGGACGGGCTTCGCCCCGCTTCGGACCTCGACCGGATCCTGAACCGACGGCAGGTGGCGCGCGGCGTCGCGGCGCAGCCGATCCGGGCGCGCCTCGATGCCGGCTTCATCCTGGACTGACGCCATGCGCTGGCTCCTGCTCCTGCCGCTGCTCGGCGCCTGCACGGACGACTTTTCGCGCCCGGGGACATGGCAGGCCACCGGGATCAACGACGTGAACCTGCGGGCCATGCTGGCGAACCCGGGTGACCTTCAGCACGGGGCCGTCCTGCCGGGCGGCAACGGGACCACGGGCGCCGCCGCGGTGACGCGCCTGAACCAGGACCGGCTGCGACCGCTGCCGGCAGTCTCCGGTCGCGGCGGCAACACGGCCACGCCGCCGCCGGGGGCGCCCGATGCACGTTGATCCCCGGCTGATCGAGGCCGAGGCCGGTGTGACACGGGTCGCGGCGCCCCCGGGTGGTCCGCGGGCCGCCTTCCTCGCCTTCGTCCAGGACGATGAGAGCGAGGTGGCCCTCCGCGGCGGGCTGCTCGACCTCGGCGCGGGAATGGAACTGCGCCGCGGCAATGCACGGGACGCGGCGCGCGCGCTGGAGCACGAGGCGACGCCGAGGATCCTGCTCGTTGACATCGCGGGCATCGGCGACCCGCTGGCCGCCCTCGACTCCCTGGCACGCGTCTGCACGCCGGATGTCCGGGTCCTCGTCATCGGCGAGTCGCTCGACCTCGGGCTCTATCGCCGCCTCATCCACGAGGCCGGGGTGACGGAATACCTCTACAAGCCGCTGCGGCAGGACGCGGTCGCGCGCTTCCTCGCGCCGCACGTGATTGGCGACGCGAAGTCTGCCGGCGAGGCGCGGGGGGACGAGTCATCGCCGTCACCGGTGCGCGGGGGGCGTCGGCACGACGACGGTCGCCATCAACCTCGCACTGCAGCTGGCCGAGGCCGGCCGCGCGCATGTCGGCATCCTCGACCTGCACCTCCGCGGCGGCACGGCCGGCGTGATGCTCGGCGTCCGGTGCGGCAGCGGGCTCCGCGTGGCGCTGGAGGACCCGCAACGGGTGGACGCGCTTTTCCTCGAGCGCTCGTCCGTGTCCGTCACCGATCGCGTCACCCTCGTCGGTGCGGAGGAGCCGATGGACGCCGATCCGCGGCCCACCGAGCTCGGCGTCAAGCGCATCCTTTCGATGCTGACGGCGCGCTTCAACTACGTCGTGGTCGATGTGCCGCACCCGCCGGGCCTCGCGGAGCGGATCGTGCTGGAGGCTGCGCAGCAGCGGCTGGTCGTGCTCGGCCCGGACCTCGTCAGCGTGCGCGACACCCTCTCCCTGCGTCGCGCCCTCGCGACCATCGGGAGCGGGGACGTCGCGACCGTACTCAATCGCGTCGGCCTGCCTGGCGGCATCAAGCCCAGGCTGCTGGAGGAGGGGCTCGGAAGCGCGCCGGACTTCGTCATTCCCGACCTGCCCCGCCACCTGCCCCGGGCCGCGCATCTCGGCCGACCTGCGGTGCGGGACAGCGCGGCACTCCGGCGCTCGCTCGTGCCGCTGCTCGAACGGGCCGGGGCATCCCGTCCGGCCGCGGGTCGATCCCTCCTCGGGCGGCTCCTCGGTCGCAAGCCGTGATGCGGACCTTTGGCCGACGCTCCGTGGAAGCCGAAGCGGGCGTCACCGCGCGTCCCGAGGCGCCGACACCTGTTGCCGCGCTCCGGGCCGGTCCCTCGGCCGACGCGGTGGAGCGGCTCCGCCATCGCGTCATCGAGCGCGTGGACCCTGTGGTCGCCGGCGACCTCGGCGGCGCGGCGCTGCGCGCGCAACTCGCGGAGTTGGTCCACGAGGTGGCGGACCGCGAACGGGTCGAGATCTCCGCGAGGGAGGAGGAACAGATCGCCGAGGAACTCGCCCACGACATGGTCGGGTTCGGACCGCTCGAACCACTGCTGGCCGACGATTCCATCAGCGACATCATGGTCAACGGTCCCGACCGCGTCTTCGTCGAGGTCCGCGGCAGGGTTCACCTGACGGAGGTGCGATTCCGCAGCGCCGCCCAGCTCAACGCGGTGGCCCAGAAGATGGCGGCCGTCGTCGGGCGCCGCGTGGATGAGTCGAGCCCCCTCGTGGACTGCCGCCTGCCGGACGGCAGCCGCGTCAACGTGGTCTTCCCGCCGCTTGCGATCGACGGCGCCTCCATTTCCATTCGCAAGTTCGCGAAGCGGAAGGCCGACCTGCAGGAGCTTGCGGCGGGCGGGAGCATGTCTCCCGCCGCCGCGCGGGTTCTCGAGATCGCGGCCCGCTGCCGGCTGAACATCGTGATCTCCGGCGGCACGGGATCGGGCAAGACGACGATGATGAATGCGCTGTCCCGCATGATCGACGCGGGCGAGCGGATCGTCACGATCGAGGACGCGGCGGAGCTTCAGCTGCAGCAGCCGCACGTCGTTCGGCTGGAGACGCGCCCGCCGAACCTCGAAGGAAGGGGCGAGATCAACCAGCGCGACCTCGTGAAGAACGCCCTGCGCATGCGGCCGGACCGCATCATCGTGGGTGAGGTCCGCGGTGCGGAGGCCTTCGACATGCTGCAGGCAATGAACACCGGCCATGACGGGTCCTACTGCACCGTCCACGCCAACACGACGCGGGACGCGCTCATCCGCATCGAGAACATGGTCCAGATGGGCCAGACCAGCCTGCCGAGCCGCGCCATCCGCACCCAGATCGCGAGCGCGGTGGACCTGATCGTCCAGGTGCAGCGGATGCGCGATGGCGGCCGCCGCGTCACCCAGATCTCGGAGGTCTGCGGCCTCGAGGGCGAGGTCATCACGATGAACGAGGTCTTCACCTTCGAGATGGAAGGGGAGGGACCGAACGGCCGCATCCAGGGCCGCTGGGTCAGCCCGGCCATGCGGCCCGGCTTCTTCGAGCGGCTTGAGTATTTCGGCCTCGGCGAGGCATGGATGCGCGCGGTGCGGGACGCCTGACCGGTGCGGCACCCGCAGCTCCTCCTGCTGGCCGGCATCTGCCTCCTCGGCGTCGTGACGAGCATCGTCGCCCTCGTGGAGGTACGGCGCGCCCGCAAGCTCCGCGACCGCGTCCTCGCCGTTCGCGGCGGGCCGGTCGCGCCGGGCCGGGCAGCCCTGCCGAGCATCCGGGTGGCGGAGGCGCGCCGGGCCGGATGGCAGACGCGCCTGTTTCAGCTGATCCGCTTCGTCCCGGACCTGCCGCAGGCGCACGTCATTCCCTGGCCGGTGGTGGCCCTCATCGCCGCGGCCGGCGGCCTCGTTTCCGGCACCCGTGCGGCGACCTGGGCCGATCCGCTCCTCGCGCCGCTGTTCGGCTGCTGTTCCTGCGTAATGATCGCCCGAGGGCTCTTCGGCTGGCAGATCCGGCGGTACCAGGATGCGATCTTCATCCAGATCCCGGATGCCCTGGGGCTGATGGTGCGCGCGATCCGTGCCGGCCTGCCCCTCGCCGAAGCCTTGCGCGGCATCGGGCGGGAGGGGCCCTCGCCACTTCGCGAGGAGTTCGCCAGGGTGGTCGGCGACATGGCGATCGGGCGCCCGGTGGACGTCGCGATCATGCGTCTGCACGAGCGGACCGGCCTGACGGAGTTCTCCTTCCTCGCCGTGACGCTCGGCCTGCAGTCCCAGACCGGCGGCTCGCTTTCGGAAACGCTCGACACGCTCGCCGAAATGGTCCGGAAGCGGGTGGCGATGGGCAAGCGGGTGAAAGCCCTCTCGGCAGAGGCCAAGGTCCAGGCCGGCCTCCTCGTCGTGCTCCCCTTCGTGGCGGGGGCGGCCATGTCGATGTTCCAGCCCTATTACGTCGATACGTTCCTGCATGACCCGACAGGGCAGCAGCTCGGCCTCGCCGGCCTTGGCCTCATGGGCTTCGGCCTGGTCGTCATCCGGCGCCTCATCCGGCAGGCGCGCTCCGACTGATGCTGCCGGGGAACTGGACCCTCGCGATCGGGGCGGCGATGGTGGCAACGGGCCTCGCCACGGGGGCGGCCGCCCTCCTGGCCAAGCTGGCCGAGGAGCGGGACCTCGCGGCCCGGCTGCGGAGCGCGACGCGCACAGGCGACGCCCTTCCGGAAACCGTGCGGACGCCGTGGCGGCTCGGCCTGCTCCGTCCGCTCATCCGCCTCGGGGAGACCCTTCGCGACAGCACCTTCGTCTCGGAAAAGGAGCTCGCCGAGTTCCAGCGCGCCGTCGCAGCGGCCGGGCTGGACGCGCGCCAGGCCGTACCGGTCCTCCTCGGCGCGAAGGTCCTTCTCGTCGTCACGCTGCCGCTTCTCGGCTTCCTGTCCTCCTGGCCGCTCGAGCTCGAGGGAACCGAGACGGGGCTTGCCGTCTTCGGAGGTGTCGTCGCGGCCGTCTTCGCGCCGAACCTCGTCGTCCGATGGCTGCGCCGCCCCTTTACCGAACGGCTGCGCCGCGGGCTGCCCGACGCGCTCGACCTTCTCGTCGTCGCGGCCGAAGCCGGGCTCGCCCTTGAGTCCGGCCTGGAGCGCGTCGCGCGGGAAATGGAGGGATCGAACCGCGCCATCGCCCTGGAGCTGAACGTCCTGGTTCAGGAGATGCGCATCGCAACGGACCGGCGCGTCGCGCTGGAACGTTTCGGCCAGCGGACGGGGCTCGAAGGCTTCCGTCGCCTCGGCGCGACCCTGTCGCAGACGCTGCGGTACGGGACGCCCCTGGCCCAGGCGCTGCGCGTCCTCGCGGCGGAGATGCGGGATGAGCGCATGCTGAAGCTGGAGGAGAAGGCGGTCCGGCTGCCGTCCCTCCTCATCATGCCGCTGATCCTTTTCATCCTGCCGGCCTTGTTCATCGCGTTGGTCGGACCTAGCGTCCTGCATATGTCGAGGTCCTTCGGTGGATGAGGCGGCTCGCAAGACCGGCCCTTCCGGTTCTGGTTTGCGTTGGCCTGCTGACCGCCTGCGGCACCCGGCAGGACGCCGCCGAGGGTCCGCGCGACCCTGATGCGGCCTCCCGGCTGCGGGTGGCCGCCGCCGCGGAGGCCACGGGACAGTCCGATATCGCCCTGTCGCTCTACGCGGCGGCTGCCAGCGCTGAGCCGGCGAATCCGGAGGCGCAGGCACGCTTCACCCGCGCGCTCATGCGCGCAGGCAACCTCGCCGAGGCGGAAGCCGTGCTCGACCGGGCGCGGCGCCGCGCTCCCGACAACGCCACGCTGTTGGAACTGCTCGGACGCCTGCGTCTCCGCGCCGGGGCGCCGGAAGCCGCCCTCGCACCGTTCGACCAAGTCCTCGCGGCATCCCCGAGCCATGCCGGAGCGCTTGACGGCCGGGGCGTCGCCCTGGACATGCTGGGCCGCCACGCGGAGGCGCAGGACAGCTACCGCGCCGCGCTCGCCGCATCCCCGGCTGCCATCGCACCCGCGAACAACCTCGGCCTGTCCCTCCTGCTGTCAGGCCGGGCCGAGGAGGCGCGGGCCATCCTCATGCCCCTGTCCCGCCGACCCGGCGCGCCGCCGCGGGTCGCGACGAACCTCCTGCTGGCCCGCGCGGCGGCAGGGGAGACGGAGGCGCAGCGGCAGCTGCTCGGAGACGGGGCGACGCGCGCCGAGCTCGAGCTCCTGCTCCGCGAACTGGGTGCCCGGGGCCTCGCCACGGGTGACGCCGCCCCCTGAACGTCGCTAAGGCGCCAGGGAAGGCTCATGCGCACGGCTTCATCGCGTGCGCATCGGACGGTCCGGCCTTCCCTGCGGGCGGGCCTCGAAGCGGTCCTTCGGATCGGCTCGCTCGTCATCGCAACACGGACAGGGCAAGGTTGCGGGATGACGGTTCGCGACGCGCGGCGATTGCAAGGTGACCCGGACGAATCACGGCGTCTCGCCCAAGCGCGTCCCCATGATCGCATCGGGTCACGGATGCCCGGGCGGCCCGTGAGGCCTATCCCCCATCGCGTCCCATACCCGCCAGGGCGCGCCTGCCGACCTGCCGGGTACCGGGCGGGACAGGGCGCGCGCGCGCGCGTCTGCCGTTTCACTCCATCCCTGGCCAGCTTGTGACCCAGCCCACGACATCCCGGCGAGAGATCCTCCTCAACGCCTTCACGATGAACACCGTCGGGCACGTCTCGCCCGGCCTCTGGACGCATCCGCGCGACCGGTCGCCGGAATACCGGACGCTCCGCTACTGGACAGATCTCGCGCGGCTCTGCGAGCGCGGGCTGTTCGACGGCATCTTCATCGCCGACGTGCTCGGCCTCTACGACGTCCACCGCGGCGGGCCGGAAACCGCGCTCCGCCTCGCGACGCAGGTGCCGATCAACGACCCCGCGGTGCTCGTCCCCGCGATGGCCGCGGTCACGCGGGACCTCGGCTTCGGCATCACGACGAACCTGTCCTGGGAAGCACCCTACCTCCTCGCGCGCCGCCTCTCGACGCTCGATCACCTGACGGAGGGGCGCGTCGGCTGGAACATCGTCACCGGCTACCTCGACAGCGCGGCGCGCGCGATGGGGGCACCGCGACTGCGCGAGCACGACGCGCGCTACGACCTCGCCGAGGAGTACATGGCGGTCGTGTACGCACTCTGGGAGGCGAGCTGGGAGGACGACGCCGTCCTGCGCGACCGCGGACGCGGGATTTTCGCCGACCCAGCGCGCGTGCACCGGATCCGTCACAAGGGCACGCATTTCGACGTGGACGCGATCCACCTCTGCGAACCCTCGCCGCAGCGCACGCCCGTGCTCTACCAGGCCGGCACATCCAGCGCCGGCCGGGCCTTCGCCGGCCGCCACGCCGAATGCGTCTTCGTCCGGGCCGACGCCGGCCGTCATCGGCCCGCGGGTCCGGGCACTGCGCGAGGCCGCGGTGGCCGCGGGGCGGGCGCCCGACGATCTCCTCGTCTTCTCGGCGCTGACGGCCATCGTCGCGCCGACGCAGGCGGAGGCGGAGGACCGCTACGCCGAATACCGGCGACATGGCAGCACGGAGGGCGCGCTCGCCCTCATGTCCGGCTGGACCGGGCTCGACTTCGGTGCGCTCGACCCTGATGCCGCCGTGGAACATGTCGACACCGATGCCATGCGCACCGCCCTCGACACCATCACGCGGGCCGACCCCACCCGCCGCTGGACGGTGCGGGAGGTTGCGGACTTCACGACCCTCGGCGGCATCGGCCCGGTCCTCGTCGGCGATGCGGCGCGAGTCGCCGACGGCGTGGAGGCCTGGGTCGCGGCGACCGGCGTGGACGGGCTGAACCTCTCCTCCGTCGTCATGCCGGAGACCTTCGCCGGGATCGTCGATCACCTCGTCCCCGAACTTCAGCGGCGCAGGCGCTACAAGGCGGGCTATGCGCCGGGGACGCTGCGGCGGAAGCTCTTCGGGCAGGACCGCCTTGCGCCGCCCCACCCCGCCGCCCGGGCGCGGAACGCGCGCGCTTAGGGCGCGGCTGTCCCACGAGGCCTGGATTGCCTCGCTGAAGTGCTGCACGGAGGTGGAGCGTTCGTCGAGGCGCGACGGGATCGTCCGACCCGCCGCGACGGTGAGGGCGATGCGCCGGTTATCGGTGATTAGCCCGCCAGCGATGCGCCGTTCCGCCGGATGTGAGTCAGCCGCGCGAACTCAGCATCGACCGGCGGACAGCCGTAGCGGGCGAGACGACGCGATAGCTCCCCGATGCGCGGCCCCCCGGGACCGGCGTGTCATGCATCCGCCCTCACCAGCCTGCTCGATCACCGGAAGCCTGGTGTCGTCCCCAACTTCCCCGCCTTCTCCGCCCCGCGATAGAGGATCGCCAACTGCCGATCCAGAACCTCCGCGTGGTGCGCCATCTCCGCCGCGCCCATCTCCTCCCTTGGCGCCCGCTCGTGCTCGAAATGCCCGTACCGGTCCGTGCCGCGCACGAGCGTTGCGGAATCCTTCTCCCCGCTCAACTGCCGCACATGCGTCGGCACGTAGCGCACCGCGAACCCCACCCGCGGCCACGCCGCCCGGTTCCGCTCGCTGCCGTGGAAGATCAGCACGTGGTGCAGCGACATCTCGCCGGGCTGCAGCACGACGTCCACGGCATCCGCATCCCGCACCTCCACCGCGATCTCCTGCCCGCGAGAGAGCATGTTCGTCTCCGCGAAGGTGTCGGTATGCGGTACCTGCGACAGGTGCGTCCCCGGCACCACGCGCATGCACCCGCTCTCCGGCACACTCGGCGTCAGGGCGATCCAGGCGGTCACCACGTCCTGCGACGACAGCCCCCAATAGGTCCCGTCCTGGTGCCACGATACGAAGGCCGGATCGCCGGCGGGCTTGGCGAAGAACTGCGCGCCCCAGCAGAACAGGTCGGGCCCCAGCACGTCCTCCACCGCATCCAGCACGCGCGGATGCCGGATCAGGTCGGCCACCCACGGAAGGATCAGGTGCGGCTTCTGGTTCAGCCGCCCGGCGATCGGCTCGCCGACCCGCGCCTCGGTCGCCGCCATGGCGGCCCGCGCCCCCGCGACCTCGCCCTCGGATAGCGCCCGCAGCGGGCTCAGGTAGCCCCGTTCCCGGTAGGCGGAGACCTCCGCCTCCGTCAGTGCCGTGCCCATCGCATCCCCCAGCGGTTTTCACAAATGAAAGCCGTTTTCAAACCTGATAGCCTTCACCCCGCCATGTCAACCGAAACCCCCTACGCCGCCCCCGCGCTGGAAAAAGGCCTCGACATCCTCGAAGCCCTCGCCGCCTCCGCCCCCGGCCTCACCCAGAACGAACTCGCCCAGGCGCTGGACCGCAGCGTCGGCGAGATCTTCCGCATGGTCGAAGTCCTTCGCCGCCGCGGCTGGGTAATCCGCGACCCCGACACGGGCCGCCACACCCTCTCGACCCGCCTGTTCGAACTGGCACACCGCCACCCGCCCACGCGACGCCTGCTCGACGCCGCCGTGCCCGAACTGGGCCGACTCGCGGACGTGCTGGGCCAGTCGGCGCACCTCTCCATCCGCACCGGCGACCGCCTGCTCGTCCTCGCCGTCGCCGAGGGCTTCGCCGACATGGGCTTCTCCGTCCGCCTCGGCAGCACCTACCCCTTCGCGCCGGACCGCAGCAGCGCCCTCGTCATCGCCGCCTTCGGCGACGAGGAAGCGCGCGTATTGCTCCTCGACGGCGCGAAACCCCGCGCCGGAGCCGCCCTGACGCGAACCCTCGATGCGATCCGCACCGAAGCCGGCCTCGCCGCGGCCAGCGCCACCATCGCCGGCGTCACCGATCTCTGCTGCCCCGTCCTGAACGCGGAAGGCGTGGCTGTCGCGGCGCTCGTGGTTCCCTTCCTCGAACGCCGCGGGGCGCGGCGCCGGAAGCCGCACGCCCGGCAGCCGCCGCCGCCGCCAGCCGCATCACCGCCGCGATCGGCGGCCGCCTGCTGACCTGACGGACCCCGGCGGGCTACACCCGGACCGCGTATCCGCCCGGGCACACCCATGATCACGGCACGGGCCGCGCCCGTCGTCGCCTCAGGGCTCCGTGACGGGACGTGATACGTCGCCGTCGAAGGCCACGGTGTTCCCTCGCCACACCGTCCGCCCCGTCGTCCACCCTGCCGCCCAGACCAGCGGCACCATCGCGTCCCGCACCACCATCGCCGGGAGCGACGCCAGCGTCAGCGGCCACCCCTTCGCCCGCGCCAACCAGAACTCCGGCCCGTACCACAGCACCGCCACCGCCAACGCACCGGCCAGCGGATGCGGCGCGGCGAGCATCCCCAGCAGCATCGGCACCGCCGCCCCGATGAACAGTTCCGGCGCGAAGAACAGCGGGAAGGTTACGCGCCGCAGCCGCGCCCAGCGCACCTGGCGGTCCCAGACCTGCCGCAGCGTCCGGCCCCCGAGAGGCTGCTCGAAGGGTGAAGCCACGAGGTGCACGTGCCGCCCCGCCGCACGAACGAGTTTGGTGGCCGCCGCATCCTCCGCGATCTCCGCCCCAAGCGCCCGGATCCCGCCATGCGCGTTCAGGAACGACCGCTGCCACAGCATGCTCTTTCCCTGCGCGAAGCCCAGCCCCATCGCCTCGCCCGCATACTGCCACCGCGCCTGCAGCGTGTTCAGGAACGCGCACTCGACCTCCGCCGGAAACCCGACGGCCCGCGATCCAAGGGGCGTCGAACAGATCAGCCCTGTATCCGCCCGCCATGCCGACAGCAGATGCTCGAGGTAATCCGGCGCCATCAGCACGTTGGAATCCGCCAGCACGACCCATTCGTGCCGCGCGGCCTCCCACCCCTTGACGCAGTTGTTGAGTTTCGGGTTCCCGCTGATCCGGTCATCCCCGACCAGCAGCCTCGCCTCGACGCCCGGGTTCTCCGCGATGAGCCGCCGGACCAGCGGGATGACCGGATCATCCTCGCGCTGCACGCAGAACAGGATCTCGTAATCCGGGTGTTCCAGCCGGAACGCGCTGCCGAGTGTCTCCTCCGAGAATTCTTCGACGCCGCAGACCGGCCGCACGATCGACACGGGTTCCCGGTGCAGCACCGGCAGCCGCACGCGCCGCCGCAGCCGCCACCCCGCCAGCGCCAGGCTGCCGAGATTGGCCGCGGCGAGCAGGCCAAGCACCACACCGGCCGAGGCCGCGACGCTCACGTCCGATCAGCCCTGCCAGGAGAGCCCGTCAGGCCGCCTTCGCCTCCCGCCGCCGCGCGTGGAGGATAAACTCTGTGTACCCGTTCGGCTGCGTCGTCCCCTTTAGCACCAGGTCGCAAGCCGCCTTGAACGCCACGCCGTCATACGACGGCGCCATCGGCGCGTAGGCCGGGTCCCCCGCATTCTGCTTGTCCACGACGGCGGCCATGCGCCGCATCGTCTCCATCACCTGTTCCTCCGAAACGATGGAATGCCGCAGCCAGTTCGCGATGTGCTGCGCGGAAATCCGCAGCGTCGCCCGGTCCTCCATCAGCCCGACATCGTGGATGTCCGGCACCTTGGAACACCCGACGCCCTGGTCGATCCACCGCACGACGTAGCCCAGGATGCCCTGCGCGTTGTTGTCCAGCTCCGCCTGCACGTCGTCCGGCGACCAGTTGGTGTCCTCCGCCAGCGGGATCGTCAGCAGGTCGCCCAGCTTGGCCCGACGCCCGCCTGCCACCAGCTCCTCCTGCCGCTTGGCGACATCGACCTGAAGATAATGCAGCGCGTGCAGCGTCGCCGCGGTGGGGGAGGGGACCCAGGCCGTGTTCGCCCCGGCCCGTGGATGCCCGACCTTCTGCTCCAGCATCGCCGCCATGTTGTCCGGCGCCGCCCACATGCCCTTGCCGATCTGCGCCTTTCCACGGAGGCCGCAAGCAAGCCCCACATCCACGTTGTTGTCCTCGTAGGACCCGATCCACGCTGCCTTCCGCATGTCGTTCTTGCGGACCATCGCCCCGGCTTCCATGGACGTGTGGATCTCGTCCCCCGTGCGGTCGAGGAAGCCGGTGTTGATGAACACCACGCGCTGCCGTGCCACGTAGATGCAGTTGGCGAGGTTGACGGAAGTCCGCCGCTCCTCGTCCATGATCCCCATCTTCATCGTGTTGCGCGCCATGCCCAGCGCGTCCTCGACCTCTCCGAAGAGACGCACCGCCCACGCCACTTCCGCCGGCCCTTGCATCTTCGGCTTGACGACGTACATGGACCCCGCGCGCGAATTGGCGCGCCGCCCCTGCGCCCCGATATCGTGCAGCGCGATCAACGCGGTGACGTAGGCATCCAGGACCGTCTCCGCCGTCTCATGCCCGTCCAGCAGCACAGCGTCCGTCATCATGTGGTGCCCGACATTGCGCACGAGCATCAGCGACCGACCCGGCAGCACCACGCGCCCCCCGCCCGGCGACACCCAGGAACGGTCCTCGCTCATCCGGCGCGTCATCGTGCGCCCGCCCTTCTCGAACGACGCCTCCAGGTCCCCGCGCATCAGCCCGAGCCAGTTCCGGTAGACCAGCACCTTGTCCTCGGCATCCACCGCCGCGACCGAATCCTCGCAGTCCATGATCGTCGTCAGCGCGGATTCCAGCACGACGTCCGACACGCCCGCCGGATCGCTCGCCCCGATCTGGTGCGACCGGTCAACCTTGATCTCGAGGTGCAGCCCGTTCCGCACCAGCAGGATCGCCGTCGGCTCCTCCGGCGTCCCGGAATATCCCTGGAACGCCGCAGGATCGGCCAGCCGCGCATCCGTCCCGTCCTGCAGCCGCACCACCAGCTTGCCGTCCACCACGCCGTACCGCGCCGCCTGCGCGTGGCTGCCATGGTCCAGCGGCGCCGCCTCATCGAGCACCTGCCGCGCCCGCGCGATCACCAGCGCCCCACGCGCCTGATCGTAGCCCTTAGCCCCGCGCTCCCCGGGGATCGCATCGGTGCCGTACAGCGCGTCGTAGAGCGAGCCCCACCGCGCATTCGCCGCGTTCAGCGCGTAGCGCGCGTTGTTCACCGGCACGACCAGTTGCGGCCCCGCCATCCGCGCGATCTCGGCGTCCACATTCGCCGTCTCGACGGAGAACGCCGGCGGCGGATCCAGCAGGTACCCGATCCCCCGCAGGAAGGCCTCATAGGCCTCCGCATCCACCGGCCGCGCCGGATTCGCCCGGTGCCACTGGTCCAGCCGCCCCTGCAGGGAATCCCGCTCCCCCAGCAGGTCCGCATTCACCGGCCCGAGCGTCCGCAGCGTCTTTTCCATCGCCGCCCAGAAGGCTGCCGCCTCCACCCCCGTCCCGGGGATCGCCTCCTCCTCCACGAAGCGGCGCAGGCTCGGCGCGACGGTCAGGCCTTCGGTCATTCGTCGTTTCCCCGTGTGCTTGGGTGCGTGGTTCGGCGGCGTTGCAGCGGCGCGCCCCCATAATCTGCCGGCCCGGGAGCGCCAAGGGATGCGGCCCCAGCCACGGCGGCCCGCCCGCCGCGCCGCGACCGCCGCGGGCGGGATGCCCCACATGATATGAGCAGAGGCCAGGCCCCCTCCGTCCTCGCCTGCGAGGGCCGCCCCACCCACCGCAGGACACCGTCGGCAGCTCAGGAGCCACCTTGCCCCGCGAAGGCCGCATCCGACGGCCCGCGCCGACGCGGAGAACCAATCCCGCCCAGGTCTCGCCGAGACCCCGTCGGCGCACCGGTAGCGACACGCGTGACCGATCCCGCCCCGCCGCGACACGGTTCCGCGACGTCGCCCCGCTACCTGGACCCCACGACGCCGCGTCCCGCCCCGGGCCGGCGCGCCACCCGGAGGACCCCGCCATGCCCCAGCCCACCCGCCGCGTCGTGCTCGCCGCCAGTCTGACCACGGGGCTCTCCGCCGGCCTCGCCGCGACCCTCTCCCGCACCGCCTCTGCTCAGGAAGCCCCGGTGCGCCTTTTCCGCGTCGTGGGCGCCCGCGACGAGGTCACGATCGGCCTCACCGCCGCCGACCTCGATGCCATGGGCGACGCCCCCGACGCCGCCCGCCTCGCCCGCAAGCTCGTCGCCGACGGCCAGCTCACCGCCTGGCAATACGTCGTGGGCCGCGCGCCCGACGGCAGCACTCGCCACGCCGCCACGCGCCAGGTCGCGATCCTCCGCAGCGACACCCTGCGGATCGAGCCCTACACCGCGGCGATCCCCGTCGCGGCTCCCCCGGCCCGCTGACCGGACGGACATGGCCCCGTTCCCCGTCGATCCGGCGACCGCGATCGCCGGGGCCGCCGCCCTCGCGGCCGTCCTGATGGTCGCCGTTCCCCGCCCGTGGCTGCCCGCGACGATGATCGCCGTTCTGCTCCTGCCCGTCCTTGCCTACCTCGGCGTGATCGGCTGGGAGATCGCGACGCGCCCGCCGGAGCCGAATGCGGCCCGCAACGCCCTCCTCGGCTTCATGCTCATCTCCTCCGTGGCCGCACTGCCCTGGCTGCTCGTCTGCGGCGTGGCCTTCGCGGCCGGGCTCGCCCTCCGCGCCGTGCTGCGCCCGCACGCTCGCCATGGGAACGGCGGGACCGGCCTCCCACGCGGCTAGCCGGCCGCCGCCGCCCGCCCGCCTCGGCGCTCCCGTCGCCGGCGGCCTGACACGGGCCTGCCTCGCGCAGGACGCCCGACGCCCCTGACCCAGCCCCCCGCCTTGCCTAGCCCCTCCGCCGGCGCGACCCTACCCACATGACCGACGCCCCCGTCCCCGACCGCGGCAACACCCTCGCGACCTACACCCCCCCGCCGCACGTCACGGGACATTGGCAGGTCCGCAAGCCCGCCGCCCGCGGCCGGGGCGTCGTTTGCTCCCAGTCCCGCGCCGCGGCGGAAGCCGGCGCGGCGGTCCTGGAAGCCGGCGGCAATGCTGCCGACGCCGCCGTCGCCGCCTGCTTCGCGCTGGCCACCGTCGAGCCCTGGAACTCCGGCCTCGGCGGCATCGGCTTCGCCATCGTCCAAAAGCCCGGCGAGAAACCGCAGGTCGTCGATTTCGGCCCCGTCTCCCCCGCCGCCACCGACCCCGCCGACTACCCGCTCACCGGCCGGACCAAGACCGACCTCTTCGCCTGGCCGGAGGTCGAGGGCGACCGCAACGTCCACGGCCCGCTCTCCTTCTGCATCCCTTCCTCCGTCGCCGGCTACGACGCGCTGCGGGAACGCTTCGGTACCGGCATCCCGGTGCGCGACCTCCTCGCCCCCGCCGCCGCCCTCGCGCGCCGCGGCTTGGCGCAGGACTGGTTCACCCTCATCAAGGTCGCGAACTCCGCCGCCATCCTGCGGAACTACCCGGAAAGCGCCCGGATCTACCTCCCCAACGGCCTGCCGCCCGTCCCGCCCTACCAGGGCAATCCCGGCTTCTTCCGCCAGGGCAACCTGCCCGACACGCTGGACCGCCTGCGCCAGCACGGCCTGCGCGACTTCTACGAGGGCGGGATCGCCGCCGACCTCGCCGCCGACTTCGCTGCCATGGGCGCGAAAGTCAGCGCGGGGGACCTTGCGGCCTGCCGCGCCACCATCCGCGACACGACGCCGCTCGACTGGCGCGGCACCCACACTGCGCACACCGCCGGCGGTCTGACCGCCGCCCCGACCATGGCCGCCGTCCTGCGCGACATGGCGCAGATCACCCCCGGCGCCGCGCCCGACGCCGCTTGGTACCGCGCGCTCGCCCGGATCATGCGCGCGGCCTACGCTGACCGCCTCTCCGGCCTCGGGGCAGGGGAGGGTGCGGCCAAGGAAACCGCGGAAACCTGCACCACCCACCTCACGGTGATGGACAAGGACGGCCTGGCCGTCACCGTCACCACGACGCTGCTCTCCTCCATGGGCTCCCGCGTCGTCCTCCCGAAGACCGGCGTGCTGATGAACAACGGCATCCACTGGTTCGACCCCACGCCGGGTTCGGCCAACGCCATCCGCCCCGGCGCCCGCCCCCTCTGCAACATGTCCCCGGTCATCGTGACGCGCGCCGGCGACGACACCCCGCTCATCGCCACCGGCGCCTCTGGCGGCCGCCGCATCCTCGCCTCCGTCTACCAGATGCTCGCCTACGTCCTCGACTTCGGCATGGACCCGGAGACCGCCGCCCACACCCCGCGCCTCGACGTCTCCGGCCCCGACGGCGCCACCGCTGACCGCAACCTCGGCGAAGCCGTCATTGCCGCCCTCGCCGCCGACGGCCCCGTCGAGGTCGTGGAACACGCCACGCTCCCCGTGAACTTCGCCTGCCCCAACCTCATCCGCCGCGACGGTGACGCCTGCACCGGCATCACCGACGCCATGTCCCCCTGGTCCGCCGCGATCGCCGCGGGATGACGCTGCGCAGCGCTCTCCTCCTCCTCGCCCTGCTCGCCCCCCTTGCCGCGGGCGCGCAGGACCGGCCACTCGCCGCCTTGGTCCCCGCCCCGCCCATGGCGGCCCCCGACGCCATGGAAGGCCCGAACTCACCGGCCGCGGACCCCGCTCGGAGGGCGACGGACCCCGAGCCGGGCACGGCCGCTTCCAGGACAACCGACCCCGTGCCTGGACCACCCCTCCCCACGAACGACGGCCCCGTCGCGGGGGCGCCCGACCACGCGCCCGACCACGCGCCCGACCCCGCGCCCGACCCCGCGCCCGCCGACGCGACCGGCGCGCCACCATCGTCACCCGGCGACGCCCCCGCAGCACCGCCTGCCTCACCCGCCGACGCGACGGCCCGGGCCACCCCGCCTGGGTCGGCCGGAGACCCCACCACGCCCACACCGGCACCCGCCGAAGCCGCAGCGCCGACCCTCACCGACGAAGCCCGGGAAGCCGCCCTCGACGCCGCCTGCGCCGCCGACCCCGCCCGAATCGCCGCTGCAGCGCAGGCCCCCGACCTCGCCGACGCCATGTTCGCCGCCTTCGTGGCCTGCCTCCCCGGCCTCGAGGACGCTACCCCCGCCCAGCCCGAAGCCCTCCGCCTCCTCCTCGCCCGCGGCGCCCGCCCCGACGCGTCCGTCGAGGGCGACGCAGCCGCCGGCATCGCCGCCGTCCTCGACCGCGACGACATCCTCGGCCTCCTCGCGCCCGGCACCCCGCAGGCGAGCCTCCCGCCCGACCGCGCCGCCCACTGGATGCGCCGTCGCCTCGCCCGACTGAACGCCGACGCCACCGACGACGACGGCGACCCGAAGGTCACGCCCTTCCGCCTCGGCCCGCAGGCCGAGGGCTGGGAGGTCCGCGGCCTCTGCGGCAACGCGAACTGCGAACTCCTCCTCGTCGTCATGGAGAACCGCCGCCCCCGGATCATCCTGGAGGATTCCGGCCACACCCTCCGTCCCGCACGCACGACCAACCGCGGCCTCTACGACCTGACGATCCAGGCGCGATCCGGCGCCGCGACGCACACGCTGACAACCTGGCGCTACGACGGCACGGCCTACCGCCGCCACCGCTGCGCCACGACGACCGTCACGCAGGACCCCCGCGGCCGCGAACGATCCCGTACGATCAACAACCGCTGCGCCGACGCACCCTGACGCCAAGCGCGCGACGTCACGGCGAGCCTGCTAGACCGCCCCATGCCCCTCACCATGCCGGAGGAAATCCTCCTCCTCACCCTCGACGACGAAGGCCGCCCCGTCGGGGTGCCGGCCCCCGCGCTCGACCTCGCCGTCGCCGGCGCCGTGCTGATGGAACTTGCCCTCCACGGCCGCGTCGATTCCGACCCCGACCGCCTCTACCTCGCCTCCCGCACGCCCACCGGAGACCCGCTCCTCGACGACGTCCTCGCCCGCATCGCCTCGGACCGCGACCGCGACTCCCGCTGGTGGATGGAACGCCTTTCGAAGGACGCCGCGGCCTTCCGCAGCGCCTTCCTCGACCGGCTCGTCGTCCGCGGCGTGCTCCGCCGCGTGCAGGGCCGCGTCCTCTGGTTCCTGAACGAGCGCCGCTACCCCGTCCTCGACGGCACGCAGATGCAGGAGGTGCGCGCCCGCCTCCGCGCCGTGCTCCTCTCCGGCGAAATCCCCGACCCGCGCGACGCCCTGACCATCGGACTCTGCCAGGCCACCGGCCTTGTCACCCTCATCCTCTCCGACGACGAACGCACCGCCGCCACCGCCCGCATCGCGGCCGTCGCGAGCCTCGAGGAAATGGGCCGCTCCCTCTCCGCCGCGACCCGCGACCTCTACGCCGCCATGACCGCCTACGGCGCCTCGCCCTGACGCGGCCCGGCTTGATGCTCGCGGCGTCCGGAGGTTGCACGGGGTGGCCCCGGAGGAAGGCTCTGCCTTCCTCCGGACCTCCATCCGCCAGGGGAATCGTCCCCTGGACCCCGGCTATTGAACGCCCCCGGCTGAGGGGTGGTCTCCAATAGATTTAGGTCCAGGAGGCTAGCCTCCTGGTGGGTGGAGGGTGCGGTAGGAGGGCAACGCCCTCCTCCCGGAGTCACCGGCGCACCCCGAATGCCGTGAGCATCGAGCCGCGTCAGGCCGCCACCTTGGCCCGCACCCAGCCCGCGACGTTCTCCGCGATGCCAATGCGGCCGCGGCGCGCGTCGGCGTCGCCGGAGAAGCGGACGTGTCCCGCGTTGATCCCGTCATACATCTCGACGAGCAGCCGCGAGTAAGCCGGCCCGACGCCCGCGCCGGTCAGGATGCCCTCCCAGGCCTCGTGCGGCGGCTGCACCGGCGCGACGGCACGGCCCAGCGCCGCCCCCATCGCCTCGGCGACGTCGCGCGGCGACGTCGGCTCCGGCCCGGACAGCTCCACGACCTCCGGCGGCGAGGCCTCCAGCAGCAACTCCGCCGCCACGTGCCCGATATCGGCCGCGGCGACCATCGCCCGCTTCCCGTCCACCGATGCCAGCATCGTCGGCAGCACGCCCTGCGCCTCCGCAAGCGGCAGCAGCCCGGCCCAGTTCTCCTGGAAGTACGTCGCCCGCAGGAAGGTCACGTGCCGCGCCGCCCCGCGCAGCGCCGCCTCGGCCCGATGCAGCCCGACGATCGGCCCCGTCCCGTCCGGCAGGTGCGCCCCTTCCGACGACAGCAGCACCACCCGCCCGATCCCCGTCGCCCGCGCCGCCGCCGCCGCCGCGCGCCCCACCGCCTCGTAGTGTGCGAGCGGATCAGGATGCGTCACGGAAGGCGGCACCATCACGTAGGCCCCCTCCGCCCCGTCGAAGAGGCGCCGCAGTGCCCCCGCATCCTCCGCGTCGCCTTCGACCAACTCCACGCCCCGCGCCGTCCAGCGCGACGCACGTCCCGCGTCGCGCACCAGCGCCCGCACGCCCTTGCCGGCGCGCAGCAGCGTCTCCGCCACCGCCGCACCCGTATTCCCCGTGATCCCGATCACCGCGAACATCGCACTGCACCCTTTTCCGCACCGGCGCCCACGCGCCGTTCGATGGGAAACTGGACCCGGGCTTGCCATCCGCCCACTGCATCCTTGATATCCATCCCATGCGTCAGGTGAATTTACGCGCCCTCGACCTGAACCTCCTCGTCCCGCTCGACCTGCTGCTGGACCATCGCAGCGTCACAGCCGCCGCCCGCGCCGCGAACATGAGCCAGCCCGCCATGTCCCGCGCCCTCGGCCGCCTGCGCGCGACGCTCCGCGACCCGCTCCTCGCACGCGGCCGCGACGGCCTCGTTCCCACCCCCGCGGCGCAGGCGCTCCACCCCGCCCTGAAGCGCATCCTGTCCGAGGTACAGGACCTCGTCTCCCGCCGCCCGTTCACCCCGGCCGAATGGCGCGGCGCCGTCCGCATCGCCGCGACCGACCACCAGACGACGCTCCTCCTCCCCCACCTCATGCGCCGCATCGCGCAGGACGCCCCGGGCCTGGACGTCACCGTCCTTCCCTTCGTCGCCCCGATGCTCGACGAACTCCGCGACGGCCGCCTGCACCTGACCTTCGGCATCGAGGAGAACGCCGTGCCCCCCGGCCTGCGCCAGGAACCCCTCTACCGCGACACCTTTGTCACGCTCCTCCGCGCCGGCCATCCCGCGCTGGCCGACTGGACCGTCGAGCGCTTCGCCGCGCTTCCCCACGTCCTGGTCACCGTCCTCGGCGTGGGACGCGGCGCCTATGACGAGGAACTGGCCCGCCGCGGCCTCTCCCGCCGCGTCGCGCTGCGCCTGCCCCATTTCGCCGCGGCGATGGAGGTCGTCGCGCGCACCGACCTCGTGGTCACGCTCCCCCGGACCATCGCCCTCCGCCACGCCGCGTCGCTCGGCCTCGCTACCGCGGAGCCGCCCATCCGCCGCCCCGCCTTCACCACGACGACGATCTGGCCCGACGTCCTCGACGCCGATCCCGGCATCACCTGGCTCCGCGGCATCATCCGGGAAGAAGCCGCGGCGATCGAGGGGGTCGTCCCCCTCCGCCCCGCTACCCCGCGTTGTCCAGGCAGTACCGCGCAACCTGCTCATGCGTCGCGAACCAGACCTTCCCGCGCGCCTTGATGTGCTGCACCAGACGCTCCAGCAGCGCGATCCGCGACCGGTGCCCGATGACGTGCGGATGCATCGTGAGCAGGAACAGCCCGCCCTCGTCGTAGGCCATGTCGAACTCGGCGCGGAAGATCTCCTCGACGCCAGACGGCGGCGTGTAGGGCCGGATCGCCGAGAACCGCAGCATGTTCATGTACGGCGCATCGTCCCGGATCCACTCCGGCGGCAGCTCGACGACTCCCGTTGCCTCGCCATGCATCATCAGCTCGTAGGGCTCGTCATCCGCCATCAGCGACGAATCATACAGCAGCCCCATCTCCCGGATAATCCCAAGCGTATCCGGGGAGAAGTCCCACGACGCGGTGCGGATGCCCAGGGGCCGCTTCCCCGACACCTTCTCCAGCGTATCCGCCGCCCGCATCGTCAGCTCACGCTCGACGCCTGGCGGCAGCGCCGTGTTCGCCTCGTGGATCCACGAATGGATCCCGATCTCGTGCCCGTCCGCCACGACCGCCCGCACCTCCTCCGGATGCAGCAGCGCGGACACCGCGGGATAGTAGAAGGACGCGGGGATCGAATGCCGCTCCAGCAGCGCCCGGATGCGGGGCACCCCCTTCCGGTTGCCGTACTGCCCCTGGCTGATCCGCATCGGCGACGCATCGGCGTCCCGCAGCGGGATCGTCTCGTGGTCCGCATCGAAGGACAGCGCCACGCAGCACCGCGCCCCCTCCGGCCAGGCCCGCGGCGCGAGCGACCGCCCGGCCCGCGCCGCCTCTACCAGCCCGCGCCAATGCGCCTCAGGCCATTCCCAGGGCTTCGACTCGCTCTTCGCCTGTCCGCTCACGCGACCTCCTACGTCAAGACGGCGATCGCCCCCGAGAAGGTCAGGCTGTCGCTGTCGGTAGGATAGTAATACGGCAGCGAGTTCCCGTAGAGCTCCTGCATCCCGAACAGCGGGTCGAGGACCGTGATCTGCCCCGTGGTCGGATTTGCCCGCCCGATCACGACGAAGTGCCCCGTCAGCGCCGACGTGCCATCCCAGGCCAGGAAGGCCAGAACCGGCTTCCGCTCGCCTACGTGCTTCGCCAGCGCGCCCTTGAAGCCCGCCATGTCCCCGGGATACCGCTGCACCGCGTTCGGCATGCCCATCTGCGCCATGACCCGCGACAGGTTGTTGATGTTCGCGCCGGCCTGCGGCGTCCACGGCTCTGGAAAACGCTTGGAGAGCTCGATCACCCCGCCCTCGTCGGCCAGCGGGTCCGCCCCGTTCGCGTTCGCCCACATGATGAGGCAAGCCGCAGGCCCGCAGGTGACCGGGTTCTTCTGCGCGCAGGTCCGATAGATCCGCCCGCCGACATCCGTCACCAGGGTCATTGCCGTCATCGGTCTCTCCTCGATTCGCGCCGGGATCGTCGGCCCGAACGCGTCACGCCGCCATCGAAACGTTGCCGAACATCGTCTCGGCCGAGGCCGACCACGACGCCAGGTCCATCCCGTTCGGGAATCCGCTGACCGTCGGCCCCTCGAAGCGGAAGGTTTGGCTCCCGCCCGCGAACTGCGTCTGGATGCCCGCCGTCACCGGCACGCCCCAGGTCCGGGCAAGCTTGCCCACCAGCTCCTTTCCCTTCGGTCCGCCGCCGACGTTGCAGCCCAGCAGCTGCACGCAGCCGAAGCCAACGAAGATGCGCCGGATCATCAGCAGCGCCATCGCGCTCTCCTCGAACCTGTCGAGGGAGATGGAGGCCATGTGCGGCGCCCCGTTGATCTCGCCGCCCGTGACGTTCTGCACGCCCTTGCCGCCATGCCCGTGGATGCGCAGCAGCATCACCTTGCCCGTCTGCGCGCGCGAGGCGATCTGCGACATCGCGAACAGCAGCCCGTTCGACTGCCCGTAGACGATGATCGGGTCGCCGCCGGCGTCGCGGATGTCCTTCGCCTCGTAGGTGATGAGCGACGGGTCGGTCCCATCCACCAGGTCGATCGTCTGGAACCCGCTCACCGCCATCAGGCTGTTCCAGGTCTTCGGCCCGATGACCCCGTCCGCGACGAGCCCGCGTCCGCCCTGGTACCCCGCGACCGCCGCCCTCGTGCGCGGCCCGAACTGCCCGTCGCAGGTGATCGTCGCCCCGCGCCCGTGCCGCCGCATCAGGACCTGCCCCGTCGTCACCGCCGGCAGCACGTCGCCCTGCCGCAGGAAGGTGAAGGCGCGCGTCGCGCCATCCAGCTCCAGTCCCATCGTCTCGTTTCCACCGTCGTTGCGGGGACATCGTTACAGACCCGTGCAACCCGTGGTCACGCAACCTCGTGTCGCGCCTGTCGCGACGCGCCGCGGTGCCGGCCTGGCCGGAGCAAGCCGCGGCCCGCGCGCATCGCCATCGCCTCACGCCATCGCCTCACGCCGTCGGCGCCATCTCCGCCGGACGATACAGCCGCACGATCCCCGTCAGGTTCTCCGCGCCCCATCCCCGCGCCATCGCATCGCGCAGAACGCCGCGCGTTGCCGCCGCCATCGGCGCCATCCCCTCCGCCGCGGCATAGCCCATGTCCTTCTCGACCAGTTCCACCGGGAACAGCGGCGGAAAACGCTCACCCAGCATCGCCAGACCCGCGGCCCGCGCCGCCGGACTCGCGACAGGCGTCGTCCCGATCGCGTCCAGCGCCGCCGCCACGTCCACGCCGGCGCGCCCCAGCACCCCGATCTGCTCCGCCAGCCCCGCCACCTGCACCGCCAGCATCGCGTTCACCGCCAGTTTCACCGCCGCCCCGGCGCCCACATCGCCGAGGTGGTGAAGCGCCCCGCCCGTGGCCGCCAGAACCGGCCGGACGGCCTCCACGTCGCGCGCCGCGCCGCCCGCAAGGTGGATCAACGCACCCGCCTCCGCCTGTGGCCGCGAGCCCACGACCGGTGCGTCCACGAAGCGCACGCCGCGCGCCGCCGCTTCCGCCGCCAGCGCGCGCACCGCCGCCACCGTCAGCGTGGAGCATTCCACCGCGACCGCCCCCGGCGTCATGCCCGCCAGCGCCCCGTCCGCGGCATCCAGCCACACCCGCCGCGATGCCGGATCGTCGCGCACCATCGCGATCACCACCCCGGCGCCCGCGGCGGCGGCCCGTGGCGTCCCCGCGATCCGCGCCCCCGCCTGCCCCAGCGCCTCCGCCTTCCCCGCGTCGCGGTTCCACACCGCCACGTCATGCCCCGCCGAGACGAGCCGCGCCGCCATGCGCGCCCCCATCGCCCCCAGCCCCAGGAATCCGACCTGCGCCATCGCCCTGCTCTCCCTCATGCCACGCCACCGATCGGCGCTGCCGAACCCCTATCCGTGCTGCCGGGTCCAAAAAAACGCGGAACCGGACCGCAGTCCCGTGCGAAACTCGCACGAATGGACCTGCCCTCCCTCCGTCTCCTCTTCGACGTCGCCCGCCGCGGCTCCTTCGCCGCCGTCGCGAAGGACCG
This sequence comes from Roseomonas sp. CCTCC AB2023176, assembly GCF_042259275.1. Lineage (NCBI taxonomy): Bacteria > Pseudomonadati > Pseudomonadota > Alphaproteobacteria > Acetobacterales > Roseomonadaceae > Roseomonas > Roseomonas sp. CCTCC AB2023176. The sequence goes on from NZ_CP170086.1 coordinate 3,506,033, forward strand.
CGGCACTGACCCGTCTTCCGTCTCCCGCGCCGTCGCCGCCCTGGAAGCCGAGCTCGGCCTCCGTCTCTTCCAGCGCACGACGCGCCGCATGGCGCCCACGGAGGCCGGCGACCGCTACCTCCGTCGCATCGAACCCCTCGTCGAGGAACTCGACCGCGCCAACGCCGAGGCCCGCACCGCCACGGCCGGTCCCACCGGCACGCTGCGCCTGACGTCCTCCGTCTCCTTCGGCCAGGTCCGCATCCTCCCGACGCTCCCGGCCTTCCGTGCCCGCTACCCCGACCTGCGCCTGGACCTCCTGCTCACCGACGCCAACCTCGACCTCGTCGCCGAGCGCGTGGACCTCGCCATCCGCCTCGCCCCTGCCGTCGAAGGCGACCACGTCGCCGCGAAACTCGCGGACACCCGCTACCGCGTCGTCGCCAGCGCGGCCTACCTGCACCGCCAGGGCAAGCCCGCGACTCCGCACGACCTCGCCGCCCACCGCTGCCTGCTCTTCCCCATCCGCGAGTTCCGCACCCGCTGGACCTTCCGCGACGCGACGGGCCGCACCGAGGGAATCCCCGTCGAAGGGGACATCACCATCTCGTCCGCGATGGCCCTGCGCGACGCCGCCATCGCCGGCCTCGGCCCCGCCCTGCTCGCCGACTGGCTCGTGGACGCGCCGCTCGCCGAGGGCACGCTCCTCGACGTCTTCCCCGAGCACGACGTCACCGCGACGACCTTCTCCACCGCGGCCTGGCTGGTCTACCCGTCCCGCGCCTACCTGCCGGAGAAGGTCCGCGCGATGATCACCCATCTCCGCGCCACCTTCGCCCGCGCGGAGGCACCCCCGCGCTGACTTCCGCCCCCGCCCACCCCGCGCCATCCTGCGCCGGCCCTCACCGCGGACCCGAGATGACCGAAACCGACCCCGCGCGCATGTCCGCGGAAACGCTGCTCGCCCTCTACGCCCGCCGCGCCCTCTCCCCCGTCGAGGCCCTGCAGGCCATCCTCGAGCGCATCGCCCGCCACAACCCCGCCATCAACGCCTTCGCCGTCATGAACCCTCGCGCCCTGCAAGCTGCCGGCGAGTCGGCGCAACGCTGGGCCGCCGGCCGGCCCTCGGCCCGCTCGACGGCATCCCCTGCACGGTGAAGGACCTGCTGAACCTGTCGGGCTTCCCCACCCGCCGCGGCAGCCGCACCACCGACCCCGCCCCGCAGAAGGAAGACGCCCCAGCCGTCCTCGGCCTGAAGGCCGCCGGCGCCGTCATCCTCGGCAAGACCACGACGACCGAGTTCGGCTGGAAGACTCCCGGCGACTGCCCGCTGCACGGCATCACCCGCAACCCCTGGAACACACAACGCACGCCGGGCGGCTCCTCCTCCGGCGCCGCCGCAGCGGCATCGGCCGGCTTCGGCCCCCTGCACGTTGGCACCGACGCCGGCGGCTCCATCCGCATTCCCGCTGCGTATTGCGGCATCGTCGGCTTCAAGCCGACCTACGGCCGCATCCCCCAATGGCCCCACGGCGCGTTCAGCGCGGCGGTCGCCGTCGCCGGCCCCATGACGCGCACCGTCCGCGACGCCGCGCTGATGTTCTCCGCCATGGCCCGCGCCGATGCGCGCGACCCGCTCTGCCTGCCCGACGACCCCCGCGACTGGCGCCAGGGCATCGAGTCCGGCGTCCAGGGCATGCGCATCGCCCTCGTCCGCCGCTGGGGCTTCTCGCCGCCCCTCGACGAGGACGGCGAAACCGCCCTGCAACGTGCCGCCGACGCCCTCCGCGCCGAAGGCGCCAGCGTGGAAGACGTGGACCCCGACCTCCCGGACACCCGCGCCATCTTCGGCCGCGTCTGGGGCGTCGCCCTCGCCCGCCTCGTCGCCAGCACGCCGGAAGACCGCCGCGGGGACCTCGACCCCGGCCTCCTCGACGTCGCGCGGCACGAGGGCTCCATGCTCGCCACCGACTTCCTCGGCGCCGATGCGATGCGCGTCGAAACCGCGCATCGCATGTCGCTCTTCCACCAGCGCTACGACCTGATCCTGACCGCCGCCACCCCCACCGCTGCCTTCGCCGCCGACGCCCCGACCATCAAGCCCACCGAAGCCCTCTGGCGCGACTGGGCCCCCTGGACCTTCGCCCAGAACCTCTCCCGCCAGCCCGCCATCGCCCTCACCGTCGGCCTGGACGAGGACCGCATGCCCCGCGCCGTCCAGGTCGTCGCCGCGCAGGGCCGCGACGACCTCGCCCTCCGCGGCGCCCGCACCCTCGAACGCGCGCTCGAGATGCCCGAGGCCGATCCCCTCGGCGCGTAGCACCCGGCCTTGCCCCACCGCGGCGCCCGTGCACGCTGCACCTCGCGTCCAGAAACCGAAGAATGCGGCTCGCCACCTGACGCCCCCGGGCCGGCACGACGACGCCCACCACCTCGGCACGCCGGCCGTGCCCACGGCGGTCACCCGCGTGAGCCTTTTGTCCGAAACCCGCCCGCACCCCGCGAAGCGACTCCCCTCGCGCCCCGCGCCCCCGCTACCCTCGCCCGCAACCGGCGGAGCGACCCATGGACCACCCCATTCCCCCGGGAAGCCCCCGGGCGCCGAGGCGCACGACGCCGCCTCGCACCGCGGCGTCATCGCCTGCCAGGCCTATTCCCACGGCCGCGCCGTCGCCCAGATCCCGATCGAGCAGGCCGGCGACTGGTCCCGACGCCCCGACCACATGGTCTGGGTCGGCCTCTTCGAACCCGCCGGGCCCTTGCTCGCCGAGGTCCAGCACCAGTTCAACCTCCACGACCTCGCCGTCGAGGACGCGGCCAAACCCCACCAGCGCCCCAAGGTGGAAACCTACGGCGACAGCCTCTTCATCGTCGCCCGCACCGCGCAGATGATGGGCGGCAAGATCGCCTTCGGCGAGACCCACCTCTTCGTCGGCGACGGCTACGTCGTGACGGTCCGCCATGGCCCCTCGTCGTCCTACGCCGCGGTCCGCGCGCGCTGCGAGTCCTGCCCCGCGACGCTCAGCCACGGCCAGGACTACATCCTCTACGCCATCCTCGACTTCATCGTGGACAACTACACCCCCGTCCTCGAATCCATTGCCGAGGAAGCGGAAGCGATCGAGGACCGCGTCCTCGCCGGCAGCCTCACGCAGACCGACGTCGAGCGCCTCTACACCCTCCGCCGCGACCTCCTCCGCCTCAAGAACGCCGTCGGTCCCTTGGGCGCCGTCGTCCGCCGCCTCGAACACGCCCCGATCTTCAGCCGCGACCCCGCGATGCTCCCCTTCCTCCGCGACGTGGACGACCACGTCCGCCAGTGCCAGGAGGAAATCGAAACGCTCCGCGAAGTCCTCGCCTTCGCCTTCGAAGCCAGCCTCCTCACCGGCCAGTCGCAGCAGACCGAAGTCTCCCGCCGCCTCGCCGCCTGGGCCGCCATCCTCGCCGTCCCCACCGCCATCGCCGGGATCTACGGCATGAACTTCGAATACATGCCCGAACTGAAATGGGACGGCGCCTACTTCGCCGTCCTCGCCGCCATCGTCGCGATATGCGCCACCCTCTACTGGCGCTTCCGCCGCGCGGGATGGCTGTGACGGACCACGCGAACGAGCCGACGGAAGGCCAGCATCACGCCTCCCGCGGCGACGTGCGCTCCAGCTTCCGCGTGTCCCGCCCCTGAAACCACACGAGCGGCCGCCGCTCCCGCTCCGCCTCAGGCATGGCCAGGACGGCGCGAAACTCTTCCAGCACCCGCGCCGTGATCAGCGCGAGCTCATGGGGCGGCGTCTCCCCGATCGGGTACCACCCGAGGTGCTCCAACTCCCCGCTGCCGCCGAGGCTCCCCACCGCCGCCCGCGCCGGCGCCATCAGGAACCGCGCGTTGAACCGGACCGGGCTCTGCGGCGGCGTCAGCGCCCGGCAGAGATACCGCAGCGGCGCGAGGTCCGGCAGCAGCCGCCCCTTCTCGTATCGCCCCATGATCAGCCCGGTCTCCTCGTGCAGCTCCCGCACCGCGGCGACTGCCAGGCCCTGCGCCAGCTTCGGGTTGGCCCGCAGTTCCAGCGCCCGCCGCGTCCCGTCCTCCAGCTCCGAGGCGATCGGCAACCGCCGGTCCATCGGGTCCACCCGCCCGCCGGGGAACACGAGCCGCTGCGGCATGAACCGGTGCCGCGCGGAGCGCACCCCCATCAGCACCTCGATTCCGCGGTCCCCCTCGCGCCAGAGGATGATTGTCGCCGCGTCCCGCGGCCGCGCCGTCGTCTCCGGCCGCGGCTCCCCGTCCGCGGTGAAGTCGGTCTGCCGGATCGGCCGGTCGTCGCCCACGTCAGACCGGATCCCAGGCGAAGACGTCGGGCGAGCGATCCAGCGCCACGAACCCCGCCCGCAGCGCCGGCAGCGCGTGCTCCGCGATCAGCTCCGGCGTCCACCCCTCGGACCGATGCACCGACCGCACGGGCCGGTGCTGCGAGAACAGGAAGATCTCGTTCATCCGCGGCGAGAACACTTGCCCGTTCACGTCCCCCGCCGCATCGCTCGCCAGGAACACCGCGAGCGGCGCGTTCTTCTCCGGCCCCATTGCCTGCAGCTTCGCCACCCGCGCCTTCTGCTCCGGCGTCTCGGCGGGAATGGACGACGTCATCCGGCTCCACGCGAAGGGCGCGATGCAGTTCGACCGTACCCCGAAGCGCTGCATGTCCAGCGCGATGGACTTGCTCAGCCCCACGATGCCCAGCTTCGCCGCGGAATAGTTCGACTGCCCCGTGTTGCCGATGAGCCCGGAGGTCGAGGTCATGTGGACATATGCCCCGGACCCCTGAGCCCGGAACGGCTCCGCCGCGGCCCGGGACACGAAGAAGCTGCCGTTCAGGTGCACGTCGACGACGGCGCGCCATTCCTCCGCCGACATCTTGTGGAAGATCTGGTCCCGCAGGATGCCCGCGTTGTTCACGACGATGTCGAGCCGCCCGAAGGCTGCCATCGCCGTCGCGACGATCCGCCGCGCGCTGTCCCAGTCTGCCACCGAATTCGTGTCCGCAACCGCCGTCCCGCCGCGCTGCTCGATGATCGCGACGGTCTGCTGCCCCGGCGTCGCCGAGGTCTCGCCGATCCCGGTGAGCGACGCCCCGATGTCGTTCACGACGACCCTGGCACCCGCGAGCGCCATCGCCACCGCGATCTCTCGCCCGATGCCGCCGCCGGCCCCGGTCACGATCGCGACCTTCCCCTCCAGCATCATGCGCCCGCCCTGCCTCGCCCCCGTGACGGCTGCCCTTGTAGGGGGACCGGCCACCGGCGTGGAAGGGGAGGCGCCAGCATGGCCACGGAGAGCGCGCTACGGCAGGCCGACCCCCGCCCTGCCGGCGCCGTAGGCCCCGCTCCGTGGCCGCCCCGACACGGTCGAATGAACAGAACACGCCGAGGCACGCCATCTCCGCCGCCAGCAGATACGGGCGGCGATCACGCCGCATCGCGACGTGCGGTCCGGGATGCAACGCCCGCGCGGAACAACGTCGCGCGGGCCGAGCGCGGACCCTCAGCGCGGCTGCGACCGCCGGGTCAGCGAAACGGCGTAGGCGGCCGCGCGCGCCTGGAGCGTCGGGTCGTCGCTCATCTCGACCCCCGGCGCCTGGTCGAGGATCATGAAGGAAATCGGGTCACAAGGCCCGCCCGGCCCCGCCGAGACTTCCGTCACGGTCAGGCGTCCGACCGTCGCGCGGGGACGGTCATCCGGCCAGGCGACGGTCGGGTTCGTCACGTCGTCGCCGGCTGCAGCAAACTGCAGGACCATGTCGAACTCGACCGGCCCCGACGCAACGCGGCGCCGCAGCTCGTCGGCCAGGAAGTCGGCAGGCGTCGTGCGCATCTGCTCCTCGGTCAGGCGCAGCACGCCGGCGCGCGGCTCGAAGACCCAGCGGGCGTGTCGGACCTCGCCGTCGGCGCCGCGGAAACGGAAGGCGTTCACGCCCCAGTACGGCGTCGTCGCCCAGCTCGCCGGCGGGTTGTTCGCGGCGAGCCAGCGGCCCTGGTTCGTCGTGGCGGGATTGGCCGCGACAAAGGCCGCGACGGCCTGCGGGTTCGGCTGCCCCGTGGCGGGGTCCGGACGGCGCGCCAGCAGCCCGTCCACCAGGACCTGCGGCGTGGGCGAGCCGAAGATCGGGGCGGAGATGTTCGCCATCTCCCAGATGTCGCCGCCCGAGGTCTCGAACCGGATGGACAGGCCGCGGGTGGTGCGGCCAGTGTCCGGGCCGGTCGGGGAGGTAACGCCGACGCCGAAGCGGATCAGCGTATTCACCCGCTGCCCGTTGAAGACCGGGGAAACCGAGTACCGCGCGCCCTCCGGCGTCGCGACGAAATATCCGGCAGCACAGGTGCCCTTGGTGTGGCTCGGGCGGGCGCGGAGCGGGCCCAGCACCGCTTCGAAAGCATCGACCACCTGGTCGGGGCTGGGTTCGGCGAGGGCGGGGGTTGCCGCCAGGGCGGCGAGGGCCCCGGCCAGCAATCCCATCATGCGGCGTCGCGTCATGCGGATCCGTCTCCTGTCGGGGCCCGGCGCCCCCCGCCCTTACGGTAGCGGAGGTGGCGCGGATCCCTCCACCACGGATTGGAAGCGGGGCCCGTGCAAGGCGTTGTTTTCCAGGCCGGCTCGCCTTGACGCGAGGCGGTGGGGACCGCATCTCCCGCATACCGGACCGCAGGGGTCCGGAATGGTGATCGGAACGGCCCCGTGCTCCGACTGTCGAAACTCGCGGACTATGCCGTCGCCCTCCTCGTCCGCATGGGACAGGAGGACGGGCTGCATACCGCTCCCGCCCTCTCCGCCGCCACGGGCGTCGCGGAGCCGACGGTGGCGAAGGTGCTCCGCATTCTCTCCCAGGCGGGGCTGGTCGAGGCGCAGCGCGGCGCCCGCGGCGGACACCGCCTGACCCGGTCTATGGCCGCGATCAACCTCGCGGAAGTCGTCGTTGCGGTGGATGGCCCAATCGCGCTGACCGCCTGCGTGGATGGCGCGACCGGCGGCTGCGAAGCCGAGGGCTCCTGCCCCGTCCGCGGTCGCTGGGATCCGGTCAACGCGGCGGTTCGCGCGGCGCTGTCGGCCGTCACGATCGCCGACCTCGCCCGCCCCTCCTGCGCGGTCCACCGCGCCCACGTCGTAGCCCCTGCCGCGTACGTCGCGGCCGAATAGGACAGCCTGATGCCTGCCGTTGCCGAGACGCTCGACACCGTACAGGCCGCCACCGAGGGCGGCTACAAGTGGGGGTTCGAGACTGACATCGAGATGGAGTTCGCGCCGAAGGGGCTGAACGAGGACATCGTTCGCTTCATCTCTGCGAAGAAGAATGAGCCGGCCTGGCTGCTGGAATGGCGCCTGCAGGCCTTCGCGCTTTGGAAGACGATGGAGGAGCCGCGCTGGCCCGCGGTGACCTACCCGCCGATCGACTACCAGGACGCGTATTACTACGCGGCGCCCGTGAACAAGGTGAAGCCGAAGTCGCTCGACGAGGTGGACCCGGAACTGCTGCGCACCTACGCCAAGCTGGGCATCCCGCTGAAGGAGCAGGCGATCCTCGCAGGCGTCGATGGCGCGGGCGACACCCCGGCGGATGGCGGGCGCATGCCGATCGCGGTGGACGCGGTGTTCGACAGCGTTTCCGTCGCGACGTCCTACAAGGAGCGGCTGGCGAAGGAAGGGATCATCTTCTGCGCCATCTCCGAGGCGGTGCAGGAGCATCCGGAGCTGGTGCGAAAGTACCTCGGTACGGTCGTGCCTCAGGGCGACAACTTCTTCGCGGCGCTGAACTCGGCAGTCTTCACGGACGGGTCTTTCGTCTACATTCCGAAGGGCGTTCGCTGCCCGATGGAGCTGTCCACCTACTTCCGCATCAACGCGAAGAGCACGGGGCAGTTCGAGCGAACGCTCATCATCGCGGATGAGGGCTCCACCGTTTCGTACCTCGAGGGCTGCACGGCGCCGCAGCGGGATGAGAACCAGCTGCACGCGGCGGTGGTGGAGCTGGTCGCTCTGGACGACGCTTCCATCAAGTACAGCACGGTGCAGAACTGGTACCCGGGTGACGAGAACGGGAAGGGCGGCATCTACAACTTCGTGACGAAGCGCGCGGCCTGTCGCGGCAAGCGGTCCAAGGTATCCTGGACGCAGGTGGAGACAGGTTCGGCGATCACCTGGAAGTACCCGTCCTGCATCCTGCAGGGCGAGGATTCCGTGGGCGAGTTCTACTCCGTCGCGATCACGAACAACCACCAGCAGGCCGATACCGGCACGAAGATGATCCACCTAGCGCCGGGGACGCGGTCCACGATCGTGTCGAAGGGGATCTCGGCGGGGAAGGGGCAGAACACCTATCGCGGGCTGGTGCGGATCAACCCGAAGGCCAAGGGTGCGCGCAACTTCACGCAGTGCGACAGCCTGCTGATCGGCGACCGCTGCGGCGCGCATACCGTGCCCTACATCGAGAACCGCTGCCAGTCGGCCAAGGTCGAGCACGAGGCGACGACGTCGCGGATCGCCGAGGACCAGCTGTTCTACTGCCGCCAGCGCGGGCTATCCCAGGAGGACGCGGTGGGGCTGATCGTCAACGGCTTCTGCCGCGAGGTCCTGAAGGAACTGCCGATGGAGTTCGCGGTGGAGGCACAGAAGTTGTTGCAAATCTCGCTCGAAGGATCGGTCGGCTAGTCATGTTGCGCATTGAGAACCTGCACGCCGAGGTCGACGGCAAGCCGATCCTGAAGGGCATCTCGCTGGAGGTGCCCTCGGGCGAGGTGCACGCGGTGATGGGGCCGAACGGGTCCGGCAAGTCTACGCTGTCCTACGCGATCGCGGGGCGCGAGGGGTACGAGATCACGGAGGGCTCCGTGACCTTCGACGGCGTGGACCTGCTGGCAATGGAGCCGGAGGAGCGGGCGGCGGCCGGGCTGTTCCTGGCCTTCCAGTATCCGGTCGAGATCCCGGGCGTGGGCAATGCGAACTTCCTGCGCACCGCGCTGAACGCGGTGCGGCGCACGCGCGGCGAACCGGAACTGGACGCTATGCAGTTCCTGCGCATGGCGCGGGAGCGGATGCGAGCGCTGTCCATGCCGGAGGACATGCTGAAGCGCGGCGTGAATGTCGGCTTCTCCGGCGGTGAGAAGAAGCGGAACGAGGTGCTGCAGATGGCGCTGCTGCAGCCGAAGATCGCGATCCTGGATGAGACGGACAGCGGGCTCGACATCGACGCGCTGAAGATCGTGGCGGATGGCGTGAACGCGCAGCGCGGACCGAACTTTTCGGCGTTGGTAATCACGCACTACCAGCGGCTGCTGAACCATATCGTGCCGAACCGGGTGCACGTGCTGGCGCAGGGGCGCATCGTGACCTCGGGCGGACCTGAGCTGGCGCATCGGCTGGAGGCCGAGGGCTATGCCGGCGTGCTGGGGGAGGCGGCGTGAACGCGATCGCATCTGGGTCGCTTGGCAACGCGGCACCGTTCCTGCACCGCTATGCGGGGCTGCGCGGGCGGCTGGCCGGGCATGCGCTGCCGCACGTCGCGGCGCTGCGCGAGGCCGCGGCGGAGACGCTGCGCGCGGGCGGGCTGCCGTCCCGGCGCGTGGAGGCCTGGCGCTACACCGATCTCGCACCGGTCCTACGGGCGGAATTCCGGGAGGCGTTGACGACGGCGTCGGGGGACACGCCCGACCTTCCCACGCCGCGGGCGGAGCGGCGGGCCGTGTTCCTCGATGGGCGGTTCCGTGCCGATCTGTCGAGTCTGGATGGGCTGGACGCGCGGCCGCTGGCCTCGGCGCTGCCGGACGCGGCGGAGCGGCTGAACAAGGTTGCGTCTGCGTCGCAGCCGATGGTCACGCTGAACACGCTGCTGTTCGAGGACGGGCTGGTTCTCGACGTGCCGGAAGGCGCCGATGCGGGGCGGGTCGAACTGCTGTCGGTCGCGTCCGGCGAGGCGGCGACGTCCTTCCACCCGCGGCACCTGATCCGGCTGGCGCGTGGGGCGCGGTTGACGCTCATCGAGACCTCGGTCGGCGAGGACGAGGCGGCGCACCTGCACAACCCGGTCTTCGAGATCGAGGTCGCGGAGGACGCGCGGCTTGCGCATGTCCGTGTGCAGCGGGAGGCGGCGCATGCCTTCCACCTGGCGCATCTCGGTGTACGCGTGGCGGCGGGCGGGGCCTATGACGGGTTCGTGCTGAACGCGGGCGGACGGATCGCGCGGTCGGAGACGCATGTGCTGCTCGACGGGCCGCGGGCCGAGGCGCACCTGAACGGCGCGCAGCTGGTGGCCGATGGCGGGCTGGCCGATACGACCACGTCGCTGGACCACGCGGCGCCGAACTGCCCGTCGCGGCAGACGGTGAAGACCGTTCTGGCCGGCAAGTCGCGCGGCGTATTCCAGGGCAAGATCCTGGTCCGACGCGAGGCGCAGAAGACCGATGGCTACCAGATGAACCAGGCGCTGCTGTTGTCCCCGGATGCGGAGATGGACAGCAAGCCACAGCTGGAGATCTACGCGGACGACGTGAAGTGCTCGCACGGTGCGACCGTCGGCGCGCTGGAGGAAGAGGGGCTGTTCTATCTCCGCTCCCGTGGCATTCCGGTGGATGCGGCGCGGGCGATGCTCGTTCGCGCCTTCCTGCAGGAGGCGGTGGAAGTCGTCACTGACGAGGTCGCGCGCGAGGTGCTGGAAGAGGCCGTCGCGGGCTGGTGGGACGTCAACGGAGGGCGTGCCTGATGGACGGTTCCTTTCGCCCGGCGCTCGACGTCCAGCGCATCCGGCAGGACTTCCCGATCCTGTCCCAGACGGTGCGCGGAAAGCCGCTCGTGTTCCTCGATTCCGGCGCCTCCGCCCAGAAGCCGCGGCCGGTGATCGACGCGATGGTGCGGATGATGGAGACTTCCTACGCCAACGTGCATCGGGGGGCCTACCACCTCTCCGAGGCCTCCACGGCGGCGTACGAGGCGGCGCGGGCGGCGATGGCGCGCTTCCTGAACGCGGGCGATGAGCGGGAAATCGTCTTCACCTGGTCCACGACGCACGGCATCAACCTCGTCGCGCATTCCTACGGGCGCGGGGTGATGGAGCCGGGGCAGGCCGTCGTGGTGTCGGAGATGGAGCATCACGCGAACTTTGTGCCCTGGCAGATGCTGCGGGACGCAAATGGGATCGACCTGCGCATCTGCCGGATTACCGAGGCGGGTGAGCTGGACCTGCAGCACCTGTCGGAGCTGCTGGCGGACGGCAAGGTCGGGCTCGTCGCGGTGACCCACATGTCGAACGTGCTGGGCACGGTGACGCCGGCGGCGGCGATCGCGCGGATGGCGCACGAGGCCGGGGCGAAGGTCCTGTTCGACGGCTCGCAGGCCGCGGTGCACCGGCGCGTGGACGTGCAGGCGCTGGACGCCGACTTCTACCTTTTCACCGGGCACAAGCTCTATGGGCCAACGGGGATCGGGGTTCTCTACGCCAAGCGGGAGTTGCTTGAGCGGATGCCGCCCTTCCTCGGCGGCGGGGACATGATCGCGGAGGTGACGCGGGACGGGTATCTGCCCGCGCCGGTGCCGGCGAAGTTCGAGGCGGGGACGCCGCCGATCATCGAGGCGATCGGTCTGCATGCGGCGGTGGATTATGTCACCGCGGTCGGAATGGACGCGATCGAGGCGCATGAGCGCGGGCTGGTGGACCACGCGATGGCGCGGCTGTCGGCGGTCGAGGGGCTGACGGTGCTGGGGCGGGCGCAGGACCGGGGCGGCGTCTTCTCCTTCGCGCTGGACAACGCGCATTCGCACGACCTGGCGACGCTGCTGGACCGGGCGGGGATCGCGGTGCGGTCGGGGCGGCATTGCGCGGAGCCGCTGCACGTCTTCCTCAAGATGGACAGCACCTGCCGCGCGTCCTTCGGGATGTACACGACCCGGGAGGAAGTTGACTTCCTCGCGGACGCGCTGGGGCATGCACGGAAGTTCTTCGCATGACGCGCCGTCGCGGGGCGCGCCAGGGTGCCGCGATATCCGGACGCGTGAATCGCGCGTCCAGGAGTTCTTGATGTTCGACGACCTGCGCGACCTCTATCAGGAGGTCATCCTGGACCACGGGCGGAAGCCCCGGAACTTCCGGCGGTTGGAGGACGCGGATCGTGAGGCCCGCGGCGACAACCCGATGTGCGGGGACCGGATGCAGTTGTGGCTGGACCTGGACGATGCCGGACGGATCGCCGACGTCGGCTTCCAGGGAAAGGGCTGCGCCATCTCAATGGCCTCGGCATCGCTGATGACCGAGACGGTCAAGGGCAAGACGGTGGAGCAGGCGCGGACGTTGGGCGTTCGCTTCCGCGACCTGGCGATGACCGGAGCGTGCCCGGATTGCGAGGGGGATGAAGACCTGGAGCGGTTGCAGGCGCTGTCGGGCGTGCACGAGTTCCCATCCCGCGTGAAGTGCGCGACCTTGGCGTGGCACACGCTGAACGCGGCGCTGGACGGGGCGGAGGAGGCTTCGAGTGAGTGAGACGCCGGTGACGCACGACGCCCCCCGTCATGAGAGCTGGACGCCGGAGGGGCCCGTGGCTCCGCCGCCCCGGGTGGACGAGGCGGCGGTGCTGGATGCCATCAAGACGGTCTACGATCCGGAGATCCCCGTGGATATCTACGAACTCGGTCTCGTCTATGCGGTGGAGATCGGAGATGACGGGGCGGTGAAGGTCGAGATGACGTTGACGACGCCGTCCTGCCCCTCGGCACAGGAGCTGCCGAGCGCGGTGGAGGAGGCGGTCCGCGGGGTCGCGAACGTGACGGAGGCGAAGGTCGAGATCGTGTGGGACCCGCCCTGGGATCCCTCGCGGATGAGCGAGGACGCGAAGCTCGCGTTGAACATGTACTGATTGAACGAGAACTGGCGCGTGACGAGATGAGTGAGGCCATGAGCACAACCACCGATGCCCCCGCGAAGCCCCGCCGGGCGCTGCCGCCGCTGATGTTGCTGTCCGAGGGCGCGGCGGAGCGGCTTCGGGACCTCTACGCGAAGGCGCAGGAGGGGCGGTTGTTGCGCGTCTCCGTCTCGACCAAGGGCTGTTCCGGCATGTCCTACAAGCTGGACTGGGTGGACGAGCGCGGGCCTGGCGACGAGGTCGTGACGGACAAGGGCGTGACGGTGCTGGTGGACCGTAAGGCCACGCTGTTCCTCATCGGGACGGTGATGGACTACGAGCGGAAGGCGATGTCGGCTGGCTTCACCTTCACCAACCCGAACGAAAAGGGGCGTTGCGGCTGCGGGGAGTCATTCCACGTCTGAATGGGCGGCTGCTTGCGATCGCTGAAGCCCGTGCCCGCCGGGAACGGGTCTGCATCGTGCCTCCGTCGCCTCGAACAAGACCATCTCCACGACGCGACCTCACAGCTTGACCTTGAAGATCTGCACTTCGTCTACTGCTGCGGCTGGCAGGGATCAGCTGACGAGAGAGGCGGTGACGCTCGGGGTCGGCCTGCCGTTCCGGCGACGCAATGGCTACACCGAAGCCGCCCGGAATGACGTGCGCCTCGGCCATGGTCCCATCCACGGGACGAACGGCAACCGATTCCAGGCATTCACGTAGCGGCGTCAATCCAGGTGCCGTCAGGGATCCGGCCCGGTTACGACACTGGTGATGGGTGCGTCAGGTTTCGGCGCGGTGGTCCTGGGCGATGCGTTCGTGCTGCAGCACGACTTCGGCCATCACACCGCGCACGAAGGTCTCGGCGAAGTCGGGGTCGAGCCCGGCTTCCGATGCGAGGCGGCGCAGCCGGGTCACCTGGGCTTCCTCACGCGCGGGGTCCATGGCGGGAAGGCCGTGCCGGGCTTTCAGGACGCCGACCTCGCGCGTGACGCGGAACCGCTCGGCGAGCACGTGCACCAGGGCGGCATCGATGTTGTCGATGCTCCGCCGGAGACTGCGCAGTTCCTCGGGCAGCGTCATCGCGCCGGGCCCCTCCCCCTCAATGGCAAGTGACATGACGCCTTCGGGCGGTTGCTGACAAGGCGGGCCGGGACGGTTCCGGTACGACCGCGCGAGCCGGTCGGGGCGCCGACGGGCAGCATAGCGCGCGAGCGTCGGGACGGCGTGCGGGTCGCGGCCGGGGCGGCCGATAAGCGCCGTCCGTCCCGGCTCCGGCCGGCGGGCGGTTCAGCCGCGCCGTCACTCCCGCAAGGGTGGCGCGCCGGAGGCGGCGAGCGCGTCGCGCAGGTAGAACCGCGCAGCGTCGTTGTCGGCGAGCATCCGGCCGAAGGAGCCGGCCCGCGGCCATTCCGCGATGTTGGGTGCGCACCAGAGGGTCGCCGGGCGCTGCAGGCGCTTGCGCGAGGCCATCCCGGCCAGTTCCAGGGACGGGAAGGCGTCGGCATGGGCGGCCGTCCAGCCCTCGACCCGCAGGGGCTCCTTAAGCGGCCGGGCTGAAGGCTGACATCGTCGGGCCGGCACGGCAGTATGGACGCCACGGCCACCGCGGTATCACGGCGTTGCTGCGGGATGCGGGCTGAACGGTGAACCGCAGGAAGGTGGAGCGAATCTGGCGCAGCGAGGGGCTGAAGGTGCCGCGGCGGCAGCCGAAACGCGGCAGGTTGTCGCTCGTCAACAGCCCCTGGGTAACGCTGCGCCTGGAGCGGGCGAACCACGCCCGGGCCTACGACTTCGTCGAGGATCGGATGCCGGACTGGAGGCGGTTCCGAATGATCTGCGCCACCGCGCTTCTGCGCGCTGCCATGCCCGCGGAGGAAGACGGGTTGCGCGTGCCGGATCGGCGGTCCCGCCGAGCCGGGCGCCCCGCCCGTCGTGATGACTGACGGGCGCGTCACCGAGTTCCGGCAGGTCGGCGGCATCGGGCCGGACGAGATCCTGCTTCGCGTCAGCCTGTCCGACCTGGCCGGTGGGGAGACGCTGCTGCCCGACCGCCTCGGCCTGACGGTACGGGACGCGAAGGTCCTGCTCTGGCTCCCGCGCGGCAAGGCGAACCGCGACATTGCCGGTATCCTCGTCCTCTCCCCGCGCACAGTGAACAGGCACATGGAGGGCATCTCCGTGAAGCTCGGAATCGAGGACCGCGCCTCTGCGACCGCGCTCGCGGTCCGGGCGCTCGGCGGGGCGTGATGGGGTTGGACGGCGGTGCTACGCTCCGGACCAGGCACCAGCGGGCCGATGGCAGCCTGGCGCTGTCATTCGGACCCGGGCCGCGCGGCGCTGCGCTGCGGGACCTGCGCCAGGTCTCGCCGCTTCGCGCCCTGTTTCCCACGCCGGAGCCCGGGGAGAACCCCGTCGTCGCGGTCGTCAACACGGCAGGCGGGGTAGCCGGCGGCGACAGGCTTTCGGTGGATCTGCGTCTGCAGCCCGGGGCCTGCGTCACCGTCAGCACGCCGGCGGCGGAGAAGGTGTATCGCGCCCTCGACGCATCAGCGGAGATCGCGCTGCGGCTCGATGTCGGCCCGGGTGCCGTTCTCGAATGGATTCCGCAGGAGACCATCCTGTTCAGCGGGGCCCGGCTTCGCCGCCGCGCCGACATATCGCTCGCGCCCGACGCGAGGCTTGTACTCACGGACAGCCTTGTCCTCGGGCGGGCCGCCATGGGCGAGCGCTTCGCCTCGGGCAGTGTCGGTGATGCCTGGCGCCTTCGCCGCGGTGGGCGTTTGCTCTGGGCCGACGGGCTGCGTCTCGATGGCGACCTCGCGCCGCTCCGCGGCCGGTTCGGCTTCGCCGGTGCCGAGGCCTACGCCACACTCCTCCTCGCCGCTCCCGGTGCCGAAGTGCACCTGCCGGCGCTCCGCGCCGCGCTCGACGGCGCGCCGGGGGGACCACCGTGCCGCGCCCCGGGCTGCTCCTTGCCCGCTTCCTGGGCGGCGCGACCGCAGTCCGTCGTTCGCTCGCGGCGGGCCTGCTCTGCCTGCGTTCCGCGGCGCTCGGCCTTCCGCCCCGCCTGCCGCGGCTGTGGGCGACGTGAACCCATCGGGACGGGGATGACCGCATGAACCTGACCCCTCGCGAGAAGGACAAGCTGCTCGTCGCGATGGCCGCCCATGTCGCGCGCCGTCGCCTCGAGCGCGGGGTACGTCTCAACCACCCCGAGGCCGTCGCCCTCATTACCGACTTCGTGGTGGAGGGCGCACGCGATGGCCGCAGCGTCGCCGACCTCATGCGCGACGGGGCGGCCGTACTGTCGCGCGACCAGGTGATGGAAGGCGTGCCGGAGATGATCCACGACATCCAGGTCGAGGCCACCTTCCCCGACGGCACGAAGCTCGTCACCGTCCACGAACCGATCCGCTGAGGAGCGCCCGATGATCCCTGGCGAATTCCTGCTCGCCCCCGGCGAGATCGAGATCAACGCGGGCCGCGAGGCGACGGAGATGGAGGTTGCGAACACCGGCGACCGCCCGGTGCAGGTCGGCAGCCACTACCACTTCGCCGAGACGAACCCGGCCCTGCGATTCGACCGTGCCGTCGCGCGCGGGATGCGCCTCGACGTCGCGGCCGGCACCGCCGTGCGGTTCGAGCCGGGGCAGACCCGCACCGTCCGCCTGATCCCCTTCAGCGGGGCGCGGACCGTGCACGGTTTCCGCGGCGAGGTGGAGGGACCGGCCTGATGCCCGCGCGCCTCTCCCGCGCCGCCTATGCAGGCATGTACGGCCCGACCACCGGGGATCGCGTCCGCCTTGCCGACACCGAGTTGTTCATCGAGGTCGAGCGCGACGAGACGGTCTATGGCGAGGAGGTGAAGTTCGGCGGCGGCAAGGTGATCCGCGACGGAATGGGGCAGTCCCAGGCCACGCGCGCGGACGGCGCGATGGACACCGTCATCACCAATGCGCTGATCCTCGACCACACCGGGATCTACAAGGCCGATGTCGGGCTGCGGGACGGCCAGATCGCCGCGATCGGCAAGGCCGGCAACCCCGACACGCAGCCGGCCGTCACCGTCCTGATCGGCCCGGGCACGGAGATCATCGCGGGGGAGGGGAGGATCCTCACCGCCGGCGGCATCGACCCGCACATCCACTTCATCTGCCCGCAGCAGATCGAGGAGGCGCTGGCCTCCGGCATCACCACCATGTTCGGCGGGGGCACGGGGCCGGCGCATGGCACGCTCGCCACGACCGCGACGCCCGGTGCCTTCCACCTCGCCCGCATGCTGCAGGCCGCCGAGGGCTTCCCGATGAACCTCGGCTTACTCGGCAAGGGCAATGCCGCGCTGCCCGGGGCGCTGGAGGAGATGATCCGCGCGGGCGCCTGCGGCATGAAGCTGCATGAGGACTGGGGCACGACCCCGAAGGCCATCGACACTTGCCTCCGCGTCGCCGACGCGATGGACGTGCAGGTCGCCATCCATACCGACACGCTGAACGAGAGCGGCTTCGTCGAGAGCACGATCGCCGCGATCGGTGGCCGTACCATCCAGGCCTTCCACACCGAAGGCGCCGGCGGCGGCCACGCGCCGGACATCCTGCGCGTCGTCGGGCTGCCGAACGTCCTGCCCTCCTCGACCAACCCGACGATGCCCTACACCGTGAACACGGTGGACGAGCATCTCGACATGCTGATGGTCTGCCACCACCTCGACCCCCGCATCGCGGAGGACGTGGCCTTCGCCGAGAGCCGCATCCGCCGGGAGACGATCGCGGCGGAGGATATCCTGCACGACATCGGCGCGATCAGCATGATGTCCTCCGACAGCCAGGCGATGGGCCGGGTCGGGGAGGTGATCATCCGGACCTGGCAGACCGCCCACAAGATGAAGGTGCAGCGCGGCCAGCTTCCTGGGGAGACGGGCGAGAACGACAACCTCCGCGCCCGGCGCTACGTCGCGAAGTACACGATCAACCCCGCGATCGCGCAGGGTGTCGCGGAGCACGTGGGCAGCGTGGAGGTCGGCAAGCTCGCCGACCTCGTCCTCTGGTCGCCAGCATTCTTCGGCGTGAAGCCTGACATGATCCTGAAATGCGGGACCATCGCCATGGCGCCGATGGGCGATCCCAACGCCTCCATTCCGACCCCGCAGCCCGTGCATTACCGCCCGATGTTTGGCGCCTTCGCCGGGGCACGGGTCCATTCGGCCGTCACCTTCACCAGCGCCGCGGCGGTTGCGGATGGGATTGCGGGGCGCCTCGGCCTCACGCGCCCCCTCGTGGCCGTGCGCAATACCCGCGGCGGGATCACCAAGCGGGACATGGTGCTGAACGACGCATTGCCCGTCATGGAGGTGGACCCGGAAACCTACGAGGTGCGCGCCGATGGCGAACTCCTGGTCTGCGAACCCGCGAAGGCGCTGCCGATGGCGCAGCGCTACTTCCTGTTCTGAGAGGACATGGCCATGAGACGAGTAGGATCGGCCACATGACCAGCACAACCCCTCCGCGCGCCACGCGCGTCCTGCCCTCGGGATCCTGGGATGCGGCCCGCGCGACGGACGCGGTGACCGTGGATTTCGACGACCGGCATCGCCGGCGCCGGCGGTATACGGGCATCGGCGGCCTCGACTTCCTGCTCGACCTGCCGGAAGCGGCCGTCCTGCGGGACGGCGACGGCCTCGCGCTCGAGGACGGTGGTATCGTCGCAGTCCGCGCCGCGCCGGAACCGCTCGTGGAGGTACGGGCCGCCAGCGGTCACGACCTTCTCCGCCTCGCCTGGCATCTGGGCAACCGTCACCTGCCCGCACAGATCGCGGCGGACCGCATCCTGATTCGTTACGACCACGTGATCGTCCACATGCTCGAAGGCCTTGGCGCGACGGTGCGGCGCGTGGATGCGCCCTTCGACCCGGAAGGCGGGGCCTACGGCGAGCACAACCGCGACCCGCATCACCGGCACGCCCACCCGCATCCCTACGATGATGGCCATCACCACGCGCACGGCCATGACCACCATCACGGCTGACGGCGATCTCCTCCGCCTCCTGGCCTGGCTGTCGCCGGCCTATCCGGTGGGCGCCTACACCTACTCCCACGGCCTGGAGACGGCGGTGGAGGAGGGGCTCGTCCGCACCCGCGATGACCTCGTCGGCTATGCTGCGGCAGCGCTGGCTCAGGGAGCCGGCACCGTGGACGGCGCGGTGCTCGCGGCCTGCCATCGCGCGGCTGCGGCCAGTGACGACACCGCTCTGGACGCCGCGACGGAGTTGGCGCTGGCCTTTCGTGGCACGGCGGAGACCGCGTTGGAATCCACGGCTCAGGGCGCGGCGTTCGCCGCCGTCACGGACGCCGCGTGGCCTGATCCGGGCTTCGCCGCCTATGCCCGCCGCCACGGCCGCGCCCTCCCGCATGCGGCGGCCGTCGGCGCCGCCGCGGGCTTCGGCGGCATCCTGCTGCGTCCCACGCTCGTCGGCTTCCTCTCGGCGTTTGCCGCCAACCTCGTCTCCGCCGGCGTGAGGTTGGTGCCGCTCGGCCAGACCGATGGCCAGATCGCGATTGCCGCCCTCCTCCCCCATGTCAGCGCCGCCGCCGACACCGCGCTTCTGTCCGACCTCGATTCGCTCGGAACCGCCGTTCCCGTCCTCGACCTTCTCTCGATGCGTCACGAGACGCAGTACACGAGGCTATTCCGCTCATGACCAGCACCGAAGCCGTCGGGCCCGCGGCGGAGCGTCGGGCCACGCCGAACGGGCCGCTCCGGGTCGGCATCGGCGGACCCGTCGGCTCTGGCAAGACGGCGCTCACCGACCGCCTCTGCAAGCACCTGCGCGACACGCACCGCCTCGCGGTCATCACGAACGACATCTATACGCGGGAGGATGCGGAGTTCCTCACCCGCTCCGGGGCGCTGACACCCGACCGGATCGTGGGCGTGGAGACGGGCGGCTGTCCCCATACGGCGATCCGGGAGGACGCCTCGATCAACCTCGCGGCCGCCGCCGACATGGTCGCGCGCTTCCCGGACCTCGAGGTCCTCTTCATCGAGAGCGGCGGCGACAACCTCGCGGCGACTTTCTCGCCGGAGCTCGCGGACCTCACGATCTACGTGATCGACGTGTCGGCGGGCGACAAGATCCCGCGCAAGGGTGGCCCGGGCATCACCCGGTCCGACCTCCTCGTCATCAACAAGATTGATCTCGCGCCGCTGGTCGGGGCGGACCTCGGCGTCATGGACCGCGACGCACGGAAGATGCGCGGCGCGCGCCAATTCCTCTTCACCAACCTGAAGGAGAACCGGGGGGTTGCCGAGATCGCCGACTTCATCCTGCGCTCCGGCGGCCTGCCGCCGATGACCGCCGCGAAGCCTTGATGCGCGGCGTCGCCGACGGCGTGCGGCCGGGGCGCCGCGGGCTCCTTCTCGGCGGCGCTGCCCTTCTCGCCTCGCGGCCCCGGTCAGCCCGCGCCCAGGCCCGTGACGTGGTTCGGATCGTCGTCCTCGCGCCGCGCGGGATCGGCACACTCGATCCGCACATGGCGACCGCGCATCACGACCGCATGGCCGTGTCCTGGATACACGCCGCGCTCGTGCGCTTTCGGCCAGGCTCCATCGACCCGGCGGGCATCGAGCCGGACCTGGCGGAGGACTGGGACGCCTCGCCCGACCGGCGCGTCTGGACCTTCCGGCTCCGGCGCGGCGTCGTGTTCCACGGCGGGTTCGGAGAGGTATCGGCGGAGGACGTCGTCTTCAGCCTCGGCAAGGCGGCGGACCCGAGGACGTCCGGCTATGCCGCCGACTATGCCGGCCTCGAGGCCGTACGGGCGCTCGACCAGTGGACCGTGCGGCTGGCGCTGCGCGACCCTGCGCCCGCGCTCCTCGGCCTGCTGGCCAACTACGCCGGCGGCTTCGTCCTGTCCCGCCGGGCGCATGACGCGCCGCCGGCGGGGACGCCCGCCTCGGCGATCGGCGCGGGCCCCTTTCGTCTGGATGGCGGTGTCCCGGGCCAGTCCGCGCGCTTCGCGGCCCATGATGCGTACTTCCGCGGCAGCCCGGCCCTTCGCGGCATCGACTACCGCTTCGTCGCCTCGCTTCCGACGGCGGATCTGGCGTTCCAGGCCGGCGAGGCGGACGTCGTCGAAGGTCCTCAGGACTAGGCATGGATCGCGCGCCAGCGCCGCAACGGGGCCGTGGTGGACGTGGTGGATCCCGCGGAACTGTCCTGGCTGCACCTGAACGTGACGCAGCGGCCGCTCGACGATCCCCGCGTGCGCCGGGCCGTCGCGCTGGCCGTGAACCGCCCGGACCTGGTCGCCTGGCGCGGCGCCGACCTCGCCCGGGCCGGCCGCAGCGTCATCCCCGCGTCCTACCGCGGCTTCGCGCCGGACCTGTCGCTCCCCGGCCCCGATCCGGACGGAGCGAGGCGGCTGCTGGCCGCGGCGGGCTACCCCGGCGGGATCAGGCTGCGGACGATCCACACGCAGAACCCGGCGATGCTCGGGGCGATCCAGGTGGTCCAGGCCCAGCTCCGCCGCGCCGGGATCGTGCTGGAGGTGGAGGTCGTGGACCACCTGACCTATCACCAGATGATCCGGCAGGATCTCAGCCCCATGGTCCACTACGCCGCGGCGCGCTTCCCGACCGCCGACGCGATGCTGACTCAGTTCTTTCACTCGCGCAGCGCCACGGGCCGTCCGGGCGCTGTCACCAACTTCTCCCATTGCGACGTGGCCGATGCGGCGATCGACGCGGCGCGGGGCGAGCCCGACGCGGAACGCCAGATGGATCTGTGGGCGGAGGCGCAGCGCCGGATCGTGGCCGCGGACTGCGCCGTGCCGTTGATCGAAACCCGCCAGGTCTGGGCGCGCCGTGCCGATTTCGACTACGGCTTCGATTTCCGCGGCGCGATGGCCACGGGGCCGCTCGTGACAGAAGCCGCACGGTTCCGGGGGTGATGGCCTGACGATGCCCGCCCGTACCTCGCGGGGGCGGCAGGGCTTCGAACCCCGCGCGGCGAGGTGACCCGGTCACGGATCCGCGTCAGCGCGGGAGACGTTCGGATGCCTTCGAAGCCCTGGAGGTAAGCCTGTCGTCGTTCCGTCCGGCGGCGAGGAGCGCGTGGCTCGTCCAGGCGCGCCGGCCGGCGACGCACGGCTCCTGGCACCGGTAGCCGGGGCACCACCCTGCCGGAGGCGGTCGGCGCGGTGCCGAGGGCGTCCGCTTCGCTCGTCCGCCCGCCCGCAGCCTGCCACGGCGCCCGGCGGAAACCGGACGGCGCCGGCGATCGCAGGAACAGCCAGCTGGGGGCTACGCGACCCGGTCCGCCTCGGGGATCGGCTCCCCGCGCGAGACACGGAGGATGTTGCCGAGCCAGTGGCCGATGCTGCGGCGCGAGTTCTCGTAGGCGGTGGACGCGATGTGCGGCGTGACCAGAACGTTGTCCATCCGCAGGAGGGGGTGGTCCGGCGGGGGCGGCTCCGCCTCGAACACGTCCACCGCGGCCCCGGCCAAGTGCCCCGAGCGCAACGCGTCCACGAGCGCATCCTCCACCACCACCCCGCCCCGCGCGACGTTGACGAGGAGCGCGCCGGGCTTCATCAGCCCGAAGGCGCGCGCGTCCAGCATGCCCCGTGTCTCCGGCGTCAGCGGACAGTGCAGCGAGACGACGTCGCTCTCGCGCAGCAGGTCATCGAGCGTGCCGTATTCCGCCCCGAGCGCGCTCTCCTCGGCCGCCGGCAGGCGGCTTCGGTTGTGGTAGAGGATGCGGCAGTCGAAGGCCGCCAGCCGCTTCGCGACGCCCTTCCCGATGCTGCCCATGCCGACGATGCCGACGGTCTTGCCGGAGACCATGATGCTCCGTCGCCAGACCGCGTTCTTCTCCCAGCCGCCGTTAGCGGTGGAGGCATGGGCCCACGGGATGCGACGGGCCAGCGCGATCAGGGCGCCGACGGTGAATTCCGCGACCGGGATGGCGTTGCTGCCCGTCGTGCGCGCGACGAGGATGCCCCGGCGCCGCGCGGCCTCGAGGTCGACGTTGTCGATGCCGACGCCCCATTTGTGGAGCAGCCTCAGGCGCGGTCCCGCCGCCATGACCGCCTCTGGCACGGGCAGGTCCCACCAGACGGCGTAGTCCGCCTCTGTCGCCGCCGCCTCGAGGTCGGCCTGCGACCGGCCGGCGACGGCATGGACCACGAAGCCGTCCGGCAGGAGCGACCGGATGATGCCCAGCTGTTCCTCCCCGACGGGCTGCAGCATCGCGATCCGCTGCACCGTCACAGCCCCGCCTCCACCTTGGCGGTGGCGCCGCTGATCGCGCCGAGCTTCTCGCCCGCCGCGCAGCGGGCCTGCGTCGCCAGGCCCCTCTCCTGCCGGGCGATCGCCGCGCGTGCCTCGGCCTCGGCCTCGGCCGGCGGCAGGATCAGGACGCCGGATTCGTCGCAGAGGACGGCGTCGCCGGGCATCACCACCGCACCGCCGATCGAGACCGGGACGTTCATCCGCCCGCCGAGGTCGTAGATCCGCGTGGTGATGGGCGCGAGGCCGCGGCCCCAGAGCGGGAACTCCGAGGCCTCCACCTCCTCCAGGTCCGTGCAGGGGCCGTCCACGACACCGGCCCGGGCGCCTGCCGCCTTGGCCGCCACGGTGACGCCGCCGCCCCAGCAGGCGTGCCGCACATCGCCCAGCCGGTCCACGACGAGGACGTCGCCGGGGCGCAGCAGGCCCAGCGCGTGGTGCAGGAGCGTGGAGTCGGGCCCGGGGATCTGCACCGTCACCGCCGTGCCCGCCACCCGCCGGCCGCGCAGCAGGGCGTGCACGCCCCGGTCCACGAAGCCCCAGTGGCGCCAGTGGCCGATCGTGGCGGTCTCTGCCTGTTCGAGCAGCGCGACCACCTCGCCGCTGATCCTGGGCGGCATCGCCGCCACGACATACTTCGACACGCGTTCACTCCCTTGACAGCGTCTTCGTCAGGCCAGCCGCACGCTCGACGAGGAGTACGACGGCGAGGGCGATCAGCACGAGCAAGACGGACAGCGCGGCCACGAGGGGGTCCGTCCGCCGCTCGGCGTAGCGGAAGAGTTCCACCGGCAGCGTCGTCAGCCGCGGGCCGACGAGGAACAGTGAAAGCACCGTCTCGTCGAAGGACACGAGGAAGGCCAGCGCCGCCGCGGCCAGCGCGCCCGGCGCGGCCAGCGGCACCGTGATCCGCAGTGCAACCCGCAGCGGCGAGGCGCCGAGCGTCCGTGCCGCCGCCTCCAGTTCCGCCGGCACGGCCCCGATCGCCGTCGCGAGGATCCGGACCGCGAAGGGCACGGCGAGCGTCAGGTGCGCGATCAGCAGGCCCGGCCAGGTCGCCGTGAGGCCCAGCG
Organism: Roseomonas sp. CCTCC AB2023176; assembly: GCF_042259275.1. Lineage (NCBI taxonomy): Bacteria > Pseudomonadati > Pseudomonadota > Alphaproteobacteria > Acetobacterales > Roseomonadaceae > Roseomonas > Roseomonas sp. CCTCC AB2023176. The sequence continues at coordinate 3,530,246 of NZ_CP170086.1, forward strand.
GCTGCAACGCGAGCAGCACCGCCAGCCCGAGGACGAGCGTCGGCAGCAGCAGCGGCGCGACGAGCAGCCCGGCGAGGAGCCGGCGCCCGGGGAAGTTCAGCCGCACGATGGCGTAGGCCGCGGGGAAGCCGAGTGCGAGCGACAGCGCCGCCACCATTGCGGCGAGCACCGCCGAGGTCCCGAGCGCCGCGAGCATGTCCCCGTTCGCCAGCAGCGCCGCATACCAGCGCAGCGATAGTCCTGGTGGCGGGAAGGCGAGGAAGGCCCCCGCCGAGAAGGAAACGACGACCACGACCACCAGCGGCGCGAGCAGCAGCAGGAAGCCGCAGGCAGCCGCCGCCCGGAGCACGGGCCCTGCGCGCCGCGGCCCCGCGCGGCTCATGCCGGCCGCCTCCCGATCGCGGCGCGCAGCGCGGCGAGGGCCAGGATGGCGCCGAGGAGGAGCATCGCCATCGCCGCCGCACCCGGCCAGTCCACCGTCTGCAAGGCGAGGTCGTAGATCTCCGTCGCCACCACGAAGACCCGCCCACCGCCCATCAGCCGCGGCGTGATGAAGGCCGAGGCCCCCAGGACGAGCGTCAGCACGAAGGCGGCCGCCAGGGCCGGCGCCGCGAGCGGCAGGGTCACGCGCAGGAAGGTGCGCGCCCGTCCCGCGCCGAGCGTCGCCGCCGCTTCCTCCAGCCGCGGGTCGAGGCGCCCGAGCCCTGCCAGCAGCACGAGCACGGCGTAGGGCATGAGGCTCTCCGTCAGCCCGATGCGCACGCCCGTCCAGTTGTTGATGAGCCTGAACGGCCCGAGCCCGAGGAGGCCGAGCAGCGCGTTCATCGTCCCGGCATCGCCGAGGATCGCCATCCAGCCGATCACCCGCGCCGTGCCGGAGACGAGCAGCGGCGCGACGGCGACGAGCGCGAGCGGCCCCCGCCAGCGCGGTGGCGCCGCGCGGACGGCGAGGGCGACGGGGAGGGCGAGCGCGACCGCGGCGGCAGCGCAGCCGCCCGACAGGACCAGCGTGTCCCAGGCCAGGCCGACGGTCAGGTCGTCGCCGAGGATCTTAGTATAGCTCTCCAGGCCCAGGCCGGCCTGCATCGCGCCCATGTCATCCGTGCGGTTGAGCGAGATGCGGAACAGGATAGCCAGGGGCCAGAGGAAGCCCAGCGCAATGACCGCCATGGCGGGCGCGGCCAGCAGCCATCCGGTCATGCCGTCGCCCCGCGCGTGGCGGGCCGGCGCCGGTACTGCCTCACGCCGCGAAGATCCGCAACGCGTCCGGGGGCAGCGTCGCCCGCACCGCATCGCCTGCCGCGAATCGGGCGCCGGCCGGGACCTCGGCCAGCAGCGGGCCGACCGGCGTCTCGAGCGTCAGGAGCGCCGTCGCACCTTCATAGGTCCGCGTCGTCACGCGCGCGGGCAGGTCGCCCGCCTCGCCGACGAGCACGCGGTGGGGTCGCACGAAGACCTGCGCGGCTCCACCGGCCGGCGTCTCCGCCGCACGCAGGATCTCCCCGGCCACCCGGACCTGGCCCGGGGCCGTGACAACACCGACGAGGCGCGAGGAGCGACCGACGAAGCCCGCGACGAAGGGGGTCTCGGGCCGCTCGAAGAGGGCGTCCGGCGGCCCGATCTGTTCCAGTCGGCCGCGATGCATGACGGCGACGAGGTCGGCCATCGCCAGGGCTTCGGCCTGATCGTGCGTCACGAAGACCGCAGTCATGGACAGACGCTTCTGCAGGGCGCGGATTTCCTCCCGCACCTCGTCCCGAAGCTGTGCGTCGAGGGCCGATAGCGGTTCGTCCAGCAGCAGGACGTCGGGGCGGATGGCCAGCGCGCGGGCGAGGGCGACGCGCTGCTGCTGCCCGCCCGACAGCGCACGCGGCTTTCGGCCGGCGAGGTCGGCCAGCCCGACGAGGGCGAGCGACTCGGCCACGCGCCGGTCTCGCTCCGCCCGCGGCAGCCGGCGGGCCTCGAGACCGAAGGCGACGTTCCCCGCCGCGGTCAGGTGGGGGAAAAGGGCGTAGGACTGGAACACGACGCCCATGTTGCGCGCCTCCGGCGGCAGCGCCGTGACGTTGCGCCCGGCCACGAGGACGCACCCCGCATCGGCGCGTTCCAGGCCGGCGATCAGACGCAACGTGGTCGTCTTGCCGCAGCCCGACGGTCCGAGCAGCGCCAGCAGCACGCCCCGCGGCACGGCGAGCGACAGCGCATCCACCGCCGCGGGGCCGGGTCCGAAGCGCCGCGTGAGGCCTTCGAGCGAGAGGTGCCCTCTGGCTGCACTTGCGGACACCGGGGCCGTGCCGGACGCCAAGAGGTGCCCGGCGCCGCTCAACGCGCTTCCGGCCCGCGGTCGTCGCGCCACGCAGTGCCATGTCCGATGCCGCCCGACGCGACGACCCTCCAGGAGTCGCCAGCCGCAACGTCGTCCATGGTGCCGCCCAGCGCGACATTCTCCAAGGCGTCGCTCAACGCGACGTTCGCGAAGGCGTCGGTCAACGCGACGTTCGCCAAGGCGTCGCTCAACGCGACGACGCCGCGATCACCTCGCGCCGCCAGCGCTGATTCCAGCCGTCGCGCAGGCGCAGCATCTCGTTCCAGTCCAGCGGGATCACCCGCTGCCGGAAATCCGGGGCGAGCGCCGTCCGCGCCAGCGCCGCCGGGGTGACGGACGCGCGCGGGTTGGTGGGGCCGTAGAACATCCGTTCGGTGAAGGCGGCCTGGGCCGCGGGCGAGAGCGCGTGGTTGAACAGCGCAGCCGCCCGCGCCCGGTTCTTCGATCCCGCCACGATGTTGATCGTGTTGATCTGGAACACCGTCCCCTCGTTGGGCAGCACGACGCCGATGCGGCCGCCCGACTGGTCCGCGTAGAGCTGCGCCCGCGCGTTCCAGCCCGTCGCGAAGCGGACCTGGTCATTCAGGATGAGGGTGTAGCCGTCCGGCTGCGGGTCGAAGGTCTGCACCGACGGCGCCAGGTCCCGCAGGCGCGCGATGGCCGGGCCGATGCTGCGCCAGTCCCCGGCCATGGAGTGCGCGAGGATCGCCGTCAGGGCGAGCCCCTGGATGTTCGGTGGCGCCGAGACGGAGACGCGTCCGCGCTGCGCCGGATCCCACATCGCCGCGAAGCCGGCCGGGCGCTGCGGCACTGCCCGCGTGTCGTAGACCATGACGAGGTGGTCGTAGGTCACGGCCGGGCCGCAGCCGCCGCCCGCTTCCCGCGCCATAGGGTCCAGCTCGGCGAGGACCGGGAACTGCGCGGGGTCCATCCGTTCCACCAGCCCTTCCGCGCAGGCGAGGGCGGCCGTCGTCACGTCCATGATGACGACGTCCGTCTGCGGGTCCGCCCGCTGCGCGCGGAGCGTGCCGAGCATCTGCGCGGAGGTCCCGCCCTCCGCGTACTGGACCGGTCCGCCCGTGGCGGAGAAGGGACGCAGCACGACGTCCGTGTAGTTGTCGCGGAAGATGCCGGCGTAGGACAGGAGCGTGACCGGAGCCTGCTGTGCGCGGGCCGCCCCCGCCGCCAGGACCGACAGGAAGGCGAGGAGGAGGGTTCGCATGGGCGGCTCCGGCTGGGTCGCCCGATCCTGTCTCCTCGATCCACGGGCGCCAAGCCCTGCTTTCGTCGCCCGGCGGGCCGGCGCCAGGGGCCCGGACCCGATGCCAGGCGCGGCAGGACCGGCGCAGCACGGCGCCTCCGGGCAAGGTCTTTGCGCAACCTTTACGCGACGCGGCCGCCTTCGGCATCGCTCCTTTACGCGCGGGGCGCCTAACCCTCCACGGTCCGGAACACCCTGAAGGGAGCGCCACCGCGTGCTCGACGTCCTCGTCCTCCTCATCGGCCTCGGCAGCTTCCTGCTGCTCTCCGCCTACGTCGCCGCCTGCGACCGGGTCTGACTGCGATGCTCGAACTGCTCCTCGGCGGCGCGGTCGCGTTCGGCCTGCTGCTCTACCTCGTCTGGGCCCTGCTGCGGCCGGAGAGCCTGTGACATGACCCTTCTCGGCTGGCTGCAGATCGCGGCCGTGCTTGGCTGCGCAGTCGCCGCGGCCTTCCCGATCGCCCGCGCCATCGTCGCGGTGGCGGCGGGCCGCGTGACCTTCCTCGCACCGGTGGAACGGCTGCTCTACGCCGCGGGCGGCGTGGATCCGCAGCGGGGGCAGGGCTGGAAGCCCTACACCCTGTCGATGCTCGCGACGAACGCGGCCGGCTTCCTCCTGCTCTTCGCGATCCTGCGGCTGCAGGGCGTGCTGCCGATGAACCCGCAGGGCTTTGGCGGGATGTCGCCCTGGCTCGCCTTCAACACCGCCGTGTCCTTCGTCACGAACACGAACTGGCAGGCCTATAGCGGGGAGAGCGCGCTGTCCTACTTCTCGCAGATGGCGGGGCTGACGGTGCAGAACTTCCTCTCCGCCAGCACCGGCATCGCGCTGGCCCTTGCGGTCTCGCGCGCCTTCGCGGCAGGCGGGCTGAAGGACCTTGGCAACTTCTGGGCCGACTTCGTCCGCGTCACGCTCTACATCCTGCTTCCGCTCGCGCTCCTCGTCGGCGTTGCCTTCCTGGCGCTCGGAATGCCGCAGACGCTGTCGCCGTACGTCACGGCGACGACGCTGGAGGGCGCGGAGCAGACCATCCCCCTCGGCCCGGTCGCCTTCCAGGTCGCGATCAAGCACCTCGGTACCAATGGCGGCGGCTTCTTCGGCGTGAACTCGCTGCATCCGTTCGAGGGGCCGTCGGCGCTCGTCACCTCGCTCCAGATCTGGGCGCACCAGGTCATTCCCTTCGCCCTCGCGCTGGTCTTCGGACATCTCGTGCGCGATCCTCGGCAGGGGCGCGCGCTGCTGGCCGTGATGGTCGGCTTCGTCGTCTTCGCGACGGCGGCGGTCTATGCGGCGGAGGCCGGGGGCAACCCGCTCCACCTCGCGGCCGGACTCGATCCCGCGCTCGGCAACATGGAGGGCAAGGACGTCCGATTCGGCCAGGCACTCGTCGCGCTGTTCACCGCGACGACCACCGGTGCCTCCTGCGGTGCGGTGAACGCGATGTTCGACAGCTTCACCCCGCTCGGCGGCCTCGTCCCGCTCTTCCTGATCCAGTTGGGCGAGGTCCTGCCGGGCGGCGTCGGCTCCGGACTCTACGGCATCCTCGTCTTCGCGCTGCTCGCGGTGTTCGTGGCAGGGCTGATGGTCGGCCGTACCCCGGAATACCTCGGCAAGAAGGTCGGACCGCGGGAGGTGAAACTGGCGATGCTCGCCGTCCTCGTCCTGCCCGTCGCGATCCTCGGCTTCGCGTCGGTGGCGGTCGTGCTGCCCGTCGCGGCTGCCTCCATCCAGGATGGCGGTCCGCACGGGCTGACGGAGATGCTCTACGCCTACACCTCGGCCGCGGGGAACAACGGCTCGGCTTTCGGCGGGCTTACCGCCGATACGCCGTGGATGAACGTCACCCTCGGCATCGCGATGCTGCTGGGACGCTTCGCCTACATCGTGCCGGTCATGGCGATCGCCGGGTCGATCGCGGCGAAGGTGAAGGCGCCTGAGGGCGCGGGCACCTTCCCGACCCACGGACCCCTCTTCGCCGGGCTGCTGGCGGGCGTGATCCTCATCCTCGGCGGGTTGCAGTTCCTCCCCTCCCTCGCGCTCGGGCCGATCGCCGAGCACGTCGTCCTCCTCACCGGCAAGACATTCTGAGGCGCATCGCCATGAACATGATGACCGCGCCGGTGCCGGCGAAGCGTGCCGCGCGTGCCGCGACGCACGCGGATCCGGCGATCCTCTCGCGAGCGGCGGGCGATGCGATCCGCAAGCTCAACCCGGTCCACCTGGTCCGGAACCCCGTGATCTTCGTGACGGAGATCGTCTCCATCCTCGTCACGGTGCTCGCGGTCCGCGCGGCGCTTGCGGGGCAACCCTGGGCCTTCCAGGCCGGGATCGCCGGCTGGCTCTGGCTCACGGTCCTCTTCGCGACCTTCGCGGAGGCGGTGGCGGAAGGCCGCGGTCGCGCGCAGGCGGCGAGCCTCCGCGCGACGCGCGGCACCGCGACGGCGAAGGTCTTGGCGCGGCCGACGGACCGCGCCGACTACGCCATCCGTTTCGCCGCCGAACTCCGCGTCGGCGACCACGTCCTGGTCGAGGCGGGGGATCTCGTGCCCTCCGACGGCGAGATCGTGCAGGGCATCGCCTCTGTGAACGAGGCCGCGATCACCGGTGAGTCCGCCCCCGTGATCCGGGAGAGCGGCGGCGATCGATCCGCCGTCACGGGCGGCACGACGGTCGTCTCGGACTGGCTCGTCGTACGGATCACGGCGGCGCCGGGGTCCACCTTCCTCGACCGCATGATCGCCCTCGTCGAGGGTGCGGCGCGGCAGAAGACGCCGAACGAGATCGCGCTCGACATCCTCCTCGCTGGCATGACGATCATCTTCCTCGTCGCCGTCGCGACCCTCGTCGGCCTCGCGTCCTACTCGGGGGAGCCGCCGACCGTGCCGGTCCTCGCCGCCCTTCTCGTCACGCTCATCCCGACGACGATCGGTGGGCTGCTCTCGGCGATCGGCATCGCCGGCATGGACCGGCTCGTCCGCTTCAACGTGCTCGCGACCTCGGGCCGCGCCGTGGAGGCGGCGGGCGACGTCGACGTGCTGCTGCTCGACAAGACGGGGACGATCACCTTCGGCAACCGCCAGGCCGCCGGCTTCGTCCCGGCGCCCGGCGTGTCGGAGGCGGAACTGGCGGAGGCCGCCGTCCTCGCTTCGCTGGCCGACGAGACGCCGGAGGGCCGGTCCATCCTCACCTTCGCGCGCGATCGCCAGGGCATCACGGTCCCGCTGTTGCCGGAGGGCGCGACGGTGATTCCCTTCACGGCGCAGACCCGGATCTCCGGCCTCGACTTGCCCTCGGGCCGCTATCGCAAGGGCGCGGTGGACAGCCTTGCCAGGGGCATGGGCGTGCCCGTCCCGCCCGCGCTGGCTGAGAGCATCGACCGCATCGCGCGCGCCGGTGCGACGCCGCTCGCCGTCGCGAAGGACGGCCGCCTGCTCGGTGCCATCGAACTGAAGGACATCGTCAAGCCCGGCATCCGCGAGCGGTTCCTCGAACTCCGTCGCATGGGCATCCGCACCGTCATGGTGACCGGCGACAACCGGCTGACCGCGGCCGCCATCGCTGCCGAGGCCGGGGTCGACGACTTCCTCGCCGAGGCCACGCCGGAGGACAAGCTGGCCTACATCCGTGCCGCCCAGGCCGAGGGGCGCCTCGTTGCCATGGCCGGCGACGGCACGAACGACGCGCCGGCCCTCGCGCAGGCCGATGTGGGGCTGGCGATGCAGACCGGGACGCAGGCTGCGCGTGAGGCTGGCAACATGGTGGACCTCGACAGCGACCCGACGAAGCTCATCGAGGTGGTGGAGATCGGCAAGCAGCTCCTCATCACCCGCGGGGCGCTGACGACCTTCTCCATCGCGAACGACGTTGCGAAGTACTTCGCGATCCTGCCGGCGATCTTCGTCGCGACCTATCCGGAACTCAATGTGCTCAACGTCATGCGCCTCGCTTCGCCGCAAAGCGCGATCCTCTCGGCCGTCATCTTCAACGCGCTGATCATCGCGGCGCTCGTGCCGCTCGCGCTGCGTGGCGTCCGCTACGTGCCGGTCGGCGCGGCGGCGCTGTTGCGGCGCAACCTCCTGATCTACGGCCTGGGCGGCATCGTCGCACCCTTCGTCGGGATCAAGATCATCGACGTCCTCCTCAGCTTCCTCTGGATCGCCTGAGATGCTCGCCTTCCTCCGCCCGGCCTTCGCGGTCGTCGGCCTGTTCACTCTCCTCCTCGGCGTTGCGGTGCCGCTCGCCTTCACCGGCGCGGCGGGCGTGGCCTTGCCGCGCCAGGCCGGCGGGTCGCTGGTGGAGCGCGACGGGCGCGTGATCGGCTCCGCCCTCATTGGGCAGAACTTCACCTCGGACCGGTACTTCCACGGCCGCCCCTCCGCCACCTCGGAGCCCGACCCAGGCAACGAGGGCAAGACGCGGGACCGGCCCTACAATGCCGCCGCCTCCGCCGCGTCACAGCTCGGCCCGACGAGCGCGGCGCTACTCGAGGCGGTGAAGGGGCGGATCGGCGAGGCGCGGAACGTCCCGGCCGATGCCGCGACCGCGTCCGGCTCCGGGCTCGATCCGCACGTCTCTCCAGCCAACGCCGCGCGGCAGGTCGCGCGCGTCGCCGCGGCGCGGAACCTGCCGGAAGCGCGCGTCCGCGACCTGCTCTCGACCCACACGGAGGGGCGGGACCTCGGCCTTCTTGGGGAGCCCCGGGTGAATGTCCTCGGCCTCAACCTCGCGCTCGACGCGCTGCGGTGAGCCGCCTCGGCGTGCGGCGGGGCCCGGGATGGGGTAGTCCGGACAACCCATGATCGCCGACGGACGCCCGGACCCCGATGCGCTTCTCGCGGTCGCGCGACGCGAGGGGCGCGGGCGTCTGAAGGTCTTCCTCGGCGCGGCGCCCGGCGTCGGCAAGACCTACGAGATGCTGGAGGAGGCGCGGAAGCTCCGGGAGGCCGGCGCCGATGTTCTCGTCGGCATCGTCGAGACGCATGGCCGGACGGAGACGGAAGCGCAGCTGGGCGACCTGCCGGTCCTCCCGCGCGCCCGGATGGCGTATCGCGGGAAGGCGCTGGAGGAGTTCGACCTCGACACCGCTCTCTCGCGGCGGCCGGCCGTCCTCCTCCTGGACGAACTCGCCCACACCAACGCGCCGGGGAGCCGGCATCCCAAGCGTTGGCAGGATGTTGAGGAATTGCGCGCCGCGGGCATCGAGGTCTGGACGACGATGAACGTCCAGCACCTGGAGAGCCTGTCGGACGCGGTGGCCCGCATCACCGGCGTGCGCGTCGCGGAGACCGTACCCGATGACGTCCTTGCCGGCGCCGATTCCGTCGAACTGATCGACATTCCCCCGGGCGAACTGCTGGAGCGGATGCGCGCGGGAAAGGTCTATCGTCCCGATCAGGCGGAACGCGCGCTGCGCGGCTTCTTCCGCGAGGGGAACCTGGCTGCGCTGCGCGAGCTCGCTCTCCGGCGCACTGCGCAGTGCGTGGACGCCGACGTCACGGGCTACATGCGCGCCAACGCCATCGAGGGGCCCTGGCCGACCGGTGACCGCGTCCTCGCCCTCGTCGGGGCCGATCCGGGTGCGGAGGCGGTCATCCGCCAGGCACGGCGGATCGCCGACGCGCTGCATGCGCCCCTGCTTGCCCTCCACGTCGAGCGTCCCGACGGGGGGATGACGGCGCCGAAGACGCCCTCCGGCTCGCGGAGTCGCTCGGCGCGGAGACAGAGACGGTCGTGGCGACGGACCTGCCGCGCGCCATCCTCGGCCACGCGAGGGCGCGCAACGCCACCCACCTCGTCATCGGCCGCGGCAAGCCGGCAGCGTGGCGGCGGCTGACGGGCCGGACCCTCTCGGCTATCCTCGGCCGGCGCGCGACGGATTTCTCCCTCCACCTCGTGCCGATCGGTGCCGCCCCGGTACGCCGGGCGGGTGAGCCGGCCCGCCTGCCGCCCTGGATCGCGGCGCTCGCCGCGCCGGCGCTCGTCGGCGCCGCGACGCTGGTCTCCGACCTGTTCGACGCCATCATCCCCGACGCAGCAATGGGCATGATCTACCTCGTCGGCATCGTCGCGGCGGCGGTCGGCTTCGGGCCGCTGCACGGGCTTGCCGCGGCGGTGCTCTCCTTCCTCGCCTGGAACTACCTCTTCCTCCCGCCCCGCTATACGCTGGTGATCGCGGGCCCGCAGGACGTCGTCGGGGTCGTCGTCTTCCTCCTCGTGGCCGCCCTCCTCACCGGCACCACGGGGACGCTGGGGCGGTCGGTCCGCGCGGCCCGCGCGCGCGTCGTCGCGCTTCGACGCCTCATCGAGTTCTCCCGCCGCCTCGGCGCCATGCACGGGCAGGCCGACCTTCTGGAGGCGGTGGCGCGGGAGGCGGAGCGGCTGGCGAGCCGGCCTGCCTGCATCCTCCTTCCCCTACCGCCCGCGCCCGGCGAGACCACGCCCGAGCCGGTCCTGCGCGCCGCCATTCCCTTCGACGCCGCCCCGGACGAGGCGGGGATGGCCGCGGCGCGCTGGGCGCTGGCGCATGCGCGGCCCACCGGCCGGGGAACCGACACCCTGCCCAGCGGCACGGACTGGCAGTTCCGGCCGATGCGGACCGGCGGCGCGCGGGCGGGGGCGGCGCCCTCGGCCTGCTGGGGCTGCGTCTCGGCGAGGGCCCGGGGCTGGACGGGGAGACGGACCGGACGGTGAACGCGTTGCTGGACCAGGCCGCCATCGCGCTCGAGCGCCTGGACCTGATGGCGGGCCGCGCCCGCGACGCCGCGCGCGCCGAGACGGAGGGGCTGCGCACGGCCCTCCTCACCTCCCTCGGCCACGACCTCCGGACGCCGCTGACCTCGGTGCGCGGCGCGCTGGAGACGCTCCGGACGGTTGGGACAGGCCTGTCGCCGGAGGCCCGCGCGGACCTGCTGGAGGTCGCGGAGGAGGAGACGGCCCGCCTCGGGCGCTACATCGCGAATATCCTGGAGATGGTCCGCATCGAGAACGGCGAGATCAGGCCGCGCCGGGAGCCCGTGGACGTAACCGAGGCGTTGGAGGCCGTGGCCGCCCGCCTGTCCCGCGCCACCGGCCGCGCCATCGCGACCGCCATCGAGCCGCACCTGCCCCAGCCGCGGCTGGATGCGGTGCTGCTGGACGGGGTTCTCGGGAATCTCCTCGACAACGCGCTCAAGTTCTCGGGTCCGGAGGGACGGGTGACGGTCACGGCGCGCCGGGCCGGGCCGGAGGTGGTGATCGGCGTGGAGGATGACGGCCCGGGGATCCCGACCGAGGACCTGCACCGCGTCTTCGATCCCTTCCACCGGGTCGGCCGCACCGACCGGATCACCGCGGGCACGGGCCTCGGCCTCGCGATCTGCCGCGGGCTCGTGCACGCCATGGGCGGGCGGATCGCGGCGGAAAGCCCGATCGGCGCCGGCGGGCGTGGCACGCGGATGACGCTGCGCTTCCCATCATGAGCGACCTTACGGCCCCCTGCATCCTCGTCGTGGACGACGAGCCGCAGATCCATCGGTTCCTCGCGCCCGCCTTGCAGGCGGCCGGCTATGTCCCGCTTCGCGCCGAGACCGCGGCGGACGCGCTGCGCCTGATCGCCACGCATCCTCCGGCCCTCGTCCTCCTCGACCTCGGGCTGCCGGACCTCGATGGGAAGGTCGTGCTGGAGCGCCTGCGCGCCTTCTCCGGCCTGCCGGTCATCGTCGTTTCCGCCCGCGACCGGGAGGAGGAGAAGGTCGCGGCCCTCGATGCCGGGGCGGACGACTACGTCGAGAAGCCTTTTACGATGGCGGAGCTGCTCGCCCGCATCCGCTCGGCCCTGCGCCGTGCCGCGCGCTCCACGGGAGGCGGCAGCCCGGCGGTGATCCACGCCGGCCCGCTGCAGATCGACCTGGCGCGGCGCGTGGCCGTCGTCGGGGGCGGGGAGCCGCTGAGGCTGACGCCGAAGGAGTGGGACCTGCTGGTCGCCATCGCGTCGGCCGGACCCGGGCGGGTCGCGACCGGCCGGCAGCTCCTTACCCGGGTCTGGGGCCCGGCGCATGCGGAAGACACGCAATACCTGCGGGTCTATGTCGGGCATCTCCGGGCGAAGCTCGGGGAGGCCGCGTCGCTCATCGTGACGGAGCCCGGGGTTGGCTACCGGTTCGCCGACCGCGAGTAGCAGCCGCCCCCGCCCGCTTCGGCGGCATGGGATGGCGGCCGCCCGGGCGGCCCGGATCTGCGCGGCCACGCGAACCAGGCTTGCCAGAGTTCGGTGACGCCGACCGTCGTCGGCGCCGGCGAGTCCAGGTCACTGCTCGTAAACCAGCCAACCCGATCGGATTGCTTCCGCCCCGCGGCGATCCGGCCTAACGAAGCGTCGGGTCCAGCCGGTCCCGCAGCCAGTCGCCGATCAGGGAAACGGACAGGGTCGTCAGGACGATCACCGTCGCCGGCGAGAGCAGGATCCACGGTGCCCGCGTCAGGTATTCCCGTCCGTAACCCACCATGTTGCCGAGCGACGTCATCGGCGGCTGCACGCCGAGGCCGAGGAAGGACAGCCCGCTCTCCAGCAGGATGATCTCGGGGAAGGCGAGGGTCATGGAGACGATGAGGGTCGAGGCGATGTTCGGCAGGACGTGCCGGCCATAGACCCGCAGCGGCGAGGCGCCGAGCTGCCGCACGGCCCCCGCATAGCCCTGCGCGCCCGCGCTGACCGCCAAGCCCCGCGCGATCCGGGCGTAGCGCTCCCACCCGTGCAGGCCGAGGAGGCAGATGAAGAGGGTCAGCGAATTGCCGAAGAAGGCGAGGACCGCGAGCGCGAGGATGAGGAAGGGCATCGCGGCCTGGAAATCCACGAGGGCCAGAACGGCCTGTTCGACGAAGCCCCGGAAGTGCGCCGCGAGGAAGCCGAGCGTGACGCCGAGCACGGCGGAGATCACGGTGGCCCCGAAGGCGATGAGAAGGCTCATCCTGATGGACACGATGAGGCGCGAGAGGACGTCGCGGCCCAGTTCGTCCGTGCCGAGGGGGTGCAGCCAGGTCCCGCCGAACCCGATCGGCGGGGAGAGGCGGTTGCGGAGGTCGAGGGCGGTGTAGGGGAAGGGGCTGACGAGATCGGCGAGGACGGCGATGCCGAGCATCAGCGCGAGCCAGCCGACCCCGAACAGGACGAGCGGCGGGATGCCGGCCCGCGACCGGGGCGGCGCCGCGGCGGCGTGGGTCGGGACGATCTCGCCCGCGGTGAGGTCGGACATCAGGCCGCTCCCCTGGCGGCGACGGGCGCGCGGAGTCGCGGGTCCAGGGCGCCGTAGAGCAGGTCCACCACGAGGTTCGCGCAGATCATCGTCGCCGCCACCAGCAGCAGGATGCATTGCACGACGGCCAGGTCCCGGTTCGCGACGGCGACGACGAGCAGGCGGCCGACGCCGGGCCAGGAGAAGACGCTTTCCACCACCACGGCGCCCGCGAGGAGCGATCCGACCATGAAGCCGACGATCGTGACGGTCGGGATCGCGGCATTCGGCAGCGCGTGGCCACGCACGACGCGGTGCCAGGGCACGCCTTTCGCGGAGGCCGTGCGGATAAAGGGCTGGCCCAGCACCTCGAGCATCGCGGAGCGGGTGAAGCGCGCGAGCGCCGCGGCCCCGCCGACGCCGAGGGTGATGATCGGCAGGATGGCGTGGCGCCAGGAATCCTGCCCTCCGGAGGGCAGCCAGCCCAGCTGCACCGCGAAGAGCAGCACGAGCAGCAGCCCGAGTACGAAGGACGGCACCGTGAAGCCCGCGACGGCCAGCACCATCACCGCCCGGTCCGCGAGAGAGTTGCGGTGCAGCGCGGCATAGACCCCCGCCGGGATGCCGATCCCGACCTTGATGAGGAGGGCGGGAATGGTGAGAGCGAGGGTCGCGGGGATGCGTTCGGCGACGAGGGTGATGGCGTCGCGCCCGTCGCGCATGGAGCGCCCGAGGTCGCCCTTCGCGATCGCGCCGAAGTAGTTCACGTATTGCACCCAGAGCGGGTCATCCAGGCCCCAGGCCCGGCGGAAGGCGGCAATGGCCTCGGGCGGCGCGTCGGCGCTCATGATAAGGAGCGCGGGGTCACCGGACAGGCGCAGGACCACGAAGGCGAAGGTCACGACGAGGACGAGGGTCAGGAGCGCGCGGGCCGCGCGCGTGGCGACGAAGCGGATCACGCGGCTGCCCTTTCGGCGACGGGCGTCGCCGGCTTGATCATTGCGGCGCGGACGCCGCCTGGGCCGGGCGACACCTCCCCATGCGCGACGTGGCAGGCGACGAGCCGCCCATCGGGGCGCGGCTTCAGGGCCGGCACCTCGGCGACGCAGAGCGGCGCGGTATGGGCGCAGCGCGGGTGGAAGGCGCAGCCGCGCGGCCGGTCCGCCGGGTTCGGCGGGTCGCCTTGCAGAACGATGCGCCCGCCGCGCCGCTGCGGGTGCGGGATCGCGGAGACGAGGGCCTGCGCGTAGGGATGCGCGGGTTCGCGCAGGATGCCGTCGGGATCGCCCTCCTCGACGATACGGCCGAGATACATCACGGCGATCCGGTGGCTCATCTGCCGCACGGCGCGGAGGTCGTGGCTGACGAAGAGCATGGCCGTGCCGCGCCGGGCCTGCGCTTCCGACAGCAGGTTCATCACGCCCGCCTGGATGGAGACGTCGAGGGCGGAGATCGGCTCGTCGCAGACCAGCAGGTCCGGATCGGTCGCGAGCGCGCGGGCCAGGACGACGCGCTGCCGCTGCCCGCCGGAGAGTTCGTGCGGGTAGCGCGTGCCTTGGTCCGGCCGCAGCCCGACGTCGCGCAGCAGCGCGGCCACGCGGTCGCGTCCCTCGCCGATCCCGTGGATGACGAGGGGCTCCGCGATCTGGTCCGCGACGGTCATGCGCCGATCCAGCGCGCCGAGGGGGTCCTGGAAAACCATCTGAAGCCGGGCCCGCTGGCGCCGCCAGGCCGCGCTGCCCGGCGGCGGCATCGGCGCGCCGTCGAAGGCCACGTCGCCAGCGTCCGGCGTCTCCAGGCCAAGGACGAGCCGCCCGGTGGTGGACTTGCCGCAGCCGGACTCCCCGACGAGGCCGAGGGTGCGGCCGCGTTCGATCGTGAGTGACACGCCGTCCACCGCGCGGACCTCGGCGGGGCGGCCGAAGGCGCCGCGCCGCATCCAGTAGCGGCGGACCAAGCCGCGCGCCTGGAGAAGGGGCGCCTCGGGAAGCGGGTGGGTCATGTCAGGCGGCCTCCGCGGCGACCAGCGGGCGGATGCAGGCCGCGCGGCGGCGCGGCGCGACGTCCAGCAGAGGAGGGGGCGCGGTGTCGCAGGCAGCTACGTGGCGGGGGCAACGCGGCGCATAGGGGCAGCCGGGCGGCATGGCCCAGGGCTCGGGCACGCTGCCGGGGATGGCGGCCAGCGGCCGGCGCTCACCCTCGATCGGCGGCAGCGCCTCCAGCAATCCGGCGGCGTAGGGGTGTGCGGGGCGGGCGAAGAGGTCGGCGGCGGCTGCTTCCTCCACGATCCGGCCGGTATACATGACGCAGACGCGGTCGCAGACCTCCCCGATCACGCCGAGGTCATGGCTTATGAGCACGAGGGCCATCCCCGTGTCGCGCCGGATGGTCGCGAGGAGGTCGAGGATCTGCGCCTGGATCGTGACGTCGAGCGCCGTCGTCGGCTCGTCCGCGACGAGCAGTTCGGGCTGGCCCGCGAGGGCCATGGCGATCATCACGCGCTGGTTCTGGCCGCCGGAGAGCTCGTGCGGGTAGGCGTCCAGGCGACGCCCGGCATCGGGCATGCCGACCTGGTCGAGAAGGCGCTTCGCCTCGGCACGCGCCGCGGATCCGTTCATGCCGCGGTGCAGCCGGAGCGCCTCGACGAGCTGCGTCCCGATCCGGTGGACGGGGTTCAGCGAGGAGGCGGGATCCTGGAAGATCATCGCGACGCGGCCGCCGCGCACAGTGTCGAGCGTCGCGGCATCCGCGCCGAGGATCTCCCGCCCGTCCAGGCGGACGGAGCCGGAGACCCGCGCCTTCGCCGGCAGCAGGCCGAGCGCGGCGAGCCAGGTCACCGACTTGCCGCAGCCGGATTCTCCGACGAGGCCGAGGGTCTCCCCGCGCCCGATCGCCAGGTCTACGCCCCGCAGGGCGAGGACGCCGTCGAACGCGACGGTGAGGCCGCGGATCTCGGCGAGGGGCTGGGTCAAGCCGCGAGGCCTGCTGCGGCGCCGACCGCCTGCAACGGACGGCCATCCATCCCGTCCGCCGGCAGGCCCAGATGGGCCAGCACCGTCGGCGCGATGTCCACGAGGCTGCTCGGCGCCGTGACGACGCCCGCCGCGAAGCCGCCGCCGATGGCGAGCAGCGTCGGGCCCTGTTCCCCCACGCCGAGTGCGCCGTGCATGCCGTTGCCCAGGCGGTCCGGCTTCCCGAAATCCGGCTTCGCCATCACGCAAAGGCCGCGGACACCATACTCGTTCGGCTCGTCGCGACTGCGCAGCGCGACGGCGCCGAAGAGGTTGTGGCGCCCCGCCTGGCCGTGCGCGCGCAGGCCGCCGGCGTCCATGACCGTGCCGGCCCAGTCCTTCTGGCGCAGCAGGTCCAGCGCACGCGCGGCGTCGGCGGAGCGGTCGGGCAGGGCGTAGAGAAGGCTTGTGTTGCCATTGGCGACGGTCAGCAGGCCGTCATCGTCGGGGCCGCGGCGGATGCCGGCTTCTTCCAGCACGGCATTCACGTCCACGACGGCTTCGACGCTGTCATGGCCGTGGTCGGAGGCGACGAGGAACAAGATGTCCTCACCGGCGGCGCGCCGCGTCTCGACCGCCGCGGCGACCTCGGCCACACGCTCATCGGCCTGGCGCAGCATGGCGAGGGCTTCGGGAGAGCCGAGCGGAACCTCGTGCTGGCGGTGATCGGGCTCGCAGCACCAGGCGACGGTGACCGCGAAGGGGCCGTTCACGGCCTCGGCGACGTAGCGGCGGATCAGGGCCGCGTCGCCCGCCGCATCCACCGTCGTGCCGAGCGCGCCGGGGTCCGCGCCGCCCCAGCCGGAGACGCGGTTGCGGACATGCGCGATCCCGTTCGGGTCGTGCACGCGGCAGGAGCCGGGCGAGCCATTGCTGTAGATCGCGAAACCGCCATGGGCCGCCACACGGTCCGCGGTGGTCGGGACCTCTACCTTCGTCCCCGTCGCCGCCTGCTTGTGGTCGAGGAAGTCGGGCTCGCCCACGTCGCGGAGGACGAGGCGGCCGCTTTCCGCCAGTGCGACGGTGTTGCCCTGGATCCCGTTCCGCGCGGGGTGGCAGCCCGTGGAGAACGCCGTGGAACAGCAGCGCGTGACGGAGGGGAAGACGGAGCGATGCGCGGCGAACCAGGCCCCGCGACGCGACAGCGCGTGCAGGTTCGGCATGGCCTCGGCCGTGACGGAGTCACGCCGCAGGCCGTCGAGGACGAGGATGATGGCGCGCTTCACGGTCAGGCCCCGAAACGAAGGTTGTGGGAGCGGAAGTCCAGGGCCCAGCCCTTGGATGCCCGCCAGGCGATGTCGCGCCGCTTCGCGGTGAAGGACGCGGCCTGGTGCAGGACGATCAGGCCGGGGTCCTCGCGCTCCACGATCTCCAGCATGCGGCGGAACAGCGCAGCGCGGCGGGCCATGTCGGTGGAGGCGACGAGTTCGTCCGCAGCGCGGTTGAACTCCTCGTTTGTCCATTCGCCGTTTAGCTCGGCTTCGCGCCGCGGGCCGAAGGAACGCAGGATGCCCGCGACCGGATCGCCGAAGGTCGAGGTGTTCGACCAGTCACGGATGCCGCGCCCCGGCGTGCGTTCCGTGAGCTGGGAGGAGTTCTCCTTCATCTCGATCTGCACGTTCAGGCCGACCGCGCGCCACATCTCCACCATGACCTGCGCATTGGCCACCTGGTTGACGTAGTAGTCGCGCAGCAGGCGATAGGGGATGGGCTGGCCGCGGTAACCAGCCTCCCGCAGCAGGCGACGTGCCTCGGCGGGATCGTAGCGCGGGTTTTCCCAGTCCCGGAGGTACATGGGCCCATAGCTTTCCAGCTGCACCCCACGCGGAATCTGCGTGCGGCCCGCCCAGAGCGTGTCCACGATGGCTTGCCGGTCCAGCGCATGCGTCATCGCGCGCCGCACGCGGGCGTCGGCGAGGACGGGATGCGTCTTGTCGAAGCCCATGATGCGGATGTTGTTGATCGGGCTGCCCAGGACCTCGAAGCGCGGGTTGCGTTCGACGAGGGTGATCTGGTCCGGCGGGATGTCGCACGCGAAATCCACTTCGCCGGAGAAGAGGGCGGCGACGCGGCCCGAGACTTCCGGGACTTCCACAAAGCGGATGCGGCGGACCGGCGGGCGGCCGCCCCAATACTCATCATGCGCCTCGAAGGTGAGGGACTGGTCCGGGCGGTAGTCGGCGATGCGGTAGGGACCGGTACCGACAGGGCGCCGCGCCCAGGCCAGCCAGTTCTCGGACGCCGCGAAGGCCGCGCGGGAGAGGATGACACCGACATTGACGCCGACGCGGCCCTCGACGGTCACGTCGGGCCGGGAGGTGACATAGCGGATCGTTCGGGGCCCGACGACCTCGATGCCCGCGAGGTTCGGGAAGGTCGCGCGGCCCACCGCGACGACCTCCGCCGGCGGTTCCCTGCCCGCGCTGCCCGCGAGGATCGAGGAGCGACCCTCGCCGCTCTGCCCCTGTGTGCCGAAGAGGCGCTCACCGAAGGAGAAGGCGACGTCCTCCGCCGTCATGGGCGTGCCGTCGTGGAAGCGGACGCCCTCGCGCAAGTCGAACTCCACCGTGTGCTCGTCCCGCCGGCGCCAGGCCGTGGCGAGGCCGAGGAGGGGGCGCAGGTCACCCGTCCAGTCCGTGTCGATCAGCGGCTCCGCATAGAGCCCGGAGAGGCGGAAGCCGACATTCGACTGCTCCCGCGGCGTCTCCAGCGTATTGGAGTTGCTGATCTTCTGCACCGCGATCGTCAGCGACGGCCGGTTGTCGGACTGCCCGATCGCGATGCGCGGCAGGGCGAGGGCGCCGGCAGACGCCAGCGCCCCCCGGCGGGTGATCCCCGACATCAAGCGCCCCAATTGCCCTGGCGGAAGTCCATGGCGAAGGCGGGGCTGGCCTTCCAGCGGATGTCGCGACGCTTCGCGGTGAAGGTCGCGTTCTGGTGCAGCACCGTATAGGCGGGGTCCTCGCGCTCGGCGATCTCCAGCAGGCGGCGGAAGACGACGCGACGGCGGGCACGGTCCGTGCTGGTCTCCAGCTCGACCGACAGGCGGTTGAGCTCGTCGTTCGTGTATTCGCCGACCTGTTGCTGCTGCCCGTTCGGGCCGTGCTGGGCGACGAGCGAGGAGACCGGATCGTTGAAGGGTGCGGAGTTCGACCAGTCGCGGACGGCGCGGCCAGGGCTGCGCTCCAGGATCTGCGACCAGTTCTCCTTCATCTCGATCGAGACGTTCAGCCCCACCGCGCGCCACATCTCGACCAGCACCTGCGCCGTCGGGGTCTGGTTCGTGTAGTAGTTGTTCAGGAGGCGGTAGGGGATGGGCTCCCCGCGGTAGCCGGCCTCGCGCAGCAGGCGGCGTGCCTCGGCTTGGTCGAACTTCGGCACCTCCCAATCCGCCTGGAACATGTCGGCATAGTATTCCCACTGCAGCCCACGCGGCACGACGGTGCGTCCGGCCCAAAGGCTGTCCACGATGGACTGCCGGTCGATCGCGTGGGTGAAGGCGCGGCGCACGCGCGGGTCGCGCAGGGATGCGTGGGTCTTGTCGAAGCAGGTGATGCGGTGGTTCAGGATCGTGCCGCCCTGGACCTCGTAGGCGCGCTCGCGCTCGATGCTCGGGATCTGGTCGGGCGGGATGTCGCAGGCGAACTGCACCTCGCCCGACCGCAGCGCGTTGATGCGGGCCGAGACCTCCGGGACTTCGAGGAAGCGGATCTGCCGGATGGGCGGACGGCCGCCCCAGTATTCGTCATGCGCGACCAGCGTGAGCGACTGGTCGGGCCGGAACTCCGCGACCTTGTAGGGACCCGTCGTGACGGGCTTGCGCGCCCAATCGAACCAGGATTCCGCCGCGACGTAGCCGGCGCGGGAGATGATGTCGCTGCCGTAGCGGGCGAGGCGCCCCTCCATCGTCACGTCCGGCGTCGCGTTGTGGAAACGGACGGTGCGGGCGTCCACGATCTCCACCCGCTCCAGCGCCGGCCAGGACCGGCGGGCAACCGCCGGCACTTCGGCCGGCAGGTCGCGTCCCGCGCGCGTCGGGATGGCGTCGCCACGGACGGAGATCGTGCGCCCCTGGGCGGTCGGCTGCGTGTCGCCGAACATGCGCTCCGGCCCGAAGGAGAAGGCAACGTCCTCCGCCGTCATCGTGTTGCCGTCGTGGAACTTCACGCCGTCCCGCAGGGACAGTTCGACGACGCTGTCGCTGATCCGCCGCCAGGAGGTCGCGAGACCAGGGACGGAGCCGAGATTGCCGAGCCACTCGCGGCCGATCAGCCCCTCCCAAAGAGAGGAGTAGAAGATCCGCTCGCCGACGTTGGACTGCTCGCGCAGCGGCTCCAGCGTGTTGGAGTTGCTGATCTTCTGCACCGCGATGTTGATCGTCGGGCGCGTGTCGGACTGACCGATCGCGAAGCGCGGCACGGCGAGGGCCGCGCCGGCGCCGAGGAGGAGGGAACGACGGGGGTGATTCAGCATCGGGATAACTCCGTTCACTCGGTGGGTTCAGCGGAGCGAGGCGGCGCGCAGGAAGGCTGGCCGGAAGTCCATCCATTCGACTGGCAAGAGGGACCAGGCCGCGTCGCGCCGCTTGACGTAAGACAGACCGAACTGCGTGAGCGGGTCCAGCGACCGCGGCACGTCCTGCACCGCGACGGTAATGGCCGGCCGCGTATCGGACTGGGCGCGCGCGATGCGCGGCAAGGCTGCGGCTGCCCCCGGACCGAACAGCGGGCGGCGCGCGACCTTCATTCCGCGGCTTCCCGAAGCGCGGGCGACGGGCGGTCGCCGGATCGTTCGTCCAGCCCTTGCGGCGTCGCGCGGAAATGCGTCAGCGTCCGCTCGGCGTGGCGCATGCGATGGGATAGCGCCTTGCCCGCGTACTCGGCCAGGCGCCCGGCATGGGCGGGATCGCGCGCGAGGTCTTTGAACCCGTGCGGGTCCTGGCGGACGTCGAAGAGCAGGGGCGGAAGGCCGGAGAAGTGGACGTACTTCCAATCCTCGTCCTGCACGACGCAGAGGGAGCAGTCGTCCATGTCGAGGCCGAGTGATGCCTCGGGCTTCGAGTAGAAGATGTCGCGGAAGTCGTACTCGTAGAACAGGTGATCGCGCCAAGTGCCGGGCGGCCCGGCTTCGACCAGCGGCAGCAGCGACGTTCCGTCGCAGGCGCGCGGAGCCTCACCGCCGAGCCAGTCGAGGATCGTGGGCATCACGTCCACGCTCTCGGTGAAGCCGCGCTCTACCTGCCCGGCCCGGGCACGGCGGGACGGATCCACGACGACGAGCGGGATCCGGAAGGACGGGTCGTGGTAGCCGATCTTGCCGAGGAGGTAGCGATCACCGAGCTGCTCGCCGTGGTCCGAGGTGAAGACGATCAGCGTGTCGTCCCACTGCCCCGTCTCGTCCAGTAGCGCGAAGACGCGCCCAAGCTGGTCGTCGATCTCCTGCATCAGTCCCGCATAGGTCGCGCGCATCAGGCGGACCGCGTTCTCGTCCAGCTCCGAAGCAGCGCCGCCCGCGCCGTGGAAGAAGGACCCCTGCGAGGTCCCGCGGAGGTAGAAATCTGTCAGCGGGTGCTGGGCCGCCTCCTCCTGCCAAGTCGCCGCGCGCACGGGCGCCGGCATGTCCTGCGGCCGGTAGGCGCGGTTGTAGGGCGCCGGCGCGATGAAGGGCGGGTGCGGCCGGTAGTAGCCGAGGTGGAGGAACCACGGCTTGCCGTTGCGCCCCTTCAGATAGGTCAGCGCGCGCTCGGTGAAGAAGGCCGTGTCCGACAGGTGCGCGGGAATGCGGCAGGGACGGTCCGTGGCGCCGGGCACCGCGTCCTCACCCTCCGGAAGCCAGATGTCCTCCCGGTTCTTCGGCAGGGCGTATCCCTGATGCGCGAGCCAGCCGAAGTAGCCGTCCATCGTCGGCTCGAACGCCCCGACGCTGCGGAACCCGTCCATCAGGTCGCCGAGCGTCGTGAAGCGTGGATCACGCGGGCCGGTCGTCCGCGGGTCCGGCGTGGTCGTCGTGTAGCCGATGAGGGCGGGGTCGTAGCCGATCAGCCGCAGTGCCCGCCCGAGGTTCATGTGGCGGGCGTCGAGCGGCACCGTGTTCTGCACGGCCCGGTGGTTCATCAGATAGAGCCCGGTTAGGAGGCTCGCGCGCGCCGGTCCGCAGGGCACGCAGTTCGTGACGTGGTTGGCGAAGGTGACGCCTTCCCGGCACAGCCGGTCGAGGTTCGGCAGCCGCAGGAAGCCGGCGCCGAGGGCCGGGACGAAGTCCGCCCGCCACTGGTCCACGACGATCAGGAGGACGTTCTTGCGCTGCGACACCCGTGCCCAACCCCGAAATCGACGGCCGGGCGACTAGCAGGGGCAGGGCTGCGCCCCGATGACGCATCCGTGGCAACTGCGTGACGCCTGACGCGGCGCGACGGCGCGTCCCTCGGCAAGCGGCGTCTTCGAAGCTTCACGGCCGTGCAACGAAGCCGCCATGCGAATCCCGTCAAACGCCGGGCGGCGACGGAGGGGCGCGCCGGGGGGTTCGGATTGGCGTCGGACGGCATATCCCTGCAGGGCCTTCGAAAGACCTTCGGCGGCACGACGGTGCTGCGCGGCGTCTCGCTCGACGTCGCGGCGGGGGAGTTTGTCGCTCTCGTCGGGCCGTCGGGCTGCGGCAAGTCCACGCTGTTGCGTATCATTGCCGGCATCGAGGCAGCGGACGAGGGAAGCATCCGCGTCCGCGGCCGTGACGTCACCGGGGCGCGCGGCGCGGACCGCGACGTCGCGATGGTCTTCCAGTCCTACGCGCTGTACCCGCACCTGACGGCGGAGGAGAACATCGCCGTCCCGCTCGCCATGCGCCGGCTGAGCGGCCTGCAACGCCTGCCCTTCGTCGGACGCTGGATGCCCGGCGCGCGGGCGGTCCAGGATGGGATCTCGCGGGACGTCCGCACGGCCGCGAACGCGCTGGCCCTCGGGCCCTACCTCGCGCGCCGCCCGGGGCAGCTCTCCGGCGGGCAGCGCAGCGCGTGGCGCTGGCCCGCGCGATCGTCCGGCGCCCCGCCGCCTTCCTGCTGGACGAGCCGCTCTCGAACCTCGATGCCTCGCTGCGGGTCGAGACGCGGCGCGAGATCGTTGCGATCCACCGTCAGGCGGGGGCAGCGACCGTCTACGTCACCCACGACCAGGAGGAGGCGCTGTCCATGGCGGATCGCGTCGCCGTGATGCGGGACGGCGAGATTCTCCAGGTCGGCTCGCCGGAGGCTGTCTATTCCGATCCCGCTGACCTGCGCGTCGCGACCTTCATCGGCTCGCCGCGGATCAACGAACTTCCGGCGGTGGCCGATGCGGACGGCGTGGTGCGCATCGGCGATGTGCCGGTCGGCCTGAGGACCGCGCCCGGGCCGCTCACGCTGTGTGTCCGGCCGGAGGATCTGCGGCCGGGAAGTCTCGGCCTCCGCGCCGTCACACGCTCGGTCGAGTTCGTCGGCGACTCCGTCCTCGTGCATCTCACGGCTGTTCCGGGCGGTACGCCGCTGGTGATGCGGGTGCCGGCGGACGAGCGTGGTACGCTGACCGAAGGAGAGACGGGCGTCTCCTTCCCCATCTCGCGCACCCTCGTCTTCGATGCAGCGGGTCGGCGGGTCGCCGCGCGGTCGATGGCCGACGCGCTTGTCTGAAGCCGTCCTCTCCGGCCGCCGCGCGGTCCGGGCCCCGGGCGAATGGACGGCCGGATGGCTGCTGACCCTTCCCGCCGCGCTGGCCTACGTGATCATGCTGCTGCTACCGACGCTCGCCGCCGTCCTGCTGGCCTTCACCGACTTCGAACTCGGCGCCGGCGCCCCGGCCTGGATCGGGCTCGAGAACTTCCGGGAGATGGCGGAAGACCGCGGCTTCCGCACCTCCCTCCACAACACGGTGATCTACGTCGGGATCACCGCCCCGGCCTCCGTCGCCCTCGGCCTGCTTCTTGCCTTGCTGATCGAGGCGGGGACGCGAGGCCGGGCGCTCTTCCGCGCCGTGTTCTTTCTTCCCGTCGTCTCGCTTACGGTCGCCATGGCCTCGGCGTGGCAGTATCTGCTCCACCCGACGATCGGGCCCCTGAACGCCGCCCTTCGCGCGCTCGGCTTGCCGACGCCCTTCTGGCTGTCGTCGTCCGACACGGTGCTTGCGACCCTCGCCGCGATCGGCGTGTGGGAGAATGCGGGATTCAACATGGTCCTGTTCCTCGCGGGGCTGACAGCGATCCCTCGTGAGACCTACGCGGCGGCCGAGCTGGACGGCGCGTGCTCCGCGCTCGACCGCTTCCGCCTCGTGACCTGGCCATTGCTCGGCCCGACCACGCTCTTCGTCGTGACGATCACGGTGATCCGGTCGTTCCGCGTTTTCGACACGGTCGCGGTGCTGACGCAGGGCGGACCGAACAAGGCGTCGGAAGTGCTGCTCTACACGATGTACACGGAGGGCTTCACCTTCCTCCGCCTCGGCTACTCCGCAGCGATCACGCTTGTTTTCCTGCTCGTCGTCCTCGCCCTGATGTGGGTGCAGACGCGGGTCCTGGACCGGCGCGTGCACTATGGATAAGCCGCTGTTCCGCGATCTGCCGCGCCTCGCGGCGCTGACAATCCTCGGGCTGGTCGTTCTCGCGCCTTACCTCTGGATGGTGGCGGCGTCGCTCAAGCCGCTTGACGAGATCTTCCGGGCTTCCCTGTCGCTCATCCCCGAACGCTGGGGCGGGAGCGCGAATTACGGCCGAGTCTTCGACCGGCTGCCGGTGCTGACGTATCTCTGGAACGGCCTCGTCGTGTGCGGCGGCATCCTGTTCTTCCAGCTCCTCTTCGCGGTTCCGGCCGGCTACGCCCTGGCCAAGCTGCGCTTCCCCGGCCGCGAATGGCTCTTCGGCGCGGTGATGCTCGGCCTGCTCGTGCCGGCGCACGTGCCGGCCCTGCCGCTCTACGTCGCGCTGTCCTGGGCCGGCTGGCTCAATACCTTCGCGGCCCTCATCCTTCCTTCCACCATCTCCGTCTTCGCGGTCTTCCTCTTCCGCCAGTTCTTCAAGGCGCTGCCGGACGAGCTGATCCACGCCGCGCGGCTGGACGGGATGGGCGAGGCGCGGATCGTCTGGGGCGTCATCCTGCCCAACGCCTGGCCTGCGGCGACGGCCTTCGCGATCTTCTCGGTCGTCGCGCACTGGAACGACCTGTTCTGGCCGCTCATCGCGGTGCAGGGCCACGCCCGCGCCACGCCCGCGCTCGGCGTCCTCTACTTCCGCTCCGAGGAGGCAGGCGACGATTTCGGGGCCATGATGGCCGCCGCCGTCGTCATGACCGCGCCCCTCGTCCTCGCCTTCCTCCTCGCGCAGCGGCGCTTCGTGGAAGGCATCGCCACCACGGGCCTCAAGGGCTGAAGGAGTTCGTCATGGGTCGGATCACGCACGTCACCGCCACACGCCGCGCGGCGCTGGCCGCCGCCGCGGGCATCCTCGCGGCACCGCGGATCGGGCGCGCGCAGCAGCCCGTCACGATCACGGTCCAGTACGCTCAACCCTTCATCTTCAAGGAAAGCTACGACGCCATCGCTGCGGAATTCGCGCGCCGCGAGCCGAACATCCGGATCGAGTGGCAGACCACCCCGAACTACGAGGAGGGGATGCAGCTGGTCCTGCGTCAGGCCGCGACGAACCAGCTGCCGGACCTTTCCTACCAGGGCTTCAACCGCCTGCGCATCTTCGCGGAGCGCGGGATCGCGCAGGACCTGATGCCGCTGCTGCGTGCCGACGGCGACCCGGCCGCCCTCGGTTACACGCCGAACCTCTTGGCCCTCGCACATTTCGGCGGGTTCCAGTCCGGCCTCGCCTATGCCGCTTCCAACCCGATCTGCTACTTCAACGCCGACCTCGTCCGCCGCGCCGGCGGCAACCCCGACGCGATGCCGACCGACTGGGACGGCCACATCGCCCTCTCGCGCCGCATCAAGGCGCTCGGCGATGGAAACGAGGGCATGTTCTTCCGCTGGGCGGGCGACGACTGGATGTTCTCGGCTCTCCTCAACGGCCACGGCGCCTCGATGCTCACGCCGGATGAGCGGGACGTCGGTTTCGCCGGTTCCGAAGGCCTCGCCTCTCTCCGCCTGCTCGACCGGATGGTGAAGGAGGGCGGGATGCCCAACCTCAACATCCAGGCGGCGCAGCAGGCCTTCGCTGCGGGCAAGCTCGGCCTGATGTACTGGACCACGGCCGTCCTGCGCGGGACGGTCCAGCAGGTTGGCCGGAACTTCGACCTCCGCACCGGGCCGATGCCGGTCATAGACCAAGACAAGGGCCGCCTTCCGACGGGCGGCGCCGCGGGCATGCTGACGGCGCGCGATCCAGCGCGGCGCGACGCGGCGTGGAAGTTCCTCCGCTTCTCCACCTCGGCCGAGGGCACGGCGCTGATGGTGAAGAACACGGGCTACATCCCAATGAACCAGATCGCGATCGACGACCCGCGCTACCTCGCCGACTTCTACCGCGACAATCCGCTGTTCCAGACCGCGACGCGCCAGGTGCCGCTGATGGTGCCCTGGTACGCCTTCCCCGGCGCCAACTCCGTCCGCGTCACGCAGGTGATGGTGGACAACATGGCCCGGGTGGTCGAGGGGCAGGCCACGCCGGAGGCGGTCCAGCGCGACATGGCGACCGAGGTGCGTCGCCTGCTGCCGCGGAGGTCGTGAGACCATGACCTTCCGCGTCGCGCAGATCAGCGACACGCATTTTTCGCCGAGGGTTCCTGCCTTCTCCGCCAATGGCGGGGCTCTGCAGGACTGGCTGCGGAGCACCGGCCCTGACCTCGTCGTGAACACCGGCGACCTGTCGCTCAACGGGGCGGACGACGTGGGCGACCTGCGCATGGCCCGCGCCTTCCACGACGGGCTGGGGCTGGACTGGGCCGCCGTCCCCGGCAACCACGACGTCGGCGACGACCCTGCGACGCGGCAACCCGCGAACCCGGAGCGCGTCGCGCGCTGGCGGGCGGAGATCGGGCCCGACTGGTTCCTCCGCGACGTGCCGGGTTGGCGCCTCATCGGCCTGAACAGCCAGGTCATGGCCGCGGGCCTGCCGGAGACGACGGAGCAGGAGCGCTGGCTGACCGAGGCCCTGGACGGGGCCGGCGCGCGGTCCGTTGCCCTGTTCCTCCACAAGCCGCTGTACGAGGAACACCCGGACGAGGCGGCCGCCACCTACTGGTGCGTGGAGCCGACCGCGCGGCGTCGGCTGCTCTCGATCCTCCGCGCGCACCCGCCGGCGCTGCTCGCCTCGGGCCATATCCACCAGTGGCGCGACCGCGGGGTGGTGGACGGCATGCGCCAGGTCTGGGGACCCAGCGCGTCCTTCGTCGTGGGCGATGCCTGGCAGCGGCGCGTGGGCGAGAAGCTGCTGGGCTACGTCGAGCACGACTTCCATCGGGACGGGACCTTCGCGACCCGTCTCGTCCGCGTCCCGGGCCTCATGCGCCACGACGTGGGCGAGATGCCCGAGCTCTACGGACCGCTGCCGCGGCTTCAGCCGGAAGTCGCCTGACGCCGGGGCGGGGCGGGGCGGCACCGACGCCCGGCGCGTCGACCGCTGCGGCCGCCGGTGATCGGCATCTCGATCCGTGCTGCTTCGTCGGACAGCGTCGCGTGGCTCTGCCAGCGCCTGATGCGGACGGCGACGGCCACGCGGGCGACGCCGGCGCGCGTCATGGGAGAGGACCCGAGCCTCCAGCACGGCCGGTCAGGGCGGGCTGCGGCTCGTCCGGACGAGGCCTGCCGCCGCGCGCGGTCCGGCGCAGCGACGCCGAGAGCAACGCATCGACTTGGTCCTGCGCCCGCAGGCCGCGGCGCACGGCGATGACCTGCGCGAGCAGGGCGCGGTCGCCCGCTGCCGCGGCCCCTTCCCCGAGAACGCGGAGGAAGAGGTCGCGCTGTGCGACGGAGCCGCCCAGCGGCCCGAAGGCGTCGCGCAGCGGCGCGGCCACGCCGCGCACCGTGCCCAGCAAGGCACGGCCCAGGGGGAGTGCGGTGCAACTCACGGCACGCCGCATCTCCGGATGCCCGGTGCGCCCTACCGCCTCGACGGCTTCAAGGCTCTCCTCGGCCGCGCGGCGGTCGCGCACGGCGAGGAGCGCGACCATCCGGTGAAGCGCCGCGAAGAGCCATTCGGTCTCGCTCCGCATCGCGCGGGCGCGGTCCGCGACGGCCTCCCAGCGCCGGCCGACGGGGATGCCGGCCGATTCCAGGCGCCAGAGCAGGCCCACGGCGTTCGCTTCGTCGCGCGGGTCATCCGAAGCCGGTGCGGCAATCTCCGCATCGTAGAGGGCCAGGGCCTCTTCCTCGCCCCCGGTCGCGAGGTGGAACAGGGCGAGGTGCCACCAGAGGTGGCGCCGGAAGTCGCCGGACTGCGACCAGTGGCCGCGCCCGCCCTCGATCCAGCCGATGCCTTCGCCGACCCGCGCCTCGGTCTCCAGGACGTGGGCGACGGCGTGCCAGGCCCAGGTGTCGTCGGCGTTCCGCGCGACGGCCGCACGGCCGCAGGCCTCGGCCGTCTCCGTCTCGCCCGCCTCGCCGAGCGCGAAGGCGTGCATGCCGAGGACGTAGCCGTGGTCCGGATCGTTCCGATCCCCATGGCGCACGGCGGCTGCCGTCGCGAGCAGTGCAGTCGCCATGTCGCCGCGCATGAAGCGCAGGCCGGTCGCGAGCTTCAGCAGCAGCGCGGGCTGCGCCGCCGCGGGAACGCCAGCTTCGAGACGCCCGGCGGCGGCGAGCCAGGCGCCTTTCCCCAGAAGTGCGAGCGCTTCCAGCATCGCCGCCTCGTCCGGGGTGGCGTCACGCCGGCATGCCGCCACCTCGGCGGCCTGGGCCGCGGCGGCGGCGACCGGCCGCAACGCCGAACGGCCGGACAGGTAGGCGCAGAAGCCGCGGAGCGCATGGGCGGCGACGAGGTCGCCCTCGGCCGCGATGGCCGCGTCGAGGAGGTCGCCAACGCCACGACCATGCGCGAGGATTCCGTGCGACGCGCGCGCGAGTGCGGTCTGACCCGCCGACGGAATCGAGCCAACGGGGCCGCTTCGTTCCTCCGGCCTGGTCGAGACGGTATCGAGCATGACGGATCCCTCACCGGGCCGATCGCCGCGATCCCGGCGTGCAGCACCCGTTGCAAGGCTTCGTCGCCGCGGGCCGAAGGTTTCTGCCCTGGCGATCCGGAAGGCACGCGTCCCCGAAGCCGACTGCGGCGCGCGGTTCCGTTCGCCCCGGGTGACGTCCGTCGCGTGCTGCCGGCGGCCTACAACCGGCCAGAATAGTCGTCCGCCGAGATGCGCGCACACACGACCGAGAGGCCCGGTCGCGCGAAGGACGCATCCAGGGCGATCCGCAGCGCCGCGCGGTCCTCGACCACGGCACCGACGCCCCCGAAGGCTTCGGCAAGCCGGTCGAAGCCGGTCCGCCCCAGCGTCACGGCGGCGCGGGGCAGGCCTGCCGAGCGCTGCTTCAGCTCGATCAGTCCCAGCGACTCGTCCTGGAGGACGAGGATCGTGATCGGCACCCCCAGGTCGCGGATCGTCGCCAGTTCGCCTGCAACCATCTCGAGGCCGCCATCGCCCGTGACGGCGACGCAGCGGCATCCCGGCCGCTCGAGCGCCGCGCCAATCGCCATGGGGACCGCGACGCCCATCGTGCAGTAGCCGGAGGATTGCAGGAGCGTGAGCGGTTCCCGGCACTGCCAAGCCTGCGAAAGAAGGATCCGGTGCGCGCCGCTGTCGGCCGTCACGATCGCGTCCGCGGGTAGGGCCGCCGCGAGGGTGGCGAAGACAACCCCGGGTCCCCAGTCACCGGTCGGCGTGAAGGCCTCGCGCAGGCCTGCCCGCACGGCCGCGGGCGCGTCGCCCGGCCAGCGTGGGCGCATTGGCAAATCGCGGATCGCCGCATCCAGGATCGGACCGCAGCGGCCGTTGATCGCGAGGCCCGCGGCGTGCATGCCGTGGTCTGGCGGTTGGGCCGAAAGCTCGACGACGCGCGCCGCATCGCCCAGCGCATCCATCCAACCGACGCGCATCTCGATCGGATCGTAGCCGACGAGGAGGACGAGGTCCGCCGCTCGGATCAGCGGCATGAGTAGCCGGTCCGCGAGTGGCGACAGGCCCGCCGCGCCAAGGGCGCCCGGCAGGGTTTCATCCACGATGCCCTTCGCGCGGTAGGTCGTGACGACCGGCACGCCGTGGCGCCGCGCGAGGTCGCGCAGGGCCTGCCGGGCGTCCCCCGCGACGGCCTCGGTCCCGGCGATGACGATGGGGCGTTCCGATCCGGCCAGGCGGTCGCGCAGGGCTCGCACGGCCGGGTCGTCCGGGGCCGGGGCGGGGTGCAGCGTGACAGGGGTGGAAGGGCGCGTCAGGCCCGGAGGCGCGATGTACGCGGCCGTGTCCGGCGCGAGGTCGAGGTGCACCGGCCCCTGCGGCGGCGCGAGTGTCAGGCGCAGCGCTCGCTCGACCACCTCCGCCGCGCCGTCGCCTCGACCTCGAAGCTCGCCTTGACGATCGGGCGCAGGATGGCCGCGTGGTCCACCACCTGATGCGTGAAGCGCCCGCGGATCGCGCGCTCGACGACGCCCGAGAGCAGGATCAGGGCCGTCCGTTCCTGGAACGCGTTCGCAACGCCGTTGACGGCGCTAATCAGCCCCGGGCCGATGGTCGTGAAGGCCAGGCCAGGCGTAGTCCCGAGCGTGGCGGTCGCCGTGGCCATCGCGGCTGCCGCAGATTCCTGCCGTGCCAGTATCGGATCGATCCCGGCGCGGGCCAGGGCATCCACGAGGGTCAGGACCTCGCCGCCCGGCACGCCGAAGGCGCGTCGGATGCCCGTCCGTGCCAGGGTCCGCGCGACGACGTCGGCGACGCGCGGCTCGCCCGTCACGCCATGCCCCAGCCATGGCTGACGGCGAGGGACTGGCCGGTCAGCGCGTTGGTGCGGGCGGAGGCGAAGAACAGCACGGCCTCCGCGACGTCCTCGGCCGTCGTGAACTCGCCGTCCACCGTGTCCTTCAGCATGACGTCGCGGATCACCTGCTCCTCCGTCAGGCCGAGGGCGCGGGCCTGCTCGGGGATCTGCTTCTCGACGAGCGGGGTGCGGACGAAGCCGGGGCAGACGGTGTTGGCCCGTACGCCGTGCTTCGCGCCCTCCTTCGCGACGGTCTTCGCGAGGCCGAGGAGTCCGTGCTTCGCCGTGACGTAGGGAGCCTTCAGCACCGAAGCCTCCCGCGAATGGACCGAGCCTATGTAGACGATGCAGCCCCGCCCCGCCGCATACATCGGGCGCAGGCACGCCTTCGTCGTGAGGAAGGCGCCATCGAGGTGGATGGCGAGCATTCGCTTCCACTCCTGGAAGGGGAAGTCCTCGACGGGATGGACGATCTGGATGCCGGCATTGCTGACAAGGATGTCCACGCGTCCCCAGCGCGACAGCAGCGCGCTCACGCCCTCCTCCACGTCATCCTCGCGACTGACGTCCATCGCGATGGGCATGGCCTCCAGGCCCTCGCCGACGAAATCGGCGGCCGTCGCCTCTGCACCGGGGAGGGAGAGGTCGGCGATGCCGACCCGGGCGCCCTCCCGCGCCATGCGATGCGCGATGGCACGGCCCAGGCCGCTCGCGCCGCCGGTGACGAGCGCCACCTGATCCCGAAGAAGCGTCATGCGTGGAGGTCCAGTCCCGTTCGGCGTCACGCCAGGTAGTCGTGCACGACCTCGCCGAGGGCGAGGGTGAGGTCGGCCACGAGGTGCGTGGCGCCCAGCACTTCCAGCACCGGCAGGTCGGCGAGCGGCGCGAGCGCATGCGGCGTGAGGGACAGCGCAGCCGGCCCCGTCCAGCCGCCGCGTACGACGACGTCCGTCAGGCCGTACCGCACGAGTTCGCAGACGCGCGGCGTACCGTCCACGTGGGGGATGATCTTGAGCAGGAAGCCCGGCTCCGCCAGTGCCTCGGTGACCCTCTCATCCGGCAGGACGGCGTGCTTGTAGCCCATCGTTCCCGTCGCCACGCGTACGGGCCCGTAATCGAGCGTGCCGACGAGCGTGTCACGCTCCACCCGCAGGGAGGGCTGCGCGAGCTTCTTCGGAAAGCCCCAGAGCTCCCGCCCCGCCGCGATCGGCGGGTCGTCGTCGAGGAACATCGCGTGGACGTAGCCGCCGCGCTCCGTGCCGAGCCGGACCGGGATGACCTGGCCGCTTTCGGTATAGTCCCCGAAGCCCGTGCTGTCGGGCATGCGGATGAACTCATACTTGACGATCGGCGCATCCCATTCGAGCGGTTCCGGCACCACGCGACGCAGCGCCTCGGGATCGGTGCGGTAGGTGATCACGAGGTATTCGCGCCGCGCGAAGCGATAGGGTCCGGGCGGGAAGGAGGGATTGAGGAGCGGCATGGCGAAGGCCCGCCGCAGCACGTCGTCCTCGGTCATGCGCCGCGGCCCCGCAGGTAGTCGTGGATCACCGAGCCGTGCTCCAGCACGCAATCGGCAAGGAGGTGGGTCGCGGACAGCACGCCGCGCACAGGCAGCTCCGCCACCGGCGCCAGGCCGTGCGGCAGCAGATCCAGCGCGGCCGGTCCCGACCAGCCCCCATGGAAGCGCACGCCGCTCATGCGGAAGCGAACGAGCTCGCAGATCCGCGGCTTGCCGTCCACGTGCGGGATGATCTTCAGCAGCACACCGGGCGCCTGCAATTCCGCAAGTGCGGCCTCCTCCTTCAACGCGCGGTGCTTGAAGCCCATCGTCGCCCTCGCGACGGGCACCGGCCCGAAGGACAGCGTGCCGACGAGCGTGTCGCGCTCGACCGCGAGCGAGGGCGCGGCCAGCTTGTGCGGGAAGCCCCAGAGTTCCCGACCCGCCGCATTCGCCGTGTGCGAGTTGACGTAGGAGCCGTGGACGTAGCCTGCCTCCTGCCCCTCCGGCGTGAGGACGGGGAGGATCTGGAGCGCCATCGCGTAGTCGCCGAAGCCCGTACTGTCCGGCACGCGCACGAACTGGAAGCGCACCTCCGGTGGGCCGGGCCGAAGCGGCGCCGGGATGACGGCGGCGGCCGCCTCCGGGTCGGTGCGGTAGGTGACGGTAAGATACTCGCGCCGCGCATAGGCGTACGGGCCAACGGGATAGGACGGGCTCGTCCGGGGCATGGCAAAGGCACCTGCCCGGACCTCGGCGGCGCGCATCAGGCCGCCTTGCGCACCGCCGGCTTCTCAGCCGATGGCGGGTTTGGCCGGGGCGCAGCCTCGCCCGGCACATCGAAGGTGCGGGCGCCGATCTCCGGCGGCATGGGCACCAGCCAGGGCGAGGCGGCGAGGGTCGTGCCGGCGTCGCGGAATCCGGCGGCCCAGCGCGCCTCCATCGTGCGCCGGCTGAACTCGTAGTCCTTCGCCTGGCCCTGCGGCTCCTCGGGACGGTAGATCAGCTGGACGATGTCCATCGTGGTGACGCAGCCGAAATGGTACAGCGCCTCGGCCTCGGGCAAGGCGCGCAGCTCCGGCGGCAGCTTCTCCAGCAGCATGTTCACGGTGTGCCGCGCGTCGTGGGTGCGCCGGATCATGTCACTCGCCGCGCGGGTGCGGCTGGAAAAGCGGATGTCCTTCTCGCGCTCCTGCGCGTCGGTCAGCGACGTGGGCAGCGGGCCGCGGGCGGGGAAGACATCGACCTGGAAGGTCAGGCGGCTACGGCGCGGCAGCGTGTCGATCACGTATTGCAGCGGCGTGTTGGAGACGAGCCCACCATCCCAATAGTGCTCGCCGTCGATCTCCACCGTCGGGAAGCCGGGCGGCAGCGCGCCGGAGGCCATGATGTGCTCCGGGCGGATGACCGTCTCCGCGCTGTCGAAATACGCGAAGTTGCCCGTGCGCACGTTCACCGCGCCGACGCTGAGGCGCGTCTCCCGCGAGTTGATCCGGTCGAAGTCGATCAGGCGCTCCAGCGTGCTCCGAAGCGCGGAGGTGTCGTAGTAGCTCGTGGGCGTCGTGCCGGCCCAGGCCGCCTGCAACCACGCCAGCGGTTCCAGCGGCGAGAAGAAGCCGGGCTGCCCGAACGCCATTGCCGACCAAGCGCCGAGCGCGCGATGGTCGCCCGTCCAGGCCGCCAGCGCGCGGTCGAAGCCCGGGGGCCAGAAGGGCTGGGGCGCCGTGATGCCTTCCCAGAAGCTCCGCAAGCGCTCGACCCGCGTCGCCACGGGGTTGCCCGCGATGATCGCCGCGTTGACCGCACCGATGGAGATGCCCGCAACCCAGTCCGGCAGGTAGTCCGTGGACGCGAGCGCCTCGTACACCCCGGCCTGATAACTGCCGAGCGCGCCGCCGCCCTGCAGCACCAGGGCGACCGCCTTGTCATAGGAGGCAGGCCGGGCTGGTGCGTGAAGCTGCGTCATCCTCGCCTCCGTCATGATCCGGGGATTATCACCTGCGCATCGCTTCGCGACGGCGTGATGGGTGGTTACGCGCTCAGCCCGGCGCAGTGACCGGAAGCAGCGCACCGGTGATGCCCGATGCGTCGGAGGAGAGGAGGAAGCCGATGACGCGCGCGACCGCGGCCGGCTGCACCCAGGCCGAGTGATCCGCCCCCGGCATCGCCGCGCGGTTCACGGGCGTGTCGAGCGTCGTCGGCAGCACCGCGTTCACCCGGATGCCGTCGCCGCGCAACTCCGCCGCGGCGCTCTCCACAAGGCGCAGCACGCCGGCCTTCGACGCGGCATAGGGCGCCTGCATCGCTGGTGCCGAGATCGCCGCGAGCGCACCGACGGCGACGAGGCTGCCCGCGCGCCGCGCACGCATCGCCCCGATCGCCGCACGGAAGATATTGGCCGTGCCGAGGAGGTTGAGGCGGAACATCGCCTCCCACTCCGCGGGCCCCGCCTCCGTCACCGATGTCATCGCGAAGCCGCCGACGGTATGCGCGAGGCCGTCCACGCGGCCGAAATGCCGTTCGGCCGCCGCGACGGCCTCCCCGCAGGACGCGGCGTCGGTCAGGTCGTGGCCGGCCAGCGGGAGGTGTCGCGCGGCGCCCGGCAGGTCGGCGAGAACCGCTTCGAGCGGCGCCCCCGTGCGGTCCATCGCCGCGATGCGGCAGCCCCTCGCGTCCAGATCCGCGAGAACGGCGCGGCCGAGATGCCCGGTCGCGCCGGTCACGAGGATGATGGGTGCCGCGTCAGCCATAGGGTCCAAGGGGTCTCTCCGGATGATCTGCGACCCGCTGTATCGCACCGTCGGCGTAGCGGGCGAGGACGCCGAGAAAGGTGAGGAGGACGGCCGGCCGGAACAGCGCGTCGAGCGGCCCCAGATCGCACATTCCGGACAGCCATCCCGCTGCGATCCACACCGCGGGACAGGCGAGGAGGATCACGACGGTCGCGAGCGCGCCGACCAGCGCGGGGCGCGAGACCCTCAAGGCTCCTCGGCACGGAAGACGAGCAGGTCGCCGCGCCGCTCGACCTCGCCCTCCAGCGTCACGCGGTGGCCAACGAGATGCCGGAACGCCGGCATCGGTGCGCGACCCTCGCGGTCCGCGAGGAGGAGGAAGGCCTGCCCGGTGACGGGCGACGCCGCCACGAAGACGGCGGGGATATCGCCGTCCAGGCACAGGACCGCGCAGGCGCGATGCGACAGGCCGGTGCCCGGGCGCATGGCGCCCGCCGCGCATTTGCCGTCGCAGATCTCGCCCGTCACGCGCCAGCGCCCGAGGGCTTCGGCGGGTTGTGGGGCCACCGGCTCCGCCGCGACCGGCATCGGCGGCCCGGAGGCCACGAGCATCTCGAGCGTCCCGCGGCGCAGGACGAAGCCCTCGATCCGCACCATGCGTCCGTAGGGCGGCGGATCGCCGAGCGGCGCACCGCGCTTGCCGTCGCCGGAGAGGAAGAGGGTTCGCGAGGTCGCGCGGCCCTCGCCCGGCGGCACGCGCAGGAGCGGCGTAGGGCCGTCGAGCAGCACTCCGGTCACCCCTCCTTCGACCGGCAGGTCCGCGAGGGGCGGCCCCCCGGCACCGTCGCGAAGCCCCGCCCCGCCACGTCGCGCGAGGCTGCGCCGATGACGAGCGCCGCTGCGGGAAGCAGCACCAGCGCCGCGACCGCGACGAGCGCGAGAAAGCGCCGCAGCGCGGGGGAGGGGAGGCGGCCCAGCCGACGAAGAACGCGTCCCTCGCCGCGTCACGCGCGGGCCTCATGGTGACCCTGGCAGCGCGACGGGTTCGGCCGGCATCCCGGGCGGGTGCGGCTCCGGGTGGACGAGGACATCGCGCCCCTCGATCCGCAGCGGATAGGTGGCCAGACGCTCGGTGTAGGGCGGCGGCGCGCAGCCGTCCTCAAAGCGATACTGGAAGCCGTGCCAGGGACAGGTGATGCAGCCGTCGAGGATGCGGCCCTCCCCGAGCGGGCCGTTCTGGTGCGCGCAGAGGTTGGTCACGGCCACCAGGCGCCCGGCATGGCGGAAGACGGCGATGGGATCGCCCACCTCAGGCCGGAGGATGACCGCCCGCCCCTCCGGGATTGCGTCGCAGGGTCCGACGCGCAGCCAGCCCGTGTCCTGCGCGGCGCTCACCACTTCCGCCCGCTGGCCCGCACGCGCGGCGGCGAGGTGCAGCCCGGTGACGAGCCCTCCCGATCCGAGCATGACGAGCGGGAAGACCGGACCCGTCGAGGATTGCAGGTAGCCCCACGCCACATGCGCCACGACGAGCGCATAGGCCGGGTAGATCGCCATGTGCAGCCACTTCCACGACGTCGGGCCGAGATAGGCAAGCCAGAAGTCGTGACTCGTCGCCGCGAGCGCGAAGAGGATCAGCAGCGCCACGACCCCGAAGGGAACGAAGGGCGGCGCGTGACCCGGTCCCGCCAGCGGCTCGGAGGACAGCAGCGCGACGAGCGGCGGCGTCGGGCTGAAGGCGAAGTACCAGCCCAGGACCTCCGCAGCATGCGCCAGCGCGACGAGGAAGGTGACCACGCCGAGGTGGCGGCGGTTGTAGAGCAGCGGCAGGAACCGCCGGTCGAGCCGCGCCAGCGGCCCGATGCAGAGCGCCGCCGTGAGCAGGAGGAAGGCGAGGCTGCCGAATGCGCGGAGGGACAGCGTCGGCGGATCGAGCGGCGCGTTCGGATCCGCCAGCAGCGGCGCGAGGTAGAGGAAGGCCAGCAGGTACCCCACGACCGCCACGCCGAGCACGACGTCGTAAGCGATCTTCGCGCGCGTCCAGCTCACGGGCAGCAGGCGCGCGCTCACCGCTGCCCACCCCGCGCGGAGAGGCGCACCGCGGCCGATGCCCCGTGGTCCGGCCGCAGCAGGACGGCCGAACCGAGGATGAGGCACAGCAGGACGAGAAGCCCCATCCAGGCCCAGGCATGAACGCGCCGCTGCGCCGGCCGCATCAGCCGGCCGTCAGGTCGCGCGTCGGCCGGGAGCCCGAAGTTCGTCCCCAGCGGGCGACGACGATGGGCCAGGCCAGGATCAGCCCCGGCAGCAGCAGCGGCCGCACCGCGTAGGCCCCGCGAGCCGCGGGCACGGCCCGTTCGATCTCGCGCAGGAGAAATGCGACCCCGACGACCAATCCGACGAGCGCGTAGCCCGCGCCGGCGGCGAGGACGATCTCGGCGAGAGCCCTGGTCATGCCTCACCCTCCTCGGACAACGCGTGGCCTGCCGATCTTCGCGGCACAGCGGCCGACGGTTACGCCGGCGTGCGGCGTCGCCTCGTGAAGGGTCCGGGACAATACGGGGACGAATGGCCTGTTGCCCGGCGCCGGGCGGGGCGGCCCGTCGGAGGCGCCTCGTCGGGGGCGCTCCGCCGGGCCGCCGCGATTGCGGGCAGGTCGGGGCGAATCGAAGCCCCGCGGCCGCGCAACCCCGCCCCGGCAACGAAAGGCGTGTGCCGGCACCCGCTCATGTCCTCGCGAGCCACCGGCGGATCGCGGAGGCCCCTTCCGCTCCCTCCAGGAGGGCGGCGCGCCGGTCCGGGTCCGGCGGAAGGGCCAGACCCTCGGCCACCCGGAAGCTCGTCCCGTAGCGGCCGAGGAACAGGCGACGCTCGCCGGGCGCTGGCATCGCGGGGCTCTCGGGGTCGAGGGGCAGGCCGAAGCCGGCCAAGTGGAAACCAGGTGCCCCGCGGTTCCGCGCGCCGAAGCCTTCGACCGAGAGCGCGGCGATGCGTCCCGCGAAGACCGCCAGCGGCTGCTCCTCAAGGCTCTCGACCGCCAGCCCGCCGGCTTCGGGCCGACCGCGCACGGTGACGAAGGCTTCCTCGGGCAGGTCGAACGGAAGGCTGCGGAAGCGCAGGCGGGTCGCGCCCACCCGCCACGCGAACCCGTCACGCCGCAACTGGCCCCGCAGCACCGTGCCCGCCGCAGCGCCGACGGGGCGGAGGGCGGTGGCGACGACGGCATCCCCGCGCCACAGCCCGCTCACGGCGACGGGCTGGCCTGGTCGCAGGGTGCCGACGGAACCGAAGCCCCCGTCCGCAGCCCGGACGGGGAGGGTCGGGCCCAAGACGACGGGCGTCCCGAGGATCGCGAGGCGACCATCCCGCAACGGCTCCACCGGACCGATCAGCGGGTGGAACGCCGTCACGCGGCGCGCGAGGAAGCGGTCACCCTCCCGCGTCGCTTCCACTGCGACCGTATCGCCGGGCAGGACCGGCTGGGCGTCCGTCGTATCCATCACCGTGTCGCGCGGGGTCTCCACCCGCAGCCCGTTGACGTAGAGGCTGCCCAGCGCGGTGACGGTGCCGAAGATGCCAGTGGGGGAGTTGCCGGCGGGGGAATTGCCGGCGGGGGAGATGCCGGTGCCGCCGATTCCGCCCTCCTCTCCACCCGCGGCGAGGCGCCGGGTCGCGGGCGCGCAGCCCGCGGCGAGCAGCATGGCGGCCGGGATGGCGCGGAACGTATCGCGGCGGCGGGTCATCACGGCTCTCCGGCGGGATCCGGCTGCGCCTCGTCGGGCGCCGCCTCGCGGAAGAAGAACAGGCCGAAGCGGAAGCGTTCGGTGGCGTCGGGCATGCCACGGGCCGCCTGCTGGCGTTCCAGCGCCAGGCTGTTGAGGTGCCGCAGGGCCGCGAGGCCGAGGGTGCGCGCCTCTTGCTCCAGCTGGTCCAGGTCCTCGGGGCGCAGGCGGTTGTAGAAGACCGCCCGCTCGAGGAAGCGGCGCTCTCCCGGCCCGGCGAGCAGGTTGGCGGTGGCCGCGGCGAGGTGGTCGCGCAGGTTGTCGCGGAAGAAGCGCAGCGACTCCTCCGCCGCTGGGTCGCCGGGGACGTAGGCGTCGGCGAGCAGCCGCAATTCATCGACCGCTTCGTCCCAGGCGACGAGGCCGAGGCGCAGCAGCTCGTCCAGCACCGTCCGGGGACGCATGTCCGTGGACACGCCCGCGACGAGCGCGTCGAAGCGCGCCCGGCTGAGCGCGGCGGGCCTGCCATCGGCCCCGGCGAAGGCGGGATCGCCGAGCCAGCGCCCGACGACCGTCGCGCCGAGCCCGCCGCCCCGTGGCAGGGAGACGGGGCGCGCCTGGTCCCGGATGGCCCGGACGTCCTTGCGGTGGACGCCGGTCAGGAGGCTGACGCGGCTGTCGGACGGCGCGCGCTCGCCGAGGCGGAAGTCGCGGACGGCCACCTCCACGTAGAGCTCCTTCAGCGCCGCGACCATGCCGGCGAGCGTCACCCCGCGCGCGACGAGGAGCCGCACGAGGGGCCGGAGAAGCGCCTTCAGCGCCGCGAGGAGCGGCGGGTGCTGCGGGGTTGTGCTCACGAGTCCCAGGCTAGGTCTGTGGGAAAGATGCGCAGTTTAGCAGCCCTGTTCAAGCGGCCGCATCTCGCACCCTCCCCCGCATCGGAAGTCATGCGGGAATATCTCTCAGTATCACGCGGCTGTGAAGATCGATCAGTGTGCTTTCAGGACGACATGAGCGACTGCGTGGGATATTTCCCCACGGGCTGGCAGGCGCCAGCGTCAACCGCCCTCCGGAGACCCCGATGAGCACCCCCACCGGCACCATCGCCAGCCGCCTCGCCAGGTCGGACCGAGGCTTCGACGATAGGCAAGGCGACTTCGACATCCTCAACGCGGCCCTTCGCGCCACCGGCCTCGACGCGGCCCTGGCCGATCCGGCGGCCTCGCTGACCCTGCTTGCCCCGACGGACGCCGCCTTCCTCTCCCTCGCGCGCAGCCTCGGCTTTGAGGGCCAGGACGAGGCGGGCGCCTTCGATGCGATCGTCGCCGCGCTGACCAGCCTCGCGCCGGACGGCAACCCGATCCCGCTGCTCACCGACGTCCTGCGCTACCACGTCGTGCCGGAGCCGCTGACCACGGCGGGCATCGCGCGCACGCCGGAACTGCCCACCCTGCTGGATGGCGCGACGGTCCGGCCCTTCGCCGGCGCCCTGCAGGATGGTGACCCCGACGCGGCCGATGCTCGTCTCCAGCCGCTCTTCTTGGAAACCGGCAACGGCAACATCCAGGCCATCAACGAGGTCCTGCTGCCGATCAACCTGCCCGGCAATTCCGACGGCCTGCCAACGCCGCCGAGCATCGCCGGCATCGTCGCGGCGTCCGGCAACGGCTTCGACACCAACGCCGCGGACTTCGACATCCTCCTCCGCGCCGCGAGCGATGCGGGACTGGTCTCGGCCCTCGCGGACCCGGCGGCCGACCTCACCGTCTTCGCGCCGACCGATGCTGCCTTCGTCCAGCTCGCCCGGACCTTCGGCTTCACTGGCACCGACGAGGCCGGCGCCTACGACGCGATCGTCGCGACGCTTACCGGCCTCGCGCCCGACGGCAACCCGATCCCGCTGCTGACCGACGTGCTGACCTACCACGTCGTGCCGGAGCGGCTGGACGTCCGCCAGCTCAACGCCGAGGACACGATCACGACGCTGAACGGCGCGACGCTCGACGTCCGCGGCACCACCGTCGTGGACGCCGAGCCCGAGCTCCGCGACGCCCGCCTCGTCCCGGGGCAGACCGACGTCGCCGCGTCGAACGGCGCGGTGCAGGCGATCGACCGAGTGCTGCTGCCCTTCGACCTCGACCTGTCCGGACCAGGCCTCGGCAGCTCCATCGCCGACCAGCTCGCGGCCTCCGGCAGCGGCTTCGACACCAACCGGCAGGATTTCGACATCCTCAACGCGGCCCTCGACGCGGCCGGGCTGACGGCGACGCTCGACAACCTGTCGCTCGACCTCACGCTCTTCGCCCCGACCGACGCGGCCTTCCTGCGTCTCGCCCGTGACCTGGGCTTCCGCGGCCGCGACGAGGCCGGCGCGTTCGATGCGATCGTGGACGGGCTGACGGCGCTCTCGCCCGACGGCAACCCGGTACCCCTGCTGACGGATATCCTGACCTATCACGTGTCGGGTCAGTCGCTGACGGCCGCCGAGATCGTCGCGGCGCCGAGCGTCACGACCCTGTCCGGCGAAGCGATCACGCCATTCGGCCGGCAGCTGATCGACCTCGATCCCACCCTGCCCGACGCGCGGGTCATCGTGGGGCGCGCCGACCTCCAGGCCACGAACGGCGTGGTGCAGGCAATCGACCGCGTGCTGCTGCCGCTGGACGTGCCGCAGGCCGGCCCCGGGACGGCCCCGCTGCCGACCCTGGCCGGACTGCTTGACGCCTCGGGCGACGGCTTCGACCGGAACGGCCACGACTTCGACATCCTGAACGCCGCGCTGGAGGCCGTCGGGCTCGACGGCGCGCTAGGCGACGCGGCGGCCAGCCTGACGCTGCTCGCCCCGACCGATGCGGGCTTCGTCCGCCTCGCTCAGCGGTTCGGCTTCGGGGGCGAGGACGAAGCGGGCGCCTTCGGGGCGATCGTGCAGGCCCTGACGTCCCTCGGCGGCGGCGATCCCAACCCGGTGCTGACGGACATCCTCTCCTACCACGTGCTGGACGGGACGTTCTCGAAGCAGCAACTGCGGGCGGAGGGCAGCGTGGAGACGCTGCTCGGGCCGGACCTCGTGTTCCGCGGCAACGGGATCCGCGACGCGGAGCCGGGCTACGCCGTACGCTTCGACGAGGGCGGCGACGTACTGGCCGCGAACGGCGCCCTCCAAGCGATCGACAACGTCCTGCTGCCGGTCAACCTCGACCTCATCTGACCGGACGCACCGGCTGCCGGCAGGCCAGAGGCAGGCCGGCAGCGCTTCCGGCCGGCGGCCAACCGATCTCTCGCGTCCCCGGAACGGGTGGCCCGTGCCGGAAGAGCGAAGGGCCGGACGCATCAGCACGGCACGCCGGATTGGACGAAGGGCGCGGAGCCCGCGGTGAAGGCGCAGCGCACCTCCGCCGCCCCGGCGCGGCTGCGCGTTTGGCGTCCTGGCTACGACGTCGCCGACCCGCCCGCGGCTCCCCCGGGCCGGGATCGACCGGACGGCCGGAAGGGCACGAGACGGCACCGGCCGCCTTCGTCCCGCGCCGCCGCGCGCCGCCTCACCCCGCGGCGGACGTGCCTTCGTCGGCAAGTGACGCCGATCCGGCCCCGAGCGGCACCGCCAGGTCGCAGACGAGGCCCGGCGCGTTCCAGGCGAGGGTCAGCGTGCCGCCAAGCTGCGAGCGCACCGTGCCGTCCAGCACGCGGGTCCCGAAGCCGCGGCGGTCGGGCGGTCCTTCGACGCGCGGCCCGCCGCTCTCCGACCAGCGCAGGCGCAGGCAGCCCGACGGCCCGCCCGTGACGGTCCAGCCGACCACGACGCGTCCGGCGGGGACGGAGAGCGCGCCGTACTTCACCGCATTCGTCGCGAGCTCGTGGATCGCCATCGCGAAGGGCTGGGCCGCCCCCGCCGGCAGCGCGACGGTCGGCCCGCTCAGTTCGACCTCGGGGCCGCCCCCGGCGTCGAGGAAGGGGGCCAGTTCCCCGCGCAGCAGCGTCACGAGGTCGGCGCCCGCCCAGCGGTCATCCGCGAGCAGCGTCTGCGCCCGTGCCAGGGCCGCAACGCGCCCCCCGATCGCGTGCGCGTAGGAGGGCAGGTCGGGCGCGCGCGTCAGCCGCAGGGCCGCCAGCACGACGGAAAGGGCGTTCTTCGCCCGGTGATCCACCTCGCGCGACAGCAGGGCCTGCCGCTCCTCCGCCCGTTTCCGTTCCGTGATGTCCACCACCGTCCCCGAGAAGCGCCGCGGGGACCCGTCGCGGGCCCGGAAGCAGCGGCCGCGCGCGGCGACCCAGCGGACCTCCCCGTCCGGCCGGACCAGCCGGTACTCCGCCTCGAAGGGTGCTTCCGTCGCGAAGGTGTGGTCCATCGCCGCCTCCACCCGCGGCCAGTCGTCGGGATGGATCGAACGCGCGAAATCCGCGAGCGGCGCGCCCGTGGCGGCCCGCTCCGGCGCCACGCCGAACAGCCGGGCAAAGCGTGCGTCGGCGTAGAGCCGGTCCTCCGGCATGTGCCAGTCGTAGAGCCCGACCATGCCCGACGCGTCGAGGGCGAGCTGCAGGCGCTCCTCGCTGGCGCGCAGATCGGCCTGGGCCCAGGCGCGCTGGACGGCGTCCCAGGTCCGCCCGGCCGCCTCCTCGACGAGGTCGGCCTCGGCCGGCGTCCAGCGGCGCGGGGCGGCGCTGTGGACGTAGAGGATGGCGGCGAGCCGGCCGCCGCGGCGCAGCGGCACGACGATGAGCGCACGTGTACCGATGCCCTGCCAGGTCGGGAGAAAGGCCGGATCGGCGGTGCGCGGATCGGCTTCGCAATCCTCGACGACGAGGGTGCGCCCGGCCCGGAGCTCGTCGATCACGGCGGGTCCGAAGGCATCGAGCAGGCGGGCCGCGCCGGCTAGCGACGGCGTGCCGGCGGCCGTCCAGTCGCGCTCCACGGACACGACCTCTCCACCGGGATCGATCCCGCCGTAGCCGGCGCGGTCGCCACCGAGCTCGCGCCCCAGCAGCTCCGCCGCGCGCAGCGGCAGGCGCTTCGGGTCCTCCACGCCCCGGAGTTCGTCGCCGAGCCGGACGAGGAAGGCCTGCTTGCGCTCGACGAGCACCCGGTCCGTCGTCTCCGCCACCGCGCAGAACATCCCGGCAACGCGGCCGTCCTCGTCCCGGACGGGAGAGTAGGAGAAGGTGAAGCAGGTCTGCTCGTCGAAGCCACGGCGGTTCAGGACCAGCGGCAGGTCTTCCCGGTAGCTCGCCTCGCCGGCCAGGGCAGCCTCGATCAGGGGCGAGATATCGGGCCAGATCTCGGCCCAGATGTCCTGGAAGCGGCCCCCGAGGGCGCCCGGGTGCTTGGCGCCGAGAATCTCGGCGTAGGCGTCGTTGTAGAGGAAGCCGAGCTCCGGCCCCCAGGCGACGAACATCGGGAACTTGGAACCGAGGAGCAGTCCGACGACCGACCGCAAGGATTGCGGCCAAGTGGCCGGGTCGCCGAGCGGCGAGGCCGACCAGTCCTGGCCCCGCATCAGCGCTCCGGTCTTGCCGCCCCCGGCGAGAAAGGCCCGGACCGTCAGGGGACCGGCCATGCCGGGGCAGAGAAAGACAAGAACGGCTCCAGCAACGTCGTCGGATGCGGCGGATCGCGTGCCCATCCCGACCTGCACCCATATGCCGTCGCGGGGCGGCGTGCCACCCGCGGCCTCCTCACCTTGCGTCCATCGCGAGCGCCCGGCCGGCGATCGGCGCATCACGGCCGCGTGGCCGGTCTTCGGGGATGGGCGGCACGGCGCCGTCCCGCGCGGCCCGGGGCCCCGGCGCACGTGCACACCGCCGCGTCCTCGCCAGGCCATCGGGGCGGGTTGCGGCGGTCCGGGCGCTGCCGGCCGCGTGGAGGC
Source organism: Roseomonas sp. CCTCC AB2023176 (assembly GCF_042259275.1). NCBI lineage: Bacteria > Pseudomonadati > Pseudomonadota > Alphaproteobacteria > Acetobacterales > Roseomonadaceae > Roseomonas > Roseomonas sp. CCTCC AB2023176. Next base: position 3,574,797 of record NZ_CP170086.1, read on the forward strand.
CGGCCTTCCCTCGCGGCCCGCCGGCACTAGGCTGCCGATCGTGGGAAAGGGCGACATCATCGTCGGCGCGGCCATCGGCCTGGGCATGACCGCGCGGGCGGCCGCGGATGGCGGTGCCGATTTCCTGCTTGTCCTGAACGCGGGACGGCTCCGCGTGATGGGGGCGCCCTCGGTCGCGGCCATGCTGCCCATCCGGGACAGCAACGCCTTCACCGACGCCTTCGCCCGCGCCGAGATCCTCGACCGCGTCGCCATCCCCGTCTTTTTCGGCGCCGCCGCCTGCGACCCGAGGGAGGAGGCGGCGGCCCTCGTCGCCCGGGTCAGGCAGGCCGGCTACCAGGGCATCGCCAACTTCCCGACCGCGATCCACTACGACGGCCCCTTCCGCGCGGCGCTGGAGGAGGCCGGGCTCGGCTTCGCGCGGGAGGCCGCGGTGCTCCGCGCCGCCCGCGACGCCGGCCTGATGACGCTCGGCTACGCCAAGACGCGCGCGGAGGTGGACCTGCTCCTCGGAGCGGGCGTTGAGCGGCTCTGCCTCAACTTCGGCTGGAATGCCGGGGGCAGCCAGGGCGTGCCGGGCGGGGTTCCCCTTGAGGAAGCGGCGGAACGGGCGCGCGCGGTCTTCCGGCACGTGCGCCGCGCAGCCCCGGCGACGCTCTGCCTCGTGGAGGGCGGTCCGATCGTGGACCCCGCCCACATGCTCGCCGTCTGCGACGCCTCGCGCGCCGACGGCTATGTCGGCGGGTCCACGCTCGACCGGCTGCCGCTCGAACTGTCGGTCATGCAGACCACCTCAGCCTTCAAGTCGGCCGGCCTCCTGCGGCCGGCGCGGGCCGCTGCGTCGCGCGAGCGCGAGCGCGTGGCGGAGGTGTCCGGCCTCATCGGCCGGTCGCGCGCGATGGCGTCCCTGGCGGACCGAATCGCCCGGATCGCGCTGACGGACCTGCCCGTGGTGATCGAGGGCGAGCCGGGATCGGGCCGCACCACCGTCGCCCGCGCGCTGCATGTCGCGGGACGCCGCGGGGGCGCCTTCGTCGTCCTCGACGCGCGGGAGGACATGGCGCGCCGGCTCTTCGGCGACGGTGTGGCCCTCGGGCTCCTCGCGCAGCCACGCGTCAGCGTCGTCATCGAGGGCGCGGACGCCCTGCCGCCGGTCCTGCGGGGCCGCCTCGCCGACTGGATCGAGCGCGGCACCTTCGAGCGCTTCGCGGCGGCGCCGGAGCGTCCGCCGCGCGCCCGCCTCATGCTCGTGCATCCGCCCGGCGGACAGGCGCTCGCCCGGTCCCTCTCTGCGCAGCGGCTCGTGGTCCCGCCGCTGCGCGAGCGGCTGGAGGACATCCCGGCCCTGGCGCGCGCCATGCTGTCCGGGCTGCGCGGGCGCGGCCCGGCCCCGTCGCTCGACCCCGCGGCGCTGCGCTTCCTCATGGCGCAACCCCCGCCGGGCAATCTACGCGGCCTGCGCGAGGTGCTCACCCGCGCCGCGACGGACGGGGCGGAGAATCGCATCGGCGTCGCGCAGATGGAGGCGGCGACGGGCAGCGCGGAGCCCGCGGCACCAGCCGGACCCGTCGGCGACGAGCGCGCCTGGATCCTCGATGCTCTGCGGCGCCACCGCTTCCGGCGCGGGGAGGCGGCGGCCTTCCTCGGGATCTCGCGCAAGACGCTCTACAACCGAATGCGGCGCCTCGACCTCCGGCCCTGAGGGGGATCGGCCCAGGCCAAGGGCTCTCCGCCCTCGACCGCCACGAAGCCTGCGAGGTCGGACCACCAACGCGCGGGGTCCGCCGGTGGCTCGATGCCGGGATGCAGCAGGATGCGGCGGAGCCCTGCGGCGATGGCCGCGGCTGCGGCCTCCCGGCCGGTGGCGCAGGCGATGGGGGAGAGCCCGTGTTCCGCGAAGCGGGCGAGCACCCGGTATTCGGCTTCGGCGCGGAGGCCGAGCGATCGCAACGCCTCGGCAGTGTCGCCGGCATGGGCCTGCACGGTCGGGAAGTTCGCGACTTCCAGGATGCCGGCCCTGCGGAGGACGGGGGCGAGATCGGCGACGCGCAGGAAGGGATCGCAGGCGAAGATGCCGGCGATGGGGGCTGCGGAACGCGGCGCGGGCCTGCCGGCGAGCGCGTCGCGCAGGGTCCCGTTGATGTCGAGGATGGGGAGGAGCCCCGCCAGCGGCCAGAGCGCGGGCGGGAAGGGCGCGAGGGCCGGCAGGAAGATCGCGTCGCGTCGTCGGCCGGCGGGGACGCGCTGGAGGTCGGCGATGACAGTCAGGCGGCGCGGCGCGGGCATGACCCAGTTTTACCCAATCCTAACCCGCTTTTCATCTTGAGGCTTCGGTCGGGCTCCCGCACACAGGGATCAACGGCCCCCAAAGGGGCTGACGAGGCACCGGTTCAGCCGGCGTCGGGGGAAGGGTCGGGGAACGCACCGGGGATGGACCTCGCGGCAACCGTCGTTCTGAACGGGCTGACGCTCGCGGCGCTGTACTTCCTCGTCGCCAGCGGCTTCTCGCTCATCTTCGGCCTCATGCGCGTCGTGAACATGGCGCATGGCTCGCTCTACCTGATCGCCGGCTACGTCGGGTACCGGGTCTTCGAGCCGCTCTACGACCAGGACGTGTGGTGGGCCTGGTATGCCGGCCTCGGCGCCGGGATCGCGGCGGCGGCAATCGCGGGCGCGCTGATGCAGCGCCTCTTCCTCGGCTGGATGCAGGGGCAGGAACTGCGCCAGGCTCTCGTCACCATCGGGCTCTCCATCATCGTCGCGGACCAGCTGCTGGCCGTCTTCGGCGGCAACCCGCGGCAGTTCTTCGCGCCGGACGCGATCTTCGGCTCCACGCAGGTTCCGGGCGTCGGCGGCTACCCGACCTTCCGCCTCGTGCAGATCGCGGTGGCCGCGGCGGTCGGCGTGGGCCTCTGGCTGCTGCTGAACCGGACCCGCCTCGGCATGATGATCCGCGCCGGCGTGGACGACCGGGAGATGCTCGGCGCCTGCGGCGTGAACGTGCCGGCGGTGGGGATCGCGGTCTTCGCGCTCGGCGCCGCGCTGGCCGGCCTCGGCGGCGTCATCGGCTCCACGGCGCAGCCACTGGCACTGGGCCAGGACGGGCGCTTCCTGCTCATCTCCCTCGTCGTCGTCATCGTCGGCGGCATGGGATCCGTAACCGGCACGGCGGTCGGCGCCGTCCTCGTGGGCCTCGCGGAGCAGCTGGGGCAAGCGCTGTTCCCGACCTACTCCGTCATCCTCACCTTCGCCATCATGGTCGCGGTGCTGGCGCTGCGGCCGCAGGGGCTGCTCGGCCGTGCGTGACCGCGTGATGCCCCGGACGATCGCCGGGCTCCTGGTCCTGGCGGCCGCGCCCTTCCTGCTTGCGGCCGTGCTGCCGCCCGGCCAGGCCGGGTTCTGGACCGCGAACATCCTGGGGCGCGCGGTGGTCTTCGGGATCATCGCGCTGTCGCTCACCTTCCTCGCGACCTATGGCGGCTTCGTCTCGCTCGCGCAGATGACGATGGCCGGCGTCGCGGGCTACGCGGTCGCGATCCTCGTCGACGGGGCGGTGCCGCGCATCGCCGGAGGTTTCTCCTACGCCGCGGCCGTCCCGATCGGCCTGCTCGCCGCAACCCTGGCCGGCCTCGTCGTCGGTGCGATCGCCGTGCGGACGCGCGACATCTACCTGCTGATGATCACCCTGGCCGTCGCCATGGGCATCTTCCGCTTCGTCGAGACGAATCTCGCCTGGTTCAACGGATACGAGGGCATCCGCAACGTCGTGGGACCGACGCTCCTCGGCCGGAGCTTCCGCGACCCCTGGGTCTTCTACTACGTCGCCCTCGGCGTCGCGGCGCTGCTGTATCTCGGCATCCTCTACCTGGTGCGCAGCCCCTTCGGCCTCGTGCTGCAGGGCATCCGCGACAACCCGCGGCGCGTGGCGACGCTCGGCTATTCCGTCGGACTGCACCGCATCGCGGCCTTCGGCGTCGCCGGCTTCGTCGCGGGCTGCGGCGGCGTGCTCGCGACGATCTACAACATCGGCATCTCACCGGGCTCCATCGGCCTCGGCGCCACCGTGAACGTGCTGATCATGAGCGTCATCGGCGGGCTCGGCCACCCGATCGGCGCGTTCCTGGGATCGCTGATCTTCACGGTCTTCGACACCTTCGCGGCCAGCATCTACGACCGCGAGCGTTTCAACACGCTGATCGGCCTCGTCTTCCTCGCGATCGTCCTCGTCTCGCCGGACGGGGTGATCGGGATCGCGGGCCGGCTGCGCGGGGTGCTGGGGCTGCGTCCCCGGCCCGCGGGACTACCCCGACCAGGGGGCCAACCACAGGAGGAACGGTCATGACGACGAAAGTGACGCGGCGCGTGGCGCTGCTCGGCACGGGCGGCCTTGCCGCCCTGGCCGCGAGTGGTCTCAAGGCACCCGCCATCGCGCAGCGCGCGCCCATCAAGCTCGGCGGCATCGCGACGCTGGAAGGCCCCTTCGCTACGGGCGGCCAGGACGCCTACCGCTGCATCCAGCTAGAACTGGATCGCATGAACAACACGGTCGGCGGCCGCCGGATCGAGCTGATCCGGGAAAGCAGCAACGCCCAGGCCGACGTCGCCCTGGCCCGCGCCCGCAAGCTGATCGAGCAAGACGGCGTGGACATCATCCTCGGGCCACTGTCGGGCGCGGAGGGCATCGCGCTACGCGACTATTCCCGCACGCTGACCGGCAAGACGATCGTCAACGGCTCCTCGGGTGCCTCCGACACGACGTTGCGGAACCCGTCTCCGAACTTCTTCCGCTTCTCGACCGACGGCACGCAGTGGATGGCGGGGCTGGGCAAGCACGTCTACGAGACGATGGGCATCCGTGAGGTCGCGGTGACCGCGGGCGACTACGCCTTCCCCTACGCCCAGGTCTTCGGTTTCAACCTGGAGTTCTGCCGCCTTGGTGGCCGGGTGACGCATTACTGGGCGCCGCTCGGCACCACGGACTTCGCGGCGCAGATTGCGCAGATCAACCGCTCCAACGCCGGGGCCATCGTCGTCATCCATGGCGGCACGGACGGCCTCGCCTTCATGACCCAGTACGCCCAGGCCGGCGGCAGCAAGCCGCTGATCGGCGGTTCCATCATGGCGGACCAGACGATGCTCTCCGCCCGCGGCCCGCACCGCCGCGTGATGGCCGGCATGCTCTCCGCCGGCCCGATCGCCGACGTGATCGACGACCCGATGTGGCGCGACTTCGTCGAGCGCTACCGCCGCCGCTGGCTGAATGAGGGCGGCTTCCAGTCCCCCTCGATCCACGGCGTGAACTATACGACGAACCTCTATGGCATCCTGCACGCGCTGCGGGAGGTGGATGGCGACCTGTCGAACAACCAGCAGGCCTTCCAGCGCGCGCTTGCCGGCGCCCGCATCAAGGCGCCGACCGGCGCCGACGTCCGGCTGGACCACAACCGCCAGGCCATCTCCGACATCCTGCTCAACAAGATCGAGGAGCGGGACGGGCGCGCCCAGGTCGTCGCCTTCGGCAAGGTACCGCAGGTCAACCAGACGCTCGGCACGCCGGAGGATCGCTTCCTCGCCCTCGGCGCGCCGTCGCGCGACAACCCGGGCTGCATCGCCCAGGGCTCCTGAACTGATCCCCGGGGGCCGGCCTGCGCCGGCCCCCACCTTCCCGGAACCCCCGTGACCGTCCCTGCCATCCGGCTGCGCAACGTCGGCCGCCGCTTCGGCGCGCTCCAGGCCGTGCGCGACGTCACCCTCGACGTCGCGCCGGGGGAGCGGCGCGCGATCCTCGGCCCGAACGGCGCGGGAAAGACGACGCTGTTCAATGCGATCTGCGGCGACTTCCCGCCGACCAGCGGGCGGATCGAGTTCTTCGGGACCGACATCTCGGCGATGCGCCCGCACCAGCGCACGCGCCTGGGCATCGGGCGGACCTACCAGACCTCCCTCCTCTTCAACGGTCTGACGGTCCGGGAGAACCTCTTCGTCGCGGTGCGCGGCCTGCGCCCGAACCGCTTCTCCTTCCTTCGTCCGCGCGCGGGCGACGAGGGCATGGCGAAGGCGACGGCCCTTGCCGACCGCATGCGCCTGTCGCACCTGCTGGATGCGGAGGTCGTGAACCTGTCCCACGGCCAGCGACGCCAGTTGGAGGTCGGCATGGCCCTCGCCGGCGATCCGCGGGTCCTCATGCTGGACGAGCCGGCCGCCGGCCTGTCGCCCGGCGACCGTCCCGAACTGCTGCGCCTGCTTCGCGAACTGCCGCGGAGCCTGACCCTCATCCTCATCGAGCACGACATGGACATCGCGCTTCCCGCCGCGGACATCGTGACGGTGATGAAGGACGGCGAGGTCGTCGTCGAAGCGCCGCCCGACCGAATCGAGAGCGATCCCACGGTGCAGGCCATCTACCTCGGCGGTGGCCACTGATGCTCGCGGTTCGCGACCTGCACGTGCGCTTCGGCCAGGCGCATATCCTCCAGGGCGTCTCTCTCACGCTCGGCGACAAGCCGCTTGCCCTTGTCGGCCGTAACGGCATGGGCAAGACCACGCTCTGCGGCACCATCATGGGCCTCGTCGCCGCGGCGGACGGTGAGGTGGCGCTCGGCGGCGAGCGCCTGACCGGCCTCGCGCCGTACCGGATCGCGCGGCGCGGGGTCGCCCTCGTCCCACAGGGGCGCCGTACCTTCCCGTCCCTCTCGGTGCACGAGCACCTGAAGCTCATCGCGCCTCCGCGCGGCGCTCGTTGGACGATCGAGCGGGTCTACGACACCTTCCCCCGCCTCGCGGAACGGCGCCGTAACGGCGGTACCCAGCTCTCGGGCGGAGAGCAACAGATGCTCGCCATCTCCCGCGCCCTGCTGATGAACCCGCGCCTCGTCGTGATGGACGAGCCGTCCGAGGGCCTCGCCCCGGTCATCGTGGACCATCTGATCGAGGTGCTGCGCCGCCTGCCGGAGGACGGCATCTCGCTCCTGCTCGTCGAGCAGAACCTGCGCGTCGCGACCGCGGTGGCAGAGGAGGTCGCTATCATGGTCACCGGCCGCATCGCCGCGACCATGCCGGCCGCGACCATCGCGAACGACGTGGACATCCAGCGCCGCTACCTCGGCGTCTCCGCCGGCGGCCATTGAGAAGGGGAGGGGAGATGGCAAAGGTCTACGTCATCGGGACGATGGATACGAAGGCAGCCGAGCTGCGCTTCGCCACGGACTGCGTGCGCGGCGCCGGTGCCGAGGCCTTGCTGGTGGATGTCGGCACGAAGGGCCACGGCCACGCGGCCGACGTGCCGGCGGAGGAGGTCGCCTCCCGCCACCCCGACGGCGCCGGTGCCGTGCTCGGCCTGAACGACCGCGGCCTCGCCGTCGTCGGCATGGCGGAAGCGCTGACCCGCTGGCTCTCCGCACGGACCGACATTGGCGCGGTGCTGGGACTCGGGGGTTCCGGCAACACCGCGCTCGTCACCCAGGCCATGCGCGCGCTGCCGGTCGGCGTGCCGAAGCTCATGGTCTCGACGGTGGCCTCGGGCAACGTCGCGCCCTATGTCGGGCCCTCCGACCTCGCGCTGATGTATTCCGTCGTGGACGTGGCGGGGATCAACGCGATTTCCCGCCGCGTCATCGCCAATGCCGCCCACGCTGCGGCCGGCATGGCGATGCACCAGCCGCCCGCGGCGCCAGCCGGGGAAAAGCCGGGCATCGGCATGACCATGTTCGGCGTGACGACGCCCGTGGTCACGGCCGTGCGCCAGGCGCTGGAGGCCGACTACGAATGCTACGTCTTCCACGCCACCGGCGCCGGCGGGCAGAGCATGGAGAAGCTGGCGGATTCCGGCCTCCTGTCCGCCCTGCTCGATCTCACCACGACCGAGGTCCCGGACTTCCTCGTCGGCGGCGTCTTCCCCTGCACGGAGGACCGCTTCGGCAGCGTCATCCGCACGCGCGTTCCCTATGTCGGTTCGGTCGGTGCGGTGGACATGGTGAACTGGGGCGCGAAGGACACGGTCCCCGCCCGCTTCGCCGACCGCAACCTCTATGTCCACAACCCCCAGGTCACCTTGATGCGCACGACGCCGGAGGAGAACGCGGCCATCGCCGAGTTCATCGCGGCGCGGCTGAACCGCATGGAAGGCCCCGTGCGGTTCCTCCTGCCTCTCGGCGGCGTCTCCGCCATCGCCGTGCCCGGCATGCCCTTCCACGACGCCGCGGCGGATGCCGCGCTCTTCGAAACGCTGCGCGCCCGCTTCCAGCCCGGCCCGAACCGGCGCCTGGTCGAGGTGCAGGCCGCCATCAACGACCCCGCCTTCGCGGAGGCCGTCGTCGCGGCCTTCCGCGAGATCACCTGAGGACACGCGATCCCATGCCCCGCCCCACCCGCGCGGAACTGCTGCAGCGCTTCCGCGGCATGATCGAACGCCACGAGCCCATCATCGGCGGCGGTGCCGGAACCGGACTTTCCGCCAAATGCGAGGAGGGAGGCGGCATCGACCTCATCGTCATCTACAATTCGGGCCGCTACCGCATGGCCGGCCGCGGGTCCCTCGCCGGGCTGCTGGCCTACGGCAATGCGAACGAGATCGTGGTGGAGATGGCGCGGGAGGTCCTGCCCGTCGTCAAACGCACCCCGGTCATCGCAGGCGTAAACGGGACCGACCCCTTCCTCATCCTCGACCACTTCCTAGACCAGCTGAAGGCGCTGGGCTTCGCCGGCGTGCAGAACTTCCCGACCGTCGGCCTGATCGACGGCACCTTCCGCGCCAACCTCGAGGAGACGGGGATGAGCTTCGCGCTGGAGGTGGACATGATCCGAGCGGCCCGGGAGAAGGACCTGCTCACCACGCCCTACGTCTTCTCCGAGCACGACGCGGCGGAGATGGCGCGCGCGGGTGCCGACATCATCGTCCCCCACATGGGCCTGACGACCGGCGGCTCGATCGGCGCGGAAACCGCGCTGACGCTGCAGGATTGTCCGGCCCTCATCACGAAATGGGCCGATGCCGCGCGCCGGATCCGCCCCGACATCATCGTCCTCTGCCACGGCGGCCCGATCGCGACGCCGGAGGACGCATCCTTCATCCTGCGGGAAACGCCGGGCGTCCACGGCTTCTACGGCGCGTCCTCGATGGAGCGCCTGCCGACGGAGGTCGCCCTGACCCAACGCACCCGCGACTTCAAGCAGATCGCTTTCTAGGGGAACCCGAGAGATGGCCCGCGCCTACGCCTCCACCATCCTGGACGCACCGGTCGAGACCGTCTGGTCCGTCGTCCGCGACTTCAACGGCCTGCCGAACTGGGTGCCCGCCGTGGTACGCTCGGAGATCGAGGACGGTCTCGATCCCGACGTCGTCGGCTGCGTCCGCTCCTTCCAAATGTCCAACGGCGGCCACGTGCGGGAGCGCTTGCTGTCGCTTTGCGACCGGACCTACTCCTTCTCCTACAACTTCGAGACCCCGGCTTTCCCGGTGACGAACTACGTCGCGCGGATCCGCCTGATGCCCGTGACCGCGAGCGACCGCACCTTCGCCGAGTGGGAGGCGACCTTTGACGAAGCCCCGGGCGACGAGGGAAAGTATGTGGGCATCATCTCGAAGCACGTCTTCCAGGCCGGCTGGGACGCGCTGAAGACCCGCCTGCCCGGCATGGTCAAGCCAGCCGCCGCAAAGCGCTGGGCCGGCTTCCCGCCGAACAAGGTGTGGTGCAGCACGGTAATCCCGGGACCGGTCGAGGAGGTCTGGTGCATCATCCGCGACTTCGCGGGCATGGGTGGCTGGCACGACGCGATTACGGAGATGCACATGCTCGGCGGCGTGCGCGGCGACAAGGTCTCGGGCATCCGCGACTTCCGCTTCGGGGAGGGACACCTGAACGAGAACCTGCTTCACCTCGACGACGCCGAGCGGTCCTTCTCCTACTTCATCAGCAAGTCCGATCTGCCCTGGATGAACTACGTCAGCGGCCCGCGCCTGTGGCCCGTGACGGACTGCAGCCAGACCTTCGGCGCCTGGACCGGCGACTGGGTCGCGGACCCCCGCGATGACGTGACGCTCATCCCCATGGCCGAGAAGGAGGTCTACCTGAAGGCCTTCGACACCGTTGCGCAGCGCTACTTCGGCGGGAACCGCTGAGCATGCCGAAGGCCATCCGCATCCACGCCCCGGGCGGACCGGAGGTCATGCGCCTCGAGGACGTCGAGGTCCCGCGCCCCGGTCCCGGCGAGGTCCTGCTCCGCCACACCGTGATCGGCGTGAACTACATCGACGTCTACCACCGCAGCGGTGCCTACCCGCTGCCCGCCATGCCCGTCACGATCGGGATGGAGGGGGCCGGTGTGATCGAGGCGGTGGGGGAGACGGTGTCGGACCTCTCGCCCGGCGACCGCGTGGGCTACGCCTGCGCACCCGTTGGCGCCTATGCCACCCACCGGGTCGCGCCGGCCGCGCAGATGGTGCGCCTTCCCGACTCCATCAGCGACGAGACGGCGGCCTCCATCATGCTCAAGGGCATGACGGCCCAGTACCTCCTGCACGACACCGCGCCGGTGCGGTCGGGCGACCACGTGCTGGTCCACGCCGCTGCCGGCGGCGTCGGCCTGTTGCTCTGCCAATGGGCGAAGCACCTGGGCTGCACGGTCATCGGCACGGTCGGCACGGAGGACAAGGCGCGCCTCGCCGCGGAGCACGGCTGCGACCATCCCATCGTCTCGCGCGGCGACGCCTTCGTCCCGCGCGTGAAGGAGATCACCGGCGGCCGCGGATGCCGCGTCATCTACGATGGCGTGGGCCTCGACACCTTCGCCGCCTCCCTCGGCGCCCTCGCACTGTGCGGGTGCCTGGTCTCCTATGGCCAGGCCAGCGGACCGATCGAACCCGTGGCGCCGGCGACGCTTTCCGCCAAGTCGGCCTCGCTCTCGCGCCCCGTGCTGTTCCACTACACCGCGGGGCGACCGGACCTGCTGCGGATCGCAGGCGCCCTGTTCGACGCCGTGTCGGCCGGCGTGCTCCGCGTCGCGCCTCCGGCCCGCTACCCGCTCGCCGAGGCGGCGCGCGCCCACCAGGACCTGGAAGGCCGCCGCACGACCGGGTCGCTCGTCCTGCTGCCCTGACCCACACCGCGCGTCAGGTAGGGACGTCCAGCGCCTTCCAGACCCCGCCGGCGCGGGAGGATATCACCGCGGCGCGCACGAAGCGCATCCCGCGCAGTCCGTCCGCCACCGTCGGGGTCGTGGTGCAGAGCGGGTCGGGCTCCCGCCCTTCCTCCAGCGCGAGGATGCGCTCGGCCGCGTCGCGGTAGAGGATGGCGAAGGCCTCCAGGTAGCCTTCCGGATGACCGGACGGGATGCGCGTCGCATGCGCCGCCGCCGGGGAGAGCGCGCCCACGCCGCGCGCCAGCATTCGCGGCGCCTCGCCCAGCGGCGCGTGGCGCAGCTGGTTCGGGTGTTCCTGCGCCCATTCCAGCCCGCCCCGCTCCCCGTACACGCGCAGCCGCAGCGCGTTATCGTTGCCCGGCGCGACCTGGCTCGTCCACATCATCCCGCGCGCGCCGCCGGACAGGCGCAGCAGCAGGTGGGCGTTGTCGTCCACGCGACGCCCCGTGACGAAGGACTGCGCATCCGCAAGCACGGCCTCGACCCGCAGCCCCGTGACGTATTCCAGGATCTGGTGCGCGTGCGTGCCGAGGTCGCCAAGCGAGCCGCCCATCCCCGCACGCGAGGGGTCTACGCGCCACTCCGCCTGCTTCTGCCCCGTCGCCTCCAGCGGGGCGGACAGCCAGTCCTGCGGATACTCCACCTGCACGACGCGCACTGGCCCGATCTCGCCCGCCGCCACCATCGCGCGGGCCTGCCGCACCATGGGATAGCCGGAGTAGTTGTGCGTCAGCACGAAGACACGCCCGGTCCGTCTCGCCACGTCGGCGAGGTCCTCCGCCTCCTCCACGGTGAGGGCCAGCGGCTTGTCGCAGATCACGTGCAGCCCTGCCTCCAGCGAGGCCTTCGCGGGGGCGTGATGCGCGTGGTTCGGCGTAACGATGGACACGACCTCCGCCCCGTCCGCGCGCGCACGCTCCCCGGCGATCATCGCTGCGTAATCCGCGTAAGCCCGCTCCGGATGCAGGCCGAGATCGGCGCCGGAGGCGCGCGCCTTCTCCGGATCGGCCGACAGCGCGCCCGCGACGAGCGTGAAGCGATCGTCGAGCCGCGCGGCCATGCGGTGCACCCCGCCTATGAAGGCGCCGCGCCCGCCGCCCACCATCGCGAGCCGCAGGCGCCTCACGGGGACAGTCCCAGCATGCGCCGGTTCGCCGCGTCATCGGTCCCGCCGGCGGCGAAGTCGTCGAAGGCCCGTTCCGTCACGCGGATGATGTGCCGGCGGATGAACTCCGCGCCCTCGCGCGCCCCGTCCTCCGGGTGCTTCAGCGCGCATTCCCATTCCAGTACCGCCCAACCGTCGAAGCCGTACTGCGTCAGCTTCGAGAAGACCGCGCCGAAATCGACCTGCCCGTCGCCGAGGCTGCGGAAACGTCCCGCACGATCCGCCCAGCGCTGGTAGCCGCCATAGGCGCCGACGCGCCCGGTCGGCCGGAATTCCGCATCCTTGACATGAAACATGCGGATACGGTCGCGGTAGCGGTCGATGAAGTCGAGGTAATCGAGCGCCTGCAGCACGAAATGACTCGGATCGTAGAGGACGTTCGCGCGGAGATGCCCACCCACGGCTGCGAGGAACATCTCGAAGGTCGCGCCGTCATGCAGGTCCTCGCCAGGATGGATCTCGTAGCAGACGTCCACGCCCGCCTCGTCGAAGGCATCGAGGATCGGTCGCCAGCGCGCCGCGAGCTCCGCGAAGGCCGCCTCGATCAGCCCGGGCGGCCGCTGCGGCCAGGGATAGACGTAGGGCCAGGCGAGCGCGCCGGAGAAGGTCGCGTGTGCGGTGAGCCCGAGGTTGCGCGACGCACGGGCCGCGAGCCGCATCTGCTCCACCGCCCATTCCTGCCGCGCACGGGGATCGCCGCGGACCGCGGCGGCTGCGAAGCCATCGAAGGCCTCGTCGTAGGCAGGATGCACGGCGACGAGCTGGCCCTGAAGGTGCGTGGACAGTTCCGTCAGCGCCAGCCCATGCCGGCCGAGCGTCGCGCGGACGTCGTCGCAATACGCGGTGCTCTCCGCCGCCTGCGCGAGGTCGAAAAGGCGCGCGTCCCAGGACGGGATCTGCACGCCCACGAAGCCCCGCCCGGCGGCCCAGCCCGCGATGGCGTCGAGGCTGTCGAACGGTGCGGAATCGCCGGCGAACTGGGCGAGGAACACCGCCGGACCGCGGATCGTGCGCACGCGTCGTCTCCTCCCGATGCTTGCCGTGATGGTGCTGCAGCGCTCGGGCGGGGAGCAAGGGTCCCTTGCCGCGCGAGTGCCCCGGCCTCACGACCCGGCCCGGCGACGATGTGAGCCGCCAGGCGCTGGTGCGGTTGCTGCGGTCCCGCAGTCCTGCCCCGGTGCGCGCCGAGGCACCGACGAGGCGTCAGGGCCTCAGGCCGGTAGCGCTCCCTTCGATCAGCGCCGCAAGCCCGGCGCCTCGATTGGCTGGCCCCTCGCACGGCTCGCGAGGAACAGTTCGAGCGCGAGGTATTCCGGCGAGCCGAGCGCCAATTGCTCTGCCCGTACGCCGAGGGAGCAGGCCCGCAGGCGCCGGTGCAGCGACCCCAGCGTGTTCCAGTCCAGCCGGTACGCCGGATAGCCCGTGCCGAGCCCGTTCGAGATCACGTCGCCGCGCAGGTGCCGTCCCGCGTTGTCGTCGTGGCATTGCCCGCAGGCCAGGTTCAGTTGCCCCTGGCGCGTCTCGTAGAAGCGCCGCCCCTCCTCCAGGAACGGCGCGGCGGGCCCTTCCGTCGCGACTGCCACGGGCATGCCGCGCGACCGCAGCGCGATTGCGGCGGTCAGGGAGAGCAGGGCCTCGCTCTCGTAGCCGAAGGCGGCCTCGCCCTGGTTCGCCGTGCGGCAACGTTCGATGCGGCCTTCCAGGTTCAGAAGCGCCCCGTCCGCGGCGACGGCGGGGTAGCGCGCGGCCACGCCGGCCATGGAGCCGATGTCGCCATGACAGGATTGGCAACTCCGCCCGCCCGCCCGCCACTGCGACTCGCCCTCCTCGACCCAGAGCCAGCCGGGATGCCGCGACGGATCGTCCTGCGCGCCGCGGAGTTCGGGGGAAAGGTAGTCGCGCGTGGGCCGGATCTCCGCGGCCCCCGCCAGCAGCCCCACCGCCACCCAGGGCAGGGCGAGGACGAGGGCGCGCTTCGTCCGGCGTCCCGCGCTCACGTTACGTCCAGCTGTGCCTCGCGGCGGTAGACGGCGCCACCATCCTCCTGCCACTCGAAAACGAGCGTGCCGCTTTCGGTCGCGACGGTCGTGAACTCGACATAGGGGTTCGCGGTGATGCCCGTGGAAAGGTTCATGCGGAACACCTCCTCGTCACCGTAGGTCACGCGGAAGCTGTGCAGGATCTTCCGCGGCGTCGGCGCGACGCCGGCCGCGTTGGTCGCCCGCTCCATCCCGTGGCGGACGAGGACGCGGACCGGCACGACGTCCCCGCGCCGGGCGGAGGGTGGCATCGTGATGCGCGCGGTGATGGGGACGGTCCGCATGGTCAGCCCGTCTCCACGCAGGCGCCGAGGATGACGACGACCTCCCGGCTGACGCGGTGGACGGTCCTGCGGCTCGTCTCGGCGAGGGCGACGACCGTCTGGCTCGTCGCCAGCCGGATCCGCGTCGCCGCCTCCGCGCGGCCCGAGCGAGCGCGGCGTCAGGTGGAAGGTCGCGACGCGCGGGAAGGGGTTCTTTTCCGACAGGATGTGGATGGCCGTCACGTGGTCGTCCCGCGTCATCGGGCTCTCCACGCGCACGGCCAGGTCCACGGAATTGCCGTTCTCCGACAGGGGAGGGAGGTCGAGAACGATCCCGCCCGCGACCGGCGGCCGGCCGGCGAGGATGGCGCGCTCGGCGTCCGCGAAACTCTCCTCGCTCTGCACCTGCGTCAGGTTGGCCGGCACCTGGGCACGCGCCCGCACCGCCGCGCCGGCGGAGAGAGGCAGGGCCAGCGCCGCGCGCCGCGAAAACCCCTTCATCGCGTCACTCCTTCAAGGCCGAGAGGTAGGCGACGACGTCCTCCACCTCCTGCGCCGTCAGCACGGGCTGGCCGCGGTAGCGCGGATCCACGCGCAGCAGCCGCTCCGTCCGATGGTAAGGCGGCATGATCGCCTCGGGATTCACGCGCGTGGGATCCACGACGCGCAAACGGATCTGCCCCGGCGAGAGCCGCGCCCCCACCCCGACGAGCGGCGGGCCGACATCGCCCATGAAGCGCTCGGCCGTGCCGGGGATGGAATGGCAGATGAGGCAATTCGCCGTCTCCCGGTTCCGCACCACCGCCTCGCCCCGCGCCGCGCCGCCGGACAGTCCGTCCAGCGGCGCGGCGATCGCGTCCTCCTCCACCACGAAGGGCGCGACCCGCCCTGCCGCCGGCGCCGCGGCGAGCAGGGCGAGCACCGCCAGCCCCACTCCCCGCACGGGCACCCCGCCCCGTGTCAGGCGCGGCGCAGGTCGTGATGCTTCAGCGGCAGGTCGCGGATGCGCTTGCCCGTCGCCGCGAAGATCGCGTTCAGCACCGCGGGCGCCGCCACCATGATCGTCGGCTCGCCCACGCCGCCCCAGAAGCCGCCCGAGGGCATGACGATCGTCTCGACCTTCGGCATCTCGTCCATGCGGAGGACGTTGTAGGTGTCGAAGTTCGTCTGCTCGACCGCACCGTCCTTGATCGTGATCTCCTGGTAGAGCAGCGCGGAGAGGCCATAGACGAAGGACCCCTCCACCTGCATTTCGATCTGGCGCGGGTTCGCGGCGTGGCCCGGATCCGTCGCCGCGACGATGCGGTGGATGCGCAGCTGCCCCGAATCGCTCACCGAGACCTCCGCGCAGGCCGCGACGTAGCTTCCGAAGCCCATCTGCTGCGCCAGGCCCCGGAACACGCCCGCCGGCGCCGGCGTGCCCCAGCCCGTGCGCTCCGCGACCGCGTTCAGCACGGCCAGGTGCTTCGGGTGGTTCGCCATGAGCTTCCGCCGCAGTGCCAGCGGATCCTGCCGCGTCGCATGCGCCACCTCGTCCAGGAAGCATTCGAGGTAGATGGCGTTCTGGTTGTGGTTCACGCCGCGCCAGAAATGGGCGGGCACATGCGTGTTCCGCATCGCGTGGTCCACCAGCAGGTTCGGGAAGGTGTAGCCGATCGCACCCTCCGCCCCGCCGGGGTTCAGGCCCTGGAACTGCACGGGGTCGCGCCCGTTCTGCAGCCCGCCGGGGAAGGCGGTGGACAGGATGGATTGCCCGGAAATGCGGAAGTGCAGCCCGGTGATCTCGTTGTTGGCGTCGAGCGCCGCGACGAGCCGGGCCTTGGTCACGGGGTGGTAGCGCCCCTGCGCCATGTCCTCCTCGCGCGTCCACATGGTCTTCACCGGCACGCCGGGCACCTGGCGGGCGATGCGGACCGCGTCCTCCAGCCAGTCATGGACGGTGCGCCGGCCGAAGCCGCCGCCGAGGTCCACGCGGTGCACGTCGCAGGCCGTCTGTGGCAGGCCGGCGGCCGCGGCGGCGGCGGCCAGCGCCGCTTCCCCGTTCTGCGTCGGGCACCAGACGTCGCAGCGCGCGGGCGTCCACAGCACCGTGGCGTTCATCGGCTCCATCGGCGCGTGGTTGAGGAAGGGGTAGGAGTAGGTCGCCTCCACCTTCCGCGCGGCGCCGGCGATCGCCGCCCGCGCGTCGCCGTTCTGGTTGCCGACGAAGGCCTGCGACGCCGTCAGCCCCTCGTCCAGCATCGCACCGATGGTGGCGGAGGAGACGCGGCCGCTCTCGCCGACGTCCCACTCGATGGGCAGCGCGTCGAGCGCCGTCTTCGCGCGCCAGAAGGTATCCGCCACCACCGCGACGCAGGAATCCCCGACCTGCAGCACGTGCTTCACGCCGGGCATGCCCGTCACCGCCGCCGCGTTGAAGGACCGCAGGCGCCCACCGAAGACCGGGCAGCGCCGCGGCACCGCGACGAGCATCCCGGGCATCCGCAGGTCCGCGCCATAGACCTGCTTGCCCGTCGTCTTGTCCGCCGTGTCGAAACGCGCCAACGGCTGCCCGGCGATCGTCCAGTCCCGCGGGTCCTTCAGCGGCACGTCCGCCGGCGGCGTCAGGCGCGCGGCCTCCGCCGCGACCTCGCCGTAGCGCAGCGTCCGCCCGCTCGGCCCATGCGTGACGACGCTGCTGCGCGCCGTGCACTGATCCGCCGGCACGCCCCAGCGGTTCGCCGCGGCCTGGACGAGCATCATGCGCGCCGCCGCGCCGCCCTTGCGGACGTAGTCCTGGCTCTGCCGGATGCCCTGGCTGCCCGCCGTGAGGAAGGCGCCCCAGGCGCGGTTGCGCGCGAGGCTCTGGCCCGGCGTCACGTATTCGGTCGACACCTTCGACCAGTCGCATTGCAGCTCCTCCGCGATGAGCTGCGCGAGGCCGGTGCGGGTGCCCTGCCCCATCTCCGTCCGCGCCATGCGGAAGACCACCCGGTCATCGGGGTGGATGACGACCCAGGCATTGACTTCCGGCACCGCCGAGGGGCGGGCGTGGCGCCCTGTGCCAGCGCGCCCTTCGGCGGCACGTGGAAGCCGAGCAGCACGGCGGCGGCGCCGGCACCCTTCAGGATGCCCCGGCGGGACGGACGAACGGTATCGAGCGTGTTCATGGCGTCCTCCCCCCAGCCCGTCGTGCCCGCGGCGGCGGCCTGGTGGATGCCGGCGCGCACGCGGTTGAAGGTGCCGCAGCGGCAGATGTTCGTGATGGTCTCGTTGATGTCCGCGTCCGTCGGGCGCGGCTTCTCCGCCAGCAGCGCGGCGGCCGCCATGATCATCCCGGACTGGCAGAACCCGCATTGCGGCACGTCCAGCGCGCGCCACGCGACCTGCACCGGGTGGTTCCCATCGGGCGACAGGCCTTCGATCGTCACGATCTTCTGGTCCTCGGCGACGGCGGAGACGGGCAGGGAGCACGACCGGATCGCCTGTCCGTCGATATGCACCGTGCAGGCGCCGCACTGGGCCACGCCGCAACCGTATTTCGTTCCGCTCAACCCGACATGGTCGCGGATGGCCCAGAGCAGGGGCGTATCCGGCTCCGCGTCCACCTCGACCACGTTGCCGTTGATGTTCAGCTTGGCCATCGCGGTTGCCGCCCCCGGGACGTTGTGGTTCTGGGCAGTATCAGCCCGCGAGGGTTGGGCCTGCAACCCGAAGGTGCGGCAACGCGTCCAGGGATGGGCGGGTGGCGGCGGCCGGACCCACCCCGACGGGGCCGACGGGCCAGCGCGCGGCGGGCCGGCTCAGGAAGGCTCCGCGCCTCGGTGCGGACCGCGCCAGGACGGCGTCACCCGTCCCGGGGCGTCGCGACCTCGTGCTCCCTGGCCAGTCGCGTGTCCCGCGCGCTCGAGCGACGCCGCCCTGCGCCGCCCCTCCCGCGGCGTCCCGATGGTCGGCTGCCACCAGCCGCGCGCGAGGTCGGCCTTGCGCGCGGAACCCGCGCCGGCGGCGTCCGGATCAGGTCGGCGTGGCCCGGCCTGCGCCAATCGGCCCAGGCCAGGCTCGTCGGCCCGGCGCCACCTTCGGACAGAACCGGGCGGCGACCACGGGCGCCGCGACCTCGCGCGCGCTGGCGAGCGCCAGGTCGGAGCGCACCGAGCGGACCATCGGGCGGAGTGACGCGTGCGGTCGAGGCGGGTGACGTATCGCCCGGCCGGGGCCTTGAGCTGGCGCGATCGGCGTCACGCCGCAGGACCGACCGGCCTGAACGGGCGCCGGGTCAGGCGCGGGCTTCTGACAGGCCGGATGCCCCTGCCAGCTACCCGGCGCCGGGACGGGGGCCGTCGCGCCACACCGCGTTGCCGCCGCCGGTCGCGCGACGACGGCCCGTCGGCGATTCGGCCGGATAGGGGCTGCCTATCGTTCCCCGAGCACGCGGGCCAGGCGGGCGACGGCTTCGCGGGCCAGTTCCGGAGACACGGCGAAGCAGATGCGCACGAAGCCCTCGCCGTCCGGGCCGAAGGCGGTGCCGGGGGCGACGCCGACCTTCGCCTCCCGCAGCAGGCGGAAGGCGAGGTCGAGGCTGGGCTCGCCGGTGTCGATCCGGGCCATGAGGTAGAACGCGCCCTCCGGCGCGGAGACGGTGACGCCGCGCAGTCGCGACAGGCCCTCGACCATGATCGCGCGGCTTTCGGCGCAGCGGGAGACCATCGTGCGGATGAAGTCGTCGCCCTCGTCCAGCGCGGTAACGGCGGCGTGCTGCACGAAGGTCGGGATGGACGTCGTGTTGTACTGGCCGAGGCGGCCGAAGACCTCGGCCAGGCCCTGCGGGTAGATGAGCCATCCGGCGCGCCACCCCGTCATCGCCCAGTTCTTCGAGAAGGTGTTGGCGACGATCAGCCGGTCCTGCGGCGTGCAGATCTGGAGGAAGGAGGGGATGATGGCGTTGCCGTAGGCGAAGTGACCGTACACCTCGTCGGAGAGGATCCAGAGGCCGCGTTCGCGCGCGGCGTCGCGCAGCGCCTCCATCTCCGCGAGCGGCATGACCCAGCCCGTGGGGTTGGAGGGCGAGTTGACGACGAGGATGCGGGTGCGCGGCGTGACAGCGGCCAGCACGTCCTCCAGCGACAGGGAGAAGCGGCCGTCGGTCGAACGCCGGTAGGGGACGGTGACGGGGACGCCGCCGGTGACGCGCACGGCCTCCGCGAGGTTTGGCCAGTTGGGGGTGGGGATGATGATCTCGTCGCCCGGGTCGAGCAGGGCCTGGCAGGCCTGCATGATCGCGTTCATGCCGCCGGCGGTGATCGTGAACCGCTCCGGCGCGACCTCCACGCCCCAGTGCCGGCGATAGTAGTCCGACAGCGCACGGTGCAGGCGCGGAAGGCCGCGGGAATAGGTGTAGCGCGTCTCGCCGGCGAGCATGGCGCGGTGGGCGGCCTCCACGACGAAGTCGGGGGTCGGAAGGTCGCCCTCGCCGATCCAGAGTTTGACGACGTCCGGGTCGTCGCGGCCGCGGTCGGCGACCATGCCGATCTGGCTCGTGCCGACGCCGAGGATGCGTGCCGGGAGGTCGGCCGCGGGGGTCGGGTGGAGGAGCGGGGCGGCGGACATGGGTGGGGGCGTTCTCCGGCGGCGTGCCGGGGTCCCCCTGCCCGGCGCGCGCGGGCGTGGCAAGCGGGCGCAAATGGGAGGTCGGGGGAAAGTGGTGCCGGGTGCGAGAATCGAACTCGCGACCTATCGATTACGAATCGATTGCACTACCGCTGTGCTAACCCGGCCCAGGCGCGGCGCCCCCGCATCGCGGGGTGCCGCCTTCTAGACGCCGCCCGCGCGGGCGGCAACTGCCGTCGTCATGCCTTCGTCGCGACCGCGGGCACGGCGGCCGGGGCGGCGTTGCCGGTCCAGGCGATGCGGCCCACCGAGTTGCAGTGGTCGCAGACCGGCGCCCAGGCCGCGTGGTCGGTCGCGCAGGCGTTGCAACGCCAGCGGGGTTCCGGCGCCGCCGCCGCGGCGGCGCGGAGCCACTTCGCCTCGGCCGCACGTCCCGCGGCGGAAGTGCCCTGCTCCATCGCCTCCAGGTCCACCATCGCGAGGTACGCACGGCGGTCGGCGGCGCCGGAGGCCAGCAGCGCGTCCAGTTCGGCGCGGGCGCGACCGGTCAGACCGGCCTGCATCGCAGTCTGGGCGAGGAGGAGGCGCGCTTCCGGATGGGTTCGGTTGCCGGTGGTCAGGGCCTCCGCGGCCTTTACGCGGGCCAGCGGGTCGGTCTCCCCGCGGATGGCTTCCTCGGCGAGGTCGGGGTGCGGGGATGAGGTCCAGGCATTGGCCAGGACCTGCTTCGCGCGGCGCGGGGAGCCGTCGGCCATCAGGCGGCGGTACTGTGCGATGGCGGCAGGGGTGAAGCCCGGGTCCGCTTCCAGCGCCTGGCGTTCCAGGACGGCGGCCTTGGCCGCGTCCCCCTCCTGCCCCGCGGCGGCGAGGGCGAGGGCGGCGCGGTTGCCGGCGCCGGGCGGGGAGAGGGTCAGCGCCTCCCGCCAGTCGCGGGTGCGCAGCGCGAGGGCGGCGCGCTCCTCGCGCAGCCAGGTGGCGCCGGGCTGTGCGGCCTCGGCTTCCTTCGCGAGGCGCTGGGCGGCGGGCCAGTCCTGCCGCGCCATGGCATCGCGGAGCAGGCCGCGAAGGCCGAGGAACTTCGAGTCATCGCGACGGGCGAGGGCCTTGAAGGCCTCGTTCGCCGCCTCGTCGCGCCCGGCCATGCGCTCGGCCTCGGCGGTCAGCAGCAGCGTCTGCGGCGTGTCGCCGAGGAGGTTGCGGGCGCGGCGGATCTCCTGCCGCGCCCCGTCCGCCGTGCCGGCGGCGAGCGCGATGAGGGCACGGGTGACGGCAGCGTCGCCGCGCTCGCGGTTGCGGATGTCACGCCGCGCGCGGGTGCGGGCGGGCATGCCGCGGAGCCAACGCCAGAAGACCAGCGCGTAGTGGATGACGGCGAAGAGGACGACGAGGCCGACGAGGCCGAGCCAGAGCGGGACGGCGACGTAGACCGCCCCGACCTGCATCTCGATGCTGCCGCCGAGGTTGCGGAAATAGAGCGCTGCCGCGACCCCGAGGACGAGGAGGACGAGGAGCCAGATCGCGCGCCACATCAGCCGCGGTTCCCGGCCGGGGTGGTGCTGGAAGGCGTAGCCCCGATGTCGCGGACGGCGGACCTGGCCTCGACAAGGTCGCGGGCCTGGCCGATCCAGCCGGCCATGGCGCGGCGGGAGGGTTCGGGAAGGCGTTCGAGGCGAGCCACGGCGCCGGCAAGGTCGCCGGCATCGAGGGACCGCGACGCTCGTTCGAGTTCGCCGGAGACCGGGTCGCCGACGACGACCTGATCCCCGCGACGCACGGTCACGAGGCCGCCGAGGCGGGCCAGGGCGTTCTCGCCGACCGTGCCGCCCTGCGGTTCGGCGGCGGCGCGGGCGGCGCGGGCCGCTTCGTCGAAGTTGAGGCGGAGCGCGGCTTCGGTCGGCGGCGCCGCGTCCCGGTAGCGGACGAGGGCGGGCGGGACGTCGTCGCCAAGGCCGGCGAGGGCCGGACCGAGGGGGCGTCCGGCTTCGAGGGCGGACTGGATCGTGCCTCGGGCGGCAAGGCGCGTCAGGCGCCGCTCGGCGGCCTCGGCCTGGGCCAGGCGGTTCTGGAAATCCTCGATCCGCTGGGCGAGTTGCCGTTCCTGCGCGGCGATGCGCTCGCGCTGCTGCGTTTCCTGCGTCGAAAGGCGCTGGTCGAGAGCGGCGCCAGCCTCGTCGAGGCGACGGTTCACCTGGGCGCCGGCGGCGGCGACACGCTCGTTCAGCGCGGCGTCGAGGGTCTGGAGGCGCGGGGCGAAGGCCTGCTCGGCCGCAGTGACGCGGGCGGCGAGCGCCTGCTCGGCGCCGGTCAGGCGGTTGGCGAGCGTGGCTTCCGCGGCCGCGATGCGGGATTCGGCGCGGCGCTCGGCCTCGGCGATCCGGCCCTCGGTGCGGCGGTCGGATTCGGTGACGCGGCCTTCCAGGGCGGCGGCGCGCTCCTCGGCCGTGCGGGCGACCTCGGCGGCGCGGGCTGTGGTGGCGCGTTCAAGTTCGGCGATGCGGGTGGTCGCGGTGCGATCGGCCTCCGCGGTGCGGGCGGTGGCGTTGCGGTCGGCTTCGGTGATGCGGGTGTCGAGGGCGGCGGTGCGCTCCTCGATCCGGCGCGTCGCCTCCATGGTCGCGTTGCGCAGGGCATCGAGGCCGGAGCGGGCCTCGGCATCGTTGACCGGGCGCGCGGCGAGGTCGCGGAGGCCCGTCTCGGCCGCGGCGATGCGCTCGGGCAGGCCATCGATGCCGGGGCGGCGTTCGACCGCGGTGAGGCGGGTGTCCAGCGTGTCGAGGCGGGTCAGGGCGGCGTCACGTGTCTCGGCCTCCCGGATCGGCCGATCACGGGGGGAGACGAGGAGGAAGATGATGGCGCCCGCGAGGACGACGACGGCGGCTCCGATGGGAAGGAGGGCCGCGTCGAAGCGGCTGCGGCGTGCGGGCGGCGGGGGAACGGCGCCGATACCGGCGGGGCGCGTGCCGGTCATGGCCGGTGCAGTGGCGACGCTGGGCGTGGTGGGGGTGTCCGTTGCCCCGCCGGCGGCCGCTTCGGTCGCGGCGGTGGCGGCGACCGTCGCGGGAGCTGCCGCGGCAGGACGGGCGGCGGGGGTGGCGGTCGGTCCGGCGGCCGGGCCGGCCATTCGGGGCGATCCCGCGCTGGGGGCAGGGCTCGCGCCCGGCAAGGTGGCGGCTCCGGTCGGCTGCGCCGAGGAGACCATGTCCGCGGGCCCGCTCGGCGACGGAGCGGCTGCCGTGGCGCCCGGCGGCGTCGGCGTGGCCTGGGCTGGCGTCGCCGCGGCGGCGGCGGCCGGGTAAGCGGCGGTGACCGGTGCGGCGGGGCCGTCGTTCGGGCGCACGGGCGCACTACCCGTCGCGGAGGTCGGCTTCGGCGCGGCCGCAGGGGGGTGCTGGTGCCGGGGCCGGACGGGGATGCCGGCCTCATGTCGCCGGCCGGGGGGGGCGTGACGGGCGCCGGGCGCGGCGGGATTCCCGCGCCCGCGGGGGCCGGCGCGCCGCCGGACGGGCCCTTCCCCGGTTCGTTGCGTGCCGGCTTCGATCCCCCGCCCTTCTTCCCGTCGTCGCTCATCGCGCTCCCCCCTCATCGGCCCGGGCCGGGCCGAGCATCGTCAGCAGATCGTCCAACCTGGGACGCGGCGCCGTGTCCAGCCCCGCCCAACGCAACGTCGCGATAGCGGCGGCGATGCGGGGGCTCAGGGCCAGGGCCCGTATGCCCTCGGAGACCGATTCGAGTCCCGCCGCCCGCAACAGCGCGACGCAGGTGGTGGCGCTACGGGGCGAGAGGAAGAGCGCGGCCTTGACCCGCCGCGTCGCCAGGGCGTCCCGCGCCGGGTCCGGCAAGGCTGTGGCGGGGCGGGCGGCGTACGCGGTGCGGCGGACGACGCGGAAGCCGCGATCGCGAAGGGCGGCGGCGAGGTCCAGGCCGTAGGTCTCGCCCACCGCGAGGAGGAGGGGGCCGGCGGCAGGGTCCAGGGTGCGAGCGGCAAGGTCGGCGAGGGAGGCGGCGTCGCCCTCGGCGGGGGTGACCTGGGGGAAGCCGGCGCGGCGGGCGGCCTCTGCGGTCGCGGCGCCAACGGCGAGGACGGGTGGGGGTGGGTCGAGGGCCGTCAGGGACGGGATGGCCGCGGCACTGGCGACCAGGACGGCCTGGGACGGCGGCGCCGGGCGCAGGGTGACGGGGGTGAGCGTCAGGGCGGGGGCGAGGATGGGGTCCCAGCCCAGGGCGGCGATGCGGGTCGCGGTGTCGGTCGCGGCGGGCTCGGGGCGGGTGACGAGGCAGCCCGGGCGGCCGGTCGCGGGCTCAGCCAAGGAAGGGGGCGGCCAAGGGCGGGTCAGCCGAAGATGTCGGCCGGGCTGTCGGCACGGAGGCTGCGGCCAAGCTCCCGACCGATCCGCTCGGCGTCGGCGACGGGGCCGTGCAGCGCGCGCTTGAGAAGAAAGGTGCCGTCGGGGCGGGCGACCAGGCCGGTCAGGTGCAGCGTGCCGTTGGGCAGCAGGCGCCCGTGCCCGCCGATCGGCGTGCGGCAGGAGCCGTCGAGGGCGCCGAGCAGGGCGCGCTCGGCGCGGGAGACGGCACGGGCGTCGCGATCCTCGATGCCACCGAGAAGCTGCAGGAGTTCGCTGTCCTCCTCCCGCACCGTCACGCCGACGATGCCCTGGCAGGCGGCGGGGACCATGGCTTCGGGGTCCAGGACCACCATGCCGGGCGGGGAGAGGCCGAGGCGGCGGAGGCCGGCATGGGCGAGGAGGGTGGCATCGGCCTCGCCATCGGCCAGTTTGCGCAGGCGGGAGTCCACGTTGCCGCGGATATGGCCGACGCAGAGGTCGGGGCGGGCGTGCAGGATCTGCGACTGCCGGCGGAGGGAGGCGGTCCCGATCCGGGCGCCGGAGGGGATGGAGACGAGCGGGTCGGCGGGGTCGAGTGCGCCAAGCGCGGGGCCGGCGATCAGCACGTCCCGGCTGTCCTCCCGCTTCAGCGTGCAGGCGAGGACGATGCCCGGTGGCATCTCCGTCTCGAGGTCCTTTAGGGAGTGGACGGCGAAGTCCACACGGCCGTCGAGCAGCGCCTCGTGGATTTCCTTCGCGAAGAGGCCTTTGCCGCCGATGTCGGCGAGGCGCGTGCCCTCGGCCTGGGTCGCGTCGCCCGTGGTGCGGATGACGTGTTCCTCGAAGGCACCCACGCCGCGGAGGACGGGGCAGAACTCCGTGATGATCCGGATGAAGGTCCGGGTCTGCCAGAGGGCGAGTGGAGAGCCGCGGGTGCCGACGCGGAGGGGAAGGCTGCGGCGGTGCGGCTTCATGGCGGCCCGGCCGGCGACGGGCCCGGCCGCGGGGGCCCCGCCCGGGCCGGGGTGGGTCATCGACATGGGCGGGGTCATAGGACCGTCACCGTCGCGGGGAAAGTCGGCCGGCCGTCCGCGAATGACCGGCCGACGGCGGACCGGTGGGCGATCGTCCCTGCCTTGACCTGACCTGCACGGGCCAGCGCGTCCGCGGCGCGACGCGATCCCGTCGCGCAGAGACGCCCCGTGGCCGGGCTCCCCCGCTCGCCGCCTCAGGCGCGCACGAGGGTGCAGCCGCCTTCGCCCGCCGGGCGGAAGGCCTCCTCCGCCGACGTCGTCGCGACGACCTTGCAGTAATCCCAGGGACCGCGGGATTCGGCCGGCGACTTCACCTCCAGCAGGTAGGCCGGATGCAGCTTGCGCCCGTCCTCCCGCACGCGGCCCTGGCCGAAGGCGTCGTCGTCCGTCGGCACCGCCTTCATCCGCTCGACGATCGCCCGCCCGGAAGCTCGCGCCTCCGGCCCGAGATCGGCCACCGCCCGAAGCAGGTGCATCGTCCCGCCATAGGACCCGGCCTGGAGCATGTTCATCCGCCCGCCCCCGATCTTCGGCGCGAGCCGCGCGGAGAGGGCGCGCGTCCGGTCGTTCAGGTCCCAGTAGAAGGTTTCGGTGAAGTTCAGCCCCTGCGCCGTCTCCAGGCCCAGCGCCTGGATGTTCGACAGCACCATCACCAGCCCGACCATCCGCATGCCGCGCCGCGTCAGCCGGAACTCGGCGGCCTGCTTGATCGTGTTCGTGCAGTCCGCGCCGGCATTCGCGATCCCCAGCACCTTCGCCCGCGACCCGATCGCGGTCTGGAGGTAGGAGGCGAAGTCCGTCGTCCCGGGGAAGGGATGCCGCACCGACCCGACGACGCGCCCGCCCGCGCCCTCGATGAAGGCCGTCGTGTCGCGCTGCAGCGCGTGGCCGAAGGCGTAGTCGGCCGTGACGAAGAACCAGGTATCCCCGCCCGCCCGCACCATCGCCCCGCCGTTGGAGCGCGAGAGCATCCAGGTGTCGTAGGCGTAGTGGACGGTGTTGGGGGAGCATTGCGGCCCCGTCAGGTCCGCCGTGCCCGCACCGGAGACGATGCAGACCTTGTCCTTCTCCCGCGCGATGCCGGCGACGGCGAGGGCGACAGCCGAGCCCACCAGGTCCACCACCGCGTCCACCCCGTCCCGGTCGAACCACTGGCGCGCGGTGGAGACGGCGACGTCCGGCCGGTTCTGGTGATCGGCGACGAGGACCTCGACGTTCAGGCCTCGGTTGGCCGCACCGAAATCCTCGATGGCCTGCCGCACCGCGGCGACCGAGGTCGGGCCGGAATCGTCGCGGAACGGGCCGGACATGTCGGTCAGCACGCCAATCCGGAAGGGCCGCGCCTGGGCGCGCGCGGCGGACCACGGCAGCGCGCCCGCGAGGGGCAGGGCCAGAAGCCCGCGGCGATCGAGGTTCATCCCGTCTCTCCCTGTTCCTGTTGCCTGGACGTTGCGTCGGATGGACTACACAGGCTTGAGGCCGAGCATCTCGCGCGCCTCCGCGGCGGACGCGACCTCGATGTTCAGCTCCCGCGCGATGCGGACGGTTCGGGCCACGAGGTTCTCGTTCGTCGCGAGGACGCCACGGCCGTAGTAGTTGTTGTCCTCCAGCCCCACGCGCACGTGGCCGCCCAGCAGCATCGCCTGCGTCGTCGCGGGAAGCTGCGCCGGGCCGATCGCCGAGACGCAGAAGACGGATTGCGGCGGCAGCAGCCGGATCATCGCGGTGAGGATGTCGTGGCTGTAGGGCATGCCGCCCTGGAAGTTGCGGTCGGTGCCGAGCACCATGTTGATGAAGTAGGGCGGCTTGTCGAAGCCCTTCGCGATGAGGCGCGTCACGTCCTGGAGGATGTGGGCGGGGTTGAAGACCTCCCATTCCGGCTTGATGCCGCGTTCCTGGAAGCGCTTCGCCATCGCCTCGCAACGGGACGGGGTTGTGATCACCAGGATCTCGCGGCTGCCGAAATTGTCCACGGCGGTGAAGCCGTCGAGGGTCGCCATCTCCGCCCCAGCGTCGAGGCCCTTCAGCCGTTCCTCGAAGTTGTTCTCGAACATGCCATCGGGACGCGGCAGCAGCATGTCGCCGGAGGATCCGCCGCCGGTCGAGTTGTTCAGGATGATATCGCAGCGTTCGCGGATCAGCCCGTTGATCCGGCGGTAGATGTCGGCGTTGCAGGTCGCCTGGTCGTCGGGCCGCCGCGCGTGCAGGGCGGCGATCGCGGCCCCTTCCTTGTAAGATTTGTGCACGGAATCCGCGATCTCCTCCGGCTGCGTCGGCAGGTTCGCGTTGGAATCCTTCGACGCCATGCCGCCCGTCGGCGCCACCGTCACGATCACCTTGCCCGACATTCCGTTCCCCTGGGTCACGAACCGGCCGACGGCTTCCGCCGCCGCAGGCCCCGCGTTATGCCCGGCGCATGCCCGCACCGCGCCGCAGCACGCCCGTCCGCCTCGTGCCAGAGGAAGGCCGCGCCGCCGGCGAACTCCGCTCGCCGCTGAACCACCGCCCCGCCTTCCTCGTCCGCCTCGCGCAGCTCCGGTCCTTCGACGAGTTCTACCGGCACTTCGCGGGGCTCGGCGTGACGCCGGCGTCCTTCTCCGTCTTCGCGATGATCGTGGCGAACCCGGGAATCCGCCCCGGCGCGCTGGCGGAGGACCTGCGGATCAAGCCGTCCAACGTAGCGGCGCTGGTGAACGACCTCGCCGCCGCCGGGCTGGTCGAGCGCACGCCGGACCAGCGCGAACTGCGCGCCAACCTGCTGCACGCGACGCGCAAGGGCAGGGCGGCCTGGGCGGAGATGGAGGCGGCGGCGGACGCCGTGGATGCCGGCTTCCTCGAGGGCCTGTCGGCCGAGGAGGGACGGACGCTGCTCGCGCTGCTGCGGAAGCTGCTGCATCGCTGAACCCTCCCCCGCGCGGCCCCCGGATTGGCCCTGGAAGTCCGCGCCCGATGGACTATTATGCTTCATAGATAAGTTTGCAAGCACGGCGTGGAGGGAGCGGCCATGGCGCCTGATGGAACCGGCGGGGCTCTCGTCACCTACGAGCTTCGCGACCGCGTCGCGCTGCTCGGCCTGAACCGCCCGGCCAAGCGCAACGCGATCAGCGAGGCGCTGTTCTCCGACCTTCTCGCCGGCGTACGACGCGCGCAGGGGGAGGCGAGGGCGCTCGTCATCCATGGCCACGGCCCCGGCTTCTCGGCGGGCCTCGACCTCTCGGAACAGCGGGTGCGCGACGCGGTTGAGGTCTTCCACCACTCCCGCGGCTGGCATGCGGCCTTCCAGCTGCTGCGCCGCGGCCCGATCCCGGTCATCGCCGCGCTGCACGGCGCGACAGTGGGCGGCGGGCTGGAACTCGCGGCCGCCTGCCATATCCGCGTCGCCGACGAGACCGCCTTCTTCGCCCTGCCAGAGGGCACGCGCGGCATCTATGTCGGCGGCGGCGCCTCGGTCCACGTCGCGCGGCTGCTGGGCGCGAGCCGGATGGCCGACATGATGCTGACGGGCCGCGTGCTCGACGCTGCCGCGGCGGAGCGTGCGGGCCTCGTCCAGTACCTCGTGCCCGCGGGCGACGCGCTGGCGAAGGCGGAGGAGATCGCGGCGAAGGTCGCGGACATGGCGCCGCTTACCGTCCTCGGCGTCCTCCAGGCGCTGCCGCGCATCCAGGACATGAGCGAGGATGACGGGCTGTTCGTGGAGAGCATGATGGCCGCGCTCGCCCAGACCGCGCCGGAAGCCGTGGCGCGCCTGACCGACTTCGTACAGGGCCGCGGTCCCAAGGTGACGCGCGGCGGGGACGGGTAGGGGCCGGCGATGGACGACGCGTCCACCCTCGCCCTGCTGCTCGACCGTGTCGTGGGCGGTCGGGCGTCCCGGCCGGACACGGAGACGACCGCGGCGATGTTGGCGCAGGCACGCCGCTTCGCGACCGGCGTGCTCGCCCCGCTCGCGCCGGGGGCGGACCGCATGGGCTGTAGTCTGCGCGACTGCGGTGTCGCGACGCCTCCGGGCTACCGCGACGGCTGGCGCGCCTACGCGAAAGCCGGCTGGGCCGGCCTGACCGCCCCCGAACCCGCCGCCCCCGAACCCGCCGCCACCGGAGTCGCCGCGTGATCGAGCAGCCTGTCCGCCGCATCGCCGTCATCGGCACCGGCCTCATCGGCGCATCCTGGGCGTTGCTCTTCCTCGCCCGCGGCCTGGACGTCGTCGCGACCGACCCGGCCCCTGGCGCGGAGGAGGCGACGCGCCGCGCCGTCGAGGCCGGTTGGTCCGCGATGGAGCGCCTGGGCCTGTCCGACCGCGCCAGCCCCGACCGCCTTCGCTTCGTCACGCGGCCCGAGGACGCCGCGGCCGCGGCCGACTTCGTGCAGGAGAACGGCCCCGAACGCCTGGACCTCAAGCGCGACCTCTTCGCCCGGATGGACGCGGCCGCGCCGGCGCACGTGATCCTGGCCAGCAGCACCTCGACCATCCAGGTGTCGCAGGTGCAGTCCGCCTGCCCCCGGCACCCGGGGCGCGTCCTGCTCGGCCACCCCTTCAACCCGCCGCACCTGATCCCGCTCGTCGAGGTCGCCGGCGGCGATGCGGGGACGGAAGAAGCAATCGAAGCCGCGATGTCCTTCTACCGAGCCGTCGGCAAGCACCCCATCCGTCTGCGGAAGGAGGTCCCCGGCCACGTCGCCAACCGCCTCCAGGCCGCGCTGTGGCAGGAGGCCTTCCACCTCGTGCAGTCCGGCGTGGTGAGCGTTGCCGACCTCGACGCCGCCATCGCGCACGGGCCGGGCCTGCGCTGGGCGCTACTCGGCCCGTTCCTGAACCTTCACCTGTCCGGCGGGCCCGGAGGCCTCGCCGCCCTCTTCGACAAGCCGCTCTGGGCCGCGACGCAGGCGCTGTGGCGCGACCTCGGCTCGGTCACCGTGAACCCGGCCCTGGCGCGCGAGGTCGCGGACGGCGTCGCCGCGGAACTCGGCGGGCAGGGAACCGACGGCATGGTCGCGGCGCGCGACGACGTGTTGCTGCAGCTGCTCGCCGCCAAGGCGGGCACTGCCGGCCTGCCGTGATGCGAGAGGGGACGCGAGAGGGGAGGGTGACCATCGCATGACTCTGGAACTGCCCCTGCACGGCGTCGGCGAGGCAAAGCCGCCGCTTCGCACGCTCATCGCGATGCTGGACCACGCCGCAGCCACGGCGCCGGACGTCGTCGCCTTCCGCCAACGCGACACTGTCCTGAGCTGGGCCGGCCTGGCGCGCGCCGCCGACGCCCTCGCCGCGCGGATCGCGGCGACCGTCGCGCCGGGGGAGGGGATCGGCCTCATCCTGCCGAACTCCGTCGCATTTCCGCTCGCCTACCTCGCCGCTCTCCGCGCCCTCTCGGTCCCCGCGCTGCTGAACCCCGCCTACCCGCCCGCGCTGCTGGAGGCGCTGCTGGCCGACGCGGCGGTCCGCGCGTTGGCCTGCGCCCCATCCCACGCTGCCGCCGCCGCGGAGATTGCGGACCGCCTCGGCCTCGCTCCCCCGATCGTGCTGGATGAGGCGGAGATCACGCGCCTCGCCGCGTCGCCCGACACCTGCGACCGTCCGCCGCCCGGGCCGGAGACGCCTGCCGCGATGCCGTTCAGCGGCGGCACCACCGGCCGCTCCAAGGGCATCGAGCACACG
Source organism: Roseomonas sp. CCTCC AB2023176 (assembly GCF_042259275.1). NCBI lineage: Bacteria > Pseudomonadati > Pseudomonadota > Alphaproteobacteria > Acetobacterales > Roseomonadaceae > Roseomonas > Roseomonas sp. CCTCC AB2023176. The sequence goes on from NZ_CP170086.1 coordinate 3,606,004, forward strand.
CATGAGCGCCTGATCGTCTCGACCCGCTGCATGGAATACCTCTGGCCCACGCGGAACACGGGCGAGGTCTTCCTTCCCGTCGCGCCCTTCACGCACATCTACGGCTTCCTGCAGGGCATCACCGTCCCGCTCTCGGCCCGCGGCACCTCCGTCATCCCCGAGCGCTTCAAGCCTGACGAGATCGTGGACCTCATGACGCGCCACCGCGTCACCTTCTTCGGCGGCGGCCCGCCCGCGATCTACGCGGGCGTCCTGTCGGCGGAGAACCTTGCCTCCGCCGACCTCTCGGCGCTGCGCGTCTGCCCCGCCGGTGGCGCACCCTTCGCGTTGGAGCTGATGGAACGCTGGCGCCGTGCCACCGGCCTGCCGATCCACGAGGGCTACGGCATGACGGAGATCGCGCCGATCAGCGGCGTGAACGACCGCACCGGCCTCCGCCCCGGTTCCGTCGGCCGCGCGCTGCCCTGCAACGTCGTCGAGGTCGTGGACCTGGAGACGGGTACGCGCATCCTCCCCGCCGGCGAGCGCGGCGAGGTCCGCGTGCGCGGCCCCCACCTGATGCAGGGCTACCGAAACCGCCCCGACGAAACCGCGGCAACGCTGCGCGACGGCTTCCTCTACACCGGCGATATCGGGCACATGGACGCGGAGGGCTTCGTCTTCATCACCGACCGAAAGAAGGACGTCGTCTTCGTCAAGGGCTTCAACGTCTTCCCGCGCGAGGTAGAGGAAGTCCTGCACGCCCATCCCGGCGTGAACGTCGCGGGCGTCGTCGGCGCAGCGGACGACCGGACCGGCGGCGAACGCCTCATCGCCTTCGTCGTCGCGATGGCCGGGGCGGCGGTGAAGGAGGCCGACCTCGCCGCGCACTGTGCCGCCCGCCTCGCACCCTACCAGTGCCCATCCGAGATCCGTCTGGTGGAGTCGCTCCCCATGACCGGCGCCCAGAAGCTCGACAGGCTCGCGCTCCGCCGCTCCGTCGCGATGCCGGCATGACGGACTTCGTACGGGCCATCCCCGTCCACTGGAACGACTGCGATCCCGCGCGCATCGTCTTCCACGCCCACTACTTCCGCTGGATGGATGAGGGCTTCCACGAGCTCGCCCGTGCCCGCGGCGCCGGCTTCGACGTGCTCGCCGCGTCCGATCCCGCCTTCCGCGGTTCCCCGCTCGTCAGCGTGCGCTGCGACTTCCGTGCCCCTGCCGAATACGGCGACACGATCGAGCACTGCATTGCGGCGCCCGATTTCGGCGCCGGCCGCTCCTTCCGCGTCCGCCACGCCTTCCGCCGCGGCGGCACGCTCCTTGCGGAGGGCGAGCAGATCCGTATCTGGGGCCTCGCCCGCCCGGACGGCACGGGGCTCCAGGCCGTCCCGGTCCCGCCCGACATCATGGCCCGGCTCCGCGGCTGACGCCACCGCGCGCCGCGTGGCAGGCTGACGCTACGGCAGCGCCGCCCGCCACCCGGGCGGCGTCCGAGACGAAGCCCGAGACGAAGCCCGAGACGAAGGAGGAAGCAAATGGCAGGCAACAAGGTCATCGTGACGATTGCGCCCACCGGCGGCATGGCCTTGCCGGGACAGAGCCCGCACGTCCCGCTGCAACCCGAAGACATCGCCCGCGACGTGTACAATTGCTACAACGCTGGTGCCAGCGTCGTCGCGATCCACGCCCGCCGCCCCGACGGCCTCGCGACCTGCGACGCGGGCATCTACCGCGACATCAACACCCGCATTCGCTCCCGCTGCGACATCGTCATCAACAACTCGACCGGCGGCGGCGTGCACGGCGACATGGTCGGCACGGGCAGCAACGGCTACCCGGAGATTCTCTGGGAGGAACGTGTCAAGGGCATGGAGGCCGGCGCCGAGATGTGCACGCTCGACGCCACGACGATCATCGCGAGCTATGGCGGGCAGGAACTGCTCATGCACACCTCCCCGTCCCGCTGCCGCGAGCTGGCCGTCGCCATGCGGGCGCGCGGGATCAAGCCGGAATGGGAGGTCTTCTCCCCCACCCACATCATCCAGGACGTCGCGACGCTCCTGGCCGAGGGGCTCGATGAGGACCCGCCCTACGTCAACATCGTCCTCGGCGTGCATCGCGGCTTCCAGGGAGCCATGCCCTATTCCCCCCGCGTCCTGCAGATGATGGTGGACCTGCTGCCGAAGGGCTGCATCTGGGGCGTGTCGGGAATCGGTCCCGCGCAGCTCCCGGCCGCCATGAACGCCCTGCTGCTCGGCGGTCACGTCCGCGTCGGGCTGGAGGACAACCTCTACTACCGCCAGGGCGAGCTTGCGACGAACGTGCAGCTGACCGAACGGGTCGTCCGCCTCGTCCGCGAGATGGGCTTCGAGCCCGCGACGGCCGCCGAGGCGCGGGAGATCCTCGGCCTGCCGCTGAAGTCGGCCCCCGTCCGGCCCGACTTCGCGGTTCATCACGCCTGACGCGAGCCACCTGGCCGGGGGCCCGGGGTGAAGCCGGGTCCGCGACGCCGGAGCGCCGGTCCCCCTGTCCGCTGCCCCGAACCGCCGCGGTGACGAGCAGGCGCCATGTCGAACAGGCGCGGCATCCGCCGGCCGCCGCGGGTCATCAACTCGGCGTGAATCGGCGCGCCGGATGCCCGCAACGACCCGCGGACGGGGTCAGTGCACCAGCGGCCCGACGAGGAGGAAGGCGGCGAAGCCCATCACCGCCGCCGCCCCGACCCGCGGGACCAGCCGCGCCCGCCCGGTCGCGGCCGCCGCCTGCCCGAGAGCTGCCCCGAGGGCGATCCAGGCGAACGCTACCGTCGCGAGCATCGCCAGGAACCCCGCGAAATAGGCCGGCCAGTTCGCTGCGCCGAAGGGCACCACGCCCAGGGCAAAGACGATCGCCTTCGGGTTCAGCAGCGTCGTCACGAAGACCTGCGCCGGGGTCACGGTCCGCGCCCCCTGCGTGAAGCTCGCCCCGCGCTGCCACAGCTGCACTGCCAGCAGGACGAGGTAGGCCCCGACCACCAGCCGCAGTGCCAGCGCCGCCCAGGGTACGCCCGAGATGACCGGGGCCAGCACCAGCCCGATCGTCAGGATCGAAATGGAGTAGCCGCAGGCCTCCCCGACCATCAGCGGCAGGGACCGGCGGACCCCCATGCTCGCGCCGCCGGTGGCCAGCAGCGTATTGGTCGGCCCGGGCGTGCCGAGGATGAACAGCACGGTCAGGACGAAGACGGCGGGATCGGTCATGCGCGTTGCATAGCCGCCCGGCGGGGCGCGTGAACAGGCGAAAGGTTGGCGACCCCGGCCGCCGGGGCTAGAAGGCCGCAACCCCCGAACGCTGTCTGTACCCGGAGCCCGGAATGCCTGCCTGGCAATACGTCTACGTCATGAAGGACCTCACCAAGTCCTATCCGGGCGGTCGCGAGATCTTCAAGGGCATCACGCTGTCCTTCCTCCCCAACGCGAAGATCGGCGTGCTCGGCCCCAACGGCGCCGGCAAGTCCACGCTGATGCGCATCATGTCGGGGCAGGACAGGGAATACGGCGGCGAGGCCTGGGTCGCCGAGGGCGCCACCGTCGGATACCTGTCGCAGGAACCCTGGCTCGACCCCGCCAAGACCGTCGGCGAGAACGTGCGCGACGCCTTCGGCACGCTGACGCAGGACCTTGAGCGCTTCAACGAGATCTCGATGAAGTTCGGCGAGGAGATGTCGGACGACGAGATGAACACGCTGCTGGCCGAGCAGGCCGAGTTGCAGGAGCGCATCGATGCCGCCAATGGCTGGGACCTCGACCGCCAGGTGGACATCGCTCTCGACGCCCTGCGCTGCCCGCCCGCGGAATCCGCGGTGACGCATCTCTCGGGCGGGGAGCGGCGTCGCGTCGCGCTCTGCAAGCTGCTGCTGGAAAAGCCCGACCTGCTGCTGCTGGACGAGCCGACGAACCACCTGGACGCGGAGAGCGTGTCCTGGCTGGAAAAGACGCTGCGCGACTATGAGGGCGCGGTGCTCGTCGTGACCCACGACCGCTACTTCCTCGACAACGTCACGAACTGGATCCTGGAAGTCGATCGCGGGCGCGGCATCCCCTACGAGGGCAACTATTCCGCCTACCTGGAGAAGAAGCGCAAGCGTCTGGCGCAGGAGGAGAAGGAGGAGAGCACCCGTCAGCGGCAGTTGGCCGAGGAGCAGGAATGGATCGGCCGCAGCCCGGCCGCGCGCCAGGCGAAGAGCAAGGCCCGTATCCAGGCCTATGAGGAACTGCTGGTGAAGTCGCTGGACAAGGCGCCCGACCCCACGGAGATCCAGATTCCGCCGGCGCCGCGCCTAGGCAACACCGTCATCGTCGCAGACGCCATCCGCAAGGCCTACGGCAACCGCCTGCTGATCGACGACCTGTCCTTCAAGCTGCCGCCTGGCGGCATCGTCGGCGTGATCGGGCCGAACGGCGCGGGCAAGACCACGCTGTTCAAGATGATCACGGGCCGCGAGCACCCGGACGCCGGCACCATGACGGTCGGCGATTCCGTGGACCTCGGCTACGTGGACCAGTCCCGCGACACGCTGAACGACAAGAACACGGTGTGGCAGGAAATCTCCGGCGGGATGGAACTGATCACCATGGGCAAGCGGCAGGTCCCCAGCCGCGCCTATTGCGCCGCCTTCAACTTCAAGGGCGGCGACCAGCAGAAGCCGGTTGGCGTGCTCTCCGGCGGTGAGCGCAACCGCGTGCATCTGGCGAAGATGCTGAAGGTGCCGCACAACGTCCTGCTCCTCGATGAGCCGACGAACGACCTCGACGTGGACACGCTCCGCGCGCTGGAGGAGGCGCTGACGGACTTCGCGGGCTGCGCCGTCATCATCTCGCACGACCGCTGGTTCCTCGACCGCCTCGCGACCCACATCCTGGCGTTCGAGGGCGACAGCCACGTCGAGTGGTTCGAGGGCAACTACCAGGCCTACGAGGCGGACAAGCGCCGACGCCTAGGCGTCGCGGCCGACCAGCCGCACCGGATCAAGTACCGGCCGCTGACGCGGTGAGCGTCACCGCCGAAGCTCCCCGGTAGGGTCGCGATGGCCGACGAGGAGCCGAAGCCGCCCACCGCGCCGCCGGCTGACTTCTCGGCGCTGGGCGCCGCGCTCCGCCGTTACGCGGCGGAGCGACGGGAAAGGCACTCCATGCCCGCCCTCCGCAACGCGCGGATCGTGCGGACGGATCGGCTCACGCTGCTGCCTGTCGGGCGCGAATACCTGCCCGACCTCGTCCGCCTGAAGGGGGATGAACGGGTCTTCGGCAGCATGCTCCACGGCGTCCGCACCCCCACCCGCACGCGGGAGGAGCTGGAGGACGACATCGATTTCTGGGCCGTCCGCGGCTACGGCACCTGGACCGTGCACGTGACGGAAAGCGGCGAGTTCCTCGGCATCGTCGGGCTGATGGAACGTCCGGACGGCCGCGGCGTCGCGCTGCGCTACGCCCTCTGGCCCGAATGTCGCGGCAAGGGCTTCGCGCGCGAGGCCGCGGCGGCCGCGCTCCGCTTCGGCCATGCGGCGGGCGTGGCGCGGATCGTCGGGATCGCGCGGGAGACGAACGGGTCCTCCCGCGCCGTCATGCGCGACATCGGCATGACCGAATGCGGCGAATTCCGGAACGGGAGTCACCGCATGGTGATCTACGAGAGCCTGGCGCCGGCCTGACTGCTCCCGCCCCCAACCACCGCTGGCCGCGCCGCGTTAGGTCTGCGCCATCACCGGAGGAATCGCGGCATGACCCGGTCCGCCCTCGCGCTCATCCTGCTCGCCTCGGCCACGCCCGCCCTCGCCCAGCCCGGCCCGACGACCACCGCACCTGCCCCCGGGACATCCAGTGCCGTCCCGGAACGGGTGGAGCCCGCCCCGAGCACCGGCGACAGGACCGCCAGCGGCATCCCGCGCAGCGGCGTGATCACGCCGCCCGCCACGCCCCGGATGCCTCAGGCCGACGTCCCGGACGAGACGCCGAACTCCACACCGGTGATTACTCCCCCGGGCACGCCGGGCGGCAACACCACGGTCCAGCCCCGATAGTGCGCCTCAGCTCCGCTCGCGCGCCGCGAGCTGGGCGACCTGGCTCCGCATCGCGTCCAGAAGCGCGGACACGCGCCCGCCGTTCCGCGACACGACCGCCGCATACTCGCTCCGCGTCGTGAGGCGGAGCGAGGTGCCTTCCGCGATCACGTCCACGACCCTCGGCTGCCCGCCCACGTCGGCCACCCGCCAGTCCAGTGAGAAGGCCGCCGTGTTCGGCCGCTCGATCACGGTGTTGACGAGGGTATCGTCCTCCGTCCGCTGCTGCGCGCGCCCGAGCGAGAAGCGCACGCCCTGGTATTCGCCGAACCGCGCGGAGAGGTTGCGGATCAGCGTCTCCTCGAAGAGCCGCATGTACTGCTGCTGCTCGTCAGCCGTCGCCGTGCGCCAGTAGCGGCCGAGGATGAAGCGGCCGACGCCCTCCACGTCCACGGCCCGCCGCAGGACCGCCGCAACCTGGGCCCGCCGCTGGGCCACGCCGCCGGCGCCATTGATGGCGGAGACCAGTTCCTGCCCCGTCGCCTGGATGAAGGCCGTTGCCCGCGCCGGATCCACGGCCTGCGCGCCCGCAGGCGCGATGCTCGTCATCGGGAGGGCCGCCGCGGCGAGGAGGAGTGCGCGTCGTTGCATGGTCAGGTCTTCCGTATCCGTCCGGCCCGGCAGGTAGTGTGGGCGCGGTGGCGTCTCAACGCCCCGCCCAGGCTTCCGTTACCGCGCCCCGCCTGCCGGGTCGCCTACCGCGTCGGGGCGAGGCCGAAGCCGCTGCCCAGTCCGCCGCCGGACTGTGGCACCGCCTCCGGCGTATTCGCGATGTCGCGCGCCCGACGCTGGCGGTAGCCCGACCGGATCGTCGCGTAGGGATCCAGGCTGGACCGCTGCACGTCGTCCGTCGTGTCCAGCAGGCCCTCCCGCGTGTCCACGACGGTCGCGCCGCCGCGGACATAGGACCAGGTGTTCGCGACCTGCGAGTTGCCGAAGGTCAGCCAGGTCAGCGGATCGGCCAGGATGCCCGCCACGAAGCCGACGATGTCGCGCGGGTTGCTCGGCCCGATCAGCGGCAGGAACAGGTACGGCCCTTCGCCTACGCCATACACGGCGAGGGTCTGCCCGAAATCCTCGGTGTGAGGCGGCAGGCCGAGTTCCTTCGCCACGTCGAAGATCCCGCCCACGCCCAGCGTCGTGTTGAGGAGGAAGCGCCCGAGCGTGTTGCCGAAGCGCTGCGTCTCCCCCTGCAGCGCGTCATTCACGAGGATGACCGGCGAGCGCAGGTTGGACAGCACGTTCCGCACGCCCGTGCGCACCGGCGCCGGCACGACGGCGCGGTAGCCCTGCGCGACGGGGCGCAGCACGGCGCGGTCGATCGCGTCGTTCACGTCGTACATCGCGCGGTTGAAGGGCTCGGCGGGGTCGTTGTTCGCCTCGAACTCGGCGACGGCCTCCCGGTCATCCGCCGGGGGGCGCGTGGCACAGCCGCTGACCGTCAACACGGTGAGCAGCGCGAAAGTCAGCAGGCGGAGCGGGCGCATCGCGTCTCGAATCAATGATCTGCCGGGGGCCTTACCATCGCGGGCGGGGGTGGGGGAACGCTGGTTACGTGCTGAAATGGTACGATCCCGGTCCGAAGGGGACAAGGCCGCGTGATCCAGCCCCGAGATCGCCGTTCCGCAGGCGCCGGGATGCGGCTAGAACCCCCGGCATGAACGAGCTGACACCCCCGAAGACGCTTCAGGCTTGGCTCTCCGGCCCCCGGATCGACGCCCTGCCGTCCCTGACGGCCATGCCCGCCCCGGCCCTGTCCTTCGAATTCTTCCCGCCGAAGAACGACACCCTGGAAGCCCAGCTCTGGACCTGCGTGCAGCGCCTGGCGCCGCTGCGGCCGCGCTTCGTCTCGGTCACCTATGGGGCCGGCGGCTCCACCCAGGCCCGCACCCACGCGACGGTGACCCGCATCTTGAACGAGACGTCGCTCACCCCCGCCGCGCACCTGACCTGCGTCGGCGCCTCCCGCGGGGAGGTGGACGACGTCGCGCGGCAATACTGGGACGCCGGCGTCCGCCACATCGTCGCGCTGCGCGGGGACGCCCCCGCCGGCGGCGACTACGTCCCGTACCCTGGGGGCTACGCCTACGCCGCCGACCTCGTCGAAGGCCTGCGCCGGATCGGCGAGTTCGAGATTTCCGTCGCGGCCTACCCGGAGACGCATCCGACGGCGGTCTCGGCCGACCACGACCTCGATAATCTCAAGCGCAAGATCGACGCCGGCGCGACCCGCGCGATCACGCAGTACTTCTTTGAAGCCGAGACCTTCCTGCGCTTCATCGACCGCGCCCATGCCGCGGGCATCACGGTCCCGATCGTCCCGGGCATCCTTCCGGTCTCCAACTTCGCCCAGGTGCGCAAGTTCTCCGCCATGTGCGGCGCTGGCGTGCCGTCCTGGATGGCAACGCTGTTCGACGGCCTGGACGACGATGCGGAAACCCGCCGCATGGTCGCCGCCGTCGTCGCGGCGGAACAGGTCCGGCTCCTTCAGGCCAACGGCGTGGACGAGTTCCACTTCTACACGCTGAACCGTCCCGACCTCACCTACGCCATCGCCCACCTGCTCGGCGCGCGGCCAGAGCGCGCGCCGGCGTAACCGCCCCGCGCCGCCCGCGTTCCCGCTAGGAGAACGACGGGAGGCGCAGCGTGCCGGTCGCCATCCAGGCTGGCCTCTGGGGCCTGCTTTCCGGCTCGGCGCTGGTGATCGGCGCCGCGATCGCCTGGTTCACCCGCCTGCCGCCCCGCCTCGTCGCGGCTATCATGGCCTTCGGCTCAGGGGTACTGATCTCCGCCCTTTCCTTCGACCTGATGCAGGAGGCGCAGGAGCGCGGCGGCTTCGGCTGGACCGCGGCGGGGTTCGTCGCGGGCGCGGCCGCCTACACGCTCGCGAACCTCGCGGTGTCCCGCTACGGCGCGAAGCACCGCAAGCGCTCCGGCGACCATCAGTCGGAGGAAGGCGGCAGCGGCCTCGCCATCGCCGTCGGGGCGCTGCTGGACGGAATCCCCGAATCCGTCGTGATCGGGGTATCCCTGCTGAGCGGGGAGGGTGTCTCCCTCGTCGCGGTCATCGCGATCTTCCTGTCGAACCTTCCGGAAGGCCTCTCGAGCGCCGCGGGCATGCGCAAGGCCGGCCGCTCCGCCGCCTACGTCTTCGGCGTCTGGGGCGGAATCGCCCTGGCGTCGGGGCTGGCGGCGCTGCTGGGCGCCGCGGCCATGGCCGGCGCCGGACCGGGGGCGATCGCCTTCGTCACCGCCGTCGCCGCCGGCGCCATCCTTGCCATGCTCACCGACACGATGATCCCCGAGGCCTTCGAGACCGCGCGCGACTACGCCGGCCTCATCACCGCGGCCGGCTTCCTCGCGGCCTTCGTCCTCAGCAAGCTCGGCCGCTGATCAGCGCAGGCGCGCATAGACCGGCCGCAACAGGAACGGCGAGAGAAACAGCGGGAACTGGCACAGCGCGAAGAACAGCAGCACCCGGCTGTCGGTCGTCTCCGGCAGCACTGCCAGGTACAGCGCCATGTTCCGGTTTCCCGACAGCAACCCTGCCGAGAGCCCCAGCCGCCGTCCCGCGGGCAGGAAGGCCGCCGCCGTCGCCGCGTTCAGCCCGAAGGACCCCGCGAAGGCCAGCGCGATCCCGCCGAGCACGAAGCCCGGATCGCGCAGCAGCAGCGCCAGCACCCCGTCCATCACCCCGAAGCCGTAGAGGACGACGAGCAGCACGACCGCCCCATCCACCGCCGGCCCCCAGGCCGCCAGCCGCGCCGGCCCCGCCCAGCGCCGGATCAGCACCGACAAGACCAGCGGCAGCCCCACTACCAGCGCCAGCCGCGCGGACAGCGCCGCGACGGAGATGGACAGGTCCACCCCCAGCAGCCCGAGCGCCAGCGGCGGCGCGGTGAAGGGCACGAGCAGCGTCGAGATCACCGCGACGACGAGCGACACTTCCCCGTCCAGCCCCACCAGCCGCGCGAAGGCGGGGAGGACGTTGCCGCACACCCCGTCGCCATGATGACGAGCGCCGCCCCGAGCGGCCCGTCCAGCCCCGTCAGCCGCGCGACCGCCCAGGCCAGCACCGGGCAGACCAGCAGCAGCCATCCCAGCAGCGCCGCCACCAGCACGGGGCGCCGCAGGTAGCCCAGCACCTGGGCCGGATCCACGCGCAGCAGCACGAGCGTCATCAGCAGGAAGACCACGGGCGTCACCACGTCCCGAAGTGCGGCGGCCAGCGGCGGCGTCAGCAGGCCCGCGAAGATCCCCACGGCCAACAGCAGGCTGCCCCGCCGTCCCGACCATTCCAGGGCCTGCCGAATCACGCGTGACGCCCCGACTGTGGTTGGCCCCGTTCGCGCCCCGTTCTATAGCCCGCGGGGTGGAAGCCCAACCCCCCGCGACGGCCCCCGAGGACTACCTCGCCAAGCTGAACCCCGAGCAGCGCGCCGCCGTCGAAACGGTGGACGGACCGCTGCTCGTGCTCGCCGGCGCGGGCACGGGCAAGACGCGCGTGCTCACGACGCGCTTCGCCCATATCCTGATGACGCGCCGCGCCTTCCCCAATCAGGTCCTCGCCGTCACCTTCACGAACAAGGCGGCGCGGGAGATGCGGGACCGCGTCTCCGCCATCCTCGGCCGTCCCGCCGAGGGCCTTTGGCTCGGCACCTTCCATGCTCTCTGCGCGCGGATGCTGCGGCGCCACGCGGAGTATGTGGGCCTGACCTCGTCCTTCACGATCCTCGACACGGACGATCAGAACCGGCTGTTGAAGCAAGTGATGGACGCGGCCGCGGTGGACCTGAAGCGCTGGCCGGCCCAGGGCCTGATGGCTGTCATCCAGCGCTGGAAGGACCGCGGCCTGACCCCCGCCCGCGTCACGCCAGCCGAGGAGAACGACTACGCCCATGGCCGGGCCCGCGCGCTGTATGAACAGTACCAGGAACGCCTGAAGCAGTTGAACTGCGCCGATTTCGGCGACCTCCTGCTGCACATGACGGAGATCCTGCGCACGCAGGAGGCCGTATTGGCCCAGTACCACCGCATGTTCCGCTACATCCTCGTCGACGAATACCAGGACACGAACACGGTGCAGTACCTCTGGCTGCGCCTGCTGGCCCAGGCCCATCGCAACATCTGCTGCGTGGGGGACGACGACCAATCCATCTATTCGTGGCGCGGCGCCGAGATCGAGAACATCCTGCGCTTCGAGAAGGACTTCCCGGGCGCCACGATCGTCCGCCTGGAATCCAACTACCGGTCGACCCATCCGATCCTCGCCGCGGCATCGCACCTCATCGCGAAGAACGAAGGCCGCCTCGGGAAAACGCTCCGCTCCGGCCGCAACGACGCCGAGGGCGAAAAGGTCGCCGTCGTCTCCCTCTGGGACTCCGAAGAGGAAGCCCGCATGGTCGGTGAGCGCATCGAGCAGGCGCAGCGCCGGAAGACCCCGCTGTCGGAGGTCGCGATCCTCGTCCGCGCCTCCTTCCAGACTCGCTCCTTCGAGGAACGCCTCATCACCCTCGGCGTGCCCTACCGTGTCGTCGGCGGCCTGAAGTTCTACGAGCGCGCGGAAATCCGCGATGCCATGGCCTACATGCGCATCCTGCAGCAGCCCGCCGACGACCTGGCCTTCGAGCGTATCGCCAACGTCCCGAAGCGCGGCCTGGGCGACGGTGGCATGCAGGCCATGCACCGGGCCGCACGGGAACAATCCGTCCCGCTCGCCATCGCCGCCGAACGCCTCGCGCAGACAGAAGCCCTCCGCCCCCGCCCGCGCGCCGCGATGCGCGAGCTGTTCCAGGGCTTCACCCGCTGGCGCAACGTCCTGGCGAAGGAGGGCCACGTCGTCGCCGTCGCCACGATGCTCGACGAGTCCGGCTACACGGAGATGTGGCGCCAGGACAAGTCACCTGAAGCTCCGGGGCGCCTGGAGAACCTGAAGGAACTCGTCCGCGCCGTCGGCGAGTTCGAGACGCTCGGCGGCTTCCTCGAACACGTCGCCCTCGTCATGGAGACCGACGAGGCCGCGGAAGCTGAGCGCGTTTCGCTCATGACGCTCCACGCCGCGAAGGGCCTGGAATTCGACCTCGTCTTCCTCCCCGGCTGGGAAGAAGGCCTCTTCCCCCACCAGCGCGCGCTGGACGAGGGCGGCACCAAGTCGCTGGAGGAGGAGCGGCGCCTGGCCTATGTGGGCATCACCCGCGCACGCAAGATGGCCGTGATCTCCCACGCCGCGAACCGCCGCGTGTACGGCAACTGGTCCGTCGCCATCCCCTCACGCTTCCTCGACGAGCTGCCCGACGCGCATGTCACGCGCGAAGGCAACACGCGCCCGCGCCTCGCCGATATCCCCAGCGTCTTCTCCGGCAGCAGCCCCTTCATGTCGCGTGCCCCGCGCGTGATCGAGGCCGGGTCCTGGGAGGTAAAGGAACGCCCGGCGCGCGCCGACAGCATCGCCGTGGGCACCCGCGTCTTTCACCAGAAGTTCGGCTACGGCCGCGTCACCTTGGTAGAGGACGACAAGCTCGAGGTGGACTTCGAGAAGGCGGGACAGAAGCGCGTGCTCGACCGCTTCGTGGAGAAGGCGTGATGGCGTTCGGCCCGCCGCGCGAGGACAGGAGCCCCGCCTAGATGTCCCGGCACCACCCGCAGGAACTCGAAACCCTCTGGCTCGACGCACTCCCCGAGCATGCCGTCCCCGCGGCCGAGGCCGCGCTGCAATCGGTCTGCCGCTCCGTCGCGCTTTTCCGTGACGAGGACACGGACACCTGGCGCGTCGAGGGCGTGCGCGAACTCGGCGTGAAGGAGGACGCGCTGACCGCCGCCCTCGCTCTCGCCTCCGCCTTCACGGGCGTCGAACTCACCGCCGAACGCGCCCCCGTCGAATCCGAAGGCTGGCTGGCCCGCACCGCCCAGTCCTTCCCGGAACAGGAAATCGGCGGCCGCGTCCTCATCCGCCCGACCCACGTCCCGCCCCGAGAAGTCTGGGGCCGCACGGTCCTGACCCTCGACGCGGGCCTCGCCTTCGGCTCCGGCGAGCACAACTCCACCCGCGGCTGCCTCATCGCCTTCGAACGCGTCGCCCCGCGCCTGGCCCGCACCCCGCGCGACGGCCGCCGCATCCTCGACCTCGGCGCGGGCTCCGGCATCCTCGCCATGGCCGCCGCGAAGGCGCTGCGCCGCCCCGTGCTCGCGACGGACATCGAACCCTGGTCGGTCCGCATTGCTGCGGAGAACGCGCGCCTCAACGGCCTCGCACCACTCGTCCACGCCGCCCTCGCCGATGGCTGGCGTGCACGGAGCGTGCACCGCGGCCGCTACGACCTCGTCTTCGCGAACATCCTCGCGCGCCCGCTCTGCGCCATGGCGCACGACCTCGGCGTCCGCCTTCGTCCCGGCGGCACCGCCATCCTTGCCGGCCTCCTCGGCACCCAGGCCCGCATGGTCCTGGCGGCCCACCGCCGCGCCGGGATGGTCCTGGAGCGCCGCCTGGACGTCGGCCCCTGGACGACGCTCGTTGTCCGCCGGCGCGGTGGTCTTCTCAGGCCCGGCTGATCAGTTCGTCGAGCGCGCGGACGACGGCGTCACCCTGTGCATCATCCAGCAACGCCAGCGTCGTTCCCAGGCGTTCCTTGGGCACGGTGGCCACGTCGAAAGGGTTGGCATAGACGGTCTCGCCGAGAACGGTCATCCGCGGCGTCAGGGCGTGATCCGGCGGCGAGCGCGGCCCGACGCGGACCAGGGGCATGACGAAGCGCCCCGGCACGTCGGCAAGACGCGAGGACTGCATCTGCACGACGAAGGGCGTTGCTGCATCGCGCCCCGGATTACGATGAACGGCAAACTGGCTCACGACCGTCAGAGCTTCGAGAACTCGTCCGAGAGGAGGCCATGCTCCTCATGGAAGGCGCTTACCGCCGCGAGAACATCCCGCAACACCGCATCATCCCGCCTCCGCCGCTTCTGCTCCTCCTGAACGAACGTGGCCAGCAAAGCCTCCACGGTGCCGGACAGATTCGTCGTGAGCATCCGCGCCCGTGTGACGAGGTCCTCGTTGAGGGACAGGTTGACGGGTCGGCGCGGCGCACCCGCATCGAAAACCTTGTTCGTGGATAGGGTGACCATCAGACCCTCCTGTGCGCATGCGCAAAGCATGCGCACGCCCGGCCAGATCCGCAACCGCCCAAAACAGCACCGGCCCGCGTCGGCGCCCCGGGAGGGAAGGGCGCGTCGCGGGCCGGGCATCAGGGCCACCGGCTTGGGGGGAGGGGGTCCGCCGGTCGCCCCGGTTCCGTCAGGCCGCCGCGCGGGCGGCGACCACGTCGTTCGCTGCGACCATCGGCGAGGTGCCGGCAACCAGCGCGGCTTCCTCGGCCGGATTGGCCGTCACGGCCAGGGCGATGGTCTCGCGCGACAAGCCGATATCGGAGAGTTCCCGGTCGCTCAGCATCCGCAGCTCGGCGATCGCGCGGCGACGCTCGCGCCAGGCCAGTAGGCGGGCGGCCGTGCCGCCGAACAGGTCACGCAGCGCGGCCATCAGCATGGCGTCCCGGGCGCGGCGCGCCTCCAGGGCCACGGCCTGCGGCGTGCTGAGGCGGGTGTTGGCCGGGAAGGGCATCAGGGGCGCGGGGTGCGCCTCGGCGATGCGGGGGTTCATGGTAAGACGTCCATCTCGTCGTGCATCCGGTCTGCGGCGGGGCTCATGCCCAGGCCGCCCGAACGCTCTTCGCAGGTGCAACATGGGCGCTCGAGTCCAGGATGACCCGCGTCGTTCCGCGGACAGAGGCATGCGCTAAGCACATGGAAAATTGGAGACACATGCCGTGAGCGCCGAGCACAAGCCCGACCGCACCGCCCGCCTTGCCGCGCTGCGGGCCGAACTCGCCCGCGCCGGCCTGGACGGCTTCATCGTCCCGCGCTCCGACGAATACCTGGGCGAATACGTCCCGCCCTCCGGTGCGCGGCTGAAGTGGCTGACCGGCTTCACCGGATCGGCCGGCCTCGCCATCGTCCTGGCCGACCGCGCCGCCGTCTTCACCGATGGCCGCTACGTCACCCAGGTCGCGCAGCAGACCGACCCCGCGTTTTGGGAACGCCGCCACATCACGGACGAACCGCCCGCCGTTTGGCTGAAGGAACACGCGGCGGGCAGGCGCGTGGGCTACGATCCCTGGCTGCACTCCCCCGGCGGGATCGAGCGTCTCACCGTCGCCGGCGTCGAACTCATCCCCGTGGACCGGAACCCGCTCGATACCGTCTGGACCGACCGCCCCGCCGAGCCCGCGGCCCCCGCCGAGCCCTGGCCCGACCGCTACGCCGGCCGCACTGCCGCGGAGAAGCGCGCCCTCATCGCCGATGCCCTACGCACCGACGGCCAGGACGCCGCCGTGCTGTCGGACCCCCACTCGGTTGCGTGGCTGCTGAACCTGCGCGGCGCCGACCTCGCCAACACGCCGCTCGCCCTGGGCTTCGCGATCGTCGCCGAGGACGCGGGCGTGCAGGTCTTCATGGATCCGTCGAAGGCCGGCCCGGACCTGCGGGCAACGCTCGGCAACGCCGTCTCCTTCGCCCCGCGCACCGCTCTGCCCGCGGCGCTCTCAGCGCTGTCCGGCAAGAAGGTCCGCCTGGATGCCGAGTCCACGCCCGCCTGGTTCGACCGCACTCTCCGCGCCGCCGGCGCGACGGTCGTCGGCGCTGCCGACCCCGTCCGCCTCCCGCGCGCGCAGAAGACGGCTGCCGAACAGGACGGCGCACGCGCCGCGCATCGCCGCGATGCCCGCGCCATGGCCCGCTTCCTCGCCTGGTTCAGATCGACGGCGCCCTCGGGCGCGCTAACGGAGATGGCGGTCGCCGACGAACTCCTCCGCTTCCGGCAACGCGAGGACCTGTTCCGCGGCGAATCCTTCCCCGCCATCTCCGGCGCCGGGGAGAACGGCGCGGTCATCCACTACCGCGCCAGCCCGTCCACCAACCGCGCCGTGCGCGCCGACGAAGGCTTCCTCATCGACAGCGGCGGCCAGTACCTCGACGGCACGACGGACATCACCCGCACGCTCTGGACGGGGCCGGGTCCCGCGATGTCCGATTTGCGGGACCGCTACACCCTCGTCCTGCGCGGAATGCTCGCGCTGTCCGCCACGCGCTTTCCGGAGGGCGTGGCGGGCCCGCACCTCGACGTCATCGCGCGCCGGCCGCTCTGGGAAGCGGGCCTCGATTTCGACCACGGCACGGGACACGGCGTCGGCGCGTACCTGTCGGTGCACGAAGGCCCGGCCGCGTTCTCCCGCGCCGCCGCGAACGTGCCGCTGCGGGAAGGCATGATCCTCTCCGACGAGCCGGGCTACTACCTGCCCGGCGCATACGGCATCCGCATCGAGAACCTGCTTCTGGTGCAGCGTGATGAGACGCTGGCCGCCAAGAAGACCTGGCTGCGCTTCGAGACCCTGACCCTCGTGCCGTTCGACCGCCGCCTCATCGCGACCGAGGCGCTGCTGCCGCCCGAACGCGCCGCGGTGGATGCCTACCACGCGCGCGTGCTGGCCGAGATCGCGCCGATGCTGGACAGGCCGGAGGACGCGGCGACGCTTGACTGGCTCCGCCGCGCCTGCGCGCCGCTCTGACCCGTCAGGACCCGCGCCAGGTCGGCGCGCCGAGGCTCGGCCCCGGGATCTCCTGCCGGTCCACGTTCGGCGTGGGCGCCGTCGGCGGATCCTGCCGGTAGGACGGCGCGTAGCGTGGCGCGCCATCGCCGTACCCGTACTGCGTCCCGCTTCCGCCATATCCTTCGTAGGGCGCGGCCGTGCCGCCATTGTCGTTCGGGTAGGAGCGGCCCGTATCGGCGTCGCCCTGGCCGTAGGGCGACGCGCCGTAGGAGGGCGGCGCCGTGCGGCCGTCATACCCGTAGGAGGAGCCTGCCTCTGGAACGACCTGACGCGGCACCGGCGGCGGAAGCGGCGACGCGTAGGGCGGCGCCGGGAAGGTGCCCGGCGCGGCGTAGGAGGGTGAGTAGGCCGGCGCGCTGCCATAGGGCGCGTAGGACGGGGCCGCGGCATAGGGCGATCCGTAGGAGGGCGAGGCCGGGGCGCCGTAAGGGGCCGCATAGGGCGTCGCATACGATGGCGGCGCGTAGGACGGCGCCGTCCCGTAGGCGGGCGGCGCCCCGTAGCCCTGGCCCGGTGCTGTCGAGGCGGGCGGTCCGTAGGGGGTGGAGAACTCCGTGCCAGCCGGCGTGCAGGCCGGGACGGCGGCGCCGGCGGCGAGCAGCAGGAGAAGGGTCCGGAGGCGCTGGCGGTCGTCGCTGGATCGGGTCATGGCAAGGACAGGAACGCGCGGAGGGGTGTCACCTTTGCGGCGCCCGTCCGGCGCCTATGCGGCGACCGGCCGCGGCGACGCTTCAGCGCGCGATCAGCAGCCGCGTCCCGAGGCCGAGGAAGATCGCGCCCGCCGTCCCGTTCAGCCATCGTGCCGCGCGTCCCGTGCCCCCGCCGACGCTGCGGGCCGTGCGCGTCGCGGCCTCGATCACGAACCAGTAGAAGGGCTGGGCGACGAGGGGCAGCATCGGGCCGAGGATGAGCATCTGCACCCAGGGCGGCGCCCGGTCCGGCGCCACGAACTGCGGCAGGATCGCAAGGAAGAACAGCACGACTTTCGGGTTCAGGAGGTTCGTGACGAGACCTTGGAGGAAGGCGGCCCGCAGCGTCGCGGCGGTGGCCGCCGCGGGCGCGAACGCCGCCCCGCCGCGCCAGGCCTCACGCAGCGCGGCGACGCCCATCCAGAGCAGGTAGAGGGCACCGATCACGCGGATGGTACCGAACAGCGCCGGGTCCGCCGCGATGATCGCCGCGACGCCGGCGGCCGAGAGCACGATGTGGATCAGCACGCCGAGGCAGACGCCCGCCACCGCCGCCCAGCCCATCCGCCGCCCGCCGCGGAGCGTCTGTCCGAGGATGAAGACGAAGTCCGGGCCTGGCGTCGCGCAGAGGATCAGGACCGCGCCGAGCCAGGCAAGGAGGAGCGTCGGGTCCACGGGCAGCGTCATGCGCCGGATCCTTCCCGGCGGGGCTTGGCCGCGTCCAACGACTTCGGTTGATGCGCGGCGTCAGCGGCGCTGATGCGTCGCTACGGGGATGCGGCGGGCGGCAGGGCGGGTCAGCGCTTGCCACCCGCGCCCGCGGCAGAGGAGGGCGCGGGGGCCCAGCGGATCGGTTCGCCCGCGAGGGCTGGCGTGATGCTGCGCTGCGGCTCGCTCGGGCGTTCGCGGAGCCGGGCTTCCTCGGCGGCGACGCAGGCGAGCGTGGCGTCGGAGACGGCCGTCCAGCCGCGCGGGGCGTTCGCGTCGAGCGCGTCGAGCAGGCAGGAATCGAAGACGGTATAGGTGTAGCCGGCGCCGCAGCCGAAGGAGGGGCGGTCGGCGCGCGCCGCGGTCAGGACGACGCGGTTGGGCGCGGCAAGGGCGGGGGCGAAACTGCCGGTGTAGCATCCAGAGGCGACCACGACGGTCGGTGCGTCCCCGCAGCCGCGGGACAGGGCGGACTGAAAGGGGCCGGGACCGAGCGTCTGGTTGGACTGAACGAAGGCCAGGCCTCGACCGGGGGCGCCGTGCATGGTGAGGAAGACGAGGCAGCCCTCGCCGGGGCCTGGGCGCAGGGCCGCGATCGTCTGGAGGACATTCGGGATCGTGGCGGGAGCGGCGCCGGGCCGGCCGGCCGCGCTGAAGCGGCGACTGCTCGCGGCGTCCGGCATGGAGCGGGCGAAGCGCTCGACGGCATTGTCCCAGACGGGGAGGGACGGGTCGCCGGCGACGAGGATGGCATGCCAACGGGTCGGGGCTTGCGGCACGGCCGCGACCGGGGCGGAGCTGGGAACCGCGCCGGGTGCGCAGGCTGCGAGCGAGAGGAGGGCGGCGAGGAGCGCGACAGCAGCGCCCGTCGCGCGGCGCTGCACACCGGGAGTCCCGGCGCGCGGGGCGGGTCGGAAGGCTGGCAGCGCGGGCAGAAGCCCGCGGAGGCACGCGGCCCGGCCGAGCATCACGCGAAGCCTGCCATCTTGCGCCACCCATCCTCGTCCAGCGTCGTCAGGCCGAGTTCGGCGGCCTTCGTCGCCTTGGAGCCTGCATCGGCGCCGATGACGACGTAATCCGTCTTCTTCGAGACGGATTTCACGACCTTGGCACCGAGGGATTCGGCGCGCGCCTCGGCCTCGGGGCGGGTCATGGTGGTGAGGGTGCCGGTGAAGACGATGCTCTTGCCCGCGAGGGCACCGGAGACGGCCTTCGCCTCCTCCGGGCGGGTTTCGGACAGGAGGTCGTCCAGGGCAGCGAGGTTCCGGGGTTCCTCGAAAAAGGTGACGAGTTCGGTCGCGATGGAGGGGCCGATGCCCTGGATGGAGCCGAGATCCTCGCGCGCCTCGGAGCCGATGACCCGTGCGGCCAGCATGGCGTCGCGCCAGGCCTGCGCGCTGCCGTAGTGGCGGGCGAGGAGGCGGGCGTTCTGGTCGCCGATGCGGCGGATGCCCAGGGCGAAGAGGAAGCGTTCCAATGGCGGGGCGCGGCGATCCTCGATGGCGGCGAGCAGGTTGGTGATCTTCTTGCTCTCGCCTTTCGCCTTCGCGCCCCAGCCGGGGAAGGTGCGCATCCTCGCGACGGCCTCGGCACGGTGCAGGCGGAAGATGTCGGCGGGGGTGGAGACCAAGCCCTCGCGGTGAAGGAGTTCCACGTTTTCGATGCCCAGGCCCTCGATATCGAGGGCGCGGCGCGAGGCGAAGTGGATCAGGCGTTCCACCTGCTGCGCGGGGCAGATCAGGCCGCCGGTGCAGCGGCGCACGACCTCGGCTTCCGGGCGCACCGCGGGGGAGCCGCAGGCGGGGCAGGTGGTCGGGGGTTCCCAGGGAGCGGCGTCCTTCGGGCGCTTGTCCGGGACGACGCCGATGATCTGCGGGATGACGTCGCCGGCGCGCTGGAGAATGACGGTGTCGCCGATGCGGGCGTCGCGGCGTGCCACCTCGTCCTCGTTGTGGAGGGTGGCGTGCTGGACCATGACGCCGCCGACGTTCACGGGCTGCATGATCGCGCGCGGGGTGAGGGCGCCGGTGCGGCCAACCTGGATCTGAATGTCGAGGAGGATTGTCTGCGCCTGCTCGGCGGGGAACTTCCAGGCGATGGCCCAGCGCGGGGCCCGGCCGACGAAGCCGAGGCGCGCCTGCCAGTCCAGGCGGTCCAGCTTATAGACGACGCCGTCGATGTCGTATTCGAGGCCGGCGCGGCGTTCCGTCATGGTTGCCTGGAAGGCCGGGATGTCCGCTTCGTCCAGGCTCTCGGACAAGGGGTTCACCTGGAAGCCCCAGCTGCGCAGGCGGTCGAGGTAGCCGGAATGGGTGTCGGCCACCGGCTCGCTCGAGTCGCCCTGGGCGTAGGCGAACATGCGGAGCGGGCGGGACGCGGTGATCGCCGGGTCCAACTGGCGCAGCGACCCGGCGGCGGCGTTGCGGGGATTGGCCGGGATGCGCACGGCCTCGCCGGCGCGCTCGCCCGCTTCGCGGCGGCGCTCGCGCCCTTCGGACAAAAGGATCTGGTCGTCGCGGAAGCGGAGGAAATCGGGCTTGGTCATGAAGACCTCGCCGCGGATTTCGATCCGTCGCGGGTGGTCGCCCTTCAGGCGGCGGGGGATCTGCTTCAGCGTGAGGAGGTTCTGGGTGATGTCCTCGCCGACCGTGCCGTCGCCTCGGGTGGCGCCTCGGACAAAAGAGCCGTTCTCGTAGGTCAGGTTGACGGAGAGGCCGTCGATCTTGGGCTCCGCGACGAAGCGCAGCGGTTCCTCCGCCGGGAGGTTCAGGAAGCGGCGGATGCGGGCGGTGAATTCGGCGAAGTCGGCCGCGTCGAAGGCGTTGTCCAGCGACAGCATCGGCGTGCCGTGGGTGGACTTGGCGAAGCCGGCCGCCGGGGCGTCGCCGACGCGGCGGGACGGGCTGTCCTCGCGGATCAGGTCGGGGAAGCGCGCCTCGATCGCGGCGTTGCGGCGGAAGAGGGTGTCGTACTCCGCGTCCGGCATGATCGGGGCGTCGTGGACGTGGTAGGCGGTGTTGGCCTCGGCGATGCGCGCGGCAAGGTCGGCGAGTTCGGCCGCCGCCTCCTCTTCGGACAGATCGGCGGGGTCTCGGAGGGTGGCGGTCTTCACAGGGGGCATCGGCGCGGAGAATAGGGCGGGGGTGGGGGAGTGCCAGGGCCGCCCCGCCGGCGTTGGGTGATGATGAGGGACATCCCGGAAGACTGGATCCGGCCGGCCACGCTGGAGGCTGCGCGAGCCGCGCAGGCGGAGATCGCGGAGCGGATCGAGGAGGTGGACCGACCGGTAGCGGAGGGCGCGTCGCGCTTCGTGGCCGGCGTCGATTGCGCGGGCGCGCCGCGCGGGGCGCCGGACCGGCTGCGGGCGATGGCGGTGCTGCTGGATGCGTCGGGCGACCGGTCGCGGCCGGTGGGAACGGGGTACGCGGAGGGTGTGCCGGGCTTCCGGTACGTGCCGGGGTTCCTCGGCTTCCGGGAGGCGCCCTTCATGGTCGAGGCTGTGGGGCGGCTGGAGCGGCGGCCCGATCTGATCCTGGTGGACGGGCAGGGGCTGAGCCACCCGCGGCGTTGCGGCAGCGCCAGCCACCTCGGCGTGCTGCTGGACCTGCCGACGGTGGGGGTGGCGAAGTCGGTGCTGGTCGGGCGGGTCGAGGGGGAGTTGGGGGAGGAGCCCGGCAGCACGGCGCCGCTGGTGTGGAAGGATCGGCGGATCGCGACGGCGCTGCGCACGCGGCGGGGGAGCCTGCCGCTGTACGTCTCCGTCGGGCATCGCGTGTCGCCCGACGGCGCGCTGCGGCACGTGCGGGACTGGCTGGCCGGGTATCGGCTGCCGGAGCCGACGCGGCTGGCGGACAAGCTGGCGGGGGAGGCGCGGCGGGCGGCGCGGTAGGCGCCCTGGGGCGCCTTGCCTCCGCTGATGGCGGCCAACGCCTCAGCGTCGGCCGGTAATGCGGATGGCGTCATTGCGACGACCGTGACGACCAAGGGCCAGGTGACCATCCCCAAGCCGACCAGGGACCACCTGGGCATCGTGCCGGGGACCGCGGTGACGTTCGACGTCGAGGGTGACGGTCCCGTCGCGCTGCGGCCGGCGAAGGCCGAGGACCGGCCGGAAAACCGCTTCGCGCGCTGGCGGGTTGCGGCCGGCCCTGGCCTCTCCACCGACGAGATCAAGCGGCTGCTGCGCGACGATGACTGACGTGACGCTCGTGGACACGGGCGTCCTTCTCGACCTGCTGACGGATGATCCGGTCTGGGCCGCTTGGGCGCAGGGGCGCATCGCCATCTACGACGTGGTCTACGCCGAGACCTCCATGCGCTTCGCCCGTGTCGAAGGCCTCGACGCGTTCCTGGCCGATACGTCGGTGCAGCGCGAGCCGACGCCGCTCCCGGCGCTCCTCCTGGCGGGGAGAGCTCACCTCTCCTATCGCCGGACCGAGGGTGTCCGGCGGGGCGTGTTGTCCGACCTCCTCGTCGGGGCGCACGCCGTCGTCGGCGGATGGATGTTGCTCACGCGCGATCCCGCGCGGTTCCGGACCTGCTTCCCTTCCGTCCGGTCGGTTGTGCCAAGGTCATGTGACGGCCCGCGTTGTTGCATTCAGGCGCGCTGCCCGAAGGCGGCGGAGAGGTTAGCGACCACCGCCGCCAGTTGCGCCGCGTTGTAGGCCATGCCGGCCCAGTGCAGGCGTCGGAGGCGCCGCACGGCATCCATGTCCCCGGCGTCGCGGGCGCCCAGGTCGGCGTCCATTCGGCGCAGCAACCAGCGCCTCGCCAGCACGGTGAGGAAGGCGAGGAGCCCGAGCGCGACGGTCAACGGCGGTCGTCCGGCCGCGAGGAAGGCAATTGCGGCAGCGGCGCCGAAGAGGCCGACGAGCGCGAAGCCGACGTTGAAGACGCCGCGCAAAAGCCAGGTCACGACGGGGTCGCTCAGCGGCCGCAGCAGGAAAGTCGGCGTGGCGACGAAGCAGTACATCATTGGCAGGATCAGGATGATCGTCGCCGCGAGGGAAAGTCCGTCCGCCGTCATGGTCCCGCCCCGTCCGCCAGCGCGTCGAGGGCGCGGCCTTCGAGCAGCATACCCGTGAAGCGTTCCTCGGCCACGGCGCCGACGGCGCGGTAGAAGGATTCGGCCTCGTCATCGCCCTCGTCCACGCCCCACCAGAGCGCGGCGGCGCCGCGGGCGCGGGCCTCGGCGGCGAGTGCGGCCAGGAGGGCGCGGGCGATGCCGCGGCGGCGGGCCTGCGCTTCGACGTAGAGGTCGAGGACCATGAGGATTGGGGCGCAACGCGTCGCGTCATAGAGCGGGGTGGCCGTGGCGAAGCCGACGACCGCGTCGTCCAGCGTACCGAGGCGGAGGATGGCCTGGGGCGATGGGCCGAGGAGGTCGCGGCGGATGATTTCAGCCGTCATCGGGATAGGCGGGGTGGCGCCGTCGAGAGAGTTGATGGCGTTGACGAGGGCAGCGACGCGGGGGGCGTCCTCGTCGCGGGCGGGGCGGGTGGCATTGACGCCCTGCGTCACAGGCGGGCGGTGTCCGGGGGCGTGCCCGCCGCCCGCCAGGTCAGTCCGGCGAGGCGCGGCGGCAGCGGGAACCCCGGCTCGTCCATGTCGAGCCAGCGGAGAGGGCCTGCCGCGAACTCCTCGCTTGCCCTGAGTGCGGCGCCGATCCGCTCCATGGCGAGATGCAGTGCCTGGAAGCCGTCCACGCCACGCACCTGTCCGGCCGCGCCGATCCGCGGGCCGGCGATGCGGTAGTTGCAGGCCGCGTCAGCCCCGTCGGCCCGCGGGCCGTCCAGTTCCACGATGACGGGGCCGAGGACTGACCCGAGCTCACGGCGCGCGATGGTGCGATGCTCCGTGCCGTTCATGCCGCGACCTCCCGTTTCGCGGCGTGGTCATGGCACGTTCGAGACGGATTTGCAAGAATATAGTCACAAGAACGGGGTGCTACGCGGCGCCCCGCAGGAGGTCATCCGCCGCGGCGCGGGCGGCCTCGGTGATGCGTTCGCCCGCGAGCATGCGGGCGATTTCCTCCCGGCGGGCGCGGGGGTCGAGGGGGATGACGCGGGTTTCCGCGCGTTCCCCGCGCACGCCCTTCGCGACCTGGAAGTGCTGCGCGCCACGGGCCGCGACCTGGGGGGAATGGGTGACGACGAGGACCTGGAGGCGCTCGGCGACGCGGGAAAGGCGGTCGCCGACTGCCGCCGCGGTGGCGCCGCCGATGCCGCTGTCGACCTCGTCGAAGACGAGGGTGGGGACGGGGGAGCCGCGGGCCAGGACGACCTTGAGTGCGAGCATGAGGCGGGAGAGTTCGCCGCCGGAGGCGATCTTTGCCAGGGCGCCGGGCTTCTGGCCCGGGTTCGTCGTGACGAGGAAGGTGACGCGGTCGCGGCCGTCAGGGCCCCAGGCGGATTCCTCGCGGGGCAGGAGTTCGATGTGAAGGCGGGCGCGGTCGAGCTTGAGGGGGCCGAGTTCAGACTTCACGGCGCGTTCGAGCTTGCCCGCGTTGTCGGTGCGGGCGGCGGTGAGGGCGTCGGCGGCGGTGACGTAGGTTGCGCGGGCCTCGGCGGCCGTGCGTTCCAGGGCGGTGACGCGGCCGGCGCCCGCGTCGAGGCTTTGGAGGCGGTCGCGGAGGTTGGTCAAGTGGGTCGGGAGGTCGACGACGGCCACCGCGTGCTTCCGGGCGGCGGCGCGAAGGGCGAAGAGGCGTTCCTCCACCTGTTCCAGGCGGCGGGGGTCGGGCTGGGCCTCGCCGGCCAGGCGTTCGAGGATGCTTTCCGCCTCGGCCAGGGCGTCCTGGGCGGCGCCGAGGGCGGCTAGTGCCGGGGCGGCTTCCTCGTTCGGCGGGGGAGGCGTTCGAGCGCACGGGCGGCGTTGCGCAGGGCGGCTGCGGGGTTGCCGCCGCCGCGGCGGTCTCGGGGGTGGAGTTCGGAAAGGGCGGCGGCGAGGGCTTCGGCGCGGCGCTCGCCGCCCTGCATGCGCTGGCGCTCTGCGGCGAGGCTGTCCTCCTCGCCTTCCTCGGGCTTGAGGTCGGAGAGTTCGGCGACGGCGTGGCGGAGCCATTCCTCGTCGCGCTGGGCCGCGGCGATGGCCTCGCGGGCCTCGCGCAGCGCGCGTTCGGCGGACTTCCAGGTGCGGTAGGCGTCAGCGGTCGCGTTGCGGCGGGGTTCCAGGCCGCCGAAGGCGTCGAGCAGGCTGGCGTGGGTCGCGGGGTCGGCCAGGCCGACCTGCTCGTGCTGGCCCTGTACTTCCACCAGCAGGCCGCCGAGGCGGCGGAGGAGGGCGACGCCGACCGGCTCGTCGTTGACGAACGCGCGGGAGCGGCCGTCGGCGGTGAGGATGCGGCGGAGGACGAGCTGGTCCTCCGCCTCGATGCCCTGCTCGGTCAGGACGGCGTGGGCGGGGTGGTCGGCGGGGGCTGGAACACCGCGACGACGGAGGCCTGGGACTGGCCGGCACGCACCATCCCGGCCTCGGCGCGCTGTCCCAGGGCGAGGCCCAGGCTGTCGAGCAGGATGGACTTGCCGGCGCCCGTCTCCCCCGTGAGGACGGAGAGGCCGGCGCCGAAGGACAGGTCGAGCCGCTCGATCAGGACGACGTCGCGGATCGCGAGGGAGACGAGCATGGGTTGGTTTCCCGCCCGGCCAGTGCCGGCAAGGCGCTCGTCAGAAGATGGAGTTGAGGGTGCGCGCGAAGAAGCCCGGGCGGCTGCTTCCGTCGGGTCGCGGCGCGCCGTCCACGAGAAGGGCGTAGGAATCCTGGTACCAGGGGGAGCCGGGGTAGTTGTAGCCGAGGACGGACGCGGTGCGGCGGGCTTCCTCGGTCAGGCCCATGGCGAGGTAGATCTCGGTCAGGCGGTGCAGGGCTTCGGGGACGTGGTTCGTCGTCGGGTAGTCCTCGACGACCTTGCGGAAGCGGCCGATGGCCGCGGCGTAGACCCGGCGGTTCTGGTAGAAGCGGCCGACGTTCATCTCCTTGCCCGCCATGTGGTCGCGGGCGAGGTCGATCTTCAGGCGCGCGTCGCGGGCATAGGGCGTGTTGGGAAAGCGGTTCACCACGTCCTGCAGCGCGGTCATCGCGGTTTCCGTGCCTGCCTGGTCGCGCTCCGCATCGGCGATCTGCTCGTAGTAGGAGAGGGCGCGGAGGTAGTAGGCGTAGGCAATGTCGCGGTGCGCGGGGTGCAGTTGGATGAAGCGGTCCAGCTGGCCGAGCGCTTCGGTGTAGCGATTGCGGGAGTATTCGGCGAAGGCGCTCATCAGCCGGGCGTTCGTGGCCCAGGTGGAATAGGGGTGGTCGCGCTCGACGAGGTCGAAGAACTCGACGGCCTCGCCGTAGCGCTCCCCGCGCATGGAGTTCAGGCCGGAGGCATAAAGCTCTTCGGGGCCGAGCTGCGCGTTCGCGGCGTCACGCGGGCGAATCGTCGTGCTGCTGCTGCCGCTGCTGAAAGGGTTCAGGCTGTTCAGCGTCTCGCAGCCGGCGAGGGAGAGGCCGGCGAGCAGGACGGCGGCGGCGCGAAGCCCGGGGGCGCTAAGGCGGGACGTGACCATGGCGGGCCTATAGCACGGGGTCCGAGCCGGGCGGAACGGGTGGGGCCCGAGTGTAGGCCCGACGTTCAAGCCGCGACGGCGACCCGGACGTTGGAGAGCAGGCCTTCGTCCTCCCCGATCCAGCGATAGGCTGTCTCATCGGCGAAGAGGGCGCGGAGCACGCGGTTGTTCAGGCCGTGGCCCGACTTGTGGCCGCGGAACGTCGCCTTGAGCGAGGCGCCGGCGAGCGCCAGGTCGCCCACGGCGTCGAGGAGCTTGTGGCGGACGAACTCGTCGGGGTGGCGCAGGCCGCCGGGGTTCAGCACCAGAGGGCCGTCCACGACGACGGCGTTGGCGAGGGAGCCGCCCTGGGCCAGGCCGACGGCACGGAGGCGGGCCACGTCCTCGGCCATCGTGAAGGTGCGGGCGCCGGCGAGGACGGCGCGGAAGGTGTCGTCGGAAAGGCGCAGGGAGAGGGACTGGCGGCCGACGGCCGTGGCGCCGAAGTCGATCGTCAGGTCGGCCTCGAGGCCCGGGAGGACGGACGGGGAGAGCTCTGCCCAGGCGGCATCGGGGCCGTCACCGTCCGTGACGCGGATGGCGCGCAAGACTTCAATGGCTGGCGCGGGGGCGGCGGAGGTGGTCAGGCCGGCACACTCGAGGAGGAAGACGAAGGGCGCGGCGGAGCCGTCGAGGATGGGGATCTCCGGACCGTCCACTTCGACGATCGCGTCGGTTACGCCGAGGCCGGCGAGGGCGGCCATGACGTGCTCGACGGTGCCGATGCGGGAAGGGCCCTCACCGAGGACGGTGCAGAGGCGCGTGTCCGTGACGTTGTCGTAGCGTGCAGCGATCTCGGCGCCCGTGTCGGTGCGCCGGAAGACGATGCCGGTCCCCGGCTGGGCCGGGCGCAGCGTCAGGGAGACGCGCGCGCCGCTGTGCAGGCCCGTGCCGACGCAGCCGATCGCGGACTTGAGGGTCCGGAAGCGTGTCGTGCCGAGAGGAAAGTAACCGTCCATGAACCCCACCGTGCCGTGGCGACGGACCGCGAGGACGATCCGACGGGGCGGAAGATCGCACCGCACCATGCCGCAAGCGATTCAAGCGTTGTTTCTCCAGATTTCACCATAAGTGATTGATATGGCTAGATTCTGGCACAAACAAAAAGCCCCGCCGGTTTCCCGGCGGGGCTTTGGCGCGAACGGGCGGGGCGGATCAGTTGCCCTGGCGGCGGAGGAAGGTCGGGATGTCGAGGCCCATCTGGTCCTCTCCGGCCTGGCGCGCGGGGGCGCGGGGCGTCTCGGCATGCGGCGCCGCGGCGGGCGCCTGCGGCTCCGCCGGGGCGCGGCGGATGCCGCTCTGCGCAATGCCCGTGGCGCGGGAGAAGAGGCTCTTCAGCCCGCCGGAGGAGGGCGGCGGGGCGGCGGGAGCGCGCATCGGGCCGGGGCCGGCCTGGAGCGGGGCAGGGGCCGGGGCGATCGGCGCGGCCTCGGCCATCGGGGCTTCCGGCGGCACGTCGGACACGGTGGCGGCCCGGCGCTGGACGAAGGGCACCCGGACCGGGCCGGCCTGCTGCGGGGCGGCGTGCGGCATGGCCGGCGCCGGGACCACGGGCGCGCCGGGCATGACGGGCGCGGGCATCGCGGGGCGCGCCGGCGCCATGCGGGGCGCACCGATCGGCCCGCCGAAGCCGCCGGGGACGACGTTGCCGCCGCCGACCGCGGCGACCTTGCGCGTCTCGACCGCGACCGCCTCGGAAACGGCTTCGCCGGCATCGATCCCCGTCGCGACGACGGAGACGCGGAGGCGGCCGTTCAGGCTCTCGTCGATCGAGGTGCCGACGATGATGTTCGCGTCCTCATCGACTTCGCGGCGGATGCGGTTCGCGGCCTCGTCCACCTCGAACAGCGTCATGTCGTAGCCGCCGGTGATGTTGATCAGCACGCCGCGGGCGCCGCGCATGGAGGTGTCCTCCAGCAGCGGGTTGCTGATCGCGGCCTCTGCGGCCTTCACGGCGCGGTCGTCGCCCTCGGCCTCGCCGGTGCCCATCATTGCCTTGCCCATCTCGGCCATGACAGTGCGGATGTCGGCGAAGTCGAGGTTCACGAGGCCGGGGTTGACCATCAGGTCGGTCACGCCGCGCACGCCCATGTAGAGAACGTCGTCGGCCATCTTGAAGGCCTCGGCGAAGGTCGTTCGCTCGTTGGCCTTGCGGAAGAGGTTCTGGTTCGGGACGATGATGAGCGTGTCGACGTGCTGCTGGAGTTCCTCCAGCCCCGCGTCGGCGGCGCGGCGACGCTTCGCGCCTTCGAAGTCGAAGGGACGGGTGACGACGCCGACGGTCAGAACGCCGCGCTCACGCGCCATGCGCGCGATGACCGGCGCGGCGCCGGTACGTGCCGCCGCCCATGCCGGCCGTGACGAAGACCATGTGCACGCCCTCGAGGTGACGGGCGAGGTCCTCGGTGGCCTCTTCCGCCGCGGCGCGGCCGATCTCCGGCTTCGCGCCGGCGCCGAGGCCCTGCGTCAGGTGCGGGCCGAGCTGCACGCGGCGTTCGGCGCGCGAGTTCTGCAGCTGCTGCGCATCGGTGTTCGCGACAAGGAACTCGACGCCGTCGAGACCCATCCCGATCATGTTGTTCACGGCATTGCAGCCGGCGCCGCCGACGCCGACGACGGTGATGCGCGGCGTGAAGTCGGTGTGCTGCTGACGCGGGATGGTAAGGTTCAGCGTCATGTCTTCAGTCCCCCTGATTCCGCCACGCGAGTCGCCCCGCGTGCTGTCCCGCGAATCGCGTCCCGAGCCCCCGCTCAAGCCCACGAATCGCCGGATCGCCCCTGCCGGTCTTATGCCTCACACACGGTCGCGAAGCCAATTCACCAAACGCATGAAAACGCCCTCACGCACGGCCCGCGCGCCGTAATCGAGGTCGAGCACGGGACGGCCATCGCCGGCGCCCCAGGCGAGGAGTCCGAGGGTCGTCGCGAAGGCGGGGGAATGGAAGGCTTCGGGAAGCCCGCGGACCGGATGCGGCCGCCCGAGCCTGACCTGGCGGCCGAGGATCCGCGCCGCGGTTTCCCGCGCACCCACGAGTTGGGACGCGCCGCCGGTCAGCACGACACGGGCGCCGACGTCGCGGCCGAGTCCGGCGGAGTCCAGCTTGTCGCGGAGGAGTTCGAAGGTCTCCTCCAGTCGCGGGCGAATGATGTGGGCAACCATGGCGCGGGGAATGCGGGCCAGGACTTCCTCATCCTCCCCGATCTGCGGGACGGGGATCGTTTCGCGTTCGTCATCGGCGGTGGCGAGGACGCCGCCATGCAAAGTCTTGATGCGTTCGGCGTGGCTGACGGACGTCGTCAGGCCGCGCGCCAGGTCGTTCGTGACCTGCCAGCCGCCGACAGGGATCTGCGCAGTGTGGAGAAGGTGACCTTCCTGCAGCACGGCGGCGGAGGTGACGCCGGCGCCCATGTCGACGACCGTCGCGCCGAGCTGCCGTTCGTCGTCCACGAGGGCGGCAAGGGCGGCGGCGTAGGGGGCTGCAACGAGTTCCTCGACCTCGAGGTCGGAGGCGTGGAGGGCGAGGCCGAGGTTGCGCAGCGACGGGGAGGCGCCGTCCACCATGTGGAGACGCGCGCCGAGGGTGTCGCAGATCATCCCGCGCGGGTCGTCCACGCCGGGCGTCGCGTCGATGGTGAAGCCGAGGGGGAGGGCGTGGACGGGCTCGCGCCCTTCTTCCGCCATGCGGCGGCGGCCTTCGGAGACGACGGCACGGAGGTCGGCTTCCGTCACGGCGCGGCCGCCGATGGTCCACTGCACGTTGTGGACGCGGGATTCCGGCTGGCCGCAGGAGAGGTTGCAGATGATGCCGGAGAGCTTCTGGTCCGCCATCTCCTCCGCACTTGCCACGGCGGCGCGGATGGAGCGCTCCGCCTCCTGCAGGTCGACGACGTTGCCGCCCTTCACGCCGCGGGCGCGGTGCCAGCCGAAGCCGAGGACGCGGGGCGTGCCGTCGTTCTCGATCCGCGCGACGAGGCAGACGACCTTGCTGCTGCCGATGTCCAGCACGCCGAAATTGCCGGACCGCGCGCGGGGCCGGCGGCCGGGTCCCAAACCAGAACCATGGGGTGGCGGCCCGCCCCCGTCGGTCGTCGAAACCCGCGAGATCGCGTTCATCCGTTCCTCCCCCGCACCTGGGTGGCCTGCTGGGCCGGCGCCGGGGTGGCGGGCGGCGGGTTGGGACGCAGCACGAGGCGGTCGGGCAGGCGCATGTCCACGACTTGCAAGGGACGGTCCAACAGCGCCTGGCGGGCCTGGAGATCCTTGAGGCGCGTGATGGCCGCGGCCTCGTGCCCCTCCGGCAGCATGACGTTCGTCCCGGAATGCAGGCGGAGGTCCCACCGGCGGTCGCCGACGCGGACGAGGGCCTGGGTGCGCACCAGCACGTCCGGCGCGTCGCGCAGCAGGTCGTAGAGGGTGCCGGCGCCGCGCTCCGCCCCAGGGCCGACGATGAGGGGGAGGGGGCCGAAGGCGTCGAGGCGGTCGGAGGCGACGGTCCGGCCGTCCCGGTCCACGATGACGAAGCGGCCGCCATTCTGCCAGATGGCGAAGGGCGCGCGTTCCCGGACGCGGACGAGGACGGTGCCGTTCAGGCGGCGCTCGACGTGCGCGTCCTCGATCCAGGCGATCTGGCGGACACGGTCCCGCGCGGCTTCCGGGGCGAAGGCGAGGACGGGATCCCCGGTGCGGACAGCAAGCGCTTCCCGCAGCAGGGCGGGGGGCGTGTTGCGCGCGCCTTCGATAACGATGTCGGTGACGGTCATGCCGCCGAAGCGCGCACCGAGAGCGCCGGTCGCGCGCTCGGTCAGGCTCGCGAGGCGGCCGGCGGGGTCGAGCGCCATGACGCCCGCCGCGCCGACGCCGAGGAGCAGGAGGACGGCGGTGATGCGCAGCGCCGGGCGCAGCAGCGGCTTCTTGCGGCGCAGCCAGAGCCGGAGCGCGCTGGGGCGCTTCGGGTCCTGCTCGACCGTCTTGCGGGTGGCGCGGAGCTCACGCGGCATCGCGGACCCCTAGGGACGTGCCACCGGTTTCCGCGCCGTCATGCGCGGCTTCGCGCACCATCCAGGAGCAGAGTTCGGGGAAGGAGATGCCGCGGAAGGCGGCCTGTTCCGGGACGAGGGAGGTGGGCGTCATGCCGGGCTGGGTGTTCACTTCCAGCAGCACGAGGCCCTCCGTGCCCGGGCGGGAGTCATCCCAGCGGAAGTCGCTGCGGGTGACGCCGCGGCAGCCCAGCGCGCGATGGGCGCGGAGGGCGCAGTCCATGGCGTGGCGGCGAAGTTCGGCGGGGATGGGCGCCGGGAGGACGTGGCGGGAACCGCCTTCCGCATACTTCGCGTCGTAGTCGTAGAAGCCGCGGCCCGTCGTGATCTCCGTGACCTCGAGCGGCGTGTCGCCGCGGACGGCGACGGTGAGCTCGCGTCCGGGAATGAAGGGTTCGGCGATGATCTCGCCCCAGCGCCAGGACGCGGCGATGGCGGCGCGGCGGTTGTCGCCTTCCCGCAGGATGAAGACGCCGACGGACGAGCCCTCCCGCACCGGCTTCACGACGTAGGGGAGCGGCAGCGGGTCGGCCTGCGCCAGGTCGGCGGCGTCGAGGATGCGGTGCGGGACGACAGGGAGGCCGGCCGCGGCGAAGGCGGCCTTGGCGGCGGCCTTGTCCATCGCGAGCGCCGAGGCGCGTAGGCCGGAGTGCGTATAGGCAATGCCCATCCAGTCGAGGATGCCCTGGATACATCCATCCTCGCCGAAGCGGCCGTGCAGGGCGTTGAAGACCACGTCGGGGCGGGAGGCCGCGATCTGCTGCACCAGCGAGGGCAGGTCGGGGCCGGGATCCAGGACGGTGACGTCGAACCCGGCCTCGCGCAGGGCGCGGACGCAGCCTTCGCCGGAGGACAGCGAGACCTCGCGCTCGGTGGAGCGACCGCCGCAGAGGAGGGTCACGCGAATCATGGCCGGCGGTCTCCGATGCGGCGGATTTCCCAATGCAGCGGGACGCCGGAATGCGCCAGCACCTTCGTGCGGACTTCCTCGCCGAGGTCTTCGAGGTCGGCGGCGGTGGCTTCGCCGGTGTTGAGGAGGAAGTTGCAGTGCTTCTCGCTGACCTGGGCGCCGCCGCGGGTCAGGCCGCGGCAGCCCGCGGCGTCGATCAGGCGCCAGGCCTTGTCGCCCCCCGATCCGGTATTCGGGTTGGCGAAGGTGCTGCCGCCGGTGCGGGAGCGGACGGGCTGCGTTGCTTCGCGCGCCGCGCGGATCTCGGCCATGCGGCCGACGATATCGCCGATGGGGCCAGGGCGGGCGCGCAGGCGGGCGCGGACGACGATGCCGCCGGGGGCAGGGAGGCGTGGCGGTAGGCCATGCGGAGGCCGTCGGCGGTGACGCGCAGCAGGCCATCCGCGGTCGCGATCTCCGCCCAGTCCAGGACGTCCTTCGTTTCCGTGCCATAGGCGCCGGCGTTCATGGCGACGGCGCCGCCGATCGTGCCGGGGATGCCGCTGAGGAACTCCAGGCCGGCGAGGCTGGCGGAGGCGGCGCGTTCGGCGACGGTGATGTCCAACGCGCCGGCGCCGGCGACGACGCCGTCCCCGTCCGCGACGACGTCGGTGAAGCCGCGGGCGAGGCGGACCACGATGCCGCGCACCCCACCGTCGCGGATGATGAGGTTGGAGGCAGCGCCGATCACCGTGATGGGTGCGTTGGCCTTGCGGAGCAGGCGCAGCAGGTCGTCCAGGTCCGCGGGCTTGACCAGCCAATCGGCGGGGCCGCCGACGCGGAACCAGGTCTGCGGGCCGAGTTCCGCGTCGCGGGCGACGCGGCCCTTCAGGCCGGGCAGGGGTGCTGCGCCCCGTTCAACCAACGTCGTCGCCGTCATGAGACGGCGCGGATGCGGCGGGAGCCGGTCATGGCCTGGAGGGAGGACAACTGCTCCGGCAGGGCATGGGCCCAGGTGGTGATGCTACCGGCGCCGAGACAGACGACGTAGTCGCCGGCCTTGGCGATGGCGTTGACCATCTCCGCCAGGTTCTCGGGGCCGGGGAGGGGGACGACGGATCGGTGGCCGTGGGCGCGCAGGCCCTCGACCAGCGCATCCTGGTCCACGCCCTCGATCGGCTGTTCGCCCGCGGCGTAGACGTCGGCGACGATCACCGTGCCCGCGTCGTTCATGCAGGTGCAGAATTCCTCGAACAGGGCCTGCAGGCGGGAATAGCGATGGGGCTGGACGACGGCGACGACGTCGCGCGCGCCGGCCTGGCGGGCCGCCTTGAGGACGGCGGCGATCTCGACGGGGTGGTGGCCGTAATCGTCGATGACGGTGATGCCGCCGGATTCGCCGACGCGGGTGAAGCGGCGCTTCACGCCCTTGAAGTTGGTCAGGGCGGTGCGGATCGTGTCTTCCGGCACGTCCATCTCCACCGCGATGGCGACGGCGGCGAGGGCGTTGAGGACGTTGTGTTGGCCGAGCATCGGCAGGCGGAAGGGCTTCATGCGTCGCGTGCGCTTCGTCACGCGGTCCTGCACGACGACTTCGAAGGTCGCCCCCATGCGGTCGGTGATGACGCGTTCGGCGCGGACATCGGCCTGGGGGGAGAAGCCGTAGGTGATGAGCTTGCGGTCGGAGAGGCGGGGGATCATCGCCTGCACCTCCGGGTGGTCGGCGCAGAGGACGGCGAAGCCGTAGAACGGGATGTTGCCGACGAAGTCCATGAAGCCCTGCTTCATGGCTTCCGCCGTGCCCCAATGGTCCAGGTGTTCCGGGTCCATGTTGGTAACGACGGCGACCACGGCTGGAAGCTTGAGGAAGGAGCCGTCGGATTCGTCGGCCTCGACGACCATCCATTCGCCGGCGCCGAGGCGGGTGTTGGTGCCGTAGGCGTTGACGATGCCGCCGTTGATGACGGTCGGGTCCAGCTTCGCCGCTTCCAGGACGGCGGCGACGAGGGACGTCGTGGTGGTCTTGCCGTGGGTGCCGCCGACGGCGATGGACCACCTCAGGCGCATGAGCTCGGCCAGCATCTCCGCGCGGCGGACGACGGGGAGGAAGCGGGCGCGGGCGGCCGCCACTTCGGGGTTGTCGCGCTTCACGGCGGTGGAGGTCACGACGACCTGGGCGGCGCCGAGGTTTTCCTCGGCGTGGCCGATGTGGACGGTGATGCCGGCGTTGCGGAGGCGGGTGACGTTGTAGCCCTCCGCGATGTCGGAGCCCTGCACGGCGTAGCCGAGGTTGTGCAGGACCTCCGCGATGCCGGACATGCCGATGCCGCCAATCCCCACGAAGTGGATCGGGCCGATGTTGAGGGGCAGGGCGCGCATGTCAGGCGGGTTCCGTGCGGAGGCGTTCGCGGGCGAGTTGCAGGACGCGGTCAGCAAGCCGTTCGGCCGCCTCGGGGCGGGCGAGGGATGCCGCGGCGCGGGCTGCTTCGTCCAGGGATTCAGGGTGGGTCATGCGCGCGCGGATCGCCTTGGCGAGGGGTTCCGGCGCGAAGAAGGGCTGCGCGATGACCTCGGCGGCGCCGGCCTTCGCGAGGGAGGCGGCGTTGGCGCTCTGGTGGTCGTCGATGGCGTGGGGGAGGGGGACGAGGATCGATGGGCGGCCGGCACAGGCGATCTCGGCGACCGTGGAGGCGCCGGCGCGGGCGATGACGAGGTGGGCGGCGGCGTAGCGGGAAGCGATGTCGGTGAAGAAGGCGGAGAGGTCGGCGGTGACGCCGGCGGCGGCGTAGGCGGCGCCGGAGCGGTCCAGGTCCTCGGTGCGGCACTGCTGCACGACCTCGATCCTCGACCGCAGTTCGGGCGGTAGGAGGGCGACGGCGGCGGGGACGACGTCCGACAGGATCCGGGCGCCGAGGGAGCCGCCGAGGACGAGGAGGCGGAAGCGATCGGTCGGCGGCGCGTAGCCCCGGCCGTGCAGGGCTGCGATGGCGGGACGGATGGGGTTGCCCAGCACTTCGGCGCGGGCGCCGGCGGGGACGCTCGACGTGCCCTCGAAGCACAGCGCCATCAGGTCGGCGCCGCGGGCCAGCGTACGATTGGCGCGGCCGAGGACGGCGTTCTGTTCGTGCAGGATGACGGCGGGGCGGTGCGAGAGGAGCCGGGCGGCGAGGACGGGGGGCACGGAGGGGTAACCGCCGAAGCCGACCACGGCCGCGGCGCGGAGGCGGCGCAGCAGGCCGCGGGCCTCGGCCGTGCCGGCGGCCAGCGCCAGCGCGCCCTTCGCGGCGCCGAGCGCGCCGTGGCCGGCCAGGCCGGAGCCGCGGAGGACGAATCGTTCCGTGTTCGCGAAGACGGGGGAGGCGTAGGCGGCGGACCGGGCGTCCGTCATCAACGCGACGCGCTCGCCCCTCGCGAGCAGCGCGGCGGCGAGCGCTTCGGCTGGGAAGAGGTGGCCGCCGGTCCCGCCGGCGGCGATGATGATGGGGCGGACGAAGGGGCCTCTCACCGCTCCCTCCGATCGTCGGACGGCGAAGCCGGAAGGCGTGGATCGAAGGGCGTCATGATCCCTCCTCGGGCCGACCAAGCATGCGCTTGCGCGTGAGGGCCAGGAGGAAGCCCATGCCGATCGCGATCGCGATGACGGAGGAGCCGCCGTAGGAGACGAAGGGCAGCGTCATGCCCTTCGTCGGGATCAGGTGCAGGGACGACGCCATGTTGACGAAGGCCTGGAGGCCGAACTGCGTCAGCAAGCCGGTCGCCGCGAGGATGACGAAGAGGTCGGCCTCGCCGAGCAGGCGGACGAGGCCGCGGAGCACGACGAAGGCGAAGAGGCCAAGGACGAGGAGGCAGATGATGAGGCCGAACTCCTCGCCGAGCACGGCGAAGACGAAGTCGGCATGGGCGTCCGGCAGGACGTTCTTGACCCGGCCCTCGCCGGGACCGACGCCCATCAGGCCACCGGCGCCGAACGCCTCGAGCGCCACGTCCACCTGGTAGTTGTCACCGACGCCGGGGTTTAGGAAGCGGGCGACGCGCGATTGGACGTGGGGGAACATGAAGTACGCGAGCACGGCGACGCCCGCTGCGGCCGCGCCGATGATGCTCACGATCACCACGTTGATGCCGGAGACGAAGATGATCGCGAGGAAGGTCGCGGTGATGACCATGAGCATGCCGATGTCCGGCTGCTGCTTCAGGAGCACCGCGATCATGCCATAGAGGCCGAGGGCAAGGACCCAGCCGATCCAACCGCGGCGCTCTGCGGTCTTGGCTTCGGCGATCATCCAGGCCGCGACGACGGCGAAGCAGGGCTTCAGGAACTCGGAGGGCTGGAGGGAGCCGAGCAGGGGCAGGTTCAGCCAGCGGCGGGCGCCCTTGATCTCCGGCCCGATGACGAGGGTCGCGGCGGTGAGGGCAAGGGCGCCGGCGCAGCCGAGGAGTGCCAGGCGCCGCACGCCCTTCGGCGAGAAGAGGGAGACGGTGATGATCACGAAGACCGCGGCGAGCAGGTAGAAGACCTGGCGGAAGAAGAAGACGTTGCGCGACGCCGCGCCGATGCGCTCCGCGACCGCCGGGGCTGCGGCGAGCACCATGACGTAGCCGAAGCCGACGAGCGCGAAGAGGGCCGCGAGGGTCCAGCGGTCCACGGACCACCACCAGCGGCCGAGGACGGAGGTATCGGCACGGGAGAGGGCCATCAGGCGGCTTCCGCAGTCTGGTGCAGGTGGTGGACGAGGCTGCGGAATGCCTCGCCGCGCGCCTCGAAGCCGCTGAACTGGTCGAAGGAGGCGCAGGCAGGCGAGAGCAGCACGACGGCCGCACCGGTCGCGCGCGCGGCGGGGAGCGAGGCGGCGACGGCGCCGTCCAGCGTACCGACGACCTCGTGCGGCGTGCCGTGGGCGGCGAGGGTCGCGGCGAAGGCGGGCGCGGCCTCCCCGATCAGCAGGGCGCGGGCGATCCGGGGGAAGAGCGGGGCGAGCGGGGCGATACCGCCGGCCTTGGGGACGCCGCCGGCGATCCAGACGAAGCGGTCGTGGCAGGCCATCGCGACGGCGGCGGAATCCGCGTTCGTCGCCTTGCTGTCGTTCAGGAAGGTCACGCCGCCGATGGTGGCGACGCGCTCCTGGCGGTGCGGCAGGCCGGGATAGGTGCGGATGGCCCCGGCGATCGTCGCGCGCGGGACGTCCAGGGCGAGGGCGAGAGCCGCCGCCGCCGCGGCGTTCTGGGCGTTGTGCGCCCCGGGAAGGGCGGGCGCGTCGCGCAGGTCGGCGATGGGACCGCCGTCGTCGCGGAGGAGGGTACCTTCGGCCCAAACGCCGCCTGGCTGCGGGTTGGTGCCGGAGATCGGAATGACGCGACCGCGATGGGCAGCCCCGACGCCGCGCGACCGGTCGTCGTCCATCCCGATCACGGCCACGGCGTCGCGCAGAATGGTCGCCTTCGCGGCGGCGTAGCCGGCCATGTCGCCGTGGCGGTCCAGATGGTCCGGGGAGAGATTCAGGAAAGCGGCGAGATCGAAGCGGGTGCGGTCCAGCCGCTCGGCGGAGTAGGAGGATATCTCCAGCACGTAGGTGCCGCCGTCCGGCAGCACGGGCATGGCCATGGCGGGCGGGCCGAGGTTGGCGCCGGTGGCGACGGTGCGGCCGGCAGTCCGCAGGATGTGGTCCAGCAGCGCCGTCGTCGTGGACTTGCCGTTCGTACCGGTGATGCCCACGAAGCGCGCCTTCGAGCCGAGGGCGCGGACGCCGCGCCAGAGTAACTCGACATCGGCCAGGATCGGCGCCCCGATCTCGGCGGCGCGGAGGGCGATGGCGTGCGCCTTCGGACCGCGATGCGGGATGCCGGGGGAGATCAGGAGGGCGTCAAAGTCGCGGGGTACCGCGACCGTCAGGCCGGCGCCGGATGCGGCGTCGCGCGCGGCCGCGCCGTCGTCCCAGGCGGTGACGTGTGCGCCCCATTCGGCCAGGCGCGTCGCGGCGGGCAGCCCGGCGCGGCCGAGCCCCAGCACGGCGATCCGCTGTCCGGCGAAGGGGCGCGGGGCGCTCATCGGATCTTCAGCGTGGACAGGCCGACAAGGCCGAGGATCATCGAAATGATCCAGAAGCGGATGACGATGGTCGGCTCCGGCCAGCCCTTCTTCTCGAAGTGATGGTGCAGCGGGGCCATGAGGAAGACGCGGCGGCCCGTGCGCTTGAACCAGAAGACCTGGATGATGACGGAGAGCGTCTCGACCACGAAGACCCCGCCGACGATGGCCAGCACGACCTCGTGCTTCGTCGCGACGGCGACAGCACCGAGGGCGCCGCCGAGGGCCAGCGACCCGGTGTCGCCCATGAAGACGGCGGCCGGCGGGGCGTTGAACCAGAGGAAGCCGAGGCCGGCGCCGATGAGGGCGGAGCAGAAGACCGCGAGCTCACCCGTGCCAGGTACGAAGTGGAGCTGCAGGTAATCCGCGAAGACGCGGTTGCCGACGAGGTAGGCGATGAGGGCGAAGACGCCGCCGGTGATCATCACGGGCACGATGGCAAGGCCGTCGAGGCCGTCCGTCAGGTTCACGGCGTTGGAGGCGCCGACCATCACGAACATGCTGAGCACAGGGAAGAACCAACCGAAGGGGATCAGGACTTCCTTGAAGACGGGCACGGCCAGGCTGTCCTGCAGGCTGACGGGCATGAGGAGAGTGATGCCGATGCCGGCGACGAGGCCGAGCGCCGCCTGGATCAGGAGCTTGCTGCGCGCGGACACGCCCTTCGTGTTCTTCTTCGTCAGCTTCAGCCAGTCGTCGAGATAGCCGAGCACGCCGAAACCCAGCGTGACGAGGAGGACGAACCAGATCATCCCGTTGCGCAGGTCCACCCAGAGCAGCGTCGAGGCGGTAAGGGACGCGAGGATGAGCACGCCGCCCATCGTCGGCGTGCCCTTCTTCGCGAGGTGCCCTTGCGGGCCGTCGGCGCGGATCGGCTGGCCTTCGGGCTGCACCGACTTCAGCCAACGGATGAAGGCCGGCCCGAAGAACATCGAGAGCAGCAGCGCGGTGAGGCACGCGGCGCCGGCGCGGAAGGTGAGATAGCGGAACAGGTTGAACAGCGGGAAATCGCTGATACCGGCGAGCAGGGCGGGGATCATGCGGCGGCCCCTTGCACCGTCTGCAGCGCTCGCACAACCGCCGACATGCGCGACCCCAGCGACCCTTTCACGAGGATAACGTCACCCGGCTGTAGCGCCTCGGCCACGATCGGGGCGAGCGCGGCACTGTCCGGGGCGTGCGTTCCCCGCTTGTTCGGCGGCAGCGCGTCGTGCAGGCGGCGCATCTCGGGGCCGCAGCTGAAGATCAGGTCGGCAGCGGCGGCCGCGTCTGGCGCGAGGCCGGCATGCATCACCGGCGCGTCCTCGCCGAGTTCGAGCATGTCGCCGAGGACGGCGATGCGGCGGCGCGCGGGCTGGGCGGCGAGGACGGCGAGCGCCGCGCGGATGGAGGCAGTGTTGGCGTTGTAGGATTCGTCGAGGAGCAGCGCCTCGCCGCCCGGGAGCGGGAGGACGACGCGGGCGCCGCGGCCGGCGAGGGCGGAGAAGGCGGCGAGGCCCGCGGCGAAGCGGGCCGGGTCGGCGCCAAGCGCGCCAGCCGCGACGATCGCAGCGAGCGCGTTGAGGCCCATGTGGCGGCCGGGCACGGGAAGCGTGACGTGGAGATCGGCACCGAAGATCAGGGCGCGGAAGGATTGCGTGTCGGCGCCGCCCGTCCACTCCGTCAGGCGGGCGTCGGCATCGACGGATTCACCGAAGGTCAGCAGGCGCGCGCCGGCGGCTTCGGCGCGGCGGCGGAGCAGCGGCGACCATTCGTTGTCGGCGGGGAAGACCGCCGTGCCATCGGGGGCGAGGCCGGCGAGGATGTCGGCCTTCTCCTCCGCGATCGCCTCCATCGAGCCGAGGCGGCCGAGATGCGCGGGGGCGATGGTCGTGATCATCACGACGTCGGGGTGGGCGAGGCGGGAGAGCGGCGCGATCTCGCCACGCGTGTTCATGCCGATCTCGATGACGGCGAAGGCGGCATCGGCGGGCATGCGTGCCAGGGTGACGGGGACGCCCCAATGGTTGTTGAAGCTCGCGACGGAGGCGTGGGTGGGGCCGCAGGCCGTGAGGCCGGCGGCCAGCATTTCCTTCGTGCTGGTCTTGCCGACGGAACCGGTGACGGCGACGACGCGGGCCCCGGCGCGGGCGCGTCCGGCGGCGCCGAGGTCGGTCAGGCCTTGCAGCGTGTCGGTCACGCGCAGGGTCGGGCCGCCTGCGACATTGCGGTCCACCAGGGCGCAGGCGGCGCCGGCCGCGAAGGCGGCGAGGACGAAGTCGTGCCCATCCCGCGCGTCGCGGAGCGCGACGAACAGGTCGCCCGGGCGCAGGCTGCGCGTGTCGATGGAAATGCCGGTCACGGCCACCCCGTCCGGCACCGTCCCGCCCGTCGCCGCGCGGAGCGCGTCGCTGTCCCAGAGCGGCATCACGCGAGGCCGGCCAGGCGGCGGACGACCGCAGCGTCGTCGAAGGGCGTGGTGACGCCGCGGACGGTCTGGCCGCTCTCGTGGCCCTTGCCGGCGAGGGCGAGGACGTCGCCGGGCGCGAGGGCGGCCATGGCGGCGGCGATGGCGGCCTCGCGGTCGCCGATCTCGGACGCGCGGGGGCAGGCCGCCGCCATGCCGGCCATGATCGCGGCGCGGATGGTGGCGGGGTCCTCGGAGCGCGGGTTGTCGTCGGTCACGGTGCAGACGTCGGCGAGGCGGGCGCAGGCGGCGCCCATCAGCGGGCGCTTGCCGGGATCGCGGTCGCCGCCGGCGCCGAAGACGACGTGAAGGCGGCGGGCGTGCGGGCGCAGCGCGGTCAGCAGGCGTTCCAGCGCGTCCGGCGTGTGGGCGTAGTCCACGTAGACCGCGGCACCATTCGGCAGACGTGCGGCCAGTTCCATGCGGCCGCGGACACCGACGAGGCCGGGGAGAGTTTCGAGCGCACGGCCGACGGACGTGCCGGTGACGACGGCCAGCGCCAATGCGAGCAGGACGTTGTCGGCCTGGTATCGGCCGACGAGGGGGAGCGTGACGGAGGCGCGCGTGCCGAACGCGTCGAGTTCCAGCGCCTGGCCTTCCGGCAACGGGGCGTGGGAGAGTAGGCGGATCTCGCCGCCCGCCACCCCGACCGTCGTCAGGCGGATGTTGCGGCGGGCGGCGACGCCCCTCAGCGCATCCAGCGTCTCGCCGTCCATGTCTGCGTTCGCGACGCCGGGCCTGCCGGGCGCGAGGAGCGTGTCGAAGAGGCGCAGTTTCGCGGCGCGATAGGCGGCCATGCCGCCGTGATAGTCCAGGTGGTCACGCGTGAGGTTGGAGAAGCCAGCCGCGGCGAGGCGCACCCCGTCGAGGCGGCGCTGGTCGAGGCCGTGGGAGGAGGCCTCCATCGCCGCGTGGGTCACGCCGCCCTTGGCGAGCGCGGCCAGGGTGGCGTGGAGCGAGACGGGGTCGGGCGTCGTCAGCGTCTCGCCGACGGGAAAGCCCTCGGCGACGAGGCCGAGCGTGCCGAGGGAGGCGGCGCGGGCACCGGTTCCGCCCCAGATCTGGCGCAGGAAGTCGGCGGTGCTCGTCTTGCCGTTCGTGCCGGTGATCGCGACGACGCGCTCGGGCTGCAGGCCGTGGAAGGCGGCGGCCATCAGGGCAAGCGCGCGGCGCGGGTCGGCGGCGGTGATGAGCGGCCGCGGCGGGACGCCGGGCGGCCATTCCGTGCCCTCGGGCGCGAGGATCGCGGCAGCGCCGCGCTGCACCGCTTCGGCGATGAAGTCGCGCCCATCGCGGCGCGCGCCGGGGAGGGCGGCGAAGAGCACGCCGGGCCCGACGGCGCGGCTGTCCGCGGTCAGGCCCGCGATGTCGGCGGGCGTGACGGGGGAGGGAAGGGGGCCGCCATCCGTGCCAGCAATTCATCGAGACGCAAGGGGCGGAGCCGCACGGGACGGTTCCGCGGCCTGGGCGGAGGAGGTCAGGCCCACGCGGATCGCCTCGATCGCGCGTGACTGCAGGAGGGAGGGCGCCGCTTCCGTCGTGCGCAGCGGGTTCTGCGGGACGGCGGGGGTGGGCTGCGGCGCGGCGGCCGGCGCAGGCTGGCGCAAGGCGGGCGCCGGGCCTGCGGCCGGCGCGGTCGTGCCGGCCCGCGCCGCCGCCGTGCCGGTGCCCGGGCGGGCGGGGGCCACGGGCGGACGGGCGCCGGGGAGGGAGACGGCCTGGAGGATCTGCGGCGACTGCGGGTCCTCGGGGATCAGGCCGAGCACCGGCGCGATGCGGGAGATGACGGTGCCGGCGGCGGGCGCCGCGACCCACCCCGCGGTCGCGAAGCCGTGGGAGCGGGCGTTGGGGTTCGGCTCGTCCACCATGACGTAGACGGCGTAGCGCGGCGCGTTCATCGGGAAGGCGCCGACGAAGGCGGCGATGCGCTTGTTCGGCAGGTAGCCGCCGCGCGGCCCCGTCTTCTGCGCCGTGCCCGTCTTGCCGCCGACGAAATATCCCGCGACGTCCGCGCCCTTGCCGGAGCCGTCCGTGACGACGGCGCGCATCAGGCGGCGCATCAGTTCGGAGTTGCGCTCGGAGATGACGCGCGTGCCCTCCCGCGTTTCCCCGGGCGGCACGGCGAGGAGCGTGGGCTGTCGCAGCGTGCCGCCGTTCACGAGGGCGGAGACGCCCGTGACGACGTGCAGCGGGGTGACGGAGATGCCGTGGCCGAAGGCGATCGTCAGCATGTTGATCTCGCGCCACCCGGAGGCCGGCGGCACGATGGGCACGGCGGCCTCGGTCAGCTCGATCCCCTGGCGCTGGAGCATGCCCATGCGCAGCATGAACTCGCGCTGCCGCTGCGGGCCGAAGCCCTGGGCCATGTGGGCGGCTGCGATGTTGGAGGAATGGATCAGCATCTCCGGGAAGGAGAGGACGCGGTTCTTCCCGCGGTAGTCGGAGATGGTGAAGCGCCCGTACCGGATCGGCGCGGAGGCGTTGTAGGACGACCCGAGATTACCCGTGCCGTATTCCAGCGCGGCGGCGGCGGTGAAGAGCTTGAAGGTAGACCCGGGCTCGTACACGCCGACGGTGACGCGGTTGAAGCGCTGGTCGGCCGTGGCGGCGGTGATGTCGGACGAGTCGTAGTCCGGTAGCGACACCATGGCGATGACCTCGCCGGTGTTGACGTCCATCACGACGCCGGCGCCGCCGATGCCTGTGTAGTCCTCGATCGCG
This sequence comes from Roseomonas sp. CCTCC AB2023176, assembly GCF_042259275.1. Taxonomy (NCBI): domain Bacteria; kingdom Pseudomonadati; phylum Pseudomonadota; class Alphaproteobacteria; order Acetobacterales; family Roseomonadaceae; genus Roseomonas; species Roseomonas sp. CCTCC AB2023176. Next base: position 3,649,901 of record NZ_CP170086.1, read on the forward strand.
CGCATCACCGCGTCGCGCAGCGCCAGCTGGACGCGGATGTCGATGGAGGTGCGCAGCGCGACGTTGGGGCGGGCCCGCAGCCGCTCGTCGTGGTAGCGCTCGAGGCCCGAGACGCCGCCGCCATCCACGTCGGCGTTGCCGAGGACGTGCACGGCCGCGCGGCCTTGCGGGTAGTAGCGGCGCTCGCCGTCCTCGAAGTGCAGGCCGGCGACGCCGAGGTTGTTCACGGCCTGCTGCTCGCGCGGCGTCAGGGCGCGGGCGATGTAGGTGAACTGCCGGTCGCCGGAGAGGCGCTCGATCAGGCGGTCGCGGTTCAGTTGCGGCAGGACGCGGACGAGGCGGTCGGCGACGGCGGCCGGATTCTCGATCTGGCGGGGATTCGCGTAGAGCGCGGTCACGGGGAGGGAGACGGCAAGCATCTCCCCGTTCCGGTCGATGATGGGCGCGCGCTGCGACACGTGCTCGTTCACGACGATCGGCCCGGGGGAGCGCGCGGCGATGCGGCGCGGCTCGCGCGGGTCTATCAGCGTCGCATGCGTCAGCTTCAGCCCGACGGCGCCGAACAGCGCGGTGAAGCCGAGGGCGGCGAAGAGCAGCCGCCCGCGGCTCCTCTCCAGCACCGCGCGCCGGTTGCGGTCGGGGGCGGCGCTGCGGACGAGGGCGCGCGAACGCGATTCGGCCGGGCCGTCGTAGGAGGACGGGCCAGCCGGCGCGTCGTGCGGGTCGGGCGCGATCGGCAAGGTCAGCGCGCCGGCGGCGAGGCGGCCTGCGCCGCACCGAAGGGGACGGGCGGCGCGAGCATCGGCCGGCTGGCCGCGCCGAGGGCGGAGCCGGTCGGGACGGGTGGTTCGGCCTGGCGCGCCACGGGGGCGAGGTAGATCGCCGGGCGGATGGTCGGCTGCGCGGGGGCGGCGGCCTGCTGCGTGACCTCCGGCGCGCGGGGCTGCGGCGCCGGGGCGGCGCGGGCGGGCTCCGGCGCCGCGCGGGGCGTCGCAGCCGCCGGGCGGACGGCCTCGCGCGCCGGGGCAGCGGCCACTTGCACGGGGGCGGAGGCGCGAGCAGCGGCGGGCGGCTGGGCTGCGGCCGGCGACGCGACCGCGGCAGCGGGTTGCGCCGCGCGGGCTTGGGCAGTCGCGGCGCCATTGGCCGCGGGTGCGGCCGCGTTGGCCTGCGCGGCCATGACCGCCGCCGCGGCGGCCGGCGTCGCGGCCGCGACCATCGTCGCGCTGGCCGGCGCGAAGAGGTTCTGCGGGCCGGCGAAGGCGACGACGGTCGGCAGGCGGCGCTCGACCTCGGCGGGGCGGACGAACTGCGCGGTCTGCATCGGCTCCAGCGGCAGCAGGCGTGCCGCGGCGGCGCGCAGGCGCTCCGGCTCGTTCAGCAGGGCCCATTCGGCCCGCAGGACCGCGGTGCGCTCCCGCGCCGCCTCGGTCTGGCGGCCGATGTCGCGCAGTTCACGCTCCAGCGTCGAGACCTCGTGCTTCACCGAGTAGAGGTGCAGCCCGGCGCCGCCGGCTGCGATCAGCGACAGCAGGGTCAGGGGTCGGATCATGCGGCCAGCCTCTCGATCGCGCGCAGGCGGGCGGACCGCGCGCGGGGATTCCTGTCGGTCTCTGCGGCCGTCGGCCGCAGCGCGTTCGTCGTCAGCAGTTTGAAACCAGCGTTGCGAGTCGCGTCGAGGAGGGATGACGGATCGTGGCGCGATGCCGACGGCGCCCGCCCCGCGGCGTCGCGCATGAAGCGCTTGACGATGCGGTCCTCGAGCGAATGGAAGGACACGACGACGAGTCGCCCGCCTGGCGCGAGCAGTCGCGCGGCGGCGGCGAGGCCGCGCTCGATTTCGCCGAGCTCGTCGTTCACGCGGATCCGCAGCGCCTGGAAGGAGCGCGTGGCGCTGTCCATGCCCGACGGATCGCGGGGCATGACGGCGTGGATGGCTTCCGCCAGCTGCAACGTCGTCCGGAAGGGCGCGTCGCCGCGCGCCGCGACGATCTTGCGGGCGATGCGGCGGGACTGCCGCTCCTCGCCGAGGGTCCAGAGGAGGTCGGCGAGTTCCGACTCGGGGAGCGTGTTGACGAGGTCAGCCGCGGTTGGCCCGCGCGCCTCCATGCGCATGTCCAGCGGGCCGTCCGCCCGCAGCGAGAAGCCGCGCTCCGCCTGGTCGATCTGGAAGGAGGAGACGCCGAGGTCCAGCACCACCCCGTCCAGGGCCGTGACGCCGCGGGAGCCGATGAGGTCGAGCATGTCGCCGAACCGGCCCTGGATCAGGTGGAGCCGGCCGGGATGCGCGGCGACGAGGGCAGCACCGCGGGCGATCGCGTCGGGGTCGCGGTCCAGGGCGTAGAGGGTGCATCCCGCGGCCTCCAGGATGGCCCGGGCATAGCCGCCGCCGCCGAAGGTGCCGTCGAGGTAGGCGGCGCCGTCGCGGGGGAGAGGGCGGCGAGCACCTCCGCCAGCATCACGGGGACGTGGCCGGTCAGGACGCCGCTCATGCCGGGCGGCCCGGGTTCTGACCCTGGCTGGGGGCAGGGACGGTCAGGCCGCGGGCCCGGGCGCGTTCCCGCGCCTCGTCCATCCGCCGCTTGGCCGCGGCGGGTTCCCATAGCTGGAAGGTGCGGCCGACGCCGACGAAGCAGACGGCCTCCCCCAGGCCGCCATGGACGATGAGCGACTCGGGGAGCACGATTCGCCCCTCGCCGTCCGGGCGCAGCGGGCAAGCCTCGGAGAAGAGGGCCATCGCCATCTCGTCATGGGCGTCGGAGAAGGCGTCGAGCGTGTTCAGACCCTCGGAGAGCGCGGCGAAGAAGGGCGCCGGCCAGGCCTCGACGCAGGGATGGGTATGGGAGGGGCGGAAGATCAGCTCCTCGGTGCCCAGGCGTTCCAGGGCCGCACGGAAGGACGCGGGGACGGAGACCCGTCCCTTCTTGTCCAACTTGCCGCTGAAGGTGCCCAGGAAGTGGGTCATCCGATGGACGTCCGCTCCCCTCGACGCGGTCGTTCCCGGCGACGCTGCCGATGCCCCTGCCCGGGTCGTGAAGGCAGGTTCAGCTCCCCCTCAGATGGCCGGCGGGACCCCCCGATCCCGCCGGCTCACCCGACCACCCCGTGGGCTGGACCCCCCTCGATCCGCGCCCTCACGGGATGAGTTGGGATACCATGGGATATCCTGGGACGCCAAGCATCGTTTCGCACCGTTTTCCCTGTGTGACCGCGCTGCAACGCCTGTGGATAACCTTGTGGATCAAGGTGTTGGCGGCGAGTGATGGGCTGATTTGTTGACTCGCCGGGTGGGGCAAGCCGGCCGAATTCGTTTCGGCCTGTGTAGGCCCGCGAGCGAAAACGTGAGTGGCGTTTCGGCTTGCGAAACGAAAGGTGCCAGGCGGCCTGTAAGCCGGGTTCTGTCGGTGCCGACCAAGCGACCCTGGGCGGCACCGGACGACCATTCCTCTGGACCCCCCGTTGCCGGGGGGTTCGCGCGGCCAACCCGGGCGGCGGGGCGGGAACCCCTGCGTCGGCGTGTCTCCACGCTCGCCGGCCACCCCTATTCGGCCTTGCTCCCGGTGGGGTTTGCCGTGCCGCCCCCGTCGCCGGGGGCGCGGTGGGCTCTTACCCCACCGTTTCACCCTGGCCGCCGGCCTCGGGAACAAGTCCCTCGGCAGGCGGTGGTCTGTTCTCTGTGGCACTGTCCCTGGGCAGGGGCTCGCGCCCCGGCCCGCCGGCCGTTAACCGGCACCGTCTTCCCGTGGAGCCCGGACTTTCCTCCAGCCGCGGGGTGAACCCGGGCCAGCGGTCGTCCGGCCGCCTGGCGGGCGGGGTATGCGCGGGCGGCACGCCGCCGGCAAGCGCCTGTCAGGCCTCGGCGAGCCGGGCCACCGCCTCCAGCCGCGCGAGCGTCCCGGCATCGGGGCTTCCGTCCACGCATTCCTGGCGCCAGTGACGCTGGAAGGCGCGCAGCGCGACTTCCGGCCGGTCCGGGTCCACGCCGTAGCCAATCCGCCGCATCAGGCCGGTCGCGCGAGCCATGCCGTCCGGCGGTCTCCCGCGGTCCGCACCGTCCACGCCCGTCGGCCAGAAGCCGATGCCGATCGCGGCCAGGCCCTCCCAGTCGAAGAGCTCGCCCGGGTCCACCTTCCGGTCCGGGGCCACGTCGGAATGGGCGACGACGTTTCGCGCGGGGATGGGGTGCCGGGACAGGATTCCGAGGCAGAGCTCGGCGACGGCGCCCATCTGGAGGGCGGGGAAGGCCCGGTAGCCGCAGGAATGGCCGGGGTTCACGACCTCAATGCCGATGGAGCGGCCGTTCAGCGCCTCATGGCCCCGCCAGTGGGAGATGCCGGCATGGGCGGCCCGGCGTTCCTCGTGCACCAGCCGGAAGACGCGTCCGTCCTCCTCGACGACGTAGTGGGAAGAGACCTTGGCGGCGGGGTCGCGCAGGCGGGCGATCGCGGCCGCGCCGGACTCCATGTCGGTGTAGTGGAGGATGAGGGTGTCCACCGGCGTGCCGACGGGACGGTCGTCCTGGTTCGGGCTGGGCAGGTCCTCGATCCGGAAGGCGCCGGGGGGGCGGATCAGGGCGATGGTCACGGTGTGGCGATCACGGGGAACGGGTCTGCAGGAACGTGCGAACCGCGTCGAAGAAGCGGGCCAGGGTCGCCAGGGCTTCCTCGGCGCGTTCGATCACGGTCACCGGGCGGAGGTCGGCGGCGTAGCTGTTGCGTTCCCGGTGGCGAAAACCACAGAGGCGATCGAGCGCGGCGCAGAGGCTAGGCGTCAGGACAGCACCGCGTCGGCCCTCGACCGGCTCACCCATCCGACGAAGCAGGCCGAGATGCCAGGACGCCGTATTGGCCATCGGCACTCCGTCGATACGCGTTGCGAGGAGGAGCATGACACGCTCCATCCCCATGCAGAGTCCCTCCGATGACGAACCGCAGGTGTGCGCCGCGACCCAGGTCTCGAGCGTGTCGTCGCCGAGGTTGCCATGATCGAGCCGAGCCAGGAATTCGCTCAGGCGTGCCGCCTCGTGCGAGAGGTCGGAGAACTCGGCTTCCGCGTCACTCAAGATCGTGGACATCGCGCACACTCGGGAGCATCCGCGCCAAGCGCCACGTCTTGACCTCGTCCACGTAGACGACGCCGAGCGGAATGTCCCCGAGGCAGTCCTCCACGAGACCCTCGATCGCGTAGCGCAGATTGTCGGGACACCGCGTCACCATGATGTCGACGTCGGACCAGCGGCCGAAGGTACCCTTGGCGAGGGACCCGACGACGAGGGCCCGGACGCCCTTTGCTTACAGCGCATTGATCGCGGCGCGCACGCCGGCGTTGGCGCGCGCGCGACGCTGCTCGACGGTCTCGGTGGTCTGCGTGTCGTCCATCGCGGGCCTCCGTCGCTTCCATGAACGCGGCCGGGGTCGAAATCAACGCTACAGCCCGCGCTCCCGCTTGATCCGGTCCCACGCCGCGTTGATGCCCGCGACCTTGTCCGTCGCGCGCTTGACGAACTCCGCCGGGACGCCGCGGGCGGCGAGGCTGTCCGGGTGGTTCTCCCGCATGAGGCGCTTCCACGCCGCTCGGACCTCCTCATCCGAGGCGTCGCGGGCCAGGCCGAGCATGCCGTAGGGGTCCGGTCCTTCGTCCTGCGGCGCCGCGCGGCCGAAGGCAGGCTGGCCGAGGCGGGCGCGTTCGAACGCGGCGGCGTCGAGGCCCAGGCGGGCGTGGACCGCGGTCAGGTAGGCCATCTCGCGCCCGTTCACCGGCCCGTCAGCCTCGGCGATGCGGAAGAGGGCGGAGAGCACGTCCTCCAGCATCGCGCGGTTGTCGGGGAAGGCAGCGCCGAGGCGCTCGGCGAAGGTCTCGTAGCCTTCGGCATTGCTGCGGGCCTGGTCGAAGAGGGTCGCGACCTCCTTCATGTTCTCCGGCGGGATGCGGAACGTCCGCTTGAAGGCGTCGATCTCCTCCCGCTTCACGGGGCCGTCGCACTTCGCGAGCTTGGCGGAGAGCACGACGACGGAGATGGCGAAAAGGCTCTCGCGCGATCCCAGCAGGGCGGCGATGCGCGCGCCGTCCATCCCGGGGATGGCGCGGGCAAGCGTCCCGTCGTCCATCGCGTGGCCGAGCGCCGCGCCGGCCATCGCGCCGAACGGCCCGCCCATGGCGAAGCCGACCGCGCCGCCGATGATCTTGCCCCAGAAGCCCAAGCCACCCCGTGTCCCGCGTGCCCATGTCCGCGTGGTGAACGGGCTATGCCCCATCCCGCCCGCGCCCGGAAGCGCGGGGCGCGGTCACGGCCGCGCCGCGCGCCATCCCGCCGGGGGCCTCGTCGCCGGCGGCGCCGATGAGGGCGGCCGCCCGCTCCGCAAGCGCGCCGGCCTCCACGGGCTTGCGGAGGAGGGAGAAGGACCCGCTGAGCGCCCCGTCCATCGCGATTTCCGCGGCATCCGTGGCGAAGCCGGTGAGGAGGATCGCGGGCAGGCCGGGGCGCGCGGCCTTGGCGGCGCGGATCAGGGCCAGCCCGTCCATGCCGGGCATCGACAGGTCGGAGACGAGAATGTCGGCCGGCGCTCCGGCCGCGAGAGCGTCCAGCGCCTCGGCGCCGGAGCCGAGGGAGAGGACGTCGTAGCCCGCGTCCTCCAGGCCCTCGGCGGTCACGGCGCGGACCAGCGCCTCGTCGTCCACCAGCAGCACGCGCGCGCGGGCCGGTGCCGCCGATCCGGCGGCCGCCGCGTCCACCGCATCCCCGGCCTCCGCGGCCAGTGGCAGCCAGAGCCGGATGGTGGTGCCCGCGCCGGGGCTGCTCTCGATCGCCAGGGCCCCGCCGGACTGCTCGGCGAAGCCGCGGGCCATGGAGAGGCCGAGGCCGGTGCCCTTGCCGATCCCCTTCGTCGTGAAGAACGGCTCCGTCGCGCGCGCCACGGTCGCGGAGTCCATCCCGGCGCCGGTGTCGGCGAGGGAGAGGCGGACGTAGCGGCCGGGACGAAGCGCCGGGGGCAGGCGGATGGTCTCGTCCTCCACCGCTTCGGCGACGGCCGAGAGGGTGATGGTCCCAATGCCGTCCATCGCGTCGCGCGCGTTCGTGGCGAGGTTGACGAGCACCGTCTCGAGTTGCGCCTTGTCGGCGAGGAGGGGCGGGAGGCCCGGCCGGACCTCCACCCGGACGTCTATGCCGGCGCCGAGGGTATGGGCCAGGATCTCGCGCAGCCCCGCCAGGAGCGGCGCGGCCTCCACCGGCTCCGCCCGCAGGTCGGCACGGCGGGAGAAGGAGAGGAGGCGGCGGGTGACGGCCGCGCCGCGGCTGGCGGCCTCCAGCACGACGCGGGCGAGGCGGCGGACGCGCTCCGGGTCCTCCGGCCGCGTCTCGATGAGGCGGGCGCTGCCCTGGACGGCCTGGAGCACGTTGTTGACGTCATGCGCGACGCCGCCTGCGAGCTGGCCGAGCGCCTCCATGCGCTGCGCGTGGGCCAGCTGGGCCTGCGCCGCCTCGCGCGCGACGACCTCGCGGCGGACACGTGCCTCGAGGTCTTCGTTCAGCCGCCGCAGTTCGGCCTCGCTGCAGGCGAGCGCCGCCTCGGCTGATTTGCGGGCGGTGATGTCCACGGCGGTGCCGATCAGCCGGACGCAGCGCCCCGAGGCGTCGAACACGCCGCGGCCCTTCGCCGCGACCCAGCGGACAACGCCGTCCTCCTTGCCGATGGTGCGGTATTCGACGTCATAGAGGGCGCGGCGGGCCGGATCGGCCGCGCCGGCATAGGCGGCGGCCGTCGCGCCGCGGTCATCGGGGTGCAGGCCCGCGTAGAAGTCGTCCATCGAGACCGGGCGGTCCGCCGAGATGCCGAACATCGCCTTGACCCGGGGGGGCCAGATGAGGCTGCCCTTCACCGGGTCCACGTCCCAAAAGCCGATCTCCGCGCTCTCGACCGCGAGGCGGTAGCGCTCCTCGCTCTCGGCCCGGGCGCTCTCGGCGGCGAGGAGGGCGGCGGCGACGGCGTCGGCCTCGCGCAGGCCAAGGCTCGCCGGGGCGTCAGCGCGCAGGCCGGGGCTCGATGGCGCGTGACCACCTCGCGGGGCGGCGGCGAGGGAGACGAGGGCCTGGACGGGCCGGGCGATGTCCTCGGAGACACGGCGGGCGAGGACGAGCGCGAGGAGGAGGGCGAGCGCGGTCCCCGCGGCGGTGAGGGCGAGCGATCGCCACAGCGGCGCGAAGACCTCGGACTCCGGGATGCCGATCGCGACGGCCCAGCCGGAGGGGCCGGGGCGGCTGAAGGCGGAGAGGACGGGGTTGCCCTCGAGGGTCGTCGTCAGCGCCGTGCCCTCGCCCCGTGCGTCGACCTCTGCGACCAGGGCGGGTACCGCCGGGCGGCCGGCCAGGCGGCCCCCGGGTCGGGCTCGCGCGCCACGACCGTGCCGCGCCGGTCGAGGATCGCGACGACGGAGCCGCGCCGGGGCCGCTGCTGGCGGATGATCTCGGCGAAGGCGGAGGCGGGAAAGCCGAGTGCGAGGACCTGCGACACCGCGCCGTCCGGGCCGGGCACGGGCACGTCCACCGAGACGACCGGTCGGCTCAGGGGCTGTCCCGTGAAGACGTCGGACACGGCGGGCCGCCCGGTCTCGATCACCTGCCGGGTGGTGTCCATCATCACGCGGGATGGAAGCGGTTGCCCCGGGGGCACGGCCAGGTTCATCAGCTGCCGGCCGTCCGGCGCGACGACGAGGACGTTCGCGCCGGGGTAGTGGCGCGCGGTGAGGGCCGCGGCTTCCCGCCGGAAGGCGTCGAGGTCGCCGGAGCCGAGCGAGGGGGAGAGCGCGAGCGCCTCGAGGCTCGCGGTCATGCCGCGGAGCTCCCGCTCGACCGCGAGCGCGACGCCGCGCGCGACCTCCACGGTGCGTGCCTCCGTGCGTCCGCGCTCGGCCCGGTACCCGGACGTGGCGACGGCCGCGGCGAGGAGGGCAACCGGGAGCAGCGCCACGACGACCAGGCGCGAGAGGCGGCCGCGCAGCGTCGGCGCGCCGGGCAGTGGGGCCGTCCGTGCTGCGTCGGAGGTGGGCACGTTCGCCGGGGGCTCCCGCCGCGTGGTCCGCATGATGGTCGGACTTGATTAGACCCGATCCGGGCCGGGCGGAAACCTCCGGCAGGCCCGGTCACGTCGGTGGGTCCGTCCCGGACATGCCGGATCCGCTGAGGGGCGAGGGGGCGGGCCAGGCGGCGGGCGGAGATGCGGGCGCCACGCCCGGCGCCGCTTGGGGCATGCGGACCGCGCGGCGCGGCGCGCGATGTTGCCGGGCGGACCCGCGGGCCGCATTGTGCGGCGCATCGCCGGGCCCCCGCCCCGCGGCCTCGAGGACCCCGGATGATCGCCCCCCACGGCCCCACCGCGTCGCGCGCCGCCGCGCCGCATGCGGGTGGCCGCTAGTCCGTCGCGGATGCGCCGTAGGCTCCTCCTCGGCATCCCATTCGCGCTCCTCCTCGCGGCCGTGGCCGTGCTCGGCGCGGTTCCCGCCCTCACGGACTGGACCGCGCGGCGCGATCTGCTCGCGGCCCTCGCGTCTGAGCGGATTGGCCGGCGCGTCGGGCTGTTCGGGCCGGTGCGGCTGCGGTTGCTGCCCCGGCCCGAGATCGAGGCCTCCGGCGTGACGGTCGGGGAGCCGGACGACGCGCTGGCGGCGACGGCGAATGCGCTGCGGCTGCGGCTCGACGGTCCCGCGCTGCTCATCGGCCGCATCGTGCCGCGGGAGGTGGCGCTGGTCGGCGCGGAGATCCGCGTGCCCTGGCCGCCGGTCGCGCTCGCCGACCTGCCCCGCGGGCTGCCGGCGCTGGAGGCGGAGCTGGAGGACAGCCGGCTGGTAATCGGCGGCGTCGCGCTGGAGCAGGTGCGCGCGAGCCTGCGCGCCGGCGACCCGGGCCAGGCGCTGCGCGCGACCGGGCGCTTCCTGCGGGACGGGCTGGAATGGCGCTTCGACGCGGGGATGGGTCGGCCGGGGAACGATGGCGCGACGCCGGTCGAACTGACGGTCTCGCTCGGCGGTGCGGTCGTCGCGGCGCGCGGCGTGCTGCAGCCCGAGGGCATCGTCGAAGGCACGGTGGAGGCCTCCGGCCCGGACCTGCCGGTGCTGCTGCCGGGGCCGCCCGGCCCGTTCCGGGCGCGTGGGCGCCTGACGGTCGCCCCCGATCTCGTTGCCGCGGACGAGCTGGCGCTGGAAGTCGGCGGGACCGCGGCGCGGGGTGCGGTGACGCTGCGACTCTCGCCCTCGCCGCGGCTCGATGCGGCGCTCGCGGCGGCGCGGGTGGACCTTGACCCCTGGTACGCGGCGCTGCGGGCCCGGCCCGGGCCGGGGGCGCTGCCGCTCGGCCTGGACCTGTCGGCGGAGGCGGCGACGCTGCGCGGCGTGACCCTGCGGCGGCTGCGCGCGGCGGCCTTCCGGGAGGGGGAGCGGCTGACCCTAACGGACGTCTCCGCCGTCCTCCCCGGGGAGACGACGGTGGAGCTGAACGGCGCGACCGCCGGGGAGCGGCTGGAGGCCGCCGTCCGCGTCGAGGGGACCGACCTGCGCGCGGCGCTCGCGGCGCTCGGGGTCGAGGCGCCCTGGATCGCGCCGGGGCGCCTCCGCGCCGGCGCGGGCCGCGCGCGGCTGGTGCTGGAGCCCGGGAGCACGAACATCGCAGAGCTCGCCGCGGTGATCGACGGGACGCGGGTGTCCGGCGCGGGCGTGCTGCGGACGGGGCAGCGGACGCAGCTGGGGCTCGGCCTGACGCTCGATAGCCTCGACCTCGATTCCTGGCTGCGGCCCGAGCTGGGCTGGGCGGGCGTCAGCCGGGGCGTGGGAGCGATCGATGCCAATCTCCGCGTGGCGGCGGATTCGGCACGCTGGGGCGGGGTTTCGCTTGAGCGCGCCTCGCTGGACGCCGCGCTCGAGAACGGGCGGCTGACGCTCCGGCGTCTCTCCGGCCAGGTGGCGCGGGCGGAGGTCGTGGCGTCGGGCGTGGCGCTGCTGGGGCCGGCGCCGCGGCTCTCCGACGCGACGCTGGAGGTGTCCGCGCCCGAGCTGCGGGCGCTCGCAGCGATGGTGCCGGGCGGGTGGCCGGACGACGTCCCGCTGGCCGCCGAGCCGGTCACCCTCCGCGCCACGGCGGCCGGGGCGCTGGACGCCCTCGCCGTCGGGCTCGGGATGGACCTGGGCGACGGACGGGTGGAGGCGAACGGGACGCTCGACCTGCCGGCGCGGCGGGCGAACGGGCTGCTGACCCTGCGGCACCCCGGGGCACCGCGGGTGCTCGCCGCGGCCTGGGACGGGCGGGCGGCGGAGTGGGTCGGGGACGGATCGCTGTCCCTCGTCGCGGCGCTCGCGGCCTCGCCGCAGGGGGTGGCGGCGGAGCGGTTCGACCTCGTAGCCGGTGCCCTGCGGGCGCAGGGCGCGGGCACGCTCGCGCTGGAGGGCGTGCCGCGGCTCGGCGGGCGGGTGGCGATCGAGACCCTCGTCCTGCCGGCCTTCCGCGCGGGGCTTGGGGACCCGCTGCCGCTGGGGCTGCTGCGCGCCGCGGAGGCCGACCTTGCGCTGCGGGTGGACCGGCTGGAGGGCCTCGGCCTGCCGCCGCCCTCTGGGGTCTCGGCCCGGCTGCGGCTGGCGTCCGGCCGCCTGTCGCTGGAGGAAGTCGAGGCGGTCCTCTCCGAGGGCGCGTTGCGGGGCGCGGCGTCGCTCGACGCGACGGCCGGGGCGGGTCCGCCGCGACTGGCCGTCGCCGGGACGCTGCGGGACGCCGTGGTCACGGGGACGGTGACGGGATTGCCCTTCGACCTCGTGGCCGGGCGCGGATCGGTAGAGCTGCGGCTCGAGGCGGCGGGAAGCAGCCCGGCGACGCTGCTCTCGACGCTCTCGGGCGAGGCGACGGGCGAGGTGCGGAACGGCGTGCTGTTTGGGTTCGACGGGACGGCCGCGGCGTCCGCGGCGGCCGTGGGCGACGAGGCGGCGCTGCGGGGCGCCCTGGCGGGGGGGGCCACGGGCGTGGAGGCGATGGCGATCCGCGTCGCGATCGCCGGGGCGCGCGCCACCGTCGCGGAGGCCCGGGGTGCGGCGGAGGGGGCGACGGTCTCGTTTTCGGGCGAGGCGGACGTGGCGCGGGGCGCGCTGGACCTGGCGGCGACGGTCCGGCCCACGGCGCCCGGCTATGACGGGCCGGAGGTCGGGGTGCGCGTGACCGGGCCTGCCGGCCGGGTCCGCCGGGTGCCGGAGGTGGCGGGCTGGCTGCGCTGGCGGGCGGCGCGATAGGATTGATCATCCCGGCGGCGAAACTTCGGCCGGCATGGCCGCAACGCGACGCTTGCCCCTTGCACCCCGACGCTGCCTACACTCGCCCCGGCATCACGGTCCTCCTATGCGTCTGTCCCCTGCGAGCCGGAAGCTTCGCTTCGGCGACTGTACCTTCGACGAAGGCCTGGGCGTTCTCGTCGCGCCGGACGGGAGCGAGACGCTCCTGCGTCCCAAGACCTTCGACCTGTTGCGGCTGCTCCTCGACAATGCGGGGCGGGTGGTGGAGCGCGCGACCATCCTGGATACCGTCTGGCCGGGGATCTTCGTCACCGACGACAGCATCACCCAGTGCATCGGGGAACTGCGGCGCGCGTTGGGACCGGCGGCGGAGCTGCTGCGCACGGTTCCGCGGCGGGGCTATCTCCTCCAGGCCGAGGTGCTGGACGAGCGGGCGCCGGCGGTCCAGGTGGCGGACCCGGACCATGGGCTGTCCTTCTCGACGAGCGCGGACGACCGCCCGGTCATCGCCGTGCTGCCCTTCCGGAAGGAGTACTTCGACCGCGAGGAGGCCTACTTCGCCGACGGCATCATCGAGGGGATCGTCGAGGTTCTATCGCGCCTGGACTGGCTCCTCGTCATTTCCCGCGGTTCGGCGCTGGCCTTCGCGGAGGTGACGACGGACGCGCGGGCGGCGGCCCGCGACCTCGGGGCGCGCTACGTTCTATATGGCGGCCTGCGGCGGTCCGGCGGCCGACTTCGGATCACGACGGAGCTGACGGATGCCGAGCGCGGCACGGTGATCCGCAGCGATCGCTTCGAGGGATCGGAGGCCGATCTTTTCGAGCTGCAGGATCGGGTCGCGGAGCAGGTGATGACACTCATCGCGCCACGGCTGCAGGAACGCGAGTTGTCGCGCGTCCTGCGCAAGCCGCCGGCGAGCCTGACGGCCTACGACTTCGTGCTGCGCGCCCTGAACGAGATCCGGCGGCTCGACCGCGCGTCCATGGATCGTGCGCGGACCCTCCTCGAGGGGGCGATCGCGGCGGATCCGACGAGCGCGATGCCGCACAGCTACATGGCGTGGTGGCATTCGCTGCGCGTCGCGCAGGGTTGGTCGGATGCCGGGGATTTCGCGCTGTCCGCCCGCTTCGCGGACGCGGCGCTGGACCGGGACCCGCGTGACCCCTTCTCCCTCGCGCTGCGCGGGTTCCTGCGCGGCTACATGGACCACGACTTCGAGGCGGCGCGGGAGATGCTGGACGAGGCCGTGGCCTCCGGCCCCTCCTGCGCGATGGCCTGGAGCTGGGGCGCGGCGCTGCGGTCCTGGCTGGACGAGGGTGCGGAGGCGATCACCTGGGCGGAGCGTGGGCTGCGCCTGGCGCCGATGGACTCCTTCACCTTTCTTCACGAGCACATCCTGGCGCAGGCCTGCTACACGGCCGGCGAGTTCGAGCGCGCGGCCGCCTGCGCGCGCCGGTCGGCCGCCGCCAATGCGCTGCACGCGCCGAACCTTCGCACCCTCGTGGCGACGCTCGTCGCCCTCGGGCGGGCGGAGGAAGCGCGGGAGCTGGCCGACCGCGTGCGGGTGATGGATCCGGAATTCAGGCTCTCCGGCTTCGTCGCGAAGACGCCTTTGCGGGGAGAGATCCGGGATCTCTTCGCACGACGGCTGAGCGAGGCGGGGCTGCCCTGGTAGGCATTCGGGTTCGAGAGGCGCGAAGGGGGACGGATGTCGGCGAGCAACCAGGGAAATCAGGGCAACCAGGGTAACCAGGGCAACCAGGGTAACCAGGGCAACCAAGGAAATCAGGGGAACCAAGGCAACCAGGGCAATGCCGGCGGTGGCGGTGGCTGGTTCTTCCCGGACCGCGTGGACCTGCCCTTCGTCGCCATGCCCTCGGCTCTTTCGCCCAAGCGGATCGCGGACCGGGACTTCCGGTCGGGTCACGAGGGAAGCTTCGGACGCAACTGGTCGGCGTCCTGGCGGGCATGGCACATCCTGGCGGATTTCACGGACGGTCCGGCCTGGCGGCAGCGGCAACGGACCGCCGATGGCGAGCCGCAGGGCGCGGGCGGCATCGCGCTGGCTTCCTGGCAGGATCGCCTGCGGCGGGACGGGAAGAGTCTGACGGAGGTCGTGGACGAGGAGATCGACGAGCTGATCCGCGCCGCCGAGGACGAGCGCCCCGACGCGCTGGGCGAGATCCTGTCGCAGGATGCGGAGTTCATCACGCATTTCCTCGGCGTGCTCACCGCCACGCCCGGGAGCCATCCCCGGACGGCGGCGGTGATGGAGACGGCGTCGCTCGTCGCGGGGATCGCGGCGCAGCACTTCAAGCGCCTGAATGACCGGCGGCGTCCGTCGCAGGTCTGCCCGGCGCTGCGGCCCCCGATCGCGGTACCCGGGCACGCGGCCTACCCGTCGGGCCATGCGACGCAGGCCTTCCTCATCGCGCGCTGCGTCGAGGCGGTGCGCGAGGGTACGCCCTGGGCGGCGGCGCAGACCGTGGTGGACGCGATGGCCGATCGCATCGCGCGGAACCGCGAGATCGCCGGGGTGCATTACCCCAGCGATTCGGCGGCGGGGCGGGACCTCGCGGGGCAGCTCCTCCCGGCCTTGCAGGCGACGCAGTCCTTTGCCGACCTGCTGAAGGCGGCGCGGACGGAGTGGACGTGACGCCATGGATGATAGTCCGCCCGGCTGCATATTCAGCCTCTACGAATCGGTGCGGCGGGCACTCGACGATCGGGCGCGGCCCCTGGGCGAGGTCGCGGGTGGCGGGCCGGCGGGAGGCGACGGGGGCTTCCCGACCGATCCGGGCCACGAGTTCGGGGAAACGCCGGAGGGCTATCGGCAGGCCTTCCTGGCGGGCGGGCGGCCGCCCTGGCCGGGGCCGCGGGGCAGCGACCTCGCCGCGACCTGGACGGCGCTGCGGCGGACGCAGCCATCGGGCCGGACGGATCCGGGGCCGCCGGTGGGCCACCGCCCCATGGCGAGCAATTCGGGCGCGCGGGTCGCCGGCGCCTCGGCCTGGCAGGGAAGCCGGAACTGGTCCGGCGCGCTGATCACGGCCAACGGGGAGGAACGGTTCTCCGCGGCTTGCGGCCGGTGGAAGGTGCCCGACGCGCGGGACAATGCCGCGCTGCCCCCGCCGATCCCGGGGCCGCGGGACGAGGACCCGCTGTCCCGCCGCGTCTCGGTCTGGGTCGGGCTCGACGGGCACCGGCGGATGGCGGCGTCCCTGCCGCAGATCGGCACGACGACGTCGGAGTGCTTCCAGGACGGCAAGCGCTGGATCGAGACCTACGCCTGGGCGCAATGGTGGGTCCGCGGCGAGCCCTACCCGGAGGTGCGCTTTGCCGACTTCGTCGTCTCCCCGGGGGACGAGGTGACGTGCTGGATCGCGCTGCATGCGCCGGATCGGGCGGTGCTGTGCATTCGCAACGAGACGACGGGGCAGGAGGACGGGACGCTGTGGCGGTCCGGCCTCGTCGCGAACGACTTCCTGGCGGAGGTCGCGCACGTGAACGCGGCGCCGGTGACGGGGCAGGCGGCGGTCTGGGTGGTGGAGCGGCCGACGGTCGCGGGGCGGGACGACCTCTACCCGCTGCCGGATTTCGGCGAGGTCGTGTTCCAGGACTGCATCGCCGGGGTGCGGCTGCCGGAGCAGCCCTTTCACGAGGTGGCCGACCTGCGCGGCCTGGGCGGGCGGCGGGTCATCCGCATGCTGGACCGGCGGGTCGGGCCGGCGCGCTCGGTCTGCGTGTCGTCGCCGGTCGCGGGGTCGGCGCGGGGGACGGGTCTGACGGTGCGCTACTGCGACTGAGGAGCCGCGGCGCGGGCGGCGGCCAGGGCGTGGAGGCGGAGGGCGGAAGCGAGGGGGAGCGTCGGGTCGGCGCGGACCGCGTCGGCCTCCGCGACGAGGCGGAGGAGGGTTGTGCCGCGGCGCGCGGCCTCTTCCTCCAGCGCTTCCCAGAAGGCGGGTTCGAGGGCGACGGAGGTCCTGTGGCCCGCGAGGGTGAAGGAGCGCTTCTCCAGGTGGCCGCGCACGGTCAGCCCGAGCCGGCGAGGGCAGCACCCCCTTCCTGGTGACCGGGCCGGGTCATCTCCTCCGGCCGGACCCAGTGGTCGAAGTCCTCCGGCGACACGTGGCCGAGCTGCTGCGCGGCGTCGCGGAGGGTGAGGTTCTCGGCTAGGGCCTTCTTCCCGATCTGGACGGCCTTGTCGTAGCCGATCCGCGGGTTCAGCGCGGTGACGAGCATGAGCGACTTCGCGACGTTCTCCGCGATGCGCGCCGCGTTGGGCTCCAGCTTGTCCACCATGTTGTGCGCGAAGGATTCGGCGGCGTCGGCGAGCAGCGCCGCGGATTGCAGCACGGCCTGGATGATGACGGGCTTGAAGACGTTGAGTTCCAGGTGCCCCTGCGTGCCGGCGATCGTGACGGTGGTCGTGTTTCCCATGACCTGCGCGCAGACCATCGTGAGCGCCTCCGACTGCGTCGGGTTGGTCTTGCCCGGCATGATGGAGGAGGACAGGCCGTCCGACGGGATGACGAGTTCCGAGAAGCCGGAGCGGGGGCCCGAACCGAGGAGGCGGATGTCGTTCGCGATCTTGTTGAGCGACACCGCGACGACGTTCATCTGGCCCTGCAGTTCTACGAAGGCGTCATGGGCGCCCATGCCCTCGAAGGGGTTGGGGTTCGCGGTGAAGGGCAGGCCGGTGAGGGCCGCCATGCGCTCGGCGAAGGTACGGGCGAATTCGGTGTGCGTGTTGAGGCCGGTGCCGGCCGCCGTGCCGCCCTGCGGGAGGGCCAGGAGGCGGGGCAGGGCGGCTTCGACGCGGGCGATGCCGAGTTCGACCTGGCGCGCCCAGGCGGCGAATTCCTGGCCGAGGGTAACGGGGACCGCATCCATCAGGTGGGTGCGGCCGAGCTTCACGATGCCCGACCATTCCACCGCGCGGCGCGCGAGGGATGCGTGCAGCGTGCGCAGGCCGGGGATGAGGCGCTGCGTCACGGCCTCCGCGGCCGCGACGTGCATCACGGTGGGGAAGGAGTCGTTGGAGGACTGGCCGCGGTTGACGTGGTCGTTCGGGTGAACCGGCTTCCGCGCGCCGAGCGGCTGGCCGAGCATCTGGTTCGCGCGGTTCGCGATGACCTCGTTCGCGTTCATGTTCGTTTGGGTGCCGGATCCGGTCTGCCAGACGGGGAGGGGGAAATCGGCATCGCGCTGGTTGGCGGCGATCTCGGCGGCGGCGGCGATGATCGGGTCGGCGATGTCCTGTGGAAGTTCGCCGAGGCGGAGGTTGGCCTCGGCGGCGGCCTGCTTCTGCAGGCCGACGGCGCGGATGAGGCCGGCGGGGAAGCGCTCGGTCCCGATCTGGAAGAGGCGGCGTGCGCGCTCGGTCTGCGGGCCCCACAGGCGGCCGGCCTCGATCTCGATGGTGCCGAGGGAGTCGGTCTCTGTGCGGGTCTGGGTCATGGGATGCGAGATGGGGCAGGCGAGGCGCCACCACCAAGGGAGGGCCATGCGGTCGGCGGCGATTCCACCGTCCGTGATCGCACGCCCACGCGAGATCGGCGGGCGCTGCGGCCGCAGCGCCCGCCGATCTACGGGTCAGGGGGGATGTCCTCCGCCGGGTGATCCCGCCGGCCGTCGCCCAGCGGGCGGTGGTGGCGGCGGTGGAACCGGTGAGGAGGTTATGGCGGACCGAGCGTCGCAAATCGGTGTCGCGGCGGGGTTTGGATCGTCGCGTGCGTCGCGCCGTGCCGGCGGGCGGGCCGCGGGCCGGCGGTTGCGGTCCTTGGCCCCTGGCCGGGGCGCGCCGTCGGGGAGCGCGAGCCGCGTTGCCTTCCGTCGTCGGCCCCGGGGTCGCGGCGCGGCTCGGGCGGTCGCCGTCAGTGCCAGCCGTCCACCCGCGGCCACCGATCCGTGACCGCGCCATCCGGGTTGATCACGTCGAAGGCGCCGTAGCCGCCGGCCGCGGTCATGCAGACGTGGTTGGGATAGACGCGGACGAGGGAGCCGACGGGCAGGCGCACGAACCAGGATTCGTGGGGAACCGGCACCATCCCGTGTTCCTGGTAGGCGGTGGCGACGTGCAGCGGCAGGCGGTGGCCGTGCTCGTCCGCGAGGATCCCGAAGCCGGTGCCGGGGGCGAAGCTGTTGGCGGTGACGTCCTTCGAGAGGGCGAGGGCGCCGGCATCCAGCACCAGGGCGGGGCCGGCGCGGTTGTGGCCGATGACGGTCGAGAGGACGGAGCAGGCCAGGTCCTCCCACCCGCAGAGGCCGCGCGACATCTGCGCGAGGTCCCAGAGGAGGGAGACGCCGGCCCGCGCTTCCGTCACGCCGGTCAGGTGGCGGGCATGCAGCAGGGTGGGGGAGGAGCCGACCGAGACGATGTCGGCGCGCAGGCCCGCCGCGCGGATCGCCTCGGCGGCGGCGACGGTGCCGGCGCGCTCGGCCTCCGCGACCTCGGCGATCTCCTCGGCCCCGGCGAATCCGTAGGAGTGGCCGCCATGGGTCATGACGCCGGCCAGACGGAGGTGGCGCGTGGCGGCGGTGGCGCGGGCGATGGCCAGCGCGCGTTCGGGCGGGACGCCGGCGCGGTGCTCGCCGCTGTCAACCTCGACCAGGACCTCGTGCGGTTCGGTCGCGGCGGCGTCGAGGAGGGCGGCCATCTCCGGGCTGTCGAGGACGAGGATCAGGCGGGTGCCATGGGCACGGCGCAGGGCCTCCGCGCGCGGGATGCGCGCCGGGATGGCGGTGGCGGCGAGGAGGATGTCGCGCGCGGCGCCGGCGGCGGCGAGGAACTCGGCCTCCTTGATCGTCGAGACGGTCTGCGGGCCGGGGGCGCCCCCGGTCGAGATCAGCGCGACCTCGGCCGACTTCGCGGTCTTGAAGTGCGGGCGGAAGGCAACGCCGAGCGCCTGGCAGCGGGCGTGGAGGCGGGCAACATTGGCCTCCAGCCGCGCGCGGTCCAGCAGCAGGCGCGGGGTGTCGGGCGCCGGGCGCGGCGGGGCGCCGGAGGTGCCGTCGGGCGTCACGCTCCCCGCCTCAGGGTACGTCGCCGTAGGAGGCGATCTCGACGAGGTTGCCCTCGGGGTCGCGGCAATAGACGGAGTTGATGGGGCCGAGGGCGCCAATCCGGACGGAGGGGCCGACCTCCACCGTGACGCCGCAGGTCTCGAGGTGGGCGACGACGTCCTCGGCGGGGACGGTCACGATGAAGCAGAGGTCGTGGCAGCCGGTGGCGACGGTGCGGCCGGTGAACCATTCCTCCTGCGTCGCGGTCTTCGGGCGCAGGTTGATCTTCTGGCCGCCGAAGCGGAGGGCGGTGCGGTTCTCGGAACCGAAGGAGTCCCGCTCCATCCCGAGGACGCGGGCGTACCAGTTCGCCATGGTGTCCACGTCGTCGCAGGTGACGACGAGGTGGTCGAGGCGGTCCACGGCGAAGCGCATTGCGGTGTTCCCGGCAGCGCCGCAGCGGGACGCCGCGGGCGGGGCACCCCATGCAACGACGGTCCGCGGCGGGCAAGAGCGCGCGTGCCGCGCTGGGCAGGCGCGCGCGTGCCGCGGCGGGCAAGCGCGCCCGTCGCGGCGAGGTCGGGGCCGCCACCCCCGCTCCTTTGTTCCCCGTTGGGGGCGTGGTGGCCGCGCCTGGCCCGCGGCGGGTCGCATCCTGATCCGCCGCGGGCCGGCCGTCAGCGGATGACGCTGCCGCCGCCGGTGCTGCCCGTGGTACTGCCCGTGGTGCTGCCGGGAGCCATGGGCTGGACGGTCGCGCGGTTCGTGCCCTGACCCTGGGCGACGCTACCCTGGACCGACCCGCCATTCGGCGCGGCGACGTTGCCGGACGGCGGCGTGGCGCGCGGCGCGGTGACGCTGCCCGTCTGGGTGCCCGTCTGGGTGCCCGTTGGGTGCCCGTCTGGGTGCCCGTCTGGGGGCCGACGTGGCTGCCGGAGGCGCCGTGTGGCGTCGCGGCCGCGCCGGTGCGGGACGGGGTGGTCGCCGGCGTCGCGGCGGCCGAGGGCGCGGGCGTCGCCGGACGCGCGGCCGCCGGGCGGTCTCCGGCCGGCGCCGGGGAGGCTGGGACGGCGGTCTGGGCGAGCGCGCCGAAGGCGGGCAGGGCGATGACGGCGCCGAGCAGGGCGGACCGGATACGGGTGGACATGGGGGTTCCCTTTTCCTCTTCGCGGCACCCGCTTCCGGGTGCGGAAGGGGTGGCGAAGGAGAGGATCCCGTGCCCCGGTGGCCGCCATCCGGCGGCCCCGGGGTCATTTCAGGGTGCTCGTGGCCGTTCCGCGGCAGTGGTGGCCGTCGCGTGGCGATCCGGTTGGCGCCGTGGCGCGTGGCCGCGTCTCAGCGTTGCGTGCTGCCCGTGGTGCCGCTTCCCGGGCCGACCAGGCCGCTGCCGCCGACGCCCGCGTCGGGGACACTGCCCGTCCCGCCGGTGCCGGACCCGCTGCGCGCCGGGGCACCGCCCGCCACGGAGGAGCCGCCGCTCGAGGAACTTGTACCGCTGGGCGCGGAGGAGGTCGCGGTCCCGCCGCTCCCGGCATTGCCCGCCCCGGCGCCGCCCGATGCGCCCGCCGATCCGCTGCCCGACCCGCCGGCCGAGCCCTGGGCGAGTGCCCCCGTGGAAAGGGCCGCCAACAGCGCCAGTCCAAGCACCGAGGTCCTGATCGTCATGTCATATCTCCGCTGCGCCCGGGACTGGGCACTGGGGGGCAACGCGCGGCGCCCGGCGCGGCTTCAGGACCGGAGCCGCGCCGTGACCTCGATCTCGATCCGCATGGCCGGGTTCTGGAGGGCGGCGTGGATGAGGGTGGCGGCGGGGCGGACCTCCCCGAGATAGAGGCGCAGGATGGGCCAGCAGGGTTCCCAGTCCGCGGGGTCGGGGACGATGTAGCGGACGCGGACGATGTCGGAGAGGCGGGCTCCGGCCTCGGCGAGGGCGGCGGCGATGTTCTTCAGCGTCTGCTCGCATTGCCGGACCACGTCCGGCGCGATCTCCATCGTCGCGTAATCGTAGCCGGTGGTACCGGAGACGAAGATCCAGTCGCCGTCCACGACGGCGCGGGAATAGCCGATGTCCCGCTCGAAGGGGGAGCCGGAGGAGATGAGGCGCCGCGTCATGCTGGTTGCCTCAGTTGGGCGGGCCGAAGCGGAGGATGACCGAGGCCATGTAGGACAGGCCCATCGCGAGCGCGACGACGCCGACGGCAAGCGTCGCGCCGCCGGTGACGCGCGCGGCACCCAGCCCCGCCGCGACGCCGAGGAGGATGGCGACCGGCCCCGTCCACCAGGCGCCGTGGCCGTAGAGGAAGGCGACGGCGAGGGGGAGCGCCTGGGCAAGCCGCAGGAGGGCCGTGCCGAAATCGGTGCCGTCCGCCGCGGCGCGCCGCGAGAGGAGGAGCGTCGCGCCGAGGGAGGCGAGCGCCATCATCGCCGTCGCGAGGAGCGTGGTTTCCATCAGCGAGCGGACGCCACGCCGTTCATTCCAGCCCGTCGTAGAAGTCGTTGCCCTTATCGTCCACGACGATGAAGGCGGGGAAGTCCTCGACTTCGATGCGCCAGATCGCCTCCATCCCGAGCTCCGGGTATTCCAGGACCTCGACCTTGCGGATGCAGTCCTGGGCGAGGCGCGCGGCGGGCCCGCCGACGGAGCCGAGGTAGAACCCGCCGTTCCGCTTGCAGGATTCGGTCACGGCCTTGGAGCGGTTGCCCTTCGCCAGCATGACGAGCGAGCCGCCGGCGGCCTGGAATTCCGCGACGTAGGAGTCCATCCGACCCGCGGTCGTGGGACCGAAGGAGCCGGTGGGCATGCCCTCCGGTGTCTTGGCGGGGCCGGCGTAGTACACTGGGTGGTCCTCGACGTATTGCGGCAGGCCCTCGCCGCGGTCGAGGCGTTCCTTCAGCTTCGCGTGGGCGATGTCGCGGGCCACGACGATGGTGCCGGTGAGGGACACGCGCGTCTTCACGGGGTGGCGCGAGAGTTCGGCGCGGATCGCGTCCATCGGTCGGTTCAGGTCGATGCGGACGACCTCTCCTCCCATGATCTCGTCGGTATGTTCCGGAAGGAAGCGCGCGGGGTCGTGTTCCAGCTGTTCCAGGAACACCCCGTCCGCGGTGATCTTCGCCTTGATCTGGCGGTCGGCGGAGCAGGAGACGCCGATGCCGATGGGCAGCGAGGCGCCGTGGCGCGGCAGGCGGATGATCCGCACGTCGTGGCAGAAATACTTGCCGCCGAACTGCGCGCCGATGCCGAGGTTCTGGGTGAGCTTGTGGACCTCCTTCTCCAGCTCCCGGTCGCGGAAGGCGTGGCCGGACCTGCTCCCGCGGTCGGGGAGGGTGTCGAGGTAACGGGTGGAGGCGAGTTTCACCGTCTTCAGCGTCGCCTCGGCGGAGGTGCCGCCGATGACGATGGCGAGATGATAGGGAGGGCAGGCGCTGGTGCCGAGCGTCCTGATCTTCTCGCCGAGGAAGTCGAGCAGCTTCTTCGGGTTCAGCACCGCGCGGGTCTGCTGGAACAGGAAGGTCTTGTTCGCGGAACCGCCGCCCTTGAGAACGAACATCAGCTCGAACTCCTCGGCGTGGTGCTCGCCGGGGGCGGCGTAGATGTCGAACTGGACCGGCAGGTTGTTGCCGGTGTTCACCTCCTCGTACATCGAGAGCGGCGCCATCTGGGAATAGCGCAGGTTCGTCTCGGTGTAGGTGCGGTGGACGCCGTAGGAGAGGGCTTCCTCCTCGTTGCCCTCGACCCAGACGCGCTGGCCCTTCTTGCCGTGGACGATGGCGGTGCCGGTGTCCTGGCACATGGGCAGCACGCCGCCCGCAGCGATGTTGGCGTTCTTCAGCAGGTCGAGCGCGACGAAGCGGTCGTTCGCACTGGCCTCCGGGTCACGCAGGATGTTGTTCAACTGCTGCAGGTGGCCGGGGCGCAGCAGGTGGGACACGTCGCGGCAGGCCTGGAAGGCCAGTTCCTCCAACACGCGGGGCGGGATGCGCAGGACCTTGCGGCCGCCGACCTCGATCGTGGAGACGCCCTCGATGTCCAACTTGCGCCAGGGCGTCTCGGGTTCGCCCAGCGGGAACATCGGGGAATAGTCGAAGCCCTTGGTGCGCTGCGACACGGGCATGCCCGCATCGCCCTCCGCGCCGTTCGGGTTTCCGACGGGGGCGACGGGCGTGAGGTCGTTCGGGTTGGTCACGCGCGGCGTGTCGGCGGCGGAGGTTCCTTCCGCGCCGGAGGGCGTGGCGGCGGGGTGGTCGAGGGCGGGCATCGTATGTCTCCGCTTGGATGCGGGCCGCGCGGGCGCGGCGGTTCGGTCAGTCGCGACCGGCGGGCTTGCGGCGGAAGGCGTCGAGGGAGACGACCTGTGCCGGTGTCTCCTGCTTCGGCGGCGCGGGCGCTTCGGTTGCTTCCGGCGCGGGGGGCAAGGCGGCTGCGTCGTTCGGTTCCGCGTCGTCCGCCGCCACGCCCTCGCCGAAGCGCAGGCCGACGCGGACATGAGGGTCCCAGAAGGCGATGAGCGCGGCGAAGGGCATGACGAGCGACGCGGGCACGCCGCCGAAGGAGAGGCCCACCGAGACCTTCTGTGCCGCGCGGTCCACCTTCAGGTCCCAGAACTGGTGCTGCAGGACGATCGTCATCTCCTGCGGGTAGCGGGCCTTGAGGTGACCTGGGACCTTCGTGTCCGGGTGGTCGGTGCGGAAGGTCAGGTAGAAGTGGTGCTCGCCCGGCAGGCCCTTCTCCGCCGCGTGCTCGAGGGCGCGCAGCGCCACGCCGCGCATCGCCTCTTCGGTCCAGCGGTCGTAGGGCAGCAGGCTGTCGGGCGGCGGTGCGGTCTCGCTCATGCGGGGTCCGGAGGGGGCGGGAGGGCCGATATAGGCGCGGCGTGAGGGTCGCGGTAGCCGGGCGCGCGGCGCGCGGCAACCCGCCTCTCATGCTTGGAGCAGTTCGCGGATGAGGGCGGCCGGCTCGTCGGCGGGAAGGGCGCCGTCGATCAGCAGCATGGCCAGGCCGTGGACCAGGCCCCAGGCGCGCAGGGCGCGGGGGCGGTCGCCGGCGGCATCCTGCAGCGCCCGGAACGTCGCGTCGCGCGCGGCGTCGAGCGCTGCATTGCGGCCCCGGGACGCCGCCACGAGCGGGCCGAACATCAGGCGGAAACGCGCGGGGCGGTCGAGGGCGAAGCGGACATAGGCCTCGCCCATTGCGTTCAGCGCGTCGGTCGGGATCGCGGCCGCGGCTTCACCCATGGTCCGGCCGAAAGCGGCATAGCCGCGCGCGGCGAGGGCCAGCAGAAGCGCGTCCTTGTCGGGGAAGTGCCGGTAGGCGGCGGCTGCCGTCACGCCGGCGCGGCGGGCGGCCTCACGCAGGGCAAAGCCGCCGTTGCCGCCCTCATCCAGCAAGGTGTCTCCCGCGTCGAGCAGGGCGGCGCGGAGGTCGCCGTGATGGTAGGGGCGATCTGATGTTGACACCGTTAACTCCGCACCTTTATGTAAACGCTGTTCACAACGGAGACGCGGCGATGTCCACCCCCCTTCCGGTTCTCGTTCACCTCGGTTTCTCGCTCGCCGCCCTGGCCGCGGTGCCCGTGGCGATCGGGGCGCGGCGGCTGGGCATCAGCCACCGCATCGCGGGGCGCGTCGCGGCGGGGGCGCTGTTCGGGGCGGCGCTGTCGGCCTTGGCGCTGACGACGCACGGCTTCACGCCGCTGCACGTCCTCGCGCTGATCATGATGGCGACGCTGGGCTGGGCGGTCTGGCGCGTCCGGCACGGGCGGGTGGAGGCGCACCGGCGGTCCATGCTGATCTGTGCCGGGTCGCTCGTCATCGCCGGCGTGGCGGCCGTCGCGGTCCCCGGGCGCCTGCTGCACGCCTGGACGTTCTGAGAAAAAGTGGGGGGATTCTGTTGCCCGGTTCCCCCCGGACCGCGCTTACCTATTAGGCAGCGAGCGCCACAGCCTCGCGGCTGTTGTCGTTGGCACTTGTGATTTAGCCCGATGACGGCGGTACAATGCCGGGCAAAGGACACGTCTTTACCGCGCGCGTCGAGCCTGTTTCGGCCCCATCGTCCCCACCCCGACAAGGGCGGTTGGAACAACGAACCGAGTGGTTCGTCGGTGATGGTGGAGCCGCCGGGCACTGCCCCCGGGTCCGCAACGCTTATTCCACGTGCCGTTTATCGCCATAGCCGTCCGAAGACGACCCGTCTGATATAGGCCAAACCGCGACGGGATTCCAGGGGAGGCTATTCTGCAGGACGACGCGGTGTGGCGCGCCGAGGAGGCGTTGTGGACGGGCGGGCCGGACGCCTATGCCCAGTCAATGGACCCCGTCGCCGTCAAGGCCTTCCCGGGCGCGGGAATCCTGGATGGGCCGGCGATTGCGGAAGCGATCGCCGCGGCGCCGCGCTGGGCCTCCGTCACGATGGCGGGACGCGTCCTGGCGCGCCCTGCCAAGGGCTTGGTCGTGCTTGGCTACACCGCGGAGGGACGGCGCGACGGTGCGGCGCCCTACCGTGCCGCCTGCACCTCGACTTGGCGGGAGGGCCTGGACGGCTGGCGGCTGGTCCAGCACGCCCAGCCGCCGTCCTGACGGGCCGCACCCCGCGTCCGAACCCCCGGGGGTCGCGCTCGACGACGCCGACGCCACGGCCCCATCGGGCGGGCTGCTCGCCGAGCTGCGGTCAAGAGAGTGCGAGCGCTGTGGCGGGCGTTGCTTCGGCGCGGCGGGCGCCGCACGAACACCATGGCGCCCGGCACACAGTGTGGCCGGACCGACGCGGAACCGACTCCCCCACCGCTTCGGCACGGGCTACATCGGCCGACGCTCAGGGGGACACGGATGCCGCTCACGGACGCACAGCGCGCGGAGGTGCAGGAAACGCTTGCCGGCCGTCACGAGACGCGGCGACCCGTCTCGCCGGCGCTGGAAGCGATGCTCTACGAACCGCTGCCGGTGCTCGACCACGGCTTCGTCCGCGTCGTGGACTACATGGGCGATGATGGTGCGGTGGTGCAGGCGGCGCGCGTCTCCTACGGGCGCGGCACACGGGCGGCGAACGAGGACCGGGGGCTGATCCGCTACCTCATGCGGCACCGGCATTCGACGCCCTTCGAGATGTGCGAGATCAAGTACCACGTGAAGCTGCCGATCTTCGTCGCGCGGCAGTGGATCCGGCACCGCATGGCCAACGTGAACGAGTATTCCGCGCGCTACTCCATCCTCGACCGGGAATTCTACCTGCCGGCGCCGGAGGCGTTGGCGGCGCAATCCGTCGTCAACCGCCAGGGGCGCGGCGACGTGCTGTCGGGCGACGAGGCGGCGCGCGTCATGGACATGCTGCGAGAGGACGCGACCCGGAACTACGACCACTACCTGGACATGCTGAACGAGGACGAGGAAGGGCAGGTCCTGGACCCCGGCCGGCGCGGGCTGGCCCGGGAACTCGCGCGGATGAACCTGACGCTCAATGCCTACACGCAGTGGTACTGGAAGACGGATCTGCACAACCTGCTGGGCTTTCTGGCGCTGCGGGCCGACGCCCACGCGCAATACGAGATTCGCGTCTATGCCGACGCCATGCTCCGGACGGTCCAGGCCTGGGTCCCACACACCTACGAGGCCTTTCGCGACTACCGGATGGGCGCCGTGACCCTCTCCGCCCAAATGCTCGCGGTCGTCCGGCGGATGACCTGCGGCGAGGCAGTGGAGCAGCGCGGCAGCGGCCTCTCGAAGCGCGAGTGGCGGGAACTGATGGACGTCCTCGGGCGCGACGAGGCCGGCGGCAAGCTGGAGCCTCCGGCGGGGGTGGCGTGAGCCGGGTCGCCGCCACCCGCCCCGGCCCGCGGCCTGCGAAGCGGCCTTCGGCAAAGGCGCCGTCACCGCGTGGCGGTGGCGGTGCACCGCCCGGCCGCTTCGGGTTCCTGCGGCCGGGACCCCTGGCGCGCCGCTGGATCGCGGTGCTCGTCATCCTCTTCGCCGTGCTCGTCGGCCTGCCGATCATAGCGGCGGTCTTCGGGGAGGTCTGGGCGCTGATCCTCGGCGCGACGCTCGGCGGCTTCGCCCTGGGGCGCGCGACCGCGCGGTAGAGCGCGAGCGAACGACGCCACGACGCGACGCGACGGTTGGGCCGCCGGACTGCGCCGGATGAGGGCCGGGCGCGACCGGGCCTACATCCCCTCCAGCCCGGCCAGCATGCGTTCCAGGTCCCGCAGGTTCGCGGCACCGGTCTTGTCGAGCACGGAGCGGACATGGGTGCGCACCGTCGTCTCGCGCAGGCCGCGGGCGGTGGCGACCGCGGCCTTCGTCGCGCCGCCGGCGAGGCTGCGGACGATGTCGGCCTCCGCGCGGGTCAGGCCGAAGAGGCCGCGCAGGACGTCCGCGTTCGGGGCGGCGGCGCTCCGACCGATCTCTCGCAGGAGCAGGAGAGCGCGGCCCTCCACCCGTGCGATGCCGCCGCCATCGGCGGCCGCGATGCGTCGCGGCAGCGGCGTGACGAGGCCGGCGAGGGAGGGCACGCCCTGCGCGTCGCGCAGCCGGATGGCCCCGCCGGTTCCCTGCGCGAACGCTGTCGCGCGGACGAGGGCCTCGAGCGCGACCCGGTCGGCGCGATGCGTCGGCGTGAGCACGGTGCGCGCGGCGGCGCGCAGGTGGCCCGCACGCCGGAGGCGGAGCGCGGCGCCTTCGGCGGAGGTCACCGCCTCCGCCGCGAGATTGGCGACGAGGACGTGCATGTCGGCGTCGAGGATCAGGAGCGGCTGCGAAAGCGCGTCGAGGGCGCCGAGGCCGGGCGCGGGCGCACTCCCATCCCCGGCTGCCGCGCCGAGTCGGTGGCGCAGCTGCATCGCGCGCCGGAGGTGGGGCAGGACGGCGGAGAGGAGCTTGCGTTCCGGATCGCCGAAGGGAGCGGCACCGGCCGGCCGGTGCAGGCCGATCGGCATGGCGCCGGCCGCGCCGAGCGGAACGAAACTTCCCACCACGTAGCGGAGCCCGTGATGGCGGCCGAATTCGCGATAGAACTCGCTCTCGACGAACTCGGCCTCCGGCACGAGGGTGCCGCTCACGCTCACCCGAGGCGGGCCGTGCGCGGCTTCATGCGCGAAGGCCGCGGCCGCGCGCTTCGTCCAGAGGTCCACGTGGCGGTAGTGGCGCCGATAGGCCGTCACGCCGTCGGGCGGGACCTCGGCGGCGCAGAGGATCTCCGGCTCGCCCGCCAGCACGTCGCCCGCCATGAGCGAGATGGTCCGTGCCCTGAGGAGGGCCGTGAGGCTGGCACCGACGACGGCCCAGGGCGTGCCGCCGGTGGCCGCGTCGTAGATTTCCTCGGTCACGGCGAGGACGCGTGCTGGGGACATGGCTCGCTCCGACCTGCCCGCTGCCGGGCCCTTCTGGTCCAAGGACCGTACGTGAGCGGGGAGTCGGCGGGTCAACGACGATGTTCCGGCGGGGGCATCACCCTCCCGCGAGCGTCCGGCGCGCGAGCGTCGGGCGCGCGAAAGTCCGGGGCCCGAGCGTCAGGCGCGTCTCGCGGGCCAGACGCTCGTGCGGAGGCTTGACCCCAGGGCAGGGTCGGCCGCATGCGCCGGGCATGCGCGGTACGGTCACGGTCTTCGGCAGCATCAACGCGGACCTCGTCTTCCCCGTGCCGTCGCTGCCCGCGCCGGGGCACACCGTCCTCGGCGGGGCCTGGTCCGCGCTGCCCGGCGGCAAGGGGGCCAATCAGGCCGTGGCGGCCGCACGCGACGGCGCGGCGGTCCGCATGTTCGGCGCGGTCGGGCAGGACGCCCTGGCGGAGGCGGCGCTGTCGGCGCTGCGGGGGAGCGGGGCGGACCTGTCGGGCGTGGTGCGGACCGACGTGCCGACGGGCGCTGCGGCGATCTGCGTGGATGCGGAGGGGCGGAACCAGATCGCGGTGTCGCCCGGCGCGAACGCGCGCGCGCGGGCGGATGCGGTTCCGGTGGATGCGCTGGACGGTGTCGTGCTGCTCCAGATGGAGGTTCCGCCGGCGGAGAACGCAACCCTCGTCGCGCGCGTGCGGGCGCACGGCGGGCGGGCGATCCTGAACATGGCGCCGGCCGGGCCGCTGGCGGCCGAGGCGCTGCGCGGGCTGCACCTGCTGGTGGTCAACGAGCACGAGGCGGCCTGGATCGGCGCGCATCTGGGCTGCGACGGCGCGCCGGCGGCGCTGCGCGCGGTGCTCGGCGTAGCCATCGCGGTCACGCGCGGAGAGGCGGGGGCCGAGGCCGCGGATGGCGACGGGCTCCATGCCGTTCCGGCCTTCCGGGCGGGGCCGGTGCAGGACACGACGGGTGCTGGGGATTGCTGGTGCGGGGTGCTCGCCGCCGGGCTGTCCCGCGGGATGCCGCTGGTGGGCGCGATGCGCCGTGCAGCGGCGGCCGCGGCACTGTCCGTGACGCGGCGTGGCGCCGCCGCGGCGATGCCGGACGCGACGGAGACGGACGCCCTGCTCGCGGGGGCGGGATAGCCGTCGAGCCGGGACGGCCGTCCGGCAAGCGTTGCCCAGCAAGCGGCGCCGGCAAGCGGCGCCCGGCAAGCGGCGCCCGGCAAGCGGCGCTCGACAAGGGCGGGGCGGCGGGTCCAGCCTTTCGGGGCTTCTGGGAAGGACCTCGCCCATGCTCTTCCGCCGCCCCGCGACGCGCCGGACCGCCGACAATCCGACGCTCCCCTCCCGCCGCGGGCTGCTCGCGGCGGCCTGCGCCTGCTGCGTGCTGCCGGCCGGCTTCGCGCGGCCGGCGAACGCCGTGACGGCGGCCGCCGCGCTGCCTCTCCACGCGCGTCTCGACGAGGCTGCGCAGGCGGTCGAGGCGCGGATGATCGCCTGGCGCCGCGACATCCACGCGAACCCGGAGCTGGGGAACCAGGAGCGGCGGACCGCCGCGCTCGTCGCCGCGCACCTGCGCGCGCTGGGCTACGAGGTGCGGGAGGGCGTCGCGGTGACGGGCATCGTCGCGCACCTGCAGGGCGAGGGCGGGCCGGGGCCGGTGCTCGCGCTGCGGGCCGACATGGACGCCCTGCCGGTCGCCGAGGAGGTGGACCTGCCCTTCCGGTCCCGCGCCACCGCGGAATGGGGCGGGCAGCAGGTCGGCGTCATGCATGCCTGCGGGCATGACTGCCACGTCGCGATCCTGATGGCCACGGCGGAGGTCCTGGCGGCGCAGAAGGCGACGCTGCGCGGCACGCTGAAGCTGCTCTTCCAGCCGGCGGAGGAAAACCTGCCGAACGGCGAGATCGGCGGGGCACGGCGCATGCTGGACGAGGGCGCCTTCGCCGATCCCAGGCCCGACGCGGTCTTCGGGCTGCATGTGAGCAGCGGCCTGCGCGTCGGCGAGATCGGCTATCGCCCCGGGCCTTCCACGGCCAGCGCGGACGAGTTCACGATCATCGTGCACGGGCGGCAGACGCATGGCGCGTTGCCCTGGGGCGGGGTGGACCCGATCGTGATCGGCGCCCAGATCGTGACCGCGCTGCAGACGATCCAGAGCCGCCAGGTTTCGGGCAGCGAGGCCTCGGTGCTCACGGTCGGTCAGTTCCACGGCGGCAACCGCAGCAACATCATCCCGGACCGGGTGAGCATGAACGGCACGCTCCGCACCTACAGCGAGGAGCGGCGCGGCTTCATGATGCGTCGCGTCGGCGAGATCGCGGAGAACGTGGCGCGCGGCATGGACGGGCGGGCCGAGGTACGGTGGGAGCCGAACGGCTACCCCACGAACGTCAACAACGTCGCGCTGACCGAGCGGATGGCGCCGACCCTGGCGCGGATCGCGGGGGACCGGCTTCGGCTCTCGCCGCCCGCGACGGCGGCGGAGGATTTCGCCTACTTCTCGCGCGCGGTGCCCGGGGTGTTCTTCAACGTCGGTATCTCCGCACCGGATGCGGACCTGCGGACGGTTGCGCCGAACCACTCGCCGCGCTTCCGGGTTGACGAGGCGGGGATGATCGTCGGGCTGCGCGCGACGCTGCACATGGTCGCGGACTTCACCGGCAGCGCGGCGGCCTGACGCGCCGGAGGCCGGTTGCGGGGGAAGGTCGCCCCCCCTAGGGTCGCGCCGGGACCCGGCGAACCTTGAGAATCCTCTACGACGACGATGCGGTCCAGGCCGTGTACCGGCCCGGATCCTCGGACTTCACGCTCATCACCTTCGGCGACAAGGACCTCCGCCCCGCGCCTGGCCGCTTCTGGGCGGGCGAGCCGGCGGAGCAGCTCAATCTCGACTGCATCGGGATCGTGGCGAAGGGGCCGAACTGGTATCCGGCGGCCGCGATGGTGCGCTGCGCGCCGTTCCTCTCGGGCGTCGGGAGGCAGCGGCGTCTCGGCTATGGGTACAGCATGGGCGGCTATGCCGCCTTGCGTCACGGGCGGCTGCTAGGGCTGACGCATGCGCTGGCGGTGTCGCCGCAGGTTTCGCTCGATCCGCGCGACGTGCCGTGGGACCGGCGCTACGCCGCGCATTTCGACCCCGCCCTGCATGCCGGCATGGCCGTGCGGCGGGAACACCTGGCGGACGAGACGTTCGTGCTTGCCGATCCCTGGGACGCGGAGGATGGCGCGCACCTGCGCCTGGCGCTGGAGGCGGGGCCCCTGCGTTCGGTGGTCGCACCGTTCGTCGGGCACTGGGCGATCTGGCTCTTGGCGGGGCGATCCGTCCTGGCCCGGGCGCTGGCCTGCGTGCTGGCGGGGGACGCCCCCGGGCTGCGGCGGCTCGTCCGCAGCGGCCGCGGTGCCTGCGCGCCATGGCATGCCTGCCTCGGTGCGGCGGCCCTGCGGCGCGGGCATGTCGGCCCGGCGCTGCGGCTCGCGGCACAGGCCGAGGCGCGCGGCTTCGACGCCGCGGTCCTCGAGCCCATGCTGGCGCACGGGGCCGGGGTGGCCCTCTCCCGCCTAGTCGCTTCGGGGGCGACGGCAGAGGATCTGGCCCGGTTCGGCGAGGCTGCGTCCGGCCTCGTGGCGGCCGCGCGGATCGACGATGCGGTCGGGCATGCCCTGCTGCGCGCCGACCGCGACGAGGAAGCGGCGCTGGCCTTCCGGCGGGCCCTGTCGGCCGATCCCGGCCTTGGTTCCGCGCATGGTGGCCTGAGCCTCGCCCTGGCCCGGCTCGGGCGTGCCGAGGAGGCGCTGACGCATGCGCGGCAGGCCCACGCGCTCGACCCCGCGGACGCGGAACTGGCAGCCTGGGTCGGCTATGTCCTGCTTCAGTCCGGGCGGGCGGAGGAAGCCGTCGGGATGTTCGAAACGGGCATCCGCCTGAACCCCGGCATGGGTCACGCCCACCGCGCGCGCGCGCGTGCTCTGCGCGATCTGGGCTTGGGGCCCGAGGCTGCCGCGGCAGCGGAAGAGGGCTGCCGCGCCGTGCCGTCGGACGCGGCGCTCCGGCAGCTCGCAGATGAACTTCGGCCGCATCTGGAGCGGGGTGGCGAGCGGCGGACGGGCTGGCTGCGCCTTCCCGGGAGCGCCCCTACTCGACCGTGATTCGCGGGCCGGCCGCGGCCGGGGTCTTCGCCTTGTCCCAGACGCGTGCGGCAACTCGGCGATAGGCGGCCGCCTCGTCCGATTCCGGCTGCGCGAGGACGATGGGGTTGCCGGCATCGGCCGCCTCGCGGATCGCGAGTTTCAGCGGCAATTCGCCGAGGAACTCGACCCCGAGGCGGCCGGCCTCCGCGCGCGCGCCGCCATGGCCGAAGATGTCGCTGCGGTGGTTGCAGTTCGGGCAGCAGAAGAAGGACATGTTCTCGATCAAGCCCAGGACGGGGACGTTCACCTTCTCGAACATCCGGATGCCGCGTCGCGCGTCCAGGAGCGCAACGTCCTGCGGCGTCGAGACGATGACGGCGCCGCGGAGCGGCACGCGCTGGGACATGGTGAGCTGCGCGTCGCCGGTGCCGGGCGGCATGTCCACGACCATGACGTCGAGGGCCGGCCAGGCGACCTGGGTCATCATCTGCTCCAGCGCGCCCATGACCATCGGGCCGCGCCAGACCATGGGTGACTCCTGGTCCACGAGGAATCCGATGGACATGGCGTGCAGCCCCCAGCACCGGACCGGCTGGATGCGGTCGCCCACGACGTCCGGCTTGCCCGCCGCGCCGAGCATGAGGGGGAGGGAAGGGCCGTAGACGTCGGCGTCCAGCAGCCCGACGCGAAGGCCGGATTGCGCGAGGGCGCAGGCGAGGTTGACGGCGGTGGTGGACTTGCCGACGCCACCCTTGCCGGAGGCGACGGCGATCACCGCCCCGACCTCCCGCAGCAGCATCGGGCCGCCACCTGCGCGCTGGCCGGCGGCGGGTGCGCGCGGCGGCGGGGCGGGCTGGGCGTCACGGTGTGAGGTGAGGACCACCGTCGCGCTGAGCACGCCGGGAACGCCGCGCACCGCAGCCTCGGCGGCGGCGCGGAGCGGCTCCAGCCCCCGCGCCCGGTCGCGAGGGACGGCGAGTTCCACCTGCACCATGCCGTCGCGCGCGGCGATGCCGCCGATCATCCCGGCCGCGGCGAGGTCCCGGCCCGTCGCGGGGTCGCGCAGGCCGGCGAGTGCGGAGCGCACCGCGGCTTCCAGGCCGCGCGGACCCTCGCTCACCATCGCTTGAAACCCCCCGATCCGGGCCAAGATGAACCGCGCGCAATGTCCCCTCTTCGCGGACGGCGCCGCGCCCGGCATATGGGTGCCACCACCTGCGCGCAAGCGCGCCCGCGGCGGATGCACCGCGCGGCGGATTCGAACGGAGTACCGACGCCCGATGGCGTGGAACAACAGCGGCGGGCCGTCTCCCTGGGGTTCGCCCGGCGGCAACAACCGGCCGGGGGTCCCTGGGGCGTTCCCCCGCCGGGCGGCGGTGGCGGCGGCTCCGGACGGGGTCCGGACCTGGATGACGCGATCCGGCAGGCGCAGGACGCCCTGCGCCGTTGGCTGCCGCGGCGCGGCGGCGGCAAGGGCCTCGCGGTGCTCGGCATCCTCGTGCTGCTGTTCTGGGGCGCCTCGGGCTTCTACCGCGTGCAGCCGGACGAGCAGGGCGTGGTGATGCGCTTCGGGGCCTTCGAGCGCACGACGCCGCCGGGCCTGAACTACCACCTTCCCTGGCCGGTCGAGAGCGCGACCACGCCGCGCGTGACGCGCATCAATCGCGTCGACGTCGGCTTCCGCAGCGCGCTCGACTCCAACGTCATCACGCAGCGCCCGACGCCGAGCCGCGACGTCGAGGAAGAGTCGCTCATGCTGACGGGCGACGAGAACATCATCGACATCGACTTCGCGGTGTTCTGGCGCATCCGCGACGCCGGCGAGTACCTGTTCAACACGCGCAACCCAGACAACACCGTGAAGTCCGCGGCCGAGTCGATGATGCGCGAGGTGATCGGCCGCACGCCCATCCAGCCCGCGCTGACCGAGGCGCGCGCACAGATCGAGCAGCAGGTCCGCCAGGGCACGCAGGCGATCCTCGACCAGTACCGGGCGGGCATCGAGGTGACGCAGGTCCAGCTGCAGAAGGTCGATCCGCCGAACGCCGTCATCGAGGCCTTCCGCGACGTGCAGCGCGCGAACGCGGACCGCGAGCGCGCCCGCAACGAGGCGGAATCCTACCGCAACGACATCATCCCGCGCGCCCGCGGCGAGGCCGAGCGGATGGTGCAGGAGGCGACCGGCGCCCGTGACAGCCAGATCGCCCGCGCACGCGGCGAGGCGGCGCGCTTCATCTCCGTCCTCTCCGCCTACCAGGTGGCGCAGGACGTGACGCTGCGGCGCCTCTACCTCGAGACGATGGAGGAGATCCTCCGCCGCAACCCGAAGATCGTGGTGGACGACCGCCTCCAGGGCCTCGTGCCGCTCCTCAACCTCGATTCGCAGCGGCCGCAGCCGCCGGCGCCTCGACCGCCGGCGGTGCCGCCAGCGGCGGCCGCCACGCAGGTCCGTCCGCAGGTCCCCGTCCGATGAACCGCCTCCTGATCCTCGGCGTCGTCCTGCTCGCGGTGGTGATCACCGCGGCTTCGGCGCTCTTCACCGTGCACCAGACGCAGCAGGTGCTGATCACGCAGTTCGGCCAGCCGATCCGCGTGATCCGCGACCCCGGCCTGCACGTGAAGGTGCCCTTCATCCAGGCCGTCATCGCCTTCGACCGCCGGCTGCTGGACTTCGAGGCGCCGGGCGAGGAGGTGATCCTCGCGGACCAGCGGCGTCTGATCGTGGACAGCTTCACGCGATTCCGGGTGACCGATCCGCTGCTCTTCTACCAGACGGCCGGTGCGGCGGAATCCGGCATCCGCGGACGGCTGTCGTCCATCGTGTCCTCGTCCCTGCGGCGCGTGCTCGGCAGCGAGCCGCTGCTGGCCGTGCTGTCGAACGACCGCCTGCGCGTGATGAACGAGATCCGCCGCCAGGTGAACGAGGAGGCGCGGCGCTTCGGGATCGAGGTGGCGGATGTCCGCATCCGGCGCGCCGACCTGCCGCAGGAGAACACGCAGGCCATCCTCTCCCGTATGCAGTCGGAGCGCGAGCGCGTGGCCCGCGAGGCGCGCGCCGAGGGCGCCGAGGGCGCGGCCCGCATCCGCGCCGCCGCCGACCGCGACCGCACCGTGTTGCTGGCCGAGGCGCAGGCGAGCGCCGACATCCTCCGCGGCCAGGGCGAGCAGGAGGCGACGCGCATCTTCGCCGACGCCTTCCAGCGCGACCCCGGCTTTTTCCAGTTCTACCGGACGATGCAGGCGTACCGCGAGGTGTTCGGTGAGGGGAGCGAGTCGCGGCTGCTCCTCACGCCGGACAGCGATTTCTTCCGCTACCTGCGCGAGGCGCCGACCGTCGCGCGGTGATGGCGTCGCGCCGCCGCCCGTGCGGGCGGCGACGCTAAGCCGCCTTTAAGGATGGCTGCCTAGCCTCGCCCGACCTCGAACCGGGGAACCTCCCCGGACGAGATCGGAGCGGAGCCCATGACACGTATTCTCAGGGGATTGGCGATCTCGGGGAAGATCCTCCTCTCGGTCGCGATCGTTGCCTTCGTGGGTCTGCTCGGGACGGCCTATGGCGGCTGGGCGACGTCCAGCCTCTCCAACTCCTACGAGGGCCTGCTCGGCCGCGGAGTCGCGCTGACCGCCCTGGCGCGGCTGAACGGCAACATGACCGGCATGGCCTACGACGCCTACAAGATCGTCCAGTACGACGGGACAACGCCGGAGGGTCGCGCGGCCCGCGCGGCCTTTGAGGACTACAAGGTGCGGAACTCGCAGCGCCTCGCGGCGGCGGCCGGCATTCTCGCGGGTCATCCGGAGTTCGAGGGCCGGCTGCGGGATGGCATCGGCCGGGTGTCGTCGGGCCTCGACCGCGTCGTGGAACTCGGCACACGCGGCCGCGAGATCGAGGCATACCGGATGATGATGGAGGTCAACCCCGTCATCCTCCAGGTGGAGCAGGACCTCCGGACATTCCTGGATCGGGAAACGACGGCCAACGTCACCGCGGCGGCGGCGCTGGATGCCGTGTCCGCGCGGAACATGTGGCTGACGCAGGGCGTGACGGCTGCCGCGATCGTCGCGGGACTGCTTGCTGCCCTAATGATCGTGTCGCGGCAGATCGTCGCGCCCTTGAACCGGCTGCGTTCGGTGATGGAGCGGCTGGCCTCCGGCCAGACCGCGCAGGAGATCGCCGGCGCCGAGCGCGGCGATGAGGTCGGGGCGATGGCCCGGACGGTCCAGGTCTTCCGGGACAATGCCGTGGCCATGACGGCGCTCGAGGAGGCGAGGCGCGGCGAAGCCGAGGAAAAGGAGCTTCGCAACGCGGAGGAGCGGGCCCGCGCGGCGGAAGCGGCCCGCGTCGTATCGTCCCTCGCGGGCGGGCTGGGGCGGCTGGCTTCCGGCGACCTCACCCAGCGGCTGAACGAGGCCTTCCCCGCGGAGTACGAAGGCCTGCGGGCCGACTTCAACAACGCGATGGACACGCTGCGCGCGGCGATGGTGACGGTCACGCGTAATGCGGAGGGGATCCAGGGCGGGGCCGCGAGCATCGCCGCCTCGGCCGACGAACTCGCGCGGCGGACGGAGCAGCAGGCCGCGAGCCTGGAGCAGACCGCCGCGGCGCTGGACCAGCTGACGGCGACGGTGGACAGCACCGCGGCCGGCGCGACCCGCGCGGCCGGGGTCGTCGGGGCGGCGCGCGGCGACGCTGAGAGCAGCGGCGAGGTGGTCCGCCGCACCGTCACCGCGATGAGCGAGATCGAGGCCTCGGCCAAGAAGATCGGTCAGATCATCGGCGTGATCGACGAGATCGCCTTCCAGACGAACCTCCTCGCGCTCAACGCCGGTGTGGAGGCAGCGCGGGCGGGGGATGCGGGGCGCGGCTTCGCCGTAGTGGCGACGGAGGTGCGGGCCCTGGCGCACCGGTCCGCGGAGGCCGCGAGGGAGATCAAGGCACTGATCTCCACGTCGTCGCAGCAGGTCGGGACGGGGGTGAAGCTCGTCGCGGAGACCGGCGAGGCGCTGACCCGGATCATCGGCCGCGTTGGGGAGATCGACCAGGTGGTCGGCGCCATCTCCGCCTCCGCCGGGGAGCAGGCGGTCGGGCTCCGGCAGATCAACGTCGCGGTGAACCAGATGGATCAGGTGACCCAGCAGAACGCGGCGATGGTGCAGGAGAGCACGGCGGCGGCGCACGCCCTGGCGGGAGACGGCCGGGAACTGCTCCGGTCCGTGGAGCGGTTCCGCACGGGTGACGCAGCGACGGAGCGGGGGCCGCCTCCGTCCGGCCGGCGTCGCGCCCGGCGGCGGCCGCCCGACCCGCGCTGAAGGTCGTCGGGGGCGGGGCGGTCCGGGCTGGTGCAGACGACGGCCGCTGGGACGAATTCTGACATCGGACACGCGGAGGCGTGATCGGGCCCGGCGGGGCGGGGCAACCTTTGTAACAAGTCGGCACTCGACCCGGCCGCCGGAAGCGCCACATTGCCGGGACCGAACGGAACCACCCCGAAGGGATCGTCCCCTTGCGTCTTCGCACCCCCATCGCCGCGACCCTCGCCCTCATCGCGGCGTTCTCGGCCGCCGCGCCCTCGCCGGTCTTCGCCCAGACCCCGATGCGCGACGCGCCGTCTTCCTTCCGGCCCCTTGCCCAGCAGCTGCTGCCGGCCGTCGTTTCCATCCAGGTCTCGAGCGCCGTGCAGGCACGCGCGGGCAACCGGCCCGACGCTCCGGAGGTGCCGCAGGCGCCGCCGGGCTCCCCTTCGAAGAGTTCTTCCGCGACTTCTTCGAGCGCTACGGGCGCCCGGGCCAGCCCGAGGGGCGCGGACCGCAGGGGCCGCAGAACCGCCCGGGGCAGCCGCCGGGTGGCGGCGGCCGCCGCGCGACCTCGCTCGGCTCGGGTTTCGTCATCGACGCGGGTCAGCGCCTGGTGGTGACGAACAACCACGTCGTCGAGGGCGGGGACGAGATCAACGTCGTCCTTCAGGACAACACGACTCTCCGCGCCGATCTCGTCGGCGCCGACCCGCGGACCGACGTGGCGCTGCTGCGGATCCGCGAGACCGACCGGCGCCTGACGGCGGTGGATTTCGGCAATTCCGACGACGCACAGGTCGGCGACTGGGTGCTGGCGATCGGCAACCCCTTCGGCCTGGGCGGATCCGTGTCCGCGGGCATCGTGTCGGCCCGGTCGCGCGACATCCGGCAGGGTCTCTACGACGACTTCATCCAGACGGACGCTGCGATCAACCGCGGCAACTCCGGCGGCCCACTCTTCGACATGCAGGGCAAGGTCATCGGGATCAACACGGCGATCTACTCGCCGTCGGGCGGCTCCATCGGCATCGGCTTCGCGATCCCGTCCAACCTGGCGCGCGGCATCGTCGAGCAGTTGCGCGACGGCGGGCGCGTGCGGCGCGGATGGCTCGGCGTGAATATCCAGCAGGTGACAGACGAGATCGCCGAGAGCCTGGGCCTGCGCAACGGGGGCCGCGGCGCCCTGGTGGCGCGCGCGCAGGATGACGGTCCGGCGGCCAAGGGCGGCATCCGCGCCGGTGACGTCGTGCTGCGCTTCAATGGGCAGGAGGTGCGGGAGATGCGTAACCTGCCGCGGATCGTCGCGGAGACGCGCGTGGGCACGACCGTTCCCGTCGTCGTCTGGCGCGACGGCAAGGAGGAGACGGTGCAGGTGACCGTCGCCGAGCTGCCGCAGGAGGTGGCGGAGACGCAGGGGCAGCGCGGCGGCCAGCCGGCGCGTCCGCAGGCCGCCCAGGCGCTGGAGATCCCGGGCCTCGGCATGCGGGTGACGGGCATCACGAACGAGGCGCGCGAGCGGTTCTCGCTGCGGCCGGAGCAGCGCGGCGTGGTGGTGACCGAGGTCGCGCCGGGCTCCCCGGCGGCGGAGCGGGACCTGCGCGCCGGCGACGTCGTCGTCGAGGTGCAGCAGGAGCGGGTGAACACGCCGCAGGAACTGGCGGAGCGCGTCGAGCGCCTGCGCCGACAGAACCGCGCGAGTGCGCTGTTCCTCGTCGAGAGCGCCCAGGGGCAGCGCTTCGTGCCCCTGCGGCTGCGGGAGGAAGGGAACAGCCGGCGCAACTGATCGCCGGCTTGGGACGAAAAAGGGGCGGTCCGGAAGGGTCGCCCCTTTCGCGTGTCTGGAGGGCCTCAGCCGAGTCGGGGCGCCCTCGTTGCGTCCCCCGGCGCCGGGCGGCTGAGCCCCGCGGACCGGCCCGGCGGCGCCTATCGCCGTTCGTAAAGCAGGCGGGCCCGGATGGTGCCGGGCAGGGCGCGCAGCGCCGAAAGCACCGCGCCCGCGTCGTCCAGCCCCTCCGCGTCCACGACGACGTAGCCGATCTGCGGGTCGGTCTGGAGGTACTGCCCCGCGATGTTCGCACCGAAGCGGGAGAAGACCTCGTTCACCGCGGCGAGCGTACCGGGGTGGTTGCCGTGCACGTGCAGGAACCGCGCGCCGCGCGGGCGGGCGGGCAGCACCGCTTCGGGGAAGTTCACCGCGCCGAGCGTCGCGCCGGTGTCGGAATAGTCCACGAGCTTGCGCGAGGTCTCCTCGCCGATGCGTGACTGCGCCTCGATGGTCGAACCGCCGATATGCGGCGTCAGGATGACGTTGCGCAGGCCCTGGAGGGGGCTGGTGAAGCGCTGGTCCTTGCTCTCCGGCTCCTCCGGGAAGACGTCCACGGCGGCGCCGCCGAGGTGGCCGGACTCCATCGCCGCACGCAGCGCGTCGAGGTCGACGACCTTGCCGCGGGAGTTGTTGATGAGGATCGCTCCCTGCCGCATCCGCGCGAGCTCGTCGGTGCCGATCAGGCCAACCGTCGCGGCCGTTTCCGGGACGTGCAGGGTGACAATGTCCGATTCCTCGAGCAGGGCACGGAGGGTCGGGGCGCCGAGGGCGTTGCCGTGCGGCAGCTTCGGGATGGTGTCGAAGTAGGAGACACGCATGCCGAAGGCCTCCGCCAGAACGGAGACCTGCGCGCCGATATTGCCGTAGCCGACGATGCCGAGCGTCTTGCCGCGGACTTCGCGGCTGTCGGTCGCCGACTTGTCCCAGACGCCGATATGGGCTGCGTTGGACCGGCCGGGGATGCCCCGCAGCAGCATCACGATCTCCCCCATCACGAGTTCCGCGACGGAGCGGGTGTTTGAGAAGGGCGCGTTGAACACGGGGATGCCGCGGGCCCGGGCGGCGGCCAAGTCCACCTGGTCCGTGCCGATGCAGAAGCAGCCGATGGCCATGAGGCGGTCGGCGGCCTCCAGCACGCGCGCGGTGACGCGGGTGCGCGACCGGATGCCGAGCATGTGGACGCCGTGCACCGCCTCGATGAGCGCGTCCTCGTCCAGGGCCTTCGTGACCCGCTGGATCGTGGCGTAGCCCGCGGCGTTGAAGTTCGCGACGGCGCTGTCGGAGACGCCCTCCAGGAGCAGGATGCGGATCCTGTCCTTCGCGAGCGAGAGCTCGTGGGCGGGCTGGTGCGTATCGGGCATGGGCCGACCCCTAGCCGGCCTCGATCGTTCCGCACAACCGCGAAGGCGTCGGGCCGGACCCGCGCGGGCAACGCCCCGGCACGGGCGCGCGGACGGCCGGGCGGGGGCTGGCTTC
This sequence comes from Roseomonas sp. CCTCC AB2023176, assembly GCF_042259275.1. Classification (NCBI taxonomy): domain Bacteria; kingdom Pseudomonadati; phylum Pseudomonadota; class Alphaproteobacteria; order Acetobacterales; family Roseomonadaceae; genus Roseomonas; species Roseomonas sp. CCTCC AB2023176. The sequence continues at coordinate 3,691,222 of NZ_CP170086.1, forward strand.
GCCGCGGGTCAGGACCGGGCGGGGGCGCCGAGCTGGGCGCGGAGCGCGCCCGCGATCTCCTCCGCCGGCACGCCCGGGCGGAAGATGGTCCGCAGGGTCCCGTCCGGACCCATGAGATAGGTGAAGGCCGAGTGGTCCATGAGGTACTCGGAGGCGCCGGCCGGGGTCGCGCGGGCGTAGTACACGCGGTAGGCGCGGGCCACGGCGGCGACCTGCTCCGGCGTGCCGGTCAGGCCGGTGATCGCGGGATGGAACAGGGCGACGTATTCCGCGAGCTTGGCGGGCGTGTCGCGGGCCGGGTCCACCGTGATGAACAGCGGCCGGACCCGTGCGGCCTGCGGACCCAGCAGGTCCATAGCCGCGGCGACGGTCTGCAGCTCCGTCGGGCAGACGTCGGGGCAGAAGGTGAAGCCGAAGAAGACGAGGAGGAAGGAACCGCGGTAGTCCGCATCCGTCACCGCGCGCCCGGTGTGGTCCGTGAGGGCGAAGGGTCCGCCGAGGCTGACGCCCCCCGGCAGGGCGACGCCGCCGGCCGAGGGCGGCGCTGCCCCCGCGACCAGGCGCGCGAAGGACTGGCCGAGCGGCTCGCCCGGCGCGGCACGGAACCAAGCCGCGCCCCAGGCCAAGCCGACGAGAAGCAGGAGGACGGTGGCGGCGATGCGGATGCTGCGAATCATGCGGAGCATATAGGGCAGGTCGTTGCCGGATGCCCGGTGGGGACCCACGTTGATCGAGACGGACGCGCAACGCCGGGCCGGTCCCCGCGTTCCCCCGCGGTCCGCCACTACCCGCGTGCCTGGGGTCTGCCAGGCGACAGGAGCTGCCATGCTGACGTCCCGCGACGCCGCCCTCGCGACCTTGTCCGAGATCGCGAACGACAACCTGGCGGAGCGCGCGCGGCAGGAGGCCACGGCGCGGATCCTCGTCGCGGCGCGGCGGGCGGCCGCTGCGCTGGAAGGGATGGCCGGCGAGGTGGATCGCGTGGCTGCGTCCTGGGACCCGGAGGCCGTGACGGCGCTGGAGTTCGCCGAGACCTTGCCACCGCGGGAGATGGACCGGCTTCTCGGGGAGGCGCCGCGCTGGGCTCAGGCGCGGCTGAAGGCGGCACGCGCCGCCTGATCCGGGCGATCCGACCGGGGCCGCTCGATGCGGGCTTGCCCCGCGGGTTTGTCCTGGTCCCCCCATTGGGCCTGCGCGCCGCGTCGACCGCGGGCTTTGGCACGTTCCGCGACTCGGTGCGCGACCGAGGCTTGAGGTAGCGTATCGCGCAGGCTCTGCGCTGACCGGGAACTTGCGCTTCCGCCGATCTGCGCGGGGCGGCGCCGTGTCCGTCGGGGCGCTTACCCTTCCTTCACCCGATCTCCGGATGGTCGGCGCGCCACAGGAAGCGGCGCCGACATGCCCATCACGGCGACGGGCACGATGCCCGCCACCCTCTACGAGAATCCGCGCCCGGGCGACTGTGCCGCGGTCCTGACGCTTGCCGGCCTCGGCCGGGCGACCGACCTGCGACTGACCGGTGCCGACGCCGCCGCCTTCGATGCCGCGTTGGATGCCAGTGGGCTGCGCGTGGCGCTGACCCCGCGTGCCGGCCTGGACCGGGAGGAGTATCTGCCCGGCGCCGACCCCGTGCTGAAGATCGGCCTCGCCGTGCTGGCCGACGGGGTCTGGCAGACGGTCGAGGGCAACTGGACGACCACCCTCCTCGGCGTGGACGACACGCCGCCGGGGCAGCCGGGCTTCGTATCGGGCGGTTCGGTTCTGCAGAGCGACGTGGGCGCCGTGATCGGCCGGCTCGCGTCCTACGACCCCGATTCGGCGCGGCCGCAGGAATGGCGCGTTCTGTGGCCGGACGAAGCCTGGTTCACGTTCGACGGCGACGTGCTGCGCCTGCGCGACGGCGTGGAGCTGCTGCGCGAAGGCGGCACGACGCGATCGGTCCTGGTCGCAGTGTCCGACGGGTTGAACGAGGCAGCCTATGGCGTGGAGTTCCAGGTGCTCGACGGCTCGGGCCGCGGCGGGACCGGCACGACCTCACCGCCGCCCGTCAGCCCGCCTCCCCAACCGCCACCATCGCCGCCACCACCGCCTCCCGCACCTCCGCCGCCGCCTCCGCCTCCGCCTCCGCCTCCGCCTCCGCCTCCGCCGCCGCCACCGCCACCGCCGCTGCCGCCTCCGCCGCCCCCGCCCCAGTCGCCGGGTTGGCCGATGCTGAAGATCGTGCATCCGGACGTGGCCGTCGCGGAGGGTGGCGCAGGCGACGCCTTCACCTTCGAGCTCACGACGCGTCCGACGGCGGCTGTCACGGTGACGATCACGCCCGACGCGGACATACGGGTCGCGCGGAACACGTTCAGCTACGTCCCGACAACGGCCTACGCGATCCAGCCGACGGCGAACTGGGCGCTTCCGCGTCCGGTCTACGTCACCGCCGTCGACAACACGACCTTCGAAGGGCCGCGCACGTCCTTCATCACGCTCAGCTTCACGAGCACGGATCCGACCTACGCGACCCTCGCGCCGGTTCGGCTGTCCGTCGCGATTGCCGACAACGAGGTGCCGCCGCCACCGCCACCGCCACCGCCACCACCGCCACCACCGCCACCGCCGCCGCCGCCGCCACCACCGCCGCCACCACCGCCACCGCCACCGCCACCGCCACCGCCACCGGCACCGCCGCCACCGCCGCCACCGCCGCCACCGCCGCCACCGCCGCCACCGCCGCCACCGCCGCCACCGCCGCCACCGCCGCCACCGCCACCGCCGCCACCGCCACCGCCACCGCCGCCACCGCCACCGCCGCCACCGCCACCGCCACCGCCGCCACCGCCACCGCCACCGCCACCGCCGCCACCGCCACCGCCACCGCCACCGCCGCCACCGCCACCGCCCGTCGTCAACACCGTTCCGGTGTTCACGACGGGCGGCGCCTCCGCGGCGTTCGCGCTCGCCGAAGGCACCACGCAGGTGACGGTCCTCGGAGCGTGGGACGCCGATCGCGGGCAGACGCTCGCCTTCTCGATCGACGTCGGGCCGCACAGCCCGGACGCGCGGTTCTTCGCCGTGGACGCGGCGACCGGCGTGCTTCGATTCGCGGCGCCGCCTGACCACGAGGCGCCCCGCGATGCGGGCGGGGACAACACCTACGTGCTCACGGTCCGGGTGACCGACAGCGGCTTCCCCGCGCTGTCGAGCACGCAGACGATCTCGGTCACGGTGATGGATCAGCCGCCGCTGCGACCCGCGGAGGTCGCGATCGGCGCGTTCGGGCCGGGTTCAGGCGGATGGGTCGACGAACGGACCTATCCCCGCCACCTCGCCGACGTGAACGGGGACGGGCGGTCGGATATCGTGGCCTTCGGCCATGCCGGCGTCTGGGTCTCGACCGCGCGCGAGGACGGCAGCTTCGCGCCGCCGCACCTCGCGCTCGAGGGGTTCGGGCCCGGTGCGGGCGGCTGGTCCGACAACGACCTCTACCTCCGCACGCTCGCCGACGTGAACGGGGATGGGCGAGCGGACGTCGTGGCCTTCGGGCACGCGGGCGTCTGGGTTTCACTCGGCCAGGCCGGCGGGACCTTCGGGGCCATCGCCTTCACGCTTCCGGGCTTCGGGCCGGGATCCGGCGGATGGATCAGCGATTCCGTCTTCCCGCGCAGGGTGGCGGACGTGAACGGCGACAGGATGGCGGACATCGTGGCGTTCGGGGATGGGGGCGTGTGGGTCTCGCTCGCGACAGGCGGCGGCCAGTTCGCCTCGCCCTTCCTGGCGCTGCCGAACTTCGGGGTCACGGCGGGCGGCTGGGTGAACCAGGACGTCTACCCGCGGATGGTCGGTGACGTGAACGGCGACGGGCGAGCCGACGTCGTCGGCTTCGGCGAGGCGGGCATCTGGGTCGCGCTCGGGCAGGCGGACGGAACCTTCGCCCCGGCGCAGATGGGGGCCGCGGGTTTCGCGCGCGGCGCCGGCGGCTGGACGAGCCAGGACCTCTATCCGCGGCTCCTGGCCGACATCAACGGGGACGGACGGTCGGACGTGATCGGCTTCGGCCATGCCGCGGTCTGGGCCGGCCTGTCCAACGGCGACGGCACCTTCGGCGCGCCCACCCTGCTGATGGACGGCTTCGGCCCAGGTGCCGGGGGCTGGATCAGCAACGACATTTTCCCCCGGGAGGCCGGGGACGTGAACGGGGACGGCCGCGCGGACGTCGTCGCCTTCGGCTACTTCGCCGTCTACGTCGCGCTCGCGGCGGACCACGGCCTTCTCTGATGGTAGGCAGTCACGGCACGGCGGAGATTTCGCGCTTCAGGCAGCGCAGCGTGAACGCAGTCCGTGTATGGCGGACGCCGGGCAGGCCGTAGATCCTGTTCCGCAGCAGCGCCTCGTAGCCCGCGGTGCCGGAGACCGCGGCCTTGATGATGTAGTCGTACTCGCCGGTTACGAGGTGGCATTCCAGGATCTCGGGGATCCCGTTCACCGCAGCCTCGAACTCGCGCAGGGCGCGCTCGTCGTGCTTCTCCATCATCACTTCCAGGAACACGGTGTCGGGCAGGCCGAGCTGGGCCTGGTCCAGGATGGCGGCGTAGCCCTGGATGACGCCCGCCGCTTCAAGACGCTTCACGCGCGTCCAGCAAGGAGAGGGGGAGAGGCCGACCTCCTCCGCGAGTTCGGCATTGGACAGGCGGCCGCGGCGTGCCAGGGCGCGGAGGATTCGTCGGTCGGTGGCATCCATGGCAGAAGGATGTTCCGAACCTTCGGCGGTGCACAACGGAAAACGGCAGGAAACGCCGGTGCAGCCAGGGCATTCTCTCCCCAGATAAGGGGCCGAATCGCCCCGTGGGAGCGTTGCGTCATGGGTACCGTCCGGCGTCCGACCGTCAGCCTCGATGACCGCTGGGCCTCTGCCTCCGACCCCGTGCTGATGACGGGGGTGCAGGCGCTGGTGCGGCTGCCGCTGGCGCAGCGGGAATTGGACGCGGCACGGGGGCTGGACACGGCGGGGTTCGTGACGGGCTACCGCGGCTCGCCGCTCGGGACTTATGACAAGGAACTGCTGAAGCAGAAGAAGCGACTGGACGCGGCGGGGGTCGTGTTCCAGCCCGGGCTGAACGAGGACCTGGCGGCGACGGCGGCCTGGGGGACGCAGCAGGTCAACCTGTTCAACGACGGCAGGAAGGCCGGGGTCTTCGCGATCTGGTACGCCAAGGGCCCCGGCGTGGACCGCTCGGGCGATGCGATCCGGCACGCCAATTCGGCGGGGACGGCGCCGCTAGGCGGAGTGCTCGCGCTGGCGGGGGACGATCCGTCGGCGAAATCCTCCACCGTCGCGAACGCGACCGAGCATACCTTCATGGACCTGGAGGTGCCCTACCTCGACCCCGCCGGCGTCGCGGAGGTGCTGGAGTTCGGGCTGAAGGGGATCGCGATGTCGCGCTTCTCCGGCCTCTGGTCCGCGATGAAGTGCGTGGCGGACACGATGGACGCCTCGGCGACCTTCCGGGCCGATGCGCTGGCCTGGATGCCCGTGATCCCCGAGGGCGACTTCGAAGGCGTGGACGGGCGGCACATCCGCATCCCCGACGTGGTGCTGGCGCAGGAGCGGCGCCTCCGGCTCGTGCGGCTGCCTGCGGCGGTGGCCTTCGCGCGGGCCAACGGCCTGAACCCGGTCGTGCTGGACAGCCCGCGCGCCCGGATCGGGATCGCGGCGCGGGGCAAGGCCTATGCGACGCTGCGGCAGGCGATGCTCGACCTCGGCGTCACCGAGGAGGTCGCGCGCCTCATGGGACTGCGAGTCTGGAAGGTGGGGCTGGCCTGGCCGCTGGATGCCGTCGCGGCCCGTGACTTCGCGAAGGGTCTGGAGGAAATCCTCGTCGTCGAGGACCGGCGATCCTTCCTCGAGGCGCAGTTACGCGAGGCGCTCTACGGCACGCCCGACGCGCCGCGGATCACCGGCAAGCGGAACGCCGATGGTTCGCCGCTGCTGTCGGAACTGACGGAACTCGATGCAGCCGCCGTGGCGCGGGCGCTGGATGCGCGGCTGCCGCGGGACGCGCGCCATGAGCGCTTCGCCGCGCGCATCGCCGAACTGGACGGCCTTCGCCAGGCCGACCGTGCTCCGGTCACGCTTCGGGAACCCTGGTTCTGCCCGGGCTGCCCGCACAATTCCTCGACGAAGGTGCCGGAGGGGTCCCGCGGCATGGCGGGCATCGGGTGCCACTACATGGTCACCTGGATGGACCGGAACTCCGTCACATTCACCCACATGGGCGGCGAGGGAATGCCGTGGCTGGGCCAGGCGCCCTTCGTGGAGGCGCACCACGTCTTCACCAACCTCGGTGACGGAACCTACGCCCATTCGGGCAGCCTCGCGATCCGCGCGGCGATCGCTGCGAAGGCGAACATAACCTACAAGATCCTCGTCAACGGCGCGGTTGCGATGACGGGCGGGCAGACGCCGGATGCCGAGGCGACGGTGCCGCGGATTGCCGCGCAGATGGCGGCGGAAGGCGCGGCGCGCATCGTCGTCGTCTCCGACGATCCGGAGCGGCATCGCGGCGATCCGCTGATGCCCGCGGGCGTCGCCTTCGAGCACCGGGATCGGCTCGACGCGGTTCAGAAGGACTTGCGTGACGTCCCCGGCGTCACGGTCCTGATCTACGACCAGGAATGCGCGACGGAGCGCCGGCGTCACCGCAAGCGTGGGATGGCCGCGGCCGCGACGAAGCGCGTCGTCATCAACGCCCGGGTCTGTGAGGATTGCGGCGATTGCGGCGTGCAGTCCAACTGCCTCGCGGTGCAGCCCGTGATGACGGAGTTCGGGCGGAAGCGGCAGATCGACCAGTCCGCCTGCAACCAGGATTTTTCGTGCCTCAAGGGCTTTTGCCCGTCCTTCGTGACTCTGGAAGGCGCGGAGGTCGCAGCGCATGAGGGCGGGGCGGTGGTGCCGGAGAACCTGCCGGAACCCGCACTGCCGACGTTGCGCGGGGAGGCCTGGAACATCGCCGTTGCCGGCATCGGCGGGCAGGGGGTGACGGCGTTGTCGGCGATCCTGGCAATGGCGGCGCATCTGGACGGGCGTCCCGTTCGGACGATGGACCAGTTGGGCCTGGCGCAGAAGGGCGGCGGTGTGCAGGCGCAGCTTCGCATCGGCGCGCCGGGCGCCGCGCCGGAGACGCTGGCGGGGCCGCGGATCGGGGCGGGGCAGGCGGACCTGCTCATCGCCTCCGACATGGTCGGGGCGCATGGGCGGGTGGTGCGGCCGCTGCTATCGGCGGAGCGCACGGCGATCGTTCTGAACGCGGACCTCGCGCCGACGGCGGGCTACCTGAAGGGCAAGACCGGCGGCGAGATCGAGGCGATGGTCGGCAGCCTGCGTGGCGCGTCGCGGGACCTGCTGGCGATCCCCGCGGCGCATGCGGTGGAGGAGTCCTTCGGGGACGTCATCTACCTCAACGTTTTCCTCCTCGGCGTCGCCTTCCAGCGCGGGCTCGTGCCGCTCTCCGACGCCGCGATCCGGCGGGCGCTGGAGATGAACGGCACGGCGGTCGAGAACAACGTCAAGGCCTTCGACCTCGGCCGCGCGGCGGCCCTGGCCGGGCCCGCGGCGCCGCGCGCGCCGGAGACGACGGAAGCGCTGGTCGCGCGCCGCGTTGCCGACCTGACGGACTACCAGGACGCGACCTATGCGCGGTCCTACGCCGACCTCGTCGCGACGGTGCGGCAGGCGGAGGCCGCGGTGGCGTCGGATGACCGCCTGACGCGGGCGGTGGCGCAGGCCCTGTACCGGCTGATGGCCTACAAGGACGAGTACGAGGTGGCCCGCCTGCACGCCGACACCGGCTTCCGGCAGGACCTCGCGCGGCGCTTCACCGGCACGAAGCGGCTTGTCATGCACCTCGCCCCGCCGGTGCTGACGAAGCGCAACCCGGACACCGGCTTGCCGGTGAAGCAGCAGTTCGGGCCCTGGATGATGCGGGCCATGGGGCTGCTGCGGCACGGGAAGGTGCTGCGGGGCACGGCCCTCGACCCCTTCGGCCGGACGGAGGAGCGGCGGACGGAACGGGCGCTCATCCGGGAATTCCGCGAGGCGTTGCTGGCCATGCTCCCGCGCCTGGCTGCCGGCAACCGCGACGCCCTGGTCGCCTGGGTGGAGGCCTGGAACGCCATCCGCGGCTTCGGCCACGTGAAGGCCCGGAACCTCGAGGCGGCGCGCCCGCGGATCGCCGCGACGGCCGACGCCTTCGCACGTGACGGGACGGTCGCACCGACGAGGGAGGCCGTTGCGGCCTGACGCGCGGCCCGGGCGGGGCTGCCGCCCGGTCGGCGCGCCGCCCGCCCGATCACAGATGGAGCAGCGCGGCACCGGGCCAGTGCGCGCCCCGGCCGATGGAGTATGTCACCCCCCATCGGCCCGCGTGTGCCGGGCGCGTCGGATCGCGGGCCCGGGGCGGCTGCGAGGGTTGCGGAGGGACGATCGGGAATGATGAGGCAGTTGGTGCCGCCTGCCGTGAGGGCCCTGCGCTGGCGCCTCCCGAGGATGGTGTCGTGGATGCGGTCCACCGAGGCCTATGCGCGGGCGCCCCTCCGCACGACGTCGCGTGCCGCGCGCTTCGTCCTGCACGAGCTGAACGGCGGGGACGTCACGTTCCGGTCGCCGGAGGGCCTCGTCTTCTCGACGATGCCGAACAACTTCAGTTCCTTCGCCGTCGTCGTGGACGGCGCGCGCGACCTGGCGATCTGGCGTTTCGTCGAGCGCAGGCTGGGGCGCGGCGCGGTCTTCGTGGACGTTGGAGCCAATATCGGCACCTACTCGCTGCCGGCCGCACGGCTCGTCGGGGCAGAGGGTCGGGTCATCGCCTTCGAGGCGCATCCGAGGACCTACGCCTACCTGCGGCGGAACGTCGAGGCGAACGCCTTGCGGCAGGTCGTCCCGGTTCACATGGCGCTGGGGGATGGCGACGGCGAGGTCACCATGACCTTCGAGGACGCCAATCCCGGGGAGACCCATGTCTCGGCGCAGGATGCGGCGCCCGGCGCGGCCCGGGTCCGTCTCGGCACCCTGGACGATGCGTTGCGGGACCTCGGGGCGGAGCGGGTGGACTACCTGAAGATCGACGTGGAGGGTTTCGAGCTGCCGGTTCTTCGGGGCGCGGTCCGGACGGTCGGCGGGAACCCCGGCATCGTTGTTCAGACGGAACTCGTGAACGGCTACGCCGCGCGCTACGGCCATCGCGTGGCCGATGTCGTGACACTCCTGCGGGACCTGGGCCTGGAGCCCTGGTGCGCGCGTCCGGACGGGACGGTCGAGGCCGTGTCCGGCGAGCCGGCGGGCGACGTCCTTTGGATGCGGCCCTGACGCATTCGGCCGCGCCAGTCCGGACGCGCCGCGAACCACAGGCGTCGCGAGAGACTGGGAACTTGCGACGCCCCCCATTCAGGTGTTGAACGCGATCCCAGCAACGAACACCGGGTTCGCCCCTGCGAAGAACGGGACCACGGGAGACGCCATGCCGCTCGACAACGCTCCCCCTTCCACCGCCGCCTTCGACCTTCCGGAGGACACGCAGGCGCTGCGCGAGACCGCGCTCGCCTTCGCGAAGGACGTGCTCGCGCCCAAAGCCTTGGAATGGGACCTGGACAAGCACTTCCCGGTCGAGGAGATGCGGCAGGCCGCCGAGCTCGGCATGGCCGCGATCTACGTGCGCGAGGATTCCGGCGGCTCCGGCCTGTCGCGCCTCGATGCCGCGGTGATCTTCGAGGCGCTGGCGACGGGATGCCCTACGACCTCCGCGTTCCTGTCCATCCACAACATGGTGGCCTGGATGATCGACCGCTGGGGCAGCGAGGCCCAGCGGGCGCTGTGGTTGCCGAAGCTCGTCACGATGGAGCTGATCGCCTCCTATTGCCTGACGGAGCCGGGGTCGGGCTCGGACGCCGCGGCACTGCGCACGCGCGCCGTGCGGACGAACGACGGCTACGTGCTGAACGGGGCGAAGCAGTTCATCTCTGGCGCGGGGGCCTCGGACCTGTACCTGACGATGGTGCGCACGGGGGGCGACACGCCGGACGGGATCTCCGCGCTGCTGATCCCGAAGGACGCGCCGGGCCTGTCCTTCGGCGCGAACGAGCGGAAGATGGGCTGGAACGCGCAGCCGACCCGCACCGTGGTGATGGAGGACGCGAAGGTCTCCGCCGACGCGCTGCTCGGCGAGGAAGGGCAGGGCTTCCGCATGGCGATGGCCGGCCTCGACGGCGGGCGGCTGAACATCGCGGCCTGCTCGATCGGCGGAGCGCAGCGTGCGCTCGATATCGCGCTGGACTACGTGCGGGAGCGCCGTGCCTTCGGCAAGGCGGTCGCCGATTTCCAGGCGACCCAGTTCCGGCTGGCCGACATGGCAACGGAGCTGGAGGCGAGCCGCGCCCTGCTCTGGCGCGCCTGCGGGAAACTGGACGCCAAGGCGGCGGACGCGACGGCCTTCTGCGCCATGGCCAAGCGCTTCGTGACGGATACCTGCTTCAAGGTCACCGACGATGCGCTGCAGCTGCTCGGCGGCTACGGCTACCTGCACGACTACGGGATCGAGAAGCTCGTCCGCGACCTGCGCGTGCACCGGATCCTCGAGGGCACGAACGAGGTCATGCGCCTGATCGTCTCGCGCCACGTGCTGGGCCGGCGGTAGTTGCGTTTCTGCCTGAATCGGTGAGAACTCGGGTGAGGGCCGGTCGCCGCTTGCGGCAATCACGGGGACCGTTACCTCAGGCTTGCACCACGTCGGTCTCGTGTAGGGGGATGTGTCCGTAGCGGTCAGGACCTATTCAGCGGCTCCAAGCCGAAGGACCGGGCTCGGGCTCGTGCTCGCCGGCGCGCTCGTGATCCCGCTGCTCGCGCTCTCGGCACTCGCCTGGCTGGGCTGGCGCGAGACCTGGGCCGGGGCGGAGCGCGAGCTGTCCCGCAGCGCGGAAGCCGGGGCGGAATACTCCCTTCGGCTCGTAGAGGGGCAGCGTCTCGCTGCGGACACGGCCAACGACATCCTCGCCGGGCTGAGGGACGAGGAGATCCGCAGCCGGGAGGCTGAACTGCACGCGCGGCTGCGGGAACGCGTGCCGCGCCTGCCCCTCGTGCAAACTGTCGTCGTGCTGGACCGCGAGGCCCGCCCGCTCGTCTCGGCTGACACCTTCCCGGTCCCCCGGGACCTTCGGTTCGACGACCGCGAATGGGTGCAGGCCCTGCGCGCGCCGGCCCCGCCGCCCCTGCACGTCAGCAGCGTCCAGGTCGGGCGCCTCAACGGGTTCCTGTTCTACGGCGTGTCGCGACGGCGGGAGAACACGGGGAACGCCATGCCGCCCGGCGCCTATGACGGGCTGGTGAACATCTCGGTCAACCCCAACGCGGTGGCGCGTGGGTTCGGAACGATCGGCGGGGAGCCGGGGGACGTGGCCTCCCTCGTCCGCGCGGACGGGGAGGTGCTCGTGCGCACGCCCGGGTTCCCGGAGCGCCTGCCCCAGATCCCGCGCGGCAGCTCCCTGCGGGACGCGGCCGCGCGGGGCGACCGTGCCGGTGTCTACCTTGGCCAGACGCTCGGGCTGGCTGGCGATCGGGCGGGCGATGCGCGGCTCATCGCCTTCCGCCGGGTCGGCGACCTGCCGCTCTACGTGACCCTGGCGCGGCCGACGCCGCTGATCGTCGCGCGGTGGCGGGAGACGTTGCGCCGGCAACTCGCCATCGGCATCCCGACGATCATGGCGCTCGTCGGCCTTGCCTGGCTGGCGCTCCGGCGCTCGAGGGCCGCGGAGACGGCGGAGGCTGCGCTGCGGCGCGAGGTCGCGGAGCGCGCGACGGCCGAGGCCCGGCGCGCCGCGGAGGCGCGGTTTCGCGGCGTCTTCGAGAGCAGGGTCGTGGGCATGGCCGTCCATGACCTGCCCTCCGGCGATACCCTGCTCGCGAATGACCGCCTGCTGGAGATGACGGGACAGACCCGCGCGGACCTGGATGCCGGGCGCTTCGACCTGTCCCGCGCGACGCCGGAGGAGGCGCGCGCCCTGGACGAAGCGGCACTGGAGGAGGCGCGGCGGCGGGGCTGGTGGGACCCCTACGAGACGGAGTTCGTCCAGCACGACGGGTCGCGGCTTGCCGTCCGCGTCTCGTCTGCGCCCCTGCCCGGCGAACCTGGGCGGCTCGTCGTCATGGTCCAGGACATCTCGGAGCAGCGGGAGGCGGAGACGCGGCGCGACCTGCTGCGGCGTGAGGTGGACCACCGGGCGAAGAACGCGCTCGCCACGGCGCAGGCCGCGGTGCGGCTGACCGACGCGCCGGACCTGGAGAGCTTTCGCCGCGAGGTGGATGGCCGCATCGGTGCCCTGGCCCGGGCGATCGAGATGCTGGCCGCCACGGGTTGGCAGGGCGTCGGCCTCCGCGATCTGATCGAGGCCGAGCTGGCGCCGTTCGTCGCGGGGACCGGGCGCGCCCGGCCGCGGACCGTCCTCCGAGGCGCCGCGGTGATGCTGCGGGCCTGGGCGGTGCAGCCCCTGGCCATGGCCCTGCACGAGCTCGCCACCAACGCGACGAAATACGGGGCGCTCTCCCGCGCCGACGGCGTCGTGACGATCGACTGGGACGTGCGCGGCGGGGATCTCCGCCTCACCTGGCACGAGAGGGGCGGGCCGGCGCTGGCGGGCGCACCGTCGGGCCGCGGCTTCGGGACCCGGGTGATCGAGGGCACCGTGCAACGCCAGCTCGGCGGCGTGATGGAGCGGGCCTGGGACCCCGAGGGGCTGGCCTGTGCGATCAGCCTTCCGGCGGCTCGGATCCTGGAGGCGGAGCCGGCGGTCGTCGCCTGAAAGCCCGGCACGTTGACGCGGTGCGGCCCGGCCGTCACTTTCGTGCGGCATGCGTCTGCACGGCTACTATCGCTCCACCGCGTCCTGGCGGGTCCGGATCGGCCTCGCCCTGAAGGGGATCGCGGCGCAGGGCGCGTTCCATCACCTGCGCAAGGGGGAGCAGCGGGCGCCGGCCTTCCTGGCGCTGAACCCGCAGGGGCTGCTGCCGGCGCTGGAGACGAATGACGGCGCAGTTCTGACGCAGTCCCTCGCCATCCTTGAATGGCTGGAGGAGACGCACCCGGACCCGCCGCTGCTGCCGCGCGACGCCGTGGCGCGGGCGAAGGTGCGGGCCTTCGCGCTGGCGGTCGCCTGCGATATCCACCCGGTCCAGAACCTGAAGGTCCTCGCGCGACTTCGCGCCATGGGGCAGCCGGAGGATGCGGTGACCGGTTGGGCGCGCGACGTGATCGCCGAGGGGCTGGCGGCCTGCGAGGCGCTGGTCCGGGAGGGGCGCGGCCCCTTCCTGTTCGGGGATGCGCCGACGCTGGCCGACCTCTGCCTCGTCCCGCAGCTGTTCAACGCGCGCCGCTTCGCCGCGCCGCTGGACGGGCTGCCGAGGCTCCTCTCGGCGGAGGCCGCCTGCCTCGCGCTGCCACCATTCGCCGACACGGCGCCGGAGAAGCAGCCCGATGCGGAATAGCGCCGCCCTTGCCGTCCTGTTCTCCCTCGCCGCAGGGACCGAGGCGTTGGCGCAATCCACGCTGACGACCGTCGTCGTGCCGCCCGCCTCCGGGGTCGTGATCCCGCCGCGCGGCGCACCGGTGCCACGGATGGCCGCGCCCCCTGCCGGGGTCGCGAGGGCCGGGGCGCCGGTCGGGGTTGTGCGGACAGCGCCGCTGCCGTTCTCGACCCCGCCGGTGGTCCTGCCGGCGACGGGGATCGGTCTGGCCGCGCCGGGGATCGCGGCCATCGCGCTTCCGACGGTCGCGGCGGCCGTCCTTGGCGGCGGGGTGGTCGGCTCCCGCGGCGGATCCACCTCCGCGCCGGCGCGGACGCGCTAGGGGCGGCCCGGGGGCGGTCGCGCGGTGGCGGGTCTGCTCCTGCCGCGGTGACCCCGGCTCCTGGATCCCGACGACGGTCGGGCCGAGGCGAGCCCCGGGGCGTGCGGCGCGGACGGTCGCCTGGACAGGGCGCGGCCGCGGGTGCACGCAAGGGGGACCGAGCGCCAGGATCGCCATGCCCGACCGTGAATCCGCCATTGCCCGTGCCCAGGACATCTTCGACTCCGGGGCCTTCCGAGCGCGGCTGGATTCGCTCATCGCCATTCCATCGACCTCACAGGATCCGGGACACGACGCGGACCTGCGGCGCTATCTGGAGGATGGGATCGGGCCCTGGCTCGACTCGCTCGGCTTTGCCCGGGCGGTACACGCGAACCCGGAGGACGGCTTCGGCCCGATCCTGACGGCGAGCCGGATCGAGGACCCGTCGCTCCGGACGGTCCTTCTCTACGGTCACGGCGACACGGTTCGGGGGCTGGAGGATCAGTGGGCCGCTGGCATCGCGCCCTGGACGGTCACGGAACGCGACGGGCGCTGGTACGGGCGCGGCACGGCAGACAACAAGGGGCAGCACGCGATCAACCTCGCCGCGTTGGAGGCGGTGATGGCAGAGCGCGGCGGCAAGCTCGGCTTCAACGTGAAGCTCGTGCTGGAAATGGCGGAGGAGCGGGGGTCGCGGGGGCTGCGCGACTTCGTGGCGGCGCATCGGGAGGAACTGGCGGCGGATACGCTGATCGCCTCCGACGGGCCGCGGGTGGTGCCGGACCTGCCGACCATCGCGACGGGCACGCGGGGGACCTTCCACTTCGATCTCGTCGTCAAGTTGCGGGACGGCGGCGTGCATTCGGGCCATTGGGGCGGGCTGACGCGGGACCCGGCGATCCTGCTGTCGCATGCCGTCGCGTCCATCGTGGACCGGCACGGGCGGATCGCCGTGCGCGCATGGCTGCCGGGCGAGACGGTACCGGCCGAGGTAAGGCGCGTGCTGGAAGGCTGCCCCGTCGGCGGCGGTGGCGAGGCGGCGACGGTGGACCCGGGCTGGGGCGAGCCGGGGCTTTCCTCCGCCGAGAAGATCTACGGCTGGGCCTCCTTCATCGTGCTGGCAATGACGAGCGGGCGGCCGGAGAACCCCGTCAACGCCGTCGCACCCGACGCGCGCGCGCATTGCCAGATCCGCTACACCGTGGATTCCGACACCGACCGCTTCGAGCCGGCGCTGCGCGCGCACCTCGATGCCCAGGGGCTGGAGCTCGTGCGGATCGAGAATGCGGGCATCCGCATGCCGGCGTCGCGCACCGCGCCGGACCATCCCTGGGTGCGCTGGACGCAGGCGAGCATGGAGAGAAGCCTTGGCCGTCGCGTGCAGGTCATCCCGAACTCCTCCGGCGGGCTGCCGGGCGACGTCTTCGTGGACCACCTCGGCGTGCCGCTGGTCTGGATTCCCCACTCCTACAACGGCTGCAAGCAGCACGGGCCGGACGAGCACGTGATCCCCGCACTGGTGCGGGAGGGGATCACGGCCTTCGCGGGGATCTGGTGGGACCTGGGGGAGGGAGGGACGCCCTGAGTTGCGTCACGCTTCCTCACACGCCCCGCGTCGCAGCGTTACACGCCCGAGGTCATCTTCCGGACATCCCACGGAGACGACCATGACCCGAACCCGCAAGATCATCGCTGCCACCCTGATCGGCACGGCCGCCCTCGGCGCCGGCGTCGCCATC
Source organism: Roseomonas sp. CCTCC AB2023176 (assembly GCF_042259275.1). Taxonomy (NCBI): domain Bacteria; kingdom Pseudomonadati; phylum Pseudomonadota; class Alphaproteobacteria; order Acetobacterales; family Roseomonadaceae; genus Roseomonas; species Roseomonas sp. CCTCC AB2023176. The sequence goes on from NZ_CP170086.1 coordinate 3,706,820, forward strand.
GCGCAGACCCGCCCGCACCACCACCGCGCCGCGATGGGCGAGCAGATGTTCAATGAGGCCGACGCCAATCGCGACGGCCGTATCACGCAGGAGGAGGGCTGGGCCGCCCTTTCCGCCCGCTTCGCACGCGCCGACGCCAACGGCGATGGCGGCGTGACCTGGGAGGAGTTCCGGACCTACGTCCAGGCGCAGATGCAGGCCGCCGGCCGCCCGATGCCCGCAGCCGACCGAGCCGGGCGGATGGAGGAGCGGGGCCAGGCGATGTTCCGCGCGCTCGACAGCGACCGCGACGGCAAGGTGACGCTTGCGGAGCTGCGGCCCTTCGCCGAGGCGATGTTCCGCATGCGCGACACGAACGGCGACGGCGCCCTGACGCGGGAGGAACTCCGCCCCCGCGGCCCACGCGGAGACCGCCCCGCCCCGGGCCAGCCGGCCCCCGCCCAGCCCGCGCGCTGAAGCCTCGGCGCTGAAGCCTCACCGCGGGCGGCGTCACGAATACGTCGCCCGCGGCCTGCGTAACGATGCCGATCCTTTGCCGCGAGCGGGCGTTGCGCCTGGACCGAACCAGGTGAAGGCCAGCCCGCATGTTCCTCCGCATCGACCGCTTGCAGACCGAACTTCCGCCGCCCCGGCGCAAGGACCCGAACGAGGCCGCGGCGCTTCAGGAGCTGCTCGGCGGCAAGTACGGGGAGATGTCCACGCTCGGGAACTACATGTTCCAGAGCTTCAACTTCCGCTCCAAGGCGAAGCTGCGGCCCTTCTACTCCCTCGTCGCGAACATCACGGCGGAGGAGTTGGGGCATGTCGAGCTCGTCTCCAACGGCGTCGCGATGATCAACAACGGGCCGGATTCGGAAGCCGACGACACGGGTGACGGCGGCGATATCTCTGGCGCGCCCTTCGCCTTGATGAAGGACATCCGTTCCGCCGCCTCCTTCCTCTCCCACGGCGGCGGCGCGGTGCCGGTGGATTCCAACTCGCAGTCCTGGAACCGCGATTTCGTGACGACGACGGGCAACCTCGTCACCGACCTGCTGCACAACTTCCACCTCGAGATCGGCGCGCGCCTGCACAAGCTGCGGGTCTACGAGACGGTGGTGGACCCCTGCGCGCGGGAGGTCTGCGGGTACCTTCTGGTCCGCGGCCAGGTCCACGCGCACGCCTACGCCCTGGCGCTGAAGAAGATCACCGGCGTGAATGTCGAGCAGATGCTGCCCGTGCCGAACATTCCGGCCGACCGCATCCCGGAATGCCAGAAGTACCTGGCGGAGGGCTCTCACCGTCGCCTCTACCGCTTCTCTCCCTCCGACTACGAGGAGATGCGGGGCATCTGGGGCGGTGGGGAGACGGCGCTGCCGGGTGATCCGCCGGGCGAGCTTGAGGTCGTGGACGGCCCTCCGGAGGGCGGCAAGATCCACGACCTGACGGGCCAGCCCAGCGCCTTCACCCCGGACTACGCACCGGAGGAAATGTTCGAGATCGCGACGAAGTTGTGGAAGAAGTCCCGGTAGCCCGCCGGGGCGGTGGTGGGCGCGACAGGGATTGAACCTGTGACCCTTCGCGTGTGAAGCGAATGCTCTCCCGCTGAGCTACGCGCCCGCGCCATCCGGGACGCGGGAGGTATCGTCGGCGCCCTCCCCGTGTCAAGGCGCGGGGACGGGCCATATGCTGCGGGCCACCCGATGGGAGACCCGCCGATGCGCCCCCCGCCGCAGCCGCCGTTGCCGCCCTCACCCTGCTCGCCGCCTCGCCGCTCCGGGCGGAGCGGGTGACCGCCGACTACGTCGTGCAGGCCATGGGCGTGACGGTCCTGGAGGTCCGGACCGTCCTCGATACCGATGAGCGGGGATACGGGATCGAGTTCACGAGCCGGTTGGTCGGCCTTCCCGCCACATTGATGGGCGAGGGGCGCCAGACCACCCGGGCGACGGGCACATGGACAGCAGCCGGCGTGCAGCCGGTCAGCTATGTCGGCCAGGGCACATGGCGCGGGGACCCGAGGCGGACGGTCCTTTCCTGGGACGGGAACCGGCCCGTGGTCCGCGATCTGCTGCCGCCGAACACCGCGGAGCGCGAGGAGGTGCCGGAGGCCGCCCGCCGCGGTACGGTGGACAGCCTCTCGGCCGTCGCCTTCCTCATCCGCCAGGTGCAGCGGGAACAGCGCTGCGAAGCCACGACGACGGTCTATGACGGCCGCCGCCTGACCCAGATGTCCGCCCGCACCGCGCGCTGGGAGATGCTGCCGCCCGTCCGCGGCGAATGGTCCGGCCGCGCCTTGCGGTGCGAGTTCGAGGGGCGGCTGACCGCCGGCTTCCGGTCCGGCGACAACCCCGCCGAGGCCGGCCGTCCGCAGCCCGGCACCGCCTGGCTGGCGGAGGTCTCGCCGGGCGCCATCATCCCCGTGCGCCTCGAGATCCCGAGCCGCTGGTTCGGGACGATGTCCGCGCACCTCGTCACGGCCAGGGTCGGTACGGAGGAGGCGCGGGCCCAGCCGCGGCGGTGACGGCTCAGGCCGGGCCGAGCAGCCCCGGTAGGTCGCCCGGCGCCCCGGCGACGCGCGCCCCGTCCGCCATGTCGGGCGGCCCATAGCCCCAGGCCGCGAAGATCGGCTCGATCCCCGCGCCGCGCGCGGCAAGCACGTCGTTCGCGTGGTCGCCGACCAGAACCGCCCCGTCGCGCGGGCATCCCATTCGCGCGAGCACGCCGAGCGGGTGCGCCGGGTCAGGCTTCCGGACCGGGAAGGGTCCCCCGCCGATCCCGTCGAGCAGCGGGGACAGGCCGAGACCGTCGAGCAGGCGGACCGCCAACCGCTCCGGCTTGTTCGTGCAGACGCCCAGGCGCCAGCCCGCGTCCCGCAGCGCGCTCAGCACCTCCAGCACGCCGTCGAAGACCGGCGCACCCTCGTCGCCCAGCGCCTCGTCGTTCAGGAAGTCCGCGAGCAGGGCTGGGCCGTAGGCCAGGTCCCGTGCCGCGCAGGCCCGGCGGACCAGCACCTCCGCCCCGTCGCCGATCATCCGCTCGACCTCCGGGCGCGGGAAGGCGGCCCGTCCGGCCGCCGTCATCAGCCGGTTCAGCGCGGCGGCGATCCCGCCCGCGCTGTCCACGAGGGTTCCGTCGAGGTCGAAGAGGGCGGCGCGGGGCATGGCCCCCGCTTGCCCCGGGTTTCGCAGCGCAACAAGGGTTGAGGAGGCCCCGGCTTGCGGCGTGGCCCTGAAACGGGGCCTATGCCCGGCATGGCGAACGCTGCGATCCTCCTCGCCGCCGGCATGGGCACGCGCATGAAGTCGGCGCTGCCGAAGGCGCTGCACCCCATCGCCGGTCGGCCGATGCTGCGGCACCTCCTCGCGGCTGTGGAGGGGGCCTTCGAACGCGTGGTCGTCGTCGTCGGCCCGGACATGCCCGCGCTGGAAAAGGCCGCCGCTCCGAACCCGACGGTCGTGCAGGCGGATAGGCTGGGGACCGCCCATGCCGCGCTCCAGGCCGCGCCGCTTCTGGACGGGTTCGAGGGCGACGTTGCCGTTCTCTATGCCGACAACCCGCTGATCGAGGCGGCGACGCTCCGGCGCCTCCTCGCCGCGCGGGCGAACGCGGACCTCGCCTTGCTGGCCATGCGCCCCGCCGACCCCGCACGCTACGGCCGCGTCCTGCCCCATCTGGATGGCGGCATCAGTCGGGTGGTCGAATGGAAGGACGCGACGGAGGCGGAGCGGGCGGTCGGCCTCTGCAACGTGGGCGTCGTCTGCGCCGCCGCCGCCGACCTGTTCCGCTGGCTGCGCGCCGTGCCGGCGAGCCCCGCGACCGGCGAATTCTACCTGACCGAGGTCGTGGCCCTGGCACGCGCCGAGGGGCGTCGTGCCGTCGCCGCCGAGGCGCCGGAGGCCGAATGCCGCGGCATCAACTCCCGCGCCGAACTGGCCGAGGCCGAGGCGCAGGTCCAGCGCGGGCTGCGTGCGCGGGCCATGGCGAACGGCGCCACCCTCGTCTCACCGGACAGCGTGACGTTCTGCCACGACACGGTGCTTGGGCAGGACGTGACGGTCGGCCCGAACGTCGTCTTCGCCCCGGGCGTCACGGTCGAGGACGAGGTTGACATCCGCGCCTTCTGTCACCTGGAAGGCGCAACCGTCCGCCGCGGCGCTGTCATCGGCCCCTTCGCCCGGCTGCGACCCGGAACGGTCGTCGGTGCCGCGGCCCATGTGGGGAACTTCGTGGAACTGAAGGCGGCCGTGCTGGGCGACGGTGCCAAGGCGAACCACCTCGCTTACCTCGGCGACGCGGAGATCGGGGCCAAGTCCAATATCGGGGCCGGAACGATCACCTGCAACTACGACGGCGTGAATAAGCACCGCACTAAAGTCGGCGCCGGAACGTTCGTCGGGTCCAACGCGACGCTCGTTGCGCCGTTGAGCTTGGGCGAAGGCGCCTTTGTGGCGGCCGGCAGCACCATTACCCAGGACGTGGAGGCCGACGCGATGGCCTTCGGGCGGGCGCGACAGGACGCTAAGCCCGGCCGCGCTGCGTCCTTCCGCGCCTCGCAGAAAAAGGAGCCCCGCTGATGTGCGGCATCGTCGGCGTCGTCGGTCGTGAGGATGCGGCCCCCCGGCTGCTGGAGGCCCTGCGCCGGCTGGAATACCGCGGCTACGACAGCGCGGGCATCGCGACGCTCGTGAACGGGCACGTGGATCGGCGGCGTGCCGAGGGGAAGCTCTCGAACCTCGCCTCCGTGCTGGACGGTGACCCGCTGCCCGGGACGACGGGGATCGGCCACACGCGCTGGGCGACGCACGGGGCGCCAACGACGCGGAACGCCCACCCGCACGGGACCGCGCGCGTCGCCGTCGTGCATAACGGCATCATCGAAAACCACGCGGAGTTGCGTGCGGAACTGGAAGCCAAGGGCCAGGAGTTCGAGACGGAGACGGATACCGAGACCTTCGCAAGGCTGGTCGACCACCATTTGGCCGAGGGGCAGTCGCCGGAGGAAGCGTTCTCCGGCGCGTTGAAGCGGGTGCACGGGGCCTTCGCGCTGGCCGCCATCTTCGCGGGACACAAGCGCAAGTTGCTGGCAGCCCGGCAGGGTGCGCCGCTCGCTATCGGCTACGGCGAGGGTGAGATGTTCGTCGGCTCCGATGCGCTGGCGCTGGCGCCGCTGACCCGCCGGATCGCGCACCTGAATGAGGGCGACTGGGCGGTGCTGGACGAGGCCTCCGCGCAGGTCTTCGACGCGGCGGACCGGCCGGTGGAGCGGGCGGTGAAGGTTACGGCGATCACCGGCGCCGCGATCGGCAAGGGCAACTACCGCCACTTCATGGAGAAGGAACTCCACGAGCACCCCGCGGTGATCGGCGACACGTTGACGCAATACGTGGACCCCGCGACGCGCGCCGTGGCGCGGCCCGACCTGCCTTTCGACCCGGCGACGCTGCCACGCCTCTGGCTCTCGGGCTGCGGGTCGGCCTTCCTGGTCTGCCAGACCGCGCGCTACTGGTTCGAGACGATCGCGCGCATCCCCTGCGACGCCGACGTGGCCTCCGAACTGCGCTACCGCGACCCGCCGCTCGCGAAGGGCGGGTCGGCGCTGTTCGTGTCGCAGTCGGGGGAGACGGCGGACAACCTCGCCGCGATGAAGATGCTGCGGAACGGCGGGCAATCGCTGGTGTCCGTCGTCAACGTGCCGGAGAGCAGCATGGCGCGCGAGAGCGACGCCACGCTGATGACAGTGGCCGGGCCGGAGATCGCGGTGGCCTCGACCAAGGCCTTCACGGCGCAGCTGTCGGTGATGGCCTGCCTCGCGCTGAACTTCGCGCGCGCGCGCGGCGCGATTTCTGTCGAGGAGGAAGCGCGGCTCACCAGCGCGCTGCTCGAGGTGCCGGAGCACGCGGCAACCATCCTGGAGCGCGGCGGGGAGATCGAGGAGGTCGCGAACGAGGTCAAGGAAGCGCGGGACGTCCTTTTTCTCGCGCGTGGAAGCCTCTTCCCCATCGCGATGGAAGGCGCGCTGAAGCTGAAGGAGATCAGCTACATCCACGCCGAGGGCTACGCCGCCGGCGAGATGAAGCACGGCCCCATCGCGTTGATCGATTCCAGCGTGCCGGTCATCTCCCTCTGTCCGTCCGGACCGCTGTTCGAGAAGACGGCGTCGAACTTGCAGGAAGCGGCGGCGCGGGGCGGGAAGATCATCGCCTTCACCGATGCGGAGGGCGCGCCGGCGCTGCGGCGCTTCGCACATCGCGTCGTCGTGCTGCCGACGGTGGATCCCTTCGTGACGCCGATCCTCTACGCGATACCGGTGCAGCTTCTCGCCTATCAGGTCGCGGTGCTGAAGGGGACGGACGTCGACCAGCCGCGGAACCTCGCGAAGTCCGTGACGGTGGAATAGCCTTCAACCCATGAGCCAGACCGCGATCGGGCGCGAGGGCGCCGAAACACCGGCCGCGGCGTCCGCCGCGCCGGTCGCGGAGACCGGGACGGCCTTCGCGATCCTCTTGTCGCTCAGCTTCTGTCACTTCCTGAACGACATGATCCAGTCGCTGGTCCCGGCGATGTACCCGATCCTGAAGGAGAACTACGCGCTCGACTTCGGGCAGATCGGGCTCATCACGCTCGCGTTCCAATGCACGGCGTCGCTGCTGCAGCCGCTGGTGGGGATCGTGACGGACCGGCGGCCCATGCCGTATTCGCTCGCGATCGGGATGGGGTCCACTCTCGTCGGGCTTCTGCTGCTGTCGCAGGCACACAGCTACGGGGTGATCCTCGTCTCCGCCGCGCTGATCGGGGTGGGGTCCGCGGTGTTCCATCCGGAATCGTCGCGCGTCGCGCGGATGGCCTCGGGTGGCCGCTACGGCCTCGCGCAATCCCTGTTCCAGGTGGGCGGGAATTTCGGGACGGCGGTCGGGCCGCTGCTCGCCGCCTTCATCGTCGCGCCGCAGGGGCAGAAGAGCCTCGTGCTGTTCTCGGGCGCCGCCCTTCTCGGCATGCTCGTCCTCTACCGGGTCGGCATCTGGTACGCGCGGCGGCTGGCGCCGGCGGCACGGAAGAACGTGACGGTCGGCGCGTCGGACCGCCGGTTGTCGCGTACCCGGGTGGCGTTCGCGATCACCGTCCTCGTCGCGCTCGTGTTCTCCAAGATGGTCTACACGGCCGGCCTGTCGTCCTACTACACCTTCTACCTCATCGAGCGGTTTCAGGTGTCGGTGGAGACGGCGCAGGTGCTGCTCTTCGTTTATCTCGGCGCGGGCGTGCTTGGTGCGCTCGCCGGCGGCGCGGTCGGGGACCGGGTGGGGCGGCTGCCGGTGATGTGGTTCTCCATCCTCGGCGCGCTGCCCTTCACCCTTGCGCTGCCCTATGTCGGGCTGACCGCGACGGTTGCCCTGACGGTCGTGATCGGCTTCGTGATGGCCTCCTCCTTCTCCGCCATCCTCGTCTACGCGCAGGACCTCATGCCCGGCCGCGTCGGGCTGGTCGCCGGGCTGTTCTTCGGCTTCGCCTTCGGCCTGGGCGGGCTCGGTGCCGCGGCGCTGGGGGAGATGGCGGACCGGATCGGGTTGGACGCGGTGTACCGCATCTGCTCTTTTCTGCCCGGGCTCGGCGTCCTGACGGCGCTACTGCCGCGCATGCGCGGGCGCTGACAGCGGGGGTCGGGCACCCTATCCTTCCCGGCGCAAGGGAAGGAGATGCCGCCATGCTCGACGCCGCTGCGAAGATCCCGCTCCGCGACCCCGACCTGTTCCGGCAGGCCAACCGGATCGGCGATGCCTGGGTGCAGGCCGCCTCTGGCAAGACGATTTCCGTCCGGAATCCCGCCACGGGCGACGTGATTGGCACCGTTCCCTCACTGTCGCGTGAGGAGACGCGCCGCGCCATCGCCGCGGCGAAGGACGCCCAGCCGAAGTGGCGCGCGATGCTCGCCAAGGAGCGCGCGGCGATCCTGCGGCGCCTGCATGACCTGATGCACGCGAATGCCGACGACCTCGCGGCCATCATGACGGCTGAGCAGGGAAAGCCGCTGGCCGAGGCGAAGGGCGAGGTGGCCTACGCCGCCTCCTTCATCGAATGGTTCGCCGAGGAGGGGAAGCGGGTCTACGGCGACGTCATCCCGACCTTCAAGGCGGGCACCCGCATCCTTGTCATGAAGCAGCCGATCGGCGTCTTCGCGGCCATCACGCCTTGGAACTTCCCGGCCGCAATGATCACCCGCAAGGCCGGCCCGGGCTGGGCCGCGGGCTGCACGGGCGTGATCCGCCCGGCCTCCCAGACGCCGTTCTCGGCGCTGGCACTGGCAGTGCTGGCGGAACGTGCGGGCATGCCGCCGGGCGTCTGCAACGTCATCACCGGGCCGTCCGGCGAGCAGGGCCAGGAGCTCTGCACCAACCCGGACGTCGCGAAGGTCTCCTTCACCGGCAGTACCGAGGTCGGCCGCAAGCTGCTGGCGATGTGTTCCTCGACCATCAAGAAGACGTCGATGGAACTCGGCGGCAACGCGGCCTTCCTTGTCTTCGACGACGCGGACCTGGACGCGGCGGTGCAGGGCGCGATGGCCAGCAAGTTCCGCAACACGGGCCAGACCTGCGTCTGCGCCAACCGCATCCTCGTGCAGGACGGGGTCTACGACGCTTTTGCCGGGAAGCTGAAGGCGGCGGTCGAGGCCCTGAAGGTCGGCCCGGGCACCGAGCCTGGCGTGACCCAGGGCCCGCTGATCAATGCCGACGCCGTCGCGAAGGTCGAGGAACACATCGCCGACGCCACGGCCGGCGGCGCGAAGGTGCTGACCGGTGGCCACCGGCACGAGCGCGGTGGCAACTTCTTCCAGCCGACGATCCTCACCGACGTCCCGCTCTCCGCGAAGGTGCTGCGCGAGGAGACCTTCGGGCCGATGGCGCCCCTGATCCGCTTCGGGACGGAGGAGGAGGGGATCCGCCTGGCGAACGACACGGAGTTCGGGCTGGCGTCGTACTTCTACGCCCGCGACGTCGGCCGGATCTTCCGCGTCGCCGAGGCGCTGGAGAGCGGCATCGTCGGCATCAACGAGGGCATCATCAGCACGGAAGTCGCGCCCTTCGGCGGCGTGAAGGAATCCGGCCTGGGGCGCGAGGGCAGCAAGTACGGCATCGAGGAATATATGGAGATCAAGTACTGCCTTCTCGGCGGCCTGGGGGCCTGAGCGCATGAGCACGCCACCCCCGATCACGCGCCGAACGAAGCTCTGGCTCGGCCTCGGCGCCTTCGTCGTCCTCGCGGGCTCCGAAGCCCCGGCGCAGGCGCAGGTGCCCGCGTCGGGCGGGATGGGCGGAGGTGAGGGCGGGGAAGGGGGCGAGGGTGGCGAGGGCGGCATCGACGCCGCGCGTGCCGGGACCGACCCGGTCGCCTACGTCACCGCGCTGGACGTCGCTGCGGCGCATTACCTCGCGGGGAGGGAGGCCTACCTGGCGGGTGACGTGCAGACGGCTTCCGCACTCTTCGCGCACCCGATCGTCGAGATCCTCGTGCCGATGGAGGAGGTGCTGAAGGCCCGTGGTGCGCCGGACCTGCAGGCGCCGATGGAACGCGCCCGGGACCTTGCGCTGGAGCGCGCGCCTGCCGACCGGATCGTGGCGGCGGTGGACGCGGTGCTGGAGGCGCTCGTCCTGGCCGAAGCGCGGGCGCCGGAGCCCGGCCCGACCCTCAAGGTGCGGGCGCTGGCCATCGGGGAACTGGCGGACCGTGCCGCGCTCCAGGCCGCCTACGCCGCGCGGACGACGGAGGTCGAGCCGTATCTGGACGGCCTCGGCCTCTACCTCGCGGCGCGGCGCCGGGCTGTCGGCGTCGCGCCCGCCCTGGACGCGGCGGGACATGCGCAAGCCGCGATCGCGATGCGGACGGCCCTCGATGCCCTCGCCACTGCCTATCCCGGTGCGGCGCGGCCGGACCGGGCGGTGGAGGCAGGCACCGTGAGTGCGGCCACGGCGAACCTCAAGCTGGTCCTGGAAGACCTGCCCTGACCGCGCGCCGCCCGTGATCGTCCCGATCGGCGGCGTCCTGGACCCGGACCGGCTGTCGCGCATCCGCGCCCTCCTGTCCGAGGCACGGTTCGAGGATGGGCGGCGCACGGCCGGCTGGCACGCGCGGGAGGCTAAGCGGAACGAGCAGGCGGCCGCGGACGACCCGCGCGCGCGGGAAGCCGCGGCGATGGTATCCGCTGCGCTGCTCGCGAATGCGGTCTTCCGCGCCGCGGCCCTGCCGCGCCGGCTGCGTCCCGTGCTGCTGGCCCGCTACCGCTGCGTGGCAGAGGGCTCGCCGGCCTACGACCTGCACGTGGACGACGCGCTGATGGGGATGTCCGACCCGTCTGGGCCGACCCGTGCCGACGTGTCGGTGACGGTGTTCCTGGCCGATCCGGGTACCTACGAGGGCGGGGAGCTGGTCCTGGACTCGCCGGGCGGGGAGGCCGCCTACAAGCTCGGCGCCGGCGATGCGATCGCCTATCCCGCCACGACCCTGCATCGCGTCGCTCCGGTAACGGCGGGGGAGCGGCTGGTCGCCGTGACCTGGGCGCAGAGCCTGGTGCGGGATCCCGCGGCGCGGGAGGTGCTCTTCGACCTCGCCGCCGCGCGGATTGCCGTCCACGCGCGGGAGGGGGCGGGCGAGACCTTCCACCGGATCGCGCGGTCCTACGCGAACCTCCTGCGGATGTGGGCGGAGACGTGATCGTGGCAGGGCCGTCCTTCGAGGCGGAGTTCGTGCTGACGGACGCGGAACTCGCCGCCTATGCCCGGCGCGCCGCGGTGCGGACGGGTGCCGCCGCGCCCCGCCCGGCGGCGTGGCGGGAGACGCTGCTGGGCCTCGCCATAACCTTCCTCGGCGCGCTCGCGGTGCGCGAGCTGGGGATCGTGCACGACGAAGGGTCGGCCTGGGGCCTGGGCTTCCTCATCCTCGGCGCCTACGTCGCCGGGCTGCTTGCGATGCGCGGGGCGATTGCCCGCTACCAGCGCGGCGTCGCGGCCTTCGCGCTTGCCTCGACCGACGTGCAGCGCCTGCCGCGCCGGGTGCGGATTGGGGCGGAGGGGGTCGGCTCGGCGGGCGAGGCCGGGAACGCCCTCCATGCCTGGCGGGTCTTCACGGAGGCGGAGGAGGCGGACGGCCTCCTCCTGTTCTGGATCGGCCACGTGCAGGGGATCGCGGTGCCGCTCCGCGCCCTGGCCGGACCGGAGGAAGCGCGCGCCGTCCTCGCTTTCGCCCGCGAGCGGATCGCCGCGGCGCGGGCGGCATTAGGTGCCGGGCATCGGTCCCATGCCTCGGACGGGGCTTGCCCTGGCCCGCCCCTGACCCGACCTTCCGTTCCATGAGTGGTACCTACGACTTCGACCTCTTCGTCATCGGCGGCGGCTCGGCTGGCGTCCGGACCGCACGCATCGCCGCGACCCACGGCGCCCGCGTCGGCATCGCGGAGGGGCGCTTCTGGGGCGGCACCTGCGTCAACGTGGGCTGCGTGCCGAAGAAGCTGATGGTCAACGCGGCAGAGTACGGCACCTGGGCCGAGGATGCCGCGGCCTTCGGCTGGTCCTTCGGGGAACGGCGGCATGACTGGATGACCCTCGTCCGCGCGCGGGACGAGGAGGTGGGGCGGATTGCCGCCGTCTATGCCCGCATGCTCAACGCGGCGGGGGCGAAGACATATGAGGGGCGGGCGCGGTTCCTCGGCCCGCACGAGATCGAGGTCGAGACGCCGGACGGGGCGCAGCGCGTCACGGCGGCGCGGATCGTCATCGCGGTCGGCGGCCATCCCACGCGCCCTAGCATTCCGGGCGCCGCGCTCGGGATGATTTCGGACGACCTGTTCACCTTGCAGGAAATGCCGCGCCGCGTGCTGATGGTCGGCGCCGGCTATATCGGGCTGGAGTTCGGGAACCTGCTGCACGGCCTGGGCGCGGAGGTCACGGTGGCCTATCGCCAGTCGCTGCCGCTGCGCGGCTTCGATCACGAACTGCGCGAGGCGATCGCCGAGACCCTGACGCAGAACGGCCTGACCCTCCTGCCGAACGAGACGCCGGCGGAGATCACGGAGCGGGGCGGCACGAAGGTCGTGCGCTTCCTTTCCGGCAAGGTGGTCGAGGCGGATGCCGTGATCCTTGCGACGGGCCGCGCGCCGAACACGCGGGGCATGAACCTGGAAGCCGCCGGCCTGACGGCGCGGGAGGGCCATCCGATCCCGGTGGACGACGACCACGCGACGAATGTGCCGCATATCTACGCGCTGGGCGACGTGACCGACCGCGTGAACCTGACGCCCTTCGCGACGGCGACGGGACACGCGCTGGCCGACACGCTCTTCGGCAACCGGCCACGGAAGGTGTCCTACGAGAACGTGCCGAAGGCCGTCTTCACGACGCCGCCGATGTCGAGCGTCGGGCTGACGGAAGAGGAGGCGGCGGTCCGTGGCCCCGCCGACATCTACACCGCCCGCTTCACGCCACTGCGCCATACCATCACCAAGCGCGCGGGGCGGCGTGCCCTGATGAAGCTGGTGGTGGAGGCGGGGACCGGCCGGTTGCTGGGCGCCCACATGCTCGGCGAGGATTCGCCGGAGATCATGCAGGGCATGGCGGTGGCGGTGGTGAACGGGCTGACGAAGGCGCAGCTCGACGCAACGATCGGCATCCACCCGACGGTTGCGGAGGAATTCGTGACGCTGCGCACCGCGACGCGGCGGGTCGGGGACGCGGCGAAGGCGGCCTGAGCCGTCAGGCGACGAAGGCGATCCAGCGCCCCGCGAGAATCGCGGCGATCCAGATCCCCAGGGAGGCGGCCGCGCCGAGGCGGACGGCCGCGGTGAGGTCCCCTCCCGCGAGTGCGTGCCGCCAGCCCGGGCCGAGGCGAAGTGCCGCGACGTTCAACAGGCCAAGCGCGACGAGGGCGAGCTTCGCGAGGAAGGCGGGGTTTGCCGCGTATTCCGCCGGTCGCACGGAGAAGAGCAGCGCACCGGTCGCGATCGCAACCCCGAGCCCCGTCCCGGCGACGCGCACCAGCGGCGGGCCGATCGCGGCGACGGGCGTCCGGCGGAACGCACCGAGCAGACGCGCATCCAGCGTTGCGATTGCGCCGAGCAGCAGCCCGATGCCTATGATGTGCGCGGCGTTCACCGCAGCGTAAAGGGACGAGGAGCGGCGCAGCGCCGCCGGGACGACCCATTCCGACAGCGCCGTCCAGGCATCCTGCTCCACGCCGGATCAGCTGGTCCGGCCGATCCGCTCCGGATAAATGTCGAACTGCCGGTCGTTCACCGTCACGCGCACGGCCTTCAGCCGGCGTTCCCCCTGGTTCAGGGACCGGTTGCCGAGCGCGACGATTCGGTCGCCCGGCTTGGCCACGCCGTCGACGAAGCCCGCGCGGCTGGTCTGGTTGGGATTGCCGAGTTCCACCGTCCAGACCGCGCCGTCTGCCGACTGGACCTGCAGGACGGGGTGGGGCGGGGCGATCGTGACCTGCCGGATGGTGCCGGAAAGGGTGGTCTGTTCCCCCTCGGCCCAGCCCCAGCCGTGATGGGCCAGGGCCGTGCCGGTGGGGAGAAGGAGCGTGGCCGCGCCGAGAAGCATGCGCCGGTTCATGGAGCCTCCTGGAAAGATGGACATTCCTCCATCTAGGGAGCCAAGTCCCGGCCGTCAGGGGGCAGCGACGCTTCCCCCGCGACCCGTCGCCCCCCTATGGTGCGGCGCCGCGCCGGAGAGCGCGCCCACCGCACGGACCAGCCTTCCCGATGACCCCGCGTAACGAGACCCCGCGTCACGAGTCGAAGTGGCACCCCGCCTCCTGGCGCGACCAGCCGATCCGGCAGGTTCCGTCCTATCCCGACGCATCCGCGCTGGAGGCGATGGAGCGCAAGCTCGCCCGATACCCCGTGCTCGTTTTTGCAGGTGAGGCGGACCGGCTGAAGGCGCAGCTCGCGCTGGCGGGGGAAGGAAAGGCCTTCGTCCTCCAGGGCGGCGACTGCGCGGAATCCTTTGCCGACTTCACGTCCAACACCATCCGCGACACGTTCCGCGTGCTGCTGCAGATGGCCGTGGTGCTGACGTTCGGCGGCGGGACCCCCGTCGTGAAGATGGGGCGCATGGCCGGGCAGTTCGCCAAACCCCGTTCTTCCGACACCGAGACCCAGGGCGGCGTTTCGCTGCCATCCTACCGCGGCGACATCATCAACGGCCCGGACTTCACGCCGGAGGCGCGGACACCCGACCCGTCGCGGATGGAGTTTGCCTACATGCAGGCCGCGGCGACGCTGAACCTGCTGCGCGCCTTCGCGACCGGCGGCTACGCCGACCTGCACGAGGTACATCGCTGGAACCTCGGCTTCGTCGCGCGCTCCCCGCTTGCGGACCGCTACGCCGACCTCGCGCGCCGCATCGACGAGACGCTGCGCTTCATGGCGGCCTGCGGCATGAACAGCGCGAATGCCCCGCAGATCCGTGAGACCGACTTCTACACCGGCCACGAAGCCCTGCTGCTGCCCTTCGAGCAGGCGTTGACCCGCGATCCCTCCACGCATCCGGGCCAGTGGTATGCGACGTCCGCGCACTTCCTCTGGATCGGCGACCGCACGCGGCAACTGGACGGCGCGCATGTCGAGTTCATGCGCGGCATCTCCAACCCGATCGGGATGAAGGTCGGCCCGAGCCAGGACCCGGACGACCTGCTGCGCCTCACCGAGCGGCTGAACCCGCGGAACGAGGCGGGGCGGCTGACGCTCATCGCGCGCATGGGGGCCGACAAGGTCAGCGAAAAGCTGCCGCCGCTCGCCCGTGCCGTCGCCCGCGCCGGCCGCAAGGTCACCTGGATCTGCGACCCGATGCACGGCAACACGCATAGCGTCTTCAGCGGGGCGGCCGGCGCCTACAAGACCCGCTCCTTCGACGCGATCCTCAAGGAAACTCGCGCCTTCTTTGACGTGCACCACGCCGAGGGCACGGTGCCCGCCGGCGTGCACGTGGAGATGACGGGACGCGAGGTGACCGAATGCCTCGGCGGCGCGCACCGCCTGTCGGAGGCCGACCTGTCCGGCAACTACGCGACGTTTTGCGACCCGCGGCTGAACGCGGAGCAGTCGCTGGAGCTGGCCTTCCTCCTCGCCGAGGAATTGAAGGCGCGGCGGGCCGACATGACCGGCCTGCCCTTGCGCGCCGCGCAGTAGGTCGGCACCTCCCGCCGATGGACGCCCTTCCCCCCGGCCACGCCCCCGTCGCGAGCGAGGCCGACATCGCCGCGCGAACGGACAGCTACTTCAAGCGCACGAAAGCGATCGTCGGCCAGTTCGGCGATTGCCGCGTCACATACGCCATTTTCCTGCGCCGTCCCGTCGTTTCCGCCCCAAGGCTGATGCTGGACTGGCTGGAGAGCGCGGCGCGGCTGCGGAACGCGCGCTTCGACGTGGAAATCCTGCACGCCGAAGGCGCCTGGGTCGGCGCGGGCGATCCCATCCTCTACGTCACCGGCTCCTTCATCCACCTGTCGGACCTGGAGACGCTACTGCTCCAGAAACTCGGCGCGGCCTGCGTCGCGGCGCACAACGCCTACCAGATGTGCCTCGCCTTGCCGCACGTACCGTTCCTGGCCATGGAAGCCCGCCACTGCGCCGGCGCCGAGATGCAGGAACTGATGGCCTACGCTGCCGCCGTCGGCAGCGAGGCTGCGAAGGCCGAGGGCGCGCGCGGCTTCATCGGCAACGCAAACGATGCGACCGCCGCCTATTACGGCGCCGAACGCGGCCTCGGGACGATGCCGCACGCCCTTATCGGCTATGCCGGCTCCACCGTCCGCGCGGCGGAGATGTTCCACGAGGTCTTCCCGGACCAGAACCTCACGGTCCTCACCGACTATTTCGGCATGGAGGTGACGGACGGCCTGGCGGTCTGCCGCCGCTTCCCCGACCTCGCAGCGGCCGGGAAGATGGCGGTGCGCCTCGACACCCATGGCGGCCGCTTCCTCGAAGGGCTCGATCCCCAGGAATCCTACGCCGTGCTGGAACGGCACGTCCCCGGCGCCATTCGCCGATACCGCTCGGAGACCGAACTCCGCTACCTCACGGGGACCGGCGTCTCCGCCGCGGCGATCTGGCGCATGCGGGAAGCGCTGGACGAGGCCGGCTTCCCGAAGGTGCGGATCATCGCGTCCTCCGGCTTCGGGGTCGGCAAATGCCGCGTCATGGCCGAAGCCAAGGCGCCGGTTGACGTCGTAGGCACCGGATCGTTCATCCCCGATGCCTGGGGCGAGACCTACGCGACGGCCGACATCATCTCCTACGACGGCGTGCCGCGGGTGAAGGTCGGGCGCGAGTTCCTGCTGCGCGCCGCGCGGAAGGGCTGACGGCGCCGGATCCACCGAGCCGGATCCGCCGACCGTCTCGGGCACCGGCGGCGCCGGTCCGTCGGCCGCAGGACCGGTTCACCGCTCCGGGCGAATCCCGCCCCGCGCGGATCGGCCTCAGCGCAGCGTGACGCCGGTGAAGCCTTTCGCCCGGTGCTCCTCGATCAACCGCTTCTCCTGCGCGGAGCCCTCGGCATCCGTGAAGAAGGTGAAGATGGCGAAGCGCCGTCCGCGCGTGACGGGCAGCGCCTCGTGCAGCAGGTCGCAGCAGAAGATCACGGCGCCTCCCTTCGGCGGCTCGTAGAGCTCCGGCCCGAACTCCGCGAAGCGGACCTGCCCGCCCTCGTAATCCCCGGTGTTCAGGTTCAGGCTCATCGCGAAGCGGCGGTGAGCCGTCGTGGGCGTGCGGTTGTCGCGGTGCGCGCCGAAGCCGCCGGCATCGGCCGCGTCGTAGCAGCCGATCCGCGGCAGTTCGAAGCTGACGGCGCGGAACCGCGTCGCGCGGGCCATTTCCGGGATCACCCGCCGCTCGATCCGCGCCTGGAAGGCGGCGTGCAGGGCCCGGTCATCCAGCATCACGTCGGCGCGGCGCTTGATGGAGGGCGCGTCCACTTGGCCGCCCGACGACGCGGCGACGCGGTCCCGCTGCTTCTCGCCCGCCTCCCAGTGCCGCAGCAGGGCGGCGACGAGGTCGGGCTCCAGCACGTCCGGCACGATCAGGACCGGCGCGCCGCTGCGGAACACCGGGGGCTCGACGGGCTCCGGCAGGGTGGCGAGGGCGTCGCGCAGCCCCTCGTCCGGCGTCGCGCCCCGGAGCGAGAGGGAAAGGCGACCCCGGGGCGAGATGACTGCCACCCCGCCCGAAGGCAGGCCCAGCACCGCCCCCAACTGCCCCTGGGGATCGAAGACCCGGACCGGCCCGCCGCTCCGCCGTGCCCCGTCCGGCTGCCCGTTCCGGACGAGGATTAGCATCGCCTCGCGGTGCCGGAGCGGAGCCTCCGCGGCGGCCAGCGCAGCGGGGGAGGGCTCACGCCCCAGTATGAGGATCCGGTGCAGCCCCGCGATGGCCTGGTGCATCAGGGCGTAGGGCTGCCCCGCCGCGTCGGGAATGGTGATGGCCGGCAGGTGATCGCCGGGAAGGTAGGCCGGTCGCTCGCTCATGGCCGTCGTATCGGCCATTCCGAAGCGGCGGGCCAGCGCCGGTCGCCGCCCGGCGCGCGACGCCCTAGTCTCCCCCCATGCCGGACGGGTCGGAGCCGATGGACGGGGCGGCGCGGGCGGCGCGGGAGCGCCGGATCGGCCTCGCTTGCGCCTTCGCGCTGCTGCTGGTCTGGGCGGGGTTCATCCTGTTCTCGCGGCTCTCGGCGAAGCAGGCCCTGACGCCGTGGGATACCGCAGCGCTGCGCTACGCCGGGGCGTTCCTCTTCATCCTGCCGCTGATCGCCGCGCGGGGTTCCCGCGGCTCGGGCTCGGGCGAGGCATCGCGCTGGTCGGGACGGCGGGGTTCGGCTTTCCTATCCTCGCCTATTGCGGCTTTGCCTTCGCGCCGGCGGCGCATGGTGCCGTGATGATGCCGGGTACACTGGCATTCCAGACCGCGGCCCTGGCGGCGCTGGTGCTGCGGGAGCCGTGGACGCGCCGTCGCGCTGCGGCCCTGGCGGTGGTGGCATCGGGCATCGTCCTGCTGGCGTCCTCGACGATGCGGAACAACCCCGGTGCGTGGCGGGGGGACCTGCTGTTCCTCTGCGCCGCCTTCAACTGGGCGACCTTCACGATCCTCCTGCGGTCCTGGCGTGTGCCGGCGCTGGACGCGACGATCGCGGTCGCCTTCTGGCCCGCGGTGTTCTTCTTGCCGGTCTGGGTCTTCGCCCTGCCAACCAACCTCCACGCCGTGCCCTGGGGCGCGATCGCCTTCCAGTTCGTCTGGCAGGGGGCGGTGGCGGTGATCGTGGCGGGGTTCCTCTTCGCACGGGCCGTCGTCGCGCTGGGGCCAGGACCCACGACGACCATCACCTCCGTCGTCCCGGCGCTGGCCGCACTCGGCGCCTGGCCGCTGCTGGAGGAGCCGCTGGGAGCGCTGGGGCTCGTCGGGGTTGCGCTGGTCTGCGCGGGGATGGTGATGGGGGTCGCGGGGCTGCCGCGCGGCGCCGCAGCCCGGGCGGAGGCGGCTCGGCCATGACGCGTGCCATCCTCCGCGCGTCCCTCCTGCCGGCAGTGGCCGCACCGCCCGTCGAGGCCGGGCCGCGCTACATCCGGTTCGGGCCGGCCGTGCGTATCGTTTCGTTCCGCCCTGAGGGCCGCGGACAGGTGGCGGTGGCCGGCGGCATCCCGCCGGGTTGGAACCTCTCCGCGACGAACCACTCCAACCGCATCCACGCGGTCCGGGCGGAGGCCTTCAAGGGGGCCGCCGCGCTCGGCCCGCGGGACCTGCTGCCTCCCCTGCGACGGATGCTTCGCGTCGCGGCCTGCGGCGGGTTGGTGACGGCCGCCGGCAGCGTCGTGCTCTCGCATGTCGTGGACGGGCAGCCCCCGAACCGCTGCGCGGACCGGCCACTGTTGCGCCAGGAGGTCGGGCGAGGCCGCGCATCGCGTTGACCGGGGGGACCCCCTCCCTAGGTTCGCCGTCGCATGCCCGACACGCTCCGCATCGCCCTCGCGCAGTTCAATCCGCATGAGGGCGCGATCCGCCACAACGCCGACCGCATTCTCGCGCTGCGCGCGGAGGCTGCGCGCGCGGGCGCGGACCTCGTCCTGACGCCCGAATTTTCCATCGCCGGCTACCCGCCCGAGGATCTGGTGCGGAAACCCGCCTTCCAGGCCGAATGCGATGCCGCCATCGTGCGGCTGGCGGAAGCGACCGCCGACGGCGGCCCAGGCCTCGTCGTCGGTGGGCCCTGGAAGAACGGGGGCCAGCTGCACAACGCCCTGTTCCTGCTGGACGGCGGCGAGATCCGCGCCCGTCGCGCGAAGCACGAACTGCCGAACTACGGCGTCTTCGACGACAAGCGCGTGTTCGACCCGGGCCCCGCGCCCGGCCCCGTGGTGTTCCGAGGCGTGCGCCTGGGGCTGATGATCTGCGAGGACTGGTGGTTCCAGTCGGTTTCGGAGACGTTGGCAGAATCCGGCGCGGAAATGCTGCTTTCCATCAACGGATCGCCGTTCGAGGCGGGGAAGAGCACGTTCCGCGTGGACCTCGCCGTCTCCCGCGTGGTCGAGAACAACCTGCCCTTTCTCTTCCTCAACCAGGTCTGCGGCCAGGACGAACTGGTCTTCGACGGCAATTCCTTCGTCCTCAACGCCGACCGGTCCCTCGCCGTCGTCCTCCCCGGTTTCCAGGAAGCGATGGTGATGACCGACTGGACCCGCGGCACGACGGGCTGGCGCTGCGAGCCGCAGGCCATCCCGGCGCCGATGTCGCGCGAAGAACAGATCTGGCGCGCGATGGTCCTGGGCTTGCGCGACTACGTCGAGAAGAACCGCTTCCCCGGCGTCGTGCTGGGCCTCTCCGGCGGCATCGACAGCGCGCTGACCGCGGCCTGCGCCGTGGACGCGCTGGGGCCGGACCGCGTGCGCTGCGTGATGATGCCCTCCCCCTACACGTCGCACGAAAGCCTTGAGGATGCGGAGGGATGCGCGCGCCTGCTGGGCGTGCGCTACGACACGGTGAACATCGGCGCGGCGATGGAGGCCTTCGCCGGCATGCTGGCGCCGGCCTTCGGCAACCGCCCGCCCGACATCACCGAGGAGAACCTGCAGTCCCGCATCCGCGGCGTGACGCTCATGGCGATGTCTAACAAATTCGGCGACATGCTGCTGACCACCGGCAACAAGAGCGAGATGAGCACGGGCTACGCCACGCTCTACGGCGATATGTGCGGCGGGTATTCCGTGCTGAAGGACCTGTACAAGACGACGGTCTTCGCGCTGTCCTGGTGGCGCAACGCGAACCACCTGCCCGACTTGCTCGGTCCCTCCGGCGCCGTGATGCCGCAACGCGTCATCACCAAGCCGCCCTCGGCCGAACTCAAGCCGGACCAGAAGGACCAGGACTCGCTTCCGCCTTACGACGAACTCGACGCGATCCTGGAAGGCATCGTGGAGCACGAGCGCTCCGTGGATGAGCTGGTCGAGCGCGGCCACGACCGCGCGACGGTCGTGCGGGTCTGGAAGATGCTGGACCGCGCCGAATACAAGCGCCGCCAGGCCCCGCCCGGCGTGAAGATCGGCCCGCGCGCCTTCGGGCGGGACCGGCGCTACCCCATCACCAACGGCTTCACGGCGCTGGTGTCCTGATGCCCGACACGCCCGACGCCGCCTCCGGCGGCCCCGTCGTCACGATCCGGGACCTTTCCGGCGCGTCAGATGCGCCGGAGGAGGTGCGGGGCTTCCGCAGCCTCGCCGACGCCGCGACCTTCGCACGCCGTTACGTCCGCGACAGCGTGGAGCGCTGCCGCGTCCCCGGCGCCTCGGCGGACGACACGCTGAACAACTGGTTCGCCTTCGGCGAGGACGCCGAGGCCCGCGATGCCACGGGACAGGGCTGGACGAGCACGGACGACATCCGGAACTTCGCGGCGAAGCCGGCACGATCGCAGGCCGAACGCGACTGGCGCTCCCTCGACCCCCGCCGCGACCGCGGCGACGATGAGGACGAGGAGGACGAGCCGCCCGAGGACGACGTGATTCGGGAACCCTCGGAGTGAAGGTCCGCTTCGCCCCGAGCCCCACGGGCTTCCTGCATGTCGGCAATGCCCGTGTCGCGCTCGCGAACTGGCTCCACGCGCGCCGTCACGGCGGCACCTTCGTCCTGCGTCTGGACGACACGGACGTCGAACGCTCCAAGCCGGAATTCGCGCAGGGCATCGAGGAAGACCTGCGCTGGCTCGGCCTCGACTGGGACGAATCCTTCCGCCAGTCCGACCGCACGGAACGCTATGCCGCCGCGGCGGAGGCGCTGAAGGCGAAGGGCCTGCTCTACCCCTGCCTGGAGAGCGAGGAGGAGCTGAACTACAAGCGGGAGCAGCGCCGCAAGCAGGGCCGCGCCCCGATCTACGACCGCGGCGCCCTGAAGATGACGCCGGACCAGCTCCAGCGCGCGATCGCCAACGGCAAGCAGCCCTACTACCGCTTCAAGCTGAACCACCGCACCGTCGCCTGGCGCGACGGCGTGCTGGGCGAGCGTTCCGTCAAGCTGCCCAGCCTGTCGGACCCCGTGCTGGTGCGCGCCGACGGGACCTTCCTCTACACCTTCACCTCCGTCGTGGACGACCTGGAGACGGGGATCACCGATATCATCCGGGGCGAGGACCACGTCACCAACACGGGTATCCAGCTCGACATCCTGGAAGCCCTGTCTTCGTTGAACGGGACCGGACGTCCCAACCGCATCCGCTTCGCCCACCTGCCGTTGCTGACCGACGAATCAGGCGGCCCGCTCTCGAAGCGCCTCGGCTCCGTCTCGCTTCGGAACTTCCGGCGTGACGGGATCGAGGCGCCGGCCCTCGTCGGCTACCTCGCGGCGCTCGGGACGTCGCATGACCCCGCCGCCGCGCCGCCGGCGGAGCTCGCGCGCGACTACGACCTTTCCCGCGTGTCCCATTCCACCGCGCGCTTCGACACGAAGCAGTTGCTCGCCCTGAACCGCCGCCACCTGCACGGCCTGGACTACGCCGCCGTGCGCGACCGCCTGCCCGAAGGCGCGGACGAGGTCTTCTGGCTGGCGATCCGAGGAAACCTGGATCTGCTTCCGGAAGCGAAGGACTGGCTGGAGACGGCGCGCGGCACGATCACCGTGCCCGAGCAGCCGGAGGAACGCGACCTGCTCCATGCCGCGCTCGACGCCCTCCCACCCGAACCCTGGAACACCGCGACCTTCCCCGCCTGGACCGCCGCGGTCGGCGCCGCGACGGGCCGGAAGGGCAAGGCCCTGTTCCTGCCGCTCCGCCGCGCCCTGACGGGTGAAGACCACGGTCCCGACCTCAAGACCTTCCTGCCCCTGATCGGGCGGGACCGCGTCGCGGAACGGCTGCGTCGATCCGTCGCGGCAACCCAGGCGACCGCCCCATGAGCCTCGTCTTCCACTACGCGCCGAACTCCACAGCAACCGTCACCACGCTCGTCCTTGCCGAACTCGGCATCCCCTGCGAGCGCGTGCGGCAGCCCTTTGGCGCCTCCGGCACCAAGAGTCCGGAATTTCTCGCGCTCAACCCGAATGGCCGCGTGCCCGTCATCGTCCATGACGGCGTACCGATCTGGGAGTCCGGAGCGATCACGATGTATCTAGGCGAGGTCTTCGGCGTGGAGCGCGGCCTCTATCCCGCGGCCGGTCCGCGCCGTGGGCAGGCGATGACATGGATCGTCTGGGCCAATGTCCGCCTGGCCGAGGCGGCCGGCCGGCTCGCCGAAGCCCTGCCCCCGGGGAACGAGGGCGGTGTAGAGGTTGCCTCGGCCGACTGGGTGGTCCCGGAGGCCCGCGACGCCACAGCGGCAGGGAAGGCGCGGGGCGACACCCTCGCCGCGCTCGCGATCCTCGACGGCGCGCTGGCCGGGCGTGACTACCTGCTCGGCGACTACACGCTGGCGGACACGCACCTCGCCGCCTTCGTCGGCTGGGTGGCGATGCTGGGCGTGGACCTCACGCCCTTCGCCCGTCTCGGCGCCTGGATGGGCCGCTGCGCCGGCCGCCCGGCCTTTGCCGTCCTGGCTGAGGGCTGACCGGCGCGCGAGGCTTGAACCCCGCCGCCCCCTGGCCCATACCCGCCCGATGTCCCGGACGCCCTGTCGCCGCTGAGCCGCCCCCCGCTGCCCGCCCGGCAGCGTCCCGCCGCCACGACGTTCAGGTTGTCCGATGATCCCCCCGCTGCACTTCCACAACTCCGCCACGCGCCAGCGCGAACCCTTCGTTCCGATCGATCCGGGCCACGTGCGCATGTATGTCTGCGGCCCGACGGTCTACGATCTCGCGCATCTCGGGAACGCCCGGCCCAACGTCGTCTTCGACGTGCTCGCGCGGCTGCTGCGCCGGCGTTACCCACGCGTGACCTACGCCCGGAACATCACCGACCTGGACGACAAGATCATGGCGCGCGCGGCCGAGACCGGCCATTCGATCGCCGAGATCACCGCCGGCACTACGGCCGACTTCCACGCCGACATGGCGTCCCTGAACATCCTGCCGCCCGACGTCGAGCCGCGCGCGACGGACAGCATCGCCGACATGGTCACGCTCATCGGCCGGCTGGTCGAGGGCGGCCACGCCTATGCCGCCGACGGCCACGTCCTCTTCTCCGTCGCGTCCTTCCCCGAATACGGCCGCCTCTCCGGCCGCGACCCGGACGAACTGCTGGCGGGCGCGCGGGTCGACGTTGCCCCCTACAAGCGGGACCCCGGCGACTTCGTGCTCTGGAAGCCGTCCACGGATGCGATGCCGGGCTGGGACTCCCCCTGGGGTCGCGGCCGCCCGGGCTGGCACATCGAATGCTCCGCCATGTCCTGGCGCCACCTCGGCGAGGAGTTCGACATCCATGGCGGCGGCCAGGACCTGATCTTCCCGCACCACGAGAACGAGCTGGCCCAGTCCCGCTGCGCCTTCCCGCACTCCCACTTCGCGCGGATGTGGCTGCACAACGGCATGCTGCTCGTGAACGGCGAGAAGATGTCGAAGTCGCTCGGCAACTTCCTCACGGTGCGCGACATCCTGCGCCTCGGCCCCTGGGCCGGGGAGGCCTTCCGCCTCGTCTTGCTGCGCACCCATTACCGCGCCGCGCTCGACTATTCGGAGGAGCGGCTGCACGAGGCGAAGGCGGAACTCGATTCCTTCTACGCCCTCCTCGCCCGCGCCCTGCCCGTGCCCGCCGCGGACGACGACACCGTCCGCGACATGGTGGAATGGGCGTTGGAGCCACTGGCCGACGACCTGAACACGCCGCTCGCCATCGCCCGCCTCCAGGACCTGCGGACGCTGGAGAACGCGCTCTCCGTCGGCGGCTCCCCGACGGTCGTGCTGGACCGCGCGGCGCGCGGCTGGAAGCCGCATCCCGGCCAAGCCGCGGCTGCGATGCGCGAAGTCGCGGAGGTCCTCGGCATCCTGAACTCAGACGCCGTCGCCTGGCGTCGGGGAGGGGAGGGGAACGACGCGGCGATCGAGGCGGCGATCCAGGCCCGGCTCGCCGCCCGCGCCCGCCGCGACTGGGCCGAGGCCGACCGCATCCGCGACGACCTGACCGCGAAGGGCGTCGTCCTGGAGGATACGAAGAACGGCACAACCTGGCGCCGGGCCTGAGCCGCCTTGTCCCCGGGGCGTTGACCCTGCCCCGGGGCAGGGCCCCATCTCCGCCGCCCTAGCAGAGGAGAACCCGATGCGCCGACTCTTCCTCGCCCTTCCGTGCCTCGTCGTCCTGTCCGGCGGGGTCCTCGCCCAGCATGCCGGCCACGGCGCGCACGGCGCCGCCCCGGCGAACGAGAACGCGGCCTCCAGCGGCTATCGCGAGGCGATGGATCGCATGATGCGCGACACGCCGCGCCAGACCGGCGACGCGGACCGCGACTTCCTCGCCGGCATGATCCCGCACCATCAGGCCGCGGTGGACATGGCCCGCACCGTCCTGCGGCACGGGCGCGACCCCGAAGTGCGGCGCATGGCCGAGACCGTCATCCGCGACCAGGAACGCGAGATCGCGGAGATGCGGACCCTGCTGGACCGCTTGCCACGGCGCTGATGCTGCGGGCCCTCAGCCCGGGCCGAGGAGGCGGAGGGCAGCCTCCGCCACGGCCTCCGGGATGACGTGGCCGCCCTCGAACTCCTCGTAGCGCACGTCGTAGCCGGCGCGGCGCAGCCGCGGTACGAGCCGGCGGCTGCACGGCCCGATCGGCAGCACCGCATCGGCGACGCCGTGCGAGACGAAGACGGCCGGCCGGCCGACCGCGTCCGACGGCGCTGCAAAGCCGGGCGAGAAGGCGAGGATGGCCCGGAAGAGGTCCCCGTTCGCCAGCCCGAGCGAGAGGGCATAGGACGCCCCGTCCGAGAAGCCGCCGATCGCGACGCGGTCCGGATCGACGGCGAGGAGATCGAAGGCCCTGCCGAGCGCGGCGTCGAGGAAGGCCACGTCGGGCCCGAAGCCCCTGGCGATGACGTCCCAGGTCGCGAGCCGCGATTCCGGGACGAGGAGCGGGACGCCGGCGCGCCGGGCGGGCGCTTCGATCAGCCGCACGGTCCCCGTCGCGTCACCGCCCGCCCCGTGCAGCCAGAGGAGGACCGGGCCGGGCGTCGCGACGCCGTCCGGCACCCAGAGAAGCCCGTCCCGCCTCCCGCCAATTCCCAGCGGGTGGACCCCCGGCGCGAGAGGCACCGCGGGCATCGCCCCCGGCCTCGCCGAAAGCCGCCCCCGGCGCGCTGTGGAACCGGGCGCCTGGGTCAGAGCAACCCGTCCTTCAGGGCGTTGGTGGGCTTGTCCTCGCGCCGCGCCCGCTTCTCGCGCCGGAGCTGCTTGTCCACCCGTTCTAGGGCCGTGTTGAAGGCAGTGTAGGGGTTGGCCATGTGGTCGCCGTGGCCGTCGAAATACATGTCGCGTCCCGCATGCACGCGGATGTTCCAGCCGAAGCCGTTGCCTTTGCCGCCGCGGGAGACGGTGGCGGTGATGTCCTCCGCGCCGTCGAAGTACTTCTCCGACAGCTTCTGCAGCTCCGCCGTCGCATAGGTCTTCAGGGCGTCGCCGAGGTCCGTCTGGTGCCCCGAGACTATGATCCGCCCCTCGCGCTCCACGCTCGCCGGTGCTGCCATGCGTTCCTCCTTCGGCTGGTGGACCCGTCCCGCCCCGGATGGAGCATCGGGCCGGATCGCACATGGGAGGTCGGGGAACGCGCAACGAGCCCTGCGCGTTGACCCGCCCCGCGTTGACCCGCCCCGCGTTGACCCGGGGTGGCCGGCGCGGCATGGGGCGCCCCTCCCATGACCTCCCCCATCAAGCCTATCACCTGGAAGCGCGAGGGCGGGGCCGACCTGACGCCGCCCGAGGGTGAGTCGCCGATCGTCGTCCTCGTCCGGCCGCAGCTCGCGCAGAACGTCGGCACCGCGGCGCGGGCCATGGCGAACGGGGGATTGTTCCACTTGCGGCTCGTGGCGCCGCGGGACGGGTGGCCGCAGGCGACGGCATGGCACGCGGCTTCCGGCGCCGACCGCATCCTGGACGCCGCGACCGTGCACGGGACGGTGGCCGAGGCGGTCGCGGACTGCCAGCGCGTCTTCGCGACCTGCCCGCGCCCGCGCCACGTGATCGTTCCCGTCCGCACCGCCCGGGCCGCGGCGGAGGACCTGCGGGCGATCTGCGGCCGCGGCCTGCGGACGGCGGTCCTGTTCGGGCCGGAGAGGGCGGGCCTCGACAATGACGACATGGCGCAGGCCGACACGCTGGTGCGCTACCCGCTCAACCCGCAGCACATGAGCCTGAACCTCGCGCAGGCCGTGATGATCCTGGCCTATGAATGGTGGACCGCGGCTGAGCCCACCCCGCCCCGCGCGCTGATGACGAACGAGACGCGGGTCGCGACGAAGGGGGAACTCGAGGGGTTCCTGGCCCGTCTCGTGTCGGAACTCGATGCCTGCGGCTTCCTCGACAACCTGCCGAAGCGGCCGGGGATGGTGCGGAACCTGAGACATCTGTTCGAGCGCGGGGAGGTGACGGAGCAGGAATTGCGGACGCTGCACGGGGTGGTGACGGAATTGTCTCGGGGGCGGATGGTGCGGGGGAGGGTGCCGGAGGAAGGCTGAGCCGCGGGCCTGGATCCGAATGGTGCCCCGTTGCCGGGGGCGTGCCATGGTGAGGCATGGACGGAACGGACCGCCGCCCCATCGCTGCCCGCGACTTGGCGATCATGAACCGCGTCGCCCGCTGGCTGATCGAACGTGACGCCTCGCCGGATGCCATCTCCGCGGCGGGGATGGGGGCCGGCCTCATGGCCGGATTCATCCTCGCCGGGACGGCTTGGTGGCCGGAGGCGGCTCGGCCGCTCTGGCTGCTGGCGGCGGTCTTCGTCCAGTTGCGGCTGCTCGCCAACCTCCTCGACGGCATGGTCGCGATCGGGCGCCGCGTCGCCTCGGCGCGCGGCGAACTCTGGAACGAGGTCCCCGACCGCGTCTCCGACACCGCGGTCCTCCTGGGCCTCGGCGTCGCCGCGGGGAGCCCGGCCTGGGGCCTCGCGGCCTCGCTCGGGGCGATGTCCGCGGCCTATATCCGGGCGGTCGGCCGGACGGTCGGCGCGCCGAGCGACTTTCGGGGGCCCATGGCGAAGCAGCACCGCATGGCGCTCGTCACCGCGCTGGCGATCTGGTGCGCCGCCACGCCGCTTGCCTGGCACGCGGCGCTGCCCTCCTGGTCGCTCGTCGTGATTACCGTCTTGTCCGTGCTGACGGCGCTACGCCGGCTGGCCGGCATCTCGGGGCACCTCCGCGGCGCATGACCCGGCCCACCGCACCCGAGGGCCTCGCCCGCGCCTTCGAGCATCCGGTCGCACTGGGCATCGTCCTCGCGACGCTCGGCGTCGTCGCGGTCGCGGCGGTGCTGATCGGCGCGATGACCCTGGCGGGGAAGGGCTCGCCGGCCCTGCGGCGGGAGCTCTGGCTGCGCCTCGGCGCCTGGTGCGTGCTGCTGCCGCTGATGCTCGGCCCCGTGCTGCTCGGGCGCGTGTTCACGATCGCCGCGGTCACGCTCCTCGGCCTCGCGTGCCTCCGGGAATACGGGCGCGCGACGGGGTTCTTCCGCGAACATCTCCTCGTCGGCGTCGTCGTGCTCGGCATCCTCCTCGTGAACTTCGCGGCGCTGGATCACTGGTACGGGTTCTTTGTGGCCCTCTGGCCGCTGACGGTCACGACGATCGCCGTCGCCTCGATCCCGCTGGACCGGCCGCAGGGCTACATCCAGCGTACCGCGCTCGCGACCGTGGCCTTCATGCTGTTCGGGGCGGGGCTCGCGCATCTCGGCTACATGGCCAACGACCCGGGCTACCGACCCTTCGTGCTGCTGCTACTGACGGCCGTCGCGCTGAACGACGTCGCGGCCTTCACCTGGGGCAAGTTGATCGGCGGGCTGAAGCTGCTGCCGAACACCTCGCCGGGGAAGACGATCTCCGGCGCCGTCGGGGCGCTGGTGACGACGACGGCCGTCGTCGCGCTCGTCGGCCAGCCGATCTTCGCCGGTACGCCGATGGAGCGCTGGGACCTGCTGATCCTGCTCGGCGCGCTCGTCAGCCTCGGCGGGCAGCTCGGGGACCTCACGCTCTCCTCCATCAAGCGGGACCTCGGCATCAAGGACATGGGGACCGTCATCCCGGGCCATGGCGGGGTGCTCGACCGGTTCAACTCGATGCTGCTCGTCGCGCCGGCGACCTTCCACCTCATCGGCTACTACGTCGGTTTCGGGCTGGACCAACCGACGCGGCTCATCACCGGCGGATGACGGAAGGGGATACCCCGCCGGGCGCGCGCTTCGACCTGCGGCCCGCGCGCGACCACGGGCTGACACCGGCGCAGCGCCTGCGCAGCCAGGTGCGGGAGGCGGGGCTCGGTACGCTCGCGCTGAACGGGGCGTGGCGGGTGCTGACACGCGGCTACCTCGCGGCCGCGCATCGGCTGGCCGTGGCGGGGCGGGAGAACCTGCCGGCCGAGCCGCCCTTCGTCCTCGTCGCGAACCACGCGAGCCACCTGGACGCGCTGGCGCTCTCCTCCGTGCTGCGGGGCGAATGCGCGCGGCGCGCCTTCGCGCTCGCGGCGGGCGACCACTTCTTCACGACGACGGGCGGCGCGGCCTTCGCGGCCTATGCGGTCGGGGCGCTGCCGGTCTGGCGCCGCCGGACGTCGCGGCGGGACCTTGAGACGCTGCGCGCGCGGCTGCTGGAGGACCGGCTCGTCCTCATCCTCTTCCCCGAGGGAACCCGGTCCCGCGACGGCGCGATGGCGCGGTTCCAGCCCGGCCTCGGTGCCCTCATCGCGGGCACGAAGGCCCCGGTCGTGCCCTGCTGGATCGAGGGCGCACATGCCGCCTGGCCGGCGACCGCGCGGATGCCGCGGCCCCGGCCGCTTCGCCTGGCGATCGGCGCCCCCCTGTCCTTCGCGGACGTCCCGAACGGCCGCACGGGGTGGGAGAGCGTGACGCAGGCGGCGGAGGAGGCTGTGCGCGCCCTCGCACCGTCGCGGGAAAGGGGCGAGGGGCCGGCCACCTGAAGGGCTCCTGCCGGGACCGGGCACGCCGGCGCGGCGGCCAGTCCCGGTTCCCGCACGGGATCGCCATGCCGGCGATGGACGCTGGCACGGACCGGGACGAGCCGTCAGCGGCGTTCACGGCCACGACGCCGCCGGGTGCCGCCAGCCCGGATCGTCCCGCGCCACTCGGCCGTGACTACGCGTTCACGGCTGCCCGCAGGCGCCCGGCGATGAAGCGCTGCTCCTGCGTCACGCCGCCATAGCCGTAGGCCGCGGCGGGAACCTCGTGCACCAGGACGTAGCTCTCGGGGTGCACGCGCCCGCCGAATAGGTCGCGCATGTGCTCGAAGACGGCGTCGAGATAGGCAGCCAGCTCGGTCTTCGTGTTCGTACCGTCCACGACTTTGATGTCCAGCCAGAAGCTCGCTTCGCCCGTCTCGGCGAGGGACCGCCCGCCGGCGAACCAGTGCTCCGGCCCGACGTGGTGGAGAGCGACGGCGGTGACCGTCGGGTCCTTCCGCAGGTGCTCCGCGGTCAGCGCGGAGAGGCGCGCCGAGACCCGGGCCGAACGACCGGCATCAGGCGTGCCGGAAAGGGTGACGTTGAGGATGGGCATGGCGTGGGTTTCTGTCCCGGCAGGCGGCGGGATGCCGCCTCACCCACCGGGATGCGCTCTTCAAAGCCGCATAAGAATCGAATAGTTCGATACGGAAACTTCGAGCATAATGAAGCATGCGGCCGCTCGATCCCGACCTTCTGCGCACGTTCCTGGCCTTCACCGATGCAGGCAGCCTCACCCGCGCGGCGGAGGCGGTCGGCCGCACCCCCTCCGCCGTCACGGCCCAGGTGCAGCGCCTGGAGGCCGAACTCGGCGCGGCGCTCCTCGTCCCGGCCGGCCGCGGCCGCGTTCTGACCGAGGCGGGGGAGGCCTTGATGCCGCATGCCCGCCGGGTGCTCGAGGCGCATCGCGACGCGCGGCTGGCCGTGGCCGGGCTCGACGCCTCGGGGCGCGTCGCGCTCGGCGTGACGCAGGATTTCGCGGATACGGTTCTGCCCGGGCTGCTGCGGAGCTTCGTTGCCTCGCATCCCGCGGTGCGGCTGGACTTGCGCGTCGGGCGGTCCGCGCCGCTGCTGGAGGATCTGGCGGCCGGGCGCGTGGACCTCGCGCTCGTCATGGCCGGCGGCGGGGCGGGGGAGGAAGTGGCGATCCTGCGGGAGCCGATGCGGTGGATGGCCGCATCCGGGGGTCTCGCCGTGGGGGCAGGCGAAGTTCCACTGGCGGTCCTGGACGCGCCCTGCGGCTTCCGCGACGCCGCCCTGGCTGCCTTGACCCGCGCCGGCCGGCCGCACCGGATCGCCGCGACAAGCCCCAGCCTTGCCGGGCTGCGGGCTGCCGTGCGTGCTGGCATCGCCGTGATGGCCCGGACGCGGCGCTTCGCGGGGGAGGGGATCGCGGTGGCGCCGCGGGCCTTGGACCTGCCCCCCTTGCCGTACGCGGTGTTCAGCCTGCGGCTGCGGCGCGACCATGCGGCGCCGGTGGGGCGCCTCGCGGCCCTGCTCGCCGAGGGGCTGCGTGCCCGTCCGGCCTGACGGCGCGACGGGCGTCGCATCCATGCCGCCCGCGGCACTGCGTCGGGCAGCGCTGTGCGGCATTCCGGCACCCTCGCCGATACAGGGAACCCGGCGCGATTCAGGTCAACGGGGCGCTGAAGGGGATGATCGTTTGCGAGTCTGCCCGTCTCATCGGTTCCGCCGGCGGTACGCGGGCCCGGGCGGCTTCCCCGATCGTGCTCTGAGCGCGCGCCCCCGCCTCGGCCCGGGCTGAACTCGCCCGCCAAAAACCCGCCGTCCGGGCCGCTCTCGCCGGAGTACGCGGCCCGCTTCCGGCGGGCGCGCGGTCCGGCACCTTGTCGGTTTAGCCCCGCTCCATCGCGCCGTCGGCTTGGAGCCGGGCGACGAGCCGCTTCGCCAGGAGGTAGCCCAGGCCGCCGGCGACCGGCGCCGCGGGCAGGACGAGGAGCCAGGCGATGTGGACGCCCTGGACCACCAGCCCCAGGCCGACGCCGAGCATCAGCCCCCCCACCAGGCTGCCGACGACCCCCGCCGTCAGGCCGAGGACCAGGATATCCGCGCGCAGGTTCATGGCCGGGGAGGTGGACGGGTTTCGCCGGTTTGACAACGGGACATCCGGCGGGCCATACGCCCGCCTCCTTCCGGGAACGCGGACGTGCCAGGGCCCTTTCGGGTCCGGACCGGCATGCGCCCGCCCTTCGGCCATCTGCCGTCGGGACTACCGGGACAACACACGGGACACAGGCCGAAGGCCGCCAGCCCGGACGATGACGAAAGGACCCCCGCATGACCAAGCGGGCCGAAAGCAAGTACAAGATCAACCGCCGCCTCGGCGTGAACCTCTGGGGCCGGGCCAAGTCGCCGATCGCCAAGCGGGAGTACGGGCCGGGCCAGCACGGCCAGCGCCGAAAGAACAAGCCGACCGACTTCGGCATCCAGCTCATGGCGAAGCAGAAGCTCAAGGGCTACTACGGCAACATCGGCGAGAAGCAGTTCCGGAAGTACTACGATGAGGCCGTGCGCCGGAAGGGCGATACCTCCGAGAACCTGGTGGAGCTGCTGGAGCGCCGGCTGGATTGCGTCGTGTACCGGATGAAGTTCGCCGTCACGCCCTTCGCAGCCCGTCAGTTCGTCAACCACGGCCACATCACGATCAACGGCAAGCGGGTGAACATCCCGTCCTACCTCGTGAAGGACGGCGACGTGGTCGAGGTGCGCGAGAAGTCGAAGCAGCTGACCGTCGCGCTGGACGCGGTGCAGAACGGGGAGCGCGACGTGCCGGAATACCTGCAGGTCGATGCCCGCGCGATGAAGGGTGCCTTCGTGCGCGCGCCGAAGCTGTCGGACGTGCCGTACCCCGTGCAGATGGAACCGAACCTCGTGGTCGAGTTCTACTCGCGCTGAGCCGACGGGCGGGAGGTCCCGCCCGCATCTGCGACGACGAGCGGGAGGGGGAGCGGGGCTCTCCCTCCCGCTTCGCAATTCAGGAGGACGGTCGCGGCGGAGCGGCCTGAAGCCTTTGCAGCGCGGCGTCCTCGGCATCGTCCCGGAGCGCCGAGAGGTAGAACAGGACGGGCAGCAGGACCGCCCCGGCCGCCGTCCAGGGCAGGATGATCCAGCCGGTTCCACCCGAAGCCGTCACGCCGAGATAGTCGCCGATCAGCGCGCCGAGGCTGCCGACCGCCGCCACGAAGGCGAGGCTCAGCGGGTGCGCGCCACGCCAGACGGACCGTGCGGCCACGGCGCACAGCACCCCCAGGACGACGCACCAATCGATGGACACCGCCGTGGCTCCCTGCCGGTACAACCTCAGCGATGGGAAGGGGGCATGGGTTGCAGGGCCTTTGCGGGGCGGCAAAGCGGCCTGATTGCGACGGCGTGCGCGCGTGGCCACTGCGCCCCTCTCCTGTCACCGGACCGGCCGGCCACTTCCAAGCGGCGAATGAACGCATGCGCCGCGTCGCCCGCTGTTTCCCTGGCCTTCGTCGTTGCGCGGAGTTCCCGTCACCCCCACCCTGGCGCGACTTATGGAGGGACAGGGATGCGGGACGGCGACGCGCGGCGATGGGCCGTGCTCGGTGCGGCGATCTGGCAGATCGTCACGGCCTATCTCTGGATGGCGCTCGGATGGGGGCGGTCGATCATGGACTCCGCCGCGGAGTCGCGAACGCCACTGACGCCGGCGGGCTACGCCTTCTCTATCTGGGGCGTGATCTTCACCCTCGCGCTGGTCTACGCCGTCTGGCAGGCGCTGCCGTCGCGCGCAGAGGACCCGCTGGCGCGGCGCGTGGCATGGCCGCTTGCGGTCGCCTTCGCGATGAACGGTCTCTGGCAGACCTGGGTCACCTTCGCCGGCCGCATCGGCGCGCCGTCCGTCGTCATCATCCTCGTCGCGCTCACCGCGGCGCTCGCGGCGCTCTGGGTGTCGTCCCGTTCCACCGAGCGGGACGGCTTCGCGCGGTGGGTGGTGAAGCCGCTGACCGGGTTGCTCGCGGGCTGGCTGACGGCGGCCGCCTTCGTGAACGTGGCGTCCACGGCGACTCTCTCGGGCATCCTGCCCTCGGGCGGCCTGGGTGCTACGATCACCGCGGCGATGTTCACGCTGGCGGCCGGCGGCGTCGCGGCGTCGATCCTGACCTTGACGGGATCGCCCTGGTACGCGGGCGCGGTGGCCTGGGCGCTGGCGGCGATCGTCGCGGCGAATCTCGGGATCAATCAGGTCAACGTGGTCGAGGCGATCGCGGCCGGGCTGATGCTCGGGACGATCCTGGGCCTGGCCTGGGTCCGGCGTCCCCGCCCGGCGTAACGCTTCACGCCCGCCACAGCCGCGGTGCGACGAGGACGGCCACGATGATGAGCTGCACCCCCGTCGCGACCTGCGGGATCGTCCAGCTTCCGGTCACCGACACGGTCCAGGCGAACAGAATCGGAGCCACCGCGTAGCCCACGAAGCAGAGCGTGGTGGACCCCGCCGTTGCCTCGGCGATGCGGCCGGGCGCGGCGAGGCGCGCGATCTCCGCCTGGAAGATGCCGTTCCACCCCGCGCAGAGCGCGCCGGTGACGACCCCGACCGCGAGCACGGCCCCCTGACTCGTCCCCGCCGGGAGCAAGGCGAAGGCGATGATGACGGCACCGCTGGCAAAGGCCTGGAAGATGAGGGTCGCGGAAGGCCGCCCGCTGCGGTCCGCCGCCCAGCCGAGGACGAGGCGGGATAGCACGCTGCCCGTCTGGATCGCGGCGAAGACGCCGCCGGCCTCGACGAGGGTGAAGCCCCGCGTCGTCGTCAGCCAGGTCACGACGAAGGCCTGAAGGCAGCCCTGCGTCGTTGCGAAGGACAGGGCGAGGATGGTGAGGGCCGACATGCCCGGCCGTCCGCGCAGCGCCTGGAAGGGGGCGATGAGGGTGGTGCGACCGAAAGTCGTCCGGCGCGTCGGATCGCGTTCGAGGTCGAGTGCGGTACGGGCGGGTTGGATGACCACCGTGGCGAGGAGGGCGACGACGAGTACCGCCAGCAGCGCCCAGCCCGCGCCGAGCCAGACGGCCAGCGGCGCGACGAGCAGGCCGGCCACCACGCCCCCGAGGGGCGCCCCGGCCTGCTTGATGGAGAAGATGAGGGAGCGGTGCCGTGCCGGCGCGGTCGCCGCGAGGATGCGGGCCCCCGCGGGGTTGGAAGGGCCGTAGCCCACGCCGAGCAGGATGGAGGCCGCGACGAGCGCCGGCGTCCCGCCCAGCGCCGCGACGCCGAGGCCGAGTGCGGAGATCGCCGTCCCCGCCTGCAACGCCCGCACGGGCCCCACGCGGGTCATCCAGCCGACGCCGAGCACCATGAAGGCCATCGTCGCGACGGTCGTGAGGGACGAGAGCGGCCCGACGGCCTGCGGCGCGAGGCCCGCTGAGCCGGTCAGCAGCGGCGCGAGGACGGGCAGGGACTGCGACATGAAGGTCGCGACCGTCTGCATAAGCAGCGTGACGGCCAGCGCGACCTGCCAAGAGGGGGTGATGGCGGGGCGGTTCAGGGAGAACCGCCCCGCGACCGTTTCACCGGGAAGCGACGCCGGTCAGGCGTTGGCGGAGTGCGGCACGCCCTTCTCGTCCAGCAGCGTCGCAAGCTCGCCGGACTGGAACATCTCGGTGGTGATGTCGCAGCCCCCCACGAACTCGCCCTTCACGTAGAGCTGCGGGATGGTCGGCCACTGGGAGAACGACTTGATGCCGTCGCGGATCTCCATGTCCTCCAGCACGTTCACGCCGGTGAAGGGCACGCCCATGTGGGAGAGGATCTGCACCACCCGGGCGGAGAATCCGCATTGCGGGAAGACCGGCGTGCCCTTCATGAAGAGCACGACGGGATTGGCCTCGATGGTCTGCTGGATGCGGGCGTTGACGTCGCTCATTCGGGAATATCCCTTCAATCGGGTGCCGAGGTTTGCAGGGCGAGGGCGTGGAGCGCGCCCCCCATCCGCCCCTGGAGGGCGGCGTAGACGATCTGGTGCTGCCGCACGCGGGGGATGCCCCGGAAGGTCGCGCTGACGACCTTCGCGGCGTAGTGGTCGCCGTCGCCCGCCAGGTC
Source organism: Roseomonas sp. CCTCC AB2023176 (assembly GCF_042259275.1). NCBI lineage: Bacteria > Pseudomonadati > Pseudomonadota > Alphaproteobacteria > Acetobacterales > Roseomonadaceae > Roseomonas > Roseomonas sp. CCTCC AB2023176. The sequence continues at coordinate 3,742,483 of NZ_CP170086.1, forward strand.
CTCGATCGTGACCTGGGCGTCGGGGATCGCGGCCCTGATCAGCGCCTCGATCTCGGAAGCCGGCATGGCCATCGGTCGGTCCCCTACGCCCCCGGTCTTCAGGCCTGTGCCATCAGGGCGGGCAGCGTTCCCTCGTGCGCGTCACGCAGCGCATCGAGAGATATGGCCGTTCCGTCGGGCAGGGCCAAGGGGCCGGGGCCCGTGGCACGGGCGATGAGGCGGGCAGGGAGGCCGGCGGCCTTCGCCGCGGCGGTCAGAGCGTCCGGATCCCGGGTGGCGCAGAGGTAGCGGCCCTGGTCCTCCCCGAACCAGAAGGCGTGCGGGGGCAGGGCGGTGTCGGGCGACTCCAGGGCGAGGCCGGTGGCGCCGCCCAGCGCCATCTCCGCGAGGGCGATCAGCAGGCCACCATCGGAGACGTCGTGGCAGGCCGTAACGTGGCCCGCCAGGATCTCGGCGCGGACAAGGTCGCCGGCGCCGCGCTCGGCCGCGAGGTCCACGGGCGGGGGCGGGCCGTCCTCCAGCCCCGCGACCTCCCGCAGCCAGAGCGACTGGCCCAGGTGGCCGCGCGTCTCGCCGATCAGGACAATCGCATCGCCCGGGGAGGGGGCGAGGCCGACGGCCTGGCGCGCATCGTCCAGAACGCCGACACCGCCGATGGCGGGGGTTGGGAGGATGGCGCTCGGGTTCGCCGCGTTCCGCGTCTCGTTGTAGAGCGAGACGTTGCCGCTCACGACGGGGTAGTCCAGCGCTTCGCAGGCCGCCTTCATGCCGCGGATGCATGCCGCGAACTGGCCCATGATCTCCGGTCGCTCGGGGTTGCCGAAGTTCATGTTGTCGGTGATCGCGAGCGGACGCGCGCCAACCGCGGTGAGGTTGCGCCAAGTCTCCGCGACGGCCTGCTTGCCGCCCTCCTCCGGATCCGCGGCGCAGTAGCGGGGGGTGACGTCGGTGGTCATGGCCAGCGCACGCGCATGGCCCTCGATCCGCACCACCGCGGCGTCGGCGCCGCCGGGGCGCTTCACGGTCTGGCCGTTCACGGTGCTGTCGTACTGGTCCCAGATCCAGCGGCGGGAGCAGAGGTCGGGGCAGGCGATCAGCGTCATCAGGGCCGGGGCGATGCCAACGGGATCGGCGACGGGCTCCAGCGGTGCACGGCGCGGCGTTTCGGCCGTCGGGCGGCGATAGAGAGGTGCTTCGGATTCCAGCGGCGCCAGCGGGATGTCGGCCTCGATCTCGCCGCGATGGCGGATGACGATGCGGCCGGTGTCCGTGATGTGGCCGATGACCGCAAAGTCCATTTCCCACTTGCGGAAGATGGCCTCGGCCACGTGCTCGCGCCCGGGCTTCAGGACCATGAGCATGCGTTCCTGGCTTTCCGAGAGCATCATCTCGTAGGCCGTCATCCCGTCCTCGCGCTGCGGGACGTTGTCGAGCACGAGTTCGATCCCGACGCCGCCCTTGCCCGCCATCTCCACGCTGCTGCTGGTCAGGCCGGCGGCGCCCATGTCCTGGATGGCGACGATGGCGTCGGTCGCCATCAGCTCCATGCAGGCCTCGATCAGCAGCTTCTCGGCGAAGGGGTCGCCGATCTGGACGGTCGGGCGCTTCTCCTCCGCGGCTTCGGTGAAGTCGGTGGACGCCATGGTCGCGCCGTGGATGCCGTCGCGGCCCGTCTTGGAGCCGACATAGACGACGGAATTGCCGATGCCCGCGGCGGCACTGAGGAAGATGCGGTCGGCGGGGGCGATGCCCACCGTCATCGCGTTGACCAGCGGGTTGCCGTCATAGGCGCGGTGGAAGTTCACCTCGCCGCCGACGGTGGGAACCCCGACGCAATTGCCGTAGCCGCCGATACCCCGCACCACGCCGTCCAGGATCCGCTTCGTGCGGGGGTTCTTCACGTCGCCGAAGCGCAGCGCGTTGAGGTTGGCGATGGGTCGCGCGCCCATCGTGAAGACGTCGCGGAGGATGCCGCCCACGCCCGTCGCCGCGCCCTGGTAGGGCTCGATGAAGGACGGGTGGTTGTGGGACTCCATCTTGAAGACGGCGGCCAGGCCGTCGCCGATCGCGATGACGCCGGCATTCTCGCCGGGGCCGTGGATCACCCAGGGCGCCCTTGTCGGCAGTTCCCGCAGCCAGACGCGACTGGATTTGTAGGAGCAGTGCTCGCTCCACATCACCGAGAAGATGCCGAGCTCGGTGAGTGACGGCGTGCGGCCGAGGATGCCGAGGACGCGCTCGGTCTCTTCGGGCTTGAGGCCGAACTCCGCGGCGAGCGTGCGGGCGCGGTCGAGGGGAAGCGGCGTGGGCGCGAGGGTCGCGTCGGACATGCGGCGGCTTGTCCCCGGCCGGGGCCTGGCTGTCCAGCGACGAGGCGGCGGTGCCCCTGACACAGAGCGCGAGAGCGCAGCGCGGCGTCGCGAAGGGGCCGGCCGGCGCAACCAAGCGTCGCACTCGGAATAAGCGCCTCGGGGCGAAGGTCGTATCGAAAACGTTTGATTCCGAAGCCAAATCTACTCACTTTTGCGTTTGACCATTCACGAATCCGTGTGCCTGATACCACTCACGGTTGCGTGATGGACCCGCAGATCGCGGTTCCCGGGTGGCCGGAACGGTTCGCCGCTGCATCGGAGTCTCCCGTGACCACTCTCACCGTCGGGTCGGGCAAGCAGTTCTCGACTATCTCCTCCGCCATCGCGGCCTCCCGCGATGGCGACGTCGTCGCCGTGGACGCTGGCACCTACGTCAACGATTTCGCGACGGTACGGACCAAGATCACGCTGGAGGCCGTGGGCGGCCTCGTGCACATGAAGGCGACGGTCCCGCCGACGAACGGCAAGGCCATCCTCGTCAGCACGACTGATCTGACGGTCAGCGGCTTCGAGTTCTCCGGGGCGAAGGTCGCGGACCGCAACGGCGCGGGCATCCGCTACGAAGGCGGGCACCTCACCGTCACCGACTCCTACTTCCACCACAACGAGAACGGAATCCTTGGCGGCTCCGCCAAGACCGGCAGCATCACGATCCGGGACTCGGAATTCGCCTACAACGGCGCGGGGGACGGTTATTCCCACAACCTCTATGTCGGTCAGGTCGGGACCCTGACGATCGACAACAGCTACCTCCACGATGCCTCGGTGGGCCACCAGATCAAAAGCCGGGCCGACAACACGATCATCACGAACAGCCGCATCGCGGACGGCGCGACAGGGACGGGCAGCTACAGCATCGACCTCCCGAACGGCGGCCACGCGGTGATCGAGAACAACGTGATCCAGCAGGGCGCCCTGTCGGGCAACCCGGCGATCGTGGCCTTCGGCGCCGAGGGGAACCTCCGCGCGGGTACGAGCCTGGAGATGAGCGGCAACACGGTCCTGAACGAGATGGCGTCGGGAAGCGTGCGGCTCGTCATGAACCGGACGACGACGACCGCCGACGTGCACGACAACAGCGTCTTCGGGCTGACGACGTCGCAGTACGGCAGCGGGCCGGTGAGCGTCGCAAACATGACGGTGCTGACGACGAAGCCGGTGGTGGACTCGGCGCACCCTTGGTCGGTGGACCCGGCGACGCCCACGGCAACTGCCGGTGACGACGTCATGGTGCTGACGAAGGCGGTCACCGGCGCCACGATCGACCTGCTGGGCGGGGGCGACACCCTGACCCTGTCATCCGCCGGCGCGAACACGCTGACCGTGTCGAACGTCGAGACGATCATCGGCGGCGGCTACGCCGACACGGTCACCCTCGCGACGCCGCTCGTCGGTGGCACGATCGCGCTCGGTGCCGGGGCGGACCGGCTGGCCCTTTCCTCCACCGGGGGCAACGACGTGTCGGTGTCCAGCGTGGAGACCGTGGTGGGTGGGTCGGGGAACGACCGCATCGTCAACCTCGGCCCGGGCGCGCGGCTCGAGGGTGGGGGCGGGGCGGACACGCTGATCGGCAGTGCCAACGCGGACGACCTGTACGGCGGCGCGGCGACGGACCTGCTGACGGGCGGCGCGGGCGCCGACCGGTTCATCTACAAGGCCGTTGCGGACGCGGCCCCCGGGGCGGGCGAGCGCATCACCGACTTCGACGCGACGAGCGACCGGCTCGTCTTCTCCGGGTTACAGAAGGGGGCGTTCGAATTCCGCGGAGACGCGGCGTTCTCTGCGACGAAACACTCCGAGGCGCGGTTCGACGAGGCGACGCACCAGTTGAGCGTGGACGTGAACGGGGATGGGGTCGCGGATATGGGGGTGACGCTGGACGGGGTGACGTCGACCTCGCTGTCGAAGGCGGACTTCCTCTGGGTTTGAGCGGTCACGGCATCGCGGCGGCTCACTCCCGGGGCTGCCGCGAAGGTGCCTGTCGCTGGGAAGCGCCAGGCGGCGGGGCGTGGCATGCTGGCGCCGGAGCCTTCTCCGGCCCATAGGACCCGCCGATCACGGAAGGGGTCCGCACAATGGACAAGGATGAACTTACCGCCTGGGCGCTGAAGAACGGCTGGCAGGTGATGGCCGGCGCACCGAGCCTGACCAAGCCGAACGCGCCGAAGGAGGCGATCGTGCGGATGGTGTTCAAGGCGACGGTAGTGAACGTCGAGGTGAAGAAGCCCGCGGGGAAGTGGGAGAAGGTCTCGGGCGAGGCCTATGGGAAGATCCAGGCCGATCCCGACACTGGGGTTCCGCAAGGGCTGGGGTTCGAGAAGGTCCCGAGCTTCTCGATGCTGATGCAGGCGAACAAGGATCGGCAGGTGTTCGCGAGCATGGGTGGACTGCCGGCACGCCGCTGAACGTGCCGGTTATTCAGGGGACTGCCGGACAGCCGAATCGGCTTGGCATCCTTCGACGGCCGCGCAGCGGCACCCCGATTCACCGTGGTTCAAACGCGCGCGAGTCGCCTGACTGGCACCGTCTTACCACCGTCTCCGAGGCGCGAATGACCGCTCGGTCGCAAGCGGCGAAGCTCACCTTGCCGTCCCCAACACCTTCTCCCGCATGTCGTCGATAAACCCGACCATCCACCGCGTGTAATCGGCCGCCTCAGCCATCGTCCCGCCCACCAGTTCCAAGTTCAGATCCGCCAGCCGCGCCCGCGCCGCCGGGTTCGCCGCCGCCCGCCCGAAGGCCGCGTTCAGCGCTCCCGTCATCTCCGGCGGCGTTCCGCCCGGCGTGAACAGGATGATCCCCATGTTGAACGACAGGTCGGGCAGCCCCGCCTCGATGACCGTCGGCACCTCGGGCAGGGAGGGAAGGCGCTGCGGCGACAGCACGGCCAGCGCCTTCAGGCGCCCTGCCTGGACATGCGGCATCAGCAGCGCCGTGGGCTGGGCGAGGTAGGCGATCCGCCCGGCCAGCAGGTCTGGCGTGTAGTCACCGCGATAGGGGACGTGCAGCCCCTCGAAGCCGAGACGCTGCGCCAGGCGCGCGCCGAGCAGGTGGAACAGCGTCCCCGGCCCGAAGGAGGCGTAGGTCAGCTCCCCCGGCCGCCGCTTCCCCAACGCCGCCAGTTCCGCGATGGAGGAAACGCCGAGGTTCGGCGCCGCCACCACCATCCAGTGGTCCCGCGTCGCCCGCGCGATCGGGGTGAAGTCGCGGATCGGGTCCATCGGCGGCCGCTCGGCCAGCAGGAAGGAATGGACGATCTGGTCGGCACCGCCGAGCAGCAGCGTGTGGCCGTCCTTTTCGGCGCGGGATACCGCCTCGACCGCGATGATCCCACCGGCACCCGGGCGGTTCTCCACGACGACGGGCTGCCCGAGCGCCTCGCTCATCGCCTCGGTGACGGAACGCGCCGTCAGGTCGATCGTCCCCACCCCCGGCGCCACGCCGACGATGATCCGGACCGGCCGCGTGGGCGCCCAGGGGCGCGCCGTCTGCGCCGACGCCGTCTGCGCCGAGAGGGGCAGGAGGGCGCCCGCCGCCCCGATCAATCCGCGCCGCTGCATCCCGTCATCCTCCCGGCCGGCCCCCGCACGCGGCACGGTCCCGGCGCCGATGCTACCGGGCCGGGGCCGCGCGGCGCCAGGGTGGGGCGCGCCGGGGAGATGGGGGCTTGGCCTCCCATCCCGCCGCAACGGCATCCGCCACCGCCGAACGGGAAGCGGCGGCCAGAGCGCCTGCGTGGGACGGGCGTGCCGGCCCCGATGCTGGCCCGGCCCGCGCGCGATCGTCACCATGCCCTCCCTGGCCCGGCCGCGTTGGGCGGTCGGACCTCCCCTCCCTCGGATGCCTGCGGCCATGCGCTTCCTCGTCCTCCTCGTCGCGCTCCTCGGCGCTGCCTGCACCCCGGCGCCGCGGGAGAGCGACCGCGCCTGGGTCGCCGGCCGCACCTGGGTCGTCACCGGCGCCTCGTCGGGCATCGGGCGGGGGGTGGCGGAACGTGCCGGCTCGCTCGGCGCCAACGTCGTCCTCACGGCGCGCCGGGCGGAAGCGCTGGAGGACGTGGCGCGCACCATCCGTGCGAGCGGCGGGGAGGCGCTGGTCGTCCCGCTGGACGTGGGCAACCCCGACTACGCCGAAACCCTGGCCACCGCCGCGGAGCGCCGCTTCGGCCGGGTGGATGTCTGGCTGAACATCGCCGGAATCATCCCCATCGGCCGCTTCGAGGAGGTGCCGACCGAGGAGCACCGCCGCACCATCGAGGTGAACCTCGGCGGCGTCATGCTCGGCACCCACGCCGCGCTGCGACGCTTCCGCGCGCAGGGCTTCGGGACTCTGCTGAACATGGCCTCGGTGGAAGGCCGGATCCCGCTGGCCTACCACGCCTCCTACGCCGCGACGAAGGCGGGGATCATCGGCCTGGACGGTGCGCTGCGGGAGGAGCTGCGGCTGAACGGGCTCGCGGACCGCGTGCGGATCGTGACCATCCTACCCTGGGCCGTGGACACGCCGATCTGGGCCAATGCCGGCAATCGCACGGGGCGGGAGGCGCGCGGCCCGTTGCCCGACGACGCGCGGGATGTCGCGGACGCGATCGTCTGGGCCGCGCTCCACCAGCCCTCCGGCGAGTTTCCCGTCGGGCCCAAGGCAGCGGGGGCCGTGCTGGGTTCGCAGATCGCGCCAGGCCTCGCCAACCGGATCGCCGCGGACATGATGCAGCGCATTCAGATCGAGGGCGCGCCGCCCGCGCCGCCGACTTCCGGCAACCTCTTCGCCCCGTCCCCCGCGCCGCCAACGGTCGACGGCGGCATGCGCGAGCGCTGGCGCCGGGACAACTCGGCGCCCTGAGCGCGACCGACGCGACAGGGCCGGCCGTTGGCGACCCGTGCCGACCGTGCCTAGGCTGCCAGCGGCGACGCGTGGGGGCGATGGATGATGGTGCGGATGATGCGGCTGCTCGGGGTGCTGGCGCTCCTCGCGTCGCCGGCCCTGGCGCAGGACGCGGCGAAGCCGCCGCCGGCCGGCGCGCCCGTCCCCGAGGCCCCGGGCAAGCCCGGGGTGGCCGCCCCGGCCGCGCCCCCGGCGCCGGCCCCGCGAGCCGCGGTGTCGCAATGCCCCGACAACATGGCGGCCTTCGCCGGTTCGTCGGAGGTGCTGACCTGCGCCTGCCCGGCCGCCCTCACTCGCTCCGGCCCGGTCTGGGGCACCGACACCTACACGGCGGATAGCCGGACCTGCCGCGCCGCGGTCCATGCCGGGGCGATCGGCACGGGGGGCGGCGAGGTCACGGTCCGCATGTTGCCGGGGCAACCGCGCTACCTCGGCACGACTCGAAACGGATTTGCCTCCACGAATTACGGATCCTACGCGGCGAGCTACCGCTTCGACCTGCCCGTCGGCAGCGCTACCCCGGCGCCGCAGGCCGCCGCGTCCGGCCCGCAGGACGTGGGTCAATGCCCCGACACGCTATCCGCGTTCCAGGGCAGCACGGAAACGCTGACCTGCACCTGCCCTGACACCATGACCCGCGGCGGCGCGGTCTGGGGCAGCGATACTTACACGGCGGATAGCCGGACGTGCCGCGCGGCGGTGCATGCCGGTGCCATTCCGCTCTCGGGCGGGCGGGTGACGATCACGATGCTGCCGGGCGCAGCGATCCATCCGGGCACCACGCGCAACGGCGTGACGTCGACGAACCACGGCGCCTACGCTACGTCCTTCCGCTTCGAAGGGGTGCAGCGGGCCGAGGGGCCGGGCGTGTGCCCGGACAACATGGACGCCTATCGCGGCTCCGGCGAGCAGCTGCGCTGCACCTGCCCGGCGGAGGCGACGCGCTCCGGCGCGGTGTGGGGAACCGACGTCTATACCTCGGACAGCCGGACCTGCCGCGCTGCGGTCCATGCGGGGGCCGTCGGGCCGAATGGCGGCCTCGTCTCCCTGCGCATGATGGAAGGGCAGGCGCGCTATCCCGGTACGACGCGCAACGGCGTCAGCTCGACGAATTACGGGAACTACGCGGCGTCCTTCCAGTTCATCGGCGTGCAGGCAGGCCCGGCGCTCTGCCCGGACACGATGTCGGCCTATGCCGGCTCCACCGAGGTCGTCGCCTGCCTCTGCCCCGGGGAGCGGACCCTGTCCGGCGCGGTCTGGGGCACGGATACCTACACCGCGGACAGCCGGACCTGCCGCGCCGCCGTGCATGCCGGCGCCATCCCGCTGACCGGTGGGATGGTGAAGCTGACGATGATGCCGGGGCAGCCGCGCTACCTCGGGACCACGCGCAACGGCGTGCAGTCCACGAACTACGGCGCCTACGAGGCGTCCTACCGTATCCAGGCCGAAGGGCCGCGCGCGACCGGCCCGGTGCAGGCGCCGGTCGCAGAGGCGCTGCGGACGACGGGCACGGTGGCGCTCTACATCACCTTCCGCACGAACTCCGCCGACCTGGACGCCAACGCGGTGCCGGTTCTGATGCAGGTGCGTGATGCGCTGAACGCCGACCCGTCGCTGCGGCTGCGGTTGGTCGGGCACACTGACAATACGGGGAATGACGGGATCAACATCCCGCTTTCCGGTCGGCGCGCGGAGTCCGTGCGAGCCTGGCTCGTCGCGAATGGCGTGTCGCCGGACCGGGTGGCCTCGGAAGGCCGGGGCGCGACCCAGCCCATCGCGAACAACGCGGACGAGGCGGGGCGGTCGCTGAACCGCCGCGTACAGGCGGTGCGGGTGCAGTGACGGGCGGGCGCCGGCCGGTCAGGCCGGCGCCAACGCCTCGGCGATCGAGGTGAAGAGGGGGAGGCCGTCCTCCCCGCCCATCAGCGGGTCCACCAGATCCTCCGGGTGCGGCATCAGCCCGAGGACGCGGAGGTTCTGGGACAGGATCCCCGCGATGTCGCGCGAGGCGCCGTTGCGGTTGGCGTCGTGGTAGCGGAACGCGACGAGACCCTCGCCCTCCAGCCGGTCGAGCGTCGCGTCGTCGGCGAAGTAGTTGCCGTCGCCATGGGCCATCGGGGCGCGGAAGGTCGCGCCCTTCTGCCAGTGCGCGGTGTAGGGCGTGCCGGCCCGCTCCACACGCAGCACGCATTCCATGGACAGGAACCGCAGATCCTTGTTCCGTAGCAGCACGCCCGGCAGCAGCCCGGCCTCGCAGAGGATCTGGAAGCCGTTGCAGACGCCGAGCACGTGCCCGCCCCGCGCGGCGAAGTCGCGTACCGGGCCCATGATCGGGGAATGCGCCGCCATGGCCCCGGTTCGGAGGTAGTCGCCATGGGAGAAGCCGCCCGGCAGGACGACGAGGTCCGTGCCGCGGGGCAGTTCCGTCTCCCCGTGGAAGAGGATCGTCGGCTTCTTCCCCGTCGCGTGTTCCAGCGCGATCGCCATGTCGCGCTCCCGGTTCGTGCCGGGGAAGAGGAGGATGACGGCTTTCATGGTCAGCTCCGAAAGTCTGTTGGAAGACCGAGCCCTTCTCCAAGGCCTCTGGCGGCACTCGGCGAAACTAGGTGTGCTGTACCGCTAATCTGCGTGACACCGTACGACTTGGGCGCCGGTGGTCACGGCTTCGGTCTTTCCATCAACTCGCGACCATTCTTTGCCGCCCTTATCATGAACCAGAAGGGCAACGCGAAGATCAACAAGCCCATGGGGAAGAACAAAGCACCAAGGAAGAAGAGGGCGGGGACAAAAGCAACAAGCCACACTGCCGCAGCGAAGATGACGACGCCTGACAAGGCTGTCAGCATCACACCGAAGGTTGGCCGGAGCAGCCCGATACAAGCGATTCCACCAATCGCGAATGGCCCAATCAAAAACAAAAGGTCCGCCGCGTCCAGGCGCATCAGAGTGAACCTTGGGGCATCGGCGACAGCGCCGTTGCACCCCGAGCCCGTTCGGCGTGTCTCAGCCGTTTTGCCAAACGCGCAGCCACTGCAGCCCGCCTAACACTAGTAGCGTTGCCACCGCAGCCAGCGCCGCCGCCGTCACCCACCGGTTCGCCTTGCGCTTCTGCGCGGCGATCCAGCCCTCCCGACGCACCACGGGTCGCAGCGCCTCGACGCGCTGTTCCCGCCACCGCAGCCCGATGGAGATGAGGACGGTCAGCACCGTCATGATGACGAGGCTGGCCTTGATCACGTCACGCGACTTCGACGCGGAAGGACTCGATGACCGTATTGGCGAGGAGCTTCCGCGCCATCTCCTCGCCTGCCGCCCTGGCGGCCGCCGGGTCGGTCTCGCTGACCTCCAGCTCGATCACCTTGCCCGCCCGGACCTCGCCGACCCCGGAGAAGCCGAGGTTCCCGAGCGCATGCCCGATTGCCTTCCCTTGAGGATCCAGCACGCCGGGCTTCGGCATGACGAAGACGCGAAGCTTCATCGGGGCAGCCTCATGCGAGACGCAGCCCGGCCATCTGCATCATCTCCGGCCCCTTGAGGTCGCGGACGCCCGCCTCCGGCAGGATGCCCAGCCGCTTCGCCACTTCCTGGTAGCCTTCCTCGACCTTGCCGAGGTCGCGGCGGAAGCGGTCCTTGTCCATCTTCTCGCCGGTCTTGGCGTCCCAGAGCCGGCAGTTGTCGGGGCTGATCTCGTCCGCCAGCACGATCCGCATCTCGTCGTTCTCGTACAGCCGCCCGAACTCAAGCTTGAAGTCGACCAGGGAAATGCCGACGCCGAGGAAGAGGCCGGTCAGGAAGTCGTTCACCCGAAGCGCCAGTGCGACCATGTCGTCCAGGTCCTGCGTCGAGGCCCAGCCGAAGCAGGTGATGTGCTCCTCCGACACCATCGGGTCGTTCAGCGCATCGTTCTTGTAGTAGTACTCGACGAGGGAGCGCGGGAGGCGCGTGCCCTCCTGGATCCCCAACCGGGTCGCCAGCGAGCCCGCGGCGATGTTGCGGATCACCACCTCCAGCGGAATGATCTCGACCTCGCGGATGAGCTGCTCCCGCATGTTCAGGCGGCGAATGAAGTGGGTGGGGACGCCGATCTCGCCGAGCCGCATCATCAGGTGCTCGGAGATGCGGTTGTTCAGCACGCCCTTGCCGGTGATGATGCCCTTCTTGGCGCCGTTCCCGGCCGTCGCGTCGTCCTTGAAGTACTGCACGAGGGTGCCTGGCTCCGGTCCCTCGAACAGGACCTTCGCCTTGCCTTCGTACACCTGCCGCCTGCGGGCCATCGGGGTCCCCCGGTCACGTGATCCGGGGGCCTGGACCCGCCGGGAATAAAGCTGCGCGCCCGGGCGGGCAGGGGGTGCCCTGGCCCGGGCGGCTCGTGACGGGGGTATAGCAGGGGGGGCCCCCGGCCAACCGCGAGCGGCAGAGGAGCTCACCGACCCCCCGCGCATGCCGCATGGCGGAACGTTCCGAAGTTGCATCCGGTGCTGCTGACGGTCGCGTGAACCCCGGCCGCCAACGGGCGCCTCTCCCGCGCGTTATCACCGGGGCGCGGATCATTCCGACGCCTTCAGAAGCACAGTTTGGGAGATACGCATGCGCACGAAGGCTGTTGCCGTGGCCCTGGCCGCGGCGCTCGCGGCGCCCGGAGCCGTCCTGGCCCAGCAGGGCGCGACCGGCAATACGAGCGGCGGCGGGAGCATGGGGTCCTCCACCCAGCCCATGACCATGGCGCCGCCGACCCAGTCCAGCACCGGCGCGGCCCCGGGGACCACGACCGGTCCCGCGGCCTCGCCGACCGTTGCCGGCGGGACCGTCGGCTCGACGGTGAACTCGACCGTTTCCGGCGCGACGAACGCCGCGGGCGGCCGGCCGAATGATCCGGCGGCGGGCAACGCGGAGTCGCAGGCCTCGTCCTCCGGCATGACGAACCGCAACCCGGGCGACGCGCCGAACACGACGACCACCCCGGCCGAGGGCGCGAATTCCTTCACCGAGGGCCAGGCGCGCTCGCGCATCGAGGCCGCCGGCTATTCCGGCGTCGGCGAACTTCGGCGCGACGAGCAGGGCGTGTGGCGGGGCCAGGGCACCCGGAACGGCCAGCAGCAGGAGGTCGGCCTCGACTTCCGCGGCAACGTCGTGACGGGCGGCGGTGCGGCCGCGACGAGCGGCACGGCCGACAATAACCGGGCGACGCCGCTCGGCGCCTCCTCGGGCGGCGCGACGGCGGGCGCGGCGAACTCGGCCGGCTCCAACTCGGCGGCCAATACGGGCTCCGGCGCCCCGGGCTCCATGATGCAGGGTGGCCCGGTGGGCGGCCAGCAGGGTGGCGCGCGGAACAACGCGCTCGGCAACAACGCGGCCGACAGCTCCCGCACGAGCGGGACGAATGCCACGGGCTCGGGTGCGGCGGGCGCGGCCCCGCAGGCGCCGGCGCGCGAGCAGACCAATCGCTGACATCGGACGGAAAAGGAACGACGACATGGCCATCAGGACCATCTCACGGCTGTTCGACAGCCACGCCGATGCCCGCGCCGCGGTCACGGCGCTCGAGGCCGCGGGCTTCGGGCATGACAACGTCTCGCTGCTCGCGAACGACAGCACGACGCGGCCGGAGGACGACAACGCCGCCCATGGCCGGGAGACCGGCGACGAGACCGCTACGGGCGTCGGCACCGGGGCAACGATCGGGACCGTGCTCGGCGGCGGCGCCGGGCTGCTCGCGGGCATCGGCGCGCTGGCGATCCCGGGCATCGGGCCGATCGTGGCGGCTGGCTGGCTCGTCGCGGCGCTGACGGGCGCGGGCGTCGGCGCTGCCGCCGGCAGCCTGGTCGGGTCGCTGACCGGTGCCGGCGTCGAGGAGTCCGAGGCGAACGTCTATGCCGAGGGCGTGAGCCGCGGCGGCACGCTCGTCACGATCCGCGCGGACGAGGCGCGGGCGGCGGAGGCCGAGGCGATCCTCGACCGCCACAACGGCGTGCATGCCTCCACGCGTGAGGCCGACTACCGCGCGGGCGGCTGGACGGGCTACACCGGCTCTTCCACCGGCGCCTCGACGGACGGCACGGCCGGCAACCCGCCGGGCACGATGCTGTCGCGCGGCGCGGACGAGGTTGCGGGGACCAACATCTCCGGCGCGCATCCGGAGCATGAGCGGTCCCGCGTGCGCGTCAGCGGGGCGACGACTACGGAAGACACCGTGATCCCGCGCTCGCCGGACGGGACCCCGGGTAATCCGCCGGGCACGGCGGCGAGCCGCGCCTTCGACAAGGCGGCGGGCACGAACGTCTCCGGTGCGCACCCGTCCCAGTCGGACGGCACGGCGGCGGAGCGGGCGGTTGACCGGACCTTCGGGACCGACACGACGCGTCGCTGATCCGGCGATCGACGTGGCGAATGGGGCGGGGCGGGGCGGTCCGGAAGGGCCGCCCCGCCTTTTTCGCGTGCCCTGGATCGCAGCCCGCGGTGCCGGTTCCGACCCGCGGTCGATCAGGGTGCCGCCAGGGCCGGGCGCGAAGCGACGCCACCGGGAGAGCGCACTGGACCCACGCGGCCGCTGGACAGCGCCGCCATCGCGCACGCTCAGCCAGGCAGGAGCGGCGTGCCGCGCTGACCGGCGATCAGCCCGCGACGACCGGCGGGCGCCCCCGGCGCGCCATGCCGCGACGCGGGGGCCGCCCGACGGCTTCCCGCCCGTCTGTTTCCCGCCCGCCTGGTTCCCGCCCGCCTGTTTCCCGCCCGCCTGTTTCCCGTCCGGCCGGGGCCTGCCCTGGCCCTGCGCGGGATCCATCGCGACGCCCGCCACCGCGCGCCGGCGGTCGGATGGCTGCGCCGACAGCACGGCCTCGATCCAGTCGTTCAGGCGACGGCTCTCTGTCATCGCCCCTTCCAGGTCCCGATACGCGTCGGGGAAGCGCTGCGCCATCCAGCGCCAGGCGACGAGGCGGCGGTGCACGCGCTCGGCCAGCTGCAACGCCTGCTGGTCCGCTCGGTCCGGCGGCGGTAGCCGGCCCGCGCGCGGGGGCGCGACCGCGTGGCCCAGCGCGTGCTCGACCGCCCAGTTCGACAGGCGCGCGATCCCCTCATCCCGCTCGTCCACGGGGCAGAGCGCATAGGTCCAGCGGTCCATCAGCGACAGTTCCCGCACCCCGTCCACCACGCCCGCGATCGCCATCTGTGTCGAGAGATCGCCGAGCCTGTAGTTCGGGTCGTCGCGCCGCAGCACCGCGCGCTCGATCCGCCGCAGGGTGCCGAAGAGGCTTGTGGTGCCGATCTCCGCCGCCACGGCCGCCACGATCTCAGCGTCCGGCGCGACGGGCGGCCGCGGGTCTTGCGGCGGAACCGGCCCGGCCACGAGGGCGCGCGCGATCTCGGCCGGGTTCCCGCCGCCCGCGAGCACGGCGACGATCCCCTCGGCGTGCGTTCCGCCGAACCGCCCGGCGCGGCCGCCGATCTGCTTGATCTCCTGCACGAAAAGCGGCCGTTCCTGCTGTCCGTCATACTTCGCGAGGGAGGAGAAGACGACGCGTCGCAGCGGGCCGATGTTCAGCCCCATGCCGATGGCGTCGGTGGCAACGAGAACCTCTGCCTCACCCTCGCGGAAGCGCCGTGCCTCGGCGCGTCGCACGGTGGGGCCGAGCGCGCCGTAGACCACGGCGACGCTGCGCCCGCGGCGCAGCAGTTCGGCGCGGAGCGCGAAGACCTCCCGGCGCGAGAAGGCGATCACCGCGTCGCCGCGCCCGATCTCCCCCATCGTCACGGGATGCGGGGCGGCGACGAGCGGCCCCATGCGTTCCAGCCGCATCTCCTCCAGCGGATCGCCGCAGAGCCTGGCGATCCGTCGGATCATCGGCAGCGCGTCGGGCGCGCCGAGGACGATGACCTGCCGGGCCGGAACCCCCATCATCGCCGCCGTCCAGGCCGGGCCGCGGTCGGGATCGGCGACCATCTGCGCCTCGTCGATGACCGCGACGTCCACCGGCGTCTGGAAGGGGCACATCTCCACCGTCGCCGCGACGTGGCGGCTACCGGGGATGGGGACGCGCTCCTCCCCCGTCAGGAGGGAGGTCGGGACGCCGCGGGCCTCCAGCCCCTCCCGGTACTCGTGGGCGAGCAATCGCAAGGGGCCGAGCGCCACGCCGCTCTCGGCCTCCGCGAGGCGCGACAGGCCGAAATAGGTCTTTCCCGAATTGGTCGGGCCGAGGCAGGCGATGATCCGCCGATCCAGCGCCCGCGCCGTCGCGAAATGCGCGGCGTAGCGGTCCAGCCCGGCGACGCGCGCAACCGCGGCGTTCGACGTACGGCGCGTACCGGCCGGGGACTCCCCGGCGTCGGGGCCGCGTCGGCCTGCATCGGCGTCGCGCCAGGCGGGGACCTCGGGCCGCAGCGCCTCCAGCGCCGCGGGGTCGAACTCCGATTCCTGCACCGTCCGTCCGCCCCGATGGAGCGCGACACGGCGGGCGACCGGGATGACGCCCGCGCGGATCCAGCGCGCCGCCTCGTCCCGCGTGCAGCCGAGCAGCAGGGGCACCGCCTCGGCGCCGACGAGCGTGCCTTCCCAAGCCTTGAGGCGCCGGTCCTCCTCGGCCCGCGTCTCGCGCGCGGCCTTCGCAGCGGCGCGGCGTTCCTCCCGCCGGCGCCGCTCGGCCTCCCGCGCGCGCTGGGCGAAGGAGTCGGCCTCGCGGGCAGGCAGGGCGAAGGCCTCCGCCGCCAGGCGCGCGGCATGCTCGGCCGCATCGAGCGACGATTCGCCCGAGGGCCGCTTCGGCAGGTCGTCGAGGGCCGCGGCGAGCGCGGCGTCGGGCGTGCCGTACCCCGCCAGTCGCGCGAGCACCGCCGCACGCAGCGCCCTCAGCAGTTCGGCGTCGCCCGCGCCCGGGTCGGCGATGCCGGCGACGGCCACTTCGACGTCGTCCCGCCGCGCCGGCAGCGCTTCCACCCCCGCGGCGAGCGTCGCCAAGCGGCGGCGCCACCCGGGCCGCCTCGTTTCCGAGAGAGCGCGACGCAGCGATCCGGCGGTCACGGGAGCGCCGTCCTCGAGCTGCGTCCGGACGCCGCGGAGTTCGGCGGGGGTGAGGGTCAGGTTCTCCGCATCGGCGACCGACCGGATCGCACCCTCGAGGCCGGCTGGTCCTTCCTCCTCCATCGCTCGTCGCTCTCCGGTTCCGGTCGTGATGGTCGGGATCGGACCGGGCGGTGAACGCACGGTTCGCATCGGGGGTTCGCGGCAGGGTGGGCCTACCCCGCCCCGGCGGAAAGCGCCCACGCACGAAGGGATTCCGATCTGCGGCCAGCCTCCACCTCCGCAGGGCCTTGTCCAGGCGCCGGACGCAGCTCCGATCCGGTTGCCCGTGGGCGGATCGCGGTTGCTCCGCGTGGGCGGGCCATCCCGCCGCGGCGGGACATCGTCCGTGGCCGATCAAGCAAGCATCGCCATCATCGCCGCCGGGCCGCCTGCCGCACCCGCGGCAACGACCGATGACGAACGCGGCAACGACCGGAACCCGCCCGGCGCGCACGGGTTACCGATCGCAATCTCCCGCCCCCGCCCGGGACGGGCCCGCGTCCGCAATCCCGACCGCTCCGCGGCACGCCATCCCCGTGACGGAGGTCCCCCGCTTGCCCCCAGCCTCCGCCCTGCCAGGCCCGCCCGAGATGTGGGGCGGCGTCGAATGCACCGTCGTCCGCGTCCGCGACGCCTATCGCGACCAGACCATCCTGAACGGCCATCAGGATCGGCCCTCCGACCTCCACCGCTTCGCCGAACTCGGCCTTCGCGCCATCCGCTACCCCGTGCTGTGGGAGCGCGTGGCGCCGGACGGGCTGGACCGCGCGGACTGGCGCTGGACCGACGAACGGCTGGCAATGCTGCGTGACCTCGGCCTGCGTCCGATCGCCGGCCTCGTCCACCACGGCAGCGGACCGCGGGAGACGAACCTCGCCGACCCGACCTTCCCGGAACGCCTGGCGGCCTATGCCCGCGCCGTGGCGGAACGCTATCCCTGGGTCGAGGACTGGACGCCGGTGAACGAGCCGCTGACCACAGCGCGCTTCTCCGGCCTCTACGGCTTCTGGTACCCGCACGCGACGGATGAGCGGTCCTGCCTCCGCATGCTCGTGAACCAGGTGCGCGGCGTACGGCTGGCGATGCGGGCGATCCGCGCGATTAACCCGCGGGCACGGTTGATCCAGACGGAAGACCTGGGGCGTTTCCTCTCGACCCGGACGCTCGCCTACCAGGCGGCCTACGAGAACGAGCGGCGTTGGGCCGGCTTCGATCTCCTCACGGGCCGCGTCACACGGGAACACCCGCTGCGGGCCGCGCTGGTGGACGCGACGTCGGAGGCGGTGATCGAGGAATTCGCCGAGGCGCCGTACCCACCGGACATCGTCGGGTTGAACCACTACCTGTCCGGCGAGCGCTTCATCGACGAGCGGCTGGAGCGCTACCCCGGCCATCCCGTCGGCGGCAACGGGCGGCACCGCTACATCGACTGCCCCGCGCTGCGCGCCGTGACGCGCGGCCTGGCCGGGCCGGAGACACTGCTCGAAGAGGCCTGGGACCGCTACCGCATCCCGATCGCGGTGACGGAAGTCCATTCCGACTCCAGCCGCGAACAGCAGATCCGCTGGCTCATGGAGATCTGGGGCGCAGCCTGCCGGCTCCGGAAGCGCGGCGTGGACGTGCGCGCCATCACGGCCTGGTCTCTCCTCGGCGCCTTCGACTGGAACAGCCTGCTGCAGGAGAGCAACGGCTTCTACGAGGCCGGCGTCTTCGACATCCGCGGGCCGGAGCCGCGCCCGACCGCCGTCGCACACGCCGTCCGCAGCCTGGCGCGGACCGGTACCTACGATCACCCGATGCTCGACGGTCCGGGCTGGTGGCAGCGGGGGGACCGCTTCCACTGGCCCCGCGCCACGCCCTGGCCGACGACGATGCCGGCGGGACGGATGCGCCGACACCGCCCGCCGCGCCAGCGCCGGCCGCTGCTGATCACCGGCGCCGGTGGCGCGCTCGCGACGGCCTTCGCGAACCTCTGCGGCTTTCGGGACCTCGGCTTCGTTGCCCTTGGGCGCGATGCCCTCGACGTCGCCGATCCGGCGTCCGTCGCCGCCGCGCTCGCCGAGGTCCGGCCCTGGGCGGTGGTCAACGCCGCCGGCTTCGCCCGCGTCGCCGCGGCCGTTCGGGACCCGGCCCGGGCGACGCGCGACAACCTCCGGGCGGCCGAGGTCCTCGGCGGTGCCTGCGCCGATGCCGGGCTGCCCCTCCTCGCCTTCTCCAGCCACCTCATCTTCGACGGGGCGAAGGCCGAGCCCTACCTCGAGCGCGACGCCGTTGGCCCCCTCAATACCTACGCGGCGACGAAGGCGGCGAGCGACGAGGCGTTGCTCGCACGCCATCCCGGTGCGCTCCTGCTTCGTCCCGGCCCCTTCTTCGGGCCTTGGGACGGGCGGAACCCACTCGCCCGCGCCATCCGCGCCGCCAGCAACGGCCTGCCGGCCGAGGCGCCGCCGGGCGGCCTCGTCTCCCCGACCTACCTCCCGGACCTCGCGGATTTCGCGTTGAACCTGCTGATGGACCGCGAGACCGGCCTCCGCCACCTCGCGGGCGACGGGTCCGCAACCTGGGAGGATCTGATCCGCGAGGCCCTGCGTGCCCTCGGCCTCGCTGCCCCCCGCGTCCGGCGCGCAACCGGCCCCCAGCCGGCGCGGCCCGCCAGAAGCGCCCTGCGATCCGGCTACGGCCTGCGGCTCCGCACGATCGACGGCGCCCTGGGATCCTTCCTGGCGGAGGCGAGGCGCGCGAACCCCGATCCCGCCCCGCTCGCCCGCGAACGCGACGCCGCATGACGTCGGTCCGGCGGGCCGCGCCCCCGGCCCGCAACGCCACGACGCTCCCCGAATGATCGCCGCGCGAGGGGCCTGACGTGCCGGAAGCGGGCACGGGGTGGCGCTCTTCGTCCGGGGGAGCCCCGGGACGGGCGCCTGACGGCCCGGCGCGATCGAGGTGCCGGGCGAGGCTGCGCTACGCCCCGGCCGGATCGCCGGCGTGCCCCTCGGCGCCCTGGGAAACGTATCCGGAGGTACGCGGGGCCGTGATGGCGCGAGTTCCGACGTTTGGGGCCCAGGGCAAGGCCGCACGCGACGCTGCGGATGCGTCGTCAGCCGCGGACCGCTCGCGCAGGGGGGCCACGAACGAGCCCGGCGCCCGTTACGGCCGATGCGGCCCGCCGCGGCCGAACCGGCCGGGAGCTACGGGGTTCCGCGGCCCGCGTCCCTCTCGAAGCGTCCGCGCGGTTCCGGGTGTATGCGGAAGCCGGCCGCGGTTGACCCGTTCCGGACCGCCATGGCACGCGGCGCCATGTCCCGCCTTCAGGCCGCCCAGGTGCCAGTCACGCCCTTCCAGCAGAACTGCGCCCTCATCTGGGATGCCGAGGCTGGCCGCGGCACGGTGATCGACCCTGGCGGCGACGTGCCGCGGCTTCTCGCCGCGCTCGACCGGGCGGGGTTCACGGTGGACGGGATCCTCCTCACCCACGGCCATCTCGACCACGCGGGCGGGGCCGCGGAACTCCGGCGGGAGCTCGAGGCACGGCAGGGCGCGACTGTCCCGATCATCGGCCCGGACCGGCGCGACGCCTTCCTGCTGTCCGGCCTTGCCGAGCAGGGCGCCCGCTTCGGCATCGAGGGGCTGGAGGACGTTGCCCCGGACCGCTGGCTGACGGAGGGCGAGACCGTATCGGTGGCGGGGCAGGACTTCGCGGTGCTGCACTGCCCCGGCCACACGCCGGGGCACGTGGTCTTCGCCGCGCCGCAGCTCGGCCTTGCGATCGTCGGCGACGTGCTCTTCCGCGGCGCCGTCGGACGCACCGACTTCCCATACGGTGACGAGGCGGCGCTGCTGGAATCCATCCGCGACAAGCTCCTCCCGCTCGGCGACGACATGCGCTTCCTTTGCGGGCACGGCCCCGGGTCCAGCTTCGGAGAGGAACGGCGGTCCAACCCCTTCCTGCGGGGGCCTCGGCTAGACGCATTCCCGGCCGGCTGACGCAGGCATCAAGGGGGCCTGGGCTGCCGTCGGAGAAGCAGATGTGCGGCTCTGGGCGGAACCGGCCCGCGCGGATGTCCTTTCGGGCGAGCGCCGTTCCGACCTGGCCCGTGGCTGCGCTTGCCCTTGGGTGGCTCGCAAGCGGACGACAGCCGGATCGAAGAGCCCGCGCCGGGCTCGCCGCCGGCCTGGGCGGGTTGACGGGGCGGGCCTGCATCCGGCACCGCAGCGGGGCCCCGGCCCGGTGCCGGCTTCCCCGTCCGGCAAGGCCGGGCGGGCCCAGCCATTGCGCCGGCGCCAGCGCGCGGAGAACGACGTGTTTCGATCCCTCCTATTCGTGCCGGGCAGCCGGCCCGACCGCTTCGGCAAGGCGCTGGCGGCCGGTGCCGATATCGTCTGCGTGGACCTGGAGGACGCTGTGGCGCCCGAGGCCAAGGCGGCCGCACGGTCCGCGGCCCTGGACTTCCTGCGCGACGACGAGGGGGACCGGCCCTCCGCGCCGTCAGGATCAACACGCTCCGCTCGCGCGACGGCTTGCGCGACCTCGCGGCGGTCGCGGACCTCGCCCCGGGACGGGGCATCCTCGTCATGCCGAAGGTGGACGACGCGGAGGAGATCCGGATCGCGGAAGCCGTGCTGGCCGAGGGAGGCGCCGTCCCACGCATCGTCGCCCTGATCGAGACCCTTCGCGGCGTCCAGGCGGCGCCCGCCATCGCCGCGGCCTCCCCGCTCGTCGCCGGGCTGCTCTTCGGCGGCGTGGACCTGGCGGCGGAACTCGGCGTCGAGGTGGCGGAGGAGCCGCTGCGGCATGCCCGCGCGCGAGTCGTCCACGCCGCGCACGCCGCGGGGGTGGAGGCGATGGACGTCCCCTGCCTCGATGTCCGCGCTCCCGCGGTGACGGAGGACGAGGCCCGCGCCGCCCGGCGTATCGGCTTCACCGGCAAGGCGGCGATCCATCCCGTCCAGGTCGGGCCGATCCACGCCGCCTTCACGCCGACGCCGGAGGAGGCGGCCGGGGCCGCGCGGGTCGTCGCGGCCTACCGGGACAGCGACGGCGGCCTCGCGGTCCTCGACGGGCGGCTGGTGGAGCGGCCGGTGGCGCGGCGTGCGGAGCGCGTCCTGGCCCGGGCCCGCGCCGCCGGCGTGGCGTGAGCGGCGGGGCCGCCGCCCGTCATTCCAGCCGGAGGTTCAGCCGCTGGACCATCGCCCGCTCATACTCAGCGCGGCGCGCGATGAAGGCGCGGTAATCCTCGGTCGGGAGGTATTCCAGCGGCATGTCGAACTGCGACCGCACCCGCTGGTTCGCCGGATCGAAGAGCGCGTCCTTGAACGCGTCGTGCAGGACGCGGACCACGCCGGCATCCATCCCCTTCGGCCCCATCAGCCCGTAGGGCGAGGTGACGACGAGGTCGTGGCCGAGCTCGCGCAGCGACGGCACATCGGGGAAGCGTGGCGTCCGCTCCGCGGTCCAGACGCAGATGAGGCGCATCTGTCCCGCCTCTACGTTGGGCGCCCAGGCCGAGGAATCGGCGACGGACATGACCTGTCCCGACAGAACCGCCGTCACGCCCTCGTTCGTGCCGCGGAAGGGCACGTGGAGCAGTTCGATGCCCTCCCGCGCCGCGATATCCTCCATCGCGATGTGGTTGGACGTGCCGATGCCCGAGCTCGAGTAGCTCAGCCGGCCCGGATTGGCCTTCGCGTAGGCGATGTAGCCCGCCCAATCGCGGATCGGGCTGTCGGCCCGCACCGCGATGCCGAAGAGCCAGCCGGTGAGGCCGATGATCGGCGTGAAGTCGGCCACCGGGTCCCAGCCGGCGTTGCGCATCATGAAGGCGCGCCGGATGACCGAGAGGTGCATCTGGCCGATGCTGTACCCGTCCGGCCGCGCCTCTCGCGCGAGGTAGGGTGCGTGGAGCGTTCCGCCGGCGCCCGGGCGGTTTTCCAGCACCACGGGCTGGCCGAGGGCCCGCGCCCCGATCTCGCCGAGGGATCGGAGCTGGGCGTCGGCGGACCCGCCGGGCGGCCAGGGAATGATCAGGCGGATCGGCCGGTCGGGGAAACGCCCCTGAGCCGCCGCGAGGCGCGGGGCAGCCAGCGCCGCCCCGGCTGCGAGCAGCCCGCGCCGGCGGAACGTCGTCTCATGTCGCATGCTCTCCTCCCTCGGTCGGCCGTCTTCGCGGCCGTCTCGCCAGGATACTGCCCCGGGCGTGGGGTGGGGCGCTACGCAGCGATCAGGCCGCCCGCATCCGAGAGAAGCCGCAGGTGCCGGTCAGCGTCGCCGAACATCGTGTCGATCGCGGTGAGCCGGGCGAAATAGTGTCCGACGGCGTATTCCATCGTTACGCCGATCCCGCCGTGGAGCTGCACGGCCTCCTGCCCCAGGCGCCGCGCGGCGCGGCCGACCTGGACCTTCACGGCGTGCATGGCCCGGCGGCGTTCGCCCGGGTCCTCCTCGTCTGCCATCATGGCGGCGTACATCGCCATGGAGCGCGTCTGCTCCAGGTGGACCATCATGTCGGCGGCGCGGTGCTGGATGACCTGGAAGGAGCCGATCGGCACGCCGAACTGCTTGCGGGTGCGGAGGTAGTCGATGGTCAGGCGCTGCGCCGCGTCCATGGCCCCGACCGCCTCCGCGGCGAGGGCCGCGACCGCCTCGTCCACCACGCGTTCGGCGAGCGGCAGCCCGTCCTCCGGGTCGCCCAGCACGGCGTGGGCGCGCGCGCCGGCGAAGGTCACATCGGCCGCGCGTCCGCCGTCGAAGGTGGCACAGCCGTGGCGCGTCACGCCCGGTGCGCCGGCGGCCACGAGGAAGACGCCGACGCCGCGCCGTTCCCGCGACGCCCCGGCGGTGCGCGCCGTCACGATCAGCATGTCCGCGGTGTCGCCGTGCAGGACGACGCCCTTGCGGCCTTCCAGCACCCATCCGTCACCGTCGCGCCGGGCGCGTGTCTCCACGTCGGCCAGGTCATAGCGTGATTGCGGTTCCACCTGCGCGAAGGCCAGCAGCAGCGCGCCTTCCGTGATGCGCGGCGCGAGTTCGGCGCGCTGCGCCGCATCGGCCCCGTGCCGCAGGAAGCCGCCCCCCACGACGACCGTCGAGAGGTAGGGCTCCAGCGCCAGCGCGCCGCCGAGCGCTTCCATGACGATCAGCGTCTCGACCGGCCCACCGCCGAAGCCGCCCTCCTCCTCCGCGAAAGGCAGGCCGAGGAGGCCCAGTTCGGCATAGGCGGCCCAGACCTCCCGGCTCCATCCCGGGGCGGTGCCGGCCAGCGCGCGCCGCTGCTCGAAGCCGTAGCGGTCGGCCAGCAGCCGCCTCAGGCTGTCCTGGATCATCCGCTGTTCGTCGGAGAGCTCGAAATCCATCGCGTCAGAGACCCAGGAAGGCTTTGGCCATGATGCTCCGCTGGACTTCGTTGGAGCCGCCGTAGATCGAGAGCTTGCGCCAGTTGAGATAGGTCGGTGCCACCGTCGTCGCCCAGTCCGGCGCGACTTCCGGCTCATTGGCGCCCTCGCGCGGCTCCGGGACGGCGGGCAATGCGTAGGGGCCTGCTGCTTCGAGGTACAGCTCCGTGATGGATTGCAGGATCTCCGACCCCCGCACCTTCAGGATGGAGGAGGCGGGGTCGGGCTTCCGGTCCCCGCCAGCGGCCTTCGCGACGACGCGCATCGTCGTCATCTCCAGCGCCTTCAACTGCACCTCGACCTCCGCGACGCGGTCGCGGAAGCGGCTGTCCTCGATCAGCGGCCGTCCGTCCTGCATCGTCCGTGCCGCGAGACCCTTCAGCCGCCGCAGCCGTTCCTGGCTGGTTCCGACGCGCGCCTGGCCCGCGCGCTCATTGCCGAGGAGGAACTTGGCGCAGTCCCAGCCGCGGTTCTCCTCGCCGATGAGGCAGTCCGCGGGAACCTGCACGTCATCGAAGAAGACCTCGTTCACCTCGTGCGCGCCGTCGATGGTGATGATCGGGCGCACGGTGACGCCGGGCAGGCGCATGTCCACCAGCAGGAAGGAGATGCCTTCCTGCTTCTTCGCCGCCTTGTCCGTCCGCACCAGCAGGAAGATCCAGTCCGCGTGCTGCGCGAGCGTCGTCCAGGTCTTCTGTCCATTGACGACGTAGGTGTCGCCGCGCCGCTCGGCCGAGCACTTGAGCGAGGCGAGGTCCGACCCCGCCCCCGGCTCCGAGAAGCCCTGGCACCACCAGATGTCGAGGCTGGCGGTGGGAGGCAGGAAGCGCCGCTTCTGTTCCTCTGTCCCGAAGGCGGCGATGACCGGGCCGACCATCAGCGCGTTGAAGGCAAGCGGCAGCGGGGCAGGGGCCTTCTGCAGTTCTTCCGTCAGCAGGAAGCGCTGCGTCGCCGTCAGGTCCGAACCGCCCCATTCGCGCGGCCAATGCGGCACGGCCCAGCCGCGCGCGTGCAGTTTCTTGTGCCAGTCCACCATGTCCCGTCTCGACAGGTGCCGCCCGGCGACGAGCTTGTCCTGCGTCTCGCGCGGCAGTTCGGCGGCGATGAAGTCGCGGACTTCCTGGCGGAAGGCGCGCTCCTCCGGGGTGAAGCGAAGGTCCATCTCAAGCCACCTCGAACAGGCCGGCGGCGCCCATGCCGCCGCCGACGCACATCGTCACCACGACGAAGCGCGCGCCCCGCCGCTTGCCCTCGATCAGGGCGTGTCCCGTCATCCGCGCGCCGGACATGCCATAGGGATGCCCAATGCTGATGGCGCCGCCGTTGACGTTGAGCAGCCCGTCCGGGATGCCGAGGCGGTCTCGGCAGTAGAGGACCTGGCAGGCGAAGGCCTCGTTCAGCTCCCACAACCCGACATCGTCCACCGTCAGCCCGTGCTGGCGCAGCAGCTTCGGCACCGCGAAGACCGGCCCGATGCCCATCTCCGCGGGATCGCAGCCCGCGACCGCCATACCGCGGTAGATGCCCAGCGGATGCAGGCCGCGACGCGACGCCTCGCCCTCCCCCATCACGACGCAGGCCGAAGCACCATCCGACAGTTGCGACGCGTTGCCGGCCGTGACGAACCGGCCCTCCTTCACCACCTGCCCGTCCTTGAAGACCGGCTTGAGGGAGGTCAGCCCCTCCAGCGTCGTGTCGGGCCGGTTGCCCTCGTCCCGCTCCAGCGTCACGGGGCGGCGCGAGACCTCGCCGTTCGTCTTGTCGGTCACAGACATGACGGTCGGCAGCGGCACGATCTCGGCATCGAAGTGGCCGGCCTTCTGCGCCATCGCGACTTTCTGCTGCGACCGGAAGGCGTATTCGTCCTGCGCGTCCCGCGGCACGCCGTAGCGGTCGGACACGATCTCCGCCGTCTCCAGCATCGTCATGTACATGTGCGGCACGCGCGCGACGAGGTCGGGGTCCTCCCGCCGCCAGCGATTTGTCCTCTCGTTCTGGCAAAGCGAGACGCTCTCCAAGCCCCCGCCGACCACGACCTGCATGCCGTCATGGATGACCTGCTTCGCCGCCGTCGCGATCGCCATCAGCCCCGACGCGCATTGCCGGTCCACCGTCATCCCCGGCACCGTCTCCGGCAGCCCCGCGCGCAGCGCGACCTGGCGCCCGAGGTCGTAGCCCTGCGCACCCTGCTGCACGGCTGCGCCGATCACCACGTCCTCGATCTCGCCCGGCTCCACGCCGGCGCGCCGCACGGCCTCGGCCACGACGTGGCCGCCGAGCGTCTGCGCCTGCGTGTCGTTGAACGCACCCCTGTGGGCGCGCCCGATCGGCGTCCGCGCCGTCGAGACAATGACCGCGCTTCTCATGCGCCCCCCTTCCTCGCGAGCGGCGCGGCCAGGATCTTCCAAACCCCGTCCGCTGCCGCGACGATCCGGTCACCCACCGTCAATACGCCGCGGACGAAGACCGTGGACCGCGCCTGGCGCAGGATTTCCGCCCGCGCCTGGATGAACTCGCCGGGGTGCACGGCCGAGATGAACTGCGTGTTCAGCGTCACCGTCACGCAGGGCACGCGCCCCGCCGCCTCCCAAACCGTCAGGCCCAGCGCGTTGTCGGCCATGGTGACCAGCAGCCCGCCATGGACGATGCCCGCGCCGTTCAGGTGCCGGTCCTCCGCAAGCAGGCCATAGACCCAGCCGCGATCGTCTCGCCGTGCCCAGAAGGGGCCGGTGAGGAGTGAAAAGGCGCCGGTCCCGCGCCGTTCCCATCCCGCCGTCGCCGGATCGAACATCCCGTCAGCCAATGGCGCCCCCCCGAACCTCGTCCCGCAGCGCGCTGGCCAGCAGCTTGCCCGTCGCACTCCGGGGCAGGTGGTCACGGACCTCCAGCGCCGCGGGCACTTCGTGCCGGCCGAGACGGTCGCGCAGGAACTCCCGCAACGCCTCGAGCGTCAGCGGCGCCGCGCCGGCCCGCAGCGTGACGTAGGCCTTCGCCGCCTCGCCCCTGTAGGGATCGGGAACGCCGATCACGATGCACTCCGCGACGTCCGGATGCTCGTAGATGGCCCCTTCCACCGCGTTCGGATAGACGTTGAACCCGCCGGAGATGATCATGTTCTTTCGCCGGTCCACGAGGGTGAAGTAACCCCCCTCATCCATCCATCCCACGTCGCCCGTCAGGAATAACCCGTCGCGGAAAGCCGCCGCGTTCGCCTCCGGCGCGTTCCAGTAGCCGCCGAAGACGTTGGGTCCGCGGACCGCGATCTCCCCCGTCTCGCCGGGCGGCAGGACGCGCGAGGGATCCTCGGCCGACACGATCCGCAATTCCACCCCAGGCAGGGGCAGGCCGATCATCCCCGCGCGCCGCGGCGCATCCGGCGTCACGCGCGTCCCGGCTGGCGAGGTTTCCGTCATCCCCCACCCGCCACCGAGGAAGCACCCCAGCAATCGCTCGACTTTTGCCCTGACTTCGAAGGGAAGGGGTGCCCCGCCCGAGGACACCATGCGGAGCGAGGAAAAGTCGCGCCCTTCGGCCCCCGGCGCGTTCAGCAGGCCGATGAACATGGTGGGCACGCCTGGGAAGACGCTGACCCGATGCCCTTCGATATCGTCCAGCACCGACGCGGCATCGAAGCGCGGCCGCACGAGCAGCATGTTGCCCTCAGACAGGTGCCGCAGCAGCACGGCGGTCAGCGCGTAGATGTGGAACAGCGGAAGCACCAGCAGCACGCGCTGCTCGCCCGGCTCCAGCCGCGTCCGTTCGTCCACCCAGGCCGTGTAGATGGACACGGCCGCCGTCAGGTTCGCATGCGTCAGCATCGCACCCTTCGGCCGCCCCGTCGTGCCGCCGGTGTACTGCAGCAGCGCCACGTCCCCCGCGCGGATCTCGGGCCATGATGCTGGGGCCGGTGCGTCCAGCAGCGGAACGAGTGACAGGAAGCCATCCGGACGCGCGGCATCTTCCCCGCCCGTCCAATACGCGTCCGGCGCGATGAATACCATTGTTGCCGGACCGTCCTGCCGCAGCCAGGCTGCGTTCTCCAGCAGGGACGGCAGGTCGGCCGTCACGACCACCCGCGCCCCGCTGTCGCGCAGCTTGTGCGCGACCTCCCGCCGCGCATCGAGCGCGGACAGGTGCACCACCCGCGCCCCGGCCCGCAGCAGCGCGAAGAAGGCGACGGGATGCCACGGCGAGTTCGGCAGGTAGAGGCCCACCGTCTCGCCCGGACCAATCCCCGCCGCCAGGAACCCCGCCGCCAGCCGGTCGGCGAGGGACCGGAGTTCCCGGTACGACACGACCCGTCCGCGATATTCCAGCGCCGGCTTGCCGTCCCACCGGACCGCCACACGGTCCAGGAACTCGGGCAGCGTGCCCGTCTCGATCGGCGTATCCCAGCGGCATCCCGGCGGGTAGGATGCCTCCCAAGGATGCGCCGGCGGCTCGGTCACGCCGCCTTGGCTTCCAGCGATGCGAAGCCGCGGCGCTCATCCGCCAACCGCCGCAGCAGCGCCGCCGGCCGCAGCGTTTCGTCGCCCGAATCCGCCGCGAAGCCTTCAAGCCGCTCCGCGATACGCGCAAGCCCAACCGTATCGGCGTGGAACATCGGCCCGCCCGTCGCCGCTGGCCAGTTGTAGCCATGCAGCCAGACCACATCGACGTCCCCGGGACGCGCGGCGATCCCTTCCTCCAGGATGCGCGCCCCTTCGTTGATCATCGGGTAGAGCAGGCGTTCCGTGATCTCCTCACGCCCGATGCTCCGGCGTGTGACGCCCTGGTCGGACGACACCCGCTCGATCAGCGCCGGCACCTCCGGATCCGGCGCGCCGGTCCGCGCGCCGCCGGAGTAGTCGTAGTACCCCTTGCCCGTCTTCTGCCCGAGCCGCCCCGCCTCGCAGAGCGCATCGGCGATCGGCGCCGTCTTCCCAGTCGCCTTCCGGATGCGCCAGCCAATGTCGAGCCCCGCCAGGTCCGCCATCGCGAAGGGCCCCATGCGGAAGCCGAAGGCGGTCAGCGCCGCATCGACCTCCTCGGGCAGCGCGCCCTCGATCAGCAGCCGCTCCGCCGCCGCCGTCCGCCGCGCGAGCATCCGGTTGCCGATGAAGCCGTGGCAGACGCCGGAGACGACCGGCACCTTGCCGAGCGTCCGGCCCAGTTCCATCGCCGTCACCAGTGCATCGGGCGCGGTCGCCTTGCCACGCACCACCTCCAGCAGCCGCATGACGTTCGCCGGCGAGAAGAAGTGCATCCCCACCACGTCGGCCGGCCGAGAGGTCGCCGCGGCGATCTCGTTCACGTCGAGGTAGGAGGTATTCGTCGCCAGCACCGCCCCAGGCTTCGCGAGCCGATCGAGCGTGCCGAAGATGTCCTTCTTCAGCCCCATTTCCTCGAAGACCGCCTCGACCACGACGTCGGCATCCGTGACCGCGTCCAGCCCGATCTTTCCCTCGATCAGCCCGAACCGCCTGTCGCGGGCGTCCTGCGTCAGGCTGCCGCGCTTGACCGAGGTGTCGTAATTCGACGCCACGCGCCCAAGGCCGCGTTCCAGGTTCTCCGCGCTCGTCTCGATGAGCGTCACGGGGATGCCCGCATTGGCGAAGCACATGGCGATGCCGCCGCCCATCGTACCGCCGCCGATCACGGCCGCACGCTTCACGGCGCGCGGCCGAACGTCCTTGCCCACGCCGGGCACCCGCGCCGCCGTGCGTTCCGCGAAGAAGGCGTGGCGCAGGGCCTTGCTCCGCGGGTCTTCCCGCAGCCGGACGAAATGCGCGCGCTCCCGCGCCATCCCCTCCTCGAAGGTTGCTTCGAAGCATGCGCGCACCGCGTCCACGCAGGCGGCTGCCGAAGGGTTGTCGCCCGCCTTCTTCTGGCTCGCGGCGGCGGCCTCCTCGAAGGCGTCGCGGGCGCCCAGCGCGTCACGCGCCTTCGTCGGCCGCGGCGCACCGGCCCCCGCCAGCGACGCCGCGCGGCGCTTCGCCGCCGCGACCAGGTCGCCCTCCGCGACCTCGTCCACGATGCCCAGGCGCAGCGCGTCCGACGCCTTGACCGGATCGCCGGCGACCATGATCCGCAGTGCCTCGGCCGCCCCGATCAGCCGCGGCAGGCGCTGCGTCCCGCCCGCGCCGGGCAGCAGGCCCAACTTGACTTCCGGCAGCCCGAAGGCTGCGGCCGGCGCCGCGACGCGTGCGTGGCAGCCCAGGATCACCTCCAACCCGCCGCCAAGCGCCGCCGCATGCACTGCGGCGACGATGGGCTTCGCCGAGTCCTCGAACGCCGCCACGACGTCCGGCAGGGAAGGCGGCACCGGCGGCTTGCCGAACTCCGAGATGTCGGCCCCCGCGATGAAGGCGCGTCCTTCTGCCCGCAGCACGATCGCGCGGAC
This sequence comes from Roseomonas sp. CCTCC AB2023176, assembly GCF_042259275.1. Taxonomy (NCBI): domain Bacteria; kingdom Pseudomonadati; phylum Pseudomonadota; class Alphaproteobacteria; order Acetobacterales; family Roseomonadaceae; genus Roseomonas; species Roseomonas sp. CCTCC AB2023176. The sequence goes on from NZ_CP170086.1 coordinate 3,772,568, forward strand.
GGCCCCGTCCGTGACGGCTGCCTGAAGCGCTTCGACCAGGGCCGCACGCACGGCCGCGCCGAGGGCGTTGACCGGCGGATTGCTGACGGTAAGGACGGCGATACCGTCCTCGACGCGCGTGGTCACGACCTGTCGCGATACCGTTTCCGACACGTTTCCCCCGATCCTTGCCGGAGGCTGCCCGCCCCTCGGCCCGACGACGTCCCGATGCCCGCCACGCTGCGAAGCCCCTCCCGCCGCGTCAAGTCGCAGGGGCGGGAGGCCTTCCGTCAGGCCGCGGCCAGCCCACGATCCCGCAGGAGCGGCCCGACCGAAGGCGGTCGCCCACGGAAGGCGACGTAGAGCGCCATCGGGTCCCGCGAATCCCCGGCCGAAAGCAGCGTCCGCAGCCGGCCCGCGATCGCGGCGTCGTAAGGATCGCCGGCCTTCCGGAAGGCGTCGAAGCCGTCGGCGTCCAGCACCTCCGCCCAGAGGTAGGAGTAGTAGCCCGCCGCGTAGCCGCCGCCCGCAAAGAGGTGCTGGAAATGCGCGGGCCGGTGGCGCGGCCCGATCTCCGCGGGCATGCCAATCTCCGCCAGGACCTCCGCCTCGAAGGCCTCGATGTCCAGCGTCTCCGGCGACGGATGCTCGTGCAGCGCGAGGTCAAGGAGCGCCGAGGCCACGTATTCCACCGTCGCGAAGCCCTGGTTGAAGGTCTGCGCCGACAGCAACCGTTCGATCGTCGCTTCCGGCAGCGCCTCGCCCGTCGCGTGGTGCCGGGCGTAGCGGCGCAGCGTGTCCGGCAGCGCCAGCCAGTGCTCGTAGATCTGGGATGGCAGCTCCACGAAGTCCCGCCGGACGCTCGTGCCGGACTGCGCGGGGTAGCGCACGCGGGACAGCAGACCGTGCAGCGCGTGGCCGAACTCGTGGAACAGCGTCTCCGCGTCGTCGAAGCTCAGCAGGGTCGGCTCGGACCGTGCGAAGTTGTTGTTGTTGACGATGACAGGCGAGACCGGGCCGTCCAGGTTCTCCTGGTCGCGGTAGCTGCTCATCCAGGCGCCGGATCGCTTGTCCGGCCGCGCAAAGGGATCGGCGAGGAAGACGCCGACATGCCCCGCGGCGTCCCGAACCTCGTAGGTCCGGACATCCGGGTGATAGGACGCAAGCCCATCCTGCGCCGCGAAGGACAGGCCGAAGAGTCGCCCCGCCGTGTCGAAGGCGGCCTGCTGCATCGCCCCGAACTCGAAGAAGGGCTTCAGCGCCGCCTCGTCCAGCGCGTAGTCGCGCCGGCGCACCTTCTCGGCGTAGTGGCGCCAGTCCCAGGGTCGGATCGCGTCGTTGAAGCCTTCCTCCCGCGCGGCGGCGAGCAGCCGGTCCCGTTCCTCCGCTGCCCAGCGCTTGGCCGGATCCCAGGCTGCCAGAAGCAGGTCACGGACGGCTCCGACCGACCCGGCCATGGAATCCGCGAGGCGGAAGGCGACGAAGTCGGGGTAGCCGAGCAGACGCGCTCGCTCCCGCCGCAGTGCCAGGATCTCCGGGATCAGCGGGCGGTTGTCGTGCTCCCCTGGATGCAGGCCTCGGGCGACCCAGGCCGCGTAGGCCACGTGCCGCAGGTCGCGGCGCGCGGAGAAGGTCAGGAACGGCTCGATCAGCGACCGCGACAGCGTGACGAGATAGCCGTCCAGCCCCCGCCCCGCCGCGGCCGCCGCCAGGCCGTCGCGCAGGAAGTCCGGCAGACCGTCCAAGTCGTCTTCAAGCAGCCGCAACTGCCAGGTCTTCTCGTCGTGCAGCACGTTCTGCCCGAAGCGCGTGTGCAGCACTGCCAGCCGCTCCGTGATCGCCGTCAGCCGCTCCCGCTCCACGGGACCGAGGGCGGCGCCGCTGCGGATGAAGCCGAGATGCGTTCGCTCCAGCAGCCGCCGCGCATCCTCCGGCATGTCCAGCGAGTCCTGGCGCGCATGCAGCGCCGCGACGCGCGCAAACACCGCCGGGTCCATCGCGATCCGCACGTGATGCGCCGCCAGCCGCGGCGACCATTCCCGGTCCAACTCCTCCAGTGCCGCGCCACCGAGGCTGACGACGAGGTTGGAAAAGACCGCCCCGACACGCGCCAGGTCCCGCCCGCTCCGCTCCAGCGCCTCGATCGTGTTCGCGAAGTCGGGCGGCGCGGGGTCGGACCCGATCGCTTCGATCTCCGCGCGGTGCGTCGCCATCGCGGCCTCGAAGGCCGGGCCGACATGCTCGGGCCGGATCCGGTCGAAAGCCGGCAGACCGAAGGGGGTGGGGGGCGGCGCCAGGAGGGGATTGTCGGGCGACATAGCGGCATACGGGGCCCGGGCGGGGTCCCGGTCAACCCGGCGCGGCCCGATCGGTCCGGCCCCCCCGCGACCGTTCCTTCCCGCCTCCCATCCTCCGGGGCTCCCTCGGCAAGGCGGGCTTGCGCCTATCGCAGCGATCGTACCAACGAGACTGCGCGGGACCGCGCTCCACGGCAGCTTCCGGAACGAACCGCGACGGAGCACCACGGATCATGCGCGACGACACGAAGCCGCCACCGGCGCATCCTGCCGGACAAGGCGCACCGGAGACAGCGCTGCCCCTGACCGCCAGCACCTGCGAGCGCCTCAGGCGCGCGCTGGGTTGGACCGAGCAGGACCTCGCCATCCGCGCGGGCGTGAGCGAGCGCACCGTCCGGAACTTCGAGGCGCGGCAGGGCGTGCCCCATCGCGCCACGCTTCTCGCGCTTCGCCGGGCCTTCGCCGCGGAGGGGGTGGAACTCCGCCTGGGACGTCCCGGGGCCTACGCCACCGCGACTCCGGTCGCGGACCGCTACGGGCAGTCCCTCGGCGGGGCGCGCCCGGGGCCGCGCGGGGGTGCTGCGCCCGGTGGTGCCCCCGTGCCCACCGGGTGGGGCCCGGCCGGACGGGCCAGGGCCGCCGCCGGCGGCTGATGCCCGCGTTCAGGCCGCGAGCGGGAGCGCGTTGACCCCGAAGGCCAGGATCTCCGGCACCGCGCCGATCTTGGCGCGGAGAGCCGAGCCGGGCGGGACCCCGTGCAAGCCGTGATCGCGGGAGTCGAAGGGCTCCGACGCCACGACCAGCCCCGCTTCCGTCCGGCGCCAGGACAGGCTCCGCGGCCGCCCGTCGCTCGCCCAGCGGAAGCCTGCAGCGCCACCCCGTCCGAGTGGACGGCCGTGAAGCGCAGCGCTTCCCGCACCCCAGCCGCGCACATGATCGCGACCACGCAGGCAAGGGTGCGGGACATGGCTCCGAGCGCGTCGTCCTCGACGCCATCCGCCAGGGCGGCGAGGAACAGCGCCTCGGTATCCGCCGTGCCGAGTCGGTGGGCATAGAGTTCGTCGGGGATCAGCGCCTAGACCTTGCGGCGGACCGACGCATAGCCGCCGATCTGGCCGTTGTGCATGGACAAGTGCCGTCCCACCGCGAAAGGGTGGCAGTTGGCCCGCGTCGTCGCGGTGCCGGTCGCGCCCGGACATGCGCAAGGAACAGCCGCGACCGCACCTGTTCGCAGAGGGAGCGCAGGTTCTCGTCGGACCAGGCCGGGCGGAGTTCGCGGTAGAGCCCCAACTCCTCCCGCTGCCCGTACCAGCCCAGGCCGAAGCCGTCCCCGTTGGTCCGGGTCTTCCCCTCGTCGGCGTGGAGCGATTGGGCGACGAGGGAGTGGGAGGGCGCGCAGACCAGGTCGCCCGGGAAGATGGGCTCGACCTGGTAGGCGAGGAAACGGCACACGGCGGCGGGCCCCTTGGCTGCCGGCCCCGCGCACCGGCCGGGGAGTCATCACACCGTCATGCTGGCAGGGGCAAGGCGAATCACCGCTTCCAGACACGATCGAGCCGAACGAACCGGTTCACCACGAGCAGCAACCCGACCGTCATGAGGATCGTGAGCGTGGCCAGGGCGTTGACCGTGTTCTCGAGGGAGAAGGTCGCCTCCGCGTAGATCCGCACTGGTAAGGTCTGGAGCCGCGCGTTGACGAGGAAGGCCGTCACCGTGACCTCCCCGAAGGAGATGAGGAAGCCGAGCAGCCCGGCCACGACCAGACCGGGCGCCAGTTGCGGCAGGATCACCCGCCACAGGACCCGGCGCGGCGGCGCGCCCAGCCCGCCTGCCGCTTCCTCCAGCGACCGGTCGAGGGTCGCCACGGAGGCGCGCAGCATGGCCAGCACGAAGGGCGCGACGAGCACGACGTGGACGGCGAGCATTCCGAGGAAGGGCGGGACCTCCACGAACCATTGCAGCAGCCGCAGCATTCCCAGCCCGATCGCGATGCCCGGCAGGGCGAGGGGCAGCATGAGGGCGGCGCCCAGCGCTTCCCGCCCCCGGAAGGCGCCGCGGACCAGGGCGAAGGACGCGGGCAGCGCGAGGAGGAGGGAGATCGCCGTCGTCGCTGCCGCCAGTTCCAGCGAGGTCCGGAAATCGCCGAGGTAGCGCCGGTTGTCCCAGATCGCCGCGTACCAGCGCCAAGTGAAGCCGTGGAAGGAGGCGACCGTCGCCTGCCGCACGTCATTCACCGAGGCCACGGCCACGAGCAGCAGCGGGAAGACCAGCAGCGCCACGCCGATCGCCAGGAGCAGCCGCCCGACCCACGGCCCGACCGCCTCGACCGCCCGGACCAGCGCGCGGCGCAGCATCGGCGGCAGGCCCCGCGCCGGCCGCCGCGGCCGCCCCCGCGCCCAGGGCATCAACCCGCCGATGACGGCCGCGATGAGCAGCGTCGAGACGACGGAGATCGCGAGCATCGTCATGGACAGCGCCGACGCCAGGGGAACGTTCAGGTTCTCCAGCGCCTCCCTGTAGATGATCATCCCGGTGACCGTGACCTTCCGCCCCCCGACGAGCGTCGCCGAGACGTAGGCCGTTGAGGCCAGCAGGAACACGACCGTCAGCCCGGCCCGCAGCCCGCCCAGCGACAGCGGCAGGGTCACCCGCAGGAACCGCATCGCCGGTCCCGCGCCGAGGCCGGAGGCCGCTTCCGGAAGGCGCCGGTCCGCCCCCTCGAGCACGTCGTAGAGCGACAGGACGAGGTAGGGCATGAAGACCTGCGTCAGCGACAGCCCCACGGCGAACCACCCGAACAGTAGGTTAGGCCGCGGCAGCCCGACGCTCTCCGCCACCCACCCGACCGGCCCACCCGGCGCCAGCAGCAGGATGATGCCGAGCGAGCGCACCACGACGTTCGTCAGCAGCGGCACGAGCACCAGTGCGAAGCCCCAGGGCCGCCAGCGCGGCGCCAGCCGGGTCAGCCAGAGCGCCACGGGATAGGCGAGGCAGGCCGAGGCCAGCGTGACCCCCGCCCCGAGCGCCACGGTCTGCCCGAGCGTCCGGAGCAGGAACGGGTCGGTCGCGATCTCCGCATACTGCGCCGTGTCGGGGAGGAGGGAGAGCGGGGTGAAGGGCTCCTGGCTCTCCTGCACGCTCATCAGGGCCACCGCGGCCAGCGGCGCCGCGAAGGCCGCCAGCAGCCACAGCGCGTAGGGAAGGGCGAGGATCAAGGAACGGCGGCTATCCCGCGATTTCCCGCTGGAACCGCGAGGACCAGCGGGGCTGGTTGCGGATCACCACGTCCCAGTCGAAGTCCACGAGGCGCCGGACCTGTTCTCCCAACAGCAATTTCGGAGCGAGGTCCGCCGGCACATCCACGTTCGTCACGGTCGGCGAGTAGTAGATTGCCTTGGCATACTCCAGCTGGCACTCCGGCGAGAGGTGCAGGTTGATCCACTCCTCCGCCAACCGCTGGTTCCGCGTGCCGACGGTGATGCAGGCGTAGTTGGCGGAGATCGCCTGCCCCTCCACGGGGTCCGCGATCTCGATGTTCGGGTTCCGGGTTTCCGCATAGGAGCGCGTGAACGAGCCGAACTCGACGGACGCCGCGCCGACGCCCTGGTCGAACATCGTGTAGAGCTGGTCCTGGCTCCCCTGGATCGCCGCGAAGGGCTTGAGGCGGGCGATCTCCCGGAAGGCCGGCTCGATGTCGTTCTCCGACCCGCCATGGATCTTCGCGGCCATCAGCAGCGCCGCCGTGCCTTGCGCGCCGGGGTAGGACGGCCAGATCACCTGCCCCCGCAGGTCCTCGCGCCACAGGTCCTTCCAGGACGTCATGGGCGCGCGGACCTTGCGCCTGTCGTAGACGATCGTGACGGGATTGAAGGCCACGCCGTAGCCGCCGACCTTCGCCGCGGGAAACAGATGCGCCGCGTTCGGTACCGCATCCGTCGCGGCCTGGGTCACGCCGTCCTTCACGGCCTGCCGGCTCTCGAAGATGTTGAGGTAGACGATGTCGAAGGACGGCCGCCCGCGCTCCGCATAGGCCCTGGCCCGCCGCTCCGGCGTGCCGCCGAGGACGAAGTTGACCTTCACGCCGTAGCGCTCCTCCAGCGGCCGCGCGCAGAACTGGCGGGTGATCCGCTCCTGCGCGCCGCCCCAGATGCCGACGGTCAACTCATCGCCCCGGTTGATCTGCGCGACGGCCGCGCGGCTGAAGGCATAGGGGGCAGCCAGTCCGGCCCCCAGGATGAGGCGGCGGGGGAGGGCGGTCATGCGGCAAGGTCCTGTTCGGTTTGGGGTTCGGCAATCCAGGCCATGGCGTCGGGCCCGGCGATGACGGTGACCTCGGCGCCGGGCGGCAACGGCGCCTCGGTGGTCGGGCGGATGACGGCGAGGCGCGGCCCCGCGGTCTGCACCTGGTAGGAGACGGTGTCGCCAAGCCACGCGGCCTCCGCGACCCGGCCGGGGAGGCGCAGGGGCGCGTCCTCCCCCTCCGTTCCGAAGCGCAGCCGCGCGGCGCGCAGCGCGAGGTGCGTCGGCCGCGCCGGCGCGCCCGACGTGATCCGGGCCGACAGCCCGGTCCCGAGGTCGAAGGTGCCGTCCCGCACTGCGCCGGGCAGCACCGTCCGTTCGCCGAGGAAGCGCGCCGTGAAGAGCCGGGTCGGCGCCTCCGACAGGGTCCGGGGATCGGAAACCTCGACCAGCTGCCCCTTGTCCAGCACCGCGATCCGGTCGGCGAGCGCCATCGCCTCGGACTGGTCGTGCGTGACGAACAGCGTCGTCACCGGCAGCCGCGCCCGAAGGCGGGAGATCTCCGCCCGCATCTCCCCCCGCAGCGTCGCGTCGAGGTTCGACAGCGGCTCGTCCAGCAGAAGCAATTCGGGTTCGATCACCAGCGCCCGGGCCAGGGCCACCCGCTGCTGCTGCCCCCCGGACATCTGGGAGGGGTAACGATCCGCCATCCCCGATAGCCCCACCAGGGCCAGCGCCTCCGCGGTCCGCCGCCCGCGCTCGGCCCTCGGCAGGTTCCGCATCTCCAGTCCGAAGGCAACGTTCCCCGCCGCGCTCATGTGCGGAAAGAGGGCATAGGCCTGGAACACCATCCCGATCGGGCGCCGGTGCGGCGGGTCCCGCGCGATGCTGCGCCCGTCCAGGCGGATGTCGCCCCCGTCGGGCGCTACGAAGCCCGCGGCCATGCGCAGCGTCGTCGTCTTGCCACAGCCTGAAGGCCCGAGGAGGGCGATGCACTCCCCCGGCGCGGCCGAGAGCGTCAGGCCATCCACGGCGGCCTGCGCCCCGTAACGCTTCGTCAGTCCATCGAGGTCGAGGCGCGCCACGTCGGTTCCGATGCGGGGGATCGATGTCACCGATCCCGTTCGATCAGGACACTGCGATATTCGTGCCGCCGGGCACAACACGCCACCGGAACTCGGGACTTCCGCGCCCGCCCGCCCCGCGATAGGTGTCCCGCCCATCCCCGACGAGCCCCGAATGACCCCGCGCCCGAGCCATCCCCGCGCATGGTAAAGAACGACATGGCCTCCGCCGAGGCCGCCCGCGTCGGCGAGGAATTGCGCGACGCCCGGCTCGCCCTCGGCATCACCCTCGACGAGGTGTCCGACCGGCTGCGCATCAACCGGCGCTACCTCGCGGCTCTCGAGGAGGGTCGCAGCCGCGACCTGCCCGGTCCCGCCTACGCGCTGGGCTTTGTGCGGACCTACGCCCGCAGCCTCGGCCTGAACGCGGACGACCTGGCACGGCGCTACCGCGACGGCCCTGCCAGCCCCCGCGGCCGCACCGACCTCGTCTTCCCCGAGCCGGTGACGCAGCGGGGGATGCCCGCCGGCGTCGTCATGCTGATCGGTGCGATCGTGCTTGTCGGTGGCTACGCGGCTTGGTGGTCCTGGAGCGGCTCGGCCGACCGCGTCGTGGACAACATCCCACCCCCTCCGGCCCGGGTGGAACAGGCGGCGCGGGAGGCCGTGTCCTCCCTTTCGCCAACCGGCGCCGATACAGCGCCGGTTCTGCCGCCTACCCTCGGCCAGGCCGTGCCGGGCGGCCGCCCCGGGGTCACTCCGCCGGCCCCGGGCGCCGCCCCGGGCAGCCCGGGCAACGTCATGATCGGCCAGGCGCGGCCCCCGGCCGCCGCGCCCCAAGCCGGCCCCGGCACCGCTGGGACGCCGGGTCCTGCGGCCGTCACGCCCGCCGCCCCGGCCCCGCCGCCCGTGACGCCCGCCGCGCCCGCGCCGGATGCAAGCCGCGTCACCCTCCGCGCGACGGATGAGGCCTGGGTCCAGGTCCGGGATTCCCGGTCCGGCCAGGTGCTGCTGAACCGCGTCCTCCGCGCCGGGGAAGCCTTCCAGGTCCCGGGTGGTCGCGAGGGCCTGGTCTTCTCGACCGGCAAGGCCCAGGGGCTGGAAGTCGTGGTGGATGGCCAGGCGACCCAGGTCCTGGCCGGCCGTCAGGGCGTCGTCCGCGACGTCGCCGTGAACCCAGACACGCTCCGCGCCGCGCGCCCGCCCCAGGCGGCCGGGCCGGGCACCGCGACGGCCACCCCCGGCCCCGCCCCGCGCTGACGGGCCGCCACCTGGGGACCTCCCGGGCGGCCGCCTACGCCTTGGCCTTCCGGGGCCGCCCTGCCATATCCCTCGCGCGTCGAGAGGCCCCCCATGTCCTACCGCCCGTACCAGCACATCGAGCGTCGGAAGTCCCGGCAGATCCACGTCGGCAAGGTGCCCGTCGGCGGCGACGCCCCGATCTCCGTCCAGACCATGACCAACACGCCGACCGAGGACGCGCAGGCGACGATCGCCCAGATCCGCCGCTCCGAACTCGCCGGCGTGGACATCGTCCGCGTCTCCTGCCCCGACGAGCCGAGCACCGCGGCGCTGGCCGAGATCGTGCGGGAGGTGAACGTTCCCGTCGTTGCCGACATCCACTTCCACTACAAGCGCGCGATCGAGGCCGCCCAGGCCGGCGCTGCGTGCCTACGCATCAACCCCGGCAACATCGGCAGCGCGGAGCGGGTTAAGGAAGTCGTCCGCGCCGCGAAGGACCATGGCTGCTCCATCCGCATCGGCGTCAATGCCGGCTCGCTTGAGAAGCACCTGCTGGAGAAATACGGCGAGCCCAACCCCGATGCGCTGGTCGAGAGCGCGCTTTGGCACGCCGACCACCTGCTGCAGAACGACTTCCACGAGTTCAAGATCAGCGTGAAGGCGAGCGACGTCTTCCTCGCCGTCGCCGCCTACCAGCAACTGGCCGAGGCCTGCGATCACCCGCTCCACATCGGCATCACCGAAGCCGGCGGGCGCCGGACCGGCACGGTGAAGTCGGCGATCGGCCTCGGCAGCCTCCTCTGGGCCGGCATCGGCGACACGGTGCGCGTGTCCCTGTCCGCGGAGCCGGAAGAGGAAGTGCTGGTCGGCTGGGAGATCCTGAAGTCGCTCGGCCTGCGCCACCGCGGGGTGAAGATCATCTCCTGCCCGTCCTGCGCGCGGCAGGGCTTCGACGTGATCCGCACGGTGGAGAAGCTTGAGGAGCGGCTGGCCCATATCGACGTGCCCATCACGCTGTCCATCATCGGCTGCGTCGTGAACGGCCCGGGCGAGGCGCTGATGACCGACATCGGCCTGACCGGGGGCGGGGAAGGGACCCACATGGTCTATTCCGCCGGGAAGCGCGACCACACGATCCGGACCGGTGACATGGTGGACCACATCGTCGATCTCGTGGAGCAGAGGGCCGAGGCGGTCCGCGCCGCGAAGGCCGCCGAGGCCGCGCCGACCCCTGAGCCCGCCCTGGCCAAATGAGCGACGACGCGCACCCGGTCCTCAGCGCCTTCGAGCAGGCCATCCTCGACCTGCTGGAGGAGTTCGAGGAAGGCCACGGCCTGCTGGAGGATGACGACGCCGTCGTGCTCGACCGTGCCAAGGACCTGCTGCGCCAGGCCGTCGTGGTGCTTCGGGAGGGGTAGGGACAAGGTGAGGCGCGGGTGCTAATCCACCGCCCCCCATGGCCCAGCCTCTCCAGCCCGCCCGCGGCACGCATGACCTGATCGGCGAGGACTTCCGGCGCCACCACCACGTCGTGGACACGGCCCGGCGCGTCGCCGCCCTCTACGGCTTCGAGGAATGGGCGACTCCGATCTTCGAGGACACGCGCGTCTTCTTCCGCACCCTCGGCGAGACGTCGGACGTCGTGACGAAGGAGATGTACACCTTCGAGGACCGCGGCGGGGACAGCGTCACCCTGCGTCCCGAGTATACGGCTGGGCTGTGCCGCGCCCTCGTCACCAATGGCCTGACCCAGACGCTCCCGCGCAAGGTGTTCGCGGCGGGACCGATGTTCCGCTACGAACGGCCGCAGAAGGGCCGCTACCGCCAGTTTCATCAGATTGACCTGGAGGTGCTCGGCGCCGCCGAGCCGCTGGCCGATGCCGAGGTGATCGCCTGCGGCTGGCACATCCTGTCAGACCTCGGCGTGGCCGAGGGCACGGTGCTGGAGATCAACACCCTCGGCGACGCGCCGTCCCGCGATGCCTATCGCGCGGCCCTCATTGCCTATTTCCTGGGCCACAAGGACGGGCTGTCCGCCGAGAGCCAGGCGCGGCTGGAACGCAATCCCCTCCGCGTCGTGGACAGCAAGGACGCGAAGGACAAGGCGATCGTGGCCGATGCGCCCACGATCCACGCGCACCTGACGCCGGAGGCCTCGGCCTTCTACGACTCCGTCCGCCGGCACCTCGACCGCTTCGGCGTGCCCTACCGAGAGAACCCGCGCATCGTGCGCGGCCTGGACTACTACAGCCACACGGCCTTCGAGTTCGTCACCGACCGCCTGGGCGCGCAGGGCACCGTCCTCGGTGGCGGCCGCTACAACGGCCTCGTCGAGGAAATGGGCGGCCCTTCAACGCCCTGCGTCGGCTGGGCCGCAGGCATTGAACGCCTGTCGCTCCTCTTGGAAGGCGCCGGCCGCACCCCGCCCGCGCCGCGCCCGGTCGCCGTCATCCCGGTCGGCGAGGCGGCGGAGGCCGTGGCGCTCGACGCGGCGCAGGCACTGCGCCGCGTCGGTCTAGCGGCCGAGGTCGCCTACAAGGGAAACCTGAAGCGGCGGATGGAGCGTGCGAACAAGCTCAATGCCCGCGCCGCCGTCATCATCGGCGACGACGAGATCGCAGCCGGCACCGTCCAGTTCCGCGACCTCGACGCCGGCACGCAGGAGAGCGTGGCGCTGGCGGAGCTGCCCGCGCGCTTGTCCTGATGGCGCTCCCCCAGAAACTCGACCGCCTGCTGACCCGGGCCGACGAGATCCGGCACGCACTCGGCACCGCCGACGGCTCCCGCTTCGGCACCTTGTCGAAGGAACTGTCGGACCTCGAGCCGATCGTCGCGAAGGTCGGCGAGCTGCGCGCCGCCGAGCGCGCGCGGGATGAGGCGGAGGCACTGCTCGCGGACCCCGAGATGCGCGAGCTGGCCGAGCCGGAGTTCCTCTCCCAGAAGGACCGCGTTCCCGTGCTGGTGCGGGAAATCCGGATCATGCTGCTGCCGCGCGACGCGGCGGATGAGCGCTCCGCGATCCTGGAAGTCCGCCCCGCCGCCGGCGGCGACGAGGCGGGCATCTTTGCCGGCGAAATGTTTCGCGCCTACCAGCGCTACGCCGAGCGGCAGGGCTGGCGCTGGGAAACCCTGGACTACGACGAGAACGAGCTGGGTGGCGTGAAGGGTGCCACGGCGTCCGTCACGGGCCGCGGTGTCTTCGCGAAGCTGAAATTCGAGAGCGGCGTGCACCGCGTCCAGCGCGTGCCGGCAACCGAAACCCAAGGCCGCATCCACACCTCCACCGTGACCGTCGCCGTGCTGCCGGAGGCGGAGGAGGTGGACGTCCAGATCAGCGAATCCGACCTGCGGATCGACACCTACCGCGCGAGCGGCGCCGGCGGGCAGCACGTGAACAAGACGGACAGCGCGGTCCGCATCACCCACCTGCCGACCGGCATCGTCGTCGCGATGCAGGAGGAGAAGTCGCAGCACAAGAACCGCGCGAAGGCGATGAAGGTGCTTCGCGCCCGAATCTACGAGGGCCAGCGCGCCGCCGCCGACAACGCCCGGGCCGCCGACCGCCGGGGGCAGGTCGGCACCGGCGACCGCAGCGAGCGCATCCGCACCTACAACTTCCCGCAAGGGCGCGTGACCGACCACCGGATCAGCCTGACGCTGCACAAGATCGAGCGCGTGATGCTGGGGGAACTGGACGACATCATCGACGCTCTCATCGCCGAGGACGAGGCCGCGCGGCTCGCGGCCGAGGCGGACTGACGTGGCCTGCGAGCCCTCTACTTCGGGAATGGGCGAAACCGTCGGGGCCTTCCTGTGCCAGGCCGGCCAGATCCTCCGCGCCGCGGGTATCGAGCAGCCGCGCTTCGAAGCCCGCCTTCTCCTGGCCCATGCGACCGGCGGGACGCAGGACTCGCTCCTGCGTGACCCCCGCGCCCCTGTCCCGCCCGATACAGCCTCTCGCTTCCGCGCGCTCCTGGCTGCCCGCGCGGCCCGCACACCGGTCGCGCACTTGCTTGGTGAGGCCGGGTTCTGGACCCTGGCGCTGCGCTCCACCCCCGACGCGCTGGTGCCGCGGGCCGACACCGAGACGCTGATCGAAGCCGCGCTCGACGCCCGCCGCGACCGGGCGGCCGTACGGCGCATCCTCGACCTCGGGACCGGCACCGGCGCCCTGCTCCTGGCCGCCCTGTCCGAGTTCGCCGCCGCCGCCTTCGGCCTCGGGCTGGACCGCAGCGAAGCCGCGGCCCGGCTCGCCTTGGACAACGCAGTCGCCAATCGTCTGGACGACCGCGCCGCGTTCGCGGTGGGCGACTGGGATGCCGCCGTCACCGGCCGTTTCGACCTGATCTTCTCCAACCCGCCCTATATCGAGTCGGCGGTGATCCCCGACCTCATGCCCGACGTCTCCCGGTACGAACCGCATCTCGCCCTGGACGGCGGCGCCGACGGCCTGGACGCCTACCGCGCCCTGGCCCGCGCCCTGCCACGCCTTCTGGCCCCGCGTGGCCTCGCTGTCCTCGAACTCGGTCACGGGCAGGAAGTGCCGGTGTCCGGCCTCATGCACGACAGCGGCCTGACCGTCCTGGCTTGCCGCCCCGACCTCGCCGGCATCCCCCGGGCGCTCATGCTGACGCTTGCCGTAGACCCGACCTGATCCGGGCGCGAAAAAACCGTTTGGAGGAATCGGGCGGGGACACTAGGTTCCCGTCACGGCTCCCCCCATCGCGCCACCTGGCACAGGTCGCGGCGGATCGGGCGGGAAGGTTGATCCCGCGGGCGAGCCGACCGGCACAACTCTCAGCGCCACGTCTCGCCAAGTGATGGGTTCGCCCATCGCGTACGGGCCGCGGGCCCGAAGGTGCGAACACCACAGACCATGAACATGAAGCGCATGCGCGGCCGCGGGAACTACCGGGGGGGTGGCCATGGCGGTGGCGGCCACGGTGGCGGCGGCGGTCCCCGTCCCAACACCAACCACCAACCCATGAACCGCAACCACGTGTTCGACTCGATCGGACCGGATATGCGGATGCGGGGCACCGCCCAGCAGCTTTTCGAGAAGTACCTCCAGCTCGGCCGGGACGCGACGAGCTCCGGCGACCGGGTCGCCGCCGAGGGCTACTTCCAGCACGCCGAGCACTATTTCCGCATCCTCGGCGCGATGAACCAGGTCCAGGGTCAGCAGCCACAGGGCAATGGCGGCTACCAGCAGCGCCGCTACCAGGGCAACGACGACGGCCCACCGCCGTCCGAGGGTGTCGAGGAAGTCGGCCCCGTCAACGGCCATGCAGGCCCCGATGGCTCGCACGAGGCCGTCGAGACCGAGGGCCGCGAAGCCCTTCAGTAGTCGGCCAGTAGCCGGGACGTCCGCGATCAGGCGATGACCGCCACCTCCAGCGGGCCGGTGCGGCGCAGCACCCTCACGGTGACGCCGCCCTCGCCGCGGCCGCGTCGCAGCAGAACCTCCGCTGAAGCCTCGCCGAGCCGCAGGTTGCCGACCCGCAATTCGTCGAGCCAAGGCGGCAGGATCGGGCGGACGAAGCGGATCTCCCGCTCCTCCGGCCGGAAGGCCACGCCGAGCATCGCGCCCAGCGACGCATGCGCAGCCGCCGCCGCCCAGGCTTGCGGGATGCAGGCGACGGGATAGGTGGTCGGCGGCTCCCCGTCCCGCCGCGGGAACCCGCAGAACAGTTCGGGCAGCCGCTTGTCTTCCATCGCCAGCGCGCTTGCGTAGAGACCGCCCAGCAACGCCTCCAGCGGCGCGTGCAGCCCGTAGCGCTTCAGCCCCAGCGCGATCAGCGCGTTGTCGTGCGGCCAGATCGAGCCGACGTGATACGACATCGGATTGTACCGCGCCTGCCCCGCCGCGACGGTCCGCACGCCCCAGCCGCCGAAGCCTTGGGACGACATCAGCGTGCCGGCGATGCGCGCCGCGCGGTCTGGCGAGGGCAGCCCCGTGAACAGTGCGTGCCCCGGGTTGGAGGAACGCACACGGCAGGGCCGCTTTGCCCCGTCCAGCGCCATGGCATAGGTGCCTAGCGTTTCGTCCCAGAACGCCTCCTCGATCCGCGCCCGCGTCTCCTCCGCGCGGTCTGACCAAAGGTCGGCCTGCCCTTCCTGCCCAAGCGCGCGGGCCAGCCGCGCCGCGCCGCGCCAGGCGGCCTCGGCATAGGCCTGTACCTCGATCAGGGCGATCTCCCCCTCGGCCGGCGAGCCGTCCTCGTGAAAGACGCTGTCCCAGGAATCCTTCCAGCCCTGCTGGATCAGTCCGTTCGCCGAGCGCCGGTCGTATTCGACCAGCAGGTCGCCATCCCCGTCGCCGTGCCGCTCGATCCAGTTCAGCGCCGCGACGATGTTGGGCCAGATGCCACGGATCAGCGCGAGGTCGCCCGTCCGCTCCGCGTAGGACGCGGCGAGCATGACGAAGAGCGGCGTCGTATCCACCGACCCGTAATAGAGGCCGAAGGGAACCTCGCGCAGTGCCGCCATTTCGCCCCGCCGACGCTCATGCAGGATCTTCCCCGGCTCCGCATCACGGGACGGATCCATCGCGGTCGCCTGGTGCGCCGCATGGAAGCGCAGCACGCCCGCAGCCAGCGCCGGATCGGACCAGAGGCACAGCAGCGCCGCGACGATGGAGTGCCGCCCGATGGGGCAGGAGAACCAGGGGATGCCGCCATAGGGCAGGGGGCCTTGCTCGGTCTCGGTCGTCAGCATCGTCAGGTCCGCCTGCGACCGCGCGAACCACGCATCGAAGGCTGGATTGGAGGATGTGACCGATGCGTGTTCCCCTTCCCGCCGCCGCGCCCAGGCACGGATGCCAGCCAGCAGCGGGTCGAAGGCCGCCGGCGCGGGACCCGGCTCCGGCCCGGACTCGCAGGCGATCGCGACCTCGATCCGCCGCTCCTCACCCGGCGTGAGCGTCAGGGGCCAGCGGTTGTCGCGCCCGGGCTCGTCCGCCGGCATTGGATCGAAGCGCGCGAAGGTGCGCCGCTCGACGCCGTCCAGCCCGCGATAGGCGAACACGACGCCGTCCTCCGTCGCGCGCGGCGGCAGGCGTTCGCCACGACGGGCGCGTCGCTGCCCGCGCACCTCGAAGATGTCGGCGAAATCAGCGCCGAGGGAGAGCGTCACGTCGAAGGCGATCGGCGCGTTCCCGAAGTTCCGGAGCGTCAGCCGCTCCCGCATCAGCCCCGCGCCGAGCACGACCTGACGCTCCAGGTGGATCGTGTCGCGACGCGTCCGCGCGGCGTCCGGCAGCTCGGGATTCGTCAGGTTCACCGTCAGCAGCGCGTTGTCCGCGCTGACCGCGGAGGACAGCAGCAGCGGCCGCGCGCCGCCCACCCGGAGCGCGAGCCGCGACAGGAACCGCGTGTCGTCGTGGAAGAGCCCCTCTGCCGTCGGCCCGAACGCCTGTGCATCGCCGAGGTGGTCGAGAACGAGGAAGGACGGGCCGTTCTTCAGCGTGCGAGGACGGTAGAGCGTGTTGGCAGACGTTGCCGCGATGTTCCACGCGCCGTCCTCGCGATCCGAGGACCCCTCTTCGTCCAAGCCGGACCTCCCAACCCTTAACCCACGTTAACGCGGGCGAGCATGGGCGGCCGAACCGGCCGCGGCAAGCGTTCCGACGCCGGTCAGACCGGCTCGAGCGCGTCCCCGACCGCGACGCGACCGCCCTCCAGCACGGCGGCGTGCACGCCAAGGTCCTTGTGGCCGAAGTGCTCCTGCAGCAGACGGGGCACGTCGCAATCCCGTTCCCCCGTTGCGAGGTCCACCTGGGTCGCGGGGCAGCGCACCGTGCGCTTGAAGACGGAGAGCCGCGCCCCGCCCAGGAGCAACTCCTGCCCAACCCAACCGAATTCCGCCCAGGGCGCGAGGCCCGAGATGTAGAAGTTGGCGCGGAACCGCAACGGATCGAGCTGCCGTCCGAGCGCCTGTTCCACCGCGGCGAGGCTCGCGAGGTTGATGATGGACACGCCCTTCTTCACCTGGTCCGTGAAGGCGTGGCCCGGCGCCTCGGTGAACCATGGTGCGCGGGGCGATCCGTCCGCCGCGGTGCCGTAGCGCGCCTCCTCGCCGAGGAAGGCCGTGAGCCACGCCCCCAGCGCGTCCCGCCCGGCCGCCGTGCGCGTCGGCGCGACCATCGGCACATGACCCGCGGCCGCGAGCGACAGCGTGCCGTCATGCGGGTCGAAGGCTGCCCGGACCAGCACGACCTTCGCGTTCTTCATCATGCAGGCGAAGTTCTGCTTCGGCAGGAAGCGTGGCGACGCCGCATCGAACTCGGTGTCACCTTGGACGAGCGCGAAGCGCCGGTCATGCGGAAGGGTCTGACCCTCCGTCAGCGCCACCTCCTCCAGGCTCTCGGCCGTCAGGCCCTTCACGGGATAGCGGTAGATCCGTTCGATACGCATGGAGAAATGAAACGTCCTCGCCCCGTCGGGCCTTGAAGGGCCGGCGCTGGCGCTACCACATCGTTCAGTGATGCCCAAGCCGTCGCCTCGTGAGGGGCGGGGAGGGCGGTCGCCAGCGATACCGCGGGACCTACGCCAGTGCGCGTGCCCGCGGCGGAGGGACATGCATGGATATCGAGAAGCTCACTGAGCGCGCGCGCGGCTTCCTGCAGGCCGCGCAGACCATCGCGATCCGCGAATACCATCAGCGCATCACGCCGGAACACCTGCTGAAGGCGCTCCTCGACGATGAGGAGGGCGCGTCAAGCGGCCTGATCCGCGCCGCCGGCGGCGACGCCGTCGCGGCGAAGCGCGAGGTGGACGCGGAGGTCGCGCGGAACGCACGCGTCAGCGGCGGTGGTGCCGGCAACCCGCAGGTCACGCCGGACCTGGTCCGCGTGCTGGACGGCGCCGAGCGCGCCGCGACGAAGGCCGGCGACTCCTACGTCGCGCAGGACCGGCTGCTGGTCGCGCTGGCGGCAAGCGATGCCACGGCAGGCCGCATCCTCGTCAAGGCCGGCGCGACGGCGCAGAAGCTGGAGGCCGCCGTCGAGGACATCCGCAAAGGCCGCAAGGTGGACAACGCCACGGCCGAGCAGTCCTTCGACGCGCTGAAGAAGTACGCCCGCGATCTCACGGCGGCCGCGCGCGACGGCAAGCTCGACCCGGTCATCGGCCGCGACGAGGAGATCCGCCGCACCATCCAGGTGCTGGCACGCCGCACCAAGAACAACCCCGTCCTGATCGGCGAGCCTGGCGTCGGGAAGACCGCGATCGTCGAGGGCCTCGCGCTGCGCATCGTCAACGGCGATGTGCCGGAGGCGCTGAAGACCAAGCGTGTCCTCGCGCTCGACCTCGGGGCGATGGTCGCCGGCGCCAAATATCGCGGCGAGTTCGAGGAGCGGCTGAAGGGGGTCCTCACCGAGATCGAGTCCGCCCAGGGCGAGGTGATCCTCTTCATCGACGAGATGCACACCCTCGTCGGCGCTGGGAAGGCGGATGGCGCGATGGATGCGTCGAACCTGCTGAAGCCTGCGCTCGCCCGCGGCGAGCTGCACTGCGTCGGCGCCACCACGCTCGACGAGTACCGCAAGCACGTCGAGAAGGACGCGGCCCTCGCCCGTCGCTTTCAGGCCGTCTTCGTCGGCGAGCCTTCCGTGGAGGACACCATCTCCATCCTCCGCGGAATCCGCGAGAAGTACGAGCTTCACCACGGGGTCCGCATCGCGGATTCCGCGCTGGTCGCGGCGGCGACGCTGTCCAATCGTTACATCACCGACCGCTTCCTGCCGGACAAGGCGATCGACCTCGTGGACGAGGCGGCGTCCCGCCTGCGCATGCAGGTGGACAGCAAGCCGGAGGAGCTGGACGAGGTGGACCGCGACCTCATGCGCCTGAAGATCGAGCGCGAGGCGCTGAAGCGCGAGACGGACGTCGCCTCCCGCGACCGGCTGGAGAAGCTGGAGCGCGAGGTTGCGACGCTCGAGGAGCGTTCGGCCGAACTGACCACCCGTTGGCAGGCCGAGAAGGACCGGCTCGTCTCCGCCCAGAAGGCGAAGGAGGAGCTGGACAAGGCCCGCACGGAGGTCGAACTCGCGCAGCGCAAGGGAGACTACGCGCGTGCCGGCGAACTGACGTATTCCGTCATCCCGCGCCTGGAGAAGCAGATTGCCGAGGCCGGCGACAGCGGCGGGCGGCTGGTGAACGAGGCTGTGACGGAAGAGGGGATCGCTTCCGTCGTCTCACGCTGGACCGGCGTGCCCGTCGAAAAGATGCTTGAGGGCGAGCGGGCAAAACTCCTCCGCATGGAGGAGGCGCTGCGCCGCCGCGTCGTCGGCCAGGAGGAGGCGTTGGAAGCCGTCTCCAAGGCGGTGAGGCGCGCCCGCGCCGGCCTGCAGGACCCGAACCGCCCGATCGGCTCCTTCCTGTTCCTCGGCCCGACGGGCGTCGGCAAGACGGAACTGACGAAGGCGCTGGCAGCCTTCATGTTCGACGACGACCGCGCGCTGCTGCGCGTGGACATGTCGGAATACATGGAGAAGCACGCCGTGGCGCGCCTGATCGGCGCGCCGCCGGGATATGTGGGCTACGAGGAAGGCGGCGCGCTGACTGAGGCCGTTCGCCGGCGCCCCTATCAGGTCATCCTCTTCGACGAGGTGGAGAAGGCGCATGAGGACGTCTTCAACATCCTTCTTCAGGTCCTGGACGACGGCCGTCTGACGGACGGGCAGGGGAGGACGGTGGACTTCCGCAACACACTCATCGTCCTGACATCCAACCTCGGTTCCGAGGTCCTGGCGGCCCAGCGGGAGGGGGAGGATGTGGACCTCGTCCGCGGCCAGGTCATGAACATCGTCCGGACCCGCTTCCGGCCGGAGTTCCTGAACCGCCTCGACGAGATCGTCCTGTTCCGTCGTTTGGCCCGGGGCGACATGGGCGCGATCGTCGAAATCCAGCTCGGGCGCCTGCGGTCGCTCCTCTCGGACCGGAAGATCACGCTGGACCTGGACCAGGATGCCAGGGACTGGCTGGCGGAGGCGGGCTACGACCCGACCTACGGAGCCCGGCCCCTGCGGCGCGTCATCCAGCGGAACCTGCAGGACCGACTTGCCAGCTTGTTGCTGGAGGGTTCGGTCCGTGATGGTCAGTTCGTACGCGT
>NZ_CP170086.1:3795000-5248893 GCF_042259275.1 Roseomonas sp. CCTCC AB2023176
GGGCTCCGGTTGGGGATATGCTGACGCATGTCCTGCATCCGGTGTTCTTTGACAGGCGAAGATGATCTGGTTGTGCGAGTAGCGTTGAGTGCTGCTGCCCGACCTCCTCCTTGTGGGAAATCATGGGGTGGATGGACGCGCGGGATGGTCCTGCGTGCGGGCGGCGGAGATGAGAGTGAAGCAAGGGCGTTCGGTGGATGCCTTGGCGCCAAGAGGCGATGAAGGACGTGGCACGCTGCGAAAAGCCGCGGGGAGATGCGAGCGATCGTTGATCCGCGGATGTCCGAATGGGGAAACCCCTCCCGCATGGGAGACCTGCATCTGAATTCATAGGGTGTGGGGGCAAACCCGGGGAACTGAAACATCTCAGTACCTGGAGGAAAAGACATCAACAGAGATTCCGCGAGTAGTGGCGAGCGAAAGCGGAGTAGGCCAGTGGTCTTGTTTGTTTAAGCCGAAGGACCTGGAAAGGTTCGCCGCAGTGGGTGACAGCCCCGTAGGCGTATGGGCGAGCAAGATCCTTGAGTAAGGCGGGGCACGTGAAACCCTGTCTGAACGTGGGGGGACCACCCTCCAAGCCTAAATACTCCTTGGCGACCGATAGTGCACAAGTACCGTGAGGGAAAGGTGAAAAGCACCCCGACGAGGGGAGTGAAAGAGACCTGAAACCGAGCGCCTACAAGCAGTCGGAGCTCGAAAGAGTGACGGCGTACCTTTTGTATAATGGGTCCGCGAGTTCGTGTTGGCAGCAAGCTTAAGCCGTGAGGTGGAGGCGGAGCGAAAGCGAGTCTGACAAGGGCGCTGAGTTGCCGGCATGAGACCCGAAACCGAGTGATCTAGCCATGGCCAGGCTGAAGGTGGGGTAACACCCACTGGAGGGCCGAACCCACGCCTGTTGAAAAAGTCGGGGATGAGCTGTGGCTAGGGGTGAAAGGCCAATCAAACTCGGAAATAGCTGGTTCTCCGCGAAATCTATTGAGGTAGATCGTTCGTTGGTCACCACCGGAGGTAGAGCACCGGAAGGGCTAGGGGGGCCCAAAGCCCTACCAAACCCTACCGAACTCCGAATGCCGGTGAGTGCAGGCGGGCAGACAGACGGCGGGTGCTAAGGTCCGTCGTCGAGAGGGAAACAGCCCAGACCACCGTCTAAGGTCCCTAAATGATGGCTAAGTGGGAAAGCATGTGGGACGGCCAAAACAACCAGGAGGTTGGCTTAGAAGCAGCCATCCTTTAAAGAAAGCGTAATAGCTCACTGGTCTAATAGCTGTTCTGCGGCGAAAATGTAACGGGGCTCAAGCCATCTACCGAAGACGTGGGTGCGCGAAAGCGCGCGGTAGCGGAGCGTTCCCTAGGCCGTTGAAGGGGTACCTGTGAGGGGCCCTGGAGGTATGGGAAGTGAGAATGCGGACATGAGTAGCGACAAACAGGGTGAGAACCCCTGTCGCCGAAAGTCCAAGGGTTCCTGCGCAAGGCCAATCCGCGCAGGGTGAGCCGGCCCCTAAGGCGAGGGCGAGAGCCGTAGCCGATGGGAAGGGGGCAAACATTCCCCCGCCCCCCAGACGTGACGACTGCCAGGTGTCGTTGTCCCTTATCGGATTGGGATGGCGGCTGAGGTGGTCCGGGAAATAGCGCTGGGATATGGACCGTACCCGAAACCGACACAGGTGGACTGGTTGAGGATACCGAGGCGCTTGAGAGAACGATGCTGAAGGAACTAGGCAAATTGCCCGCGTAACTTCGGGATAAGCGGGACCCATCGGGGCGCAAGCTTTGGTGGGTGGCACAGACCAGGGGGTGGCGACTGTTTAGTAAAAACACAGGGCTCTGCGAAGTCGTGAGACGACGTATAGGGTCTGACGCCTGCCCGGTGCCGGAAGGTTAAAGGGAGAGGTGAGAGCCTCGAACTGAAGCCCCGGTAAACGGCGGCCGTAACTATAACGGTCCTAAGGTAGCGAAATTCCTTGTCGGGTAAGTTCCGACCTGCACGAATGGCGTAACGACCTCCCCACTGTCTCCAGCATCGGCTCAGCGAAATTGAATTCCCCGTGAAGATGCGGGGTACCCGTGGTTAGACGGAAAGACCCTATGAACCTTTACTGCAGCTTGGCAGTGGCGCCAGGAAGGGGCTGTGTAGGATAGGTGGGAGCCGACGAAGCGGGGGCGCTAGCCTTCGTGGAGGCAACCTTGAAATACCACCCTGCGCCTTTCTGGCGTCTAACCGCATCCCGTTAGCCGGGATCGGGACCCTGCCTGGTGGGCAGTTTGACTGGGGCGGTCGCCTCCCAAAGTGTAACGGAGGCGCGCGATGGTGGGCTCAGGCCGGTCGGACATCGGCTGTTGAGTGCAAAGGCACAAGCCCGCCTGACTGCGAGCGCGACAGCGCGAGCAGAGACGAAAGTCGGCCTTAGTGATCCGGTGGTCCCGCGTGGAAGGGCCATCGCTCAACGGATAAAAGGTACTCTAGGGATAACAGGCTGATCTCCCCCAAGAGTCCACATCGACGGGGAGGTTTGGCACCTCGATGTCGGCTCATCGCATCCCGGGGCTGGAGCAGGTCCCAAGGGTTCGGCTGTTCGCCGATTAAAGCGGTACGTGAGCTGGGTTTAGAACGTCGTGAGACAGTTCGGTCCCTATCTGCCATGGGTGTTGGAGACTTGAGAGGATCTGTCCCTAGTACGAGAGGACCGGGATGGACGCACCTCTGGTGCACCAGTTGTCACGCCAGTGGCATCGCTGGGTAGCCAAGTGCGGAACGGATAACCGCTGAAGGCATCTAAGCGGGAAACCAGCCTCAAGACGAGGTCTCCCTAAGGGTCGTGGAAGACCACCACGTCGATAGGCCGCAGGTGGAAGTCCCGTAAGGGATGCAGCCGAGCGGTCCTAATCACCCGATCGAACTCCCATCTCCACCGTGGGTCCGAAAGGACCACCGCACGCAGCACCATCCCGCGTCCCAGCGGGCCGCCTCCCGCACAACCAGATCAATCCTCGCCCTCCCCGTCCCGGGGAGCCCGCGAGAGGTTCTCACCCGGTGGCTTGGTGCCCATCGCGGGGTTGCCACACCCGATCCCATCCCGAACTCGGCCGTGAAACACCCCAGCGCCCATGGTACTGTCGCTTAAGCGACGGGAGAGTCGGTCGGCGCCAGGCCGCCCGGTGAGAACTTCCGCACCACACCACCGTCCGCCCCTCACGGCAGACACACCACACCACCTCACGCGGGGTGGAGCAGCCCGGTAGCTCGTCAGGCTCATAACCTGAAGGTCACAGGTTCAAATCCTGTCCCCGCATCCCGTACCAAGCCCTCGACCTCATCAGGTCGGGGGCTTTTTCGTGTCCGCGTGGTTGCATGCGCCAATGTAGCGCATAGAACCGGCATAGCTCAGCCCGCGCACGGACACATCGCATGCCCAATCCGCCGATCGGCTTCCAGCACGGCCTCACACTCGACCAGGCCCAACGCATCGCGATGGAAACGCTGGCCGAAGGCCGTCGCCTCAATCTCGCGCCGCTCACCGTCGTGGTGCTCGACCAGGCTGGCCGCTACAAGGCGCTCCTGCGCGAAGACGGCGCCAGCCTGCTTCGTCCGGAGATTGCCCACGGCAAGGCTTACGGTGCGATCGGCTTGGGGCTCGGTGGCCAGGAGCTCGCGAAGCGAGCGGCCGCCATGCAGGGATTTATGAACGCCTATTCCGACCTTGCCGGCGGCGCCGCGGTGCCTGTCCCCGGCGGCGTCCTCATTCGCGATTCGAACGGTACAATCCTCGGTGCCGTCGGCGTCAGCGGTGACGTCTCCGCGCAGGATGAAGTCTGCGCCGTCGCCGGCATCAGCTCCGTCGGCCTGGTCGCGGACACGGGGGCCTGACGTCCATGACCACGACCGATATCCTCGCTCATCTCGACGCGAACGAGGACGCGATCCGCGCCCGCTACTTCGACCTCCTTCGCATCCCCAGCGTCAGCGCCCAGCCCGCCCACGCCGACGACTGCCGCCGCGCGGCCGAATGGCTCCGGGAAGAACTGACCGCAATCGGCTTCATGACGGAGGTTCGCGAGACCGCCGGCCACCCCGTGGTCGTCGCGCACCACCCCGGCCCCGGCGGCAACGTCCCGCATCTCCTCTATTACGGCCACTACGACGTCCAGCCCGCGGAACCCTATGAGCTCTGGACCTCCCCGCCCTTCGAACCGACGACGCTGGATGGCCCGAACGGCCCGCGGACCGTCGCGCGTGGCGCCGTGGACGACAAGGGCCAGGTCATGATGTGGCTCTCCGCCCTCCGCTCCTGCCACGAGGTCGCCGGCGGTCCGCCCTGCCGCATTTCCGTCCTGATCGAGGGGGAGGAGGAAGTCGGCTCCCCCAGCCTCGACGCCTTCCTCGCGCAGCACGCCGCCGACTTGAAGCCTGCGGACATCGTTGTCGTCAGCGACACGAACATGTGGGACGCCAGGACACCGGCCATCACCACACGCCTGCGCGGCATGGCCTATGCGCAGATTGACCTCTACGCCGCCAGTCGGGATCTTCACTCCGGTCTTTACGGCGGCAACGCGCTGAACCCGATCAACCTGCTCTCCCGCATCCTGGGCGGGATGCATGACGAGAACGGCCGTATTACCCTGGACGGCTTCTACGATGCCGTCCCGCCGATTCCGAACGCCCTCGCGCAGCAGTGGCACGACCTCAACTTCGATGAGCGCCGCTTCCTCGGAGAAATCGGACTCAGCACGCCATCGGGTGAAAAAGGCCTGCCCGCCCTGCAGCGCATGTGGGCGCGCCCGACCTGCGACGTGAACGGGATCTGGGGCGGGTATACCGGCGAAGGCAGCAAGACCGTCATCGCGGCGGAAGCCCACGCGAAGGTCTCCTTCCGCCTCGTCGGGTACCAGGACCCGCACGCGATCTTCGACTCGCTCGAGCGCTTCGTGAAGGAACGCATCCCCGAAGACGCCCGCGTCGAAATCCAGCGCTTCGGCGCCGCCCCGCCCGTCACGGTGGACGAGGACAGCCGTTGGGTGGCCGCCGCCCGGCGCGTGCTGACCGAGGAGTTCGGCAAGCCTCCCGTCATGGCAGGGTCGGGCGGCTCGATCCCTGTCGTCGCTTCGTTCAAGACGATCCTCGGCCTCGACAGCCTGCTGATCGGCTTCGGCCTCGACGACGACGCGGTGCATTCGCCCAACGAGAAGTTCGACTGGGCCTGCCTCATGCACGGCGCCCGAAGCCACGCGCGCCTGCTGGCCGAACTCGGCGGCAAGGCCTGACGCAGTCCCGGCGCGCGGGCCGATCCCGCGCGCCAACCGGCCTCAGCGGCTCGGCTTCAACTCCGCACGCAGCTCGGAGATGCGCGCCTTGATGCTCTCGCGCAGCGAGGGCGAGGCCTGCGGCTTCATGCCCGCGAGCGTCTGCTCCAGTTCCGCCAGCAGTCGCCGCTTCTCCTCGGGGCTGCGGCGAATCGGCTTGTTGTCGCTGAATTGTCCGTCGAACGCGCGCATGGCGCCTCCCTGATCCGCAAGGCAATTAAGAGCCCGACTCTACGCCCCGCCCCGCCGCCGCGGAATACGCCGCCACGCCCCATTCGGTTGCGGAACGCTCAATACTCGTACTCGTAGGACAGGCCGACGCTCTGCCCATCCGTTCCGGCCCCCGACTCCAGTCGCAGCCGCGGCGTCAGCTCGATCTCGACACCGACGCGCGGCGACCCCGTCGTCGCCCCCGGGTCGACCCGCAGATAGATGCCTTGGCCGAGGTACCCGCCGGCCTCCAGCCCTGGCGCGCCGTTGGCGCCACTCCCAACTCCCAACCGGTCGAGCCCGAGCGTCCGCGTGATCCGCCCCAGCACGCCGGAGACCGGATCCTCCTGCCCCCCCGACAGCGCGCCGGACACCACGCGCGCGAGCTGCGCGATCTGGAAGGGCGACAACTTGTCGACGGATCGGTTGAACAGCAGCCGCGCCAGCACCTCGTCCTGCGGCAGTTCGGGGGAGGAAGTGAACTCGATCTTCGGATCGCGGGGCGTGCCGGTGATCGCGACGTTGATCGTCGTGCTCGTCGCCGTGGTCGTCGCGAGGAAGTCGAGGTCAGGTGACAGCGCATCCCCCGTGAAGCGGACGATCCCGCGCGAGAAGGTCAGACGCCGGTCCAGCACCGTGAACGTCCCGCGCCGCAGGCGGAGTTCCCCCTGGGCAAGCGGTGCCGCCGCCGTTCCGCCGATCTGCACGGTGCCGCCGACCTCCGCATCCAGCCCGCGCCCCCGTACATAGAAGCGCCCCGGCACCTCGAAGGCCACGTCGAGCGCCAGGGGCGAGGCCGCGGCCGGCGCAGCCTCGGCCGCTGGCGTGGCGCGCGGCCGCGCCTGCGCCTGGTTCACGTTCCCCCCACGTCGCGCGGGTGCCCGCTCGTTCCGCGCCGCCGCCCGCCGCGCGATCGCGGTCCCCAGCGGTGGGGGAGGGGCCCCGCGCCCGACCTCCCGGACTTCGCCGAGATCAGCGACGCCACCCGGCAGCCCCTCCGCGATGTTCACCGTCGCCGTATCCGCCCGTAGGCGGCCCGAGAGCCGCATCCCGCTCGCGACGCCGCCGGTCAGGCGCAGATCCGTCGCGAAGGTACTCCGCAGCAGGTCGGATTGGACGGGCTGCAGGTCCGTCCCGCTGATCGTCACCTCCACAGGAATGCCCGCGGCGAAGGGTCGGACGTCCCCGCGCGCCGTCAGCGTCCCGGTCCCCGCCCGCGCCGTCAGGCTCTCCAGCACCACGCGGTCCGCATCGCCGCGGAGCGACGCCGTGATGTCCCGCAGCGTGACCCCGTATTCCAGGTTCCGCACCGACCCGCCCGTCAGCCGCGCCGTCCCCGCCAGGACCGGGGCCGCGACGGTGCCGGAGGCCCGGACGTCCACCGCGACCGTGCCCGCGACCCGGTTCGCAGTGCCCAGCACGAAGGGCGCTGCCAGCACCGCCACGTCGGTCGTCCCCCGGAGCGTCCCCGTGATCGGCCCCTCGCCAGCGGCCGGCAGCCGCGCGTCGAGGTTCAGCGACAGCGCCGCGCCCAGCCGCAGTTCCGCCTGCGCCTGCACCGAGTCGCCGGCGCTCCGCGCCGTGGCCCGCACCGTCCCTTCCGGGACGCCCCGGGCCCAGGGCGCGCCGACGCGAAGGCCCGTGCCCCGCACGTCTCCCTCGATGATGGGCCGCGCGACCGGCCCGCTCAGCCGCACGTCCCCGGACACGCTGCCCGCCACCGGCGGGTCCGGCACGAAGATGTTGACGGCCGAAAGCGGCAGCGCCGCGACCTCCGCCCGCAGGTCGGCGGTCGTCGGCCCCCAGCGCCCCGCGACCCGCAGCGTCCCGCCCGGCCGCACCGCGATGGACAGCCCGGGCGTCGTCACCGCCCCGTCCGGCCCGTAGGTCACCACCCCCGGGGTTGCGAGCCGCACGCCCAACGGACCCCGCGTGACGTCGAGCGACGCGATCTCCGCCCGCTTCTCCGGAGCGTCCAGCGCCAGCCGCGCCCGTAGCTGCGCCCGCGCGTCGAAGGCGCGCAGGTCGCCGGTCACGTCCAGCGCCGCGTCCGTGCCCGTCGCGCGAAGCGTGCCGTCCAGCGTATTGCCGGCCGCGCGCAGGTTCGTCGCCGACAGCGTCGCGTCCACGCCTTGCCGCTCGCCTAACGGTGCGAGACGCGCCTCCAGCCGCACGGCACCGGCCAGCGGCACGCCCACGATCCCCGACAGCGGCCCCAGGTCCGGCGCGTCCAGCCGCAACGCCGCATCGCCCCGCAGCGACGCGGTATCGACCACGCCCGACCCCTCCAGCCTCGCCGGGCCCAGCGAGGCCCGCAGAGCCTGCACCCGCATCCGCGAACCCTCCGCCGCCGCCCGGGCCTCGAGCGACAGCGCCAGTCCCTGCAACCGCCCCGAAGCCGTGGCGCTGCCCGCCGGCACCGTCGCGCGGGGCAGGCTGGCCTCCAGCCGCAACGCCTCGACCACGCGGCCATAGGCCCGCAGCGCCGGCGAGTCGGCGGTCAGAGCCACGGCCGGGTCGCTCCGTGGCCCCGTGACGTGCGCCGTCGCCTCCAGCCGCCCGCGCACCGGCACGTCCGGAACCTCCACGTCCGAGAGCGACACGCGCAGCGTAAGGTCAAGCGGATCGCCGATCGCCCCCGCCGCCTCCGCCCGCAGCGCGACGCCTTCGACGCTCAGCGCATGGACCCGTGTCGGCTCCGCGTCCACGCGGATGACCGGCGCAGGCCCGAGCAGGCCGGCGAGCGGCCCCGGCAGCACCGGCCCGCGCAGCGTTGCCTCCGCCCGCACGCGGGGTGTCGTCGCCGGACCCTCGATGTGTCCCCGCAGGACCACCCCGTCCCACCCCACCACCGCGGGCACCAGCGCACCGAGCGTCGACGAGCCCCGGAGGTCCGCCGATACGTCCAGGGCCAGGGCGTCCGCCAGGGTCCCGCTCGCCTCCACCACGCCTGGCGCCGCCTCGACCCGAAGCCGCTCCACCCGCGTCGCCCCGCCCGGCACCGCCGCGACTCGCGCTGCCAGCCGCAGTTCCGCGACCGGCGCGGGCAGGAAGCCCGGCAGCGCGGCGTCCCCCTCCACCTCCAGCCCCACGCCACCCGTCGCGGGCAGGGCCAGGCTGCCGCGGAGTGACGCGCGCGCCTTGTCGGCGATCTCCGCCTCCAGCGTGAACGGCGCTCCCTCCGCCGGCCCATCGAGCGAGAGCCGCACCCGGCTCGCCCGCTCCGCCCCGCCGAGCAACCCCGCGACGATCCCGCCCGGCGGCTCGTCATAGGTCAGGGCAAGCCGCAACCGGTCGCCCGGCCGCAGCGCGACGTCCGCGTCCAGCGCCCCCGGTGCATCCAGCCGCCGCGCCTTGAGGTTGACGAAGGCGCCCTCCGTCCCGACCCGCCCGCCGCCCTCGGCCGCCAGCACGGCCGGGATGCCCGCCAACATCTGCCCCAACTCGATCCGCGGCAGCGACAACGCGTCAACCGACACCTGCACCGGCAATCGCGGCACCTGCGGCAGCAGCCGCCCGGGCGGGGAGGGGGGGCGGGAGGCGCGGCCGGATCAGCCTGCGGCAACCGCTCGAACGCGACCCGCCCGACCGATACGCGAGTCGCCCGCACCTCCCACCGCGTGAGCCGCAGCAGGTCGAGGTCGAGCGCAACGTCTTCCAGGATCAGGTAGGGGCCCCGGTGGTCCGAAAGCACGACGCGGGCGATGCGCGGCGAGGACGGCAGCCCTCCCCGCAGCCCCTCTACCGCAACTCCCGGCACGAATCGCCCGACCAGCCCCGCCAAGAAGTCCTGCCCCGGCGCGACGTTCACCGCGACCAGCGCGCCGACGGCCAGCAGAACCGGCAGCACGATCGCCAGCCCCAGGAGGAGGAGCAGCCCGCGCCCGGCCCATCGCAGCGCGCGGCGCATTCAGAAGGCCTGCCCGATGCCGATATAGAGGCCGAAGGAGTTGTTCCCCCGCTCCCTCACCAGCGGCACCGCGACGTCCGCCCGGATCGGTCCGATCGCCGTCGCGTAGCGGAATCCCACGCCCGCGCCGACCCGCATGTTGTCGAAGCTCGGGAAATCGCTGTCGGTGACCGTCCCCGCATCCACGAAGACCGCCACGCCATAAGGGCCCGAGATCCGCTGCCGCAGCTCCACGCTGCCCTCGACGAGCGACACCCCGCCGCGCGGCGTCCCGTCGCGCCGTCGCGGCCCGATGCGCTGGAACTCATAGCCCCGCACCGACCCGCCGCCGCCAGCGTAGTAGCGCAGGTGCGGCGGAACCTCCCGCGACTCCGCCCCGAACAACTGCCCGATGCCCAGCCGTAGCCCGAGCACCGTCCCCTTGTCGCCGGACAGGTCGAAATAGGTGCTGCCCGACGCGCGCAGCCGCAGGAAGGTCGCGGTCGCCCCGCCCAGCGCCACCGTCGGCGACACCAGCAGGTTCGCGCGGTACCCCCGCGTCGGGTCCAGCAGATTGTCCGTCCCGTCGTAGCGGATGCCGAGCGGGACGGAGAGCAACTGGTAGTCGTTGGCCTGGTCCAGTTCCTCCGTCCGCCCGAACTCGCCGGCCAGGCCGGCCGTCACGGTCACGCGCGGATTGATCTTGCGTTCCAGCGAGAAGCTCGCCGTCACCGCATCGCGGTCATAGGCCAGAAGGCGCTCCCGCAGCACTGCGACGTCGTAGACCGCGGTCAGGTTGATCCCCGCGAACCAGGGCTGCCGGAGGTTCGCGCCGACGCGGTAGCCGAAATCCGCCCCGCGCCGCGCCTGCTCCGTCCGCGAGAGTTCTGCCTCCAGCCGCAGCCGCTCCGCCGCGCCGAAGAGGTTGCGGTGTTCCCAGTACACCCGCGCCGTCGGCCCCAGCCGCGTCTCGTAGGCCGCCGTCACGCCCAGCGCCCGGAACGGCCGCTCCGCCACGAGGAAGGTGACGGGTAGCCGCCCCTCCGGGTCCAGCCGCTCAGCGGTCCGCGCCCGAACCGTCCCGAAGACGCCGAGCGCCAGTACGTCCCGCCGCACCCGGTCCAACTCCCGCGGGTCATAGCGCTCGCCCTCGAGCGCCCCGGCCACGTTGGAGAGGAGCCGCGGGTCCACGTTCTCCGACCCCTCGACGGTCGGCCGCGCGAAGTTCGCCCGCGGGCCGGTCGCGACGTTGAACACGACCTCCATCGTCCGCCGGTCGTGGTCCACGGTGATCTCGCGCCGCGGCACACCGGCGACGGGGTAGCCGGACTCGCGGAGGCGCGTGATGAGCGTTTCCTGCGCCGCGTTCACGGCCGCGGCGCGGGCCGGGTCGCCCGCATCCAACCCGGTCACCTGCCCGGCCGGGCGGATATCGGCCTCCGGCGCTGCCGGCCGGAGCGTCGCGGAGGAGATCCGGTATTGCGGCCCCGCCTCGACGCCGAGGACGACAGGCACCGGCTCCTCCCCGCGAGCCGCGAGGCGCAGCGCCAGCCCCGGCGCGTCCGGCGGCTCGCCCGCGAGGGTGATGCGCGGGGTTCCGCCGTAATAGCCTTCCGATCGCAGGGCGGTGCGCAGGTTGTTCTGGTCCTGGAGCGCCCGGGCCACGAGGCCTTCCGCGCTCGTCGGCACGCTCTCGCGCAACCGGCGCAGCACGGAGACCCCGTCGATCGCCCGGTCCAGCGCCCCGTCTCCCGTCCCGGGCGTGGTCACGGCATAGGGCCGGACCGGGCCCTCGGCCGCGTCGGGCGGCGCCTCGGCCGCAGGGCGCGGCGCGTCCGGATCGGTCTGTCCCGGTGCGACCGCCACCCCGGAAAGGAAAAACGCGACGAAGGCCCCCGAAAGGAGCCTCGATTGTAACTGTCCGGGCTGTCGCAGGCGCAAAGGTCGGCTTAACTCCCCCCCATGGACCGAGAACTCGCCGAGACGCTCACCCGCTGGCGCCGTCACCTCCACGCGAACCCCGGTGTCACCCTGGAAGAAGGCGAGACCGCGGCATTCGTCGCCGCACGCTTGCGTGAACTCGGCGTGACCGAGATCGAGGAGGGTATCGGCGGACATGGCGTCGTCGCAACGATCCGGCGGGGCGGCGGGAACCGCAGCGTCGGCCTTCGCGCCGACATGGACGCCCTGCCGATCCAGGAGGTGGCCGAGGACCTCCCTTGGCGCAGCACGAAGGCGGGCGTCATGCATGCCTGCGGCCATGACGGCCACACGACCGCACTCCTCGGTGTCGCCGCCCTGCTGCAGCAGGATCAGGACTGGTCGGGCACCGTACGCCTCGTGTTCCAGCCGGCGGAGGAAGGCGGCGGCGGCGCCCGTGCCATGATCGAGGACGGGCTGTTCCAGCGCTTCCCGATGGACCGCATCTTCGGCTGGCACAACTGGCCCGGGCTGCCAGTGGGCACCATCGCGATCCATGACGGACCGAGCATGGCCGCGGGCCGCCGCTTCCAGATCACGATCGACGGCCATGCCGGCCACGCCGCGCTGCCGCACCTGACCCGCGATCCGATCGTTGCCGCGGGACACGCCATCGTCGCATGCCAGTCCATCGTCGCCCGCGCGCTCGACCCGCTGGACACCGCCGTCGTCTCGCTGACCCGGATCGACGGGGGGGAGGCCTGGAACCAGATCGCGGCGCGGGTCACGATCCGGGGCTCCATGCGCTTCCTGCGGGACGAGGTCGGAGCCCAGATCGCCGAGGGCCTGAACCGCATCGCGCGCGGCATCTCCGAGACCTTCGGGGTAGAGGCCACGGCCGAGGTCCTGTCCGGCGTCTCCGCCACGATCAACGAACCGGTGTCCCGCGACATCGCGGCCGAAGCGGCCTCCGCGGTCGCCCCGACCCGCCTGCACACCCCCCCGGCCATGACCGGCGAGGACTTCTCGGAGTTCCTGCACCAGGTCCCCGGCGCCTTCGTCTGGATCGGCAACGGTCCCACCGATGGCGGGCGCGAACTGCACCACCCCCATTACGACTTCGACGATGCGGTGCTGCCGACGGCCAGCCGCTTCCTCGTCGAAGCCGCCAAGCGAGCCCTCTCGGCCGGATAGGTGCAGGGGGAGGGGCCGTCATGGGCCTGCCGATCTCCGCGACCGGCCATGCCCTCGCGCCGGGCTTCCGCGACACAGCCCTGTTCCGGCCCCGGCGGGTGGCCCTGCTCGCCGATCCACGCATCCCCGTCGCCCGCCTGCTGGCCCGCAACATGGCGGAGGGCGGCTTCACCGGCCCGCTCCACGCCGTCGGCCATCCCTGGGACGGCATGGCCCTTGCCGTGGACCCCGGCGCGTTGCCCGAGCCGCCCGACCTCGCCGTCGTCGCGCTGCCGCCCCAGACGCTCGACGCAGCTTTCGCCGCTCTCGCGGCGCGGGGCTGCCGCGCCGCGGTGGTGCCGACGGCCGCGCCGGGCCTGGCCGATCTGGCCGCGCGACACGGCATCCGGGCGCTGGGCGAGCATTCCTTCGGCCTCTGCATCCCCGAACTCGGCCTGAATGCCTCTCTCTCGCACCTGAAGCCGCGGCCCGGCCGCCTCGCGCTGCTCTGCCAGTCCGCGGCCCTCGCCCGTGCGGTGCTGGACTGGGCCGAGGGCGAGTCGGTCGGCTTCTCCCTC
Source organism: Roseomonas sp. CCTCC AB2023176 (assembly GCF_042259275.1). Taxonomy (NCBI): domain Bacteria; kingdom Pseudomonadati; phylum Pseudomonadota; class Alphaproteobacteria; order Acetobacterales; family Roseomonadaceae; genus Roseomonas; species Roseomonas sp. CCTCC AB2023176. Next base: position 3,808,072 of record NZ_CP170086.1, read on the forward strand.
ATCGCGGGAATTGGCACGAACGCGGATTACGGCTTCGCCGGCGCGCTGGACTGGCTCGCCCGCGATGCGGCGACCGGGGCCATCCTCCTCGACATCCGCCGAATCAAGGACCGGCGCCGCTTCGTCTCCGCCGCCCGCGCCGCGGCTCGCACCCGGCCGGTCGTCGCCGAAAGGCCGGGCCACGCCGCGGCGGAAGGACGCAGCCTGCCCGACGCGGTCATGGCCGCCGCCCTCCGCCGCGCCGGCGTCCTCCGCGTCGAGGGCCTGGACGACCTCCTCTCCGCCGCCGAAACCCTGGCACGGGTGCGCCCGGCCAACCGAGGCGGGCCCGAGGCGCTTCGGGGCGACCGCGTAGCGATCGTGACGAACGGGCAGGGCCCGGGCTGGATGGCCGCGGACGCCGCCCGCCGTGGCGGCGGCCGCCTTGCCGAGATCCCTGAAGCCGCCCGTTCGGCGCTCGCCCTCGCGTTGCCGGACGGCTGGGCGGGCGGCAACCCGCTCGTCCTGCCGATGGACCAGGGCCACCGCCTGGCAGAGGCCGCGGTTATGCTCGCCGGCCTGCCGGAGGTGGATAGCGTCGTCGCGGTCCACGCCCCCGCGCCGGAGGAAGACCCGGCCGTTGCCGCCGAGGCGCTGGCCGCCGCCGTGACGGCGGCCCGTGCGAACCGGTCCGCGCCGGTGCTCGCGGCCTGGCTGGGCATGGCGACCGCACGGCCGGCCCGGACCCTCCTCGCCTCCCGCGGCGTCGCGGTCTTCGCGACGCCGGAGGCCGCGGTGCGGGGCGCCCTCCATCTCGCCCAGGATCGCCGCAACCGGGCGGCGGCCGCCGAACTGCCGCCGCGCGACGTGCTGGAGACCACGCCCGACCGCGCGGCCGTGGAGGCCGTCCTCGCCGCCGTCCGGGCCAAGGGTCGGCTGAACCTCGACGAGCACGAGGCCCTGTCGCTCCTCGATGCCTACGGCATCGCGACCGTCCGGCGCCGCGTCGCGTCGACGCCGGAGGAGGCCGGCCGCGCCGCGTTCCTCCTCGGCGGGACCTGCGTTCTCAAGGTGTTGTCGGCTGATCTTCCGCAAAAGACGGAGGTCGGCGGGGTCGTCCTGAACCTGTCGGGCGGCGCCGCCGTCGCGGCGGCGGCGCGCGACATGCAAGCACGGCTCCGCGCCCTGCGCCCCGGCATTGTGCCCCGCGGCTTCCTCGTCCAGGCCCAGGCGGAACGCGGCACCGAGCTTCGCCTGCGCCTCGGCGACGACCCGATGTTCGGGCCCTGGATCGGCTTCGGCCGCGGCGGGACCGCCGCCGACCTGGACGGCGACGAGTCACATGACCTGCCGCCCCTGAACCTGACCCTGGCCCGGGCCATGATCGGACGCACGCGAGCCTCCCGCCTCCTCGCCGGCTACCGTGACCATTCGCCCGCGCCCCTGGATGTCGTGGCCGAGGCCCTCATCCGCCTTTCCCAGCTCGCGGTGGACTTCCCGGAGATCGCGGCCTTCACGGTGAACCCGCTGCGAGGGACGCCGGACGGGGTCGTGGCGCTCGATGCCACGGCGACCTTGCGGCCGGCGGGGCAGCGCGGCCTCCTGGCGATCAGCCCCTATCCCGCCGAGCTCGCGCGGCCTGTCACCCTCCGCGATGGCCGCAGCGTCGTCGTCCGCCCGATCCGGCCGGAGGACGCGGAGGCTCTGGCCGACGCCTTCCGCCGGCTGTCGCCGGAGGATGTGCGCTACAGGTTCTTCAACCGGTTGCGGGAAATCCCTGCGGCCCAGCTCGCACGCCTGACGCAGATCGACTACGACCGGGAGATGGCCTTCGTCGCCGTGCCGCATGACGGCTCGGGCGCCGGCGTCGCGCGACTGGTGCTCGATCCCGCGGCCACAGAAGGTGAATTCGCGATCGTCGTGGACCGGGACTGGAAGGGTGCCGGCCTCGCCAGGCACCTCATGGGACGGCTGATCGAGTGGGGTCGGTCCCGCGGGCTGGGCGTCGTGGCTGGACAGGTCCTGGCCGACAATGTGCCGATGCTGCGCTTCGTGCGGGCCCTTGGCTTCCGGACCCGCGCGACCGAGGACCCGGAGGTCATCGAGGCAAGGCTGGACCTCTGACGAGCATCGCCCGCGTCGCCAGGCCCCGTCGTCAGGCTCCTACGGAGGCCTCGGCGAGGAGGAGGCGCACGCGGGCCGCGCCCTCCGGGCCCTTCACGACGCTCCGCCAGGCCGTCTCGGCCACGCGCTGGTGGGTCGCCACGGCTTCGTCCGCCGACGTGATGGTGCCGACGCCGAGCGCCCCGTTCGGCGGGGCGTCGGGGCGGAAAGGCGCCGTGCAGACGTGGGCACGATCGCGACCGCGGAGCACGATGAACTCGCTACCCGGCTCAGGCCCCGTCAGGAGGCCGAGCTGAAGGCCCATCGGGACGGATTCCATCAGGGCGGCGATGTTCTCCGCCTCCGCCCGGGCCGCGGCCCGGCAGCGCTGGCGCACGCGATCCGAGGCCGGGACGCCCGGCGCGATCCCGTCCTGGAGCAGCGCCCGGAGCGAGGCCTCGGAGATCATCGCGATGATCGAGGGCCGGCGCTGCGCGTAGGCCCGCTTGCGCGCCGCGAGCAGGCCGAGGGCCTGTTCCCCGACGGCACGCGCCGTCACGCGCTCGGCCGAGGCCTCGGCGGCATCGGCCAGCGCGTCAGCGAGGGCCGAGTCGAAGGCCTCTGTCGTCACGAGCTGGCAGACCGGCCCGCCGAACTGAAGGATCTGGTCGGCCGTCTCCTCCACCTGTCGAAGTCGCTCCTGAAGGGCGAGGGGACGGGAAAAATACTCGACGCCGATGCCAAGGAGCGACAGCGGGGAGATCTGGAGCAGCTCGGCCAGGCGCCGGATCGTGTCCAGCTTGATGACCTCACCTTTCTCATATCGATAAAGCGCGGCGCGAGACACGCCGAGTCGGGCGGCGATCTCTTCGGCTCGTAGCCCCGATTCAAGGCGATAGGCCCGCAACTGCTGACCGACATCGGCGAAGCGCATACAACCTCCCGTTGTTCTGTCCCGTCACCCAGCACACGGTATCCGGGCAAGACGTCTCACGGACAGGGACGGCGACCCACAACATGGACCAAGCCGCCTTTCCGCGCAACCGTCGAGTTGATTCGTTACGATCTCTCTCGCGCTATCCGGGCGAAACCGGGTGACCGGCCAGGGCTTCGATCGCCCGCACCAGCGCGGAGTGGTCCTGTTGGCCGCCGCCCGCGGCGGTCACGGCCGAGAACATCTGCTGCGCCGTCGCCGTGTTCGGCAAGGCCACGCCGAGTTCCCGCGCTGACGAAAGCGCGAGGTTCAGGTCCTTCTGGTGCAGGGCGATCCGGAAGCCCGGTTCGAAGGTTCGCTTGATCATCCGCTCGGCATGCACCTCGAGGATGCGGGAATTGGCGAAGCCGCCCATCAGCGCCTGCCGGACCTTCGCCGGATCCGCACCGCCCTTGGACGCGAAAACCAGCGCCTCGGCGACCGCCTGGATGTTCAGCGCGACGATGATCTGGTTCGCCACCTTGCAGGTCTGGCCGGCCCCGTTCTCCTCGCCGACGAGGGTGATGTTCTTGCCCATCGCCTTGAACAGCGGCAGGGCCCGGTCGAAGGCGGCCTGGGGGCCGCCGACCATGATCGTCAGTGCGGCGTTCCGCGCGCCGACCTCCCCGCCCGATACCGGCGCGTCGAGGTAGTCGCAGCCGCGCTCATTCACCCGCCGGGCATAGTCCTTCGTCGCGGTCGGTGAGATCGAGGACATGTCGATCACGAGAGTCCCCGGCTTCAGGGCCGCGGCGACGCCGCCCGAGCCGAAGAGCACGTCCTCCACGTCCGGCGTGTCGGGCACCATGAGGATCACGATTTCGGCCGCCGCGGCGACGGCGGCCGGATCCGGCAGGACGGTCGCGGCGCCGCGGACCTCCTCCGTCAGGCTCCCCCGCTCGGGCACCAGCAGGTCGTGGCCGGCCTTCTGGAGGTTGAGCGCCATGGGGCGGCCCATGATGCCGAGGCCGATGAATCCGATCTTCACGGGGTGATGCTCCGACGGGGAAGGGTCAGCGGGTGCGGTAGGGGGCGAACCAGGACAGGCCGGCCTCGGTCTCCCCAGCGGGGCGGTATTCGCAGCCGATCCAGCCGCGGTAGCCCATGGCGTCCAGGCGGTCGAAGACGAAGGGCCAGGCGACCTCGCCCGTGCCCGGCTCGTTGCGGGCCGGCACGTCGGCCACCTGCATATGCGCGATAAAGGGGAGGAGACGCTCGGCGCGCTTCACCAGGTCACCCTCGGTGATCTGCGTGTGGTAGAGGTCGTATTGCAGGCCGAGGCGTTCCGGCCCCACCGCCTCGATCACCGCGACGGCCTGGGCGGTGGTGCGGAGGAAGAAAGCGGGCATGTCGCGGGCGTTGATCGGCTCGATCACCGGCTTGACGCCCTGCGGGGCGCAACGCTCGGCCGCCCAGGCAAGGTTGATGGCATAGGTGTTGGCCAGGGTCTCGCGGGCCACGCCTTCCGGCGCGTTCCCGGCCATGACGTGCAGGCGGGGGCAGCCGAGCGCGCCGGCATAGTCCAGCGCCCGCCCGGTCCCGTCGCGGAATTCCTCCTGCCGCCCGGGCAGGCAGGCCGTTCCGCGCTCCCCGCCGTTCCAGTCCCCCGGCGGAGCATTGAACAGGACGAGCGACAGGCCTTCCCCGTCCAGCCGCGAGCGGATCTCGGCCGCCGGGTGGTCGTAGGGGAAGAGGAACTCCACGGCGTCGAACCCCGCCGCGCGCGCCCGCGCGAAGCGGTCGAGGAACGGGACCTCGTTGAACATCATGGACAGGTTTGCGGCGAAGCGCGGCATCCGTTCCCCCCGGGCTTGCCCGACGGTGTAGCGGCTTACCCGAACACCCGCGAGGCGGCCGTGCCGCTTTGTTCCCACGATGCGGCCGTCCTATCCTGCAACGCCGGAGCCGGGGGCTGGAATGACGGAAGAGCGGTCGAGTGCCACCCGGATCGTCGGGCTGGTCCTCCTGACGGGGCTGCTGGTCGGCTGCTTCCTCGTCCTGCGGCCCTTCCTTTCGGCGCTCGCCTGGGCGGCCATCCTCTCCTTCACCACGTGGCCGGCCTTTCGCCTGCTGCGGGAGCGGACGGGGCTGAGCGCGACCTGGGCGGCGGTGGTGATGGTCACCGCCATGATGGTCCTGATCGGCCTGCCCCTCGCCCTGGCCACGCCGACCTCGCGGGAGGATGTCCAGGGCCTCCGCGCCGCGATCGAGGCCCTGATCACCCACGGCATGCCGGGGATGGGCGACACGCTGGGCCGGGTTCCCTGGATCGGCGGCTATCTGCGGGAGTGGTTCGAGGGGCTGGACCTCGGCTTCTCCGCGCTGTTCGACATGGCGCGGCCCTATGCCGGCGGGGTCGCGCAGTGGCTCCTCGGCATGCTGCTGGCCATCCTGTCGGGGGTGGCCGAACTGCTGCTCGCGATCCTCCTCTCCTTCTTCTTCTACCGGGACGGGCCGCGGATCGCGCAGGTGCTGGAGGACATGGCCGAGAAGATCGCGGGCGGGCGTGGCCGCCGGCTGCTGGTCCTGACCGGCGCGGTTACCCAGGGCGTGGTCTACGGGCTGCTCGGCACGGCGGTGGTGCAGGGGGTCATGACCTCCTTCGGGCTCTGGGTCGCGGGCGTGCCCCGGCCCGTCCTCTGGGGGGTGGTGGCGGGCATCATCTCCATCCTGCCCGTCGGGGCGCCGCTGGTCTGGATCCCCGCGGCGATCTGGCTCTTCGTGAACGACAGCCCGGGCTGGGGCGTCTTCATGCTGGTCTACGGGGCGGCGGGGATCTCCTCGGTGGACAATTTCATCCGGCCCTGGCTCATCGCGCGGGGGGCGGACCTGCCGCTGCTGCTGACCATCCTCGGCGCGCTCGGCGGCGCCTTCGCCTTCGGCTTCCTCGGACTGTTCCTCGGGCCGGTCCTGCTGGCGGTCGCCTACACGGTGGTGAAGGACTGGGCCTCCGACGGGGCGACCCGGACGCACCGGCAGGTTGTCTGACTCCGCGTTCCGCTTGCCTTCGCGCGGGCGGGATGGTGCGATGCTTGCAAGGCCGGCGCGAAGAAGCCGGCCAACGGGCTGGCATCAACCTCTCTCGGGGTGTCTGGGGATGAAGAAGTGGGTACGTGCGGCCCTCGCCGCCGCGCTCGTCGCCATGTCGGCCGGCGCGATGTCCGCGGCCGAGGCGCGGACCGTCCGCTGGGCCGCATCCGGCGATCCGAACACGATGGATCCGCACAGCCAGAACGTCGGCACGGTGTCCATGGTGCTGCAGCAGATCTACGACACCGTGATCTCGCGCGGCCCCGACCTGTCGCTGCGCCCGGGCCTCGCCACGCGCTGGGAACAGGTCGAGCCGACCCGCTGGCGCTTCACCCTGCGCCAGGGCGTGAAGTTCCACGAGGGCGAGTCCTTCACCGCCGCCGACCTCGTCTTCTCCATCGAGCGGGCGCTGCAGCCGACCTCCAACTACGGCATCTACGTGGACACGGTGGAGCGTGCGGTCGCGGTGGACGACCACACGGTGGATGTCATCACGAAGGTGCCCGACCCCATCATCCCCAACAAGTTCGGCTCGCTCTTCGTCATGTCGCGGTCCTGGGCGGAGCGGCACAACGCGACGCGGCCGCAGAACACCCGCGCGCGGGAGGAGATGTATACGGTCCGCAGCACCAACGGCACCGGCCCCTTCCGCATGACGGTGCGGGAACCCGACGTGCGGACCGTGATGGTGCGCAACCCGGACTGGTGGGGCTGGTCTGTGGATGAGGGCACGCCGACCGGCAACATCACGGAAATCGTCTTCCGCCCGATCTCGTCGGACGCCACCCGCGTCGCGGCGCTGCTGTCGGGCGAGGTGGATTTCGTCCTCGACCCGCCGCTGCAGGACCTGAACCGGCTGCGCAGCGCCGGCAACGTGCGGGTGCTGGAGGGGCCGGAGGTCCGGACGATCTTCTTCGCCTTCGACACGAGCCGGGAGGAGCTGCTCTACGGCGACCAGCGGGGCCGCAACCCCTTCCGTGACCTGCGGGTCCGGCAGGCGCTGTACCACGCGATCGACATCAACGCGATCCAGCGCACCATCATGCGGGGCCAGAGCGTCATCACCGGCACGCTCTTCCCGCAGCAGGTGAACGGCTACGTGCGGGAGGAGGACGTCCGCCTTCCCTACGACCAGAACCGCGCGCGGCAGTTGCTGACGGAGGCCGGCTACCCGCAGGGCTTCGGCTTCACCCTCGACTGCTCCAACAACCGCTACATCAACGACGAGCAGATCTGCCAGGCGGTCGTCGCGATGTGGGCGCGGATCGGCGTGCGCGCCAACCTGAACGCCATGCCGCTGGCGCCCTTCTTCGCGAAGATCCAGCGCGACGACACCTCGGCCTACATGCTGGGCTGGGGCGTGCCGACGCTCGATGCGCTCTATTCCTTCCAGTCGCTCCTCGCGACGCGGAACGGGGCCCAGGGCGACGGCATCTGGAACTACGGGCGCTACTCCAACCCCCGCATGGACGAGCTGATCCAGCGGATGAAGACCGAGAGCGGCGGGACGCGCCTGGAGACGATCCGGGAGGCGCTGCGCCTCTACCGGGAGGATGTGCCCCACATCCCCCTGCACCACCAGGTCATCCCCTGGGCGATGCGGGCCAACTTCTCGATCCCGCACGTGGCGAACAACCAGCCCTACATGAAGTGGGCGCGGATGGAGTAGGAGCGGTGGACGGCGAAAGCGGCATCGGCTAGGGGCGCGCCGTGTTCGCCTTCATCCTGTCACGTCTGCTCCAGGCCCTGCCGGTCATGCTGGCGGTGAGCCTGATCTCGTTCTTCATGTTCGCCTTCGTCGGCGATCCCATCGCGATCATGCTGGGCCAGGACTTCACGCCGGCCCAGCGTGACGCGCTCGTGCGGGACCTCGGCCTGGACCGGCCGGCGCCCATCCAGTTCCTGCACTTCATCGGCAACGCCCTGCAGGGCGAGTTCGGCCTGTCCTACCGTCTCTCCCGCCCCGTCGCCGACCTGATCGCGGAACGAGCGCCGGCGACGCTGGAACTCGCCCTCTGCGCCGCGCTGTTGGCGCTGGTCGTGGGCGTGCCGGTCGGGGTCTATACCGGGCTCTACCGGAAATCCTGGCTGTCCCGCTTCTTCCTGACCTTCTCGCTCATCGGCGTGTCGCTGCCGACCTTCCTCATCGGCATCCTGCTGATCCTCATCTTCTCGGTGTGGCTGGGCTGGCTGCCATCCTTCGGGCGCGGGGACACGGTGAAGATCGGCTGGTGGAGCACGGGCTTCCTGACGTGGTCGGGGATCAAGGCGCTGATCCTGCCCTCCATCACCCTCGGCCTGTTCCAGGTGACGCTCATCATGCGCCTCGTGCGGTCGGAGATGCTGGAGGTCCTGCGGTCCGACTACGTGAAGTTCGCCCGCGCGCGGGGGCTGCGGAACCGCTCCATCCATTTCGGCCATGCGCTGCGCAACACGCTCGTGCCCGTCATCACGATCGTCGGCCTGCAGCTCGGCGCCATCATCGCCTTCGCGATCGTGACGGAGACGGTGTTCCAATGGCCGGGGATGGGGCTGCTGTTCATCCAGTCGGTCGGCGCCGCCGACATCCCGGTGATGGCCGCCTACCTGCTGCTGATCGCGCTGGTCTTCGTCGTCATCAACCTCATCGTGGACCTGCTCTACTACGCGGTGGACCCCAGGCTCCGCGTCGGGAAGGGGCACTGACATGGCGGCTGCCATTTCCCGCGCCTGGGATTCGGACCTCGCCTGGTCCTTCCGGCATTCGCCGGTGGCCATGCTCTCGGCGCTGGTCGCCGTGATCTGCATCGGGGCGGCGGTGCTCGCGCCCTGGGTCGCGCCGCACAATCCCTTCGACCTCGCGTCGCTTAACCTCATGGACGCGTTCAAGGAACCGGCCTGGATGGATGAGGGGGACCGGGACTACCTCCTCGGCACCGACGACCAGGGCCGGGACGTGCTCTCCGCCATCATGTATGGCGCGCGGGTCTCGCTGCTGGTGGGCGTCTCCGCGACGGCCTTCGCGATGATCCTCGGCGTCGTGCTGGGCCTTGTCGCGGGCTACGCTGGCGGGACGGCGGACGCGGTGCTCATGCGCATCGCCGACATCCAGTTGACCTTTCCCTCCATCCTGGTGGCGCTGCTCGTGGACGGCATCGTCCGCGCGGCCCTGCCGCGGGACGTCCATGACCAGATCGCCCTCTACGTCGTCATTTTCGCCATTGGTATCTCCGAATGGCCGCGCTTCGCCCGCGTCGTCCGCGGCTCCACGCTGATCGAGCGGAACAAGGAATACGTGCTGGCCGCGCGCGTCATCGGCGTCTCCGGCGCGCGGATCGTCTTCACCCACGTCCTGCCGAACGTGCTGGGGCCGGTGCTGGTCATCGCGACCCTGAACCTGGGCCTTGCGATCCTGGCGGAAGCAACCCTGTCCTTCCTCGGCGTCGGCGTGCCGCCGACGCAGCCCTCCCTCGGGACGCTCATCCGGATCGGCAACGACTTCCTGTTCTCCGGGGAGTGGTGGATCACGATCTTCCCGGGGCTCGCGCTTGTCGCGATGGTGCTCTCCGTCAACCTCCTGGGCGATTGGCTGCGCGACGCCCTGAACCCCCGGCTCCGCTGATGCCCGCCCTTCTCGAAGTCCGGGACCTCGTCGTCGAGTTCCCGACGCGCCGCGGCACCCTCCGCGCCCTCGACAAGGTTTCCTTCGACATCGCGCCGGGCGAGGTGCTGGGCGTCGTCGGGGAGTCCGGCGCGGGCAAGTCCATGACGGGGGCTGCCATCATCGGCCTGCTGGAACCGCCGGGGCGGATCGCAGGCGGGACCATCTCGCTGGCCGGGAAGCGCATCGACAACCTGTCGCAGAAGGAGATGCGGCGCATCCGCGGGAAGCGGATCGGCGCCATCTTCCAGGACCCGCTGACGACGCTGAACCCGCTCTACACGGTGGGCCAGCAGTTGGTGGAGACGATGACCACCCACCTCCCGATCGGCCCGGGCGAAGCGCGGAAGCGCGCGATCGGCTGGCTGGAGACGGTGGGCATTCCCGCTGCCGCCCAGCGGATCGACGCCTACCCGCACCAGTTCTCCGGCGGGATGCGGCAGCGCGTCGTCATCGCGCTCGCCCTCTGCGCGGAACCGGAACTGATCGTCGCGGACGAGCCGACGACGGCGCTCGACGTTTCGATCCAGGCGCAGGTCATCGCGGTGCTGAAAGCCCTGGCCCGCGACAAGGGCACTGCGATGATGCTCATCACCCACGACATGGGCGTGATTGCCGAGACCTCCGACCGCGTGGCCGTGATGTATGCCGGGCGCGTCGCCGAGATCGGGCCGGTGCGGGACGTCGTGAAGACACCGGCGCACCCCTATTCGGCCGGCCTCATGGGCTCCATCCCCCCGATGTCGCATCGGGTGGACCGCCTCGCGCAGATCGACGGCTCCATGCCGCGCCTCACCGCCATCCCGCAGGGCTGCGCCTACAACCCGCGCTGCCCCCATGTCTTCGACCGCTGCCGCGTGGAGCGCCCGGAACTGCTGCCGGCACCGCGGAGCCAGGCGGCTTGCTGGCTCTTCGACCCCGTCCGCTCGAAGCACGAAGGGGAGCGCGCGCATGCCTGACGGCACGGTCTCCCGCATCGGCACGGCACCGATCTTCGAGGCGCGCGGCCTTTCCCGCCACTTCGACGTCTCCCGCCCCGCGCTGCAGCGACTGATCGCCCGGGAAGGGAAACGGATCCTCCGCGCGGTGGAGGATGTGTCGTTCTCGATCCCGCGCGGCACCACGATGTCGCTCGTCGGCGAGTCCGGCTGCGGCAAGTCCACCATGGCCCGCCTCGCCGTCGGCCTCTACACGCCGACGGCGGGCCAGGCGATCTTCGACGGGCAGGACCTCGCGCAGGCCCGTGCCAGCGCCGCGCAGCGCCGTCGCATGCAGATGATCTTCCAGGACCCCTATGCCAGCCTGAACCCCCGCTGGCGGGTCGCGGACATCATCGGCGAGCCCATCCGCGCCTTCGGCATCTCCGACGGCCAGGCCGCCCTGCGGGAGAAGGTCGGCGAGCTGTTGCGGCTCGTCGGCCTCTCCCCGGCGGACGGCCAGCGCTACCCGCACGAGTTCTCGGGCGGGCAGCGGCAGCGCATCTCCATCGCCCGCGCGCTCTCCTCGAACCCCGAATTCCTGGTCTGCGACGAGCCGACCTCGGCGCTCGACGTCTCGGTGCAGGCGCAGATCCTCAACCTGATGATGCGCCTGCAGCGCGACCTCGGGCTGACCTATCTGTTCATCTCCCACAACCTCGCGGTGGTGCGGCAGGTCAGCGACCGGGTCGGCGTCATGTATCTCGGGCGGCTGGTCGAGGACGCGCCGGCCGAGACGATATTCACCACACCGCGGCACCCCTATACGCGCGCGCTGATGGACGCGATCCCCGACGTGGAGATGACGGGCCGGACCCGCATCCCCGTCGGCGGCGAGGTGCCGTCGCCGATCTCCCCGCCGCCCGGCTGCCCCTTCAACCCGCGCTGCCCGCTGGCGAACGACCGTTGCCGGACGGAGCGTCCCGCCCTCATCCCTGCACGCGGCACGCCGGAGACGAAGGTCGCCTGCCACGCGGTGGAGGAAGCCCGGGACGGCTTCCTCGCGCAGGCCGCGTGACGGCTGCAGCCCAGCCGGCAGGCCCGATCAACGTGCCGGCGCGCCCGAGGCCGGTGCGCCCGCCCCCGCGCCGAAGGGCACGACGGCCACGGCGTTGAAGGGCGACCCGTCCACCAGCCGCGTTGACCAGGCGAGGTAGATCACGGCACGCCGCTCCTCGTCCACGAAGCGGTGCACGCGCGTCTCCTTGAAGAAGAGGCTCGTCGCGCGCTCGTAGATCTGCTCGCCGCGCTCACCCCGGCGGGCGCCGGGCAGGACCTCGACCGGGCCGATGGCGGAACAGGCCAGGGCGAAGCGGGCCGGGTCCTCCGCGACCCCGACCATGCCGGACAGCCCGCCCGTCCGCGCCTGCGAGATGTAGCAGGATACGCCGCGAACCTCCGGGTCGTCGAAGCGCTCGACCACCACCCGGTGCGAGCGGGTCAGGCCTAGATTGGTGATGGCGGTGTTGACGAAGCCGATCTCCCGCGTCTCGTCGGCCGCGGCTGGGCCGGCGGCGGCCAGGGCGGCGGACAAGGCGGCGAGGAGGGCGAGGCTGGCGCGGCGCATGGGGAGGGTCTCCGGAAGGGATGCTCCGCCATAATGCGCCAAGGCCGCTCCGGCTTCAGTCTCCGATCGCGACGCCCTCGCGCCGCGGGTCGGCACCTCCGACCAGCCCCTCCGGCGTGACCCGGATGACGTGCAGGCCGGAGGTCATCGCCCGCACGTCCGTCCGGAATCCGCGCGCCTGGAGGGCCGGGGCCAGCGCCGCCGCGGGCGACCCGGCCTCCAGCTCCACCGCCGTCCCGACCGTGCCGACGCGGGGCAGTTCCACCGCCTGCTGCGGCTGCAGGTTCCAGTCGAGCAGGCCGACCAGCGTCTGCGTGACGTAGCCGATGATCCGCGCCCCACCTGGCGACCCGACCACCGCCGCCAGCCGCCCATCCGCGTCGAAGACCAGCGAGGGCGACATGGAGGACCGCGGCCGCTTCCCGCCCTCCACCCGGTTGGCCACTGGCCGGCCATCCACCGATGGCCGGAAGGAGAAGTCGGTCAATTGGTTGTTCAGGATGAAGCCGCGCACCATGATCCGCGCGCCGAAGGCGTCCTCGACCGTCGTCGTCATGGACACTGCGTTGCCTTCGCCGTCCACGATGGAGACGTGGCTGGTCCCGTTCTCCACCTGCTCCGGCATCGGCGCCAGCAACGCGGCCTGGCGCCAGCGCGGGTTACCGGCCCGCGGCGTTTCCACCGCGCGGTCGAGCGAGACGAGTTGCGCGCGCAGCGTGAGGTAGGCGGGTTCGAGCAACCCTGCGAGGGGCTGCGCGACGAAGTCGGAATCCGCGAGGAACTGCCCGCGATCCGCGAAGGCCAGCCGCCCGGCCTCGGCGATCAGGTGCGCCGCATCGGCCCCGCGCGGATCGAGCCGCGCCACGTCGAAATGCTCGAGCACGCCGAGGATCTGCCCCACCGCGATCCCGCCCGACGACGGCGGTGGGAAGCCGCAGATGCGATAGGTGCGATACGGATGGCAGACCGGCGACCTCTCCCGCGGCGCGTATCCCGCGAGGTCGTCCGTCGTCATCAGCCCGCCTTCCCCGTAGGCCCGCACGGCCGAGGCGATCTCCGCCGCGATCGGCCCGCGGAGGAGCGCCGCCGACCCGTCCTGCGCGATCGCGCGGAAGGTCGCGGCCAGGGCCGGGCTCCGCAGCACATGCCCAACCGGCAACGGCGCGTCGTTCAGCAGGAAGGTGTCGCGCGTGGAGGGCTGGCGGCGCAGCCGTTCCACGTCTTCCGTGATCGCGAGGTTCAGCCGCGCCGAGACCGGGAAGCCCGCTTCCGCCAGCGCGATCGCCCGATCCCAGAGGCTGGCCCAGGGCAGTTTCCCATGCCGCCGGTGTGCGGCTTCCAAAGCTGCGACGGCACCGGGCACGCCGATGCTGCGGCCCGACAGCACGGCCTCGTAGAAGGGCAGGGGGTGCCGTCCGGCCGCAGGAACAGTTCGGGCCGCGCTGCCGCCGGCGCCGTTTCCCGCCCGTCCCAGGCGGACACGGCACGGTCGGCGGCCGACCAGTGCAGGATCAGCGCACCCCCGCCGATGCCGGAGGATTGCGGTTCGACCAGCGTGAGCACGGCCTGGACCGCGACCGCTGCGTCCACCGCGGAGCCACCGGCGCGCAACGCTTCCAGCCCCGCCTCGGCCGCCAGCGGATGCGCCGCGGCGACCATCCGGCTCCGCGCCGGTGCCTGGGCCCAGGCAGGGAGGGACGCGACCAGCAGCGCGACGAAGAGGACAAGGCGCATGGCGTGGCTCCGGCCGTTCCGCGCTAGCTTCGCATGGTGGAAGCCGAAGCCAACACTGCCCGCCGCCGCGCCGCGGAAGCCCGCGGCCAGGACGCGGAGTCGCGGGTCGCCGAGGAACTGGCCGCGCGGGGCTGGGCGATCCTCGCCCGCCGCGTCAGGAGCCCGGCCGGCGAATTGGACCTGGTCGCCGAACGCGACGGCTTGCTCGCCTTCATCGAGGTGAAGGCGCGGCCGACCCTGTCGGAGGCGGCCTTCGCCTTGACGCCCCGCCAACGCGCCCGACTCGCCGCGGCGGCTGAAGCGTGGCTCGCCGCCAACCCTGGCCACGGCGCCTTGGGCATGCGCTTCGACGTCATCCTGGTCGCGCCATCCGGCATGCGGCGGATCGCGGACGCCTTCCGGCCGGGCGATCCGGACTGACCCGGCAGGCCACCCCATGCCGGCGGCGTGGCGCGCGTTCCGTCGCGTCGGACCCGAAACTCACGGAGAGCGTGGCGCGAATGCCTCCGGGCCCCAATCCGTTGCACCTTCCGGCTCTGGCGAGGTCGGACTAAGCCCGCGCGAGCATCCGGTTCCGGAACCCCAGCGCCTCCGCGACATGCGCCCGCCCGATGAGGTCTGCGCCGGCGAGATCTGCGATGGTCCGGGCAACGCGTATTGCCCGCGTGAAGCCTCGGTTCGACAGGCCGAGCCGTTCCGCCGCGCCCTCCGCGAGCGTCAGCGCCGCTGCCTCCACGTCCTCCCGCAGCGCATCCATCGGCGCCTCGGCGTTCGTGCCGATCCCCAGCGCGGCGTAGCGAGCGCGCTGTACCGTCCGGGCGGCCGCCACGCGCGCCGCCACGACCGCGGAGGTCTCGCCTGTCGGCGCCCGGGCCAGCTCGCGCGGCGGGATCGGTTGCACTTCGATCGTCAGGTCCAGCCGGTCCAGCAGCGGGCCGGAGAGCTTACCCTGGTAATCCTCGGCGCAGCGCGGCGCCCGACCGCATTCCCGCGGTGCGTCGCCGAGGTAGCCACAACGGCAAGGGTTCATCGCCGCGATCAACTGGACGCGTGCGGGATAAGCGACGTGCGCCGCGGCGCGGCTGATGACGACGCGGCCGCTCTCCAGCGGCTGCCGCAGCGCCTCCAGCGCCGGGCGGGCAAATTCGGGCAGCTCGTCCAGGAACAGCACGCCGCGATGCGCGAGCGAGACCTCGCCCGGTGCCGCGCGCGGCCCGCCGCCCGTCAATGCGGCCTGGGACGCCGAATGATGCGGGTCCCGGTAGGGTGGTCGCGCGGAGATCCGGCCATCCTCCATCCGCCCCGCGACGGAGCGTATCAGGGAAACCTCCAGAGCCTCCGCCGCGGTCAGGTCCGGCAGCAGCCCCGGCATCCGCGCCGCCAGCATGGACTTGCCCGCGCCCGGCGGCCCGATCAGCAACAGGTTGTGCCCGCCTGCCGCCGCGACCTCCAGCGCCCGCTTGGCGCTCTCCTGTCCCCGGACCTCCGACAGGCATGGGCCCCGACCGCCTTCGGCGAGCGGCAGCGGCGGGGAAGGGGGCGAGATGACCTGCCGCCCCTGGAAATGCGCGATCAGCGCGCGAAGGTCCGGCGCGGCGATGGCTTCGGTCGCGCCGGCCCAGGTCGCCTCCGGCCCCTGCGCCGCGGGGCAGACGAGCCCCATCTCCCGCTCCCCCGCAGCCAGCGCCGCCGGCAGCACGCCCGCGACCGGCTGGATCGTGCCGTCGAGCGACAATTCACCGAGCGCCGCGACGCCCGACACTTCGTCCGCCGGGATCACCTCCATCGCCGCAAGCAGGGCGAGCGCGATCGGCAGGTCGAAATGCGACCCTTCCTTCGCCAGGTCGGCCGGCGCCAGGTTCACGAGGATGCGCTTCGGCGGCAGCGACAGCCCGAGGGAGGACAGCGCCGCGCGCACCCTCTCCCGGCTCTCGGCAACCGCCTTGTTCGGCAGGCCGACGACGGTGAAGGCCGGCAGGCCGGAGGCGACCTGCACCTGGACCTCGACCGGCACGGCTTCGACCCCTTGGAAGGAGAAGGTCGTCGTGCGCGCGAGGCTCATCGCCCGAACCCGTTCAGGAACCGCGCGAGCAGCGTGCCCAGGAGATCCACGTTGTAGCCGCCTTCCTGGATGATTGCGGTCGGCACGCGCGCGGCGCCGATCATCTCCCCGGCCCGCGCGAAGCCCTCGGCCGTGACGCGAAGGTAGCCGAGCGGTTCATGCTCCGACGCGTCGAAGCCGAGGGAGAGGACGAGCGCGTCCGGCTGGAACTCCGCGACCCGTGCCAGCCCCGCCGCGACCGCCGCGAGCCAGCTGTCGTCGCCCGTGCCGGGCGAAAGCGGCAGGTTCAGGTTGAATCCCGGCGCGGCGCGTCCCCCCGTTTCGTGGGCGCGGCCGACGTACCAGGGATAGTATCCTGCGGGGTCGCCATGCACGGAGACGGTCAGCACGTCCGCGCTGTCCCAGAAGATCCCCTGCGTCCCGTTGCCGTGGTGGCTATCGATGTCGAGCACCGCGACGCGTCCCGCCCCGCGGTCCCGCATTGCCACCGCCGCGAGCGCCGCGTTGTTCACGTAGCAATGCCCGCCGGCGCGCGCCGCGTAGGCGTGGTGCCCCGGTGGGCGGCACAGGGCATAGGCATCCTCCCCGCCCGCGACGACTTCCGCGGCCGCGAGCGCGCATCCGGCGGCGCCGACCGCGGCGTCCCATGTCCCCGGGCCGATTGGGCAGGCCGTGTCCGCGGTGTACCATCCGGTCTGTCCGACCATTCCCGCCGGTGCTCGCCCACCCTGCGCCAGCATCTCCGGCGAGGGGTGGATGTTCGCGACGACCTCCGGCCCCGCCCCGGGAAGGGCTTCCCAGGCCGCATGCGCGGTGGAAAGCCAGTCGAGGTAATCCGCTGCATGCACCCGCTCCAGCGCCGCGCGATCCGGCAGCGCAGGCGTCTCGGCCGCGACCCCGAGCCGCGCCAGGCCCTCGCGCAACGAGACCGCACGCGCCGGCACCTCGTAGTTGGGGCGGAGCGCGCCACGCATGAGGAAGAAGCCCGGCGCGTGTGCCACGTCGGCCGGGTGATCGAAGGCGCGCATCACGGAGACGCTACCAGCCGGGGCGGCCTTGTCCACCCGGTGGCACGAATCTAGCCTGCCGCGGCAAGGGGTTGGGAGTCTTCACGACGATGGACATGACGCGCCGCGGCCTGATGGCCGCTTCCCTTGCCGCGCCCGTGCTGCTGCACGCCCGGGCGTCGCAGGCCCAAGGGACCGCGGCGTCCCAGCAGCCGCGACGGGGGGGGACGCTGACCTCGCTGCTGACGCCGGAGCCGCCGGTCCTGGTGCTGGGCGTCAACAACCAGGGCCCGACGATCATCGCGGCGACGAAGATCTTCCAGGGCCTGCTGAAGTTCTCCCCGACCCTTGAGCCGCTGCCGGAGCTGGCGAAGTCCTGGACCGTCTCGCCCGACGGTCGGGAATACGTCTTCCGCCTGCAGGAGAACGCGAAGTTCCACGACGGCCGCCCCTGCACGGCCGACGACGTGATCTTCTCGATGAGCAAGTTCCACACGGAACTCTCACCGCGCGCCCGCGCCATCCTGCAGCGCATCCAGGAATACACGGCGCCCGATCCGCACACCGTCCGCTTCGTCCTCGATGCGCCCTTTGAGCCGATGCTGCTGATGTTCGACGCGGCCAATGTCTGCATCGTGCCGAAGCACCTCTATGACGGGCAGGACTACCGCACGACGCCGGCCAACCAGCGCCCGACCGGCACCGGCCCCTTCAAGTTCACGGAATGGCAGCGCGGCAACTTCATCCGCCTCGACCGCTTCGAGGATTACTGGAAGCCCGGCCAGCCCTACCTCGATACGCTGATCTACCGGATCGTGCCGGACAGCCAGTCCCGCCGCCTCGCGATGGAGACGGGCCAGGCGCAGCTCTCCGCCGCCAGCGACATCGAGCCCTTCGACGTCCCGCAGCTGCGCCAGCGCCCCAACCTGAACGTCGAGACGAAGGGTTGGGAGCTGTTTTCACCCCTGATGTGGCTGGAGACGAACCACCGCTCCGGCCCGCTCGGCGACGTGCGGGTTCGCAAGGCGATCAGCCACGCGATCGACCGGAACTTCATCGCGCAGCGCCTGTGGTTCGGCGTCGGCAAGCCCGCGACGAGCCCGATCGCCTCGACCACGCGCTTCCACGACCCCAGCGTCTCCCTCCCCGCCTTCAACCCGCGGACCGCGATGGAATTGCTGGACGCCGCGGGCCACCGCGCCGGCGCCGGCGGCACGCGGTTCACGATCAAGCACCTCGTCCTGCCCTACGGCGAGGTCTGGACGCGCCTCGGCGAATACATCCGCCAGTCCTTGCGCCAGGTCGGCATCGCCGTGGAACTTGAGACGACCGACCCCGGCGGATGGGCGCGCCGCATCGCAAACTGGGAATACGACACCTCCATCAACTTCCTCTACCAGTACGGCGACCCGACGCTCGGCGTGGAACGGACCTATGTCTCCACCAACATCCAGAAGATCGTCTTCACCAACACCGGCGGCTACTCCAACCCGCGGGTGGACGAGCTGTTCGCGCGGGGCCGGACGGAACGCGACCCGAATGTCCGCCGCGCCGCCTTCAGCGAGGTCCAGAAGATCCTGACGGACGAGATTCCGCAGATCTGGCTGATGGAGATGGCCTTCCCGACCATCCACGACCGCAAGGTCCAGAACGTCATCCAGTTCTCGACGGGCGTGCACGCCTCCTTCGACGACGTCTACCTCACGGGCTGAATGGGTCCCGCAGCCCTCGCGGGCTTCCTCGGCCGCCGCCTCGTCAAGGCGGCGGTCGTCGTCATCGCGATCGTCATCTTGAACTTCCTGCTGATCCACGCGGCGCCCGGCGATCCGGCCAGCGTCATCGCGGGTCAGTCGGGCGCCGCCGATGCACGCTTCATGGAGCAGTTGCGCGCACAGTTCGGCCTGGACAAGCCGCTCTACGTCCAGCTTTGGATCTACCTGAGGGGCGTCCTGACCCTCGACTTCGGCTACAGCCATCGGATGAGCGTCCCGGTCGCGCAGCTCATCGCGGACCGCCTTCCCGCGACGGTGCTGCTGACGGGCGCGGCCTTCGTCTTCGCCGTCGCCGCGGGCGTGACGCTCGGCGCCCTGGCGGCGCGCCGCGTCGGGTCCTGGGCCGACAGCGTGATCACCGTCATCGCCCTGACCTTCTACGCGACGCCGCTCTTCTGGGTCGGGCTCATGCTCGTGCTGTTCTTCAGCGTCTGGCTGGAATGGCTGCCCGCCTTCGGCGCGGGCACCGTCGGCGTGACGCTGTCCGGCTTGGCCTACATCGTCGACGCGGCGCGCCACCTGGTACTCCCTGCGCTGACGCTGGGACTGTTCTACCTCGCGGTCTATGCGCGCCTGACCCGCGCGACCATGCTGGAGGTCGCGGACCAGGACTTCGTGAAGACCGCCCGTGCCAAGGGCGTGCCGGAAGGCCGCATCCTCCGCATCCATATCCTGCGCAACGCCATGCTGCCGGTCATCACCTTCGCCGGGATCCAGGCGGGGCAACTGATCGGCGGCTCCATCCTCGTCGAGACCGTCTTCGCCTGGCCCGGCATCGGCCGCCTCGCTTTCGAGGCGCTGCTGGCGCGCGACTACCCCGTGCTGCTCGGCGTCTTCCTCTGCACCTCCGTCATGGTCGTGCTGTTCAACCTGATCACCGACCTTCTCTACGCCGCGGTGGACCCGCGGGTGGAGGTGACGGGGTGACGCCGCAGCCGTTCTGGCGCCGCTTCGCCCGCAACCGAGGTGCCGTGGTCGGGTTGGTGATCCTGATCCTGGTGTTGATCCTCGCGGCCACGGCGCCGTTCCTCTTCCCCGGCTCGCCCTGGGACATGGCCAGCGCCCCGTTCATGCCACCGGGCGAGATGGGAATGCTCCTCGGCACCGACTCCCTTGGACGCGACGTGGCCGCGGGCATCGCCCATGGCGCGCGTGTCTCCCTCCTCGTCGGCGCCGTCTCGACGGTCGCGGCCCTCGCCCTCGGCGTCACCATCGGCGCGGCGGCCGGCTACCTCGGCGGCGGGTTCGACGACGCGCTGATGCGCTTCACGGAGTTCTTCCAGACCATTCCCTCGTTCGTCTTCGCCGTGCTCCTCGTCGCGATCTTCCAGCCCTCCATCACCTCGGTCGTCTTCGCGATCGCCGTGGTGTCCTGGCCGCCCGTCGCCCGCGTCGTCCGGGCCGAGGTCCTGTCGCTGCGCTCCCGCGAGTTCGTCCAGGCCGCGGAGGTGCTGGGCAAGTCCCGCCTGTCGATCGTCGCCGGCGACATCCTGCCCAACGCCCTCTCGCCGATCGTCGTGCTCGCGTCCCTGATGGTCGCGAACGCCATCCTGCTCGAGAGCGCGCTGTCCTTCCTGGGCCTCGGCGACCCGAACCTCATGTCCTGGGGCTTCCTCATCGGCTCCGGCCGGTCCGTCATTCGCCTGGCCTGGTGGATGAGCGTCTTCCCTGGCATCGCGATCTTCCTCACCGTCCTCTCCCTCAACCTCGTGGGCGAGGGGCTGTCGGACGCCCTGAACCCGCGCCTGGCCCGCGGCGCATGAGCCTGCTGACCGTGGACGGCCTGACCGTGGGCCTGCCGAAGGGCGCCGACCGCCCGAACGCCGTCGAGGAGGTCTCGCTCACCCTCGACGCCGGCGAGATCCTCTGCGTCGTCGGGGAGTCCGGGTCCGGCAAGTCCGTCACCGCGAACGCCGTCATGGGCCTGCTGCCGAAGCAGTTGCCGGTGACCGCCGGGCGCATGGTCCTGGAGGGCACGGACCTCCGTGCCCTGACCCCCCGCGCCCTCCGCGACCTCCGGGGACGGCGCATGGCCATGATCTTCCAGGAACCGATGACCGCGCTGAATCCGCTGATGCGCGTCGGCGACCAGATCGCCGAGGCCATGCGGGTCCACGGCGAACGCGCCGATACGGCCCGCGTCATCGGCCTGCTGGAGGCGGTCAACCTGCCCGACCCCTCCTCCACCGCCCGGTCCCACCCGTTCCGCCTGTCGGGCGGCCAGCGGCAGCGCGTGATGATCGCGATGGCGCTTGCCCTCGAACCCGCCCTGCTGATCGCGGACGAGCCGACGACGGCCCTCGACGTCACGACGCAGGCCGGCATCCTCCGCCTCATCCGCGATATCCAGCGCCGCCGCGGCATGGGCGTGATGTTCATCACCCATGATTTCGGCGTCGTCGCGGAAATCGCGGATCGCGTCGCGGTCATGCAGCGCGGCCGGATCGTCGAGCAGGGGCCGGCCGCCAAGGTCCTGAACGCGCCGGAGCATCCCTATACCCGCGCCCTGATCGCCGCCGTCCCGCACGGTGCAACGACGGACCGGGCGGTCGCGGCCGATCCGTTGCTCGCGGTCCGCAACGTCACCAAGACCTATCGCCGCTCCGCCGGCTGGTTCTCCAAGCGCCCGTCGATCCGTGCGGTGGACGACGCGACCTTCACCCTCGCCCGAGGCGAGACGCTCGGCATCGTCGGCGAGTCCGGCTCCGGCAAGTCCACGCTCGCCCGCTGCATCGTCCGCCTCGTGGAACCCGAGGCCGGCGAGATCGTGCTGGATGGCCAGGAACTCCGCGGCCTGTCGCGCGCGGAATGGAAGCCCGTCCGCCGCCGCGTGCAGATGGTCTTCCAGGACCCCTACGCCTCGCTCAACCCGCGCCGGCGCGTGGGCGACATCCTCTGCGAAGGTCCTGTCACCCACGGTGTCCCGCGCGAACAGGCGCTGGCCAAGGCGCGCGAACTGCTATCCCTCGTGAAACTCGATCCGGGCGCGCTGGACCGCTACCCCCATGAATTCTCCGGCGGCCAGCGCCAGCGCATCGGCATCGCCCGTGCGCTGGCGATGGAGCCGGACCTGCTGGTGGCCGACGAACCGGTCTCCGCCCTCGACGTCTCCGTCCAGGCCCAGGTCCTTGCGCTGCTGGAAGACATCCGCCGCCGCATGAACCTGACGATGCTCTTCATCACCCACGACCTGCGGATCGCCGCCCAGGTCTGCGACCGCGTCGCCGTGATGCAGCGCGGGAAGATCGTGGAGCAAGGCCCGGCCTCGCGCGTCCTCTCGCAGCCGGAACATCCCTACACTCGACAGTTGCTGGACAGCATCCCCGGCCGCGGTTGGACCCCACCCCCATTGCCCGCGATCACGCCGTCCGGCATGCCCGCGGCATGATGCCGCTCGATCCGGGTGCCCGCCGCTCCATCCTCGACGCTTGTGCCGCGCTGGAGACGCGTTCGGTCTCCCGCCTCGAAACGCTCGTCCGCCACGCCTCGACGCTCGGGAACGAGGCCGGCGCCCTGGACGAGATGGCGCGGAACTACGAAGCCCTGGACCTTGCACCGATCCGCATCCCGACCGTCCCCGACCGCCTGCGCGACCACCCCGGCTTCTCCCCGCCGCTGATCCCCTACGACGGCCGCGACAACGTCGCGGCGATCCACACGCCCCGCGGGTCGACGGGCCGGTCCCTCGCCCTGCAGGGCCACGTGGACGTGGTGCCGGAGGGCGCGGCCGACCTCTGGCTCACTCCACCCTACGAGCCCTCGATTCGCGATGGCCGAATCTACGGCCGCGGCGCCGGCGACATGAAGGCGGGCATCGTCTCCGCCCTCACGGCCTTCGAAGCCCTTCGGCTCGCCGGCCTGCAGCCCGCCGCACCCGTCCAGATGCAAGCCGTGATCGAGGAGGAATGCACGGGCAACGGCGCGCTCGCCACGATGCTGGCCCTGCCGAAGACGGACGCCGTCGTCATCCCCGAACCCGGCCCGGGCCTCGCCGCGATGTACAGCGCGGAGGTCGGCGTGGTCTGGGCCTGGGTCACGGTCACCGGCCGCCCGGTCCATGTCCGCGACATGCATGCCGGCGTGAACGCCATCGAGGCCTGCATGCGCATCGCCGCCCGCTTCAAGGACTACGAGATGGAGGCGAACCGCGCCGAGCGCGTCCACGCCTCCTTTCGCGGCGTGAACCACCCGGTCAACGTCAACATCGGCACGCTAGAGGGCGGGGAGTGGAACTCCTCCGTTCCCACCCGCGCGAAGCTGGGCCTTCGCGTCGGCGTGATGATGGGCAACACCGCCGCCGCCGTCCGGGCCGACATCGAAGGCATCGTCGCCGAGGCTGCGAAGGACCTTCCGAACGCGAAGGTCCGCCTGGATTTCCACGGCTTCATGGCCGATCCCTGCGTCTTCGACATGGACAGCGAGATCTGCCGCCTCGCGAAGCGCTGCTACGCCGAGGTCTCCGGCGGCGACCTCCGCGACTACCCCGCCACCGGCCTGACCGACGGCCGCCATTTCGAACTCTACCAGGACACGCGCGTCGCCTGCTTCGGCCCCGACGCGACGGAGATCCACGGCATCGACGAATCCGTCGGCCTCGATTCCGTCCACGCCATAACCCGCTCCATCGCGCTGCTGATGGCCGAATGGTGTGGGGTGGAGCGGAGATGAGCCACAACATTCCCCTCTCTGGCGCACGCCTCTGGTACGCGCTGATGGAAATGGCGACGATCGGCGCGACGCCGAGGGGCGGATGCAACCGCCAGACCCTGACGCCCGAGGACGGGGAGGGCAGGGCGCTCCTTGCCCGCTGGGGCGAGGCCTGCGGCCTCACGCTCACGACCGACCGCCTGGGCAACATGGCGCTGCTGCGCCCCGGTCGTGACCCGTCTCGCCGCCCCGTCGCTATCGGCAGTCACCTCGACACGCAGCCGACCGGCGGCAAGTTCGACGGCGTGCTCGGCGTCCTCGCGGGGCTGGAGGTCATGCGCGCGCTGCATGAGGCGGGCGCCGAGACAGAAGCCCCGATCCTCCTCGTCAACTGGACGAACGAGGAAGGCGCCCGCTTCTCCCCGCCCATGATGGGCAGCGGCGCGGCGATGGGCCTCTTCACCGAAGCCGAGACGCTCGCGCGGACCGATCCCGACGGCATCCGCTTCGGCGACGCGCTGGAGGCCATCGGTGCCCGCGGCGACGCGGACCCCGCGGCCCTGCTCGACATCGAAGCCTACTTCGAACTCCACATCGAACAGGGCCCCGTGCTGGAACGCGAAGGCCTTGACGTCGGCATCGTCACTCACGCCCTCGCGCAGCGCTGGTTCGACGTCACCGTCACCGGCGAGGAATCGCACGGCGGCGGCGGCATGGCCGGCCGCCGCGATGCCCTGGTCGGCGCCGCCCAGCTGATTGCGGAGATCGAGGCCATCGCGCTGCGCTCGGGCAGCGACGGCCGGGGCACGGTAGGCCGCGTCGCCGTCCACCCTTCCTCCCGCAACGTCGTCCCGTCGCGCGCCACCTTCACGGTGGACTTCCGCCACCGCGACGACGCCGCGCTGGACGGCATGGAAGCCGCCCTGCGCGAGGCTGCCGCCCGCGTCGTCGCCGAGCGCGGCCTGGGGGCCGAGGTCTCCGTCTTCTGGACCTCCCCCGAGACCCCCTTCGACCGCACCCTCGCCGCCCGCCTGCGGGACGCCGCCACCGCCCGCGGCTTCCGCCAGCGCGACATGCCCACCGGCATCGGCCACGACGCCGTCTATGTCGCGCGCGGCGTCCCGAGCGTCATGCTGTTCACCCCCTGTGAAGGAGGGATCAGCCACAACGAGGCGGAGGCCATCACCCCCGCCTGGGCGGAAGCGGGCCTGCTCGTCCTGGCCGACGCGGTCCTCGCGACCGCCGGCCTCGTCCGCGCCTAACCCGGGTCAGGAGGGCCCATGCGCATCGCCATCGGCGGCTTCCTGCACGAAAGCCATTCCTTCGCCCCGCTTCCCACGACCTGGCGGGACTTTGCGGAGCCCGGCGGCTGGCCCGCCCCGCAGCGTCCCGCGACCTTGCTGGACGCCCTCCGCAACTCCGCCGCGCCCGCCTCGGGCGCCATCCAGACCGCGGAAAAGGCGGGCCTGACGCCCGTCCCCCTCGCCTGGGCCTTCGCCAACCCCGCCGGCCCCGTCACCGCCGAGGCCTTCGAACGCATCGCGGCGTGGCTTATCGCCGACCTCACCGCTGCCCTCGATGCAGGCCCGCTGGACGCCGTCTACCTCGATCTCCACGGCGCCATGGTCGCGGAGCACTTCCCCGACGGGGAAGGCGAAATCCTCCGCCGCGTCCGCGCCGTCGTCGGCCCCGACCTGCCCGTCGTTGCCAGCCTGGACCCCCACGCCAACGTCACGGCGGCGATGGTGGCCCGTGCCGACGCCCTCGCGCCCTTCCGCACCTACCCCCACGTGGACATGCGCCAGGCCGGCGCCCGCGCCGTGCGCCTACTCGCGGAACGCATTCGCCGCGGCAGTCCCTTTGCCCGCGCCTTCCGCCAAGTCGATTTCTGGCTGCCCATCACCAGCCAATGCACGCTCGTCCCGCCCATGTCGGACGTGATGGCGGAGCGCGAGCGCATCGCGACGCGGCACGGTGTCTCCGAACTCGCCTTCTGCTTCGGCTTCCCTTACGCCGACTTCCCGGGCTGCGGCATGACGGTCACCGCCTACGCCGCCGAGCAAACCGCCGCCGACGCCGCGGCCGACGAGTTCCTCGCCCTGCTCTACGCGCGCGAACGCGACTTTGCGGGGGAGATCCTGCCAGCCGACCGCGCCGTCGCCGCGGCCATCGCGGTCAATGGCCAGAAGCCCGTCGTCATCGCCGACACGCAGGACAACCCGGGCGGCGGCGGCCACGGCGACACGACCGGCCTGCTGGCTGAACTCATCCGCCAGAATGCCCGGAGCGCCGTCCTCGGCCTCATCAACGACGCGGAGAGCGCGGATGCCTGCCGCAAGGCGGGGGAGGGAGCCACGGTTTCCCTCAAGCTCGGCGGCAAGAGCGACGGCGCCCCGCTCGACGTCAGCGCGCGCGTCATGCGCCTGACCAACGGCCGGTTCACCTGCACGGGCCCGATGGCCGCCGGCAACCCGGCGGACCTCGGCCCCACCGCGCTGCTGGCCATCGGCGGCGTCCGCGTCATCGTCACCAGCCGCAAGATGCAGGCCTACGACCAGGCCCTCTTCCGCCACGTCGGCGTCGAGCCGGCGAAGGAAAAGATCGTCGTCGTGAAGTCCTCGGTCCACTTCCGCGCGGACTTCCAGCCCATCGCCGAGCGCGTGATCGTCGCCGCCGCGCCCGGCCCCGTGGTGGCTGACCCCGCGACGCTGCCCTTTCGCAATCTTCGCCCCGGCCTGCGCCTCCGTCCCGGCGCGAACGCGACGACCTGAGCCGCCGCGCTGCGCCGGAGCGCTGTTCCGCGGCGCGACCCGGCCCCCCACCCAGCGCCTTGCGGCCGTGACGTTCGCAACCGAAGGCATAGGCTCGTCGCGCGCGCCCTGCTGGCCGCGTCGGCACGGCGAGGGCCACCACCCTGGCGCCGTGTCGCGGATCGGCCGATACCCGCCCCATGGCAGCCCGGATCACCCGCGCCCGCGAACTCCCCTCCGGCTTTCCCTCCCTCCGAGACGAGGCCGCCGCGCACGGTCACCGCATGCTTCAGGTGCTGGAGGAGGATTGGGATTCCGGCACCACCCGCTTTGACGGTCCTGGCGAAGCCCTCTTCGCCGCCGAACTCGGCCCCGTCCTCGCCGGCATCGGCGGGGTCACCGCCGACCCCTACGCCGGCCCCGGAGTCGCACGGGTGCGCCGCCTCTACGTCCGCATCGCGTATCGCGGCATCGGTGTCGGCCGCGCCCTCGTCGAGGCTGCCGCGGCCGAGGCCCGCGCCGCCGGCTGCCGCATCCTTCGTGTCCGCGCGCCCGACGACGCCGCACCCTTCTACGAAAGCCTGGGATTCCGCCCCGCGCCGGACGAGCGCGGCGCCAGCCACGTCATGACGCTTCAGGCCTGAGCGGCGCCCATCGCTGCCCGCACCTCCGCCGCGCGCGGCATCGGCGCGACGGCCCCGTAGCCCCGCGTGGACAGCGCCGCCGCCACATTCGCGTAGCGCGCGGCCTCCTCCGGCGGATCGCCTGCGATCAGTCGTGCCAGCAGCGCCCCGGCGAAGGTGTCGCCCGCGCCCGTCGCATCCACCGGCGTCACGGCATGCCGCGGGATCGTGACCCGTGCGTCCCGCGTCGCCACCGTGCATCCCTCCGCCCCGCGCTTGAGGAACACCAGCGGGCAGAGCCGGAGGTAAAAGTCCACGATCGCCTCGGGCGTCGTCAGCCCCGTCAGCGCCCGGGCATCCTCCAGCGAGGGCAGCGCGATGTCCGCCATCCCGATCGCCGCGTGGATCACCGCCGCCGCCCGCGCCGCCGGCCAAAGCGCAAGCCGCAGGTTCGTGTCGTAGGACACGAGCACCCCGGCATCCCGCGCGACCTCGATCGCCCGGAACCCCGCGTCGCAGGCAGATGGCGAGATCGCCTGGCTGATCCCCGACAGGTGCAGGATCTTCGCCGCCCGGATCGCCGCCTCCGGCACGTCCTGCGGGCCCATCAGGCTCGCCGCGGAGCCGCGCCGGTAGAAGGTGAAGCGGTGCCCGTCCGGTCCGTGCGAGACGACGTAGATGCCGGTTGGCGCGTCCGCTCGCCTTCCCACCAACGACGAATCCACCCCCTCTGTCGCCCACAGCGCCATCAGCGAATCGCCCGGCGCGTCCGTCCCGACCGCCGAGACGTAGCCCGCGCTGGCCCCCTGCCGCGTCGCCGCGATGGCCGCGTTGGAGGTGTCGCCACCATGGCCCTGCAGGAACAGCACCCGCCCGTCCGGTCCGGCCGGCTGCTGGTTCATCTCCAGCATCGGCTCGCCGAGGCACAGCAGGTCCGGCATCGCGCTCAGGTCTCCCGCGTGCCGAGCACCTCGTGCGCAGCCGCCCGTACCGCCGCCGCATTCCCGGCGGCCACCAGCGACTCATCCACCAGCCGCCCGCCCATGCCGACGAAGGCCGCCCCGGCCGCGAGGTAGTCCCCGACCTCCCGCGCCGCGATCCCGCCCGTCGGGCAGAAGGTGACCTCCGGGAAGACGGACCGCAGCGCCTTGAGGTGCGCGACGCCCCCGGCCGAGGAAGCCGGAAAGATCTTCACCACCTCCGCCCCCGCCGACAACGCCGCTTGCACCTCCGTCGGCGTCAGCGCGCCGAGCATGACCGGGATGCCTGCCTCCTTCCCGGGCTCGACGATGGACGTCTCGACCCAGGGTGCGACGAGGAAGCGCGCGCCGGAGGCGATGCATTCCCTCGCCGCCGTGGCGTCCCGCACCGTCCCCGCCCCGACGAGCAGCGCGGGGTCCGACGCCAGGTCGCGGATCAGCGCCGGCGCGTCCGGGATGGTCATCGTGATCTCGAAGACCGTGATGCCCGCGTCGCGCAGCCAGGACACGGCCGTCGCCGCCCGCGCGGCCGTCGAAAGCCGCACCACCGGCACGACTCGCGCGTCGCGCAGCCGGCCCAGGACCTCAACGGCGTGCGTCACCGCGCACCGCTCTCCAGGGCGTCGAGCGCCGCGCTCAACCCGCGGGGCGAAAAGGGCAGGGCGATCTCCCGCCCCGCGCCATCCTGGAAGGTCAGCCGCATCTGCTCCGTCCGCGTCCGCAGCCGCGCGACGGCATCGCCCGCCGGCGCATCGGCGAGGCACCCCACCGGCAGGCAGCGCCGCCACGCAAGTTCGACCGGCGGCACCGAGGTCCCGTCCGGCGCGGCCAGCCGCGGCGCGGCGCCGAAGCCGACGTTGTGCGGCACCAGCACGGTCAGGCGCAGCGGCTCCCCGCGGCCGGGCCGGGCGAAGGCGAACTGCGCCACCGCCTGGTTGTTGGCGGACACGATCTGCGCCGCCTCGCAGAGCGCCTGCCCGCCCGCGGGCCGCTCGCAGCGCAGGATCCAGTCCCCGAAACTCGCCGTCGTCCGCTCCGGCTCGTTCGCGCCGGCAGCCGGCGGCGCCTCGGCCGGGGCTTGGGTCGGGCGGGCCGGCGGTGATCCGGGACGGGATGCCGGCTGCGCCCAGGCCCCGCCTGTCAGCACAACCACCGCCATCAGCGCGGGGAAAAGGGCCTGCCGCATTCGACCTCCTGGCATCCGGTGCCGTCGACCGCGGAGCATGGCAGGAAGGCCGCCCCGGCGCACGGGGCCGGCCCGCCACGATCCGGTGGGGTCAGTGACCGGCCGGCGCGCGGGGTGACCCGCGCGCCGCGCTCCGATCAGCCCTCCGTCCGCGCGACCACCTGGCCGGCGGAGGACGTCGCCGGCACTGCCCCCGGCACGCCGGACAGCACGGGCTTGCGGGCCGGCATCGCCGCCAGCAGGGCCATAGAGACCGCCGCCAGGTAGGGCACCGACTGCACCAGGAGGATGACGGTCCAGAGCACCGCCTCCCACGTCCCGTGCCGGTGCACCACCTCGACGCCCACCGCCGCCGACCACAGAAGCACGAGGAACACCGCCTCCTCCCGTGCCGTCAGCAGCCCCTGCACCAGCGCCGGCGCGTCCTTCATCTTCGGCGTGCGGGCGAAGTGCGCGCGGCGCTTGAACAGGCCCTGCCACACCGCCTTGCCGATCGTGTGCGTCAGCGCGAGGCCGCCGAGTGCTGCCGCCAGGCGGTCCAGCGGCCCGCAGGGAACCCGCGCCGCGTAGAGCAGCCAGAGCTGCACCAGCTTGAAGGCAAACAGCCCGAGGCTCGGAAGCATGAAGAGAAGGATCGGGAACTCCGTCCGCACGGGCGCGAAGATCAGCCCGAGCGACCAGAGGAACCCGCCGACCACGAAGGCCAGCCCCAGCGCATCCCCGAACCACGGCATCCACCCCATCACGAAGTGGAACCGCTGCCCCTGCGACAGCGACCGGTCCAGCGGGTTGAACAGCGCGCGCCAGTGGCCCTTCACGATCTGCATCGCCCCGAAGGCCCAGCGGTGCCGCTGCTTGCGGTAGGCCGCGAAGTCGTCGGGCATCACGCCCCGGCCCATGGAGTCCGGAACGTACACGGCTTCCCACCCCTGCCGCATCAGCCGCAGGCCCAACTCGCTGTCCTCGCAGATGCACCACTCCGCCCAGAACTTCCCGTCCGGCGCGGCGCTGGCCATCGCGGAACGGCGGATCAGCGTCATCGTGCCGTGCTGGATGATCGCGTTGCGCTCGTTGCGCGTGACCATCCCTGCCTTGAAGAACCCGGCATACTCCCAGAACATCAGGCGCTTGAAGAAGGACTCGCCGCCGTCCCGGTAATCCTGCGGGGACTGGGTGAAGCCGACCTCCGGCCGGTTGAAGAAGGGCACCATCCGCCGCAGCCAGTCGGGGCGAACCATGTAGTCGCTGTCGAGCACGCCGATGACCTCGGCATCCGGCGCCGTCTCGCGGAAGGCGAAGTTCAGCGCGCCGGCCTTGAAGCCCGGCCACTTGCCGAGGTGGAAGAAGCGGAACTTCGCGCCGAGCCGGGCGCAGTGCTCCGCCACCGGCTCCCACAGCGCGGGATCGGCGGTGTTGTTATCGACGACCAGCACCTCGAAGTCGGGGTAGTCGAGCTCGGCCAGCGCATCGAGCGTCTGGCGCACCATCTCCGGCGGCTCGTTGCAGATGGGAAGGTGGATCGAGACCTTCGGCAGCCGCATCCCGTCGGGCGCCGGCAGGGCGGGCCAGCGGCGCTTGGACACGCGTCCCCAGACCGTCTCCGCCAGTTCGAACCCGTCGGAGAGCAGCAGCGCCAGAAGCAGCATCTGCCCCGCGACCAGCACGCCCCAGACCGCGCTCGCCGACCAGGACAGGTAGGTCTCGCTCATCGCCAGCATCACGCAGGTGACCAGCGCCACGAAGCCCTGCCCGATGCCCGCCAGCATCAGCTTGCCCTGCCAGCGGATGTCAGGCCGGCGCGAGAGGAAGAAAAACGTCGCGAGGAAGGCCGCGAAGGACGCGCCGAGGGCCCAGGACAGCCAGGTCGGCGTCTCCTGCACCGGGCCAGCCAGCGGCCACTTCGGGGCGCGGTCCAGGTCGTACATGCCCCAGTGGCCCGCCGCACGACCCTCGAAGGACACCTTCCACGGTTGGTCGAAGGCCTCCATCACGAAGTAGTCGAGGCCGCGCTGCTCCGCGATGTTGAAGAAGCGCCGCAGGAACAGCGCCTGGTTCACGCGCGTCGCCCGCGCCGCGCCGATGTCGCGCCCGTCCGACGGCCAGCCGACCTCGCCGATGACGATCGGCTTGCCCGGGAACATCGCCTGGACCTGGTCGTACTTCTCCATGATGAAGCGGAGCGCGTCCTCGACCGGCAGGCCTTCCCAGTAGGGCAGCAGGTGGATGGTGATGAAGTCCACGGCGTGCCCGAGTTCCGGGTGGTCCACCCAGACGTGCCAGGGCTCGGCGGTGGAGACGGGCTGCCGCACCTGCCGCCGCACCTGCTCGAGGTAGCCCACCATCTGCGCCGGCGTCAGGTCGCCGCGCAGCACCGCCTCGTTGCCGACGAGCACGCGCTCGACGTTCCGCGACTCCCGCGCGACCTGGACGAGGCGCCGCACCTCCGCGGCGTTCCGGTCCAGGCGCCTGTCCAGCCAGGACCCCAGCGTGATCCGCAGGTCCAACCCGCTGTTCCAGGCGATCTCCGGGATGCGCTCCAGCCCGCCATGGGCGGCGTAGGTGCGGATGTGCCGCGTCACGGGCGCCACGCGCCGCAGGTCGCCCTCGATCTGATCGGGGGTCGGCCAGTTGTCTCCCTCTGCGCTCTGTCCCCGCTGGTAGGGGGCGAAGGCCAGGCCGTTCACCTGTCCCCGGAAGTCAGGCATCGCGACGGGCCGGTTCAGCGCCCACCAGGCGCCGAGATGCGCCAGCGCAACGATGAGCAGGATCGCGAGCGTCCCGCGGTGGCGGGCGAGGGGATGGGGTAAGGCCCCGGGGGGCTTCACCGATCCGGGGGCGACGTAGGCGTTCATCGCGGGGCCATGGCTCCGGCGCACGGCCCGCAATCGCCGTCCGGACGATCCGGACGGGGCTCGACGGCAGGCCCTTCGCGCTCACCTGGGTTAAACGCCCCGTCCAAGGCGCGGCTTGGGCCCGATCGTGGCAATATTGCGGCGCAGCAACTAACCGCTTGCACAGACTTGCGCCGGCCCGCGCCGGTTTGGCGCCCGGCCCCGATGCCGGTACTGGTGTGCCGCGGACCGGCCGGCGGCCCGCCGCAGGAGATCCTCAGGGAACCGCATGGGCGCGCTGCTCGAGATCGGCATCATCCTGGTGCTGGTCCTTCTCAATGGCCTGTTCTCCATGAGCGAACTGGCCATCGTCTCGGCGCGCCGCGCGCGCCTCACCACGCATGAGCGCGCGGGCTCGCCGGGGGCCGCCGCCGCCCTGCGCCTCGCGGAGGATCCCCAGCGCTTCCTGCCCACGGTGCAGGTCGGCATCACCCTCATCGGCGTGGTGGCCGGGACCTTCGGCGGTGCCCGGCTGTCGCAGACCCTCGGCCCCGTCCTCGATACGATCCCGGGCATTGCGCCCTATGGCGGCGAGATTGCCCTCGTCCTCGTGGTCATGCTGATTACCTACCTGTCCCTCATCCTCGGCGAACTCGTCCCGAAGCAGCTCGCCCTCCGGCATCCGGAGGAGATCGCCGCGGTCGTCGCCCGCCCGCTCGAGGTTCTGGCGCGCGTCACGGGGCCGGTCGTCTGGGTGCTGTCCAATTCCTCCGCCCTCGTCCTCCGCCTCCTCGGCGCCCACCGGCCGATCGACAGTGCCGTGACGGAGGAGGAGGTGAAGGCCGTCGTTGCCGAGGGCGAGGAGGCCGGTGCCCTCGAGCGGGAGGAGCGCCACATGATCGAGCGCGTCCTCCGCCTCGCCGACAAGCCGATCCGCGCCCTGATGACGCCGCGCACGGAACTCGCCTGGCTCGACCGGACCGCGCCTGAGGAGGACATCAAGGCCAGGCTGCGCGAGGAGCGGGTGACCCGCTTCGTCGTCTCGGAGGGCCGCGTGGACAACGTCGTCGGCGTTGTCGCGACGAAGGAACTGCTGGACCAGTTGCTCGCCGGCCAGCCGCTCTCGATCGGCGCCGCGCTGCGCCAGCCCATGGTCCTGCCCGACAACCTCTCTGCCCTCGACGCGCTGGAGCGCATCCGCCAGGACAGCCTGGGCATCGCCCTCGTCATGGACGAATACGGGTCCTTCGAGGGCGTCGTCACCGCCTCCGACGTGCTGGAAGCCATCGTCGGCGAGCTGCAGCACGAGGAGGCCGGGGCCCCCGCGGTCGGCCCGGCCGTCGAGCGCCACGACGGCTCTCTCCTCCTCGACGGCATGATGCCGAGCGACGAACTCCGCTCCCGCCTCGACCTGCCCGAACTCCCGCTGGAGGGCACCTATCACACGGTCGCCGGCCTGATGCTCGCGCTCCTCAAGCGCGTACCCAAGGAGGGGGACCGGATCGCCTTCGGCGGCTGGCGCTTCGAGATCGTGGACATGGACGGCCGTCGCGTGGACAAGGTCCTCGCAACCCGCGACGAGCCGGCGCCGGTCATCTGATGCCGGCCTCGCCTGAGGGGCACGAGGCGGCCCGGCTGGTCGCGCTCCGGCGCTACGAGATCCTCGACGCTTCGCCGGAGCCGGCGCTGGACGCGCTGACGAAACTCCTCCGCGTGTCCCTCGGCACGGAAAGCGCGCTGCTCTCCCTCGTTGACGAGACGCGGCAATGGTTCCGCGCCAGCGACGGCTTCGCCCCGCCCGCCCCGAGCATGCCGCGCGATCTTGCCTTCTGCTCCTACACGATGCTCGCGCCGGAGCCTGTCGTGATCGCCGACACGGGGGCGGATGAGCGCTTCGCCGGCCACCCCCTCGTCACGGGACCGCCGCACACCCGCTTCTACGCCGGCGCGCCGCTGGTCACGCCGGAAGGCCTGCGGATCGGCACGGTCTGCGTCCTCTCCCCCGACCCGCGGCCGCAGGGCCTGGAGGGGAGGGAGGTCGCCATGCTCCAGGCCATCGCCTCGGCCGCGATGGACACGCTGGAAACCCGCCTCCGCCTCCGCCGCGCCCTGCGCCGGCTCGAGAAGTCCGAGGCCGAGGCGGAGGCCCTCCGGGCTTCCGTCGCCCAGCTCCGCCGCCGCGAGGCAGTCGCCGAGGGCCGGCAGAAGCCCTCCGGCCGCCCCGGCGTGACCCCGTCGGTTTCCGCGCAAATCCTGGCCGAACTGCGGGCCGGCGCCTTGCAGAAGGAAGTGGCGTGGCGCCACGGCGTCTCGCTCAGCACGGTGCGGCGCATCGCGGCCCGGGGTGAAGCGGGGAGCGCCGGACCGCCGTAAACTCATTACCGACAGTTCAGGTGCGGCGCCCCGGCCCCCCGGCATGACGCGGCCGTCAACGCCGATCGGAAGAACGTCCATGCGCATCGAGACCCTTACGCCGACCACGGAAGCCCGCCTCGGCATGGCGCTCGGCGGCTGGGCGGTGTCGCTGGACCAGCGGGTCCTCGGCCTGGGCGATACGCAGATCGAAGCCATGCGCGACGCGCGGGAGACCTGCCGCGGACCGGTCCCCGCCGACGCCGTGCTCTCGCGCATCACGGAAGCCGCGCAGTCCCGCGTGATGGACTGGGGCGCCGCGGTCGCCAGCCTCCGCGCGGTCGGCGCCATCCTCTGCACGCGGGCCGAAGGCGTCGCCATGAACGTCGTCCACGACTGGTTCGACCGACGCGCCGCCTGACGCCGCGGCCCGTGCGTCAGGACGCGGCGCCGGCCGCGCTCTTCGCGATCGGCGCCACGAACTGCGGCTCCGTATCCCACGGAAAGAGGATCCAGGTGTCCTGTGACACCTCGGTCACGAAGGTATCCACCATCGGCTTGCCCGCCGGCTTGGCGTAGACCGTGGCGAAATGCGCGCGGGGCAGCAGCGCCCGGACGATCCGCGCGGTGGTCCCCGTGTCCACCAAGTCGTCCAGGATCAGCCAGCCCTCGCCGTCGCCGGCCGCGATCGGCGATTTCGCGACCCGCGGCTCGCCGATCGCCTCCTCGTCATAGGTGATGACGGAGGCGCTCTCGATCAGCCGGCAGTCCAATTCCCGCGCGACGATCGCCGCGGGGATGAGCCCGCCGCGGGTGATCGCGACGATCCCCTTCCAGGGCCCCTTGTCCACCAGGCGCCAGGCCAGTGCCTTGCCGTCGCGGTGCAGCTGGTCCCAGGTGACGGTGTAGTAGCGCGGGGCCATTCGGGGTCCTCGGTCGGTCGGGGCACCCGTTTAGTCGCGGCCGGGCCCGGGCAGAAGGCCCCGGCGCGGCGCGTCAGACCCCCGCGAAGAGGGCGACGACGTCCAGTTCGAGCCCCGGCGGGTCCAGGCGAAGGGGCCCGGAACCGACGATCTGCGTTGCGATCCCCGTCTCGCCCTCTGCGCGCGCGTGGTGCACGACGGCGCGCTCGCCCGGATGCACGATGAGGTAGTGGCGGACGGACGGGATCCGGAAGTAGTCCACAAGCTTCGTCGTCACTTCCCGCGTCCCGGTCGAGGGCGACTGCACCTCCACGACCATCACCGGATCGGTCACCCTCACCGTGTCGCGGGGCAGCGGCTCGCCGCAGCGCACCAGCGCGTCCGGTTCCCAGGTCGTCCATTCGTCCACCGGCACCGCCGGCCCATCCGGAAGCGCCTCGCAGGGCAGCCCTGCCCAGGCGATCGCCGCCCTCAGGGCGAGAAACACCAGACCCTTCACCCGCGCATGCGCGACCCGTCCCGCCGATGATGTGACGACGTACCCGTCCTCCAGCTCGTAGCGCTGACCCTCCGGCTGCTCCTGCGCCCAGGCGAGGAACTCGTCCACCTTCATCCGGCCCGGCGGGGCAGGCTGCGGCTTGTCCATGCGAACAATCTAGGCGGCCCGCCCCCGACCATCCACGGCTAAGGTCCCGCGGACCTCAGAACATCCGGCCGCCGTTCGGCACGGGCAGGTCGGGCCGCAGCAGCACCACCGCGCTGTCCGCGTCCGGCAATCCGAGGACCAGGACCTCGCTCTCGAACCCCGCGATCCGGCGCGGCGGGAAGTTCGTCACGGCCAAGACCTGCCGCCCAATCAGCACTTCAAGGGTGTAGTGCACCGTCACCTGCGCCGAGGACCGCTTCACCCCGATCGGCGCCCCGAAATCGACCCAGAGCTGGATTGCAGGTTTCCGCGCCTCCGGAAAGGGCTGCGCGTCCACGATGGTTCCCACCCGGACCTCGATCCGGTCGAAATCGGCGATTGTCGCGGGGCCGGGCGGGGCGCTGTCCATGCGCCGCGCATAGCGGAGGCCGCCGGGATGCCGGAAGGGGGCCGCGGGTCTATCCTGCTGTCCACATGCCCGCGCACCTCCCCCGCTCCATCGCGACCGTCTGCCTCTCCGGCACGCTGCCGGACAAGCTGGAAGCCGCCGCATCCGCCGGCTTCGACGGCGTCGAGATCTTCGAGCAGGACCTGCTGGCCCATGACGGCCCGCCGGCCTCGGTCCGGGCCATGGCCGCCGACCTCGGCCTGACGATCACCCTCTTCCAGCCTTTCCGTGACTTCGAGGCCATGCCGGACCCGCAGCGCGCCCGGAACCTCGACCGCGCCGAGCGCAAGTTCGACCTGATGGAGGAGCTGGGCACCGACCTCGTCCTCGTCTGCTCCAACGTCCAGCCCGCCACCCTCGACGACCCCGCCCGTGCCGCCGCCGACCTGCGGGAGATGGCTGAGCGCGCCGCACGCCGCAGCCTTCGGGTGGGCTACGAGGCCCTGGCCTGGGGCCGCCACGTCAACCGCTGGCGCCAGGCGTGGGACATCGTGCGGCGCGCCGACCACCCGGCGCTCGGCATCATTCTCGATTCCTTCCACACGCTCGCCCTCGGCGACGACCTGGCGGGCCTGTCCGACACAGTTCCGGCCGAGAAGATCGCCTCCGTCCAACTGGCCGACGCCCCGCGCCTGTCGATGGACGTCCTCTCCTGGTCGCGCCACCATCGCAGCTTCCCCGGCCAGGGCGAACTCCCGGTGGCGGCCTTTCTCGAGGAAGTCCTGCGAGCCGGCTACCGCGGCCCCCTGTCGCACGAGGTCTTCAACGACGAGTTCCGCGCGGCCCCCGCGCGCCGTATCGCCCGCGACGGCCTGCGTTCCCTCGTCTGGCTCGATTCCGTCGTGGCGATGGCGGCCCCGGCGCTTCCGGCCCAGCCCCTGCCGCCGCGGCCACGGCACGAGGGCGTCGCCTTCCTCGAATTCGCCGTGGACGCCGCGAGCGGCGCCGACCTCTCCACCTACCTCGGCGCCTGCGGCTTCCGCCGCAGCGCGCGCCACCGCTCCAAGGCCGTCGAACTCTGGAGCGCCGGCCGCGCGCACCTCGTTCTCAACGCCGAGCCGGACAGTGAGGCCGCGGCCCACCTCGAACTGCACGGCCCCTCGGTCTGCGCCATGGCCCTTCGCGTGGACGACGCCACGCGCGCGCTCTCCCGCGCCGAAGCCCTCCTGTGCTCGGCCTGGCGCGAGAGGGTGGGGCAGGGGGAACGCCCGCTCCCCGGCCTGCGCGCCCCGGACGGATCGCTGATCTTTCTCATCGACGACGAGTCCTGGCGTGCCGACTTCGTCGAGGAAGGCACCGCCGGCGCGACCCGGCTGCTCGGCGTGGACCACGTGGCCCAGGCCCTCGCGCCGGGGCAGATGGACGGCGCCGTCCTGTTCCACCGGGCCGTGCTCGGCCTGGAGCCGCAGGCCCTTTGGGAACTGCCCGACCCCCAGGGCCTGATCCGCAGCCGCGCGATGGTGGACTCCGAGGCCCGCCTCCGCCTGCCGCTGAACGTCTCGGAGAGCACGCGCACTTCGACGGGACGCTTCGTCTCCGCCATCGCCGGCGCGGGCGTCCACCACCTCGCCTTCGGGACCGACGACGCCCTCGCCACCATGTCCGCCCTGACCGCTGCCGGCGCCCCGGTCCTGCGCATCCCCGACAACTACTATGACGACCTCGCCCCCCGCTTCGGCCTGGACGACGACCGCGTCGCCGCGCTTCGGGACGCTAACCTGCTCTACGACCGCGATCCGAACGGCGGCGAGTTCCTGCACGGCTACACCCTGCCCTTCGCCGACCGCTTCTTCTTCGAGGTAGTCGAGCGCCGCGGCGGCTACCGCGACTTCGGCGCCATCAACGCCGCGGTCCGGATGGCCGCCCAGGCGCGGGCCCGGCCCTGGTCGCCGTGATGCGCACTTGCTGTGCGCATGGCACCGCCCCATGATGGCGCGATCCCGGAGCGTCCCTCGCCGTGAACCATACCCCTGACCTCCGCGCCCCTCGCCGCGCCACCAATGTCAGCCTTCCGTCGGACCTCGTCGTGCAGGCACGCGAACTCGGCGTAAACCTGTCGAAGGCCTGCGAGAATGGCATCAGGGAAGCCGTCGCCGAGGCGAAGCGGGATGCTTGGCAACGCGCGGCCGCGCCGGGGATCGCGGCCTACAACGAGCATGTCGAGAAGCACGGACCGCCCCTCGCGCCCTACCGCACGTTCTGATGGCGCGCTTCGACGTCCACTCCTTTCCCGGCGGAGGACGTCGCGGCTACCTCCTGGACGTGCAGGCCGACCTGCTGGACGGGATCGCGACCCGGATCGTCGTGCCCCTCCTGCCCCCGGACGCCACGCCGGTGATTATGCCTGACTTGAACCCGACCTTCGCCATAGCGACCGACCGCGTCGTGATGGCGACGACGCAGATGGCGAGCGTCCCGCGTCGCGAGCTCGGCCGGACGGTCGGCAACCTCGAAGCCGAACGCGACGCGATCACTCGCGCCCTCGACCTCCTCCTGACCGGTCTCTGATGCCCGACCTCCCAGCCACCCCGTCCTTCCGCGTGGACGGCCGCCGCGCCCTCGTCACCGGCGCGTCCGGCGGCATCGGCCGCGCCGCGGCCATCGCCCTCGCCGAGGCAGGGGCCGAGGTTGTCATGGCCGCCCGCACTCTCCCGGCGCTCGAGCGTACGGCGGCCGCGCTGACCGCCCGCGGTCTGAAGGCCGTCCCGCTCCACCTCGACGTCACCGACCGCGCGGCCGTCCGCCAGGCCGTCGCTGCCGAGGGCCCCTTTCAGATCCTCGTCAACAACGCGGGCACCAACATCCGGGAACCGCTGCTCGACGTGCGCGACGAGTCGCTCGACGCGCTGATCGACCTGAACCTCCGCGCCGCCTTCACCGTGGGGCAGGTCGTGGCCGCCGGCATGGTCACGGCGGGGCGGGGTGGGGCGATCGTCAACCTTTCCTCGGTCAACGGCCACGTCGCCGGGCTGAACCGCAGCGTCTACACCGCGACGAAGCACGGCATCGAAGGCCTGACGAAGGCCTGGGCCGTGGAGCTCGGCGCCCACGGCATCCGCGTGAACGCCGTCTGCCCCGGCTTCGTGGAGACCCCGCTGACCGAGGGCCTCCTTTCCGACCCGGACTTCCGCGCGCGGGAAGCCCGGCGTATGCCCCTGGGCCGGATCCTGACCGTCCAGGACGTGATGGGCGCGATCCTCTTCCTCGCCTCCCCCGCGGCCGCGGGAATCACGGGGGCGAGTCTCTTGATCGATGGGGGGCTGACGGCCGTCTGATGCGCGATTTCCACCTACCGGGGCGCTCGCCCGCCATGGCCATCAACGGCATGGCCGCGACGTCCATGCCCGGCGCGACGCTCGCCGCCCTCGACATCCTGCGGGCGGGAGGCAACGCGCTGGACGCCGCGATCGCGGCGGCGGCGGTGCTCGCGGTGATCGAGCCGCAGTCCACCGGCATCGGCGGCGACTGTTTTTGTCTGTACGCCCCGGCGACCGGCGGCGTGATTGCCATTAACGGCTCGGGCCGCGCGCCGGCCGCCGCGACCCCGGAAGCGCTGCGCGCCGCCGGCCTGACCGCGATGGTGGACACCTCCCCGCACTCGGTCACAGTCCCCGGCGCCGTCTCGGCGTGGGAGGCGCTGAACCAGGCGCACGGAAAGCTGGAACTCGGTCGCCTGCTTCAGGACGCCATCCGCTATGCGGAAGAGGGCTTCTCCCTCTCGGCGCGCGTCTCCTCGGACTGGGCGGACAGCGTGGAGAAACTGTCGAAGCACCCGGCGAGCGCGCGCCGCTGGCTGCGCGACGGCAAGGCCCCGGTCTTTGGTGACCGCTTCGTCCAGCCCGAACTCGCCGCGACCCTCCGTGCCATTGCGAAGAGCGGCAAGCGCGCCTTCTACGAGGGCGCGATCGCCGCGGACATGGTGAAGACCCTCCGGGACGCCGGCGGCCTGCATACCGAGGAGGACTTCGCCGAAGGCGCCGACGCCGCGGTCTTCGTCGATCCCATCTCCCGCGCGTGGCGCGGGATGGAGGTCTTCCAGTGCCCGCCGAACGGCTCCGGCCTGCTCGTCCTCATGCTGCTGGGCATCCTGGAAGGCTACGACACGCCGGGGGGAGGCCCTCTCTCCGTCGCCCGTCTGCACCGCCACGCGGAGGCCGCGCGGCTGGTGTACCGCGACCGGGACGCCTTCCTCGCCGATCCCTGGCAGAGCAACGTGCCGGTCGAGCGGCTGTTGTCTGACGAATACCTGACGCGCCTGCGCGGCATGATCCGCGACGACGCCGCGATGCCCGACCTGCCGCAGGCCGGCGACGCTGACTGGGCGAAGCACAAGGACACGGTCTACCTCTGCGTCGTGGATCGTGACGGCAACGCGTGTTCCTTTATCAACTCGCTCTTCGCGGGCTTCGGCACGGGCATCCTGGCCGAGGGCTCCGGCGTGATGCTGCAGAATCGCGGCTTCGGCTTCCGCCTCCAGGAAGGCCACCCGAACTGCATCGCGCCGCGCAAGCGCCCGATGCACACGATCATCCCGGGCATGGTGATGAAGGACGGGAAGGCCGTGATGCCCTACGGCGTCATGGGCGGCCACTTCCAGCCGATGGGCCAATCCTACTTCCTGGCCAACCACTTCCAGTACGGGCTGGACGTGCAGGAGGCCTTGGACCTGCCCCGTCTCTTCCCCGCCCCGGGCAAGGACCACCGCACCATCCAGATCGAAAACGGCTTGCCCCAGGCGGCGCGGGACGGCCTGTCGGCGCTCGGCCATACCGTCGCGACGATCGCCAAGCCGCATGGCGGCGGTCAGGCCATCCTCATCGACCGCGAACGTGGCGTCCTGATCGGGGGCTCCGACCCCCGCAAGGACGGCTGCGCGATGGGGTACTGAGCGCGATGGAACCCTGCGAACTC
Source organism: Roseomonas sp. CCTCC AB2023176 (assembly GCF_042259275.1). Classification (NCBI taxonomy): domain Bacteria; kingdom Pseudomonadati; phylum Pseudomonadota; class Alphaproteobacteria; order Acetobacterales; family Roseomonadaceae; genus Roseomonas; species Roseomonas sp. CCTCC AB2023176. Next base: position 3,849,213 of record NZ_CP170086.1, read on the forward strand.
ACCGCTCTTGAGGCGCGCCGCCTCATCGGCGCGAAGAAACTCTCCCCCGTCGAACTGCTCGATTCCTGCCTCCGCCGCATCGCCCTCGTGAACCATGCGGTGAACGCCGTCGTCGCGATGGATGAGGAGGGCGCGCGCCGCGACGCCAAGGCCGCCGAGGACGCGGTCATGCGCGGCGACCGGCTCGGCGCGCTGCACGGCCTGCCGATCGGGATCAAGGACCTGGAGGAAACGAAGGGCCTCGTCACCACTCACGGCTCGCCGATCTTCAAGGACAACGTTCCGACGAAGGACCTCGGATCCGTGGCGCGCCTCCGTGCCGCGGGCGGCATCATCTTCGCCAAGACGAACACGCCGGAATTCGGCGCCGGCGCCAACACCCGCAACGCGGTCTACGGCGCGACGGGCAATCCGCACGACCCCGCGCGCTCCGCGGCCGGCTCCTCCGGCGGCTCCGGCGTGGCCCTGGCTTGCGACATGGCGCCGATCTGCTCGGGGTCCGACACCGGCGGGTCGCTCCGCAACCCCGCGGCCTTCAACGGGATCGTCGGCTTCCGCCCCAGCCCCGGCCTCGTCGCGTCGGAACGCCGCCTCCTCGGCTGGTCCAACCTGCCGGTGCTCGGCCCCATGGCGCGCAACACGCCGGACGTCGCACTGATGCTGTCGGCGATGATCTCCGACGACGCGCACGACCCGCTCTCCTACACCATCCACGGTGGCACGGGACGCCTGCGCCACGGCGACTACCACCCCGTCCCGCAGGTCGATCTCGCCTCGCTCCGTGTCGCGGCGACGCCCGATTTCGGCATCGCCCCTGTCGAGCACGGCGTCCGCGACACCTTCGAAGGCCGCATCGCCGCCCTGTCGCCGCTGTTCGGCACCGTCACACGCGACTGCCCCGACTGCTCCGGCGCCGACGAGGCCTTCGAGGTGCTGCGCGCCATGAACTTCCTCGCGGCCCATCGCGAGAAAGTCGAGAAGACGCCGCACCTCGTCGGCCCCAACGTCCGCGCGAACGTCGAGGAGGGGATGCGCTACACCCTCGCCGACGGCGCCCGCGCCTCAGCGCTCCAGACCGCCCTCTACCTCCGCTGGCAGCGCTTCTTCGAGGCCGGTACGGACCTGATCCTGACGCCGGCCATCACGATTTCCCCTCGTCCCTGGTCCGAACTCTACCCGGCCGAGATCAACGGCCAGAAGACGCGGACCTACTTCCACTGGCTGGCCCTGGCCTACATCGTCACGCTCACGGGTCACCCGGCGATCAGCATTCCGCTCGGCCGTGACGCGCTCGGCATGCCCTTCGGCCTGCAGATCGTCGGCCCGCGCGGCGGCGATGCCCTCGTCCTCGCCGCGGCCGCGGCGATCGAGGCCGCGGTCGCAGGCGACGCTGCCTTGGCCCGCCCGCGCCCTGACATCGCCGCGCTGGCGAAGGCACCGCCCATTTCCTCCATGCCCGGCTTCCTCGGCTTCGACTGACCACCACCGGTGCGGCCGCCTGGCCGCGTCCCCGACCGCCCGACAAGGATCGCCCCATGCGCCGTTCCGTCCCCGTTTGGGCCGCCCTCCTGGCCGCCCCGCTCGCCCTCGCCGCGCTGCCAGCCGCGGCGCAGACCCTTCGCATCGGACTCGCCGCGGAGACGACGACCGCCGATCCGCACGGCTACGCCGTCACGCCCAACGCCACGCTGCGTTTTTCCGTGTGGCAGGGGCTGGTGGACCAGGCCGCCGACCTCTCCATCACCCCCGCCCTCGCCACGGCGTGGGAGCGGGAGGGCGACAACGTCTGGCGCTTCACCCTCCGCCCCGGCGTGAAGTTCCACAACGGCGCCGACTTCACGGCGCAGGACGTCGTCGCCTCTTACTGCCGCATCATCAACAATGACGGCGAGGTCGCGCAGTCCTATTCCCGCCTCGTCCGCCCCCTGGCGAACGTCGAGGCATTGGACCCCATGACGGTCCGCATCACGACGAAGGAACCGAACCCGCTTCTCCTCAACGACCTCGCCAGCCTGGTCATCATTCCCCGTTCGCTGGTGCCTGCGGGCACGCTGAACTTCGCGGCGGGCCCGCAATGCGGCGTCACGGGGCAGTGGCCGGCATCCACTGCCTTCAACGATGGCAGCGCCGCGATCGGCACCGGCCCCTTCCGCCTAACCACCTACACCCGCAGCGGCACGATCGAACTGACGCGTTACGACGGCTACTGGGGCGACAAGCCGCACTGGCAGACCGTCCGCATGACGCCGGTCACCGCTCCCGGCCCGCGGCTCGCCGGCCTGCTCGCGAACGACAACGACATCATCGAGGCCCCGGGCACCGCCGACCTTGCGCGCCTGCGTCAGAACACCGCGCTGCAGGTGACGACCTCGCCGACCACGCGGCTGATCTTCCTGCAACTCGACACCGCGCGCTCCCCGTCCCCCTTCGTTCAGGGCGGCAGCCAGCCTAACCCGCTGCGTGACGCCCGGGTGCGGCAGGCGCTGTCCCTCGCCCTCGACCGCCGCGCCCTCTATGCCCGCACGATGGACGAGGTGACGATCCCCGCTGCGCAGTTCCTGCCCGATGGCATGGCCGGCACGCTCCCCGGCCGGCCCGTCCTGCCCTACGATCCCGCGCGTGCCCGAGCCCTGCTGGCCGAGGCCGGTTTCCCCGACGGCTTCGCGCTGACCTTTCACGCCACGAACAACCGCTACATCAACGACGGCCGCCTTGCGCAGGCCATCGCGCAGTACTGGCAGCGCATCGGCGTCCGCGTCGAGCTCGACACCATGCCGAGCGCCGTCTTCTTCACCCGCCGCGCCCGGCGCGAGTTTTCCGTCGCGATGGGCGGCTGGTCCGCCAGCGCCGCCGAGACGATGCTGTTCTTCCAGTCCTGGCTCGTCAGCACCGACGCGAACCGCGGCCAGGGCACGAGCAACTACGGCGGCTGGTCCAGCCCGGAGTTCGACGCGGTGGCGCAGCGTGCCTTCACCACGATGGACCCCGCCGCCCGCGCCGACCTGCTGCGCGAGGCCGGCCGGATCGCGCTGGACCAGATGCCCGTGGTCCCCGTCCACTTCGAAGGCGCGTCCTGGGCCATGCGCCGCATGATCCGCTATGCCGGCCGCGTTGACGAGACGACGCGCGCCGCGGAAATCCGCCCGGCGCAGTGACGCCAATGCGCCGCCGCATCCTCCTCGCGGCGGCGCTGCTCCCGGCGACGGCGCTTGCCCAGCGCCGGCGGCCGCCCCGACCGGCCGACCTCGCGGCCATCAGACCGGATCCCGCCATGCCCTTCGCCCCGCAACTGGCCGCGGCCTTTGCCGCCCCCGGCCGCGCTTCCATCGTGTTCGAGGACCCCGCTGGCGACCCGGATCGCCCGGTGATCCTCCACGGCTACCGCCCCGCCGCGCATCGGCCGGAGGACCCGGTCGTCATCGTTCAGCATGGAATGGGCCGGAACGGCGACGAATACCGCGACTTCTGGATCGAGGCCGCGGAGCGCCACCGGCTGCTGATCTTGGCTCCGACCTTTTCCGACGCCGCCTGGCCCGGCGCCGCCCATTACAACAACGGCTTCGTGCTCGCGGCGGACGGCACCGTCCGTCCGCGCGACCGCTGGAACTACGGCGTTCCCGCCCGCGTCCTGGCCGCGCTGCGTGAGGCCGGCCTGACCACCCGGATCCAGGCGCGGATCTTCGGTCATTCTGCCGGCGGCCAGTACCTCCACCGCCTGCTCTCGACCCAGCCCCACGCCTCCTTCGAGGCCGCGACGATTGGAAACCCAGGCTGGTACACCCTGCCCACCCTCGACCGCCGGTTTCCCGAGGGGATGGGTGGCATCGGCCTCGGCGATGCGGAGGTGACGGCGCTCCTGTCCTACCCGCTCACGATCCTGGCCGGGGAGGGCGACATCGAGACGAGCGGCCCCAGCCTCCCGTCCAACCCCGAAGCCATCGCGCAGGGCCCGCATCGCTTCGCGAGGGCGCGGACCTATTTCGATTTCGGCCAGGCCGCGGCCGCGCGCCACGGGATCGCCTGCAACTGGCGGCTCGTCCCGGTGCCGCATATCGGCCACGACGGCGCCGCCATGTCCCGCTGCGCCGCCAGCCTCTGGTTCGAGGGGCGGCTGCCGCCCGAATCCACCCTTGCCCACTGGGGCCGCGCCAAGGCGGGAGCCCTCTAGGCCCCCGCCCTCACGCTGTTCTCGGGCCGACCTGCCGGCGCCCTACCAGCGCCGGTATCCGTACCCGTAGCCATAGGCGCGCGGCGGCCCGTAGTAATACCGCGGCGCTGGGGCGTAATAGGCCGGCGGCGCGTAGTAGTAGGACGGCCGGGCCGAGCTCGCGATGGCCGCCCCGGCCACCGCGCCGACGCCGGCCCCGACCAGTCCGGACGCGAGCGGGTCAGGCTGCCCGTAGGGGCCGTAGCACCCGCCGAGCGCGAGGCCGGCCGCGGCGAGGACCGCGAGACGCATCTTCATCGCCAACCTCCATATCCCCCGGCATAGCCACGATAGCCGCGGTTGCCGTTGCCGTAATAACCATAATCGCGGCCCCGGGTTTGCCCCCGGACCTGCCGATGACCGTCACGGTTGTCGCTCGCCAGCGCCGCGACCGCGCCTGCCGCGAGGCCGAGCCCGGCTCCGAGGGCGAGCGTGCTGCCCCAGTCCGTCCGGCCGTAGCCGTCCGTGCAGGCCGCCGTGCCAAGGGCGGCGGTCAGCGCCAGCACCCGGCCGGCGCGCGAGATGTGGGAGAAGAACGGAACACCCATGGGGCATACCTCCGATGCCCCCGAAGATGGGCGCCCCCATGTCCGGCCCGCGGCACCCCTGCGGCAGGGCGCGGCGGAACCGGGGTCTTTTCGTGGCGGCCAGTTCGCGCGGCCGGCGCGTCCCTCAGCGACCGCCGGAGAAGGCGTTGAAGGTCTGCAGCGTGTAGGTGTCCTTCACGCCGGACACGCTCTGCACCCGCTCCACGACGAAGAGCCCGATGTCCTGCTCCGGCTCCAGGTAGAACTTCCCGAGCAGGTCGTACTGCCCGGAGGTCGAGTGCATCTCCGACAGCTCGGGGATGCTGTCCGCCATCTCCCGCGCCACGCGATAGGCCTGGCCCATCTCGCACTTGATCATGACGAAGATGGCCCGCATCGCGATCCCCCGCTCCAATCCTGTGCCCGAAGATGGACGCCCGCGGCCACGCGGGGAAGGGCAGGGCACCCGGCGGAACGCGCCGGAGGACGACCGCCCCTTGCGGGCACCGCCTTGGGCCGGGGAGGGCGGGTGGCCGCGCCGGCCCGCCGCGGCTAACCTCCGCCCGGATCGCGAGGGAGGGTCGAGATGGACGGCATGGCGGGCCTGGGCACGCGCACCGGCGGGCAACTCATCGCCGACGCCCTCGTCGCGCAGGGCGTGACGCACGTCTTCTCCGTCCCCGGCGAGTCCTTCCTCGACGTGCTCGACGGCCTCTACGAACGGCGCGACCAGGTGGACCTCATCACCTGCCGCTTCGAAGCCGGCGCCGTCCACATGGCCGAGGCGCATGGGAAGCTCACCGGCAAGCCGGGCGTCGCCATCGTCACCCGCGGCCCCGGCGCCTGCCACGCCTCGATCGGCGTGCACGTCGCGAACCAGGACAGCACGCCGCTGGTGCTGCTGGTCGGCCAGATCCCCTTCGCCGAGACGGACCGCGACACCTTCCAGGAGGTGGACTACCGCAAGATGTTCGCCCCGCTCGCGAAATGGGTGACGCAGATCGATGACGCGGCCCGCATCCCCGAACTGATGGCCCGCGCCTTCCACGTTGCGACCTCCGGCCGCCCCGGACCCGTCGTCGTCGCGATTTCCGAGGAGATGCAGAAGGCCCGGGTCGTCGTCCCCGACATCGGCCCTGCGAAGGTCCTGCCCGCCCACCCCGCGCCGCGCGCCATCCCGCGGCTTCTGGAGATGCTGGACGAGGCCAAGCGCCCGCTGATCGTGATGGGCGGCACCTGCTGGTCGGACGAAGGCCGCGCCGCGGTCCGCGCCTTTGCCGAGGCGCACGACATACCGGTCACAGTCGGCTTCCGCCGAATGGGCCTCTTCGACGGGACGTCGCAGCTCTACGCCGGCGACCTCGGCGTCGGTGCGGACCCGGGGTTGGTCAAACTGGTCAAGCAGTCGGACCTGGTCCTGGCCATCGGCTCCCGCCTCGGCGAGGCGACGAGCCAGGGCTACACCCTCTTTCCCGAGACCGGCGCCACTATCGTGCAGGTCCACCCGGACCCCGCCGAGATCGGCCGCGTCTTCCGCGTCGCCCTCGGCATCACCGCCGACCTCAACGCCTTCGCGTTGGCCCTGCGCGACGCCGCGCCGGCGAAGCCCCGCCCCTGGGCCGAATGGCGCCGCTCCCTCCGCGCGCAGCGCGAGGCCACCGCGACGGCCCCCGACTACGCCGGCCCACTGAACTTCGCGCGTGCCCTTCAGGCGCTTGAGCCCGAACTGTCGGACGACACGATCTTCACCTGCGACGCCGGCAACTTCGCGACCTGGCTCAACCGCTTCATGCATGTGCGGGAGGGACAGGATTTCCTCGGCCCGACCAACGGCGCCATGGGATACGGCGCCCCCGCCGCGATCGGCGCCGCCATCCTCAACCCGGGACGCTGCGTCATCGGCCTGATCGGCGACGGCGGCTTCCTCATGACGGGGCAGGAGATCGCGACGGCCTTCCAGCACGGCGCCGCGCCCATCCTGATCGTCGTCAACAACGCGGGCTACGGCACGATCCGCATGTATCAGGAACGTGCCTATCCCGGACGCGTCTCCGGCACGCAGCTCACCAATCCCGACTTCCGCAAGTTCATCGAGGCCTTCGGCGGCCACGGCGAGCTGGTGACCGCGACCGACGAACTCGTCCCCGCCTTCCGCCGGGCCCGCGCGAGCGGCCTGCCCTCCGTCATCGAGGTCCGACTGCCGATGGAACAGGTCACCCACCGCGCCACCGTCACCGAACTCCGCGCGCAGGCAGCGAAGTCGTGAGCGCCGTGACGCAGGAGGCGGAAGGCCGCCTCGTCGTCCTCGAGATCCCCGCCGAGGGCAAGCCCGGCGCCCCGCCGCCCGAGAAGGTCCTCGAGGGCAACCCGACCTTCCGCACCTTCGCCGGCTACAAGAGCCCCGACGGCACGCTCCACGCCGGCCAGTGGGAGGCGACGCCCGGCACTTGGCGCATCGCCTATACGCGGTGGGAGTGGATGCGCCTCCACTCCGGCCGCTGCGTCATCCGCGACGAAGCGGGCAACGAGTGGCGCCTCGGCCCCGGCGACGTCTTCGTCATCGAACCGGGGTTCCGTGGCACCTGGCAGGTGCTGGAAACGATGCGGAAGGACTACGTGATCCGGCCCTGACCGGATCTGCCTCCCGTGCGGGGGTGCCGTCAGGGAACCGTCGGGACGGGAACGACGCTGACCTGCACGGTCCCGTTCAGGGCGTAGACCGCGTCGTTCGCGCGAACGACATCCGGTACTGTCGGCGGCGGGACGTAGATGATGATCGGGACCGCCGCCGCGACCTGCACCCCGCCCTCGGGGATGGCACTGAGGCGGAGGACCACCGGCCTGCCGAGCATGGCGCGATCGGCGGCGACGACGAGCCAGCGCTCCTCGCCCCGCAGCCGGGCACCGGCGGTCAGGCCGCCCACATTGGCGCGGAAGTCCTCCGGCCCGATCTGGCGGACAACCCGGCCGGAGGCATCGTGCAAGGTCACGCGCGGGGAGACGAGGGTCCCCTGGGCGACGCTGAGGATATTTACCGTCGCGGCCGGCGTGCCCTGCGGCAGGCCGAAGATGGCATAGGTCGTCGCAGCGCCCGAATCCGCGGCCTGGATGCACCGGCCTTCCGCCCCGAGCCGCGCGACGGCTCCCGGGCGACGGTCGAAGGCGACCGGCTGCGCCGTCTCCAGCGCCGGCGAGCGATCGCAGGCGCGGTTCCCGACGTCGAGGAGCGGCGGTTCCGGCACGGCGCAGGCCGCGAGGAGCAGCGTCGCCCCGATCGCGAGGAGGCGTACCACCGTCCTCATCCGAGCCGCCGCACGACGCCGTCGGCCGCCGCGGTCAGCGCAGCACGCAGGCTGGCGACCGTGAGGTCGGGCCGCGCCTCCATCTGGGAGAAGCTGCTGAAGGTCGCCTGGCCCGGGTCGGCCGCGCCGACCGTGCCCTCAACGCCGTTGATGGTCACGGCATCCTGCATCATCACGGAGCGGTCCCGAGCATCCACCAGCCGGGCGCGCACCAGGACCGTCGGTCGGTACGGTGAGGTGTCCCGGTCATCATGGGCGAGGAAGCCGTACGCCAGGACCACTACGTCGAGCACGGCGTCGCGGTCCGCCCCCTGCCGGTACGTCTCCAGGAAGTTGCGCCGCACGGGGCTCGCCGTTTCCCGCACGATCGCCAGGTTCCGTGCGACGAGGCGCTCGCTCAACGCCAGATCGAATTGTGCCTGCGCGTCGAAGCGCTGGGAGGCCAGCATGGTCTTGATGGCCTCGATGCGGTTGTTCCGGACGACGGCGCCCGCCACTGCCCCGATCAGCCCGAAATGCTGCGATGCCGTATTGGTGACGGCGATATCCGGGCTTCCGGGGAAGGCGACGGTGGGTACGGCAACGCGCTTGACTCGCGCCATCGCTTCCCGATCGATGGCCACAGGAGGGTTGGTCGCGCAACCCGCAAGGCCGGCGACGCCGACGAGAAACAAGGCGCGACGACCGACATAAGGGACGGAGGACATACGAAGGACTGTTGCTCGCATTTTCGTGAGCGGCATTTTAGTTGCCCTCCCGAATGGGTCAAGCGCGCTGAAACCTCCGGTTGCCGTGCGACGCCGCTGCTGCCGCTTGCGTTGCCGCTTCTTTCAGTCCGTCGCGCTTGGTCAGTCCGTCGCGCGCAGACCCAGTTCCGGGACCTTCCGCGCCCAGAAGGCGCTTTCCTCCCGCACCGCCACCCCGAAGGCCGCCCGCGGCCGGTTGAGCCCGGCATCCAGCCCTTCGTTCGCCAGCCGCTCCAGGAAGCGCGGGGTCGCCATGGCGCGCTTGGCCGCGGCCTCGTAGCGGTCCAGCAGCGCCGCGTTCACGCCATTCGGCGCGAAGAGGCCGTGCCAGCCCGTGATGACCAAGCCGGGCAGCCCGGCCTCCGACAGCGTCGGCACGTCGGGCAGTTGCGGCATCCGCCGCTCCCCCGTCACCGCCAGCGCCTTCACCCGCCCGTCCCGCACCAACATGATCGCCGGCGGCGGCGAGGAGAAGTTCATGTCGATGCTGCCGCCCACCACGTCCATCAGCGCCGGCGCCGTGCCGCGGTAGCTGATGTGCTCCATCGGCACGCCCACGGCTTCCGCGAACAGCACGCCCGCCAGGTGGTTGTTCCCCCCGACGCCCGAGGAGGAGAAGGTGATGCTGCCCCGCGGCCGCGACCGCATGTAGGCGATGAGCTCCTGCAGCGTCCCGACATTGAGCTTCGGGTTCGCCACGAGCACGTACTGGTACGACGACGTCTGCGCCACCGCCGTCAGCGCATCCGCCAACACCACGCGATCGCCCGCCTGCAGATGCGGCGCGATGACGACGTTGGTGCCGACGGCGTAGAGCAGCGTCGTCCCGTCCGGCCGCGACCGTGCCACGGCGAGCGAGCCGACGTAGCCTGCCGCCCCCGCCCGATTGTCCACGACGACGTTCTGCCCGCCGAGTTCCGCGGTCAGGCCGTTCGCGAACTCCCGCGCCGCGATGTCCGTCCCGCCGCCCGGCGCATAGGGCACGATGAGCGAGATCGGCCGATTGGTCTGTGCCAAGACCGGCCCGGCCAGCCCCGCCAGCGCCAGCCCGCCGAAGCCCCGACGCGTCATTCGTACCACCCTCTTTTCCTCCCCGCTCAGCCCGCCGCCGCGCGCTTCTCCCGCGCGTTCCGGATGAGGGCCAGGCCACGGTACACCCCATGGACCATCTTGCTGTAGGGGAGCGCAACGAAGAGGGCGAGCACAAGCCCCAGATGCAGCGCGAAGGTGATCCCCATCGCCCCGGTATGCCGCACCGCCAGCAGCAGCAGCCCCGTCGCCGAGACGAGGAGCAGCAGCGCCAGGATCGCGTATTCCCCGCCCATGAGGTTCCGCGCCACCGGCCCCTGGTCGGTGGCCGTCTTTACCCAGGCCAGCCCCGTCGTGCCGACGCACAGCAGCAACCCGCCCCAGGTCCCCAGCTGTACGGTAAGGCTCCAGAACGAATAGGGCGCGACCGCCCCGAACACGTGGTGCGCCACCGCGCCGCTCGTCGTCGACGCGAAGCACAGCAGGAACCCGTAGAACGTCGCATGGTGGAACCAGCGCCGAACCGTCGAGAAGCCCTCGTCGAGGTCGTTGCACCCGTGCCCGCCGCCGCCGAGGTTTCGCAGGGCGAGGATGTCGACCGTCGCCTCTGCCACCGGCCGCACCTCCAGCGGCGCACCGCCCGCGCGCCCCGTCCCGCGCCAGTATCGCCACCCGCCCATCGACAATGCGACGACCGCATAGCCGAAGGATAACCCCGCCAGCAGGTTGATGAGCCAGAGCGGGATCACTCGGAAGAAGGCCCCCGGCCCCGTCTGTGCGGCGTAGAGCACCGACGGATCCACGACCGCCGCGGCAACCAGCAAAGCCAGCGCGACGAAGAGCGCCGTCAGCAGCGACACCAGCGTCCCGTTCCGCGCGAACAGCCGCCCCATCGCCGGCGGCCAGGCATAGGCCGCGTAGGATTCCTGCCGCAGGTTCGCGAAGGTCTGCGGAAGGTTGATTCCGAACGCATGTGGCGGCGCGTACTGGCAGGCGTGGTAGCAGCCCTTGCAGTTGTGGCAGAGGTTCGCGAGGTGGGTCAGGTCGCCCGTCGAGAACTCCCGCCGCAGTGTCATCGCGGGAAAGACCGCGCAGTAGCCCTCGCAGTATCGGCAGGCGTTGCACACCGCCATGTGCCGCCGCGCTTCGGCGACCGTGTCGGACGCCTCCAGCGGGTTTACCAGGTCAGTTCCGGACAAGCCGCGCCGCCTCCTCTCCCGCGATCCGGCCGAAGACGGTCCCGATCGCCATGCCGAAACCGGCGAGATAGCCCTGGCCCAGGATGTTGCCCGACATGATCTCGCCAGAGGCGAACATGTTCGCGGACAGCCTGCCATCCGCCATCATCACCCGCGCCCGGTCGTTCACCGCGACCGAGAGGAAGGTGAAGGTGATCCCCGGCCGCATCGGGTGGCCGATGAAGGGGGGCTTCTCAATCCGCCGGGCCCAGTGGCTCTTCGACGGCGTCAGCCCTTCCGTGCGGCAATCGTCCAGGACCTGCGGCCGGAAGGTCCCGGACCGCACCGCCGCGTTGTACTGGCTCACGACCCGTTCCAGCCGTGCCGAGTCCAGGCCCAACTTCACCGCCAACTCCCCGACCGTGTCGGCCCGCGCCGGCGGAAACACGCTCGGCAGGTAGTCGCGCTCCGCCTGGCTGTCCGTGATCGCGAAGGCCTCCTGCCCCGGCTGCCGCGCGATCAGTCGGCCCCAGATCGCGTAGCGCTTGGGCCAGGTGTCCTCGCCCTCATCGTAGAAGCGTTCGCAGTCCCGATTCACGACGATCGAGAACGGCGTGCAGTCCAGCCGCATCGCCAGCCCCCCATCCTCCATCGGCGCCCGCGCGTCGTTGCACACCGCGTGGAACTGCGTGGGGTCGCCCACCTGCTGCACGCCCTGGCCCAGCAGGTCCTTCAGCACCCGCCCCTGTGCGTAGGGGGTGCCGCGGATTTGGAAGTTGTCGGCGGCATCCCCCCAGTACTCCCGCAGCCATTCCCGGTTGGCCTGGAACCCGCCGGAGGACGCCACCACCGCCTTGAACCGGATCCGCTCGGGAAAGCCGTGATGCGACACCACCGCCTCCGTGGCATGCCCCTCCGCGACCTCGATGTGCTGCACCTCCGTGTCGTAGAGCACCTCCACCCCGAGCCGCTCCGCCGTCCGGTACAGCGCGTTCACCAGCGCCTTCCCTCCGCCGAGGAAAAAGGCATTCGTGCGTGACAGCGACAGCGTCCCCGACAGCGAGGGCTGGAACACCACCCCGCATCCCGCGAGGAACCCCGGCGCGTGCTGGCTCGCCCGGATGCAGGTGCGCGCCAGGTGCTCATTCGTCTTCCCGCCCGTGACCTTCAGCAGGTCGTCCCAGTATTCCTCCTCGAGGTAGGACTCGGTCTGGACGTCCGTGGGTGCGGGATGCAACGCCCTGATGTTGCGCGTATGCCGACTGTTCCCGCCGCGCATCGGCTTCGGCGCATGCTCTGCCACGATCACGCTGGCACCGGCGCGCCGCGCCTCGATCGCCGCGCACATCGCGGCGTTCCCCCCGCCCACCACCAGCACGTCCCAGAGGCGATCGAAATCGGGCATTCCCCGCCTCTATCGGCGGTGGCGGCACCCTCGTCCAGATCGGCGCCCGAACGGGCGAGGCCTCACCCCGTCAGTGGAAGCCGCTCCGCGATCAGGAACGGCTCGTCCGGCTGCGCCTGGGTGAAGAGGCACAGTGCCGTCACCCGCCGCGACCGCGCCGGCGCGTCCCCCAGCCAGTCCAGGACGGCCGGCCGCATCACCGCGTCCTCGTCCGCCGTCAGCCGCCGCGTCAGCGTGACGTGGAAAAAGAAGGTGTCGAAGACGTAGGGGTAGCCCCAGTGGTTCAGGTGCTCCCGTTGCCGCTCGGTGAGACGCTCCGGCCGCCGCCGCGCGATCTCCGCCTCGGACGGCGGTGCGCGATGCCGGTCCAACGCCTCCACGCAGGCATCGGCGAAGGCCTGGAGGGCAGGGCAGGGGACGCTTTCCCGCAGCGCCAGGAACCCGTCGATGGAATGCAGTGCTAAGGGCGGCAGTTCGAAGGGCCGGGTCCGCGCCGCCAGCCGCGCCGCGTCGTCGCGCAGCGCCGCCCAGCCATGCGCCAGCCGGAAGGGCGGCTTCAGCGTCGCGTGCAGACCGTATTTCCGCGCGTCCCGGGTGACCTCCCGCAGGTCCACGCCCGCGACGGATGGCTGGTCCAGGCTTGCGCCCGTCTCCGCATCGCGCCCGAGCCACTGCGATCCCAACCGATGGAGCGGGTCGTCCAGCGCAGGCGCCCAGTACAGCGCGACCCGCGAACCGGCGACGTCCGTCACGCCACCCGCTCGCCGCCGCGCCACACGGCGCGGATCACCGGCATCCCCGCGTGTTCCCGCACCTGCACCAGGTCGGCCCGCAGCCCCGCCTCGATCCGCCCGCGGTCGTGCAGGTGCAGGGATCGCGCGGGGTTGTCGGTCACCATCGCCACCGCCTCCGGCAAGGTCAGCCCGAGGTCCAGCGTCTTCCACGCCGCCTCGATCATCGCGGGCGGCACGTAGTCCGAGGCGATGACGTTGACCAATCCCTCCCGCACCAGGTCCGCCGCCGCCACGTTCCCCGAATGTGATCCCCCGCGCACGAGGTTCGGCGCCCCGGCGATGATGGCCATGCCCGCCCGCCGCGCCGCCCGCGCGGCGGTAAGGTTGACCGGGAACTCGGAGATCATGATCCCGTCCGCCGCGTTGCGGGCGACGACGTCCGCGTCCCAGTCGTCATGCGTCGCGAGTGGCACGTCCCGCCCCCGAACATCGCGAGCAGCGCCCGCCGGTTCGGCTCCGACCGGACCTCGCGCTGCGCGACCATCTCGGCGATCCGGCTCTCGACCTCCTCCGCCCGCGTCCCCGTCCGGACGCGCATGACCCGGTACCGGTCGATGTCCGAGTACTGCCCCACCCCCGGCGAGTGATCCATCAGGCTCACCATCCGCAGCAGCGGGTGGTCGTGGTAGTCCTCGAGCATCGGCAGCATGTCGTCCGCCGGCAGTTCGCAGCGCAGGTGCAGGAGGTGCTCGGACCGCAGCACGCCGGCCTCGGTCAACGCCGTCATGTCCCGGACGCCGTCCCGCGCCGTCTGCATCCGCCCCTGGTCGAACCCCAGGTCGCCCAGGCATAGCGCGTCAAGCACCGTCGTCACGCCCGCGACCGCCGTCTGCCCGTCATGCGCCAGGAAAGCCGAGGTGCTGGGCCAGCGCGCCGAGACCCGCGGCGAGACTTGCCGCTCCAAGTTGTCCGTATGCACGTCCACGATGCCCGGCATCAGGAGCTCGCCGTCCAGGTCCAGCGCGGACCCCGCCCGGCTCGGCCCCTCCGCCACCTCCGCAATCAGCCCGCCCCGGATCACGACCGTGCCCGGCACGACGCGGTCCCGCAGCACCAGGCGCGCGTTGGTCAGGATCGTCTCGTCGGTCATCGGAACCCGCGGGGCAGGGAAAGGAGAGCGCGCCGCGCCGGTTAGGACCCGCCCGGACGGGGGTCAAGGCGCCCGGCCCGGCCCGTCCGTGAAGGATCGGTGACGCGCCGGGCGGAAGTGGCTCCCCGAGTAGGACTCGAACCTACGACCTAGCGATTAACAGTCGCGTGCTCTACCAACTGAGCTATCGGGGATCGCACCACGTTACCCGCCAAGGCCCAGGAGGCTTCCGGCGGGGCCGCGCCTCTACCGCGCCGAGCACTCCGTCGCAAGGGGGCGATGGCGCGTTGGAGGTGCCGGGCGGAATCGAACCGCCGTAGAGGGTTTTGCAGACCCTTGCCTGACCACTCGGCCACGGCACCGCGCCGACGGCTTCTACGGCCCTGCGTCCCTTGCGTCCAGGGCGGGAACCTTCCCGGACTGACACCGGCGACGTGGCCCGACGGGGCCGGCCGATCCGCGTCGCGAATGCCTCCGCCGTCGTGCGCCGCTTGCCGTTCGCCCGGGGCCGGCAGCCGTCCACAACCGCGTCTTGCGACACCGATCCCTCCCGCCCATAAGCCGGCCCGACCGAAGGAACGGGACGCAGGATGGACTTCGCCGCGGCGCGCCGGCGCATGGTGGACGGGCAGCTCAAGCCGAACCGGGTCACCGACCTGCGCATCCTCCAGGCCATGGAGGACCTGCCGCGCGAGCGCTTCGTCCCGCCCGCCCTCGCCTCGCGCGCCCTGTCCGACGAGGACCTGCCCCTCGGCCGTGGCCGCGTGCTGATGCAGCCCATGTCCCTCGCGCGCCTGGTCCAGCTCGCCGCTCCGCGCGCCGGTGACCGCGCCCTCGTCCTCGCCTCGGGCAGCGGCTACGGCGCCGCCGTTCTCGCCCGCCTCGGCCTCGAGGTAACGGCGGTGGAGGACGACCCGGCTCTTCTGTCCCTCGCCGCCGCGGCGTGGCCGGCCTGCGACCTACCCGCCGGCTCCCTCCGCCAAGTCACCGCCAGCCCCACCGCCGAACCGAGTGGCGGACCCTACGACGTCATTTTCATCGAGGGCGCCGTCCCCGCGGTGCCCCACCCGATCTCCGACATTCTGATCGAGGGTGGCCGCCTCGTCACCGTCCGTCGGAGCGGATCCGAGTCTGGCTCCGCGATCCTCGGCCGCCGCGCCGGCGGCGCCTTCTCGACCGCCGAAGCCTTCGACTGCCGTACGCCGGTCATCCCGGCCTTTGCGCCGGCACCAGGCTTCGCCTTCGTGTGACCGGTGGGGTGTCCGCGCCGGGGCGTGTGTCCTGGCGCACGGCCGCGGCCCCGGTCTAAGGTTCCGCCGAACCAGATCACGCTGACCGGCCCGCGCCATCCCGCGCCGCCGGCCGGCCCGGGATGTCGTTGCTCATGCCGTTCCAGAATTTCCGATACCTCGCCTGCGCCGCGGCGGCGGCGACGATCGCCCTGCCGGCGGCGGCCTTGGGGCAGACGCTGCAGGAGGCGCTGGCCTTCGCCTACACCAACAACCCCGCCCTCGGTGCCGCGCGTGCCCAAGTGCGCGTCGTGGACGAGAACGTCCCGCAGGCCCTCGCCGGCTGGCGCCCGACGATCAGCCTCAGCGGCAGCGCGGGCTATGCCGACGGCAACATCCGCCAGCGCTCCATCACGCCCAGCCCCCTGAACGGCCAGCGCACCATCACAACCGCCGAGAGCGACCGCGAGGTCGGCGCGCTCTCGGCGACCGTGACCCAGCCGCTCTACCGCGGCGGCCGCACCGTCGCGCAGACCCGCCGGGCCGAGAACCAGGTTCTCGCCCAGCGCGCCCGCCTGCTGGCGACGGAACAGCAGGTCCTGCAGGACGCCGTCTCGGCCTACGTCAACGTCATCCGGTTCCAGGAGGAGGTCCGCCTCAACCTGAACAACGTCCAGGTCCTCCAGCGCCAGCTCGATGCCACGAACGCCCGCTTCCGCGTCGGCGAGATCACCCGCACGGACGTCGCCCAGGCCGAGTCGCGCCTCGCCGGCGCACGCTCGACCCGGGCCGATTCGGAAGGCCAGCTCGCCAATTCCCGCGCCGGTTTCCAGCGCACGATCGGCCTCGCGCCGAACCGCCTCGTCGCTCCGCAGCCCCTGACCACCGCCGTCCGCTCCAACGAGGAGGCGGCACAGGTCGCCAGCGTGAACAACCCCAACGTCATCGCCGCGCTGTTCGACGAGGCGGCGGCGCGCGACTTCATCGACGTCCAGCTCGGCGTGCTCCTGCCCTCCGCCTCCCTCCAGGGCCAGGCCTTCCGCAACGACAACCAGACCCAGCCCGGCACGCGCTCGACGGGCCAGCAGATCACCGCGACCCTCACCGTCCCGTTGTTCCAGGGCGGCGCGGAATACGCGGCGGTGCGCCAGGCCCGGCAGGACGCGACCCGCCTGCGCCAGGTCGTGGACGACCAGCGCCGTGCGTCGACCCAGCAGGCGATCCAGGCCTGGGAAACGCTGCAATCCGCCCGCGCCACGGTCGAGGCCACCCGCGCCCAGATCCGCGCGGCCGAGGTCGCGCTGGACGGCGTGCAGCGCGAGGCCGTCGTCGGATCCCGCACCACCCTCGACGTCCTGAACGCCGAGCAGGAACTGCTCAACGCCCGCGTCTCCCTCGTCCGCGCCCTGGCCAACGTCGTGACGGCGTCGCACTCCCTCGCCCAGGCGGTCGGGCGGCTGACGGCCCGTGACCTGCGCCTGCCCGTGCCGCTCTACGACGCGACCGCCTATTACCGGGCCGTCCGGGACCGTTGGGCTGGCCTCGGGGACTACGCGCCGCCCCAGCCCGTCGCCAACTGAGGACCATGCCGACCACCTCACCACCCGGCCCGGCGGCGCAGAGCGCGGGCGATCCTTCGATGGAGGAGATCCTCGCCTCCATCCGCAAGATCCTCGACGAGGAGGAAACCGGCGCGAAACCGGCGGCCGATGCGGCGCCGCCCGAGGCGCCCCGGGTCCTCCAGGTCGAGGACGTTCCGCTTGAGTTGACGGAGGACATGATCGTGGCCGCGCCCGAACCAGTCCCGCCGCCGCGGGCCGAACCCCTGGTCACCGAGGTCGAGACCATCGCGCCCGCACCCCCCCGGCCGTGTCCGCCGAGCCCGATCCCGGCCTCGTCGCCCCCGCTACGGCCGCCGCCGCCGCAGCCCTCATCGGCCAGCTTGCCCAGACCGTTGCCCGCGAACGCGCAGCCACCGTTACCCGCGGCGGCCCGTCGATCGAGGACGTCGTGCGTGAGGAAATCCGCCCGATCCTCCGCGAATGGCTCGAAGCCCACCTGCCGCCGATGGTCGAGCGCCTGGTTCGTGCGGAGATCGAGCGCGTCGTCGGGCGGTCCATGGGGTGACGCCCGCCTTCGGTCGAGCCATCCCCGTCCTCCGCTCCTTCGACGAGGACAAGGCACGCGAGTTCTACCTGGACTTCCTCGGCTTCTCCGTGGACTTCGAGCACCGCTTCGCCCCGGACCTACCGCTTTTCATGCAGGTCAGCCGGGGAGGGCTCGTCCTCCGCCTGTCCGAGCACCACGGCGACGGCTCCCCCGGCGCGAACGTCACGGTGCAGGCGACCGGCCTCGACGCGCTGCGCGATGAACTCCTGGCCAAGGCCTACCGCTACGCCCGCCCGGGGATCGAGGAGATGCCCTGGGGCACCCGCGAGTTCCGCGTCACCGACCCCTTCGGCAACCGCCTCGTCTTCGAGGAACGCGCACCCGCCCCCTGAGCGCTGCGCTTGACGCGGTCGCCACCCCCGCGCGAAGCCTGACCCATGCTCGACAAGAACCTGACGCCGTCCGCCTTCGAGGGCCGTCTCTACGACGCGTGGGAGCGGGCCGGCGTCTTCGCCGCGAACCCGACCTCCAACGCCGTCCCCTACGCCATCGTCCTGCCGCCCCCGAACGTCACGGGCTCGCTCCATATCGGCCACGCGCTGGACCACACGATCCAGGACGTCCTGATCCGCTGGCGGCGCATGCAGGGCCAGGACGCGCTGTGGCAGCCCGGGACCGACCACGCGGGCATCGCGACGCAGATGGTCGTCGAGCGCCTGCTGGCCACGGAAGGCAAGGACCGCCGCGAGATGGGTCGCGAGGCCTTCCTCGACCGCGTCTGGGCCTGGAAGGAGGAGAGCGGCGGCACGATCACGCGGCAGATGCGCCGCCTCGGCACCTCGTGCGACTGGTCGCGCGAGCGCTTCACGATGGACGAGGGCCTGTCGGAGGCCGTGCGCGAGGTCTTCGTCACCCTCCATGAGCAGGGCCTGATCTACCGCGACCGCCGCCTCGTGAACTGGGACCCGAAGTTCCAGACCGCCATCTCCGACCTCGAGGTCGAGAGCCGGGAGGTGAAGGGCTCGCTCTGGTACCTGCGCTACCCCGTGGAGGACGAGCCCGGCCGCCACCTGATCGTCGCGACGACGCGCCCCGAGACGATGCTTGGCGACGTGGCTGTCGCTGTGCACCCCGATGACGACCGCTACCGCGACCTCATCGGCAAGCACGTCATCCTGCCCCTCGTCGGCCGCCGCATCCCCGTCGTGGCCGACGCCTATTCGGACCCGGAGAAGGGTTCCGGCGCGGTGAAGATCACGCCGGCGCACGACTTCAACGACTTCGAGGTGGGGCGCCGCCACGACCTGCCGTCCCCCTCCGTGCTGGATGAATACGGCCGCGTCGTCCTGGCCGAGATCGAAGCCGATCTGCGGGCCGTGGACGGCGTGGCATCGCCCGACTTCCTCCGCGGCCTCGCCGGCGTGGACCGCGCCGACGCGCGCAAGGCGGTCATCGCCGAACTCGAACGCATCGAACTGATCGAGAAGATCGAACCCCACACCCATGCCGTCCCGCACGGCGACCGCTCCGGCGTGCCGATCGAGCCGCGCCTGACCTGGCAATGGTACGCCGACGCCAAGACGCTCGCCGCCCCCGCCATCCAGGCTGTCGAGGAAGGCCGCACCCGCTTCGAACCGAAGCAGTGGGAGAACACCTTCTTCGCGTGGATGCGCGACATCCAGCCCTGGTGCATCTCCCGCCAACTCTGGTGGGGCCACCAGATCCCGGCCTGGTACGGCCCCGACAACCGCGTCTTCGTCGCCCGCACGGAAGACGAAGCGCGCGCCCAGGCCCGCACCCATTACGGCGATGATCGTGAGCTGTCGCGCGACCCCGACGTGCTGGACACCTGGTTCTCCAGCGCCCTGTGGCCTTTCTCCACGCTGGGATGGCCGAAGCAGACGCCGGAACTGAACCGCTACTACCCCGGCGACGTGCTGGTGACGGGCTTCGACATCATCTTCTTCTGGGTCGCCCGGATGATGATGATGGGCATCCATTTCATGGGCGACGTGCCCTTCCGCGTGGTGAACATCCACGGCCTGGTCCGCGACGAGAAGGGCCAGAAGATGTCGAAGTCCAAGGGGAACGTCATGGACCCCCTGGAACTGGCCGACGCGTACGGCGCCGACGCGCTGCGCTTCACCCTGGCCTCGCTCGCCGGCCCGGGACGCGACGCCCGCCTCGGCCGCCAGAAGGTCGAGAGCACGCGATCCTTCGTCACGAAGCTCTGGAACGCTGCCCGCTTCTGCGAGATGAACGGCATCGGCCCCGCGCCGGACTTCGATTCTTCACGCGCGACGACGCCGCTCGCCCGCTGGCTGCTGGACGCCGCCAATGACGCGACGCGGACCTGCGAAGAGGCGCTGGAAGCCTTCCGCCTCGACGAATACGCGGCTGCCCTCTACCGTTTCACCTACGGCACCTTCTGCGACTGGTTCCTCGAACTCGCCAAGCCCGCGCTGAACGGGGAGGACAGTGCGGAGAAGGCCGAAATCAAGGCCGTCGCTGGCCATGTCCTCGGCACGCTGCTCCGCCTGGCCCACCCCGTCATGCCCTTCGTGACGGAGGAACTCTGGGACCGCTTCGGCTATGGCCCGGAGGGCTCGCTCATCCGCGCGCCCTGGCCCGAGACCGCCAGCGTCCCCGGCGCCGAGGAGGCTCGCGCCGAACTTGGCTGGCTCATCGCCTTCATCTCGGAAATCCGCTCCGTCCGCGCCGAGGTCGGCGTCCCGCCCTCCACCCAGGTGCCCGTGCTGCTCGGCGGCGCCGCGTCCGACACGCTGGCCCGCGCCGGGCGCTGGTCCGACGCGATCACGCGCCTGTCCCGCACGCCTTCCGTCACGGCCCTCGAGGGCACGCCGCCCGCCGGCGTCGTGCAGGGCGTGGTCGGCGAGGCCACTCTGATGCTGCCGCTGGCCGGCATCGTGGACCTTCCGGCCGAGCGCGCACGCCTCGCGAAAGAGCACGCCAAAGCCTCCGCCGAGGCGACGAAGATCGCGACGAAGCTCGCCAACCCCGACTTCACCTCTCGCGCGAAGGAGGAGGTCGTCGAGGAAACCCGCGAACGCCTCGCCGCCGCCGAGGCCGAGGCGCAACGCCTGGCTGCGGCGATCGCCCGCATCGCCGCCTGACATGCGCGTCTTCGACTTCTTCGCGCTCACGATCCTGGCGGTGGTGCCCATCCTCTGGTGCCGCCACCGCCTGCCGCTGCTCGTCCGCCGCGACCCGCCGCTGACGGACCAGCAGGCCGTCACCATCGGCGCGGTCGTCGCGGCCCTCCTCAGCGGAATGTACATCTACCGCTACGTCGTCTTCCGTTGATCGTCTTCCTCGACTTTGAGGCCAGTTCCCTGGGCAAGCACGGCTTCCCCATCGAGGTTGGCTGGGCCGCCGAGGACGGCACCGAAGCCTCCCACCTCATCCGTCCCGCCCCAGGCTGGGAGGAATGGAGCGAGGAAGCCGAATCCATCCACGGGATCACCCGCGACCAACTGGCGCGCGAGGGGACGCCCCACGACAGCGTTGCCCGCGCGCTGGTCGAGGCGCTGACCGGCCACGATCTCTACGCGTCCGCCCCATCCTGGGACGGACACTGGCTGTCGCTCCTCCTCCGCGCCGGCGGCTTCAACCGAAAGACCCTCACGCTCCGCGACAGCGACGAGCTGCACGACGAAGCGGCCATGGCCGCCTTCCGCCGCGCCGGCCTGGACCTGCAAACCCTCGCAGACCGCATCCACGAGACCGTCGCCGCCGCGAAGCGCGCGATCGAGGACGCAGCGCCACCGGCGCACCGCGCCCTCGCCGACGCCCGCCAGGAACTCCGCCTGTGGCGCGAGGTCGCCCGCCGTGCCGAGGCCGCCGCCCGCGGCTAAGCACCCCTCCGTTGCCCCGCGCTCACGCCGGCGCGATACAGGCGCCAGGAAGGAACCCGCCAGAAATGCCCGACGCCAACCCGCCCCCCGCCTGGGACAAGTCCCGCCTCCCGTCCCGCCACGTCACCGTGGGGCCGGAGCGCGCGCCGCACCGCTCCTACTACTACGCCATGGGCATGACGGCGGAGGAGATCGCCCAGCCCCTCGTCGGCGTGGCCACCTGCTGGAACGAAGCGGCCCCCTGCAACATCGCGCTCAGCCGCCAGGCGCAGTCGGTCAAGACCGGCGTGAAGCAGGCCGCCGGCACCCCGCGCGAGTTCACGACGATCACCGTGACCGACGGCATCGCCATGGGCCACCAGGGCATGAAGTCCTCGCTGGCATCCCGTGATGCCATCGCCGACACGGTGGAACTGACGGTCCGCGGCCATTGCTACGACGCGCTGGTCGGCCTCGCCGGCTGCGACAAGTCGCTGCCAGGCATGATGATGGCGATGCTGCGCCTGAACGTCCCCAGCGTGTTCATGTATGGCGGTTCGATCCTCCCCGGGAAGTACAAGGGCCGCGACGTTACCGTCGTGGACGTCTTCGAGGCCGTCGGCCAGCACGCCGCCGGCAACATGTCAGACGAGGACCTGCACGAGCTGGAATGCGTCGCCTGCCCCAGCGCCGGCGCCTGCGGCGGCCAGTTCACCGCGAACACCATGGCGACGGTCTCCGAGGCGATCGGCCTCGCGCTCCCCGGCTCCGCCGGCGCCCCCGCGCCCTACGAAGATCGCGACAAGTGGGCGGTGGAATCCGGCAAGGCCGTGATGAACCTCATCCGCCGGAACATCCGACCGCGCGACATCGTCACGAAGGATTCGCTCTACAACGCGGCCCTCATCGTCGGCGCCACCGGTGGCTCCACCAACGCCGGCCTGCACCTGCCCGCGATGGCGCATGAGGCGGGCATCCGCTTCACGCTTCAGGACGTCGCGGAGATCATGCGCAACGCCCCCTATATCGGCGACCTGAAGCCCGGCGGCCGCTACGTCGCCTTCGACGTCTACAAGATCGGCGGCATCCCGGTGATCGTGAAGGCACTGCTCGACGCCGGCCTGCTTCGCGGCGACTGCCTCACGGTCACGGGCCAGTCCCTCGCGGAAAACCACCGCGACGTGATCTTCCCGAAGGACCAGGACGTCATCCGCCCGGTGTCCGACCCGATCTCCCCGACGGGCGGCGTCGTCGGCCTGAAGGGCAACCTCGCCCCGGACGGCGCGATCGTGAAGGTGGCGGGCATGAAGACCCTGCGCTTCGAAGGCACCGCCCTCTGCTTCGACTGCGAGGAGGACGCCTTCGCCGCCGTGGATGCCCGCGCCTACAAGCCGGGCGACGTCATCATCATACGGTACGAAGGCCCGCGCGGCGGCCCCGGCATGCGGGAGATGCTCTCGACCACCGCGGCGATCTACGGCCAGGGCATGGGCGACAAGGTCGCGCTCATCACCGATGGCCGCTTCTCCGGCGCCACGCGCGGCTTCTGCATCGGCCATGTCGGCCCCGAAGCCGCCGTCGGCGGCCCCATCGCCCTGCTGCGCAACGGCGACCGCATCATCATCGACGCAGAGCACGGCACGATCGACGTGGACCTGCCGGAGGCCGAACTCGCGGCCCGCCGCGCCGCCTGGACTCCGCGCAAGACCGACTACAATGCCGGCGCCCTCTGGAAGTACGCCCAGCTCGTCGGCCCCGCGAATCTCGGCGCCGTCACCCATCCGGGTGCCGAGGCCGAGACGCACGTCTACGCCGACATCTGACCCGATCCGCGCCGCGCTCCTCCAAGGGGACGCGGCGCGTTCACGCGACTGTCACCGGACGTAACCTGTGACGGACCCGGCGCAGCGTCGTTGTTCCTCCGCATCCAAACCAGAGTAGGAGGATCCCGATGCGCACCCTTCTCCCCGTCGCGGCGGTCGTCGTCGCTTCTGTCGGCCTCGTGGCCTGTTCGGTGAACACCGGTCCGGCCCCCGCGCCGGCCCCGGCCGCAGTCGTCGCGCCGGCGCCTACCTACGTGACGCCTGCGCCGATGGCGCCTGCGGGCACCGTCATCGTCCGCTGACCATCGGCGGGAGGAACGACCTTGGGACCGGCTGAGCCGGCCCCGAGGTCCGACTCAGTCCGCGAGGTCGAACACCACGGGGGCGTGGTCGGAGGGCTGTTCCTCCGACCGCGCGACCACGTCCACGGTCGCGCCCGTCAGCCGCTCCGCAAGGTCGGCGCTCAGCAATGCGTGGTCGATTCGTAGCCCCCGGTTCGATTCGAAGGCCGGCCCGTAGTCCCAATACGTCCAGGGCGCGTCGGACGGGTGCAGCGCCCGCAGCGCGTCGGTCATCCCGAGATTCGTGATGGCCCGATACGCCGCCCGCGTCTCCGGCCGCACTAGCGCATCGGTCGGTGGCAGCGCCCCCCGCACGAAGTCGGCATCGGTCGGGCAGACGTTGAAATCGCCGAGCACGGCGACGGGCACGAAGGTCTCCAGCCGCTCCGCGACGACGGCCCGCAGCCGCTCCATCCACCGGAGCTTGTAGGCGTATCCCGCCTCGCCGCCCGAGTTCCCATTCGGCAGGTAGACGCCGATCAGGTGCGCCCCGTCCACCCGCACTTCCAGGTACCGCGCGTGATCGTCCGCCTCCTCCCCGGGAAGCGTCTCGCCCAGCACCTCGAACGGCACGCGCGACACCACGGCGACGCCGTTCCGCCCGCCCGGCTGCCCGACGGCATGGGCGCGGTAGCCCATTGCCTCGACTTCCATCGCCGGAAACTCCTCGGTCCGGCACTTCAGCTCCTGCAGGAAGACGAGGTCCGGCTGGTGCCGCTCCAGCACCCGCTTGAGGTGCGGCATGCGCTTGCGGGCCGAGTTGACGTTGAAGGTGACGAGCCGCACGGCCGCGATATCCTCGAGCTAAAGGCTCAGCCGACCGAGAACGACACCCCGCATCCGCAGCCCGAGGTCGCGACGGGGTTCCGCACCGTGAAGTGCGCTCCGATCAGCTCCTCGGCCCAGTCCAGTTCCGCCCCCCGCAGCAGGTCGAGCGACACGGGGTCCACGAAGACGCGCCCCCCGATCACCAGGTCGTCCCCCTCCGGCGCGTCGGCCAGGTCGAACTTGTATTGGAAGCCGGAGCACCCCCCCGCCTCCACCGCCAGCCGCAGCCCGGCCTCCGGCCGGCCCTGGGAGGCCGCGATCTCTGCGACCTGCGCGACCGCCCGAGGCGTCGCGGAGAAGAGGGCAGGGGCCTGGGAACCGTCGGGCATCGGAAAACCTCGTGACAGCGCCGGGCGGGCCCGGCCTGATCGTCGGCCGGAACATAGGGCGCCCGGGGCCGCCATCCAACGCACCGCCCATCCTTGCCGCGCCCGGGAGCCCGGTGCTACGGCCGCCTCGCCGCCCATCTGACGAGTCATGGATCGCCCCGAACCCGCCGCCGTCCCCGGGGTCGCCCCGTCCGACGCAGCCGCCGCGCCCGAGACTGCCGCGCCCCCGGCCCTTGCCCCCGGGGCGCCGGATGGTGGCCCCGCCGCAAACTGGGACGGCCTGGCCTCGCGTCTCGCCCCCTGGGCCACCCTCGCGAAGGACAGCCGCGGCCGCCTCGTGCCCGAATCCGACCCGGCGGGACGCTCCCCTTACCAGCGGGACCGCGACCGGATCATCCATTCCACCGCCTTCCGGCGCCTCCAGTACAAGACACAGGTCTTCATCTACCACGAGGGCGACGCCTTCCGGACGCGCCTCACCCATTCGATAGAGGTCGCGCAGATCGCCCGCTCGATCGCGCGCCAACTCCACCTCGACGAAGACCTCGCCGAAGCCCTGGCCCTCGCCCACGACCTCGGCCACCCGCCGTTCGGCCATGCGGGGGAGGAGGCGTTGAACGGCGTCATGCGCAACTGGGGCGGCTACGACCACAACGCCCAGTCGCTGAAGGCCGTGACGGTGCTGGAACATCGCTACGCCGGCTTCGACGGCCTGAACCTGACCTGGGAGACGCTGGAGGGCCTGGCTAAGCACAACGGCCCGCTGCGCCGTCCCCCGCCCTTCATCGCGGAATACAACGCGCGCCACGACCTCGAACTGGAACAGCACGCAAGCGCCGAGGCCCAGGCCGCCGCAATCTCCGACGACATCGCCTACAACAACCACGATCTCGATGACGGCCTGCGCGCCGGCCTCTTCACGCTGGGTGAGGCTTGCAACCTCCCCCTCGTCGCCCAGGCCCGCGACGAGGCGATGCCATACATCAAGGCCGAAACCCCGCCCGACCGCGTCGCGTCCGAGATCATCCGCCGCGTGATCAATCTCATGGTCAACGACGTGGTGAACGAGGCCGAGCGCCGGATCGCCGCGCTGCGCCCGAAGACAGTGCACGACATCCGCGCCGCCGGCGCGCCGGTGGTCTGCTTCTCCGAACGCATGCGCGTGCTGAACCAGGAAACGCGCGACTTCCTGATGGGCCGGATGTACCGCCACTGGCGCGTGAACCGGACCGCGACGAAGACGAAGCAGACGCTGCGCGTCATGTTCACGCTGCTCCAGGGCAATACGGACCTGCTCCCCCCACGCTGGCGCGAACGCGCCGGCGAATCCGGCTCGGCCAGCGCTGCGCGTGCCGTCGGCGACTACATCGCCGGCATGACCGACAAGTTCGCGCTGGAGGAGCACCGCCGCCTGACCGACCCCTTCACCCCCGGCTGAGACTTGATGACGCAAGACATCTTCCGCGCAATGGCCGGCGAGGTCGTCGCCGCCCTCCGCGACCTGTTGCCCGAACTGCCCGAAGACACGCTCTCCCGCGTCCTCGTCGAACCCCCGCGCGATCCATCCCACGGCGACATGGCCACCAACGCCGCCCTCGTGGTCGCGAAGCCCGCGCGCCTGCCGCCCGCAAAGGTCGCGGCCGACCTCGCCGCGCGACTGGCCGCGCTGCCGCACGTCGTCTCCGCCACCCCCGCCGGCCCCGGCTTCGTCAACATCCGCCTGACTGAGGACCACCTGCGGGCCCAGGTTCCCGCCGTCCTGCGGGCTGGCGAATCCTACGGCGACAGCACGATCGGCGCGCGCCGCCGCGTGGACGTCGAATACGTCTCCGCCAACCCGACTGGCCCCATGCATGTCGGCCATTGCCGCGGCGCCGTCGTCGGCGACGCGCTGGCCAACCTGCTGACGAAGGGCGGCTGGGCCGTCACGAAGGAATACTACGTCAATGACGCCGGCGCGCAGGTCGCCGCCCTCGGCTGGGCCGCCTACTGGCGCTATCTCGAATTCGTCGGGGAACTCGACGGAGACGTGCTGAACGTCTCCCTCGGCAATCTCGACCTCACCACCGGCGAGACGGCGACGACCGTCCCGACCGTCTACTGGACGCCGGAACGCGTGGAGGCCGAGCTCGGCGTCACCCTGCAATATCGCGGCGACTACCTCATCCCGGTGGGACGCGCGCTGTTCGAGCAACACGCCCGCGCCTGGATGCCACGCCCCGCCGAGAACGTGGACGAAGCCGCCGCCGTCCCTTCCGCCCTCGAACGCGGCTGGTTCGTGGACCGCGCCTGGCTCGACTCGGCGCGGGCGCTCGCCGTGTCCATGATGATGGAAGAGATCCGCGGGGACCTCGACGCCCTCGGCGTCCGCCAGGACGTCTTCATCTCCGAAGCCGAGCTCCTCCGCTCCGGCATCACGGACCGCGCCATCGCCGACCTGCAATCCAAGGACCTGGTCTACGAAGGCGTCCTCGAGCCCCCGAAGGGCAAGACGCCCGAGGACTGGGAGCCGCGCGAGCAGACGCTGTTCAAGTCAACCGCCTTCGGCGACGACGTGGACCGCCCGCTCCGCAAGTCGGACGGCAGCAACACCTATTTCGCGAACGACATCGGCAACCACGCCGACAAGATCGCACGCGGTCACGACGAACTGGTCCACGTCTGGGGCGCCGACCACGGCGGCTACGTCGCGCGCATGAAGGCCGCCGTCGCCGCGCTATCGGGCAAGAAGGTCCCGCTCGACGTCGTCCTCTGCCAGATCGTGAAGGTGCTGAAAGGCGGGGAGGTCGTGCGCATGTCCAAGCGCGCCGGCACCTACGTCACGCTCCGCGACCTGATCGACGAAGTCGGCCGCGACGCCGTGCGCTTCACCATGCTGACGCGCAAGCCCGACGCGCAGATGGATTTCGACCTCGACAAGGTCATCGAGCAGTCGCGCGACAACCCCGTCTTCTACGTCCAGTACGCCCATGCCCGCTGCCGCTCCGTCCTCCGCTCCGTGGAAGACCCTGCGCCCGCGACGCTGGCCGATGCCGACCTGACCCACCTCGCGGACCCCGCCGAGATGGCCCTGATCCGCCGCCTCGCCGCCTGGCCCCGTACCGTAGAGGCCGCGGCCATCGCGCGCGAACCCCACCGAATCGCGTTTTTCCTCCATGACCTGGCCGCCGACTTTCATCTATTGTGGAACCGGGGGCGCGAGGACACGACCTTGCGGTTTATCCGGGACGGGGAACCGGAGGCCACCCGCGCGAGGCTCGCCCTTGTCGCGGCCACGGCGACGGTCATCCGCTCGGGACTGGCGGTGATGGGGGTCACGCCCGTCGAGGAGATGCGGTGAGCGATTTCACGGTACCAAGCTACCGGATCCGTCCTGCACGGACCGGATACGAGTTTCCCTGGCGGATGATGGCGATCGCCGCCGGGGGCGTCGCGGTGCTCGGCGCCCTGGGGGGCGGCGCCTGGTACCTCATGAAGCGGGGCAGCGGCCCCGTGCCGGTCATCGAGGCCGATAACCGCCCCATCCGCGTCCGCCCAAGTGACGCCGGCGGTATGCGCGTCGCCAACCAGGACGAACGCATCTTCGACCACGGCCGCCGCGGTGCCGCGCCCGCACCGGCTGGGCAGCAGGCTAACGGCCAGCGCCTCGCGCCCGAGCCCGAACGCCCCAACCTCGACGCGCTGCGCCAGGCTGCCCAGCCGCGCCCGGGTCAGCCCGCCCCCGCGCCGGCCCCCGCCGCGCAGCAGGCCGCGCGCCCCGGCCAGCCCGCGGCGGCCCCCGGCACCCAGTCCGCCGCCCCGCCCGCCCCGACCGTTTCCGGCCCGCCCGCCGGCAGCCTTGTCCCGCTGCCGAGCAACCCGGCGCCCGCGACGGCCACCGCGACCACCGCCACGGGGAACACCGGCGCCGGGACCGCCGCGCCGCAGCCCGCCGTGGCGGCGCCGATGGCCGCTCCGCCGCGGCCGGTGAACCCGCGCATCCTCATCCAGGTCGGTGCCCTCGGCTCCGAGGAAGCGGCCCGCAATGAATGGGATCGCTTGACGCGCCGAGCCCCCGAACTCGCCGGCCGCACCGCGTCCTTCCCCCGCGCGGACCGCGGCCCCGACCAAGCCCCGATGTGGCGCATCCGCACCGGCGGCTTCACGGATGCCGACGCCGCCCGCCAGTTCTGCGAGGGCCTGCGCCAGAAGGGCGCCCCCTGCACCGTCATCGGCGGCTGAGGCAGCCCGCGCGCCGATGACCGCCCCCCGCGCGCGGCCGTCATCGGCCTGTCCGGCCCGACCCTCACCGCGGAGGAAGCCACCCTCCTCCGCGACGCCCGCCCCGTCGGCGTCATCCTCTTCCGCCGCAACGTCACGGACCCCGCGCAGGTCACCGCCCTGACCGCCGCCATCCGCGACGTCCTCGGCGCGGACGCCCCGATCCTCGTGGATCAGGAAGGCGGCCGCGTCGCCCGCCTCCGCCCGCCCCACTGGCCATCCTATCCCGCCGCCGCCGCCTTCGAGGGCGCTCCTGCAACCCGCGCCGCCGCTGCCGCCGCGCTGCTCGGCGCCGAATGCGCGCGCGTCGGCCTCGACGTGGCCTGCGCCCCCTGCCTGGACCTTCAGGTGCCCGGCGCCCACGGCGTCATCGGCGACCGCGCTTTCTCCGCCGACCCGGACGAGGTCGCCCGCCTTGGCCTCGCCTGGGTCGAGGGCCTCATGGCCGCCGGCATCCAGCCCGTCATCAAGCACGTCCCCGGACACGGCCGCGCCACCGCCGACAGCCACGACACTCTGCCGCGCGTCACCGCGGACTGCGACACGCTCGCGGCCGACCTCCTCCCCTTCGCCACCGTGGTGGAGCAGGGCAGGGGACGCCACCTCTGGGCCATGACGGCCCACGTCACCTTTGACGCTTGGGACGCGTTGCGCCCGGCGACCCTCTCCCCCCGCATCATCAGCGAGATCATCCGCGGGCAGATCGGCTTCGACGGCGTCCTCGTCTGCGACGACCTGCAGATGGGCGCGCTTGCCGGGCTCTCGAACGACCTCGCCGCCGACGCGCTGGATGCCGGCTGCGACCTCGTCCTGCACTGCTCAGGCGTGCTCGCCGAATCTGCCGCTCTCCTCCGCACCTGCCCGCATTTGACGCATGCCGCCGCCGCCCGCCTGCACGACGCGCGGGTCGCGGCCTTGACTGCCCGCATCGCCATCCCGCCCGGCGTGGCTCTCCTGGCCGTGGCGCCAGACCCCACCGCACGACCCTCGCAAGTCCAGGCCGCCTGACCACGCGATGGACTGGCTCCCCGACTTCGCCGCGGCCGCGCTCGCGGCAATCCTCGCGATCACCCTGCACGAGGCCGCGCACGGCTACGCCGCCCTCTGGCTCGGTGACGACACTGCGAAGCAGATGGGCCGCCTCTCCCTCAACCCGATCGCGCATGTGGACCCGGTCGGCACTCTCCTGGTCCCCGGCCTCCTCCTCGTCTCGCAACTCCTGACAACCGGCCGCGTGGACGTGATGTTCGGCTGGGCGCGCCCGGTGCCGGTGGACGTCATGCGTCTGCGTAACCCGCGCTTCGGGATGGTTCTCGTCGCCGCGGCGGGTCCCGCGATCAACATTGCCATTGCGACGCTGGCCGCTCTGCTGATCCACCCGCTCCTCGGCCTCGGTTCCGACAACGTCCAGGATTGGCTGCGGCAATTCCTGTTCCTTTCGATCCTCGGCAATCTTGTCCTGGCCTGCTTCAACCTCCTGCCGATCCCGCCGCTCGATGGAGGCCGCATCCTCGGCGGCCTGCTTCCACCCTCGATCGGCATCCCCTTCCTGCAACTCGAACGGGTCGGCCTCCTGCTTGTCCTCGGCGCGCTGCTGATCCTTCCGGTCGCGGGCTACGATCCCTTCCGCTGGCTCGTCCGCACGATGGTCCAGCCGCTGGGCCGGGTGATCCTGATGCTGACCGGCCATGGCTGACGGAAGCCTCCCCCCGCCCGAGCCGGCCCTCCACCTCCGCCTCGACGGCTTCGAGGGCCCGCTCGACCTCCTGCTCGACCTCGCCCGCGCGCAGAAGGTCGATATCGCCCGGATCTCCATCCTCGCGCTCGTTGACCAGTACCTCGCGGTCATCGAGGGCGCACGCCGCGTCCGCCTGGAACTCGCGGCGGACTGGCTCGTCATGGCGGCGTGGCTGGCCTGGCTGAAGTCGCGCCTTCTGCTCCCCGACGACCCTGATGCCGAGGAGGACGCCGAGGCCCTGGCGGCCACCCTCGCCGACCGCCTGCGCGAGCTGGAACGCATGCGCGCCGCTGCCGCCTGGCTCGGCGCCCGACCCTTCCTCGGCCGCGACGTCCTGCCCCGCGGCGCCCCGGAATCGCTGGTGCAGGAGGACCGCTCTGCCCTCTCCGCCGACCTGCCCGGCCTGATCCGCGCCTACACGGACGTCCTGCGCCGCGCTGCCGCGCTTCGTCCCTACCGCCCGAAGCCCCGCCGCGTGTGGACGGTGAACGACGCCCTGGCGCGCCTGCGCACCCTGATCGGCAGCATCCCCGACTGGGCCGAACTCTCCCGCTTCCTTCCCGACGCGCGGGACGACACCCCGCCCGACCCGACCGAGCGCCGCGCCGCCCTCGCCAGCACCCTCATCGCGGGGCTCGAGATGGCCAAGAACGGCTTGGTCGAACTGCGCCAGGACGCACCCTTCGCCCCGATCCTCCTCCGCCCGCCGCGCCGCGCCGCGCAGCCCGAACCCGCCGATGCCGTCTGACCACTCCCACGTGCCCGGCCAGCCCGACCCCGGAGCCGCGGGGACGCCGACACCTGCCGGCCTACCGTCCGGCTCTGTCCCGGACGGGAAGGGCCTCGTCTTGGACCCGGCCCCGGGCAATCCCGACCCGACCGGCCCCGCCCCGCATGCCGACCCGGCCCCGGGCGACCCTTCCGGCGAAGCCGCCGCCGCGCCTCCCGGGTCCGAAGCGGCCCCGCCGCCGCCGAATACGCTTCCCATCGGACTGGCCTGGACCGATGCCGACCCGGCCGACCCGGCCGACCCGGCCGACCCGGGCGCCACGATGACCGCGCCCGGCACGGACCTGCTCGCGGAAACCGATACAAGCGGCGAGGAAGCCACATCCCAGCCGGCCCTCGCCGACACCAGCCTCGCGCTCCCTGGCGCGGGGCTCGCCGAACCATTCGCCGGTGCGGCCAGCGCCGCATCGGCCGTCACTCTCGCCCCCGACACCGACGCGCCGCCGACCGGGGCAGGGGAGGGGGCCGTCATCCCCCCGCAGCGCTTCGCATCGCCGAGGCGCTGATCTACGCTTCCGCCGCCCCCGTCCCGACCGCCCGCCTGGCGCCCCTGCTGCCGGACGGCGTGGATCCCCGCGCGGTCCTCCATGAACTCGCGGCCCGCAGCGCCGAGCGCGGCGTCGTCCTGACCCAGGTGGCCGGCGGCTGGGCGTTCCGCACCGCCCCCGACCTCGCCCCTCTGCTCACGAAGGTCGTCGAGGTCCCCCGCCGCCTTCCCCGCGCCGCGATGGAGGCGCTGGCGATCGTCGCCTGGCACCAGCCCGTCACCCGCCCGGAGATCGAGGAAATCCGCGGTACCTCCCTCGCCCAGACCACGCTCGAGATCCTGCTGGAGAACGGCCTGATCGCCCCCCGCGGCAAGAAGGAGGCCCCGGGTCGCCCGACCCTCTGGGGCACGACGCCGAGGTTCCTGGACCAGTTCGGCCTGAACTCCCTCCGCGACCTCCCGCGCCGGGAGGAATTGCTGCCCGAACCGGGGCTGCCCTTCCCGGCACCAGCGGCCCTGGGTCTCCCGACGACAGCCATGCCCTACGCCGACGGACCACCCCGCGCTGCGGACGACGGGGGAGCGCAGACCCATCGTCTCGAACGGGATGCAGGTTCGGCGCAGCCCCACTCGGACGCCCCTGCGGCCGGGATCAAGCGAGAAACAGAGGCGGACGTCGCCACCGTGGCCGATGCGGCGGAGGCGGTTGCGCCCCTCGCCCAAGCCGAGCCGCCGGCCGTCGCGGAGGCGGCTGGCGATCAGACGGCTGGCGATCCGATGGCCGGCGATACCACGACCGCCCCCAGGCCCCGCCCCGAAGACGCCGCGTGACCCTCCGCCTTTCCGGCATCCGCCACCGCTACGGCGTGCGCGAGGTCATCCGCGGCGTAGACCTCGAGGTCGCGGCGGGCGAGATCGTCTGCCTCCTTGGCCCCTCCGGCGACGGCAAGACGACATTGCTTCGACTGACCTCCGGCCTGGAACCTCTCCAGAACGGGGAGATCGAGATCGCCGGCCGCATCGTCGCCCGCCCCGGGCGCGAGGTCCCGCCGGAAGGACGATCCGTCGGCTTCGTCTTCCAGGACTACGCCCTCTTCCCCCACCTGACCGTCGCCGCGAACGTCGCCTTCGGCCTCCGCCGCCTTCCCCGCGCCGAGCGCGACGCCCGCGTCCATGAGGCCCTGGCCCGCGTCGGCCTGGAGGGCCACGCGGAGTCCTGGCCACACACTCTCTCCGGTGGGCAGCAGCAGCGCGTCGCCCTGGCGCGCGCCCTCGCCCCGCGCCCCGCCGTCCTGCTACTGGACGAGGCCTTTGCCAGCCTCGACGCGCGCCTGCGCGAACGCGTCCGCGACGACACCCTCCACCTGCTGCAGGAAGCCGGCATCGCCACCCTCCTCGTCACCCACGACGCGGAGGAAGCCATGTTCATGGCCGACCGCATCGCCCTCCTCCGCGAGGGCCGGATCGAGCAGGTCGGAACCCCGACCGACCTCTACCTCCATCCCATCTCCCGCTTCGTCGCGACCTTCCTCGGCGAGGTGAACCGCATCCCCGCCCTGATCGCCGACGGGATCGCCCGCACCCCCCTCGGCCTACTCGCCGCGACCCTCCCCGACGGCCCCGCCGAGATGCTGCTGCGCCCCGAGGGCGTCCGGCTTCTCCCCCCGGCCAGGGCGTCGCCGCGGAGGTCGAGGCCAGCCGTATGCTCGGTGCCGTCACGATGGTGCATCTGGAGGTACCGGTCCCCGGCGCCGGCCCGCTCCACGTCCACGCCCGCCTACCCCCGGCCAGCCGGTCCGCCGTGGCGACGCGGTCGGCCTGGCGCTCGACACCGAACGAGCCTTCCTCTTCCCGCCGGAAGACGAGGTCGGGCCGGTCATCCAGGCCCCCGCTGCGTGAGCCGCGGGCGCCGGGCTCCGTTGCCTGCCTGACGCCGATGCCCGTCGCGCGCAACGCCGGCGGACTGGCCGGTCGCGAACCCCGCTGTGCACCCAAGGCGCCGACCTCGCCCGTTACGCCGTCGCCGCGGCGACCGCTCACCCCCGCTCTTTCCCGCCCGCCCGCTGCGCCCCATGTGCTGCGCAAGGGGAACGGACCGGGCCGGCCGATTGGCCGCGCCACCCGTCTCTGCTAACGGAAGCCACCCGAGCGCCCTCTCCGGCGCGCAGCTCCTGATCGGAGACGCATGTTCGACCTTGCATGGTCCGAGATCGCGGTGATCGCCGTCGTGGCGATCGTCGTCATCGGGCCGAAGGACCTTCCGGAAGCGGTGCGCGGCGTGGCCCGCGGCATCAGCAAGCTCCGTCGCATGGCCGGCGAGTTCCAGGGCCACCTGGACGAGGTCGTGCGCGAGGCGAAGCTCGAGGACGTGCGTGACCAGATCCGCGACCTCCGCAACTTCGACCTGAAGGGCGAGATCGAGAAGGCGGTCGACGCCGACGGCTCCATCCGCAAGACCTTCAACGACGACCCCTTCCGCGCCCCGCCGCCCCCGACCTCCGATGCCGCGCCGGCGTGGTCCGCGACGCCGCCCGACGGCGTGCCACCCGCCGACGCGACGACCACTTACGCCCCGCCCACCGACGCGAACCCAGCCCCCGGCCAGGTTGCGCCCGCCGAGGTCGCCCTGGACCCGATCACCCTCCAGCCCATCGCACCCCCGCCCGCCGCGGCGGCGCCCGCCGAACCGACTATCGCCGCGCCGCCGCCTGCCGCGCCCGCGATGACCGCCTCCGCCGGCACGCACTCCGCGGTCCCGACCATGTTCGCCGCTGCGGAACCTTCCCCTGCCGCGGCTGCACCCGCCCCGGCCACCCCCGCGCCGCCGACGCCCGCGCCCCCGGGGCCGACGCGTCGCGCGCCGCCTGATCGTCAGAGCGACACCGTGCCCCGCCAACCGGACGACGTCATCGACGACAAGCCCATGCCGCTGATCGAGCACCTGCTCGAACTGCGGACGCGCCTGATGTGGTCCATGGGCGCCTTCATCATGGCCTTCGCGGTCTGCTACTACTTCTCGACGCAGATTTACGGCTTCCTCGCGCGCCCGCTCGCCAACGTGCTGATGGAACATGGCGGCGGCGACCGGCGGATGATCTTCACCGCACTCTACGAGGCCTTCTTCACGTACCTGAAGGTCGCCTTCTTCGGCGCGGTCTTCTTCTCCTTCCCCGTCTGGGCGACGCAGCTCTGGCTGTTCATCGCGCCGGGCCTCTACCGGTCGGAGAAGCGGGCGATCGCGCCCTTCCTCGTCGCCTCGCCCGTGCTGTTCACCATGGGCGCGGCGCTCGCCTACTACTTCATCTTCCCGCTGGCCTGGCGCTTCTTCATATCCTTCGAGACGCCGACCGGCGCCGGCGGCATCCCCGTGCAGCTCGAAGCGAAGGTCAGCGAATACCTCTCTCTCGTCATGCACATGATCCTGGCCTTCGGGATCGCCTTCCAGCTACCCGTCGCGCTGACCCTGATGGCCAAGGTGGGGATCGTCAGCGTGGATGGCCTGAAGAAGGGTCGCCGCTACGCGATCGTCGGCATGTTCGTCGCGGCCGCCGTGCTGACGCCGCCTGACGTCATCTCCCAGGTCGGCCTCGCCGTGCCGCTGATCATCCTTTACGAGCTCTCGATCATCGCCGCAGGCTGGATGACGCGCTCCCCGAAACCGACGAACACCGCGACGCCGCCCGCGACGACCTGAGGACGCGCCCGTGCACGACATCCGCGCCGTGCGGGCCGACCCCGCCGCCTTCGACGTCGCCCTCGCGCGCCGGGGCTTGCCGCCCGTCTCTGCCGAAATCCTGCGCCTCGACACATCGCACCGCGAGGCGATCCGGCTGACGGAGGAGGCGCAGGCCACCCGCAACCGCGTCTCGAAGGAAATCGGCGCCGCGATGAAGCGCGGCGACCCCTCGGAGGCGGAGCGCCTGAAGGCCGAGGTCGCCGCCGCCGTTGTCCGCGCCGCCGAGGCCGACCCCGACGCGCGGGGAGAGAGGTCACCGCGATCCTCGAATCCCTCCCCAACCTCCTTGATCCCGACGTCCCCGACGGCCCCGACGAGAGCGCCAACGTCGTGCTCCACCAGCACGGCGAGCCCCCCCGCACCAACGCCCCGCAGCGCCAGCACTTCGAACTCGGCGAGTCGCTCGGCCAGATGGACTTCGCGACCGCCGCCAAACTGGCCGGCAGCCGCTTCACCCTCCTCTCCGGCGAACTGGCCCGCCTCGAACGGGCGCTCGGCCAGTACATGCTGGACCTGCACGTGCTGGAGCATGGCTACACAGAGACGGCCGTACCCCTGCTGGTGAACGACGCGACGATGTACGGCACGGGACAGTTGCCGAAGTTTGCCGACGACCTCTTCCGCACGACGGACGGCCGCTGGCTCATCCCCACCGCCGAGGTCCCGCTGACGAACATCGTCCGCGACGAGATCGTGGCGGAGTCGTATCTCCCCCGCCGCTACGCCGCCCTGTCCCCCTGCTTTCGCTCGGAGGCCGGCGCCGCGGGCCGGGACACGCGGGGCATGCTGCGCCAGCACCAGTTCATGAAGGTTGAGCTCGTCAGCGTCACGCGCCCCGAGGACTCCGCCGAGGAGCACGAGCGCATGACGCGGTGCGCCGAGCGCGTCCTGACGGAGCTCGGCCTGACCTGGCGCCGCGTCCTCCTGTGCTCCGGCGACACCGGCTTCGCCTCCGCCAAGACCTACGACCTCGAGGTCTGGCTGCCCGGCCAGGGCGCCTGGCGGGAGATTTCCTCCTGCTCCAACTGCCGCGACTTCCAGGCCCGTCGCATGAACGCCCGCTTTCGGCCGGGGGGAGGGAAGGGCACCGCCTTCCTCCACACCCTCAACGGATCCGGCGTCGCCCTGGGTCGCGCCCTGATTGCCGTCATGGAAACCCACCAGCGGCCGGAAGGCGGGATCACCGTCCCCGAGGTCCTGCGTCCCTATCTCCGCGGCCTGGAGGTCATCGGCGCCCCGACGGAAGCCGGGATGGTTGCCGCGGCGGCTCCGGGCGCCTAGGTTCCGCCGCACCCGTCGGGGTGTGGCGCAGCCTGGTAGCGCGCCTGTTTTGGGTACAGGAGGCCGTGGGTTCGAATCCCGCCGCCCCGATTCTACACGGAGCCATCCGCTTGGCCGACACGCTCGCCCGCATCTATTCCCCGCCGAAGAGCTCCATGCAGTCCGGCCTCGGCCGCACGAACGGCTGGGTCCTGGAACACGCGATTCGCGAGCCCAAGCGCATCGACCCGCTGACCGGCTGGTACGGCTCCGGCGACACCCCGCGCCAGGTCCGCCTGCACTTCCCGACGCTGGATGCCGCGGAGGCCTACGCGAAGGAAAACGGCATCGCCTACGAGGTCGAGCGCGCGCAGCAGAAGCCGGCGCTGCGTCCCAAGTCCTACTCGGACAATTTCCGCACGAACCGCCCGGAGAACTGGACGCACTGAGGCCCGCGGGTGTCCCGGACCCTTAGCTCAACTGGATAGAGCAACCGGCTTCTACCCGGTTGGTTGGGGGTTCAAGTCCCTCAGGGTCCGCCACCGCGCTACAGGTACCGCCCCCGCTCCATGATCTCGAGCGTGTAGGCCCGGTAGGTCATTCCCAGTTCCTCCGCCCGTGCCAGCCGCCGCAGCGCGATCTCCCGCGGCGGCGTCTTCCAGGCCTTCTTGTGCGCCCGCTTCCAGTGCCAGTGCCGATAGGACTCTTCGGGATCGAGCGGCGGCCCGCCATTGTGACCTATGCCCGGCGTCACGGCGCGCTCGCCCGCAGCCAGGTCGTCGTCACGTGTGCGCAGGGCTTGTCCGACCCCTCCGCCCGCATCCACACCTCCGCGTAGAGCGCGGTCCGCCGCGCGCCGCACCACCGCCACCTCCGCGATCACGCCGTTGGCGCCGGGGGGCCGCAGGAAGGTCGTGGTCATGACCGCCGTCCGCGTCTCGTCCGCTCCGCCCCGCGCGACGAGCTCCGGCACCCAGACCGCCGCATCCGCGAGCGTCATCATCGCGGGACCCGAGACGGAGGGCCCCGGCCGCAGGGACAGGTCCGACGGCGGCATCCGCACCGTCGCCGCCTCGGCGGAGGCCGCCAGCACCTCCAGCCGCAG
This sequence comes from Roseomonas sp. CCTCC AB2023176, assembly GCF_042259275.1. Classification (NCBI taxonomy): domain Bacteria; kingdom Pseudomonadati; phylum Pseudomonadota; class Alphaproteobacteria; order Acetobacterales; family Roseomonadaceae; genus Roseomonas; species Roseomonas sp. CCTCC AB2023176. The sequence goes on from NZ_CP170086.1 coordinate 3,887,379, forward strand.
CGCACCCGCCAGCGGCACGCCGGTCCGCACCCGCTCCGTCAGTTCGTCAAGCGTCACGCCCGGCCACCACGCGTCCCGTGCAGGGGTTGTGTCCCATCCAGTAGCAGAGCTCCGCCGGCCGGGAGATACGGTAAACGCCGAGGTCGCAGCGCATCCCGACCTCCAGCGCCCCGCGGTCCTGCAGCCCCAACGCCGCCGCGGCGTGCCGCGTGATGCCCAGCAGTGCCTCTTCCACCGTCAGCCGGTAGAGCGTGCAGGCCATGTTCGCCATCAGCAGCAGCGACCGGGTCGGGGACGAGCCCGGGTTCATGTCGGTGGACACCGCCATCCGCACGCCCGCCGCGCGCATCGCCGCGACATCGGGCATCCGCGCCTCCCGGATGAAGTAGGTCGCGCCGGGCAGCAGGACGGCGACGCTCCCCGCCGCCGCCATGGCGCGCAGCCCGGCCTTGGACGCATGCTCCAGGTGATCCGCCGACAGCGCGCCGTATTCCGCCGCCAGCTCCGCCCCGCCCGTGTCGCCCAGCTGGTCCGCGTGCAGCTTCACAGGCAGCCTGGCTCGCCGCGCTGCGTCGAAGACCCACCGCGTCTCCTCGGCCGTGAAGCCGATCGTGTCGCAGAACGCGTCCACGGCATCCGCGATGCCGTCCCGCGCGACCGCCGGCACGATCTCCTCCGCGACGAGGCGGGCGTAATCCGCCTGGCGCCCGCTGAACTCCGGCGGCACCGCATGGGCCGCGAGCAGGCTGGTCCGCACGGACACCGTGCGGCGCGAGTCCAGCGCTCGAGCCGCCCGCAGCATCCGCGCCTCCGTCGGGAGATCGAGCCCGTAGCCCGACTTCACCTCGACCGTCGTCACTCCTTCCGCCAGCAGCGAATCCAGCCGCGGCAGCGCGCCCTCGATCAGCGCCTCCTCGCTCGCCTCGCGCGTCAGCCGCACGGTGGACAGGATGCCCCCACCCTCGCGCGCGATTTCCTCATAGGTCGCGCCGGCCAGCCGCCGCTCGAACTCCCCCGCGCGGTCGCCGGCGAAGACCAGGTGCGTGTGGCAATCCACCAGCCCCGGCAGCAGCCACGCCCCGCCGAGATCCACGACCTCCGCCCCGCTCGTGGGCAGGTCTCGCCGCGCGCCGACCCAGGCGATCCGCCCGTCCCGAGCCGCCACCGCCCCGTCCTCGATGATGCCGAGCCCGTCGCGCCCATCCCGCGGCGACATCGTGCAGAGCGACGCGTTGACCCAGACTCGGTCAAGCATCGCGACGTGCGCTCCGCCCGACGCCGACTTCCACGCAGGCCTTCGCGCGACCGGCCGCGTCGGCAGTGATCGGCCGGCCACGCCGCGTCCGGCTGCCCGAGCCTCTACACATCCGCGTAGCCCGCGAACCGCCCCTCCGCGACCAGCCCCGCCACCGCGGCGATGTCCGGCGCCATCTCCCGGTCCGCGTCCCAGGCGTGGACGACGTCCCGCACGGCCGCATGCGCCGCCTCCAGCGTCTCGGACGACCGCAGGGGCCGGTGGAACTCGATCGCTTGGCACGCGGCGAGCAATTCGATGGCCAGGATGTCCCGCAGGTTCGCCATCATCGGCATCAGCCGCAGCGCCGCCCCCGTGGCCATGGACACGTGGTCCTCCTGGTTCGCCGAGGTCGGCAGCGAATCCACGGACCGCGGGTGCGCCAACGACTTCTGTTCCGAGGCCAGCGCCGCCGCCGTCACCTGCGCGATCATGAACCCCGAGTTCAGCCCGCCTTCGCGCACCAGGAACGCCGGCAATCCCGACAACGCGGGATCCGTCAGCAGCGCGATCCGCCGCTCCGCCAGCGCCCCGATCTCCGCCACCGCCAGCGCGATCGTATCCGCCGCGAAGGCCACCGGCGCCGCGTGGAAGTTGCCGCCGGACAGCACCTCACCCTCCTCCGTCACCAGCGGATTGTCCGTGACGGCATTCGCCTCCCGCTCGAGCACCGCGCCGGCGCTCTCCAGCAGGTCGAGGCAGGCCCCCATGACCTGCGGCTGGCAGCGGATCGAATACGGGTCCTGCACCCGCGGATCGTCCAGGCGGTGGCTTTCCCGGATCGCGCTCCCCTCAATCAGCCGCCGCAGCGCCGCCGCCGCGCGCACCTGCCCCGGCTGCCCGCGCAGGGCGTGGATGCGCGGATCGAAGGGGGTGTCGGACCCCCGCACTCCCTCGGTGCTGATGGCCCCCGCGACCAGCGCCGTCGCGAACAGGTCATCGGCCGCGAACAACCCGGCCAGCGCGACCGCCGTGGACACCTGCGTCCCGTTGAGCAGCGCGAGCCCCTCCTTTGGTCCCAGTGCGATTGGGGCCAGCCCCGCCCGCGCCAGCGCATCCCCGCCGGGCAGCCGCTCCTGCCCCAGGAAGGCCTCTCCTTCGCCGACGAGCACGAGCGACAGGTGCGCCAGCGGCGCCAGGTCCCCGGAAGCACCCACCGACCCGCGCGAGGGGATCACCGGCACGACCTCCCGCTCCAGCAGCCCGAGAATCGCCTCCACCGTCGTCTCCGCCACCCCCGATGCCCCACGCGCCAGCGACAGCGCCTTCAGCGCGAGGATCAGCCGCGCGACGGGCCGCGGCAGCGGCTCCCCCACCCCGGCCGCGTGGGACCGCAGCAGGTTCATCTGCAGCCGCGAGAGATCGCCCGCCCCGATCCGCGTCGAGGCGAGTTTCCCGAACCCGGTATTCACTCCGTAGATCGTCTCGCCCCTCGCCAGCCGCGCGAGCAGCGCCGCGTGGCTGCGCTCGACCTCGACGCGCCATTCCCCGCCGAGGTCGAGCCGTGCGCCTTCCATCACCGCGCGGAGGTCCGCCAGCCCCACATGGCCCGGCCGGATCATGCGCGGAGCATTGGCAGGTCCAGCCCCTGCTCCCGCGCGCAGTCCCGCGCGATCCCGTAGCCCGCGTCGGCGTGCCGCATCACCCCCGTTGCCGGGTCGTTCCACAGCACGCGCCGCAGCCGCCGCGCCGCTTCCGGCGTGCCGTCCGCCACGATCACCATGCCTGCGTGCTGGGAATACCCCATTCCTACGCCACCCCCGTGGTGCAGCGACACCCAGGTCGCGCCGGACGCCGTGTTCAGCAACGCATTCAGCAATGGCCAGTCGGAGACGGCGTCGGACCCGTCCATCATCGCCTCGGTCTCCCGATTAGGCGACGCGACCGATCCGGAATCCAGGTGGTCCCGCCCGATCACGATCGGCGCCGACAATTCGCCCGAGGCCACCATCTCGTTGAATGCCAGCCCGAGCCGGTGCCGCTGCCCCAGCCCCACCCAGCAGATGCGCGCCGGCAGCCCCTGGAACCGGATCCGCGCCTGCGCCATGTCCAACCAGCGATGCAGGTGCGGATCGTCCGGGATGATCTCCCGCACCTTCGCGTCGGTCTTGCGGATGTCGTCCGGATCGCCGGACAGCGCGCACCACCGGAACGGCCCGATCCCCCGGCAGAACAGCGGGCGGATGTAGGCCGGCACGAAGCCCGGGAAGCCGAAGGCCCCCTCCAGCCCCTCGTCCCGGGCCATCTGCCGGATGTTGTTCCCGTAATCGAGGACCTTCGCCCCCATCCGCTGGAAGTCCAGCATCGCCTGCACGTGCGCGACCATGGACCGCTTCGCGGCGGCAGCGACGGCGGCCGGGTCACTCTCCCGCTTCGCCTGCCATTGCCCCAGCGTCCACCCCGCCGGCAGGTAGCCGTTCGACGGATCATGCGCCGAGGTCTGGTCCGTCACGATGTCCGGCACGACGCCACGCCGGACCAGCTCCGGAAACACCTCCGCCGCATTTCCCAGCAGCCCGACCGAGATCGCGCGCCGTTCCGCGCAGGCCGCCCGAATCATGGCCAGCGCCGTGTCCAGGTCATCCGCGCGATGATCCAGGTACTGCGTCTCGAGCCGCTTCTCGATGCGCGAGGGCTGGCACTCCACCGCCAGCACGCAGGCCCCGGCGAAGACGCCGGCCAGCGGCTGCGCCCCGCCCATTCCGCCGAGCCCGCCCGTCAGGATCCAGCGCCCCGACAGGTCGCCCCCGAAATGCTGCCGCCCTGCCTCCACGAAGGTCTCGTAGGTCCCCTGCACGATCCCCTGCGTCCCGATGTAGATCCAGGACCCCGCGGTCATCTGGCCGTACATCATCAGGCCCTGGCGATCGAGCGCGTTGAAATGCTCCCAGGTCGCCCAGCGCGGCACGAGGTTGGAGTTGGCGATCAGCACGCGCGGCGCATCCGCATGCGTCTCGAACACGCCGACCGGCTTGCCCGACTGGACCAGCAAGGTCTGGTCCTCGCGCAGCCGGCGCAGCGCGCGCTGGATGACCTCGAAGCACTCCCAGTCCCGGGCCGCCCGCCCGATGCCGCCATAGACGACGAGCTCCGCCGGGTTCTCCGCCACCTCGTCGTCGAGGTTGTTCATGAGCATCCGCAACGCGGCCTCGGTGGTCCATTGCTGGCACGTGATCTCCGTCCCCCGCGGTGCCCGGATGGACGGCGCGTTCCGGAAGCGACTCATGCCACCACCGCCTTCCGGTACGCGAAGGCGCGGTCGAAACGCCCGAGGATATGCGCGCCTGCCGTCGTCGCCTCGTACCGCGCCTCCGCGTCGGAGACGCCGAGTTCGCGGGGATCGACGCGCGCCTCGAAGTCCGGGTCGTAGAAGGTCGCGATGGACACGCGTTCCCGCCCGCTGCGGTTCAGCACGCGGTGCGGCGTGGAAGCGAAGCGGTCATTCGACCAGCGCCCGAGGAGGTCGCCCACGTTGACCACCAGCGTGCCGGGCAGGGGAGGGGCGTCGATCCACTCCCCGGACTGCTGCTCACGCACCTGCAAGCCACCGTTGTCGTCCTGCCAGAGCAGCGTGATGCAGCCGAAATCCGTATGCGCCGCGAGCCCGAACTCGTCCTCGCGCAGGTCTATCGGCGGGTAGTAGATCGCCTGCGTCCGCTGCAGCGGCTTGCGGTAGCGATCCGCGAAGAACGCCGGCGACAGGTCCAGCGAAACCGCGACCGCGCGCAGCAGATCCGCCCCAACCCGCCCCACCGCGCCGAAATAGGCCGACATCGCGGGCCGGAGCGCCGGCGCGAAGTTCGGCCACTGGTTCGGCCCCCGCAGCGGCACGCCGGCCACGACGTCCGGATCGTCCTCCGGCAGTTCGAGGCCGATGGAGAAGAACTCCTTCCGGTCCGGGTGCTTCGCACCCTCCATCAGCGCGCCGCCCATCGCGTGCCAGCCCCGGTGCAGCCGGTTCGCCGCAACGCCCCGTTTCGTCTGGTGCGGGAGCCGGAAGAAGGCCAGCGCCTCCCGCGCCGCCGCGTCGATCACCTCCGCCGCGATCCCGTGGCCCCGCACGTAAAAGAATCCTGGTCCCTCGCAGGCCGCCCGCACCTCCGCCGCCAGCCGCGCGACGGCGCCCGCCTCCCCGACCGCAGTCCCGACACGTCGAGGACCGGAAGATCGCCCGCCATCGCGCCTCCTGACGCCGGCCGCACCATCGCCCGGCACCGACAGGCTCACCGCCCCTGCCACGCCGGTCAACCGCGAGGGGACGACAACGCGGCACGCCCCGTGCATGATCCGCCGGCAGGACGACCCCAGGAGGGACCCCGATGCCCCGCTTCACCCGCCGCGCCCTCGGCGCCGCCGCCCTCTCGCTTCCCTTCATCCGGCCCGCCGCCGCGAACAACCTGGAGAAGGCCCGCCGCGCCGGCGAATTGCTGATTGCGACCGAACTGCACTTCGCCCCGTTCGACTTCACCGAAGGCGGCCGCCAGGTCGGCATGAACGTCGAGCTCTTCGAGCATGTGGGACGCGACCTCGGCGTCCGGATCCGCTTCCAGGACCTGCCCTGGCCGGCGGTCCTCCCGGGCCTCGAGGCCGGCCGCTACGACATGGTCGGCGGCCCCGCCACCATCACGCGCGCCCGTGCGGAGCGCTACCGCTTCACCGTCCCCGTCGCCGAGGCGACCGTCGCCGTGCTCAAGCGCGCCAACGACGCCTCCATCCAGAAGCCGGAGGACGTGGCGGGCAAGCAGCTCGGCGGCGCCACCGCGACGGCGCAACTCGCCCAGTTCCAGGCCTTCGTGCAGCGCCTGCCCGGCACCACGCCGCCGATCCGTGAATACCAGTCCTTCTCCGAGGCCTATGCCGACCTCGCCGCGGGACGCATCGCGGCCGTCGCGAATTCGCTGCCCAACATCGCCTTCGTCGCGAAGACCCGTCCCAACGTCTTCGCCGTGGTCAACCCGCCCTTCGGCGAGAAATCCTACTTCGGCTACATCGGCCGCAAGGACGAGGACAGCGCCCCGCTGCTCGACGCCATCGACGACAGCATCCGCCGCATGCGCACCGACGGCCGCCTTGCCGCCCTCCAGACCAAGTGGTTCGGCCAGGCCTTCGACACGCCGGACAACGTCCCGCCGCCGACGGTCTGAGCGCCCTCGGCCGTGTTGCCGTGATGGACTGGGCCTTCATCGAGGAGGCGCTGCCCGCGCTGCTGCGCGCCTCGGTGGCCACGATCCTCGTCTCCCTCGCCGCGATCGCGCTCGGCTTCGCGGCGGGGGCGGTCATCGCCGCCGCCGCGACGGTGCGGGCCCGATGGGCGCGCGCCTTCGCCGCGACCTACATCTCCTTCTTCCGGGGCGTGCCGCTGCTGGTGCAACTGCTGCTCGCCTATTACGCGCTGCCCTTCATCGGCCTGGACATCCCGGCGATCGTCGCGGCTGTCGGCACGCTCGGCCTCTGCTGCGCGGCCTACATGGCGGAAATCCTGCGCGGCGGCCTCGCCATCGTTCCCGCCGGCTCGGTCGAGGCCGCCCGCCTTCTCGGCCTGACGCCGGTGCAGACCTTCCTCCGCATCCGCCTGCCGATCGCGGCCTCCGCCATGCGCCCGGCCATCGTCAACGAGGCCATCATGATCATGAAGGCCTCCTCCCTCGTCTCCGTGGTCGGCATCCTCGAACTGACGCGCGCCAGCCAGGCCATCGCGTCCTCCACCTTCCAGCCGCTGCCCTCCTACGCGCTCTGCGGCGCCATCTACCTCGTCATCAACTTCGCCCTGATGGCGGTCGGCTGGGGCGGGCGCCGCGCGTGAACGTCGTTCTCGATACCCTGGACGCCGTCGCCCGCGGACTGCCCCTGACCGTCGCGATCTGGCTGGCTTCCGTGACCACCGGCCTCGCCGCCGGGTTGTTCGTGGCCATCGCGCGCCATTTCGGCCCCGCGCCCCTGAACTGGCTCCTCCTCGCGATCGTCGAGGTCGTCCGCGGCATCCCCTTCCTCGTGCAGGCCTTCCTCCTCTACTTCGGCGGCCCCTTTATTGGCCTCGACCTGACGCCGATCGTCGCAGGCTGGCTCGCCCTCTCCGTCTACGCCGCCGCCTACTTCTCCGAGGTCTTCCGCGCCGGTTTCCGGGCCATCCCACCCGGTCACACGGAAGCCGCGCGCCTCCTCGGCCTGACGACGCCGCAGACGGTCGCCCGAATCCTGCTGCCCGAAATGGCGCTCGCCGTCCTGCCGGCGCTCGCCAACCTTTCCGTCATCCTCATCAAGGAAACGGCGATCCTCTCCATCATCACCGTGCCCGAACTGACCTTCACCGTCTCCGGCGTCGGCAGCGCCACCTTCGCCTTCGCCCAGACGACCCTCGCCCTCGCGCTCGGCTACTGGCTCCTCGTCGAGCTTACCGCCTGGGCCGCGCGCCGCCTCGAACGCGCGATCGCCCGCGCGACCCTCGGCACCACCCAGCCCGAGAAAATCCAGGCTGCCCTCGCATGACCGCTTTCCTCCGCGTGGACTCCGTCCGCCGCCAGGTCGGTGAGACCCTCATCCTCGACGGCATCGCCCTCGACGTCGCGCGGGGCGAAGTGGTCGGCATCATCGGCCCCTCCGGCTCCGGCAAGTCCTCCCTACTCCGCTGCATCGCCGGCCTCGATACCCTGACGGCAGGGCGCGTCACCGTGGAAGGCCGCGAGCCCCGCCCGGGCGACGGCACGGTCGGCATGGTTTTCCAGCAGTTCAACCTCTGGCCCCACCTGACCGCGCGCGAGAACGTCGCCCTTGCCCTCCGCCTCGCCCGCAGGATGTCCAAGGCCGAGGCCGCGTCCCGCGCCGACGCCATGCTGGACCGTGTCGGCCTGCGCTCGCTCGCCGATCGCCGCCCCGCGCAGCTCTCAGGTGGCCAGCAGCAGCGCGTCGCCATCGCCCGCACCCTCGCGGTCGAGCCGCGCATCATCCTCTTCGACGAACCCACCGCCAGCCTCGACCCCGAGCTGACGACGGAGGTGCTGGAAGTCATCCGCGCCCTGGCCGAGGCGGGACAGACGATGCTCGTCGTGAGCCACGAGATGGGCTTCGTCGCCAACGTCGCGTCCCGCGCGATCTTTCTCGACCACGGCAAGAAGCTCGTGGACGGCCCGGCCCGCGCCGTCTTCGGCAAGCCGGAGGAGCCGCGACTCCGCCGCTTTCTCTCCACCTACCTCCAGCGCGTCACCTGGGCCGCCGAACCCGAGGTCGCGCCACCTTCCACGACCACCATGGCCCTGCTGAATCTCCCGACGCCGGAGCCCGCGAACTTCGCCCTGCTCGACGCGGCCGCGCCATCACCCGCCCCTTCCTTCCCGCTGCTGGACGGCGCGTCCCGCAAGCCCGCCGATCCGCCGAATCCGTGACGGCCTTCCACGCCGCCTGGGCCCTCCTCCCGGATGGCTGGGCCCGCGACGTCCTGGTCGAAGCCGACGACAGCGGCACGATCATCCGCGTCACGCCGGACGCCGCGCCCGGCGCCGCGCAGCGCCTGCCGGGTCACGCCATCCCCGGCGTCCCCGACATCCACTCCCACGCGTTCCAACGCGCCATGGCCGGCGCCGCCGAGCGCCGCTCCCCCGCCGGCCGGGATTCCTTCTGGACGTGGCGCGAGACGATGTACCGCTTCGTCACCCGTCTCACGCCCGACGACGCGGAGGCCGTTGCCGCGCAGCTGCACGTGGAATGCCTCGAACACGGCTTCACCCACCTCGTGGAGTTCCACTACCTTCACCACCAGCCGGACGGGACGCCCTACGCCGACCGGGCGGAGATGGCCCTCCGTCACCTTGCCGCCGCGGACGCGACGGGAATCGGCCTTACCCTCCTCCCGTCGCTCTACCGCCACGGCGGCATCTTCGGCCGCGACCCGAACCCGGGCCAGCGCCCCTTCCTGAATGACCTCGACGGCTTCGCCCGCGTCATGGAGCGCTGCGCCGAGGCCGTCCGCACCCGCCCCCGCGCCAACCTCGGCGTTGCTCCCCATTCCCTCCGCGCCGTGACGCCGGCGATGCTGGCGGAGGTCGCGCACTACCCCGGCCCCGTCCACATCCACGCCGCCGAACAGACGCGGGAGGTGGAGGAGTGCCTGGCCGCGACCGGCGCGCGTCCTGTCGAATGGCTGCTCCACAACGCCCCACTCGACCGGCGCTGGTGCCTCATCCACTGCACCCACCTGTTGCGCGTGGAAAGCGAAGGCCTGGCGCGCACGGGCGCGACCGCCGGGCTCTGCCCGACGACCGAAGCCTCCCTCGGCGACGGCATCTTCGACCTGCCGACCTTCCGCGGCGCGGGCGGCCGGATCGCCATCGGCACAGACAGCCATGTCGGCACCGCGCCCCGCGACGAGCTCCGCCAGCTCGAAACCTCGCAGCGCCTGCGCGATCAGGCCCGCAGCCTCGCGGCTGACGACAGGGACCCGCATCCCGGCGCCGCCCTGCTACGCGCGGTCCTCGCCGGCGGCGCCCGCGCCTCCGGTACGCTGACCGGCGCCATCGCCCCCGGCCATCGCTGCGACCTCGTCGAACTGGATGACAGCCACCCGACCCTGGCCGGGCACGAGGCCGACGCACTCCTGGACGCATGGGTCTTCTCCGGCCAGGCCAACCCCGTCCGTACCTCGGTCGTCGCGGCCGAATCGCTGGTCCAGGACGGCCGCCACCGCGACCGTGACGTCATCGCCGCCCGCTACCGCCACGTGATCCGCCGCCTCCTGGCCTGACCCCACGCCCCGCGGCTACTCTCCGCCCCGAAGAGGGAAGGGACCACGCCCGCCATGAAGACCCGCGCCGCCGTCGCCTGGGAAGCCAACAAGCCGCTGACGATCGAGACGGTGGACCTCGAAGGCCCCAAGCCCGGTGAGGTCCTCGTCGAGATCATGGCGACGGGCGTCTGCCACACCGATGCCTACACCCTCTCCGGCCTCGACAGCGAAGGTCTCTTCCCCTGCATCCTGGGACATGAGGGCGCTGGCGTGGTGCGCGAGGTCGGCGCCGGCGTCAGCAGCATCAAGGCCGGCGACCATGTCATCCCGCTCTACACGCCGGAATGCCGCGCCTGCAAAACCTGCCTGTCCCAGCGCAGCAACCTCTGCACGGCGATCCGCTCGACGCAGGGCAAGGGCGTCATGCCCGACGGCACGTCGCGCTTCTCCTGCGACGCGCCCGACAAGCCCGTCTTCCATTACATGGGCTGCAGCACCTTCTCGAACTTCACGGTCCTGCCGGAGATCGCGGTTGCCAAAGTCAGGCCCGACGCCCCGTTCGAAAAGATCTGCTACATCGGCTGCGGCGTCACGACGGGCATCGGCGCCGTCATCTACACCGCGAAAGTCTGGCCCGGAGCGACCGTCGCGGTCTTCGGCCTCGGCGGCATCGGCCTCAACGTCATCCAGGGCGCGCGCATGGTAGGCGCCGACCGCATCGTCGGCGTAGACCTCAACCCCGCCAAGGCCGAGAAGGCGAAGAAGTTCGGCATGACCCATTTCGTCAATCCCGACGACGTCGGCCGCGACAAGGTCGTGCAGGCCATCCAGGACGTGACGGACGGCGGCGCCGACTTCTCCTTCGAATGCATCGGCAGCACCGCGACGATGCGCCAGGCCCTGGAATGCACGCACCGGGGATGGGGAACCTCCGTCATCATCGGCGTCGCCCCCAGCGGGCAGGAAATCAGCACGCGTCCCTTCCAGCTCGTCACCGGCCGCAACTGGCGCGGATCCGCCTTCGGCGGCGCACGCGGCCGCACCGATGTACCCAAGATCGTGGACTGGTACATGGAGGGAAAGATCGACATCGACAGCCTGATCACCCACACCATGCCGCTCGACCGCATCAACGACGCCTTCGACCTGATGCATGAGGGCAAGAGCATCCGCAGCGTCGTGACGTTCTGACCGGCCCGGCGCCATGCGCCCCATCCCCGCCGCCTTCTACCGCGGCGGCACCAGCAAGGCCGTGATGTTCCACGCCCGCGACCTTCCGGCGGACCGCGCGGAATGGGCACCCCTCTTCACGGCCCTGATGGGCAGTCCCGACCCCTATGGTCGCCAGTTGGACGGCATGGGGGGAGGGGTCTCCTCCCTCTCCAAGGTCTGCGTCATCGGCCCGTCCACCCGCGACGATGCCGACCTCGACTACACCTTCGCCCAGGTGCAGGTGCGCGAGACCTGCGTGGGCTACCGCAGCAACTGCGGCAACATGTCCTCCGCCATCGGCCCCTTCGCGGTGGATGAGGGCCTGGTCCACGCCCCCGGCGACACCGCCACCGTTCGAATCCACAACACCAATACGCGCAAGATCATCCGCGCGACCTTCCCCGTGCTCGACGGCCGGACGCGCGGGAATGGCGACCTCGCCATCCCCGGCGTGGCCGGCACCGGCGCGCCGATCCGCCTGGATTTCCTTGAGCCCGGCGGTGCCTCCACCGGCCGCCTCCTTCCAACCGGCAACCCTCGCGACGTGCTCGACGTCGGAGGCATCGGCCGCCTCGAAGCTTCCCTCGTCGATGCGGCCAACGCCTGCGTCTTCCTCCGTGCCGCCGATCTTGGCCTCACCGGCCGCGAACTCCCGGACGAGATCGAATCGCGTCCCGACCTCCTCGCCCGCTTCGCCGCGATCCGCGCCGCCGGCTCCGTGGCCATGGGCATCGCGCCCGACCTCGCGGCGGCCCGTGCGATCAGCGCCATCCCGTTCATCGGCGTCGTCGCCCCGCCCGCGCCCTTCCGTAGCCTCACCGGCGAGGAGTTCACGACGGCAACGCATGACCTCGCCGCACGCATCCTGTCCAACGGCCAGCCCCACCGCGCCCTGCCGCTCACCATCTCCCTCTGCGCCGCCGTCGCGGCACGGATCGACGGCACCCTGGTCCACGAAGCGACGGGGCGGAACGGCGCATCGCTCCGCATCGGCATGCCCTCCGGCGTCCTCACCGTGGCCGCCGAGGTCACGCGTGACCCCGCCGGCGCTTGGCAAGCCGAGAGCGGCGGCTTCTACCGCACCGCGCGGCGCCTGTTCGACGGCCAGGTCTGGGTCCCCGGCGCCACGGGGCATCCATCTTGACCGGCAACGATCGACATCACCGCCACCGAGGACCCCGCCCGATGAGCCGCACGCACACGCCCCAAACGCATCGCGGCGCCTGACGCGCGATGCCCGCCTACCCCCACCGCTTCGAGGCACCCGTCGTCCTCCACGACGTCGGCACCTACCGGTACACCGTCGTCTTCCTCCCGCCCGATCTTGCCGCCACCCTCGACTTCCCGCCGGGCAACCGCCTGCGCGCGAGCGGCGAGGTCGCCGACATCCCCTTCGGCGGCGCGTGGCAGCCCGTCCGCGGGCGCTGGTTCCTCATGCTCTCGAAGGACCTGATCCGCACGGCGGAGATCAAGCCCGGCGACGTCGTCGAGGTCCGCTTCCGCGTCGAACCCCCGGACACCGTCGAAACGCCGGAAGCCCTGGATCGCGCCCTGGAGGCGGACCACAAGGCGAAGGCCGCCTGGAACGCGATGACGCCCGGCGCGCGACGCGGCCTCGCTCACCGCGTCGCCTCCGCGAAGACCCCGGCGACGGTGGCCCGCCGCCTGGACGAGGCCCTCGCCGTCCTGCGCGGCGAAGCGCCCTACCGTGTCCCCGGCAAGCGCCGCGAGCCCGCGTGATGCACCGTCACGCCACGCTCCCTTCGGGCAAGGCCGCGACATGCCGGTACACGTCCGCCGCCCGGCAAACCCACACCACGTCCCGCCGCGCCGCGATATGCGACAGCGCCCGACGCAGCGCCCGCAACCTGTAGGGCTGCCCGATGATGTAGGGATGCAGCGCGATCCCCATCACCTGCGCCACGCCGTCCCGCACCTGCCGCAGCCGCTCGTCGAAGTCGTCCACGATCATGTCGCAGAACTGAGCGACCGAATCCTTCCGCGCCACCACGGACGGGATGTCGTTCACCTCCTGCGGGTACGGCACGGCCAGCAGCCGCCCGCCGCCCCGCACCGCGTGCCACACCGGCTGGTCGTCGGAACACCAGTTCAGCGTGTAGCGATACCCCGTCTCCGCCAGCAGGTCCGGCGTCGCCGCACTCTCCGCGATCCACGGCGACAGCCACCCCATCGGCGCCACCCCTTCGTGGCGCAGGATCGCCGCCGTGCTCTCCTCGATCAGCCGCCGCTCGGCGTCCTCGCCCATCACCGACTGCCGCTCGGAATTCGTCCGCCCATGTCCCGCGATCTCGTCCCCCCGCGCCCGGTGCGCCGCAACGAGAGACGGCGCGTAGTCGTACATCGCGCTGTTCAGCAGCACCGTGCAGGGCAGGGACAACTCGTCCAGCAGCTCGATCAGCCGCCACGCCCCGACCCGGTTTCCGTAATCGCGCCAGGCGAAGTTCAGCACGTCGGGCTGCGGTCCCCCGGGCGCCAGCTCCGCCCCCAACCCCTCGCCGAAGGCGAAGTGCTCCAGGTTGACCCCGAGGTATACCGCCAGCCGCGCCCCGCCCGGCCAGGCCCACCGCGCCCGTTCCCCCCAGCCCACGTACCCGTAGCGCCCATGCGTCGGCAGCACGCCGCGTCCTCCCCCTGAACAACGCGGCCCCACGCCGCCCAACCCTGCCCCGAGCGGCCCGGCGCCGCGAATCGCCCTCGTCTCGGTCAGGAGCCCGGCCGCGGCGCCCGACGCGCCGTAGCACCCCCCATGCCATGCGCCAGGGGGTGAACGCGGCATCGATCCGGCGGATCGCGGACCCGCAAAACGGTCCCACATCCTGCCGTCAGGTTCCCACCCCACCCCACCCGGTCTAACGTGCCGATCAGATGTCACGCCTCCGAGGCCAAGCCGGCCGCCACGACCCGGCCCGACTCCTCCTCGCCGCCGCGGCGAAGGAGGGCCGATCTTCACTCCTCCGCCCTGTCCTGCTCGGCCTGGGCGTCACGGCCTGCGGCATCGGCGGCGCGTTCCTCGTCGCCCGCCTGCTCGCGGCGCTGCTGGGCTTCGGCACCGCCGGCTGGCCCGAACTGATCGGCGCCGCCGTCCTGGCCGTTCTCGGCGCCGCCTTGGCCGTCGCCGCCGAATCCGTCTCCGCCCGTGCCGGTGAGGCCGCCCGCGCCGGCCTCCGCGCCCGCCTCGCCGCCCGCCTCCTGCGCGAAACTCCCGGCACCCGCCCGGCAGGCGAGGGAACCTCCCTCCTCGTGGACAGGGTCGAGGCCCTGGACGGATATTTCGCCCGCTGGATCCCCGCCGCGACCCTCGCCATCGCCTCCCCGGCCCTTGTCGCCCTGGCCGCGGCCGTCGCGGACCCGGTCTCCGGCGCCATCCTGGCCGCCGGCGGCCTCCTCGTCCCCGTCGCCATGGCCGTCTCCGGCATCGGTGCCGCCATCGCCTCGCGCCGCCAGTTCGACGCGCTGGAGCGCCTGTCCGGGCGCTTCCTCGACCGCATGCGCGGCCTGCCCACCCTCGTCCTGTTCCGCCGGCAGGACGCGGAGGCCGACGCCCTCGGCACCGCCGCCGCCGAACTGCGGCGCCGCACGATGCGCGTCCTCCGCATCGCCTTCCTCTCCTCTGGGCTCATGGAACTGATCGCCGCGGCGATCCTCGGCTGCCTCGCCTGGCGCCACGGCAACCTCGTGACCGGCGGCCACCCCGATCCGGTGGCCGCCCTCTTCTGCCTCCTCCTCGTGCCCGCCTTCTTCGCCCCGCTCCGTGCCTTCTCCGCGACCTATCACGAGGGCCTCTCCGCGCGCGGCGCCGCCGCCGCCCTCGCCCCTGTCCTGAACGCCCCCGCCCTGACCGGCCTGCGCCTCGAAGAGGTCCCGCCCGCCGTCACGCTCACCGTGGACCGCCTGTCCTGGCGCCCCGACCCCGCCCGCCCCTTCGCCCTGAACGACATCTCCTTCCGCGTCCTGCCGAGCGAGGTCCTGGTCCTCTCCGGACCCTCCGGCAGCGGCAAGTCGTCCGTCCTGCGCCTGCTGATGGGCTTCGCCCGCCCGGATTCGGGCCGGATCGCCCTCAACGGCCGCGACGCCCTCGCCCTTGCGCCGGAGGAACTCCGCCGCCTCGTCTCCTACCTGCCGCAGCGCCCTGCCATCCTCCGCGCGACGCTGCGCGAGAACATCCTCCTTGGCCGCCCCGACGCGGACGAGGCCGCGCTCCTCCAGGCCATCCGCACCGCACGCGTCGCAGATTTCCTCGATGACCTTCCCCACGGCCTCGACACGATGCTGGGGGAGGGGGGCATCGGCCTCTCCGGCGGCCAGCGCCTCCGTGTCGCCCTCGCCCGCGCCGTCCTCCGCGACGCGCCGCTCGTCCTCCTCGACGAGCCCACCGCCTACCTCGACCCTGCGTCGGAATCCGCCGTCCTCGACGGCCTCCGCGCCAGCCTCGTCGGCCGCACGGCCGTCATCGCCAGCCATTCCCCCGCGCTCCGCGCCCGCTTCCCCAAGGTGCTGGAACTCGATGCCGGCATTCCCGTCGCGCCGCGCCGCGCCGCCCTGACCTGACCTGACCTGATCGCACCACCGATGAGCGCGACTGCCCAAGACACCGCCCCGACGCCCCGGACCACGAGTGCGACCACGCATGCGACCACGGGCGAGACTGGCCCGGCGCGTGACCTCCTCCGCGTCCTCGGTCTCTGGCGCAACCGCACCGGCCTCCTGGTCGCCGGCGCCGTCGTCGCCTGCATCTCCGCCCTCGCCGGCATCGCGCTCCTGACCTTCGCCGGCGACGGCGTCGCGAGCGGCCTCGCGACGGGGACGGTCGTCGCGGCCTCCGCCTCCCTCATCCTCCTCCGCCCCCTGATCTTCCTCCGCCCGTTTCTGCGCTGGGCCGACCGCATGGTTGCCCATGACGCGACCTTCCGGGCGCTGGCCGACACGCGCGTGTGGTTCTTCCGGCGCCTCGCCGCCCGCCTGCCCACCGGCCCGGGGATGCGCAGCGGCGACCTCCTGGGACGCCTCGTCTCCGACGTCGAGGCGCTCGACGGCCTTTATCTCCGCGCGCTCGTGCCGCTCGCCGCGGCGGCCGTCGTCGTCCTCGCCATCGCCGTCATCCTCGGCGCCATGTCGCTGACCCTCGCCGCCCTCGTCGCGATCCCGCTCGCCGCCGCACTCCTCCTCCCCATCCTCGTCGCCCCGGCCGCCGCCCGCGCCGCCGCGGCAACCGCCGAGGCCACCGGCACCCTCCGCGCCGAGGCCGCCCAGCCCCTGATGGCCCTGGAAGACATCGCCGCCGCCAACGCCGAACCCCGCGCCATCGCCGCCATCGCCACCGCCGCCGGGCGCATGGACGCTGCGCGGCGCCGTCTCGTCCGCGCCGGCGCCCTCGGCTCGGCGGCCGGCACCATCCTGACCCAGGCCGCCCTCCTGGCCGCCCTCGCCTGGGGAGTCGCCTCCGGCTCCGCCGCCGTGGCCGGCACCGTCATCGCCCTCTTCCTCGTCACCGCGGCGGCCGAGACCGTCGGCCTTCTCCCCCGCGCCGGTTCCTCCCTCGCGCTGGCCGCCGCCGGCGCCCGCCGCCTCTTCGAGGCCTCCGACCGCATCCCGGCCGTCACGGACCCCGGGACCTCGGCCAGCCCGGCCGGCCACGCCATTGCCGTCCGCGACCTCTCCTTCCGCTGGTCCCCCGACCGGCCCCTCGTCTTCGACGGTCTGTCCTTCGACCTGCCGGAGGGCGCCCGCCTCGCCCTCCTCGGCCCCTCCGGCAGCGGCAAGTCCACCCTCGCCGCGCTCCTCCTCAAGCTCGCGGCCCCGGGGTCCGGCACGATCGCCCTCGGTGGCGCCGACTACGCCACCCTCACCGCCGAGACGGTTCGCGCCCGCATTGCGACGCTGACCCAGGACGCCACCCTCTTCGACGACACCGTCGCCGCGAACCTCCGCCTTGCCGCCCCCGACGCGCCCGACGCCGCGCTTTGGCACGCCCTCGAACGCGCCCACATTGCCGACCTGATCCGCTCCCTGCCCGACGGCCTCGCCACTCGCTGCGGCGAGGGTGGGGGCCGCTTCTCCGGCGGCCAGTCCCGCCGCATCGCGCTGGCCCGCGCGCTCCTATCCCCGGCCTCCGTCATCATCCTCGACGAACCCACCGCCGGCCTGGACGCGGACACGGAGCGCGACTTCCTCTCCACCCTTGACGACGCGCTCGGCGGCCGCAGCGCCATCCTCATCACTCACCGCCTCACTGGCGTGGAGCGCCCCACCCGCATCCTGCGCCTCGCCGGCGGCCGCGCGCTGCCCGCCGCGGCGTGACGCACCCGGCGGCCGGGCAGCGACCCGCCCGGCGCGCGACGCGGCGCACCCGCGCAACATCGAAGGACATCCGCGCCGCACCCGCAGCGCGCGTGACACTGCGGCGACAGCGCCGCGTCGTTCCGCCCGCGTCCCCAAGCGCCGCCCCTGGTGCCGCAGGGGGCCGCGTGCCACCTGCCGTCACCGTGTCTTTCCTGGAACTTGACCGAATCAGCGCGGTCGCCGCATCCCTCCCGCGCGATCCCCGCGCGCCGAACCCGGCGCACGCCCGTAGCGCGACCGGAGTCCTCGATGCGCCGCACCGTCCTCGCCGTCCTGGCGACCCTTCCCCTCCTGGCCGCCTGCGCGACGGAGCCTCCGCAGCCGCTGCGCGTGGTCTTCTTCACCGAGGACAGCGCCCTGATCAGCCCCACGGCCCAGCAGACGGTGAACGATGCCGCCGCGGCCGCCCGATCCTCGAGCGCGCGGGTCACGGTGCGCGGCTTCGCCGGCCCGGCCGGCGGCCAGGCCTTCAACCGCGCCCTGTCCGAAGCCCGCGCCCAGGTGGTCCGGGATGGCCTGGTCTCCGCCGGCGTCCCGGCGCAGAACATCATCGTCCAGCCCCGCGGCCCAGTGCCCTTCGAGGCCGTGCCGACCGAATCCCGCCGCGTCGAGATCGCGATCGGCAACTGACTCCACCGACCATCCGCGCGCGGTCGCGCCTGATGCGCCGCGCGCCGTGGTGCGACGCGGGGAGCGCGCGATGAGCACGCTCCTCGCCGAGGACCACCTCGATCCCGGGACGGTGCTGCACGACGTCTTCGGCTTCACTGCCTTCCGCGGCATGCAGGAGGAGGTGGTGGCGCACGTCACCGCCGGTGGCTCGGGCCTCGTCCTGATGCCGACCGGCGGCGGCAAGTCGCTCTGCTACCAGGTCCCCGCGCTCTGCCGCCCCGGCCTCGGCGTCGTCGTGTCGCCCCTCATCGCGCTGATGGAGGACCAGGTCGCCGCTCTACGGCAGCAGGGCGTCGCGGCCGCGGCCCTGCACTCCGGCCTGGACGAGGAGGAACGCTCGAAGGTCACCCGCGACCTCGCGAATGGCCGCCTGAAGCTCCTCTACGTTTCCCCCGAGCGCCTGGCGCTCGAAGGCACCGCCGAACGCCTCGCGCGCAGCGACATCGCCCTGTTCGCCGTGGACGAGGCGCATTGCATCTCCGCCTGGGGCCACGCCTTCCGCCCGGAATACCGCCTGCTCACGATGCTCGCGGAACGCTTCCCGACGGTCCCCCGCGTCGCCCTCACGGCGACGGCGGACGAACGGACCGTCCACGACATCCGCGAACGCCTGTCGCTGCTGGACACGCCGGTATTCCGTGGCACCTTCGACCGCCCGAACATCCGCATCGGCGTCGCGCCGCGCGACGACGCCGCGGGCCAGCTCCGCGCCTTCATGGACGACGCCTCCGACGGCCGCGGTGCCGGCATCATCTACTGCCCGTCCCGCGCGGAGACGGAACGCACCGCGACCCGCCTGAAGAAGGAAGGCTGGGACGCGCTGCACTATCACGCCGGCATGGACAGCGATTCACGCCGCGCCGCCGAGCGACGCTTCGCCTCTGGCGACCCCGTCGTCATGGCCGCGACCATCGCCTTCGGGATGGGCATCGACCGCCCCGATGTGCGCTGGGTCGCCCACCTCGCGCTGCCCGGCGGCCCCGAGGCCTGGTACCAGGAGATCGGCCGCGCCGGACGTGACGGCCAGCCCGCCCGCGCGCTCCTCCTCTACGGCGCCGAGGACATCGCGATGGCGCGCAAGCGCATCGAGGAAGGCGGCGCGCCGGACACGCAGAAGCGCCTGGACCACGAACGCCTCGACCGCCTGGTCGCCATCGTCGAGTCCGCGACCTGCCGCCGCCGTCTCCTCCTCCGCTGCTTCGGCGACGAGGCCCCCGAACGCTGCGGCAACTGCGACGCCTGCCTTGATCCCCCGCGGCTGGTGGATGGCACCGAGGCCGCGCGCAAGCTCCTCTCCGCCGTGCACAAGACGGGCAACCGCTTCGGCCTGCGCCACGTCGTGGACGTCCTGCGCGGCGAGGATACGCCGAAGGTGACCCAGTTCGGCCATGACCGCCTCTCGGTCTTCGGCATCGGCCGCGACGTCGCGGAAGCGGCCTGGCGCGGCATCGCCCGCCACCTCCTCGCCCGCGGCGCGCTGGAGATGGGCGGCGAGACCAACCTGCCGATCTATCGCGTCGCCGAAGCCGCCCGCCCGATCCTGCGCGGCACGGAGACGGTGATGCTCCGCGAATCCGCCCTTCGCGACGCCACGCCGGCGCGCCGCCCCAAGCCGCCGCGGGCGAGGGGAGGGGCCCCCGCCTTCGCCGAACCCCGCTCCGCCCCCCGGACAACGGCGTCTTCGAATCGCTCCGCGCCTGGCGCAAGGACGAGGCGACGCGCCAATCCGTCCCGGCCTACGTCATCTTCCCCGACCGCACCCTCGCCGAGATCGCGCTGGCCAAGCCGCGCACCATCGACGAACTCGCGGCCATCCACGGCGTCGGCGCGTCGAAGCTGGACCGCTACGGCCTGGACGTCCTGCGGGTCGTGAGGGAGGCGGCGTAGGACCGCGATTTCGGCGCAGAGATCGGGAGACCGGGCCCGGGCCCCACCGACCGGTTCCCTGGCCCGCCTAGAAGTTGCGAATGCCTTGCAAAGCCATTCGCAATTGCAACGGCTTGACCGACACCCAGATCAAGGCCGCCATCGCCGCCGGCGCCGACCGCGTGCACGACGTCTATGCGGGATGCGGCTGCCAGGCGCAGTGCGGCGGCTGCACCGCACATGTGCTCGACACCCTCCGCCCGGCGCCGGGCGCCCCGGTCGCGGGCGACTGACCCGGCCGCTTTGCGAACGCGCCATCGCCGGGCAACCCTGCCGCAAACACGAGAGCCCCGCGCATGCCCGGCGACCCGAAGGTCATCGAACATCGCAACACGCAGCTCACGAACGAGCTCACCGCGATCAACCAGTACTTCCCGCACGCGCGCCTTCTGCGCCACTGGGGCGTCACCCGCCTCGGCAAGCAGGAATACGAGGAGTCGATCGAGGAGATGAAGCACGCGGACGACCTGATCAACCGCATCCTCTTCCTCGACGGCCTACCCAATGTGCAGCGCCTGACTCCCATCCTCATCGGCCAGTCCGTCCTGGAAGTCCTCCAGTGCGACGAGAAGCTGGAGATCAAGGCCATCGCCGATCTGAAGGAGGGCATCGCCCGCTGCGAATCCGTGCGCGACTACGTCTCCCGCGACCTTCTGCTGAACATCCTGCGGGACGAGGAACACCACCACGACTACCTCCACGCCCAGTCCACGCTCATCGAGAAGATTGGGATCGAGCGCTACGCCCTCCTCAACTCGGACCCTGCGACCGACCAGGGCCACTGACGCCGGGGGGTCACCTCTGCTTCGATGCGCGGTCTCCCGCCCCTTCGCGTCCCAACCGCAGGGGCGGGGGCTGCCGTCGCCGGCGTCGCATTCGACGCGGGACTGGCCCTACCGCATTGCGGTCCGTGATGCGGCGGTTGGTGACGCCGCCGCCCTACGCGCTTTACCGGGCCCGGCCGCGACCCCTTCCGGCGTGCTAACCAGCGGGCGCCTCACCCTTCGTGCGGCGCCCTCCGACCGGATCGCTCGTCGCGGACGGCAGGGACATCCTTTCGACCGCGTCCGGTTCGCGTGCGTGGCGGCGATGCCGCACGCCGACCGGATGTGCGTCGGACACGACCGGGATGACCCGCGCCAGTCGCCCGTTCGCGTGCTCGACGAACCCGTCCGATCCAGCCCTGCAGCTCAGCCGCGGCCAGACCCATCCAGACGGTGCGCGTCACCTCGCCGCCGGGCCCGACGGATCGCCGCCGTCCCGGCGCTTCCCCGGTCGGTCACCGCTGTCGCGCGTCCGCCCAACCGCGTGGAAGAACGGCGCCGTCGCACCTGACGATCGGAGGACCAGCCCCGGAGATGTTCAGCGGCGGGAGGGTCCAGCCTCGTTCAGCGCGAGGTTCTGCTGCGCCAGGTCGGCCGCGGCACTGTCCGGGGAGTTGGCGATGACGCTCTCCCAATCCGCTCGGGCACCCGCCGAGTCGCCCTGCAACTGCCGCAGGATCCCCCGTTCCAGCAGCGCTTCCGGGCTCGCGGGGTCCAGTGCGAGGGCGCGTTCGATGTCGCGCAGGGCTTCCTGCGGCCGGTCGAGGCGGCGCAGGGCGGCGGCGCGGTAAATCCAGGGCTCGACCCGTTGCGGGTCCAGGCTGCTGGCGCGGTCGGCGTCGGCGAAGGCGTCGCGCAGGCGGCCCATCGCGGCAGCGGCGATGGCACGATCAATCAGCAGGTCGACGTCCTCCGGCGTCAGCGCGAGCGCCATCGTGATCGCCCCGAAGGCCCGCGTCGGCTGGCCCGCCACCATCCAGGCCTGCCCCGCCTGGCCCAGCACGGCCGCACGCGCCGCCGTACCGGCGCCGGTCGAGGCGGCCAGCGCCTCCAGCCGCGGGGCCGCGCGCTCCGGCTCCCCCAGCGCGAGCACGGCGAGGGCTGAGCAGTGGCGCGCCCCGTCGCCACCGCCGGCAGCCGCCCAGGCTTCTGCGTAGGCATAGGCGCCCTGGGCGTCGTCGCGCAGCTTCGCCAGGCATTCCTCATACTCCGGCGAATCCGCGACGCGCGGAGGCTCCGGCGGCAGGGGCAGGGCCTCCTCCGTCGCCTCTGGCGGCGGGGCGGGGGCGCCTGGGGCATCCAGAACCAGGCGCCGCCGGCCGCGGCCGCCAGCAGCGCGGCGGCGAAGGCGCCGAGCAGGGCGGGACGGTGGTTGCGGCGCATCCCCGCAACCATACCGCCGAACGGCCCGGTGCCGAAGTGTCCTGCGCTGTGCCGCCAGTGTGACGCCCCTGTTCGGCCGTGCGCCGACGGGGCATGGGGGAAGGATGGACCGCGATCTCCTCGTCCTCGGGCTGGGCTATGCCGGCGAAGCCATCGCGCGGGAGGCCGCGTCGCGTGGCTGGCGCGTGGCGGGGACGCGGCGCGACCCGGCCGCCTCGGCGCCGCCCCCCGGCGTGGCCGTGCTGCCCTTCGACCGCGCCGGGGAGGGCATCGCCACCGCGACCCACGTGGTCGTCACGGCTGCGCCCGGTGAGGCGGGGGACCCGGTGCTCGCGGCCCATTGCGCTGCGCTGCGCGATGGGCGGGCGCGGTGGATCGGCTACCTCTCCACCACCGCCGTCTACGGCGACCGCGACGGCGGCTGGGTGGACGAGACCACCGAAGCAGCGCCGACCCTCGCCCGCGCCCGGCGGCGGCGGGATGCGGAGCGGGCTTGGGAGGCCTTCTCGCCGCCCTGCGCGGTGGACCTGTTCCGCGTCGGCGGGATCTACGGGCCGGGCCGCAGCCCCTTCGACGACCTCCGGGACGGCACGGCGCGGCGGACGATCAAGCCGGGTCATGCCTTCTCGCGGATCCACCGCGACGACATCGCGCTCGCGGTCCTCGCGGCGGCGGAGCAGTCGGGACCGCCTGCGATCCGCGTCCTCCATCTGGTGGACGACGAACCGGCGGAGAGCGCGGCCGTCGTCGAGGAGGCCGCGCGGCTGTTGGACGTGGCGCCGCCGGCGCCCGTACCCTTCGACGTCGCGCGGGAGACGATGTCGCCGATGGCGCTGTCCTTCTGGGCGGAGAGCCGCCGCGTGGCGAATGACCGGACGAAGGCGGCGCTGGGGATCGCCTGGCGCTACCCGACCTACCGGGAGGGGCTTCGCGGTATCCTGACGGAAGAGGCGGACGGCAGGCGGGCTGGTGCTGCCTCCCCCGGAACTCCACGCGCGATCCCCGGATCAGGCTGACGCCGGGAGGTCGTCGAGAGTCCAGGTCAGCAGCGCGAGGTCCTGCGGGCGCGACAGCCGGTGGTCGCCGCCCTTCACGAGGGTCAGCCGGACGTCCGGGCCGGGCAAGGCCTCCATGATCCGGAGCGCATGACGCCAGGGGACGTCGGGGTCCGCCATGCCCTGCAGCAGCCGGACCGGGCCGGCATAGGGAATCGGGCCGGGGAGCATGAGGTGCTGTCGGCCTTCCTCCAGCAGCCTCGCGGTAAGGGGGATGGGGTCGCCATAGGCGGAGGGGCGGCGCAGGACGCCGTCCCGCATGAGGGTCACGCGGTCTTCGTCGGTGAGTTCGCCGGGGATCAGGGCCTCGGTGAAGTCGGGCGCGGCGGCGATGCCGATGACGGCGCCGACCCGCTGCTCCCCCCAGCGCCGGGCCAGCAGCAGGGCGATCCAGCCGCCCATGGAGGAGCCGACAAGGATCAGGGGGCCGGGGGCGCGCGCCTGGATGACCTGCGCGGCGTCGTCGGTCCAGGTTCCGATCGTGCCGTCCTCGAAGGCGCCGCCGCTCATGCCGTGTCCCGAGTAGTCCATGCGGAGGAAGGCCCGGCCGGCGGCAGCGCAGTGGTCGCGGAGGTGGAGGGCCTTCGAGCCCTCCATGTCCGAATGGTAGCCGCCGAGGAAGACGACCGTCGGCCCGGCGCCCCGGACCTGCGCCCAGGCCAGGGCCACCCCGTCGGATCGTGGGACGGTGCCGCGCTGCTCTTCCATGGCGGGGCGCGTATCGGGCTTGCCTTGGCCGGGCAAGCGGCGCGACCCTCCCGGCCCAAGGGCGAGCCCAAGCCCGCCGGAGGAATGTCATGACCGAGATCACCCGCCGCTTCGCCCTGATGGCCGGGGCCGGCCTTCTCGCCGCGCCGCCGATCGTGGAGCGCGCGAACGCGCAGTCGCAGTTCGACTGGCGGCGCTTCCGGGGCGAGCGGATCGAGGTCACGCTGACCCGCTCCCCGCGCTCCGATGTCATGGAGCGGTATCACCGCGAGTTCACGGAGCTGACGGGCATCCAGGTCGGTTCGGAGTCCATCCCGGAGCAGCAGCACCGGCAGAAGGTCGCGATCGAGTTCTCCTCGGGCCGCCCTTCCTTCGACGTGGTGACGATCGCGCTGCACGTGCAGAAGCGGCTGGCGGCGCGGGGTAACTGGCTGTCCGACCTGCGGCCGATGCTGGCGGACCCGAACCTGACGGCGCCGGACTACGATTGGAACGGGCTGAGCGAGGGCGGGCGACGCTACGTGACGCAGGCCGACGGGAAGATCGACAGCCTGCCGCTGAACATCGACTTCTGGATCATGTACTACAACCGCCGCCTGTTCCGGGAACGCGGGCTGCAGGACCCGCGGAACATGGACGAACTGGTCGGCCACGCGAAGGCGCTGACCAACGCGTCGCGGCAGCAGTTCGGCTTCGTGGGCCGCGGGCTGCGCAACGCCAATGTGCCGGTCTGGACGTCGTGGCTGCTGGGCCAGGACATGGAGACGATCGACCGCCAGGGCCGCCTGACGACGGATGGGCCGGAAGCCGTCTGGGCCGGCGAGATGTACAAGACCCTTCTGCGGGAGGCCGCGCCCCCGGGCGTCGTCGGCTTCAACTGGAACGAGTGCCAGACGTCGTTCATGCAGGGGCGCGTGGGCATGTGGCTGGACGGCGTGGGCTTCGCGATGCCGCTGCTGGACCGCCAGCGCAGCCGGGTGGTGGAGGATGTGGGCTTCGCCGTCGTGCCGCCCGGGCCGAAGGCGCACCATTCCGCGATCTTCGGCGACGGCATCGGCGTCAGCCGGACCAGCACGAAGCAGGGGCCGGCCTATCTCTACGCGCAGTTCATGACGGGGAAGGCGATGCTCGGCCGAATGCTGTCCGCCGGCGCCGGTACGCCGCCGCGCGACGCGCTGTACCAGGACGCGTCGATCATGCAGGGATCGCCCTTCGGGCGGGAGTGGTTCGAGACGGTGCTGAAGTCCCAGCAGATCGGACGGCCGGGGTTGCCGGAGATCGTGCCGGTGACCGAGTTCCGCGACACCATCGGCATCGGGCTAACGAACACGGTCGGCGGCGCGGACGTGGCGTCGGAACTGAAGAAGGCGACGGACGCGTTCCGGCCGGTGCTCGAGCAATCGGAGCGGGCCTCCTGAGCAGCACGGCCGCCCTTCCGGCGCGGGAGGCAGCGGCACGGGCTGCCCCACGCCGCCGCAACTACGCGCGGCGCTACGCCGGCTTCATCGTGCCGGCGGCGGTCGTGGTGGTCGGCGTGATCCTCTTCCCATGGGTATTCACGCTGTACATGTCCGTGCATGATTGGAAAATCGGAGGCGGGCACTCCTTCGTTGGCCTCGGCAACTACGCCCGGCTGTTCAGCGACGAACGCTTCCAGTGGGCCGTTCTTCGGACCCTCTACTTCACGGCGCTGGCGGTGGTGATCCCGATGCTGCTCGGGACGGCCGCGGCGCTGTGCTTCGCCCGGCAGTTCCCGCTGCGGGGCCTCGCGCGCACGATCTTCATCCTGCCGATGATGGCGACGCCGGTGGCGGTGGCACTGGTCTGGACGATGATGTTCCACCCGCAGCTCGGCGTGCTGAACTGGCTGCTGAGCACGGTCGGTATCCCGCCCTCCCTCTGGGTCTATGAGGCTTCCACCGTCATCCCGACCCTCGTCATGGTGGAGGTCTGGCACTGGACGCCCCTCGTGATGCTGATCGTCCTCGGTGGCATCGCGTCGCTGCCGACCGACCCCTACGAAGCCGCGAAGATCGACGGCGCGACGCCGTGGCAGGCCTTCCGGCACGTGACGCTGCCCTTGCTGATGCCCTTCATCGTCGTGGCCCTGATCATCCGTACGATCGACGCGCTGAAGGCCTTCGACACGATCTACGTCATCACCCAGGGCGGGCCTGGGACGGCATCGGAGACGATCAACATCTTCCTCTACCTGCAGGGCTTTGCGTATTACAACATGGGCTATGCGAGCGCGGTGGTCGTCGTGTTCTTCGCCATCATCGTGATGCTGGCGATGGTCCTGCTCTGGACCCGCGCGCGGGCGAAGGCGGCGCTTTGACGATCCGCTCGCCTGCGGCCTACTTCGTCCGGCGGTGGCTCGGGCGCATCGGCTTCGGCTTCTCCGTCCTGATGCTTATCTCCCCCGCGCTGTTCGTCTTCCTGTGGATGCTCTCGCTTTCCCTGAAGACGGAGCTGGACAACACGGACTACCCGCCGGTCTTCATCCCGAACCCGCCGATCCTCGACAACTTCGTCGCGGTGTTCGAGCGAAACGACTTCCTGCGCTACACCATCAACTCGGTCATCGTGTCCTTCGGGGCGACGGCGCTGGCGCTGCTGATCGGGGTGCCGGCGGGCTACGGCATCGCGAAGATGCGGGCGACCCGGGCGGCGGTGCTCATCCTCATCGCGCGGATCACGCCGGGACTGTCCTACCTCATCCCCCTCTTCCTGCTGTTCCAGTGGCTGGGGCTGACGGGGACTCTGACGCCGATCATCGTCACGCACCTCGTCATCACCGTCCCCATCGTAGTCTGGATCATGATCGGCTTCTTCGAGGGACTGCCGAACGAGCTTGAGGAGGCCGCGCTGGTGGATGGCGCGACGATCTGGCAGGCGTTCCGGCATGTGGCGTTGCCGCTGGCGAAGCCCGGCATGACCGTCGCGATGATCCTGTCCTTCATCTTCTCCTGGAACAACTTCATCTTCGCCGTGGTGCTGGCAGGGCGAGAGACGCGGACCTTGCCGGTGGCCGTCAACAACATGCTGACCTTCGAGCAACTGTCCTGGGGACCCCTGGCCGCGGCGGCCCTGCTGGTCACCCTGCCCGTGCTGCTGCTGACCCTCGTCGCGCAGAAGCAGATCGTGGAGGGGCTGACGGCCGGGGGCGTGAAGGGCGGGTGAGGGCACGATCCTTGCTCCACCGGCGGCCATGATTGATGCCATTCCCATCCTCGACGCCGCGGGCTTGGGCCAGGACGCCGCGGCGACCGCCCGCATGGCAGCCGCCCTCGGTGATGCCTGCCGGAACACCGGCTTCTTCCTCGTCGTCAATCACGGCATCGGCGCCGACGGTCGGGACGCCCTCTTCGCAGCGGCGCGATCCTTCTTCGCGTTGCCCTTCGCAACGAAGGATGCGGCCTCCATCCGCCGCTCCCCGCATAACCGGGGCTATGTCGGTCTCGCGGAAGAGCAGCTCGATCCGATGCGGCCCGCCGACAACAAGGAAGCCTTCAACATCGGGCTGGAACTGGCGCCGGATGACCCGGAGCTCGCGGCCGGGGTGCCCTTCCGGGGCCTGAACCTCTGGCCTGACCTGCCCGGCTTCCGCGACGCTCGCCTGGTTCGCTGCCTGCCACGATCTCAGCCTGCGCCTGCACAGGGGTTTCGCGCTCGACCTGGGCCAGCCCGAGGACTTCTTCGACGACAAGCTGGACCGTCCCATCGCGACGCTCCGGCTGCTTCGCTACCCGGCAGGCGGCGATCCCGCCGTGCTCGGTGCGGGTGAGCATACCGACTACGGCAACCTGACGATCCTCGCGACCGATGGCACGCCGGGGCTGGAGGTCCGCCGTCGCGACGGCCGCTGGCTCGACGTGCCCGACGTGCCTGGCGCCCTCGTCTGCAACATCGGCGACTGCCTCATGCGCTGGTCGAACGGGACCTACGCTTCCACGCCGCATCGGGTCCGCAACCCGGCGCGGGAGCGGTATTCCGCCGCCTTCTTCCTGGACCCGAACCCCGAGGCGCTGGTCGCGGCCCTGCCGGGCACGACGGGACCGTCCCGGCGCGCCAACTGGCCGCCAACGACCGGCGCGGCCTATCTCCGGGAACGGCTGGACGCCACCTACGGGCACCGCGCCGCGCCCAGCCCGGCGTGACGCGACGGCCTGCCGGCTGTAAGGGGCGGCGCCATGCCGGACCCCGCGCCCGCCGTGCTGCAGGTGCTGCCCGCCCTCGTCTCCGGCGGGGTGGAACGGGGGACCGTAGAGATCGCGCAGGCCCTCGTCGCCGCCGGGTTCCGCGCGGTCGTCGCCTCCGCGGGCGGCCCGCTGGCGGCGGAGGTCGAGGCGGCCGGCGGGCGGCACGTGACCTTGCCGCTGGATCGCAAGTCACCGGCCGCGCTGACGGCGAACGCCGTCGCGCTGCGGCATCTGGCGCAAGGGGAGGGGGTGCGGATCATCCATGCCCGTAGCCGCTTTCCCGCCTGGTCCGCGCTGATCGCGGCGCGGCGCGCCGGGGCGCACTTCGTCACGACCTATCACGGCACCTACAACGAGGGCTTTCCCGGCAAGCGCCTCTACAATTCCGTCATGGCGCGCGGGGACCGCGTGATCGCGATCAGCGAGCATATCGCGGCCGTGGTGCGGGAGCGGTACGGCGTGGGGCCTGACAGGCTACGAGTCATCCCTCGCGGCGTGGACCCCGTCCGCTTCGACCCGGACGCCGTATCGCCGGATCGTGTCGAGGCGCTGCGGCGCGCCTGGGACCTCCCCGCGGACCGCAGCGTCATCCTCCTGCCCGGGCGCCTGACGCGCTGGAAGGGTCAGCGCGTGCTGCTCGACGCCCTGGGGAGGCTGCCGGAGCCGCGTCCGGTCGCCGTGCTCCTCGGAGATGCGCAGGGGCGGGACGAGTACGTTGCGGAGTTGCGGCGCGTCGCGGCCACGCTCGGCGATGCCGTCCGGATCCCGGGGCCGGCCTCCGACGTGCCGGCGGCCCTGGCCCTGGCGGACGTGGTGATTCATGCCAGCACCGACGCCGAAGCCTTCGGGCGGACGGTGATCGAGGCCCAGGCCATGCGGCGCCCCGTCATCGCCTCCGACCTCGGTGGTCCGCGTGAGACCGTGGCGGACGGCGTGACGGGGTGGCGCGTCCGGCCCGGCGATCCTGGGGCCCTCGCCACCGCCCTGTCGCGCGTGCTGGCCATGCCGGCGGCCGAGCGGCGGACCGTCGGCGCCGCGGCGCGCGCGGCGGTGCTCGCGCGCTACACCACCGCCGCTATGCAGGCGGCGACGCTCGACGTGTACCGGGAACTGCCGTGATCCGGCGCGTCCTCGTCATCAAGCTCGGCTCGCTCGGCGATTTCGTGCAGGCCTTCGAGGCCTTCGCGGCGATCCGCGCGCATCACCCCGCCGCGCGGATCACGCTGCTGACGACGAAGCCCTATGCCGGCCTGTCGCGCCGCATGCCCTGGTTCGACGAGGTCTGGGATTGCGGCCGGCCGGGCTGGGCGGACCTGCCAGGCGTGTGGCGCCTGTTCCGCCGCCTGCGGGGTGGGCGCTTCGACCGGGTCTACGACCTGCAGAATTCGGGCCGGTCCTCGCGCTATCGCGCCTTCGTCGGGCTGCGGGCCGACTGGTCCGGCATCGCCTGGGGCGCGAGCCACCCGCAGTGCGGCGCCTATCGCGAGGTAATGCACACGGTCGAGCGGACGCGCGACCAGTTGCAGATCGCGGGTATCCGCGACTTTCCGCAGCCCGACCTGGACTGGCTCGACCTCGACGTGTCGCATCTCGGCCTGCCCGGGCGCTTCGTTCTGCTGATTCCTGGCGCCAGCCCGCACCGGCCGGGCAAGCGCTGGCCGCATTTCCCGGCGCTTGCGGCGGGACTCGATCTTCCGGCCGTGGTGCTGGGGGTTGGGGCGGAAGCGCCGCTGGCCGCCGCGATCGCGGCGGCCCAACCCGCGACGAAGGACCTCACGGGGCGGACGAGCATGGAGGAGATCGCCGCGGTCGCGCGCCGGGCGGTCCTGGCGGTGGGGAACGACACCGGCCCGACGCACATGGCGGCCGCGGCGGGCTGTCCGACCGTTGCCCTCTTCGGCGGGGACAGTGATCCCTCCCTCTGCGGCCCGCGCGGGCCTGCGGTGCGGATCCTCCGGCGCGATCCGCTGGACGCGCTCTCGCCCGCGGAGGTGGCAGAGGCAGCCCGCGCCCTGCCCTGATCAGGGGCATTTTTCGCGTCGCATCCCGAATGACGACCCGGGGCACCCTTGCCGGGACGGCGGGACGGTGCCGATCATGCGGCCCAACACCCCCGGTCCGGGGGCGACCAGAGATGCGAGACAGGGGAGCGTGACCGAGATGTTCATCACCCGCAGGACCGTGCTGTCCGCGGCCGCCGGCGCCGCGGCCTTCGCCGGGCCCGCCCGCGCCCAGGCGCGCTGGCAGATGGCGACGCCCTACCCGGACGGGAACTTCCACACGCGCAACGTGCGCGCCTTCGTGGAGGACCTGCAGACCCGCACGAATGGCGCCATCCAGGTGCAGCTCCACACCAACGGCACGCTGCTGCCGATGCCGCAGATCAAGCGCGGCGTGCAGCAGGGCCAGGTGCAGATGGGCGAGATCCTGCTATCGGCCTACGGCAACGAGGACCCGTTCTTCGAGGTGGACGGCATCCCGCAGCTCGTCACGAACTTCGACGAGGCCAAGAAGCTGATGGACCTCGCGCGGCCCTACATCGAGGCGCGCTTCCAGCGGCAGGGCGTGTCGCTGCTCTACATGGTGCCCTGGCCGCCCTCGGGCTTCTACACCAACACGGCGGTCGAGAGCATCGAGGCGTTGCGCGGGACGCGCATGCGGACCTTCAACGTCATGACCAACCGCTTCGCGACCCTCGTCGGCGCCTCGCCGACCCTCGTGCAGGTGAGCGAGATCCCGCAGGCC
Organism: Roseomonas sp. CCTCC AB2023176; assembly: GCF_042259275.1. NCBI lineage: Bacteria > Pseudomonadati > Pseudomonadota > Alphaproteobacteria > Acetobacterales > Roseomonadaceae > Roseomonas > Roseomonas sp. CCTCC AB2023176. Next base: position 3,918,476 of record NZ_CP170086.1, read on the forward strand.
TTCGCGACGGGCGTGGTGAACGCGATGGTGACCTCGGCCGCGACGGGCGTGGATACGCAGGCCTGGGACTACGCGAAGTTCTTCACCAATGTCGGGTTCACCTTCACGCGCAACGCGGTGTTCATCCAGCGCCGGGCGCTCGACGGCCTTACGGCCGCGCAGCAGGCGGCGGTGCGGGAAGCGGCTGCAGCAGCGGAGACACGCGGCTGGCAGATGGCACGGGAAGCCGCCGAGTCGCAGCAGGCGATCCTCGGCCAGCGCGGGCTGACGGTATCCGCTGCCAGCACGGCGCTGATGGAAGGCATGTCCCGGGTCGGCCGCACCATGGCCGATGAGTGGGTAACCCGGGCCGGCGATGACGGCCGCGCGCTGATCGCAGCCTATCGCGCAGGGACCTGAGCCGGCCATGCGGCGGGCGCTCGACGGCCTCTACGCGTTGAGCGCCGGCCTGGCGGCTCTCGCGCTGCTCGGCATCTTCCTCGTCATGGCGGGCGGCGTCGCCGTGCGGGCCCTCGGGCACGAGATCCCGGCGGCGGACGACGTCGTCGCCTATCTTTGCGTGGCCACGACCTTCTTCGCGCTGGGACATGCCTTCCGGCGCGCGGAACTCATCCGTGTCGGGATGCTGATCGAGAACCTGTCGCCCGGCGCGCGGCGGGTGCAGGAGATCGTCGCGCTCTCGTTCACCGGCGCGGCCGTCGCCTACATCACGTGGTGGACCCTGCAGGATGCGCTCTTCTCGCTCGAGATCGAGGAGGTAGCGCAGGGCCTCGTGGCCTTCCCGCTCTGGGTGCCGAAGATGGCGATGCCCATCGGGTCGGGGATCCTTCTCGTCGCGATCCTCGACGACCTCGTCGCCGTGCTGGCGGGACGCAAGACCTCCTACATCGAGGCGGCCGAGGCACGGGCGGCGCGCGGCGAATATTCGGCGGAGCGCTGAGCGGTGGGTGCGATGGACCTCGGCACGCTCGGGCTGCTCCTGCTCGTCGTCATGTTCCTCCTGCTGGGCGGCGGGATCTGGATCGCATTCACGCTCTCGGCGGTCGGCTACGTCGCGCTCGTGCTGACGAACCCGACGCCCGGGCTGTTCCTGGCCTCGGCCTTCTGGGAGAGCACGGGTTCCTGGACCCTCGCGGCGCTTCCGATGTTCGTCTGGATGGGCGAGATCCTGTTCCGCACGCGGCTGAGCCAGGAACTCTTCAACGGTCTCGCGCCATGGTTCGGGCGGCTGCCGGGGCGGCTGTTCCACGTCAACATCTTCGCCTGCGGGATCTTCGGGGCGGTCTGCGGGTCTTCCGCCGCGACCTGCGCCACGATCTCCAAGATCGCGCTGCCCGAACTCGCGCGGCGCGGCTACGACGAGCGGCTGGCCATCGGCAGCCTCGCGACCTCCGGCACGCTCGGGATCCTCATCCCGCCCTCCATCATCATGGTGGTCTACGCCGTGTCGGTGGAGACCTCGATCATTCGGCTCTTCATCGCCGGTCTGATCCCCGGGCTGATCGTCATGGCGCTGTTCAGCGGGTACATCGTGGTCTGGGCGCTGCTGAACCCCGCGAAGATGCCGGCGCGGGAGCCGCGGATGAGCTTCGGCGAGAAGCTCCGCGCCTCCGCGCAGCTCATCCCCTGCGTGCTGCTCATCCTCGTCGTGATCGGGTCCATGTTCGCGGGCTATGCGACCGCGACGGAGGCCGCGGCAGTCGGTGTCGGCGGGGCGCTGCTGCTGGCCGCGGTCACGCGCACGCTGACGTGGCGCAATTTCCTCGACAGCCTGACGGGCGCGACACGGCTGTCCTGCATGATCAACATCATCCTCGCCGGCGCCGCCTTCCTGACGAAGGCCATGGCGCTGACGGGCATTCCCGGGGCGCTCGCCGGCTTCGTCACGGAAATGGGCCTCGGCCCCTACGCGCTCATCGCCATCCTGACGATCGTGTACCTCATCCTCGGCTGCTTCGTGGACGGGGTCAGCATGATCGTGCTGACGACCACGATCGTCGTGCCGCTGGTCACGGCCGCGGGCTTCGACCTCGTCTGGTTCGGGATCTTCATCGTGCTGCTGGTGGAGATCGCGCAGATCACCCCGCCGGTGGGGTTCAATCTCTTCGTCATGCAGGGGCTGACGGGGCGGGAGCTCGGGACGATCGCCCGGGCGTCATTGCCCTTTTTCGGGCTGCTGGTCGTGACGGTCGCGATCATCACGGTCTTCCCGCGTGTCGTGACGTTCCTGCCCGACCTGCTGCTGAACCGCTGAGCGGACGGCGCCGCCGGGCCGGGTGCCCGGCGGCGCCGCCTCGCCGTCACATCACGGGGCGGAGGGACCCGTCCGGGCCGCGCTCATAAACCGCGCCGCCGCCCATGTAGGCGGCATTTGCATCGTTCGCCCCGCCGCGCGCCGCGCCGCGCCCGGCCGTGTGGCCGCCGCGCATGGCGGACCGGTTGGAGTGGGCGGCCGCCCGGTTGGAGTGGTGCATCGGGCGATGCGCCCGGGTCGAACGGTGGTGCATCGTGCTGCCGGACGCGGAGCCCGCGGCACCGCTGCCCGTGTCGCCCGTCATCGGGGCGCTGGGCGACTGGGCCTGGGCGACGGCTGTCAGGCCGCAGAAGACGACGGCGGCCGCGAAGAGGGTGAACCGACGGGACATGGTGAACTCCTGATGGTCAACTGCGTGGCGGCCCCCGACCCCTCGGCCGACGCGGCCCGCACGTGGCGAACGTGATACACCAGCGGGCGGTTGCGCGGTCGTTGCGGCCGCGTGCAACCCCTTCACGATACCGTCGTTCCCCGGGGCATGTGGCAATCGGTCAAGGCGTTCCTGCGGAGCTGGGGCATCGTCCTCGGGCTGACGATCGTCGGCATCCTCGTCGCGTTCCGGTTCGTCTCACCGGCGCCGCCCGATACACTCCGGCTCGCGGTGTCGCGGGATGCCGGGAGTGCCTACACCGCCGCCGTGGACGCCTATGCCCGGGCGCTGGAAGCCGAGCGCTTCAAGGTGGAACGGGTCCCCTCGTTGGGATCGGTCGAGAACCTGCGCCTCCTTCGGGAGAGACGGGTGGACATGGCCCTCGTCCAGGGTGGGATCGTCGGGAACACGGGGGCCCCCGGGGCAGAGGCGGCCGGCGACCTCGTCTCGCTCGGCGCGGTGTTCCTGGAACCGGCCTGGGTCTTCGTGCGCCGCCAGGAAGCTGGGGGAAACCCCGTCCAGCAGCTCCGCGGCCGGCGCGTGGCGGTGGGGCCGGAGGGCAGCGGGACGCGGGTGCTCGCTCTGGCTCTGCTCCAGGCCAATGGGCTCGGCGGCGACGCGATCCAGCCTCTTCCGTTCTCGGGCAACGAGGCGGCGGAGGCCTTGCTGAACGGTCAAGCCGAGGCCGCGGTGTTCGTCTCCGCCGTGCCGACCGAGGCGATCATGCGCCTCGTCCGGTCGGAGGGCGTGAACCTCCTGAACTTCGGAAGCCGCGCCGACGCCTACGCGGCGCAGTTGCGCTACCTTTCCATCGCGCGGCTGCCGCGATCCGGCCTCTCCCTGCCCGAGGACCTGCCGCGGGAGGACATCACGATGATGGCGCCCTCCGCCGCCCTCGTGTCGCATGCCGACCTCAACCCGCAGGTCGCGGCGCTGATGATGCGGGTGCTGCGAGAGAGCCACCGCAACCGCACTCTGTTCTCGCAGGAGGGGCGCTTCCCGAATGGAACCGGCACCGACCTGCCGCTCCAGGAGGACGCGAAGAACTTCTATGAGCGGGGCGAGTCCTTTCTGCAGCGCTACCTCCCCTTCTGGCTTGCGGTCGCGGTGGACCGGCTCTGGGTGCTGATCATCCCGCTGGTGACGTTGCTGCTGCCGCTCGCGCGCATCGCGCCGGCGATCTATACGTGGCAGATGGAGCGCAAGCTCAACCGCATCTACGGTGAGGTCCGGAAGGTCGAGGAAGGGGCGGGCAAGGGGCTTTCGATGCAGTCCGCCGCGAAGCTCGACGCGCTGGAGAACGAGGCGTCGCGGCTGGAACTGCCGGATTCCTACGGCGACAAGATCTACCAGCTGCGCCAGCACATCGCCTGGCTGCGCGACAAGCAGTTGGTGATCGGCGGAACCTGAGGCGCCATCACGCCGCGAGGGGCGGCGCAGCGGTCAGTCCGAACGCTTCCGCCAGCAGGGCATAGGAGCGCAGCCGCGCGGACTGGTCGTGCATGGGCGTGAGGACCGCGACCTCCTCCGCGCCGAGCTCGGCCGCGAGGCCTTCGAGGCGGCTGCGCAGAGCGGGGCCGGTGCCGACCAGGGCGCCGCGGCGCCGGCGCTCGATCTGGGCGAGGTCCTCGGCGGAGTAGGGATAGGCCTCCGCATCCTCCACGCTCGGCAGCGGCACGAAGCGGCCGCGGTCTCGCGACAGGCGCCACAGTTCGCGCGGCCGGTAGAGGCGCCATGCCTCCGCCTCGGTCTCGGCGCAGAGGGCGGAGACTGCGACGGCAGCGTGCGGCGCCGCGAGGATGCCGGGCCGGAAGCCCTGGCGGTAGATCTCCAGCGCCTCCGCCGCGCCGCGCCCGTCCGTGATAAAGTGCGCGAAGCAATAGGGCAGGCCGAAATGCGCGGCGACCTGCGCGCCGTAGTCGGAGGAACCGAGGATCCAGACCTCCGGCGCCGTGGGGCCGCGCGGCTGGGCGATGACCTGCGCGAAGGGGTGGTCCACCGGGAGCCCCTCGCCGAGCCAGCCCAGCACGTCGCGCACCTGCGCGGGAAATCGATCCGCGGCTCGCGCCGCGTCGGGGTTCAGCGCGAAGGCCGTCCGCCCGTCCGAGCCTGGGGCACGGCCCACCCCGAGGTCGATGCGGCCGGGCGCGATGGCCTCCAGCACCCGGAACTGCTCGGCGACCTTCAGGGCGGAATAGTGGGGCAGCATGACGCCCGCGCTGCCGACACGGATGCGCGACGTCGTCGCGGCGATGGCGGCCATCAGGATTTCCGGCGCGGTGCCGGCATGCGCCTCGCTCGCGTGGTGCTCGGCGAGCCAGTAGCGGGCGTAGCCCAGCGTGTCCGCGTGGCGTGCGAGGGCGAGGGTCTCCCGGATCGCCTCGTCGGCGGTGCGGCCGGACCCGATGGTGGACTGGTCTAGGATCGAGAGGGCGAGGGCCATGCCGACCGATGTAGGCGCCGCCGCGTCAGGTCGCCACCCGGCCGAAGAGGGCGTGCAGCACAATGAAGAGCACCCCGCCCGCCAGTGCCCCCACCACCGTGCCGTTGATCCGGACGAATTGCAGGTCCCGCCCCACCCGCAACTCAATCCGGTCCACGACCGTCGCCGTATCCCAATGCGCGATGACGTTCGCGATGAAGCCGGCGACCCGCCCCTGCGCGGCGGGAAGGAGGGTCATGAGGCCACGCTCCACCGTCCGGTTCAGGCGTTCCTGCGCCGACCGGTCCGTCTCCAGCATCTCAGCCAGGTTGTTCAGCATGCCGGTCAGCAGCCGGATCGTGCGCCCTTCAGGGTCGGTTGCATCCGCCTCGATCGCCTCGCGCAACCGGGCCCAGGAATCGGAGAGCCAGGCGGCGACCGAGGGATGCGCCATGGCACGGCGCAGGGCCTCGCCGATCGACTCGGCGCGGGAGGGGTCGTTCTCCAGGCGGCCGATCTCGCCCTCGAGCCAGGTCTCGAAGGCGGCGCGGAGGTCGCTGTCGCCCGGCTCCATCTTGTCCAGCTCGGCGTTCAGGGCCGACAGGACCCGGCGCGCGACGGCGGCGCCGGCCATCCAGCCGACGAGGGCACCGCCCTCGGCCCGGACGCGGTCGGCGATGGCGGTCTTCAGGCTCTCTTCCTTCGCCGCCATGAGGGCCTTCAACTGGCCGAGGGCAAGGCCGAAGACCTCCTGGTGCCGCCCGCCGGCCACCATCAGGCGAAGAGCCCGCGCGGCCATGCGCGCGGCAGCCTGTCCCGAGACGATCCGCGGCAGCAGGCGCCGCATGACCCGCTGTGCCTGCCCCTTCTCCAGGCTGGCGAGGAGGCGGGGGAGGGCGCGGGCCATCGCCTCGGCGGCTGGGCGGGCGGTCGCCGGGTCCGACAGGAAGCCGCGCAGGATGGACGCCGCGTCGAGGCGGGCGAGGACCGCGCGGACCTCGGCATCCGTGAAGACGTGGTTCGCGACGAAGCGGCCGAGGGCCTGGCCGAGCCGCTCCTTCTGGTTCGGCACGATCGCGGTGTGCGGGATCGGGATGCCCAGGGGGTGGCGGAAGATGGCGGTCACCGCGAACCAGTCGGCGAGGCCGCCCACGAGCCCGGCCTTCGCGGAGGCCTGGAGGAGTTCGGTCCAGTAGCCCGGCGGCAGCGCGTAGGAGCCGAGCGTCACCCCGGCCATGCCCGCCAGGAGCCCCGTCGCGACCGCCTTGTGCCGGCGCAGCGCGGCCCGCATCGCGGCCTCCCCGGACGGGTCGCGGGAGGGGGGATGTCGAAAGGCATCGGGCGGGCAAGTGGAGACCCGGCGCCCCGATCTCCAGCCCGAAACGCCGGGCTCGAGCCCGTGCATCCAGGCCTGCTCACCCAAACCTGCGCACCTGAACCTGCGCGGGGCGCGCGACGTTGAAGCGGGGCCCACGGAACGTTATACAGTAGCACCATGGCTCTCCGCCTCTCCGACCCCCTTGCGCTCACCGCCGGCGCGGCGCCCCGGCTCGTCCTGGCAGGCGCGATGTCGGCCGTGCTTTGGCTCGCGGTCGTCTGGGCGTTGTCAGCGTGAACCCGGCCCCGATCCGCCTGCGCGACCTGACGCTGGTGCATGACCGGCGCCCGGCCGTGCACCACCTCTCCGGCGCTTTCGAGCCGGGGAGCCTGACGGCCATCGTCGGGCCGAACGGGGCGGGGAAGACGACCCTGCTGCGTGCCGTGGCCGGGCTGCACCGGGTGGATCACGGGCGGCTGGAGCGGCCGGCTCGCGGCGTCGCCCTGCTGCCCCAGATGTCCGCGCTGGATCGCACCTTCCCGATCGGCTGCCTCGACGTCGTGACGCTGGGGCACTGGTCGCGGGTCGGCGCCTTCCGCGGGGTCACGCCCGAGCAGCGGGACCGCGCCGCGGCGGCCCTGGCGGCCGTCGGCCTCTCGGGCTTCGAGAGGCGGCCGGTGGGCAGCCTCTCGGCCGGGCAGTTCCAGCGGCTGCTCTTTGCCCGGCTGCTGGTGCAGGACGCGCCGATCATGCTTCTGGACGAGCCGTTCAATGCGGTGGACGCGCGGACGGCGGCCGACCTGCTGCGTCTGGTCCGCGACTGGCACGGGGAGGGGCGGACCGTCGTCGCCGTCCTGCACGACGTCGACCTCGTCCGCGATGCCTTCCCGGACTGCCTGCTCCTGGCGCGGGAGCCCGTGGCCTGGGGCCCGACGGCGCAGGTCCTGACGTCCGAGAACCGCCTGCGCGCGCGGATGATGGCGGAGCGCTGGGACGGCGACGCCGAGGACTGCTCCCGCCAAGCGGCTTAGCGCCGTGTGGGACCTGCTGGTTGCCCCCTTCGTCGAGTTCGGGTTCCTGCGCCGCGCGCTCGTCGGCTGCCTCGCACTGTCGATCGCGGCGCCGCCGCTTGGCGTCTTCCTCGTCCTGCGGCGGATGAGCCTGACGGCGGACGTGCTGGCGCACGGCATCCTGCCCGGGATCGCGGCGGGATTTCTCGTCGCCGGGCTGTCGGTGGCCGCGATGTCGCTCGGCGGACTGGCCGCGGGGCTGCTGGTGACGATCGGGGCCGGCGCGCTGTCCCGCGCGACGGGCGGGCGGGAAGATGCGTCCCTCGCAGCCCTCTACCTCGTCGCCCTGGCGCTGGGGGTCGCGTTGATCTCCATGCGCGCCGGCGCGGTGGAACTCACGCACCTGCTCTTCGGCAGCGTCCTCGGCGTGGACGATCCTTCATTGTTCCTGATGGCCGGGGTTGCGACTTTGACGCTGGCCGCGCTGGCCCTGGCCTGGCGGCCATTGGTGCTCGAATGCTTCGACCCCTCCTTCGCTTCGGCGGAGGGCGCGCGCGGCGGGGCCTGGCACCTGCTGTTCATGGGGCTGGTCGTCATCAACGTGCTCTCGGCGTTCCAGGCGCTCGGGACGCTCATGGCGGTCGGGCTGATGATGCTGCCGGCCGTCGCGTCCCGGCACTGGGCGCGGAGCGTCGGGGGCATGGCCACTGCCGCGGCCGGGATGGCGGCCGCGGCATCGGTCGCGGGCCTGCTGCTGTCCTTCCACGCGGACGTGCCGACGGGGCCGGCGATCGTGCTCGTGGCCGGCGCGGCCTGGGCGGTCTCGGTGGTTTTCGGGCCGGTGGACGGGCTCGTCGCGCGCGTGGTCCGGCGGCCGCATTTCGCGGGGTAGACGGGCCGGCGGGCCGCAACGCGGTCCGCAGGGCCGTCAGTCCTCCCCGCCCTTCTTGCCCTCCAGCCGGTCGGCCACGGCGAGGGCCAAGACGCTCAGCAGGAACATGCCATGGATGGACACGGCCCAGGTCAGGACCCGGTCCGGTGTCGAACCGATCTCCAGGAAGAGTTGCAGCAGGTTGATCCCGGAGATCGCGACAAGAGCCGTCGCGAGCTTGATCTTGAGATTGCCGAGCGCGAGCTTCCGCACCCAGCTCATGTCCCGGCCGTCGCGGTCGCCGCCGAGGCGGTTCACCAGGGTGTCCCAGGACGCCAGGATGACCGTGACGACGAGGCCGGCCACGAGCGCGGAGTCGAGGAGGTAGAGGAGCGCGAGCAGCGCCTCGTGATCCTCCGACCGCAGGAGCTTGCCGCCGAACTCCACGATCTTGAACGCGAACTTCGCGGCGTAAAGGGCGAGCGCGGCGGCAAGGCCGAGGTAGAACACCGCCAGCAGCCAGCGGCTCGCGAGGATGGCCTTGTTCAGCAGGTCGCCCATGGTCACGCTGCGTCGCACGGCGCGGCGTGGGCGCACAAGCGCGGCGGGGAGGCGGGGATGATCCGACGGCTGGCGGAGGAGGAACGGCTGAGCGGCGCCGTCGTCGCAGGGGGCTTCATCTTCCTCGCGGGCCAGGTGGCCGACGACGACTCGCTCGACGCGGAGGGGCAGACGGCCGATATCCTGCGCCAGATCGACGCCCTGCTCGCAAAGGCCGGCACGGACAGGCGGGCGCTGGTCCAGGTGCAGGTCGTGCTCGCCGACATTGCCGACGCGCCGGCGATGAACCGGGCCTGGGATGCCTGGCTCGACCGCTCGGCCAAGCCGGCCCGGATGACGATCGGGGCGCCCCTCGTGAACCCGCGCTGGCGGGTCGAGATCACCGGGGTTGCGCTGGCCCCGCCGTGATGGGGCGTCTGCCGGACTGGGCGCGGCCCTTCCTCGTCACGCTGGGCCTCGCGGTCCTCGTCGCCGCGGGGGTGGCGGGGGATGAGGGGCCCTGGTTCGCCCTCGTCGTGGTCGGGACGGCGGTGGTGGGCTTCGGGACGCTGTTCCGGCTTTTCCCCGGCGGGGTGGATCTCGCGGTCGGCGCGGCCAATGGCTTCGCGGTCTATGCCTGCCTCTTCACGGTGATCGGGCGCGCCGCCTTTCCGGACGCGCCGCGCACGGCCGCGGCCCTCGCATTCGTCCTCCCCGTGCTCGCCTTCCTGGCGGCGGTCTGGCGGCAGCGGCGCGCCCTCGGCTTCATCATCCGGAGCGAGACACCGACCGAGGCGCGTCACCTGTGGCGAATCGGCCGCTGGCTCCTCAGCCTTGCCGGGGTTGCCGCGGTGTCGCTCTCCTTCCCGGCCAACCGGATGCCCGGGATGGAGCAGGGCAGCGTCCTGCTCGTCGCGATGGCCCTCGTCGGCGCCCTCGTCGCGGCGAACGTGCGGGAGGTCGTGCGCTTCCTCGTGGACATGGCGCTGCTGCTGAACGACCTCGGCGGGCGCGCCGTGGCGCTGGCGGTGCCGGTCGCGGCCTACGTGTCGCTCTTTTCCCTCATCACCATCGCCTTCGCCTGCTTCTACCGGATCGCCGACGCCCTCTCCCGCGGGCCACTCTTCGCGGGGCCGGCGGGGCCCATGCGGCTGGCGTTCCGGGACGCGCTGCATTTCAGCATCGTCACCGTCTCGACCGTCGGCTACGGCGACATCTGGCCGGAGGATGACGGGGTGCGGCTGCTGGCGGCCGCGGAAGTGCTGGCGGGCCAGATCCTCCTGCTCTTCGGCTTCTACGAGATCACGCGGAGCCGCCTCTCGCCCGAGGCCGCGAAGGCCGAGCGGCAGGCCGACCGGGAGGAGGATCGGATGGGGGATCGGCCGCCCGGGCGCGATTGAGGCGGCACCGCCGGGATCGCGGTTCCCTTGCCCGGCGGGCGCCGCAATCCCGTCCCTCTTCCGCCGCTGGCCGGGTTGAGGTTGAACGGTGACGGCCCCGGTGGCGGGGCGATGATGGAACGGGCCGCGGAATCCATGGCCGGAATGGCTGACAGGACGGGATGGGCGGGCCGGCGCGTGCTGGTGACGGGCGGGGCTGGCTTCCTCGGCTCGGCGCTGTGCCACGCGTTGGGGCAGGCCGGAGCCGAGGTGATCGCACTCGACGCCATGCTGCCGGGCACCGGCGCGCGGCGGGCGAACCTGCGTGGGTGCGGCGCGCGGCTGGTCGTGGCCGATCTGCGGGATGCCGACCTCGGGTCGCTCTGCGACCGCGTGGACGTGCTGTTCAACATGGCGGGGCAGACGAGCCACGCCGGCAGCCAGAAGGACCCCTTCGGCGACCTGGCGATCAACGGCCACGCGCAGCTGCGCCTGATCGCGGCGCTACGGCAGGCGGCGCCGGGCGCGGTCGTCGTCCATGCCTCGACGCGCCAGTTCTACGGCCGGCCGCAGCGGCTGCCGGTGGACGAGACACACCCGATCGTCCCGCCCGACGCCAACGGCGTGAGCAAATTCGCGGCGGAGCAGTACTGGCTGCTGGAGCACCGCGTGCACGGCCGACCCGTGACGGCGCTGCGACTGACCAACTGCTACGGCCCGCGCATGCGGGTGATGGATGCGCGGCAGACCTTCCTCGGCATCTGGATCCGGCGCCTGCTGGAGGGCGAGGCCTTCGAGGTCTGGGGCGGTGACCAGTTGCGTGACTTCTCCTACGCCGACGACGTGGTGGCGGCCTTCCTGGCGGCGGCGGAATCGCTGCTGGCAGGCACCGGGACGGCGGGACGGCCGTTCAACCTGGGCGGGGACGCGCCGATGTCGCTCCGGCACCTCGCGGAGGCCCTGGTGACGGCCGGCGGGTCGGGCCGTTACGTCTCCCGCGAGTTTCCGGCGGACCGGGCGGCGATCGACATCGGGTCCTACCACGCCGATGACGGGGCCTTCCGGGCGGCGACCGGCTGGGCGCCGCGCGTGGGGCTGAGAGACGGGCTGCGACGGACGGTCGATTGGTTCCGCCCGCGCCTGACCGAGTACCTGACCGAAGACGAGACCGAAGGAACGACCGTTCGATGAACGCCCCCGACATCCTGGTGCCGCAGGCCGATCCCGGCGCCGCCTATCGCGCGCACCAGGCGGAGATCGACGCGGCGATCAGCCGCGTGCTCGCCAGCGGCTGGTACATCCTGGGCCAGGAAGGCGCGGCCTTCGAGAAGGAATATGGCCGCTGGCTCACCGAGGGTTCGGCAGGCGGGGCGGAGCAGCACGCGGTCGGCTGCGCCAACGGCACGGATGCGATCGCGCTGATCCTGCGCGCGATGGACATCGGGCCGGGCAGCACGGTGGCGACCGTCGCCCACACCGCCGTTGCCACGGTTGCCGCGATCGAGATGGTCGGCGCGACGCCGCTCCTGCTCGATATCGACCCGCAGACCTATTGCCTCGACCCGGAGGAGCTGCGGGCGGTCATCGCTTCGCCGCCGGCGGGCCTGCCCCCGCTGCGCGCGGTCATCCCGGTGCACATTTACGGCCATGCCTGCGACCTGACCGCGATCCTGCCGATGTGCCGCGACGCCGGCATTAGGGTGATAGAGGATGTGGCGCAGGCGCATGGTGCACGCCTCGACGGGCAGATGCTCGGCACCTTCGGTGACGCGGCGGCCTTCTCGCTTTACCCGACGAAGAACCTGGCGGCGCTCGGCGACGCTGGAATCACGGCGACTCGCGACGAGGCCTTGGCGAAGCGGATGGGCGCCGTGCGGCAGTACGGCTGGCATCGGCGCTACATCTCCGACGAGGTCGGGATCAACACGCGGCTGGATGAGTTGCAGGCCGCCGTGCTGCGCGTACGCCTGCCGAAGCTCGCCGCGGCGAATGCACGGCGGCGGGAGATCGCGGCGGCCTACGACGCAGCCCTGGCCGACGGCCCGATCGCCGCGCCGTTCCGTGCACCGGGTGTGGAGCACGTCTTCCACCAGTACGTCGTGCGTGTGCCGGGGCGGGAGGCGGTGATGGCGAAGCTGCGGATGCAGGGCGTGGCGACGGCGATCCACTACCCCGTGCCGGTGCACGAGCAGGGCGCCTATGCCGGCCGCGTCGCGCTAGGGCCGGCGCGCTGCGCCGAGACTTCCCGCGCCGCGACGGAGATCATGAGCCTGCCGGTCTACCCGGAAATGACCGACCGGCAGGTCGAGCGGGTCTGCGCCGCGCTTCGGGCGGTATAGGGCGAGGGGCGGCGACGCTTCGGCCCCGGCCGAAGCGTCGGCCTCCCGATCGGTCTAGGCTTCCCTGCGTGACCTCGATCGCCTCCCTGGCCGAGACGGCGGCAGCCCTCGGCGACCCCGCGCGCCTGGGCATGCTCTCCGCCCTGATGGATGGCCGTGCGCTGACCGCCGGGGAACTGGCCCGGGTGGCCGGCGTCGCGGCGAGTACGGCGAGCGGGCACCTCTCCGTTCTGGTGGAGGCCGGGCTTCTGGCGGTGGAACGCCAGGGCCGCCATCGCTACCACCGCCTGGCCTCGGCGGAGGTGGCGCGGGTTCTGGAGGGGCTCATGGCCCTTTCCGCCGCACGGCCGCGCCCGGCGCCGGTGACCGGCCCGCGCCAGGCCGCGATGCGGGAGGCCCGGACCTGCTACGACCACCTGGCCGGACGGCTGGCGGTCGGGATCGCGGATTCGCTCATCGCGCACGGTCATCTCGAGATGTCGGGCGATGGCGGACGGCTGACGGGCAGCGGCGATTCCTTCTTGCGCGACCTCGGCGTACCCGTCCGTGCCGGCGGCACGCGACCCTTCTGCCGCCCCTGCCTCGACTGGAGCGAAAGGCGGCCGCACATCGCCGGGGCGCTCGGGGCCGCCCTGTGCACGCGGTGTCTGGAGATGGGCTGGGTGCGCCGGGTCGCCGGATCCCGCGCGCTGACCGTCACGCCGGCCGGCGAGCGTGGGTTCCGCGCGGCCTTCGGAATCCGCGCTGCTCAATCGTCCGGGGCGATCTCGGCCGCCCTGTAGCCCTGGGCGTAGAGGATCGCGCGGAGGTCGGCACGGTCCACCCGCGCCCGCGCGGCGGCGGCGACGATGGGCTTGGCCCTGTAGGCGACGCCGAGGCCCGCCGCACCGATCATCGCGAGGTCGTTCGCGCCGTCGCCGACGGCGAGCGTGGCGTCGAGAGGCAGGCCCTTCCCGACGGCAAGGGCTTTCAGCGTCGTGAGCTTCGCGTCCCGGTCGAAAATCGGCTCCTGCACGAGGCCGGTCAAGGCGCTGCCGTCATCCAGCAGGAGGTTCGCGTGGTGCGAGTGGAACCCGCAGGCCGCGGCCACGCGCGAGGTGAAGTAGGTGAAGCCGCCCGACGCGAGCGCGCAATGCGCGCCGTGCGCCGCCATGGTCCGCACCAGTGCGCGGGCGCCGGGCATCAGCACCGTCCGTTCCCAGGTCGCGTGCAACGCGGAGAGGGAGAGGCCGTGCAGCATCGCGACGCGCTCCCGCAGCGCGGCGGAGAAGTCCAGTTCGCCGTTCATGCTGCGACGGGTGATCGCGGCGATCTGGTCCTTCAGGCCGGCGAAGTCGGCGAGTTCGTCCAGCGTCTCCGACGTGACGATCGTGCTGTCCATGTCGGCGATGAGGAGGCGCTTGCGGCGGCATTCGGCCGGCGTCGCGATCGCGTCCACGCTGCCCAGCGCGTGCCTCACGGCTTCCGCCGCGCGCGCCGGATCGGTGCCGGAGAAGGGGAGGTCGGCGGCCTCGTCGTCCGCCAGCCAGTCCGGCGTACCGGGCGCTGCGCCGTGGGCAGCGAGGGTGTCCCGGGCCTCGGCGACATGCGCGGCGTGCAGCTCGCCCGGGGGTGCGACGAGGGTCAGGACGTGCGACATGCGCGGCTTCTGCCCGCGGGGAGGCGATGGAGCAACCGGAGGCCCTGCTGATCGCCGGCCCGACCGCGAGCGGCAAGTCGGCCCTGGCGCTGGAGGTCGCGCGCCGCGCGGGCGGCGTGGTGATCAACGCGGATTCCATGCAGGTCTATCGCGAGCTGCGCGTGCTGACCGCGCGCCCCACCGTCGAGGAGGAGGCCCGGGCGCCGCATGCGCTCTATGGCGTACGGCCCGCGGCGGAGGCGGCCTCCGTCGCGTGGTGGCGCGAGGTCGCATTGGACGCCATGGACACGGCGGTGGCAGAGGGGCGGCTGCCCATCCTCTGCGGCGGGACGGGGCTCTACTTCCGCGCGTTGACCGAAGGCCTGTCGGAAATCCCGCCCGTTCCCGCCGAGGCTCGGGAAGAGGCCCGGCGGCTGCTGGCCGAGGAGGGGTCCGCCGCCCTGCACGCACGCCTCGCGACGGTCGATCCGACGACGGCGGCGCGGCTACGGCCGAGCGATCCGCAGCGGGTTGCGCGGGCCTGGGAGGTCTGGCGCGGTACGGGCAGGGGCGTTGCGGCCTGGCAGGCCGAGGCGCCGACGACTGGCCCCGCGCCCTACCGCTTCCGCGCTGTCCTGCTCGACCCGCCGCGGGACGGGTTGCGCGCCGCCATCGCCGCGCGGTGGGGTGCGATGCTACGCGACGGAGCGGTCGAAGAGGTCCGGGCGCTTCTGGCGCTCCGCCTGGACCCGGCCCTGCCCGCGATGCGGGCGCACGGCGTGCCGGAAGTCGCGGCGGCGATGCGCGGGGAGATCACGATGGCCGAGGCGGGGCGCCGGGCCTGCCTCGCGATCGGCCAGTACACGAAGCGGCAGGCGACGTGGTTCCGGCACCACGCGCTGGCAGCCCCGTCCGTCACGCATATCTTCCATGCGCGTATCGGCGATCCTGCGCAACTTTCAGAATGTTTAAAGGTGAATTTCCTGCGAAACTTGCTTCGTGCGCGTTGACGCGATGGAGCGAAGCCCGTATGGCAGCCGCCCGAGAAACGAGAACTGCCCGATGTCCACGACCATCCCAGCGCCCGACGGCTCCTTGGCCGACGCCGCGACCCTGACGGGCGCGGAGATTGTCCTCCGCGCGCTGAAGGATCAGGGCGTCGAGGTCATCTTCGGCTATCCCGGCGGCGCGGTCCTGCCGATCTACGACGCGCTGTTCCAGCAGAACCACATCCGCCACATCCTCGTCCGGCACGAGCAGGCGGCGGTTCATGCGGCTGAGGGCTACGCGCGTTCGACCGGGAAGGTCGGCTGCGTCCTCGTCACCTCCGGACCCGGCGCGACGAATGCCGTGACCGGGCTGGTGGACGCGCTGATGGACTCCATCCCGGTCGTTTGCCTGACGGGGCAGGTGCCGACGCACCTGATCGGAAACGATGCATTCCAGGAAGCGGACACGACGGGCATCACGCGCCCCGCGACGAAGCACAACTACCTGGTGAAGCGCATCGGCGACCTGTCGCGCGTGATGCATGACGCGTTCTACGTCGCGCGCTCCGGTCGTCCCGGCCCGGTGGTGGTGGACCTTCCGAAGGACATCCTGCTGACGAAGGGGACCTACGAGGAGCCGACGCGGCAGGAGCACCGATCCTACCGCCCGCAGACGAAGCCCGACATGGGCCGGGTGCGGGAGGCCGTGGCGCTGCTGAAGGGCGCGCGGCGGCCGGTCGTCTATGCCGGCGGCGGCGTCGTGAACGCGGGGCCGGAGGCATCGGCGCTGCTGACGCAGCTGGTCCGCCGCGCCAACCTGCCCTGCACGAACACGCTGATGGGGCTGGGCGTCTTCCCGTCCACCGATCCACGCTTCCTCGGCATGCTCGGCATGCACGGCACGGTCGAGGCGAATCTCGTCATGCACGGCTGCGACGTGATGTTCAACATCGGCGCGCGGTTCGACGATCGGGTGACGGGGCGCCTGAACGCCTTCTCGCCGGGATCGAAGAAGATCCACGCGGATATCGATCCGTCGAACATCAACAAGAACGTGCCGGTGGACGTGCCGATCGTCGGCGACGCGACCGAGGTGCTAAGGGCCATGATGGCCGTCTGGGACGAGGTTCCGGGCGAACAGGACCGCGAGGCGCTGGCCGGCTGGTGGAAGCAGATCGACGCCTGGCGGGCGAAGGACTGCCTGCGCTACGAGCAGAAGGGCAGCATCATCAAGCCGCAGCACGCCGTGAAGCGCCTGTATGAGATCACGCGCGAGCTGGGCCGCGAGACCTTCATCACGACCGAGGTCGGGCAGCACCAGATGTGGGCGGCGCAGTATTTCGGCTTCGAGAAGCCGAACCGCTGGATGACGTCCGGCGGGCTGGGGACGATGGGCTACGGCCTGCCGGCGGGGATGGGTGTGCAGATCGCGCATCCCGACGCGCTGGTCATCGACATCGCCGGCGAGGCCTCGATCCTGATGAACATCCAGGAGATGTCCACGCTGGCGCAATACCGCCTGCCCGTGAAGGTGTTCATCCTGAACAACGAATACATGGGGATGGTGCGCCAGTGGCAGGAGCTGCTGCATGGCGGGCGGTATTCGGAGTCCTATTCCGCGGCGCTGCCCGACTTCGTCAAGCTGGCGGAATCCTTCCATGCCCGCGGCCTGCGCGCGACGGACGCGTCGCAGCTGGACGAGGTGATCCGGGAGATGATCGCTCATCCCGGCCCGGTCATCGCCGACATCGCGGTGGACCAGAAGGAAAACTGCTTCCCGATGATCCCCTCCGGCGCCGCGCACAACGAGATGATCCTCGGGCCGGGCCAAGCGGGCGGTGTTGCGGGCGTCACCGATGAGGGTCGGGTCCTCGTCTGACCATGTCCGACCTGATGCAGCGCACGGCGACGATCGCCGTGCTGGTGGAGAACGAGGCGGGCGTGCTCGCCCGCGTCATCGGCCTGTTTTCGGGCCGCGGCTACAACATCGAGAGCCTGACGGTCGCACCCGTCGATGAGGCGCGGCGCCTGTCGCGAATCACGGTCGTCACGACGGGCACCGACATGATCATCGAGCAGATCAAGGCGCAGCTCGACCGCCTGGTGCCCGTGCACAAGGTGTCCGACCTGTCGCTGGAGGGGCCGCACCTCGCGCGGGAACTCGCACTGATCAAGGTGATCGGCGTCGGCGACCATCGCATGGAGGCGCTGCGCCTGGCCGACGCCTTCCGAGCCCGCGTCGTGGACGCGACGACGGAAAGCGCGACCTTCGAGATGACGGGGAGCGCCGAGAAGATCGACGCGTTCATCGCGCTGATGCGGCCGCTGGGGTTGGCGGAGGTGTCGCGGACGGGAGCGGTGGCGATCGCGCGGGGAACCCGCAGCCTCGCCGCCTGACAGGTATTCCATTAGGAGAGTTGCGATGCGCGTTTACTACGACCGCGATGCGGACGTGAACCTGATCAAGGCCCGCAAGGTCGCGGTCATCGGCTTCGGGTCGCAGGGCCATGCCCACGCGATGAACATGCGGGATTCCGGCGTGAAGGACGTCGTCATTGGCCTTCGCCCCGGCGCCTCGGCGAAGAAGGCGGAAGCCGCGGGCTTCCAGGTCATGTCGCCCGCCGATGCGGCGAAGTGGGCTGACGTCGTCATGGTGCTGACGCCCGACGAGGGGCAGGGTGATCTGTACCGGGACCACCTGCACGCGAACATGAAGGACGGCGCGGCGCTCGCCTTCGCGCACGGGCTGAACGTCCATTTCAACCTGCTGGACCCGCGCCCGGACCTCGACGTCTTCATGATCGCGCCGAAGGGGCCCGGGCACACGGTGCGCGGCGAGTACCAGAAGGGCGGCGGCGTGCCCTGCCTCGTCGCCGTCAACCAGAACCCGAGCGGCAACGCGTTGGAGATCGCGCTCTCCTACGCTTCCGCTATCGGCGGCGGGCGCTCCGGCATCATCGAGACGACCTTCAAGGAGGAGTGCGAGACTGACCTCTTCGGGGAGCAGGTCGTGCTCTGCGGCGGCCTGGTCGAGCTGATCAAGGGCGGGTTCGAGACGCTGGTGGAAGCGGGCTATGCGCCGGAGATGGCCTATTTTGAGTGCCTGCACGAGGTGAAGCTGATCGTGGACCTGATCTACGAGGGCGGCATCGCCAACATGAACTACTCCATCTCCAACACCGCGGAGTACGGAGAGTACGTGACGGGCCCGCGCATCATTACCGACGAGACGAAGCAGGAGATGCGGCGCGTGCTCGCCGACATCCAGACCGGCAAGTTCGCGCGGGACTGGATGCTCGAGAACCGCGTGAACCAGGCCTCCTTCAAGGCCACGCGCCGCCGCCTGGCGGAACACCCGATTGAACAGGTCGGCGAGCGTCTCCGTGAGATGATGCCCTGGATCAAGAAGAACCAGCTGGTGGACAAGGCGAAGAACTGAGCCACGGCCGGGGGTGGCGGTTCCGCTTGCCCCCGGCGCCAGCCCCCGATACGCTTGGAACCGAGATGAGCGCCCTCGTCGCCCGTATCGCGACCCTCCGCCCCGGCCGCCCGGCCGGGACCCCCGCGCTCGTGCTTCTTCTTCGACTTCGCCGCCCCTGGGCGTGACGCCCGGCTGACCGCCGGCATCGCTCAGGGGGACCCCCGGGGCGCTTCGCGCTCCCTCGCGCGAAACACGAACGAAGGCATTCCCTCATGGCCCTGAACCATCCGAGCTTCGGCTCCATTGCCCCCGACCGCGTCATCGTCTTCGACACGACTCTGCGAGATGGCGAGCAGTCCCCCGGCTTCTCCATGAACCTGGAGGAGAAGATCCGCATGGCCGAGGCGCTGGCCGACCTCGGCGTGGACGTGATGGAGGCCGGCTTCCCCATCGCGAGCACCGGCGACTTCGACAGCGTCCACTCCATCGCTGAGAAGTTCGGCAAGGACGGCCCGGTCGTCTGCGGCCTGGCTCGTTCCGCCGACGGCGATATCCTCCGCGCGGCCGAGGCGATCCGGCCCGCTGCCCGCAAGCGCATCCACACCTTCATCTCGACGTCGGACCTGCACATGCGGGTCAAGCTGCGGATGAGCCCCGAGGAGGTGCTGGCCGCGGTCGTGCGCAGTGTGTCGCTGGCCCGCCAGTACACCGACGACGTCGAATGGTCGGCCGAGGACGGCTCCCGCACCGACATGGATTTCCTGTGCCGCTGCGTGGAAGCCGCGATCAAGGCGGGTGCGACGACGATCAACATCCCGGACACGGTGGGGTACGCGCTGCCGGAGGACATGCACCGCATCTTTCGGACCGTGCGGGAACGCGTGCCTGGCTCCGACACGGTGATCTTCTCCACCCACAACCATGACGACCTGGGCCTCGCCGTCGCCAACACGCTGGCCGCCGTCCAGGCCGGCGCGCGGCAGGTGGAGTGCACCATCAACGGTATCGGCGAGCGTGCAGGCAATGCGAGCCTCGAGGAGATCGCGATGGCCGTCCGCACCCGCGGCCCCGCCATCGCGCGAACTACGGGCATCCAGACGCCGAACATCCTGCGCACCTCGCGCCTGCTGGCGACGATCACCGGCTTCGACGTGCAGCCCAACAAGGCCATCGTCGGCCGCAACGCTTTCGCGCATGAATCCGGCATCCACCAGGACGGCGTGCTGAAGGATGCCTCGACCTACGAAATCATGACGCCGGAGAGCGTGGGCTGGACGACCAACTCCCTCGTCCTCGGTAAGCATTCGGGCCGCGCGGCCTTCCGCGACAAGCTGAAGGCGCTGGGATACGAAATCGGCGACAACGCGCTGAACGACGCGTTCCGTCGCTTCAAGGATCTCGCCGACCGCAAGAAGGTCGTTTACGACGAAGACGTCGTGGCGCTGGTGGACGACGAGGTCGTTCGCCAGAACGACCGGATCAAGCTGGTGGCGCTGACGGTGACCTCCGGCCTGCACACCCGTCCCATGGCCACCTGCACTCTGGAAGTGGACGGCGAGGCGCGGGAGGGCATGGCGGTCGGCGACGGCGCGGTGGATGCCTGCTTCAACGCCATTCGCAGCGCATGGCCGCACGAGGTCGCGCTGAAGCTCTACGCCGTGCAGTCCGTGACGGGCGGGACGGATGCACAGGCGCGCGTGACGGTCCGTTTCGAAGAAGGCGGGAAGCTCGTGGATGGCCAGGGGGCCGATACGGACACGGTCGTCGCCTCGGCCCGCGCCTACGTGCACGCGCTCAACAAGCTGCTGGTGAAGCGGGAGAGGACGGCGCCCGCCGCGATGACCGCCGCCTGAAGCGACGAAGGGGCGGCCCCCTGCGGGACCGCCCCTTCGATCAAACGTTCAGAACGCGCTCAGCGCCACACGGGGCGGCCCAGGTTGACGTCGCGGCCGCTCGTCAGCGCACCGCCGGCCGCGCCGACGCCGCCGCCGATCAGGGCGCCCGTGCCCACGCTGCCGCCGGTCAGCGCCGCGACGCCCGCACCCGCGCCGGCACCCAGCAGGCCGCCGGACACCGCGCGGTCGCCCGTGCTGTAGCCGCAGGCGCCGAGGGAGAGGCCGGCGAGCGCCAGCAGGGCGAGGGAGGTCTTGCGCATGTTCCGTTCCTTTCTTCGTACGCCGTATGCGCGCCGATAACGCCGTTGCGGATCAGCCGGTTGCGCTTCGGTGACGAGGCCCTCCGGCGCGGCGGGCCGCCGCGGCTGAGCTGGCGCTGGGTGCTGGCGCGGCCCCGCGCGTCCGGGCGCGGGGCGGGCCCGGTCGGGCGGCCGGGGATACTGGCTTGAGCGACAGGGCCGGCGGGGCTAACCACCCCCCGCGCCGGGCGATGCCGCCCCGCGGTCCCCCTTACCTTCGAGGTCAGCCCCGCATGTTCTCCCGCCTGTTCGGCTTCCTGTCTGCCGACATGGCCATCGACCTCGGCACCGCGAACACCCTGGTCTACGTGAAGTCCCGGGGCATCGTCTTGAACGAGCCGTCGGTCGTCGCCATCGCCGATATCCGTGGACGAAAGCAGGTGCTCGCCGTCGGCGACGAGGCGAAGCAAATGCTCGGGCGCACCCCCGGGAACATCGCGGCCATCCGCCCGCTGCGGGACGGCGTCATCGCCGACTTCGAAGTGGCGGAGGAGATGATCAAGCACTTCATCCGCAAGGTGCACAACCGGCGGTCCTTCGCCTCGCCGATGATCATCGTCTGCGTCCCGTCCGGCTCCACCGCCGTCGAGCGCCGTGCGATCCAGGAGAGCGCGGAGAGCGCCGGCGCCCGCAAGGTGCTGCTGATCGAGGAACCGATGGCCGCCGCGATCGGAGCCGGCCTGCCGGTGACCGAACCGTCGGGCTCGATGGTCGTGGACGTCGGCGGCGGGACGACCGAGGTCGCGGTGATCTCCCTCGGCGGCATCGTCTATGCCCGGAGCGTGCGCGTCGGCGGCGACAAGATGGACGAGGCCATCATCTCCTACATCCGCCGCCAGTTTAACCTCCTGATCGGCGAGAGCACGGCCGAGCGGATCAAGATGGAGATCGGCGCCGCCTCTGCGCCCGAGGAGGGCGAGGACGGCCCCATCGCCGAGGTCCGCGGCCGCGACCTGATGAACGGCGTCCCGCGTGAGGTCTACGTCTCGCAACGCCAGATCGCGGACAGCCTGGCGGAGCCCGTGTCCCAGATCGTCGAGGCGGTGAAGGTCGCGCTGGAGAACACCCCGCCCGAGCTCGCGGCGGACATCGTGGACAAGGGGATCGTCCTGACCGGGGGCGGCGCGCTGCTGAACCGGCTGGACGGGGTGCTGCGGGAGGCCACCGGCCTGCCCGTTTCGGTGGCAGAGGACGCCCTGTCCTGCGTCGCCCTCGGCACGGGTCGTGCGTTGGAGGAGATCAAGCGCCTTCGCCACGTGCTCAGTTCGATGTATTGATCACGGGCCGGTGACGCCGGTCGGTCCGGGCCGGGCGGCGCCGAGGGGGAGAGGGGGATGAGGGTGGTATGATCCGTCTCAGCGTCCCCTTGCGGCAGGCCTTGTCGCGCCTGACGGTCCCGGTGCTCGTTGCGCTGGCCTTCGGAACGATGCTGCTCGGCAAGGCCGATACGGCGGTGATCGAGCGCGCCCGGATGGCCCTGGCCGACGCCCTCGCCCCTCTCTACGCCGTCGCCGCGGAGCCGATCGGCGCCGTCCGCAACGCCGTGGCCGAAGCTCGGACGCTCCTCGACCTGCGTGAGGAGGCGGCCCGGCTCCGTCAGGAGAACGACCGGCTGCACCGCTGGCAGGCCGCCGCCCTGGCCCTCGAGGCGGAGAACGCGATGCTGCGGAGGCAGCTCGCCTTCGTGCCCGACGCCGCCCCGATGTTTCGCACGGCCCGCGTGGTGGCCGATGCCGGGGGGACCTACGCCCGTGCCGTGCTGCTGGCGATCGGACCGCACCTGCAACTGCGGAAGGGCCAGATCGCGCTCGACGAGCGCGGCTTGGCGGGACGCGTGACCGAGGTAGGTGAGCGGTCCGCACGCGTGCTCCTCGTCACCGACATGAACAGCCGCATCCCCGTGATCCTTGAGGGGTCTCGGGCCCGCGCGATGATGGTCGGCACGAACAACGCCCGGCCGCGCCTTCAGCACTGGCCGGAGGGCGTGCAGCCGCAGGAAGGGGATCGGGTCGTGACCGGCGCCGAGTCCACGGCTTTTCCGGCCGGCCTCCCCGTCGGCATCGTCCGGATCGGCGAGACGGGGTCGCCGGAGGTGGAGCTCTACGCCCGCCTCGACCGGCTGGACCTGCTCCGCATCTTCGAGTTCGGCCTGGCCGGCATCCTGCCGCCCGAGGCGGTGGCGCGCCCCGATCCCGCCGCCTCGCGGTCCAGGCGCTAGCCCAGCCATGGCGGTCCAGGGCCGCCCGGAACCGGCACCCGGCCTGCTGCGGCGCCTCGACGAGGCGGCGCGTGCCGCCCTGCCGGCGACGAGCACCGCGATCCTCTTGCTCGCCGCGGGGGCCCTGCCGGGCATGCCCTCCCTCATGCCCGCGATTGCGCTCGCCAGTGTGTTCTTCTGGACGATCTTCCGCCCGGCTGCCATGTCCGCGCCCGTGGTCTTCCTCCTCGGTCTCCTCCAGGACCTCCTGGGCTTCGGCCCCCTCGGCGCCGCGGTCCTTGTCCTCCTCCTGGCCCATGCCGGGACGCTGCGGGTGCGGCGCAGCCTGGCGAAGCAGTCCTTCCTCGTCGTCTGGATCGCCTATCTCGGCGTGGCGGCAGCGGCCGTGGCGATGGGCTTCGCGCTTCACGCCCTGCTCGCCTGGCGCCTGCCGCCGCCGACCATGGCGGCCACGCAGATGGCGCTGACGGCGGGGCTCTACCCCCTCCTGGCCTATCCTTTCTCCCGCGCCCACCGCGCCATGCAGCGGGCGGAGGCGATGGCGTGAAGGTCAAGAAGGAGGAGGAGTTCCGCCGCTCCGTCTTCACCCGCCGGGCGCTGGCGCTCGGCGCGCTCCAGATCGGCGGCCTCGGCTTCCTCGGCTGGCGCCTGAACAAGCTGCAGGTCGAGGAAGGGGAGCGCTACGCCACGCTGGCGGAGGAGAACCGCGTCTCCGCCCGCCTCCTGGCCCCGCCGCGCGGTCGCATCCTGGACCGGGAGGGGCGGGTCATCGCGGGCAACCAGATGAACTGGCGCGCCCTGATGGTGGCGGAGGGGGCAGGGGACGTAGCCGCCGTCCTGGAAACCTTCTCCCGCATCGTACCGCTCGCCGAACACGAGCGCGCTCGGATCGAGCGGGAACTGCGCCGGCGCCGGCGCTTCGTGCCCGTCATCGTCCGGGAGTTCCTGACTTGGGAGGAGATGGCGCGGATCGAACTGAACGCGCCCGACCTGCCCGGCTTGTCCGTGGATGTCGGCCAGACCCGGGAATACCCCGAGCGCGAGCACATGGCCCATGTGGTGGGCTACGTCGCACCACCCGCCGAGGCCGATATCGGCGACGACCCGCTGCTGGAACTGCCGGGCATCCGCGTGGGCCGCGCGGGGATCGAACGGTTCCACGACCGCACCCTCCGCGGCCGCGCCGGCGCGGTGCGGCTGGAGGTGAACGCCGTGGGCCGCGTCATCCGCGAACTCGACCGGCGCGAGGGGCAGCAGGGCCAGGACATCGGCGTCTCCATCGACGCCGATCTCCAGCGCACCGTCCGCGCCCGGTGCGAGGAAGGCACGAGCGCGGTCGTCCTGGACGCCAGAAACGGCGAGATCCTCGCCATGGCGACGCAGCCCTCCTTCGACCCCAACCTGTTCAATTCGGGCGTCTCGGCCGCGCAGTGGCGGGAATGGACGAACCGGCGCTCCACGCCGCTGATCAACAAGGTCACGAACGGGCTCTACGCGCCGGGCTCCACCTTCAAGATGGTCGTCGCGCTGGCCGCCCTGGACGCGAGGGTCTGCACGCCCGGCGACCGGGTGCCTTGTCCCGGCTACTACGACCTCGGCGACACGCGCTTCCATTGCCATGCGCGCTACGGGCACGGCTCGCTCGATATGCGGCAGGGCATCAAGTACTCCTGCGACTGCTACTTCTACGAAATGGCGAAGCGCACGGGCATGGACCGCATCGCCGCCATGGCGAACCGGCTCGGCCTCGGCGTCGACCTCGAGATCGAACTTCCGGGCACGCGGAGGGGCCTTGTTCCCACTCGCGCCTGGCGCCAGGCGCAGGGAAAGCCCTGGAACCTCGGCGACACGGTGGTCCATGGCATCGGCCAGGGCTTCTACCAGCTCACACCGCTCTCGCTCGCCGTCATGTCGGCCCGCATCGCCTCGGGGCGAGCGGTGCAGCCGCACCTGACGCGCACGATCGGGGGCCGCCCGGCCCGCGGCACGCGCCCGGATGATTGGCCGTCCCTCGGCATCCCCGACCGCGACCTCCGGCTCATGCGGGATGCCATGTGGGCCGTCGTGAATGAGGAAGGCGGCACGGCGCGCACCGCGAAGCTGCCGGCCTCGATGGGACAGATGGCCGGGAAGACCGGCACGACCCAGGTCCGGCGCGTGAGCCGGGAGCAGCGGGAGCGCGGCTTCCGGGTGGAGAGCCTGCCGCGGGAATGGCGGCCCCACGCGCTGTTCGTCGCCTTCGCGCCGTACGACAACCCGCTCTACGCCATCTCGGTCGTGGTGGAGCACGGCACCTCCGGCTCCGGCGCCGCCGCCCCGATCGCGCGCGACATCATGACCGACGTGTTCAACCGCTTCCGCCAGCCGCCCGTCCCGGCCGGTGCCCGCGTCGCGGAGGCCCTGCCGCCGCGGCCGGCGGCAGGACGCCCCTGAGGGCCGACGCATGATCCTCGACCGCCCGCAATACTACGAGCGCCGCCTGCTGATGCGGGAACGCTCCTTCGGCATCCTGGAGAAGCTCTGGGGCATCCCCTGGACCCTTGTCCTCCTGCTCTGCGGCGTCGCGGCCATCGGCTACGTCGCGCTCTACTCCGCCGGCGGGGGTGCGCCCGAGCCCTATGCCTCGAAGCACGCGATCCGCTTCGGCTTCGGCGTCGTGCTGATGATCTCGATCGCGCTGGTGGACATCCGCTTCATCGCCCGCTTCGCCTGGGTGGGTTACCTCGGTGCCGTCGCTCTCCTCGTCCTCGTGCTGCTGCACGGCAATGTGGGGAAGGGGGCGCAGCGCTGGATCGATGTGGGCCCGATCCAACTTCAGCCGTCCGAGCTGATGAAGATCATGCTCGTCCTCGCGCTGGCGCAGTGGTTCCACCGCGCGTCCTGGGAGCGGATCGGCAATCCGCTGTTCCTCATTCCGCCGGCGATCATGGTGCTGCTTCCCGTGGGGCTGATCCTGAAGCAGCCCAACCTCGGCACCGCGCTCATCACCGCGGCAATCGGCGGCGCCGTGTTCTTCGCCGCCGGCGTTCGATGGTGGAAGTTCGCGCTGATCGGGGCTGCAGGCGCCGTCGCGGCCCCCATCGCCTACGAATCGCTGCACGACTACCAGCGCGCGCGGATCACGACCTTCCTCGACCCGGAGAGCGACCCGCTGGGGGCCGGCTACAACATCATCCAGTCGAAGATCGCCCTCGGCTCCGGCGGCATGTGGGGCAAGGGCTTCCTGCAGGGGACGCAGGGACACCTGAACTTCCTGCCGGAGAAGCAGACGGACTTCATCTTCACCATGATCGCGGAGGAGTTCGGCCTCGTCGGCGCTCTGACGACGCTCGGGCTCCTCGCGCTTGTCGTCATCTTCGCGTTCCTGACGGCCATCCGCAGCCGCCACCAGTTCGGGCGGCTGGTCGCGATCGGCCTGGGGACCAACTTCTTCCTCTATGTCTTCGTCAACGTCGCGATGGTCACGGGCAGCATTCCCGTCGGGGGCGTGCCGCTGCCACTGATCAGCCACGGCGGCTCGGCCATGCTGACGGTCATGCTGGGGTTCGGGTTCCTCGCGAGCGTCTTCGTGCACCGGGACGCCGAGTTCGCCGCCGTGCGGGAATGACGCGCCGGCCCGCTTGACGGCCGCGTCGGAACCGGTAGAACCCGCCGCCCGAGCCGGCGCCGGTCCGGCGCGTGGCGTGGGCGCATAGCTCAGTTGGTAGAGCAGCTGACTCTTAATCAGCGGGTCCTAGGTTCGAGCCCTAGTGCGCCCACCACGCCCCCCGGTGCCCGCCCATTCGGATCCCCGCTGCGAACCGTCTGACGCGATTGTGTCCGATGGCCGTTCTCGCGCTATGCTTGCACGCGGGAAGGGTGTTCCGGTGAAGCGACGCGAGCAAAGCCAGGGCCGGCCGGTTCGCCGAGAGGGCGTCCGCCCGCATGGCCGCCCGGCGCGCATCCTTCGTGCCGCCGCCCTCCGCTTCGCCGGCGCGGTCGCGTGGGCCGCCATCGTCTGTGCCGCGATGACCGGCTCGGCCCTGGCCCAATCCGGGACGCCAGCGCCGATTCGCCTCCGCGTGCTCGGAGGCCTTGCGGGTCTGCCGCAATACGTCCAGCTCGAGGAGCCTTTCTGGACCAACCGGATCCCCGAGGTGACCGGCGGCCGCGTGCTGGCCGACATCGCGCCCTCGGACCGGAGCGGTATCCGGGCCCAGGACGCGCTGCGGACCATCCGGCTCGGCGTGACCCCGTTCGGGACGGTCCTCCTCGGCTCGGTCGCCGCCGAGGTGCCGGAGCTGAGCGGCATGGAACTGCCGGGTGTCGCGCCGGACCTCGCCACGCTGCGGCGGGTGGTGGACGCGACCCGCCCCTGGATCGCCGACCTGCTGCGCGAACGCCATGGGACGGAGCTGCTGGCCGTCTACACCTACGCGGCCCAGGTGGTCTCCTGCGTCCGGCCCTTCGGCGACCTCTCGCAGCTCCGCGGGCGCCGCATCCGCACCTCCGCCCCGGCGCAGTCGGAGGTCGTCTCGGCGATCGGCGGCATTCCCGTCGTCATCCCCTTCGCCGAGGTGGTTCCGGCCGTCCGGGCGGGCGTCGTGGACTGCGCGGTCACAGGGGCCATGGGCGGCTGGCAGACGGGCCTCGCCGAGCTGTCCTCCCACATTCACCCGATGGCCATCACCTGGGGGCTTGCCCTGTTCGGGGCCAACGTCAACGCCTGGCGCTCCCTTCCGGTCGACGTCCGCGACACGCTCCGCCAGGAGATCGAGGGGCTCGAGGCGCGGGTCTGGCAGGCCGCCGACGCCGAGATGGTGCAGGGCCTGGCCTGCACCGCCGGCGCCCCGACCTGCCCGCCGGAGCTTCAGGTCACCCCGGATGGCCGACGGCGGCCGCGCGGGCGCGTGACGCTCCTTGCCCCGACCGCGGCCGACGAGGCGCTGCGCCGCCGCGTGGTCGAGGACGTGGTCCTGCCCCGCTGGGCCGAGCGTTGCGGGGCGGAGTGCGCGGCGACCTGGCACGACCGGATCGGGCGCGACCTGGGCTACCGTGCCCCGGGCGGGGGCTGAGCGGGCCGTGGACCAGACGTCTCCGCGGCCTTTCCTGCTGAGCCGGGTCGTCCTGGCCATCGCCACGACGGTCGTCGCCCTCATCGGGGCGCTGGGCTTCGCGACCTCCGCCCTGCTGAGAGGCGGCGAGACCGCCGCGGAAGCCTATGCGAGGGAGGCCGTGACGAGCGCCGGCGCGGCCGCCGTCGCCTCCGTGAACCGTACCTTCGTGCAGGTCGATTCCGTCCTGGCCGGCCTCCCCGACCTGCTCGGGGAAGTCGTCGCGGTGCATGGCGATGCCCAGCCGGAGCGGGATGCCGCGATCGCGCGGCTCCTGGGGGCCTCACCGACTCCGTCCTGAACATCCGTGACATGCTCCTGCTCCCGCCCGATGGCGGCTTGCCGCTGGCGGCGGCGGTGGCCGGGTCGCGGCGCCGCCCACCGCCGATCGCGCCGGGCGCCCTCCTCCCCTCGGCGGGGCTGGGCTGGGCCGGCGGCGTCACGATCGCGGGCCCCGTCCCGAACCCACTGACCGGGGAGTGGGCGCTGTTCTTCGCCCGGCCCATCGAGGTCGCTGGCTACGGCCGCGCCATCGCCGTGGCCGAGGTTCCCGTGCCGCTTATTGCCGGCGGCCTGACGCTCCTGACCGTCGCACCCGGCGCCGCGTCGCAGCGGGTCCTGCTGATCCGGAGCCAGGAGCGGATCCTCCTCGCGAGCGCGCCCCACGACGAGGGGAGGATCGGCCGCCCGCTGCCCCGCAGCATGGCGGAGGGACGGGAAGGCGCGCGAATCTCCTCCGTCCAGACGACGATCTACCCCGAGATTTCCCTCATCGTGAGCGACGAGCGGGACGCCGCCATGGCGGCCTGGAACGTGACGGCAAAGCGGATCGTCGGCATCGCCGCCGGCTTCGCTCTGCTCATCCTCATTCCCGCGGTGCTCCTTGTCTTCCTCCTGCGGCAGCGGGACCGGGCGGAGCGAGACCGCGCGCGGGACCGGCGGCTCCTGGACCTCGCCATCGCCTCCATGTCGGAAGGCTTCGTCATGTGGGACGCCGAGGACCGGCTCGTCGTCTGCAACGAGCGCTACCGCGACTTCTACCGCCAGAGCGCACCCATCCTCGTGCCCGGCGCCCGGCTCGTGGACGTCATGCGTTTCGGCGTGGAGCACGGCCAGTACCCGCAGGCCGGCGACAACCCGGAGGCCTTCATCGCCGAGGCCATCGCGCATCACCGGGCGCCTTGGGATACGCCGCCGCAGGAGCGCCTGTTGCCCGATGGGCGCTGGATCCTCGTGACCGAGCGCGCCGTGCCCGGGGGCGGCCGCGTCGGCATCCGCACGGACATCACGGCCATCAAGCGCGCCGCCGCCGACCTCGCGGCAGCGCGCGACGCGGCGGCCGGACAGGCGGCGGCGAAGTCGCGCTTCCTCGCGCGGATGAGCCACGAGTTGCGCACGCCGCTGAACGGCGTCCTCGGGATGGCGCAGGCCCTCGTCACGGACCCCGATCTGACGCCCGCGCAACGGGCGCATGCGGAAGTGCTGATGGAGGCGGGGCGGCACCTCCTCTCCGTCGCCGACGATATCCTGGACTTGGCTCAGGTCGAGAGCGGCAAGGTCGCGCTCAGGCCGTCGCCGGTGGGCATTCAGGCCCTGCTCGAGGCCTGCACCGGCATCGCGAGGGCGGCAGGACAGGAGAAGGGCGTCTCGGTCAGGCTGGACCACGACGCGTCGCTGCCCGCCTCGGTCGAGGCCGACGCCCTGCGGCTGCGGCAGCTCCTCATCAACCTCCTGTCCAACGCCGTGAAGTTCACGCCGGCGGGCGGGCGGGTCCTGTTGCGCAGCCGCGCCTGCGGCCTGCCCTCCGGGCCGGGTCTGCGGATCGAAGTCCTGGACACCGGGCCCGGCATCCCGCCGGAGCAGCGTGCGGCGGTCTTCCGCGACTTCGTTCGCCTGACCTCCGTCGAGCCGCCGAGCCGGGGAACCGGCCTTGGCCTCGCGATCGCGGCGAACATCGTGGACGCGATGGGCGGACGGATCGGCGTGGACGACAGCCCCGAGGCGGCCGCCGAGGGCAGGACGGGAGCACGGTTCTGGGCAGAACTCCCGCTCATCGCGGCGGCCGAGCCCGCCCCGGCGGCGGCACGGCCGGAGGGACCGATGCCGTTCCGTGCGCTCCGGATCCTCGTCGTGGACGACGTCGCGACCAATCGCCTCGTCGCTAAGGCGCTGCTCGGGCGCCTGGGGCATGAGGCCGTGCTCGCCCCGGGTGGCGCGGAGGGCATC
Organism: Roseomonas sp. CCTCC AB2023176; assembly: GCF_042259275.1. Classification (NCBI taxonomy): domain Bacteria; kingdom Pseudomonadati; phylum Pseudomonadota; class Alphaproteobacteria; order Acetobacterales; family Roseomonadaceae; genus Roseomonas; species Roseomonas sp. CCTCC AB2023176. Next base: position 3,948,798 of record NZ_CP170086.1, read on the forward strand.
GAACAGGTCCGCCGCGCCTGGGCCGAGGGCGCGCCCTTCGATGCCGTGCTGATGGACCTCGCGATGCCCGGCATGGATGGGCTTCAGGCGACGACGCGGATCCGCGAATTGTCACCCCGGCGCGGCGGAGCGGTCCCCGTCTTCGCGCTGACGGCCGGCGTGGTGGACCGCGACGCGGCGGCGTGCCGGCAGGCCGGGATGAACGGGTTCATCACGAAGCCCGTGACACTCGAGATGCTGACGGCCGCTCTGTCGGGGATCCAGGCCTCCGCGGATGTGTCGGGATAGCCAGCCGACGACGGGCGGGCGGCCCGCTTCCTCGTCGTCCGGTCCGCCAGGGTAGCCGGGCCGTTGCCGGCGGGTGCGACGAGCAAGGGTCCGAGCTCGACGCCGGCGGGAAGCGGTGCGCTGGTCCTCCTCGGCAGGTCCTGCCCCGGCTAGCCTTCGGCTGCCACCCGTTCCGCCTCTCGCCAGACGCGAAGGAAGTTGCCGGACCAGAGCAGCCCGATCGCCGCCCGATCGTAGCCGCGGCGAAGCAGCGCAGCGGTAAGGTTCGCCGTTTCACCCGCGTGCCGCCATCCCGCGACTCCCCCACCACCGTCGAAGTCGGAGGAAAGGCCGACATGGGGCAGCCCGATCCGGCGGACCGCGTGATCCACGTGGTCCGCGATGTCCTCGATGCTTGCGTGGAAGCGCCCGTTGGGGTCAGGGCCCTTAAGGAAGGCGGAGACGGCGGTGATCTGGATCAGCCCGCCGCTGTCCCGCAACGCGTCGAGTTGCGCGTCGTCGAGGTTGCGCGGGTGGTTCCGCAGCGCGGCGCAGCAGGCATGCGTCGCCACGACCGGCGCGCGCGAAATCTCCACGCATTGCAGCATCGCCTCGCGGTGGATGTGGGAGATGTCCACCATCATCCCGATGCGGTTCATCTCGGCGATCGTGGCCCGGCCGAGGGGGGAGAGGCCGCCGTGAAGCGTGGGACCATCGCCCAGTTCCGGCTTCGGCCGCGCGGCGTCGGACAGGTCGTTGTGCCCGTCATGCGTGATCGTGAGGTAGATCGCACCGAGGCCGCGCCAGAGGGCGAGGCGCGACAGGTCGTGGCCCATCGCGTTGCCATTCTCGACCGCCAGCAGGACGGAATGCGCGCCGGCGGCGTGGGCCGCTTCGAGGTCACCGGGGCGCGTCACGATGCGCCGGCCCTCGCCGTGGGCAGTCCCCCGAATCGCGCGCAGCATCGCCTCGGCCCGCGCAGCGGAGGCGGCGTGGGCCGCGGGGTTGCGCGGCCCCTGCGGCGTGTAGGCGATGAACACCACGGCCCCGAGCCCGCCCGCCCGCATCTTCGGGAAGTCCACGCAGCGCCGCGTCTCCGTCCGCGGGTCCGGCGTGTCGGGCCAGGGGATGTCCACATGGGTGTCGAGGGTGAGCGTCGCCGCGTGGATCGCGGTGGCCTCGGCGTCGAGCGGCTGGACCATGTCGTTCATGCGGTGCGGGCCTCGGCGATCAGGCGGATCATGTCCGGAAGGGCGGCCGGGTCGAGCCAGCGGAAGACTGCGACGATCCGGGTGGCCGGTTCCACCCAGATGGTGTGACCGCCGGCACCGGAAGCCCGCAGCGCGGCGCGGTCGCCCCGCGGAAAGCTGCCGCTGCGGTTCAGCCACCAGAGCAGGCCGTAATCGGCGTTCAGCGGGCAGGGCTGGCCGGAGGCGGCGACCCAGCCTTCCGGCAGGATTCGCCGACCGTCCCAGACGCCGTCGTTCAGCATGAGCAGCCCGATCCGAGCCTGGTCCTCGGCATGGGTGAAGATGCCGCCACCCCAGTGGCCCCCGCCGGGGACGGAGGGCATGGGCGCGCCGTCGATCTCGACCGTGGCGGTCCGGTAGGCCTCCCACCGCCAGTCGGGGGAGGAGCCGATCGGCCCGGCCACGCGATCGCGCCAGACCTCCGGCAGCGGCCGCCGGAACAGGTGGAGGAGGCCGAGCGACAGGGCGTTCACGCGGACGTCGTTGTATTCCCAGTACGCACCGGGCGTCTGGAGCGGCCGTTCCCAGCCCTTCGGCGCCTTGCCCTCCCGCGCCAGGTCGCGGCCCCGGTCGATGCGGTCGGCCTTGCCGAAGAGGGTGCCCTCCCACTCGCTCGTCTGGGTCAGGAGCATGCGCCAGGTGACCGCGCCGTTCCGCGACCCCTCGAAGGCCGGATGGCGGACCGAGGCGGAGACGGGCGCGTCCAGGTCGGGCAGCAAGCCGTCACCGACGGCGACGCCTGCCAGGAGCGAAAGACAGGACTTCGCGACGGAGAATGTCATGTCTACCTGCCGCGTGTCGCCCCAGCGCGCGGCCAGGACGCCGTCACGCAGGATCAGCCCGTTGGGCGCGCCGCGGGGCGCGGTCGGGCCGAGGACCTCGTTGTCCGGCGGCGCCTCGAAATGACCGCCTTCCAGATGGGCGAGGATGTCGCGCGGGAAGGGGCTGTCATGGCCTTCTGCATGGGCGACGGCTGCGGCGAGCCGTGTCGGGTCGAAGCCGAGGGAGCCGGGAACCGCGGCGGGAAAGGCCGCGGGGTGAGGGGAGGGGACGGGCATCGCGCGCAACCTGAACCCGGGCCGGTCCGCCGTCCATCCGACCGGAGGAGGAGGTGCCCCGCCAGGCACGCGGTGCGGACCGGCGCTCGGGTGCCGTCAACGCGCGATGCGCGCGCCCCGGCGTCGCCGAGCCAGGCGCCTCGCAGCACGCTCCGCGGCCCCCGTAACCTGTTCCACCACGGTCCGAACCCCCATATCGGGGATATGAGCGACATGAACCGAACCGAGACCGCGATCCTGGGCGGCGGCTGCTTCTGGTGCCTCGACGCCGTGTACCGGAACCTGGAAGGCGTGAAGGAGGTCGTCAGCGGATACGCCGGCGGCCACGTCAGCAACCCGTCGTACGAACAGGTCTGCGCCAAGACGACCGGCCACGCCGAGGTCGTGCGGGTGGTCTTCGACCCCGCCACGATCTCTTACGCCGACATCCTCCGGATCTTCTTCACGATCCACGACCCCACGACCAAGGACCGCCAGGGCGCCGACGTGGGGCCGCAGTACCGCAGCGTGATCTTCTACACGTCTCCGGAGCAGGGGGCGACGGCGAGGGAGGTGGCGGCGGAGATCGCGGGCCAGGGTCTCTACCCCGATCCGATCGTAACCGAACTCGAGCCATCCCCCGACTTCTGGCCCGCCGAGCCGGAGCACCAGGACTACTTCGCGCGCAACCCCTGGTCCGGCTATTGCCGTGCCGTGGTCGCGCCGAAGGTCGCGAAGTTCCGCAAGACCTTCTCCCACCGCCTGCGGGAGCGCGCGGCGTGAGCGCGGCCGACAGCACGAGCAAGCATGGCGCCTTCCCCGTCCAGAAGCCGGACGAGGAGTGGCGCCGGACGCTGTCGCCGGAGGCCTACAAGGTCCTGCGCAAGCACGGGACGGAGCGGCCGGGTTCGTCGCCCCTGAACTACGAGAAGCGCACGGGCACCTTCACCTGCGCCGGCTGCGGCAGCCCGCTCTTCGCCTCCGACACGAAGTTCGAGAGCGGGACAGGCTGGCCTTCCTTTTTCCAGCCGATGGAGGGCGCCGTCGCGACCACGACGGACCGGTCATTCTTCATGACGCGGACCGAAGTGCATTGCGCGACGTGCGGCGGCCATCTCGGCCACGTGTTTCCGGACGGGCCGCGTCCGACCGGCCAGCGCTACTGCATGAACGGCGTGTCGCTGGGCTTCGAGCCGGCCGGGAACGGCGCCTGATTTCCGCCCCGAGGTCGCGAGAAACAGGCGCTTGACCAGGGTGGGGCGGGGCGGGCAAGCCTGCCCGCGCCGCACCCGTCCGGCTCTTGGAGCTCGTTCCGCCATGCGCCGCTTCGCGCTGTTCCTGGCCGCCCTGGCGGTCACCCCGCTCCCGGCCCGGGCGGACCTTGTCTTCGTCCTGAACTCGCTTAATCCGGACGTGCAGGTGATCGACGCCGCCACGCGGCAGGAGGTCCGGCGCATCCCGATCCTGCGGGAGCCGCACCACCTCGTGCTCACGCCCGCACGGGACATGCTGCTGATCGCGGATTCCGGCGGCAACGAGATCCACTTCGTGGATCCGCAGACCGGCGAAGTGCGCAAGCGCGAGCGGGTCGCAAACCCCTACCACCTCGACTTCACGCCGGACGGCAAGCTGCTGGTCGTCACCGGGCTGCGGCGCGACCAGGTGGACATCTACAACTGGGACGGCACCAGCCTGAACCTGGCTGGGCGCGTCCGTCCCGGCGACATGCCGTCCCACATCGCGTTCAAGCCGGACAGCACGATCGCCTACGTCACGGTCCAGGGTAGCCGGCGCGTGGCGGCGATCGACCTCCGCACGCGGGAGGTCATCTGGAACGTCGAGGTCGGGCGGGAGCCCGCCGGGATCATCTGGCACAACGACCGCCTGCTCGTCGGCATCATGGGGTCCGACCACATAGCCGTCCTGAACCCGGAAACGCGGCAGATCGAGCGGCGCATCTTCATCGGCCGCGGCGCACACGCGATCTTTCCCGCGCCGGACGGCCAGCGGCTCTACGTCACGTCGCGCGTGGACAGCCGGATCACGGCACTCGACGCGCGCACGCTCGACCCCATCCGGTCCTATGACGTACCGGGCGGGCCGGACTGCCTGTCCTTCGACCCGCAGGGGCGGATCTGGACGACGCTGCGCTGGTCGCGGCAGCTCGGCATGCTGGACCCCGCGACGGGGGAGGTCGTGACCTCGCCAATCGGGCGGTCACCGCACGGGATCTTCTACTCCGCAGGCGCCCGCGTGCCGGCGGGGGCCGGGACGCCGACCGCGTCGCTGCGATGAGGCGCATCCTCGCCACGCTGATGGCGCTCCTCGTCGCGGCGCCGGCGGTGGCGCAGCCGTCCTGCCGCGGCACGGTGTACCTGACGATCGACACGGGCTGGTCGCGGGAGGCAGAGGAAATTGCTGCCATCCTTCGCCGCCGCAATGTCCGCGCGACCCTCTTCGTCGCGGACGAGCCGACCTTCCGGGGCGACCGGACTCTCGGCCCCGAATGGGCGGCGTTCTGGCGGGCGCGGGCGCGGGAGGGACACGTCTTCGCCTCCCACACCTGGCGGCATTGGTATTTCTCCGGCGATGCCGGGCCGGGGCGCGTGCGCTACGCCGCTCGGTCGGGCGGCGGGTCGGAGGTGCTGGATCAGGCAGCTCTTTGCGCCGAGCTGCGGCGGCCAACCGACGCGCTGAAGGCGATGGTGCCGGAGGCGCAGGTCTTGCCGCTCTGGCGCGCGCCGGGCGGCCGGACTACGCCGAACGCCGTCGCCATGGCTCGCGCCTGCGGCCTGACGCATCAGGGCTGGACCGCAAACGGCTTCCTCGGCGATGAACTCGACAGCGGCACGCACCCGAACAGCGCGCTGCTGTCCCGCAACCTGGCCAATGCGAGACCTGGCGAGGTGATGGTCATGCATTGGGGCGTGCGCAGCCGTCGCGAGCCCTTCGCCGGTATCCTGGAACCCCTGATCGCCGGCCTGCAGGATCGGGGCTTCTGCTTCGCGCCACTGCCGCCGAACGGAATCTGATCCGTGGACCTCCTCACCAACGCCTACGCCGACCTGATCGCCTGGATCGCCGACCGGGCGCTGCTGCCCTTCCTCTACGCGACAGGGCTGATGGCCTGGGAGGAGGACGCAACGGGCTGGCTGGACTTCGCCGTTCTCGGCGTCGTGCAGATCATCCTGATCTGGCTCGTCTGCCGGCCGCTGGAGGCCTGGAAGCCCGTCGAGCGATGGGATGACCGGCGGGAGGTGGTGACCGACATTCTCTACACGATCCTCACGCGGCTCGGGTTGCTGCCGCTGATCGTCTTCGTGCTGTTCCGGCCCGTGCAGTCCTGGCTCCAGGGCTCCTTCGCCGATGCCGGGCTGACGCCGCCGACGCTGGAGGGCTGGTTCCCGATCCTGCGCGACCATTCATTCATCGCCTTCGCTGCCTATGTCGTGATCCTCGACTTCGGCGATTACTGGCGGCACCGGCTCCAGCACGCGCTTCCCTGGTGGTACGCCCTGCACGCCGTCCACCACGCCCAGACGAAGATGACCTTCTGGACGGATGACCGGAACCACCTGCTGGACGACCTGCTGGCGGGGCTTTGGTTTGGCGTCCTCGCGCTGCTGATCGGCGTGCCGCCGGCGCAGTTCCCCCTGATCATCCTGCTGCTGCGTTTCGTCGAGGCGCTGAGCCACGCGAATGTCCGCCTATCCTTCGGTGCTGTCGGGGAACGGCTGGTCGTGTCGCCGCGCTTCCACCGCGTGCATCACGGCCCGCTCTCGGCGGGGGAGGACGGGCGGAACTACGCGGTGCTGCTTCCGATCTGGGACCTGATGTTCCGCACCGCCGACTTCCGCCGCGATGTCTTCCCGGTGACGGGCGACCCGGGGGCGCCGAAGGCCATGGCGACCGGATCCTGGTGGCAGCAGCAGGTGGAAGGCGCGAAGGGGCTGTGGCGTTCCCTTCGTGGCCAGCCTCTGTCGGAGGCGCCGCAGCGGGCACCGGCGGAGTGAAGGCTGCGGCGGCCACGCTGGCCGCGCTCACCGTTGCGGCGACGGCCTGCGCGAGAGGCGAGGGCGTGACGGTCGATCTCCAGGCGGAAGGAGCGTTCCACGAGCGACCCTCCCTGCGGGGCGAGGTCCCCGTGTCGGCGCGCTGCACCGTGTTTTCCGTGCTCCCCGCGCCAGGGCCGGGACCCATGCCACACGTCCCGCCGCAGATGGAGGTCCGCGTGAGCGGTCCGTCCGGTGACCTGTTCAGGCTCCTGACCGAAGCGCATCCGTCCGAGGGTGTGCCAGTCCAGGCACTGGTTCCCGTCACGGCCGGTGGCCGAGTGTGGGACGGCGTACCGGCCACGTTCCGCCGAACATCCGACCGCGGCTCCGCTCGCGGGACGTTCAGCCTCACCGGACATCCCGCGGTGGAGGGAGGCGGCGATACGATCGCCGTCTCGGGCGACTGGAACTGCCCCGAAGGCTCGCCGGGAGGTTCATAGGCCGCACACCGGACCGCAGCGCGTCCGACCGAACCGGCACCGGACCCGCAGATCGCGGTCAACGCCACCGACTCTCCAGCGTTCCTGACCCGACGCCCGGCCGCGCTTCCCGCGCTGCCGGCGCAACGAACGGGTTTGCGCGAAGGAGGAACGCCGGTGAAGGCACTGGTCTGGCACGGCAAGGGCGACATCCGCTGCGACACGGTCTCCGACCCGGAGATCGAGGATCCGCGCGACGCCATCATCAAGGTCTCGTCCTGCGCGATCTGCGGCTCGGACCTCCACCTCTTCCACAACCTCATCCCGGCCATGCTGCCCGGAGACATCATGGGCCACGAGTCCATGGGCGAGGTCGTCGAGGTCGGCGAGGGCGCGAAGCACAAGCTGAAGGTCGGCGAGCGCGTCGTCATCCCCTTTACCATCACGTGCGGCGAGTGCGACCAGTGCCGCCGCGGCAACTTCTCGGTCTGCGAGCGCACGAACCGCAACAAGAAGCTGGCGGACAAGGTCTTCGGGCACACCGCCGCCGGTCTATTCGGCTACACGCACCTGACCGGCGGCTACCCGGGCGGCCAGGCCGAATACCTGCGCGTTCCCTTCGCGGATTCCACGCATATCAAGGTGCCGAGCCACCTGACGGACGAGCAGGCGCTGTTCCTCTCCGACATTCTGCCGACCGGCTGGCAGGCCGCCGTGCACTGCGACATCGAGCCGGACGATACCGTCGTGATCTGGGGCTGCGGCCCGGTCGGGCAGATGGCGATCCGCAGCGCCATCCTCCTCGGCGCGAAGCAGGTCATCGCTATCGACCGCCTGCCCGAGCGCCTGTCCATGGCCGAGGCCGGCGGCGCCATCCCGCTGAACTTCGCCACGGAAAGCGTGATCGAGCGCCTGAACGACCTGACCGACGGCAAGGGCCCGGAGAAGTGCATCGACTGCATCGGGATGGAATCGCATGTCTCGATGGGCCAGCCCGACACCATCCTCGACCGCGCGAAGCAGATGATGATGCTGGAGAACGACCGGCCCCACGTGCTGCGGGAGATGATCTACGTCTGTCGCCCCGGCGGCATCATCTCCATCCCCGGGGTCTACAGCGGCCTTTCGGACAAGATCCCCTTCGGCATGCTGATGAACAAGGGCATCACGATCCGTACGGGCCAGACGCACGTGAACCGCTTCACGGACGACCTGCTGCGACTGATCGAGGACGGGCACATCGACCCGTCCTTCGTCATCACCCATACGCGCCGGCTCGAGGACGGGCCGGAGATGTACCAGGTGTTCCGCGACAAGCAGGACAGCTGCATCAAGGTCGTTCTCAAGCCCGGAAGCGTCTGAACCGGCGCCCAACACGAGGTGACGCGATGAACGTGATGACGAAGGCCGCCGACATCGTCCGCTCGCCGGGCGATCCGAAGGTGGAAACGAGCGGGCCCAGTTCGCTGGGGAATTCGGACCGTCTTGCGCGCGGGCTCGGCTGGTTCAGCATCGCGCTCGGCATGACCGAGATGATCGCGGCCGATCGTCTCGCGCGCGCACTCGGCGTGCGCGGCTACGAGTGGCTCATCCGGCTCTTCGGGGCGCGGGAGATCACGGGCGGCGTTCTCTCGCTCTCGGCCAATCCGAATGTCGGGATCGCCAGCCGCATCGCGGGCGACGCGCTGGACATCGCGGCCCTCCTCGCAGCCCTGCGGCGGGGCAACCCGCGCCGCGGCAACGTCGAGATGGCGCTGATCGCAGTGATCGGCATCACCGCACTCGACATCGCTTGCCAGAAGGGCCTCGTCGCGCGTCACGCCCGCCCGAAGGGTCAGGCGCGCGGTTACGCCGACCGCACCGGCTACCCGCGCGGGATCGACCAGGCCCGGGGCGCGGCGAAGCGCGTGCTGGACAGCGCGAAGGCGACGGCCTGACGCTGCGGGCTCAGCGCGCGGCCGGCGCGACCTCCGCGTCGCGCTGGCCGCTCTCCTCCAGCACCCGGGCGACGAGGCCGGAGGCCTTCGCCTCCTCCACCACCTCCCGCAGGAAGGCGAGCCCGGCCTCGCGCCCGCGCGGCGTCGCGACGGCCTGTTCGATCACCATGAAGCGGCCCGGCAGCACGCGGTGGCCGGGGCTGGACGCGGCGAAGCCCCGGATCGGCTGGCCGACGCCGGCCACGACATCGAGCGAGGGGTCGCGCGCGAAATCCTCGATCGCCGCGGCGGAGGTCGCGCTGCGGACCAGCGTCGCCTGCCGGATCGCGCGCGTCAGGAACAGGTCGTAGGCGCTGCCGCGTCCGACGGAAATCCGGATACCCGGGCGGTCCACGTCCTCGTTGGCCCGGATGGGGCTGGCGTCGCGGACGGCGTAGATCCCCTCGATGACGGCGTAGGGCGCGGTATAGGCGATCTCTTGCGCCCGCGTCGGGTCCACCGCCAGGAAGGCGACGTCCCAGACGTTTCCCGGGGCCGCCTTGTTGGCGTCGGTCACCGCACCCGCGGCCTCGTAGGGAACGTAGGTCGCCGGCACACCGAGGCGCCGCGCGACCTCCCGCGCCAGCACGGCGGAGACGCCACGCGGCTCCCCGCCGGCGGGATCCCGCTGGGCCAGGACGGGATTGCCGAAGTTGATCGCCGCGCGGAGCGTCCCCGTCGGCGCCAAGTCACGGCGTGCGGCCTCGGTCTGCGCTACCGCCGGGCCCGCCGTCAGCGCCGCCACTACCGCGAGGGTCCTGAGCATCCGCGCATCTCCTTCAGGCCGGAGTCTGCGCCGGGTCCACGGGCTGCACCAGCCAATCCGGCGCGGGCAGGTCGCGGAACAGGTCACGGATATGGCTCGTCCAGGCGTCGCGGAGATCGTGGAAGTAGGGATCGTTCTCCTCGATCCGCCGGATCGGCGGGAAGGCGAGCGAGTCCTTGCGGTACACCACCATGTCGAGCGGCATGCCGACGGACAGGTTCGCGCCGAGCGTGTCGTCCATGGACAGCAGGCTCAGTTTGGCGCCGTCCTCCAGTCTCGTCCGGTGAGTCAGGATGCGCAGCAGCGTCGGCTTGCCGTATTTGTGCTCGCCGACCTGCAGATAGGGGGTGTCGGTCGTCGCCTCGATGAAGTTGCCCGCCGAATAGACGAGGAAGAGGCGCACCGGCCCCCCCGCGATCTGGCCGCCGAGCAGGAAGGAGGCCGCGAAGGAAATACCCTGCGCCCGCAGTGCCGGGCCATCCGCCGCATAGACCGCCCGCACTGCCTCGCCCAGCAACTGCGCGGTGCGGAACATGCTTGGGACCGTCAGAAGGCTCTGCCGCGTACCCTCCAGCATCACCCCTTCCTGCAGCCTGTTCCACACGGCCTGGGTGATTCCGAGATTGCCCGCGGACATGAGGCACAGCGCCCGCTCCCCCGGAACGGTCGAGGTATAGACCTTTGAGAAGGTGGAGACGTTGTCCACGCCCGCATTGGTCCGCGTGTCCGCCAGCATGACCAGCCCGTCCTCGAGGTACAGGCCGACGCAGTAGGTCATCGTGGTGCCTCTCGTGCCAGGGCGGCGGGCGAACGCGCGGGGCGCCAGGGCGTTGCGGGATCAGCCGTCGAGGAACGCCTCGGCCATGCTGCTCCCCAGCGCGGCATTGCCCGCGATCAGGCCGCTCAGCAGCGCCGGCAATCCATCTTGACCGAGACCCTCGGCGACGCGGGGGTGGCAGCGATCGCGGAGGTCATTCGCCAGCCGCCTCGGGGCCGTGCGGCCCTCCGCCACGGTCAGCGTCTCCAGGATCGTGCAGACCTCGCCGTAGCAGGCCCGGGTGGAGCGCGGCAGTTCGGGCCGGGCGATCAGCAGTTCCACGACGCGTTCCGCCCGCAGCCTCTCGCGAAAAAGGTGCTGGTAGGCACGCAGCGCGGAGACGGAGCGAAGCGTCGCCTGCCACTGCGAGTGGTTCGCGACGTCCTTCGCCGCGCCGGGTGCGAAGGCGTCGGCATGGGCTGCGAGGAGCCGCGCCGTGTTGTCCGCGCGCTCCAGCATCGTGCCGAGCCGCACGAAGCGCCAGGCATCGTCGCGCAGCATCGTGTCGGTTGCCGCACCGTTGAACAGGACGGTCCGTGCGCGGACCCAGTCAAGGAATCCGGCGAGCCGATCGCCCCCCGCGTCGCCCGGATCGAGCTTCCGAAGATCCATCCAGGTGTCGTTGACAGCCTCCCACATGTCCACGGTCAGCGCGGTGCGGACGGCGCGCGCGTTGCGCCGCGCCAATTCGAAGCAGGACGCGATGGAGGAGGAGTTCAGCGGGTCGAAAGTGAGCCAGCGCGCGGCCTGTTCCGGCGTAGGATCGCCGTAGAGGGACGCGTACTGCCCCGTGCCGCCGGTGGCGTCGAGGAGGCGCCTCCACTCCCGCGCCTCCTCCCCGCGTGGGGCGGCGAGCGCGGCCATGCGCAGCGTCGCCCCGAGGCCACGCGCGGTGTTGGCGGCGCGCTCGGTGTAGCGGCCCAGCCAGAACAGGCTGTCGGCGGTGCGGGAGAGCATCAGCGCGTCCCGAGCGTCTGCGACATGCCGCCGAGGCTCTGCGTCATGGCGCCGGGCGCCTGCCGCTGTTCCATCGGCGGGTCGTCCTCCAGCACCCAGGTGTCCTTCGTGCCGCCGCCCTGGGACGAGTTGACGACCAGCGAGCCCTCCCGCAGTGCCACGCGGGTGAGTCCGCCCGGAACCATCCGCACCTGACCTTTCCCGAAGAGCACGAAAGGCCGCAGGTCCACGTGCCGCGGCGCCGGCCCCGTCTCGCAGAGCGTCGGCACGGTCGAGAGGGCGAGGGTGGGCTGCGCGATGTAGTCCGTGGGCTTCGTGCGGATGCGCTCGGCGAAGGTCGCACGCTGCTCCGCCGTCGCATGGGGGCCGACGAGCATGCCGTAGCCGCCGGAACCACGCGCCAGCTTGACCACCAGCTTGTCCAGGTTCTCCAGCACGTAGGTGCGCTCGTCGTCGCGCTCGCACATGAAGGTCGGGACGTTGTTCAGGATCGGCTCCTCGGACAGGTAGAAGCGGATCATCGCGGGCACGAAGGGATAGATCGCCTTGTCGTCCGCGATGCCCGCACCCGGCGCGTTGGCCAGCGTCACGCGCCCCGCGCGATAGGCGGCGATCAGCCCGGGCACGCCGAGATGCGAGTCCGGGCGGAAGGCCTTCGGGTCGAGGAACTCGTCGTCCACGCGGCGGTAGATCACGTCGACCCGCTTCGGCCCCGCCGTCGTGCGCATGAACACCGTATCGTCGCGCACGAAGAGGTCGGCGCCCTCCACCAGCTCCACGCCCATCTCATCGGCGAGGAAGGAGTGTTCGTAATAGGCGGAGTTGAACGGCCCAGGCGTCAGCACGACCACAGTCGGCTCGCCGTGGCAGGCGGGCGGAGCGAGGGACTTCAGAGTCTCCAGCAACTCTTCCGGATAGTGCGACACCGGCGCGATCCGGTGCGCGGCGCAGAGCTGCGGCAGGAGGCGCAGCATCGCCTCCCGGTTCTCCAGCATGTAGGATACGCCGGAGGGGACGCGGCAATTGTCCTCCAGCACGAAGAACTCGTCTGCGCCGGTGCGGACCAGGTCGATGCCGGAGATGACGGTGTAGACGCCGCCCGGCGGCGTGAAGCCCTCCATGACGTCGCGCCAGCCCTCGTTCTTCAGGACGAGGTCGGCGGGGACCAGCCCTTCCCGCAGGATGCGCCGGGGACCGTAGCAATCGGCGAGGAAGGCGTTCAGCGCGCGCACCCGCTGTTCAAGGCCGCGCGCCAGCCCGTCCCATTCGCCGCGGGAGAGAATGCGCGGGATGATGTCGAAGGGGATCAGCCGCTCGGGGTCGCCACCTTCGGTATAGACCGCGAACGTCACGCCGATCCGCCGGAACAGAACCTCGGCCTCGCGGCGCTTCGCATCCATCTCCGCCGGCGTGGCGGCTGCGAGCGAACGGGCCACGCCGGCATAGGGGGCACGCACCGCCTTCGCCCCATCCGGACCCTCGCCGCTCATTTCATCGAAGGCCACCGAGCCGCGTCTCCCCCTCCCGTTCCCCTACATCGTCGCAGCAAGCGGCGTGCCGGGGGAGGGGGGTCCACCGGGCCGGCCCCGGTGCTATGCCGCGCCGACCGGATCGGGGATGGGCGGCATGCGGATCGCGATGATCGGGCTGGGGCGGATGGGGGCGATCTCGCCCGGCGCCTCCTGCGCGCGGGGCACGAGGTCGTGGTCTTCGACCGCGACGCCGGCGCGGTCTCGGCCCTGGCGGCCGAGGGCGCGGTCCGCACGGGGTCGCTCGCGGAGGCCGTCGCCGCCCTGGCGCCGCCCCGCGCGGTCTGGGTCATGCTCCCCTCCGGCGAGGTGACGGAGGGCGCAGTCGCCGAACTTACCGCCCTGCTCGCCCGCGGGGACGCGCTCATCGAGGGCGGCAACTCCTACTTCAAGGACAGCATGCGCCGCGCCGGCGCGGCCGAGGCGCGCGGGGTGGACTACCTCGACGTCGGGACGTCCGGCGGCGTCTGGGGGCTGGAGCGCGGCTACTGCCTGATGATCGGCGGGCCGGCGGAGGCGGTGCGGCGCCTCGACCCCGTCTTCGCAGCCCTCGCGCCGGGCGAGACCGCCGCGCGCCCCACCCCCGGCTGGGTCGGCGACGAGCGGGCACCGCGTGGCTACGTCCATGCCGGCGCGTCCGGCGCGGGCCACTACGCCAAGATGGTCCATAACGGCATCGAGTACGGGATGATGCAGGCCATGGCCGAGGGCTTCGCCCTGCTCGAGGCCGCGCGCCCCGGCTACGGCCTGGACCTGCCCCTGCCGGAGGTCGCGGAGGCCTGGCGCCGCGGTTCCGTTGTCTCCTCCTGGCTGCTGGACCTCACGGCGCAGGCGCTCGCGGGCGATCCCGAACTCTCCGCCTATTCGGGGCGGGTGGGCGATTCCGGGGAGGGGCGCTGGACCGTGATGACAGCCGTCGAGACGGCGACACCCGCGCCGGTGCTGACGGAGTCGCTCTACGCCCGATTCCGTTCGCGGCAGGGTGCACCGCTGGCGGACCGAGTCCTGTCTGCCATGCGCCACGCCTTCGGCGGCCACCTGGAGCCGAAGGACCCATGAGTCGCCACGTCTGCCTCATGGGCGTCTCGGGCGCGGGGAAGTCCACGCTCGGGCCGCTGCTGGCGCAGCGCCTGGGCCTGCCCTTCAAGGACGCGGACGACTTCCACCCGCCCGCGAACATCGCGAAGCAGGCGGCGGGGCATCCGCTGACCGATGACGACCGCTGGCCCTGGCTCGACGCGATCGGCGCTCATCTCCGCGCGCGTCCGGCGGGCGCGATCGTCGGCTGCTCCGCGCTGAAGCGGATCTACCGGGACCGGCTGCGGCAGGCGTGCCCGGACCTCGTCTTCCTGCACCTGACCGGCGACCCGGCGCTCATCGCGGCACGCCAGGCCGCGCGGAAGGACCACTTCATGCCCGCTTCTCTCATCGCGAGCCAGCTAGCGACGCTGGAGCGCCCGGAAGCGGAGGAGGGCGTCATCGCCCTCGACATAGGCCGGCCGCCGGAGGCGCTGGCCGAAGAAGCGGCCCGCTGCCTCGGCGCGTAGCGCTCGCTGCCTCGGCGCGTTGCGCTCGCTGCATCGGCGCGTTGCGCAAGTTCGGAGCGCCTGCCGGTAGCCCCCGTCAGTAGCCCCGGCCTCGCCCTGGCCCGTCGCTGGGGTCGCTGTCGGTTACGCCCCTGCGCCCGCGGTAGCCGCCGCGGCCGTTACCCGGCCCGTCATTCGGATCGCTGTCAGTCAGCCCGGTGCCGCGCGGGCGGTAACCGCTGCGTCCGTTCCCGGCGCCATCGTTCGGGTCGCTGTCCGTCAGGCCGGTGCCGCGGGGGCGATAGCCCCCGCGCCCGTTGCCGGGACCGTCGTTCGGGTCGCTGTCCGTGATGCCCGTGCCGCGCGGCCGGTAGCCGCCGCGCCCATTGCCCGGGCCATCGTTCGGGTCGCTATCGGTGAGGCCGGTGCCGCGGCCGCTCTTGGTGCCCTGCGCCTCGGCGTCTCGCGGCATGACGGCGGCCGCCGTGCCGATCGCGGCGAGGCGAAGCACCAGGAGGCGGCGCTTCAGGGGGGGCATTTCGGACACGGGCGCACTCTCGCTTCTGTGTGGTCGAGACTGCGCCGGCGTTCAGGCCCACGCAACGCGGGTTCTGTCGCGTCTGTCCTCTGTGCTGGCCCGAGCGGTCCGCGCTTGCGTGGCGGCTTAGTTCATGTTTTGTTCACTACTGCTGACCGCTTGAACAGGAGCCATCCATGACAACGACCCGTCGTGATCCGTTCCGTGAGGCGATGCTCGCCTTCGTCCTCGCCTTGCCCTTGGTCTGGGCCGCCGGAGAGGTCGCTGTCAGGCTCGGCTTCTGATGCGGCAGGTCGTCCCGGAGCGGCGGGGCGCGAAGGCCGGCGGGCAGGGTCGCCGCTAGCCCCGCGGCCCGGTCCTCAGCTTCCGCTCGAGCCGCTGGCTGATCAGGCTCAGCGGCCAGCACATCACGAAGTAGATCGCGGACACCGTCAGGAAGACCCGGAAGGGCTGAAACGTGACGTTGTTCATCAGCACCCCGGCCCGGGCCAGTTCCACGAAGCCGATGATGGACGCGACGGAGGTGTTCTTCACCACCTGGACCGAAAACCCGACCGTCGGCGGGATGGCGAGCCGGACCGCCTGGGGCAACACCACGAGCCGCATGCGCTGCCAGCGCGTCAGCGCGAGGGCGGAGGCCGCTTCCCATTGCCCGTGCGGCACCGCCTGGATGCAGCCTCGCCAGATGTCGCCGAGGAAGGCTGACGCATAGACCGTAAGCCCGATCCCCGCCGCGACGATCGGCGGCAGGCGGGTGCCGAGCAGCGGCAGCCCGTAGAAGGTGAGGAAAAGGACGATCAGCACCGGCGTGCCCTGGACGACCTCGATCCAGGCCATCGCCGGCCAGCGGATCGCACGGTTCGCCGACACGCGGGCCAGGGCGACGAGCGCACCGAGCAGCCCGCCGCCAAGGAAGGCGATGACGGACAGGAACACCGTCCAGCGTGCTGCTTCCAGCAGGAACAGCGCCTCGTTGGGACCGAAGGGGCGGATCATCGGCGCGAGGGGAACAGCAGCCAGCCGACGCCGGCAAAGGCGCCGCGGAAGAGCAGCGTGAGGGTCAGGTAGAAACCTGCCGCGACGAGGTAGACCTCGAAGGAACGGTAGGTCCTGCTGTCCACCAGGGCGGCGACGGAGGTCAGTTCCTCCGCCGACACCGTGGAAAGGATGGAGGAGGCGAGCATCGTCAGGACGAACTGCGAGGAAAGGGCCGGCCAGACCCGCGCGAGCGCCGGCAGGATGACGACATGCCGCATCACTTGCCATCGCCGCAGCCCCAGGGCCTGCCCCGCCTCGATCTGGCCGGGCGCCGTGCCCTCGATCCCCGCCCGGATGATCTCCGTCGCGTAGGCGCCGAGGTTCAGGGAGAGGGCGAGCAGGCCGGCCTCGGTCGCCAACAGCCGCACGCCGAGCCCCGGCAGGCCGAAGAAGATGAGGAACAGCTGGACGAGAAAGGGCGTGTTCCGGAACGCCTCCACGTAAGTGGCCGACGCCGCGCGCACCCAGCCCCGCGGCGACCCCCGCGCGACCGCACCGAAGGTCCCGATCACCGCGCCGACGAGGATCGCCACCGCCGACATCCAGACCGTCCCGACAGCGCCCCAGGCCAGCGCGTCGAGCTGCGCCAGGACGTCCCGGAAGACGAGGGTATAGCCCAAGTGTCGCCTAGAAGACCGGCAGCTCGGGCAGCGGCGCGTTCAGCCACTTCCGCGACAGCTCATCCAGCTCGCCCGAGACCTTCATCCAGTAGATCGTGTTGTTGAGCCACTGGTGCAGTTCGGCCTGGTCCTTCCGCACGGCCATGGAGTTGGGCTGGAGCGAGAAGGCGAATTTCAGCTCCGCGTCGGTGCCCCTGTTCTGCGCGAGGATCTGGTTGATCGTCGTATCCGGCAGCGCCGCGGCGTCCACCTGGCGGGAGAAGACGGCCTGCGCGCAGGTCGCGTCGTCGTCGAAGCGCACGACGTTCGTGCCGGGCATGGCGAGGCGCGTCACCGTCGTGTCCTGCGGCGATCCGCGGGGCACCGCGATGCGCTTGCCCGCGAGGTCCCGCAGGCTCCCCGCCTGCAGGCTCCGCGGGGCCATGATCGACAGGCGGAAGGCCGAATAGGGCATCGGGAACACGATGGTCTTCGCGCGCTCCGGCGTCGGGCCGAGCGTCGCGACAAGCACGTCCACGCGCCGCGCCTGAAGGGCGGGGATCCGCGCGACGGGCGTGAGCGGGACGATCTCCGCCCGCACGCCCATGAAGCGCGCCAGCGCGTTCGCGACGTCCACGTCGTAGCCCGAGGGATTGCCCCGCTCATCCACGACGCCGAAGGGCGGGACGCCGGAGACGACGCCGATGGTGAAGACGCCGCGGCGGCTGATCTCCT
Source organism: Roseomonas sp. CCTCC AB2023176 (assembly GCF_042259275.1). Lineage (NCBI taxonomy): Bacteria > Pseudomonadati > Pseudomonadota > Alphaproteobacteria > Acetobacterales > Roseomonadaceae > Roseomonas > Roseomonas sp. CCTCC AB2023176. The sequence continues at coordinate 3,966,307 of NZ_CP170086.1, forward strand.
CTGTCGTCACCGGGCCGGACTGGGCGGCGGCGGGGCGGGCGCCGATCAGCGTGCCGGCGGCCACCGCGCCGGCCGCGGCCGCGCCGAAGGCCAGGCGACGTGAGGGGCGTGCGGGTTCGTCGGCCATGGTTCGTCTCTCCCCGGCGCGGCCCTGCCGGCCGTCGCTCCCGGCAACGGTCGGCCCGGCGGCGGGCGCCGGTCAAGCACGACCGTCCCACCATCCGGGGCCGACGATCCGGGGCCCATGATCTGGGGTCAGGCTCAGCCGTCGTCCTCGGGATCGGTGCCGGGACGCCCGGTCGCGTGCCGCCAGTGGTGCCACAGCAGCCGTGCCGCGACGGAACGCCAGGGCGCCCAGGCCGCGGCCTCAGCCGCCAGGACGCGCGGTGCCGGGCGGGCGGGCAGGCCGTGCAGGTGTTGAAGCGAAGCGGCGAGGGCGAGGTCGCCCTCCGGGAAGAGGTCCGGCCGTCCCTCCGCGAAGAGGAGGTGGACCTGGGCCGTCCAGCGGCCGAGGCCGCGGATGGCCGTGAGGTGCGCGATCGCCTCGGCATCGTTCATCGCGGGCAGGTCGTCGAGGCGCAGCCGGCCGTCCAGGATGGCGGTGGCGAGGCTCCGGACATGCGCCGCCTTGGGCCTCGACAGCCCGCCAACGCCGCAAAGCGCCGCGTCGTCGAGGGTCAGCAGCCCCTCCGGCGTCGTCGCGCCGGGGATGGCGCGCAGCCGCGCCCAGATCGCCCCCGCCGCGCGGTTGCTGATCTGCTGCCCGCAGATCGCGCGCAGCAGCCCGGGAAAACCCGGCGCCCGCCGACGCCACGGCAGCGGCCCGCAGTGTTCTGGCACGCCGCCCAGGAGCGGATCGACGCGCCGAAGCGCCTCCAGGCCCTCCAGGGCCCAGGCCGGCGCGTCGGGATTCAGGGGGGATTGGCGCGCGGCGGGACCCCCAGGGGGGGTAGTCGGGGGCCCGCCGCGCGTCCCGGCGGATCCGGGGGGATGGAGGGGGAGGATCCCGGGCCGCCGCGATCGGATCTGGTGGCTCATCACCCCCACCCCAAGCGCGAGTTGAAACGGCGCGCAACGGTTCCGGCACGGGACATGGATTGTAACACGGCGACCTGAGGCTGAGGCCGGCCGCGCGCTATGTAACGGCGCATGGAACCCGCACCCCACATCCTCATCGTGGACGATGACCGCGAGATCCGCGACCTGCTCGCCCGTTTCATGGAGAAGCAGGGCTTCCGAGTCACTGCGGCGCGGGAGGCGCGGGAGGCGCGGCGGGTCTGGCCGCTCGGCCGCTATCACCTCGTCGTGCTCGACCTGATGATGCCCGGCGAGTCGGGGCTCGACTTCGCGCGCTGGCTGCGCGGACAATCCGACGTGCCAATCGTCATGCTGACCGCCATGGGGGAGGAGACGGACCGTATCGTCGGGCTGGAGCTCGGCGCCGACGACTACGTCGCCAAGCCCTTCAACCCGCGGGAACTGCTCGCGCGCATCCGCGCGGTGCTGCGCCGGGCGCATGGGGAAGGGGCGCGACGGGATCCCCTGCCGACCTCCATCCGCTTCGGCGGCTGGATGCTGGAGCCGGCACGCCGGCGCCTGCTGAACCCGGACGGCGCCGAAGTGCCGCTGACCGGCGGGGAATACGAGTTGCTGACCGTCCTCGTGGAACGCCCCAACCGCGTGCTGACCCGCGACATGCTCATGGACCTACTGCGCGGCCGCCAGGCCGGGCCGTTCGACCGCGCGATCGACGTCGCGGTCTCCCGCCTCCGCCGGAAGCTGGAGGATGACGGGCGGAACCCCAGCCTCATCAAGACCGTGCGCGGCGGTGGCTACGTCCTCGCGGCCGACGTGGAGAAGGTGCCCTGATCCGCCGCCTGCTCCCCTGCACGCTCGCGGGGCGGACCGCGCTCTTCCTCGTCCTCGCGCTGATGTTCGTCCAGGCGGCGGGGCTGACGATTCACGCGCTGGACCGCGTGGACCTGCAGCGCGCGCTGATGGAGCGGGAGTTCTCGGCGCGCGCCTTCGCGATCTGGCGGACGGTGCTGCTCACCACGCCGGACCGTCGGGACGCCGCGCTCAGCGACCTGGACCTGCCGCAGGGGCTGGAGGCTTCGCTCGACGACGCCTCGGCCGTGCGGCCTTCAATGCTGCCGCCCCCGCCGCCGGTCTTCCGGATCCTCCGGCCGGAGGTGCTCTCGACCGCCCCGCCGCGCTTCCGGCCGCGCGAGGTCCAGGCGGGCATGCGCTTCGGCACGCTCTACGTCGCGCTGCGCCTGCCGGACGGTCCCTGGCTCAACCTGAAGATCCACATGCCGCCGCCGCGGCCCTGGCATTCGGAGACCTTCCTCGCCTCCTTCGCGCTGATGACGATCGCGGCGGCCATCCTCATCGTCTGGGCGACGCGGCGCCTCACCCGGCCGGTGCGCGACCTCGCGGCGGCCGCGAACGCGCTGGGGCGGGACGTCAACGCGCCGCCGCTGCCGGAGGACGGCCCACGGGAGGTCGCGACGGCCGCCCACGCCTTCAACACCATGGCCGAGCGCATCCGCCGCTTCGTCGGCGACCGCACGCAGATGCTGGCCGCCATCGGCCACGACCTGCGCACGCCGATCACCCGCCTGAAGCTGCGTGCCGAGTTCATGGAGGATGACGAGCAGCGGGCCAAGATGCTCGCCGACCTCGAGGAGATGGAGGCGATGGTGAACGCCACCCTCGCCTTCGCCCGCGACGACGCGGCGGCGGAGCCCTCCGTGCCGCTCGATCTCGCGGCCCTGTGCCGCACCGTGGTGGACGAGGCGTCGGACGCGCACCCGGACCTGGCGGCGGAGGACGTGGCCTATGAAGGCCCGGAGCGGCTGACCGTCCGCGGCCGGCCCGTCGCGCTGAAGCGTGCGGTCGCCAACCTCGTCAGCAACGCGCTGTCCTACGGCAATGCGGCCCGCCTGCGGCTGGAGCCGCCGAGCGGCGGTGCGATCCGGTTGCTCGTGGACGATGACGGGCCGGGCATTCCGGAGGAGAGCCGGGAAGCCGTCTTCCAGCCCTTTCGCCGCCTGGAGGCAAGCCGGAACAAGGAGACGGGCGGGGTCGGCCTCGGCCTGCCGATCGTGCGCAACATCGTGCGCGCGCATGGCGGGGACGTGTCGCTGCGCAACCGGGACGGCGGGGGGCTGCGGGCCGAGGTGGTGCTGCCCGCCTGATGATCCGGGCGCGTGGGTCAGCCCTTGGCGAAGGGCCTGGGCTGCAGGCGGGTAAGATGCGCTTCGCCCGCCTCGACGCCCGCGACGTGCCCGCGCGTGTAGTCGCGCTGCCAGCCACGGGCCCGGGCCTCGCTGTCCGGCTGCTTCAGGCCGGCGTTGAAGGCCGCGCGGGAATCGGCCCAGGCGCGGTGTGCCGCCTCCAGCACCGGGTCCTCCGACAGGGGGCGGAGCGCGGGCTCCGTGCGGGGGATCAGGTCGCGCCGGATCGGGAAGAGGAAGGCAATCGGTTCCCCCGCCGCGAAGCGGACGGGGTGCCGTGGGCGCGTGAAGCGCCAGTTCATCGTGAAGGTCGCGGGGGACCAGTCGGTCTCCACCATCCCGGTCAGCGGCGCGATGCCGTCCTTCGGCGCGTTTGGCGGGCCGGACACCCAAAGCCCGATCCCCGGGGGCGTGCGGAAGAGCGCTTCGACGTGGAAGGTCAGGACACCGGCGCCGAAATGCGCCACGGGTTCGGGGCGGCCGGGTTTCTCGATCCGGATGACGACGTCGCCGGGCTGATCGCCGCCGGTCCACCAGGCCTCGAAGGCGCAAGCGCCGACGACGTCCCAGCCATGGGCATTGGCGATGGTCAGCGGCAGGCAGCGCTTGGCAAAGCCGCCGGGAGTCGCGTCCATCCATTCCCGCCGCGCTGAGGCCGGGCGCAGGTCGGGCCCCGGGCCGCCCAGCGTGTGCGCGACAAGCGGGATGGGCGCGTCGTCGCTCATGCCGCGGATACCCCGTCGCCGCTCAAGCGACGGTCGAGGGGCCGCCGGTCGCGCAGCGCTCGGACCGGGGCGCCGCCCAGGCGGCGCGGCGGGTGTTCTCGCCGATGCGGCCCCGCAGGCGTCGTTGCTCGGCCGTCCTCGCTCACGCGGTGCTCACCGGGGCGTGGTGCAGCGACGCAGCGGCGAGGGGAAGTCGTTGCAGTTGGGAAAGACGATCTCGTTGGGGCCCCGGCGCTCCACGCGCAGGTTGTTCGGGTTGGCGCAGCCGAAGGCGCTGTCCGGGGGCAGTTGCCCGCCGATCGGCGTGATCGCCGCGGCGGGGGGCGCCAGGCGGAATTCAACGCCGCTCTCGGTCCCGGCCACCGTCTCGATCAGCCGCTGCCGATAGGCCACGTCGAGGAGGGAGACGCGCATGATGACGTCGGGCGTGAAGATCACCGTCGCGCGGCCGAAGCAGGCGGGACCTTCCGTGTCGGTCGCAGGGAAGATGCCGCCCGTCCAGACGCCGAAGAGGAAGGCGTGGGGCGGACCGCCCTGCTGCGCGTCCGCCGAAGCGATGGGTGCGATGAGCGCGAGGGCCGCCAGAGTTTTCCGCCACATGGCCCGTGATTCCCCAGACTGACCTGATCTTCGCCCCGGTCGGGGCGCGGCCGCAGGAAAGGGGAGGACGGGCGCGCTGTCCACCCCGTTGAGGCCCCCCGTCGGGCTACCCCGTCGGGCTACCCCGTCCGGTCTCCCGGGCAGGCTGCCCTGGCACGCCACCTCGTCATGCCGCGGCGGGGACGACCCGCGGCGGCGGCTCGCGCAGCGGCCAATGGACCAGGGCGGCGAAGATCCCCGCCGCGATGCTGATGAGCCACATCGCGTCGTAGGACCCGGTCCGGTCGAAGATCACCCCGCCGAGCCAGGCACCGGAAAAGCCGCCGATCTGGTGACCGAGGAAGACGAGCCCGAAGATCGTGGCCAGCCACCGCGTCCCGAAGAGCCGGGCGCAGAGGGCGACGGTGGGCGGGACGGTCGAGAGCCAGAGGACCCCCATCACGGCGGAGAAGAGCAGGACCGTCTCCGGCGTCTTCGGGCCGAGCAGGAAGGCCCCCATCAGCACGGCGCGGGAGGCGTAGATGATCATCAGCAGTTCCCGCCGCCGCCAGCGCTGGGTCAGTTCCCCCGCCAGCAGCGACCCCGCCGCGTTGAACAAGCCGACGAGGGCGATGGAGGCTGGGCCGAGGTAGGACGGCAGGTGGCAGGTCGCGATGAAGCCGGGCAGGTGCACCGTCAGGAAGGAAATGTGCACGCCGCAGACGAAGAAGCCCCAGAAAAGGCACCAGAACATCGGCGAGCGCAGCGCGTCCCGCAGGGCCTCGCGGGCCGTCTGCTCCGGCACGGCGCTCGCGGCCGGCGCCGGCGGCCGGCCGGTGAGGACGAGCGAGAGGGGGATGACCAGCAGCCCCAGCAGGGCCATGGCGACGAGGGCGGCCTGCCAGCCGAAGCCGGCCAGCGCCAGGCCGGCCAGGGGCACGATCATGAACTGCCCGAAGGAGGAACCCGCCGTGCCGAGCCCCGTCGCCCGCGCCCGCATGTCTGGCGGCAATTGCCGGCCGAGCGAGGCGACGATGATCGGGAAGCCGGAGAGTGACACCGCCGTCCCGTTCACGAACCCCGCGAAGAGGATGAAGGTCGGCAGGTCCGGCGCGAAGGCCATGCCCGTCGTGCCCACCGCGAAGAGGCAGGCACCGGCGATCATCACCATGCGGCTGCCATAGCGGTCGGCCAGCTGCCCCGCGATCGGGGCGGTGATGCCGTTGACGAGGACCTGGACGGCGATCGCGAAGGCGAAGCCGCTCGTGGTCCATCCGTTCGCGATCGTCATCGGCGCGAGGAAGAGGCCGAAGGACTGTCGCAGCCCCATCCCGAGCGCCGCGGCGAGCACGGCGCAGGTCAGGATGAAGGTGACGGACATGGCGGCGGTGCGGCTCGTCATCGGTTCACGCTAGCGGAACCAACTCCCCGGCCACCATGGCCGCGGGTGCGCTGCTGGGCGGTTCGGCCATGCGCCGGGCGCGGGGCTTACGCTGGATGCAGGCGGATCGGCAGGCTCGCGAGGCCGCGGAGCGTGTTGTTGTAGCGCCGCTTAGGCTGCGCCGTGATCTCCAGGCGGCGGACGCGCTTCGCCAGCGCAGCCAGGATGCACTCGCCCTCCAGCCGTGCCAGCGCCATGCCGACGCAGGCGTGGATGCCGCTGCCGTAGCCGACATGGCCGGCCGGGCGGCGGTGGATGTCGAACCGGTCGGGGTTCGGCCATTTGCGCGGATCGCGGTTCGCGGCGCCGAGGAACATCAGGACCTTCGAGTCCGTCGGGATGACCTCGCCGCCGAGTTCTGCGTCGCGGGTGGTCGTGCGGAAGAAGGTCTGAACCGGCGTTTCGAAGCGGATCGCCTCGTCGAACGCGACCCGGGCGAGGCCGGGTTCGGCATGCAGCGCATCCCACTGGTCGGGGAAGCGCGCGAGTGCCCAGACCGCGGCGCCGATGCCGCTGACCGTCGTGTCCACGCCGGCCGTGAGGACGGAGCGGACGACCTGCGGCGCTTCTTCCTCCGTCAGGACGCCCGTCTCCGCGATGGCGTGGATGTCCGCGCCGAAGCCGCGGTCGGCCAGAGCGGTGCGCTGCGACTGCGCCTGCACCCATTCGATCGCCGGGCCGCTGCGGGCGACGGCGGCTTCCAGGAAGGGGTTCTTCGGGCCGAAGGAGTTGAAGACAAGGTCGCCGTAGGGGAGGAGGTGGTGCCGGTTCTCCGGCGGCATGCCCATCGCATCGGGGAAGACGCGGAGCGGATAGGCCTCGGCAAGGTCGGGGATGGCGTCGAACTCGCGCCGGTCCAGCAGTTCCTCGGCCAACGCCTCGGCCGCCTCGGTGAAGGGCTCCTTCAGGGCGCGGATCGCCGCGGGGGACAGGACCTTCGCCAGGACGGAACGCGTGCGGTCGTGCAGGGGCGGGTCGGTCTCAAGCACGAGGGACGGCAGGCGCGCCGGGCGTTCCCTGTGGAAGTCCTGGATGCCGACGCCGCGCGCGGAGGAGAAGGTGGCCCAGTCCTCGAGGATCGCCTTCACCTCGGCGAAGCGAGCCGCCGCGTAGATCCCGTGGCGCGACAGGTGGACCACCGGTCCGGCCTCGCGCAGCGCGTCCTGCGCGGGGTAGGGGTCCTCGAAGTAGGAGGCGTCGAAGGGGTCGAGGTCACTCTCCGGGATCGCCACCGCCCTGTGCCTCCTCCCCGCTCCCGGCGAGGATGCATCAGGCCATGCCGGGCGTCACGATGGCCGTGGTGTAGCGGCGCGCCAGGGCCAGGCGCCGCTCCGGGTCGCGGGCACCCGTCGCGCGCAGGAACATCGCGAGCGGGCCGACCTCGCGCGGGTCCAGCCGATAGGCGCGCGCCGCGCAGCGCAGCGCGTTGGCGGCGTCTCCGTTCACCAGGCTGTTCGCCGCCATGCCCTTGTAGACCGTGATCATCTGCCAGCGGAGGTCGCGCCGGACGTCGCGGAAGGCGGGGTCGGCATAGGCGCGCTCGTAGGGCCTTGCGAAGTCGTAGGCATAGCGCGCGCGCCGGAACATCATGCTGACGTGCTGCCGGCGCAGGAGGTAGAGCGGCCGTTCCGTCACGACCATGCGGCAGGCCAGCGACACGCGAAGGAAGAACAGGAAGTCCTCGGCGTAGCGCAGGTCCTCGTCGAAGAGCCCGCCCCGGTCCAGCGCAGCGCGGGGGACGAGAAGGCCGCCGAGGTGGTGCCAGCGATGGATCAGGTGGCGGGTGGAGTCGGGTGCGGCATTGACCGTCCAGTCATCCGGCGGCCCGGCTGCGGCGACGGCTTCGGTCTCGCCGTCCTCGCCGAACTCCCGGAAGGCACCGAGGACGGCGTCACCCGGCCCCGCCGGCGCGGCCAGGCGCGCGGCGAGGCTGCCGGGCGGCCAGAGGTCGTCGGAATCGAGGAAGCCGACGCGTGCGCCCCGAGCGAGCCGGATTCCCGCGTTGCGGCTTCCCGCGGGACCGAGGTTGCGGGCGCTCCGCGCGATGACGACCCGCGGGTCCACAGCAAGGTCCGCCAGTGCTGCAAGCGTGCCCTGCTCTCGGGACCCGTCATCCGCGAGGATGACCTCGACGGCCTCTCCGCCCTCCTGATCCAGGACGGAGCGGACGGCGGCCCGCAGCATCCAAGACGGCGTGTCGAAGACGGGACAGACGACGCTGATCGCGGGAGGGGTCACGCGGGCCTTTCCGGTGCGGGAGGGAGGAGGAGCCCTCCGCTAACCCGATCCGGGGCGCGACGTTGCCACGGCCCCGCCGCCGCGCGCGTCGAAAGCCTGCGTGAGCCCGGCGGGCGGCCCGCGTGGAGCCGCCGCGGTTCTGGCCGCTACTCCAGCGTGATCCCGGCCTCCCGGATCAGCGGCACCCAGAAGGTGCGGTCGCGGGTCAGCAACTCGTCGAACTCGCGCGGGCCGCTCGTCAGCGGCTCGACGCCGATGTTGATGAGGCGTTCCCGGACCGTGTTGTCCGCCATGACGCGGGCCAGGGCGTCGGACAGGCGCTGCACGACGGGATCGGGCGTCGCCGCGGGCACGACGAGGCCCTGCCAGACCGCGGCGCGGTATTCCGGGTAGGTCTCCTTGATCAGCGGAACCTGGGAGAGCCACCGCCAGCGCTCGGGCATGGAGAGCGCGAGCGCCCGGATGTCGCCGCCGCGGAAGAAGCCGCCCGCCGTACCGATGTCGAGCATCATGGATTCGAGGTTGCCGGCGATGATGTCGTTCATCCCCGGCGCGCCGCCGCGATACGGGATGATGTTCAACTTGATCCCGGCCATGCGCTGGAAGTTCTCAAGCGCGAGGTGGTGCGGGGAGCCGTTGCCCGGCGTGCCGCAGGCGACCGCCCCTTCGCCGCGCTTCGCGGCCTCCACGTACTGGGCGAGCGAGGTGTAGCGGCTGTCGCGCCGGACCGCGACGGCGAGCGGGAAGTCACAGAACAGCCCGACGCCGCGGAAGTCCCGGGCGGGGTCGTAGGGCAGGCGCCGGAACAGGCCGATCGCGTTCACCATGGAGCCCGGATCGGCCGAGAACACGGTCAGCCCGTCGCCCGGTGCCTTCGCCGCAGCATCGGCGCCGAGGGTTGCGGCGGCGCCTGGCCGGTTGTCGATGACGATGGTCTGGCCGAGGACCTGGCTCATCGGCTGGGCCAGGGTGCGGGCGATGTTGTCGGTGCCGCCGCCCGCCGGATAGGCGACGACCCAGCGGATCGGCCGGTTCTCCTGGGCGATGGAGGGGCGGGCGAGGGGAGCCGCCGCGAGCGCAGCCCCGGTCGCGAACAGGGCGCGCCGCCCCGCATGGGTCCCGGACATGAGTTCCTCCGTCTTCTTGACACGCGTCTTCTTCGCAGGGTCGGCGCCCGCGCTGCGCGAAGTGTGTCACAGGCCGAGGCGACGAGTCACCGGGGAGTGTAGCGGGCCGTGGCGTGACGGTTCCCGCCCGCCGCCGGGGCGGGCGGAGCGTTGGCCGTGCCTAGAGGTCCTTGACCGCGGCGAGCAGCAGGTCCGCGTGATCCGCCGGCTTCACCTTGCGCCACACCGCCTTCACCTTCCCGTCCGCGCCGACGAGGAACGTGCTGCGCTCCATGCCCATGTACTTCTTGCCGTACATGCTCTTCTCGACCCAGGTGCCGTAGGCCCCGGCAAGCGTCTGGGCCTCGTCGGCCGCCAGCGGGAAGGTCAGGCCGAACTTCTTGGCGAAGGCGTCGAGGCGCTTCACCGGGTCGGGCGAGACGCCGATCACGGTCACGCCGGCCTTCACGAACTGCGCCAGCGCCGCCTGCACACCCTGCGCCTGCACGGTGCAGCCGGAGGTATCGGCCTTCGGGTAGAAGTAGATGGCGTAGGACTTGCCCTTCAGCGCCGCCGAGGAGACGCGGCCGCCGCCATTCGTCGGCAGGTCGAAGTCCGGCGCGGTGTCGCCGACATCCACGCCCGTGGTGGTCACGCCCATCGGTTCATCCCCCTTGGATCGCGGCCGTGCCCCGGGCCCCCGCCCGTCCACGATCCGCGCGCTACGGCCGGCCGATCCGCTGCTCGAAGGCGGCGCGGACCTCGGTCGCGACCCGGCCCATCTGTGTGCGCAACGAGGGGAGGTCAACCGGCGCCTCCTCGCAGGCCGGCGCCAGGCCGCGCAGGATGGCGTGGGCGGCCGGTTCCGGCAGCGCCGGCTCCTTCCACCGCCCGACGGTGAGGCGAAGGAGGGATTGCAGGGTCCGCCAGAAGCGGTCGGCGCGGATCAGCATGGCCGCCTCGTCGGGCGGCAGGATGCCGGCCTTGGCGAGTGCCGAGAGCGAATCGCGCGTGCTCGCCGCGAGGATCCTCGGGTTCTTCGCGGCGTGGGCGCATTGCAGGGCCTGGGCGATGAACTCGACCTCCACGAGGCCGCCGGGCATGGCCTTCACGTCCCAGGGTCCGTCGGGCGGCAAGTCGCGCAGCATGCGGGTGCGCATGGCCAGCGCGTCGGCGATGGCCTGCTGGCCCGCATGGATGATGACGGCGGTCCGGCAGGCCTCGGCGATGCGCTTGCGCAGCGCGGCGGGGCCGGTGACCGGGCGGGCGCGGGTCAGGGCCATCCGTTCCCAGGTCCAGGCCTCCCCGCCGCCGTCGTCGCGCCGGGGGCCGTGGTAACGCTCGAAGGAGGCGATGCTCGTCGCGACGGGGCCTTTGTTGCCGGTGGGGCGGAGGCGCATGTCCACCTCGTAGGGCTTGCCCTCCGCGCCCGGCGCGGTCAGGGCGGCCACGAAGGCGGCGGCCAGCTTGGCGTAGTAGGTCGGGACAGGGAGGGCGCGGGCACCGCGCTCTCCGTCGCGACGCCGTCCTCCGTCGGCGCGTGGTCGTAGATGAGGACGAGGTCGAGGTCCGAGCCCGGCAGCATCTCCCGCCCGCCGAGCTTGCCCATGGCAACGACCGCCATCGCCCCGCCCGGCACCTTGCCGTGGCGCGTCGCGAACTCCGCCGCGACCGCGGGGAAGAGGGAGGCGATCGCGGCGTCCGCAAGGTCGCTCCGCGCGAGGCCCGCCGCGTCGGCGTCCAGCGCGCCTTCCAGCGCCGCGACGTCCACCTCGAACTTGCCCTCGGTGACGAGTCGGCGGGCAGCCTCCAGCGCTTCCTCATAGTGGCGGGACGATGCGACGAGGGCGGGGAGGGCCGCGGCCGCCTGCCCCACGCCGCCGGCGAGCAATCCCTCGATGGCGGAGGGCACCCGCGCCAGGTGGTCCGCGAGCGCCGGCGCTGCGCCGAGGACGCCGGCGACCCGGTCCAGCAGCCCGTGGTTCCGGTGGAACAGGGAGAGGACCTGCACCCCCGCCGGCAGCCGTTCCAACAGGGAGTCGAAACGGGCGAGGGCGGCGTCGGGTTCGCGCTGCCGGGCGAAGGCGCGGAGGATCGCGGGCATGAGTGCCGTCAGCAGTTCCCGCGCCCGTTCGGTCCGCGTCGCGCGGCGGTGGCCGTGATGCCAGCCCCGGACCGTGGAGGACACGGCGGACGGGTTCGCGTAGCCCATGCGGGAGAGCGTTCCGAGCGTGGCGGGATCGTCGTCCGTTCCCGTGAAGACGAGGTTGCCATCGCCCTCCACCCCTTCGGCCGCGGCGAGCGAGGGCGCGCCCTCGAACTGTCGGGCGTAATGGCCGGCGACGCGGCTGAGGTGCCCGGTCAGGGTGGAGGCGAAGGCGCCGACCTCCGGGAAGCCCATGAACGAGGCGATGCGGGCGACGCCGTCCTCGTCCTCCGGGATGCGGTGGGTCTGGCGGTCGGCGACCATCTGGACCCGGTGCTCGACGTCGCGGAGGAAGACGTAGGCGTCCGCCAGTTCGGCGGCCGCCCGCCGGTCCATGCGGCCGGCCCGGGCGAGGGCGGCCAGCGCCCCGAGGGTGGTCGGGTCCCGCAGCGCGGGGTCACGACCGCCCCAGATCAATTGGGCGACCTGGGCGGTGAACTCGATCTCCCGGATGCCGCCGCGGCCGAGCTTCACGTCGTGACCCGCCACCGCAATTTCCGCCCCCGCGCCGCGTTTGGTGGCGTGGACCGCGTGGATCTGGCGCTTGATCGAATGGATGTCGGCAATCATCGCGAAATCCAGGTGTCGTCGCCAGACGAACGGCCTTATCTCCGAGAGCACATGCTCCCCGAGTCCACGATCGCCGGCCACGGGACGCGCCTTCAGCATGGCGGCGCGTTCCCAGTTCTGCCCGAAAGATTCGTAGTAGGTGATGGCGGCGGGGATGGAGACGGCCAGCGGCGTCGCCGCGGGATCGGGGCGGAGGCGGAGGTCGGTGCGGAAGACGTAGCCTTCGGCCGTCCGCTCCTCCAGGAGTTTCACCAGGTCGCGGGCGAGGCGGACATAGGTAGCCTGGGCGCGCTCGGGGTGCGTCGCGGCCTCCGGGTCGAAGAGGACCATCAGGTCCACGTCGGAGGAGTAGTTCAGCTCCTTCCCGCCCAGTTTCCCCATGCCGAGGACGACGAGGCCGGAGCCCTTGGACGCGGCCTTCGGGTCTCGCTTGGTGCCGTTTGGCAGGGCGATGTCGCCGCGCGCCGCGGCTTCGCGCAGCAGGTGGGCGCAGGCCAGGTCGATGCTCGTCTCGGCGAGCGTCGAGAGGGCGCCGGTGACCTGGTCCAGGTTCCAGGCGCCGGTCAGGTCGGCGGCGGCAATCACCAGCGCGGCCTGGCGCCGCGCCTGTCGCAGCATGGCGCCGAGCTGGGCGGTGCTGGCACCCGTGTCCACGCGGCCCAGCGGCGCCGTGGCCGCAGCGAAGGCCGCGTCCGCCCCGGCCTCATCGAAGCGGATGAGCGTCGCCTGTTCCCGCACGGCGAGGTCGGCGAGGAAGGGGGAATGACCCCCGAGCGCGGCGAGGAGGGCGGCGCCCGAGGCGCTCACGGCGAAGGCCGCGCCGGCTGCCCCGCGTTCCGAGAAGTCTTCGATCAGGCGGTTGGCGGCGGCCGGGTCGTGCGGCGCGGGGGGACCCGGCGGATGGTCGCGGCATCCGACATGCCGGTGCAGTCACACCGTGAGGCAGGCCGCGGGTCAAGTGGGGCGGGCCGGGGGCCGCTGGGCGTCCCGGCTGATCCGGTGCGCGATGCTGGTGGTGATCGTCGCCGGGCTGGGCCTCACGGCGCTGGCCTGGCGGCTGAAGGAAGGGCCGATTTCCCTCGATGCCGCGACAGGGGCGCTGCGGGCGCTGCTGTCGCGGGAGGCGGCGGGAATCGTCCCCGGCGCGCGGGTCGAACTGGAGGGCGTGTCCCTCGCCTGGTCGGGGTGGCACGCCGGCGAACCCCTGCCCGTTGCGGTGCGGGTGGAGGGGCTGCGCATGCTGGACGCGGCGGGCGTGCAGCGGGCGGCGATCCCGTCCCTCGAGGCCTGGCTGTCCGTCCCCCGGCTGCTGACCGGCCAGGTCGCGCCGACTCGCGTCGTGCTCCACGGGCCCTATGCGATGCTCCGGCGCGGGCAGGAGACGGGCATCACCCTCGACCTCGGCGTTCCGTCGGACACGGCGCAGCCGGGGCCGGCGCCGGAGGAGGATGATCTCAACCTCCAGGACCTGCTGAAGCCGCAGCCGCATGACAGCCCGCTGGCGGCGCTGCGCGAGATTTCCGTCGTCAACGGCACGGTGCGGGTCTGGGACGAGGCGCTCGGCATCGCCTGGACGCTCGCCGGGCTGGGCACCACGATCCGGCGCGCGGCGCGGGAGGAGCTGGAGGGCGACGGCGACGCATCGCTCGTCATCGGCGACCAGAGCATCCCGGTGCGGGTGCGGGCGCGGGCGGGGGCGACCCCATGGTGGCGGAGGGGTCGCTCGAACTGCCCTCCGTCAGCCCGGCGGCGATCGCGCGGACCTTGCCGGTGCTCGCGCCGATGGAGGCGCTGGACGCGCCGGTCTCCGCCCGCTTCTCAGCCCGGTTCGCCTTTGCGGACCGTGCCTTCGAGGGCCGTGCCTCGATCGAGGTGGGGCAGGGGGAGATCGTCGCGGGCGGGCTGCGGACGCCCTTCGCCGCGGTCACGCTCGGGCTGGCCACGGACGGGACCACGGTTCGGGTGGAGGGAGCGGAACTGCGCCCGCGCCCTGCGCGGGCAGGCGCGGCGGCGCCGCGGATCACCATGCGCGGCAACGCATCCCGCTTCGGGGAGGCCTGGCGGGTGCGGGCCGAGCTGCGCCTCGACGAACTCACCGTGACGGACCTCCGGGCCTATTGGCCGGAGGGGGTGGCGGAGGGGGCACGCCGCTGGATCGTCGAGAACCTGACGAGCGGCACGGCCCGGGACGGAGACTGGTGGGCGGAGGTGGAGATCGGCGGCAGCGCGAGACGATGCGGCTGCTCGGCGCGGGCGGGACGCTGCGCGTCGAGGGCGCGACGGTCCATTGGCTCCGCCCCATCCCGCCCTTCGAGGGCGTGGACGCCGTCCTGACCTTCGGAAAGGAGGAGATCGGCGTCGCGGTCCGGAGCGGCCACCAGGCCGGAACGGCCATCCGTGCCTCGGAGGGGCGGCTGCGCATCACCGATCTCGGGGGGACGGAGCGGCTCGTGCTGGACGTCCGGCTGGCCGGACCCTTCGCGGATACGCTGGAGGTGCTGAAACACCCGCGGCTCCGTCTCTTCGAGCGCAAGCCGCTGGACCTGCGGGAGCCGTCCGGGACCCTCGACGGGACGCTCAGCATCGCGTTTCCGCTGATCGCCGACCTGCCGGTGGAGCGCATGCAGCTCTCGGCCAACGCGAAGCTGACGAACGGGCGGATCGCCGGGCTCGTCGCGGGACAGCCGCTGGAGCGGGCGAACCTGGACCTCTCGGTGGACCTGACGGGGCTGCGGGTGAGCGGGCAAGCGAACCTGGGACCGGTTCCGTCGCGGGTCCAGGCGGAGCTGGACTTCCGCGGCGGGCCCCCGACGCAGGTGACGGAGCGCGTGCGGGCCGAGGGACGGGCGGACGCCACGGCCTTCACGGCCTTCGGCGTGGACGCGGAGGACTGGGTGCGCGGTCCCGTCAGTGTCGTCGCGAATGTCGAGCGGCGCCGGAACGGGGAGGGGCGGGTCGCGCTGCGCGGCGACCTGCGGGAGGCGCAGATCGACCTCGGGCCGCTTGCGTACATCAAGCGCCCGGGGACCGCCGGCACGGGGGAAGGGACGCTGCGGCTGCAGGGCGAGAGCCTGCGGGCGATGGAGGGCGTGCGGGTCGAAGCGCCGGACCTGCTGTTCCGCGGTGCGCTGACCTTCGGCGCGCGGGAACGCGTGACCCGCGTGGACATCGCGGAGGCCCGCATCGGGGAGAGCCGCGCCGCCGGCAACATCGTCCTGCCGCCTGAGCCGCGCGGGCCGTGGCGGATTGCGCTGCGGGGACCGATGGCCGACCTGCGACCGATGATCGGGCGCGCCACCGACCGGCCTTCGGGCCAGCAGCGGGGCCAGGAGAGGAACGGGCCACCGCTGCTGCTGGACCTGGGCTTCGAGCGCGTCGTGCTGGGCGACCAGCGATCCGCCGGACCCGTGACGGCGACGGTGGGCTTCGACGGAACGGGATCTCTTCGGGACATGCGCGCCTCCGGCCGCTCGGGCGGCGGCCCCTTCGACATGGCGATCGCGCCGCGCGGGGCCGGGCGGGCGCTGGAGGTTGCGTCCAACGACGCCGGCGCGGTGCTGCGGGGGATGGGGCTGTTCGACGACATGATGGGCGGGCAGATCCGCGTCGCCGGCGCCTGGTCGGGTGCGGCCTTCGCCTCGGACCTGACCGCCGTGGCGGAGGTGCAGGAGTTCAGCCTGCGGAATGCTCCCTCGGTCGGGAAGTTCCTGCAGGCGCTCACGATCTACGGGATTGCCGACGCGGCGCGCGGGCCGGGGCTCGCGTTCTCGCGCCTCTATGCACCGTTCACCCTGACGGAGGAGGCGCTGAGCTTCGCGGATGCACAGGCCTTCTCTTCCTCGCTCGGCATCACGGCCCGGGGGCGGATCCTGCGCCGGAGCGACACGATGGAGGTGCAGGGGACGGTGGTGCCGGCCTACATGTTCAACTCGATGCTCGGTCGCCTGCCGGTCATCGGGCGGCTGTTCAGCGCGGAAGCGGGGGGCGGGCTTTTTGCCGTGACCTTCCGGGCGACGGGGCCCGTGGCCGATCCGAACGTCATGGTGAACCCGCTCTCCGCGCTCACGCCGGGCGCGTTGCGCGGCCTGTTCTCGGCCATGGAGCGTCCGGACCCGCCGGCGGCGCGATGAGGCTGGACGCGCCGGCGGCGCGATGAGAGTGGGCGCGCGGCGCTTGCCACGCGGCGCCGCGCGGGCTGGACTTGCCGCTCCGCGACATCCGGAGAACCGATCGTGATCCGCTTCTACTACAACCTCGCGCCGAACCCGACGAAGGTGGCGCTGTGCCTCGAGGAGATGGGGCTGGACTACGAGCCGGTTCCCGTGGACACGCGGAAGGGCGAGCAGCACGCGCCGGAGTTCCTGGCGATCAACCCCAACTCCAAGGTCCCGGCGATCGTGGACGGGGACCAGACGGTCTTCGACAGCAACGCCATCGTGCTCTACCTCGCGGAGAAGACGGGGCAGTTCCTGCCTCCGGCGGCGCATCGCGGGCAGATGCTGTCCTGGCTGATGTTCATCGCAAGCGGCATCGGACCCTATTCCGGGCAATGCGTGCACTTCACCCGTGTCGCGCCGGAGCCGAAGGACTACGCCGTCACCCGCTACGCCTTCGAGGCGCGCCGGCACTGGCGCATCCTGGAGGAGCGGCTTGCGAAGCAGCAATACCTGGTGGGTGATGCCTTTTCCGTCGTGGACATGGCGTTCTGGGGATGGGCCCGGTTGGTGCCCTTCGTGCTCGGCGACGACGCGTGGGCCACGCTGCCGAACGTCAAGCGCCTGCATGACGAGATCGCGGCGCGCCCGGCGGCAGCCCGCGCGCTGGCGTTGAAGGACCGGCACGCGTTCAAGGCGGAGATGGACGAGGCGGCGCGGCTCGCGATGTTTCCGCACCTGAAGCAGCAGGCGGCGTGAGCGCGAAGGCCGCGGCGCGGAAGCGCCGCGGCCGTCCCATGCGGCGGTCAGGCCGCCTGCTGCAGCGCGTCCTCGCCGTCGAGGGTGGCCGCGACGGCGTGGACCACGGCGGCGATGCGGACGGCGGCCTGGACCTGCTCGGTCGTCACGCCGTGCTCGCGCAGCACCTTCTCGTGGCTCTCCATGCACATGCCGCAGCCGTTCACGGCGGAGACGGCGAGGGACCACAGCTCGAAATCCGCCTTCTCGACGCCCGGCTTGGCCATGACGTTCATGCGAAGCTTCGCCGGCATCTTCGCGTAGTCGCCGTGCACCAGGTGCGTGAAGCGGTAGTAGATGTTGTTCATGCCCATGATGGAGGCGGCAGCCTTCGCGGCGTTCAGCGCTTCCGCAGACAGTTTCGGGGCGAACTCCGCGAGGACGGCGCTCGACACCTCGGCGTTGCGCGAAGCCAGGGCGGAGACGATGAAGGTGCCGGCGCGCTGCTGCTCGGTCAGCACGGGCTCGGTCGCGAGCGAGCCGATGTTGAGGCGCAGGTCGCGCGCGTATTCGGGGATGCGGTCGCGCAGGGCGTCGAGGGACATGGGTGTCCTCGTTCCTCGTCAGATCGGGTGATGTCGGGGGAGGCGAACCGGCCAGTCACGGCCGGGGGTGCCCCGCGCGGACGCGCCGCGCGGGGCGGGCGGCGATCAGGCCGCCGGACGCAGCACGTCCTGGCCGTTCTGCCAGTTGCAGGGGCAGAGCTCGTCGGTCTGCAGCGCGTCGAGGACGCGGAGGACCTCCTGCGGGTTCCGGCCGACGGACAGGTCATTCACCGACACGAAGCGGATGATGCCCTCGGGGTCCACGAGGAAGGTCGCGCGGAGCGCCACGCCCTCGTTCTTGTCGAGGATGCCGCAGCCCGCCGAGAGGTCGCGCTTGATGTCGGCGAGCATCGCGAAGGGCAGGTCCTTCAGGTCGGCGTGGTGCAGGCGCCAGTTCATGTGCACGAACTCGCTGTCCGTGGAGACGCCGTATACCACGGTGTCACGGTCCGCGAACTCGCGGTTCAGCTTGCCGAAGGCCACGATCTCGGTCGGGCAGACGAAGGTGAAATCCTTCGGCCAGAAGAAGACAAGCTTCCACTTGCCCTGATCGTCCGCGTCCGTGATCGTCGTGAAGGAGGTCTTGAGGTCCAGGCCCTCGGGACCGCCCTTGACGGCGGTGAGCTTGAAGGAGGGGAAGCGGTCGCCGATCGTCAGCATGCGATCTGTCCTCTGGGTGCGGGTCAGGCCGGATCGGGCCGCGCCATTGCTGGCGCAGCCCGACCTCGGACGCATCACATATTGCACCGCAGCATCAGGCTTCCAATGAATTGTTTTGGATGCGATGATCGACGTGAACGATGATCCTGCCATCCTCGCAGCAACTCCGCTACCTCGTCGCCCTTGCCGAGCACGGGCATTTCGGGCGCGCCGCCACGGCCTGCGGGGTGACGCAGAGTACGCTCTCCGCGGGTGTCATCGCGCTTGAGCGGCAGCTGGACGCCGCCATCCTGGAACGGACGCCGGCGAAGCGTCCCGTGTTCACCCCGCTGGGGCTGGAGATCGTGGCGCGTGCTCGTGACGCCCTGGCCGCCCTGGCCGCGGTCGCCGAGACGGCCGGGGCGGGGCGGGAGCCGCTGACCGGGCCGCTGCGCTTCGGCGTCATCCCGACGATCGGCCCCTTCCTGCTGCCGCGGCTCATGCCGGCGCTGCGGGCGGCCCATCCACAGCTGCGGCTCTGGCTGCGGGAGGATATGACGGCGCGGCTGGGGGAGGAGCTGGAGGCGGGGCGGCTGGACCTGCTGCTGCTGGCCATTCCCGTCTCGCTGCCCGGCGCGGAGACGCTGGTCCTGTCGGAGGACCCTTTCCTGGTCGCCATGCCGCCCGGGCACCGAATGGCCGAGCGGCCCAGCGTGCCGATGGCCGCCCTGGCGACGGAGCCGCTGCTGCTGCTGGAGGATGGGCATTGCCTGCGTGACCACGCGCTCGCGGCCTGCCGTCTGCCGGCCGCGCAGTCCGGGCAGGGCTTCGCCGCGACGTCGCTGCACACCTTGATCCAGATGGTCGCCGGAGGCCTGGGCATCACGCTGGTGCCGCGCCTCGCGGTCACCGGGGGCGTCCTGGCCGGGGCGGGGCTGGTGCTGCGGCCGCTGGACGAGCCGGCGTTCCGGACCCTCGGGCTGGCGTGGCGCGCGCGGTCGCCGCGGGCGGCGGAGTTCCGGGCCTTGGCCCCCGTGATCCGCGAGGCGATCGAGGCTGGCGACGCGCCGTCAGGCCGCGAGGCGGTCCAGGCGGTCGCGTAGCCGGTACCAGCCGCCGACCACGGGCAGGAACCAGGGGCGTCCCGAATAGGTCGGCATCGTGCGGAAGGGTAGATCGGCGAGGGCGAAGGGCGCGTTGTCGGCCCCCGCGATCCGCAGCCCCGCGCGGTGGCCGAGCCAGGTGGCCATCGCGACGCCGGAGCCCTGGCAGCCCGCGGCGTAGTGCACGCCGTCCTGCACGCCGAGATGCGGCAGAAAGTCGAAGGTGAAGGCAACGTTGCCCGTCCAGGCATGCGTCACGCGCACGTCCTTCAGCTCCGGGAAGACGGAGGTCATGAAGCCGTGCAGGACGGGCGCGGCCTGTTCCGGCGTCGTCGGGCCGAAGGAGGCGCGGCCGCCCCAGAGGACGCGCGTGCCGTCCGGGGAGGGGCGGAAGTAGTTCAGGACGCGGCGCGTGTCCCCGATCATCCGCCGTCCCGGGAAGAGGCGGTCCATCGTCCCCACCGGAAGCGGTTCCGTCGCGATGATGTAGGAGCCGACGGGGATGACGCGCCGCGCCAGCCACGGCATGGCGCTTCCGCCGTCGGGGCCGAGCGAATATCCGTTCGTCGTGACGAGGACGGCGCCGGCCCTGAGGCTCCCGCGGGGGGTCTGGATGGAAAAGCCGTCGGCGGCGCGCGTGATGGCGCCGACGCGCGTCGAGTCCACGAGGGTGGCGCCGGCCTTCGCGGCGGCCTCGGCCAGACCGCGGGCGTACTTGCCGGGATGTAGGCTGCCGGAGGCCGCGGCCTTCATCCCGCCGCGGTAGCGGTCGCTGCCCAGGGCTTCGCGCTGCCGTTCGGGCGGCAGCATCTCGGTCGGCAGGCCGGTGGCCTCGGCGATCGCGTCGGCGCGGGTGGCGAGGGCGCGGTAGTGGCCGTCCGTCCAGGCCGCGGTGAAGCGGCCGCAGCGGAGGTAGTCGCAGTCGATCCCCTCGCGGGTGATCAGCTCCTCGATGAAGGGGAAGGACGCGGCGGCGTCGCGCAGGATGGCCTTGGCGCGGTCCTCCCCGAGCGACTTGGCCAGGGCGCCGGAGGCCAGTTTCAGCCCGCCCGAGACCATCCCGCCGTTGCGCGACGATGCGCCCCAGCCGATGCGCTCTGCGTCCAGCACAACGGGCCGATGGCCGAGGCGCGCGAGGGTGAGGGCGGCGGAGAGGCCGGCGTAGCCGCCGCCGACGATCGCGACCTCTGCGCCCTGCGGCATCGGAGTGTCGCGCGCGGCGGGTTCGGCCGCGTCCCACCAATAGGGACGGGCCTGGAAGTCCGGCGCAAAGAGGCGGGCGCTCATTGCGCGCTCCGCAGGGCTGGTATCAAACTTGCCCAGTCGTCGTGGGCCGTGGGCGGTGCGGGCATGGCGCGAGCGTCGCGCCGGGGTTCGGCCGCGGCAAGGGGGATGGGTGATGGCGCAGGAGTTCCATCAGGATTGCCTCGAGCTCGCGGCGCGACGCATCCGCGAAGGGCGGGTGGACCGGCGCACGGTGCTCGGCGCCCTGGCCGCGCTGGGACTGGCGCCGTTGGGCGGCCGCGACGCCGCGGCGCAGGGCACGCGCGAGCTCGTCATGGTCAACTGGGGTGGCGTCGCCAACCAGGGCTTCCAGAACTTCTACGGCGAGCCCTTCATGCGCACGAATGCGGGCTGGCGCGTCGTACAGGACAGCAGCGGGCCGTCCGCCGGGCGCATCAAGGGCATGGTGGACAGCGGGCGCGTTACCTGGGATCTCTGTGACTCCTCCGCCTCCTCCTCACGCGTGCTGGCGTCGCAGAACGCGGTGCGGACGATCGACTACGGCATCGTGCAGAAGTCGGACTCGATCGATCCGGGCTTCGTGCTGGAACACGGGGCCGCGCCGTACTCCTTCTCCTCCGTGCTGGCCTATGACAGCAGCAAGTTCCCGACGGCGCCGGCATCCTGGGCGGATTTCTGGGACCTGCGGCGGTTCCCCGGCACGCGGCTGCTGCGGCGCGACGCGTTGGCGACGCTGGACGCGGCCCAGATGGCGCTCGGGAAGGACCCGGCGAACCTCTACCCGATCGACCTGCGGGCGGCGCTGGGGAAGATCAGGGAGATCAGACGCAACTCCGTTTATTGGAATAACGGATCTGAATCCGAACAGTTCATGCGCACCGGCGAGGCAGTGATGGGCATGATCTGGCACACCCGCGCGACGGTGCTGGAGCGCGAGACGAACGGGCGGATCAAGTTCACCTGGGCGCAGGGGCTGCTGCAGGCCGGCATCTTCGTCATCCCCCGCAACAACCCCGGCGGGGAGATGGCGCAGCGGTTGCTGGCCTCCATGCTCGCAAACCCGGAGCCGCAGGTCGAGCTGCTGAAGTTCTTGGGCAACGGGCCGACCAACCCACGCGCGGCGGCGCTGGTGCCTCAGGACTTCCGGCGCGTGAACCCGACGGACCCGGGGAACGCGCGGCAGCAGGTCGTGCTGAACGGAACCTGGTGGGGCGACAACTACACGCAGGCCAATGCCGATATGCTGGACATCGTGACGGGGTGATGCGGGGCGCGAAGCAGGGGGCTCGGTGCTGCTGATCAAGACGGGCGGTCCTGCCATGGCCGAGGAGTGGCGCGGCTACTTCGCGGAGTTTCGCCCCTCGATGCGCACCGCGTCCTTCGACGCGCCGGAAGCGACGCCGGAAGAGGCGGAGTACGCGTTGTGCTGGGAACCGCCGCCGGGCTGGCTGGCGTCGTTGCCGCGGTTGCGCGCCATCTTCTCGATCGGGGCGGGGGTGGACCACATCACGCTGGACCCGACCTGGCCGCGACACCTTCCGTTGGTACGCATGGGCGGTGAGGAGACGGGGCAGCGCATGGGCGAATACGTCGCATGGGCCTGCCTCTCGCTGCTGCGGAACGCGCGCCACTTCGCACTGAACCAGGCGGTTGCGCGCTGGGAATACGAGCCCGGCGAGTTCACGGCGCGGGACCGGACGGTCGGGATCATGGGGCTGGGAACGCTGGGCGTAGCCTGCGTGCCCATGCTGCGCGGCCTCGGCTTTCCCGTGCGGGGGTGGACGCGATCGCCTAAGCGCGTCGAGGGCGTGGAAACCTTCGCGGGGCCGGCGGGACTCGACGAGTTCCTGGCGGGCACGCAGATCCTCGTCTGCCTGTTGCCTGCGACCCCCGAGACGAACGGGATCGTGGATGCCCGGCTGCTGGCGCAGCTGCCGCGCGGGGCGGCGGTCGTGAACGCGGCGCGCGGCGCGCATGTTGTCCTGTCTGACCTCATCGCAGTGCTGGATTCTGGCCATCTCGCGGGTGCCGTGCTCGACGCTTTCGAGCCGGAGCCACTGGCGGCGGACAGCCCGGTCTGGTCCCATCCCAAGGTCACCATCACGCCCCACGTCGCGAGCATTGCGCGGCGGCGCGAACGCGCTCGCTTCGTCACGGACGCCATCGCGGATTTCGAAGCAGGGAAGCCATTGCCGAATCTCTACGACCCCGTGCGGGGATACTGAGCATGGCCCTGCCGCCGCCGCCCGTGCGGCCCGACCCGAACCACGTGCCGGACGAGTGGACCTTGCGACGCGACCTGGCGGCTGCCTATCGATTGGTCGCGATGTACGGCATGACGGACTTGGTGTTCACGCACCTGTCGGTCCGTTTGCCGGGCGAGGGGCACCGCTTTCTGGTCAACCCCTACGGCCTGCTGTTCGAGGAAATCACCGCCTCCTCCCTCGTCGTCGTGGATGCGGAAGGGGAGCCGGCGCAGCCGGCAGCGTGGCCGGTGAACCCGGCCGGGTTCGTCATCCATTCGGCGCTTCACCTCGGCTCGCCACGCGCGGCCTGCGTCATGCATACGCACACGATCGCCGGCATGACGGTCGCGGCGCAGGAGGGCGGGCTGCTGCCGCTGAACCAGATCAGCATGGAGTTTGACGGCCGCGTCGCGATCCATGGCTACGAGGGGATCGCGGCGGACGACAACCTGTCCGAGCGCGAGCGGCTGGTGCGGGACATGGGCGACAAGCCCTGCATGATCCTGCGAAACCACGGGCTGCTGACGGTGGGGCGGACCGTCGCCGAGGCCTTCTACTGGATGTGGTACCTGGAACAGGCATGCCGCATCCAGGTCGCGGCCCAGTCTACGGGCGCGCCGCTGTCCCTTCCGCCACCCGAGGTCGTGGCGCGGACGCGGGCGCAGTTCAGCGAGGGGCCGACGAAGGGATGGCTTCCCTGGCAGGCGCTGCGGCGGAAGCTGGACCGGGAACAGCCGGGATATGCATCGTGACGGGGGCCACGTGACGGCCTTCGGCCACGCGCTGTCGCTGCGCGGGATCACGAAGCGCTATGGCGACTTCGTCGCGGTGCGCGACGCGTCGCTGGACGTCGAGCGTGGCGGGTTCCTCACTCTCCTCGGCCCGTCCGGATCGGGCAAGACGACGATCCTGATGGTCATCGCAGGATTCGTGGAGCCGAGCGAAGGGTCGGTCCTGCTCGACGGACGCGACATCACGGCGCTGCCGCCGGAGCGGCGCGACTTCGGCATGGTATTCCAGGGCTATGCCCTTTTCCCGCACATGACGGTGGCGGAGAACGTGGCCTTCCCGCTGAAGGTTCGCCGCATGGGGCGGGCGGAACGGGATGCGAAGGTGCGGGGGGCGCTCGACCTCGTGCAACTGTCGCGCTTCGCGGATCGCAAGCCGTCGCAGTTGTCGGGCGGACAGCAGCAGCGGGTGGCGCTTGCTCGGGCGCTGGTGTTCGATCCGGCGCTGCTGCTGCTCGATGAGCCGCTCTCGGCGCTCGACAAGAAGCTGCGGGCCGAATTGCAGGAGGAGTTGCGGGCGCTGCACCGGCGCGTCGGGCGCACCTTCATCAACGTGACCCACGACCAGGAGGAGGCGCTGAGCCTCTCCGACCACATCGCCATCCTCGATCACGGGCGCATCGTGCAGACCGGGGCGCCGGAGGAGCTCTACGAGCGGCCGGCCACGCGGTTCGTCGCGGACTTCCTCGGCAAGTCCAACTTCATCGAAGGAACGGTGGATGCGGAGGAGCCGGGCGGTTTCGTCCTGCGCCGCGGGACAGCCCGTGTGCGCGTCGCGGGTGCTGCGCCGGCCGGGCGCACGGTGCTGTCTCTGCGGCCGGAACGGGTGTCGCTGCTGCTGGACGGGGCGGCGGCCGACAACGCGGTGGAGGGGCGGGTGCTGGCTGCCTCCTACCTCGGCGCCGGGCGCGCGCTGGTGGTCGAGACGCCGGAGTTCGGGCCGCTGCGCGTCCACCTGCCCGCCGGCGGCCCCGCACCGTCCGAGGGGGAGGCGGTACGGCTGGGCTGGTCGCGCAGTGCAGCCGTGACAGTCGCCGAAGACGCACCGACGTGACGCCGGCGGGGCGCCATGCGGCGGGGTGGTGGGGGCTGATTGCGCCGGCCTTCCTGCTCATGACGGCCTTCTACGTCGCGCCGATCGCGCAGGTCCTCGTCATCTCCTTCACGGAGCCCTCGCCGGGCCTTTCCAATTACGAGCGGCTCTTCACGAGCGAGAGCATCCAGCGCGTCATCGGCACCACGCTGCGGATCGGCGTGACGACCACGCTGCTCGCGCTGCTGCTGGGCTACGCGCTGGCCTACCGGATCACGATGGCCAGCCCGCAGGCACAGCGCTGGTGGCTGCTGGCAGTTCTGGTCCCGCTCTGGATCAGCACGCTCGTCCGCGCCTTCGCCTGGGTGACGCTGCTGCGGCGGCAGGGGCTGGTGAACCAGGGGCTGCAATCCATCGGCGCGATCCAGGAGCCCCTGGCGCTGGTTTGGAACGAGTTCGGGATCGTGGTGGGCATGGTGCACTACATGGTGCCCTACGCCGTCCTTCCGATGCTCTCGACGATGCGGGAGGTCGACCCGCGTGTCCTGGCAGCAGCACGCGGGATGGGGGCGGGCCGCACGGAGTCTTTCCTGCGCATCTTCCTGCCGCTGTCGCTGCCCGGTGTCATCGCGGCGGGCGTGCTGGTCTTCATCTTCTCGCTCGGCTTCTACATCACGCCGGCCATCCTCGGCGGCGGCAAGACGCTCATGGTCGCGGAGTGGATCAAGCTGCAGATCCTCGACCTGCTGCGCTGGGGCCTCGGCGCGATGATGGCGACGATGCTCGTGGTCGCGATCCTCGGCACGCTCGGAGTCTTCTCGCGGGTCGTGAACCTGCGCCGGCTGTTCGGGTCGGGCGCGTGACCGGCGGCTACCGGCCGGGATGGCTGAACAATGCCGTGGCGTGGACGACAGCGCTCTACCTCATCCTGCCCATCACGATCATCCTGCCAGTGTCGTTGACGGACCAGCGCTTCCTGTCCCTGCCCTATGAGGGTCTCTCCCTTCAGCACTACGGGCGGCTGCTGACGAGCGAGGCCTGGACGGGCGCGATCTGGCAGTCGCTCTGGATCGCGGTGGCCTCGACGCTGATCGCCGTGGTGTTCGGCACCCTGTGTGCCATCGGCTGCTGGCGCCTGTCGCGCCGTAGCACGGATCTGGTCCGGGCACTGATGCTGCTTCCGCTCATCATCCCGAGCGTGGTGTATGCCGTCGGGCTCTACCGCTCCTACGCGAAGCTCGACTTGCTGGACCGGTTCGTCGGTGTGACGATCGCGCATGGGGTAACGGGCATCCCCTACGTCGTCATCACCGTCTCCACCGCGCTCGCCGCCTTCGACCCGCGGCTGGAAGCGGCGGCGCGGGGTATGGGGGCGTCGCTGTCCCAGACGTTGCGCTGGGTCATCTTGCCCCGGATCGCGCCGGGCATCGTCTCCGGCGCGATCTTCGCCTTCATCCATTCCTGGGATGAGCTGGTCATCGTCCTGTTCATCGCGTCCCGCCGGGTCTTCACCCTGCCGCGCAAGATCTGGGATGGGATCAACGAGAACTTGGATCCCGCCATGGCCGCCGTCGCTGTCCTTCTGGTGGGCATGACGGTGCTGCTGCTGCTGCTGGACCTCGCCCTGCGGCGAAAACGAGAAGCCTGAGACGGAGGAAACGCCTTGGCCCAGGCGATGAGCGAGTTCGACCACCGCTACAACATGCTGATCGAGCGCTTCGCCTCGGAGCCCGAGCCGGCCTTCGAGACGGAGGAGGAGCAGGCCTTCACCTGGGGCCGCCCCAAGGGGTCGCCATGGGGCTGCACGGACGACGTGGGGCGGCTGCGGCTGGTGCTGATGCATCGGCCGGGCGAGGAGATGAAGGTCGTGGACGACCTGCCCTACATCCCCGAGCTCGACGCCTTCGGGGACCCGAAGACCGGTGCCTACTGGCGGGGCGACGTACGGCCGACGCTGGAGGAACAGCAGGCGCAGCACGACGCGCTGGTCACGGCGCTGCGGGGGGAAGGGGTCGAGGTCGCCTTCATGAAGCGGGCGGCGGCCGGCCGGCACAAGACGATCTACACGCGGGATTCCGCGATTGCCGTCGGCGGCGGGATGATCGTCACGCGCATGGGCCCGCGCATCCGACGCGGCGAGGAGGCTCCGGTCACCGAGACCCTTGCCGCCCTCGGCGCCCCCATCCTGCGCACGATCCACGGCACCGGACTGGTCGAAGGCGGGTCATTCGCCTGGATCCGGCCGGGCGTCGCGGTGATCGGCATTTCGTCCCGCGTGAACGAGGAAGGGGCCCGGCAGGTGGAGGAGGTGCTGGCGACCCAAGGGGCGCGTCTCATCCGCGTGCAGATCCCGGGCTACCGGCTGCACATCGACGGCGCGCTGGTCATGCTCGACCACGACGTCGCCCTGGTGAACCCGGTCATCCTGCCCTTCGTCTTCATGCAGGAGCTGAGGCGCCTTGGCGTCCGGATGATCCCGCTGAACCACGAGGATCCGTCCTGGGCCATCAACTGCCTCGCTGTCCGTCCGGGACGCGTGCTGATGAGTGACCGGGTCGGACCGCGCACGCAGGATGCGCTGGACAAGGCGGGGATCGGCATCCGCCTCGTCGCCTATGACCGGGTCTACCTTGGCGGCGGCGGGATCCACTGTTCCACCTGCCCGCTGGTGAGGGACCCTGCGTGACGGAGAAGCACCCCGCCACCGGCCATCGCGGCATGGTGGTCACGAACCATCCCCTGGCCTCCGCGGCAGGGGCGGAAATGCTGCTGGCGGGCGGCAATGCCGTGGACGCCGCCATCGCCGCGCTGTTCACGCTCACGGTCGTGGAGCCGATGATGGTCGGCATCCTCGGCGGCGGCGTCGCGCAGGTGCGGCTGGCCGATGGACGACACGTCATCGTGGACGGGCTGTCCACCGCGCCCGCGGCCGCGCGGCCGGACATGTACCGCACGGTGTCCGACACGCTGCCGGACTATCAGGAGACCATCGGGCGGGAGAACCACATGGGCCCCCGCGCGGTCGCCGTCCCCGGCGCGCTGCGGGCCTGGTGCCACACCCTCCAGCGCTTCGGGACGATGGAGCTGGAGGACGTGATGCAGCCGGCGATCCGGCACGCCTCCCGCGGCTGGCTCGCGACGCCCTACCTGCACGACTGCGTTGAGGACTGCGCGAGCGACCTCGTGACCGATGCCGGTCTTTCGGCCACCTTCCTGCCGGGCGGGACGCCGGTGCGGCCGGGCAGCCGGATCGTGCGCGCGGCCTATGCGGAGACGCTGCGGTTGATCGCGCGCATCGGGGATGGCGCGCTGCATGGCGGGCCGCTCGGCGACGCCGTGACGGACCACATGGCCGCGCATGGGGGGCTGATCACGCGCGAGGACCTGCTCGCCGTCGCGCCGATCGAGCGGGAGCCTGTCCGCCTCTTCTACCGGGGCCACGAGATCTTCGGCGCGCCGCCGCCTTCCTCCGCCGGCGTCCACATCTCACAGATGCTGCACGTGCTGGAGGGCTTCGACCTCCACGCGACCGGGTTCGGCACGCCGGACGGGGTTCACCTGCTGGCCGAGGTCCTGAAGATGGCCTTCGCCGACCGCGCGGTCGCGACGGCCGATCCGGCCTTCGTGGACGTGCCGGTTCACCGCCTGACGTCCAAGGACTACGCGGTCTCCCGCCGGGCAGAGCTCGACATGGCCCATGCCCGGAACTGGGGGCCCGGTATCGGCCTGACGGAATCGGCCAACACGACGCATGTCACCGTCGCGGACGCTGCAGGCAATGTCGTCGCGACCACGCAGACCATCAACTCGCTCTTCGGTGCACGGTTCGCGATCCCGGGGACGGGGATGATCGCGAACAACTACATGTACAACTTCGACCCGCATCCCGGCCGCGCCCTGTCGGTTCAGCCGGGCAAGCGCGTCTTCACCTCGATGGCGCCGACCATCGCGCTGAAGGACGGGCGGCCCGCCTTCGCGCTGGGCCTGCCGGGGGGGCTCAAGATCTTCGGGTCCGCCATGCAGGCGATCATCAACCTGCTGGACCACCGGATGCCGCTGCAGCAGGCGATCGAGGCGCCGCGCGTCTGGACCCAGGGCCACACGTTGCACCTGGAACCCGGGATCTCCGAGGAGACGGAGGCCGCCCTCCGGGCCCGCGGCCACGCGATCGAGCGCGTGAAGACGGTGGGCGGCGGCATGAACGCCATCGCCTTCGCGCCGGACGGCACGATGACCGGCGCGGCGTGCTGGCGGGCGGACGGCACCGCCGTCGGCCTCGGTGGTGGCCTGGCGCGGGCCGGCGTGCGCTTCGGGCTGGAACCGGTCAGGCGCTGACGGCGAGAGGCGTCAGGATCTCGCGCAGAATCGGGGGGAGGGGGGTCGGCACCTTCTGCGTCCCCCGATCCACGTAGACGTGGACGAAGTGGCCCTCGGCGCTCGCGGCGTCCTCATCGTTGCGGAAGATGCCGATCTCGTAGCGGACGGAGGTGTTGCCGAGGCGCCCGACGCGTAAGCCTGCCGTGACGATGTCCGGGAAGGTGATCGGCGCGAAGAAGCGGCACCCCGTCTCGACCACCAGCCCGATGACGGGGGAGGTCGCGATGCTCAGCGCCCCGTGGCGGACGAGGTAGTCGCCGACGACCGTGTCGAAATACGCGTAGTAGACCACGTTGTTGACGTGCGCGTAGGCGTCGAGGTCGGCCCAGCGGGTCGGGATCGCCAGCAGGTGGCGGTAGTCCGCGCGGGTGCCGCGTCGCTTCTCCATCGCGTGGTCCTATGGCCTGTGCGGCGTCGGCTTGGCCGGCCGGACGGCGTGGCGCAAGTCCCGCGGGACGATCACGGCTTCGCGGGGCCTTCGCTCTCCCCTATGCTGGCGCCTCGCTCTGCCCGACCGATCCACAGGACCCCGAACCAGCCCGCATGTCGTCTGCCGCCGCCGCTGCCCGCCCAGAGCCCTTCCGGCTGCGCGGGGGCAACTTCAACCTGCTGGTGCTCCGGCTCCTGGACCCGCGGCCCGAGGTCATCGTGCCGGCGCTGGCCGATCAGTTCCGGCGTGCCCCCGGCTTCCTGCGCAATGCCCCGATCGTGCTGGGGCTGGACGACGTGGACCCCGCCGCCTCGCCGGACTTCGCCGCGCTCGCAGCGGGGCTGCGTTCCGTCCACATCACGCCCATCGGAACCACGGCGGCGTGCCCGAGGTGAGGGCGGCGGCCCAGGCGGCCGGCCTGCCGCCCCTGCGCGCGGCGGGCGGTGAGACGGCGGCGGCCGCCGCGCCCTCTCCCGCCCCCGCCGCCGAGCCGCTGCCGCCGGCACCACCCCCGGCACCGTCAGGCTGGCAGCCCACGATGATCGTGGACGGCTCGGTGCGCGCGGGCCAGCGGGTCTGGGGGCAGGCTTGCGACATCATCGTCTACGGTACCGTCAACCCGGGCGCCGAGGTCATCGCGGACGGCAACGTGCATGTCTACGGCGCGCTCAAGGGCCGGGCCATCGCGGGTGGCGCCGAGAACACGGCGGCCCGGATCTTCGCGCTCCAGTTCGACCCGGAGCTCGTCTCGATCGCCGGGTACTACGCCGTGCGGGACGAGCTCGGGGACGCCCCGATCGGCAAGGCCGTGCAGGCCACGCTGACCGGGGAGCGGATGAAGTTCGACCGCCTGGGCTGACGCTTAAAGGGATTTGCGGTCCGGCCCCGGATTTGCCAAACGCCGCGGGGGTTCACGGGGCCGTCATCGGGCAGGGGGCGCCCGACTGCAACGGAGGGGATTCGCGCATGGCGCAGGTGATCGTCGTAACCTCGGGCAAGGGAGGGGTCGGGAAGACCACCTCCTCCGCCGCCTTCGCCACGGGGCTGGCCCAGGCCGGCAAGAAGACGGTGGTGATCGACTTCGACGTCGGCCTGCGCAATCTCGACCTCATCATGGGCGTCGAGCGGCGCGTGGTCTTCGACATCGTCAACGTCATCTCCGGCGAGGCGCGGCTGAACCAGGCGCTCATCCGCGACAAGCGGGTGGAGGCACTCTCGATCCTTCCGGCCTCCCAGACGCGCGACAAGGACGCGCTGACGAGGGAAGGCGTCGAGAAGATCATTGAGGAGCTGTCGAAGGAGTTCGACTACATCCTCTGCGACAGCCCCGCCGGCATCGAGAAGGGCGCGCTCCTCGCCCTCTACTTCGCGGACCAGGCGATCGTCGTGACGAACCCCGAGGTGTCTTCGGTGCGCGACAGCGACCGTATCCTCGGCGTCCTCCAGTCCCGCTCCAAGCGCGCGGAGGAGAAGAAGGACCCGGTGAAGGAGCACCTCCTCGTCACGCGCTACGACCCGGCGCGCGTCGAGCGCGGGGAGATGCTGAAGCTCGACGACATCCAGGACATCCTGAAGATCCCGCTGCTCGGCGTCATCCCGGAGAGCGAGAGCGTCCTGAAGGCGTCGAACACCGGCAACCCCGTCATCATGGACGCGGAGTCCGTGGCCGGTCAGGCCTACAAGGACGCGGTGGCCCGCTTCCTCGGCGACAACAAGCCGATGCGCTTCCTCGATGCGGAGAAGAAGGGCTTCCTGTCGCGCCTCTTCGGCGGGAGGGCGGCATGAGCTGGCTGAACTACTTCCGCGGCAAGCAGGCCGCGCCGCCCCAGACCGCCTCCGTCGCGAAGGAGCGGCTGCAGATCGTCCTCGCGCATGAGCGCATTGGGCGCTCCGGGGAGGACTTCCTGCCGAAGCTCCAGAAGGAGATCGTGGAGCTCGTGATGAAGTACGTCGCGGTGGACCCGGAGAAGGTGAACGTCTCCCTCGAGCGCGGCGGCGACCTCTCGACCCTTGCGGTGGCGGTCGAGATCCCGGGGCCCCCGGCGGTCCGCAACGCGTCCTGACCGGGGCGTCCTAGCGGCGAAAGCGGAGGTCCAGCCCGGCCTTCTTCCAGGCATCCTCGACCGCATCCATGTCCGTGGTGCCCGACGGGTTGGCGCGTCGCGGCTGGCGGTCGAGGAAGGGCGCGCGGTCGCGGCGCCAGAGCGTCACCAGACGCTCCAACTCCTCCAGCGGCTCGCGGTGGTCGTCCACGCGGAGGTCGAGGTCGGGGAAGTCCTCCGTCGTGATCATCTTCATCGCCGCGGACTGCCGGCCCCGGCGGTCGCCGCCGGCGGCCTCGCCTGCCTGCAGGGACAGCATCATCCTCTCCGGCAACGGCCTGTCGCTGTGCGCCAGGAAGGCCGCGACGGTGTCACGGACCACGGCCGGCCCCGCGAGCATGTTGCCGGCGACCGACAGGCCCGGACCCGTGTGGTCGCCCGCCCATTCCACGCAATGCACGCCGGTGAAGGCCGCGCTGCGGCCGAAGCGGTCCACCGCGTGGATCTGCCGGATCTCGCGTCCGCCATCACCCGCAAGCGCACCCTGGATGGCATCGGCGGGGTGCAGGCCCCGCGCCATGCCGTCGAGGACCGCCGGGGCGAGGTAGCGGTTGGTGAAGGACTGGGTCGAGACCGCGCCCACCCCCGCCCGGACATGCGGGCAGGACGCGCCGACCGCGAGGTTGCAAGTGGTGACGGCGACCGCGAAGGCCTCGGTTGCCGGGTCGTGCACGACGATGGACCAGGTCATGTCGGCCTCCCCCGCCGCTCACGCTGCCGTTACTGGAATGTTACGTGGGGCGCCGCGGCGTGGCGGCAACTCAGGCCTGCGTCGCGAGGACGAGAAGAAGCGCGGCATGATCCGGCCCGGCGTCGCGACCGGCCTGATCGAGCACGTCACCGCCGGGGCTGCCGGGCCGTTGATCCGGGGGCGGCGCGTCCGCCGCGGCGCGCCAGGGATCGAGCGAAAAGCCTTCGGCACGGCCCGGTCGAAGACCGGCGGCCCGCAAGGCGCCGAGAAGCTCCGGCAGGGCGACCCCGTCCGTTGCGGCGCGGCCCGCCGCGCGGGCGAGGCGGCGGCCGAGCGAGCGGGCGTTGTCGGCGACGATCAGGACGGGGGCGGCCGGTCTTCCGGCCTCGCGCAACCGGTCGAGCGCCCCGAGGTCGGCGGGCGTCCGGACCCGCAGCACGATCGCGTCGGCCTGCCCGGGGTCCTCGATGGCCGAACCGAGTCCGATGGCCAACCCGACTCCCGCGACGCGTGCCTCGGGGCGGAGGGCCAGCAGGGCGGCCGCCTGCGTCCGAAGGCCCTCGGGGGCCGTCTCGATCGCCGGTCGCGGAGCGGGCGGGGACGCGAGCGCGAGGGCCTCGGGTGGGAGGGTGGGCAGGGCGCCGGTCGGCTCCGGCGCGGGATGGAGCGGCTTCGGCGGGGCTGCCGGCACGTCGGTGACGTCCAGCCCCATTTCGCGGAGGCGTTCGAAGAGGGCGTTCACGTGCACCGAGGACCGCTGGCTGCGCAGGCCAAAGGTCGGGCGGCGCGCGAAGACGACGAAGACGTCATTCGCGAAGACGGGGGTCGCTTCCGAGGCCAGCCGGCCAAGGACGGGCTGCGGGTACTCCGCGAGCTGGCCCTTGTGCACCACGGCCCAATCCGGCACCGCGCCAGGGTCCGGGGCGGAGAGCGGTCCGGTCACCCGCTCGAAGGGAATGGGGGCGGTCACCCGCTGCCCGCGAGCGATCCGCCCCTCGAGGAAGCGCGCGACACCGGCCCAGTTGGGATCGGCCGAGAGAAGGTCGTCGCTCATGCCGTTACCGTCCCGTATCGTGTCCGAAGGATCAAGGGCGGGATCACGGGCGGCATCAAGGAAGGGCGTCCGGCCGGGCCCAGCGACGCTCGAACTCCCAGATGTCCGGGAATCCCATGAGCTCGCACATCCGCCCGAAGCCGTAGCTGTCCGACGCGGGAAGGCCGAGCGTGTCGCCCTCACGCAGCAGGTGGCCGTAGGCGCGCTCCAGCGCCGCGGCGGCGGCGAGGAAGCCGGCGGCCGGGTAGATGGCCATGCCATAGCCGAGTTCCCGGAGGCGGCTGGCGGGCAAGATCGGCGTGCGCCCGCCCTCGACCATGTTGGCGAGAAGCGGCTTGCCCAAGGCGCGGGCCACTTCGCCGATCCGGGCCATCTCCGCCTCGCTCTCCGGACTCTCGACGAAGAGGATGTCGGCGCCGGCTTCCGCGTAGATGCGTGCGCGCCGAAGCGCCTCGTCCAGGCCGTGGGCCGTGCGGGCATCGGTCCGGGCAATGATCAGGAAGTCCGGGGAGCGCCTCGTGTCCGCCGCGACGGCGATCTTCAGGGCCATCTCCTCCGCGCGGATGACGCGGCGGCCCGGCGTGTGGCCGCACTTCTTGGGGACTTCCTGGTCCTCGATCTGGATGGCGGTGACGCCGGCGGCCTCGTAGCCGCGAACCGTCTCCCGCACGTTCAGAAGGCCGCCGTAGCCCGTATCGGCGTCGGCGACGACCGGCGTGCGGCAGCCCCCGGCGAAGCGCGCCATGCGGCCCACCATGTCGGAATAGGTGGCGACGCCGGCATCGGCGATTCCCAGATGCGACGCGACGGTGCCGAAGCCCGTGGCATAGAGAGCCGGGAAGCCCATGCCGTCCGCTACGCGGGCGGAGATCATGTCGAAGATCCCCGGAGCGACGACGAAATCCCCGGCGGCGAGGCGCTGCCGGAGCGCGGGATCAGCCATCGAGAGGTCCCTGCCTGTGCTGCGTCGGTCTCGCATGGACACCGTGGGCGCGCTACCCGGTCCGGGCCTGGCCCGCGGCGCGGCCCGGCCGCCCACGCTGACGCTCGGGAGAGGTTGCCCGGCTCCCGGCGCCCTATGCTATCGTGTCCGTGATCAGACCCAATGACGGGATCCCGGAAATGCCAAGCGACCTGACCCGGCGGTCCGATGCCGACATCCGCGACGAAGCGG
Organism: Roseomonas sp. CCTCC AB2023176; assembly: GCF_042259275.1. Lineage (NCBI taxonomy): Bacteria > Pseudomonadati > Pseudomonadota > Alphaproteobacteria > Acetobacterales > Roseomonadaceae > Roseomonas > Roseomonas sp. CCTCC AB2023176. Next base: position 4,000,790 of record NZ_CP170086.1, read on the forward strand.
CCGAGCGTCCGGACAGTGCCGCCCCACCTGGCGAGGTGGAGAACGCCCGCCTCGTTTCGCGCCCGAACTACCTCGCCGAGGAAGGGGAGTCGGACCGCAGCGACTGGGCCTCGCTCCTCAAGGCCGTCGCCATCGGCGTGGTGGTGCTCGCGGGGCTGGGCTGGCTGCTTTCGCGCTAGCGCGCTTTCCCGCGCCGCGCGACGCGGCGCGCCGGCAGGGCCGTGCCGAAGGTCCTCCGGCAGCCGCTACGCAGCGCCCACCGAGGCCTGGTTCTTTCTTGGCGCCTCGCCGACACCTGTTTGCGTTTCGCCGACACCGTGTGCCGATGGGGCATTCCGGAGGCGAGGCCCGCCCATCGCGGCTCTGGCGAGGCTCGTTCCCGACCGTTATTCAAGCGCCATGCGCCGACGAGACGTCCTGACGGGGCTGGCCGCAGCCTCCCTGCCCGCCGCCGCCCCCGCGGCCACGGCCCCGCCGGCCGCCGCGCTGTCCTGGGACGCGGTGCTGCGCCTCGCCGCACGGCTCCGACGCCTGCCGGAGGATGGCCTCGACCCCGCGGCCTACGGCACGCCGCCCGAGGGCCTGGCGACCACGGACCGGGCCGCGTTCCACCAGGCGACCTATCACGCGGCGCACGCGGCCCTGGTTGACCTCGTCCTGGGACGCGTGCGGGCGATCGGCGGGCGGCCCGACATCCAGCGCGACCCGGCGCGGGCCGACTTTCCCCGGTGGGCGGCCGAACTCGCCGCCGCTGCCGAACCGGCGGCGGTCCTGGACCGCGCGGCGGACCTGCCGGAGGGCGCTGCGCTGTTGCGTGCCGAACTCGCGAAGGCGAACGCCCTCGTGCTCCGTGGCGGCTGGCCGGCGATCCCGGGCGGCGTCCACACGCTCGAGCCGGGCATGACAGATGCGGGGCGGATCCAGGCCTTGCGTGCCCGGCTCCGGGCGGAGGACCCGATCCTCGCCGCCGCGCCCGATGGTGGGGCCGGCTACGACGGCCCGCTCGTGGAAGCAGTGAAGCGCTGGCAGGCCGCGCGCGGGCTGGAGGCCGACGGCCGGGTCGGGCCGGTCAGCCAGGCGATGCTGAACGTCCCGGCCTCCGGCCGCGTCGCGCAGCTCAGGGCCGCGCTGGACCTGCGCCGCAACCCTGCCCCGTTGCCGGAGGAGCGGCGGATCGACGTGAACGTCCCCGACTTCTCCCTCGCCGTGATGGACGGGAGCCGGGTCGTGCTGCGGATGGCCGTGGTCGTCGGCAAGCCGGCGCGCGCGACGCCGATGCTGCGGGTGCGCATGACGGCGGTGCAGTTCAACCCGACCTGGGGCGTGCCGGAACGCAACGCGCGGGAGGACCTGCTGCCCCGCTTCCGCGCCAATCCCCGTGCGATGCAGGAGCGCGGCTTCAAGCTCTACGGCCTCGTGAACGGGGAGCGGGTTGAGGTGGACCCGACGACGGTGGATTGGTCCGGCGTGTCGCGGGAGCGCTTTCCCTACTTCGTCCGGCAGGATGCGGGTGACGGGAATGCCCTGGGGCGCATCAAGTTCATCATGCCCAACGGCGACGACATCTACATGCACGATACGCCCGACCGTCACCTGTTCCGCCGGCCCGACCGCGCCTTTTCCTCCGGCTGCATCCGGCTGGAGAACCCGCTGGGGCTGCTGGATGTGCTGGCGGAAGGAATGGGCTGGGACCGGGCGCGGGTGCAGCGGACGCTCGACAGCCGGCAGACATCAGGCTTCGCGCTGCGCCGGTCCTTTCCGGTCCGGCTGCACTACAACAGCGTGGTCGTGGAGAACGGCGCGGTGCGCATCCGCCCCGACATCTATGGGCTGGACCTCGCCTATGTGCGGGAGATGGATCGGCCGAGGCCGCAGGTCGTGGCGGGGCGCGTGGCCTGATGCGCCGCTTCAATGGCCGGCGCGCGCACGCGCCGGAATGCCCGTGCTGCGAGGCCGGGCGGCTGGGACGGCGCGCGCTCTTCGCCGTCGGGGCAGCCCTGGCCTGCACGCCGGCGCAGGCGCAGGCGCAGGTGCCGGCCGATCCGGTTCGGCGGCTGACGGTGCGGCGGGCCTATGCGAGCGACTCCTTCTCGGGAATCTACTTTCGGGACGGGCGCTACGTCCGCGACGCATTGGAGCAGTTGAACTGGGTCTTCCGCGACCTCTCGCGCGACGAGGTCACGCCGATGGACCCGCGGCTCTTCGACGTCATGTACGCAGTGGCGCGGCGGCTCGATACGGATGAGGGCTTCGACGTGATCAGCGGCTACCGCGCGCCGGAGACGAATGCTGCGAATGCGGCGCGGTCGCGGCGGGTCTCCACCGTCTCGCTGCACATGTCGGGCATGGCGGGGGACATGCGGATCCCCGGGCGCGAGTCGCTCGGCGTCGCGCGGATGGCAGCGGAGATGGCCTTGGGCGGCGTGGGGCTGTACCGCCGCGACGGCTTCATCCACCTGGATTGCGGGCAGGCCCGGCGCTGGTGACGCGTCACCCGCCCGGGCGGAGCGGGTGGGTCAAGAGCAGGCCGGCGCGGCGGAGCACCTGACCGAAGGCGACGGACGGTGCCAGTGCCGCGCAGGCCGCGGCGGGCGGGGCCAGGCGAAGGAAGCAGGCCACGGCCTCCCGGTTCGTGCCGCGTTGCGCCAGCGCAAGGCCGGTCAGGAAACGTGCCTCGGCCGCGGTCACGCGCGGGCACAGGCGGCATCCCATTCCGCCGGGGCAGGCCAGGGCGCGAAGCGCCGCATCGAGCGGATCGGCGGCATCGGCGACGTCCTCCGTCGCCAGGGGCAGTCGCGCGGCGAGGGCAGGTTGAGCGCCGCAACGCGTCGCCTCCACCCAGGCGCGAACCGCATCCAGGACGAGCGCCTCGACGGGTCGCAGGTCTTCCGGCGAGAGTCCGGCCCAGGGCCAGGTGGGGAGGCCGCGTGTCGCCATGGGGGTGCTCCGGTTCCGATGTCGGCAGAATGTCGCGGATGATAATCGTTCGCAAGTAGGGTCTGCCATCACGCCATCGCGGGTTCCCAAGTTTGTCGGAGGGGCGGATGCTGCGGCGCAGCGAACAAGGCGATACGATGCCCGGCTGGCTGCCCTTCCTCCTCGGCTTCCTGCAGGCCATCAACCCGCTCTCGACGGACATGTACCTCCCGGCCTTCCCGGCCATCGAGGCGGGGTTCGGGTCGGGGGTCGGCGGCGCGCAGGTGACGCTCGCCGCGTGGTTCCTCGGGCTTGCGGCGGGGCAGGTGACGCAGGGGAGCCTGGCCGACCGCTTCGGGCGGCGCGTGCCGTTGATCGCCGGTACGCTTGTCTACACGGCCGCATCGGTCGGCTGTGCCCTTTCCTGGGACGTGACGAGCCTCGCGGTCTTTCGCTGCATCGCGGCCTTCGGCGGCTCGGCCAGCGCGGTCATCCCGCGAGCGATCGTGCGCGACATGGCGGAGGGGCTGGAGGCGGCGCGGCTGATGTCGCGGCTCATCCTCATCATGGGGGCGGCGCCGATCCTCGCGCCCTCGCTCGGCGGGGCGCTGCTGGCCCTCGGCGGCTGGCGCGCGATCTTCTGGCTGCTGGCGGGCTACGGCGCGCTGTCCTGCTTCCTGGCCTGGCGCCTGCTGCCCGACACGCTGCCGCCGGAGCGGCGGCTTCGACTGGGGCCTGCCGCCATGCTCCTGGGCTACGTGAACGTCGTGCGGGAGAAGATCTTCCTCACCCGTGCGATGATGGGCGCTGCGGCGATGATCTGCATGTTCGCCTATATCAGCGCCGCGCCGGTCGTCTTCATCCAGATGTACGGGATGTCTCCGAGCGCCTTCGCGATCCTCTTTGGCGCGACGGCCTTCGGCTTTATCGGCGGGGCGCAGTTCAACCCGATGCTCGTCGCGCGCTTCGGGCCGGGGCGGGTGATGCGCTGGGCGGCGCGGGGGTGCTGGTGGCGGCGCTGGCCCTTTGCGGCGCGGTGGCGACGGGACTGGGCGGGCCCTGGGGTATCCTGGCGACGATCGTTCCGCTGATGTCGTGCTGCAGCCTTATCATGCCGAACGCCGCGGTGGGCGCCCTGGCGCGCCACGGGAACCGCGCGGGCACGGCTTCCGCGCTGCTGGGGACGCTCCAGTTCGCGGTGGCCGCGATGGCGGCGCTGCTGGTCGGGGCGATTTCCGACGGGACGGCGCGGCCGCTGGCGGGGGTGGTGCTGCTCGGCGCCGTCATCCTGATCGCGCTCGACCGGATGCGGGCGCGCGCCGTCGGCTGACGGTTGCCCCGTGGCTGTTGCCGTGGGGCCCGAAAATCGCCAAGTCCCGCTTATGGACCAGATCACCCCGCCGGGGGCGCTCGGGGCAGTGGCCCGTGAGGCCTCGCGCCGGCGCGCCTTCGCCATCATCGCCCACCCGGACGCCGGCAAGACCACGCTGACGGAGAAGTTGCTGCTGCGCGGCGGCGCCATCCAGCTGGCCGGGCAGGTGCGCGCCAAGGGCGACCGGCGCCGCACCCGGTCCGACTGGATGAAGATCGAGCAGGAGCGCGGCATCTCCGTCGCGACCTCCGTCATGACCTTCGAGCGGGACGGGGTGGTGTTCAACCTCCTCGACACGCCGGGCCACGAGGATTTCTCGGAGGACACGTATCGTACGCTGACGGCGGTAGACGCGGCGGTGATGGTGATCGACGCGGCGAAGGGCATCGAGGCGCAGACGCGCAAGCTCTTCGAAGTCTGCCGCCTCCGCGACATCCCCATCGTGACCTTCATCAACAAGATGGACCGCGATGGGCGCGACCCCTTCGAGCTGCTGGAGGAGATCGAGAAGACGCTGGCGCTGGACGTCGCGCCGGTGGCATGGCCCGTCGGGTACGGCCGCGATTTCCTCGGCACCTACGACATCCTCGACAACACGCTGCACCTGATGGCGGAGGGGACGGAGCCCGTCGCGCTGTCCGGCCTGAACGATCCGCGCCTGGATGAGCTGGTCCCGGCCGCGCAGGTCGGGGCGCTGCGGGAGGGGGCGGAGTTGGCCGGCGCGCTGTCCACCTTCGACCTGGACCGGTTCCGCGAGGGGACGATGACGCCGGTGTATTTCGGTTCGGCGCTGCGGGACTTCGGGACCGGGCACCTGCTGGAGGGGCTGGCCCGCTTCGCGCCGCCACCGCGGCCGCGCGGGGCCGACGCGCGGATGGTCCTTCCGAACGAGCCGGCGTTGACCGGCTTCGTCTTCAAGATCCAGGCGAACATGGACCCGAACCACCGGGACCGCGTGGCCTTCCTGCGCATCTGCTCGGGACGGCTGGAGAAGGGGATGCGGCTGCGCCAGACCCGCACGGGGAAGCAGGTGCCGGTCAACGCGCCGCTGTTCTTCTTCGCTCAGGACCGCCAGGTGGCGCAGGAGGCCTGGCCGGGCGACGTGGTGGGCATCGCGAATCACGGCATCCTCCGCGTCGGCGACACGCTGACGGAGGGCGAGGCGCTGAACTTCCGAGGCGTGCCGTCCTTCGCACCGGAAATCCTGCGGCGCGTGATGATCGAGGACGCGATGGCCGGGAAAAAGCTGCGATCCGCGCTGGAGCAGTTGGCCGAGGAAGGCGTGGTGCAGCTCTTCCGCCCGCGGGACGGGACACCGCCGGTGGTGGGCGTGGTCGGGGCGCTGCAGCTGGACGTGCTGGCGGACCGGCTGCGTCAGGAATACGGCATCCCCAGCCGCTACGAGAACACGCCCTGGGGGATGATGCGGTGGATTGCCACCGACGACCGGGCCGCGCTGGACCGCTTCATGATGGCCAACAGCCACGACACGGCGGAGGACCGGGACGGGGCGCATGTCGTGTTCTTCACGAGCGACTGGCGGCGGAACCGGGCGTCGGAGGAATGGCCGATGCTGCGGTTCCTGGAAGTGCGGGAGCAGTACGCGGCGGCCTGATCAGCCCCTGGGATCGGCCAGAGCCTCCCGCACGTGGGAGCGGAACTCCCGCCGGTGAAGTTCCGCGACGACGAAGCCGCAGGCCAGCATGAGCGCGATGGGGTGGACGACCCAGGCGAGGGCAGCGAGGCCGAAATAATAGGCGCGTAGCCCCGTGTTGAAGTGGCGAGCCGCACGGTTGACGACCTTCGCGGGAACCTTGGCGCCTGCCTCGTCCTGCGGCATCGCACCGATGAGGATGGAGCCGTAGTTGAACTGGCGCAGCGCCCAGGTCAGCTCGAAGAAGGCCCGGACGAAAATCAGCAGCAGCAGGAGTATCCGCGCCTCCCAGGCGCCGTCGGACAGGGTGGTTTCGGCCCAGGGCATGGCGGCGAGGACCCGGCGGCCGACCTCGGGCGAGGCGAGCAGGGCCATGAGGCCACCGACGATGAAGATGCAGGTGTTGGCCAGGAAAGACGTGGACTGCATCAGGTTGCCGACAATGGCGACGTCGGAAATCCGGTTGTCCCGGTGCACGGCGGAGCGGAGCCAGCGCAGCCGGTGCTCGTCCATCGCGACGATGACGGAGCGGGCGCGGATGGAGGGAACGCGGTCCACGACGAAGGCGTAGCCGGCCCAGGACAAGACGAAGACGGCGAGCGCCGCGAGGTCGAGCGGTGAGAGGAAACCGATCATGCGCGGGGGCGGGCGGTCATCGCGCCCACCCCCGACGCAACGATCAGGCCATCGCCTTCTTCAGGTTCTCGTCGAGCTTCGCGAGGAAGGCCTGGGTGTTGAGCCAGGCCTGGTCCTTGCCGATCAGGATGGCGAGGTCCTTCGTCATGTAGCCGCTCTCCACGGTCTCGATGCAGACCTTCTCCAGCGTCTCGGCAAAGGCGGTCACGTCGGGCGAGCCGTCGAACTTGCCGCGGTAGGACAGGCCCCGCGTCCAGGCGAAGATGGAGGCGATCGGGTTCGTGGAGGTCTCGCGGCCCTTCTGGTGCTCGCGGTAGTGGCGCGTGACCGTGCCGTGCGCGGCCTCGGACTCCACGGTCTTGCCGTCCGGGGAGAGCAGGACGGAGGTCATCAGGCCGAGCGAGCCAAAGCCCTGCGCCACGATGTCGGACTGCACGTCGCCGTCATAGTTCTTGCAGGCCCAGATGTAGCCGCCTTCCCACTTCAGCGCCGAGGCCACCATGTCGTCGATCAGCCGGTCCTCGTAGACCAGGCCGCGCTTGTCGAACTCCGCCTTGAACTCCGCGTCGAAGATCGCGCGGAAGATGTCCTTGAACGAGCCGTCATAGGCCTTGAGGATCGTGTTCTTGTGGCTGAAATAGACGGAGTAGCTGCGCTGCAGGCCGTAGTTGAAGGAAGCCCGCGCGAAGCCCTCGATGGACTTGTTGAGGTTGTGCTGCATCATCGCGACGCCGCCCGCCGCCGGGAAGGCAAACTCGCCGATGTCCTGCGGCGTGCCGCCGTCCGGCGTGAAGGTCATGGTGATCTTGCCGGCGCCGGGGACCTTCATCTCTACGGCGCGGTAGATGTCGCCATAGGCGTGACGCCCGACGACGATCGGCTTCGACCAGTGCGGGACGAGGCGCGGCACGTTCTTGCAGATGATCGGCTCGCGGAAGATCGTGCCGTCCAGGATGTTGCGAATCGTGCCGTTCGGCGACCGCCACATCTTCTTCAGGCCGAACTCCCGCACCCGGGCCTCGTCGGGCGTGATGGTCGCGCACTTCACGGCGACGCCGTACTGCTTCGTGGCGTTCGCCGCGTCCACCGTGACCTGGTCGTCCGTCTGGTCGCGGTATTCGATGCCGAGGTCGTAGTACTTCAAGTCGATGTCGAGGTACGGCAGGATCAGCCGGTCCTTGATGAAGCCCCAGATGATGCGGGTCATCTCGTCCCCGTCCATCTCCACGACGGGGGTTTTCACCTTGATCTTGGCCATGCCGGTCCTCTGAATCAGCGACGGAAAGCGGGCGTCCGCGTTACGGGGGCGGGTTGTCGCACCGGGTGCGGAACCGGGCAAGGGAAGGGGGCGGGCGGTGGAAGACGTGCTGGAATGCCCGCATTGCGGGGAGCCGACGGTGCCGAACCGGCGTCCCGACGGGTCGGTCGTGTGTTCCTGCGCGGCGGCGCGGCCGATCCAGCCTCAGTCCGGAATGATGGCCGTCGCCTCAATCTCCACGCGCGCCGCGGGCTCGGCCAGCGAGACCACCTGTACCAGCGCCATGGCGGGGAAGTTGCGGCCCATCACCTCGCGGTAGGCCGTGCCGAGCTCCCGTTGGCAGGACCGGTATTCCTCCATGTCCACGACGTACCAGGTCAGCCGGGCGATGTGCTCCGGCCCGCCCCCGGCCTCGGCCAGGACAGCGAGGATGTTCCGCAGCGCGAGCGCGACCTGGGCGGGAAAGCCCTGGGCAAAGGTCCCGTCGGGGTGCCAGCCAATCTGGCCGCCGACCATGACGACCTGCCCCCGGCCCGCCACGCCGTTGGCGTAGCCCTTCGGCGGCGGCCAGCCCGGGGGCTGGAGACGGCGGAGGACGCTCACGCCGCCTGTCCCATCGCGTCGCGTCGCAGGACGAAGCGCTGCAGCTTGCCGGTCTCCGTGCGGGGCAGGGTATCGCGGTACTCGATGACGCGTGGATACTTGTAGGGCGCGATTTCCCGCTTGACGTGGTCCTGAAGGGCCTTGGTCATGGCGGCGTCGGGCTCGTGTCCCGGCTTGAGAACGACGTAGGCCTTCACGACCGTCCCTCGTTCCCCGTCCGGCGCGCCGACGACGCCGCATTCGCGAACCGCGGGGTGGGACAGGAGGGCGGCTTCGACCTCCGGCCCCGCGATGTTGTAGCCGGCGCTGATGATCATGTCGTCGGCGCGGCCCTGGTAATGGAAGTAGCCGTCCTCGTCCTGGACGTAGACGTCGCCGGTCATGTTCCAGCCGTTGCGGACGTACTGCACCTGCCGGGGATCGGCGAGGTAGCGGCACCCCGTCGGGCCGCGCACGGCGAGGCGCCCCGGCGTCCCGCGCGGGACCTCCTGCCCCTCCTCGTCCTGCACCTGGGCGACGTAGCCGGGCACGGGCACGCCGGTGGCGCCGGGGCGGATCCGATCCTCGGTCGCGGCGATGAAGATGTGGAGCATCTCCGTCCCGCCGATGCCGTCCATCAGCTTCAGGCCCGTCGTGTCCTGCCACAGATCGAAGACGGGCTTCGGCAGGGTCTCTCCGGCGGAGACGCACTTGCGGAGCGTCGAGAGGTCGAATTCGCCCGCCCGCAGCGCCAGCGCGCGGTAGGCGGTGGGGGCGGTGAAGCAGACCGTGGCGCGGAAGGCCTCGATGGCCGGCAGCAGGTCGTCGGGCGCCGCCTTCTCCAGCAACACCGCCGTCGCGCCGATGCGGAAGGGGAAAAGGACGAGACCGCCCAGACCGAAGGTGAACGCGAGGGGGGGGGAGCCGATGAACCGATCCTCCGGCGAAGCGCGGAGGACGTGACGCGCATAGGTGTCGCAGATCGCAAGCATGTCGCGGTGGAAGTGCATCGTCCCCTTCGGCTCCCCGGTCGTGCCGGAGGTGAAGCCGATAAGGCAGACGTCATCCGCCGCCGTGTCACAGGCCGCGAAGCTGGCGGGCTGGCGGGCGCATCGCGCTTCGAGGTCCCCGTCACCCCAGGTCGCGACCTGATGCAGCGTCGGGCATTCCGCCGCGGCTCGATCCAGGTCGGCTCGCAGGCGGGAGTCGCAAAGGGCGTGCGTGATCTCCGCCTTGCGGATCAGTTTCGCGAGTTCGCCCGCGCGCAGCAGCGGCATGGTCGCGACAACGACACCCCCCGCCTTGAGCACCGCGAAGTAGGCGGCGACCATCCAGGCGCTGTTGGCGGAGCGGAGCAGGACGCGGTTGCCGGGCACGAAGCCCAGCTCGTTCGTCAGGACGTTCGCGATGCGGTCCGCGCGCTCGGCCAGCTGGCGGTAGGTCAGGGTCTCCGCCGGTGTCTCGACGGCCGGGTGGTCCGCGCGGTCGGCGAGGTTGCGGTCCAGCAGTTCCACCGCACAGTTCAGGCGGACGGGGTAGCGCACATCCGGGAGATCGAAGTGCAGGGTGGGCCACTGGGCCCGGGGCGGCAGGTTGTCCCGGGCGAAGGTGTCGCGATGCGCGCTGGGCGCGAGGTCCGGCGAGGAACCGGACCAGGATGCCGCGTCGGGGAAGGTGCCGTCCATCACGCCGCTCCCTGCTGCTGGCGGGCACGCTCGGCCCGCGCGATGACGATGCGCTGGATCTCGCTCGCGCCCTCATAGACGCGGAGCGCCCGGACCTCACGTGTCAGGACCTCGGCCGGGTGGCCGCGGACGACGCCGCGGCCGCCGTGGAGCTGCGCGCAGCGATCGGCGATCCGGCCCGCTGCTTCCGTCGCGTAAAGCTTCGCCATGGAGGCTTCGCGGGAGACGCGGGGCGTGCTGCGGTCCTTCAGCCATGCCGCACGGTAGACGAGGAGGGCGGCCGCCTCGACCTCCGTCGCGCTCTCGGCGATCGCGGCCTGGGTCATGCCGGATTCGAAGAGAGCGGCTCCGGCGATCACGCGCGCATCCGCCTGCTGCAGCAGCAGGTCCAGCCCGTGCCGCGCGAAGCCGAGCGCGGCGGCGCCGACGGTCGCGCGGAACACGTCGAGCGTGGCCATGGCAACCTTGAAGCCCTCGCCCGGTCCGCCGAGGCGGTACTCGTTCGGGACGCGCACACCGTCGAAGCGCAACGTCGCAAGGGGTGGGGCGCGGCGACCTCGATCCGCGCCTCGACGGAAAGGCCTGGCGCGTCGGCCGGGACCACGAAGGCGGTCAGGCCCTTCGCGCCGGGACCCTCACCGGTACGGGCGAAGGTCACGTAGTGGTCGGCAATCCCGCCGTTGCTGATCCAGGTCTTCCGCCCGTCCAGCCGCCAGTGGGCGTTGCCGTCGCGGGTCGCGGTGGTCGCGATGGCCGCGACGTCCGACCCAGCCTCGGGTTCGGAAAGGGCGAAGGCGGCAAGCGACCGACCCTCCCGCACCGCGGGCAGGAAGGTGTCACGGGTCGCCGCGTCGCCGAACAGCGTGATCGTGCCGGTGCCGAGTCCCGCCATCGCGAAGGCGAAGTCTGCCAGGCCCGAATGGCGCGCCAGGATGTCGCGCGCGAGGCAGAGGCAACGGACGTCCAGCCGCCCGTCCTCCGGCACGGCCTTACGCAGGAGCCCTGCCTCGCCCATCGCCCGCGTCAGCGCGCGGGTCGCCGCGTCCGTCTCGCCTTCCGAAAGGGGCCCGGCGTGGGCGGCGGCCCAGGCCTCGACCTCCGCCGCCCAGTCCCGGTGGAAGGCGTCGAAGAAGGGCCAGTTGAGGTAATCGCGGTCCGGCATCAGTTCCCCTGGAACACCGGCCGCTGCTTCGCGACGAAGGCGTCGTAGGCGCGGCGGAAATCGGCAGTGGTCATGCACAAGGCCTGCGCGACGGCCTCGGCCTCGATGGCCTGTTCGACAGACATGGCCCATTCCATCGTGAGCATCCGCTTGGTCATCGCGTTCGCGAAACCGGGACCTTCCGCGATCTGGGCAGCGAGGGATGCGGTGGTCTCCGCCAGCGCGTCCGGGTCCACGCTGCGGGAGAAGAAACCCCAGGCGAGGCCTTCCTCCGCGCTCATGGCTCGCCCGGTGTAGAGCAGTTCCGCCGCCCGCCCCTGGCCGATGATCCGCGGCAGGATGGCGCAGGCGCCCATGTCGCAACCGGCCAGGCCGACGCGGTTGAACAGGAAGGCGACCTTGGCCCGCGGCGTCGCGATGCGAAGGTCGGAAGCCATCGCGATGATCGCGCCGGCACCGGCCGCGATCCCGTCCACGGCGGCGACGATCGGCTTGCCGCAGGCCGTCATCGCTTTGACCAGTTCGCCCGTCATCGCGGTGAACTGCATCAGCCCCTTGGTGTCGCGATCGAGCAGAGGTCCGATGATCTCATGCACGTCGCCGCCGCTGCAGAAGTTGCCGCCCGCGCCGGTGACCACGAAGGCGCCGATGCCGTCGTCTTGGGCAGCGGTGCGGAAGATCGTGGCGAGTTCGGCGTAGGACTCGAAGGTCAGCGGGTTCTTCCGCTCCGGTCGGTTCAGCGTGACCGTCGCCACCTTTCCGGCGACGGAGAGGAGCACGTGGCGCGCCGGGAACTCGGCGATCGGGGTCATGGCTCGGGGTCCGTGGTCAGCGCCGCGCGAATGCTGCCGCGCGCGCGGTCGAGGAGGCGGAGGAGGGTGGTGCGATCCGAGGCCGGGAGGCCGTCCAGCAATTCCGCGATCCAGGTCTCGTGCGCTGCGGACTGCCGGGCGAACTCCCGCCGGCCGAGCGATGTCAGGCGAAGGGTGACGGTACGCCGGTCGCGCGCCGTTCCGCGTTCGATCAGCCCCTCCTCCTCCAGCCGTGTGGCAAGGCCGGTGACATTGCCGCCAGTCACCATCATGCGGCGCGAGACGTCGCCGGCCGTCAGCCCCTCTGGTGCGCGCGCCAGTTGGGCCATGAGGTCGAAGCGGGGGAGGGTGGTCGCGAAGCGGATGCGCAGGCGACGCCGGATCTCCGCCTCGATCAGCCGCGTGCAGGAGAGGAGGCGGAGCCAAAGGCGGAGCTCGACCTTGTGTCCGGGTGGTGCGTGGGCCAGGGCCGTTTCGGCATCCACCGGCCGGACGTCGTCGGGCATCACGGTACTTCCCCGCCATCCACGGCCAGGGCGCGGCCGTTGACCGCGGCGGCAGCGTCGGAGCAGAGGAAGGCTATGGTCGCCGCGACCTCGGCGGGCGTGACGAGGCGGCCCTGGGGATTGTGCTTCGCGAGTTCGGCGCGGGCGTCGTCCTCCGTCCGGCCAGTCTTCGCGACGATGCGGGCGACGCTCTCCGCGACGATGTCGGTATCGGTGAAGCCCGGGCAGACCGCGTTGACGGTGACACCCCTCGTCGCGACCTCCAGTGCCAGCGACCGGGTCAGGCCGAGGACTGCATGTTTCGCCGCCGCGTAGGCCGTGACGTAGGCATAGCCGCGCAGCGCCGCGGTGGAAGCGACGTTCACCACGCGCCCCCAGCCGGCATCGAGCATGCCCGGCAGCACGGCCCGGGTCGCCGCGACGGTACCCAGCAGGTTCACGCGCAGCGCGCGGTCCCAGAGTGCTGCGTCAGCCTTCAGGAAGGGGGCGCTCTCCGCCACCCCCGCGGCGTTGACGAGGACGAGGGCCGGCCCATGTGCCACGGTGGCGCGGGAAAGCGCCGCCTCCAGCCCCGTCTGGTCGGCCACATCGGCGGTTTCGGCATGCGCCGCGTCGCCCGCTGCGATGGCATCCCGCAGCGGCGCGGCACGGCGCCCGAGCACGGTCACGCGCATCCCCGCCGCCGTCAGCGCGGCCGCGGCAGCGCGCCCGATGCCGGTGCCGCCGCCCGTGACGATCGCATGCCGTACGCCGGTGTGCCCCATGATGCTTGAAGCCTAAAACATCGTCCGGCCCTTCCGCAAGCAGTTGTTGAAGCCCGAACGCTTGAAGCCTAAACTATCCCCATTGGCACCCTTCGGAGGGCGACCCCATGCGTATCGCGATCATCGGCGGCGGCCCGGCGGGCCTCTACTTCGCCATCCTGATGAAGCGGGACCGCCCGGAATCGCGGATCACCGTCGTCGAGCGCAATCGCGCCGACGACACCTTTGGCTTCGGCGTCGTGTTCAGCGACCAGACGCTGGCGACCTTCGAGCGGGCGGACGAGCCCTCCTACCGCGCCATCACCGATGCGTTCGCTTACTGGGACGATATCGAGATCGTCCGGACGCCGCTGGACGGCGCGACGACGAGCCACCGCATCGGCGGCAACGGCTTCTGCGGCTGCTCCCGTCGTACGCTCCTCCTGTTGCTCCAGGGCCGGGCACGGGAACTCGGCGTGGAACTGCTGTTCCAGCAGGAGGCGACGCCGGAGGACTTCCCGGACGCCGACCTGATCGTCGCGGCGGACGGCATCAACTCGCCGATCCGGGAAGGCAACCGCGACCACTTCGCGCCGGAGGTGGACCTCCGCCCCAACCGCTTCGCCTGGATGGGCAGCACGCGCCCCTTCGACGCCTTCACCTTCTTCTTCAAGGAACGGCCGGAGGGCATCTTCGTCGCCCACTGCTATCAGTACCAGCGCGGGGCCAGCACCTGGGTGATGGAAACCGACCCCGCTACCTTCGCCCGTGCCGGCCTGGACGGCATGGGCGAGGATGAGAGTGCCCGGTTCCTCGAAGGGGTCTTCGCCGAGGAGTTGGATGGGCACCGCCTGATCACCAACCGCTCCCTCTGGCGCCGCTTCCCGATGCTGCGCTGCCGCCGCTGGTCGCGGGACAACGTCGTCCTGCTCGGCGACGCGAAGGCGACGGCGCATTTCTCCATCGGCTCCGGCACGAAACTGGCCATGGAGGACGCGATCCACCTTCACGCCGCCTTCCGGCAGGGCGGTTCCGTCGCCGACTGCCTCGCCCGGTTCGAAGGCGCCCGGCGCGAGGAGGTGGAGAAGACCCAGCACGCGGCCGACGTGTCGCTCGTGTGGTTCGAGCACGTGCGGAGGTTCTGGCACATGCCGCCCTCGCGCTTCTCGTTCGGCGTGATGACCCGCTCGAAGGCGATTACCTGGGAGAACCTCCAGCTCCGCGCGCCGGAGTTCGTCGAGGAGCAGCGCCGTCTCTTCGAGGACGAGGCCCGCACCGTCGGCTTTCCGGCGAAGGACGGCGCGCCCCCGATGTTCCAGCCGCTCCGCCTGCGGGGCATGACCGTGCCGAACCGGATCGTCGTCTCCCCGATGTGCCAGTATTCGGCCGAAGGGGGGGTGCCCGGTGACTGGCACCTCATGCACTACGGCGCCCGCGCCACGGGGGGCGCCGGGCTGCTGTTCACGGAGATGACGTGCGTCTCCGCGGATGCGCGGATCACGCCGGGCTGCACCGGGCTTTGGAACGATGCACAGGAGTCGGGCTGGAGGCGGATCGTCGATTTCGTCCACGCCCATTCCGATACGCGGATCGCGCTACAGCTGGGCCATGCCGGGCAGAAGGGCGCGACGAAGCTCATGTGGGAGGGCATGGACCGGCCGCTGGACGCCGGGGCCTGGCCCATCGTCTCGGCATCGGCGGTCCCCTACTTCCCCGAAAGTCAGGTGCCGCGCGAGGCGACGCGCGCCGACATGGACCGGATCCGCGACGAATTCGTCGCCGCCGCGGTCCGCGGTGCTCGGGCCGGCTTCGACATGCTGGAGCTACATTGCGCCCATGGCTACCTCCTGGCCTCGTTCCTCTCGCCGCTGACGAATCGCCGCGGCGACGAGTACGGCGGCTCGCTCGAGAATCGCCTGCGGTTCCCGCTCGAGGTATTCCGTGCCCTCCGCGCCGCGTGGCCGGCCGACCGGCCGATGAGCGTCCGGATCTCAGCGACCGACTGGGCCGAGGGCGGCATCACGGACGATGACTCGCTGGCGATCGCGCGCGCCTTCGCCGCCGAGGGCTGCGATCTTCTCGACGTCTCCACGGGTCAGACCGTCGCCGACAGCACCCCGCACTACGGTCGCATGTACCAGGTTCCCTGGGCCGACATGATCCGGAACGAGGCGAAGGTGGCGACCATGTGCGTCGGCAGCATCACTTCGGCGGACCAGGTGAACACGATCCTCGCTGCGGGCCGCGCCGACCTCGTTGCGCTGGCGCGCCCACACCTCGTCGATCCCTCCTTCACTCTCCGCGCCGCGGCGAAGTACGGCGTTCGCGATGTCACCTGTCCGCCGCAGTATCGCTGGGGCAACGAAGCCTTGCTCCGGAACGCGGGGCGCGAAGAGGCCGATCTTCTCGAACTTCGGCGCAAGGCTCGCCCCAAGCGCCACGCGCCGTCGAACGGGACAGCCGCTTTCGCCCGCGCTGCGGAATAGCACTTCTCCGGAACTGTCACGAAACAACGGGAAACCCCGCGCGCGACTCGGCCGTTGGAGTCGTGTCCGCCGGGGAGAACGTGATGTCGGGCGTCGAGCCCACCGAAGTCGTCGTGCCTGTCGTGGAAGAATCCATTTCCGTTGGCAAGCGGGCGGTGGAAGTGGGCCGCGTGCGCGTCGCGCTCACCACGGACACGGTCGAGGAGATTCTGCGCGATACCCTTCAATCCCGTCGCGTGGAGATCGAGCGGCGACCCGTCGGCGAGACAGTGACGGAGATCCCGCGCGTAAGGCAGGAAGGCGACGTGCTGATCATCCCCGTGATCGAGGAGGTTCTCGTCGTGGAGAAGCGGCTCGTCCTGAGGGAGGAAGTGCGCGTCCGTCTGCTGGAGACGGAGACGCCCGTGGAGCACGTGGCCACGCGCCGCGTGCAGCAAGCGAGCGTCGAACGCGTGCAGCTGCCGACCACGCGGGACCCCACCTCGGCCTGAACCCGGTCCTGAACTCCGGACACGACCAACCGGCAACAACCAGCACAAGAGGCTACACGGCATGAAGCGCATCGTTACCGGGCTGTTCGACAGCCGCAGCGAAGCCGAGGCGGTGGTCAACCACCTCGTCACCCATGACAGCATCGACCGCAGCCGCATCCGCATCCACGGCGTGGAGTCGGGGAGCGGCCAGGGCAGCGGGCAGACTGGCATGGCCCAGGCCGGCATGACCCAAACTGGCGTGTCCCAGACTGGCGTGTCCCAGACTGGCATGGCCCAAACTGGCATGGCCCAGTCCGACAAGGGCTTCTGGGCGTCGCTGAAGGACCTCTTCATCTCCGACGAGGACCGCTACACCTATTCCGAGGGCATCCGCCGCGGCGGCTACGTCGTTTCCGCCGAGCTGGACGACACGCAGATCGACCACGCGATGGACGTCTTCGAGCAGCACGGCGCCGTCGATCTCGACGCGCGTGAGCAAGAGTGGCGTTCGTCCGGCTGGACCGGCTACTCCGCCGCTTCGACCCCGGCCATGGGCCAGCGCTCGGCCGACATGGGCACGGGTGCTTCCGAGCGGATCGACATGAGCGACCGCAGCGCGGGCACGACGGGCCCTGCCGCGGGGGCCGCCTACGCCTCCGGTGCGACGAACCGCGATCGCCTGGAAGGCGAGGAGCGCATCCCGATCGTCGAGGAGCGTCTCGCCGTCGGCAAGCGCGAGGTGGACCGCGGCCGCGTCCGCGTTCGCTCCTACGTCGTCGAGACGCCGGTGAACGAGCAGGTCACGCTGCGCGACGAGCGCGTGACGATCGAGCGCCGTGCGGTGGACCTGCCCCTGTCCGAGGCCGATGACGCCTTCCGCGAGCGGACCATCGAGGCGGTCGAGCACGACGAGGAGGCGGTCGTTGCGAAGGAAGCCCGCGTCCGCGAGGAGCTGGTGATCAGGAAGGACGTGGAGCAGCGGACCGAGACCATCTCCGACACGGTGCGCCGCACCGAGGTCGAGGTGGAGGACGACCGCACAGCCGGGGCCACGACCACGGGCTCGACGGTCAGGGGAACCTCGACGACGAACCCCAACCGCCGCTGATCCGGGCGGACCTGATGGGGGCCGCGGCGTTCGCGCCGCGGCCCCTGTCGCGTCTCAGGCCTTCAGCATCGAGAGCACGGCCTCGGCGGCCGCCTCGCTCGGCGCCAGCCCGTCCGGTGGGGAGAGCAGGCTCAGCACCCTGCGGAAGCCGGCCCGCTGCGCCTCCGCCTCCGACCCGCCATCCAGAAGCCGACGGAGCTCCGCCGCGAGCAGGTCGGGCCGGCAGCGTTCCTGGAGGTACTCGGGGATGACTGGAGCATCGGCCAGCAGGTTCACGATGCTCACGTGGCGGACCTTGATCAGGCGCCGGACGATCGCCGCGGTCACCGGGTTCACCTTGTAGGCCACGGCCATCGGCACGCCGGCCAGCGCGACCTCCAGCGATGAGGTCCCCGACTTGATCAGCCCCGCCGAGGCCGCCGCGAAGGCGTCGTGCTTGCCGTTCACGTCGCGGAGGAGGATCGGCGCCGCCGGCCAGCCAGCCGTGCCGTTCCGGACAGCCTCCTCGACGGGCCCGGCCAGCGGAACGACGGGGCGAAGGCCCGGGACGTCCCGCTGCAGCAGGCGCAGCGTTTCCCCGAAGACGGGCAGCAGCCGGCCGATCTCGGTCCGGCGGCTGCCGGGCATCACGACCACGACGCGCTCCTCCGCGCTGATGCCGTGCGCGGCGCGGAACCGGGCGGCATCGCCGTGGTCCGCGCCGCTTTCCAGCACGGGGTGGCCGACGAAGGTGACGGGGATGCCCGCGCGCTCGAAGAAAGGTGCCTCGAACGGCAGCAGGGCGAGGATGCGGTCGAGGCGGTGCGCCATCTCCCGCACCCGCCCCGGCCGCCACGCCCAGACCTGCGGCGCGACGTAGTGGATGATGGGAATGCCGAGCGGCTTCACTCGCGCCGCCAGGCGCATCGCGAAGCCCGGGCTGTCGATCGTGACCACCGCCGCGGGGCGCCGGGCCGCGACGTCGGCCACCGCTTCCCGCATGCGGCGGGCGAGGCTCCTGATGTTCGGCAGGACCTCGAGCAGGCCCATGAGGGCCAGTTCGCGCATGGGAAACAGGCTCGCCAGGCCCTGTTCCGCCATGCGCTCCCCGCCGATTCCGGCGAAGGCCAGGTCCGGGCGACGACCGCGCAGCCGGGCGATCAGGCGGGCGCCCAGCACGTCGCCCGAAGCCTCGCCCGCGACCACGTAGATCAGCGTCACGCAGGATGGATTCCGGGCATGGGTTGCCGCATACCGCGCCGCGCATCGTGGGAACAGCGTGGATGGCGTGGGTCGAGATTCTCGGACTGGCGGCGGGGGCCCTGACGACCCTCGCCTTCGTGCCGCAGGTGATCCGCGCGCACCGCAGCCGCGCGACCCGGGACCTGTCCCTGCCGATGCTCGTGCTGTTCAACGCCGGCATCGGCCTGTGGCTCGCCTACGGGCTGTTGATCGGCAGCGGCGGCCTGATCCTGGCAAACGCCGTGACGGGCGTACTGTCGCTCTACATCCTCTCGCTGAAGCTGCGCTTCGGGTAGGCGGGCGTCACATCATGGGGGTGTAGCGGGCCATCTCGACAAAGATGTCGCGCACAGCGTTGCCGAGGGAGCGGCTGAGCTCCTCGAGGTTCGCGACCGCGTCGATCCGGGGCTGGGCCGCATCCAGCGCGTCGGGCGCCAGGAGGAGGGGCAGCAGGCCCGCCGCGCGGACGAGGCCGATGAGCAGGGCGTCCCGCGGCTCCGGAATCTCGTCCTGGAAGATCACGCCCATCAGCCGCGCCTTCACCTCACGCTCCTCCTTGTCGGAGATCACGGGATAGCGGCGTTCCGGGAAGATCCAGAGGAATCGGCCCTGTTCCTCCCGCAGGATGCCGCGCTGCACGAGCCGCGCGAAGAGCTGGTCCCTGTAGCCGTCGGCGTCCCGGGCCAGCACCTCGATCCACCAGCGCGAGGTGTGGGGTTGCGCCGCGGGCTCACCGCGCTGCGGCGCATCCGTCGGCTCGGCGGTCATGCGGGCCAGGACGCTGTCCAGCAGCGAATCGCCGGTCGCGGACCGGTTGGTGACGAACATCCGCTGCGGATCGCTGTCCACGCGGTCCTGCAGCGCCAGCTCAGCCAGGATCGCGGCGGCGATGGCGTAGTTGGAAGCGGGACCGGCCGCCTCGTTCAGCCGCCCCGTCTTGTCGTCGAGCATGAGGAGGAGGAGCTCCTCGGGCAACGTCAGGGGCATGGCGGATCCTCCGGGCGGA
Organism: Roseomonas sp. CCTCC AB2023176; assembly: GCF_042259275.1. NCBI lineage: Bacteria > Pseudomonadati > Pseudomonadota > Alphaproteobacteria > Acetobacterales > Roseomonadaceae > Roseomonas > Roseomonas sp. CCTCC AB2023176. The sequence continues at coordinate 4,020,410 of NZ_CP170086.1, forward strand.
GTGCGAAGGAAGCGCTGGCCGTGGCGGCCCGTCAACGCCCCCCGTAGAGGGCGTGGGGATCGGCGAGCACCGGCTCGACCGCAGCGACGCGTCCATCCTGCAGGGCCCAGGAGAAGCAGGAGCGCCGCCCGGTGTGGCAGGCCACGCCCACCTGGTCCACGACCGCCAGCACAGCATCGCCGTCGCAGTCGAGCCGAAGGTCGAGCAGGTGCTGCACCTGGCCGGAGGTCTCGCCCTTGCGCCACAGCGCGTTGCGGGACCGGCTGAAATAGGTGACCCGCCCCGTCGCCAGCGTTTCCGCGACGGCGTCGGCATTCATCCAGGCGAGCATGAGGACCTCCCCCGTGTCGTGCTGCTGGGCCACGGCCGCCACCAGCCCCTTCGGGTCGGGCCGCAGCGCTGCGACGAAGGCGGCGAGCGCCGCTTCACCCGGGGCGCTCCAGGGGGCAGGTGGTCGGGGCGGCTGGGGACCTGGGTCATGCGATCCTATATGATGCGGCGATGACCCAGACCACGGATGACGCCGGGCATGCGCTGGACCACGCGGAGGTTCTCTGTGCTCGGCGCGGGGCCCAGCTGACGCCGCTCCGCCGCCGCGTGCTGGAGATGGTGCTGGAGGCCGGCCAGCCCGTCGGGGCCTACGCCCTGCTGGACCGGCTGCGGGCGGAGCGGCCGGGCGCGGCCCCGCCGACGGTCTATCGTGCGCTCGATTTCCTGCTGGAGAACGGCCTGATCCACCGGGTCGAACGACTCAACGCTTTCCTGCCCTGCATCGAGGCGGGGCACGGCCACGACCACGACCACCCGCACCAGTTCCTTATCTGCGGCGCCTGCGGGCGGACGACCGAGCTGTCGGACAGCTCGGTCGCCCGCGCCGTGGCCGAGGCCGCGCGGGCGGCGGGCTTCCGGCCGGCACGCGCGACCGTTGAGGTGGAGGGGACCTGCTCGGCCTGCGCGGCAGCCGTATAGAGCGCTTGCAGCCTGACCGTCGTCAGGCGCAGCGCTCTGGCATGTTGTTTCGGGGAGCAGCCTTACCGCTCCGGGCGACTCCGTTCTCCGCGGGTTTGTCCTAGCGTGGCAGGGCTTCCAGCCCCGCCTGGAGGTCGGCGATGAGGTCCCGCACGTCCTCCAGGCCGATGTGAAGCCGCACGACGGGTCCGCCGAAGTCCGGCGTCGTCGCGGTCCTGACGATGGAGGGCGCGGTCGGCAGGGCGAGGCTCTCGTAGCCGCCCCAGGACCGCCGATGCCGAAGAGCCGCAGGCCGTCCACGAAGCGCTCGGCATCCGCGTCGGTCGCCGGGGGACGCAGCACCACGCCGAAGAGGGAGCAGGGCCCCGAGAAGTCGCGCGCGTAGATCGCGTGCTGGGGGTGGGACGGCAGGGCAGGGTGAAGCACCTGCAGGACTTCCGGCCGCCCCTCCAGCCAGCGCGCGACGTCCAGCCCCGCCTCGGCCTGTGCCTTAAGGCGCACCGGCAGGGTCCGAAGCCCGCGCAGGCAGAGCCAGGCGTCGTCGGGGGAGGCGAATTGCCCGAGCTGCGACCCGGCGCCGCGCACGGCCTGCCAGTCCTCCGGCGTGTTCACCGTCACGCTGCCGAGGAGAATGTCGGAATGCCCGCCGGCGTACTTCGTCAGCGCTTGGATCGAGACGTCCACACCCTTGGCGAAGGGCTGGAAGGTGTGGAAGCCCCAGGTGTTGTCCATCAGCACCTTGGCGCCGACATCGTGCGCGGCGCGGGCGAGGGCGGGGACGTCCTGCACCTCGAAGGTGTGGCTCCCCGGGCTTTCCAGGTACACGACCTTCGTGTTCGGGCGGATGAGCCCGCGCATCCCTGCCTCGTCCACCAGCGGATCGTAGAACGTCGTTTCGATTCCCCATCCCGCCATCAGGCCGTTCGCGAGGTTCCGCGCGGGACCGTAGACGCTGTCGGGCATGAGGCAGTGGTCACCCGCCTTGAGGTAGGCCAGCAGCGGCACGGCCACCGCCGCCAGCCCCGTGCCGACGATGAGGCAGCGCGTGCCGCCCTCGATGTCCGCGATCATGTCCTCCAGCGCGTGGTGCGTCGGGCCGCCCTGCGTGCCGTAGGTCAGGATCTGCTCGAAGCGGCGCGGGAATGACGCGCGGCGCTGCTCGAAGTTCTCGAACAGGACGGTGGAGCCGCGATGCACCGGCGGATTGACGAAGCCGTGCTTCTTCGACCCGGGCCGACCGCCATGGGACATGCGGGTCGCGAAGTGCGGCCGCTCGCCGCGCGGGAGGGAGTCGTGGGGCATCACGCCGCGTCCTTCGTCGTTTTCGGGGTCTCCGGCCGCAGCGCCCATTCGGTCCAGGAGCCGTCGTAGACGGAGCCTTCCGGGAACCCGGCCTCTACTAGGCCAAAAGCGAGGCCACAGGCCGTGACGCCCGATCCGCAGGAGAGGATGACGGGCCGGTCCTCCGTGACGCCCGCCGCTTCGAAGCGGGCGCGGAGCGCGCGGGGCGGCAGCAGCGTGCCGTCGGCGGCGAGCAGTTCCGTCAGGGGCAGGCTGGCCGCGCCGGGCATGTGGCCGGAGGGCAGGCCGGCACGGGGCTCCGGCGCCGTGCCGTCGAAGCGCCCGCGCGACCGCGCGTCGAGGATCAGGGCCTCTCCGCCGCCCGCGTACGGACTCCCCTGGCGCACGATGCGCTTGATGTCGCCGATGCCGCGGAGGCGGTCGGCCCGGAAGTCCGGGACGAAGGTCGCGGCTGGGCTGGGGGCGCGTCGCCGGTCCCGACCGGCCGTCCCTCCCGCCGCCACTTCGGCAGGCCGCCATCGAGGACGAAGGCCGCCTCGTGCCCGAAGAGCCGCATCATCCACCAGCCGCGCGCCGAGGCACGAAAGCCGTGCTGGTCGTAGAAGACGACCCGGCTGGCGTTCGAGATGCCGAGCGCGCCGGCGAGCTTGGCGAATCGCCCGGGCGTCGGGACCATGTGGGGCAGGTCCGTCTCGGGGTCCGCGATGACGTCGATGTCGAAGAGCCGCGCGCCGGGCACATGCGCCTCCCGGAAGCCGCTCACCTTGTCGCCCGTCTCGTTCGGCAGGTAGGTCGAGCAGTCGAAGACGAGCAGGTCGGGACTACCGAGCTGGCCGGCCAGCCATTCGGTCGAGACGAGGCTTGTCACGGCGTGTCTCCCGCGAGGACGATGTGGATGCGCCGGTTCTGCCGGCCCTTGCTCTCCATCTTCGTCACCTCGACGCGCCCGATTTCGGAAGTTCGGCGGACATGGGTGCCGCCGCAGGGCTGCAGGTCCACGGGCGCCTCCTCCGGCCCGATCCTGACGAGGCGCACGCGCCCCGTGCCGCGCGGCGGCTGGACGGAGAGGGTGCGGACGAGGCCGGGATTGGCGTCAAGCTCCGCCTCCGTGATCCAGCGCTCGCCGACCTCATGGTCGCCGGCGATCAACTCGTTCAAACGTTCGGTGAACCACTCTTTCGCCGGCGGCTCCGGCAGGTCGAAGTCGAGACGCGACTTCTCCGCGCCGATCTGGTTGCCCGTCGCGTAGATGCCCGGCATCGCGCTGCACAGCAGGTGCAACGTCGTGTGCATCCGCATGTGCCGGAGCCGCCGTTCCCAGTCGAGGATCGAGACGATCCCGGTTCCGGGCGGCGGCAGGTGCGCGCCGGCCGCGACGACGTGGATCGCGCCACGCTCCGGATCCTTGATCGTGTCGGTGATCACGACCTCCCCGCCATCCCAGCGGATACGGCCGGTATCGCCGGGCTGCCCGCCCGCGCGCGGGTAGAATGGCGTCCGGTCCAGGACGATGCCGGCCTCGTCGGCGGCGACGACGGTCGCGGCGGCCTCGCGCAGGTAGGCGTCGGTGCGGAACAGCAGGTCGGTCATGCTTCGGTCCATTCGCGTCGCAGTCGGTCGTGATTCACCTGCAGCCAGAGGAGGGACATGGCGCAGGGCGCGTTGCGGATGCGGTTGTCGGCCACCATCGCGAAGGCCTCGCGCGCGTCGAGCACGACGACCTGCGTCTCCTCCCCCTCATGCGCCAGGCCGCGCGGCGGGTGTTCGGAGGCGTCCAGGGCGACGTGGGCGAGGTGGAAGTGCAGCTTCTCGTCGCAGCCGCCTTGCATGAGCATGAACTCCCCCATGCGGAGGACGCGGCGGCAGGGGAGGCCCGTCTCCTCCTGCAATTCGCGGCGGGCGGCCTCCATCGGGTCCTCGTGCGCTTCCAGCAGCCCGGCGGGGCACTCCGTCATCATGGGCTGCTCGCCGGCGGCGAGGGCCGGCAGCCGGAACTGCTCGATCAGCGCGACGCGGTCGATCACCGGGTCCCAGGGCAGGATGATCACGCCGTCGCCACGGCGCCAGAGCTCCCAGGTGAGGAGGGAAGAAGGCGTGCCGTCGCGGCGAAGATAGCGGAACTTCACGATCTGGTAGGCGAACCGGGCGTCCCAGACCGTCTCCACCGACTCCGGACGGTAGAGCGGGTGATCGGGGATCGGCGCCGCCTTGGACGTGCGTGCCTTCAGCGCGGTCATGCTCTGGCCTTCATCGGCCGCGGACCCTAGACCGGGGGCAGGGGCGGGGGAACCACCCGGCGGAACGCGGGGGAATCGCGCGGAGCACATGGACGGCGAGACGCGACCACGGCCCGGCGGGCTGCGCGACCCGCGCCTGCGCGCGATCGCCTGCGTCATAGGGTCGGCCGGGCTCTTCGCCGTGGCCTCGGCGGCGGTGAAGGCGCTGGGAGGGGCGGTGCCGCTCTCGGAGGTCGTGCTGTTCCGCAACGCCTTCGCGATCCCGCCGCTGCTGATCTACGCGCACCTCGTCACGCCCGGGGGCCTGGCCGCAGCGCTCCGCACCCGGCGGCCCCTGGGCCATCTCGAGCGCCTCGCGACCGGCCTCGTCGGCATGTACGGCGCCTTCTACGGCTACGCGCAGTTGCCGCTCGCGACGGTCACGGCACTGAACTTCACGATGCCGCTCTTCCTCACCGGGTTGTCGGTCCTCATGCTCGGCGAACGGTTCCAGCCGCGGCGCCTCGCCATCGCCGTGGCGGGCTTCGGGGGCGTCCTGCTGATGGTGGAGCCCTGGGATGGCGGGAGCGCGCTGGACCCGGTGGCCGTCGCAGGCGTCCTCGCGGCGGCCCTGGGCTGGGCGCTCGCCATGATCTCCATCAGGCGCATGGGGGAGGCCGGCGAGTCCGGGACGACGATCGTGTTGTGGTTCGCGATCGGCGCGGCCGTCGTCTCGGGCGTGGCATCGGTGCCCGTCTGGGTCACGCCGACCGCCGGTCAATGGGGCTGGCTGGCGCTGACCGCCTTCCTCAGCGTCGGCGCGCAGATCCTCATGACAGCGGCCTACCGCGCCGGCGACACGACGCTGATCGCGCCTTTCGAATACACCGCGATCCTCTGGACCGCCTCACTCGGGATGATGGTCTGGGGCGAGGTGCCGGACCTCTGGGACCTGTTCGGGGTCCTCGTGCTCGTGGGCGCCGGCCTCGCGATCTGGCGCACGGAACTGATCCGCTAGACCAGCCCCGCGAGGAGCGAATACGCCCTACGCCACCGAGCCCGGCGGGAGGCGAAGAAGCGCACCCCCGTGCCGACGATGGTTAGCCTGGGACGGCTCTCCGCGAGGTGGGGGCAGCGCGGCCCCCGCCCGCAGGAACCGGCCGAAGGCCGTCAGCCCCGACGGTCGCTCCCTGCCGCGTTGCCCTGTTGCGGCCCGGCGTTCCGCGCCGCGCCTCCAAGGTCGCCGTGCACCGCCGCGAGGGCTTCCGCCGCCGAACGGAGGTTCGCGGAGGCGATCCGCGGGTCCGCCCGTTCCTCGGTCACCGCGGATTCGGCCGTGCGGAGCGCCTGCCCGGCACGGTGCACGTTGTCCGCGTTCTGTCCCGGCAAGGGCATCTGCGCGACGAGGCCGAGGCCCGAGCGGACCGCCGCGCGGGCCTGTTCGTAGTTCGGCGCCCCGCCGGGCTGCCCGCGGTCGAGCTGCTCCCCGGATTGGCGCAGCGCGCCCTCGATCGCGCGGACCTGGGCCTGAAGGGCGGTCTGCCCTTCCACGGCCGGACCGCCCTGTTGCTGCACGGGGTTGGCCGACTGCGCGAGGGCGTTGGGGGCGAAGGCCGGCGCGGCCAGCGCGAGGGCGGCGGCAAGGCCGGGGGCGAGCGAGCGATTCATGGCGGACGTTCCTGACGTGGTTGGGGTCGCCCGGAAACGCGCCACGGAGTCGAGGGCTTCAGGACGCCTCGCGTCGGATCGCTTCCGCAAGCGCCCGCGCCTCGGTCGCTGCCGCGGTTCGCGGAGCGTGTTCGGTCACGCCCAAGCCCGCACCGAACGCCGCCGCGAAGGCGGTGCGGTTGCCCAGATGCGCAGGCAGGATCGGCAGGTCGCGCTTCCGCAGCATTGCCGCGACCTCCCTCGCCGCGTTGCCCTGTGCCGGGACGCGGTTCAGGAGCAGCGCCACCGGCTTCCGTTCGGCCGCCGCCACCTCCAGCGTCGCCTCCATCGCCCAGAGGTCGGGCAGGGAGGGCTGAAGCGGAATGAGGACGAGGTCGGCCGCCCGCATCGCGACGCGGCTGTCCGTATCGGCGTGCGGCGGCGTGTCGAGGATGACGAAGGCGTGGTCGCGCCGGAGACGATCCACGGTCGCCGGGACGCGCCAGCCGGAAACCGCCTCGAAGGACAATCGCGCGGACCCGGCAGGCCGCAGGCCGTGCCACCGGGCCAAGGTGCCCTGCGGGTCGGTGTCGAGAAGGCCGACTGGCGCCCCCGCTGCCAGCGCCACGGCGAGGTTCGCCGCCACGGTGGACTTGCCCGCCCCGCCCTTCCGCTGCGCCACCGCCACTACGAAGGCCATCGCCGCCCCCCGTCCGATTCGCCGGCGGGAGGCTACACCGCCCCAGTCAGTTCTGCCCCGGTCAGTTCTGCCCGGCTCAATTTTGCAGGAACGGGTTGGACGCGTTCCTCGGCGTGCGGCGCGGCGGGAAGTGCTGGGCGAGGTAGTTGACGATCGTTTCACGGAACTCGCCTTCCAGCGGCGGCATCCCGTGCTTTTCGGTCATCCAATCCATCAGCCCGTCCCAGCGTTCCCGCGAGAGGCCGGAGCGGCGGATGATCGCTGAGGAATGGCAGGCCGTGCAGAGGCCGAAGACCTCCGTCCGGCCTTCGCCCGCGGGCATGACGTCCTCGGTCTCCTCGGGGCGCTGCACCTCGTCGGGCGACTGGGCGCGGAGGGGCAAGGCCGCGAGGACCAGCAGGACGGCCAAGACGCGGATCATCCGATCAGCAGCGCCGTCCGCGCCATCGGGTTGGCGCCGTAGCCCTGCGGATTCCAGTTGGCGGCCGCGTGGGGCTGCATCCGGCCCTCGCTGTCCGTGGCACGCGTCCAGATCTCGTAGTAGCCGTCCGTCGGGAGTTCCACGTTCCCGGTCCAGCGCTGCCAGGAATGGCGATTGGGCGGCGGGTTGACGGTCATCTCCCGCCAGGTCGCGCCGAAGTCGGCGGAGACGTGGACGGCGCGCACCGTCAGGTCCCCGGCCCAGGCCTGTCCACGAACCTCAATGCGCCGCGTGCCTGCGGGGAGACGGGTGCCGTGCGCCACGTTGGTCAGCAGCGCCCGTACGGGCATGGAGGTCATGTCCGCGAAATCCGCGCCGTTGTTGTTCGAACCCGGCACGATCGGCCGGACCGGCAGGCGGTAGGAGGTCGCGCCCATGCCCGGGCCGTCATGCGGCGTCGCCCGCAGCACGATCCGGTTGAACCACTTCTGCGACAGGCTGCCGGGCCAGCCCGGGACGACGAGGCGTGCCGGATAGCCGTGGATCTGCGGGATGGGCTGCCCGTTCATGCGGAAGGCGAGGATCGTCGTATCCTCCATCGCCTTCGCGATGGGCATCCCGCGTGAGATGGACGGGCGCGCCGGGTCCCCGGACAGGTGGGGGTCGGCGCCGTATTGCCCCGTGAAGCGGGATGTCTCCTTCATCCCCGCGGCGCGGAGCAGGTCCCGCAGCCGCACGCCCGTCCATTCGGCGTTGGAGATGGCGCCGTTGCCCCACTGGTTGCCGCGGGTCTCCGGTACGAATGCCGCGCGGCCGTTGCCGCCGCATTCCATCTGCAGCCGCAGCGTCACGTTCTCAAACCGCGACTCGATCTCGCCGAGCGCGAGGTCCAGGGGCGTGTCGGCCTCGCCCTCCACCTTGATGCGCCAGGCCCTCGGGTCGGCGGCGAAACGTTCGGGGACGCCGCCGTTGTTGCGGATGAACATCCGGTCGGCCGGCGTCACGTCGTCGTCAAGCATCGCCTCCGGTGTCTCGGCGACGAAGGGGCGTTCGCCGAGCACGACGAGCGCGGCCTTGCCGTCCATGCGCAGGGTCGGCGGCTGGCCGGCCGGTTGGGCGAGGGCGGCAGGGAACAAGCCAGCGGGCATCCGGTTCGCGAAGGGAATCGCGGCGCCGATCGCCGCGCCCATCGCCGCGAGCGAGGCGCCCTTCAACGCGCCGCGTCGACCGAAGGCGACGGCGTCCGCCCGCTCCGGGTCGCTGGCGTAGAGTTCCGCAAGGCTGCGTTCGCGCGCCATGTCCGTTCGTCCCCCGTCCCGCAGGCTTCGGCCGCGGTTTGTCGCGTTGAGACGATCATGCCGTAGAGTGCTGTCGCATGGAACACGGGCGCACCGAGCACATGCCCCGACCGGCCTGGCCAAAGGAGCTTCTGACCCCGGCGGCGATGGCCCGGGCCGACGCGGCTTCGTCCGTCCCGATCCCCGTGCTGATGGCCGCGGCGGGACGCGCGGTCGCGCGGGAGGTGATGGCGAGGTTCCGGCCCTGCCGCACCCTCGTCCTCGTCGGGCCGGGCAACAACGGCGGGGACGGCTACGTCGCGGCGCGACTGCTGGAGTCGGCCGGCTGGCCCGTCGCGGTTGCCGCGCTGGCGCCTCCACGGCCGGACGGTCCCGCGGCCGAGGCGGCGGCGCGCTGGCGCGGGCCGGTCGTTCCCCTGCGGCCGGAGGAGGTGCGGCGCTGCGGACTGGTGGTGGACGCGCTGCTCGGTGCCGCGCCGGCCCGCCCCCTGCCGGCGGACGCGGTCGCGTGCCTACGGGCGGCAACGGCCATCGTCGCCGTGGACGTGCCGAGCGGACTGGACGGCGCCACCGGGCAGCCGTCGGCGGAGGTGGTGCCGGCGGCGGTGACCGTGACCTTCGCCCGCCTCAAGCCGGGGCACCTCCTGATGCCGGGGCGGGCGCTCTGCGGAGAACTGGTGCTGGCGGAGATCGGGCTTCCCGAGGCCGCCTTGGCCGCAGCGACCGGCGGGGAAGCCGGCATCTTCCGGAACGGGCCGGACCTGTGGAGCCTGCCGGTCCCCGGCCGGGCCGGGCACAAATATGACCGGGGCCACCTTGTCGTCGTCGGGGGCGCGGCGATGGGCGGGGCGGCCCGGCTCGCGGCCGCGGCGGCGCGGCGGGCCGGCGCGGGTCTGGTGACGCTGGCGGCAGCCGATGCGGCGGCGACCGCCCTGTTCCGTACCGGCGCGCCCGGGCTGATCGTCGCCGAGCCGCCGGTCGAGGCGTTGCTGGAGGACGCGCGGCGCAATGCCTGGGTCATCGGCCCCGGCCTGCCGGCGGACGAGGGGACGCGCAGCCTGCTGACGCGGGCCGTCGCCGCGGGACGCCGCGTGGTCGCGGATGCAGGGGCCCTGACGGCCTGCGCCGGATCGGCAGAGGCCCTCAGCGGCGTCGCGGTGGCCACGCCACACGGCGGCGAGTTCGCCCGGGCCTTCGGACCGGTCGGGCCGGACAGGATCGCGGCGGTGCGCGGAGCCGCGGCGAGGATCGGCGGCGTGGTCGTGCTCAAAGGGCCCGATACCGTCGTCGCGGCTCCGGATGGGCGGGCCGTGATCAACCACGACGCGCCCCGGAGCCTGGCGACTGCCGGGACCGGGGATGTCCTCGCGGGTCTGATCGGCGCCCTCCTGGCGCAGGGCATGCCTGCCTTCGAAGCGGCCTGCGCCGGGGTCTGGCTCCATGGCCGGGCGGCGCCGTCCGGTCCGGGGGTGATCGCCGAGGACGTCGTCCGGGGCATTCCATCCGCCCTGGCGGCCCTGGGCGCGGCGATCGGGCGGCCTACGCTTGGAAACGGGCTGGCATTGGGCTAAGGCCCGCCCCTTCGACGCCGCCGCGGGCCATCGGTGGGGGCGGGCGTGGTGGAACTGGCAGACACGCCGGATTTAGGTTCCGGTGGCGCAAGCCTTGGGGGTTCAAATCCCTCCGCCCGCACCAGCCCGCGCCGGCCCGGATTCCCTTTCTTCTCTGACGACCGGACTGGAAGCGACGACATGCAGGTGACTGAGGGTGCGGCCGAGGGGCTGAAGCGCGCCTTTTCCGTGGTGGTGCCGGCCGGGACCATCGCCGCCGCGCGCGACAAGCGGCTGGGTGCGCTGGGGCGCGACCTCCGCCTGCCGGGCTTCCGCCCGGGCAAGGTCCCGATGTCCGTCGTGAAGAACCGCTACGGCACCGCCGTCATGGGCGAGGTGCTGGAGGAGCAGGTGCAGGAGGCGACGCGCAAGGTCGTCACCGACCGAGGCTTGCGCCCTGCGCTGCAGCCGAAGGTCGAGGTCGTCACCTTCGACGACGAGAAGGACCTGGAATTCAAGGTCGAGATGGAGGTCCTGCCGGAGATCCCGCTGCCCGACTTCGCGGGCATCGAGGTCGAGCGTCCCCGCGCCGAGCCGACGGACGAGGAGGTCCAGAAGGCCCTCGACGGCCTGGCCCGCCGGAATGCGAAGCTGGAGGACGTGACGGAGGACCGGCCGGCCGGGCAGGGCGACATCGTCGTGGCCGACTTCGTCGGTCGGATGGTCGGCGAGGACGGCACCCCCGGCGAGCCCTTCCAGGGTGGCAGCGCGACGGACATGCCGATCGAGGTCGGCGGCGACGGCTTCATCCCCGGCTTCACCGAGGGGCTGGAGGGCATCCGCACCGGCGAGAGCCGGACGCTGAGCGTAACTTTCCCGGAGGGCTACGGGGCGCAGGAACTGGCCGGCAAGCCGGCACAGTTCGAGGTGACGGCGAAGGGGCTGAAGGTGCGGTCCGCGACCGCGGCCGACGACGAGTTCGCCAAGTCGCTCGGGCTGGAGAGCGCGGAGAAGCTGCGGGAGGAGATCAAGAACTCGCTCCAGCGTGAGTATGACGGGATGGCCCGTCTGCGGGTGAAGCGGGCGTTGCTGGACCAGTTGTCCGACCGGGTCGACTTTCCCGTCCCGGAGGGAATGGTCCAGGCCGAGTTCGACCAGATCTGGCAGCGGGTCGAGGCCGACATGAAGGCCGGCAGCCTGGACGCGGACGACCAGGGCAAGGACGAGGAGACGCTGCGCGGCGAGTATCGGCGGATTGCAGAGCGTCGGATCCGGCTAGGCCTGCTGCTCTCCGAGATCGGGCGCACCAACAACATCCAGGTGAGCCAGGACGAGCTGGGTCGGGCCATGCGGAACGAGGCGGGGCGCTATCCCGGCCAGGAGCGGCAGGTGTTCGAGTTCTTCCAGAAGAACCCGCAGGCCGTGGAGAGCCTTCGCGCCCCGATCTTCGAGGAGAAGGTCGTGGACTTCATGCTCGAACTCGCGAAGGTGACGGACAAGACGGTCACGCCGGCCGAACTCCAGGCGGCTTGATCTCGGGGAGGCGGCCTGCCCAACCGGGCAGGTCCTCCGGCCCGAGTCCACGGGACGCGGCCCCCTTTCCCGTCGGGCCGCGCTGCACCATCTTCGTCCGTGGCCGGCGCGAGGGGATTCGCGGGGGCGGGGCGACGGGGGGCCATGTTGGCGCCCGGCGGTCCGCGACACGGGGTCGGGGCGCCCAGGCGGGGTCCCTTTTCCTGGAATCGCCGCCGGCGAGAGAGGGTTTTCGATATGATCCGGGACCGCGATCCGGTCGAGTTCTACAACAATTCCCTCGTTCCCATGGTCGTCGAGCAGACGGCGCGCGGCGAGCGGGCCTACGATATTTATTCGCGCCTGCTGAAGGAGCGAATCATCTTCCTGACCGGGCAGGTCTATGACGGCGTTGCTTCGCTCCTCTGCGCGCAGCTGCTGTTCCTGGAGAGCGAGAACCCGAACAAGGACATCGCCTTCTACATCAATTCTCCGGGCGGCGTTGTGACGGCCGGCCTCGCGATCTACGACACGATGCAGTACATCCGTTCGCCCGTGTCCACGGTTTGCGTCGGCCTGGCGGCTTCGGCGGGGTCCCTGCTGCTGATGGCGGGGGAGAAGGGGAAGCGCTTCGCTCTGCCGAACTCCCAGGTGATGATCCACCAGCCGTCCGGCGGCGCGCAGGGCCAGGCGACTGACATCGAGATCCAGGCCCGCGAGATCATCAAGACTCGCGCGCGGTTGAACCAGCTCTACGTGCAGCACACGGGGCAGCCGCTCGACGTGATCGAGAAGAACATGGAGCGGGACACCTACATGTCGGCGGACGAGGCGGCGGCCTTCGGCCTGATCGACCAGGTCGTCGCGAAGATGCCGTCCGGGACGACGGTCTCGACCCCTGGCGGCGAGACGCCGCGGGCCTGACCGGCTGGCCGCGCCCCCGGTGCCCAAGACGGGTCCAGGGGCGCGACCCCCACATCCGACCCCGGTCCTTTCCCGTTAAGGGGGGAGGGGGTATCCTAATTCAGCGCCCCTGGCCCGGCGCTTGCCTCTCCATCACGGGCGGCAGGACGGGGCCGGAAGGCGAGGAGCGCGCATGAGCAAGTCCGGCGAGTCCAAGAACACCCTGTACTGCTCGTTCTGCGGGAAGTCGCAGCACGAGGTCCGGAAGCTCATCGCCGGGCCGACCGTGTTCATCTGCGACGAATGCGTCGAGCTCTGCATGGACATCATCCGCGAGGAGCACAAAACGCACCTCGTGAAGTCGCGGGACGGCGTGCCGACCCCGAAGGAGATCTGCAAGGTCCTCGACGACTACGTCATCGGGCAGGAGCACGCGAAGAAGGTGCTCTCGGTAGCCGTGCACAACCACTACAAGCGCCTGGCGCATGGTGGGAAGTCGGGCGAGGTCGAGATCGCCAAGTCCAACATCATGCTCGTGGGGCCGACGGGTTCGGGCAAGACGCTGCTGGCGCAGACGCTGGCGCGCATCCTGGACGTGCCGTTCACGATGGCCGATGCGACGACGCTGACCGAGGCCGGCTATGTCGGCGAGGATGTCGAGAACATCATCCTCAAGTTGCTCCAGGCCGCGGACTACAACGTCGAGCGGGCGCAGCGCGGCATCGTCTACATCGACGAGGTCGACAAGATCAGCCGCAAGTCGGACAACCCGTCCATCACGCGCGACGTGTCGGGTGAGGGCGTCCAGCAGGCGCTGCTGAAGATCATGGAGGGAACGGTCGCCTCCGTGCCGCCGCAGGGCGGGCGGAAGCATCCGCAGCAGGAGTTCCTGCAGGTGGACACCTCCAACATCCTCTTCATCTGCGGCGGTGCCTTCGCGGGGCTCGAGAAGATCATCGCGGCCCGCGGCAAGGGCTCGGGCATCGGCTTCGGGGCGGAGATCCGCGCGCCGGAGGAGCGCCGCACCGGCGCCATCCTGCGCGAGGTCGAGCCGGAAGACCTCCTGAAGTTCGGGCTGATCCCCGAGTTCATCGGGCGCCTTCCGGTGGTGGCGACGCTCGAGGACCTCGACGAGAAGGCGCTGATCGAGATCCTGACGAAGCCGAAGAACGCGCTGCTCAAGCAGTACCAGCGCCTGTTCGAGATGGAGGGGACGAAGCTCACCTTCACCGAGGACGCGCTGAAGTCCGTCTCGAACCGCGCCATCCAGCGCAAGACCGGCGCGCGTGGGCTGCGGTCGATCATGGAGAGCATCCTGCTCTCCACCATGTTCGATCTGCCCGGCCTCGATGAGGTCGAGGAAGTCGTCGTCAACAAGGAAGTGGCGGAGGGCCGTGCCCAGCCGCTGTTCATCTACGGCGAGCGCCCGGCCGAGCAGAGCACTGCCTGATCGGCCAGGCGCCGTCACCGTTGAGATGGGGCTGCTGAAGCCCCATCTTCTCCGTTTCCCGTGGCGACGGGAGCGTGCCTGTTCAGGGCGCTGCCGCGCCGACTGTCCATAGCGAGGTCCCCATGGCGGCATCCGATAGCGAGCTTGTTCGGGGCGAAGTCCTTCCCGTCCTGCCGCTCCGCGACATCGTCGTATTTCCCCACATGATCGTCCCGCTCTTCGTCGGGCGCGAGAAGTCCGTGCGCGCGCTGGAAAGCGTGATGCGCGAGGACAAGCAGATCCTGCTGCTGGCGCAGCGCAACGCCGCGCAGGATGATCCGGGCGCCGACGATTTGTTCGACGTGGGCACAGTCTCCACCGTGCTGCAGTTGCTGAAGCTGCCGGACGGCACCGTGAAGGTGCTGGTCGAGGGCGGGCGGCGTGCACGCGTGACGGGATGGAAGGAAACGGGCAGCCACTTCGAGGCCTATGCCGAGCCGATTCCGGAAGCCGCGCCGAACACGCAGGAGACGGAGGCGCTCGGCCGCAGCGTCGTCGGGCAGTTCGAGAACTACATCAAGCTCAACAAGAAGATCGCGCCGGAGGTGCTGGTCTCGGTCAACCAGATCGACGACCCGGCGAAGCTCGCCGACACCGTCGCGAGCCACCTGAACCTCAAGATCAACGAGAAGCAGGAGCTGCTGGAGACCATCCCGGTCGCGGAACGACTGGAGCGCGTCTTCGGCCACATGGAGGCCGAGATCGGCGTCCTGCAGGTGGAGAAGCGCATCCGGAACCGCGTGAAGCGGCAGATGGAGAAGACGCAGCGCGAGTACTACCTCAACGAGCAGATGAAGGCGATCCAGAAGGAGCTCGGCGAGGGCGAGGACGGCAAGGACGAGGCGGCGGAGCTCGAGGCCAAGATCAAGGCCACGAAGCTGTCGCCCGAGGCGCGCGAGAAGGCGCTGGGCGAGCTGAAGAAGCTGCGCGGCATGTCGCCGATGAGTGCGGAGGCGACCGTCGTCCGCAACTACCTCGACTGGATGCTGACGATCCCCTGGAAGAAGCGCACGCAGGTCCGCATCGACTTGAAGGCGGCTCAGGAGGTGCTCGACGCCGACCACTACGGCCTGGACAAGGTCAAGGAGCGGATCATCGAGTACCTGGCGGTCCAGTCGCGCTCCAAGAAGCTGCGCGGGCCGATCCTGTGCCTCGTCGGTCCGCCCGGCGTCGGCAAGACCTCGCTCGGGAAATCCATCGCGAAGGCGGTGAACCGGAACTTCGTGCGCATGTCGCTGGGCGGCGTGCGGGACGAGGCGGAGGTGCGCGGCCACCGGCGTACGTACATCGGCTCCATGCCCGGGAAGGTCATCCAGGGCATGAAGAAGGCGAAGTCCTCCAACCCACTTTTCCTGCTGGATGAGATCGACAAGCTCGGCGCCGATTGGCGCGGGGACCCGTCCTCGGCGCTGCTGGAGGTGCTGGACCCCGAGCAGAACGGCACCTTCAACGACCACTACCTTGAGGTGGACTACGACTTGTCCGACGTGATGTTCATCACGACGGCGAACTCGCTGAAGATGCCCCAGCCGCTGCTGGACCGCATGGAGATTATCCGCATCCCCGGGTACACCGAGGATGAGAAGATCGGCATCGCGCGCCGGCACCTCATCGCCAAGGTGAGCGAGGCGAATGGCCTGAAGAAGGGCGAGTGGTCCGTCAGCGACGAGGCCGTGCGAGACCTGATCCGCTACTACACGCGCGAGGCCGGCGTCCGGAACCTGGAGCGCGAGATCGGCGGCCTCGCCCGCAAGGCGGTTCGCGAGATCGTCTCCGGCACGGCGAAGTCGGTGCAGATCACGGACGAGAACCTTGGCAAGTACGCCGGCGTGCGGAAGTTCCGCTACGGCGAGGCCGAGGCCGAGGACATGGTCGGCGCCGTCACTGGTCTGGCCTGGACCGAGGTCGGCGGCGAGATCCTGACGATCGAGTCCGTGCTGCTGCCCGGCAAGGGCAACGTGAAGCACACGGGCAAGCTCGGCGACGTGATGCAGGAAAGCGTGTCGGCCGCGGTGTCCTATGTCCGCAGCCGTTCCACCGCCTTCGGCATCAAGCCGACGCTGTTCGAGAAGCGGGACATCCACGTCCACGTGCCGGAGGGTGCGACGCCGAAGGATGGGCCGTCCGCGGGCATCGCGATGGCGACCTCCATCGTCTCCGTGCTCACGGGCATCCCCGTGCGGCGCGACGTCGCGATGACGGGTGAGATCACGCTGCGGGGCCGGGTGCTCCCGATCGGCGGGTTGAAGGAGAAGCTGCTGGCCGCGCTGCGTGCGGGCATCACGACGGTCTTCATCCCGAAGGAGAACGAGAAGGACCTGGCCGACATCCCGGAGAGCGTGACCAAGACGATCAAGGTCATCCCCGTCGCCCACGTGGACGAGGTGATCGCCGGGGCCCTGATCCGGCGCCCGGAGCCGATCGAGTGGGCGGAGCCGGAGGAGCCGGCGCCGCCGGCCAAGCCTGCCGTGGGCGATCCCGCGGCGCCGAGCCTGACGCACTGAAGCCGAGGGGGCCGGCGGAAACGCCGGCCCTTTCTCCATCCGGGGTGCTTCGCGTATTCAGGCCGAAGCGGGCGCTTAGCTCAGCGGTAGAGCGCCTCGTTTACACCGAGGATGCCGGGGGTTCGAATCCCTCAGCGCCCATTCCCGCGCCCCCATCCGCCGGCCGGAGAGTTGACACGGAAGGGCCACACCCATACACGGCGCGTCGTCGCACGCGGGTGTAGCTCAGTCGGTTAGAGCGCCGGCCTGTCACGCCGGAGGTCGCGGGTTCGAGCCCCGTCACTCGCGCCAGCGACGAATGGATCTGCCGCCCTACCATGTTGGAAAGGGCGGCTTTTTCGTATGCGCCGCGGTTGTTCGCGACGCCCTGTTGCCCATATGTTCGGTGTCTGGCCGACCGGTCGCACTGGGTTTATGGTGCGGCATGTTGCGGTGCACCTTAAGGTGCGTAGGCGCCCCGGCGCGTACCGCGTCGGCGGCCGGACCGTGAGGGTATGATGGGCGATACGGGTTCCCTGCTCGCGGGCTACTTTCCGATCCTGGTCTTCCTGGGCATCGCCGCGGCGATCAGCATCGCGATGGTCGGCGGTTCCGTGCTGGCGGCCAAACAGAAGCCGGATCCGGAGAAGCTCTCGACCTACGAGTGCGGGTTCGAGCCGTTCGACGACACGCGGCGCCGCTTCGACGTGCGGTTCTACCTTGTTGCAATCCTGTTCATCATCTTCGACCTTGAAGTGGCGTTCCTCTTCCCGTGGGCCGTATCGCTGGCCGACATCGGCTGGCTCGGGTTCCTGTCGATGATGGGCTTCCTCGGCGTTCTCACGATCGGCTTCGTCTACGAGTGGCGCAAGGGCGCCCTGGATTGGGAATGACCCCCGGTCCGATGCGGGAGATGCTGCGATGAGCGGCGCGAACGATACGCTGGCCTGGAACAAGCAGGCGTTGGAGCCTGGCCCCGCGCAGGATGCGGTGATCAAAGCCGTTACCGGCGAGGTCGAGGAGAAGGGGTTCGTCGTCGCCACGCTCGACAAGGTCGTGAACTGGGCGCGAACCGGGTCGCTGTGGCCGATGACCTTCGGCCTGGCCTGCTGCGCCGTGCCGATGATCCACGCCTACATGGCGCGCTACGACCTCGACCGCTTCGGCGTCATTCCGCGCGGGTCGCCGCGGCAGTCGGACGTGATGATCGTGGCGGGGACGCTGACGAACAAGATGGCCCCCGCGCTGCGCCGCGTGTACGACCAGATGAGCGAGCCGCGCTGGGTCATCTCCATGGGCTCCTGCGCCAATGGCGGCGGCTACTACCACTACTCCTACAGCGTCGTCCGAGGCTGCGACCGGGTCGTGCCGGTGGACGTCTACGTGCCGGGCTGCCCGCCGACGGCGGAAGCGCTCGTTTACGGTATCCTACAGCTGCAGAAGAAGATCCGGCGCACCGGGACGATCCTTCGTGGCTGACGTCGCAAGCCTCGGCGCCGACATCGCGGCCAGCCTTCCCGTCGGCGTGCTGCTCGACGCCACTGTCGCGCGCGGCGCGGAGCTGACGCTGCGCATCCGGCGCGATTCCGTGCGCCATGTGATGGCGGTGCTTCGGACCGACCCACGCTTCGCCTTCGAGCAGTGCATGGACCTCTGCGGCGTGGACCATCCGGACCGCCCGGAGCGGTTCGAGGTTGTCTGGAACCTTCTGTCGCTGACGCACAACCACCGGGTTCGCATCATCACGACCACGGACGTGGACAACCCCGTGCCGAGCGTGGCCGCGATCTGGCCCGCAGCCACCTGGTACGAGCGTGAGGCCTGGGACATGTACGGCATCGCCTTCGAGGGACAGGAGGATCTGCGCCGCCTGCTGACCGATTACGGCTTCGAGGGGCACCCGCTGCGCAAGGACTTCCCGCTGACCGGCAACGTTGAGGTCCGGTACGACCCCGAGCGGCGCGAGGTGGTCTACGAACCGGTCAAGCTGCAGCAGGACTTCCGCAACTTCGACTTCCTGTCGCCCTGGGAAGGCATGACGACGCTCCCCGGCGACGAGAAGGTGCATCAGAACCGCATCGCACCGCCCGAGCAGCGGCTGATCGGGAATGAGTCATGAGCCTTTCCATCTCCGATCCCGTCCCGAACACCGGGCGCGGCGAGCCCGCCGCGGGCGACGAGGCGATCCGCCGCGTCGAGATGGACAGCCATATGGTCAACTTCGGGCCGCAGCACCCTGCGGCCCATGGTGTGCTTCGCCTCATCCTCGAACTCAAGGGCGAGGTGGTGGAGCGCGCTGACCCGCATATCGGCCTTCTGCACCGCGGCACCGAGAAGCTCATCGAGTACAAGTCCTACCTTCAGGCAAACCCGTATTTCGACCGGCTCGACTACGTCTCTCCCATGTGCATGGAGCACGCATTCGCGCTGGCAACGGAGCGGTTGCTGGGGATCGAGGTGCCGCTGCGTGCGCAGTACATCCGCGTGATGTTCGCGGAGATCACGCGCATCGCGAACCACCTGCTGAACGTCACGACCTACGCGCTGGACTGCGGCGCGATCACACCGTCGCTCTGGGGCTTCGAGCAGCGCGAGCCGCTTCTCGAGTTCTACGAGGCGGTTTCGGGCAGTCACTACCATGCCAACTACTTCCGCGCGGGCGGGGTGTCGCGCGACCTGCCGCCGGGACTGACCGAGCGGATCCACGCCTGGGTCGAGCAGTTCCCGAAGTTCATCGACGACCTGCACGGGCTTCTGACGGACAACCGCATCTTCAAGCAGCGGACCGTGGACATCGGCGTGATGACGGCCGAGGAGGCGATGGCCTGGGGGTTCTCCGGGCCGTGCCTTCGTGCCTCCGGCGTGCCTTGGGACCTACGGCGGCAGCAGCCCTACGACGTCTATGATCGGATGGAGTTCGAGATCCCGGTCGGGCGCCACGGCGACTGCTACGACCGCTACCTCGTCCGGATGGAGGAGATGCGGCAGTCCCTGCGCATCATCCGGCAGTGCCTGGACCAGATGCCGGGCGGGCCGGTTAAGGTGGACGACCACAAGATCACGCCGCCGCCGCGCGCTGAGATGAAGCGCTCGATGGAAGCGCTGATCCACCACTTCAAGCTTTACACCGAGGGTTACCACGTGCCGGCGGGCGAGACCTACACGGTCACCGAAGCGCCGAAGGGCGAGTTCGGGGTGTACCTTGTCGCGGACGGGACCAATCGGCCCTACCGCTGCAAGATCCGTGCGCCGGGCTTCGCGCATCTCCAGGCCATGGAGAAGCTGAGCAAGGGGCACATGCTCGCAGACGCCGTCGCGATCATCGGTTCGCTCGACATCGTCTTCGGGGAGATCGACCGGTGACGGCCCGCTCGTCGACAACCGAAGGCAAGATCAACCACCTGGATCCGGAGCGTGGGAACTCGCGCGAGGAGCCGGCGGCCTTCGCGTTCGATGCGGAGAGCGAGGCGCAGGTGACGAAGATCCTGGCGCGCTACCCGGAAGGGCGGAAGGCGTCAGCGGTGATCCCGTTGCTCTATGTCGTGCAGAAGCAGATGAGCCGGCAGACCGGTAGCGCCTGGGTGCCCAAGGTTGGCGTGGAAGTCGTTGCGGAGCGGCTCGGCATGGCCCCGATCCGCGTGCGCGAGGTCGCGTCCTTCTACTTCATGTTCAACACGAAGCCGATCGGGCGCTATCACCTCCAGGTCTGCGGTACGACGCCGTGCATGCTGCGCGGCTCCGACGACGTGCTGCGCGCCTGCAAGGATGCGGGCCACCTGAGGAGCTACGGCGACACTTCGGCGGATGGGCTCTTCACGTTGACGGAAGTTGAGTGCATCGGTGCCTGCGTGAACGCACCGGTGCTGCAGGTGGATGACGACTACTACGAGGACCTGAACTACGAGCGGACGGTCCAACTGATCGAGGCGCTGAAGCGGGGCGAGCGGCCACCGCATGGCAGCACGATCGGTCGCCAGACCAGCGCGCCGGAAGGCGGAGCGCTGACGCTGCTCGAGGTGCCGCCCCGGCAGCCTTATGGCGCCGGGCCGGCGGGAGACTGACGCATGGCGTTGCAGGATAAGGATCGGATCTTCACGAACCTCTACGGCATGCAGCCGTGGAACCTGGAGGCCGCGCGCAAACGTGGGAACTGGGACGGCACGAAGGCGCTGATCGAAAAGGGTCGCGACTGGATCATCCAGGAGATGAAGGATTCCGGGCTGCGCGGCCGCGGCGGCGCGGGCTTCCCGACGGGGATGAAGTGGTCCTTCATGCCGAAGTCCAACCCGGACGGGCGCCCCTCCTACCTCGTCGTCAACTCCGATGAGTCGGAGCCGGGGACCTGCAAGGACCGGGACATCCTGCGCCACGATCCGCATACGCTGATCGAGGGCTGCCTGCTGGCGGCCGTCGCGATGAACGCGTCCGCCGGCTACATCTACGTGCGGGGCGAGTACTACAACGAGCATCTCGTGCTGCAGGCCGCGATCGACGAGGCCTACGAGGCCGGCCTGATCGGCAAGAACGCCTGCGGCACCGGGTACGACTTCGAGCTCCACGTCCACCGCGGCGCCGGCGCCTATATCTGCGGCGAGGAGACGGCGCTCATCGAGTCCCTCGAGGGCAAGAAGGGCATGCCGCGGCTCAAGCCGCCCTTCCCGGCGGCAGTCGGCCTCTACGGCTGCCCGACGACGGTGAACAACGTCGAGACGATCGCGGTGGTGCCGGAGATCCTGCGCCGGGGTGGCGCTTGGTTCGCGGGCTTCGGCCGGCCGAAGAACAGCGGCACGAAGATCTTCTGCCTGCAGGGCCACGTGAACACGCCCTGCAACGTCGAGGAGGAGATGAGCATCCCGCTGCGGGAACTCATCGAGCGCCATGCCGGCGGCGTGCGGGGCGGGTGGGACAACCTGCTCTGCGTCATCCCCGGCGGGTCTTCCACGCCGCTGCTCCCGAAACATATCTGCGACGACGTGCTGATGGACTTCGACGCGCTGCGCGAGCACAAGTCGGGCCTCGGCACGGCGGGCGTGATCGTGATGGACAAGTCCACGGACATCATCCGCGCGATCTCCCGTCTATCCGACTTCTACAAACACGAGTCCTGCGGCCAGTGCACGCCGTGCCGCGAGGGCATGGGCTGGGTGGCCCGCGTCATGAAGCGCATGGTCGAGGGCCGCGCGGAGATCGAGGAGATCGACGTGCTGGAGGACGTGACCAAGCGGATCGAGGGGCACACGATCTGCGCCCTCGCCGATGGCGGCGTCTGGCCGGTGCAGGGCCTCATCCGCCACTTCCGCCCGGTGCTGGAGGAACGGATCCGGCAGTACAAGAACAGGACGGCGGTGCCTGGCCTGCCGGTCGCGCCGCTGCCGCCGCGCCCGGCCGAGGTTTCGTCCATGTCCATGGCGGCGGAGTGAGCGCGCCGTGAGCGACGTGAAAATGATCAAGGTGACGGTGGATGGCGAAGAGGTCGAGGTGCCGGCGGGCGCCACGGCCCTCCAGGCCTGCGAGGTCGCCGGGCGCGAGATCCCGCGCTTCTGCTACCACGAGCGCCTGTCGGTCGCCGGCAACTGCCGCATGTGCCTCGTCGAGGTGGAGAAGTCGCCGAAGCCGGTGGCGTCCTGCGCCTTCCCGGTGATGGACGGGATGAAGATCAGCACCGACAGCCTCGTCGTGCGCAACGCGCGGCGCTCCGTCATGGAGTTCCTGCTGGTCAACCATCCGCTCGACTGCCCGATCTGCGACCAGGGCGGAGAGTGCGACCTGCAGGACCAGGCCGTGGCCTATGGCGGCGACTCCAGCCGCTACCGCGAGAACAAGCGTGCCGTTCCGGACAAGTATCTGGGGCCACTGGTCAAGACGATCATGAACCGCTGCATCCAGTGCACGCGGTGCGTCCGCTTCTCGACCGAGATCGCCGGAGTGCCTGAGCTCGGTGCGGTCGGTCGTGGCGAGGCGATGGAGATCACGAACTACGTCGAGAAGGCGCTGGGGACGGAGCTCGCCGGCAACCTGATCGACATCTGCCCCGTCGGCGCGCTGACCGCGCGCCCCATCGCCTACATGTACCGGCCTTGGGAGCTGGCGAAGACGGACAGCGTCGACGTGCTAGACGCGGTGGGGTCCAACATTCGGGTGGATAGCCGCGGTCCCGACGTGATCCGCATCCTTCCGCGTACGCATGAGGACGTGAACGAGGAGTGGCTGGCCGACCGTCCCCGCTTTGCCTTTGACGCGTTGAAGCGGCGCCGGCTCGACCGGCCCTGGGTGCGGCGGGACGGGCAGTTGCGTCCTGCCACGTGGCGCGAGGCCTTCGAGGCGATCGCGGTGCGGCTGCGTGGAGTTCCCGGTGAGCGGATCGGCGCGGTCGCAGGCGGCCTGGCAGATGCGGAAAGCGTCGTCGCGCTGAAGGATCTGATGACCTCGCTCGGTTCGGCGAACCTCGACTGCCGCGAGGATGGTGCGGCGATCGACGCGTCGCGGCGCGAGTTCTACCTGTTCAACACGACGATCGCCGGCATCGAGCAGGCCGATGCGCTGTTGATTGTCGGCAGCAACCCGCGGCTGGAAGCGCCGGTGCTGAACGCGCGCATCCGCAAGCAGGTCATGAACGGCAGCATGACCGTCGGGCTGATCGGGCCGGAGGTCGATCTGACCTATCCGCACCGCGGCCTGCGCGATGGGCCGAGCACGCTGGCCGGCATCGCGAACAGCCGCTTCGGCGAGGTATTGCGGAACGCCAAGCGGCCGATGATCCTCGTCGGGCGTGGCGCCCTGGCGCGGCCAGACGGGGCGGCGGTGCTCGCGGGGGCGTGGGATCTGGCGCAGTCGCTCAACGCGATGCGCGAGGACTGGAACGGCTTTAACGTCCTCCATCGTTCCGGCGGACAGGTGGGCGCGCTGGACCTGGGCTTCGTGCCGGGGGAGCGCGGCAAGGATCTCGGCGCCATGCTGAACGGCGGCGTGGACTTGCTGTGGCTGCTGGGCGCGGATGAGATCGACCCCGGCCTGATCCGACCCGGGACCTTCGTGGTTTACCAGGGCCACCATGGCGACCGCGGTGCCTCACGTGCCGACGTCATCCTGCCCGGCGCATCCTACCTGGAGAAGGATGGGACGTACGTGAACACGGAGGGTCGCGTGCAGCGCGGTCGCCGTGCCGTCTTCCCGCCTGGCGAGGCGCGGGAGGACTGGCGCATCCTCCGTGCCGCGAGCGAGGTCCTGGGACAGCCGCTTCCCTACGACGAACTCGGCGCAGTGCGGGAGCGTCTGGTCGCGGTGAATCCAGTCTTCGCGGGGGTCGACGCGGTGCCCAGGGCGAAGCTCGCCGGCGGCGCGCCGGCAGGGCAGGGGGCGCTTTCCGACACGCCTTTCGCCTACCCCATCACGGACTACTACCGGGCCGACGTCTTCGGACGGATGAGCGACGTGATGGCGCAGTGCTCGGCCGAGCGGTACGGCGCCGCCGCGCCGGCGATGGCGGCGGAGTAGCGTCGTGGACGGCTTCCTCAACTCGCCGCTCGGCGTCCTCTCGCTGACGGTCGCGCAAGCGCTGGCGTTGCTTGTGCCGCTGCTGATCTTCGTCGCCTACCTGACCTGGGCCGAGCGGAAGATTCTCGGCGCGATGCAGTTGCGGAAGGGACCGAACGTCGTCGGGCCGTTCGGCCTGCTGCAGCCTTTCGCCGATGCCGGCAAGATGCTGATGAAGGAGACGATCGTCCCGGCCGGGGCAAGCCGGGCGCTCTTCATCATGGCACCGATGCTCACCTTCGTCCTCGCGATGATCGCCTGGGCGGTGATCCCGGTGAATGATGGCTGGGCGATCGCCGACATCAATGTCGGCATCCTCTACCTCTTCGCAATCTCGTCCCTCGGCGTGTACGGGATCATCATTGCCGGCTGGGCATCGAATTCGAAGTACGCCTTCCTCGGTGCGCTTCGGTCAGCGGCCCAGATGGTGTCTTACGAGGTCTCGATGGGCTTCGTGATCGTCACCGTCCTTCTCTGCGTCGGGTCGCTGAACCTGACGCAGATCGTGCGGGCGCAGGAGACGGTCTGGTTCGCCATCCCGCTCTTCCCGATGTTCGTCATCTTCTTCATCTCGACGCTCGCCGAGACGAACCGGGCGCCCTTCGACCTGCCGGAAGGTGAGTCGGAACTCGTGGCCGGCTTCTTCGTCGAATATTCCGCGATGACCTTCGCCCTCTTCTTCCTGGGCGAATACGCGAACATGATCTTGATGTCCGCGCTGACCACGATCCTGTTCCTCGGGGGGTGGCTGCCGCCCTTCGACGTCGCGCCGTTCAACTGGCTGCCGGGGCCGATCTGGTTCATCCTGAAGATCTGCTTCTGCCTCTTCGTCTTCGTCTGGGTGCGCGCGACCTTTCCGCGATACCGCTACGACCAGCTGATGCGCCTGGGCTGGAAGGTGTTCCTGCCCATCAGTCTGGTGTGGCTCGTGCTGACGGCCGCGGCCCTCAAGCTCTTCGGATGGCTGCCGGCATGACCGCAGCCCGAAAGGTGACCTGAATGGCGACGCTCGACCGCGCCGCGCGGAGCCTCCTCCTGGCGGAGCTGGCCTCCGGGATGTGGCTGACGCTCAAGGCCTTCTTCAAGCCGAAGGCCACGATCAACTACCCCAATGAGCGCGCGCCGCTGTCGCCGCGTTTCCGGGGCGAGCACGCACTGCGCCGCTACCCGAACGGCGAGGAGCGCTGCATCGCGTGCAAGCTGTGCGAGGCGGTCTGTCCGGCGCTTGCCATCACGATCGAGGCCGAGCCGCGCGAGGACGGCTCCCGCCGCACGACGCGCTACGACATCGACATGACGAAGTGCATCTATTGCGGCCTTTGTGAGGAAGCCTGCCCGGTGGACGCCATCGTCGAGGGGCCGAACCTCGAATTCGCGACCGAGACGCGTGAGGAGCTAATCTATCACAAGGAGAAGCTCCTCGATAACGGCGACCGCTGGGAACCCGTCCTCGCCGCGCGCCTGCAGGCGGATGCGCCCTACCGATGATCGCCGGTCTCGCCTTCTACCTTTTCGCCGCAATCCTCATCGCATCGGCCGTGATGGTCGTGACCAGCCGGAACCCGGTACATTCCGTGCTGTTCCTCATCCTCGCCTTCTTCAACGCGGCGGCGCTCTTCCTGATCGCGGGGGCGGAGTTCCTGGCGATGATCCTCGTGATCGTCTACGTGGGTGCTGTTGCCGTTCTGTTCCTCTTCGTCGTGATGATGCTGGACATCGACTTCTCGCAGATGCGGGAGGGCTTCCAGCGCTATGCGCCGATCGGTGCCGTGGTCGGCGGGATCTTGTTCCTGGAACTGGTCTTCGCAGTCGGCGCCTGGCGGTCGAGCGCGGAAGCCGTCGCATTGCGCGGCGTTCCCGCGCCGAACGGCATCAGCAACACCGAAGCGCTGGGACGGGTGATCTACACCGACTATGTGTTTCTGTTTCAGGCGGCTGGGCTGATCCTGCTCGTCGCCATGATGGGCGCGATCGTGTTGACCCATCGTGACCGGCACCGGAGCCGGCGCCAGGACATCGGGGTGCAGGTCGCCCGCCGGACGCAGCTCGACCTGGCCCAGGTTCCGGTCGGGGCGACGATCGGCGAGTTGGGCATCCTGCGCCCCCCGCCGCCTGATGAACCGAAGCCAGTGGCCGTGGCCCACGAACCGACCCACGGGGCGCACCACTGATGCTGACGATCGGCCTCGGCCACTATCTGACCGTCGGGGCGATCCTGCTCGTCCTCGGGGTTTTCGGCATCTTCCTGAACCGCAAGAACGTCATCGTCATCCTGATGTCGGTCGAGCTCATCCTGCTCTCGGTCAACCTGAACTTGGTGGCCTTCTCGGCCAGCCTTGGCGACCTGGGCGGGCAGGTGTTCGCGCTGTTCATCCTGACGGTCGCTGCCGCCGAGGCTGCGATTGGGCTGGCCGTCGTCGTCATTTACTTCCGCAACCGCGGCAGCATCGAGGTGGACGATGTGTCCACCCTGAGGGGCTGAGGGGATCATGCTCGTCGGCGCCGTCTTCTTCCCTCTCCTCGGCGCGTGCCTTGCCGGGCTGTTCGGCCGCTGGCTTGGCGACCGCCTGTCGCAATGGGTCTCGGTCGGCTGCATGGTGCTGGCCGCGATCTGCGGCCTCTCAGCCTTCGTGGACGTCGCGCTGCACCATGCGCCGCGGACGGTCGTGCTCACGGACTGGATCGCGGTCGGCGACCTGACAGTGCAGTGGGCACTGCGGTACGACACGCTCAGCGCGGTCATGGTGGGGATGGTGACCTTCATCTCCACCCTCATCCACCTCTACTCGGTCGGCTACATGTCGCATGACGAGACGCCGCCGCGCTTCTTCGCCTATCTCAGCCTGTTCACGTTCATGATGCTGATGCTCGTGACAGCGGATAACCTCGTGCAGCTCTTCTTCGGCTGGGAGGGTGTTGGCCTCGCGAGCTACCTGCTGATCGGCTACTGGTACGACCGCGAGAGTGCGAACCGTGCGGCGATGAAGGCCTTCATCGTGAACCGCGTCGGCGACGTCTTCTTCATGCTGGGCATGGCCCTGACCTTCTGGACCTTCGGCGCCCTTTCCTTCGACAGCATCTTCGCGAGTGTCGAGACGGTTCGCGACCGGACCTTCGCCGGCCTGCCGGTGCTGGAGGTGATCTCCGTCCTCCTCTTCCTCGGGGCCTGCGGCAAGTCGGCGCAGCTTGGCCTGCACACCTGGCTTCCGGACGCCATGGAGGGCCCGACGCCCGTGTCCGCGCTGATCCACGCCGCGACGATGGTCACGGCCGGCGTCTTCCTGATGGCCCGCATGTCGCCCGTGACGGAATATGCGCCCGTCGCCCTGACGCTGGTGACCATCGTCGGAGCCTCAACGGCGTTCTTCGCCGCGACGGTCGGCTGCGTCCAGAACGACATCAAGCGGGTGATCGCCTACTCGACCTGCTCGCAGCTCGGCTACATGTTCTTCGCGATCGGGGTCGGCGCCTATCAGGCCGCTATCTTCCACCTTTTCACCCATGCCTTCTTCAAGGCGCTCCTGTTCCTCTCGGCCGGCTCCGTGATTCACGCGATGTCCGATGAACAGGACATGCGGCGCATGGGTGGGATCTGGACGAAGATCCCGGTCACCTATGCCGTCATGTGGATCGGCTCCCTCGCCCTCGCCGGCATCCCGTTCTTTGCCGGCTACTATTCGAAGGACATGATCCTGGAGAGCGCCTTCGCCGCTCATACCGGCGCGGGGATGTTCGCCTTCGTCCTTGGTCTGATCGCGGCCTTCCTGACGGCATTCTACTCCTGGCGGCTGCTCATCCTGACGTTCCATGGCCGCCCGCGGGCCGATCATCACGTGATGGACCACGTGCATGAGAGCCCGGCCGTCATGCTGATCCCGCTGCTGGTCCTCGCCCTCGGTGCGCTTTTCACCGGTGCCGCGTTCGAGGATCTGTTCGTCGGCCACCACGAGGCCGAGTTCTGGAACGGCGCCATTCACACGGCCGCGCACAACCACACCCTGCACGCCGCCCACGAGACGGCGGCATGGGTCGGCCTGCTGCCGACCTTGATGGGCGTCGGCGGGATCGCGCTTGCCTACGTCATGTACATGTTCGTGCCGAGCCTGCCGGGGCGCGTCGCCGGAGCCTTCCCGGCCGTCTACCGGTTCCTGCTGAACAAGTGGTACTTCGACGAACTCTACGACCGGATCTTCGTCCGGCCCGCGCGGCGCCTGGCGCAGGTGCTCTGGCGCACCGGTGACGCGCGGATCATTGACGGAATGCCGAACGGCCTGGCCGCCGTGACCGCGGATGCGGCCCGGGGGGCCGTGCGACTGCAGACCGGCCGCGTGGCGAACTACGCCTTCACCATGATCATCGGGCTGGTGATCTTCGTATCCGTCATCATGCTCGGGCTCGCGCGATGAACGTCGTCGGCTTTCCCATCCTCTCGCTGCTGACCTTCCTGCCGATCGCAGGCGTCATCGCGATCCTGATGGTCCGTGGTGACGAGCAGACAGTTCGCTCCAACGCCCGATGGACCGCCCTCTGGACCAGCCTGATCGTCTTCGCGCTCTCGCTCATCCTTTGGTTCCGCTTCGACGCCTCCTCGGCCGACGCACAATTCGTCGAGCGCGTCGAATGGTTGCCCGAGTTCGGCGTGTCCTACCACATGGGCGTGGACGGCATTTCCCTTCTCTTCGTCCTCCTCTCCACTCTGCTGACACCCCTTTGCATCCTCGCCTCCTGGGATGCGGTGCAGACCCGTGTTCGGGAGTACATGATCGCCTTCCTTGTGCTCGAGACCATGATGGTCGGCATGTTCTGCGCGCTCGACCTGATCATCTTCTACGTGTTCTTCGAAGGCGTGCTGATCCCAATGTTCCTGATCATCGGGGTCTGGGGCGGGCAACGCCGCGTCTACGCGGCCTTCAAGTTCTTCCTCTACACCCTGCTGGGCTCCGTCCTGATGCTGCTCGCGATCCTCGCGCTGTGGTACCGCGCGGGCAGCACGGACCTTGCCGTGCTGCTGGACACGCCGGTGCCGCCGTCGTGGCAGCATTGGATGTTCCTCGCCTTCTTCGCCTCCTTCGCGGTGAAGGTACCGATGTGGCCTGTACACACCTGGCTTCCGGACGCTCATGTCGAGGCCCCGA
Source organism: Roseomonas sp. CCTCC AB2023176 (assembly GCF_042259275.1). Classification (NCBI taxonomy): domain Bacteria; kingdom Pseudomonadati; phylum Pseudomonadota; class Alphaproteobacteria; order Acetobacterales; family Roseomonadaceae; genus Roseomonas; species Roseomonas sp. CCTCC AB2023176. Next base: position 4,049,568 of record NZ_CP170086.1, read on the forward strand.
CAGCCGGCTCCGTCATTCTCGCAGGCGTGCTGTTGAAGATGGGGGGCTACGGGTTCGTCCGGTTCTCCATCCCGTTGTTTCCCGATGCCGCCGCCTTCTTCGCGCCGATGATCTTCGCGCTTTCCGTGGTCGCGGTGATCTACACCAGCCTCGTCGCGCTGGCGCAGGAGGACATGAAGAAGCTCATCGCCTATTCGTCCGTCGCCCATATGGGGATCGTCACGGTCGGCCTTTTCACCTTCAACCAGCAGGGCATCTCCGGCGCGATGTTCACGATGCTCTCCCACGGCATCGTCTCCGGTGCGCTCTTCCTCTGCGTCGGCGTCCTCTACGACCGCGTCCACTCGCGGGAGATCGCGCGTTACGGAGGCGTCGCGAAGATCATGCCGATCTACGCGCTGGTCTTCATGCTCTTCACCATGGCGAGCGTGGCCCTGCCGGGGACCGCCGGCTTCCCCGGCGAGTTCCTGGTGATCACCGGCGCATGGCGATCCTCCGCCTGGGTCGCGCTCGGCGCGGCGATGGGCATGATCCTCGGCGCGGCCTACATGCTCTACCTCTATCGCCGCGTGATCTTCTCGCGCGTGCAGCGGGACGACGTGCGGGCGCTTGGTGATCTGTCTTGGCGGGAGGTCGCGGTGTTCCTGCCGCTGATCGCCATCACGCTCTGGATGGGCATCTACCCCTCCTCCTTCACCGGCGTCTGGGAGACGACGGTGGCAGCGCTCGTCCAGCGGCACGAGGCGGCGATGGCCCTCTCGAACGTCGCGGGGCTGTGATGGACTTCGCCCGATGAACTGGATCCTTGCTCTTCCGGAGCTCGTCCTCGCGGTCTCCGGCCTTGTCCTCCTGATGGTCGGCGTGCTTCCGAAGGCGGACATGACGCGCCCGGTCACCCTCGGCACGCTCGGTGCGCTGCTCATCACCGCCGTCCTTGTCATCGCCGGTCCCGAGGGAGTCGCGTTCGGCGGCCAGTTCATCTCCGACGCCTTCGCGCGCTTTGCGAAGGTGCTGGTTCTCCTCGGTGCCGCGGCCGGGCTCCTGCTCGCGCTGGACTGGAACGAGCGTCAGGGCATTGCCCGCTTCGAGTTCCCGGTGCTGATTCTCTTCAGCACGCTCGGCATGCTCGTGATGGTTTCGGCGAACGACCTGATCACACTCTATCTCGGGCTCGAACTGCTTTCCCTCTCCCTCTACGTCGTCGCGGCCTTCGATCGGGACAATGCGCGCTCTGCCGAGGCAGGGCTCAAGTACTTCGTTCTCGGCGCGCTGGCGTCCGGCCTCTACCTTTACGGCGCAAGCTTCGCCTACGGCTTCTCGGGCGCAACAGGCTTCACGGCCATCGGTAACGCCGTGGGGGATGCCAGCAACGCCCCCTTCGGCCTCGTGATCGGGCTGGTCTTCGTGATCGCCGCGCTGGCCTTCAAGATCTCGGCCGTGCCGTTCCACATGTGGACGCCCGACGTCTACGAGGGCGCGCCGACGCCGGTGACGGCATTCTTCGCCTCGGCGCCGAAGGTTGCGGCGGTTGCCCTGCTCGTGCGGGTCCTCGCCGATCCGTTCTCGGATCTGGCGGCGCAGTGGCAGAACGTGATCTGGCTCGCCTCCGTCGGGTCGATGGTATTGGGCTCGCTGGCGGCACTCGGCCAGCGGAACATCAAGCGGCTGATGGCCTACTCTTCGATCGGCCATGTCGGTTACGCATTGATGGGCCTCGCCGTGGCGAACGACTCCGGTCTTCGCGGCGTCCTTCTCTACATGGCGATCTACCTCGTCATGAACGCCGGCGCCTTCGCCGTCCTCGTCGCGATGCGCCGCAACGGCCGGGCGTTGGAGCAGGTGGACGACCTCGCTGGCCTCGGTCGCACCGATCCGGCGATGGCGCTGGCCATGGCTGTTTTCATGTTCTCGATGGCCGGCATCCCGCCGCTCGCCGGCTTCTTCGGCAAGCTCTACGTCTTCCTCGCGGCCGTGCAGGGCGGCTTCTGGGTTCTCGCCACGATCGGCGTGCTCACCAGCGTCATCAGCGCCTACTACTACCTCCGCATCATCAAGGTGATGTACTTCGACGCGGAGCAGGGGGCTCTCGACCCGCGTCCCGCGCCCGTTTCCTTCGTGCTGGGGGTCGCCGGGCTCTTCAACGTTCTGTTCTTCCTCTTCCCCGCCCCGATCATCGCGGCCGCGGCGACGGCGGTTGCTGCGATCGGCGGGTGAGCCAGCCCCCACCGCCCGCCATCCGGCGATGAGGCGCCTTCCCGACGGCTGGCGCCTCCTCGTCCATGAGGAAGTGCCGAGCACCTCCGACCTGCTCCGCCGCCTCGCCACTGCCGGCGAGCCGGAAGGCCTCGCGCTCCTGGCCCGCCGGCAGACAGCGGGGCGCGGCACCTCCGGGCGGCGCTGGGCCTCCCCACGCGGCAACCTGCACCTGTCCGTGCTGCTGCGCCCGAGCGAGCCGGCGCGGACGCTGCCGGAATGGTCGCTCCTCGCCGCGCTCGCCGTGCACGACGCCTTGTCCCCGCACGTGCCCGGGCCCGCGGCGCTTCAGCTGAAGTGGCCGAATGACCTGCTGCTCGGCGGCGCCAAGATCGCCGGCCTGCTCCTCGAAGCCGAGGCCCGGGGGGATGGCCGCCTCGACTGGATCTGCCTCGGCGTCGGCGCAAACCTCGCGAGCGCTCCCGACCTGCCGGACCGGCCCACCGCCGCGCTGCCTCCGCCCGCTCCGTCGCCGGAGCTTGTTGCCGCGGACGTCCTCCACGCCCTCTCGGATTGGAGGCGGACCCGGCATGTCGAGGGCTTCGGGGCGATCCGGCGCGCATGGCTGGATCGCGGACCTGCACCGGGGACGCACCTGGCAGTGACCGGCCCCGCGGGCCCCTGGCCGGCGCCTATGAGGGCCTCGGGGATGACGGTTCCTTGCTCCTCCGAACGGGCGGGCGTGTCCACGCCATCCGCGCTGGCGACGTGCAGGGCTGAGCGGGGAGGGCCCAGTGCCGCTGGCAATGAGCCGGGGCAAGACCGACTTCGTGTTCACGGGGCACCACGGCGCAGCGTGGCACGGCCACCGGCGGACCGCGACCCGCGCCGACCGGACGGAGCGATGGCATGGAGCTTGGCGTCGCCGGCCCGAGCACGGCCGGGCCATTATCGTTGTCACGACCCGCGGCCTGGTCCCGCCCATCGCCGCTACACCATCGCGACTGAGCGAACCGGCCACGACATCATGCTGGATGGGCTACGGCTGTTGGCGGACCGGCACCCGGCCCCCATCTTCCATCCAACAACGCTCCCCAACATCCTGAAGACGGAACCGGAATGATCCTGGTAATGAAGCCGTGGTGACCACGGGTGATCTCGCATTCCTGCCGCTCGGCGGTACGGGCGAGATCGGCATGAATCTCAACGTCTATCGCCTGGACGGCTCGCTCCTCGCCGTAGACTGCGGAATTGGCTTTGGCGGTTCAGAAGCGCCGGAGGCCGAGATCCAGGTGCCGGACCCCGCCTGGTTGTCCGAGCGCCGCGACCGCCTCGTGGGCCTCGTGATCACCCACGCGCATGAGGACCACCTGGGCGCCGTGGCGTCGCTCTGGCCTCTGCTGCGCTGCCCGATCTACGCCAGCCCCTTCGCCAGCGCCGTGCTGCGCCGCAAGTTGGGTGAGGCGGGGCTTCTGCACGATGCGGACATCCACACGATCCCTCTCGGCGGACGCTTCAATCTCGCGCCCTTCGACCTGCAGTTCATGCGGGTCGCGCATTCGGTACCCGAGGCGCAGGCGCTCGCCATCCGCACGCGCCACGGCGTCGTGCTGCACACAGGCGACTGGAAGCTGGATCCGGATCCCCTGATTGGTCCCCCGACGGACGAGGCCGCCTTCCAGGCCCTCGGCGAGGAGGGCGTGCTGGCGATGGTCTGCGACAGCACCAACGCGCTCGTGGACGGCCACTCGGGCAGCGAGGCGGATGTGCGTCGCGCCCTTACGGACCTCGTCGGTGGCCTGACGGGGCGGGTCGCCGTCGCCTGCTTCGCGACGAACGTCGCGCGCGTCGAGTCCGTCTGCCTCGCCGCGAAGGCCGCGGGCCGGCGCGTGGCCCTCTTCGGCCGGTCGCTCCGCAACGTGGACGCCGCGGCGCGCGAGGTCGGGCTCCTGAAGGACATCCCGCCCTTCCTCGACGAGGAGGAGGCGGGCTTCCTGCCCGACGACGAGCTGCTGATCCTGTGCACGGGCAGCCAGGGCGAGCCACGCGCCGCGCTGTCCCGCATCGCTGCCGACACGCACCCGCAGATTTCGCTGGGTGAAGGCGACACGGTCATCTTCTCCTCCCGCATGATCCCGGGGAACGAGCGTGCCATCCTCAACGTGGAGGAGCAGCTGACCCGCGCGGGCTGCCGCGTGATTACGCCGGACGCCGAGCACCCCATCCACGTCTCCGGCCATCCGGCGCGAGAGGAGCTTCGGCGCCTCTACCAGCTCGTGCGTCCGAAGCATGCGGTCCCCGTGCACGGCGAATGGCGCCACCTGCAGGAGCACGCGGCGCTCGCGAAGGACATGGGCGCGACGCCGCACATCATCGAGGACGGCGACATGCTCCGACTCGCCCCGGGCAAGGTCGAGGTCGCGGAATCCGTCCAGAGCGGACGCTTGGCCGTGGACGGCACGCGCCTGTTGCCGATGGACGGCGCCGTCCTCGACGCGCGCCGTCGCATGCTGACCAACGGCGTGGTCGTCGGCTCGCTTGCGGTGGACGAGTCCGGGCGCGTCCGCGGTACCCCGAAAGTCTCGGCCCCCGGCCTGTTCGAGCCTGGCGATGAGGAATCGGAACAGGTGGCCGGCGAACTCGCCCGTCTGATCAACGACCTGCCGGCGCCGCTGCGACGGGAGGACGATGCCCTCCGTGAAGCCGCGCGCACGGCACTGCGCAAGGCCATCGGCCGGCGGGTGCGCAAGCGCCCGCTGGTCGAGCTGCATCTTCTCCGGGTGTGACGCGGCGCGACCGACCGGGTGGATTTGCCGACCGATGGGCGCCTGCGCGCCCACCGGCTTGCGCGCGCGTCCCCTCAGCGAACGTTCAGGCTGAAGCTCGGGCCGTAGTTCGGGGCGTAGACCGTTGGGGGAGGGGGGCGTAGGCGCGCGGCGCCGCGTAGTGGCCGCTGCCGGAGCGCGGGTCCCGCCACGCGTAGCCATCCTGGCGGTACGCGTCTCGCCGATAGCCTTCACGGCGGTAAGCCTCCCGGTGATCCCCGTCGCGATGCGCATGGCGGGGTCCGCACGCCTCCCCCCGACGCCAACCGCGTCCGCAGGGAGGATCGGCCAGCGCGACCTCGGCCGTCGAGCCCAGGCCGAGGATGGCGAGGCTGGCGGCGCAGATGCTTCGACGCATGGCGGTCGTCTCCTGTCCTGCTGGTCCCGTAACGCCCGGGGCAGGGCAGGGTTCGGGGATCGGCAGCCTTGACCTGGATCTCGGGCACACTGGTCTTCGTTCTGATCTGGTGGACGGCGCTGTTCGCCGTGCTGCCGATCGGCATCCGCCCCGATCCGGCCGGGAAGGCCCCGGGTGGGTGGCGTGGCGCGCCGACGCGGGTGCGGATCGCGCGAATCCTCCTTCTGAATACGTTGCTGACCGCCGTTCTCTGGTTCCTGGCCTACTGGCTTATCTCGTCGGACTGGCTGTCGTTCCGGTCGGGATGGATGGCGATGCCCAACGACTAGGCACGCCGGTCAGAACTGCCGGCCTCTTGGGCGTCCGCCTGTCTCGACGCCTCATTTTCCAGCTTTCGGCCGCGATGCATGCGTAGATGCACCAGGGACATCATTGCATCATTGCTTCGGGAAGGAGGTCTTCCTCCTTCCGCCGTGTGACTGGCGTTTCCTCCCTAAACTCGGGCCGCCCCTTCGGGGGTGGCCCTTTCTTTTTGCGCCGCAGCGGCGGAAACCGGCCTGACCGCTTCCGCCCGCGCCCCCGCGCCCCTAGGTTGCGCCGCCACCCGACCCGCCGGAGCCCTGCCCCTTGCGCCTGTCCCGCGCCTTCCTGCCGACGCTTAAGGAGACGCCTGCCGAGGCAGAGGTCCTGTCCCACCGCTTGATGCTCCGCGCTGGCCTGATCCGGCAGACGAGCGCGGGCATCTACGCCTGGCTGCCCGCCGGCCAGCGGGTGCTCCGCAACGTCGCGCAGATCGTGAGGGAGGAGCAGGACCGCGCCGGCGCGCAGGAAATCCTGATGCCGACGATCCAATCGGCCGAGCTCTGGCGCCGCTCCGGCCGCTACGACGACTACGGCAAGGAGATGCTGCGCATCCGCGACCGCGGCGACCGGGAGATGCTGTACGGCCCGACGAACGAGGAGATGGTGACCGATCTCTTCAAGGCCTACGCGAAGTCCTACCGCGACCTGCCGCGGAACCTCTACCACATCCAGTGGAAGTTCCGGGACGAGGTACGGCCCCGCTTCGGCGTGATGCGCGGGCGCGAGTTCCTCATGAAGGACGCCTATTCCTTCGACGTGACGCCGGAGGGCGCGCGTGAGTCTTACCGCGCGATGTTCCGCGCCTACCTCCGCACCTTCGCGCGGATGGGCCTGAAGGCGATCCCCATGCAGGCAGACACCGGCCCGATCGGGGGCGACCTGTCCCACGAGTTCATCATCCTCGCCGAGACCGGGGAGAGCGTGGTCTACCTCCACCGCGACCTGCTCGCCTTCGACGCCCTGGCGAACGACGACATGGACGCGAAGGCGGTGATGGATTTCTGGACAAGCCGCTACGCCGCAACCGACGAGAAGCACGACGAGGCGGCCTGGGATGCCATCCCCGAGGCGGAGCGAGTCTCCGCGCGCGGCATCGAGGTCGGGCACATCTTCTACTTCGGCAAGAAGTACTCTGCCCCGATGGGCCTGCAGGTCGCGGGCGCCGACGGCTCAACAGTAGCGGCGGAGATGGGATCCTACGGCATCGGAGTCTCCCGCCTCGTCGCCGCGATCATCGAGGCGTCGCACGACGACGAGGGCATCATCTGGCCCGACAGCGTCGCGCCCTTTGCCTGCGCCATCCTGAACCTCAAGCCCGGCGACGCCGCGACGGACGGGCTGGCCGAACAGCTCTACGCCGCCTTCCCCGGGAATGCCGTGCTGGACGACCGGGAGGAACGCGCCGGCGCGAAGTTCGCCGATGCCGACCTCATCGGCCATCCCTGGCAGGCCGTCATCGGTCCCCGCGGCGCGGCACGCGGCGTCGTGGAGCTGAAGCGCCGCGCGACCGGCGAACGCGTCGAACTACCGCTCGCGGAGGCCGTGGCGCGGATCAAGGGCGCGGCCTGATGTTCTCCGCCTTCGAGCGTGCCGTCGCCTTCCGCTACCTGCGCGCACGCAAGGGCGAGCGGTTCGTCTCGGTCATCGCAATCTTCTCGCTCGTCGGCATCGCGCTGGGCGTGGCGACCCTCATCATCGTCATGTCCGTCATGAACGGATTTCGGCAGGAATTGCTGGGCCGCATCCTCGGGCTGAACGGCCATCTCGGCGTCTTCGCCGATGCGGGCAACCTGCGGGACTTCGACGACATCGCCGCGCGCATCCGACGCCTACCGGGCGTCGTTTCCGCGACGCCGTTGGTCGAGGGGCAAGTCCTCTTCACGACGGAGAATGGCGGTGCCACGGGCGGCCTAGCGCGCGGCATCCGCCCGGACGATCTCCGCGGTCGCCCCCTGATCGCAGGCAACATCCGCGCTGGCAGCCTGCAGGGCTTCTCCGGCGACGACGCGATCGTCATCGGTACCCGCCTTGCACGGCGCCTCAACATCGGTGTCGGCGACAAGATCACCCTCGTCTCGCCGCAAGGCCGCGCGACCGTCGTCGGCACCATCCCCCGCCTGAAGGCCTATACCGTGATCGCGCTGTTCGAGGCGGGGATGCAGGAATACGACGCGACCTACGTCTTCCTGCCGCTCGACGCGGCGCAGGTGTATTTCCAGGCCCGCGATGCCGCGACGCAGATCGAGGTCTTCGTGCAGGACCCGACCCGCGTGCGCCAGGTCAGCCGCGAGATCTGGAGTGCAACGCGAGACCGGCCGGTCCGCATCCTGGATTGGCAGGATAGCAACTCGTCCTTCTTCAACGCGGTGCAGGTGGAGCGGAACGTCATGTTCCTCATCCTCACCCTCATCATCATCGTAGCGGCGTTCAACATCGTCTCGTCGCTCATCATGCTCGTGAAGGACAAGGGGCGGGACATCGCGGTGCTGCGGACAGTCGGGGCGACGAAGGGCTCGATCCTCCGCATCTTCCTCCTCGCCGGCGCCTCGATCGGCGTGGCGGGAACACTGATCGGCTTCCTGATTGGGATGGTATTCTGCCTGAACATCGAGAACATCAGGCAGTTCCTGCAATCCTTGACGGGAACGGAGCTTTTCTCGCCGGAAGTGTATTTCCTTACGCGTCTCCCGGCCGTGGTGGACTATCGGGAGGTCGCCCAGGTCGTCGGCATGGGTCTCGGCCTGTCGCTCCTGGCAACGATCTACCCGTCCTGGCGCGCCGCGCGGCTGGATCCGGTCGAAGGCCTGCGGAATGCCTGACGCACCCCTCGTTCTCCGGGGCGTCGAGCGCCGCTATCGGACGGAAGCCGGCGAATTGCCGGTCCTGAGCGGCGCCGACCTAACGCTGGAAGCCGGCGAGATCGTCGCTCTCGTCGCCCCCTCCGGCACCGGCAAGTCCACGCTGCTTCACACTGCGGGCCTGCTCGAGAAGCCGGACGGCGGTCAGGTCCTCGTTGAGGGCCGCGAGGCCGGTGCACTGGACGACGATGCACGGACTGCCATCCGCCGAACGACGATCGGCTTTGTCTATCAGTTCCACCACCTCCTGCCCGAGTTCACGGCGGAGGAAAACGTCATTCTCCCCCAGCTCGCGGCGAATCGGGGGCGGGCCGAAGCAGCGTCCCGCGCGCGGGATATCCTGTCCGCCTTCGGCCTCGCGGAGCGCCTTCATCACCGCCCCTCCCGCCTCTCCGGTGGCGAGCAGCAGCGGGTCGCCATTGCCCGCGCTCTCTGCAACGCACCGAAAGTGCTGCTCGCGGACGAGCCGACCGGGAATCTGGATGCCGGCACCGCAGACCGGGTTTTCACCGAACTCCTGGAAGCCGCGCGGGGCAGGGGCCTCGCCGCCCTCATCGCCACGCACAATCCGGACCTGGCCGCGCGCATGGACCGTGTGGTGACGCTGCGCGACGGACGCATCGTGCCCGCCTGATCACGCCGACTCCACTGCCCTGACGAAGGCCGGTGACCTATATTCCGGGAGATGCCCGACGCCTTTGTCCACCTCCACGTCCATTCCGCCTATTCGATGGCGGAGGGCGCCATCAAGGCGGACAAGCTCCCGGCGCTGGCCCGTAAGAACGGCATGCCCGCGCTGGCTCTGACCGACACGGCCAATCTCTTCGGCGCTCTCGAGTTCTCTCAGTACGCGGCGAAGGATGGCGTGCAGCCCATCCTGGGATGCCAGCTCTGGCTCGCCCGCCCGAACGAGGACAGGGACCCGATGCGAGCCACGGCCGACCCGGTGGTCGCGCTGGCGATGGACGCGAAGGGCCTCGACAACCTGCAGCGCCTCTCCTCGCTCGGCTTCCTGGGGCCGGACACGGCGGGCAGGCCGGCGGTCACCCTGGATCAGCTCTGCGCGCACCAGGCAGGGCTGACGCTGCTGACGGGCGGCACCAATGGCCCCGTCGCGCGACAGCTGTTGGAAGGCCGCCGCCCGCAGGCTGAATCGCTCCTCGCCGCGCTGCGCGAAGCCTTCGGCGACCGCCTCGCGCTTGAACTGCACCGTCATGGCACAGACGCCGACCGCATAGCGGAGAGTGGCCAGCTCGCGCTGGCGGAGGCCCTTTCCATACCCATCGTCGCGACCAACGACGTCTACTTCGCGAAGCCCGAGATGTACGAGGCGCATGACGCATTGCTCTGCATCGCCGAGGGCCGGACGATCGCCGAACCCGACCGCCGCCGCGTGACGCCGGAGCACTGGTTCAAGCCCGCCGACGCGATGCGCACGCTGTTCCACGACCTGCCGGACGCCTGCGACAACACGCTCGCGATCGCGCGCCGCTGTGCGATCATGGCCGAGACGCGCAAACCCGAGCTCCCTCTCTGCCCCAAGGTCCGCCCCGGAATGACCGAGGCCGAGACGGTGCGCGAGATGGCCCTTGCCGGCCTCGAATCCCGCCTCGACGCGCAGGACACGCCCGAATCCGACCGCCCGAGGTACCGCGACCGCCTGGCCTTCGAGCTCTCGGTCATCGAGACGATGGGCTTCTCCGGCTACTTCCTCATCGTCGCCGATTTCATCCAATGGGCGAAGGCGCACGGCATCCCCGTCGGCCCGGGCCGCGGCTCGGGCGCCGGTTCCGTCGCAGCCTGGGCGCTGACGATCACCGACCTCGACCCGCTCCGCTTCGGGCTCCTCTTCGAGCGATTCCTGAACCCCGAACGCGTCTCGATGCCCGACTTCGACATCGACTTCTGTCAGGACCGGCGGGACGAGGTGATCCGCTACGTCCGCGACGAATACGGCCCGGATCGAGTCGCGCAGATCATCACCTTCGGCCGCCTCCAGGCAAAGGCGGTCGTCCGCGACGTCGGCCGCGTGATGGCCCTGCCCTTCGGTCAGGTGAACAAGATCGCGGAGCTCATTCCGTTCAACGCCGCGAAGCCGCCGACCCTGCAGGAGGCGCTCGATTCCGAACCGCGCCTGCGGGAGATGCGCGCGGACGAGAACGTGGACCGGCTGATCGGCACCGCGTTGCACCTGGAAGGTCTCTACCGCAACGCCTCCACCCATGCCGCCGGCGTCGTCATCGGGCGGGAGCCGCTGATCGGCATCCTTCCGCTCTACCGGGATCCGCGGAACGACATGCTCGTGACCCAGTACTCCATGAAGTACGTGGAGAGCGCGAGCCTCGTGAAGTTCGACTTCCTCGGCCTGAAGACGCTGACGGTGCTGGAACGCGCGCAGTCCATCCTGAAATCGCTCGGGCACGACGTGGACTTCGCTCGCATCCCGCTGGACGACGCGAAGACCTACGCCATGCTCGCGAAGGGCGACGCGGCCGGCGTGTTCCAGTTCGAAGGCCAGGGCATGCGGGACTGCCTTCGCATGATGCGCCCCGATCGGTTCGAGGACCTGATCGCCGCCGTGTCCCTTTACCGGCCGGGCCCGATGGCGAACATCCCGGCCTATTGCGCCCGCAAGCACGGAGAACCCTGGGAAGCCGTGCACCCCTCCATGCGCCCTTACGTCGAGGAGACCTACGGCATCCTGGTGTACCAGGAGCAGGTCATGACGATCGCCCAGGAACTCGCGGGCTACACGCTGGGCGCGGCCGACCTGCTCCGGCGCGCCATGGGCAAGAAGATCCGGTCGGAGATGGAAGCGCAGCGCGCCACTTTCGTGGACGGTGCGACCGAGCGCGGCATGCCCAAGGACAAGGCCGGCGAGATCTTCGACCTCATGGCCCGCTTCGCCGAGTACGGCTTCAACAAGTCGCACGCTGCGGCCTACGCCCTGATTTCGTACCAGACGGCCTGGCTGAAGGCGAACCACCCGGTCGCGTTCCTCGCCGCGTCCATGTCGCTGGACCTGTCCAACACGGACAAGCTGGCGAGTCACATGCAGGAGGCCTCGCGCCTCGGCGTCAAGATCCTGCCGCCGGATGTGAATCGCAGCGACGCCGAGTTCTCGGTTGAACGGCTCGAGGACGGGACCGACGCGATCCGCTTCGCGCTCGCGGCAGTAAAGCGCGTCGGCCTCGGCGCGATGCAGGACCTGGTGCGCGTGCGCGGGGAGGGCGGGGCCTTCAAGTCGCTCTCCGACTTCGCCGACCGCGTGGACCCGAAGCAACTGAACAAGATGCAGGTCGAGAACCTGGCCCGCGCGGGTGCCTTCGAATGCCTCGACATGAACCGCGCCCGGGTTTTCGAGGGCGCGGAAGCCATCCTCCGCCGTGCCCAGGCGGCGGCAGAGGATCGCGGCAGCGATCAGATCGGCCTCTTCGGTGAGGCGCACGAGACCCCTCCGCTGCGCCTGCGCGACACGCCGGACTGGCCGCAGCTCGACCGCCTGTCGCAGGAGGCCGAGGCCATCGGCTTCCACCTGTCGGCGCACCCGCTCGACGCGTATCGGGAACCGCTGCGCAAGCTTGGCGCCGTGCCGATCGCGCGCATCGCCGAGCGCGCCGCTGCCGGCAGCGGCAAGATGAGGATCGCGGGCACGGTCATCGGGGCGAAGGAGCGAACGACGAAGACCGGTTCCCGCATGTCCTGGGTCCGCCTCTCCGACGCCACCGGCAGCACGGAGGTCACGTGCTTCTCCGAGGTCCTGGGCAAATGCCGGGACATGCTGACGGAGGGTAGCGCCGTCCTCTTCTCCGCTGAGGTCCGGATGGATGGTGAGACCGTCCGCCTAACCGCCATGGACTGCGAGCCGCTGGAGAAGGCCGCCCAGTCCGTCGGCGGCGGCCTGCGCATCGAGATCGGCAAACCCGAGGCGCTGGACGGCATCCGCGGCCTCCTGGAGCGCGAGGGCCGCGGCAAGGGCGAGATCATCCTCATCCCCCGCCTGGCACCGGGGCAGGAGGTCGAGGTTTCGCTCCCCGGCCGATGGAACGTGTCGCCCCGCCTCGCCCAGGCCCTGAAGGTGGTGCCGGGGGTGGAGAACGTGGTCCCGGCCTGACCGCCCGGTTCCCGGCTGCGCGAGGCCGCGCTACATCGCCCCCACACACGGAGGCCCGAGAATGAGCGAGTCCCTCGACGATCGCCGGCGCGCGCTGGAAGAAGCCTTCTTCGCCGCGCAGGACCGCGCACTGATCGAACGGCTTCGCCAGGACGACGCCACGAAGGACCCCCGGAGCGCCCTTCGTCAGGCCTCCGGCATCTCGGACGAGGCCCTTCTCGACCGCGTGGCGGGACTTGGCCTGGACGCCGCCTCCTTTGCCGCGATCAGCCTCGTTCCCCTCGTCGCGGTCGCCTGGGCCGACGGCACGCTGGACGAGCGCGAGCGGCAGGCCGTCCTTTCCGCCGCGTCCGAGGCGGGGATCGCCGCCGGCTCGCCGGCCCAAGGCCTGCTTTCTTCCTGGCTCGGCTCGGCCCCGCCCGCTTCTCTCATCGAAACCTGGGAAGCCACCACGCGCGCCACCGTGGCCGGGATGGACCATCACGCGCGCCGGACCCTGCACGACACCGTCGTCGGGCGTGCCAGGCGCATCGCCGAGGCTGCCGGCGGGTTCCTCGGCCTCACGAGCAAGGTGTCGGACGCCGAGGCTGCCATGCTCCGCCGTCTGGACGCCGCCTTTACCTCCTGAACGACCGCCCGCTCGGCGGCCGTGCCGAAACGAGCGGCGCACGTCCATTGCCTCGGTTGGTTCCGGGACGGGGCGGGGCAGTGACGATGTCGGGCGGGCGCCCCGAGCCTTGCGCGGTTCCGGGTCCCATGCCACATGCGGCGGGCCGGGCGCGGTAACCACCCGCGCCCGGCAAATTCGCACGCGGCGCGCCCTTCCGAGATAAGCGGCAGGGTCCGGTCCCCGGGAGCTTTCTTACGGAAAGCGACCGCGCGAGGTTCCGCAGGGAACCGAGCAGGGGTTCTGCACCGCGGAGGCTCAACCGGATCTCATCGGAAGGTAAGGAACCGCCCCATGGCGATGCCTGACGTCACCCTGCGCGGCCTGCTCGAGGCCGGCGTTCACTTCGGCCACCACACGCGTCGGTGGAACCCCCGCATGGCGCCCTACATCTTCGGCGTCCGCAACCAGGTCCACATCCTCGACCTCCAGCAGACCGTGCCCCTGATGGACCGCGCGCTGCGCGCGGTACGCGACATCGTGGCGGGCGGCGGCCGCGTGCTCTTCGTCGGCACGAAGAAGGCGGCGGCCGACTACGTTGCGGAAGCCGCCACGCGCTGCGGCCAGTACTACGTCAACCACCGCTGGCTTGGCGGCATGCTGACGAACTGGAAGACCATCCAGGGCTCCATCAAGCGCCTGAAGCAGATGGACGAGCAGCTCTCCGGCAACACGACGGGGCTGACGAAGAAGGAAGTCCTGATGCTGACGCGGGAGAAGGAGAAGCTCGACCGCGCGCTCGGCGGCATCCGCGAGATGGGCGGCCTGCCCGACATCATCTTCGTGATCGACACGATCAAGGAGAAGCTGGCGATCGAGGAGGCCAACAAGCTCGGCATCCCCGTCGTCGCCGTCTGCGACTCCAACGCCGACCCGCAGGGCGTCGCCTTCCCGATCCCGGGCAATGACGACGCGATCCGCGCGATCAACCTGTACTGCGACATGATCGCGGCGGCGGTCTTCGACGGCATCTCGGCTGAGCTCTCCGCCTCCGGCATGGATGTCGGCGCCCAGGCCGACCTGCCCTCCGAGGTCCTGCCGGACGACAGCGGCCTGCCCGGTGCTGGCGCGGTGCCGGAGGCCCTCGGCGGCGCCGAAGTTGCGGACGTGCCGGTGCTCGAGGGCGCTGTCCAGTCCTCCGTCGGCGCCGGCCTCGACACTGAGACGCTGGAGCAGATGGTCCAGAACAACCGCGACGACGGCAACAACGCGGGCTGACCGCCCCTCTCAGCCATGGTGGCGCCGGAAACGGCGCCGCCCCCATCGTTGTGACGTCGGATCGGGGTGGAACCGCCGCCCCGATCCCTCTATCAGGGCCGCGAATCACGGTCCGGGGCCGGGTTGCCCCTGGATTGGCCCGACTCCCCATCCGGCGCGGCACCGAGCGCCGGCCCAGCCACGGAACGAAAAAGATGGCCGAGATCACGGCAGCTATGATCCGCGACCTGCGCGAGAAGACCGGCGCGGGCATGTCGGACGTCAAGAAGGCCCTCGTCGAGAACGAGGGCAACGCCGAGGCGGCGATCGACTGGCTGCGCAAGAAGGGCCTCGCCGCTGCCGCCAAGAAGTCCAGCCGCGTTGCCGCCGAGGGCCTGATCGGCGTCGCTGCCGGCGGCACGAAGGCCGCGATGGTCGAGGTCAACGCCGAGACCGACTTCGTCGCGCGCAACGAGGGCTTCCAGGCCTTCGTCGAGGCGGTTGCGAAGATCGCGCTCGAGACCGGCGAGTCCGTGGACGCCATCAAGGCCGCTGCCTATCCCGGCGGTGCCGGCACGGTTGAGGACGAGCTGACCCGCCTGATCGCCACGGTCGGCGAGAACATGACGATCCGCCGCGCCCGCGTGCTGGAAGTCGGCGGCGGCGCCGTCGCGACCTACGTGCACAACGCGGTGCGCCCCGGCCTCGGCAAGATCGGCGTTCTCGCGGCGCTGGAGGCGGCGGATGGCAGCGACGCGCTGCTCACCCTCGGGCGTCAGATCGGCATGCACGTCGCCGCGACCTCCCCGCATGCGCTCGACGTCTCATCCGTCTCCTCGGAGTCGCTGGAGCGCGAGAAGGCCGTGCTGACCGAGCAGGCCGCCGCCTCCGGCAAGCCGCCGGCGGTCATCGAGAAGATGGTCGAGGGCCGGATCCGCAAGTTCTACGAGGAGGTCGTCCTCCTCGAGCAGGTCTGGGTGCATGACGGCGAGAGCCGCGTGAAGGCCGTCGTCCAGAAGGCCGGCGCCACCCTGAAGGGCTTCGCCCGGTTCCAGCTAGGCGAAGGCATCGAGAAGGCGCAGTCCGATTTCGCCGCCGAGGTCGCGGCGACCGCCGGCCTGGACGCCCCGAAGGCCTGAAACGCCCGAAGGTCTTGGACGAACGGGGAGGGGGCGCCTTGCCGCCCCCTCCCGCCCCGCCTAGTTTCCCGCGCTTCCAGGAATACCCGGACCGAATGACCCAGCCCCGCTACAAGCGCGTCCTGCTGAAGGTCTCCGGCGAGGCGTTGATGGGCGACCGCGACTACGGCCTGGACAACGCGACGGTCCGCGCGATCGCGGAGGACGTGGCCGGGGTCACCCGCCTGGGAACCGAGGTCTCCCTCGTCATCGGCGGCGGCAACATCTTCCGCGGCGTCTCCGGCGCTTCCTCCGGCATGGACCGTGCCCAGGCCGACGGGATGGGCATGCTGGCGACCGTGATCAACGCGCTGGCGATGCAGAACGCGCTGGAGAAGGTGGGCGTCCCCACCCGCGTCCAGTCGGCCATCCCGATGGCGAGCCTCTGCGAGCCCTTCATCCGCCGCCGTGCCGAGCGGCACATGGAGAAGGGCCGGGTCGTCATCTTCGCCGCAGGCACCGGCAACCCCTTCTTCACGACCGACACCGCCGCCGCCCTCCGCGCGGCGGAGATGAAGTGCGACGCCCTGTTCAAGGGC
Organism: Roseomonas sp. CCTCC AB2023176; assembly: GCF_042259275.1. Classification (NCBI taxonomy): domain Bacteria; kingdom Pseudomonadati; phylum Pseudomonadota; class Alphaproteobacteria; order Acetobacterales; family Roseomonadaceae; genus Roseomonas; species Roseomonas sp. CCTCC AB2023176. The sequence goes on from NZ_CP170086.1 coordinate 4,065,860, forward strand.
ACACAGGTGGACGGCGTCTATTCCGCCGATCCCCGCAAGCGCCCGGATGCCGAGCGCTACAAGGAACTGACCTACCTCGACATGCTCGCGCGCGACCTCGCGGTCATGGACGCCGCGGCGATCTCGCTGGCCCGCGAGAACAAGCTGCCGATCATCGTCTTCAACATCCACGAGCCCGGCGCCTTCACTGCTGTCATGCGCGGCGAGGGCAAGTTCACCGTGGTGCACGAGAACTAGGACGGAGGACCCCCGACGATGGCCGCCCCGCCGGACTACCCCGAGCTTCGCAAGGACATCACCCGTCGCATGGACGGCGCGCTCGAGACTCTGCGGAAGGAGTTTTCCGGCCTTCGCACGGGCCGCGCGAGCCCCGCCCTGCTGGAACCCATCCGCGTCGAGGCCTACGGCACGAACCAGCCGCTCGCCCAGGTGGCCAATATCTCCGTCGCCGGGCCCGGGCTGCTCTCGGTCCAGGTCTGGGACAAGTCGGTCGTGAAGGCCGTGGAGGTCGCGATCCGCGACGCCAATCTCGGCCTGAACCCGCAGGCCGAGGGCCAGGTCATCCGCGTGCCCCTGCCGCCGCTGACGCAGGAGCGACGCAACGACCTGGCCAAGCAGGCCGCCCGCTACTCCGAGGCCGCGAAGGTCGCGGTCCGCGGCGTCCGTCGCGACGCGATGGAAACCGTGAAGAACTGGGAGAGCAAGTCCGGCCTGTCGAAGGACGACGCGAAACGTCATTCCGACGATATCCAAAAATTGACCGATGACTACGTAAAGAAGGTCGATTCGGCGCTGGCCGACAAAGAAAAGGACATAAAGGCCGTCTAGGCCCTCTCCCAATGAGCGCCGCCCAGCAGGCCGCCGTCACCGCCGACGGCCCGCCGATCCCCCTCCACCTCGCCATCATCATGGACGGCAACGGGCGCTGGGCAGCGGCCCGTGGCCTTCCGCGCGCCCTCGGCCACAAGGCCGGCGCCGAGGCGGTGAAGCGGACGGTCGAGGCAGCGGGCGAGCTGGGCATCCCCTGGCTCACCCTCTTCGCCTTTTCCAGCGAGAACTGGCGGCGCCCGCCCGATGAGGTTCGTGACCTGACCGGCCTGCTGCGCCACTATCTCCGTCACGAGGTCCAGACGCTCGTCGAGCGTGGCGCACGCCTCCGCATCATCGGCGATCGTCATGCCTTCGGCGCGGAGACGGCGGCCGAGATCCTGCGCGCGGAGGATCTGACGGCCGGGAACACGCGGATCAACGTCAACGTGGCCCTGTCCTACGGCGGCCGCGCGGAGATCGCCGAGGCCGCGCGCGCCATCGCGCGGCGCGTCGCGGAAGGCACCCTGTCCCCCGACGCAATCGATGAGACCACCGTCGCCCGGCACATGCAGACGGCCGGCATCCCCGACCCCGACCTGCTGATCCGCACCTCCGGCGAGCAGCGGATCTCCAACTTCCTCCTCTGGCAATGCGCCTACGCCGAACTGGTCTTCCAGGACGTGCTTTGGCCGGATTTTACGGCGGAGCACCTCGCCGCCGCCGTCGCCGAGTTCGGCCGCCGAGAGCGGCGCTACGGGGCCCGTGTCGGCTGATTCCACGACCCGCTGGCGGGACCTGCGCAAGCGCGCGCTGTCAGCGGCGGTCCTCGGGCCGGCGGCGCTGCTGGCCGTCTGGCTCGGCGCCGACGCCTATACCTTCCTCCTCGCGATCGCCGCGGCAATCCTGACCTGGGAGTGGGTCCATCTCTGCGGCGCCCGCGCCGCGCGACTGCCGGGGCTGGGCGTCCCCATCGTCGTCTTCCTCGCCGGCGCCCTGGCGACCGCCGAATACGCCGTCGCGTCCTGGGTCGCGATCCTCGGCGGCTTCCTCCTGACATGGGCCTGGTCCGAGCGGATGCGGGACCGCAGCCGCCCGGGGCAGCCGGCGCTGCGCCTCGCCCTGGGCACGCTCTACATCGGCGTCGCGTTCCTCTGCATGATCGAGCTGCGGCATGACGGCGCCGCCGGGCGCGCGAACGTCCTGTTACTCCTCCTCGTCGTCTGGGCCAGCGATATCGGGGCCTACGCTGCCGGGCGAGCCTTCGGGGGACCGCTGCTCTGGCCCGCGGTGTCCCCGGCCAAGACATGGTCGGGCGCAATCGGCGGCCTGCTGCTCGCGATGCTGATGGCAGCCTTCGTCGCGCCGATGTTGGCGCCGGGAAGCGGCATCCGCGCGGCGGCCGTCGCGGCCGTCCTCGCCGTCGCGACCCAGGCGGGCGATCTTCTGGAGTCCGGGATCAAGCGGCATTTCAAGGTCAAGGACACCTCCAACCTCATCCCCGGCCACGGGGGGCTGCTGGATCGGCTGGATGGGCTCCTAGCCGCCGCGCCGGCCGCCATGATCCTTGCCCTGCTGCTGGGCGTGGGGGAGCCGCTCTGGCGCTGACATGACGCGACGCGTGACCATCCTCGGTGCGACCGGCTCGATCGGCCGCAGCACCGCCACCCTGCTCGAGGCCGCGCCCGAGGGCGCGTTCACCGTGGAGGCGCTGGTCGCCGGCCGGGACGCCGCCGCGCTGGCCGACATGGCGCGCCGGCTCCGCCCGGCCATCGCCGTCCTTGCCGATCCCGCCGGACTGCCGGCCCTGCGCGATGCCCTGTCCGGGACGAACATCGCGACGGCTGCCGGCCCCGGCGCGGTGCGGGAAGCCGCGATGCGCCCGACCGACTGGACCATGGCCGCGATCGTCGGCTTCGCCGGCCTCCGCCCAATCCTCGATGCGCTCTCGCTGGGCGCGACCCTGGCGCTGGCGAACAAGGAGCCGCTGGTCTGCGCCGGAGAGCTCGTGCTGCGCACCGCGGCGGCGTCAGGCGCCACCGTCCTGCCGACCGATTCCGAGCACAACGCGATCTTCCAGGCCCTCGACACCCGCGACCCCGCCATGGTCGAACGGATCATCCTCACCGCCTCCGGCGGACCCTTCCGCAACGCGACCATCGAGGAAATGCGCGCCGCGACGCCGGAGCAGGCCGTGAAGCACCCGGTCTGGAGCATGGGTGCCAAGATCAGCGTGGACAGCGCCACACTCTTCAACAAGGGCCTTGAGGTGATCGAGGCCGCCCGCCTCTTCCCCGTCCCGCATGAGCGGATCGAGGTGCTGGTCCACCCCCAATCCGCCGTCCACGGCCTCGTGCAATACGCTGACGGCTCGCTCCTCGCCCAACTCGGCTCCCCCGATATGCGCACGCCGATCGCGTACGCGCTGGCCTGGCCGAACCGCATGCACGCCGCGGTTCCCCGGCTGGATCTGGCCGCCCTGTCGCGCCTCGATTTCTCGGCGCCGGACGAGACCCGCTTCCCCGCGCTGCGCCTCTGCCGTGCGGCCTTGTCCGCGGGGGCGGGGGCCCCCACCATCCTCAATGCGGCGAACGAGGTGGCGGTGGCGCGCTTCCTGGCCCGGCGCCTCGGCTTCCTCGACATCGCCCGCGTGGTCGAGGAGACGCTGGAGGCCCTCGGCGCGCCGCCCGCGAACGACCTGGACGACATCCTCGCGCTCGACGCCGGGGCCCGGGTCCGGGCGGAAGCCGTCGCCGACCGCCTGGCCGCCTGAAGGAGCCGACCGAGTTGTTCGAAAACCTCGCCCAGATGGGCCTCGGCGGCGTCCGGACGGTCCTGGCCTTCATCGTCGTGCTCGGCGTGCTCGTCTTCATCCATGAGATGGGCCACTACCTCGCGGCCCGCTGGCGCGGCATCCACGTGGACAAGTTCTCCATCGGCTTCGGCCGGGCGCTGGCGTCCTGGGTGGACCGGCGCGGCACGGTCTGGCAGGTCGCCTGGATCCCCCTCGGCGGCTACGTGAAGCTGCACGGGATGGAGAACCCGGGCGACGTCACGGACGAGGAGCGGGCATCCTGGCGGGATGGCGAGACCTTCCACGAAAAGCCGGTTCGTGATCGCGCCATCGTCGTCGCCGCCGGCCCCGTCGCAAACTTCCTGCTCGCCGCCGTCCTCTTCGCCGGTCTCTTCGTCGCCATCGGCCAGCCCGTGGGGACGACGACGGTGGGCGTCGTGGCGTCCGGCGGCCCGGCAGACCGCGCAGGGCTTCAGGTGGGTGACCGCATCCTGGCCCTCGACGGCGAAGCGATCCGCCGCTTCGAGCAGATCCAGGCCCATATCCGCCCGCGCCCCGGCCAACCCGTCGAGGTTCGCCTCCTCCGCGACGGCCGCGAGGTCACCCTGACCGTCACGCCGGATACTGCACCGGGATCGTCGCCCCCGCCGGCCGCCTCGGCATCGGCGGTGGCGCCCAGGCCTTCGAACGGACGGACCCGCTCACCGCCGTCGGCGCCGGGATCACCTACACCGCCGACGTAACCTGGCAGACGCTCGCCGGCATCGGGCAGATGATCACCGGCCAGCGCGGCACGGAGGACATCGGAGGTCCCGTCAAGATCGCGCAGCTCGCGGGGCAGGCGGCGAGCCTCGGCCTGGCGGCGCTCGTTTCCTTCACCGCGATCCTCTCGGTGAACCTCGCGCTCATCAACCTCTTTCCCATCCCCGTGCTCGACGGCGGCCACCTCGTCTTCTACGCGGCCGAGGCGATCCGGGGCCGGCCGCTGCCGCAGCGGGCGCTCGAATACGGCTTCCGCGCGGGCTTCGCGCTGCTGATGGCGCTATTCGTCTTCGCCACCTGGAACGACGTCGGCGGCCCCGCCCTGGCCCGCTGGGTCGGCGGTCTGTTCGGCTAACGTTCACCTCGTCCGACCGGCACCGGCCAGGGGTGGCGGCGCCGGGGCGTTGCGGTTAGGTTGCGCCCCGCCCAACCGGACGCCGGCACAGGACAGAGCCTTGCACGTTACACGCGCCCTTCTGCTTGCTGCCACCTGCCTCGTGCCGGTGGTAACGGCCACCACCGCCGACGCCCAGCAGCAGCGGCGCCGCACCCCCGCCGCGACGCCGGCTTCCGCACCGCGCTTCGCCGCGGGCACCGTCCAGGGCATCGACGTCCAGGGCAACCAGCGCATCGAGGCGGACACCATCCGCTCCTACATGCTGCTGCAGCCCGGCGACGCCTTCGAGGAAGACCGGCTCGACCGCTCACTTCGCACGCTCTTCGCGACAGGGCTGTTCCGCGACGTGCAGGTCACGCGCCAGGGGGAGCGCATCCTCGTCCGCGTCGACGAGAACCCGATCGTCAGTCGCGTCGCCTTCGAGGGCAACAGCAAGATCAACGACGACGCGCTGCGGAACGAGGTGCAGGTTCGCGCGCGTTCCGTCTTCACCCCGGGCCTCGCCCAGGCGGACCGTCAACGGATCCTCGAGGTCTACGCCCGCCGCGGCCGCCTTGCCGCGACCGTCGAGCCGAAGATCATCCAGCTCGACCAGAACCGCGTGGACGTGGTCTATGAGATCAACGAGGGCCCGATCGCCCTCGTCAGTCGCCTCAACTTCGTCGGCAACCGCAATTTTTCCGACAGCCGCCTCAAGGAGATCGTGGCGACGCGGGAGGCCGCGTTCTACCGCCCCTTCAGCACCGTCGACACCTACGAGCCGGAGCGCCTGAACTTCGACCGCGAGCTGCTGCGCCGCTTCTACCTCCGCCAGGGCTACGCCGACGTCGAGGTGACCGGCGCGACGGCGGAGCTGGCGCCGGACCGGTCCGGCTTCTTCATCACCTACACCATCAATGAGGGCCGCCGGTACCGCGTCTCCCGCGTCGAGGTGACCTCGGCGCTGCGCAACATCACGGCCGACCAGCTTCGCGGGGAAGCCGCGCTGTCGCGCGGCGACACCTATGACGGCGATGCCGTGGAGCGCTCGACCCAGGCGATCGCCGATCGGGCCAATCAGCTCGGCGCGCCCTTCGTGGACGTCACGCCCCGCATCAACCGGAATGAGGGCGACGGCACCGCCGAGATCGTCTTCGAGGTGAAGGAAGGCCAGCGCGCCTTCGTCGAGCGGATCGACATCACCGGCAACGTGCGGACGCAGGACCGAGTGATCCGCCGTGAGTTCCGCTTGGCGGAGGGCGACGCCTTCAACGCCGCGCAGCTGCGGCGTTCCCGCCAACGCGTCCGCGACCTCGGGTACTTCAGCGACGTCACGGTATCCACAACCCCCGGCTCGGCGCCCGACCGCGTCGTCGTGAATGCCAACGTCGCGGAACGCGCGACGGGTGAGGTCTCGATCGGCGGCGGCTTCTCCACCGACGCGGGGGCACTGCTCGACCTCGGCCTGCGCGAACGCAACCTCGTCGGCACCGGCCTGGATGCGCGCGTGAACGGCGTGCTCGCGCAACGTCGGAGCCAGCTCGACCTGTCCGTCACGGACCCGTCCTTCCTCGACCGCAACCTGGCCCTCGGCGGTGACGTCTTCTACGTCACGCGAAATCTCCGGGACTACTCGGGCTACCAGGAACGTCGCTACGGCTTCGCCGTCCGCGCGGGCTGGGAATACAACGAATACCTGCGCCAGTCCGTGTCCTACACCCTCGCCAACCGCAACATCTTCGACGTGAATACCGACGCGTCGCGCTACATCCAGGAACAGGCGGGGACGACGCTGCTGTCGCAGGTCGGCCAGACCATCATCTACGACCGCCGCGACTCCCGCCTCGATCCGCGCGACGGCTACTTCATCCGCCTCGGGACGGACGTCGCCGGCCTCGGCGGCGACGTGAACTACGTCCGCGCGCGCCTGGACGGGGCCTACTTCATTCCCTTCGAGCGACTGCTCGGCGATCCGGATTACGTCCTGGCGATCAGCGCCTCGGTCGGACGACTCGAGCCATTCGGCAGCCGCGATGAGCGGATCGTGGACCGCTTCTTCCTCGGCGGCGAGAACCTGCGGGGCTTCCGCGTCGCCGGCGTCGGGCCGCGCGACCGGGACACCGGCGATGCCCTCGGCGGCCGCACGATCTGGACGCAGACGACGGAATTCCGCTTCCCGCTCGGACTGCCGCAGGAGCTCGGCATCACGGGACGCGCCTTCGTGGACGTCGGCAGCCTCTCCGGATCGTCGAGTTCCGCGCCGGCGCGGGGCAGCCTTCCCGCGGTGACGGTCGTCGGCGACGAAGGCAGCCCCCGCGTCGGCACGGGCCTCGGCATCTCCTGGCGCAGTCCCTTCGGGCTGATCAACCTCGACTTCGCCCAGGCCGTGGTGAAGGAGAAGTATGACCGCACCCAGTTCTTCCGCTTCGGCTTCGGCACGCGGTTCTGAGAGAGATATCGGAGTTCCCATGACGCTCGCGCGCCCCGCGCCGTTCCGCGCCGCCGCGGCCCTCGCCGCCCTGCTCCTGCCCGCCACCGCGCTCGCGCAGGATCCTGGTTTCTTCGTCCCGCCGGGCGGTGGGCAGGCAAGGCCACCGCAGGGGCAGCCGCAGCAACAACGGCCGCCGCAGCCGCCGGCGCAGCAGCAGCGCCCGCCGCAGCAGGCACAGCAGCGCCCGCAGGGACCGAACCCGGCGCCCCTGCCGCCGGGTCAGCCCCCGCCGGCTGCCGTCATCGGCATCGTGGACGTGCCGGAGATCCAGCGGAACTCCACGGCCTTCAACTCCGTGCGGGAGGAGATCGAGCGGCGCCGCCAGCGCCTTAACGATGACCTGCAGCGCGAGCAGACCCGCTGGCGCGAGGAACAGCAGAACCTCGCGACCCAGCGCGCCAACCTCCCTGCCGAGCAGGTACGCCAGCGCGAACGCGAGCTGCAGGACCGCATCACGGACAGCCAGCGCGTCTTCCGCGACCGCTCCCGCGGCATCGAACAGGCGGCGCAGCAGGCCCTTGGCGAAATCGAGCAGGGCCTGGCGATCGTGATCCGCCAGGTCGCGGCCAGCCGCAACGTCAACCTGGTGTTGCCGCGTCCCCTTGTCATCTTCAACGAGCCTCCGTTCGATTTGACGGACGAGGTGAGCGCTCAGCTCAACCGCGTGCTCCGCAGCGTGAACCTCCCGGCCGACGGTCCCGTGCCGGCCGCTGGCGCCGGCGGCGCTCCGGGTGCCGCGGCACCGCCGGCGGCCCAGCAGCCCCAGCCGGCGCAGCCGCAGCCGCGCCGCTGACGCGTGGCTGCGGACCCGCGCTTCCACCCCTCCGCCGGGCCGCTGCCGCTCTCGGAGCTCGTCAGGGCGGCGGGGATCGCGCCCCCGGCGGGTCTGGAGGACCGCGACTTCGACGGGGTCGCGCCGCTCGGCTCGGCCGGGCCGCGCGAGGTCTCCTTCCTCGACGGCCGGCGCTGGTTGGGAGCGCTGCGTGAGACCCGGGCAGGCGCCGTGGTGGTCGCCCGGGAGTTCGCGTCAGAGGTTCCCGCGGGGGCCATCGCCCTCGTCTCGGGCGAGCCCGTGCTGGCCTTCGCGCGCCTGACCGCGCTGCTGCATCCGCCCATGCGTTCCAGCGGCCTTCGCCACCCGACCGCCGTCGTCGCCGACGATGCCGAGATCGGCGAGGGCTGCGAGATCGGTCCGTATGCTGTCGTCGAATCCGGCGCACGCCTCGGGCCGCGCTGCATCGTCGCGGCCCACGCCCATGTCGGGCGCAGTTGCGTCTTCGGTGCGGAATGCCGGATCCTCTCCCACGTCACGGTCAGTCACACGATTGCTGGCGACCGCGTTACCCTGAATCCGGGCGCCCGCATCGGGAGCGAGGGCTTCGGCTTCGCCACGACCGCGCGCGGGGAACACGTGACGGTGCCGCAGCTCGGCATCGTGCGCCTCGGCGACGGCGTGGAGATCGGGGCCAATGCCTGCGTGGACCGCGGTTCGGTCAACGACACGGTGCTCGGTCCGGGCACGCGCCTGGATAACCTCGTCATGCTCGGACACAACGTGCAGACTGGGCGGGGCTGCGTCATCGTCGCGCAGGCCGGCATCGCCGGCTCGACCACTCTCGGCGACTACGTCGTGGTGGCGGCCCAGGCAGGATTGACGGGGCACGTGGCGATCGGCGACCGGGCACGGATCGGCGCGCAGGCCGGCGTGATGAACGACGTGCCCGCAGGGACCGACGTGGTCGGCAGCCCCGCCTGGCCCGTGAGAGAGACACTGCGCGCCTTCGCGGTACTCAGGAAGCTGGCGCAGGGGAAACCTGCGTCCCGGACGGGAGAGGCGGGATGACGCCGGACGACAGCGGCGCGGCGAAGCCGGCGGGGGAGACGCGCTCGACCCTCGACATCATGCGGATCATGGAAGCGCTGCCGCACCGCTACCCATTCCTGCTGGTGGACCGGGTGGTGGACCTGATCCCGAACGAGTCCTGCACCGGTATCAAGAACGTCTCGATCAACGAAGGCGTCTTTCAGGGCCACTTTCCGCGCCACCCCGTTATGCCCGGCGTCATGATCATCGAGAGCATGGCGCAGACGGCGGGCGTCCTCGTTGTCGAGACCCTCGGCCCCGATGCCCGCGGCAAGCTCGTCTACTTCATGACCATCGACAACGCGAAGTTCCGCAAGCCCGTCGTGCCCGGCGACCAGATGCACGTTCACGTCCGCAAGGAACGGCAACGCGGCAACATCTGGAAGTTCAGCGGAGCGGCGAAGGTGGACGGCATCGTCGTTGCCGAGGCGACCTACGCGGCCATGATCCTGGACAGCTAGACGTGGCACAGATCCATCCGACGGCCATCGTCGCCCCCGGCGCGACGATCGCTTCCTCCGCCGTGATCGGTCCCTACGCGACGGTCGGCGAGCACGTCATCCTCGCGGACGGCGTGCAGGTCGGCGCCCATGCCGTGCTCGACGGCGTGACGAGCCTGGCCGAAGGCGTGCAGATCCTCCCCTTCGCCTCTGTCGGCCTTCCGCCACAGGACCTGAAATACAAGGGTGAACCCACGCGCGTGGAAATCGGTGCCCGCACCATCGTGCGGGAACACGCGACGGTCCACCGCGGCTCGGTTTCCGGCGACGGCCTGACGCGGATCGGCGCCGACTGCCTCATCATGTGCGTCGCCCATGTCGGCCACGACTGCGTGCTGGATGATCGGGTGATCCTCGCCAACAACGTCATGCTCGGCGGGCACGTGCATATCGGTGACACGGTCTTCGTCGGCGGCGGCACCGCGATCCACCAGTCCGTCCGCATCGGGCGCCAGGCCGTCATCGGCGGGATGAGCGGCGTGGAGCGCGACGTGATCCCCTTCGGGTCCTGCATGGGCAATCGCGCACGGCTGATCGGCCTGAACCTCATCGGCCTGAAGCGCCGCGGCTTCGGTCGTGACGCCATCAACGCGCTGCGCGCGACCTATCGTGGTCTCTTCCTCGGCCGCGGGCAGTTCGAGGGGCGGATGGCCGACGTCGCCTCATCCCAGGCCGGGTTCAAGGAGGTCGAGGAAGTCCTCGCCTTCATCCGGACACCGAGCAAGCGCGGCCTCATGCGCGCTGGCCGGGGCGTTGCCGAGGCGGCCGAGGCAGAGGCCGCCTGATCCGCCCATGCCCGACCCGCTCGCCATCATCGTCGGCGGCGGCGCCGTGCCCGTGCAGGTCGCGGCTGCCGCCCGCGCCATGGGCCGGCCGGTCTTCGCGCTGCTGCTGGACGGCTTCGCCAACGCGCGGGACTGGCAGGGTACGCCGTCTCTGACGATCCGCCTCGGCGCGGCGGGGCAGGGACTGGATTGGCTGAAGCGGACCGGCGCGAAGGACCTCGTCCTCGCGGGCGACGTGAAGCGCCCATCCCTCCTCATGCTGCGCCCGGATGCCGGGGGTGCGGCACTGATCGCCCGCATCGGCATGAAGGCCTTCGGCGGCGATGACAGCCTGCTTTCCGCCATCCGAAACCTCCTCAAGGAGGAAGGCTTCAACCCGATGGGCCCCAAGCGGTTCCTGTCCGAAGCCCAGGTCGGCCCCGGGCTCTACACGAAGGCCGCGCCGGACGCGCTTGCCCTGTCCGACATTGCCCGCGGCGTTGAGGTCGTTCGCTCGCTTGGCATGCTGGACGTGGGGCAGGGAGCGGTGATCCAGCAGGGCCTCGTCCTCGGCGTCGAGGCGATCGAGGGCACAGACGCGCTCCTCGCTCGCGCAGGCCAGGTTCGGCGCGAAGGTCCGGGCGGCGTGCTCGTGAAGCTCGTCAAGCCCGGCCAGGACCGAGAACTGGACCTCCCCACCCTGGGACCCCGCACCGTCGCCGGCGCCGTCGCCGCCGGCCTCCGCGGCATCGCCTTCGAGGCGGGGGGTGCGCTCCTGGTGGACCCGCACGACATGGTGCGCCAGGCCGACGAAGCCGGCCTCTTCCTTCTCTCGATCCGGCCGGAGGACCACATCCCCGGCCGCAACCCAGGAGCCGCCGCATGAGCGAAGCGCAGACGCAGGGCCGATTCCTCCACACCATGATCCGCGTGGGCGACCTCGACCGCGCCGTGAACTTCTACACGACGATGTTCGGCATGAAGGAGCTGCGCCGCCGCGACGTGCCGGACGGCAAGTACACCCTCGCCTTCCTCGGCTACGGCGGAAACGCGACCGGCGAGGCCGAGATCGAGCTGACCTACAACTATGGCGTTGAGAAGTATGAGCAGGGCAACGCCTTCGGCCATCTCGCCGTCGGCGTCCCCGACGTCGCCGCGGCTTGCAAGCGCATCAAGCAGGCGGGCGGCAAGGTCACCCGCGAGGCCGGGCCCGTGAAGCACGGCACGACGATCATCGCCTTCGTCGAGGACCCCGACGGCTACAAGATCGAACTCATCCAGCGCTGACCGACGCGTCCGGCGCAGATGGCGCTGGGCCTGCCCGACCCGATCCGCCTCCTCGGCGACGCCACGCGCGGCGCCGGCGAGGCGGCTCTGGCTCTCGTCGGCCAGGAACGGCTGCGCCTCGCCGTCACGGGCCTGTCGCGGGCGGGCAAGACGGTCTTCCTCACCTCCCTCGTCGCCAACCTGATCGCCGCCGGTGCGGCCCGCCCGACCCTGCCGGCGCTCGAGGCCACCGCCGGCCGCCTCCGCCGCGCCCGCGCCGTTCCGCCGGGCGTCGAGGCCACGCCTCGCTTCGACGCGGAATCCCACCTCGCTTCTCTCGCCGCCCATCCCCCGCGCTGGCCGGAGCGGACGGAGGATCTTTCCACCCTCTCCCTGACCCTGAGCCTGTCCCGCAGCGGCATCTGGGGCGTCCTGCCCGAACGCACGGTGACGCTGGACCTCCTCGACTACCCGGGCGAATGGCTGCTGGACCTTCCCCTCCTCGGCCAGGAATTCCACGAGTGGTCCGAGGAAACCCTGGCGCGCCTGTGCCGCGGGACCCGAGCGGAGGTCGCTGCGGAGTTCCTGGACTTCGCCCGCGCCCTCCCGCCCGGCGCCCCGGCCGAGGATCGCTGGCCCGCCGCGCCCACGGCCTCTACCGCACCGCGCTGCTCAGGATGCGGGACGACCTCGGCTTCCGCTTCCTCCAGCCCGGTCGCTTCCTGAACCCCGGGCCGTCCGGCGACGCTCCGCTCCTCTGGTTCTGTCCGCTGCCCGCGGCGTGCCGCGCCAGCCCCCTCGGCGGCCTCATGGCCCGGCGCTTCGACGCTTATCGCCGCGACATGGTGGACCGCTTCGTCGAGCCGGTCTTCCGCCGGTTCGATCGGCAGGTCGTCCTCGTGGACGTCCTCGGCGCCCTCCACGCGGGCCGTGAGGCCTTCGAGGACACCGCCGAAGCACTCTCCGCCATCGCCGCGTCCCTCCGCTACGGCCGGGGCTGGCTGGACCTGCTGACCGGCGCGGGCATCGGGCGGGTCGCCTTTGCCGCGACGAAGGCCGACCACGTGCCGGAGGTCTCCCGCGACAACCTGGCGTCCCTCCTCGCCGACCTGGTGGACGCCCCGCGCCGCCGCGCGGAGATTGCCGGGGCCGCCGTCGCGGTCCACGCCGTCGCCGCCATCCGCTGCACCGGGGAAGCCACCGCGCGCGAGGGTGCCCGATCCTCCCCGCGGTCCGCGGCGTGCTTCTGGAGAGCGGCCGGTGGGCAACGGTGGATCCAGGCGTCGTCCCGTCGCGCCGCCCGCCCGAATCCTTCTGGATCGCGGACTACTTCCGCATGCCCGTCTTCCGCCCGCCCGAACTCGACCGGGCAGGGGCCGGGGGCGTTCCCCATATCGGCCTGGACAGCCTGCTGTCCGCCGCCATCGGAGACGCCCTGTGAGCGATACGACCACCCGCGGCCCGCGCATCATCCTGGAGGACGAGGCAGGCACCGACCGCGTCGAGGCCCGCCCGCCCGCCGTCCTCGCCCCGGCACGCGAGCCGCGCACCGGCCCTTCGACACTGTCCTTCCTTGCCGCCGGGATCGGCGTCTTGGTCCTCGGCCTCTCGACGGTGGAGAGCGGGATCTTCGTCGCCGACGCCTTCGCTCGCCACGCCGCCCTGGGCTGGCTGACCCTCGCCGTCGCCGCGGCGGGCTACGGCCTCGTCGGCTGGGGCCTGTGGCGGGAGGCGAAGGGGCTGATCGCGCTCAACGCCGTGGACGCAGCCCGCGCCGCCTTCACCCGCGGCGACGTCGCTGCCGCCAGATCCCTTACCCTCGCCTGGGCGTCCGACGTCCCCGCCGCCGCGCCCCACCTCGCCGCCATGCGGAACGCGCCGGATGTCGCTTCGCTCCGCGCCCTGCTGGAGAGCGGGCCCCTCGCGACCCTCGCGGCCGAATCCCGCACCCTGGGCTGGCGCGCCGGCGTCCAGGCCGGGGCGGCCACCCTCGTGGCGCCCTCGCCGGCCTGGGATGCTCTCTTCGTTGGTTGGCGCGCAGTGCGCCTGGTGCGTCAGGTCGCGGTACTGCACGGCCTGCGCCCCGGCTTCCTCGCGACGATGAAGCTCCTGCGCCGCGCCGCCTTCGATGCCGCCGCCGTCGCTACGACGGAGGTCGCCGTGGACCTCGCGACGAGTACCCTGGCCACCCACCCCTGGGCGAAGCTCGTCATCGGGGACGCCGCGACGGGCGCCGTCGCCATCCGCCGCCTCATCCGCCTGGCTGCCGTGACGGCGGAGGAATGCCGCATCGTCGCGCGCGACTGATTATTCCAGCGTGCTCACGCGGCGGATCGAGTCGGCGCGTTCCTCCAACCCCGGCAGCAGCGTCAGTCCGAGGCCCGGCCCCTCCGGCACGCCGACGGTCCCGTCCACGACCTGCGGCAGTTCCGTCACCAGTTCGCGGTACCAGCCCTTGTAGAAGGCCCGCACGCTCTCCTGGATCAGCGTGTTCCGGGCGTGCAGCGCGAAGTGGCACGAAGCCGTCCAGACCACCGGCCCGGTGCAGTCATGCGGCGCGACCGGCACCTTCCAGGCATCCGCCAGCGCCGCGATCCGCTTGGCCTCCGTCACTCCGCCGCACCAGGACAGGTCGAGCATGGCGACGCCCAGGTGCCCCGTCGCGAGCGCGTCGCGAAAGGCCGTGACGCCGTTCAGCGTCTCGCTCGCGCAGATTCGGGTCTCGCAGACCTCCGCGTAGTGGGCCAGGTCCGCCGGCGCATCCAACCGGAACGGGTCTTCGTGCCAATAGGTCTTGAACGGCGCCAGCTCCCGCGCGAGCCGTCGCGCCATCGGCAGGTCCCAGAGCGAGTGGAACTCCACCATGATGTCCATCCGGTCGCCCACCGCGTTCCGGATCTTCTCGAACGGCTCCAGCGCCGCACGCAGCTCGGCGGGCGAGATGTCCCGGCCCAGCGTGCGCTCCGCCGCGATGTCGAAGGGCCAGATCTTCATCGCCGTGATCCCGTGCTCCAGCAGGGAATGCGCAAGATCGTCGGCCTGGTGCAGGAAGCCGTCGAGGTCCTCGTAGGGCCCGTCCGTCTCCCCCACATGCCAATTCGCGACGGCCTGCGCCCGCGCGTCGCGCACGTACTTGTAGCCCGCGCAGGTGTTGTACACGCGCACCCGGTCCCGCGACCGACCGCCCATCGCGTCCGCTAGCGGCAGGTTCACCGACCGTGCGAAGATGTCCCACAGCGCGATGTCGAGCGCCGAGTTCCCACGCACCTCCACCCCCGCCCCACGCCATCCCAGGTAGTAGGAGTCGAGAACGCGCGCGTGCCGCTCGATCGCGCGGGGATCGGTGCCCAGCAGCTTCGGAGCCGCGGTCTCGTGGACGTAGGCCTCCACGGCCGCGGCACCCATGAAGGTTTCGCCCAGACCCGTGATCCCCTCATCCGTCCGGATGAGGACCCAGCACAGGTTGGGAAACTCGCCGAGACGCAGCGTCTCGATCGCCGTGATCTTCACGCAGCGTCTCGACCCTCGCTCACTGCCCGCGGATGCGGCGAAGTTCCGCCTGCACCATCTCGATCACGTCCTGCCCGATCGTCTGCGCGTGGCGCTGGTACACCGTCTGCGCCTGCTGCCGCATCCGCTCCAACTCGGCCGGAGCGATCTCGTTCACCTGCATGCCCGCGCGGCGGATGTTCGCGAGACTCTGCGCCTCACTTGCGCGGGACACGCGGCGTTGCTCATCCCGCCCCTCGATGGCGCAGGTGCGGAGCGTTGCCTGGTCCTCCGCCGACAACTGGTCCCAGAGCCTCTTCGAATACAGCACGAGGAACGGCGTGTAGGCGTGTCGCGTCACGGACAGATACCGCTGCACCTCCGACATCTTCGAGGTATCGATCGTGACGTAGGGGTTCTCCTGCCCGTCGATCGCCCGCGTCTCCAGCGCCGAATAGACCTCCCCGAAGGCCATCGGTACGGCGTTCGCGCCCATGTTCCGGAACGTGTCCAGGAAGATGTTGTTCTGCATCACGCGCATGCGGACGCCGTTGAAATCCTCCCAGCGCTGGATGGGGCGGCGGGAATTGGTCGCGTTCCGGAACCCGTTCTCCCAATAGGCCAGGTTCACCAGCCCCACGCCTTCCAGCCGCCTGCTGATGTCCTCGCCGACGCGGCCATCGAGCAGTGCATCCGCCTCCTTCTCGTCCGCGACCAGGAACGGCAGGTCGAAGACCCCGAGAGCAGGCAGTATGCCGACAAGCGGCGAGGTCGAGGTGACCACCATTTCCTGCGTGCCGGACCGCAGCGCCTGCGTGGCCTGCAGGTCCCCGCCGAGCGCCCCGCCCCAGAAACCCTGCACCCGCAGCCGCCCATTGGACCGCTGCGCCGCGCATTCCGCCATCTTCGCCACGCCGTTCCCGACCGGATGGTCCTGGTTGACGCCATTGGAAACACGGATGTTCCGCTGCTGCGCCTCCGCCGTGCCGCCGAGGGCGAGGAGGCCGAGCGCCGCGCAGGCGCCGAGCAGGATGCGTCGCATGAAAGTCCCTCCCAAGGGTCGGATTTAGCCGGGACGCTAGCCGTGCCCCGGTCCTTTCGGAAGGGGTCAGCGCACCCGCGTGTTGCCGGGCTCACCGCCCGAGGATGAACCGGGCCGGGACGGTCACGATCTCGGGAAAGACCACCATGAGGAACAGGAGCGCGGTCAGGGTAACGAAAAAGGGCCAGACCCCCTTCATCACCTCCCACATCGGCACCCGAGCGACCCCCGAGACGACGTTCAGCACGATGCCGACCGGCGGCGTCAGCAGGCCGATCGCGTTGTTGATGATGAAGAGCACGCCGAAATAGACCGGATCAATGCCGGCCTGCCGCACCAGCGGCATCAGGATCGGTGTTAGGATCAGCACCGTCGGCGCGAAGTCCAGCGCCGTACCGACGATGATCACCAGTACCATCATCGCGGCCATCAGCAGCTTCGGCCGCTCGATCAACGGCTGCAGCACGCCGGATATCTCCCCCGGGATGTTGGCCCCCGTGATCAGCCAGGCCGAGACCAGCGCCGCCGCGACGAGGAACATGATGGAGGCCGTGCTCTTCGCCGAGATCAGCAGCACGTCGTAGAGTTCCCGGGGCTTGAGTTCCCGGTACACGAACATGCCGATGATCAGTGCATAGACCGCCGCGACCACCGCCGCCTCCGTCGGCGTCACCACCCCGAACCGGATGCCGCCGAGGATGAAGACGGGCATCAGAAGCGCCCAGAACCCGTCGAGGATGGATTGGAACCGCGCCCGGAACGGCAGCTTCGGGAAGGTCGCGACTTTGTCCCGCCGCGCCACGAACCACCACGTGATCGCGAGCGTCACGCCCATCAGGATACCAGGGAAGACGCCCGCGACGAAAAGCCGCGTGATCGACACGTTCGCCGCCACGCCGAAGACAATGAACCCGATCGACGGCGGGATCACCGGCGCGATGATCCCGCCCGAGCAGATCAGCCCCGCCGACCGACCGACCGGATAGCCGGCTTGCCGCATCATCGGGATCAGGATCGCCGCCAGCGCCGCCGTATCTGCCGCGGCCGACCCGGACAGCGACGCCATGATCACAGCGGCGATGATCGCGACGTAGCCCAGCCCGCCATGCAGGTGCCCCACCCAGGCCAGGGCGAAGTTCACGATGCGCTTCGACAGTCCGCCGGCGTTCATCAGCTCGCCGGCCAGCAGGAAGAAGGGAATGGCCAGCAACTGGAAGTTGTCGGCCCCGATGACGAGGTTCTGCGCGAGAATTTGCGCGTCCACCTGCCCGAGCCACAGCATCAGCGCGAGGCCGCAGACCAGCAGCGCGAAGGCCACCGGCATCCCCAGCGCCATCGCTCCGCAGAGCGAGAAGAGGAAGACGAGGACGGTCACTCCAGCCGCTCCTTCACGGCGGAGTCGCCCTCGCCGGCGAAGATCGCCAGCTCCTCGTCGCTGATCCGCCCGGTGATGGCGCGAATGAAGCGCGGGATCACCAGCGCCGCCATCCCCGCCGCCGTGAAGAACCCGACGCCATAGACCCACATCATGTTCAGGCCCGTCACCGGCGCGGTGTTCGTCAGATTGACCTCGGCCTGCGCCCAGGTGCCCCAGAAGAACACGCCGCAGCACAGCAGGATCAGCGCGTCCGACAGGATTATGAGTACAATCCGGCCGCCCCGGCCCATGCGGCGCACCAGCGCATCCACGCCCATATGCGCGCCTTCACGCATGACGACGACCGCGCCGATGAAGGTTAGCCAGACGAAGAAGTAGCGTGACAGCTCCTCGGACACCGTGATGCCGTCGTTGAAGACGTAGCGCATCACGACATTGCCGAAGACCATCACCACCATGCCGGCGAGGAGGGCCACCATGACCACCTCCAGCGCCTTGAACACGTACCGACCCATCAGGACCTTCCCACCCCCGCGCCGGAGTTGTCGGGCAGGGTGGGCGGAGCGGGAAGCCCGCGTCACATGACGGTTATGTCACCTGCCGCTATTCGCGACGCAGCCCCGTCCCGTCGCCGCGCAGCGCCTGCAGCCCGCGCCGCACCTCGTCTGGATTCATCGCGACGGAGCCGGGATCGCTGACGACCCTCTTCTCCCCGTAGATCACCATCAGCGACCGCGGCGCGAGATCCACTCAGGTCCCGTCGCCCACGAAGACGATGCTGGCCCGTCCGTCGTCGTCGGTCTGGACATTGGCGTTCCGCGGCAGCGTCATGCCGGCGCGCGCCGTTTCCCAAGTGCCGCCGGGCAGCCGCACCCGCACCGTGCCGGAGAAGGACGTGAGCATCGCGGCGTAGGAGACCGACCGCGCACGCTGTTCTGCATTCGGCAGCACCCAGGGGATCGCGATGTCCAACCCCGGCCGGTTCAGGGCGGCCATCGTGGCCTTGTCCGGCTCCACGCGGCCGTCGGCCCAGCCGAACTGCGCGGCCTGGAAGCGGATGATCGCGTCCGTCAGCGACGCATCCGCCGCGGGCGTCTCCACCAGCTTCTGCGCCGGCCCGCCGCGCTCCGGCGCGATGCGGTTGAGAAGGGACTTGATCGCCCGGACGTCGGCAGGGTCGTTCACCCCGCCCGCGCCCACCGAAAACCTGATCAGCGTGATGGCACTCATGGCCCTGGAACCTCCGGTCAGCCCGTCCAAGGCGCGCCCTTCGCGCCGTCCCGGGTTCGCCGAGGTCCTACGGGGACCGGATTGCAGGCCGGTCGCTCCGGCCGGGCGTATCGGTCACGCCCGTCGCGCGTCGCCGATGCGCGCCAGCGCTTCCTCGCGCCCCAACGCGATGAGGACGGCGTCGATCGGCGGCGACTGCGTGCTGCCGGTCAGGGCGGCCCGCAGCGGCTGCGCCACGGCGCCGAGTTTCAGCCCCTCAGCCTCGGCGAAGCGCCGCAGTGCCTCATCCATCGACGCTCGCTCCCAGCTCGCACCCGCCAGCACCTCGGCCAGGCGTGCGAGCATGGCCCGATTGTCCGGCGTGAGCACCGCCGCCGCCTTCGGGTCCAAGGACAAGGGCCGGTTCACCACGGCGAAGCGCGCCCCCTCCGCCATCTCCTCAAGCGTCCGCGCGCGCGGCTGAAGGTCGGGGATCAGTCCCGCGATCCGAGCCGCCGCGTCTGCATCGACCGTGATTCCGCCGGCCCGCAGCCGTTCGACGAGATCGACGGCAAGCACCACCGGATCAGCCGCCCGAATGTACTGACCGTTGAGGTGGGAGAGTTTCGCGTAATCCATGCGCGACGCCGCGCGCCCCACATCCGAAAGGTCGAACAACTCGATCGCCCGTTCCCGAGGCACGAACTCCTCGTCCCCATGTCCCCAGCCCAGGCGCAGCAGGTAGTTGCAGACGGCCTCGGGCAGGAAACCCTGATCCCGGAACTCCAGGGCCCCGACGGCGCCGTGACGCTTCGACAGCTTCGCCCCGTCCGCCCCGTGGATCAGCGGGATATGGGCGAAGTCCGGCCGCGCCCAGCCCATGGCGTCGTAGACCATGCATTGGCGAAAGGTGTTGGTCAGGTGGTCGTCGCCGCGGATGACGTGGCTGATCCGCATGTCGTGGTCATCGACGACCACCGCATGGAGGTAGGTCGGCGTGCCGTCGGAGCGCAGGATGATCATGTCGTCCAGCTCCGCGCTGGACACGCGGACCTCGCCCTGAACCACGTCGCGTACGACCGTTTCCCCGGCGCGCGGCGCCTTGATCCGGATCACCGGCGCGACCGACGGAGCCTCCGACGCCTCCATTCCGATCCAGCGGGACCCGTCATACTTGAATGGTCGCTTCGCCGCCTCGGCCTCCGCGCGCATCGCCGCAAGTTCCTCCGGCGTGTCGTAGGCCAGATAGGCCGCGCTCTTCGCGAGAAGCTCCCGTGCGACCTCCGCGTGACGCGCCTCCCGCGCCGACTGCATCACCGGCGGCTCGTCGGGCGAAAGCCCCAGCCATTCCAGGCTTTCGAGGATCTGCGCCACCGCCTCCGGCGTGGAGCGCGCCTTATCCGTGTCCTCGATCCGCAGCAGGTACTGCCCGCCATGGTGCCGAGCGTAGAGGAAGTTGTAGAGCGCCGTCCGCGCCCCGCCGATGTGCAGGTAGCCGGTGGGGGAGGGGGCGAAGCGCGTGCGGACCGTCATGCCGCCGCCCTTACCCCGTCCGTCGCGGCCTGTCGTCGGTGCACGGGGCGTGGCCCTATGCCGCGACCGCAGGACGGGTTTCCACCGACCCCGGTCCGGGCCCGCCCCGCAACCCGGGGTCGCAATCCCGCCCGGGCGCGCTACTCTGCGCGCTCACATGTCCGTGACCACCGCCCCGCTGCATGCCCCGGCAGCCGCGCCGCCCCTCGCGGAACGGCTGGCCGACTGGACGGCGGCCGAATGGGACCGTTGGCCCCTCTGGCTTCCGGTCGCGCTCGGCGCCGGCGTCGTCACCTACTTCGCGCTGCGCTGGGAACCGGGCGACGCCTGGTTCGCCCTCCCGCTCGCCCCGATCCTCGCGACGCTCCCCCTCTGGCGTCTCGCCCGTCCGGCGGCCGTCCTTGCCCTCATGCTCGCCGCGGCCGCGGTCGGGTTCGTCACGGGTATGGCCCACGCCCGCCTCGCCCCGCCCGTCCCCGACCTGCCGCGCACCGCGGTCGTCGTCACCGGCACCGTCTCGAACGTCGAACTCCTCCCGGAAGGCCGCCGCATCACCCTGGAAGGCGCGCGCTGGCCCGACGCCGCGCCGCTGTCCCGCGACATCCGCATACGCCTCCGCGCCGACGACCCGGCGCGACCCGCCCCCGGCGATACCCTCTCGATCCGCGCGCTGATCCGCGCGCCGTCCGCGCCCTCCTACCCCGGCGCCTGGGACTTCCAGCGCGCCGCGTACTTCTCCGGCCTCGCCGGCTCCGGCTTCGCCCTCGGCGCCGCCAGCGTCACGCCCGCCGACGAGACGCCGCTCTTCGCCGGCCTGCGCGCCGCCATCGAAGCCCGGGTGCGCGAAGCCATCCCCAGCGCTGCCGGCGCCATCTCCGCCGCGCTCCTCACCGGCTCCCAGTCCGGCATCCCCGCCGAAACCATGACGGCGATGCGCGATTCCGGCCTCGCGCACCTCCTCTCCGTCTCCGGTCTGCACGCGGCGATCGTCATCGGCCTCGGCTATCTCACTGCCCGCTGGCTTCTCGGCACGGTGCCCTGGATCGCCGTCCGGATGGATGGGAAGCCCGCCGCCGCAGTCGCCGGCCTCCTGCTCGGCGGCGCCTATACGGTCCTGACAGGAACGCAGGTGCCGATGGTCCGGTCGTTCGCCATGGCCGCGCTCGCAACCCTCGCGCTGCTGACCGGCCGACGCGTCCTCTCGCCCCGCGCGCTCGCCCTCGCCGCAGGGGTCGTCCTCCTCGCCGCGCCGGCCGCGCTCCTCGGCCCGTCCTTCCAGATGTCCTTCGCCGCCGTCCTCGCCCTCATCGCCGCCGCCGAGGCGATGCGCATCCCAGCGGCGGCCCTGCGCGAGCGCGGCCGGGCCGGACGCATTGCCCTCCTCATCCTCGGCACGACGGTGACCTCCATCGTGGCCGCGGCGGCCACGACACCCTTCGGCCTGCACCACTTCGGCCGTCTCCAGATCTACGGCGTCGCCGCCAACGCGGTGGCCGTGCCGCTGACCTCCTTCATCGTCATGCCGGCGGGCATGCTCGCCCTTTGCTGATGCCCGTCGGCTGGGACGGCCCCGCGCTGGCGGTCATGGGCTGGGGCACGGAGGCCGTCATCGCTGTGGGCCGCACCGTCGCCGCCTGGCCCGGGGCCGCCCTCACCGCGCCGCCGATCCCCGCCTGGGGCGCGGGGATCTTCGCGCTCGGCCTGTGCTGGTTGTGCCTGTGGCGCCTGCGCTGGCGCTGGCTCGGCGTGCCGGTCATGGCCGCAGCCCTCCTGTCCGGCCTGGCAGCCGACCCGCCGCAGCTCCTCGTCTCGTCCGACGCGCGGCTCATCGCCGTCACGACGCCCGCCGGCGTCCTCGTCGAGCGCACCTCAGGCGGCAGCCGCTGGACCCGCGACTCCTGGCTTCGCGCCTGGGGCGAGGAGGGCTCGAGCCCCTTGCCGCCGGAGGGCGGCCCACCCGAGGCCACCTGCACGCGGGAGGCCTGCCGCCTGCAGCCCACGCCCGACGGCCCGATCGCGCTGTTGCTGCGCCCCCGCGCCCGCGCATCCCGGCGCGAGCCCGCCCCGCCCATCCGCGCCGAACCCCATTGCGGGGCAGGCGCCATCCTCCTTTCCGCCGAGCCGATCCGCGGCCGCTGCCCCGGCACCCCCGTGGTGGACCGCTTCTCCGTCTGGCGGGACGGTGCGCACGCCGTCTGGCTCGGCCGCGACGGTGTCCGGATCCTCTCGGACCGCGCGACCCGCGGCGACCGACCTTGGGTCCCGCCCGTCCCGATTCCCCGTCCGCGCCCTGGTGGTGAACCCGCCGCCGACCGCGATCCGGGTGGCGCGCCGGACTGAGGCCGCGCGGCAACCCAGGCGCGCACGCCGGCGCCAGCGACAGATGCGGTGCATCGCGGCCGTGCCGTAGCATGACCTGCCATGCGCCGCGGCGGCGAAGCGTCGCCGGTGCCGGACGGCCGGCAAGAAAAAGGGCCGGGCGCGCACTGCGCACCCGGCCCCGACACGCGGGGGCCCGAGCCCCCCGGCGGATTACTTGATCTTGGCTTCGCGGAAGACGACGTGCTTGCGCGCGACGGGGTCGTACTTCTTCTTCTCCATCTTCCCCGTGGTCGAGCGCGTGTTCTTCTTCGTCACGTAGAAGTAGCCCGTGTCGGCGGAGGAGACGAGGCGGATCTGGATGGTGTTGGACTTGGCCATGACGGAATTTCCGGTGCGGCGCCGGCGGCGGCCGGGCGGATGAGCCGCGCAACCTAGGGGCCAGCGCCGTCAGGTCAAGCGGAAACTCCGCAGAGCCGCCTTAAGGGACCAGCCCCGCGAGGTAGAGTTCCGGCTGTTCCAACAGGACCCGTGCGGTCAGTACGTCGGCTTCGCGCCCCTCTGCCGGCGGGCAGGCGTTCCGCAGTGCGGCGATCTCGCTCGCGGGTACCGGCGCCCGCGCCGCGCGGGACCGCTGCAAGGCCACCGCCAGCACGTTCTCATCCTGCGCCAGCGCCGCCAGCGCCCGGGCCGTCGCCTCGGCGCCCAGGCTCGTACAGACCGAGGGGATGACCCCGAGGGCCTGGATCGGCCACCCCCGCGGGGCCAGGATACGCGACCAGGACAGCGCCAGTTCCGCCCCGTTCGGCAGCGGCACGAGGATCTGGATCAGCCCTTTCCCGAGCGTCGCGCTGCCCACGACCACCGCCCGCCCGCGATCGGCCAGCGCCGCCGCCATCACCTCCGCCGCCGAGGCCGTGCGCCCGTCGACCAGCACCACAACCGGCTTCCCGATCGCGAGGTCCCCGCCGCGTGACGCGATCCGGCGACGCGAGTCGGGGTGCCGTCCCTCCGTGATCACGACGATTCCCGGCGTGAGGAAGGCATCGGCGGCCTGGATCGCCTGCTGCAGCAGCCCGCCGCGATTGCCGCGCAGGTCCACGACGACGCCCAGCGGTGCGTTCGGCCCGTCCCGCCGCAGGACCGCCTCCAGCTGGTTCGGCGTCGCGCCGGCGAAGGTCGGGATTCGCACCCACAGAATCCCGTCGCGGATCTCGCTGGTCACGGAAAGGGGCGGCGCGGCGACACGGGTCAGCACGACCTCGAAGGCGCGCCGCCCCCTGCGAAAGCCCAGTACGACGCTGCTGCCGGGCACTCCCTCGAGCAGCGAAAGCGCCTCGCCGAGCCTGTCGCCCGAAACGGCGATCCCGTCCGCATCCAGCAGGCGGTCGCCGGTGCGGATGCCGGCGCGGAAGGCCGGGCTGTCGGGCGCCACGCCGTCCACCACCGCGGCGTTGCCCGGCCCACGCGCCAGCGTCACGCCGAGGTCCGCCGCGCCGAGGCGCCGTTCCCGCGCTTCCCGTGCCTCGCCCGCGGCGACGTATCGGCTGTAGGGGTCGAGGTGGTTGAACAGTTCCTCGAAGCCTGCGCGCGCCATCGCCGCGTAGCCGGCGTTCCGCAGCGCGGGAGATCGCCGCTCCGCCTCCGCGTAGAGCGCCGCCACCGTGTCGGCCGCCGCGATGGGCGTCGTCCCCGCCACGACCTCCACCGGCGGAGCGCCTCGCAACAGCAGGCGCAGCGCGGGCCCGCGCCGCTCCACGCCCAGGTCGGGCTCCAGCGCCTCGAGGCCCCTCAGGGTCCAGAGGGCGAGGTCGGCGGCGTCCGTGACCTCGAGGTGCCGCTCCGCGATCGCGGAGAAGGCCGCGCGCCAGGTTGCGACCCGCTCCCCAGGCCGCTCCTGCGCGACGGCCGCACCGATCCCGGCGAGCCACAGCAGGCAGGCAAGGACAAGGCGTCGCGTCGTCGTCGGCGCCCGCCCCCGGTTCGTTCTTCCGCGTTCGGGCCGCGGTGGCCGGACAGCCGGTGCGCGAGGATCCGCCACCGCCGGTGCGCGGACGGCGCAGCGTCTGCCGCTACCCCCGGCGGTTGAAGGCCTGAATCGGCTTGCGCACGGGCTTCGTCGCCCGCGGCGCCTTGCTCCGCCCCGCGCGCGACGCGGCCACCGGCGCACCCTGCATGATCTGGAACGACAGGCTGCCCGTACGCGTCTCCGCCTCGGCCAGCATCACCTCCACCTCGTCGCCGAGGGTGAAGGCCAATCCGGTGCGGCGCCCGACCAGTCGCATCGCCGCTTCCTCGTGAATCCATTGATCGTCCGGCAGCGAGGAGACCGGTACGATTCCGTTGGCCCCGCTCTCCTCCAATGTCACGAAGATGCCGAAGCGTGTCACGCCGGAAACGCGTGCATCGAACCGCGCACCCACGCGGTCGGCCAGGTAGGCGGTCAGATAACGATCCACTGCGTCTCGTTCCGCAAGCGCAGCGCGCCGTTCGGTGCGCGTGATGTGCTCGCCCGTCTCCTCCAGGCCCGCCGCTTCCGCTTCCGTCACTCCGTCCGGGCCGAGCTTCAGGCCCCGGATCAGCGCGCGGTGAACCAGCAGGTCCGCGTAGCGCCGGATGGGCGAGGTGAAGTGCGCGTAGCGCGGCAGGGCGAGCCCGAAATGCCCCAGGTTGTCCGGCGTATAGGCCGCCTGGGACTGCCCGCGCAGGATCGTCTCGCTGATCAGCCGCGATTCCGGCAGGTCCTTCGTCTTCTCGAGGATCCGGGCGAAGTCGCGCGGCTTCACGAGGTTGCCGGGCGGCAGGGTGAAGCCGAGGCCCGCCAGGAAGGGCCGCAGCGTCTCCAGCTTTTCGTCCGAGGGCCGGTCGTGGATACGGTACATGCAGGGCTGGTGCAGCCGCTCCAGCTCCTCCGCCGCGCAGACATTGGCGGCGACCATGAACTCCTCGATCAGGCGGTGGCTGTCGAGCCGCTGACGCGCCGCGACCGACAGCACCTTCCCGTCCGGGCCTAGCACGACCTTCCGCTCGGGCAGGTCCAGGTCCAGCGTCCCGCGCCGCAGCCGCGCCGCGAGCAGGGCGCGGTAGGCCGCGTAGAGCCGGCCGACATGCCCCGCCGGCAGGCCGAGGTCGTCTCCCGAATCGTATGCCGCCTGCACCTTCTCGTAGGTCAGCCGCGCGGCGGAGCGCATGATCCCCCGCCCGAAGCGATGCCCGACCTTCGCCCCTTCCGCGTCGAAGCGCATCTCGACGAAAAGGCAGCCGCGGTCCTCCCCCGGCTTGAGGGAGCACCAGCCGTTCGACAGCTCCTCCGGCAGCATCGGCACGACGCGGTCGGGGAAGTAGACGGAGTTGCCGCGGGTCCAGGCGTCCCGGTCCAGCGGCGTGCCGGGCCTGACATAGTGCGCGACGTCGGCGATCGCGACGATCACGCGGTGACCACCCTCCGGATCCAATTCGGCGAAGACGGCGTCGTCGAAGTCCCGCGCATCCTCCCCGTCGATCGTGACGAGCGGGACGTCCCGCAGGTCCTCCCGCCCCTCCGGCCCGATGCCGCGGGCACGGCGCGCGGAATCCAGGGCCTCGGGCGCGAAGGCCTCGGGGATGCCGTGCTGCGCGATGCAGAGGCGCGACACCGCCCGCGGCTCGTCCATCGAGCCGAGCCGTTCCACGACGCGCGCGGGCTTGGGCCCGAAGTGCCGGCCTCGGCTGGCGGCCACCGGCTCCGCGACGACCAGTTCGCCGTCCCGCGCGCCGCCCTCGTTCCCCGGCTCGACCCGCCACTCGCCGCGGGCGCGCCGGTCCACCGGCTGCACGGTGCCGCCGCTGTAGATGCCGAGGATGCGCGACGGTGCACCGCCGCCGATCCGCTTGAAGGTCCGCCCCTCGTACTTGCCGGGGCCGATTCGGGTGATCCGCGCCAGGACCTTGTCGCCCGGGGCCAGCGCCGCCTGTCCGGCGCGCTCGGGGCGCATGTAGATGACGGGCTTTTCCGGCCCGTCCCAGGCGATCGGCCGGGCGAGGGGATCGCCGTCCGGGTCGGTCCCGAAGACCTCGACGGCCGCCATGTCGGGCAGCGAGTCGCTGCTTTGCAGCCCGCGCCTCCCGACGGGGGCGGCGGTGCCGTCCTCCTTCAACGCGCGCATCACTTCACGCAGCGCCGGCCGCTGGTCGGCGCCGAGACCGAAGTGCCGCACCACGTCGGCCATCCCGACGCGGCCGGGGTTGGAGCGCAGGAAGGCGCGAACCTCCTCCTTGCCCGGCACCGGGCCGGGTTCGCCGGAGCCGGGGTTGCCGGGGTTGTCAGAGCCGGGTTGGCCGGCGGCGGGCTTGCGGCGGGGCGGGGCCTTGCGGCTGCCGCGGGCCGGGTTCGGCGCCGGCGGCCCGCCAGGCCCGACGGCCTGGACCTCCTCGGCCGCACCACCCTGGCGCACGACGGGGCCGATGCCCGACCCGCTGCTGCCGGACGCGCGCCAGGCCGCCGCACGACGCGCGCGGGCCGGCTTCGCGGGCGTTCCCGCCCCGGTCGCGCGCTCGCCGGGCCCGCCGCGGCGCGGCTTGCGAGGGGTGTGCTTCGCCACCTCAGCGCGCCTTGGTCCGCGGCTTCGCAGCCGCCGTGCGGCGCGGCTTCGCGGCGCTCTTCGCGCTGCCAGCCTTCGGAGCGGCCTTGACGGCGGCCTTCGCCGGGGCGCGCGCGGCGCTCTTCGTGCCGGCCGCCTTCGTTCCGGCCGCCTTCATGCCGGCTGCCTTCCGCGTCGCCTTCGGCCCAGCCTCGGCAGAACCGGCACCCGCCTTCGTCCGGCCACGGGCGCCACGCCCGCCGGCACCCTTTCGCGCCGGCAGGACCTTCCCCTTCTCCGTCAGCAGGGCCACCGCCTGGTCCAGCGTGACCGCTTCCATCTCCGTCCCACGCGGCAGGGACGCGACGGTGCTGCCATGCTGCGCATAGGGACCGAAGCGGCCGCGCTTGATCTCCACCGGCGCCCCGTCCTTCGGGTGGTTGCCCAGCACCACCCCGCGCGGCTTGGCGTTCGCCAGCAACTCCATCGCGCGGTTCATCCCGATCGCCAGGATGTCGTCCCCCGGCGTCAGCGACACCGACAGCGCGCCCGACTTCAGGTACGGCCCGAAGCGGCCGAGATTGGCCGTGATCTCCTCGCCGCTGTCCGGGTGCATGCCGACGACGCGCGGCATGCTCAGGAGCGCGAGCGCGCGTTCCAGCGTCAGCGTGTCGGCATCCATGCCGCGGGGCAGGGAAGCGCGCCGGGGCTTTGTCGGCTTGCCCTTCTCGTCCGTCCCGGCCTCGCCCAACTGGGCGTAGAGCCCGTAGGGACCGCGGCGGACCGACACCACCTCGCCGGACGGCGCGCGCCCCAGGTCCCGCGGCCCTTCGTTCGCGTCGGTCTCCCCATCCGCCCCCGGCACGACGAGCGGCCGGGTGTAGCGGCATTCCGGATAGTTCGAGCAGCCGATGAAAGCGCCGGTCCGCCCGAGGCGCAGCCCGAGGCGACCACCCTCCCGCTTCTCAGCGATGCAGACCGGGCAGCCCCGCGGGTTTGCTCCGTCGCCGCGCTCCGGGAAGAAATGCGGCCCGAGGTCCTCGTCCAGTGCGTCGATGACGTCGCTGATCTTCAAGTCCTTCGTCTGGTCCACCGCCGCGCGGAAATCGGCCCAGAAGAGGCGCATCACCTCCCGCCAGTCGGCCCGGCCGCCGGAGATGTCGTCCAGCTGTTCCTCCAGCGCCGCCGTGAAGCCGGTGTCCACGTAGCGTTCGAAGAAGGAGGTGAGGAAAGCAGTCACGAGCCGCCCCCGGTCCTCCGGCACGAAGCGCCGTTGTTCCAGGCGCACGTATTCCCGGTCCTGCAGCGTCTGCAGGATGGAGGCGTAGGTGGAGGGCCGGCCGATGCCGAGCTCCTCCATCTTCTTCACCAGCGACGCCTCCGAATAGCGCGGCGGCGGCTGGGTGAAGTGCTGGTTCGCGGCCACCGCGTCGCGCTTGGGGCGCTCGCCCTCGCGCATCGGCGGCAGCGTCTTGTTCTCGTCGTCGGCCGCGAGGCGCGCGTCGTCGATGTCCTCGCGGTAGAGCTTCAGGTAGCCGTCGAAGGCGATGACCTGGCCCGTGGCGCGCAGGCGGGTGCGCCCTGTCTCGTCGGCCAGGTCCACCGCGGTCTGGTCCAGTTCGGCCGACTGCATCTGCGACGCGACGGCCCGCTTCCAGACCAGGTCGTAGAGGCGCCGCTGCTCGGGCGACAGGTACCGCGCGACCTCCGCCGGCGTGCGGGTCACGTCGGTCGGGCGGATGGCCTCATGCGCTTCCTGCGCGTTCTTCGCCTTCGTCGCGTATTCGCGGGCCGCGACGGGCAGGTAGTCGCGCCCGAAGGCGTCGCGCACGTGGTCGCGGATCTCGGCGATCGCCTCCCGCGCCATCTGCACGCCGTCCGTCCGCATGTAGGTGATCAGGCCGACGGTCTCGCCGCCGATGTCCGCACCCTCATACAATTGCTGCGCGACGGACATCGTGGCCTTCGCGCCCATGCCGAGCTTCCGGGAGGCCTCCTGCTGCAGGGTCGAGGTCGTGAAGGGCGGGGGCGGGTTGCGCTTGACCCGGCGCTTCTCGACGGCGGCGACAGTGAAGGTACCCGCCTCGACCGCGGCCTTGGCGCGTAGGGCGCTGGCCTCGTCCGGCAGGTCGAACTGATCGAGCTTCTTGCCCTCGTGGTGCGTCAGACGGGCAAGGAAGGGCGCGCCGGCGGGCGTGCGGAAATTGGCCTCGATCGTCCAGTATTCGCGGGGCCGGAAGGCCTCGATCTCCGCTTCACGCTCGCAGATCAGGCGCAGCGCCACGGACTGCACGCGGCCCGCCGAACGCGACCCCGGTAGTTTCCGCCAAAGCACCGGCGAGAGGGTGAACCCGACGAGGTAGTCCAGCGCCCGCCGCGCCATGTAGGCGTCGATCAGCGGCGCATCGAGGTCGCGCGGGTTCTCGATCGCGTGCTGGATCGCCCGCTTCGTGATCTCGTTGAAGGTGATGCGGTGGACCTCGACACCCTTCAGGGCGCGCCGGCCTTCCAGCATCTGCTTCACGTGCCAGGAGATCGCCTCGCCCTCCCTGTCCGGGTCGGTCGCGAGGTAGAGGCGCCGTGATCCGCCCGACTTCAGCGCCTGGGCGATCTCCTTCACCTGGCGCTCGCCGCGATCATCGCTCTCCCAGTCCATCGCGAAGTCCTCCTCCGGCCGGACGGAGCCGTCCTTCGGGGGGAGGTCGCGGACATGGCCGAAGGACGCGAGGACGCGGTAGCCCGAGCCCAGGTACTTGTTGATGGTCTTCGCCTTGGCGGGCGATTCGACGACGACGACGTCTGTCATGGGCGGTCGGACGGGCCCTCCGGCCGGGATGTCCCGGGGGCGGAACGACGCCCCTCAGGTGCCGGCGCGCACCACGCGGTTGCCCGGCAAGGTCTGGATCCGCCCCTCCAGCTCCAGCTCGGAGAGCAGGGCCCGGGCGGACGGTGGGGGCAGGTGGCACCGCCGCAGCACCTCGTCAACCGGAACGGGGGTGGCCCCGATCAGGTCGAGGAGGTCGGGGGCCGGTCCGGATGGCCCGGCCGGGGTCGGGGAGAAGCGCGGCGGGGGTGCCTTCGCGGCCTCCCGCCGGGGCCGGAAGACCGGTATGGCCTCCGCCGTCACGGGCAGCGTTTCAAGGATGTCGGCCGCCCGTTCGCAGAAATGCGCGCCCTGCCGCAGAAGGTCGTTCGACCCCTGGCAGCGCGGATCAAGGGGGGAACCGGGGACCGCATAGATCTCTCGCCCCAGCTCGTTCCCGATCCGCGCGGTGATGAGCGTCCCGGACCGCAGCGCCGCCTCGATCACCGCGACCCCGAGGGAGAGGCCCGCGACGATCCGGTTCCGCTTGGGGAAGTGCCGGTTCAGCGGCGCCATTCCGAGGGCGCTCTCCGCGACCAGCGCCCCCTCCGCCGCGATCCGCTCCTGCAGGGCGCGATTCTCCGGCGGATAGGCCACGTCCAGCCCGCCCGCGAGGACCGCGACCGTCCGCCCCGGCCCCGTCAGCCCGCCGGCATGGGCTGCGGCGTCCACCCCCGGGCAAGGCCGGAAGTCACAGTCACCCCGGCGTCCGACAGCCCCTCCGCCAGTTCCTCCGCGATCCGAAGTCCTCCGGCCGAGGCATTGCGGGCGCCGACGACAGCGACCTGCCGCTGGTGCAGCAGGGCCGGGTCACCGAGGACGGCGATCACGGGCGGTGCATCCTCGGTTGAGGCAAGGAGGGGAGGGTAGGCGGCCTCGCCGAGGTGCAGCCAGGTGCCGCCCATCTCCAGCACCGCGTCGTGCTCCCGACGCGTGGTGCCCGCGTCGGCGGCCCGCAGCCGCTCCGCCGCCAGCCCGTCCAGCGCAGCCTCGGCGCCGCCGTGGCGGGCGAGCAGGCGCCGGAAGGTCTGCGGACCGACGCCGTCGCTTCGTGCCAGCCGCAACCGGGCGAGGGACTCGGCCGGCGTCACTTGCCCGCGCCGATCCGCGGCTCGGCGCCGGCGAGGAGGCGGCGGATGTTCTGGTGGTGTCGCGCGAAGATCGTCACGACGATGACCAGGACCGGCCAGCCGAGTCCCGGCCCCCCGACAATCCAGGCCACGACCGCCGCTGCGATCATCCCGGCCAGCCCGCTGGCCGAGGAAATGCGGGTGACCTTCGCCGTGACGAGCCAGACGACCCCCGCCGTGACGAAGACGGCCCAGGCGAGGGCGAGGAAGGCGCCGAGGGCCGTCGCGATTCCCTTGCCGCCGCGGAAGCCGAGCCAGGGCGTGAAGCAATGACCGAAGACAGCCGCTACGGCCGCCACTCCGGCCGCAGCGGGCCCGAGAAGCCAGACCGCGAGCCAGACCGCGACCGTCCCCTTCAGCCCGTCGAGCAGCAAGGTCCCGGCCGCAAGCGCCTTGCTCCCGGTTCGCAGCACGTTCGTCGCGCCGATGCTGCCGGACCCGATGGCGCGGATGTCACCCAGGCCGGCCGCGCGGGTCAGCAGCAGGCCAAAGGGGATGCTGCCGAGCAGGAAGCCGAGGACAGCGGCGCCGATCAACGACATGGCGTGGGGGTCCGTGAGAGACCAGACGACAAAGCGGATCGCTCCATAAACGGTGTTTGGGGAGAAGTTCTCCCAGAACTTCAAGCGCCGAACACCCTCCGCCCGGCCTTCCAGGTCCCGATCACGCGTCCCTCCAGCGCCCGCCCGTCGAAGGGGGAGTTCTGCGCCTTGCCCGGTAAACGCCCGGCTTCCACCTTCCACGCGCGGTCTGGGGAGATGAGGACGAGGTCGGCCGGGGCACCCACGGCGATCCGGCCGACCTCCAGCCCCAGGAGGCGGGCCGGTGCGGCCGTCAGCAGTTCGATCGCGCGCATCAGCGTCAGGTCGCCCGCGTGGACCCTGGCGAGGGTGACGGCCAGCAGAGTCGCGAGCCCGGCGCCCCCGGCCTCGGCCTGGGCGAAGGGCAGGCGCTTGTCGTCGGCGTCCCACGGCTGGTGGTCGGAGGCGATGGCGTCGATGGTGCCGTCGGCCAGGGCCTCGACGACGGCGCGCCTATCCTCCTCCCGCCGCAGGGGAGGCGAGAGTTTGGCGTAGGTGCGGAAGTCGCCGATCGCCGTCTCGTTCAGGTCGAAATAGGGGGGCGCCGTGTCGCAGGTGACGCGCAGCCCCTCGCCCTTCGCGGCGCGGATCAGGTCGAGCGCCGCGCCGGTCGAGACATGGGCGAAGTGGACGTGACCGCGCGTCAGACGGGCGAGGGCAACGTCGCGGGCGACCATCATCGCCTCGGCCGCAGCGGGGGCTGCGGGCAGGCCCATGCGGGTCGCCATCTCGCCCTCGGTCGCCGCGGCGTTGCGGGTCAGCGACGGCTCCTCCGGGTGCTGGAC
Organism: Roseomonas sp. CCTCC AB2023176; assembly: GCF_042259275.1. Lineage (NCBI taxonomy): Bacteria > Pseudomonadati > Pseudomonadota > Alphaproteobacteria > Acetobacterales > Roseomonadaceae > Roseomonas > Roseomonas sp. CCTCC AB2023176. The sequence continues at coordinate 4,098,372 of NZ_CP170086.1, forward strand.
GACGAAGCTCCCGAAGGCCCGGGCATAGGACAGCGCCAGGCGCATGGTCCGCGCCTCGGCAATCGCGTGGCGGCCGTCGGTGAAGGCAATGGCGCCGGCCTCGCGCAGCAGGCCAAACTCCGTGATCTCCTTCCCGGCGCAGCCCCGCGTAGCCGCACCGTAGGGGAGGAGGGTGACGCTGCCCGTCGCCTCGCCGCGGCGGAGGACGTAGTTGACGAGCGCGGGGTCGTCCGCTGCGGGGTCGCTATCCGGCAGGGCGCAGAGGGTCGTGATCCCCCCGGCCGCCGCGGCCTCGGCGGCCGATTCGATGGTCTCCCGATGCTCGTGGCCCGGTTCGCCGAGCGAGGCGCGGAGGTCGATGAGCCCGGGGGCGAGGACGGCGCCGGCGCCGTCCACCACTTCCGCCCCCTCGGGCGTCCCGTCGCCGTCGAGGCCGGCGATCCGGCCGCCCTCGATCACCACGCGCCCTGGCCTGTCGCGCCCCGTCGCGGGGCACAGGACGTGGACGTTCGTCAGGACAATCGGCCGCCTCATCGGGCGTTCCGCCGGCGGTTCTGCGACAGGATATCGAGCACGGCCATCCGCACCGCGACGCCCATCTCAACCTGCTCCCCGATCACGCTGCGGGCCGGATCGTCCGCGACGGCGCTGTCGATCTCGACGCCGCGGTTCATCGGGCCGGGATGCATGACGATGGCGTCGGGCTTCGCGACCTTCAGCTTCGCCGCATCCAGCCCATAGAAGCGGAAGAACTCGCGCGCCGAAGGGACGAGGCCGCCCGACATCCGCTCCTTCTGCAGGCGCAGCATCATCACGACGTCGGCGTCGCGAAGGCCCGCGCGCATGTCGTGGAAGACCTCGACGCCCAGCGCCTCGGCCTCGGCCGGGATCAGGGTGGGCGGGCCGATGATCCGGACGCGGCAGTTCATCGCCAGCAGCAGGTGGATGTTGGACCGCGCCACGCGGGAATGCAGCACGTCGCCGCAGATCGCGACGGTCAGGTTTTCCAGCCGCCCCTTTCGGCGGCGGATGGTCAATGCATCGAGCAGCGCCTGCGTCGGGTGCTCGTGCGTGCCGTCGCCGGCGTTGATCACCGCGGCGGCAACCTTCTGCGACAGCAGGGCCGGCGCGCCGGACTGCGCGTGCCGGATCACCAGCAGGTCCGTCTGCATGGCATTCAGCGTGGACGCCGTGTCCAGCAGCGTCTCCCCCTTGTTCACGGAAGACGTGCTGACCGACATGTTGATCACGTCGGCCCCGAGGCGCTTGCCCGCAATCTCGAAGGACGTCCGGGTGCGCGTCGAATCCTCGAAGAACAGGTTGATGAGTGTCCGCCCGCGCAGCAGGTCGCGCGGCGCCTTCCCGCCACGGTTCAGCAGGACGTAGGACTCGGCGAGGTCCAGAAGTTCCGCGATATAGGGCGGCTCCAGGCCCTGCAGGGCGAGGAGGTGCCTGTGCGGGTAGAGGGGCATGACGGCGGAGGATAGCCGGGGGGACCCGGGGGGACGAGGGGGGTGGGTCCCGATGCGGGCCGACGACCTCCTGGCCTGCGAGGCGATCGGGGAGGCGGTCCACGCCGCGCACCCGGAGGACGAGGGGCGCATGGCGGAGAAATTCCGCCTCTTCCCGGCTGGCTGTCTCGTCCTGCGGGAGGCCGCCGGCATCCTGGGCTACGCGATCTCCCACCCCTGGCGATCCGGGGAGGCGCTCGCCCTGAACGCCGCCCTCGGGCGCCTGCCCGACGCGGCAGATACGCTGTACCTCCACGACCTCGCCCTGCTCCCTGAGGCGCGGGGGAAGGGCGCCGGCCTCGACCTGGCAGAACGGGTCGCTGCGCTGGCGGCGACGCTTGGCTACGCGACCGTGTCCATCGTTGCCGTCGGGGGCACCCTGCGCTTCTGGGAACGGGCCGGGTTCCGGGTGGTCGAGGTCCCCGCGCTCGTGCGGGTCCTGCAGACATACGACGCTGCGGCCGCCTACATGCAGCGCGCGGTGGCCCCCGACCGCCGGAGGTTGGTGGGTCGAGCGTGACGACCGTCTCCGGCCAGGGTGGCGGCAGGTCGCCTCGGTCAGCGAGCTAGCTTCCGATCCATCGGGATCGGGCTACGACACACGCCGATCAATCGTCGGGATAGTCGGGGGCCGGAGGCCGGGTCGCGTCCAAGGCGGCCTGAAGCATGTAGGCGGCCGCCGCGGCATCCACGGCACGCGCCCGCTTCGCCCGGGTCAGATCGGCCTCGATCATCATCCGGTTCACCGCGGCGGAGGAAAGCCGCTCGTCCCACATCGCGACCGGCAGGCCGGCTGCGGCGGCGACGGCCATGCCCCAATCCTTCGCCGCCTGCGCCGCGGGGCCGAAGGACCCGTCGAGGCCGAGCGGCAGGCCGACGACGAGGCCGCCCGCACCCTCCTTCGCCGCGATCGCCGCGATCTCGGCGGCGTTGGCGGCCAGCCTGCCGCGCTTCAGGCTGCCATAGGGCGAGGCGAGCATCAGCAGCACGTCGGAAAGCGCCAGGCCGATGATCTTCTGCCCGGGATCGAGGCCGATCAGCCGGGCATTCCGCGGCAAGGCAGCGCGGAGATCGGGGAGGGGGTGACCGGCATCAGGCCGCCACCCGGCCCGGGTCGCGAAGCGCCGAGAGCGCCCGTTGAAGCACCGCGACCGGTTCCCGGCCCCGCCCGGTGGAGGCCGCCGCGCGGTGCCCACCGCGCAGCACGATGTGCCGCGCCCCGGGGAGGAGGGCGGAAGCGACGGGCACCAGCCCGTCATTCGGCCCTGCCCCGCGCGCCTCCAGCCAGCGCGCGAGGGTGAGGTAGGCCCGGCCGCGCCCGGGCGCGCGCACGTCCACGGCCGTCGCCACGCAGACGGCGGGCAGGCGGGCGAGCAGCGCGGCGACCTCTGCCTCCCGCAGCCGCATCCATTCGGCGCGGGCGGCCGTGGTGAGGTCCCGCAAGCCCTGTCCATCGCCGAGCCGAAGCAGGCGCATCGCGCCGTCGGCGAAGCCGTGCAGGGGCCGGGGGCCGAGCAGGAGGTCCGCCACGGGAGAGCCGAAGAAGGGCGATTGCAGCGCGACCAGCCCCTCGGCCCGCGCCGCCGCCGAGGAGTCCACCAGGGCGGCCAGGGCCTCCAGCCCGCCCTTGCTGTGGCCGACGAGGATCGCCGGGCGGGAATCCGAGAGGAGCACGTCCCCGATCCGCTCGGCGTTCCGGGCGACCGGCGCGGCGGTGGGGCAGGGGACGACGGTCACGGCCGCTCCGCGGGCGCGGAGCCAGGCGGCCTGGGCGCCCATGTAGTCCAGGCCGAACGGGCGCAGCCCCGCCATCACCTCCCCGAACAGTCCGTAGCAGAGGAGGATTCGGCGGCCGGCGAGCGAATCGGCTGGGGGCGGTTCCGACATGGCCGGCGAGGCTGCCACGGCTTACCGTCCCGCGCTTCCCCTTGACTTGGGGGAGGGGGGCGGGTTCCTCCCACCTCTTCCGAGACAGCCGGATCACGTCCCCACGATGTCCCTAGACCTCGACGCCGTCCGCCGCGTCGCCAACTTGGCCCGACTGCACCTGGAACCCGGGGAGGACCAGCGTCTTCAAGCCGAACTGAACGGGATCCTCGGCTGGATCGAGCAGTTGCAGGAAGTGGATACGACTTCCGTGGAACCCCTGGCAGGCGCCGGCGACATGACATTGCCGATGCGCGACGACGCAGTGACCGATGGCGGGATGGCCGCGGCGGTGCTGGCGAATGCACCGGACCGTGGTCCGGACGCGGCTGGTTCCTTCTTTGCCGTACCGAAGGTGGTGGAGTGATGCACCCGACCGATTTCACCCTCCGCGGCGCGCTCGAGGCCCTGAACGAGGGCATCATCACGTCGGAGCAGCTGACGCGCGCGCATCTCGACGCGATCATCGCGCTGAACCCGCGGATCAACGCCTACATCACCGTGACCGAGGAGGCGGCGATGGAAGCCGCCCGCGCATCCGACCGCCGGCGCGCGGAGGGCGTCGCGGGGCCGTTGGAGGGCATCCCGCTCGCGATCAAGGACCTGTTCTGCACGGCGGGGACGCGGACGACAGCGGGCTCCCGAATCCTTGGCAACTTCGTGCCGCCCTATGAGAGCACGGTCTCCGCAAACCTGCTGCGCGACGGCGCGATCTTCCTCGGCAAGGCGAACCTCGACGAGTTCGCCATGGGATCGTCCAACACGACCTCCGCCTTTGGCGAGGTCGAGAACCCGTGGAAGCGCGGCAACGACACGGAGACGCGGCTGGCGCCCGGCGGATCGTCGGGCGGTTCCGCCGCCGCCGTCGCCGCGCATCTGGCGCTGGGCGCGACGGCGACGGATACGGGCGGTTCCATCCGCCAGCCTGCGGCCTTCTGCGGCATCGCGGGGATGAAGCCGACCTATGGCCGCTGCTCCCGCTGGGGCGTGGTCGCCTTCGCCTCGTCGCTCGACACGCCGGGACCGCTCGCGCGGACGGTGGAAGACAGCGCGATCCTGCTTCGGTCCATGGCGGGCCACGACCCGAAGGACAGCACTTCCGCGAACCTGCCGGTGCCGGACTTCGCGGCGGCCTGCGCACGCGGCGTGAAGGGACTGCGCATCGGCGTGCCGCAGGAGTATCGCCTGCCCGGCATGCCCGACGAAATCGAGGCGCTGTGGCAGCGCGGCCTGGACTGGCTGCGGGCGGAGGGCGCGGAGACCGTCGAGATCTCCCTGCCGCATACGAAATACGCGCTGCCCTGCTACTACATCGTGGCACCTGCGGAAGCCTCCTCCAACCTCGCGCGCTACGACGGGGTCCGGTACGGCCTGCGCGCCGAGGGTGACGACCTTCGCGACCTCTACGGCCGCACGCGCGCCGCGGGATTCGGCGCGGAGGTCAAGCGCCGGATCATGATCGGCACCTACGTGCTCTCCGCCGGCTATTACGACGCCTACTACGTGAAGGCGCAGCGCATCCGCGCGCTGATCAAGCAGGACTTCGACCGGGCCTTCCGCGACGTGGACGCGATCCTGACGCCGGCGACCCCGTCCTCGGCCTTCGCACTGGGGGATAAGCAGGACGATCCGGTGGCGATGTACCTGAACGACGTGTTCACGGTGACGGCGAACCTCGCGGGCATCCCGGGGCTGGCGGTGCCTGCGGGGGTGGACCGGTTGGGGCTGCCGCTGGGCCTGCAGGTGTTGGGCAAGTCCTTCGACGAGGAAACGGTGTTCGCGGTGGGCGCAGCCGTCGAGCGCTCTGCGAACTTCACCGGGCGGCCGCAGGTGAGGGCCTACGCATGAGCTACACGATCGAGGGTGACACCGGCGCCTGGGAGGTCGTCATCGGCCTCGAGGTCCACGCGCAGGTCACGAGCAACGCCAAGCTCTTCTCCGGCGCGGCGACCGAGTTCGGAGCGGAACCGAACACGCAGGTCTCCTTCGTGGATGCCGGCTTCCCCGGGATGCTTCCGGTCATCAACCGCGAATGCGTGGCCCAGGCCGTCCGCACCGGGCTGGGGCTGAACGCGCAGATCAATCCATGGTCGCGCTTCGACCGGAAGAACTACTTCTACGCGGACCTGCCGCAGGGCTACCAGATCAGCCAGTACCAGTTTCCCGTCGTGGGCACCGGCCGCATCTCCATCGAACTGTCGGACGGCAGCACGAAGGAGATCGGCGTCACCCGCCTGCACCTGGAGCAGGATGCGGGCAAGTCGCTGCACGACCAGCACCCGACGAAGACCTACGTGGACCTGAACCGCTCCGGCGTCGCGCTGATGGAGATCGTGTCGGAGCCCGACATGCGGTCCCCGGAGGAAGCGGGCGCCTACCTGACGAAACTGCGGCAGATCCTGCGCTACCTCGGCACCTGCGACGGCAACATGGAGCAGGGGTCGCTCCGTGCCGACGTCAACGTCTCGGTGCGCAAGTCCGGCGAGGGCTACCGGACGCGCTGCGAGGTGAAGAACGTCAACTCCATCCGCTTCGTCATGCAGGCGGTGGAGGCCGAGGCGCGACGGCAGGTCGAGGTATGGGAGTCGGGCGGAACCGTGGACCAGGAGACGCGTCTCTTCGACACGGGGCGGGGCGCGACGCGCTCCATGCGCTCCAAGGAAGACGCGCACGACTACCGCTACTTTCCCGATCCCGACCTGCCGCCGCTGGTACTGGACACCGCGTGGATCGAGAGCCTGAGGCAGGGACTGCCCGAATTGCCGGACGCGCGGCGCGCGCGCTACGTGAGCGACTACGGCCTCTCCGCCTACGACGCACGCGTGCTGACGGCGGAGAAGGAGACAGCCGCCTTCTTCGAGGCCGTCGCGAAAGGGCGCGACGCGAAGGTCGCCGCGAACTGGATCACCGGCGACTTCTTCGCGGGCCTGAACCGGGTCGGGAAGGGCATCGACGACTCGCCCGTCTCCGCCGAGAACCTCGGCGCGCTGCTCGACCTGATCGCGGACAAGACGCTCTCCGGCAAACTCGCCAAGGAGGTCCTGGAGGCGATGTTCGAGACGGGCTACTCGCCCCTCTCCATCGTCTTGGAACGCGGCCTGAAGCAGGTCACGGATACCGACGCGATCGAGGCGGCCGTGGCCAAGATCATCGCCGACAACCCGGACAAGGTCGAACAGTACCGCGCCAAGCCGACACTCTTCGGCTGGTTCGTCGGGCAGGTGATGAAGGCCATGCAGGGCAAGGGCAACCCTGCCCTCGTGAACGAGGCGCTGAAGAGGGCGTTGGACGGCTGACTTGAGCCGGGCCGGGGGTGGCGCTACGCCGGCGCCACCCCCGGAGACCGCCGCATGATCACGCTGCACACCTGGAACACGCCGAACGGCCGCAAGGTCAGCGTCGCCCTGGAAGAGATGGGCCTGCCCTACACGGTGGTCCCCGTGGACATCTCGAAGGGCGAGCAGTTCCGGCCGGAGTTCCTCGCCATTTCCCCCAACAACCGCATCCCCGCGATCCTCGACGACGAGGGGCCGGACGGCCAGTCGATCAGCGTTTTCGAGTCCGGCGCGATCCTCCTCTACCTCGGCGAGAAGACAGGGCGCTTCCTGCCGCGCGACCTACGCGCCCGCGTACCCGTCCTGGAATGGCTGATGTGGCAGATGGGCGGGTTCGGCCCGATGCCCGGCCAGATTCATCACTTCCTCATGCAGCCCGATGGGCCGGCGAAAGAGTACGGGCTCGATCGCTACGGAAAGGAAACGCGGCGCCTCTATGGCGTGCTGGAGAAGCGCCTTGCCGGCCGCGAGTTCGTTGCGACGGTGGGCGAGCCGAGCATCGCCGACTTCGCCATCCTCGGCTGGGCCTGGCGGCATGAACGCCATCAGGTGCCGTTCAACGATCTGCCGAACGTCGGCGCTTGGTACGAGCGCATGATGTCGCGCCCCGCGACGAAGCGGGGGTTCGAGGTGCCACTGTCGTGAGGGGCCACGTGCTGGTTTGACGGGGCGGGGCGGCAGCGGTTAGAAGCGCTGTGTCAAACGCCGTGTGACTTTCCACTCCTGCGGAGGGGTGGCCGAGTGGCCGAAGGCGGCGGTTTGCTAAACCGTTATAGGGGGATAACCCCTATCGTGGGTTCGAATCCCATCCCCTCCGCCAATCCAGTGACCAAGACCCGCCGCGGTGGTGGCTCTGCCGACCAAGCCCCAGCGAGCGAGAGATCGGTGGCGACTACGGCGAGCTTGGGCTGAATGGTGCCCCCGATGGCCACCTGAGAGCGCCGCGGCCGTGGCGATGCGGCGCGGGCCCGCGAGCGGCTGCCGGGCACGGCACGCGCGAGGGGCGGCAACGATCGGGGCCCTGAGATGGTCCGGCACGTCGGGCAGGTCGTCCGGAATGACGTAGTCAGCCGCTTGAACCGACCATCGGAAGTCGGCGAGGTCGGCCGTGTCGAGGGGCAGTTCGACCACCCGTCCGGGGACACCGGGTTCGCCCGGGTCGCTTTCATCGCGGCCAGCCGATGGAGGCGAGAGAGGGCGGCGAAGTCGGAGCTGGTGATCGAGCCGCGGGCGTTCATGGCGGCGGTCCTCTCAAGCAGAGCTTCGAGATGACAGGCTCAGATGGCGGCCGTCCTTCTGTCGCGCGTCTGAAAGGATGACCGGATCGCCGCGGGCGTGCCCGCCGGGCCGGTATCACGCGCCGTCGCGACTAGAGAGCTTCGGCCTCGGTACCGGATCCCGGAGCGCAGGGCGATGTGCGCCGAGACGACGGGGGCGGTACGATGGCCACGATTCGGTGCCGGACCAAAGGGGGCGTTTGTCGCTGGGCCTCGTGTTACGATTGGCGACCTCGCGGCTGCGGGTGGTCGCGAAAGCAAACTGACGCCGCCGGATTACAGACTTACCGAAGGGTGGCTGGGGAACCTGGATTCGAACCAAGACTGCCCGAGTCAGAGTCGGGAGTTCTACCGTTAAACTATTCCCCAACGACGCAACCCGCCACGACCGTCCTGCCGGCAGCGGGCGCGCCCTATATCGCGGGTCCACCTGTCGGGGCAAGCACCCCCACGCGATCGGGACTTGTCCCGCGCCCCGCGGGCAACGATCATCCATCGGACTGTCATGCTGGACCAACCCGCCCCGCCGGGGGCAGTCGGCGCAGGCCACGGCCACCCCCGCGGCACCAGGCCGGGGGTGGCCCTCCGGTCTTCGCCGCGCTCGACCTCGGCACGAACAACTGCCGGATGCTGATGGCGAGCCCGGGAGGGCCGGCGGGCTTCCGCGTGCTCGACTCGTTCTCCCGCATCGTCCGGCTCGGCGAGGGCCTCAGCAGCACCGGCGCCCTCTCGGACGCCGCCATGGACCGGGCCGAGGCGGCGCTGGAAGCCTGCGGCCAACGCCTGGCCCGCCGCCCCGTCCACGGGATCCACGCCGTCGCCACGGAAGCCTGCCGCCGCGCCACGAACGGCGCGGGCTTCATCCGCCGCGCGGAAAAGGCCCTCGGCGTCCCCATCCGTGTGATCCACCCGCGGGAAGAGGCGGAGCTCGCGATGGAGTCCTGCTCCCCGCTCCTCCGCCCGGAAGACCGCCGGGCCCTCCTCTTCGACATCGGCGGCGGCAGCACGGAGATCGCGTGGGTGCGCGCGGACGGCCCGGCCCCCGAACTCATCGGCACGATCTCCGTCCCCTTCGGCGTCGTGACGCTGCTGGAACGGGAAGGCTCCGCCTGCTTCGAAGAGGAGGGCTTCCTCCGCGTCGTGCGCGAGGTCGCGGATCGTCTGGAGGGCTTCGATTCCGTCCACCGCATCCGGCAGGAGATTCGCGCCGGCGGCGTCCGGGTCATGGGCACCTCGGGCACCGTGACGACGCTCGCCGGCATCGCCCTGAACCTCTCGCGCTACACCCGCAGCGCCGTGGACGGCTACGAACTCTCGATGGAGGAGGCCGACAGCGCCCTCTCCAGCCTGCGCGCCATGGGTCGGGCTGGCCTCGCGGCGCACCCCTGCATCGGGCCAGAACGGGTGGACTTCGTCCTGCCAGGCTGCGCCGTCTACGCCGCGATCCGGGAGATCTGGCCCTCCGCCGCCATCACCGTCTGCGACCGCGGCCTGCGGGAGGGCATCCTCCTCCGCATGATGCGCAACACGCGCCGCCGCGCCCGGGCCTGACGCCGTGCCGGAAGAAGGGAAGGGCGGCCGCGGCCTGACGCAGCGCCTGCGCACCGCGAAGGGACGCACCACCGCCTCCCAGAAATGGCTCCAGCGCCAACTGAACGACCCCTACGTCCGTCGCGCGAAGGAAGCCGGCCTCCGCTCCCGCGCCGCCTTCAAGATCATCGAACTGGACGAACGTTTTTCCCTGTTCCGCCCGGCCCAGCGGATCGTGGACCTCGGCGCGGCGCCCGGCGGCTGGACGCAGGTGGCGGTGTCCCGCGCCGGCGACCGCGGGGTGGTCGTCGCCCTTGACCTGCTGCCGATGGACCCCGTCGCCGGCGCTGCCGTCCTGCTTGGCGACTTCAACGACAAATCGGCCGAATGCGCGGTGCTGGACGCCCTCGCCGGGCCCGCCGACCTCGTGCTCTCCGACATGGCCCCGAACACGACGGGCCACGTCGCCACCGACCACCTGCGGATCATCGCCCTGGTCGAACTCGCGGCGGACTTCGCGGCGAAGGTTCTTTCGCCGGGCGGCGCCTTCGTCGCGAAGGTTTTCCAGGGCGGGACGGAACGCGACCTGCTGGCCCGCCTGAAGCGCGACTTCGCGACGGTGCGCCACGCCAAGCCCCCTGCCAGCCGCAAGGACAGCGCGGAATCCTACGTCGTCGCCCAGGGCTTTCGCGGCGAAGGCGTCCGCGCCGCGGAGGCCGGCGTCGCTCAGCCCCGCTGAAACGTCATGCGGGGAGGCTTGCCGCAGGGCGGGGGAGGGGCGTAGGGGGAACCGCCAAGGCTGGTGTCCCCGTTGGGCCGCCCCTTCCGAAGGCCCCCTCCGCCATGGCACCCGACATCTCCCCCCCGCGCGTCACGTCCCGCTTCGAGGAGGCCTATGCCTTCGACGACGTGCTGCTGGTGCCCGGCTACTCGAAGGTCCTGCCGGCACAGACCGACACCCGCACCAAGGTCACGCGGGAAATCGCCCTCAACATCCCCCTGATCTCCGCCGCCATGGACACCGTGACGGAAGCGCCCATGGCCATCGCGATGGCACAGGCCGGCGGCATCGGTGTCGTCCACAAGAACCTGACGATCGAGGAACAGGCCGCCCAGGTCCGTCGCGTCAAGAAGTTCGAGAGCGGGATGGTCGTGAACCCCGTCACGATCTTCCCCGAGCAGACGCTGGCCGACGTCCGCGCCCTCCAGGACCAGCACCGCATCAGCGGCATCCCCGTCGTGGAGCCGGAAACCGGCCGCCTCGTCGGCATCGTCACCTCCCGCGACGTCCGCTTCGCGACCGACCCGAGCCAGCGCGTCTACGAACTCATGACGCGCGAGAACCTTGTCACCGTCCCGACCGACGTGACGCCCGAACGCGCCCGCTCGCTCCTCCACAAGCACCGGATCGAGAAGCTCCTCGTCACGGATGAGCGGGGGCGCTGCGTCGGCCTCATCACCGTGAAGGACATGGACAAGGCGCAGGCCAACCCGAACGCGGTGAAGGACGCGCTGGGGCGCCTCCGCGTCGCCGCCGCCGTCGGCACCGGGGAGGACGGCATCCGCCGCGCCGAAGCCCTCGTCGCGGCGGAGGTGGACATCATCGTCGTGGACACGGCCCACGGCCACTCCGCCGGCGTCCTCGCTGCCGTCGAGCGGGTGAAGCGCCTCTCCAACTCCGTCCAGATCATCGCCGGCAACATCGCGACGCCCGAGGCGGTCGAGGCCCTGATCGAGGCCGGCGCCGATTCGGTGAAGATCGGCATCGGCCCCGGCTCCATCTGCACGACACGCATCGTCGCCGGCGTCGGAGTGCCGCAGCTCACCGCCGTGATGGAATGCGCCGCCGCCGCGCGCGAAGCCGGCGTGCCCGCCATCGCCGACGGCGGAATCCGTACCTCCGGCGACATCGCCAAGGCGGTCGCCGCCGGCGCGGACTGCGTGATGATGGGCAGCCTCTTCGCCGGCACGGACGAGGCGCCGGGCGAGGTCTTCCTGTACCAGGGCCGCTCCTACAAATCCTATCGCGGCATGGGCTCCCTCGGCGCCATGGCGCGGGGATCGGCCGACCGGTACTTCCAGGCCGAAGTCCAGGACACGATGAAGTTCGTGCCCGAGGGCGTGGAGGGCCGCATCGGCTACAAGGGCCCCGTCGCCAGCGTCATCCACCAGCTCGTCGGCGGTCTCCGCAGCGCCATGGGCTATACCGGCAACGGCACGATCGCCGACATGCAGGCGAACTGCCGCTTCCGCCGCATCACCGGCGCTGGCCTGCGCGAGAGTCACGTCCACGACGTCGCCATCACGCGCGAAGCGCCGAACTACCGTCAGGAGGGGTGACGCCGGCCCCGCACCGTCCCAACATCCCCGGGATGAACGGACGATCACCCCGAGCGTGAGCCGCGCCACCCGACCCCGCGCCGCGGTCTTCGACGCCTACGGCACACTCCTCGACATCCATTCCGCCGTCGCCCGCCACGCCGCGCGCGTCGGTGACAAGGCGGCCGCCGTGTCCGCCCTCTGGCGCGCGAAGCAACTGGAAGCGACCTGGGTCCTTTCCGCAACCGGCGCCTACGAAGGCTTCGATGCGATCACCGACCGCGCCCTCGGCTTCGCCCTCGCGACCCACGGCATCGCAGACGACACGCTCCGCGCCGACCTGCTGCGCGCCTATCGTTCCCTGGACGCCCTGCCCGACGCCGCGGCAGCCCTGGCGCGCCTGCGCGATGCCGGCCTCGCGACGGCCATCCTCTCGAATGGACAACCGGACGCCCTGGCCGCGGCGACGCGAGCGGCCGGCATCGCCCCGCTGCTGGGCGGCATCCTCTCCGTCCACCCGCTGCGCCGCTACAAGCCGCACCCCGCGGTCTATGCTCTCGTCACCGAACGCTTCGCCTGCCAGCCGGACGAGGTCGCCTTCGCCTCCTCGAACGACTGGGACGCCCACGGCGCCGCGCGGTTCGGCTTCCGTGTCTTCTGGATCAACCGCGCCCGCCAGCCCGTGACCTACTGGCTGGACGAGATGGCAACGATCCTGCCCGACCTCGCCGCACTGCCGGACGCAATCCTGGGATGACGCCTGCCTCATGACGCCGCAGGGCCGCCTCTCCGCCGCGATCGCCCTCCTCGCCGAGTTCGAGGCAGCACCCCGCCGCCCCGCCGACGGCATCGCGAACGACTTCTTCCGTGCCCGCCGCTACGTCGGCTCCGGTGACCGCCGGGCCGTCTCCGAACGCGCCTGGGCCGTCATCCGGGACCGCCTCCGCCTCGACTGGCACCTCGGCCGCGCCGGCGCCAAGCCCACGCCCCGCCTCCTTGCCGCCGCCCACCTCCTCCTCGCGGAGGGCGGGCCCCTCCCGGGCCTCGACGCCCTCTTGTCCGGCGAGCGCTACGCCGAGTCGCGCCTCACCCCCGACGAACGCCGTATCCTCACCATCCTCGAAGGCCGCCCCCTCCGCGACCCCGAGATGGACGAGGCCACGCTCCTCAACCTCCCGCCCTGGGTCCTTCCCGGCCTCCGCGCCCGCTTCGGCGACGATCTCCCGGCCGCTGCCGCCGGCTTCGAGGGGGCCGCCCCCTGGACCTCCGCGTCAACCTCCTCCGCGCAACCCGCCAGGCCGCCGGCGCCTCGCTCGCCGGCGAAGGCCTGCTCGCCGAGCCCACGCCCTATTCTCCGTGGGGCCTGCGCATCCCCGACCGCCGCCCCGTCCTCGCCACCCACGCCTTCCGCGAAGGCCTGGTCGAAATCCAGGACGAGGGCAGCCAGCTCATCGCGCTCCTCGCCGACGCGCGCCCCGGCGACCGCGTCGCCGACTACTGCGCCGGCGCCGCCGGCAAGACCCTCGCGATGGCCGCCACCATGGCCAACCGCGGCCGCATCGCCGCCCTCGACGTGTCGGCCCCGCGCATCGAAGGCGCGATCAAGCGACTGCGTCGCGCCGGCGTGGACAATGCGGAGACGCACCTGCTCACCGCCGGCGACCGCTGGGTGAAGCGCCGGGAGGCGACCTTCGACCGGGTCCTCGTGGACGCGCCCTGCACAGGGACCGGGACGTGGCGCCGCAACCCCGATGCGCGACTCCGCACCACCGCGACCGACCTCGCGGAACTCATCACGAAGCAGCGTGAAATCTTGGACAGGGCCGCGATTCTCGTGCGCCCCAGGGGGAAACTCCTCTACGCTACCTGCTCGGTGCTCCCTGAGGAGAACGAGGCGCAGGTGAACGCCTTCCTCGCACGCCATCCTGACTTCGCCCCCGTGCCGCTTGCGCAGGCCTGGGAGGAAGCGGGCGGCCCGGGCTCACCCCCGCCGGACATGTGCACCGAAGGCCCGTTCATGGCCCTCTCGCCCCACCGCCACGGCACCGACGGCTTCTTCGCCGCCGTGCTCCGCAGGTCGCAAGGCGACGCAGCATGATCCAGATCCGGCGCGCACGACCGGACGACGCCGCCGCGATGGGCGCGGTCCACGTCGCCTCCTGGCGCGACACTTATGCCGGCATCCTGCCCGACGCCTACCTCACGACCCTCAGCGCCGCCCGCATCGCGGCGGCCTATCGCCGCAGCATGATCGAGCGCGCCCGCGGCGACGCGTCCTTCGTCGCCTGCCTTCCCGCCGGCGGGGAGGTCGTGGGCTTCGGCACCACGGGACGCGCGCGCCGCCCCGGCATGGGCGAGGGGGAGATCGAGACGCTCTACCTCCTCCCCGATTGGCGGGACCAGGGGATCGGCCGCCGCCTGATGCGCGCGGCCGCGGCGCATCTTGGCGCGGTCGGCTTCCACTCCGTCTTCCTCTGGGTCCTCTCCGCCAACAATGCGGGATGGTTCTACCGCCGCCTCGGCGGCCGGCTGGTAGCGCGCGAGACCATCCGCGTGGCCGGCCAGGCCGTCGAGCAATCGGCCGTCATCTGGGACCCGGTGGCCCTCCTCCTCGAGGCCACTGCCCAGCCCCGTGCCACCTGACCTGCCAGGGTTGAACCACCGGCGGTTCTGTGGTGAGGGCCGCCATGGCCGACACGACTCCCGAACCGAACCACCAGCGTATCCTCATCCTGGATTTCGGCAGCCAGGTGACGCAGTTGATCGCCCGCCGACTGCGCGAGGACGGCGTGTATTGCGAGATCTGGCCCTACACCGCCACGGCTGACCGGATCCGCGCCTTCGACCCCGTTGGCATCATCTTCTCCGGCGGCCCCGCCTCCGTGACGGAAGACGCCACGCCGCGCGCCCCGGCCGAGGTCTTCGGCATGGGCCTCCCGATCATGGGCATCTGCTACGGCCAGCAGACCCTCGCAGCCCAACTCGGCGGCACCGTCGAGACGGGTGACCACCGGGAGTTCGGCCGCGCCTTCGTGGACGTGACCGGCGAATGCGCCATCACCCAGGGCGTCTGGGCCCCCGGCGCGCGCGAACAGGTCTGGATGTCCCACGGCGACCGCATCACGCGCCTGCCGCCGGGGTTCCGCGTCGTCGCGTCTTCGGAAGGCGCCCCGTTTGCCGTGATCGCCAACGACGACCGCCGCTACTACGGCACGATGTTCCATCCGGAGGTGGTGCACACCCCGCACGGCGCGCAACTGCTGCGCAACTTCACCCGCCTGGTCTGCGGCGCACGCGGCGACTGGACCATGGGCACCTTCCGGGCCGAGGAGATCGCCCGCATCCGCGCGAAGGTGGGGCAGGGGAGGGTGGTCTGCGGCCTCTCCGGCGGCGTGGACTCCTCCGTCGCCGCGGTCCTGCTGCACGAGGCCATTGGCGACCAGCTCACCTGCATCTTCGTGGACCACGGCCTGCTGCGCGGCGGCGAGGCGGAGCAGGTCGTCACCACCTTCCGCGACCGCTTCAACATCAAGCTGATCCACCGCGACGCGAGCGACCTCTTCCTCGGCGCCCTCGCTGGCGTCACCGACCCGGAGGTCAAGCGCAAGACCATCGGCCGCCTCTTCATCGAGGTGTTCGAGGAGGAGCAGGCCAAGATCGGAGGCGCCGACTTCCTGGCGCAGGGCACCCTCTACCCCGACGTCATCGAGAGCGTCTCTGCCACCGGCGGCCCGAGCGTCACGATCAAGTCTCACCACAACGTCGGCGGCTTGCCCGAGGGCATGCGGATGCAACTGGTGGAACCCTTGCGCGAGCTCTTCAAGGACGAGGTGCGCGTGCTGGGCCGCGAACTCGGCCTGCCCGACGCCATCGTGGGACGCCACCCCTTCCCGGGCCCCGGCCTCGCCATCCGCATCCCCGGCGAGGTCACGCGGGAGAAGGTCGCCATCCTCCAGAAGGCCGACGCCGTTTTCCTGGAGGAGATCCGGAACGCGGGCCTCTACGACGCGATCTGGCAGGCCTTCGCGGTGCTGCTTCCTGTCCGCACCGTCGGCGTGATGGGCGACGGCCGCACCTACGATCAGGCCTGCGCGTTGCGCGCCGTGACATCCACCGACGGCATGACGGCCGACGTCTATCCGTTCGAGATGTCCTTCCTGGCCCGCGTCGCGAACCGCATCGTCAACGAAGTTCGGGGGATCAACCGCGTGACCTACGACGTGACGAGCAAGCCGCCCGGCACGATCGAGTGGGAGTAGGGCGCCGCTACATCTGCGGCACCTTCCTTCCCTCGGCCGACAGCTCCACCGTCCGCGCGACCCGCGCCGCCCGCGTCTCCGCCCGCTTCGCCGCCGCGATCCAGCGCAGCACGTTGCGCCGGTAGGACGGCGCCGCCGCGTCGAACCACACCTCCGCCTGCGGCACCGCGCGAAGCACCGCGCGGAGGTCGTCCGGCACCGAGAGCAGATCGACCTCGGCGTAGGCATCCCATAACCCGAGGCGCTTGGACCGCTCGATGGCCGCCCGCCCCGGCGCCTGCATGCGCCCCTCCGCCTCAAGCCGCGCCGCGCGGTCCTTGTAGGTCTGTGCCCAGGCCTGCTGCCGGCGCGGGCTGATGAGTTGCATCGTTCGGCGCTCGTCCAGCTTGCGTGCCAGCCCATCCACCCAGCCGAAGCACAGCAACTCGTCCAGCACCGCCAGCCGGTCCACGAACTTGGCCGGCACCGTCTTCCGGTAGCGAACGAGCCAGACGCTCTCCTCCTGCCCGTGATGCGCCGCGAGCCAGGCCCGCAACTCCTCCAGGCTCGCGACCTCGACCTGCTCGAAGCGCTCCGTCGGGATCACGCCGGCTTCTCCGCCTCTACGACGGACATCAGGCTAAGCGCCGTGCCGTAAGCCGTCTCATGGCGCCGGACCACCAGCCCTGCCGCCGCGAAGTCGCGGGCGTATCCGCTCGTCCCGCGGTAGTCCGCGATCACCGCGCGCCCGCCCGGCCGCAGCACGCGCGCGATTTCGCGGCACGCCCTGCTCCGATCCTCCGCCGGCTCGATGTTGTGCAGGCAGAGCACGGACAACACGACGTCCACGCCCGCATCCGGCAAGTCCATCTCCCGCGCATCCCCCGTGACCACGCTGATCCGGTCGGACACGCCCTCGATCTCCGCGTTGCCCTGCAGCCCATCCGGGCCGTTGCCCGAGAGATCCTCCGCCCGCCAGGCGTCCAGCGCGATCACCCGCCCCCGCGGCACGCGCTTCGCCGCGCCGACGGCCATGAGCCCGCGCCCCGCCCCGACGTCCAACACCACCTCGTCGCCGCGCCACGGCACGCGCGCGAGCAGCGCGTCGCGCAGCCGCCGCTTCCCCGCCACGGCGTAGGCCGCCATCCCCAGCCCGAGGCCAAGGGGCACCAGCGCTGCCGACCCGACCACCGCGCCTGCCGCCGCGAAACCTCCGCTGCCCCCGGCCAGCGCCGCCACCCCCGCGGCAACCCCGACCGCGCCACCGCCGGCCAGGCCGAGCATCACCGCCGGCGCATCCACGCCGTACCGGGCCGTCCTGGCCGCGGGTCGCACGCTGGACTCGACCGCCTCGCCCATTCCGCATTCCTCGGTGCCCGAACCGGACTAGTCCTATTCAGACTACTGGCGGGATAGTCCGATCCGGAATACCCGGCAAGGGTGCCACGCAGCGGAAAGACGCGCGGGCGTCGCCCGGGTGACGCGGCCGCCCTCACGACTGCCGACCTCGTCGTCCTCAGCCTCCTCGCCGAGCGCCCCATGCACGGCTACGACCTCCTCGCCGAGTACGGGCGGCAGGAGGTCGAGGACTGGGCCAGCGTCTCCAAAGCGCAGCTCTACTACGCCCTGACGAAACTCGCCGAAGCCGGCCTGATCGCCGGCCGGACGGAGCCCGGCGCCTCGCGCGAGCGCACGGTCTTCGCGCCGACCCCGGCGGGCCTCGCCGTCCTCGCCACCGCCCTCGCCGACCCGGCCTGGGCCCGCGCCCGCGTCGCGCAGCCCTTCACCACTTGGCTGGGCCTGTCCATGCATGCAGCACCCGACGCGGTGCGTCAGGTCCTCGCCGAACGTCGTGCCTTCCTGGACCGCGAGATCGCGAAGGAACGGGACAGCCTCGCCTTCATCCTCACCCTGCCCGGCGAGCGCGCGACGCGCGGTGCGGCCATCGTCCGCCTCGTCCTGCGCCAGCTGGAGGTCGAGCGGGAATGGGTGGCCGACCTGCAACGCGCCCCCGGCTGATGCCCGGCCCGGCTTCCCCCGCGACGGGACCGCCCGATACTCACGAAAACGCGCGCGGAACCGGCGCGCCGGACCCGAGAAGGATGACTGACGTGACCCGCTCCCTGATCCCGCTCGCCGCCGCCGCCCTCCTTGCTGTCGGCTGTGCGCAGAGCCCCTACGGCGGCCCCGCCCCAGGCACCAACACCGCCGTCGGCGCCGCGACCGGCGCCGTGGCCGGCGGCGTCCTCGGCAACGCCGTCGCGGGCCGTGGCAACCGCACGGCCGGCACGATCGGCGGGGCCGCCGTCGGTGGCATCGTCGGCGGCCTGATCGGTGCCTCGACCGAGCGTCCGGCCACCCCGCCGCCGGCCTACCCCGTCGCCCCGGCCTACGCGCCTGCCTACGCCCCGGCGCCGGCCTACTACGCCCCGCCCGCCGTCGGCACGCCGGTCTACGGCTACGGCAAGTAGCCCGGGCCGCCCCGCGGCGCTTATGCCGGGCGCCGAAGCACGGGCCGGCGCCGCGCCCTGACAATCCGCCCATGCGACCCCAAGCTGAAGCGCCGACCGGGACGTGAGGGCGATGCAGAATCTCCTGCCTGACGAGATGATGCCGAAGCCTTTCGAGGGCTTCGCGCCGGACGGCTTCGCTTTCCTGACGGAGCTCGCGGAACGCCAGGACCGCACCTGGTTCAACGACAACCGGCATCGCTACGAGGCCGCGCTCCGTGACCCGATGGCGGCCCTCCTCGCCGCTCTGTCGGACGATCTGGCGGCGCGAAAGATACCGCTCCGCGCCGACCCGAAGCGCTCCGTCTTCCGCATCCACCGCGACGTCCGATTTTCCCGCGACAAGTCGCCCTACAAGACGCATATCGGTGCGACGCTCACCCGCGATGGCTCGAAGATGGCGGACGGCCTGCTCTACTTGCACGTCGATCCCGCCGCGCCCTTCGCGGCCGCCGGCTTCTATCAGCCCGCCCCGCCGGAGCTCGACGCCATCCGGCAGGCGGTCGCCGGTGAGCCTGCCGCGTTCCGACGCATGCTGACGGCCCTGTCGAAGTCCGGCCTAGCCCTCTCCCCCGACGAAGACGCGGCCAAGCGCACGCCGCGCGGCTTCGAAACGGTGGAAGCGCCCGATCTGCTCGACGCGCTGCGCCGCAAATCCTTCATCGTCCGGCGCCCGCTGACGCGTGACGAACTGTCCCGTCCCGGCCTTGTCACCGCCATGACAGACTTCGCCGCGGCCGCGATGCCCCTGTTGCGCTTCGGCTGGAAGGCCCTCGACGGCTACGCCGGATGACGCGTCGGCATCGCGAACGCGACGCGGACGTGAAGCCCGCGACCGACGCGACATGGCCGCGCGTGCGCGCGAAGCACCCACCGTGCTCCGCTGCGGTCGCAACGAGAGGATTCGGTGATGGGCTGGTGGGAACAGAGGATCGACGGATGGGACATCTGCGTCGTCGCCCAGGTCGGCGGTGCCGCGGGGCTTGGGGGAGGCGCCTTCTTCCTCCAGTTCCGGAGTCCGAACATCCCGGTCAAGCCGATCTACGTGGCGGTGGCCGCCGGCGTCGGCGCCGGTGGCAGCATCGGCTCCGCCATATCCATCCCTTGGCGCTCCCTCGTCCGGCAGCTCATCAACCCGCGGGCCGTCGCGAATACCAATGACATCGGCTGGTCGAAGCTCGACGGGACCTTCTCCCCCTACAACCTGAACCACTGCAGTTTCACGATCGGCCAGGTCGGAGCGTCCGCGGCCATCGTCGGCGGCCAGTTCGTCCTCGTCTCCGCCTTCGAGCCGCACCTCTTCAGCCCCAACGTCCCGCTCTTCAGTTCCAACATCGCCTGGCCGAGATCGCTTCCTCAGGTCGGGTCCGCCATCCTCGACATCCCGCAGATCCAGGGTGGCTTAGGGGCCGGCGCCTTCGGCTTCACGGGATCGATGCAGTACATCGGCTGCTGACGCCGTCGCGCGGGGCGGTGCCGCGTTGCGCGGACGGCGCGGCACCCCCACCCTCCGGCACGCCAACCCGTGCCGGAGTTCACCCGATGCCCGATCTCTCCGCCTTCCCCATTACGCAGCGCTGGCCGGCGGAGCACCCGGATCGCCTCCAGATCTACTCCTTCCCCACCCCCAACGGCGTGAAGGTGTCCATCGCGCTGGAGGAGACCGGCCTCCCCTACGAGGCGCATACCGTGAAGATCGGCGCGAACGAGACCTGGACGCCGGAGTTCCTTTCGCTCAACCCCAACGGCAAGATTCCCGCGATCCTCGACCCTGACGGCCCGGGCGGGCAACCGTTCGCCCTCTTCGAATCCGGCGCCATCCTCCTGTACCTCGCGGAGAAGACGGGCCAGCTGATCCCGCGTGACCCGGCCCGCCGCATGGAGACGATCCAATGGGTCTTTTTCCAGATGGGCGGGCTCGGCCCGATCTTCGGCCAGCTCGGCTTCTTCCATAAGTTCGCGGGCCGCGAGATCGAGGACAAGCGTCCGCTCCACCGCTACCGCGACGAATCCAAGCGCCTCCTCGGGGTCCTGGAACAGCGCCTGGACGGCCGCACGTGGATCATGGGCGACGACTACACCATCGCGGACATCTCGATGCTGGGGTGGGTCCGCAACCTCGTCGGATTCTACGGCGCCGGAGACCTCGTGGACTACAGCAGCCTGAAGCACGTCCCCGCCTGGCTGGAACGCGGCCTCGCGCGCCCCGCCGTACAGCGCGGCCTGGACATCCCGCCCCGCGGCTGACGCGGCCGAGACCCACGCGACGAAACGGCGGGGGACAGGCCCCGCCCAGCGTGTCACGGTGCGGCGCGACGGAGATCATCTCTTGCGCCGCACCCTCGCGCTCCTCGCCCCGCTGCTGGCTGCCGCCCCGGCCGTCTCGCAGACGCCCAGCTTCGACTGCCGCGTCGCCGCGACGCCGGTCGAGCGCCTGACCTGCGCCACGACCCGCCTGGCCGAGCTCGACGTCGCGCTCGCCCAGGCCTACCGCGACCACCTCGCCGCCGCCCGCTCCCCCGGCGACCGGGAAGCCCGCACCGCCGAGCAGCGCCGCTGGCTCACCGGGCGTGCCGCGAACTGCCCCATGGTGGCGTCCCCCACGGACGCCGCGCGCAACGTCGCCGCCGCCTGCCTTCAGTCGCAGACCGAACACCGCATCGCCCGTCTCGCCCTGGATCGGCATCGCGCCCAATGGCCGGTGGTCCCCTTCGTCCCGCGTCTCGTCCGCGGCACCGGCCCGCTCTGCGAAGGCTTGGCACGCGACCTCGAGGCCTCCTTCCGCAGCCCCTTCGTCACGGTGAACCCGCTTGGCGAACGGGAGTTCGCCTTTTCCCCGCTCCCCCGCCTGGACGACGACACGGTCCTCGGCGCGTCCGTCGACCTCTACGGCAACGGCCGGCCCGCGACCCTGCTGCGGATCGAGGGTGAGCCCTCAGCGCACCGCCTCGGTACGGTCCAGTTTCGACTGCATCCCGCCAACCTGCTGGACCGCTTGGCCCGCGGCGCCCCGCCGCCCGACTTCGCAGCGGCGGGCCTCCCCCTGATCGACGAGGCATTCCGCGAACGCCTGACCCCGGGCCCGCGCGAAACGCTCCCCGCCGCGCTCCTCGACCCGCAGCGGACGACGATGGACGCGCCCCGCTTTCTCCGTGACGGGACCCGGATCCTCGTGCTGTCCGAGGCCGTCGGTCCCGCGGGCCAGCAGGGCGACCTCGGCGTCTACGCGCTGACCGGTCCGGCATCCCGCCCGCGCGAAATCTGTCTCTTCGTGACCGGCTCCCCCGAACTGACGACGGGCGGCGGTGCTCTCTACGAACGTCACGACGTCACCGCGGCCAGCCTGGCCGCGCTGCCGCTCCTACCGGACTGGACCTGCGGCAGCCGGGACGCCGATCGCTACACGCTGGCCGAACGCGCGGCGCTCCGCCCTTGGACCATTCGGCCCATCCCGGCTGGTCCCGATGAGGTCGGCACGGCTGCGCTCGACCCGTACCTTCGGGCCCGCGCCCTCTCGACTCTCGCCGCCCACCGGCAATACGCCGCGCACCGGGGCGCCCGGGCTGCCGCGATGCGCGAGGTCGCCGCCTACTACCGGACCCGCTTCGGCCGGTCGGAGGTGGAAGCCGCGGAGCTCGCCGCGCTTTATCTGGACCGCAGCACGGCCGACAACCTCGTCATCGAGGCCGACAGCCCCGGAGCAGCCCTTCTCGCCCCCGATTACATCCCGCGTCGCGCGATCCGGGCCGCCGCCTTATCCGGAGACCTCGCTGCGCTCCGCGCCGCTCTCGAGGCGGATCCGGACGCCGCACGGCGCGCGCCGGAGTTCGAGTGGGAGGATCCGCTGACCGCGCTCGCCGTCGCATCGCCGGACGCCCTGCGTGAACTGATCCGGGCCGGCGCCGACCCCGACGCGATCGGCGGCTCCGGCCGCCCCGCCCTCGTCGTCGCGGCGGGGACCGATGCCATCGAAGCCGCCGCCATCCTCCTTCAGGCCGGTGCCGACGTGAATGCGTCGACGCGCGCGCCCGTGACCCCGGACCCCGAGGGCGACGCCTGCCTGTCCGCTCCCGAAGCGCTCTCCGATGCAACGGCGGGCCGGACCGCCCTGTCCTTTGCCGCCGGGCAGGGCGACGCCGCCTTGGTCCGCCTCCTGCTGGACCATGGTGCCGACCCCTCCCGCATCGACGCGGAAGGAAAACGCCCTGCGGACCGCACTGCCGATCCCCTCCTCCGCGACCTGCTTCGTCCCCCCCGCTGACGCCCGCCGACCGCCCAGCCCGGCGGCACGTTGCCCCTTCCAACGGCACGCGCCTCCCGGGCGGCTGCACGATCCCGTGCTCTCGGGACTTGCGCCGGCGCGCGTCGCCCGCAAAATCCCTCGGTCGCCGCAACCCGCAACGAAGCGGGAGCGTGCCTACCGGGGGAGTTCTTCACCATGCGCCTTACAGCAGCCGCCGGCCTTCTCGCCGCGGCCATCGGGCTCGGCACGACGACCGCCGCCCTTGCACAGCCCGCCGCCGACACCGTCGCCACCATCCGCCAGCGCGGCAACCTGATCTGCGGCGTCGCGCCGTCCACCGTCGGCTTCTCGAACCCCGATTCCCGGGGCGAGTGGCGCGGCCTGGACGTGGACACCTGCCGTGCGGTCGCCGCCGCCATCCTCGGCGATGCGACGAAGGTGCGCTTTGTCCCCGCCTCGACCCAGCAGCGCTTCACGATGCTGCAGTCCGGCGAGATCGACATGCTCTCGCGCAGCACGACCTGGACGCTGGGTCGCGAGGCGTCCCTTGGCCTGGCGTTCGCCGGCGTCAACTTCTACGACGGCCAGGGCTTCATGGTGAGGCGCTCGTCCGGCGTCACCTCCGCGCGCCAGCTCGACGGCGCGACGGTCTGCGTCCAGCCCGGCACGACGACCGAGCTGAACATGGCCGATTTCTTCCGCACGAACAGCCTGCGCTACACCCCGATCGTCATCGACAACATCGAGGAGCTGCGGCAGGCCTTCATCTCCGGCCGCTGCGACGCCTACACGAACGACGCCTCCTCGCTCGCCTCCTTCGCGGCCTCCCAGGGCCCGAACATGAGCCAGTACCTCCTGCTGCCCGAGATCATCAGCAAGGAGCCGCTCGGCCCGGTGGTGCGCAAGGGCGACTGGCGCTTCTTCGACATCGTGCGGTGGTCGCTCTTCGCCCAGGTAACGGCGGAGGAGCTGGGCATCACGTCGCAGAACCTCGCCCAATTCCAGGACAGCAATAACCCGGACGTCCAGCGCTTCATGGGCCGCTCCGGCGACCTCGGCCGCCAGATGGGCATCAACAACGACTTCGCGGTGCAGATCGTCCGCCAGGTCGGCAACTTCGCCGAGATGTGGGACCGCAACATCACCCCGATCGGCATCCAGCGCGGCATCAACGCGCTGTGGAGCAAGGGCGGCCTCCAGTACGCCCCGCCCATGCGCTGACTTCCCGCGCATCGCCGGATCCAAGGCCGGGCCGCTCCGAAAAGGGCGGCCCGGCGCCGTTTCGGCCCCGTGCGATTCCCGCTATCCTGCAGGACGGGCAGGGCAGGGGAGTAAGGGCATGCGCGACTGGTTCATCGGCGCCGCACTGGCGATCGTGGCGGCGCTCCCGGCCGCGGCCCAGCCTGCGCCCGATACCCTCGCCGCCATCCGCGCGCGTGGCCACGTCCTCTGCGGCGTCACGCCGAACACCGTCGGCTTCGCGACACCCGATTCCCGGGGCGAATGGCGCGGCCTCGATGCGGACACCTGCCGCGCCGTCGCGGCGGCCGTCTTCGGGGACGGCACCCGCGTCCGCTTCGTCCCGACCACCGCGCAGAACCGCTTCACCGCCCTGCAGTCGGGGGAGGTGGACATGCTGTCGCGCGCGACGACCTGGACCCTGTCGCGGGAGGCGCAGCTCGGCCTCGCCTTCGCCGGGGTGAACTACTACGACGGCAACGGCTTCCTCGTGCACCGCCGCCTCGGGGTGGACAGCGCCCTCAAGCTCGATGGCGCGAGCGTCTGCCTCCAGCCCGGCTCCACGACGGAGCTGAATGTCGCCGACTACTTCCGGCGCCACAACATGCGGCTCAACCCCGTCCTGTTCGAGAACCTGGAGGAACTGCGGACCGCCTTCGCCGCGGGCCGCTGCGACGCCTATTCCTCCGACACCTCGACGCTGGCCGCCTTCCGCGTGGGCCAGGGCGCCGCGGGCGCCGACTACATCCTGCTGCCGGAGATCATCAGCAAGGAACCGCTCGGCCCCCTCGTCCGCAAGGGCGACTGGCGCTGGTTCGACATCGTCCGCTGGACCCACTTCGCCCTCATCACGGCTGAGGAACTGGGCATCACCCAGGCGAACGCCGCGACGTTCGAGTCGGCGAACCCCGACGTCGCCCGCTTCACCGGCCGCTCCGGCGACCTCGGCCGGCAGATGGGACTCGACAATGCCTGGGCCGTGAACGTCATCCGCGCCGTCGGTAATTTCGGCGAGATGTGGGAGCGCAGCGTCACCCCGACCGGCATGCCCCGCGGCGTTAACCGCCTGTGGTCCCAGGGCGGCCTCATGTACGCTCCACCGATGCGCTGAACCTTGCTTTCCGGCTGAGGCCCCGCCTGGGGCCACGGCTGTGGATGACGGGGATATCGGGGACGGAAGCGGCGTCACGGATTTGTTTAACCCCGATGACACGCCGATCCGTGCGACACGACTCGCGCTGAATACGCGAGTCGCCTGAACCGTCCGGGGGGACGGGCCGGGACTTGTGGTCGGCGCCGGGGCAACCACCATATCCGGTGTCCGTTCTGCCACAGCGCCGCAACATATGGTCCTTGGCCTTGAGCGGGGCGTTGTCGTCGAAGGCCCGGAGGCGCATGCTGCGTCCGGGGGATTTTCGGGGGTTTTCCAACGTCATGTTCGACGCAATTCAGTTGCCGGGTCAGGGTCAGGTCGTGGTGGATCGCTCGCGCGATGCCCTCCTCACCGCGTTCGGCAAAGCGACGCTGGACGACCGCTACCTGTTGCCGGGGGAGTCCTATCAAGACCTCTTCGCGCGCGTCGCTTCGGCTTATGGCGACGACCGGGAACACGCGCAGCGGATCTATGACTACATCTCCCGCCTCTGGTTCATGCCGGCGACGCCCGTGCTGTCGAACGCCGGCACGACTCGCGGCCTCCCCATCTCCTGCTTCCTGAACGAGGCCTCCGACAGCCTCGACGGCATCCTCGGCCTCTGGAACGAGAACGTGGCGCTCGCCTCCAAGGGCGGCGGCATCGGTTCCTACTGGGGCAACCTCCGCTCGATCGGCGAGAAGGTCGGGATGAATGGGAAGACCTCCGGCGTCATCCCCTTCATTCGGGTCATGGACAGCCTGACGCTCGCCATCTCCCAGGGCTCGCTGCGCCGCGGCTCCGCCGCCGTGTACCTCCCGATCTCGCACCCGGAGGTCGAGGAGTTCGTGGAGCTGCGCCGCCCCACCGGCGGCGACCCCAACCGCAAGGCGCTGAACCTCCACCACGGCCTCCTCGTCTCCGACGCCTTCATGCGCGCCGTCGAGAACGGGGAGGACTGGGCCCTCACCTCGCCCAAGGATGGCGCGGTCATCCGCAAGGTTTCGGCCCGCAACCTCTGGATCCGCATTCTCACCGCGCGGATCGAGACCGGCGAGCCCTACCTGATCTTCTCCGACCACGTGAACCGCGCGATGCCGGAGCACCACAAGCTCTCCGGCCTCGAGGTGAAGACCTCGAACCTCTGCTCGGAGATCACGCTCCCGACGGGCCGCGACCACCACGGCAAGGACCGCACCGCCGTCTGCTGCCTCTCCTCGATCAACTGCGAGACCTACATGCAGTGGAAGGACGAGCCGCGCTTCGTCCCCGACATCATGCGGTTCCTCGACAACGTCCTGCAGTCCTTCATCGACACCGCGCCCGACACGATGGCGAAGGCGAAGTACTCCGCGATGCGCGAGCGCTCGGTCGGCCTCGGCATCATGGGCTTCCACTCCTTCCTCCAGATGCTCAACGTGCCGTTCGAGAGCGTCGTCGCGAAGGTCTGGAACAAGAAGATATTCAAGCACATCCGGGAGGGTGCCGACGCGGCGTCCCGCGAGCTCGCGGCCGAGCGCGGCCCGTGCCCTGACGCCGCGGAATACGGCATCCAGGAGCGCTTCTCGAACAAGATCGCGATCGCGCCGACCGCCTCCATTTCCATCATCTGCGGCGGCGCCTCGCCGGGGATCGAGCCGATCGCGGCGAACGTCTACAACCACAAGACGCTCTCCGGCTCCTACATCGTCCGCAACCCCTACCTGCAGAAGGTTCTGGCGAAGCACGGCCGCGACGACGAGGACACCTGGACCTCCGTCACCGTCACGAAGGGCTCGGTCCAGCACCTCGACTTCCTGACGGAGCAGGAGAAGGCCGTCTTCAAGACGGCCTTCGAACTCGACCAGCGCTGGGTGATCGAGCACGCCGCGGACCGCACGCCCTATATCTGCCAGTCCCAGTCGCTGAACGTCTTCCTGCCCGCGAACGTCCACAAGCGCGACTTGCACCAGATCCACGTCATGGCGTGGAAGCGCGGCGTGAAGTCGCTCTACTACTGCCGCTCCCTCTCCATCCAGCGCGCTGACACCGTCAGCGAGAAGGTGGCGGAACAGCCGAAGCTCGGCCTCGCCGCGAACGACGTGGAAGTGGCGCCGCTGCCGCTGGTTGCCGCCGTGGCGGGCAGTAACAACTACGAGGAATGCCTCGCCTGCCAGTGATGGCAGGCCTGCGCGAACGACACGTCCCGATCTCCAGGACCGATCCCATGCCCGACGGCGCCATTGCCCGCGACGGAACCCCCGTCCACTTCGACCTCCTCACCGCCAACCCGGTGTACAAGCCCTTCCGCTACCCCTGGGCCTACGACGCCTGGCTGACCCAGCAGCGACTCCACTGGCTGCCGGAAGAAGTGCCGATGGCCGACGACGTGAAGGACTGGCAGAAGAACCTCACGCCCGGCGAGAAGAACCTCCTCACCCAGATCTTCCGCTTCTTCACCCAGGCGGACGTCGAGGTGAACAACTGCTACATGAAGCATTACAGCCAGGTCTTTAAGCCGACCGAAGTGCTGATGATGCTGAGCGCCTTCTCCAACATCGAGACGGTGCACGTCGCCGCCTACTCGCACCTCCTCGACACCATCGGCATGCCGGAGATCGAGTACACCGCCTTCCTCCGCTACAAGGAGATGAAGGACAAGTACGACTACATGCAGAACTTCAGCGTGGAGTCGAAGACCGAGATCGCGAAGACCCTCGCCGCCTTCGGCGCCTTCACCGAAGGCCTGCAGCTCTTCGCCTCCTTCGCCATCCTCATGAACTTCCCGCGGCACAACAAGATGAAGGGCATGGGCCAGATCGTCTCCTGGTCCGTCCGCGACGAGACGCTCCACTGCCTCTCCGTCATCCGCCTCTTCCGCACCTTCGTTCAGGAGAACCCGGAGATCTGGACGGAGGACTTCCGCCGCGACCTCTACGCCATCTGCAACACGATCGTGGAGCACGAGGACGCGTTCATCGACCTCGCCTTCGAGTTCGGTGCCGTCACCGGGCTGACCGCCGCGGACACGAAGCTCTACATCCGCTTCATCGCCGACCGCCGCCTGCAGCAGCTGGGCCTCGAGCCGATGTACCACATCGGCAAGAACCCGCTCCCGTGGCTCGACGAGATGCTCAACGCCGTGGAGCACACGAACTTCTTCGAGAACCGCGCGACCGAATACTCCCGCGCCTCGACGATCGGGACCTGGGAGGAAGCCTTCACCGACGTCGCCTTCAACGGCTCCCCGCAGCCGGTCGGCGTGATCGAATTACGACACTGACGCGACATACGCCGCGGTTCCACCCCGCGCGGCGTCGTGTCAGAACGATGCGGTCCCGGACCGGTGGGCCCGGGACCGGCGCGCCTTCGGCGCCGGATCGGGGGAGCATGCGATGTCAGAGGACGCGGCCGATCCGCAAGGCGAGCCCTTCGACCGCGCGGGCACCGCGTCCGGTGCGGCTGCGCCCCGGCACACGCGCCGCCTCTCCGACAAGGTCCTCATCGCCTTCCACCAGGCCTGCGACCAGGGCGACCACGAGGTTGCGGGCGAATTGCTGCGCGTCCTTGAACTCATGCTGACCCGTCGTCCCGTCAGCCCCGATGCTAACCGCCGCAAGAACCTGGAAGGCCTCGTCGCGGCGCACGAACGCCTCTGGATGCTCCGTCACCCCGACGAGAGACCCTGACGGCACCGTCCCCGGGCGACGGCGAGCCGGTCCGACGACCCCACAGACCGGACGCGCCTCAACCCGACTGCCGCGTCACCGCCTCCTCCAGCGCCGCGCCGCCCCGCAGCACCGCGTCAGCCTCCGCGGTCCAGCCGCCGCCCGCGTGCAGGACCAGCCCCGGCGACAGGGTGGTCGGGCCCCTGCCGCCGAGCCGCCCCCGAAGCACCACGCGCCGCGCCGCCACCCCGGCCCGCGGCCACAGCGGCCAGACCACCACGCCGCCGAAGCCGGACATCCGCAGGGCTGCCATGCCTGCATCCAGCAACGCCGCCGGCAGCACCATCGCCCCGGTCCCGCGCGGCCGCAGCGCCCGCGCCATCGCCCCTGCCCAGACATCGAGCCCGCCGCCGGCCGCGTGCGTCGCCCCCCGGCGTCGCTCCCCCGGCGGCTCGGTACCGCCGGGCCACCAGGGCGGATTGCACACCGCGTGATGCACCGGCGGCAGCGCCCCGGCCCCGATCTCCCCGGCCCCGACCTCCCATGCCATGACCTCCGTCCGCTCCGCCCAGCCGTTCAGCGCCGCATTCTCCCGCGCCAGCGCTGCCAGCGCCGGATCCCGCTCCACACCGACCGCCGCACTACCCGCCACCCGCGCGAGGACGCACAGGAACACGCCGCCCGGTCCGCAGCCTAGGTCCAGC
Source organism: Roseomonas sp. CCTCC AB2023176 (assembly GCF_042259275.1). Lineage (NCBI taxonomy): Bacteria > Pseudomonadati > Pseudomonadota > Alphaproteobacteria > Acetobacterales > Roseomonadaceae > Roseomonas > Roseomonas sp. CCTCC AB2023176. The sequence continues at coordinate 4,127,983 of NZ_CP170086.1, forward strand.
ACACGCTCGCCGGCCCGGGCCGGACAGGCCGCCGCCAGCATCACGGAATCCAGCCCCGCCCGAAGCCCCGCGCGCGGCTGCCGCAGCCGCACTCGCCCGCCGAGCAGCCCGTGCTCCTCCCCCGCGTCCTCGGGCGGGGGCGGGCCTAGCCCTCCCACTCCCCGGCCTGCCGCAGCACCGCCTCGGCGCGGGACGCCTCGTCCTCCGGCACGGCCAGCCGCTGCGGAAACGCCCCGATCCGCCCCTCGACCGCGCTGATATGCCCGTCCAGCAGAAGCGGCCGCAGCCCCGCATCCCGCAGCAACGCCTGGAGGAAGCCCAGCCGCACCGGATCGCCCTCCCGCAGCAGCACCCGGATCAAGCATCCCCCTTCTCGGGCCCGGCGGTTGTCGCCCGCCGCCGCCCGCGCATATGGTGCGCGCCCCTTAGGACAGGTCAATCGTGAGCGCACGCCCCGCGCCGGCCCCGACACTTCCACCGAACGACCCCGAACGCGCGCTCGCCGCGCTGACCGATCTCGTGCGCGACGACCTGGAAGCCTGCAACCGCCTGATCGTGGACCGGATGCAGAGCGAGGTCGCCCTCATCCCGCAACTGGCCGCGCACATCGTCGCCGCCGGCGGCAAGCGCCTGCGCCCGCTGCTGACGCTCGCCGCCGCCAGGCTGTGCGGCTATCGCGGAACCCGCCACGTCGCGCTCGCGGCGTGCGTGGAGTTCATCCACACCGCGACGCTGCTGCACGACGACGTCGTGGACGAATCCGCCCTCCGCCGCGGCGGCCCCTCCGCCAACGCCCTCTTCGGCAACAAGCCCTCCGTCCTCGTCGGCGACTTCCTCTTCGCCCGCGCCTTCCAGCTGATGGTCGCCGACGGTTCGCTCCGCGTGCTCGAGATCCTTTCCGCCGCCGCCGCCACGATCGCCGAGGGCGAGGTCCTGCAGCTCGTCACGCAGAACGACATCGCCACGACGGAGGACCAGTACCTCCGCGTCATCGAAGGCAAGACCGCCGCCCTCTTTGCCGCCGCGACCGAGGTCGGCGCCGTCGTCGCCGACCGTCCGGAGGCCGATGCCGTCGCCCTTCGCGACTACGGCATGGCACTCGGCATCGCCTTCCAGCTGGTGGACGACGCCCTCGACTACTCCGCCTCCGAGGCCGCGCTGGGCAAGACCGTCGGCGACGACTTCCGCGAGGGAAAGATCACGCTCCCCGTCCTCCTCGCCCATGCCCGAGGCGATGAGGCCGAGCGCGCCTTCTGGCGCCGCGTGCTGGAGGACAAGGAACAGTCCGACGACGACCTGCCCCGGGCCCAGGCCCTCATCCGCCGCCATCGCACCGTCGAGGACACCGTCGCCCGCGCGCGCCTCTACGGCGACCGCGCGCTGTCCGCGCTGGCCACCTTCCCACCCGGCCAGGCTCGCGACGCGCTGGAGGGCATCGTCGAGTTCTGCATCGCCCGCGCGCGCTGACGACGGCGTGCCTAGGCGGCAGTTGTTGCAGCTCGTCCACCCGCCGGGGCAAACTTCGCGGGCCGGACGTCCGTCCGGCTTCAGGGAACGGCGGGCATGGCAGCCACCGCAAGCGATGGCGCGACGACAGTCAGCGATCCAGACCTTCGCCTGCCCTCTGGGGCGGCTCGAGCGGCAGCCCCCCCTGTCAATCCTCACGCTGGACGTCACGCTGCGCGAGCCGGCGATCCTTCACGGAACCATCCCCGTCCGCGCCCTCATGCTCTGGTCCCCGCAGCCGGCGCCGATCCGTCTGAACCTTGACCACCCGGTCTTCCTAAAGACCTTCGTCTTCACGAGCGACCTCTACGCCGCGATCACGCGCGGCGGGACCGCCGGCACCTTGGCCGCACGGCTGACCGAGTACCTCGTCGTGCGGAACGCGTACCTCCACTACGGGGCGCGGGACGACCAGACGGCCGCGACATTGCTGAAGCGTTGGGTCGAGCGCGGTGAGGCCCTCGCAGCGGCGGGCGTCGACGGCGCGTCCTACGTCTACGGCGTCGACCCCGCGCTGACGGCCGAACTCCGGCGCGTGGCGTCGCTCGATCCGGGCACGCCGAGCTGGGACACGATGCTCCGACACGGTCCGTCCCTGACATCGCGTCCGCTCCCCAACAAGTTCGTCGCGGCGGCGGATCGCGTGCGCCTGGCGGACTGGTCCCTCTATGCCCTCATCTCCCAGGCCCGCTTCCGGGCGGGGGGACGCCAATCCGCGGCCTGCGCGCTGGTCGGTCAGTTCGCCAGCCAATGGAGGAGTTACACAGCCCTCGAACGTGGGCTGGTGACGGAGATCTGGCGGCTGGACCCGAACTGGCTGACGCGAGACGTGACGGCCGCTGGTCTCGCCGGGTGCGACGAAGCATCGCCGGCCATTGCCCTGGCGCCGGAACCGCGGCCTTCCATGCCGTAAACCGGCCGGGCGATCCCCTCCGACGTGGGGCAGGCGTCAGCGGAGCCGTGTCCGGTCCGCCCTACCCCCGCCCGACGAAGGGCATCTTCGTCGCCATGATCGTCATGAACTGCACGTTCGCATCCAGCGGCAGCGACGCCATCTGCGCCACCGCCCGGCCGACCAGCGCGACATCCATCCGCGGCTCGACCATCGTCGTCCCGTTCGCCTGGGGCACGCCCCGCGTCATCCGGTCCGTCATCTCCGTCGCCGCGTTGCCGATATCGATCTGCCCGCAGGCGATGTCGTGCTTGCGCCCATCGAGCGAAAGGGACTTCGTCAGCCCCGTCACGGCGTGCTTCGTCGCGGTGTAGGGCGCGCTCCCCGGTCGCGGCGCATGCGCGGAAATCGAGCCGTTGTTGATGATCCGCCCGCCCTTCGGCGACTGGTTCTTCATCTGCCGGTACGCCGCCTGCGCGCAGAAGAAGGTCCCGTTCAGGTTCGCCGCGACGACGCCCGCCCAGTCCTCCGGCGTGATCTCGTCAAAATCCACCGACGGCGATCCGCGCCCCGCATTGTTGAACAGCAGGTCCACGCGCCCGAAATGCCCGGCCACCGCCGCGAAGGCTGCATCCACCGCCGCGCGGTCCCCGACATCCGCCGACGCCACGAAGCAGTGCGGACCGGACTCACCGGCCCGTCGCACCGTCTCGTCCAACGCGTCGCGACGCCGCCCGACGAGCGCAACGTTCCACCCGTCATCCAGCAGCGCCAGCGCCGCCGCGCGCCCGATTCCTGACCCCGCGCCCGTGACGACAGCGACCTTCACATCGGCCATGTCCGCTTCCCCATGCCTATGGCGTCGAAGCCTGCGGCGGGGCAGGAGCCCTGTCCAGCGCGCCACGGTCCCGTGCATCGAGATGCACGCGGAGCGCCGCAAGCCGCCCGTCCCGCCAGCGCATCTTCGCCTCGGCATCGGCCGTGGGCGTCCACTCAGCCATCACGGTCGCCAGCGCCTCGTCCGAAAACACCTCCGGCCGCGCGGGATCGCGCGGGATCAGTTCCAGGAAGCCGCGGAACCGCGCGACGTAGTCCGGGATCCCACCCGGCGCGTTAAGTTCGATCGTCTCGAACGGCCCCATGAAGGCCCAGCGCAGCCCCAGCCCGCGCGTCATCGTCACGTCGAGGTCGGCCGGCGACACCACGCCTTCCGATACCAGCCGGAACGCCTCCGCCAGCAGGGCCGCCTGCAGCCGGTTCAGCACGAACCCGTCCACCTCCCGCCGGATGATCACCGGCGCCTGCCCGACGCGTGCGTAGATCGCCCGCGCCCGCTCCACGATGGCCGGATCGGTCCAGGGCGCCCCCGACAACTCCACCAGCGGCACCAGGTGCGGCGGATTGACCGGATGCGCGACGAGGCAACGCGCCCGCCCCGCCACCCCCTCGCTCCACGCCGAACACCGCAGCGCCGAGGTCGAGGACGCCAGCGGCACCCCCGGCGCCGTCACCCGATCCAGCGCCGCGAAGAGGTCCCGCTTCACCTCCAGCCGCTCCGGCCCGTTCTCCTGCACCAGCGCGACGCCGGCGACGGCCTCCCCCATCGTCGCGTGCACGGTCACCCGGGCCGCCGCGCGCCGGATCGTCGCAGAGCCCCGCCGCCGCGAGGTCGTGCAAACCCGTCCGGCACAGCTCCCGCGCCCGCTCCGCCACGCCCTCCACCGGGTCCCAGAGCCGCGCGCCCCATCCGGCCCGGGCGAAGACCATCGCCCAGGCCCGCCCGACCAGCCCCGTGCCGATGATCGCGGCGCTATCCATCCCAGCCTCCCTCGCACGGGGAGGAGTCTTCCCGACCGCGCCGGGCCGGTCGAGGGGCCCGCCCAGCCGTTCGGAACGCGGCCGCGTCCGTCAGCACGCAGGGCGACCCACGCGCGAGGCGCGGCCCCGTCGCCACCCCGCGCTTACAGCCCTACCCTGTCAGACCTGGATCCCCCGCTGCCGCAACGCGTCGCGGTTCTTGGAGATCGTATCCTGCAGGATCTGCGGCAGGATCCGCTGCGCCAGCGCCTGCGTCTCCGCCGTCATCTGCGGCATCAGCGCGAGCGACTTGCGCCCAAGCGGCGTGTCGTAGAAGGCCACCATCTGCCGCAGTTCCTCCGCCGTGAAGTAGCGCGCCCAGATATCGGCGATTCCTGTCATCATCTGCGGCGTCGCGGCCCGCAGCGCGGGCATGATGACCTCCCCCACCGCCGCCTCGGCCTGCTGGGGGTTCGCGCGTCCGGCCTGCTGCATCTGCTGCACCAGCCCGGGCCGCAGCGCCTGGATCGTCTGCTCCATCAGCCCGCCCATGTTGAGCGCCTGGATCACCCGCTCCGCCTCCGCCCGCGCCGCCGGGTCCACGGCGGCCGCAGGCGGGGAGGGGGTGCGGTTTGCGCGAGCGCCGGCGCACCCGCGACGCCGACGACGAGAAGGAGGGCCGAAAGGCTGCCGCGGATCATGCGTGGTCCTGGATTCTGTTGCTGCGCCCGCCTCGGGCCGGCGGGTCACTCGCCGCCGCCGCCAGCGGGCGCTACCCTCTAGCCCGCGTCAGGAGGTTCCGGAGTGAACAAGTTCGGCATCGGTCAGCCCGTTCGTCGGCGCGAGGACCCCCGCCTCCTGACCGGCCGCGGCCGCTACACCGACGACTTCGACCCGCCGGGCTGCGCGCAGGCCGTCATCCTCCGCTCGCCGCACGCCCACGCCCGCATCCTCTCGATCAAGACGGACGCCGCGCGCGCTGCACCTGGCGCGCTCGCCGTTCTGACTGGCCAAGACGCCGACGCGGACGGCATCGGCCCCATCGGCGCGACCCTTGTCGTGAAGGGCCGCGACGCGCCGATGTTCAACCCGCCCCGGAAGATCCTCCAAACGGACGTCGTCCGCTACGTCGGCGACCCCGTCGCGCTGGTCGTCGCCGAAACGCGCCAGCAGGCGCTCGACGCGGCCGAGCTGGTCGAGGTGGACTACGACCCGCTCCCCGCCGTGACCGACACCGCCGCCGCGGCGGAACCCGGCGCGCCCATCCTGCACGAAGGCCGCCCCGACAACGTCGCCGTCACCTGGGAGAACGGCCTGCGTGACGAGGTGGACGCGGCCTTCTCGACGGCCCACCGCACCGTCGCCGTCGAACTGATCAACAACCGCATGGTCCCCAGCCCCATGGAGCCCCGCGTGGCGCTGGGCGAATGGGACGAGGCCAAGGCTCGCTACGTCTTCACCGGCCCCACCCAAGGCGTCTTCCGCGTACGCGAGGGCCTGGCCAAGATCGCCCTCAAGGTCCCGGAAGACGCCCTCCGCATCATATCCCCCGACGTCGGCGGCGGCTTCGGCGTCCGCGGCAAACTCATGCCCGAGAACGTCATGGTTCTGTGGGCCGCGCGCCGTCTCAAGCGCCCCGTCAAGTGGCTCGCCGGCCGAACCGAGACCTTCCAGTCCGACCCGCATGGCCGCGACCAGGTCACCCGCGCCGAGATGGCGCTCGATGCCGGTGCGCGCTGCCTCGCCGTCCGCATCCGCACCGTCGCCGGCCTCGGCGCGTACATCCAGGACTTCGGCGCCCGTGTGCCGACCGAAGCCGGCGGCCGCGTCATGGGCACGGTCTATGCCTGCACCCTGATCAACAACGAGGTCCGCTGCGTCCTGACCAACACCGTCCCGACCGACTCCTTCCGCGGCGCCGGGCGACCCGAGACCGCCTACGTGATGGAACGACTCTTCGACCAGGCTGCGCTCGCGACCGGTCTCCCGCGCGACGAGGTCCGTCGCCGCAACTACATCCGCCCGGACCAGATGCCGTTCCGCAACGTCGTCGGGAACCTCATCGACAGCGGCCGCTTCGCCGAGACGCAGGACAAGGCCCTGGCGCTCGCGGACTGGCAGGGCTTACCCGCCCGCCGCGCCGAATCCGCCCGCCGCGGCAAGCTGCGTGGCATCGGTCTCGGCTACTTCGTCGAAGCCTCCGGCGGCGGCCCCATGGAATGGGCGCGCGTGGCGATGATGGACGACGGCACCGCCGAACTCCGCGTCGGCACCTTCAGCCATGGCCAGGGCCACGAGACCGCCTTCTCCCAGATCGTCGCCCAGACCCTCGGCATCCCTCTCGAGAGCATCCGCTTCGTCCAGGGCGACACCGACCTGATCGAGAAGGGCGGCGGCACCGGCGGCTCCCGCTCCTCCTCCATGGGCGGAACCGCGACGCTTCGCGCCGGCACCGCCGTGCTCGACAAGGCACGCCGCATCGCCGCCAACCTCCTCGAAGCCGCGCCCGAGGATATCGAGCTGGCCGACGGCCGCTTCACCATCGCCGGCACCGACCGCGCGGTGGACTGGCCCCGGATCATCGCCGTCGCAAAGGACCCGGCCGCGTTGCCGGAGGGCGAAAGTCCAGGGCTCGACGAGGCCGTCACCTACACCCGCAACGTCGAATGCAATTTCCCCAATGGCTGCCACGTCGCGGAGGTCGAGGTGGACCCCGAAACCGGCACCGTCACCCTCGTCGCCTATGCCGCCGTGGACGATGTGGGCAACGTCATCAACCCGCTCCTCGTCCACGGCCAGATGCATGGCGGCATCCTCACCGGCATCGGCCAGGCCCTCCTCGAGGAATCCCGCTACGACCCCGACAGCGGTCAGTTCCTCACCGCCACCTACATGGACTACGCGCTCCCCCGCGCCGCCGACGCCCCCGACCTGCGTCTTGGCTTCAACGTCGTCCCCACCCCCACCAACGACCTCGGCGCCAAGGGGGCAGGGGAGGGCGGCGCCTGCGGCGCTCCGCCGGCCATCGTCTCCGCCGTCTGCGACGCGATCGGCGTCGCCCACCTCGACATGCCCCTCACGCCCGAAAAGGTCTGGCGCGCGATCCGGGTGAAGCGGGTGGAAGAACGGATCGCGGCGGAATAGCGCCGACCTGACGGCACGAAGGCCCGCGCCCGGCGGACATCGTCCCGGCCCGCGACAGGGCTCGCGCTATCCGGCGATCGGCATATGCCCGGGACGCAGGATCGCCTCCGTCGTCGTCCCGAGGTTCCGCGGCGCCGGCGGCGGCATCTCCGGCCGTTCCATCCGCCCCCATTCCGCCGCGTCGCCGACGACGCCGTCCCGCATCACCACGCGTCCCCGCACCACCGTCGCGACGGGCGTGCCCACCGTCCGCATCCCCTCGAACGGCGTGAACCGGCTGCGGACGGACTGCAGCTCCGCCCCCCGGATGACGCCTTCCTTCGATGGATCGACCACCGCCATATCCGCATCCGCCCCCGGCTGGATCACGCCCTTCCGCGGGTACAGCCCGAAGGCCCGCGCCGGCGCCGCCCCGGCCGCCCGTACGTAGGCCTCCATCGTCATCCGCCCCTGCGACACCAGGGTGAGCATCAATCGCATGGAGGTCTCCACCCCCGGGAATCCGCAGGCATTGTCCCAGATCGAAGGCCGGGAAACCTCCTCCACCGCATGCGGCGCATGATCCGTCGCGATCGCGTCGATGACCCCGTCGCGCAGCGCTGCCAGCAGCGCGTCCCGCTGCGCCCCCTCCCGGATCGGCGGGTTCAGCCGCCCGATCCCCGCCATCTCGCCGGTGAGGTCCTCCGCCGCGAGCATCACGTATTGCGGGCAGGTCTCCACCGTGATCGGCACCCCCCGCGCCTTCGCCGCGACGATGTACGGGATGGACCGCGCACAGGACTCATGGACGATATGGATCCGCGCCCCCGTCCATTCCGACAGCGTGATGCACCGGTTCAGGCTCTCGATCGCGACGATGTCCGCGCGCGCGCACCAATGCGCGTAGTCGTCGTCCCGCCCGGCCTCCCGCATCCTCCGTTCCCGCCAGAACAGCATCGGCGAGTTCTCCGCGTGGATCGAACACCGGTGTCCCCGCCGCGCCAGGATCTCGAACGCCTCCAGCACGGCCCCGTCATTCGGCGCCGGCAGGTTCCCCGTCGTGTTCCCGTAGAACAGCTTGAACCCGATCACCCCCGCATTCATCAGCGGCTCCAGGTTGCCGATCGTCCGCTCGTCCACGAGCCCGTAGAGCCCGAAGTTCACGTGCGCCTGCCGCTCGGCAGCGTCCCGCTTCATCGCCAGCGCCTCGAGCGTCCAGGTCGGCGGATCGGTATTCGGCATGTCGAACACCGTCGTCACCCCGCCCGCGGCGGCGGCGCGCGTCCCCGTCGTCCAGTCCTCCTTGTGCGTCATGCCGGGCTCACGGATGTGCACGTGCACGTCGATCGCGCCGGGGATGACGAACTGCCCGCGCGCATCCAGCACTTCCCGCGCCGCCGGCGCGAAGGCGGGATGCCCGACATAGGCGATCACCCCGTCGCGCACGGCGACGTCCGCTGCGAACCGCCCGGTCTCGTTCACGACCGTCCCGCCGGAGATCAGCAGGTCCGCGACGGCATCCGGCATCAGATCACCCATCCCCCATCCACCGCGAGATCCTGCCCCGTCACCTGCCGCGACAGGTCGGAAGCCAGGAACAGCACGGCCCCAGCCACGTCTGTATCGGTGCTGATCCGCCGCAGCGCGTAGTCCTGCGAATAGACCTCCCGCGCCTCGTCCGGCGTGATCCCGAGCCGCCGCGACATCTCGGCCCGTACCCCCTCGAAGCGCGGCCCCTCCACCATCCCCGGACAGACACAGTTCACGTTGACGTCGTGCGGTCCCAGCTCCAGCGCAGCCGACTTCGTGATCCCCCGCAGCCCCCACTTGCTCGCCGAATAGGCCGCCCGCCCGGCCTTCCCGCGCAGCCCGAAGGTCCCGCCGACATTCACGATCTTGCCCCCGCCCGCCGCGATCATCGCCGGCGCGAAGGCCCGCATCGTCAGGAAGCACCCCGTCACGTTAAGGTCGAGGATCGCCCGGAACTCCTCCGGCGTCGTCTCCCAGAACGTCTTCCCGAGCGGCCCCGTCCCGCCCGCGATGTTCACCAGCACGTCGCAGCGCCCGAAATCGCGCAGCACGCCGTCCCGCATCGCGTCCACCGCGCCGACGTCGGTGATGTCGCAGGCATAGACTTCGGCACGCCGCCCCTTCGCCCGGGCCTGCTCCATCACCGGTCCGATCGCCGCGGTGTCCCGCCCCACCAGCGCCAGGTCCGCCCCGTGATCCGCGAGCAGCAGCGTCGCGGCGGCCCCCATCCCCTTCGCCGGCCCGGTGACGACGGCGACCTTCCCCTGCAGCAACTCCATCGCCGTCACTCCGCCAGCAGCCGCTTCGCCCGCGTGAACCGCCCCGCCAGGGCCCGGCAATGACACGCCACATGCGGCGCCACCGCCTCGCACCAGCGCCGCACCTCCGCATTGACCTCGCGCAGCATCGAAGCGGCTTCGTTCGCCTCCCGCGCCAGCCTCGCCTCGTCCACGCCGAGCACGCGCCGGTCCCGCAGCTTCCACGCCCCGCCCACCATCACGTCGAGCACCGCCGACCCGTCCTCCGTCCACACCAACTGGTTGGCCGCGTCGTTCAGCGGCGCCCAGTTCACGTGCGACAGGTCGAGGAACACCAGGTCCGCCAGCCTCCCCGCCTCGATCACCCCGGTCTCCAGCCCCAGCAGCGCCGCCGACCCCGCCGTCGCCAGCCGCACGGTCTCCGCCGTCCCCAGCCAGTCTTCCTCCTCCGCCCCGTCCCACAGGCGCGAGGCGAAGGCCGCCAGCCGCATCGCCTCGAACATGTTCTGATTGTCGGAGGACGACGACCCGTCCGTCCCGATACCGACGCTCACCCCGGCCCGGATCGCCTTCCGCGCCGGCGCGATTCCGGAGGCCAGGCGCATGTTCGCCCCGGGATTGTGCGACAATCCCCCACCGAGCTCCGCCAGCAGCGCCAGGTCGTCGTCCGTCAGCCAGACCCCGTGCGCGACGGAAAACTGCGGCCCCACGCACCCCATCGCATCCATGTGCCGCAGCAGCGTCGTCCCGTAGCGCTCCTCCCCGGCGCCGGCCTGGAACCGCGCCTCCGCCACGTGGCTCTGCATCGGCAGCCCGAACTCGGCGGCCGTCCGCGCGCAGCCCCGCAGGAAGTCATCCGACCCGTGCAGCGGGATCGTCGGGGCGATCCCCAGCCGAACCTCGTCCTGCGGGAAGGGCCAGGACCGCGCGACCTCGCTCACCTTGGCGAGAATCGCGTCCGGAGACGCCATCCGCATCGACTCCGCCCGCACCCGGTCGCCCGCCGGCAGCGCATCCAGCAGTCCGGGGATCGCCTGGAAGAAGGTCAGATCCGCGATCATCGGCGCCACGACGGCCCGCACACCCACGGCCCGGTACGCCTCGCCAACGGCGAAGATCCCCCCCTCCGTCGGGCCGGGAAACTCCGCCGGCAGGTCGAAGGCCGCCGTGCACCCCTTCTTCAGCATCTCCACCGCCGACAGGGTCGCGGAGAGCCGCTTCTCCTCCGTCCCCCGCGCCCCGCTGATCCACGGCGCATGCGCCAGCAGCGCGGATAGGTCCCACTTGTCGCCGACGCCCTTCGACAGCCCGCCATGCGCGTGGGTATGCCCGTTCACGAGCCCCGGGATGACGAGTCGCCCCGACGCATCGTGCCGCGCCGCGTCCTCAGGCCCCTCGCCGGGTGGCAGCACCGCCGCGATCCGACCGTCCTTCACGAGCAGGTCGCGGTGCGGCGCCGAGAGCGCATCCAGCGCGAGAACCCGCGCCCCCGTGATCAACAGACGGTCGTTCTTCCTGGCTTCCATGGGCGCGCAGCCTGCAAGCCCGCCGCGGCCCTGCCTAGCCCTGCCGAGCACCGCCGCCGGATCACGCCCGCCGGCGGAAGATCCCGGGAGCCGGCCCGGGACTCCCCTCCCTCGCGGCACCGCCGCTTCGCCACACCGCCGAGCCGGGACGACCGCGACCAGGCCGCCCGGCGAGCGACGGCCGGCGCGCTACTGCACGAAGTGGCAGGCGAAGCGGATCGTTTGTCCCACCAGCGCCGGCGTCGGCGCGCCCGCCCCGCCCGGGTTGTTCGTCTGCACCGAGAAGATGACCACGTCCTTCTGCTCATAGGCGTTCAGGTCAAGGCGCCCCATCGGCCGCAGGATGGTGAAGTTCCCGATCCGCTGCATCTGCAGCAGCGTCGCGCTGATGCGCCGACGCTGCGGGTCGGTGTTCTGGAACTGCCCGTGATACTGCACCGTCGCCGTCGATCCGTTGGACAGCACGTTGGAATAGAAGGAATTCGCGACAAGGTTGCCGTCGCAGTACCGCGCCGACTGCGCCGACGCCGGCGCGGCGGCGAAGGCCGCGGCGATGACCGCGGCGGCTCCGGCCATCGTGGCGGTGCGCTTGGTCTGGGCGAACATCTGTCTTCTCCTCGAACCGCGCCGCATGCTGCGGGGCGTGGGAGGAACCTACGGCCACCCGCGGCCCCACTCCATGCGACGCATCCTCACGCCGCGATAGGCAAGGCACATGGGGGCGGGCCGCCACGTCCCGATCGCGGACGCCATTGGCGGGTTACGCCCTTTCACCCGTTCAGCCACAACAATGGCAGCATCCGGCATGGCTGGCCGAAGCGCCCGATTTCGGTTGACGCGGAGACCCAATCGGTCTAGGATTATTTACCACAGGACCGAGATGACCGACGCGGGGCGGCAGAAAGGAGGCACCGTGATGACAGTCTTCCCCGCAGCCGATACCCGTCGGATCAGCCGTCCGTCCCGGGCCCGATCTGCCCTGATAGGTTCACCCGCCCTCGCCGCCCCGGCGCAAAGGTCTTTTGTCCGAAGGCGTCCGAGCCCTGCGAACGACGCGGGGTGCGGACGATCACGGCCCAGACCGAGCCGTTTGTCCGAAAGCCGCCGGACGGACCATGATGGCGCCCGCCCCGGCGGCCGCCCGCTCCGTCGGGGCCGCCCGATCTTTTGTCCGAACCCTTCGCAGCCGGCCCGAACCTCGGGCCGCCTGCCAGGACCTACGTCCTACGCGACCCGACGATCGCTCGCCGGCGGCAGGAACCGGTCGGTGAACATCTCCGCCGGGTTCGGCGGGTTGGTGACCCCGTACGCCTCGGCGTTCACCCGCACCAACGTCGCCGACCGCGCCGCATCCAGCACGCCCGTCCCGCCGGACCGCACCGCCGGCGTCAGGATTCCGCGGTCCCGCGTCATGAACCAGCGCCGCTTCTCCAGCGGCTCGTCGAACAGCGCCTCGCGCCGCTTCAGCGCGGCCATCGCTGCGTCCGGCTCGGCCATCAGCAGCTTCAGCCCCTCGATGGAAGCCTTCACGAAGGCCGCGGCCTGCTGCTGGTTCCGCTCCAGCCACTCGGCGCGCGCGACGATCGCGGAGCCGTAGATGTCCAGCCCGTTCTCGGCATACGGCCACGCCACGATGTCCTCCTCGCGCGCGCCGACGCCGACGAGGTTGAAGTGCACGGTGAAGAGGAACCCCGTCACCGCATCCACCTGGTTCTGGAACAGCATGGTGTCCCGCAGGTTCGGCGCCATTGACGTCCAGCGCACCTGCGACGCGTCCACGTTGTTCGCCCGCGCGAAGGCCGGGAACAGCATCCGGCTCGCCTCGCCCTCCGGCGCCCCGAGACGCTTGCCGACCACGCCCTGCGGCGAGGTGATCCCGGAACGCCGCGTCGTGACGAGCGCCGCCGCGGTCCGGTCGAGCACCTGATAGATGGAGACGAGGCGCTTGTCCGGGTTCTCCGCGTTGAACTTCACCATCGTGGAGGGATCGGTGTACCCCAGGTCGTACGCCCCCGACGCCACCTTTACCGCCGTGTCGCCGGACCCGAAACCGCGGTCCATCCGCACCGCCAGCCCCTCGCGCCGGAACACGCCGCGGTCCTCGGCGAGGGCAAACATCCCGTGGTTCCCCTGCAGCGCCCAGTCCAGGCAGAAGCGGACCGGCGCCTGGGCGTGGGCCTCGCGGACAATGTGCGGCGCGGCCAGCAGCCCGGCGCCTGCGGCAAGAACGGTACGACGCGTGATCATGGGTCTCTCCCCGTGGAACGGCCGCGGCATAGCACGGATCACGCCAGCGTCATCCGCCCGGGGCGTTCAGGCCGCCGTCGCCTCCGCCGGCTCCATGTCCACGGAGACGCTCACCGTGTGCCGCCCTCCGCCGAGGATCACCCCACGCAGCGGTGACACGTCCCCGAAGTCGCGCCCCCACCCCAACGTTACATGCTCATCGGCCACGAGGATCGCGTTCGTCGGGTCGATGTCCACCCAACCCGCCTCCGGCCCGGCCCAGGCCGCCACCCAGGCATGCGACTGGTCCACCCCGAGCCGCCGCACGCCGCCCGGCGGCGGCCGCGTGCGGATGGTCCCCGACACGTACCGCGCGGGCACGCCGAGCATCCGCAGCCCGGTGATGAGCAGGTGCGCGAAATCCTGGCACACGCCGGCACGGCGCCGGAGCACATCTGCGACCGGCGTCGAGACGGTGGTCGCACCGGGACGGAAGGTCAGCCCGTCCCGGAAGCGCCGGGCGACCTCCTGCAACGCCTCCCCGACCGGCCTGCCGGAGGGGAAGCAGGCGGCGATATGGTCGCGCGCCCCCGCCACGGCGGGCAGCAAAGGGCTTTCGAAGAGGAACTCCGCTAGGTCCGCCTCCCGCCGCGCCAGCGCCGCCACGTCTTCCCATCCCGGCGTTGCCGCAGGCAGGGATGGACGCGGCTCCACGGCGACGTCGTACTCCGCCGTGACCGAGAAGCGCGTATGCGGCCGGTCCATCGTCAGCCAGGTCGCACGGTTGCCGAAGTGGTCCGTCCCGTCCTCCCGCCGCGCCGGTGCCGGATCGGCCACCAGCGCCGCACGCCGAACCGCCTGCCGCGGCAGGTCACGCGGCAGGAGGTGGAGAAGGTGCATCGCCATCTCCACCGGCTCCGAATACGCGTACGACGTGACGTGCCGCACCCGCCAGTTCACGCTGCACCCCGCACCGCCTCGGCCGTATCCACCCCCAGCCGCTGCGGCGCGGCGAGCAGCGTGAAGTACCGCCGTCCCACCCCGTCCGATAGGTCCGACACCGCTTCCTCCAGCGCCAGCAGCCGCTTCGAAAGCGCGACTGCAGCCACCGCGCCATCGCCGGCGCCGACCACCTCCGCCGCCATCGCCTCCGCGGCCTCCCGAAGCGCACCCGCCGTTCCGGAGAGGACCGCGTCGCCCGCGCCCTCCACCTGCGACAGCAGCGATTCCGCCGCCGCCAGCTGAAACGCCAGCCCGCGGGGATTAGCCGGATCGGCAATCACCAGATCCAGTGACGGCGCGGGCTGCAGCACGTGCAGGTACCGGTTGCGGTACGTGATGACGGAATCGCACAGCTCCAGCGCCAGCGTCAGCCCGCTCTCAACGCGGGACGGCGGTTCCGCCAGCACCTGTCCGAGCATCCCAGCGACGCAGGCCGCCCGTTCCATCCGGCGCCCGAGGTCGAGGAAAGCATGCGCCCCACCGCGCACCATGTTCTCCGCCGCGACCCCCGCCACGCCCGATGCGTATCGCACCAGCAACCCGAGCGCCGCCGCCAGCCCGGCTTCCGTCCGCGCGACGCGCAGTGCCGCCCGCGCCTCGCGCAGCGGGCCGGTGAAGGCCGCGTGCATGTCGTTCGTCAGGCGATCGCGCGAGGCCTCGACGAGCCGGGAGACCTCGTCGGTCAGCCGGATCAACTGCCCGCCCGGCTCCGATGCGCGGCGGAGCGCGGCGCGCAGCCCCGCCTCCTCCGTGCCATCCTCGGCGCGCAGGATCTTCGATTCGAGCAGGCACCGTGACAGCGCCCGCAGTTCCGCCGCGTCGCGCGGCAGCATCGGCGCGCGTTCCAGACGCGCGATCGTCGCGCGCATCATCCGCGCCGCGTCGTCCAGACGTTCCACGTACCGGCCGAGCCAGAACAGGTTGTCCGCGACGCGGGACGGCAGGTCGCCCGCCGTGCGCCGGATCGCGAGCGCCGGCAGGCGTAGCGCGCCGGGGCCGCGGATCTCCGCCCGTTCCTCCGCCAGAACCCAGACGTCCTTCGCCCCGCCGCCCACCACGCGCGCAAGACCGCCGGGCATCGCGCACCAGGCCGCGCCGTCATGGATGAGGAAGAAGCGCAGCGTCACCGCCCGCGGCTCCAGTCCGTCCTCCCCGAGCGACGGCGCGAGGGAGCGTGCCGGTGCCGCGACCGTCGCGCGCAGCCGCGGGTCGTCCGGCGGTTCCGCCCGCGGGTCGGCGGCATGCCGCGTGCCGTCCGGCGCCGGCCACGTCACCGCGGCGGAGGGGATCAGCAGGTCGTCACGCAGCAGCCGCCGGCAAAGGTCGGGCAGGAAGGCGGGCAAGGCCGGCGCCTCGACCAGTTCCGCGCCGGGATGGTTCAGCACGGCGACGCGCCTGTGCCGCCAGGAGTCGAGCAGCCCCGCGACCCCCGCGACGGGTCGCCCCCATCCTCCAGCGGGTCGAGCGCGCGGCCCGGCACGCGTCGCAGCAGGACGCGGATCGGCCGCAACCCGCGCAGGGTCTTCAGGAACACGGCACCACCGCGCACCGTCAGGTCGCCCGGCTCCGCGAGCGTGAGCGACAGTTCGCGCGCGAGCGTCACGTGTTCCGCCCATGCGGGATGCGCGACGCCGGGGGTGAGCAGCGCGACGCCGTCCTCACCCGCCGCGCACTGCAGCACATCGCGCCACGCATCGGTGAAGGGGCGCAGCGGCCGCACGCCCACGGCACGCAGTGCCTCCGGCAGCGCGCGGGACAGGTGGGCGCGCAGGTTCAGCGCGCGCGCCAGGCCTTCCCCGTCGCCGATCGCGTCATGGGTGACTTGCCACTGTCCATCCGGACCGCGCGCGAGGTCGAAGGCTGCGTGGTGCAGGTACCGCCCGACGCGCGCGCCGCGGCAGGGGCGCAGGAAGCCGGGGTTCGCGAAGACGAGTTCCGGCGGCAGGGCGCCGTCACGCAGCAGGTGGGCCGGCCCGTAGAGGTCGGCCAGGACGGCTTCCAGCAGCGTCGCACGCTGGGCCAGGGCCGCCGCGAGCGTCGCGAACTCCGACGCGGAGAGCACCAACGGGATGAGGTCCACCAGGGCCGCGCCGCTGCCACCAGCGGCCGTGCCTTCCTCCGCGACCGCGCGGGCCAGGATCTGTGCCCGCTCCGCCAGCGCTCCTTGCGGCAGGCTGGCGAGGCCGCCGAGGAGGGCCCGCCAGTGTGGCCGCACTCGCCCGTGGCCGTCCACCATCTCGTCCACCGCCACCCCGTTCATCCCGGAGGCGTCTCGAGGCGGATCGAGGCGGAGAACGCGACGCCGCAGGCCTCATGCGTGCCGGTGACGGGCGCCGCGCGCCGCGGGTCGGCGGCGGCCGAGAGCGGCAGATGATTCTCCGCCGCGAGCAGGCCGGAGGTCGGGTCGAAGCCCACCCACCCCGCGCCGGGCAGGAAGGCCTCGGCCCAGGCGTGCAGTTCCGCCGTGCCTTCATCGGGGTCGAGGAGGTAGCCGGAACAGAAGCGTGCCGCGATGCCCAGCGCGCGCATCGCGTGCACCAGCACCCAGCCCGTGTCGCGGCAGGAACCTTCGCCGCGGGTCAAGGTCTCCTCGACCGGCCAGACACCCTGTTCGTCGCGGCGGATATAGCGCACTTCCGTCGCGATGCGGCGGGCGAGGGCGATGAGCATGGGCACCGTGCCGGCGGGGCCGTCCGGCAGCTTTGCGGCGAGGCCTGGCCCGGGTCCCTCGACGGCGAGGCAGGGTGCGAGTTCCGCGCGAAGCAGCGGGTCGTAGTCGAAGGGCCAGCGCTCCGCCCCGCCTTCCAGCACGAAGTCGAACGGGTTGACCGGGCGCAGTTCCGCCTCAAGCCGCGCGGTGATCTCGAAGTGGTCCACGCGGCCTTCGAAGAGCACCCGCGACTCGACGCCGCCCTGCGGGTCGCGGCCCTCGCGGAGGACGTGGTTGGCGGGGGCGACGGTCAGCGCGTGGGAGAGGATGCGCGCCGGCGCATGCGGCGCCGGCGTCAGGCGGAGCGTCTGTTGCCCCAGGAAGACCGGCCGGTCGTAGCGATAGGTCGTCACGTGGGTGATGGAGACGGCGCGGGACATGGGCGGGCGGGGTGCCTTTCCGGCGGGGGGCGCAGCATAGCCCCGCGGTCCCGCGGCGATAGAGCCGGGGTGAAAGGCACCTCCACGCCGCGGCACCGGCCTTACTGCGCCATCCAGGTCCAGGACATGGTGCGCCGCCTGCTGCCCGGCCAGGTCATCCGGCGAGCCGACGCGGCCGATGCGCTGGCCGTCGCGATCTGCCACGCGCACCGTGGCACCGGGCTGTGCCGTGGCACCGGCCTTGCTAAGCTTCGGCCGGGGGATGGCTGGCGCGGCACCCCGCCGCCATGGCATTGCTGCGTCGCTTTGACCGGAGAGGGGCCCATGGCCGGAACACGGTATCGGATGGAACGTCGCGCGCTGCTGGCGGGGGGCACTGCCTCCCTGGCCCTCGCGGCCGTGCCCGGCGCGCGGGTGAAGGCGCAGTCCTCGCTCGACCGGGTGTCCTTCCAGACGAACTGGCGCGCCCAGGCAGAGCATGGCGGCTACTACCAGGCCGTCGCCAACGGCATCTACCGCCGCCACGGGATCGAGTGCGACCTGCGCACCGGCGGGCCGCAGCAGAACCCGGCGCAGCTTCTGCTCGCAGGACGCGTGGACATGATCATGTCCAACGGGTTCCAGGCGCTGAACTACGTCCGCGAGGGCCTGCCCTTCCTCACGATCGGCGCGATGTTCCAGAAGGACCCGCAGATCCTGATGACCCACGAGGGCAACGGGATCAACTCGTTCGAGGACATGCGCGGCAAGCCCGTGCTGATCGGCGCCGCTGGGCGCGTGACCTACTGGCCTTTCCTGCGCCGCAAGTTCGGCTTCGAGGACAGCCAGATCCGCCCCTACACCTTCAACATCCAGCCTTTCATGGCGGACCGGATGGCGATCCAGCAGGGCTTCGTCTCCTCCGAGCCTTTCGCGGCGATGGAGGCGGGCGCGCGTCCGAAGGTCTTCCTCATCGCCGATGCGGGCTACGACGCCTACAACACGACGGTGGACATCTCGGCGCGAATGGTCGCCGAGAAGAAGGACGTCGTGCAGCGCTTCATCAACGCGACGATCGAGGGCTGGACCGAATACATGGCGGGCCGGAACGTCGAGGCGGCGAACACGCAGATCAAGCGCGACAACCCCGAGATGACGGACGCCAAGATCGCCTTCGCCGTGCAGGCGATGAACGCGCAGGGGATCGTGCGGAGCGGGGAGGCGGTGAACCTCGGCATCGGCGCGATGACGGACACGAAGTGGCAGTCCTTCTACGAGGGCATGCGCGACGCGGGCGTCTATCCGGCGGGGATGGATTACAAGAAGGCCTATTCGCTGGAATTCGTGAACAAGCGGGTCGGCGTTGCCTGAGGGCGTGACGGCGCCCCTGACCGAGGTTCCGTCCACGAGCGGCCGCGCGGTCGCGGTGCTGGAGGGGGTTGCCAAGCGCTTCCCCAGCGGCACGCTGGCGGTGCGGGGCGTCAACCTCTCGATCCGGCAGGGGGAGTTCGTCTCGCTGCTCGGGCCCTCGGGCTGCGGCAAGTCCACGGTGCTGCGGATGATCGCGGGCCTGATCGCGCCGAGCGAGGGGCGAATCAGCGTCGATGCGCCGCAGACGGGCGAGGTCGGCTTCGTCTTCCAGGAGCCGACCCTCATGCCCTGGTCCACCGCCATTGCGAACGTCATGCTGCCGCTGCGGCTGGCGGGCATCCCGAAGGCAGAGGCGCGGGAACGCGCTGCGGAAGCGCTCGCGAGCGTCGGGCTGTCCGGCTTCGAGCGGTCCTTCCCCCGCGCGCTCTCGGGTGGGATGAAGATGCGGGTGTCCATCGCCCGCGCCCTGGTGACGCGGCCCCGGCTGCTGCTGATGGACGAGCCCTTCGCGGCGCTGGACGAGATCACGCGCCACAGGCTGAACAACGACCTTCTCGCGCTCTGGGACCGGCAGCGTTTCACGACGATCTTCGTGACCCATTCGGTCTTCGAGAGCGTGTACCTGTCCGAGCGCATCGTCGTCATGGCTGCGCGTCCCGGAAGGGTCTTCGACGACCTCCGCGTGAACGCGCCGCGCCATCGCGACGAGGCGTTCCGCACCTCCGCCGAATATGCCGCGCTCTGCCGCGAGGCGTCCGAGGCCCTGAACGGAGCGATGGCGGCGTGAGCGTGACCGAGACTTCGCACGCGGCCGTCGCCGGCCCCGTCCGCGCGCCGCGGCTACGGCTGATGGATGCCGGCGTGCTGCGCGTCCTCGCGCCGCTGGTGATCGGTATCGTCTTCCTCGGCGCGTGGGAGGCGGTGGTGCGGATCAAGGGCATCCCGCCCTACATCCTTCCCGGGCCGATCCTCGTCGCGCAGACCCTGGTGCGCGACTGGGGGACACTGTCGCCCTCCCTCTGGGTGACGCTGAAGATCACCTTCGCCGCGCTGGTCGTTGCGGCGACGGCGGGGCTGGCGCTTTCGATCCTCTTCGCACAGTCGCGAATCATCGAGCTGTCGCTGTTCCCCTACGCCGTCATCCTCCAGGTCACGCCGATCGTCGCGATCGCGCCGCTGATCATCATTTGGGTGAACGACGTCGCGATCTCCCTCCTGATCTGCGCCTGGATCGTGGCCTTCTTCCCCATCCTATCGAACACGACGCTCGGGCTGAACTCGGCGGACCACAACCTCGTGGACCTGTTCCGGCTCTACCGGGCCTCGCGCTGGCAGGTGCTGACCCGGCTGCGGTTGCCGGCGGCGATGCCCTATTTCCTCGCGGGCCTGCGGATTTCCGGCGGGCTGGCGCTGATCGGAGCGATCGTGGCGGAGTTCGTGGCGGGCACCGGCGGCACGGCCTCGGGGCTGGCCTACCGCATCCTGGAAGCCGGGTACCAGCTGCAGATCCCCCGGATGTTCGCGGCGCTCGTCCTCGTCTCCGGCACCGGCGTCGCGATCTTCCTCGCGATGTCCCTCCTCTCCCACCTGCTGCTTCGTTCATGGCATGAGAGCGCCCTGGCGAAAGAGGGCTCCTGATGTTGCGTGACTCCATCCCGGCCTACGGCCCGTACTGGCTACGGGACGCCCGGGTCCATTCGGCCTTCCTGACGGAGATGCCGGGCCCGCGTGACGCGGAAGGCCTCTGCCGCGTGGACATCCAGGTGGATGACGGCCGGATCGCCGGGATCGAGCCGGAGGGCACGGCGCCGGAAGAAGGCGTGCATGTCCAGATGCGCGGCGGCCAGGTCTGGCCGGGGCTCGTCGACGCGCATACCCACCTGGACAAGGGCCATATCTGGCCGCGTACCTCCAACCCCGACGGCACCTTCGGCGGCGCCATCAACGCCGTCATGAGCGACCGCGGGGCGAACTGGTCGGAGGAGGACATCCGGGCGCGATTCGAATGGGGGCTGCGGGCGTCGTTCCACCACGGCACGGTCGCGATCCGGACCCATCTCGACAGCTACCTGCCGCATGGGCGTAACGCCTGGCGCGTCTTCCGGCGGCTCCGGGACGAATGGGCGGGGCGGATCACGCTCCAGGCCTCGTCCATCGCGCCCCTGGACCGCTTCCAGGGCGACGAGGGGGAGGAACTGGCGGACCTCGTCGCGGCGAATGGCGGCGTGCTGGGGATGGTGACGCGGCTGACGGGCGGGCTTCACGACGACCTGCCGTCGGACTTCCAGCCCATGCTCGACCGCTTCTTCCAGCTGGCGGAGGACCGCGGGCTGGAGATGGACCTGCACGTGGACGAGTCCGGCGACAGCGGCGCCCGGGCGCTGCGGGAGATCGCGCTGACGGCGCAGCGGCGCGGGTTCAAGAAGCCGGTTCAGGTGGGGCATTGCTGCTCCCTCTCGCTCCAGCCCGAGGCCTTTGCGCGGGAGACGATCAAGGCAGTGGCGGATGCCGGGCTGTCCGTCGTCGTCCTGCCGATGTGCAACATGTACCTGCAGGGGCGCGCGGCCGGCCGGACTCCGCGCTGGCGGGGCGTAACGCTGGTGCATGAGATGCGCGCGGCGGGCGTCCGTGTCTCCGTCGCTTCCGATAACTGCCGCGACCCGTTCTACGCCTACGGCGACCACGACATGCTCGAGGTGTACCGGGAGAGCACGCGCATCCTGCAGCTCGACCACCCGATCGGGGACTGGCCCGCCGCCGCGGCGCGCCGCCCGGCCGATGCCATGGGCCTGCGGGAACACGGGCGCATCGCCGTCAACAACGCGGCGGACCTGATCCTCCTGAACGGGCGCTTCATGACCGAAGTCCTGTCCCGCCCGAACACGGACCGGGTCGTGATCCGCAACGGGCGGACCGTTGACTCGGCGCTTCCCGATTGGCGGGAACTGGACACCGTGGTCGGGATGGCCTGATCGCCGGCGCGTCGGCATGGTGCGCGCGATGCGCTTCCTGATGTTCGGCCTGATCCTGGCTCCCATCGCGGCTTTCGCACAGGGCCCGGCCCGGGACCTGCCCTACCGGACCTTCGGCAATTGGCTCGTCGGCTGCGACAACACCGGCGCCTGCGCCGCGCTGGTGCTGCCGGAAGGGGAGGGCCCGGGGCGGGTCTACCTGCGGATCGCGCGGGGCGGGGCGGGGGCGGACCTGCCGGAGGTCTCGATCGTGCCGGTGGGCGGCGGGGCCCCGGCCGGTGGATGGCGGCTCTCGGTGGACGGCGGCACGGCCGTCGGGCCGCTCGCGCCGCGTCCAGGCGACCAGACCGGCCGCGCGCCGATCACCGCGAGGGACTTCGGCACGCTCCTGCCCGGGCTGCGCGACGGGGCACGGCTGAGCATCGAGGCCACGGGCCGGGCCGTCGCCGCGATGGACATCCGCGGCGGCGGCGCCGCGCTGCGCTGGATGGACGAACGGCAAGGGCGGAACCGGACGACGACGGCGCTCGTCGCGCGGGGGCCGGGGGCGCCGCCGGCGTCGGACGGTGCGGTGCCGAAGGTGCCGATCCCCGCGCCGGCGCCGCAGGATCGGCTGCCGCGGCCGCCCGGCGTCAACGCGGCGGGGACGGACGCGAGTTGCGAGGCGCAGGGCGGCGGCTTGCCGCCCGGCGCGGCGGGGCGCGTGACCGGCGCCACGGTCGGGAACCCGCCGCCGCCGGTGGTGCGGCTGGCGGGCGGGGCCTTCCTCTACGCCTATCCCTGCGCGCGTGGGGCGCAGGGTCCGACCTCCCTGACGATGGTGACGAACCGCGAGGGGCGGGCACCGCGCCGCGTGCAGTTCCCGCGCCCGGGCGGTGCCGTCGCGACGCCCGCCAACCTGTCCTACGCGCCGGAGAGCGGGCAGTTCGGGCAGTCCGTCCGCACTGCCCGCGACTGCGGGGAGGAAAACCGCTGGGCCTGGGACGGGCTGCGCTTCCGGCTGCTGTCCTGGACCGCCATGCCCCTGTGCCGGGGGGTGAACGAGGCGGATTGGCTCGTGCTGCACCGGGCCGAGCCAGATCCGGCCGAGGTCCCGCCGCCGCCGGATCCGCCGCAGCGGCAGGCCCGCCATGGGCAAGGCCGGCCGCACCGCTGATCACCAGCGGGCGAAGGCGGTCCGAACCTCGGCGAGGAAGGCGTCGCATTCCCTCCGTGTGCGGGCGTCCATGCGGGTGAGGGAGTGCCAGTCGAGCCGGCAGCCCTTCGCGCAGAGCCGCCGCAGGCCGCGGCCGATGAGCTTCCGGTCGGGATGGCCGATGAACCACAGCAGCCAGCGGGGCGAGCCGTAGGTCGTCACGACGGCGACGCGGCGGATGTTGCGCAGGCCCGGTGTGATCGCGGCCTTGCTCCCCGGGGCCCCGAGGTGGAAGGCGAGGCCGGGGGCCCAGACCTTGTCGAACCAGCCCTTCAGCATCGCGGGCATGCCGTACCACCAGGTCGCGTACACCAGGACGAGCGCTTCGGCCCGGCGCAGCGACTCGGCATGATCCTCGAGGCCCGCGAGGTTGCCGGGGACGTCGTAGTAGCGGCCGCGTTCATCGGCAGACAGGACGGGGTCGAATCCCTCGGCGTGAAGGTCGCGGAACTCCACGTCGTGGCCCCCAGCTTGCAGGGCTTCGCGGACCGTCCGGGCGAGGGCGGCGTTGAAGGAATCGGGGCGGGGGTGCGAGTGGACGAGCAGGACGCGCATGGTCGCATGATGCCGTGCCGGGCGACGTGCCGGGAAGGAGTGTGACGCCGATGACCGAAGCCGCATCCCAGCCGATGGCCGATTACGGACCGGGGACCGTGCTGAAGCGTGCGACGGAGCTGCGGGCCTTCCGCATCGCGCCGAGCGACACGAACTACTTTGCCCTGCTGCTGGACCCGATCGCGGAGGGCGTGACCTTCACCCTCGTCGTCGAGATCTTCGCGCCGGGCGGGGCGACTCCGCCCAACAGCCACGCCGCGGCGCACGAGGTGTTCTTCGTGCTGCGGGGGGAGGGGGTGGCAATCTCGGATGGGCAGCGGGTCTCGATCGCCGCGGGCGATACGCTCCTGCTTCCGCCGGGCTCGGTGCACGTCGTGGAAAACACGGGGCCGGGCAAGCTGTACTGCCTGACGATGATGCAGCCGAACGAGGGCTTCGCGGAGCTGACCCGTGCCGGCACGCCCGTCGATCTGGATGAGGAGGACGTGGCGGTGCTGACGGGGGCCCTGGTGAAGGGGGCCCCGCTGAAGGGGGCGCTGCGTTCGGGAGGGAAGGCTTGAGGGTCCTCTACCTCTACGCCCATCCGCTGGAGGACAGTTTCCACGCGGCCATCCGGGACGCCGCGCTGGCCGGGCTGCGCGAGGCGGGGCACGACGTCGATCTCTGCGACCTCTACGCCGAGGGCTTCGATCCCGTGCTGCGCGCGGAGCACCGCCGCATCTACCACGACGAGGCGGCCATCCGGGAACCCGTCGCGTGCTACGTGCACCGGCTGATGCGGGCGGAGGCGATCGTCCTCTCCTATCCCACCTGGTGCTTCGGGCTGCCGGCCATCCTCAAGGGCTTCTTCGACCGGGTCTTCATCCCCGGGGTGTCGTTCACGCTGAGCGAAGGCGTCGCGCGTCCGGCGCTGACGCATATCCGCAGGATCGCGGGCATCTCGACCTATGGCCGGCCGCGCTGGACAGCGATCCTGATGGGCGATCCGCCCCGCAAATCCGTCACGCGCTACCTGCGGATGCTGACGGGCGGCCGGGCGAGGGCGTCCTACACCGCGCTCTACGACATGAACCGTGCCGACGCCGCGCGACGCACGGCCTTCCTGGCGGAGGTCGGGCGGCGCATGCGCGCCTTCTGAACCGGGCGCCCCGTACCGCGTTAGCGCGGCCGGGCCCCTGCGGCCGGCTCCGTGCGGCCGGTCACCCCACCGGGCCCATGCCAGGGAAGGCCCGCCCGCCATGCGCTTCATTCCGACCCGGATCCACGGCGTCCTCGACTACGGCACGGGGGTGCTGCTCATCGCGCTGCCCTGGCTGTCGGGCTTCGCGGACGGCACGGCCGCACAATGGGTCCCCGTCCTCCTCGGCGCCGGCGCGATCGCCTACTCGCTCCTCACGGACTACGAGCTGGGCGTGGCGCCGGTGATCCCCATGCCGGTCCACCTGGCGCTCGACGGGGGCAGCGGGATCCTGCTGGCGGCGTCGCCATGGCTGTTCGGCTTCGCGGACCGGGTCTGGGCGCCGCACCTCATCCTCGGGCTGTTCGAGATCGGGGCCTCGCTCCTGACGGTCACCGTGTCACGCCGCGGGCCGGCCGTGCGGACCTGAGGCCGGTTTGGGCCGGTCGTTGCTTGGGGCGCTCCCTCACCGGTCCGGGCGGACCGGCCCCGGCCTGTCCTGGTCGGGACCGACCCTGCGCTGGCCGCTGCCAGCATGACCGATGCGAGGTGTTCGCCCGTCTGCTCGGCGGATCGGTCGGGTTCGGCCCGTCCTGCACCGGCTCGCAGCGGGTTCGAAGGGGCGCGATCAGAGGGCTTGGCGACGTGCCGGCGCCGGATGGGCTGCCCCGCCCCGACGGGCGGGTCAGGCGCCGAGTTCCTCGCGGCGCATCTCGAGCTCGAGCCACCGCTCCTCGGCGGCGGCGAGCGCGGCCTGCTTCTGGCCGAGCAGCGAGGATGCCGCGGCGAAGCGCGCGGGGTCCCGGTCGTAGAGGTCGGCGTCGCCGAGCATCTCGCCGAGACGCGCGATCTCGGCGGAAAGCCGCTCCATGTCGGCCGGAAGGGTCCGGAGGGCCTGCAGCTCGGCCATCGTCAGGCGCGGCGCTGGCGGGGTGGTCGTGGCGGCGGACAGGCCCGGCGGCGGGGCCGTGCGGCGTGGCGCCGGCGCCAGACCCCTCGCCGCGCGCACGCCGTGGCCGCGCTGCGCCACCATGTCGGAGTAGCCGCCCGCGTATTCCTGCCAGCGCCCGTCCCCCTCCGACGCGATGACACTCGTCACGGTGCGGTCGAGGAAGTCGCGGTCGTGGCTGACGACGATCACCGTCCCCGCATAGTCCGCGACGAGTTCCTGCAGCAGGTCGAGGGTCTCGAGGTCGAGGTCGTTCGTCGGCTCGTCGAGGACGAGGAGGTTGCTCGGGCGCGCGAGGGCGCGGGCGAGCAGGAGCCGGGCGCGCTCGCCCCCGAGAGGGCGGAGACAGGGGTGCGCGCCTGCTCCGGCGGGAAGAGGAAGTCGGCCATGTAGCCGACGACGTGGCGCGGCGCGCCGCCGACATGGACCATGTCGCCGCGGCCCTCGGTCAGCGTGGCCGCGACGGTGAGCGATTCGTCGAGGGAGGCGCGGCGCTGGTCGAGCGTGACCATCTCCAGCCCCGTGCCGAGGCGGACCTCGCCCGAATCCGGGGCGAGGGCGCCCGTCAGGATGTTCAGCAGCGTCGTCTTGCCCGCGCCGTTCGGGCCGACGATGCCGATGCGGTCGCCGCGCAGGATGCGGGTGGAGAAGTCATGGACGAGCGGGTGGGCGCCGTAGGCCTTGGTGACCCGCTCGGCGGCCGCGACGAGGGTGCCGGAGCCGCCGGCCTCGGACGCCTCCATCCGGACGGTCCCCGTCGGGCCACGCCGCTGGCGACGCCGTTCGCGCAGGGACTGGAGTTCGCCGACGCGGCGCATGTTGCGCTTGCGGCGGGCGGAGACGCCATGGCGAAGCCAATGCTCCTCCCGCGCGATCTTGCGGGTGAGCTTGTGGGCGTCGCGTTCCTCCGCCTCCAGGACCTCGTCGCGCCAGGCCTCGAAATGGGCGAAGCCCTGCTCCAGCCGCCGGGTGCCGCCCCTGTCCAGCCAGACGGTGGCGCGGGAGAGCGATTCGAGAAATCGCCGGTCGTGGCTGATGAGCACGAGGGCCGAGCGAAGCGCGGCGATCTCCGCCTCGAGCCATTCGATCGCGGGGAGGTCGAGGTGGTTCGTCGGCTCGTCGAGGAGGAGGATGTCGGGCGAGGGGGCGAGGACGCGGGCGAGCGCCGCGCGCTTCGCCTCGCCACCGGACAAGTGTGCGGGCGACTCCTCGCCGGTCAGCCCGAGGTCGGCCAGCAGGCGCTGGGCGCGATGCGGATCGTCACCGGGGCCGAGACCCGAGGCGACGTAGGAGAAGGTGTCGGCGTGGCCTGCGAGGTCCGGATCCTGCGGCAGGTAGCGGATCGTGGCGCCGGGCTGGACGAAGCGCGTCCCACCGTCCGGCGCGAAGAGGCCCGCGGCGATCCGGAGGAGGCTCGACTTGCCCGACCCGTTCCGTCCGACGAGGGCGACGCGGTCGCCGGCCGAGACGGAGAGCTCCGCGTCCTCGAGCAGGGCGACGGTGCCGAAGGTCCTGCGGACGTCCCGGAGGAAAAGGAGCGGGGGAGGCATGGGCGGGGAGTAACGCGGGGAGTGGGCGCCGAACATCCGTGTTGACGGGGTCCCGCGGGCAGGGGATCACGCTGTCGTGATGAATGAAGGGGGTCGTTGGGCCTGCAGCCGGTGGTTGGATCGTTCACGCAGGATCAACCTGGGCGGGTGTAGGCTCGCGGGATGGCGATGACATTCGGGCGCAGGACGTGGCTGGCGGGCGCGGCGACCCTCGCGGTGCAGCCGCTTGGGGCCCAACCGCTTGGGGCCCAACCGCTTGGGGTTCATTCGCTCGGGGCCCAATCGCTCGGGGTACCGCCGGCGGCGCGGCCGAGCGACGGCGAGTGGTCGCGCTTCAAGGCCCGCTTCCTCGCGCCTGACGGGCGTGTGGTGGACACGGGGAACAACAACCAGTCGCACTCCGAGGGCCAGGGGTGGGGCCTGCTGCTCGCGGTGCACCATGATGACCGGCCGGCCTTCGACAGCATGCTGCGCTGGACGCGGTCCACGCTGCGGCGGGACGGCGACCTGCTGCACACGTGGCGGTGGATGCCGACAGCCGTCCCGATCCAGGACCGGAACAACGCGACGGATGGTGACCTGTTCATTGCGGCGTCGCTCGTCCGAGGAGGGGCGCGCTGGTCCGATCCGTCGCTGACCGAGGAAGGGATCGCCGTCGCGCGGGACGTGCTGCGGTTGCTGGTGCGTCGGGTGGACGACATGCTCGTTCTGCTGCCGGGGGCGCGGGGCTTCGAGCACCGGTCACATGTCGTGCTCAACCCGTCCTATTACGCGCTGCCCGCCATCGCCACGCTGGCGGAGGCGCTGCCCGACCCCGCCTGGCTGCGGGTTGTGACGGACGGGCTGCGGCTGCTGCGCGGGGCGCAGTTCGGGCGCTGGGGGCTGCCCCCCGACTGGATTGCGGTGTCCCGGCTCGACGGGCGGGTGACCCCGGCCCAGGGGTGGCCGGCGCGATTCGCCTATGACGCGGTTCGGATTCCGCTCTGGCTCAGCTGGGTCGGGCTGGGCGAGGAACCCTGCGTCGTGCGGCCCGCGACGTTTTGGGCCGACGAGGCGCACAGGTACCTGCCCGCCTGGGCCGACTTGACCACGGATGCGACGTCACCTTACCCAGCGGGGCCGGGGATGGCCGGCGTGGCCCGGTTGGCGGCCTTGCGGGGCAATGTGCCGGTACGGCGCGGCTTGACCGACGCCCGGGGCGATGGCCGTGACTATTATGACACAGCCCTCGGATTGCTCGCCCGCATGGCCCAGTCTGAATCAGGATGAATCATCTCATTCTTGAAACTTTGTTGGGAATTTAAGATATTCCGCATCGCGGCATCTGCGTTCATGATAGCACGGAGATGTGACGCGTGATGTGGAGCAACCCGTATGGCCCAGGACAGCGACGTGGCGCGGATGGCGGCGGCCCTGCGCACGCCGTCCCTGCGTTACCGGAGCTTCGGGAACGAGCCCGTCCGGAACCCCGGACCGCGGATTCCCACACCGCCGGCGGATGACTTCCCGCTGCTGGGGGAGGCCCTGGCCGCGATCGAGAGCCTGCCACCCGACGCCACGATCGTGCCGGGCGCAGACGGTGATGCCACGCTAAGCGCCGGGGCGAGGTCTCCCGCGCCGGAGCCGCCCGCGATGCCAGTCGTTATGGCGCCCGAGGCGCCGGCCGCGGCAGCGCCGGAGGCCGTTGCGCTTCCGCCGAGCCTGCCCGCTGCGCCGGTCGTGCCAACGGCCGCGCCGACGCCGGTGATGGCGCCTGCCACGCCTCTTCCCCGTCCCTCCGCGGCTGCGCCGCCGGTCGTCGCCGCGCCGCCGCGGGCCCCGATGTCCACGCCGGTGGTTCCGCGAGCCGTAGCGGGAGCTACCCCGGCGGGCGGGACCCCGAGCCTGCTACAGACGCTCCTCGCTGAGGCGCCGCCGCGCCCCGTCGCTCCGCAAGCGGCGCCGATCGTCGTCGGACGGCATCCGCCGCAGGCGCCCGTTCCGCCGCCGCGCATGGCGGCCGGAGCAGCCGAACCGATCCTTCCCTCGGCGCCGGCCGCCGGCCCGCGTGGCACCGCCCCGCCGGTTCCGCCACTTCCCGGACCGCGTGACGCGTTGGGCTGGACGGGCGGCCGCCGGCAGGGTCCCGGCAGCGGGTCCTCGCTGCTCGACACCCTTGTCGGTCGTGGAGAGCCGTCGCAGTCTGCGGTGCATTATCCCCTGCTCGATGCCCTGACCGCCGCGATGCGCTCCGACCTGTCCGGCGCGTCGTCGCGTGTCTGGCCCGCGGCCCGGGTTGAAATGGCCCTTCCCGAGTTGCTGCGCCGGGTCGCCGCCGGCGTCCGAACCGGCCGCGGCGTGGTCTGACGGAGACCGGCATGTCCTTGATCTGTTTCGCGTCGCCGAAGGGCGGGGTCGGCAAGACCACCCTCGCGGCCAATGTCGCCGACGGGCTGCAACGCCTCGGCCACCGCGTCCTGGCGATCGACCTCGATCCGCAGAACGCACTGCGGCTTCATTTCGGCGTGTCGCTGATGGACCGCACCGGCCTGATGGCCGAACTGACGGCGAAACCCGACTGGCACGACCATCTGCGGCAGACCGAATCGGGCGTGCAGCTGATCGCGCACGGTGCGCTCGACCTCCGGGGGGCGCTGAGCCTCGCGGCGTCGCTCGACGCCGATGCGGACCTGCTCGCGGGTCCGGTGCGGCAGATGCTGAGCGATCCGGGGCTGGTCGTGGTCGCGGACCTGCCGCCCGGGCCGTCGCAGGCACTCGCGATCCTCGCGCCGATGGCGACGATGGTGATCGGGATCCTTCAGGCCGAGGCGATCTCGGCGGCGCTCGTGCCGGAGATCGAGAGCGGCCGATTCCTGGGCACCGGCACGATGGCCGCACTGCTCGCCGGCCGTCTGAGGGTGGTGCTGAATTCCGTCGACCTGAACTCCCGCCTGTCGCGCGCTTCCGCCGAGGCGGTGGCGCGGCATCTCGGCTTCCGGATGCTCGGCGCGATCAGCCGGGAGGAGACGGTGGCCGAAGCGCTGGCCTGCCAGAGGCTGCTGCTGGAGCACGCACCGGACAGCCGCGCTGCCTCCGACCTCCGCGAGGTCGCGCGTCTCGTCGCGAGTGCTTTGCCGCCGCCGGCCATGCCGGCCCCCGCCATGATGGTGCCGGCGAGAGCCGCTGAAACCGTAGAGGCCGCCCGATGAAGGCCGTCGCCCGACGTGTCGGTACGAATGCCTGGCTGGGACGGCTCCTCGTCGTCCTCGGCTTCCTCGCCGCGCTGCCCTTCGTGGTCGCGCCGCTGGAGGCGGAGCAGCAGGCCTGGGTCGCACTTGGTGGCTTCGTGGTGTTCGCCATCGCCTGCCTCGTGCCGGGGCGGGGGACGCTCGTCTTCCTGGCCGTGCTGTCGGGGATCATTTCAGCCCGCTACATCTACTGGCGCATCACGGACACGCTGGACTACACGAACTTCTTCTCGACCTTCCTCGGCACCGGCCTGCTGCTCGCCGAGATCTACGCGATCGTCACGCTCTTCCTGTCCTACCTCCAGTCGATCTGGCCGCTGGAGCGGCGGCCGCTGCCGTTGCCGGACGACCCGGACCAGTGGCCGACGGTGGACGTGTTCATCCCGACCTACAACGAGCCGCTGGCGGTGGTGAAGCCGACGATCTTCGCCGCGATGGCGATGGACTGGCCGCGGCACAAGATGAACATCTACCTCCTCGACGACGGGCGCCGCGAGGAGTTCCGCCGCTTCTGCGAGGACGTGGGCTGCGGCTACATGATCCGCCCGGACAACAAGGGCGCGAAGGCTGGCAACATCAACCATGCGCTGGCGCAGACCAGCGCCGAATACGTCGTGATCTTCGACTGCGACCACGTGGCGACACGCGCCTTCCTGCAGATGACGCTGGGGTGGATGCTGCGCGACCGCGGGCTCGCGATGGTGCAGACGCCGCACCATTTCTACTCGCCGGATCCGTTCGAGCGGAACCTGGCCTCGGGCAAGCGCGTGCCGAACGAGGGGCTGCTGTTCTACGGGCTGATCCAGCAGGGCAACGACCTCTGGAACGCGGCCTTCTTCTGCGGGTCCTGCGCGGTGATCCGGCGCACGGCGCTGGAACAGGTGGGCGGCGTGCCCACGCAGACGGTGACCGAGGACTGCCACTGCTCGCTCAAGATGCAGCGCCTCGGGTGGCGGACGGCCTACCTGCGGATGCCGCTGGCGGCGGGTCTCGCGACGGACCGGCTGATCGCACATATCGGGCAGCGCATGCGGTGGGCGCGCGGGATGGTGCAGATCTTCCGCGTGGACAACCCGTTCACCGGGCCCGGCCTGAACTTCACGCAGAGGCTTTGTTACTCGGCCTCGATGATTCACTTCCTGTTCCCGCTGCCGCGCTTCGTGTTCCTGACGGCACCGCTGGCGTTCCTCCTGTTCGGGCAGAACATCATCGCGGCCTCGCCGCTCGCGATCATCGCCTATGCGGGGCCGCACGTGGCGCACGCGATCATGACGAACTCGAAGATGCAGCAGCGCGTGCGGCACTCCTTCTGGTCGGAAATCTACGAGACGGTGCTGGCGCTGTACCTGCTGCCCGTGACGCTCACGACGCTGCTCGACCCGAAGAAGGGCAAGTTCAACGTGACGGACAAGGGCGGCACGCTGCAGGAGGGTTACTTCGACCTGCGCGCGACGCTGCCGAACTTCATCCTGGCGCTCGTGCTCATCCTCGGCATGCTCTCGGGCATCTACGGGATGTCCACGAACCCGCCGGACAGCCTGGACTTCCAGGCGAACGCGCTGAACACGCTCTGGGTGATCCTGTCGCTGCTGACGGTGCTGGCGGGGCTCGCGGTGGGTCGCGAACGACGGCAGGTGCGCGAGCGCGCGCGCGTCGGCGCGATCATGCCGGCGGCCGTGCTGCTGCCCGACGGGCGGTCGGTGCCCGGGGAGACGTTGGACCTTTCACTTGGCGGCGCCGCGATCGCCGCCGCGCGGCCCGACGGGCTGCCGGAGGATGCACTCGTGACGCTGGAAGTGGATATCGGGCCGGAGAAGGTTGACCTTCCCGCCGAGGTGCTGCGCTGGTCGGAAGGGCGGTTGCAGGTGCGCTTCGCGCCGGAGGACCTGCGCGACGAGGGCAACATCACGCGCGTCGTGCTTGGGCGCGCCGACGCCTGGGTGGACTGGGACGACGTGCGGCTCGACAGGCCGCTGCGGTCGCTCGGCGAGGTGGCGCGGTCCATCGGCGGCCTGTTCCGTGGCGACAGCCA
Organism: Roseomonas sp. CCTCC AB2023176; assembly: GCF_042259275.1. Lineage (NCBI taxonomy): Bacteria > Pseudomonadati > Pseudomonadota > Alphaproteobacteria > Acetobacterales > Roseomonadaceae > Roseomonas > Roseomonas sp. CCTCC AB2023176. The sequence goes on from NZ_CP170086.1 coordinate 4,160,440, forward strand.
GTTCTCGCTGCGTGCACGGCGCGCGCGGCGGCAGGCGGCCCAGCGCGCGGGACGCGGCGCGGCGAACACGCCGGCGGCGCGGCCCGCGGTGCCGGCGGCGGGCGTCGTGACGACGGTCCGCGCAGCCGAGTCCGGGCCGTTGCGCGGGGCCGAGGCGGCGCAGCGCCGCGCGGCGGAGCGCGCACGGCGGGCCGCGGCACTGTCACTCGCTCTCCTGTTCGGGGCTGGCGTCGTCCTGGCTTCGTCCGGGGCGCTGGCCCAGGGCCGCGGGCAGCAGCCGGCAACGGGGGCGCCCATTGCCGTGACGCCGCCGGTCTCGCCGTCCCAGGGGACGGCCGTGCCGCAATTCGCGCCGCCGCCGGTGCCGCAGTTCGGGGTCCCCGGGGCGCCGGGGGTGGGCTCGGTCCCCGTCGCCCCGTCCACCCCGTCCGTCTTCGGCGGAGAGCCGCCGGCGGGCGTCGGGACGCGCACGGAAACGCGGACCTTGCGGCAGCTCGGGCTGCGGTCGCCGATGCAGCTGCGGGGCCTTGCGGACCTCCAGGGCGTGCTCTTCGGGGTGCGCGGCGACGAGGTCGTGACGGGTGCGCGGCTGACGCTCCAGGGCGCGACCTCGCCGGCGCTCATCCCCGAGCTGTCGCAGATCGCGGTGACGCTGAACGAGCAGTTCGTCGGCACGATCACGCCGGACCGCGCGCGTCCGGCCTTCGGCCCCGTCGAGTTCCAGATCAACCCGGTCTTCTTCGCGGACAGCAACCGGCTGAACTTCCGCTTCACCGGTCGCTACGCGGTGGAGTGCAACGACCCGCTGTCCGGACTTCTCTGGTCCACGGTCTCCGACCTTTCGACCTTGCAGATCACGCTGGAGCGGCTGCCGCTGACGCGCGACCTGGCACGGTTGCCCGAACCGTTCTTCGACCCGCGCCTGCTGCGCGAGCCGCTTGTCCTGCCCTTCGTGCTGGCGGACGGGGCCGGGAACGACGCCGTGCGGGCGGCGATCATCACATCCTCCTGGTTCGCGGTGCAGGCTGACTATCGCGGCGCGAGCTTCCCGGTGTCCTCGACCCTTCCGGCGCGCGGCAACGCGGTGGTCATCGCGACAGGCACGGACTCGATCCCCGGCCTGACGCTGCCGCGCTTCGATGGGCCGACGCTCGCGATCGTCAACAACCCGAACGACCGGAACGGGCTGCTGCTCGTGGTCGGCGGGCGTTCCGGGGCGGAGGCCGCATCGGCGGCGCAGGCGGTGGCGACGCGCAAGGAAGCGCTCTCGGGCGAGATCGCGACGGTGCAGGGGCAGGACCTGCCCCAGCGCCAAGCCTATGACGCGCCGCGCTGGATCCGGATCGATCGGCCCGTTCGGTTCGGCGAACTGGTCGACCCGACGGAGCTGCAGTCCTTCGGCTACGCGCCGGGGCCGATCTCCGTGCCGTTCCGCACGGCGCCGGACCTCTACACCTTCCGTGATCGCGCGCTGCCGGTGGAGGTGCGCTTCCGCTCTCCGCCGGGGCCGATCATGGACGTGGCGGTGTCGCGGCTCGACGTCGCGCTGAACGACGTGTACCTGAAGTCCTTCCCGCTGCGGGAAGGTGATCCGACCTTCGGCTTCGGCTGGATCGCGCGCCAGATCGGCACCTCGACCTCCGCGGACCGCGGCGAGGGGCGGCTGGGACTGCCGCCCTACCTCGTCTTCGGGTTGAACGAGCTACAGCTGCGCTTCGACATGCGGCCGTTGAACCGCGGCGACTGCATCTCGGTGCCGGGCGACGTCCGGGCGTCGGTGGATCCGGACAGCACGATCGACCTGTCCACGGCCTACCGGTTCACGGAGTTGCCGAACCTCGCCTACTTCGCGGGCTCGGGCTTTCCCTACACGAAGTACGCGGACTTCTCCGAGACAGCGGTGGTGCTGCCGGACCGGGCCAACGCGCTGGAGATCGCCTCGACGCTCACGCTGATGGGCAAGCTCGCGGCGACGGTCGGCTATCCGGCGAGCCGGATCGAGGTGGCGCGGCCCGGCGGGCTCGACGCGGTCGCGAACCGTGACCTCATCGTCATGGGGGCGCTGCCGCGGCAGCCCGCGCTGTCGCAGCTCCTTCGCGACGGGCCGATCCAGGTGGACGGCAACCGCGTGACGGTCGCGCTGCCCGACGCGCTGGAGAACTTCCGCAACATCTTCCTGTCCGACGACCGCCGCCTGCAGCGGGAGCGCCTGACGGCGGTCCTCGGCGGCGCGGGGGAGGGGAGCGGGCTGCTGCTCGGCTTCCGCTCGCCGCTGAACGGCGACCGGTCCGTCGTCGCGGTGACGGGTTCGACCCCGCAGGGCATGGAGGCGATGGTCGGGGCCCTGCGCGACCCCGCGCTGCTGCCGCAGATCCAGGGTGACGTGGCGCACCTGTCCAACGGCCGGATGGAGTCCTTCAAGGTGTTCCGGAACTACGCGGTGGGGTCGCTTCCGATCACTCTGCTGCCGCAACGGGTCTTGGGGACTCGGCCGGACCTGCTATTGGCCATCCTCGTGGGGGCAGCGATCATCATCGCGATCCCGCTGTATTGGGTGCTGCGGCGCCGCGCCGCGCTACGGTTGAGGATGCGCACATGACATCACGCCGCCAGCCGGGGGGGGCCCGGCGGCTTGGGTTCGGGCAGTCGGGGAGTTATCGGGGCAGGGGGGCCATCCTGGCCGCGGCCGCCGTAGGCGCGGCGCTTGCCGGCGCCGTCCCGGCCGCGGCCCAGCCTGCGCCAGGTCCGGCGCCTGGTCTCGCACCGGAGGCCATCGCCCAGGCTGGCCTGACGCGGCTCCGGCAGGGAAGGGTCGCCGAGGCTGCCGACGCCTTGGCTGCGGCGATCGCGGCGGATCCGTCGGAGGGACGGCGCTGGGGCGTTGCGTACGCGACAGCGGCCTTCGCGGCCGACCTGGCCCTCGCACGCGCGGCCCTCGCCACGGGCGACGTGGACCGCGCGGAGGCAGCGCTCCTGCGGGCGTCCCGGCGTGAGGCGCCGGAGCGGGCGGAGGCGGAGGTCCTGCTCGGCGACCTGGCCTCGCGCCGAGGCGACACGGCTGGCGCCGAGGCGCGCTACCGCGCGGCTCTTGCGGCCCGGCCGGGTCTGACGGCGGCTGTCGTCGGGCTGAACGGCTCGCTGCGGAGCCAGGGACGCTTCGCCGAGGCGGATGCGCTCGCCGTCCGGGGCGGCCAGGGTGCCGGCAATCCGCGCGCCGACGCGCTGCGGGCGGAGGCGCGCGCGACCCAGGATCCCGAGGCGGCGATGCGCTTGCTGCGCGAGGCGCTGACGGCGGCGCCGTCGGATGTCGGCCTGCGGCTGGACCTCGCGCGGGCCCTCGCCCGGCTCGACGGTGCGGCGGAAGGGCGCGCGATCCTCGAAGCCGCCGCAACGACGCCGGAGGGGATCTACGCCGCCGCGCTCCATGCGCGGGAGGAGGGGCGGGTCGCGGACGCGATGCAGTGGCTCGCGCGCGTGCCGGACAGGCTCCGCGACGCGAACGGCGTGCGACTCATGGTCCTGCTGCGCCTCGACGCGGAAGTCGCGGCGGCGGCCGGGCCGGCCGGCCGCGGGTCGGTGGAAGAAGCGCGACGCAACCTCCTGGCGATCGCCGTGCGACCCGACCCGAGCGGCGCGGCGCCGTCCGCGGCGGTTCGCGCCTTGATCGCGGCCGGTGACCGTGAGTTCGCGGCGACGGCCGCACGCGCCGCCGCGCGCGTGCCGCGGGCCCCGGTCGGGCAGTTGGCCCTTGCCGGCGTGCTGCTGGATGCCGGGCTGCGCGGCGATGCGGAGGCTTTGCTCGGCGGGCTCGGGGGCGATGGACGGCTGACGGCCGGGGAGGCGCGGCAGGTCGCGCTGCTCCGCGCGTCGGCCGGCGCTGCCGCCACGACGGTCGCGCGCGCCGCGGAGGCACCGCCGGCCCGGCCGGAGCCAGTGGCCTTCGCGGGCGGGGAGTCGCGTTCGCCGCGCGAGGTGCTCGGCATCGCCGAGGCCGTGCTGCGGCGCGATCCGCGGAACGCGGCCGCGCGCTACGCGGCCATCGAGGCGGCGCTGGCGCTTGAGGATCTCGGCCGTGCCGAGGCCCTGTTGCAGGCCGGGCAGGCCACGGCGCCGAACGATCCGCGGATCGCGTTGCTCGACGCGCGGGTGGCGCGACGGAGCGGGGACACGCGGCGGGCGCAGGCCGCGCTGACCGTGGCCTCCGAGCAGCGTCGGGCGCAGATCGGTGCCGATCGCGGGGGCGCGGTGGCCTTGGCGGCGGCGCGCCCCGCGGAGTCGTCGCGTCGCGTTCCGCTGGCCGGCGATGGCCAGGGCAGCTCCTTTACGACGGTCGGGGCGATCCGGGCAGCGTCGCGAGCGGCGGGCCGCTCGCGAGCGAGGCGCAGATCAATGATCCGCTGCTGAACGAGATCGGGCGGCAGCTGGCGGAGGTGAACGACGAGGCCGCGAGCCGCATCACGGTCAACGGCACGATCCGCGGCCGGTCCGGGACGTCGGGTTCGGAGCGCCTGATGGAGTATGGCGGCGGCGTCGAGGGCGCGGTGGCCGTGCCGGGCGTCGGCGGGACGCTGACCGGCCGGGTGCAGGGCGTCTACATCGACAGCGGCCGTGCGGATGTGAACGACACGTTCAGCCTGCGCCGGTACGGGACCAATGCCGTCGGGATCTCCGACGCGGCGGGGAACCAGCTCGTCGCGCCGCTCACGACGGGTACGCTGCCGCGCGAGCGCTACCGTCCCCGTGACACCAGCGCGTCCGGCGTGGCGCTTGGCGTGGCCTATCAGCGCGACTGGCTGGCGGTGGATATTGGCTCCACGCCGCTCGGTTTCCGCGAATCGAATGTCCTCGGCGGCATCGAGCTGACACCGAGCCTCGGCGAGGGTTGGCGACTGCGGCTGCGCGGCGAGCGGCGCGCGGTGACGGACAGCATCCTGTCCTGGGCCGGGGTGCGCGACCCGCTGACCGGGCAGACCTGGGGCGGGGTGACGCGGACCGGGGCCTACGGTCAGGTCGAATACGGCAACCAGACCTTCGGCGCCTATGCGGGCGGCGGCTACTCCATCTTCCGCGGCCGGAACGTCGAGGACAACTCGCGCTTCGAGCTCGCGGCCGGGGTCAGTCAGGCGATCTTCCGGCGGCCGACGGAGGAGTTGGTCACCGGTCTCGACCTGCTCTACCTCTCCTACGACAAGAACCTGCGGCTCTTCAGCTTCGGGCACGGCGGCTACTTCTCGCCGCAGCAATACTTCGCGGCTGCGGTTCCGCTGGACTACCGCGCGCGGTTCGGGAACGTCGCGCTGCGGCTTGGGGGAAGCGCTGGCGTGTCCTACTTCCAGGAGGATCGTTCGCCCTACTACCCGACGAACCGCGCCCTCCAGCAGGAGGCCGAGCGCCAGACAAGCGCCGATCCGACCGTGCAGTCGTTCTACCAGTCGCAGCAACGGACGAACTTCGCGTACGGTGTCCGCGGCGACATCGAGTACGCCGTCACGCCGTCGATCCGGATCGGAGCGCTGGCGCGCTTCGACAAGGTCGCGGACTTCAACGAAGGGCGCGGCATGATCTATGCCCGCTTCCGGCTGGATTGAGGCCAGGGCCCCGCATGAGCGACAAGCCGTTCACGATCGACAGGCCCGCGGGCGACTCGGCCGCACCGAGCTGGGAAGGGTTCCTGCGCGCCCTGCTCGAGATCCTGGAGCAGCACCTCGATCCCCTGGAACGGTCGGTGCTCCTGCGGGCCATCGGCGCACGCCTCGCGGCGACGCTGCCGGTGCCGCCGCAGGACACGCTCGAAGGGCTTGAGACCCGGATGAACGAGCGGCTGGCGAGCACGCGCTGGGGCACCGTGTCGATCGAACTGGACGCGAACGGCCCGGCGCTGGTCCTGACGCATGCCCGGGCACCGAACGTTCCGATCACCGGGGCGGAGGGGAACCCGCTCAGCCCGGTGCTGGAGGGTCTGCACGCGGCCTGGATCGCCTCGCAGCCCGGTGCCGAGCCGGACCTCGCGCCCGTGCTCGTCAGCGCGAACGGTTCCGAGGTGGTCCTGCGCTACGGCGCATAGGCCCGATCGGCGCGGCGACGGGCAGGCGCGGTTCCCGATCGGGCGACCGTGCTGGAGCCCAGACACACTGATCAGAGCGCATCAATGGAGGCGCATTCCGGCCCGCGACGGCGAGGTCGGTCAGTACCGTCGCGGGACGGCCGGTTCTCCGAGGCGCGTCTCCGTCGAGCCGAGGGCGTCGGCGAGTCGCGTCGTGGCGCTGCCGGGGCGGGCAGCGCGGGGCTGGTCGGGGCCGGGGCTCCACCCCGTCAGGGTGAGAAGGCGCAGCGTGAGGGGGATGCCGTCCGGGCCGCCCGGGAGTGCCGCGAGGGCTGCGGGGAACAGGGCGCGCGGCGGGACGCGGGGATCGCGAAGGCGGGCGGCATTGCCTTCTCCCGCGGCGCGGAGGTCGCGCAGCAGGGCCAGCGGGTCGCGATAGGCCAGGGCGATGTCCTCCGCGTCCGCGACGGGGAGCGCGAAGCCGGCGCGTTGCAGCAGGGCGGCCCCGTCCTGGAGTTCGGGGAAGGGCGAGATGCGGGGCGCGGCGCCACCGCGGATCGCGGCCTCGGCGGCGGTCAGGGCCTCGCGGAGGGGCTGCAGCGTGCCCAGCGCGGGAAGGGCGGCGAGGAACAGCCCGTCGGGCGCCATCGCGCGCCGGATCTGGGCCAGCGCACCCGGCAGGTCGTTCACCCAGTGCAGCGACAGGTTCGCGATGACAAGGTCGAACGCGCCAGCACCGAAGGGCAGCCATTCCTCGTCCATCGAGACGGGGCAGCCGCCGGACCGGGCGGCCAGGCGCGGGGAAAGGTCGGCCGAGACGACGAAGCCGATGCCGCGGTCGCGGAGAGCGGGGGCGATATGGCCGCGGCCGCCAATCTCCAGCGCGCGCCCGAAGCGGCGGGTCGTGTCATCCAGGCGATCCAGCAGGCGTTCCGCGACGGCGTCGAGGATCGGCCCGACCCGGTCCTGGGTGGCGGCCGAGCGGTCCCGTCTGAGGCGGACGAGGCGGCGGTCGAAGACGAGGTGGGCCGGGTCCGACATGGGCGGCATATGTCGCCCCGCGCCGATCGTCACCAGGGGGTGCGGGGCGGCGGGCCTGACCTGCGGTCGCCGCGCCATATCGTTCCGGGCGCGGCCGCGCTATGCCGGATAGCGTGAGCGCAACGCAGCGGAGCCCCGGCCCGACCCTCGCCATCCTGCGACGGGCGGGGGTGGCCGTGCTGGACGCCCTCCTGCCGCCGTCCTGTCTCTCCTGCCACATGCCGGTGATGGAACACGGGTCGGTCTGCGCGGATTGCTTCCGCGGGCTGCACCTGATTGCGGAACCGATGTGCCGGCGCTGCGGAGTGCCCTTCCGGCACGGGGGCCAGGGGGTGAGGGCAGGGACCTGCGCGACCTGCGTTGCCCGGCCGCCGGCCTTCGCGGCGGCGCGGGCGGCCTATGCCTACGACGATACCTCGGCGCGGCTGATCCTGCCGCTGAAGCACGGGGACCGCACGGACCTGGCGCGGCACCTCGCGCGGCGGATGGCCGTGGCGGGAGAGGAGGTCCTGGGGAGGGCTGAGGTCCTCGTGCCTGTCCCGCTGCATTGGCGGCGGCTGCTGGCGCGGCGCTACAACCAAGCCGGGTTGCTGGCGCGGCACCTCGGCCGGGCGGCAGGGCGGCCGGTCCTGCCGGATGCGCTGGTCCGGACCCGTGCGACGCGGCCGCTGGGCGGGCTCGGCGCGGCCGCGCGGACGGCGGCGCTGGCAGGCGCGTTCCGGGTCCGGCGTTCGGCGGTGCCGCGGCTGTCCGGCCGGCGCGTGCTGCTGGTTGACGACGTGCTGACGAGCGGCGCCACCGCCGATGCCTGCGCGCGGGAGCTGCTGGACGCCGGTGCGGCCACGGTGGACGTGCTGGCAGCTGCGCGGGTCCCCGACCCCCGGCTGGAGGACGGCCTGGCTTGAAGGCGGGCGCCCGTGGCGACACATGGCGCGTCATGGCCCAAGTCGAGATCTACACCCAGGTGTTCTGCCCCTATTGCGAGCGCGCCAAGGCGTTGCTCGATCGCAAGGGCGTTGCCTACCAGGAGCTGGACGCCCCGAACGGCTCCGAGGCACGCCGGACGGCGCGGGAGCGTTCGGGTGGGCGGACGACGGTCCCGCAAATCTTCATTGGCGGCCAAGCCATCGGCGGCTGCGACGACCTGATGGCGCTGGACCGGGCCGGGAAGCTCGACCCGCTGCTCGCGGCGTGAGCGTTGGCACCCAGCGGACGCGAGTGCTAGGATTTTGCGTTAGCGGTTCGGAGTCGACGCTCCGCCTCCGATCCTCTTGAACGCGCCCGCACCCAATATCCCGGCACAGGCAGACCACCCGCACCGCCCATGATCCATTACGACCTCCTCTGCGACGCCGGGCATGGCTTCGACGGCTGGTACAGGGACAGCGCCGCCTTCGAGAAGCTGGCCGCGGCGGGGCTCATCGACTGCCCGGCCTGCGGCTCGACGGGGGTGCGGCGGGCGCTGATGGCACCGGCGATCGCGACGCGGGCCGAGCCGCCGGCGCCGAAAGCCGCCCCGCCGGTGCCCGTGCCGTCCCCGGCGCCCGAGCGCACGGCTGTGGCGGGGCCGATGCCGGCGGAGATCGTGGCCCTGCTTCAGCGCATGCGCGAGAAGGTCGAGAAGGAATGCGACCATGTCGGCCGCGACTTCGCCGAGGAAGCGCGGAAGATGCACCGCGGCGAGAGCGAGCGCCGCGGGATCTACGGCGACGCGACGGAGGCCGAGGTCGAGGCGCTGCACGACGAGGGGATCGAGGTCGGCCGCATCCCCTGGGTGCCGCGCGCGGACGGCTGACGGCCGCGCCTCAGGCGCGGCGGGCGGCCAGGATGTAGTTCACGCCGACGTCGCGCGTCTCCCGCCAGTTGCCCCGGGCGTCCATCGCCATCCCCGCCAGGTCTGCCACGCGGAATCCGGCGCGGCGTAGGGCGTCGCCGAGTTCGGATGGCGTGACGAAGGAGCGCCAGTCATGGGTGCCCCGTGGCAGCAGGCGCAGGACGTACTCCGCCCCGACCTTCGCCATGAGGAAGGAGCGCGCCGTGCGGTTGAGGGTCGAGAGGAAGACCATGCCGCCCGGCCGGGTCGCCCGCGCCAGGGCGGCGAGGAAAGCCATGCGATCGGCGACGTGCTCCACCACCTCGAGCGCGACGACGGCCTCGAAGGTGTCGGTCAGGTCCTCGGGACGACCGTCGCGGTAGGCGATGTCGAGCCCGCCGGCCGCGGCATGGGCGCGGGCCACGGTCAGGGCCTCGGCGGCCATGTCCAGGCCCGTGACGCGGGCGCCGCGGCGGGCGAGCGCTTCGGAGGCGAGGCCGGCGCCGCAGCCGACGTCCAGGATGGACAGGCCCGTGAGGTCCCCGCCGCGGCGCAGGCGCTCTGCGATCCAGCGGGTGCGCAGCGGGTTCATGGCATGGAGCGGCGCCATGGGTCCGCGCGGGTCCCACCAGCGGGCCGCCAGCGCGTCGAACTTCTCGATCTCGCCCGCGCGGATGGTGGTTCCGCTCACGGTGCCGCGACCCGTCGTGTTGCCCTGGGCGTCATGCGCCGGTATCTGTCCCCGCCCGCGCCGGCCGGCAAGCCGACCGGTTCCCGCTTCGGCTGTTCCAGAGCTCCATGGCCCGCATCGTGATGAAGTTCGGCGGCACCTCCGTCGCCGACCTCGACCGCATCCGCAACGTCGCGACCCGCGTGAAGCGCGAGGTGGAGACGGGGCACGAGGTCGCGGTGGTGGTCTCCGCCATGGCGGGCGTCACGAACCAGCTGGTCAAGTGGTGCGGCGACCTGTCGCCGCTGCACGACGCGCGGGAATACGACGTGGTCGTCGCGACGGGCGAGCAGGTGACGACCGGGCTGCTCGCGATCGCGCTGCAGACCGTCGGGGTGGATGCGCGGTCCTGGCAGGGCTGGCAGGTGCCGATCCGCACGGACAGCGCCCACGGCAAGGCGCGGATCGAGGACATCGACGGGTCCCTGCTGGTCGAGCGGATGGGGCAAGGCCAAGTACCGGTCATCGCAGGCTTCCAGGGCGTGGAGCCCGTCCGGAACCGGATCGCGACGCTCGGGCGCGGCGGGTCCGACCTGTCGGCGGTGGCCGTCGCGGCGGCGGTGCGGGCGGATCGCTGCGACATCTACACCGACGTGGACGGCATCTACACGACGGACCCGCGCATCGTGCCGCGGGCCCGGAAGCTGGCAGCCGTCGCCTATGAGGAGATGCTGGAACTGGCGAGCGTGGGGGCCAAGGTGCTCCAGACCCGCTCGGTCGAACTGGCGATGAAGCAACGCGTGCGGGTGCAGGTGCTGTCATCCTTCGAGGACAAGCCGGGCTCCCTGGTGGTGGACGAGGACGAGATCGTGGAACAGCCGCTGGTGACGGGCGTTGCCTATTCACGCGACGAGGCGAAGGTGACGCTGCGCCGGTTGCCGGACAAGCCGGGGATCGCCGCGACCGTCTTCGGGCCGCTGTCCGAGGCGAACGTGAACGTGGACATGATCGTGCAGAACCTCGGTACCGACGGCACGACGGACATGACCTTCACCGTCGGCAAGGCCGACCTGCCGCGGGCGCGGGACGTGCTGGAGGCGCAGCGCGGCTCGATTGGTTTCGAAGCGATGCTGGCCGATCCGGAAGTCGCGAAGATCTCCATCGTCGGCATCGGGATGCGCAGCCATGCGGGGGTGGCGGCGACGATGTTCCGCACGCTGGCCGACAAGGGGATCAACATCCAGGTCATCTCGACGTCGGAGATCAAGACGAGCGTGCTGGTGGGAGTCGAGTACACGGAACTCGCGGTGCGCGCGCTGCACACGGCCTACGGGCTGGATGGGCCGGCCTGACATGGACACGATCATGGCCGACGCCGCGACGGATCGCCTGAACCGCCTCATGGCGCGCGGGGCCGTGTTCTTCGGCTCCGAGGTCGCGGTCATGGGCGGTGCGATGTCCTGGATCTCCGAGCGGAACCTTGTCTCCGCGCTTTCCAATGCCGGCGCCTTCGGGGTGGTCGCCTGCGGGGCGATGGAGCCGGCGCGGCTGGCGCAGGAGATCGCGGCGACGCAGGCGCTGACGGAACGGCCCTTCGGCGTGAACCTCATCACCATGCACCCGATGCTCGACGCGCTGGTGCAGGTCTGCCTTGACGCGAAGGTGGGGCACATCGTCTTCGCGGGCGGGATCCCGCCGGGGGCGGCCATCAAGAAGGCCAAGGACGGTGGTGCCAAGGTCGTCTGCTTCGCGCCGGCGCTGGCGCTTGCGAAGAAGCTGGTACGGTCGGGCGCGGATGCGCTGGTGATCGAGGGGTCGGAGGCGGGCGGTCATATCGGGCCGGTCTCGTTGAACGTGCTGGCGCAGGAAATCCTGCCGACGATGGCGGAGCAGGTGCCGGTCTTCGTCGCCGGCGGCATCGGGCGCGGCGAGGCGCTGCTGTCCTACCTCGAGATGGGTGCGGCAGGCGCGCAGCTCGGCACGCGCTTCGTCTGCGCGACGGAATGCGTGGCGCATCCCCGCTTCAAGCAGGCCTTCATCCGGGGCGCCGCGCGCGACGCGCTGCCGACGGTGCAGCTGGACGACCGCTTCCCCGTCATTCCGGTGCGTGCCCTCCAGAACGAGGGCACGAAGCGCTTCCTGGAGCACCAGGGCGAGGTCATCCGGCGCTTCCTCGCTGGTGAGGTGGCGAAGGACGCGGCCCAGTTGGACATCGAGCACTTCTGGGCCGGGGCGCTGCGCCGCGCGGTGATCGACGGCGACGTGGAGAACGGATCGCTCATGGCGGGGCAGAGCGTCGGCATGGTGACGCGCGAACAGCCGGTCGCCGAGATCATCGCGGAGCTGATGGATCAGGCCCGCGCGGCCATCCGGACCCGGGCCTGACCCGGACGGCGTTGCCGGGCGGCGTGCGCGCGGGCGGCAATCGCCGCGCGAGACTCCGGGACGAGGCCCCGGCCGGCGCGCCGGCCCTAACGCGGGGCTTTGCCCGCGGGCGGCATCCCCTCGGCCCGGTCCGGGTCGGCATGCATCGCAAACGCGCTCAGGGGGCCGGCGGATCGGCGCGCAGCAAGGCCTCGACCACCACCTGCCCAACCCGGTAGGCGTTCTCCAGCGCCGGCTCGAACCCGGCGAAGCCCTCGGCCTTCGCGGGCCCGATGCTCTCGGCCGCGGTCAGGCCGGTGCGGGGCACGACGTAGTTCGAAGCGGTGCGCAGCATGAGGAGCCGTGCGGGATCGGCGCGCCTCGCCCGGCCGAGATCGCGGAGGGCGAGCGCGATGCCCGCATCCTCCATCGCGCTCGCGACGAGCACGCCCTCTCCCTCGGTCCAGTAGCCCACCCAATCCCGCGCCCAGGCCAGCAGCCGGTGCCCGTGCCAGAAATTGGAACTGCCGAGGACCGCGCCGGTCAGCACCGCCGGCGGCGTGTCGTGGCCGAAGTGGGTGCGGAGGTCGCGGGCCCCCGGCGTGTCGGCCAGCGTCACGCCGCGGGTGAGGTCGGCGGCCCAGGCCGCGAGGCCGCGGTTCAGGCGGTAGGCGGAGGTCGTCCAGGTCGAGCCGGCGGGCGGTGCGAAAGGCTCGGACTTGCCGAGGGGGAGGCGGCCGGTGGTCCAGTGATCCGGCGCCTCGGACCGGTCCACCTCCAGCAGCAGGTCGCCGTCCACGACCCAATCGAGCCAGGCGGCGGAGCAGAGGCTCATGCGCGCCGGGTCCGCGCCGGCGATGCCGGCCATGAGCCAGTAGGCGCCGCGCAGGTCGAAGCGGGGATCCAGGCCGAGGGCGGTGACGACCGAAGCGGCGAGGGCGTTGCCGACGCCGGTCAGCACCGCCAGCACGCCGGCCTCGCGGTTCAGGTGCAGACGGCCTGGGCCGAAGGGGAAGGGTAGCGCTTCGCGGGGGGAAAGCGTTCGACCCAGCGGCGCAGCTCGCCGTTCGCGAGGCGGCTCTCGGCGTCGCCGGGGTCGAACATGGTGAGGATGACGACGCGGATCGGCAGGGGCGAGTCGGACATGGGGCGACTCTCCCGCGGCACGCTGGGTGCGGCTACTCCAGCCGGACGCCCGCCTCCTGGACGAGCGCGCCCAGGCGGGCGGCGTCGCGGCGGACAAGGGCGGCCGCGTCGTCCGCCGTACCGCCGCCAGGGATGTAGCCGGTCTCGATCAGGCGCCGCTTGATGAGCGGGTCGGAGATGGCGCGGTTCAAGGCAGCTTCCCAGCGCGCGACGATCGGCGCCGGAAGGCCGGCGGGGCCGAGGACCATGTACCAGACGCTCATGTCGTAGCCGGGGACGCCGAGCTCGGCCACCGTCGGCGTGTCCGGCAGGGCGGCGGCGCGGGTCGGGAGCGTCGTCGCCAGGGCGCGGAGCCGCCCGCCCTGGATGTGCGGCAGGTAGGTCGCGAGGGTGTCGATGTTCACGTCGAGGTTGCCGCCGAGCAGGTCGTTCACGCTCTGCCCGGTGCCGCGGTACGGAACGTGGGTCATCCGGACCCCGGCGGCGCGGGAGAGCAATTCGGAGGCGAGGTGTTGCTGGCTCGCGATCCCGGAGGAGCCGTAGTTCAGCCGCCCCGGGTTCTCCCGCGCCAAGCCCAGCAGGCCGGGGAGGTCGCGCGCCGGGTGGTCGGCGCGCACGACGACGACGAGGGGCAGGGTGCCGACGAGGAGCACCGGCGTGAAGTCGGCGAGCTGGTCGTAGGGCGGCGGGTTCATCAGCGGGGCCACCGCGCATTGCGTGCTGACCGTTCCCGTCAGCATCGTGTAGCCGTCCGGCCGCGCCCGGGCGACCGCCGCCGCGGCGAGGGTCCCGCTCGCGCCGGCCCTGTTCTCGACGCTGACCGGCTGGCCCAGGTCGTCTTGCAGCTTCGGCGCGAGCATCCGCGCCACGATGTCCGTCCCGCCACCCGGGGCAAAGCCCACCAGCATCGAGACGGGGCGGGCGGGATAGGGCGTCTGGGCATCGGCCCGGGCGGGCAGGCCCGCAGCCCCCGCGTAGCCCAGCAGGTGACGACGGCGCATGGCGCGCTCCTCCCGGTTCTCGTTGGTTCCGATCTTTGGTTTCTTGCGAGGCGGCCGTCCAGGCGAGAGCCGGGAAAATCCTTGTGCGCCCGGCGCTTGCGCGGCGGTGCGGCTGTGGGCATGTTCCGGCGCGCAAGGCGCCGCCCAAGGCGCCGCAGGGGGCAGGCGTTTGGGCGGGACCATCCTCGAGACCGAGGGCATGACGAAGGAGTTCCGCGGCTTCGTCGCGGTCTCGGACGTCGGGCTGCGCGTGGCCGAAGGCACGATCCACGGCCTGATCGGCCCGAATGGCGCGGGCAAGACGACCTGCTTCAACCTGCTGACGAAGTTCCTCCAGCCCACGCGGGGAACGATCCGCTACGCGGGTCGCGACATCACGGGCATGAAGCCGGCGGAGGTCGCGCGGCTCGGCCTGGTGCGGTCCTTCCAGATCTCCGCGGTGTTCCCCCACCTGACGGTGCTGGAGAACGTAAGGCTGGCGCTGCAGCGGCAACGCGGTGGATCCTTCGACTTCTGGCGGTCGGAATCGCTCCTGCGCCGCTACGACGACCGCGCGATGGAGCTGCTCGCCGACGTGGGTCTGACGACCTATGCCTCGGCGGAGGCGGGAACGCTGCCCTACGGCCGCAAGCGCGCTCTGGAGATCGCGACGACCCTCGCGCTCGACCCCAAGATGATGCTGCTGGACGAGCCGACGGCCGGGATGGCGCATGAGGACGTGGACCGCATCGTCGCGCTGGTTCGGCGCGTCGCGAAGGGGCGCACTGTCCTGATGGTCGAGCACAACCTGAAGGTCGTGGAAGGCCTCTGCGACCGGATCACCGTGCTGACCCGCGGCCGCGTGCTGGCCGAGGGGTCCTATGCCGAGGTGTCGCGGAATCCGGAGGTCGTAGCGGCCTATCTTGGTACCGACGCGCCGGCGGAGGCCGCCCATGCTTGACGCGGCGACAACGACGGACGCGATGCTGGCGATCCGGGACCTCGAGGCCTGGTATGGCGAGAGCCACGTCCTGCACGGCGTCTCGCTCGACATCCGAAAGGGCGAGGTCGTCACGCTGCTGGGGCGCAACGGCGCGGGCAAGACGACGACGCTGCGCGCCATCATGGGGCTGGTCGGGCGCCGCGCCGGGTCCGTGGTCTTCGAGGGGCGGGACCTCATCCGCGCGCGGCCCGACCTCATCGCCCGCGCCGGCATCGCGTATTGCCCTGAGGAGCGCGGCATCTTCGCCTCGCTCGACGTGACGGAGAACCTGCTGCTGCCGCCGGTGGTGGCCCCGGGCGGGCTGTCGCTGGACGAGATCTTCACGCTCTTCCCCAACCTGAAGGAGCGCGCGCGGAGCCCGGGCACGAAGCTGTCGGGCGGCGAACAGCAGATGCTCGCGATCGGGCGGATCCTTCGGACCGGGGCACGGCTTCTCCTGCTCGACGAGCCGAGCGAGGGGCTGGCACCTGTCATCGTGCAGCAGATCGGCGCAACGATCCGGCAATTGAAGCAGCGCGGCTTCACGGTGCTGCTGGTGGAACAGAACTTCCGCTTCGCCCAGACGGTCGCCGACCGGCATTACGTGATGGAGCACGGCCGCGTCGTGGACACGGTCCCGAACGAGGAACTCTCGGCCAACCTGGGCCGGCTGCACGAATACCTCGGCGTCTGAAGGGCGTCGGGTGCTATCATAACGACAATCCGTGGGGAGACGATCCGGATGACCCTTGACCGCCGCACACTGCTCGCTGGCGCAGCGACCCTGCCCGCCCTCGGCGCGCTCCCCTGGCGCAGCGCACGGGCGCAGGACAACACCATCCGCATCGGCGTGCTGAACGACCAGTCCGGGCTGTACCGCGACATCTCCGGTCCCTCCTCCACCCAGGCCGCACGCCTCGCGGTGCAGGAGAGCGGCGTGACGGGCCGTGGCATCAACGTCGAGATCGTGCAGGCCGACCACCAGAACCGGCCGGACGTCGGCTCCACCGTCGCCCGCCAGTGGTTCGACCGCGACGGCGTGGACATGATCGTGGACGTCCCGACCTCCTCCGTCGCGCTCGCCGTCGCGGGCGTCGCGCGGGAGCGGAACAAGGTCTTCATCGGGTCGGGCCCGGCGACCTCCGACCTCACCGGCGCGCAGTGCTCGCCGAACACGGTGCACTGGACCTACGACACCTACATGCTCGCGAAGGGCACGGGTGGCGCCATGGTGGCGGCGGGCGGCCGCACCTGGTTCTTCATCACCGCGGACTACGCGTTCGGCCACGCGCTGGAGCGCGACACGACGGCCTTCGTGACCGCGGCCGGCGGCCGGGTGCTCGGCGGCGTCCGCACGCCGTTCCCGGGGACGACGGACTTCTCCTCCTTCCTGCAGCAGGCGCAGCGGTCCCGCGCGAACGTCATCGGCCTCGCGAATGCGGGCGGCGACACGGTCAACTCCATCAAGCAGGCCGGCGAGTTCCGGATCACGCGAGGCGGCACGAAGCTCGCGGGGCTGCTGGTCTTCGTCAGCGACGTCCACGCCCTCGGCCTCGAGACGGCGCAGGGCCTCGTGCTCACCGAGACCTTCTACTGGGACCTGAACGACCGGACCCGCGCGTTCTCGAACCGCCTGGGCATGCTGCCGGGCAACATGCGGCCGGGGATGACGCAGGCCGGCGTCTATGCGGGCGTGCTGCACTACCTCAAGGCGGTGGCCGACATGGGCGTGGCCGCGGCGAAGGCCTCGGGCACGGAGGCGGTGAACCGCATGAAGGCCATGCCGACGAACGACGACGCCTTCGGCGAGGGCACCATCCGGCAGGATGGCCGCAAGCTGCACCCGGCCTATCTCTTCGAGGTGAAGACGCCGGCCGAAAGCCGTGGGCCCTGGGACTACTACAAGCTCGTCTCGACCATCCCGGCCAACGAGGCCTTCCGGCCGATGACCGAGGGCGGCTGCGCCTTCGTGCGGTCCTGACCTGAACCACCCGGCCGGGGGCTGACCGCCCCCGGCCAACTCGCGCCGGGGCGACATGGACGACCTGCTCTTCGACCTGCAACTCGTGGCCCTCGGCATCAGCAACGGGGCCTTCTACGCGCTCCTGTCGCTCGGCCTTGCCGTGATCTTCGGCATGCTGAACGTCATCAACTTCGCCCATGGCGCGCAGTTCATGCTCGGTGCCTTCGCCGCCTGGGGGCTGCTGCGCTACGCGGGCATCGGATACTGGGGGGCGCTGGTCCTCGCCCCGCTCATCATCGGCGCCCTCGGCGTCGCGATGGAGCGGCTGATGATCTCGCGGCTCTACAAGCTCGACCACCTCTACGGGCTGCTGTTGACCTTCGGCTGCGCGCTGATCATCGAAGGGCTGATCCGCAACAACTTCGGCTCCTCCGGCCAACGCTACGCGCCGCCCGCCATGTTCGGGTCCCTCGACGTCGAGTACGGCGAGTTCTTCCTGCCGGGCTACCGCGTTTGGGTGCTCGTCGCGGGGACGGTGATCTGCCTCGCCACCTGGCTCGTCATCGAGAAGACGAAGGTCGGAAGCTACCTGCGCGCCGCGACGGAGCGGCCGGAGCTGGTCCAGGCCTTCGGCATCAACGTGCCGCTGATGATGACGCTGACCTACGGCGCGGGCGTTGCGCTGGCCGCGCTGGCCGGGGTCCTGGCGGCACCGGTCTATTCGGTGCACCCGAACATGGGGGCGAACTTCATCATCACCGTCTTCGCGGTCGTGGTGATCGGGGGGATGGGGTCCATCCTCGGCTCCGTCGTGACGGGGTTCCTCCTCGGCTTCGTGCAGGGGATCACCGACCTCGTCTATTCCGAGGCATCGCAGACCGTCGTCTTCGTCATCATGGCGATCGTCCTGCTGACGCGTCCCGCCGGTCTGTTCGGGAGGGCCTGACCCATGGCATCCGCCACCACCGCCCCGACGCCCGAGGCCATCCAGGCCCACGCGGAATCCGCCGGCGTGCTCGGCTTCACCCGGGCGCAATCCGTCGCCTTCCTCGCGCTGCTCGTCTTCCTCGCGGCCGCGCCCTTCGTGCTCTACCCCTACTTCCTGATGAAGGTGCTTGCCTTCGCCCTCTTCGCCTGCGCCTTCAACCTGCTGATCGGCTACGTCGGCCTGCTGTCCTTCGGGCACGCCATGTTCTTCGGCATGGGCGGCTACGTGGCGGGCTATTCGGCCAAGGCCTGGGGCTTCACGCCGGAGGTCGCGATCCTCTTCGCCGCGGTGGTGGGCGCGGGCATCGGGCTGGTGGCCGGCTGGATCGCCATCCGTCGGCAGGGCATCTACTTCGCGATGATCACCCTGGCCCTGTCCCAGATGATCTACTTCTTCTGCCTCCAGGCCCCCTTCACCGGCGGCGAGGACGGCATCCAGGGCATCCCGCGCGGCCGCTTCCTCGGCATCGTGCCGCTGGGGGATGACCGCACGATGTACTGGCTCGTCGCCGGCGTGTTCCTGGCGGGTTTCCTGCTGGTCCACCGCATCGTGCATTCGCCGTTCGGCCAGGTGATGAAGGCGATCCGGGAAAACGAGCCCCGCGCGACCTCGCTCGGCTACCGTACGGATGACTACAAGCTCGCGGCCTTCGTACTCTCCGCGACCCTCGCCGGCGTCGCGGGCGGGACGAAGTCCCTCGCGCTGGGCATCGCGACGCTGACGGACGTCCACTGGTCCATGTCGGGCGAGGTCGTGCTGATGACGCTCCTCGGCGGCCTGGGTACGGTCTTCGGGCCGGTGATCGGGGCGGCGGTGATCGTGACGATGCAGAACTACCTCGCGGGCTTCGGCGCCTGGGTGACGGTGATCCAGGGGGTCATCTTCGTCCTCTGCGTCCTCGCCTTCCGCGCGGGGATCGTCGGGGAGATCGGCAAGCTCCTGCGCGTCAGGCTGTAGCAGCCGCGACGGCGGGCCTAGCGGCCGCCGCTTGAAGCGGGGGGTGCGCGGGACGATCTGTCCACCGCCATGTCACCCGCCTCGCGCCTCGTCGGCTTCGCCCTTGTCGCGGCCAGCCTCGGCTTCACCTCGCTGCTCGTCTTCGTGCAGGCGGCATGGGGGCTGTTCCGGTGAACGCCCCTGGCGCGCCTTTGGCGCGCGCCCCGTGGTGGGCGGGGCTGCGCGCCATCCCTCTCGTCGTCTTCGCCGTGCCATTCGTGCCCGCGCTCTTCCTCGCCCTCGCCGGCGGGCACCGGCCGCTGATCGCCGGGTCCGTCGCGGGCCTCGCGGGAATCGTTGCGGCGATGGCGCTGCTCCGTCGCGCCCAGCGGGGCGACGCGCGCCGCGCTTCGGTCCTCCTCGGCGTCGGCACCGGCCTCGCGGCGGGCTTTGCCGGCGGCACCGGTGGGTTAGGCGGCGCGGTGCTCGGCCTCATGGCCTGGGGCGGCGCGAAGCTCCTCTATGAGGGTGTGACGGAGGTCGAGCCGGCGCCCCCGCCGGCCCCCGCCGTGCCGCCCCCGCCGGAGGACCCGTTGCGTGGGCGCGTCGCGGCCCTTCGCTTCGCCGATTCCCGACTGCTCCCGGCCGTGGATGCGCTGGACCGCCTGCGTGTCGAGGTCGCTGCCCGGCCCGAGCGCGGCGTCGAGGCCCGCCGCGTCCTCGTCCTCGGTCTCGACGGGCTGGAGCGGATCGCGGGGCGCTTGCGGGTCGGGATCGAGCCTCCGGGCAACCTCGATGCGGCGCTCGACGATCTGGCGAGGGCGGCCGACACGGCCGCGCACGGGCTTCGCGCCGCCGATACGGAAGCCCTGGAAATCCAGGTCAAGGTCCTGCGGGACCGCCTGCGCGAGGGAGGCGCCGCGTGAGCGAGCAGACCATGACGACACCTGGATCCACGTCCGCGACCGGTGCCGCGCGCGGCCCGCTGAACGAGGCGCGGCTGACCGAGCTGGCGTCGAAGATCACGCTGGACGACCCGAACTCCATCATTCGCTTCGGGCAGGAGGCGCAGAACCGCGCCGCGGCCGCCGCAGACGCCATGCTCGGCGCCGTCCGGAACGAGGCGACGGGGGAGGCGGGGGACGCGCTTTCCGGTCTGCTGTCCACGCTGCGCGGCTTCGACGTCACGAAGCTGGACGAGCAGCCGAACTTCCTCGCCCGCTGGTTCACGAAGAACGGGGCGCAGGTCGCCGGCATCCTGCAGCGCTACGAGGGCGTACGCGGGCAGATCGAGACGATCGGCGACAAGCTCGACATCCACCGGACCAAGTTGCTGGAGGACGTGGAGCGGCTGAACCGCCTTTACGACGCGACGCTCGAATGGTTCCACGCACTTGCCGAGCATATCGCGGCCGGCGAGAAGGTCCTGGCCCGCACGGATGCCGACGCGGTCCCCGCCGCCGAGCGCGCGGCGGAGAACCCGAACGACCCGCTGGCGCCCCAGAAGCTGCGCGACCTCCGCGCGGCGCGGGAGGACCTGGACAGGCGATTGCACGACCTGCGCCTGACGCGGCAGGTCGCGATGCAAGCGTTGCCCTCGATCCGACTGATCCAGGAAAACGACAAGGCGCTGGCGGCGAAGATCCATTCGGTGCTCGCGAACACCGTGCCGCTGTGGCGCACGCAGCTCGCGCAGGCGCTGGCGATCCAGCGGATGCGGGAGTCGGCCGCTGCCGTGAAGGCCGCGACGGATCTGACGAACGAATTGCTGACCGCCAACGCGGAAGGCCTCCGGCGCGCCAATGTCGAGGCGCGGACGGAGCTGGAGCGCGGCGTGGTAGACGTGGAGGCGGTGCAGAAGGCGAATGCCGCACTCGTCGCAACGATCGAGGACAGCCTGCGTATCGCGCAGGAGGGCCGGGAGAGGCGCGTGGCCGCCGTGAAGGCCCTGGGACAGGCGGAGCAGGATATCCGGCGCGTCCTGATCGCCGCGCGGCCGACCACACCGGCGACGACGCGCTGACGACCGGCGCGATTCGACGGCCGCGTCGGGCCCGGGGGCGATCAACCGCGTTCTGGGGGCGCGGGCCGCCAAGCGGCCAGACGGCGCTCAAGTGAGCGCCATCCAGCAAGGGCTGGATGCCGCGGTGCGACGGCGCCGCGCGAAGCGCGGCAGTGCTGCTCAAGCCAGGGTCGCGGGCGGCCGGGCGCGCGGCAAGGAGCCGCCGTGCCCAGCCCGATCCCCCGTCAGCGACCGCCCGTCAGGTTGCGCCAGGCGTTGCTGATGTCATGCTCGTTCGCGGCCTGACCGCCCGACGCGCCCCCGGCGCTACCCCCTAAGAGGCCGCCCAGAAGCCCGCCCAGCCCGCCGCCGGAACTCGGCATGGGGTCGGCGCCCGTCGGCTGACTTCCACCCATGGGTCCGGCACCTGCTCCGGCGGCGCCGCCCCCAAGGAGCCCGCCCAGGCCGCCGCCGAGGATGCTGCCGAGCACCCCGCCGAGGCCACCGCCGGGTACGTCGGCGTCGCGGCTCGGGACATGGCCACCCGGCGTCATGCGGTCGATCAGCCGGGGCAGGAGCATCGCGAGGATGCCGAGCAGCGTGGTCTTGGGAATGCCGTGGCTCATCGAGAATTGCTGGACCTGGTCGGAGCCGATGGCCTGCTCCAGCCGGTTGGGATCCACCGGGCGGTTCTCGCCGGTGCCGACCCAGGATTCGACCTCATCGTTCAGCCCGGCGCCGCGAAGGCGCTCGACGAGGCTGCCGAGGCCGCCGACGCCGTGGTTCCCGCCCATCAACCCGCCGAGCAGGCCTTCCAGCGGCGAGGCGCCGGCGGGTTGGGCGGCGTGGTTCATGCGGTTCAGGTATTCGCTCATGGCCGTGACCCCGTGGTGTTGCGGGGATGAACGCGTGGCGCGCCGTGGGGTTCGGCCGGCTTGACCCCAGCGGCCCGGCGGGCTGCGCTTCCGCCCGGACACAGGAGGGAGGGGACGATGCGCGCCTGGGCCGTGGTGGAATCCGGCAAGCCGCTGCAGCAGTTGGACTGGCCGACGCCGGACCCGACCGGTACGGAAGTCCTGCTGGAGGTGACACATTGCGGCGTCTGCCACTCCGACCTGCATATCTGGGAGGGAGGCTACGACCTCGGCTCGCGCGGCACGCTGTCACTGAAGGACCGTGGGGTCGTCCTGCCGCTCGCGATGGGGCACGAGGCCGTCGGGAGGGTCCTCGCCTGGGGGCCTGACGCCGCGGGCGTCGCGAAGGGCGACCACCGCGTGGTCTATCCCTGGCTGGGCTGCGGCACCTGCGCCCGCTGCACGGCGGGCGAGGACAACATGTGCGCCGTCCGCGCCCAGTCCATCGGCATCTACCGGCAGGGCGGCTACGCGACCCACGTCGTGGTGCCGCACCCCCGCTACCTCATCCCCTTCGAGGGCGTCGCGCCGGAGGTCGCGGCGACCTATGCCTGTTCCGGGATCACCGTCTATTCGGCCATCCGGAAGCTCGGCCCCCTCGACCCGGGGGAGCCGGTCGTGCTCATCGGGGCCGGCGGGCTGGGGCTGAACGCGATCCATATGCTGAGGGCGATGGGGCATCGCCGGATCGTGTCGGTGGACGTCTCGGCGGAGAAACTCGAGGCCGCCAGGGCCGCCGGCGCGACCGACATGGTGCTGGCCGAGGGCGACGTGGCCGGCGCGATCACCCGGCCTGCGGCGGCCCGGCCATGGCGATCGTGGATCTGGTGAACGGGAGCGCGACGGCCCGGTCGGCCTTCGACGCGATGGGCAAGGGTGCGCGGCTCGTCCAGGTCGGGCTGTTCGGCGGCGAGATGACCCTGCCACTGCCGATCATGGCGATGCGGGCGCTGACGGTGCAGGGCTCCTACGTCGGTACGCCGCAGGACCTGCGGGACGTCATCGCGCTGGCCCAGTCGGGCAGCCTCGCGCCGCTGCCGGTCGAGACGGCGCCCATGCCGCAGGCCGACGCAGTCCTGCAGCGACTGCGCGCCGGCAGGGTGACGGGCCGCGTGGTGCTGCGGGCGGAGGCAGCCTGAACTGATGGCGAATCAAAGGTTTACACGCTTTAGTTGTAGCGGCGTACAAGCCCGACGAGGCGGCCCTGGACCTTCACCCGGTCCGGGCCGAAGATGCGCGTCTCGTAGCGCGGGTTGGCAGCCTCCAGCGCGATGGAGTTCCCTCGGCGCCGCAGCCGCTTCAGCGTGACCTCTGATTCATCGACCAGTGCGACCACCACCGCGCCGTTGTCGGCCGTGTCGCCCCGGCGAATGATGACGGTATCGCCGTCGAGGATGCCAATGCCCTCCATGGAGTCACCCGCGACCTCGAGGGCGTAGTGTTCCCCGTTGCCGAGGAGGGCGGTCGGGACCTGGATCGTGTCGCCGCTGTCCCGCAGCGCCTCGATCGGCAGGCCCGCGGCGATCCGCCCGTAGAGGGGGAGCTGGACGGCGGCAGCATCGTTCGCGGTGCGGACGGCCCCCTGAAGATTCGTCGCGAAGTTGCCGCGGATCACATTGGGCGCGAAGGACGGGGCTGCGGCGGGGGCGGCGGCCGTCCGGGGCGTCGCGGTGTCCGGCATCCGCATGACCTCCAGCGCCCGGGCGCGGTGGGCGCGGCGCCTGAGGAAGCCCCGCTCTTCCAGCGCCGTGATCAGGCGGTGGATGCCGGACTTCGACTTGAGGCTCAGCGCCTCCTTCATTTCTTCGAAGGAGGGGGAGAAGCCGGTGTCACGCAGGTGCTTGTCGATGAAGACCAGGAGTTCGTGCTGCTTGCGGGTCAACATCGTTCGGCGTCCTTCCTCCGCCCTTTCGGGCAATCGGGTCACGCCTGAACAAACGGGCAACCCTCGCGGAAGTTCTAGAAAAGTTCTTTCGCGCCGGTCAATGCCGTTCCGTGATTTTCACAGGCCGAGCGCTGCGAATTCGATGATCTCGACGGACGAGCCGGCCTCGGCGGCCGGCGCGAGCGGTTCCCGCAGGATCAAGGCGTCTGCGCGCGCGAGGGTGGAGAGCATGGAACTGTCCTGCACCGGAAAGGCGGTCGCCACGGGAACTCCGCCCGGCCCCGATTCGACTTGCGCGCGCAAGTAATCCTGGCGGCGATCATTGGGCGGCAGAGGCGCGCCGAGGATCGCGGCGCGGGTCGGGACCGGTCCCGCCGGCAGGCCGCCGAGCCGGCGCAGCGCGGGCACGAGGAACAGGATGGAACAGACCAGGGCCGAGACAGGATTGCCCGGCAGGCCGAGCATCGGCGTTTCCCGCAGCCGGCCCCAGATCAGCGGCTTGCCCGGCCGCATCGCGATCTTCCAGAAGT
Source organism: Roseomonas sp. CCTCC AB2023176 (assembly GCF_042259275.1). NCBI lineage: Bacteria > Pseudomonadati > Pseudomonadota > Alphaproteobacteria > Acetobacterales > Roseomonadaceae > Roseomonas > Roseomonas sp. CCTCC AB2023176. The sequence goes on from NZ_CP170086.1 coordinate 4,184,697, forward strand.
CGAGCGTGAGGCCGCCCGGCCCCAGCGCGGACTGGACGAGGTCGTGGTCGCCGACGCTCGCCCCGCCCGTCGTGACGAGGAGGTCGCAGCGGGATGAGGCCTCGGCCGCCGCGGCGATGGCGCCGGTGTCGTCGGGCGCGATCGGAAGTACCACCGGATCGGCGCCTACGGCGCGCGCGAGGGCCGCCAGGGCATGCGCGTTGGAGGACACGATCCCGCCGTCCGGGATGGGGTCGCCGGGCAGGGCGATCTCGTCGCCCGTCGCGAGGATCGCGACCCGCGGCCGCCGGTGCACCGCCAGCCAGGGATGGTTCGCGGCGGCGGCGAGGCCGATGTCTCGTGGCGTCAGGCGGCGCCCGGCGGAGAGCAAAACCTGGCCGGCGCGGAAGTCGAGCCCGGCCCGACGGATGTGGCGCCCGGCACGGGGAGCCTCGGTCGGCTCGACAAGCCCCTCCGTCGCCCGCGCGTCTTCCTGCAGCAGGATGGCGTCGGCGCCGTCCGGGACGAAGCCGCCGGTGAAGATGCGGACGGCCTCGCCGGGGCCGATCGTCCCGGCGAAAGGATGGCCGGCGGGAGCCTCGCCGATGACCCGCAGGCCCGCGCCGACCGCGGCGTCAGCCGCCCGCAGCGCGTAGCCGTCCATCGCCGAGACATCGGCCGGCGGCTGGGTCAGGCGCGCGGTCACGGGGACTGCGAGGACCCGGCCGGAAGCCTCGGCCAGGGCGACCGTCTCCGGCCCGACCGGCGACAGGGCGCCCAGGATCCGGTCCAGCGCCTCGGCAACCGGGATCACGCCCGCTGCTCCTCCCCGGGCGCGATCCAGTCGCCGGACTTGCCGCCGGACTTGCGGACCATCCGCACGGCCTCGATCCGCATGAAGCGGTCTGCGGCCTTGCACATGTCGTAGACGGTCAGCGCGGCCACGGTGACGGCGGTCAGCGCCTCCATCTCGACGCCCGTCCGGCCCGCGGTGCGGACCGTCGCGGCGATCTCCACCGCGTCGGGTTCGGCGATGGAGAGGTCCAGCGTCACCTTCGTCAGCGGCAGGGGATGGCAGAGCGGGATCAGGTCCGCCGTCCGCTTTGCCGCCATGATGCCGGCAAGGCGCGCGACGCCCAGGACGTCGCCCTTGCCGGCCCGGCCCTCGGCGATGATGGCCAGGGTCTCCGGCCGCATCACGACGCGGCCGCGGGCGGTCGCCTCCCGCAGCGTCTCGGCCTTAGCGGAGACGTCCACCATCGCCGCGCGGCCCGCGCCGTCGAAATGGGTGAGGGGGCCGCTCAAGGGGCGGAGATGAGCGCCCGGGCCGCGGCTTCCACGTCGCGCTGCCGGAGCAGGTGTTCCCCGACGAGCAGGACGTTGGCGCCGGCGGCGGCCATGCGGCGCACGTCGGCGTGGTCGCGGATGCCGCTCTCGGCGACGGGGATGCGGTCGGCCGGCACCATCGGGGCCAGGCGCTCGGTCGTGGAGATATCGGTGCGCAGCGTGCGGAGGTCGCGGTTGTTGATCCCGACCAGCCGCGTTTCCAGGCCAAGCGCGCGCTGGAGTTCGCCCTCGTCATGCACCTCGGCCAGCACGCCCATGTCGAGGCCGCGCGCCGCGTCCTCCAACGCCTCCGCCTCCTCGTCGGTCAGGGCGGCGAGGATCACCAGGATCGCGTCGGCGCCCATCGCCCGGGCCTCGTAGACCTGCCAGGGATGGATCATGAAATCCTTGCGCAGCACGGGGAGGGTCGTCGCCTCCCGCGCGGCCTCGAGATGCGCGGCGTTGCCGCCGAACCAGGGGCCGTCCGTCAGCACGGACAGGCAAAGCGCGCCGGCCCGCTCATAGGCCTGCGCGATCCCTTCCGGGTCGAAGGGGTCACGGATGAGCCCGCCGGAGGGGGAGCGCGACTTGATCTCGGCGATCAGGCCGGTGCGGCCATCGGCGACGGCGGCGCAGAGGCGCTGGGTGAAAGGGCGGACCGGACCGGCATGGGCGGCACGGCGCTCCATCTCGGCCATCGGGATCTCGGCCATCCCGGCCGCGACCTCAGCCCGCTTCTCCTCCAGGATTTGCCGGAGGGTGTCGGACAGGTCGGTCATCTGGTCCATGGGGTGGACGGTTCCTGGAACCTCGGGTCGTGCCACGGATGGCACGGCGACAAGCGAGGCGGGGGCATAAGGTTTCGTCGGGGGAACGCGGCGTCGTCGCGGGGCAGGCGCGCGGTTTGTCGCGGGATCAAAGGGTTGCGCCGCGAGGCCACGCACCAGCTTCCGGTGCGCCGGGCACGACGCGGGGGCGTAGTGCCGGGTCGGTGACATGGCGGGGTTCGCTTGGGAGCGCAAGACTCCGTTACGGAATGCGTCATGCGTCCGGCGCGGGTCCGGGTCGGGTTGCCGTCTTCAGGTTATCGAGGACGCGCGCGGCGGCGCCGGAGGCGATCGCGTCGGCCGCCATGGCGGCGCCTGCTTTCAGGTCCGGCGAGCGCCCCGCGACGACCAGCGCGGCGGCGGCGTTCAGCAGGACGCAGTCGCGATAGGGGCTGCGTTCCCCGGCGAGGACGGCGCGCAACGCCGTTGCGTTCTCCTCGGCCTCGCCGCCCTTGAGGGAGTCGGCCGGCGCGCGGGGCAGGCCGGCGTCCTCGGGCGTCACCTCGAACTCCCGGATCTTGCCGTCGCGCAGCTCGGCGACCTGGGAGGGGCCGGCGATGGTGATCTCGTCGAGGCCGCCGCCATGGACGATCCAGGCGGAATCGGTGCCGAGGCGCGCGAGGGTCTCTGCCATCGGTCGTAGCCATTGCGGGGCGAAGGTGCCGGTCATCTGTCGCCGAACGCGCGCCGGGTTCGCAAGGGGACCGAGGAGGTTGAAGATCGTGCGCGTTCCCAGTTCGACGCGTGGGCCCGCGGCGTGGCGGAGCGCGGCGTGGTGGCGCGGCGCCATGAGGAACGCCATGCCGGCCGTCCGCAGCACCGCCGGCAACTGCTCGAAGGGCACGTCGGTGTTCACGCCGAGCGCGGTCAGCACGTCCGCGGCGCCGGAGCGGGAGGACAGGGCACGGTTCCCGTGCTTCGCGACGGGCACGCCGCAGCCCGCGACGACGATCGCCGCGCAGGTCGAGATGTTGAGCGTCCCCGCCGCGTCGCCGCCGGTGCCGACGATGTCTATGGCGTCGTCCGGGGCCTCGACCGCCGTCATGCGGGCGCGCATGGCGCGGACGGCGCCGGTCATCTCCGGCACGGTCTCGCCGCGCACGCGCATGGCCATGAGGAGGCCGGCGATCTGCGAGGGCGTGGCCTCGCCGGCCATGATGATGCCGAAGGCGGCCTCGGCCTCGCTCTCGGCGAGGCGTTCGCCCGCGGCAAGGCGGGCGAGCACGGGTTTCAGGCTCATCTCAGGCCGCGAGGGCTCGGCTGGGCATCCGTTCGCGCGGCGTCAGGCCGGCGAGGCGCAGGAAGTTGGCCAGGAGGTCGTGGCCGTGCTGGGACGCGATGCTCTCCGGGTGGAACTGGACGCCCCAGATCGGCAGGTCGCGATGCGCGAGACCCATGATCAGGCGGTCGGCGGTTTCGGCCGTGGGGACGAGGCAGTCCGGCAGGTCATCCCGGCGCACGACGAGGGAATGGTAGCGGGTCGCCTTGAAGGGTGAGGGGAGGCCGGCGAAGACGTCCGTGCCGCCATGCGAGACCGGGTGCACCTTGCCGTGCACCGGCTCCGGTGCGCGCACCACCGTCCCACCGAAGGCCTGCCCGATCGCCTGGTGGCCGAGGCAAACGCCGAGGAGCGGGATGCGGGCTGCCGCGGCGGCGGCGATGAGGTCGAGGCAGACCCCCGCTTCGTTGGGCGTGCAGGGGCCGGGGGAGAGGACGATGGCCTCCGGCTTCCGGGCCAGCGCGGAGTCCGGCGTGATCGCGTCGTTGCGCCAGACCTCCACCTCCGCCCCGAGGTCACCGAGGAAGTGCACGAGGTTGAAGGTGAAGGAGTCGTAGTTGTCGATCAGCAGGATCATGGCCGCCTGATCTCCGCGCGCCGGGCGTCGCCGGTCAAGACCGGCGGACCATCATCGCTTCTGGGGGACCGCCGCGAACCGGACCGCCTCTTCCGCGGCGCGGAACAGGGCGCGGGCCTTCTGCTCGCATTCGGCGAACTCGGCTTCCGGGTCGCTGTCAGCGACGACGCCGCATCCCGCCTGCACGTGCATCGTGCCGTCCTTCACCAGCGCCATGCGCAGGCCGATGCAGGTGTCCATGCCGCCATCTGCGCCGAAATAGCCGAAGCATCCAGCGTAGAAGACGCGGCGGACCGGCTCCATCTCCTCGATGATCTCCATGGCCCGGACCTTCGGGGCGCCGGACAAGGTGCCGGCCGGGAAGCCGCCGGCCAGGGCGTCCAGCGCGGTCAGGCCGGGCTTCAGGCGGCCCTGCACCTCCGACCCGATGTGCATGACCTGGGAATAGCGCTCCACCTGGAAGGACGCCGTCACCTTCACCGTGCCGATCTCCGAAACCCTGCCCACGTCGTTGCGGCCGAGGTCGAGGAGCATGAGGTGCTCCGCCCGTTCCTTCGGGTCGGAGAGGAGTTCGCGTTCGTAGGCCGCATCCTCCTCCGGCGTCTTCCCGCGGGGCTTGGTGCCGGCGAGGGGGCGCACGGTGACGGTGCCATCCCGCAGACGCACCAGGATTTCGGGCGAGGCGCCGACCGCGGCGAAGGAGCCGAAATCGAAGTGGAACAGGAAGGGCGCTGGATTGAGGCGCCGCAGCGCGCGGTACAGCGCGAAGGGCGGCAGGGCAAAGGGCGCGGAGAAGCGCTGGCTCGGTACGACCTGGAAGACGTCCCCTGCCGCGACGTATTCCTTGCAGCGGCGGACGACGTCGAGGAACGCGTCCTTCGCGAAGTTGGAGGACGGGACGCCCGGCGCGGGCAGCGCGGCGGGCGGCGCGGGGCGCGGGACCGGGCGGTCGAGCGCGGCCTCAGCCTCGTCCAGCCGGGCCTGGGCGGCTTCCCAGGCGCCCTGCACATCCTGCTTCCCGTCCGGCCAGACCGGCGCGGCGAGGGTCAGCGTGTCCCGGACGTGGTCGAAGACGAGGATCAGCGTCGGCCGGATCAGGACGGATTCCGGCAGGCCCAGCGGCTCCGGGTTGGTCGCGGGCAGCCGCTCCATCTGCCGGACCATGTCGTAGCCGAGATAGCCGAAGAGACCGGCGACCGGCGGCGGCAGGCCGGCGGGCAGGTCCATCCGCGTCGCGGCGATGAGCGCGCGGAGGCTGTCGAGCGGCGCCGCCTCCTCCCGTACGAAGGCGTGCGGGGCGGAGAGGGCGTGCCGGTTGAGTTCCGCGCGGCCCTCGCGGCAGCGCCAGACGAGGTCCGGCAGCAGGCCGATGATCGAATACCGGCCGCGGGACTGCCCGCCCTCGACCGATTCCAACAGGAAGGCGTTGGGCTTGCCCTCTGCAACCTTCAGGAAAGATCCGACCGGCGTGTCGAGGTCGGCGACCCTTTCCCGGTGCAGCACCCAGCCCCGCCCGGCCCGCCAGGCGCCTTCGAAGGCGGCCCAGGACAGGTCGGTGCCGGGGGGGAAGGGGGCGTTCATCGGGTGGCGACCTGCTCCATCAGGGGCTGGTTGATCGTGACGTTCGCGCGGGCGCGAAGGGCGACAGCGTACTGCTGATCCAGGTCGTCCTGCATCAGGCGTTGCACGTCGTTCCTCACCTCGGTCAGCGCAGCGGGCTCGGCATCGAGGTTGGCGGGGACCACCTCGACCAGACGGGCGACGGCGAAGCCGTAGGAGGTCTCGGCCATCGTCACCTCGCCGACCCGGGCGCCGAACAGGGCGGGCAGGAGCTCGCGGGGCAGGCCGCCCTGCGGCTGCGGGCCTCGTTCCGGCGCGACCCGAGGGGAGGGACCCATCCGTACCGGATCGCCCAGGCCGGCCTCGCGCGCGGCCTCGGCGAAGTCCTTTCCGCCCTGGGCCGCGGCAAGGAGCGCGGCGGCGCGGCCTTCCTGCGCCCGGCGCTGCTGGTCGATGAGCCACCACCGCCGCACGTCGGCCTGTACTGCCTCGAAGGGCTTGAGCTGGGCGGGGACGGTGTTCGTCACTTCCATCGCCATGAAGCCGCCCGGCACTTCGGCCAGCCGTCCGCCGCGGGGCGGGGTCGGGGCGAAGATCGCGGTCAGCGTGGCCTGGCGGACGACGGCACCGCCCGGGATGGCGACGGGGCGGCCGGACTCGTCATTGCCCTGGCGGTCGAGCCTGACCTTCACGGGGGAAGGTTCAGGCGCGACACCGCCTCCTCCACCGTGGCGCCGCCGGCGAAGGCGTCGTCCAGGCGGTTGGCCTCCTCGTAGGCGCGGTCGGCGGCCTTCTCGCGGGCGAGTTCGGCGCGGACCTCCGCCCGCAGGTCGGCCTCCGACTTCTGCTCCGCCGCCTGGATCGCCGCGACGCGGAGGACGTGCCAGCCGAAGGGCGACTGGACGGGCTGCGTCACGCCGCCCTCGGGCGCGGCGAAGGCGGCCTCGGCGAGGGAGGGCAGCGGCAGTCCGTCGCGATCCAGCGTACCGAGTTCCAGCAGCGTCCCACCCGCCGCCTCGGCCTGCTGGCGGATCGCGGCGGCGTCCGCGCCGCCGGCCCAGGCCGTGCGGATGGCGTCGGCCGCCGCCCGGTCGTTCACAAGGACCTGTTCGAGGGTCCGTTTCTCCGAAGCCGCGAGGCGCGTGCGCGCCGCGTCCAGGTTTGCCTCGATCTCTGCGTCGGGCACCGTCACGCCGCCGGCCAGCGTCTCGGCGCTGACGAGGGCGAGCGTCGCCTCGCGGTATTCGGGGGAGGAGAAGCGCTCCGGGTTGTTCTCGTGGAAGCGGCGGAGCTGGGCTTCGGTGGCCTCCGGGATCTCCGGCGCGGAGAGAAGCGGTAGCTCGACGACCTCCGCCGCGCGCTGTTCCAGGGTATAGGCCAGCAGGGGGCGGGTCATCGCCTGCGGGGCGCGGGCCCCTGCGCGGACGGCGCCGACGAGTTGCTGGCGCCGCAGGTCGGAGGCGACGAGGCGGACGAAGTCGGCCTCGGTCATGTCGTTCTGCCGCATGAACTGCTGCAGGATCGCCTGGGAGAAGCGGCCATCCACGCCGCGGAAGGTCGGGATGGCGAAGGTGTAGGCGCGGATCGCCTCCGCCGAGGACGCGACGCCGAGGCGGCGTGCTTCCTCCGTGAGGGCGCGGTCGGCGATGAGTTGCTCGACGGCCTGGCGGGCGACGGCCTGGCGGAAGCCTTCGTTGGCCTCGAAGGTCGGGCCGAGTTGGCGCAGCAGGCGCTGGGTTTCGCGCCGCGCGGCGTTCTGCGCCTCGGTCAGTTCGATACGTTCCCCGCCGACCCGGGCGACCGCGGTGTCGCGGCCGAAGTTCCGGACCACGTCCTCGATCCCCCAGACGGCGAAGGAGAGGATGAGGAGGATGAACAGGCCGCGGGCGAACCATGTGCCGGCGAGGCGACGGAAGGCGGTGAGCATCGTGGGTGGGGGATCCGGTCCCGCTGCGGGGCCGCCCCGGTAGCATGTCCGGCGGCGATGCCAAACGGGGCGGCCGGTCGATGCCGCCCCCGCCCCGGGCCCCAGTCCCGGCCCAACGGGCAGAGCGGTGCGCGGGCCGGGTTCGCCGGAGGGGCCGGCATGTGCGGGAGGGCAGGGGGGAGACGCCCGCAGGGCCGGGGCGACCGACGCGCAGGGTTCAGGGCGGCGGCACTCGGTCCCGCGGGGCGGGGCGCGCGAGCGCGACGACCGCCCCGAAGGCGGCGAGGCGCAGGGCGGTGCCGCCGAGCCGGGTGGCGGGGCCGCGCGCCGCGAAGAGTACGGCAGCGCCGAGGACGGCCGGGACGGCGATGGAAAGGGCCCTCGCGGTCAGGCGCATGGGGTTCGTGCGGGCGCCGGGCGGGGCGTCGGGCGTGCCGGGACGGCGGCCTTCCCGCCCGGGCGCGCCGCCGAAGACCTCGGGCGGGGAGCCCGGCAGGGCGTGGCGCGCGGCGGGGTGCTAGATCGGACAGCCGTTGGGGCGGGCGCGGAAGGCCGCGCCCTCGGCGTAGGCCTCGCGCCGGACGCGGTTGACCGCGCCGAGGGTGCGATGCGCCTCGAGTCCGTTCCAGGGAGAGAATGCGAGGGAGTCGTCCACCGCGGCCGCCCGCGCCTCGCTCCAGGCAGGCGGCGGCGGAACGGCCAGGCGCGCGACGGTGCGGTAGGGACTGGCCGACTCCGGCTACTGGGCCGCGGCGTCCTCGACCGGCATCGTCGCGGCATCGGTCTGCAACTGCACGCGCAGGTCCCAGGCGCCGCCGTATCGGGCGAAATGGGCGATCATGGCCTCCCGCACGCGGTTGGGGCGGCCTCGGAGGTGCAGCCGCTGCCCGGACAGCGCCCGCAGGGCGTCCGAGGCGGGGACGAGGGCGAGTTTCTCCACGTGCTCCCCGAACCGGAAGGCAACCTGGGTGCAGCAGGGGTCACCAAGGGGATGCGTCGGCGGATGCCCGCCCATCGTGGTCGGCGTCGCGGCCCAGCCGCCGAGGGCACGGAGAAGCGCCACCGGCGGGCGCGGCAGGGCGGCGAGGACCTTCTTCCACAGCAGGCCGGTCTGCGTCGTGGCGTCAACGAAGCGGATGTTGCGTACGAAGGTCCGCAGGTCCGGCTCGGTGAAGAAGGGCTGGTTCACCATGACCCGGTCCTGCGTCGGGGCGGGTTCCGCGCCTTCCAGCCGCGGGTCGTCGACGCCGATCACCTTCAACGCGACGCCGCGGGGCGCGCCGATCTCGTCGTCGAGGATATCGGGCCGGTTGGTGGAGAGGTGGAGGATGAGGGGATGCGTGGCGGGCCGGGCGAACATGCCCTGGGCCAGTTCCGGCGGCAGGTCGGGCAGGACGGTCAGCTCGCCCTCGAGCAGGGCGTGGCTCTTCGCGTGTATGCCGCGGAGGGTGCGGCCGGTGTGGCGCAGCACCTTCTGCTGCCTGTCGCGGACTGCTGCATGTCGCGGAACAGGTCGCGGGGGATCGCGGCGGAACGGAGCTCGTCGGGCTCGGGGCGCCCAATCTTCGGCGCGTGGGGGAGGAGTCGGGATAGGGGAGCTCCTCTTGCGTGGGCTTGGGCGGGGTTTGGCACCGGACCAGCGCGGGGCGGGTTGCGTCGCTGCCTTCGCGCGTGGAGATGCGGCGGCAGACGCGAAGTCCGGTACGCCGGGGTGGGAAAGTCCGCCGCGGAGTTCGTCGGCCACGCTGTTTCACCAGCCCTCGGTCCCCGTGTTGCCAAGCATGCCCGCCCCGGATACGGCGCGGGCGCATCGGGCGCATCGGGCGCAGCGGGCGGCCTCGACCGGCCGGTCGGGCCCGGTGCTCCGACACCGGAGCGAGAGCCCCGACGCCCCCACGCCAGGAGAGACGCATGACCCCGGGCATCCGACCCCTCATCGCCGGGAACTGGAAGATGAACGGGACGGCGCGCGGCGCCGCGTCATTGGCCGAGGGTGTCAGGGCCGGGCTGGACCGAGTGGCCGGGGCGGACCTGCTGATCTGCCCGCCCTTCGTCCACCTCCACGCCGCTGCGGCGGCGGTGGCGTGGAAGCCCGTGGCCATCGGGGCGCAGGATTGTTCGGCGCTGCCGGACGGGGCGCATACCGGGGACGTCTCCGCGGCCATGCTGGCCGATGCGGGCTGCGGCTACGTCATCGTCGGCCATTCCGAGCGGCGGGCGGACCATGGTGAGGCTGATGCGGTGGTCCGGGCCAAGGCCGCGGCGGCGATCGCGGCGGGGCTGATCCCAGTCGTCTGCGTCGGGGAGACCGAGGCGCAGCGGGACGCCGGCGAGGCGGAGTCCGTCGTGGGGTCGCAGTTGCGGGGGTCGCTGCCGGAGGGGTTCGGGGCGGCACGCGGCGTCGTGGCCTACGAGCCGGTCTGGGCCATCGGGACGGGACGAACCCCGACCGAGGCGGACATTGCGGCGATGCATGCCCGGATGCGGGAGGAGGTCACGGCGCTGCTGGGCGAGGCCGGGCGTACGACGCGGCTTCTCTACGGCGGGTCCGTGAAGCCGTCCAACGCCGCGACCATCCTCGCGCTGCCGAACGTGGACGGGGCGCTTGTGGGCGGGGCGAGCCTCAAGGCCGAGGATTTCCTGTCGATCGCAGCGGCGGCGCCGGCGGGCTGAGGCCGCGCTGGCGGTCGGCGGGAGACCGGGCTAGAAGCCCGGCGCCATGACCACCGTCCTTCTCGTCCTGCATTTCTTCGTCGCGGCCGCGCTGATCGGCGTCGTCCTGCTCCAGCGGAGCGAGGGCGGCGGGCTCGGCGTCGGGTCCTCCCAGGGCATGGGGTCATTCATGTCGGGGCGGGGGACCGCGAACCTCCTGACGCGGACGACGGCGATCCTTGCCATCGCCTTCTTCGCGCTGGCGATCGCGCTGGCGCTGCTCGGGCGCGGGGCAGGGCAGAACCGGTCGCTCTTCGACAACATGCCGGCCGGTCCCACCGCACCGGCGCCCGCCGTTCCGGCGACGCCCGCGGCGCCGGCCGTGCCCACCAACTGACGCGGCGTTACAAGATGCCGGCGCGCATGACGGAAGCGCGCCGGGTCCCCTGGTCCTTCCGGGGATTCAGGGGTTAAGACGGGCTCCCATGACCCGGTTCGTATTCGTGACCGGCGGCGTGGTCTCTTCCCTCGGCAAGGGCATCGCCGCCGCCTCCCTCGCGGCGCTCCTCCAGGCGCGCGGTTACAAGGTGCGGCTTCGCAAGCTGGACCCCTACCTCAACGTCGATCCGGGCACGATGAGCCCGTATCAGCACGGCGAGGTCTTCGTGACCGACGACGGGGCGGAGACCGACCTCGACCTCGGCCATTACGAGCGCTTCACCGGCGTGCACGCGAACCAGGGCGATGCCTGGACGACGGGGCGCATCTATTCCGACGTGATCGCGAAGGAGCGGCGGGGCGACTACCTCGGCGGGACCGTGCAGGTGATCCCGCATATCACCGACGCCATCAAGGAAGCGGTGCGGAGCGGGGTCGAGGAGTACGACTTCGTCATCGTCGAGGTCGGCGGGACGGTGGGCGACATCGAGTCGCTTCCCTTCCTCGAGGCGCTCCGCCAGTTGTCGTATGAGCTGGGGCCGCGCAACTCCTTGTTCGTCCACCTCACCCTCGTGCCCTGGATCGCCTCGGCGGGCGAACTCAAGACGAAGCCGACGCAGCATTCCGTGAAGGAACTGACGGGGTTGGGCATACAGCCGCAAATCCTGCTCTGCCGCTCCGACCGGCCGATCCCGGAGAACGAGCGGCGGAAGATCGCCCTGTTCTGCAACGTGCGGCCGGAGAGCGTCATCCCCGCGCTGGACGCTACCAGCATCTACGCCGTGCCCCTGCAATACCATTCGGAAGGGCTGGACCGGGAGGTCCTGCGGCACTTCGACCTGTCCATCTACGGCGAGCCCGACCTGTCGAAGTGGCAGCGGATCGTCCGCACGCTGGAGCAGCCGGAGGGCGAGGTTACCGTCGCCGTCGTCGGCAAGTACATGTCGCTGCTCGACGCCTACAAGTCGCTCGGCGAGGCGCTGACCCATGGCGGGATCGCGCACAACGTGAAGGTGCGGCTGGACTGGGTTGATTCCGCGGTGTTCGAGGGCGACGGCGCCGTTGAGCGTCTGGAGGGCGCGCACGCCATCCTCGTCCCCGGCGGCTTCGGCGAGCGGGGGAGCGAGGGCAAGATCCGCGCGGTGCAGTTCGCGCGGGAACGCCGGGTGCCGTTCTTCGGCATCTGCTTCGGCATGCAGATGGCGGTCGTCGAGGCGGCGCGGAACCTGGCGGGGCTGAAGGGCGCGTCCTCCACCGAATTCGGGCCCTGCGAGGACCCTGTCGTCGGGCTGCTGACGGAGTGGAAGCGCGGCAACCAGGTGGAAAAGCGGTCGGAGGGCGGGGACCTCGGCGGGACGATGCGGCTCGGGACCTACCCCGCGCTGCTGGCGGACGAGTCGCTCGTGCGCGAGGCCTATGGTGGCGCGGCGGAGATCACGGAACGGCACCGGCACCGCTACGAGGTCAACGTGAACTACCGCGACAAGCTGGAGCAGGCGGGGCTTCGCTTTTCCGGCATGTCGCCGGACGGCGTCCTGCCGGAGATCGTGGAGCGTCCCGACCACCCCTGGTTCATCGGCGTGCAGTTCCACCCGGAGTTGAAGTCGAAGCCCTTCGCCCCGCACCCGCTGTTCCGGGAGTTCATCGGGGCGGCCGTGCGGCAATCCCGCCTGATGTGACCCGGGACGTTCCCGGCGCGTGAATAACGGTGATCACGCCCGGGCGCGTTGCGGGAGCGCAGGCCAGGGGTAGATAGCCTGCCATCCGCGGCCGATTGGGCCGCGATGCAGGAGATCATCCCGATGGCGAAGGTCCTGGTCCTCTACTATTCATCCTACGGCCATGTGGAGACGCTGGCGAATGCCGTGGCCGAGGGGGCGCGCTCCGTCCCCGGCACGGTCGCCGACGTGAAGCGCGTGCCGGAGCTGGTGCCGGCGGAGGTCGCCGAGAAGTCGCACTACAAGATCAACCAGGCCGCGGCCGTCGCGCAGGTGGATGACCTGAAGGGCTACGACGCGATCATCATCGGCAGCCCGACCCGGTTCGGGAACATGGCCTCGCAGATGAAGAACTTCCTCGACCAGGCGGGCGGGCTCTGGGCCACGGACGCGCTGGTCGGGAAGGTCGGGTCGGCCTTCACGTCGACGGCGACGCCGCATGGCGGGCAGGAGAGCACACTGCTGACGATCCACAACGTGCTCCTGCATTTCGGCCTGGTGATCGTCGGGCTGCCCTACTCCTACAAGGGGCAGATGGATCCGTCGGTCGTGCAGGGCGGGACGCCCTACGGTGCATCGACGGTCGCGGGCGGGATGGGTCAGTTGCAGCCGACGCCGGGCGACCTGGAAGGGGCGCGGTTCCAGGGCGCGCACGTCGCGAAGATCGCGGCGAAGCTGGCGGCCTGATCCGGGCGGGGAGGGGTGCCCCCCTCCCTTGCGGCGGCAGCATCGGCACCGTATCCGCACGCCGCCGCAACCACTGCCGGAGAGCCCCGTGAGCGCCATCGCCGACATCATCGCCCGCGAAGTTCTCGACAGCCGGGGCAACCCGACGGTGGAGGTGGAGGTGGTGCTGGACAGCGGGGCGACGGGCCGCGCCATCGTCCCGTCCGGCGCCTCGACCGGCGCGCATGAGGCGGTAGAGCTGCGGGACGGCGATCAATCCCGCTACGGCGGCAAGGGCGTCCAGAAGGCTTGCGCGAACGTGGAGGGCGAGATCTTCGACGCCCTGTCCGGCCTGGACGCCACGGACCAGATCAAGATCGACGAGACGATGATCAGCCTCGACGGCACGCCGAACAAGGCGCGCCTCGGGGCCAACGCGACGCTCGCGGTTTCGCTGGCCGTCGCCAAGGCGGCGGCGGAGCATTACGGGCTGCCGCTCTACCGCTACGTCGGCGGGACCTTCGCGCGCACGCTGCCGGTGCCGATGATGAACATCATCAACGGCGGCCAGCACGCTGATAATCCGATCGATATCCAGGAGTTCATGGTGATGCCGGTCGGCGCCGGCACCATGGCCGACGCGGTGCGGGTCGGGGCCGAGGTCTTCATGGCACTGAAGAAGGCGCTGCACGACGCGGGGCATTCGACGAATGTCGGGGACGAGGGGGGCTTCGCGCCGAACCTGAAGAGTGCGGAGGAGGCGCTGGGCTTCATCGCCCGGGCCTGCGAGGCGGCCGGCCACCGGGTCGGGGAGGACGTGGTCTTCGCGCTGGACTGCGCGGCGACGGAATTCTTCAGGGACGGGCGCTACGCCATGGAGGGCGAAGGAAAGACGCTCGATGCCGCGGGGATGGTGGATTACCTCGCCGACCTCTGCGGGCGCTTCCCGATCGTCTCCATCGAGGATGGCTGTGCCGAGGATGACTGGGACGGGTGGAGGTTGCTGACCGACCGTCTCGGCGCGCGCGTGAACCTCGTCGGCGACGACCTCTTCGTGACGAATACCGAGCGGCTGCGGCAGGGAATCGAGCGGGGAGTCGGCAATGCGATCCTCGTGAAGGTCAACCAGATCGGGACGCTGTCCGAGACCCTGGAGGCAGTGGAGACCGCGCATCGCGCCGGGTTCAAGGCGGTGATGTCCCATCGGTCCGGGGAGACGGAAGACGCGACGATCGCCGACCTGGCGGTCGCTACCAACTGCGGGCAGATCAAGACGGGGTCGTTGTCCCGCTCGGACCGGCTAGCGAAGTACAACCAGCTTATCCGAATCGAGCACGGGTTGGGCCCCGCCGGGCGCTACGCCGGGCGGACCGTGCTGCCGCGGCAACGCTGAACCTGCGTCGCGCGCGCTGTTCCGCGCGGCATCCCGTTGATCCTCGGACAGGTTGGTGCGACGGCGTGTTGCCGCGCGCGGAACGTCCACAAGAAATCACGCCGCGCCGTCCCGAAACGTCTTGCGTGAACCCCGCCGATCGAGACAAAGGAAGGCGGGGGATCGAGTTCCGATCGGCCCAACGCTCTTCGGGGGAGGGGCAGTTGGCGTTCTTACAGGGGGTGAAGCGCCGGGCTCAGGCCACGGTGCTTCCGGTGTTATTCTTCGCGCTCTGCGGATACTTCGCCTACCATGCGATGCATGGCACGCGCGGTTTGCTCGCACGCGACGCACGGATCGCGGAGATTTCGGCCGCGCGCGTCGTGCTGGCCGAGGCCGAGGCCGAGCGCGACATGATGGAACGGAAGGTGGCGGGCCTGCGTTCAGACCGCATGGACCGTGACGTGCTTGAGGAACGGGCGCGGGCGCTGCTGAACGTCGTGGCGCCGGGTGAGATCATCATTCCCTACGCACCGGCCGACCGGCTGTTCTAGCATAGCCGCCATGATGAACCGGAATCCGGTTAATCGTCGTGATGCGGTGCAACATCAATGACTTAGGGGGTAAGCCACGGCTTGTCGCGGGCCTGCCGGGCCCGTATGTGCCGATCCGCGGCCCCTTCGCGTACGGGGTCGCCGGACGGGAGCGTGGTCATGGCCTTGGGGACCAACACGGCGCCGAAGCGCCGCGGACGGGGGGCTGAGCCCGATCGGCAGCACAACCAGGACATCCTGGGCAAGGCCTACCGGGACATGCTGCTGATCCGCCGCTTCGAGGAGAAGGCGGGCCAGCTCTACGGAATGGGGCTGATCGGCGGCTTCTGCCATCTCTACATCGGGCAGGAGGCGGTCGTCGTCGGGATGACGATGACGCTGCAGGAGGGTGACCAGGTCATCACCTCCTATCGCGACCACGGGCACATGCTGGCGACCGGCATGGAGGCGCGGGGCGTGATGGCCGAGCTGACCGGGCGCATCGGCGGCTATTCCAAGGGCAAGGGCGGGAGCATGCACATGTTCTCCCGCGAGAAGGGCTTCTACGGCGGGCACGGCATCGTCGGGGCGCAGGTCGCGCTCGGCGTCGGGCTGGCCTTCGCGAACTGGTACCGGCAGGACGGGCACATCGCCCACGCCTATTTCGGCGAGGGCGCATCGAACCAGGGACAGGTCTACGAGGCCTTCAACCTGGCGGCGCTGCTGAAGCTACCCTGCGTCTTCATCATCGAGAACAACCGCTACGGCATGGGGACCTCGGTCGAGCGGGCGTCGGCGTCCAAGGACCTGTCGAAGAATGGCGTGCCCTGGGGGATCCCAGGCGAGCAGGTGAACGGGATGGACGTGCTGGCCGTGCGCGACGCCGGCGAGCGGGCGGCTGAGCACTGCCGCTCCGGCAAGGGCCCGTACCTCCTGGAGATGCAGACCTACCGCTACCGCGGCCACTCCATGTCCGACCCGGCGAAGTACCGGACGCGGGAGGAGGTGCAGAAGATGCGCGAGCAGAACGATTGCATCGAGACGGTCCGGAAGCAGTTGCTGGAGGGCGGCATGGCCGAGGCCGACCTCAAGAGGGTGGACGACGAGGTGAAGGCGATCGTGCAGGACAGCGCGGAGTTCGCGCAGGCCTCGCCCGAGCCTGACCCGTCCGAGCTCTGGACCGACGTTCTGATCGAGGCCCGCTGACCATGGGTGCGACCATCCTGATGCCCGCGCTGTCCCCGACGATGACGGAGGGGAAGCTCAGCCGCTGGCTGAAGAAGGAGGGCGACCCGGTGAAGTCCGGCGACGTCCTCGCCGAGATCGAAACGGACAAGGCGACCATGGAGGTCGAGGCGGTGGACGAGGGGACGATCACGAAGATCCTCGTCCCCGAGGGCACCGAGGGCGTGCAGGTGAACTCCGCGATCGCCGAGCTGGATGGCGGGCAGGGCGGGGCGGCGGCGTCGACGGGCGATCCGGGCGTGCCGTCGAGCGACCAGGGCTCGAAGGGCGCCTTCGTGACGACGCCGGAGAGCAACGCGACGCAGCATGGCGGCGAGGCCCGCGCGACGGCCAAGACGGGCGAGGATTACGGGGCGGTCTCGGCCCGCGGCGACCAGCGCAACGAAGGCGCGGCGGCGATGGCCAAGGCCTCGGACGCCGCGCCTGAGAAGGAGTGGGGCGAGACGAAGCCCACGACCGTCCGCGAGGCGCTGCGGGACGCGATGGCGTCGGAGATGCGCCGCGACCCCGACGTCTTCCTCATGGGCGAGGAGGTCGCGCAGTACCAGGGCGCCTACAAGATCAGCCAGGGGTTGCTGGAAGAGTTCGGCCCCCGCCGCGTGCTGGACATGCCGATCACCGAGCACGGGTTCACGGGCATGGCGGTCGGTGCGGCCTTCACGGGACTGAAGCCGATCGTCGAGTTCATGACCTTCAACTTCTCGATGCAGGCGATCGACCACATCATCAACTCAGCGGCGAAGACGCTGTACATGTCGGGCGGCCAGTTGGGCTGCCCCATCGTCTTCCGCGGCCCGAACGGGGCTGCGGCGCGCGTCGCGGCGCAGCACAGCCAGGACTACACGTCGTGGTACGCGCACGTCCCTGGGCTGAAGGTGCTGGCGCCTTGGTCGGCCTCCGACGCGAAGGGACTGCTGCGCGCGGCGATTCGCGATCCGAACCCTGTCATCTTCCTCGAGAACGAGATCCTCTACGGCCAGACCTTCGACTGCCCGGCGGACGAGGACTTCATCCTCCCGATGGGCAAGGCGAAGGTGGAGCGGCAGGGCACCGACGTGACCATCGTGTCGTACTCCGTCACCGTCGGGCTCTGCATGCAGGCGGCCGCGGAGCTGGAGAAGGCGGGGATTTCGGCGGAGGTCGTAAACCTCCGCTCCATCCGGCCTCTCGACATCGACACGGTGCTGAACTCCGTCCGCAAGACGAACCGGCTGCTGACGGTCGAGGAAGGCTGGGCCTTCGCGAATATCGGCGGCGAGGTCGCGATGCAGGTCTGCGAGCAGGCCTTCGACTACCTCGACGCGCCGCCGGCGCGGGTGAACGGCGCGGACGTGCCGATGCCCTACGCCGCGAACCTGGAGAAGCTGGCGTTGCCGCGGCTGGAGCAGGTCGTCGAGGCCGCGCGCAAAGTGACCTACAAGTAGGGGCGCGGCACATGGCCACCGAGATCCTGATGCCCGCCCTGTCCCCGACGATGACGGAGGGGACGCTCGCCCGCTGGCTGAAGAAGGAAGGCGACTCCATCAAGTCCGGCGACATCATCGCCGAGATCGAGACGGACAAGGCGACGATGGAGTTCGAGGCCGTGGATGAGGGCATCCTCGGCAGGATCCTCGTCCCGGACGGGACCGAGGGGGTGAAGGTCAACCAGCCCATCGGGGTGATGGTGGACGCGGGAGAGGCGGTTCCCGCCGGCAACGGGGCTGCCGCGCCGAAGCCATCCGCGGCGCCGACGTCTGGAAACGAGTCGCCGTCCGGCAACGTGGCGCTCGCCGCGGTCGAGGCGAGCGGCGGGAAGGTCGCGGGGCAGCCGAGCCAGCCCGTGGTGCCCGACATGCCGGCGAAGCCTGCGGCCCCGACGCAGGCCGCGCCCGCGCCGGTTGCGAACGGGCAGGGCGGGCGGGTCTTCGCCTCGCCGCTCGCGCGCCGAATGGCGGAGCAGGCCGGGCTGGACCTGCACGGGATCCAGGGTTCCGGGCCGAACGGCCGCATCGTGAAGGCCGACGTCGAAGCGGCGCAGTCCCGCCCGAAGGCCGCACCGGCACCACAGCCCGCCGCACAGCCGGCGGTGCCCGCCGCTGCACCGGCCGCAGCGCCCGCGCCCGCTCCGAAGGCCCCGGCGCCCGTGATCACGGTGCCGCACAAGGCCGTGCCGCATTCCTCCATGCGGAAGGTCATCGCCCGCCGTCTCTCCGAGGCGAAGCAGACGATCCCGCACTTCTACGTCTCGATCGACTGCGACCTGGACGCGCTGCTGAAGCTGCGCTCCGATCTCAACGCGCGGTCGGCGAAGGAGGGGCCGGGGGCCTACAAGCTCTCGGTCAACGACCTCGTCATTAAGGCGGCGGCCGCGACGCTGCGGCGGGTGCCCGCGGTCAACGTCTCGTGGACCGACGAGGCGATGATCCAGTACGACGACGTGGACATCTCCGTCGCCGTCTCGATCCCCGACGGGCTGATCACGCCGATCATCCGCGGGGCCGACCGGAAGGGCCTCGCCACCATCTCCAACGAGATGAAGGAGCTGGCCGCCCGCGCGAAGGCGGGGAAGCTGAAGCCCGACGAGTTCCAGGGCGGATCCTTCTCCATCTCCAACATGGGGATGTTCGGCGTTTCCCAGTTCAACGCGATCATCAACCCCCCGCAGGCCGGCATCCTCGCCGTGTCCGCGGGGGAGAAGCGGCCCGTCGTGACGAACGACGCCCTGGCCATCGCGACGGTGATGACGGTGACGCTCTCGGTGGACCACCGGGCCGTGGACGGGGCATTGGCGGCAGAGTGGGTCGCAGAGTTCAAGAAGATCGTCGAGGATCCGCTGAGCCTGCTCCTGTGACCCTTGCCGCGCCTGGCCGCCCGGCCTGGCGGGCCGGGGCGGTGTTCCTGGCGGCTTTCGCGCTGCTCCTGTTCCTCGGGTGGCGCACGCCGCCGCGGGACCTGTCGGTCTTCGACCAGCGCTTCTACGCCGTCACGGCCTGGGATGTGGCAACCCGCGGCGTCTTCACCGACGGCTACTTCGCGCGCCAGCAGGGGCCGGAGGTCGCGCGGCCGGCCGGGATGTGGCTGGCGCCGGGGTATCCGCTGCTCCTTGCGGGGCTTGTGCAGCTCGATCCCGCGCTACGGGAGGCGACCACTTGCCTTGTCCGGCGGCTCGGGGAGGGGCGGACGGGCGCGGATTGCCCGGTGGCGCGTGGTCTCGTCCTGCCGGTGAACATGGCGCTCGTCGCGGGGGCGGTGGTCCTGAACATGCTTGCCGCAGCGCGCGTGGCGCACGGCATGCCGTGGGTGCCGCTGGTCGCGGCCGCGGCGACGCTCGCTGCCCTGCTGCCCTATGTCCGGACCCTTTCGCTGGCGATGACCGAAAGCCTGGGGTTGTTCCTCTTCGCGCTCGCGGCCTTTCTCTTCCTCGCTGCTTGGCAGGGGAGGGGGCGTGCGATGGCGGCGGCCGCCGGGCTGGCTCTGGGGCTGCTGGTGCTGACTCGCCCGAGCCACGTCGTCCTGATCCCCCTGGCGTTGCTGACCCTCGCCGTGCTGCCGCCGCGCGGCGTTCCGTGGCGGCGCGGCGGGGTACTCGCGCTGGCCTTCGGCCTCGGTGTCGGCGCAGCGACGCTGCCCTGGATGCTGCGGAACGAGGTCGCGCTCGGGCGCTTCGGCCTGACGGCGAATTACGGCCCGGCGGTCCTGACCGAGCGCCTGGCCTACAACCGCATGACGCCGACGGAGTTCGCCCAGTCCTTCGTGTACTGGCTACCGGACTTCGGAGACAGGCTGGCGGAGCGGCTGTTCGGCCGTGACCTGGTCGAGAAGCTCGACTGGGACCGGCCGAACAGCTTCTACATGCAGGGTCAGGCGGACCGGCAGGCCGCGCTCGACGCGCCGGGCGAGTTGCAGGACCGCATGGGCGCGATCCTGCGCGATGGCGTGTTGGGGAACCCGGTGGCGCATGGGATGGCGACGGTCTCGCTCGCCTGGCGCGGGCTCTGGGTCGGGCGGTACTGGGCCTTCGTCATGCTGGGGCTGCTGCCGCTCGGGCTGGGCTTCGCGGCGCAGGCGGGAATGCTGCGGCCGCTGCTGGTCTATGCGGCGCCGGCCTGGGTCATGCTCTGGGCCCATGCGGCGCTGTCGGTGAACCAGGAGCGCTACAATCTCGCGCTCGCACTCGGCCTGGCGATCGCGACGGCGCTGGCAACGCAGGCACTCCTGCTGCGCCGGCGGGAGCGGCTGGCGTGACGGCATGCGGGCTCTTGCTCCGCGACGCGGTGCCGGCGGACGTGCCGGTCGTTGCCCGCTTCGTGCGGCGGCTCGCCGAGTACGAGCGCCTGGCGCACGAGGCGGTCGGGACTGAGGAGGACTTCGCGCGCGCGCTCTTCGCGGAGCCGCGCCGGGCCGGCTGCATCCTGGCCGAATGGTCGGGGGAGCCGGCGGGCTTCGCGCTGTATCACTGGACCTTCTCCACCTTCCTGGCGAAGCCCGGGCGCTGGCTGGAAGACCTGTGGGTGGAGCCCGAACACCGCCGCAAGGGAATCGCCCGCGCCCTGTTTGCCCGCCTCGCGCGGGAGACGCTGGCGGAAGGCGGGGGGCGCCTCGCCTGGAACGTGCTGGACTGGAACGCGCCGGCCATCGCCACCTACGACGCGATGGGCGCGGACAACCTGGATGAATGGACGCAGCGCCGCCTTCAGGGGCAGTCGCTTGCGGACCTTGCGAAGGAGGCGGCGTGATGGCCGACCAATTCGACCTCGTGGTGATCGGCGGCGGCCCAGGCGGCTATGTCGGGGCGATCCGCGCCGCGCAGCTCAAGATGAAGGTCGCGCTGGTGGAACGCGAGCACCTCGGCGGCATTTGCCTGAACTGGGGCTGCATCCCGACCAAGGCGTTGCTGCGGGCGTCGGAGATCAACCACCTGCTGCACAGCCTGGATGCCTATGGCTTCGCGGCGGACAACATCCGCTACGACTTCGACAAGGTGGTGAAGCGGTCTCGTGCCGTTGCCGGCCAGTTGTCGGGCGGCGTGAAGCACCTGCTGAAGAAGAACAAGGTGACCGTCTATGACGGGCAGGGCGCGCTCGCCGGGCCCGGCAAGGTCAAGGTCACGAAGGACGGCAAGGCCGTCGCCGACATCACGGCGAAGCACATCATCCTTGCGACCGGCGCGCGGGCCCGCGTGCTGCCAGGGATGGAGCCGGACGGGAAGCTGGTCTGGTCCTACCGCGAGGCGCTGCTGCCCAACACCATGCCGAAGTCGCTCGTCGTCATCGGCTCCGGCGCCATCGGCAGCGAGTTCGCGTCCTTCTTCCAGAACATGGGCAGCAAGGTCACGCTGATCGAGGTGATGGACCGCATCTTGCCGGTCGAGGACGTCGAGATCTCCTCCTTCGTGCAGAAGGCCTTCGTGAAGCAGGGCATGGCGGTCCTGACGGGCGCGAGGGTCGGCCAGATCACGAAGGGCGCCGAGAACCTGACCATCGAGGTCGAAGCCGGCGGCAAGGCGCAGACCATCACGGCCGACCGGCTGATTTCGGCCGTCGGCATCGTCGGGAACGTCGAGAACCTCGGCCTGGAAGGCACGAGGGTGAAGGTGGACCGCACCCACGTCCTGACCGACCCGATGGGCCGGACGGGGGAGGAGGGGGTCTATGCCATCGGCGACCTGACCGGCCCGCCCTGGCTGGCCCACAAGGCGTCGCACGAGGCCATCATCTGCGTGGAGAACATCGCGGGGCTGCATCCCCACGCGATGGACACTTCCAACATCCCCGGCTGCACCTATTGCCGGCCGCAGGTCGCCTCCGTCGGCCTGACTGAGGCAAAGGCCAAGGAGGCGGGGCATGAGGTCAGGGTCGGACGCTTCCCCTTCATCGGCAACGGCAAGGCGATCGCGCTCGGCGAGCCGGAGGGGCTGGTGAAGACCGTCTTTGATGCGAAGACGGGGGAGCTGCTCGGCGCGCACATGGTGGGGCCGGAGGTCACCGAGATGATCCAGGGCTACGGCATCGCCCGGACGCTGGAAACGACGGAGACCGATCTGATGCACACGGTGTTCCCGCACCCGACCGTCTCCGAAACGATGCATGAGGCCGTGCTTGATGCCTATGGCCGCGTGATCCACATCTAGCGGGACGAGACGGCCGAGCGCCGCCCGAGGAATCGCCTATGTCCACCCGCATCCTGGTGGATCACCGGGCCGGCGGCGCCAACGCGGCGCCCCCGCCTGCCGTGGTCGCTCCCGGCCCGAATGCCGCCCATAGGCACCCGGAGAAGGCGCACCGGCCGGACAACCCCATCAAGCGCAAGCCTGACTGGATCCGGGTGAAGGCGCCGACGCACCCGGTTTACCACGAGACCCGCAACCTCATGCGGGAGAACCGGCTGGTCACGGTCTGCGAGGAAGCGGCTTGCCCCAATATCGGGGAATGCTGGTCGCAGCGCCACGCGACCATGATGATCATGGGCGAGATCTGCACGCGCGCCTGTTCCTTCTGCAACGTCACGACCGGGATGCCGAAGGCGCTGGACGCCGACGAGCCGCGGCGGGTGGCGGAAGCGGTGGCGACGCTCGGCCTGCGGCACGTCGTGATCACCTCGGTGGATCGGGACGACCTGACGGATGGCGGGGCGGAGCACTTCGCGCACGTGATCCGTGCCCTTCGCGCAACGGCGCCGGCGACGACCGTGGAGATCCTGACGCCGGACTTCCTGCGCAAGGACGGTGCGTTGGAGGTCGTGGTCGAGGCCCGGCCCGACGTCTTCAACCATAACCTGGAGACCGTTCCGCGCCTCTATCCGACCATCCGGCCTGGCGCGCGTTACTTCCACTCGCTGCGGCTGCTGGACCGGGTGAAGGAACTCGACCCCGGCATCTTCACCAAATCCGGCCTCATGGTCGGGCTGGGGGAGGAGCGTGGCGAGGTGTTGCAGGTGATGGATGACATGCGCTCGGCATCGGTGGATTTCCTCACGATCGGCCAGTACCTCCAGCCGTCCGTGAAGCACGCGGCGGTGGACCGCTTCGTGGAGCCGACGGAGTTTGAGGACTACGCGCGGATGGCGCGGTCCAAGGGGTTCCTGCTGGTCTCGGCCACGCCGCTGACGCGGTCGTCCTATCATGCCGACCGGGACTTCGCGGCGCTGCGGGCCGCGCGCGACGCGTCGCTTGGCCGGGCCGCCGCCTAGAATCATGCCCACACACGCGGAGAAGAAGCGGCTCCCCTACAGCCAGGAGCAGATGTTCGACCTGGTGGCCGATGTGCGGCGCTACCCGGAGTTCCTGCCCTGGTGCGTCGCGGCACGCGTGATCTCGCGCTCCGAGACGGAGCTGATCGCGGACCTGACCATCGGCTTCAAGATGTTCCGGGAGACCTTCCGCAGCCGCGTGACGCTGGAGCGGCCGGACCACCTTCATGTCGAATACCTGAACGGCCCCTTCCGCTACCTGAACAACCACTGGCGCTTCCACCCCGTGCCCGGCGGGACGGAGGTGGACTTCTTCGTGGATTTCGAGTTCCGGTCGAAGCTGTTGCAGACCGTCATCGGCACGGTCTTCAACGAAGCCGTTCGCCTCATGGTCCGCGCCTTCGAGCGGCGCGCGGCCGCACTCTACGGGCGGGAGCGGCCGTCGAGCCCGCTCAGCGCGCGCCCGCAACCGCGCGAGGGCGGGGCGTAGCGAGGCCGCGACGTCAGGCCGGCGCGGGCACCGGCACGAGTTGCCCATCGGAGACGCGGAGCGTCCGGTCATGAAAGCGAGCGACCGCCGGGCGATGCGCGATTGAGACGAGGCCGGTCCCCGGCAGGCGTTCGCGCAATAGGGCGTGGAGCGCTGCCTCGGCCTCCGGATCGAGGCTGGCCGTCGCCTCGTCCAGGAACAGCCAGTCCGGCTTCGCGAGCAGCGCGCGGGCCCAGGCGACGCGCTGCTGCTCCCCACCCGACAGGCGTCTCTCCCAGGTCCCTTCCTCGTCGAGCTGCGGGATCAAGTGGGCTAGGCCGACCGCCTCCAGGACCTCGCTGACCGCCGCATCGGGGACCTCGCCCGGCGAATGCGGGTAGGCGACGGCGCGGCGAAGCGTGCCGAGCGGCAGATAGGGCCGTTGCGGCAGGAACAGCACCCGCGCATCGGCTGGGATGGAGACGCGGCCCCGGCCGAAGGGCCAGATCCCCGCGAGCGCCCGGAACAGGGTGGACTTGCCGCTGCCCGACGGCCCGGTGACGACCACGGCCTCGCCCGGCTTCAGGTGCAGCGACACGTCGCGCAGGAGCACGCGGCCATCGGGCAGCGCGAGCTCCAGCCCCTCCGCGTCGAGCGCGCCGTCGCGGGACGCGGTCCGGGCGGGGCCGGTCGCACCCGCAGCCTGGGCGCCATCCACCGCCGCGCGGAAGCCGGAGAGCCGTTCCACAGTCGCGCGCCAATCCGTCACGTCCGCGTAGTTGTCCACGATCCAGGAGAGCGAGCCCTGCACCTGGCCGAAGGCCGTGCTGGTCTGCATCAGGCCGCCGAGCGTCAGGCGGCCGGCGAAGAAGGCGGGCGAGACGACGACGAAGGGGAAGACCACCGCCGCCTGGGCGAAGCCCGAGGTGAAGAAGGTCAGGCGCTTCGTCACGCGCATGATCTCCCACCAATTGTCGGCGAGGACGCGGAAGCGGTCCGACAGCACGCCGGCCTCGTCGCGCTCGCCGAGATGCAGGGCAATCCCCTCGGCGTTGTCGCGGACGCGGATGAGGGCGTAACGGAAATCGGCCTCGCGCCGCTGGCGGTCGAAGTTCAGGCCGATCAGACGCCGGCCGATCCAGTGGGCAAGGAGGGTGCCGAGGATGGAGTAGACCAGCGCCACCCAGACCAGCATTCCCGGGATCTCGGCGCCGAACAGGGTCAGGCCGTCCGAGAGTTGCCAGAGGACGACGATGAAGGAGAGCAGCGTCGTCACGGCGGTGAGGATGCCGAGGCCGAGGTTCAGCGATTTCTCGATGAACAGGCGGATGTCTTCCGCGATCCGCTGGTCCGGATTGTCCGTGGCGCGGTCGGTCAGGCTAATCCGGTAATAGGCGCGGTCGGCGAGCCAGCGCTCCGCCGCGTCGTGCGTCATCCAGCGGCGCCAGCGGATGACCAGGGCTTGGCGCAGGTAGAGCTGGTAGACCGCGACGCAGATGAAGGCCGCGGCGACGATGCAGAACCCCGGCATGTAGCCGAACAGCGCGCCGGCATCGTCCGTCTGGCGACCGAGGACGAGGAGCCCGATGAACGCGTCCCAGTCCTTCGTCTCGAGTGAGTTGTAGAAGGCGCGCTGCCAGTAGGTCAGGATGACGTTCATCGCGACGAGCGCAAGGTTCAGGCCGACGACGACGGCCAGCAGGCCGCGTGCCGCCCATTTCTCGTCCCCGGAGAAGAAAGGCCGGGCCAGGCGCCCGGCGTCGCGGAGGGTTGCGAAGAAGGGCTGCATGCAGGCCTCAGGGTTCGCGGATGCGAAGGCGGATGACGCCGCGCAGGGCGGCGGGATCGATGGGCTTGCCCTTGCGGAGGATGTCGAGCCGGCCGTCCCGCGTGAGTGCCACCGCGGCCTGCCGCACCGGGCCCATCAGTGGGCGCCAGTCCTCCGGCGCGAGGGAACGGGCGACCTCGCTGGGGCAGATGCTCCTCGTGGGACCCCGCTCCGAGGCAAGGCGGACGATCTCCGCGGCGATCGCCGTCGGGTCCGGGCTTGGGGCTGAACCTGTCATCCGGCCCCCGTAGGCCCGGGCGCCGATCGCGTCCAGGGCGGCAGGCGGGCGGAACGGAAAGGGGCGGCTCGGTTGTCCCGGCCGCCCCCATTCATCCACCCCGCGAGAGGCGCCCGGCTTAGACGGGCTTGCGATTCACGCCCTCGGCACGCCCCGAGCGATCGCAGGTCAGCGCAGGACGATCTCGACGCGGCGGTTCTGCGGCTCGCGCACGCCGTCCGCGGTCGGGACGAGCGGGCGGCTCTCGCCGAAGGCCTGCACGACGATGTTCTGCCGCGCGACGCCGTTGCGGGCGAGCTCGGCGGCGACCACCTCGGCGCGGCGCTGCGACAGGCGCTGGTTGTACTGCGGCGTGCCCGAGCGGTCGGCATGGCCGGCCACTTCGATGCGCGTCACGTTGGCCGTGCGCGAGGCGTTCGCGGCTTCCGCCACGATCTGGCGCGCGCGGTCCGTCAGGTCGGCCCGATCCCAGTCGAAGAAGACGAGGTAGGTGCGGGCAACCGCCGGCGACACCGCGGGCCCGGCCTGGGCCGCGGCCGGCGCCGGGCGCGGCGCGTTGAACGCGTAGCGCAGGCCGACCAGGACGGAGTGGTTCAGGTTCTCGAGCGAACCGCTGCGCGGGGTGCGCACCCCCGTGTTGGTGTTCTGCGTGAAGCCGCTGAGCTTGACTTCCGTCGTCCCGAAGAAGCGATACTCGGCCGTAAGCGCGAGGTTGGGCACGCCGAGGTTGATCGCGGCACCCGCGATGGCCTGGTAGGCGAAGACGCCCTTGTCATCGTCAGTGACGACGACCTGCGACCGGTTCGGCCGGAAGTCGGCCACCACGCCGTCGGCGAAGACATGCGAGTAGCCGATGCCGCCGCCAATGTAGGGCGTGACCGGCACGCCGGGGATCGCGATGTCGTAGAGCAGGTTTGCCATCCCGGCAATCTGGTAGAGGTTGCCGTCATTCCGGCGGCTGGTCTGGCCGGCGGCGAAGGAGCTCTCGAACTCGTTGCGGCGGTAGTTGCCTTCGATCTCGAGGCGAAGCCCGTTGCCGAAGCCGTAGCCGACGGAGACCAGGCCGACGAAGCCGACCTCCCACTCGACCGTGCCGCGGTTCGGCAGCCCGGCGGCAACCGCGTCGCGCCCGGCCTGGCCGGGGATGGAGGACTCGGTGCTCTGCAGCCAGTTCGCACCGCCGCCGCCGGCGATGTAGAGGCCGGACACGGGCTGGGCGACCGCGGCGGTGAGCGGGAGCGCGGCGAGCGGGAGACCGACGAAGGCGGTCGCCAGCAGGGCGGAGCGGAGGCGAGGCATGGCGCTGTTTCCGGGTGGAGTCGTTAAGGCCGTTGAGTTGCACGCCGGAAAGCGTTGGCGCGAGGGGGTTCGTCTCGCGAAAGGTCGGAGCGCCGCGCACGGCGTCCGGATGTTGCATCAAGGCAACAGACGGCCGCGGCCTCAGAAGCCGTGGGGGTTGCCGACCAGGAAGGCCGCCTCGGCCGGGGTCGTCGCGCGGCCGAGGGCAGCGTTGCGGTGCGGGAAACGGCCGAAGCGCCGCACGACGCGCCGGTGGCGCCAAGCGTAGGCGATCGTGCCGTCCATGGCTGCGTGCCGGGCATCGTCCCGAAGGCCCTCGAACAGGGCGACCGAGAGATCCTGGTCCGCCAAATCTTCCGAATGCTCGAAGGGAAGGTACAGGAAGACCCGCTGCATCGGGGCGAGCGCGCGGTCGTGCCGGTCGCGCAGCACGGCGTCGCGGGCCACCTGCCGCGCCGCGGGATCGCCGGCGAAGGCCTGCGCGGCGCCGCGATGCAGGTTTCGCGGCAACTGGTCGAGGAGGAGGCACAGGGCCAGCGCCCCGGACGGCGTTCCGGCCAGGTGGCCGAGGGTTCCGCCCGCGGCCTGCTCGGCAAGGGACCCGAAGCGGGCCCGCAAGGCTTCGTCCTGGACCGGGTCGGCGGTGAACCAAGCCCCGCGAAAGGCGTCCGGCCCGTCCGCGAACCAAACGGCGAGCAGGTCCTCCGGCGTGCTCACCGGCGGTCGCCAAGCGCCATGTCGAGCACCCTTGCGGAGTGGAGCGCGTCGCGTCCCGTCAGGTCGCCGATCTGATGGCGGCAGGAGGTACCGTCGGCGACGATCAGGTCCCCCGCCGGCGCCGCCCGCACGGCCGGGGCGAGCGACAATTCCCCCATGGCCTTGGACACCTCCAGCCGCCGGGCGTCGTAGCCGAAGGCCCCCGCCATGCCGCAACAGGAGGAGGCGATCGGCCTGACGTCCAGGCCGGGGATGGCCCGCAGCGCCTTCACCGCGCTGGGAAAGGCGCCGAAGGATTTCTGGTGGCAATGCCCGTGCAGATGGGCCGCCGGCGCGACGCTCCGCAATGGCAGGTCGGCATCCTGGCGCACGAGGAACTCCGTCAGGAGTTCGGCACGGCCCGACAGCCGCTCCGTATCCCCCCCGGGCAGCAGGGCGTTGAACTCATCGCGGAGCGTCAGCAGGCAGGAGGGTTCCAGCCCGATGACCGGGACGTCGCTCCGGGACAGCGCGCCGAGGGTGCGGCGCGCCTCCGCGCGGGCCTCGTCCACCATGCCCGCCGCGAGGTACGTGCGGCCGCAGCAGAGCGGACGACCCGTTAAGGCCGGGGCGATCGGCCGCCAGCCGGCCGCCCGGAGCACGCGCGTCGCGGCGCGGAGGTTCTCCGGCTCTCGAAGTACCGGTTGAAGGTATCCGCGAGGAGGATGACGTCGCCGCGCGGAGCCGCCGCTCCGCCGAGTTCGCCATCCCGGAACGGGCGTCGCGCGAAGCGGGGCAGCGCCCGCTGACGGGAGAAGCCAAGGACGCGTTCCCCGAGCGTCCGCGCTCCGGGCACCCATTCCCGCGCATTCGCGAGCCAAGGCGCGCGGGCTGCGGCGGGCGCCCAGAGGGGCAGCGTCGCGATCAGCCGATCCTTCGCCGAGACGCCGTGGCGCCGTGCGCGGGCGTGCTGCGCCTCGATTTTCATGCGCGCCATGTCCACGCCGGTCGGGCATTCGCGGCGGCAGGCCTTGCAGGAGACGCAGAGGGAGAGGGCTTCGGCCACGTCGTCCGAAGCGAGACCGTCCGAACCGAGCTGGCCCGTCAGGGCCAGCCGAAGCGTGTTCGCGCGGCCGCGGGTCAGCTGCGCCTCGTCCCGCGTCACGCGGTAGGAAGGGCACATGACGTTCGCATCGAACTTCCGGCAGGTGCCGTTGTTGTTGCACATCTCGACCGCGCCGAGCAGGCCCGCGAGCGGACCGGAGGCGCTGCCGGATTCGTGGTGCGACCAGTCGAGCACAGGCGTGATCGCCGCATCGCCGGCGTAGTCCGGCGCGTAGCGGAACAGCGTTCGGTCGTCCATGCGCGGCGGGCGCACGACGCGCCCCGGGTTCATGAGACCGTGGGGCAGGGACGGGCGGGGCGGGTCGAAGGCGTCCTTCACGGTCTCGAAGGCACGGACGATGCGCGGGCCGTACATCTCCCCGTGGAACTCGGAGCGCACGATGCCGTCGCCATGTTCCCCGGAATGGCTGCCCTTGTATTCACGGACGAGGGCGAAGGTCTCCTCGGCGATGGCGCGCATGCGCCGCACGTCCTCGCCGTCCTTCATGTTCAGGACGGGGCGGACGTGGAGGCAGCCGACGGAGGCGTGCGCGTACCAGGTGCCCTTCGTGCCGTGGCGTTCGAAGACCTCGTTCAGGCGCTCGGTGTAGTCGGCCAGGTCGTCGAGTGCGACGGCCGTGTCCTCGATGAAGGAGACCGGCTTACCGTCGCCGCGCATGGACATCATGATGTTGAGGCCGGCCTCGCGCACCTCGGCGATCGCTGCCTGGAAACCGGCATCGGTCGCGCGCACGACGGCCCCGGGATGGCCGAGGTCGCCCATCATCTCGTCGAGCCGTTCCAGGTCGCGCAGCAGGCGGGCGTCGTCGTCGCCGTGGAACTCGACGATCAGCAGGCTGTCCGGCTCGCCGATCAGCATCCGCTCGATCGTGTCGCGGTAGATGGCGATGGAGCGGCCGAGCTCGATCATCGTGCGGTCCACCAGCTCGACCGCCTCCGGGTCGAGCGTGACGAGGTGCTTCGACGCTTCCATCGCCGCGCGGAAGCTCGCGAACTGACAGATGCCGAGGACCTTGCGCGGCTTGATCGGCCAGAGGCGGAGTTCCAGCGCCTCGGAGAAGGCAAGGGTGCCTTCGGAGCCGACGAGGATGCGGGCGAGGTTGCCGCGGCCGCTGGCGCGCGCCTCGGGCGTCAGGCTTTCCAGGTCGTAGCCGCCGACGCGGCGCAGCACCTTCGGGAAGCGAGCGGCGATCTCGGCGGCCTCCGCCGCGCCCAGCGCGCGCAGACGCTGGATCAGCTCCGCGACGGTCGCTGGCATGCCCGGGCCGAGGTTGTCGGGCAGGTCTCCGAAGGTGAAGCGCTCGCCGTCCGGCAGGATGGCCCGGATCGCATGGACGTTGTCCGCCATGAGGCCGTAGCGGATGGACTTGGAGCCGCAGGAATTGTTCGCGGCCATGCCGCCGATCGTGCAGCGCGCCCAGGTCGAGGGATCCACCGGGAAGAACAACCCGTGCCGCCTCAGCGTGTCGTTCAGCGCGCCGAGCGCGATGCCGGGCTGCACCACGGCCCGTTGCGCCGCGGCGTCCACCGACTCCAGGCCGCGCAGGAACTTCGAGCAGTCGAGGACGAGCGCCCGGTTGACCGTCTGGCCGCACTGGCTCGTCCCGCCGCCGCGGGGGAGGACGGGGACGCCCTCCTCACGACAGATGGCCATGGCGGCCTGCACGTCCTCCGCCGTGCGCGGCACGAGGACCCCGATGGGCTGCACCTGGTAGATGGATGCATCGGTCGCGTAGCGCCCGCGATCCCCGGCGCCGAAGAGGACTTCCCCCGCAGTGTCCCGCTTCAGCCTGGCCGCAAGCCGCGGATCGCCAGGCGTGACGCGGGAGGTGATGATCGCGTTCATGCGGCCAACCTAGCGACGCGCCCGCGGCCCGTCGCATCCATAATGCTCATCAATCCATCCTGCCGAACTCATTGGCGCGGCATGAAGGTCGGGGCTAGGAACCGCGCCGCAAGGGACGGGACTTCCATGGCCTATTTCACATCAAACCGCTCAGCCGGCCGCCACTTCCTGCAGATTCCCGGGCCGACGAACGTGCCGGATCGGGTGCTTCGCGCCATGGACAACCCGACGATGGATCACCGCGGGCCTGATTTCGGCATCCTCGGCAAGCGCGTGCTGGAGAAGTTGAGGCCGGTCTTCGCGACCTCCGGCCCGGTGATCATCTACCCCGCCTCCGGCACCGGCGCTTGGGAGGCGGCGCTGGTGAACACGTTGTCGCCCGGCGACACGGTGCTGATGTGCGAGACCGGTTGGTTTGCGCATCTGTGGCAGGAGATGGCGGGGCGCCTCGGCCTCAAGGCCCGCCTGCTGGAAACGGACTGGCGCCGCGGCGCCGACGTCGCGGCCATCGCGGAGGCGCTGCGCGGCGACCGGGGCCACGAGATCAAGGCGGTCTGCGTCGTCCACAACGAGACGAGCACCGGCTGCACGTCGCGGATCGAGGAGGTGCGCGCCGCCCTGGACGCGGCCGCGCATCCCGCGCTGCTGCTGGTGGATACCATCTCCTCCCTCGGCTCGATCCGCTACGAGCACGAGGCCTGGGGCGTGGACGTGACGGTCGCGGGTTCGCAGAAGGGTCTGATGCTACCGCCCGGGCTGTCGTTCAACGCGGTGTCGGCGAAGGCGCTGAAGGCAAGCGAGACGGCCAGGCTTCCCCGCTCCTTCTGGGACTGGAAGCCGATGCTCGCTGCAAACGCCACGGGGTACTTTCCCTACACGCCCGCCACCAACCTGCTTTACGCCCTGGACACCGCGCTCGACATGCTGCTGGAAGAAGGGCTGGGTGACGTCTTCTCCCGCCACGACCGCCACGCCGAGGCGACCCGCCGCGCGGTGCGCCGTTGGGGCCTCGAGATCCAGTGCGAGGAACCGCGCCACTATTCCTCCGCCCTCACGGCGGTGCGGGTCCCCGAAGGCCACTCGGCCAATGCCCTCCGCGCGGCGATCCTCGAGCGCTTCGACATGTCGCTCGGCAACGGGCTGGGGCGGCTGAACGACCGGGTGTTCCGGATCGGCCACCTCGGCGCGTTCAACGACCTCTCGCTCCTCGGCACGCTCGGCGGCGTGGAGATGGGGCTTCGCGTCGCGGGCGTGCCGCATGAAGGCGGCGGCGTGCAGGCGGCCATGGACTACCTGTCCGGCAACGCCTGACGGCCGTCCCGCCCCGCCCGGTCCCTTGCGGCGGGGGGCCGGGCGCCGCATGTGCTCCTCGTTCCGGAACGGACGAACGGAGGGTCGCGTGACGATCGAAGCCTGGTCCTGGCCCACCCCCAACGGCCACAAGGTCCACATCGCGCTGGAGGAGCTGGGGCTTCCCTACACGGTGGTTCCGGTGAACATCGGCGCCGGGGAGCAGTTCCGGCCGGAATTCCTGGCTATCACGCCGAACCATCGCATCCCCGCCATCATCGACCCGGATGGGCCCGGCGGGCAGCGCGTCGCGCTCTTCGAATCCGGCGCGATCCTCATCTACCTCGCGGAGAAGGCCGGACGGCTCATTCCCGCAGACCCGGTGGCGCGGCTGGCTTGCCTCCAGTGGCTGATGTTCCAGATGGGCGGGGTCGGGCCGATGTTCGGTCAGTACAACCACTTCGCTGCCTATGCGCCAGAGAAGCTTCCCTACGCGATCGAGCGGTATTCCAACGAGGTACGCCGGCTGCATCGCGTGCTGGAAAAGCGGCTTTCCGAGGCCGAGTACCTCGCGGGCGAGTACTCGATCGCCGACATCGCGACCTTTCCCTGGGTGCGGAACCCGGACCGGCGCGGCATCGACCTGACGGAATACCCGGCGGTCAAGCGCTGGCACGACGCGATCGCGGCGCGGCCCGCCGTGCAGCGCGGCGTCCAGGTCCTCGCGGAAAACCAGCGCAAGGGCCCGATCAGCGACGCGGAGCGGGAGAACATGTTCGGCGCCAAGCAGTTCGCGCCGCGGTGACCGCGGAGCTGGATCACCTCGTCGTCGGTGCGGCCACCCTCGAGGCCGGCGCAGAGGCGGTCGAGCGGCTGCTCGGCGTGCGTCCGTCCGGGGGTGGTCGGCATGAGGGGGCCGGCACGCACAACCTTCTCCTCGGCCTCGGGCCGGGGGCCTACCTGGAGGTAATCGCGCCGGACCCGCAGGCCCCGACGCCGGCGCGCCCGCGGTTGTTCGGCCTGGACGATCAGCAAGTCCGGCGACGCATCGGGACTGGCCCAACCCTCCTCACCTGGGTGGCGCGCACGCGGGATCTCGATGCGGCGCTGGCGGGACTCGGGCCGTCCTGGGCGGATGCGGCGCGCGCCATGTCGCGCGGGGGCCTGTCCTGGCGGCTGGCTACCCCGCCGCTGGGAGAGGACCTGGCGGGGCTGGTACCCGGGCTGATCCAATGGGACGGCGCGGAGGCTGCGGGCCTGATCGCCGATCCGGGCTGTCGTCTGCTCGCGCTGGAGGCCGAGCACCCTCGGGCGGGGGACGTCCTCACGGTCCTGCGCCGGGCGGGCGCGGAGGCGCTGGTGACGCTGCGCGACGGGCCCGCGCCGCGCTTGACGGCCCGGATCCGCCGGGCCGACGGCCGGGTCGTCGAGCTATCGGCCGATCCGTCGGCCGCCAACCCGCCGGCCGCCTGAGGCCACGGCACGTGTGCAGCCCGGCGGGACGTGCTACGAGCCGTTGATCACAGACGAGGTCCGGCCCCGGCCGGGCGCGCGGCGCGCGCGGCAGTTGTATCCGCCGGGGGTTGGACTCCGTAGAGGTTGGACGAGGGGCAGGTGGGACCGATCGTCAGATGACAGGGCTGGGGTCGGCGTTACGTTGCGCGACGGCGCGATCGGGGACAGGCGCACCCCGGGCCATGCCGGTGCCCCGCATCCCCGTCCGGAGCGCCCGTCCTTGAGCGCACGCGTGTTGGTGGTGGACGACGTCGCCGCGAACCTCAAGCTGCTCGAGGCGCGTCTCTCGGCGGAGTACTACGAGGTCGCCGTCGCCTCGTCCGGCCCGGAAGCGCTGCGGGTGGCGCAGTCTTGGAACCCCGACGTCGTACTGCTCGACGTGATGATGCCCGGCATGGACGGATACGAGGTCTGCCGGCTGATGAAGGCCAGCCCGCAGACCGCGCATATCCCCGTCGTCATGATCACCGCCCTGGTGGACCAGGCGGAGCGGGTGAGAGGGCTGGAGGCCGGGGCGGACGACTTTCTCTCGAAGCCCGTGGATCACACGACGCTCTTTGCCCGGGTGAGGGCGCTGCTGCGGACCAAGCAGGTGCTCGATGCCTTCCGTCTCCGTGCGGAAACGGCGAAGGACCTGGGCTTCGAGCCGATGCCGGACCCGGCCAAGACCGTCGCCGGCGCCCGCGCCCTCATCGCAACCGAGGATGACGGGGAGGCCGCGGGCCTTTCGGCCATCCTCGCGGAGGACGGGATCGTCGTCACGCGCGCGCCGGACGCCAGCAGCGCCTGGGAGCGGCTCGTCACGGACGACTACGACCTCGCGGTGCTCAGCCTGTGGCTCGACGACGGGGAGGGCCTGCGCCTCGCGTCGCGGATGCGGGCGCAGACCGCCATGCGGGAGGTGCCGGTCCTGCTTGTCGCCGACCTCGACCAGAAGAGCCAGGTTCTCCGCGGCTTCGACATCGGCGCGAACGACCACGTGCTGCGGCCCGTGGACCCGAACGAGTTGCGCGCGCGGGCGCGGAACCAGATCCGCCGCAAGCGTTACCAGGAGAGGCTTCGCGCCGACCTCCAGCGTTCGCTCGAGATGGCGGTGACGGACAGCCTGACCGGCCTGCGCAACCGCCGCTACGTGATGCGCCACCTGGAGGGCCTGCTGCGGAACGGCGGCGCGACGGTGCTGCTGATCGACGTGGACCGGTTCAAGTCGGTCAACGACACCTACGGTCATGCGTTCGGCGACGCGGTGCTCCGGGACGTGGCGGACCGCCTCCGCCTGCACCTCCGGGCCGTGGATGTCGTAGCCCGCTACGGCGGGGAAGAGTTCATCATCGCGATGGCCCCGCAACCGGCGGAGGACGCCGCGGGCGTGGCGGAACGGCTGCGCGGCGCGCTCGCCTCCGCGCCGGTCCAGGTGGGCGACACGACGCTGAACGTCACGGCGAGCATCGGCGTGGCCGTGGCGATGCCGGAGTGCTCCGTGGACCAGCTCTGCGGGGCGGCGGACAAGGCGCTGTACCGGGCCAAGGCGAATGGCCGCAACCGGGTCGAGTCGGCGGCGCCGTCGGATTGGGCGCTGCCCTGACGCAGCCCATGGTCGGCCGCGTCCAAGGCGCATGACGGCGTGAGGTGCACGACGACGTGGGGACCGCGGCGCGTCAGCCCAGCGGGACGGCCCGCCCTTCGGCGATGCATTCCGTGGCGGCTGATGCGGAGGGGCGTCCGTAGCGTCGCGGCTGCCCCGTGGCGAGGATGCCGGGCGGTCGAGGCCGCCCGGCGGGTCGCCTCAGTTTCCGGAGCCGTCGAGGGTGACGGACGTGTTGATGAAGCGCAGGTGCGGCGTCGCCTCGGCGACCTCGGCACCGCCGCGGCGGGCCCGCACCATCTGCACGCCACCGGCCTCAAGGCGGTTGTGGATGAAACCGAAGGTCGGATAGACGCGGCCGTGGTTCACCGTGTCGTGGCCGACCTGGACGCGGACGGCGGTCCAGTCGTTCGCCTCGGAGACGTCGAGGACGGAGACGTTGCGCATCACGGAGCCGCGGCGGATGCCCGGGCCGCCCCAGTTCGCGTGGTGGATGGTGATCTCCCGGGGGGAGAGGATGCGCTCGACGACCGCGACGTGGCCGGCGCTCATCCCGCCGTACGAGCGGAAGGCCAGGACCGAGCCGGGCTCCGGGCGCTGCCCCCGCGCGTAGACGCCGGCCGCATTGTACCACCACTGGCCGCCATTGCCGCTGACGTCCATGCCCGTGACCATGCGGGCATAAGGCACGCAGGAGATGTAGCCGAAGCCACCCTCCTCGGCGGCGGCGCCGCGCGAGGCATGGCCGGAGGAGAAGGAGGCGAAGCGGATCTCGCCACCGCGGCGGGAGGCGACGCCCCGGCCTGGCTTTGCACCGGTCGGCTTCGACTGGCGGTCGGCGACTGGACGGATCGCCGCGCCGCGGTTCGAGGCGGGGGTCCGGACGGCCGCGACAGGCGCGGCGGACCGGGATGCAGCGACCGGCTTCGACCCCCGGTTGGGTGCGGCATGGGCCGGCACGGTACTCGAGAGTGCGAAGAACGCACCGCAAGCGACTGAAAGCACGACCGACCCGCGCGTACCCTGCATGCCGACAACCCCCATGCTGTTACTCTAGCCCCCGCCGGTCTTTGCCGGCCGACGCGTTGGATCGCGCCGTCACGGGACCGTTATCCGGGCCTTAGGAAACCCGACAACCCGGCGGGTGGAAACAGGGCGTAATCCCGCGTGAATTGTCGCGTGTGTCGCAGTTGATACACGAAGAAGCGGACCGTCTTCCTATGAAACGAGCCTGTTACGCCGATTGGGCACAGTGTGGCGGCAGGACCGCCACACCCTTGCCAGGCCGGACGAATCGAGGCCGGAGGACTTCGGGCCGGGGTCAGCGGCAGGCGGTGACCATGATTTCCACCAGGTGCCGCGGGTCCGCCATGTTGGCCTGCACGCAGGCCCGCACCGGGGCGCCGCCGGCAGGCAGCCACGCGGACCAGAGCTTGTTCATGGCGTCGCGGTCGCGGATGTCCTTCAGCCAGATCTGGGCCTGGAGGAGGCGGGTCTTGTCCGTCCCGTGCTCCTCGAGCGCCGCGTCGATCTTGTCGAGGATCTGCTGCGTCTGGCCCGAAACGTCCTGCGACAGGTCGTCCGCGGTCAGGCCGGCGAGGTAGACGAAGCCGTGATACTCGACGGAGGTCGAGAGGATCGGGCCGGTGCCCTTGCGCTGGATGTGGCTCATGCCGGGTGCTCCTTGGCCGTGATGGCCAGGGGCTTGTACGGCAGGGGCGCCAGGCGGCAAGCCGGGGCCAGGTCCGCCCGACCGCCTTAGCCGCGCCTGGTCAGCCGCGCCTGGTCAGCCGCGCTCCGGCGCTTCCAGGACGGCGGCCATCCGGCGCAGGCGGGACAGGCCCCAGACCGCGACGAGGATTCCCAGCACCGCGGCGACGATGGTCGGGACGCGAAGGCCGAAGACGTCGCCGGCGCCGCCGAGGCAGAGCGCCCCGACGGCCGGGCAGGCCCGGGTGATCATGCCCCAGAGCGCCATGATGCGGCCCCGCATCTCCGCGGTCGTCGCGAGTTGGGCGAGAACCTGGACGGAGGTTCCGTGGCTCGTCGCGGCACCGCCGATGAGGGCGGCGCAGAACATGGCGAAGGGGAACCAGCCCGTGGCCACGAAGCCGAGCGTCGCGACGGCCTGGGCGAGGATCGCGACCACGACGATCCGGGTCGTGCCCGCGAGCCGGCCGCGGGCCGCGACGATCAGGCCGAAGAACAGGGCGCCCGCGGCGAAGCAGGTTGTCAGCAACGCCAGCGACTCCGCCCCGCGCCCGAAGAGGCGCTCGACGTAGGGCGGCAGGATCTCCTGCACGCCGCGCAGCAGGATGGCCGCGACTGCCGCGAAGCCCAGCAGCGGGCCGAGGCCGGGGTGCCGTGCCGCGTAGCGCAGGCCGTCCGTCATCTCTCCGAAGAGGCTCTTCGTCGCGGGGTGCCCGCGGCGGTCTTCCGGCGCGACGGTCAGGCGCAGCATCGACAGGCTGGCGAAGGCGTAGCCCAGGGCGTTGCAGGCGATCGCCGGCGCCACGCCGGACACCGCGATGATCGGCCCGGCCAGCCCCGGCCCGACGAACCGCGCGACGTTGAAGATCAGGGAGTTGGCGGCGACGGCAGCCGGAAGGTCCGAACGCCCGACCAGCCCGGGCATGAGGGACTGCCGCGCCGGCTGGGCGAAGGACGCACCGATGCCGCCGAGGAACTCGAGCGTGACGAGGAGCCCGATGGTCATCGTGTCCGTGGCGGCGAGCGCCGCGACGGTCGTCGCCTGGACAGCGATGAAGCACTGCGCGGCCATCGTCAGCCGCACGCGGTCCAGCCGGTCGGCCACGGCCCCGGCGATCGGGCTGAACAGGACGGCGGGGGCGAGATCGGCGAAGGCGACCGCCCCCACCCAGGCCGCGCTCCCCGTGAGCTGCCAGCCGAGCCATGCGACGCCGATCCGGTGCATCCACATGCCGGTCCAGGCGCCGAGGCTGGCGCCGAAGAAGACCCGGGCGTTCCGCGTCCCGAGAGCGCGGGCGAGCGGCGAGGCCAAGATCCGGGCGCGGAGGCCGCCCGGCACTCAGGCGCGAGCCCGGCCGGGGGTGGGCCGGGCGCCCGGTTTTCGGCTCACGCCGGCGCGCGGCCGGTCAGCGGCGCGGCGCCGGTCCGGACGGGGCGGCCGGAGCCGCGGCGGGCGACGCCTCCCGCGCGCCGCGCAGGCATTCGGCCGCAAGCCGGTCGCGGTCGTAGGACCGGGCAAGGTCGTCCGTGATGACCCGCGGGCCGAGGTAGGAGGTCGTACCGACCCGCGCATTGTAGTCGTCCGACCGCATGATCTGGCCGCGGTCGCGGTAGAGCACCACCCGCTCGGCGTCGGCGCGGCAGGCCGCGGCGGTCGCGTCGTTCGCGCGCAGCGCCTCGTTCCGCAGCGGAGGCGCCGGCGCGCCCGCGCAGGCCGCGAGAAGGAGGAGCGTGGCGCCGGTCGTCAGGGCGGTTAGTCGGGCGGTCATGCCGGGCGGGCTCCGATCGGTCCGGTGCCGCGGACGCCCGGGGGAAGCCGGGCGAGGCGGCGCCGCATCCCCTCTTCATCGAAGCGGGCGGCGGCGTCCAGGGGTTGCGTCGCGGCGGCGCGCAGGAGGTCGGGGTGAAGCGTCGTGCCGTCATGCGCGATGTCGAAGAGCCCGCGCATCCAGGGGGCGCGGCCCATGACCTCCACGAGGGCGAGCAGGCGGAGGAGGAGGGCCATGCCGGTGCGCGTGTCCAGCCCGATGCGCCGGTCGAGCGCCTCGGCCCAGCAGCAGGCGTCGCGGTCGGTCAGGATCAGGTCCAGCGGCGGGTCGCCGGGCGTCGCGTTGCGGAACAGGAAGCGGCGCGACGGGCCTTCCAGGTGCGCCGCCGCGGCGGCGCGGGCGGTGTCCCAGGCGTTGAGAAGGGCGCGCTCGCTGACCGCCGGGGTATCGGCCGGCGGGTGCGGAATCGCGTAGGCGGTGCCGGCGAGGGAGGTCACCGACCGAAGATGGCCCGGTGCGACGGAAAGGTCAGGGCTTGACGCGGTGCGGTCGCGGCGCGCCGATCGGGGCATGCCCGACCCCGCCGATCTTCCCGCCCGCGCCCTGATCGAGGCCCTCCGCGCCGGGCGACTGACGCCGCGGGACGTGACGGAGGCATGCATCGCCCGCGTCGCCGCGCGGGAGGGGACGGTCCGGGCCTTCGCGGCGCACGACGAGGCGGCCTGGCGGCGGGGGGCGGAAGTGGCGCCGGTGGAGTCGCCCTTGGCCGGGCTGCCGGTCGGCGTGAAGGACGTGCTGGACGCGGCGGGGCTGCCGGCCGGCTATGGCTCCCCGATCTGGGAGGGGTGGCGGCCCAGGGCGGACGCGGCCTGCGTCGCGATGATTCGGCGGGCGGGCGGCGTGGTGGCAGGGAAAACGGTCACGACGGAATTCGCGACGCGCCGACCCGGACCGACGACGAACCCGCACGACCCGTCGCGAACACCGGGCGGGTCGTCGCAGGGCTCCGCCGCCGGGGTGGCCGCCGGGTTCTTCCCGCTGGCCTACGGCACGCAGACGGCCGGCTCCATCATCCGCCCGGCGGCCTATTGCGGCGTGGTCGGGTTCAAGCCGACCTACGGGACGATCCACCGCGGCGGCATGCGAGTGATGAGCGAGTCGCTCGACACGATCGGGGCGATGGCGCGGGACGTGTTCGGTTGCGCGCTCCTTGTGGGGGCGAGCGCCGGGCTTGACCTCTGGTCGGGGCTGGGGCGCCGCGCGGAGCCGCCGCGGATCGCCTTCATCCCCGGACCGGCGGAGGACGTCCTGGAGGAGTCGAGCCGCGCGATGCTGGAGGACCTGGCGGCGCGGCTGGGGCGGGCGGGCGGGCGCGTGGAACGCGTCGCGTTGCCGCCGGCAGTCCTGGCGGCGATCGAGGCGCATCCCGTGGTCATGCAGGGTGAGATCCGGCAGGCCCTGGCCTGGGAGCATGCGGCGGCGCCGGATGGGCTCTCGCCCTGGCTGCGGGAACGGGCGGCCTGGGTGGACGCGCTGCCCGACGATGCGCTGCCAAGGGCGCGGGAGGCCTTCGCGAAAGCGCGGACCGAGTTCGACGCGTTCATGCGGGACTACGACTTTGTGCTGACGGCGAGCGCGCCGGGGGAAGCGCCATCCGGGCTGGAGGCGACGGGCGACCCGGCCTGCAACCTGCTCTGGACCGCCCTGCACGCACCTTGCGTCACCCTGCCCGCCGGGGTGGGGCCGCATGGCATGCCACTCGGGGTGCAAGTCGTCGGCGCGATCGGGAGAGACCGCGCCATCCTGGCCGCGGCGGAATGGGTTGCCGGGCAGGTCTGAGCGGAGGCCCTGCAGGCCGTGGCGGATCGCCCATCACGTCAGGGTCGGAACGGGTATGTGATGGTACGGGATGCGGACGGAGCGCCGGCTGGAACGTTGTTCGTGCCCAACTGAATTCCCGGAGCCGGACGATGACCCTGTTGCGTTGCTGCGCCATCGCGTTGCTGGCCGGGCTCACCGCCACCGGCGAGGCCCGGGCCGAGCCGGCCGCGCCGGCGGCGTGGGACGTCAGTGCCATCCTGTCCCTGCGAGCTGACGCGACGGCGGGCGGCGCGCTCATCACCTCCGCCGTGTCCAACCCCTTCGGCATTCAGGCGGGCATGGCCGGCACGATCGGCGTGAACGCCACGGGAAAGCTCTCCGCGGCGTTCGAGATCGTTTCTACCTACGGCCTGATGCGCCTGGACCTGACGACGCGGTCCGAATCCATCCTGGCCGTTGCTGGCGGGGAGGGGAGCTACGTCACGCTTTCCGGCGAGGCGGCGCCGGGCGGGGCCGGGCTGGTCGCCGGGGCCTTCAGCTTCGTCGGGCAGCGGATCGGCGAGGATACGATCGGGGTGCTGTCGCTCAAGCTGCCGGACTGGTCGAGATCCGGCCTCTTCGGCGCCGGCGCTTTCGCCTTCGGCGGCGCGTCCGCCTCTCTCGCTGGCTCGGCCTATCAGGCGACGGGACCGAGCGGGGATCCCACGCTGGGGCCCTCGCCCATTGCCGTACCGGAGCCGGCGGCTCTCCTGTTGTTCGCGGTCGGCGTCGCCGCACTCGCGGTGCTGCCACGGCGGCGTTCGGCCCGCACCTGAGGCGGCCGGGCGGACGTGGTCGCTGCTACGCCCGCACGCCCTTTGTCTGAGACCAGCGTTCCATCCGGCGGCGGGTCAGGGGTTAGATGTTTAGTCCTACGGTGTAGTGATACGCTGGAACGGCAAGCCTGGATGGACGGGCAGTGGGAGGGGTTCTTCACGGCGGCGCCACGACGACGGAGGCAGTCCGTCGCGCAATCCAAGCTAGTCAAGCGAGCGTAAGGGCCCTGGCGGCCCGCCATGACATCGGCCCGACGACGGTGCAGAAGTGGCGGCGTCGGGACTTCACCGCCGACGCCCCGATGGGGCCCCAGGCGCCCCGCTCCACCGTCCTCTCCCCCGAGGACGAGGCCGTCATCGTCGCCTTCCGCCGCCACACGCTCCTGCCGCTGGATGACTGCCTCTACGCCCTCCAGCCATCGCTCCCACACCTGAGGCGGTCATCCCTGCATCGCCCGCCTCCCGGAGGCGTCCGAGCCCGAGCGATCCCGCTTCAAGGCCTACCCGATCGGGTTCTTCCATATCGACGTCGAACCAGCGGTTTACCGGACATCGCCGAGGTGCACACCGAGGGGGGGCGGCTCTACCTCTTCGTCGCCGTCGATCGCACCTCGAAGTTCGCCTTTGCCCAGCTGCACGAGCGGGCCACGCGACGGATCGCCGCCGACTTCCTCCAGGCCCTCGTCGCGGCCGTCCCCTACCGCATCCACACAATCCTGACCGACAACGGCACGGGGTTCGTCGACCGCACGCCCTCGAACGAAGAGGCCGAAGCCGCGGCCGACGCCATCTGGGCGGCCACCGACCAACCCCGCATCTGGCGCCGCCATGCCTTCGACCTCGCCTGCGAGCAGAACGGCATCGAGCACCGCACCACCAAGCCCGCCCATCCCTGGACGAATGGTCAGGTCGAGCGGATGAACCGCACGCTGAAGGACGCCACCGTCCGCCGCTACCACTACGGCTCCCATGACGAGCTGCCGCAGCACCTCAAGCTGTTCCTCGACGCCTACAACCACGAGCGCCGTCTCAAGACGCTGCGCGGCCTCACCCCGGACGAATTCATCTGCAAGGCCTGAACGGATCAGCCGTCCAGGTCCACCTCACACCCGACCCACTACACCCTGGGAACGAACATCTGGCGTCAGGCTTTCGCCGGCACGAGGCCCTTGAGTGAATCGGCCGTGTCGAAGTCGCGAAGGACTCCGTCATCCGCGACCTCGACGGCGGCCAGGCGGTCGGCGTGCTTCCCCGTCAGGTGGCGGGCGCCGACGTCGCCGGTGATCGCCTGCATCTCCGCGAAGAACTCGCGGCCCCAGAGGACGGGGTTGCCCTGCTTGCCTCGGAAGGTCGGCTGGATGATGGCGCGGCCTTCCTCAGGGTCGAAGGCGGCGAGAAGACGGTCGAGCATGGGGCCGGGGACGAGGGGCATGTCGCCGAGGCAGACGAGAACTCCCTCAACGTCGTCCGGCAGGGCCCGCAGTCCCGTCTTGAGGGAGGAGGAAAGGCCTTCCGCGTAGTCCTCGGCATGCGTGAGCATGACGGGGCGGCCGGTCAGGGCTTCCTCCACGCGCTCGCGCTCATGCCCCGTCACGACGATGACCGGGCGGGCATGACTGGCGAGGACGTTGTCCACCACGCGCGTGATCATCGTGCGGCCCTCGGGATCGGCGACGAGAAGCTTGTTGAGCGGCGCCATGCGGCGGGACCGGCCGGCGGCGAGCACGATCGCGGCAACGCGGCGCGGCTTGCGCGGGGCAGCGGGCGCCGGGCGGGAAGGGGCGTCGCCGCGGGGAAGGGGCCGGGTCTCGATCTCCTTCAGCAAGCCGCCGACGCCCATGCGCGCGACGTCGCGCCCCGTGACGGGGATGCCGGCGAAGAGGCGCTGGAGCACCCAGTCGAAGCCGTTGACCTTTGGGGACCGCGCGCAGCCCGGCAGGACGAGGGCCGGGACATCGCCGAGGCGGCCGAGGCAGATGAGATTTCCGGGGTCTACGGGCATGCCGAAGTGTTCCACCGCGCCGCCGGCGCGCTCGATCGCGGCCGGCGTCACGTCGCGGCGGTCCACGACGGCGGAGGCG
This sequence comes from Roseomonas sp. CCTCC AB2023176, assembly GCF_042259275.1. Taxonomy (NCBI): domain Bacteria; kingdom Pseudomonadati; phylum Pseudomonadota; class Alphaproteobacteria; order Acetobacterales; family Roseomonadaceae; genus Roseomonas; species Roseomonas sp. CCTCC AB2023176. The sequence goes on from NZ_CP170086.1 coordinate 4,228,053, forward strand.
CCGAGGAGAAGGAGGAGTTCGGCGCCGGCGCGGCGGAGGCGCGTCAGCGCCTCGGCGGCGGGGGCGGTCGCGTGCGGCGTGCGTTCGGGGGCAGGAGGATGCCGGCGAGCGCCTCGATCCGCTCGCGCGTGACCTCGATGCCCTTGTCCATCACGCCGGGCTTCATGCCCGGGAGCTCGGTCGCGACCAGGCCGACCTTGAGGGAGCGGTAGGGGTGGAGCGCGATGGGCGCGCTGCCCCGCAGCATCGCCTCGGCGACGGAGAGCGCGTTGCCCGGTGCGGCGAAGGGGATAACCTTGATCGTCGCGACCATGTCGCGCGCCGCCACAGGGCTATGGTCCGGGAGGGTCGCGACGGTGAGGCTCTCGTCCAGCGCGTTCAGGCGGTCCACGCAGGCCGCGTTGACGCGGAGCAGGCCGGCGGTCTCTGCCAGGAGGTTCACGCGGCCCGTGGCGGCGCGGGTGCGGGACAGCAGCGGGCCGATCACGGCATTGGCGAGCCGGTCGGCGGCCTCGTCCTCCGGCACGTCGCCGGGTTCGAGGCGGGCGGCGACGACCTCGCGGTGGCCCGCGGCGCGGAGGGCGGCGATCGCGCCGGCGTCGAGGACCGTGCCCTTCTTCAAGACGGCGTTCGGCAGGCGGGTGGTGTGGGCGAGGATGGCGCCGCGGGCCTCGTCGAGCGGGGTCGGGCCGAAGATCATGCCGCCATTCTCACGGTGTCGGTCTCACGCCGCAGGCCGGCGCTTGCCGCGGCGGGCGGCGACGACCTCGGCGACGATGGACAGGGCGATCTCCGGCGCGGTCATCGCGCCGATGTCGAGGCCGACGGGCGCGTGGATGCGCGCGATGCAGTCCGGGCCATGGCCGAGTTCCGTCAGGCGGTCCACCCGCTTGGCATGGGTCCGGCGGGAGCCGAGGGCGCCGATGTAGAACGCCGGGGAGCGGAGCGCGGCGTCGAGGGCGGGATCGTCCAGTTTCGGGTCGTGCGTGAGGGTCACGACGGCGGTGCGTTCGTCCGGGGAGAGGGCCGCCATGGCGTCGTCGGGCCATTCGGTCATCAGCGTCGCGCCTTCGGCGAAGCGTTCCTCCGTCGCGAAGGCGCGGCGGGGGTCCACGACGGTCACCGCGAAGCCGGTCGCGGCGGCCATGGGAACGAGGGCCTGGGCGACGTGGACGGCGCCGACGACGATCATTCGGGGGGCGGGGTTGTGGGGGTGGAGGAACCACGCCGCGCCCTCGGCCTCGACTGTCGCGGGCTTGTCGTCGTGCAGCGCCGCTTCGATCGCGACGTGTAGGGCATCGGGCGCCGGTTCCTCCGGCCAGAGGGACTGGCTGCCGTCGGACAGCCGCGTCAGCAGCACGACGGGGCGGCGCGCCGCCTGCGCTGCCTGAAGGCGGGCGAGGAGTTCAGGCGTCAAGCGAGTGGTTCCACGAAGACCTTCAGCTTCCCGCCGCAGGCCAGCCCGACCTCCCAGGCCCGGTCGTCGGTGATGCCGAAGTCGTGCAGCTCGGGCTTGCCGGTCTGCATGACGCGGCGGCCGATGTCGGCGACGGCACCCTCGACGCAGCCGCCGGAGACGGAGCCGGCAAGGCGGCCGGATTCGGTCACGGCCAGGCGCGATCCGGCGGGCCGGGGGAGGAGCCCCAGGTCTCGACGACGGTCGCGAGGGCGACGCGCTCACCGGCCTCGCGCCAAGCGCGGGCGGTGGAGAGGATGTCTTCGGTGCCGCCCATGGGTGCGCCTCGCCTGCGTTCGAGCCGCAATATGGGGGTGCGCCGGAGGGCGCCGCCAGCGGGGGCGTCATGCGGCCCGCGCGGGGCGGGGGACCGGGTCGCGGGAGGACAGGGTCGCGACGAGGGCGGCGAGGCTGTCGAGGTTGTGGACGGGCCGGTGCTCGTGGACGTGGGGCAGCAGGGCGCGGATGCCGGCGGCGCGGGGCTGGAAGCCCTCGAAGCGCAGGAGTGGGTTCAGCCAGATCAGGCGGCGGCAGGAGCGGGAGAGGCGTTCGGCGGCCTCGGCCAGGCCGTCCGCGCCAGCGCGGTCCAGGCCGTCGGTGACCAGCAGAACGACGGCGCCCTGGCCGAGGACGCGACGGCCCCAGACCCGGTTGAAGCGGGCAAGCGAATCGCCGATGCGCGTGCCGCCCGACCAGTCTGGGACCACCTTGGCGATGGCCTGGAAGGCGACCTCGGCGTCGCGGTGCTTCAGGGCGCGGGTGATGTTCGTGAGGCGCGTCCCGAAGAGGAAGGTGTGGACCCGCTCCCGGTCGTTCGCGACGGCGTGGAGGAAGTGCAGCATCACCTGCGCGTAGCGGGCCATGGAGCCGCTGATGTCGCAGAGGATGACGAGCGGCGGCGGGCGGGTGACGCGGCGGCGGCGGGCGATCCCCACGATCTCGCCGCCCAGGCGCATGGCGGCGCGGGTCGTGGCCTTGAGGTCGGTGCGCGGGCCCTGGGGGTCGCGGCGGAAGCGGCGAGTGGGGCGTTCGGCGAGGGGCAGGGCCAGGCGGCGGATGGCGCGCTTGGCGTCCGCGAGTTCGGCGGCCGTCATCGCCTCGAAGTCGAGGCGGTTCAGGCGTTCACGGTCGGAGACGGTGAGGGCCGAATCCTCCTTCGGCGGGGTTTCCTGGCCGGGTGGTGGAGGGGGCGAGGCGCCGCCGGGCAGGGCTTCCGACACCCGGCGGGAGGCCGGGGGGAGGTGCGGCGTCAGGTCCTCGAGGTCGGGCGCGCCTCGGGGGTGTCGGGGTCGCGCCAGAAGAGGTCGAAGGCGGCGTCGAAGACCTCGAAGTGCTCGCGCCGGTGGACCATGGACGCGCGGAGGGCGGCGCGGAACTGGGCGCGCTCGCCTACGGAGATGTGCCGTAGGGCCTCGCCAGCCAGGATCGTGTCGGCCGGACCGACGGGCAGGCCGGCGCGGCGGAGCATGCGGCCGAAGGCCAGGAGGTTGTCGGCCGAGTGACCTGCCCGTCCCGACGAACTCAGGGGACGGCCGCGGCCGCGTCGCGCGCCTCCTCGATGCGGCGCGCCAGCTCGGCGCCGCGCAGCTTGGCGATGTCGTCCTGGTACTTGAGGAGGACGCCGAGGGTGGCCTCGGCCGCCGCATGTTCCAGGGCGCGCTCGTCCAGCGCGTGCAGGGCGCGGGCCCAGTCCACGGATTCCGCGACGCCGGGCGGCTTGAAGAGCTGGTCACCGTCCCGCAACGCCTGCACGAACGCCACGACCTGGGCCGAGAGTTCGCGCGGCACGTCGGGGGCGCGGACATGCAGGATGGCGCGTTCCCGCGCCGCGTCGGGGTAGTCCACCCAGTGGTAGAGGCAGCGGCGGCGGATGGCGTCGTGCACCTCCCGCGTCCGGTTGGACGTGATGATTACGACCGGCGGCGTGTCCGCGTGGATGGTGCCGAGTTCGGGGACGGTGATCTGGTAGTCGGCGAGGACTTCGAGGAGGAAGGCCTCGAAGGGCTCGTCCGCACGGTCCAGTTCGTCGATCAGGAGGAGGGCTGGGCTACCCTCGATCGCTTGCAGGAGCGGTCGGGATTCGAGGAAGCGGCGGTCGTACAGGCCTCGCTCCAGCGTCGCGCGGTCGCCTTCGCCCGCGGCCTCGGCCAGGCGGATCGCCATGAGCTGGCGGGCATGGTTCCACTCATAGGCGGCGGAGGAGAGGTCCATGCCGTCATGGCACTGCAGTCGTACGAGGCGCCGGGGCAGGCGCGCCGCGAGGACCTTCGCGATCTCCGTCTTGCCGGTCCCGGGCTCGCCCTCCAGCAGGAGTGGGCGGCCCATGGTGAGCGCCAGGTGGACGGCGGTTGCGAGCGCCCGGTCGGCGACGTAGCCGCCGCCGGAGAGGAGGGCCTGGGTCGCCGGGACGTTGGGGGGAGGCGGGGGCGCGGCCCCGTGACCGTCCGGCAACTCAGCCGAAGGCGAAGAGCAGCGCGAGGATGCCGACCATCGCGCCGGAGCCGATCCAGAAGACGATGGGCATGCCCAGCGGCTCACGCGGGACGGTGTTCAGCAGGTTCGAGAAGCGGCCGGCGGAGGTGTCGGCGCGCATCTCGCGCGGGGCGCCGGCGGTGGCGTCGGCCATGGCGACGGCCTCGCGGCGGCCCATGACGACGGTGGGGGCGCCCTCGACGGCGGTGTTGCTGGTGTTCGGGTTGGCCATGATGTCCTGCGCTGGTTCGACGGGTGGCGGGGCGAGGTTGGCGGCGAAGCGGTCGAAGAACTGGTCGGCCATCTGCTTCGCGGTGCTGTCCACGAGGCGGGCGCCGAGCTGGGCCATCTTCCCGCCCACCTGGGCCTTCACGTCGTAGGTGAGAAGGGTCACGCCGGGCGCCTCCTCGGCGAGCGCGACGTCCGCGCCGCCGCGGGCGAAGCCCATCGCGCCGCCCTGGCCTTCGCCGCTGATCGTGTAGCCCTCCGGCGGGCGAACGTTGGACAGTGTCACCTTTCCCGTGAACTTCGCGGACATCGGGCCGATGCGGACAGAGACGCGGGCCTGGAAGGAGTCGTCCCCCGTGCGCTCGACCGACTCGCAGCCGGGAATGGCGGCCTCGAGGACGGCGGGGTCGTTGAGCGCTTCCCAGACGCGCTCGCGCGGGGCCTCGATCCGTCGGGAGCCGGTCATGTCCATGGGCAGGGGGTCCCTCTCTCGGGCAGGGCAGGCTGGGGCGCGGACGGGCCGGGATCGCCCCGGCACCGGCCGTCGCTGGCCCTGTCCACGCCGATGGCCGATAGCGGCCGGCGGCGGCCGGGTCCACCCGGGGATTGCCCCGGAAAGGGCGGGCGGGGAAAGGGGGGGCGGCTTGCGGGTCCCTGCACCGGTGGTATGGCCGCCGGGCACGGGGGTGGTTGTTAGGGGTCGGGATGCGGGGCTGGTGGATGGCCGGGATCGGGGCGGCGCTGCTGCCCGGGCCCGCCCTGGCGGCGGTGGAGGGCGCGGCGATCCCGCCGGTTCTCGGGCTGCCCTTCGCGGGGATGCTGCTCTCCATCGCGCTCATGCCGCTGCTGATCGGGCCGGTCTGGCACCACCACTACGGCAAGATCGCGCTGGGCTGGGCACTGCTGTTCCTGCTGCCCTTCGCCGCGCTGTTCGGGGCATGGGAGGCAGCGGGGCTGGTCGCCCATGTCGCGCTGGATGAGTACCTGCCGTTCCTGCTGCTGCTGCTCGCGCTCTACACGACGGGCGGCGGGGTCGTGCTGCGCGGGTCGCTGTCCGGGTCGCCGGCCGGGAACACCGTGCTGCTGGCGTTCGGGACGGCCATTGCCAGCATCATGGGCACAACCGGCGCGGCGATGGTGATGATCCGGCCGGTGATGCGGGCCAACGCGCACCGGAAGAGGAAGACGCACGTCTTCGTGTTCTTCATCTTTCTCGTCGCGAACATCGGGGGCGGGCTGACGCCATTGGGCGACCCGCCCCTCTACCTCGGCTTCCTCGCCGGTGTGCCCTTCTTCTGGCCGCTGCAGCACCTGAAGGGGGAGGTCGCCTTCTGCGCGGCGATCCTGCTGGCGGTCTTCTACGGCCTGGACACCTGGCACCACCGGAAAGAGGGAATCGTCCGCGACCCCGCGCCGCGGGAGAGGCTGCGGATCGGCGGGGGGATCAACGTCGTCTTGCTGGCCGTGGTCGTGGCGATCGTGCTGATGCAGGGGATCTGGCACCCGGGAGAGGTCACGCTGGCCGGCGTCCACGTGCCCTTCGAGCGGCTGATGGCGATGCTGGGCTTCGTGGCGATCACCGCCGCCTCCATCGCCCTGACGCCCACCGCGCTGCGGGAGGAGAACGGCTTCGCCTGGGGGGCCATGGCCGAGGTCGCGAAGCTCTTCGCCGCGATCTTCGTGACGATGGCGCCGGTGCTGGCCATGCTGCGCGCCGGGCGGGAAGGGCCCATGGGCGGCTTCGTCGCGCTGCTCTCGGGGCCGGACGGGGCGCCGATCCCCTGGGTGTATTTCTGGGGTTCGGGGGTGCTGTCGTCGTTCCTCGACAACGCGCCGACCTACCTGGTGTTCTTCAACCTGGCGGGGGGCGACGCGGGGGCGCTCACCACGGCGGGTGCGCTGACGCTCGCGGCGATCTCCTGCGGGTCGGTGTTCATGGGGGCCAACTCCTATATTGGGAACGCGCCGAACTTCATGGTGAAGGCCATCGTGGAGGAGAGCGGGTTCCGGATGCCGTCCTTCTTCGGCTACGTCGGCTGGGCCTGCCTGTTCCTGGTTCCGATCTTCATCGTCGCCACCTTCGTCTTCTTTCGCTGAGGGGAACCTTCCCATGCCCTACGTCATCGCCGACGACCTGCCCGACGCCCCCGCCGGCGTGCGGTTCCGGGAACTTCTGGAACGCCCGGGGATCCTGCGGCTGCCGGGGGCGCATACGGGGATCGCGGCGCTGCTCGCGAAGCAGGCCGGGTTCGATGCGCTGTACATGTCGGGCGCCGCGATGTCCGCGACGATGGGGCTGCCGGACCTCGGCATGATCACGGTGGACGACGTCTGCTGGTACATCCGCCAGGTGTCGCGCGCGGCGGGGCTGCCGATGCTCGTGGACGGGGACACGGGTTATGGCGAGGCGCTGAACGTCATGCACATGGTCCGCGCCTTCGAGGAGAGCGGGGCCGGCGCCGTGCATCTGGAAGACCAGCTGCTGCCGAAGAAGTGCGGGCACCTGAACGACAAGAAGCTGGCAGACGCGCGGGACATGGCCGCGAAGGTCGCGGCGGCGCGGAAGGCGCGGCGGAACCTGTACATTATTGCCCGGACGGACGCGGCGGCGAGCGAGGGGATGGACGGCGCAGTCGCCCGCGCGAAGATGTACCTGGAGGCCGGGGCCGACGCGATCTTCCCGGAGGCGCTGACGACGGCGGAGATGTTCCGGGAGTTCGCCGCCCGCATGCCCGGCGTGAAGCTGCTGGCCAACATGACGGAGTTCGGCCGCACACCCTTCTTCACGGACCGCGAATTCGAGGAGATGGGCTACGCCATGGTGATCTGGCCCGTGTCCCACATGCGCGTCGCCAACAAGGCGATGGAGGAGCTCTACGCCGCCATCAACCGCGACGGCGGGACGCACGGGATGGTGGAGCGGATGCAGACGCGGTCGCAGCTCTACGAGGCCATCCGGTACCACGACTACGAGGCGCTGGATTCCACGCTGATCAAGACCGTTGTGCCCCAGGGCATGCCGCAGCGGGAGGAAGCGTGATGCGGCGCGCCTTCCTTGCCCTTCTCGTCGCTCTGCCGTTTGCGGCAGCGGCGCAGGACGCGCCGCAGCCGCGGCTGCCGACGGAGCCGCTGACGATCGTGACGCGCGACGGGGTGCGGCACGCCTTCACCGTCGAGATGGCGGTGGATCCGCAGCAGCAGATGGTCGGGCTGATGTGGCGGCCCGAGGTGAAGCCGGACGAAGGGATGCTGTTCGACTGGGGGCAGCCGCGCGAGTCCGCGATGTGGATGCGGAACACCATCACCTCACTCGATATGGTGTTCATCACGCAGGACGGGCGGGTGCTGCGCATCGCCGAGCGGACGACCCCGCGGAGCCTTGCGACTATCTCCTCCGGAGGGCCGGTGCGGGCGACGCTGGAACTGGCCGCGGGGACGGCGGAGCGGCTCGGGATCCGGGTGGGCGACCGCGTGGAGCAGCGGATCTTCACGCCGCGCTGAGCGGCAGGATCAGGGTCTCCCCGACGAGGGGGACGCGGAAGCCCTCCGCGCGCAGGCCGCTCGCGGCCCGGCCAGCGCGCAGCGCCTCTGCCGGGGCTTCCACGCCTTCCTGGGTGAGCTTGAAGGTACCGAAATGCATCGCGATGGCCGTCCCGACCCGCAGGTCGGATTGGGCGTGTAGAGCCTCCTCCGGGTTCATGTGAACGACCTGCATGAACCAGCGCGGTTCATAGGCGCCGATCGGGACCAGGCCGACCGCAAACGGGCCTAGTCGCGCGCCGACCTCGGCAAGGTGGGGGCCGTAGCCCGTGTCGCCGCAGAAGATCAGCGCCCCTGCTGCGGTGTGGACGGCGAAGCCGCCCCAGAGGGCCTTGCCGCGGTCACGGATGCCGCGCGCGGAGAAGTGGCGCATCGGAACATACGTGATCGCGGCACCGGCGACGTCGCGCGATTCCCACCAGTCCAGGTCCTCGCCGCCCACGACGCCGGCGCGGTCGAGGATGGCGGTGTTGCCGAGGCCGGTCAGGATTAGCGGTGCGCGCAGGCGGCGCAGCGTCGGCAGGTCCATGTGGTCGTAGTGGTTGTGGCTCAGCAGCACGGCGTCGAGCGGCGGCAGGGCGTCAAGCGCCAGCCCGGGGCGGCGCACGCGCCTCGGGCCGAGGAAGGACAGGGGGCTGCACCGCTCCGACCAGATGGGATCGGTCAGCAGCGTCGGGCCGCCGGCGAAGCGGATGAGGAAGGTCGAGTGGCCGACGAAGGTCACGGCGACGTGGCCGGGCGGCGGTTCCGTCGGTCGGGGCTGGGGCGGGTCCTCGATCCAGTCGGGCCAGGGCGTGCCAGAACCCTCGCGCATCATGCGCCAGACGTCGCGCAGCGGCTGGCCGGAGGGCGAGCCGTCCGGGTTCAGGAACCGCCCGCGTGGGTCGCGGCGCGCGGGCTGCGGCGCGGGAAGGTCGCTCAGGCCGCGTCGACCTTCACGCCGAGATCCCCGGCCAGGTCCATCACGAACTGCCAGGCGACGCGTCCCGAGCGGGAGCCGCGTGTCACGGTCCATTCCTTCGCGCGGGCGTGCAGGTCGTCGCGCGCGATCGGCAGGCGGAACGCGTCGGCGTAGCCCTCGACCATCGCGAGGTAGGTCGGCTGGTCGCAGTTGTGGAAGCCGATCCAGAGGCCGAAGCGGTCGGAGAGCGAGACCTTCTCCTCGACGGATTCCGAGGCGTGGATGGCCCGCTGCTGCTCGTTCTCGATCATGTCGCGCGGCATGAGGTGGCGGCGGTTGGAGGTCGCGTAGAACAGGACGTTCGTCGGCCGCCCGGCGATGCCGCCGTCGAGGACGGATTTCAGTGCCTTGTAGTCGGCGTCCTCCCGCTCGAAGGACAGGTCGTCGCAGAAGACGAGGGCGCGCCGCGGGGAGTCGCGAAGGATCTCCAGCAGGTCGGGGAGGGTGCGGATGTCCTCCCGCGCAATCTCGATGAGGGCGAGGGCGCCGGGGAGCTCGGCGTTGGCGGCGGCGTGCGCGGCCTTGACGAGGGACGACTTGCCCATGCCACGCGCGCCCCAGAGCATCGCGTTGTTGGCGGGTAACCCGCGGGCGAAACGCAGCGTATTCTCCAGCAGCAGGCCACGTTGCCGGTCCACGCCCTGCAGCAGGGCGATGGGAACGGCGGCGATGCGGCGGACGGGAGATAGGCGGGGGAGCGGTCCGGGATGCCAGATGAACGCATCTGCCCCGTCCAGCCGCGGGGATGCGGGCGGGGCGGGGGCCAGGCGCTCCAGCGCCTCGGCGATCCGGGTCAGGGCGGCGTCGTTCATGCGGGCAAGGGACTTCGGCTTGACGGGAGGGGGGCGGAGGCTAGTTTCCGGCCGGCCTTCCCGCAACGTTCCCAGCGGACAACCCCCCTCTTTCCAACCCAGGACATCGCAAGACCATGTTGATCTCGACGGCCTATGCGCAGGACGCGGCCGCCGGCGGCGCCACGGGACTGATCATGCAGTTCGCGCCGCTCATCCTCATCTTCGTCGTGTTCTACTTCCTGCTGATCCGCCCGCAGCAGAAGAAGATGAAGGAGCATCGGGAGATGCTCGGCCAGCTCAAGCGCGGCGACCGGGTCGTCACGGCTGGCGGGATCGTCGGGAAGATCACGTCGGTGAAGGAAGGTTCGGACGAGATCGAGGCGGAGATCGCGCCCAATGTGCGCGTGACCCTGGTGCGCGGAACGATCAGCAGCGTGATCAAGCCGCAGGCCGCGAACGACTGATCGGCCTGATCGGCCGATCATCGCCGAACGGATGGGCGCCGGGGCGATGGTCCCGGCGCCCTTTTCGTATCCGGCGCGTTCGCCTTAAGCGCTCTGGCCGGACTTCAGCCCGCCCTGCTCCAGCAGCTCCGCGACCTTCTCCCAGTTCACGAGCTTGTCGAGGAAGTTCGACAGGTAGTCGGGGCGGCGGTTGCGGAAGTCGAGGTAGTAGGAGTGCTCCCAGACGTCGACGCCGAGGATGGGCGTGCCCTCGCCGGTGGCGACGGGGTTGGAGCCGTTCGGGGTCTTCGTGACCTTCAGCTTGCCAGCGCCGTCCACGATCAGCCAAGCCCAGCCCGAGCCAAACTGCGTCACGCCTGCCTGCTTGAAGGCGTCCTTGAACTGCTGCAGCCCGCCGAAGTCGCCGTTGATCTTGTCGGCGAGGTTGCCGGGGATCCTGTCGTCACCTCCGCTGGGCGACATCACCTGCCAGAACAGGATGTGGTTCCAGTGCTGGCCCGCCTGGTTCAGCACAGGGGTGCCGTCGGCGCCGGCCTGGCCGGCCTCGGACACGATCTGCTCCAGCGTCTTGCCGCCCAGGCCCTTGCTCTCGATCAGGCCGTTCAGTGCGGTGACATAGGCCTGGTGGTGCTTGCCGTGGTGCAGCTCCAGCGTCTCCTGCTGCATGCCGCGGGCGGCCAGCGCGCCGGGATCGTAGGGCAGGGGCGGCAGGGTGAAGGGCATCGTGTCTCTCCCGAGGGGGTGTGCGGCAATCTCGCGCGGGCGGCGGGTGCGGCCAAGGGCGCTCCCGCTCACGCCGGCGCGAGACCTGGGCCGGGGGCCCATGTCCGTCAAGCGAGGGTGGCGGCAAGCGAGCGCGGGGTTGCGCGGGCGGGGCGGGCGGACCATCCACGACGCATGGCCGAGACGCCCGCCCTGTCCGCCGTGGGCGCCATCGCCCGCCGGCACGATCCCGACCGGTTCTTCTGCGCCCTCTTCGCGCCGGCCGAGAGGCGTGAGGCGGTCTTCACCCTCGTCGCATTCAACCACGAACTGGCGCGCGCGCGGGAGGTGGCGAGCCAGCCGATGCTCGCGCTGATCCGCCTGCAATGGTGGCGCGACGCGATCGAGGAGGTTGCGGCGGGACGGCCGCCGCGCCGGCACGAGGTGGTCGAGCCGCTTGCGGGGCTGCTTCGCGCCGGGGAGGTCGAGGCGGGAGACCTGACGGCGATGGTGGATGCGCGGGACGCGGAGGCCGGAGGGCCGCCGGCGTCGCGGGCCGCGATGCTCGCCTGGCTGCGCGGGACGTCCGGGGCGCTGGCGGTCTTGACGGGGCGGCTGCTCGGCGCCCCGTCCTCGGTCCTTCCGGCGCTGCAGGAGATTGGGCTGGACTACGGCGTTGCGGGGGTCCTGCGGAGCCTTCCCGCCTACGCCGCCTCCGGCCGCAGCCCGCTGCCGGCAGACGAGGTGACGGCCGCGGGGCTCGCGACGGAGGGGGCGGTGGATCCGGCCTCGCCAGCCGTGCGGCGCATCGGCGGCGATCTGGCCGGCGACGCCTTGCGGCGGCTCTCCGACGCTTCCGCGGGCTTGCGGGTCCTGCCGCGGACTGCCTTCGCTGCGGCGCTGCCGGGCGCGCTGGCGCGGCGCGACCTGCGGCGGATTGCAGCGCCGGGCTGGGCGCCAACGCCCGCTGCCGCACGCGGGCTGGGTGATCGGCTCGCCGTCGTCCGCGCCTGGGCGCTGCGACGAATGTGACGGAAATGCCGGTGCCGCCGGAGGTTCGCTTGCGCCATGGTCGGGAAACGCAACCGCCCCGGAGCAGCCCATGGGTCTTGCAGACCTCCGCGCCGCCTTTCCCACGCGGCCTCTTTCGCTCTCACCGCCGATCTCGACCTGGGGGAACTGGGCCGGGGGGCTGGTGGTGTTGCTGCTCGTCGGGGGCTTCGGCTGGTGGGCGTCCGCGGCGCTCGTGCCGAGCCTGCTGAACGACTACGCGGTGCGGGGATCGGCGGTCCCCGTCAACGGCCGCATCGACGGGCGATGCCGCAGCAAGTATGGCCTGTTCCAGGACTGCGAGGTCACGATCACGGCGGGCCAGGGGAAGGACGGACGGTCCTTCAGCAGCAGCGCGTCTTACCTCTTCGTCGAGCCGCACATGGGCAGCTACACCGTCCAGGTCATGGCCGATCCGCAGCGGCCGGAGATGCTGACAACCGACATGGGGCAGGAGCACCTGACGAACCGCAGCGTCACGCTGGCGGTCATGGGGCTGCTCGCGCTGCTAGGCGTTTACGGATCCTTCGCGCTGTTCCGGCGCGGGGGGCAGCAGAAGCGGCTGATCCGGGCGTTGTCGGGCCAGAGCCTGACGCCGGTACCCGTGCGTATCGGGCGCGCGAAGGAGGGCTGGACGGTCGTCCCGCTGGAGGGCGGGGGGCAGAGCGCCTGGCAGTTGCCGAAGAAGGCGGAACCGTTCTGGCTGAGCCCACGCGACGGGGTGGCGCTGGCCGTGACTCGGCCGGGCGGGGCGCTGGTGCCGCTCGACCGGGATCTGCGCTGGGCCGACTTCACCGACGACGAGCGGGCGCGGATCAGGGCGGTGGCGGAGCCGGCCTGATCCGCAGGTGGGGCGGCTCGCGATCGGGTTTCGTGCGCAGCGACGCCGCCTGTAGGCTTCGTCCCGGAGGATGAACGGCATGATGCGACGGAGCTTGCTGGCGGCAGGGCTGGGCCTGCCGCTGGTCGCGCGGGCGGAAGGCGGCGGCGCACCGATCTTCGCCGCCGGCGCAACGCAGGACGCAGTGACGGAGCTGCAGCGCGGGCTGCGCGCGACGGGGCGGCCGATGCCCGGCGCGCTGTTCGACACGGTCGGGGCCATCCGTGACCGCATCCTCGCGGGCGAGCGTCCGGCGGTGACGCTGCTTTCGGCCGAAGCGATCCGGGCGCTCGAGGGGCGCGGGCTGCTCGTGGCCGGCGCGGTCGCGGAGGTTGGGCGGACGGGCGTAGGCCTCGCTGCGCCGGCCGGGCGGCCCGCGCCGGAGATCGGCACGGCCGAGGCGTTCCGGGCGACCCTCCTGTCGGCCGACAGCATCGCGGTCGCCGATCCGGAGCGCGGCGCGACGGCCGGGCGGCACTTCTTCGCGGTCCTGGACCGCCTTGGCCTCTCGGAGGCGCTGCGGCCGAGGCTGCGCCTCGTGCCCTTCGGCGGGGAGGGGGTGGACATGGCGGCGCGGGGCGAGGTCGCGCTGGCCGTCAGCCAGGCGACGGAGATCCTGCGGCGGCCGGGCGTGCAACTGGTCGGGCTGCTGCCGGAGGAGCTGAACCTCTGGACCGCCTACCGGGTCGCAATCGTGCAGGACGGACCGGAGGCGCGGGCGCTTTTCGCGCTGCTGACGGGCGAAGCGGCGCGGGATGCCTTCGCGCACAGCGGCTTCATCCCCGCCGACGGGCCGCAGCCGGTCAGGCGCTGACCCAGGCAGATATATCAGGCAGAGATGATGAAGTCGGCGGCACGCAGGGTCGCCGCGGTCTGCGTGGCGATCAGCTCCGCCGTGCCGGCGCCGCCCCCGTCCGCGTCCCAGAGGAGTCGGCCTGTCGCGGCATCGTAGAGGAACTGGCCGGAGCGGCCCGTCGCCGCCACGCCCGGTCCGACGAGGAGCCGGCCTTCCGCCGCGAGGTCCAGGCCCGGCGTGAGGCCGCCGCCGAAGCCGGCCGCGGAGAACATCAGCCGGTCCTCGCCACGCGTGAAGTCGGTCACGACGTCACCGCCCTCCTCGGCGCTAGACCACAACAGGACGTCGCGGCCCCCGGCCTCCGTCAGCGTATCCCCGCCAAGGCCGCCAGCCAGCACGTTGCGCTGCGCGTTGCCGAGGATGGCGTTGCCGAGGAGATTGCCCGTTCCGTTGACGATGCCGGTGCCGGTCAGGACGACGGCTTCGACGCCGGCCGGCAGCCGGAACGAAACGGAGGCGAGGACCGTGTCGGCGCCGAAGGCGATTTCGAAGCGACCGAAGTCGAAGAGGTTCGCGCCCTCCGTCCCGACGAAGGTCGTCGGGTTTACGTCGAGGACCTCGATCCCGGTGAAGCGCGCCAGGCCAGCCAGGATGGCCGTTGAGATGAAGGACAGGCCGAGCGTTTCCCGGCCCGCGCTTCCCGCAACGGTCAGGCCGCGCAGATCGGCAAGGCCGGCGTAGAGGGAGATGCGGTCGTCGCCGTCGCCGCCGTCGAGACGGGTCGTCGTGGGCTGGCGGACGTTGTAGCTGACGTCGATCCGGTCATCGCCGTCTTCCCCGAACAGCGCATCGCCCGCGCCGTTCGCCGCGTCATCGAACAGCGTATCGGCGCCAGGGCCGCCATAGACGGTGTCGGCACCCACGCCGCCGCCCAGGGTGTCGTTCCCCGCGAGGCCACTGATGGTATCGGCGACGGCTATGCCCGCGAGCCTGTCGTCGCCCGACGTGCCGGTGGTGATCGCCACCCATTCTCTCCGCTTCGAGGAGAGGGGACGATCCCTGCGCCGGGTGGCAGGTTCCTCTCACGAGATCGCGAGGGGAACCTGCGACGTTGCTACGCGGTGACGCGCTTTCGCTTCTTCGCCGCCGCCGGCGGCGGGGCGTCGCGGTCCGGCAGCAGCGGCTTCAGGAAGCGGCCGGTGTGACTTTCCGGGTTGGCCGCGACGTCCTCCGGCGTGCCCTCGGCGACGATGCGGCCACCGCCTTCGCCGCCTCCGGGGCCGAGATCGAGGAGCCAATCGGCGGTCTTGATGACCTCCAGGTTGTGCTCGATCACCACGACGGTGTTGCCTTGCTTGACCAGGGCGTGGAGGACTTCGAGGAGCTTCCGTACATCCTCGAAGTGCAGGCCGGTCGTCGGCTCGTCGAGGATGTAGAGGGTGCGGCCCGTCGCGCGGCGGGAGAGTTCCTTCGCCAGCTTGATGCGCTGCGCCTCGCCGCCCGAGAGTGTCGTCGCCTGCTGGCCCAGGTGGATGTAGCCGAGGCCGACCTCCGACAGGACCTTCAGTTTTTCCCGGATGGCGGGAACGGCGGAGAAGAACTCCAGGCCCTCGTCCACCGTCATGTCCAGCACGTCGGAGATCGACTTGCCGCGGAACTTCACTTCCAACGTCTCGCGATTGTAACGGCGGCCCTTGCAGGTGTCGCAGGTCACGTAAACGTCGGGGAGAAAGTGCATCTCGATCTTGATGAGGCCATCGCCGCAGCAGGCCTCGCAGCGCCCGCCCTTCACGTTGAAGGAGAAGCGACCCGCAGCGTAGCCCCGCGCGCGGCTGTCCGGCAGTTCCGAGAACCAGTCGCGGATGGGGCCGAAGAGGCCGGTATAGGTGGCGGGATTGGAACGCGGCGTGCGGCCGATCGGCGACTGGTCGATGTCGATGATCTTGTCGAGCTGTTCGAGGCCCTCGATCCGGTCGTGCGGGGAGGGGACGGTGCCCGCGCCCATCAGGCGGCGCGCGGCGGCCTTGTAGAGCGTCTCGATGACGAGAGTGGACTTGCCGCCGCCGGAAACGCCGGTGACGCAGGTGAAGGTACCCAGCGGGATGCTTGCCGACACGTCCTTTAGGTTGTTCCCGCGCGCGCCGACGACCTTCAGGATGCGCTTGCGGTCGGGCGCGCGGCGCTCGGCCGGGACTTCGATCCGGCGGCGGCCCGAAAGATAGTCACCGGTCACGCTGTCCGGGTTCGCGGCGACCTCGGCCGGCGTGCCCTGGGCGATGATGCGGCCGCCGCGCGCGCCGGCGGCGGGGCCGATGTCCACGAGCCAGTCCGCGGCGCGGATCGCATCCTCATCGTGCTCGACGACGAGGACGGTGTTGCCGAGGTCCCGCAGGCGCCGGAGCGTCGCCAGGAGACGTTCGTTGTCCCGCTGGTGCAGGCCGATCGAGGGCTCGTCGAGAACGTAGAGGACGCCCGTCAGGCCGGAGCCGATCTGCGAGGCGAGGCGGATGCGCTGCGACTCGCCCCCCGAAAGGGAGGCGCTGCCGCGGGCCAGGGTGAGGTAGTCGAGGCCCACATCCACGAGGAAGCGGAGACGATCGTTGATTTCGCGAAGGATCCGGCGCGCGATCTCCTGCCGCTGCGGCGTCAGCGTGTCGAACACCGTCGCGAACCACTCCATCGCGCGGCGGATGGACAGGTCGGAGGCCTGGCCGATGTTGAGGTTGGCGATGCGGACGGCCAGCGCTTCGGGTTTCAGGCGGAAGCCCTTGCAGGTGCCGCAGGGGCGTTCGGACTGGTAGCGCGAGAGGTCCTCGCGGACCCAGGGGTTGTCGGTCTCGCGCAGGCGGCGCTGGAGGTTGGGGAGGACGCCCTCGAAGGGCTTCTTCACTTCGTAGGCGCGCAGGCCGTCCTTGTAGCGAAGCGTCACGACGTCCGCGGTACCGTTGAGGATGGCATCGCGGATAGCGGGCTTCAGGTCGGCCCAGGGCGTCGTCGCCGTCACCTTGAAGTGTCGCGCGAGGCTTTCGAGTGTCTGGTCGTAGTAGGGCGAGGAAGCACCGGTCCAGGGCGCGATCGCGCCGCCACCCAGCGGCTTCTCCTCGTCCGGGACGACGAGGGCGGGGTCGAAGAAGGATTCGACACCGAGGCCGTCGCAGGCGGGGCAGGCGCCCTGGGGCGAGTTGAAGGAGAAGAGCCGCGGCTCGATCTCCTCGATCGTGAAGCCGGATTCCGGGCAGGCGAACTTCGAGGAGAACACGGTGCGCTCGCCGCCATCCGCGTTCTCGACGTAGGCAATGCCTTCGGCCAGGCCGAGCGCCGTCTCGAGGGAGTCGGCCAGGCGCTGCTCGGCGCCGTCGCGGACGACGATGCGGTCCACCACGACCTCGATGTCGTGCTTGCGCTTCTTGTCGAGGGTCGGGACGTCCTCGATGCGGTGAAGTGTCCCGTTGACCTTTACGCGTTCGAAGCCGCGGCGCTGGAATTCGGCGAGTTCCTTCTTCCACTCGCCCTTGCGGCCCCGCGCGAAGGGCGCGAGCAGCAGGAGTCGCGTCCCCTCCGGCATCGCCATGACGCGGTCCACCATCTGGGAGACGGTCTGCGCCTCGATCGGCAGGCCGGTCGTGGGCGAGTAAGGCACGCCGACGCGGGCCCAGAGGAGGCGCATGTAGTCCGCGATCTCCGTCACCGTGCCGACGGTGGAGCGCGGGTTGTGGGAAGTCGTCTTCTGCTCGATGGAGATCGCGGGCGAGAGGCCCTCGATGCTGTCGACGTCGGGCTTCTGCTGCAGTTCAAGGAACTGGCGCGCGTAGGCCGAAAGCGATTCGACGTAGCGGCGCTGCCCCTCCGCATAGATCGTATCGAAGGCCAGCGACGACTTGCCCGAGCCGGACAGACCGGTGATGACCGTCAGCGTCCCCTTGGGGATGTCGAGGTCGATGTTCTTCAGGTTGTGCGTTCGGGCGCCGCGGATGCGGATCTGGCCGCCGGCTCCGGCCTCCAGGTGACCCTGGTTCGCGAGGCGGTTCAAGGGCGTCTCGGGGAGGCTATCGGGCACGGGTTTCCGGCCTTGTTCGCATTGTGTTCATGGGCTTGTGACACCATATGACGACAACGGGAAGGGGCTGCCGGGGGGTGGCCCCGACCCTCCCCTCGGGGGGTGGCGTGGCCGCCACCCGAGGGGTAGTTTTCCATGCCCTGGCGCCGTGCCGCCGGGGCGATTCGCGTGACGACCGGTCGCGCAACGATCCGGCCCGGCGCCTTGCCTGCGGCCTGAAGAAGGTGGGTGCCATGGCCGGAAGCGTCAACAAGGTGATCCTCGTCGGCACGCTCGGGCGTGACCCGGAGGTCCGGAACTTCCAGAACGGCGGCCGCGTGGTGAACCTGCGCCTCGCGACCTCCGAGCGCTACAAGGACCGCGAGGGGAACCAGCAGGAGCGGACCGAGTGGCACTCGGTCGCCATCTTCAACGAGAAGCTTGGCGAGATCGCCGAGCGCTACCTGAAGAAGGGCAGCCAGGTTTACCTGGAGGGCCAGCTGGAAACCCGGAAGTGGACGACCCAGGAGGGACAGGAGCGCTACACGACGGAAATCGTGCTGCGCCAGTTCCGCGGCGAGATGACTCTGCTGGGCGGCCGCGGCCAGGGTGGCGGGGGTGACATGGAGTCCGCGGGTGCGCCCTCGGGCGGCGAGCGTAGCTCCTACGCCGGTGGCGGCGAACGGGGTGGTTCCCGCGGCGGCGCGCCCGCGGGTGGTGCGCCGTCCGGCGGGGCGCGTCGCGGCGGCGGGGGCTGGGACGCGCCGAAGTCCGACCTGGACGACGATATCCCCTTCTGAGCACCGCGCGAGAGCGACGCCGCGCCCGACACAGCCGAAAGCCTGATCCGTGAGTGATGACACCGTGAACCCGGACGGCAACCGTTCGGACGAGACCATGCCCGTGACGATCGAGGGGGAGATGCGCCGCTCCTACCTCGACTACGCCATGAGCGTGATCGTGGCGCGCGCCCTGCCCGACGCGCGGGACGGTCTGAAGCCCGTGCACCGACGCATCCTGTTCTCGATGCATGAATCGGGCTTCACGCCGGACAAGCCGCATCGCAAGTCGGCGCGCGTCACCGGCGACGTCATGGGCAAGTATCACCCGCATGGCGACAGCGCGATCTACGACGCGATGGTGCGGATGGCCCAGCCCTTCTCCATGCGCGTGCCGCTGATCGACGGGCAGGGCAATTTCGGCTCGATGGACGGCGATCCGCCGGCGGCCATGCGCTACACGGAGGCGCGGCTGGCCAAGGCCGCGATGGCGTTGCTGGAAGGCATCGACGAGGACACGGTCGACTTCCAGCCGAACTACGACGAGAGCGCGGAGGAACCGCGCGTCCTTCCCGCCGCGTACCCGAACCTGTTGGTCAACGGCGCGAACGGCATCGCGGTGGGCATGGCGACGAACATCCCGACCCACAACCCGGGTGAGGTGATCGACGCGACGCTCGCGATGATCGCCGATCCCGAGGTGTCGCTGGACGACCTGCTGAAGATCATGCCGGGGCCGGACTTCCCGACGGGCGGGCTGATCCTGGGCCGCGCGGGCATCCGCAGTGCCTTCGAGACGGGGCGCGGCTCCGTCATCATCCGCGCGCGGGCGGAGATCGAGGAGATGCGAGGCGGTCGGTCCGCCATCGCGATCAGCGAAATTCCGTATCAGGTCAACAAGGCGACGCTGATCGAGCGGATCGCCGAGCTGGTACGGGCGAAGCAGGTCGAGGGTATCTCCGATCTCCGCGACGAATCCGACCGCGACGGGCTGCGCATCGTCGTGGAGCTGCGGAAGGACGCGACCCCGGAGGTGGTGCTGAACCAGCTCTACCGGTTCACCAACCTCCAGACCTCCTTTGCCGTGAACTTCCTCGCGCTCGACGAGGGCAAGCCCCGCCAGATGGGGCTGAAGGACGCATTGTCCTGCTTCATCCGCTTCCGCGAGGAGGTCATCACCCGGCGCTCCCGTTTCCGCCTGTCGAAGGCGCGGGATCGTGGGCACATCCTCCTGGGTCTCGCGATCGCCGTCGCGAACATCGACGAGGTCATCCGAATCATCCGCGCTTCGCCGGACGCGAACACGGCGCGCGAGGCGTTGATGGCGAAGGACTGGCCCGCCGGCGACATCGGCGTGCTGCTGGCGCTGGTGGACGACGCACGCAACCTCGTGGCCGACGGCTATGTCCGCCTGACGGAAGAGCAGGCGAAGGGCATCCTGGAACTGCGCCTCCAGCGCCTGACGGGGCTGGAGCGCGAGAAGATCGCCGCCGAACTCGACGAGGTGGGCGGCCGGATCCGCGAGTTTCTGGAGATCCTCGGCAGCCGCGTTCGCCGCATGGAGGTCATGACGGAGGAGTTGCGCGCGGTCCGCGGCCAGATCGCCTCCCCGCGCCAGACCGAGATCGTGGACGGCGTCGCCGACCAGGACGACGAGAGCCTGATCGAGCCGGGGCTGATGGTCGTCACGCTCACCCGGGACGGCTACGTGAAGCGCACGCCGCTGGAGGTCTTCCGGGCGCAGAACCGGGGCGGGCGCGGGCGGTCGGCGGCGGCGACGCGGGAGGACGACGTGGTCGTCCGCTCGTTCAATGCGCATACCCACCAGCACGTGCTGTTCTTTACCTCCCGCGGCATCGCGTTCCGGGAGAAGGTCTGGCGGCTGCCGGAGGCCGGGCCGACGGCGCGGGGGCGATCGCTGCGGCAACTGCTGCAACTGCAGCAGGACGAGCAGGTGACGGCGGTGCTGCCGCTGCCGCAGGACGAGAGCCTGTGGGAGAACCTGCACCTCGTCTTCGCGACGGCGCTGGGCAACGTACGGCGAAACCGGCTGTCGGACTTCAAGAACGTCCGGGCCTCCGGCCTCATCGCGATGAAGCTGGATCAGGGCGACCACCTCGTCGGCGTGCAGACCTGCCGGGAAGGGGACGACGTGCTGCTTGCCACCCGGAACGGTCGGGCGATCCGCTTCGTGGCGGAGGATGGGGTGCTGCGGGTCTTCGCGGGACGCGATTCGTCGGGCGTGCGGGGCATTCGCCTCCTGGGCAAGGACGACGCGGTGATCGGGCTCTCCGTCCTGAAGCACCTCGACGCGACGCCGGAAGAGCGCGCGGCCTACCTCCGGATCGCCAACGCGAAGCGCCGCGCCGCCGGCACCGCTGACGACGCGCCGGAGGCCCCGGTGGCGGAGGAGGAGACGGAGATCGCGGCCGAGGTGACGCTCGCGCCGGACCGCGTGCGGGCGATGGAGGATTCCGAGGAGATCCTCCTGGTCGTCACCAATGGCGGCTTCGGCAAGCGCAGCAGCGCCTACGAGTACCGTGTGACGGGCCGGGGCGGGCAGGGGATCACGAACATCACCCTGAGCCCACGCACGGGGCGGGAGGTCGTCGCGACCTTCCCGGTTCATGAAGGCGATGACGTGATGCTCGTCACCGACGGCGGACGGCTGATCCGGATGCCGATCGAGCAGGTCCGCGTCACGGGCCGCGGCGCGCAGGGCGTGACGCTGCTGCGGCTGAACTCTGGCGAGCGGGTGACCTCCTGCTTCCCCGTGCTCGACGACGGGTCCGAGGATGTCGATGCCTGAGCGGCGGGTCGGGGTCTATCCGGGGACCTTTGATCCCGTCACCAACGGGCATCTCGACGTGATCCAGCGGGCAGCGCGCCTGCTGGACCGCCTCGTCGTCGGCGTCGCGATCAATGCGGGTAAGGGCCCGATCTTCCCGCTTGAGGAGCGCGTCGCACTCGTCCGGGCCGAGGTCGGGCCGATCGGCGAGGCCGCGGGGTGCCGGATCGAGGTCTCGGCCTTCGAGGGGCTCCTCGTCACCTTCGCGCGGTCGCAGGGCGCGCGCGTGATCATCCGCGGCCTGCGCGCGGTGTCCGACTTCGACTACGAATACCAGATGGCCGGGATGAACCACCGGCTGGACCCGGGGGTCGAAACGGTCTTCCTGACCGCGAGCGAGACGAACCAGTTCATCTCCTCCCGCTTCGTGAAGGAGATCGCGCGGCTCGGCGGTGACATCTCCTCCTTCGTGCCGCCGCTGACGCTGGAGCGGACCCTTGCCCGGGTGCGCGAGGACGGGCAGTAGTCCCGGCCCGACCCCAACCGAACTCAACAGGGATCAGGGAGATCGCCATGCTCCGTCGCGCCGTCCTCTCCGCCAGCCTGGCCGTGCCGTTCGTCACGCGGCAGGCGTCCGCGCAGGCGGACCGGGAGAACACGCTCCTCCTCGACCTGAAGGACGGGCGCGTGACGATCGAGCTGCGGCCGGACCTCGCGCCGCGCCACGTCGAGCGGGTCAAGGCGCTGGCCCGCCAGGGCTTCTACGACAACACGCCGTTCCACCGGGTCATTGAAGGCTTCATGGCCCAGGGCGGCGATCCGACGGGCCGCGGCACGGGCGGCAGCAACCTGCCGGACCTGCAGGCCGAGTTCACGCCTCCGTCCCGCGCGCGCTTCATCCGCGGCACTTGCGGGATGGCACGGACGAGCGACCCGAATACCGCGAATTCCCAGTTCTTCATCATGTTCGCGCCGGCGCCGAGCCTCGATGGCCAGTACACGATCTGGGGACGGGTGGTGTCCGGCATGGAGGCCGTGGACAAGATCAAGCGCGGCGCGCCGGGCAGCGGCCTCGTCCAGGGCCCGGACCGGATCCAGCGCCTGCGCGTCGCCGCCGACGTGCGCGACTGACGCCACCATGACGGAGAGAGACGACATGTCCGAAGAGAGCGGCGCGACCGCGCAGCAGCCCGCGGCGGCCCCGGCCGGCGATGACGCGGAGAACACGCTGATCCTGGAGCTGAAGGACGGCCCCGTGACGATCGAGCTGCGGCCGGACCTCGCGCCGCGGCACGTCGAGCGGATCAAGGCCCTGACCCGCGCCGGCTTCTACGACGGGACGGTTTTCCACCGGGTCATCGAGGGCTTCATGGCCCAGGGCGGCGACCCGACGGGCACGGGCACCGGTGGCAGCGAGCAGCCCGACCTGCCGGCCGAGTTCTCGCCGCCGGCGAAGGCGAAGTTCCTGCGCGGCACCTGCGGGATGGCGCGTTCCGGCAGTCCGAACTCGGCCAATTCCCAGTTCTTCATCATGTTCGCGCCATCGTCGCACCTGGACGGCCAGTATACGATCTGGGGCCGCGTCACCTCGGGCATGGAGGTCGTGGACAAGATCAAGCGCGGCGGTGGCGGCAACGGCATCGTCAACGGCCCGGACAAAATCGTTCGCGCGCGCATCGCCGCCGACGCGACGCCGCCGGCCGCGGCTTGACGAGCGGGGCGCGCGCTTCCCATAGGAAGGGCGCGCGCCTGTAGCTCAGTCGGTAGAGCACGAGACTTTTAATCTTGGGGTCCTGGGTTCGAGCCCCAGCGGGCGCACCAAGCAACATCAGGCACTTAACGCCCATTTCTGCGTCGTCCTAAGCCTCACCGCTGGCATCAGCCCGGACATTGCCCGGACGGAGGGCCAGGAAAGTGCCCGGACAGCCCCGCCGCCGGCCTGTCCACCCTGTCCCTTCATCAGCCCTATACCTCTCCCAACCACTTCCCCGCGTAAGGGTTAGAAAAGCATCGGGGGTCATCGGGGGCATCGGGGGGGGGGGTGTCTCGCACGGCCCCGCACGATTCCGCCCGGGTCGGCGCGCGACGCCGTGCGCTGCCAGGGCATCGGGGGGGGGCATCGGGGGTGAGCATGGTGGGCATCCCCCCGGCTACACGGCTACTCGCCCGCCTCTCCCTTCGCCATCTCGCGCGCGAGCATGAGCAACAGGACACGCTTCTCCGCGGATAGCCGGCGCCAGTGGTGCAGGAGTTCCATCCGGCCCGCCGTGCCGGGCGAGGGCGCGCGTTCCATTGCTGCCGCCAACGCCTCGCCTTCCGCCGCCGGATCGGCAGGGCCGTCGCTGTCGGGGGACGCTGGCAGCGTCCAGGTGATGGGGCGATCAGGCACGGTGGCAGGATCACACCGGTCCCCCAAGGTCACAACGCCCGGCACGACGACAAAGCCCCAGGTGCGCTCTGTCGGGCACGGCTGGGGCTCGAGATGTCACGTCGTCACGTTCAGCGGGTGGTGTGTTATCTTCTGGAGACGCTTGTCTTTGACCATCACGACTTCGCGATATAGTCGCAGCCCGGCCCCGGTTCCGAACGGCCGGTGGACGGAGGTGATGGTGTCTCGCTCGCTCGACGATGAGGTGCTCGTCTCGGCCCTCGCGATTGTCATCCGCTATGTCCGGGACGGCCGGGAAGCCGCGGCCGACACCGTGCTGACCGCGATCCTCACCAGACTGAGGCCGGGGCACTATCTCCTTGCCGGCGAGCTTCCCGAGCAAGAGTAAGCGGGACCTGTCCGGCGTCCGCTGCCCGGCCTCGTTCTCCGCCACGGGCGCCGCGCTTCGCGGCACGGGCCGCGCGATCGAATTAGTCTGGCGCGAGGCGCTCCTGCGCCTATCGTCTCATCAAGTCAGGAGTCGATCCTCCAACGTCCTAACGCTTCCGCCGCGCCCCAGGCCCGATCAGCGGCAAGGTGAGGTCGGCGTGACTGAACTCGCCGTTGAGCCCCCGCGGGTGCCGCAGCGTCACCGTCGCTGGCCGGCTGCGGCACATGAGGCAGCGCAGCCGCCGACACGCCTCGCCGGCCGTGATCCCCGGCCAGCGCGCCACCAGCGGCGCGATCGGCACCACCGTCCAACGATTGCAGCCGCAGGTCACGATCAGCACGCAATCCCGCGCGCGCTCCGCCAGCGGGGCCGGTAGGACGTGCGCCCGCTCCGCGTCGAGGCGTCGAGGTTCCGGTTGTGCCCCACGGGTCAGGGGGCGGTGGGGCTGCCCGGGGTGGTTTCCGGCGGTTCTTTACCGAGAGGCACCCGCCCCCGCACCTCCGCGACTGCGCGGGCATGAGACAGCACCAGGCGCCGCCCGTCGCGGTCCAGCCCGTCCCATAGCGCGACCAATTCCGCCCGCCCGGCGTCGGCCCGGATCGGCTGCGGTGGGGAGGGGCGCAGCGTCAGCACGGCGGATCGCCCTCCGCCTTCGGCCATAGCCGGCCCGTGTCGGGGCCCGGTGCTGGCGGCAGCTTCAGCACGCGGAACCTAGATCGCAGGACGTGCCTCGCGATCTCGCGGGCGAGGAGGGTGGCATCCTCGCGGGTTCGCTTCCCGTGTGGCTTCCCCGTCAGCCCGAAGGTGAGGGCGAAGCGCACCGTCTCGGCCAGCTCCTCCACCGTCGCCGGACGGGGCGGGTCGGTCGGTCGCATGTCGCTCACCGGGGCTCACCCGGCCGCGGTTCCGGCCAACCCGGGCCGGGGTAGTCTTCATCGCCAGGATAGGGCCGGTGCGCCTCGATACGGCGCATGTCGGGGCCTAGCAGCCAATCGCCCCGCTCCCGCGCTCCCGCGGCCAGCAGGTCTCGCACGGCGTCCTCCGCGCTATCTGCGTCCCCGCCGGCCTCGACATAGGCCCGCTCCGCGAGGCGCAGGCGATCGGTCAGCGCGTCTCCCCGCTCGGCAGCCCCATGCCAGGTATTCAGGACCGCGCGGGTGATGGCGGCGGGCCAGGAGGAGAGGGGGCGCGAATCGTCGGGCATGGGGCGGAGCGTAGGCATGCGGGAACAAGAGGGGAACAACGGAGGCCGGGCGGGGGTGTATAGCGGGGATGGGCGGTGACACGCGGGCATCACACCGTTAGGATCGTCTTCGCAACGGAGAATGCGACGTGCGGGCTTTCGGGATCTTTGCCGTGTTGATGCTGGCTGGCTGCGCCGCATCGGACACCACCCCGATGCCGCCTCTGGCCGGGGTCAGGTGTCCCGCGGCAGGAACGGCCGTTACCTACTCGAGCGGCTCGACGGGGTGGTACCAGGGCGAGGACCCTGCCGATCCCGGGGTGTGCCTCTACACCAGCCCGCGCGGCGAGCGGCAACGCTACCTTGGGGTGCTGTTCCAAGTCCCGCGCCTGGAGGAGCGTCAGACCCGCGTGGGGCTCGCCCCGCTGTTTCCGCTCGCTGTCGGGAAGGAGGCAACCTGGCGCGGCGCATTGCGACCCCAAACTCCCGGAACCTGGTCGGCCGAGAGAGGCATCCCGACAAACTACCGGGCGCGCGTGGTTGAGATGCGGAACGTCAACATCGGGTCCGAGACGCGACGCGCCTACGCCGTCGAAGTCAGCATGCACAATCTGCCTGTCAACAGTCGTCAGTCCTACACAGTCTTGATTGACGAACGGACCGGCGTTGATCTCGGCTCCACCGGAGCGGAGGACGTCGGCGGGATTGCGCGTGTTGCGCCCTACCACGTCGTGAGGATGGGCGCGCCCTAGGCCAGCAGATCGGGTGGCCGTTATCGCTGGACGATGTGACGGACCGCGGCCGCGGGTAGTCTCGCGGCCCCTTGGAGGGGGTCGGACATGCGGTTCCTGGTGTTGGCGGTGGCGGCGGCGGGGATCGCGGGGTGCGCCGCACAGGAGCGACGGGCGCAGGAAGCGGCGGAGCAGCAACGTGTGCGGGATGCTTTGATCGCGGAGAGCAACGCCTGCCAGCAGGATCAGGTGAGCTTCTATCGCTGTCGGGGCGCTGTGCTGATGCGGACCCCTGATTTTGTCAGGAACGCCGATCTTCTGCGTCTACAAGGCGCCCGCGCCGTCGAGATCGGCGAGGCATTGGCTGCGGGCCGCATCAGCGCTGCAACTGCAGCACGAATGTTAGCCGAAGCGACGGCGGCTCGGGATGAGGCCATTCAGGTTCGACAAGCCCGCGCCGCAGCTATCGCGCTTGATGCGGATCGCGCGAGCGCAGCGCAGTCCGAAGTTCTCATCCGTCAAGGTCAGTTCCTGATGCAGCAGGGGCAGGGCGGGGTTCCTGTCACCCCCACCTTTGCGCCGCCTCAGACCTACGTAACGCCCCGGGGTACCGTGACGTGCCAAAGGACTGGCACCATCACGAACTGCTTCTAGCCGAGAAGCCCCCGCGGCGCGGTCCCGTCCACGAGCGCCAGCAGCCCCTTCCGACCGTACTTCCGCACCATGTCGGCGGGGATGACGACCTCGCCCTCATGGACGGTGCCCGCGCGCCGCGCGGGCTGCACCCGCCCGTCAGCGCCGGCACCGGTGTAGCCGCCCCGCTGGTAACTCTCGCTGCCGGCGCCCGTGCCGGCGTTGCCCTTCCCGCCACCGTCGCCAGGCGACTTCCCGCCGCCGTCTGCGAGGCCGCCGCCCGACACGCTGCCGCCGGAGCCCATGCCGCTGTTGTCTTTGCCCCCGCCGTCAATGCCGAAGCCGCTCAGGTCAACGCCCTTGCTGCTGACACCGAGCCCAGAAAAGTCCGTGTTCATCGACATAAGGGTGTTCAGCTGCGCGAGTGCGATATCCTGCGGCATCGCTGGCCCGATCGTCGGGTTGAGCGACGCCATCTGATTCAGCGCCTGCGTCTGAAGGTCCATACTCGGGATGCCGAAGCCCGCCATGGCAACCCCGGGTAGTCCGATGCCGGGCAGCCCCATGGACGACAGCGCGTTGTTGTAGCCCTGCGCGGCCAGACCACTCATTGCGAGGCCGCCAACGGTGCCAAGCCCGGGAATGCCTGCTACCCCGCTGAGCTGGCCGCCGACGCGCCCGCCGAGGCTGGACGCAAATCCCGCGACACCGGATGGCGTAATCCCCAGGTCCAGCCCCGTATTCATCGGGTTCGGCCCGAGGTCCGTGCCGTGCGCGCCCCGGCCGCCGGCTCCAATGTCGGTCGTGAGCAGGCCGCCGGGGTCCGTGTTCAGGATGCTCCGCCCCGGCTGCTGCGATCGCTGACCCCACAGACTGGGCTGGGCCAAAAGCCCGCCGGGCGTCATTGCACCCGCCCGCCGCTGGCCGGCGCTAGCACGTGATCGGTGATGCCGTGGGCGACCATCCATTGTGATGCGAGCTGCCGCGCGACCATCTCGGGATGGCCAAGCGCGACGTTCATGGCGGTCGCGGCGTCGTAGATCGAGCCGCCGGCTTCCACGGTGGCCCGCATCGCTCGCGCCGAGTTCTCCAACACGGTGAACAGCCGGACTACCATCGCCCGCTGTGCTTCCCCGACCGGCGACGGCAGCACGCCGAAGCCCCCAATGTTCAACCCGCTCATCTTCCGCACTCCTTCATCCGCCGCGCAATTCTACCGCGCAGCCCTGTCCACACCTACAATCTTCGATCCCGCACGCTTCCGCATCGCGCGGAATATCGCCGTGCCGCAACCGCGCCGCAGCGAAGACGCGCCACCCTTGCGGCTCCGTCGGGTGCGGCGGCGCTGCTACGTTCGCGCGGCCAAGAATCCATTGGATAAGTGCGCGCGCCCGCCGGCCTGACGCGATGGCTTCCTTGCTCCGCTCCCCATGGCGCCAGTTCCCATGCCGGCGCGGTCCTGACTTCGGCACCTCGAGGTCGCGGGCGAGGCGGTAGCCGCGCCAGCCGTGCGGGGCATTGCTGCCCGGCGTTGGCAGCGCTGGCCGCCCGATCGGTCGCGAATGGTCACGCGCCATCGGCATCCCCTGGCAGGGTCACTCCGCGTGGGAACAGCGCCTCGCCCATTGCCGCGATGGAGGGCGCGAGGGTGACGAAGTGCGCCGCCGCGTCTGCTACCGCCGCGTGGTCGCGCTCCGCGCCAGATGCGATCAGGCCGAGACGCCGCAGCCCCCACACGGCCTCCCGCCCGACCGTCACGGACACCACCATCTCGCCGCGGCGGCGACGTTCTCGCCATTCTTCCGACCGGCGCCGCGCAGCTTCGCGCCGCGTCTCTGCCGTCCCCTCATCCGTCATGGTGTGCGCCCTCTCCGCTGTTTTCGGCTCTATTCTGAGGTGACGTGTCGCGCGCCCTCACGTCGAAACCTCCACCGTGTTCATGCCCGGCGGCGCGGGATGGCAGGTGGTACAGCGCCAGCCGGTCGGGGCGTGCGTCTCGCGCCACCACCGATGCCCGACGCAGCAAGAGCAGCGCGCCCCGGGGGAGGGGATGGCGGCAGCGTCGGCCCATGCGGGCGGGCGCAGCATCGCCGCGCGCCGCAGCCCGTCCCGCAGCGGATCTGCGCTGGCCGGCGTGTAGGGGGCAGGCGAGGGCGGCGCGGCGTAGTGCGCGGCCATCGCGGCGGCTTCGGGGTCGTCCGGCCTTGCCTCACGCGCGCACGCGTACCGCGCAGAAAAGCCTGCGGGCTTCCGCAATGCCTCCCGCATCGTCAGCAGGTGCGCCACGTCCTCCCGATAGCGGCGGAGGTCGGCCAGCACGTCGTCGGGCGGTGGCCTGGCGGCCTCCATCCGCACGCGGCCACCGTCGAGGCGGAAGGCGATGCCCGCCGCCTCCGCACGCGCCAGGGCTGCCGCGGCGCTCACAGTTCAGCACCCCACGGCCCGGCAGTCGGTTCCTCACGCGGCGATGCGTCACCCCCCATGCTGGCCGGCGACGCGGGTGCCGTCTCGCGGAGGCTGTAGCGGTCCGGCGAGTGCCGGCCTTCGGGGCGGTGCACCATCAGGACGAAGCCGCCCGCGCGCGTGCCGGCGAGGCCCGCAATCCGGGTCGCGAGGTATTGCCGCCCCCGCCCCGCCGGGTCCGCGATCACCTTCACCGCATCGGCCAGCGCAGCGATCGTCACCTCCGCGGTCCCGTGCGTCGCCCACCACGCGGCGAACAGTTCCCCGATCGCCTGCCGCCGCGGGTCGGCCGCCTTCGCCTCCGCAATCCGCACCGCCGGGTCCTGGCAGCCCAAGGCAAGCAGCGGATCGCGGCACCAACGCGCCCACGTCCCGAAGGACCCCATAGGCTTGCCGGGCTTGAGGGCTGCCCCGCGCTGGCGCCCCCACCGCCACACGGTCAGGGCCGCCGACAGCAGCCGCGCGCGGTCGGCCAGCGTGTCGGCCACAATGTCGCCCGGGAAGGCGCGGGCTTCGGGGTCCTCCAACCCGGCGTCGAGTTCCACCGCGAGGAAGCGCCGGGCCATGTCCTCCGACAGCCGCAGGCCGTTCCCGGTGATCGCGACGAAGGCGGAGGGGTTCAGCCTCACCACCTCCGATCGCCCGAGACGCCGCACCTCCGCCGGGCTTTCCGTGATGGCGGAGGCCAGCACGTCGGACTTGAGGGCGGTGGCGTTCAGGTTGTCGAGGAACAGCACGGGCGCCGCGCCGATCAGGGCCGCAGTGAGCCGCTTGTCGAGTTCGGCCGCGTCCTGCCCGGCCGTCATGGCGGAGGGCGGGGCACCGAACGCGATGCCGCAGAGGACCCGGACAAGCAGCCCCTTCCCGGTGCCCGACCCGGAGTAGGGCGGTGCACGCACCACCGCGCCCGGGGCGAGCGGCAGGGACGGGCGGCACACGGCCGTCAGCAGCGCCACCAGCGCCGCGGACTCGTCGGCGGCAGGCGGCCGGGACGTGTCCACGACCTCCACCGCGATCCCCTCAGCGCGTGCCCGGGGCGCATCCGCGAAGGCGAAAGTGCGGAGGTGCCGGCGCAGCGTCAGCAGCGCGGCCCGCGCGTCGTCCTCCGAAGGCTCCGCGGGCACGTCGAGGGCAGGCACGGCCCGGCACCACATGCGGGAACGCGGGTCATATCCCTCCGCGCCGTGGATCGTGCCGTCGTCGTGCAGCAGCGGCGCCGCGGCGATGCCGGCCAGCGGTCGCAGCCCCCATGCGGTCGGGTCCGCGAGGTAGAGCCGCGCGACGCGATCGGGGAGCGTCACGTCGAGGACCTTCATCGCGTCGCCGGCCCGGACATAGCGCCAGGGCCGGGTCACGCGGTGCGCCTCCGCGATCACGCCGTCCGCGGTCAGCGGGTCCGCCGTCATCGCACCGGTTCCGGCGTCCTCCCGCAGCCGGACGGGGCCGCCGCGGTCGAACAGGTGCGGGATGCGCGCCAGGTGCCCGGCGAGGTCGCGGGCCACGTCGGGAAGGTCAGCGGGATCGAGGTAGAGCCGCGCCCGGCCCCGGCCGTCCACGTCGGGGGGCGGTGCTGCATCCTCCGCCTGCCGGACCCGTTCGGCAGCTGCGTCGTCGCGCTGGCGGGCCGTCCGCATGGCGTCGAGGTCGGATAGGCTCACGCCGTGTCGGCGGGCGAGGGCACGGCGCGAGGTCGCGTATTCCGCCGCGTCCATGCCGGCCGCGCGCGCCACGTCGAGGCGAAGGGCGGCGGCGGGGTCGGTGGCCGCGTCGGCGTCCTCCGCATCGGGCCCGGACTCCTCTGCCGCCGCGCCGGCCTCCGCCAGCAACGTCCGCAGCCTGTCCGGCGTGACGCCTTCGGGCAGCGGGTCTGCCACGTCCCATCCGTCCGGCCAGTCCTCCGGCACGTCCACCACCGCGACGGACGCCGCGCCCGCGCCCGCCAGCGCCTTCGCGACGGCGTCCGCGGCCTTCCGGCCCGCTGCGTCGTTGTCGGGCCACACGGTCACGTCCCGGCCTGCCAGGGGCGACCAGTCCGCGAGCTGCGGCGCGTTGCTGCCGCCGGGCCACGTCATCGCCACGTGATCGGGGAACAGACCCACCGCGGCGTCGGCCGCCTTCTCCCCCTCCGCGATCAGCACGGGCGCGTCAGGGCGCGCGGCAAGGGCGTCGAGACCGTAGAGCGGGCGAGGGGAGGGCGGCGCCTTCCACCTCCACCCGCCAGCGGCCACGACGTAGGGCAGCACCTCTTTCCCGCCCGGCGTGTCGAAGCGGGCCACCGCGAACAGCAGCGCGCCGGACGCGTCGAGGTAGCGCCAAACGGCGGAGGCGGTGCCGTGATGGCGGTGCCGGATCACGTCGGGCAGGGGTATGGGCGCCGGCATGGCGACGGCGGCGCTGGCCTTGGCGGAGGACCGCGGGGCGGCCTCACGCGGGCGGTCCCATGACGCCGCGGCGTCGTCGGGGAGGGGTGCGAACACGTCGGCGCCGTCAGCCATGGCGGGCGCCCTCCGCGGCTTCGCGCAGCCATCGTTCGGCTTCTGCCGCGAGGTGGGGGCGAGTGAAGGCCACCGCTGTTCCGCCGGACGCAAGCGCGACCGCTGCGGCTTCCCGCATGTCGGCGTCGTGCGTGCCGTCAGCCGGCGGGAACGGCAGCATGACGCCGCGCGGCGGGGCGAGGCGGTTCAGATCCTCCGCGTGGGGCGTGCGGCCCATGGCGGCCGCGATCGCCACCGCGTGCGGCTTCTCGTCCTCGCCCGCCGGCAGCAGGTGGGTGAGGGTATGGACGGCCCGGATCATCGGCTGCCCTCCGTCCCGAGCATGCGGGCCAGGCCGCGCGCCGCTTCGTCCGGCGGCAGGCCCGTCACGGCCGCAGCGAGCGAGACGGGATCACCGCCTTTCTGCCCCGTGGCGAAGTCGCACCAGCACCCGGCGCGATCGCCCGTCAGCCGCACGCGGAGGGACGAACCGGCACCGCCGCGGAGGTCGGCGCACTCCCATTCCTTCCCGCGCACGACGCCGCCCGGCAGCAGCCGCGCCAGAACGTCTGGCAAGCGCGCGAGGGCTGCGGCGTTGATCGCGGCGTAGTCCGGCCGGGGCGGCGCCTCCGCGATCCGGCGCACCGCCTCCGCCTGCTTCGGTGTCAGCGGCCAGCGCGACGCCTTGCGGCGGAGGTCCACGACGAACGCACGTGCGCCGGGCGACAGATCGCGCCGCGCAAGGGCTTCGGCGATATGGGCGAGGGGCGTTCCGTCAGCCGGCACCCCCATGTCGGGCTGCGCCGTCATGCGCGCGCCTCCGTGGCGTTGATCGCGGCCAGCGCCGCGGGGATGGACGGGAACACCACCGGCAGGCGGAGGTGCGGGAACAGGACGGCGGGGCGGGGCAGTCCGTCCGGATCGCGCGCGAGGTCCAATAGGACGATGCGCGGGGAGGCAGTCGGTTTGGCCTGGACCGCGTGGGCGAGGGCGCGGCGCTTCATCGGCCACCCTCCCGGCCGTCGCGCTGCCCGGCCTCCGCGACCAGGAGGTTGTGCGTATGCTCGCCTTCGTCGCCGTCGCGCTTCGGCAGGATCAGCACGCGCAGCCCGCCGAGGCGGCCCATGAGGTAGGGCGCACCCGCGGCGTTGGTTTTTCGGTAGAGCCGGCAGGCAGGCAGCAGCGCGCCGCCTCCGCTCTTGCCGGTGGTATTCAGCTTGTCAGCCATATGAGGTCCCTTCGTTGTGGGACCGCGGAATCAGGTCTGGCGAAGCACCGCGGGGCGCGCTACCTACGGGTTGTCGAGTAGTCCCGATCGGAAGTCGTGTAGTTCCCGCAGCCCGCCCGGCCCATCAGCCGCGGCGGGTTGCTTCGTTCAGGGGGGTGGCCGCGCGGATCACGCGGCGGCCTTTGCGCTGCCGCCCATCAGGACAGGGGCGGCGTTTATGCGCTTCACTGCCTCCGCAAACAGCGGGTACGTCGGAAGCGTCGCCTTGCCGTTCACCAGCCGCACCGGCACCGGCCATCTCTCCAACGACCTTGGCGAGACGGGGAAGCCGAGATGCCGACGCAGTAGTTCCGCGCCGTGGCGTCGGGTGACGGCAGGCGGGAGCGTCGGGAGCAGGGCGGAAAGGTCAGGAAGGATGTGCGGCTCGGCCGCACGGTGGTTCGCGTGCATGATAGCGCTCACGGGTTCGCGGTGCCCGCAACAACGCTTGCGGAAGCGAACGCCCGGTAACGCCCGGCGGCAGCGGAACGCCCGTTGAGGTCGGCGGCACCTTCACCCCCGATGACGTTGGGGGAGCCCACGAAGCGCCCGTTGAGCCCGGCGACGGCTTCCATCGGAACATATGCGCCGGCCCGCGTGGGCGCAAGGGAAGTGGCGAGAATCTGCGATATCACAGGCCGCGTAAGCGTTGGATCGTCCATCTGCATCTCCGGTTGGGGGCCTGGCAGGGCGTGCGGGGATGCGCGGAAGGTGAAGGCGGCGACGCTGGCGCGTCCGCATGGGGAGCGGCGAGGCTGCGCGATGCAGAAACCGCGCGGGCTGGCCGGCCCTGCCCCACCGCGTTCGGATTAGCCGCTGGCCGCGCCGTCGGCCACGGCGGCCAGCGTCAGCACGCCCCGCACGACCCGTTCCGGCCAATCGCCCGTGAAGCTGTCGGAGAAGTTCTCCCCGCACGGCTGCTGCGCGAGGAAGTGCGCGACACGTGCCATGGCGGCGAGGCCCGCGAGGGTGCGCGGCTCCAACTCGCCAAGCGGTTCCTCCACCGCCGCGACGGCGTGCCAGAGCGGATCGTCCTCGCATTCGAGGTGGCCGCCGTCCCGGTTGTAGGCATCCACGGCCTCGACGTAGGCGGCGCAGAGCCGGATCAGTTCGGCGTCGGGGTGGGCGCCTGGCGGTGGCGGCGGTGGCAGCGGCGCGGGCCAGACGAAGGCCTCCGCGGGTGCCGCCAACGCGAGGAGCGCGGACAGGGTGGCGAGCGCGCCGCGACGGGTCGGGGCGGTCACGCGCGGGACTCCCGCGGGGCGAACCAATCAGGCACGAGGGTGGTGGCGCAGCACGAGGCTTCGTCGTCGGTGTCGGGCTCCGCGTCTTCCGGGGTGCCAGGCGCCCAGTCGTTAGCGCGCTGGCGCCACGGATGCGAGGAGAGGTCGTCGTCGGCCGCCGCGCAGCAGTCGTGGTCGTCGGGTTCGAAGTCCGGGTCGCCGTCCGCGGCGTCGAGGATGGCGAGGGCGCGCTCGACGTAGTCCTCCAGCTGCGCGCGGACGGCAGGCGGGAGGACGATGCGAGCGATGGGGGCTCCCGTAATGGGGATGCATCTTCTCGCGCGGCGCCTCTCCGAGGACGCGCGCACTCTTCTAGCGACGCCCAGCGGCACCGCGTACACATGCTCAGCCATAGCCTGCTCTCCTGACGAGCGGTGGTGGTCAGGCCGGGCGCCGGGCTCCTACCCCCGACGTTCGGCCGCTACTTCCGTAGCGGCGGGAAACCTGCCACTGTTGCTGGGTGAGTGCAACATCATCTGACGGGAATCCCGCCGCTATCGCGGCTCAGGTCCGGGCGGGGCGTGGCTTGCTTGCATGGTCGCGGGAAAGGCTGGCCGCGGAGAGTGGTGTCCCGATCCGCACACTCGATCGCTTCGAGAACGAGGAGGTCGCTCCGCGTCGCGCGACCCTCGCCGCCATCTGCACCGCCCTCGAAGCCGCCGGCGTCGAATTCACCGACGGCGATGCACCCGGCGTCCGGCTGCGGAAACGGCTGGAAGGCGACGGGGCATGACGCACGCCCCGGGTTGGACCTCAGCGGACGGCGAGACCTGGACGCGATCCCTGCTCGGCAGACCCGGCGAGGTGCCATTGCTGCTGCGCGTGCGCCCCGATCCAGGCAACCCGACCGAGCCGTGGTTTTGGGAGGTCGTGCAGAAGGACCCCGAAGACAGCGACGCGGAAGAGGAGATCGACGTCGCCGGCAGCATGTCGGCCGAGGAGGCAATGCAGGCGGCGACTGCGAGGGCGCTCGCCTACCGGGAGAGCGAGGACTAACGCCGTGACGCCCGAACAGTGCCGGGCCGCGCGCGAGTTGCTGGGGTGGACGAGGGGCCGCCTTGCCTCCCGGGTCGAGACGTCTGAGCGATCCGTGGCTCGCTTCGAGGAGCGAGGACAGGAGCAGCGGGCCGACGTCGTTTCCGCGATGTGTGCCGCGCTGGAAGGCGCCGGCGTGGAGTTCACGGGCGGGGATGCGCCGGGGGTGAGGCTGAGGAAGGGTGGAGAGCTACGGGCAGACCCCCCAATGGTGTTACCTTCGCCCACGCGGTAGCGTTGCTTAGGCCGATGCTCGATTTCGTTGCAGACCCGGTGCGCCCCAGCCCCCTCGGCGTCGGTTTCTACACCGCGCCCGAGGTCGCGCGCTTGCTTCGCATTCCGGCGAAGAACATCAACCGGTGGCTTGGCGGTTACCAGTTCAGTACCGGCGAGCGAGACGTCGAGATGGCCCCGCTTTGGGAGCCTCATCTTCCTCGCGGTGAGAAGCACCTCGAGCTCAGCTTCCGTGACCTGATCGAACTCCGCTTCGTGCAGGCTTTCCTTAAGGCTGGCGTCAGTCTACGGACCGTCCGGCACTGCATCCAGCTCGCCCGCGCTGCGACAGACGACGATCGTCCATTCTCGACGCGCCGGTTCAAGACCGATGGAAAGACCATCTTCCTAGAAAGCCTTACCGGCGCGAACGATGGCGCGTTGCTCGATCTACGACGGCACCAGTTCGTCATCAAGCAAGTCATCGAACGCACGTTCAAGGACCTCGACATTGAGGACGATGCCGTCGCGAGATGGCGTCCCTTCAATGGTAAGAGCTCCATCGTCGTGGATCCCAAAAGGTCTTTTGGACAGCCGGTGACCAGCAGGTACGGCGTCCCGACGATCGCACTGGCCGACGCGGTGAAGGCCGAGAAATCCGAGCAGCGGGTAGCCTACCTCTACAATGTCAGCCCTGGCGCCGTGCGTGACGCAATGGCCTTCGAACGATCTTTGCTTGCGGCGTGAGGGTCTTCTTCGACCACAACCTATCTCCTGCATTGGCAAGAGCCCTTCGAGAGTTATTCAGACCCGAGCACGAAGTCGTAGCGCTTCGCGAAAAGTTTGCGCCGAACATTTCCGATGTGGATTGGATTGACGCCCTCAATCGGGAGGGGCGCTGGGTTGTCGTGTCAGCCGATCGGCGGATTCGCAAGAACCGTGCGGAGTACCTCGCCTTCCGATCATCTCGCCTGATCGGAATGTTCCTCTCGGCCGGTCTCGCGAAAGCCCCTGTGACGAAGCAGGCCGAGCGGCTCATCGTGCTCTGGCCCAGCATGGAGAGGGTGGCCGAAACGGTCGGCGGCGGTGCCATGTTCGAGCTACCGATGAAGTCGGTGCGCCTGGAGCAGATGAGCTGATCTCAAGTACCCTGCACCAACGGCACCGCCGCCCGTCTCAGCAGCTCCTCCGCCGCGTCCACGATGAAGGCCCCGTAGTGCTTCTCGATCATCGCGACCGACGTGTCGTGCGCGGCCGCGACCAGCCGCACCGGCAGCCCGGCCTTCAGCCCGCAGACGATCAAGGAGTGCCGTAGCGCGTACGGGGCCAGGTCGCCCGGCAGCTCCGCCCTCACCAGCGCCAGGCGCCACGGCCGCTGCATCTCCTCGGCACCCTTCCACGCCCGCCGGCCGTCGCGCTCCCACCCGATCGTGCCGGCGCCCATGACCTTCACATTGTGCCAGCGCGTCAGCAGCGGCTCGCGGGCCTTCCGGCCGGCCACCAAGGGCCGCCCCGGCGCGGAAGGGCAGGGGCGGGACGCCCCGGCCGATCAGGTGAGGGTCCGCACGGCGCTGACCGGGACCCCCGATGCCACCCCCGATGCCCCCCCGATGCCCCTCCGCGGCGGCGCTTCGGCGGTGCGTTCGAGAACGGGGCGCAGCGGGGCGTGGCGTGGCTTAGGAGGCAGGGCACCCCCCGATGCCCCCCGATGCCCCCCGATGCCTTCGGGGTCATTCGTCCGCATGTCGCGCGGAATCCGGGGTGTGTCCCTCAAGCGCGGGTGCCCATCGGGATCACCACCGCCTCGCGCGGCGGCCGGCCCGTGATGGCCGCGGTCAGCAGTTCGTCCCACCGCCGCATTGCCGCTTCCTGTTCCGGCCGGCGCCGGGCTTGCTGATAGACGCCCAGCACGCCGCCGCGGGTCGCCGCCTGACGATGGTTCAGCATCGCGTCGGCCACCGCCTCCGCGACGCCGGCCTCCGCCAGCGCGGTGACGAAGGAACGGCGGAAGTCGTGCCAGCGCCAGCCGGTCAGGTCCGCCGCCTGATCCAGCGCAGCCTTCATGTCCGACCACGACGCCACAGCTTTCGCCGCTTTGGGGGAAGGGAACACCAGCCCGGTTGCCGGATTGTCGGCCGCAGCATGTCGCGTGCGCAGGATCTCGAGCGCGATCCCTGGGAGGGGGAGCCGGTGCGGATCGCC
Source organism: Roseomonas sp. CCTCC AB2023176 (assembly GCF_042259275.1). NCBI lineage: Bacteria > Pseudomonadati > Pseudomonadota > Alphaproteobacteria > Acetobacterales > Roseomonadaceae > Roseomonas > Roseomonas sp. CCTCC AB2023176. The sequence goes on from NZ_CP170086.1 coordinate 4,265,302, forward strand.
GTTTTTCGTCAGCTTGCCCGGCATGGTCCAGGCACCCGCCTGCAAATCGAGGTGCGACCAATCCAAGGTCGCGGCCTCATTCCGGCGTGCGGGAACGGCCATCAGGAACCGCGCGAGGTCGCGATGTAGAGGACCAAAGGCCGACACACGGGCATCCTCCGCAGCGGAGCCGGCCGCGTGCCAGAGCCGGGCAAGGTCCGCGATGCCAAGGTGATGCGTCCGAGCCTTCGGCGGGCGCGGCCGGCGCGCCTTGCCGATCGCGAGGCACGGGTTGATCGTGATTGCCCCCTCGTCATGGCACCAGTCGAGGAAGCGCGAGACGGCGCCGAAGCGATGCCGGGCCACCGCAGGCCGGGCCGCCTCCGCCTTCAGCAGCGCCCGGAGTTCGGTCGCGCCCACTGCGGTGACCGGGAGGTTGCCTGCCTTCATCGTCGCGACCGCGGCGCGGAGGTTCTGCGTCTCGGCCGCCACGACCGCGGGAGAGAGGAGGCCCGTCCCGCGCATCTTCGGCCGTCCGGGCAAGGCGGTCACGTATTCGTCCACCAGCGCCGCGACCGTTGAAGCGCGCTCCCGGGCCGCCCTCGCGATGGCCGCCCGGCGTTCGCCCGTAGGGTCGCTGCCCCCTTTGCTCCGTCCTTCACCTTCGCCGCCGCAGCGCGCGCCTCGTCGGGCGACATGGCGGCAGGGCTGCCGATCACCAGTTCCCGCATGGCGGGGCGTGTGCCATCCGGCTTCGTTCCGCGGGGCCGGTAGGAGACGTTCCACGTCATGCCGGTGGGGTTCACCACCAGCGCCAGGCCGCGGCACTCCGCGTCGCGGATCACCAACCGGAAGTCGGGGCGGCGGCGGCGGTCAGCGGCGGCGATCGTCGCCCGCGTGATCCGTGCCGTTTCGGAAGACCGTTCCATCCGCCCCGCGCCTCCCGATCCTGCCCGGCCGCAGTCTTCGGGCTAGCCCGGACATTGCCCGGACACTCAGTGCGGATGCAAGCGGAAGTTTTCGGGACCGTGCGGAGAGAGCACAGAGAGAAGCAGGACGGGGCGGGAGGCGTGCGGGACCCCACGGAAGCTGCTTCGGTGCCTTTTAATCTTGGGGTCCTGGGTTCGAGCCCCAGCGGGCGCACCAAGTTTGGCCGAAGACTGACTGGGTGTCTGGGCCAGCCTCCGTCCGGACCGCGCCAGCCCTCCTCGGCATCGCCGCGGAGACAGCCGCGAAAGTGCCGGTGCGGGCGCCTGGCTACCCCGACGATGCTGACCGGTCCCCGACCTGACGCATGCGGGCCGCGTGCGGCGGCACGGGCCGGGAATGAGTCGGCGTCCCGGAGTAGCCATTCGCGTGGCTTAGCCAGTGGTTGCGCCAAAGGAGGGCCGCCCAGGGGAATGCATCGGTGGTGGCATGAGGCCGCCTGCCGCTCGCACTGCGTCCCGAGCCGCAGCCGGGTCAGAGGCAGGTTGAACGCGCCATCCCGCAGCTTCGGGTGCCGTAGGGTCATCGTTGGAGGTGGACTGCTGCATATGGGGCACGCCGCCTTGCCGCGCTGCCGTCCTTGCGGGTAGGACGCCGGGGCGCGGAGGTATGGCGCCTCGCCGGAACGGGGTCGCTGATCGGGCCGACCCGGGGGCTTCTGGATTGAGCGAGATTCTGCCCCCGCCCGTTCCCCGCGCAGCGAACGCCGTTATCGCCGACATCCAAACCCTCCGGGGGGTTTCGATCCTGTTAGTCCTCGTGGCTCACCTGCCTTTCCTGTACCCCTGGGCCGATGCCGCCTTCAGGGTCGTGGGGCCGTACGGCTTCGGCTACGGCGTGGACCTGTTCTTCGTCATCAGCGGCTTCGTCATCACCCGTTCGCTTGCGACCGAGCTGCGCAGCGAAGCGGGAAGACACCCAGCCTCGGTTGTCCTGCGCTTCTGGGTCCGGCGCGCCTTCCGGCTTTGGCCCGCCGCCGCGCTCGCCGTCGCCGCAACCCTCGCCTTCGTCGCCGCTATCGGCCACGAGCCGCCCCTACCGGCCACTGGCGATACGCGAAGCTATGTCCAGGCCGCTCTGGCTGGGCTCCTGAACTACATGAATCTGTGGGCCTATCGGCAGGTGACGGAGGGGCGTCCCATTACCCTCCTCGCACATTTCTGGAGCTTGTCGCTCGAAGAGCAGTTCTACGTGGTTCTTCCGTTGCTGATGCTCGGCTTCCACCGCTCGCGAGTCCTGCCCGCATCTTCCCTCGGCGTTATCCTGGCTTTCGCATGGATCGATCGCTCCGATTTTCGCCATCTGCCTTGGTGGTTCCGCGTGGATGGGCTGTTCTGGGGCGTGCTGGTGTCCTGGGTCTCGGAAAGACCGTGGGTCAGCCGCCGGCAGTTTGGCCGCATCGTCGGGGGTCTGGTCCTCGGTCTTTCGATCATCGGCCTCGTGTTGTCGCCTGCCGTTGCGCCGGCTTCCGGCATCACCACCAGCACGACGCTTCTGTTGGCGGTCTTGCCCGTTCTCGTTGCCAGCCTGGACGGGGGAGCGTTCCAGCATTTCGGCTGGCTCTCGCGTTGTCTCAACGCGATCGGGGAGAGGTCCTATACGCTCTACCTCTGGCACCTGCTGGCCTTCACCGCCGCACAGCTCGCATGGCGTAGATTCGGATCGCAGGCGGCCGAGCCGGACTTGGTCGGCGTGACCTGCATCACTCTCCTGGCTGCCGTCGCGCTCACAGCGTGCTGCGGCGCTTACCGATGGATCGAGCTTCCGACGCGAGCGGCGGGGCGCAGGGCGGCGGAAGCCATTGCCGCCGCACCGCAGGCTAGGATGCCGTAAGGCCTGGATCCGTTCCCGCCGGGGCGGCGCGGATCGTATGCGCCGGGTACCGCAAGGCGGCGGAAGGATGGTTCGCGCGGCTCAGCGCCCGCGCCGATCCAGCGACGGCTCGGGGCGTGCGTTCGCCCGCCGAAGCGGAGCGATGACCCGGTGGGCAGCCGCTTCACCGGCCAGTGCCATGCCATCGTCTGGCAGGCCTTCCGTACTGTCCGGGATGCCCACGCAGCGAAACGGGCGTCGAAGAGCAACGCCGACAGACGTGCGTCCGTTCCCCGCATCCACGGAAAAGCAGCCAACGCCCTCTTGGGCGAGGTCAGCTGCGTTCCGTGATGGTGAACCAGAAGCAGCCGCCGATATGGGCGGCGCCAGCGAGCGCTGGCTTGCTCCATAGCGGCGTCAGGACCCCATGCAGGTCCGGGGTTTCGGTGCAATGCTTCACCGGCAGTTCTACCCTCAGCCTCTCGCCGGCGAGCAGCCAGCAAGCCAGAAGATACTGCTCGTTGTAGTAGCGCTCGACCCAAACCGGCGGGTAATCTAACGGCAGGAAGATGTCGTGGATGCCCACGAGGGTCCCGACGGCCAGCGCCGGCAGGACCTCGGTGAAGAACACCGTCACATCGCTGTTCTGGAACGCGCGGTGGCTACCGTCGAAGAACACGATGTCCTCCGCCGTCACCTCGTCCCAGAACGCGGGCGCGACCTCCTCGAGTGGCTCGCGGACGACCTCGTCGCAGATCGCATCGATGTCCGCGCGTGGATTGGGGTCGAGCGAGACAATCCGCGTCGGTAGCGCGAAGTCGGAGATGGCTCGCCGGGCGAAGAGCGTGGAGTTTCCCGACCCGATCTCGACGAAGCGTCTCGGTCGGCGGGTGGCGATGAAGCCGTAAAGGGATATCGCGTCGAACGCCGGGAACCAATCGTTCAACCAATGCGGCTGGCCCGACTCGCCAGGCCCTGCTGCGATCTCCGCCGCCTGATCCACGAGGGGGAGGAAGCTTTCCAAAACGGTCTTGTACCGTTCGTTACCCCGTCGGAGCCCGGCGAGCAGCTGCGCATGCGGGGGCCTGCCCCATCCGTGGCGGCTGCGCGGACGGACCGCGTAGTCCATCTCGATCAACTTGCCCGCGTCGCGAAGGTCAAGGTAGTGGCGAAGACCAGCCGCCTCCGCATCCCGCTCCGCCCGGTACCGGGCGCTCGTGGCTTTGGCGGCGGCCAGGCGCTCGTCGGCGTGCGCGACGTGCTCCTCGGCTGCGGCAACCCGGTCCGCGGCGTCCGCGGTCGCCCGGCGCGCGTCCTCCTGGGCCTGACGCACCGCCAGCGCGCTGTTCCGCGCGGCGAGCTCGGCGTCACGACTGGCTTCCGCAGCCGCTGCCGCTTGCCGCTCGATCTCCCGGCGCTGTTCGACAAGGGCAGCCCGAAGACGGGCCATTTCGTCGTAGAGGCTGCCGGCGCCGACCTGCCGCAGAAGTCTCTCCCGAAAACCCTTGCCGGCGAGCCATCCGCCCCGCCCCCGGCGACCATCAGACATTTTGGCGTACCCCTAACGTTCTAAAGCGGTAACATGGCCGCCGCGTCAGAAGAAGGCGGCCGGTGCGTCCGTATTGTCGACACGTCCGCAGGCCGCGGCGGTCGAGCCGGCTTGACGGGGGGGACCTTGCCGACACCGCGCCGCCACGGGTTGCGCGCCGCTGTCGCCAAGACGTCGGCACGGAAACGCTCCGACCGGCCGCTCCGGCCGGCCGCTCCGGCGCCGCGAGCCCGGCGCGGGTTCGCATCCGCGCGCCCTCAACGCGTGCGCCACACGAGGGTGGAGGACACGGCGTAGTTCCAGACGCCGGTCAGCAAGGCCCCGGCGGCCCCCGCGACCCCCCACCCGACCAGCCCGTCGCGCAGCAGCAGCCCGGCGATGCCCACGTTCGCGACCGCCCCCACGGTGCACACGGCGTAGAAGAGGAGCAGCCCCTGCCACAGCCGTCGTCCGCGCAGCCGCATGTCCCGGTAGGTGATCCGGTTGTTCAGGTGGAAGTTCGCGGTCATGGCGACGAGGGTCGCCGCCCACTGGGCCGCCGTGAACCCGATGCCCAGCCCCCGGACCGCGAGCCCGAGCACGACGAGGTGCACGAGAACACCAACCGCGCCGACCGCGGCGAAGGACACGAAGCGCCAGGGAAGCCAACCGCCGAGGGCCTTGTCGAGGAGCAAGCCGAGGAATTCCAGCAGGACGGTCGCGTCCAGCTTCGAAGCGCCGGCCGTCCGGGGACGGAAGCTGTAGGGAATTTCAGCGACCCGGAGCGGCCGGCGGGCCGAGAGCAGCAGGTCCAGCAGGATCTTGAAGCCGCGGCCGGAGAGCCGCGGGGCCAGGGCTTCGAAGAGCGGGCCGGGCATCAGGAAGAAGCCGCTCATCGGGTCGCTGACGGGAGTGGGAAGCAGGAGTGCGGCGAGGCGGGTGCCGGCGTCGCTGACCGCCACGCGCGCGGCGGAGAAGCCGCCGGCCGCCTCACCGCCGGCCACATGGCGGCTGCCGATCGCGACCTCCGCCCCCGCCCGCACGGCCTGGAGCATGGCGGGTAGGATCGTTTCGTCGTGCTGCAGGTCGCCGTCCAGCACCGCGACGTAAGGGGCGGAGGAGGAGAGGGCGCCCTCGATCACGGCCGAGGCCAAGCCACGTCGGCCGATCCGCCGGATGGCCCGGATGCGCGGGTCGGTTGCCGCGACGGCACGGGCCTCGGCGGCGGTGCCGTCCGGGCTGTCGTCGTCCACGAAGACGGCTTCCCAGGCGATGCCGGCCAGGGCGGCCGTCAGCCGCTCGACCATCGGCCGGACGTTCGGGGCCTCCTGGTAGCAAGGGATGACGACGGTCAGTTCGGCCGGGCGCCCGGCCGGCTCCGCTCCGGCGAGGTGGTTCGGCACGGCCCGGGCTTAGCCCGGGCGGCAGGGCTTGGGAACGGAGGGGTGGCGTGAGCTGGGCTGCCCCCCGGCGTATGCCGATACGCCGACCCTTTGCTGGCCGGCGATGCTCTTCGCGCTCACGACGGGCGTGGCGACCAGACCTTCGCCTGTGACGCGGCCGGCCTGGGCGCCGCTGATCCCGCCGGATCACCTGACCGATGTCGTGCGGGGTGGAGGGCGTCCCCTTTTAGTAACGCGGCTGGAGGATGCCCCGGGCCGGGAGACCCGGTTCCGCTTCGTCGAGCAGGCGGGCCGGCTGCTGCGCTGCGCCGAGTTGCACCCGGATGGGCCAGGGAGCGCTTCCGTCTCTGAACCGGGCCAGCGTGCAGGGACGGCCATGCACTGACTTGCGGGACCAACTGGGGTAACTTGATCCTGGGCCAGCGCGAACAACCTTCGGGGTGAGGCCCGACAGGAGAGTACGATGCTGATCCGCTCACGCCGCGGCTGGGAACTGCCGGAATCCTCCGTGACACCGGAGGCGGCCGTGATGGGGCGTCGCGGCGCGCTGACGGCAGGGGCAGGTCTTCTCGCGGCGGCAGCCCTTCCTGGGGAGGCCTCCGCCCAGGGTCAGGCGATGCGCAACCTGCGCTTCCGCCCCGAGCGGGACGTGACGGCCGAGCGCGACGCCACGACCTACAACAACTTCTACGAATTCAACACGAGCAAGGACGTGGTCCGGCAGGCCCAGCGCATGCGGACGTCGCCGTGGTCCATCCGGTTCGCGGGGCTGGTCGAGCGGGAACGGGAGATCGGCCTGGAGGACCTGCTGCGGCAGGTGAGCCTGGAGGAGCGGATCTACCGATTCCGCTGCGTCGAGGCCTGGGCGATGACCGTGCCCTGGACCGGCTTCCCGATGTCGCAACTGATCCGGCTCGCCGCCCCGAAGCCCGAGGCGCGCTACGTCGTCTTCACGACGGTCGAGCAGCGCGACACCATGCCCGGCCTGCGCTCGCCCGCCGTCCCCTGGCCCTACGAGGAATGCTGCACGGTCGAGGAGGCGCGGAACGAGCTCTCCTTCGTCGCGACAGGCATGTACGGCAAGCCCCTTCCGAACCAGAACGGGGCGCCGATCCGGATCCTCTTCCCCTGGAAGTACGGGTTCAAGTCGGGGAAGAGCATCATCCGCGTGACCTTCCAGACCGAGCAGCCGGTTGGGACCTGGGAGCAGATCCAGCCCGCCGAATACGGCTTCTGGGCCAACGTGAACCCGCAGGTCGCCCATCCCCGCTGGAGCCAGGCGAGCGAGCGGTTGCTCGGCACGAACGAGCGGGTGGCGACCCGCCTGTTCAACGGCTACGAGGAATTCGTCGCGCCGCTCTACAGCAGCGTGATGAACCAGCGGATCTTCTACTGATCCAGGCACCGGCGCGCCTCGGCGATCACCCGGCGTGTCTCGGACCAAAGGGGTAGGGCGGCGAGTTCGGCGGGCGTGAAGAAGCGCGCGTCATCCGCGTCGTCCCCGGCCGCGGGATCGCCGCCCGCCCAACGGGCGGCGTAGTCCAGGATGGTGTAGTGGAAGCGGACCCGGCCTTCGGCGTCGCGGGTGATGATATCCACGGCGGCGGCGAAGGTCAGGGGGCCGGGCGTCAGTCCGGTTTCCTCGCGCAGTTCACGACGGGCGGCGTCCTCGACGGTTTCGTCCAGTTCCTGCGTGCCGCCGGGGATGGACCAGACGCCGGCGTTCGGCGGCCTCCCGCGGCGGATCAGGAGCACGTCGTCCCCGCGGAACAGGACGACCCCGACGCCGACCCAGGGGCGGTCCGGGTATTCCCGCGCGCTCAGTTGCTGCGGGCCCGGAGTTCGTCGAGCGACGGGGCGAAGGCCTTCGCCTTCCAGGCGCCGACCTGGTAGGCCCAGCCGCGCCAGCGGGCGTTCAGGCGCGATGCCTCCTCATCACCGATCGCGGCCAGGCGTACCCAGACGTCCCCGCCTTCGATGTTCACCCGGGCGTTGACGGTGAGGTTGTCGGTCAGGACGAAGCGGCCCTGGCCGGTTTCCGAGCCGGGGATCTGTGCTTCGGGGCGGACGTCGAGGAAGGTGAGGCCCTCGAAGGCGCGGGAGACCTCGTCCAGCGCGATGTCGTCGGCCGGCGGGGCGTCGCCGGGCAGGACGATCGAGAGCGGGGTGTCGGAGCCGCCCTGGCGCAGCATCTCGATCGTGCGACCGTCGCGCACGGAGATGACGCGCTGCACGCGTTCGCGCGGCAGGTTCACGACGTCCCGGTCCACCCAGAGTTGCGAGTCGGCGTCCACGGGCACGCGGCCCTCGGCGAGGTAGGATTGATTCTCGCTGGGGCGCCGGACGTAGATGCTCTCCGGCACGCCGCCCTGGGTGCGCATGCGGCGTCGGCCCGTGATGAGCTCGGCGATCGGCGCGCCGTTGCCGTCCAGCACGCGGAGCAGGGCAGCCGTGGAGTTCGCGGCGCCGGGCTCGCCGAGGCCGAGGCGGTCCAGGGCCTCGGGGTCGGAGGTGCGACGTTCGGCAAGACGAAGTTCGGTCAGGCCGGCCAGCATTTCGCGCACGCGCTCGCCGCGGGCGGGGTAGCCGCCCTTCGCGGGGAGGACCCAGGTCTCGCCCTGACGGTCGAGGACGAGGGTGTTCGAACCTTGCCGGATCTCGACCTTCCGGGCGCCGGCGAGCCGCGGCGCGAGGTTCGGGAAGGCGAGGACTGCCTCGTCCGTCCCCGGAGTCTCGGCGCCGCGCGGGACGAGGAATGCGGCGGCCCCGACCGAGACGGCGGCCGCCCCGCCAAGGCCGATCAGGTGACGTCGGTTGACCGGCATCGCCGTCAGACCCGGGCCGCCGCGCGCCGGCGCGCCCGGAGGACGGCCAGGACGAGCGCGGCGACGGTGAGCAGCGCGGGGACGAGCGCGATGTTCAGGAGGCGAAGCCAGGTCTCCAGCCCCTCGATCCCCTGGCGCAGGTCGCGCTGGACGGCGCGCAGTTGCTGTCGGGTGCGGACGATCTCCTCCCGCGCGCGGTCGATCTCGGCCCGCTGCTCCGCGGTAATGACGGCCTGGGCCCGTTCGCCGGCGTTGGCGCCGCCCGTGCCCTGGCGCAGGTCTCGCAGCCGGCGCTCCGTCTGGTCCAGGCGGGTCTGGAGGTTTCGCTCGGTCTGCCGGTACTGCGCCTCGGCGTCGCGGCGCATGTCTTCGACCAGCGTGAAGGGGCGGAGGCTTTCTGTGCGGGAACGGAGGGAAATCAGTGCGTCGCCGCCGACGAGCGTATCGACAAGGTTGGTCACGAGCGCGCCGTTGTCGCTGATCGGGGTCGCGACGCTCTGGCCGAAGAACTCCTGCGTGCGTACCCAGAAGCGGTCCTCCAGGATGTCCGCGTCGTTGCCGACGATGAGGTTCGTCGGCCCGTTCGTCGCGGCGACATGGGCCGGCATGTCGGCCGCGCGCTCGGTGCCCTCGGGCAGGGCGGGCGGCCCTTCCGGGAAGGCGGTGGTGAGGGCACCGCGGAAGCGGGCCAGCAGGACGCGGCGCTGCCCGTCCGCGCGGAAATCCGCGAGGATGCGGGCGGGGTCCGGTGCCTCTCGTACCCGCGCCACGTCCAGCAGCATGGATTGGGCGGAGGAGGTGAGGACGGGCGTCATCTCGACGCCCGCACCGTCCCGCCGCCGGACCTCTCCGGCGGAGGCGAGGGTGACCTGCTGGAGTTCGGCGGAGGCCACGTCGGTCCGGTTCAGGCTGTCGCCCTGGAGGTTGTACCAGGCGACGTAGTCCACGCCCTGCACCCGGTCCTGCGGCGAGGAGCGGACGCGCCAGGCGCCGCGCTGGTCCGCGACGACCTTGTCCCGCGGCGCCTCGATCCCCCAGGCGCGGAAGAGGCGGTCGAGGTTGGAAGAGGAGTCCGTCGCCGGGCGGCCCGTCGGGTCTGGGCGGCTGGCCTGGCTCTCGGAATGCGGGTCCACCAGCGCCATCAGGCGGCCCCCGCGCATGACGAACTGGTCCAGCGCGTAGAGCGCCGTATCCGGCAAGTTCTGCGCGTGGGCGACGAGCATGACCTGGACGTCGGCCGGGATGACCTGCGCATCGGCCGCGACGTCGCGCACGGTGAAGAACTGCCGCAACTGGATCATCACCGCAAAGGGCTGCCCGGCGCCGGGGACGCGCATCATCATCGCGCGTGGGTCGCCGTTCAGCGGCAGCGACGACAGCACGCCGAGCACGGGGCGGCGGGGGCTGGAGAGCTCGAAGACCAGCCGGGTCAGGTCGTATTCCAGGAAGCGCTCGCGCTCCGGCTGGAAGAAGGGGATGGTGCGCTCGTCGTCGAGCAGGTTCACGCCGGCGAGGCCGAAGAAGATCTGTTCGCCCGTCTGGTCCACCGGCACGCCCTGAAGGCCGTAGGCGAGGGCGCGGTCCTCGACCTCGGAGAAGGGCTCGGGTTCCAGGAACTCCAGCCGGATCTTGCCGCCGGAGACCGCTGCGTATTCGCGCAGCATCTCCCGCACGCGGTCGGCATAGGCGCCGAAGACCGGCACGGTGGCCCCGAGGCGGCGGGAGTAGAAGAGGCGGAGCGTGATGGGGTCGCGTAGGTTCGACAGGACCTGCCGCGTGCCGGAGGACAGCGTGTAGAGGCGTTGTTCCGTCAGGTCGAGGCGCGCGCGGGACAGGAACCGGTCGGCCAGGACGTTGATGCCGACGGCCAGCGCGACCGCGGCCAACAGCGCCGCGATCGACAGCCAGCCGCGGCGCGACGCCCGGCGGGGTCGGGGCAGGCCAGCGGAGGAAACGGTGTCGCTCATAGGCTCAATCCGCCTTCCGCGCATCCACCGCCAGCGTGTTGGCGAAGAGCCAGACGGCGATGAAGGATGCGAAGAAGAGAAGGTCGCGCGCCGAGATCACGCCGCGGGAGAAGGCGGCGAGGCGCTCGGTGACAGAGAGGCCGCGGGCAACGTCGGCCAGCGACGGGATGTTCTTGCTCAGGAACTCCGTCACGACGGGCGAGCCCGCCGCGGCGAAGAGAAAGCAGACGGCAACCGCGAGGACGAAGGCGATGACCTGGTTCTTCGTCAGTGCGGAGAGGGCGGCGCCGATCGCTAGGTAGGCGCCTGCGACAAGCAGGCAACCCAGGTAGCCCGTCGCGATCACGCCGTTGTCCGGATCGCCGAGGATGTTGACCGTGACGATCAGCGGGAAGGTCAGCACCAGCGCGATCGCGCAGAAGGCCCAGGCCGCCAGGAACTTACCGACCACCGCCTGCCACTGCGCGATCGGCAGGGTCAGCAGGAGTTCGATGGTCCCAAGCCGCCGTTCCTCCGCCCAGAGGCGCATCGTGATCGCGGGGACGAGGAAGAGGAACAGCCAGGGCACGAAGGCGAAGAAGGGCTGCAGGTCCGCCGTGCCGCGGCCGAAGAAATTGCCGAGCGTGAAGGTCAGGGCGCCGGACAGGACGAGGAAGATGACGATGAAGACGTAGGCGACGGGCGTCGCGAAGTAGCCCGCCAGTTCCCGCCGGGCGACGTTGAGCATCCCCTGCATCAGGCGACCTCCACCACGGGCTGGCCCAGCGTCAGGTCGCGGAAGACGGCATCCATGTTCGGGCCGAGGGCCTCGAGTTCCGCCGGGGTCGCGTCGGCGACGACCCGCCCGCGGGCGATGATGATCGCGCGGGTGCAGACGGCCGAGACTTCCTCGAGGATATGGGTCGAGATGACCATCGCCTTGCTCGGCGCCATGCGGGTGATGAGGTCGCGGACCTCATGCTTCTGGTTCGGGTCCAGGCCGTCCGTCGGTTCGTCCAGCACCAGGACCGGCGGGTCGTGCAGCAGGGCCTGGGCCAGGCCGACGCGGCGCTTGAAGCCCTTGGACAGCGTTTCGATGGGCTGGAGGCGCACGCCGCCGAGGCTGGTCAGCCACATCGCGTGTCCCACGCGGTCCTTCAGGTCGCTGCCCCGGAAGCCGCGGGCGCGGGCGCAGAAGGCGAGGAAGTCCTCGACCGTCATCTCCGGATAGGTCGGCGCGCCCTCCGGCAGGAAGCCGAGGTGGCGCTTGGCGGCGACGGGGTGCTCGATGACGTCCTGGCCGAGGATGCGGGCGGTGCCGGCGGTCGGAGTCACGAAGCCGGCCAGCATCTTCATCGTCGTGGACTTGCCCGCGCCGTTCGGGCCCAGGAAGCCCAGGACCTCGCCGGGGCGGACGGTGAAGGAGATGTCGTCCACCGCCGTGAAGGCGCCGAAGCGCTTGGTCAGGCGGTCGATCTCGATATGCGCGGCAGGCGCTTGATCCGACACGAAAACTTCCCCCGTCGCGGGGTCCCCACCCCGCGCCGCGGTGGGTAGTCCCGGGCCGGGCGGCAGGCAAGGGCCGGGGTCAACCCGCGGCGAGCGGCTTCAGGGTCAGGTCGTGGTCGAACAGGGCCAGCAGGTCGCGCGCCGCGCGGCCCCGGGGTGTGGCCGACAGGTCGGGGTCACGTTGCAACAGCAGGGTCGCGTCCTGGTGGGCCACCCGGACCAGGCCGGCGTGGCGCTGCGGGTCGGCAAAGCGGCGTCCGATCTGCCCGGCCTGCCGCATGCCCAGCGCGTCGCCGCCACCGCGGAATTCCAGGTCGGCATCGGCGATGACGAAGCCGTCCTCGGTGTCGCGGATGACGGCGAGGCGGCGCTTTTCCGAGTCGATCAGTTCGGACGAGGGCAGCAGCAGGCAGTAGGACTGCGCGGTCCCGCGCCCCACGCGGCCCCGCAACTGATGCAGGGCGGAAAGGCCGAAGCGCTCGGCCTGCTCGATGATCATGATCGTGGCCTCCGGCACGTCCACGCCGACCTCGACCACCGTCGTGGCGACCAGCAGTTGCGCGCGGCCCGCGGCGAAGTCGGCCAGGGACGCCTCGCGGACGTCCAGGGTCTGCGCGCCGTGGGCCAGGCGGACCGTCTCGCCGAAGACCTCCCGCAGGGCGGCGTAGGTCGTCTCGGCCGCGACGTTGTCGTGCTGCTCGCCTTCCTCGACGGCGCGGACGACCCAGTAGGCGCGGTGGCCTTCGGCAAAGGCGCGGCGCAGGGCGGCCAGGACTTCGTCGCGGCGCTCGCGGTTGATGATGCGCGTCACGATGGGCTTGCGGCCTGCGGGGCGGCCTTCAAGGCGGGACACCGCCATCTCGCCCCATTGGGTCAGGAGAAGCGTGCGGGGGATGGGCGTCGCGGTCATGACCAGCACGTCGGCGCCACCGGATTCCGCACCCTTCTCGGTCAGCGCCAGCCGCTGGGCCACGCCGAAGCGGTGCTGTTCGTCCACGACGACGAGGGCGAGGTCGCGGAAGGCCACGCCTTCCTGGAACAGGGCATGGGTCCCGACGATCAGACGCAGGGACCCGTCGGCCAGCCGGCGGAGGACGCGCGACCGCTCCTTCCCCTTCACGCTGCCGGCGAGCAGCGCGCATTCGATGCCCGCGGCGCCGGCGAGGCGCTGGAAGGTGCGGAGGTGCTGGCGGGCCAGGATCTCGGTCGGTGCCATGATCGCGGACTGCGCCCCGGCCTCGACAGCCTGGAGCATGGCGGTGAGGGCGACGAGGGTCTTGCCGGAGCCCACGTCGCCCTGGAGCAGCCGCAGCATCCGGCGTGGGGCGGAGAGGTCCGCCCCGATCTCCTCCATCGCCCGGGCCTGGGCGGGGGTGGGTTCGTGGCCGAAAGCGGCCAGGGCCTTCGACCGCAGCGACCCGTCCCCGGCCAGCGCCCGCCCCGGCCGTTCCAGCACCGCGCGCCGGATTAGCCCGATCGCGAGTTGCCCGGCCAGCAATTCATCGTAGGCCAGCCGGTCGGTTATGCCTGGCTCCGGCACGACCTCCGGCGCCTGGACCGCGCGGATCGCGGCGGAGAAGCCGGGCCAGTGGCGGCGCCGCAGGTGCTCGGCGTCCTGCCATTCAGGGAGTTCGGGAAGGCGGGCGAGGGCGCCGCGCATCGTCCTGGCCAGCGTCTTCCAGTCCAGGCCCTTCGAAAGCGGCCACACGGGCTGGAGGGGCGGGATCTCCTCAGGCGGCGATACGAAGTCCGGCGCGTCCATCTGCCAGCGCGGGCCGTAGCGACGGACCCGACCGGAGACGGTCCTTGCCGCGCCCTCCGGGAAGGCACGGTGCAGCCAGGGCCCGACCCAGCGGGCCCGCAGGAAGTAGACAAGGTCGATCAGCGACCGCTCGCTGCTGCACTTGACCACCCAGGGCTGCGATGGCGTGCGGGGCGCCGTCACGCCCTCGACCAGCACCGGCACGGTCGCGACATCGCCGTCCGCGGCGTCGGCGAGCCGGGTCACGCGGCGCCGGTCCAGGTGACGCTCGGGAAGGTGGAAGAGAAGGTCCAGGACCCGCGGGCCGACGAGCGTCGCCAGGGCCCCCGCCTTGCCCGCCGCCTCCGGCAGGCTCTCCAGCGGCGCGAGCAGCGGGGCGAGATATGTCGGGCCCTCGGGGGCGGCCGGCGGGTCCGGTCGGCGGTCCGGGGCGAGGAGGGGGTGGTCTGGCATGATGGGGCGCGGCGGTTATATGGCACCGCACGAACGAATGCCGAACGCCCCCCATGGCTGAACCGATGCCCGATCCCTCGTCCGACCAAGCCGAAGAACTCTCGCCGCGCCGGCGGCGCTTGATGTTTCGCGCCACCCACCGCGGCACGAAGGAGTCGGACCTGCTGGTCGGCGGCTTCGTTCGGGGGCGAATCGCGACCCTCACCGACCCGGAGCTGGACGCGCTGGAGGAGGTCCTGGAACTGCCCGACGTGGACCTGGCCGACTGGCTCTCGGGCCGCCGCCCCGTGCCGGAGGCCCTGCGCTCGCCGATGCTGATGGAGCTGGTCGAGGCCTGCGGCCGCCCGGGTGCCGGCATCCCGGAGAAGGTCCGCCCGCGCGCATGAGCACCACGACTGCTATCCGGGGCCTGACCGTCTTCGGGTCCCCGGAGGGGTACGATGCCCTCCTCGTCGCCCGCCGCCGGGCGGAGGAGGGGGCGGCATCCTCCACCTCTGCCGCGACGACGCGCGGATGCAGCGCATGGTCGAGGCCCTGGCCTTCTTCGCACCGGGGGCCGAGGTCCTGACCTTCCCGGCCTGGGACTGCCTGCCCTACGACCGCGTCTCGCCCAACGCGGAAATCGTGGCGGAGCGGGTGGCGACCCTCACGCGCCTGCTGGAGCCCGCGAAGGCGCCGCGGATCGTGCTGGCAACGGTGAACGCCCTGGTCCAGCGCGTCCCGCCGCGCGCGGTTTTCGGCGGCACGACCATGCGCCTGAAGCGCGGCGGGTCGGTGGACCCGGAGCGGCTGATCGCCTTCCTGGAGGCCAACGGCTACGGCCGCGCGAACACGGTGATGGAGCCCGGGGAATACGCAGTCCGCGGCGGAATCCTCGACCTCTACCCGGCAGGGGAACCGGACCCGGTTCGCCTCGACCTCTTCGGCGACGAGATCGAGAGCATCCGACGCTTCGACACGGGAACCCAGCGCAGCGGGGAGGCCGTCGAGGAACTGCGCCTTGGGCCGATGGGCGAGGTCTTCCTCGACAAGGATGCGATCAGCCGGTTCCGCACGGCCTACCGCGACCTGTTCGGCAACGCGGCGGCGGAGGACCCGCTCTACGTCAGCGTCTCGGCCGGGCACCGCCACCCCGGCATGGAGCATTGGGCCGGGCTGTTCCATGACGGGATGGAGACGCTGCTGGACTACCTCGGCGCGGCCTCCGTCTCGCTCGACAACCAGGCGGAAGACGCGCTGACCGCGCGCCTCGAGATGATCGAGGATCACTACGCCGCACGCCGCATGCCGCCCCGCGAGGGGGAGGTGCCCTACCGGCCCGCTCCGCCGGACCGGCTCTACCTGAGCCGCAGGGACTGGGACGTGATGCTCTCCGGCGGTCCGCTGCTGCGCTTCACGCCCTTCGACAAGGCGGAGGGCGCGGAGGGGCTGGACGCCGGCGGACGGCAGGGCCGGCTGTTCACCGAGGTCCGGGCGAGCGGCGGCAACGTCTTTCAGGCCTTCCATGACCATGCCCGGCAGATGGCGGGGCAGGGGAGGCGGGCCATCCTCGCGGGATGGACGCGCGGGTCGCGCGACCGGCTGGCGAACCTGCTGCGCGAGGCGAAGGTGCCCACGCAGACGGTGGACGACTGGTCCGGGGCCAAGGCGCTGCCGCCGGGGGTCGTCGGGCTGGCGGTCTGGGGGCTGGAGCGCGGCTTCCTCGGCGCCGGCGGAGGTCCCGGGGAACCGGGCATCTCGGTCACGGCCGAGCAGGACCTGCTGGGCGACCGCATCGCCCGCCCGCCGCGCCGGCGCAAGCGCGCCGACGAGTTCATCGCCAATGCGACGGAAATCGCCCAGGGCGACCTCGTCGTCCACCTGGACCACGGCATCGGCCGCTACGACGGGCTGGAGACGGTGGACGCCGGCGGCGCGCCGCATGACTGCCTGCGTCTGATCTATGACGGCGGGGACAAGCTCTACGTCCCTGTCGAGAACATCGAGATCCTGACGCGCTACGGCAGCGACGCCGCGGGCGCGACGCTGGACAAGCTGGGCGGTGTCTCCTGGCAGAACCGCAAGGCCCGCGCCAAGCAGCGAATCCAGGACATGGCGGGGCAGTTGATCCGTACCGCCGCCGAACGCGCGACGCGCCAGGGGCAACTCGCGACGCCGCCGGAAGGGGCTTGGGACGAGTTCTGCTCCCGCTTCGCGTTCGTCGAGACGGACGACCAGCAGCGCGCCATCTCCGACGTGCTGGAGGACCTGGCTTCCGGCAGGCCGATGGACCGGCTGATCTGCGGCGACGTGGGCTTCGGCAAGACCGAGATCGCGCTGCGCGCCGCCTTCATCGTCGCCATGACAGGGGTTCAGGTCGCGGTGGTCGTGCCGACGACGCTGCTCTCCCGCCAGCATTTCCGGACGTTCACGACGCGCTTCGCGGGCTTCCCGATCAAGGTGGCGCAACTGTCTCGGCTCGCGACACCGAAGGACGCGGCGAAGGTCCGGGAGGGGCTGAAGGACGGCACGATCAACATCGTCGTTGGCACCCACGCGCTGCTCGCCAAGAGCGTCGAGTTCGCGGATCTCGGCCTGGTCATCGTGGATGAGGAGCAGCACTTCGGAGTCGCGCACAAGGAACGGCTGAAGGCGCTGAAGGCCGACGTGCACGTTCTCACGCTGACGGCAACGCCCATTCCCCGCACGCTGCAGCTGGCTCTGTCCGGCGTGCGGGAGATGTCGGTCATCGCGACGCCCCCGGTAGACCGCCTTGCGGTGCGGACCTTCATCATGCCGTGGGACAGCGTGGTGATCCGGGAGGCGATCCAGCGCGAACGCTTCCGTGGCGGCCAGGTATTCTGCGTCGTCCCGCGCCTGGAGGACATGCCGAAGGTTGCCGAGCGGCTGGCCGAGATCGTGCCCGACGTCCGCGTCGTGCAGGCACACGGCCAGCTTTCCGCGACGGAGCTGGAACGGGTGATGACGGAGTTCGGCGACCAGAAGTTCGACGTGCTGCTGGCGACGAACATCGTGGAGAGCGGCCTGGACATGCCCGCCGTGAACACGCTGGTGATCCATCGCGCCGACATGTTCGGGCTGGCGCAGCTCTACCAGCTGCGCGGGCGCGTCGGGCGCGGGAAGCAGCGGGGTTACGCCTACCTGACCTGGCCGCAGATGCACCGGCTCTCCGCCGCGGCGGAAAAGCGGCTGGAGGTGATGCAGACCCTCGACACGCTCGGCGCGGGCTTCACGCTCGCCTCGCACGACCTCGACATCCGCGGCGCCGGCAACCTGCTGGGCGAGGAGCAGTCGGGGCAGGTGCGGGAAGTCGGCATCGAACTCTACCAGCAGATGCTGGAGGAGGCCGTCGCTTCCATCCGCAACCGGGAACGCCGCAAGGCCGGCGAACGCGTCGTCGTGGAGGACCACGACTGGACGCCGAACATCAACCTCGGCCTGCCCGTGCTGATCCCGGAGGACTACGTCCGCGACCTGCCGGTCCGCCTCGGCCTGTACCGCCGCATCGGCGGGCTGACGGCGGATGCGGAGATCGAGGCGATGGCGGCGGAACTCACCGACCGCTTCGGAGACCTTCCGCAGGAGGTCTCGAACCTGCTGGACGTCGTCGGCCTGAAACTGCTCTGCAAGCGGGCGGGGGTCGAGAAGGTGGATGCGGGGCCGAAGGGTGTCGTCCTGACTTTCCGCAAGAACCGCTTCCGCAATCCCGGCGGGCTGGTCGCCTGGGTGCAGGCGCAGAAGGGCGCGGTGAAACTGCGCCCCGACGGGAAACTGGCGCGGGTGCAGGAGATGGACCTGCCGCAGCGCGTGCGCGTGGCGAAGGACATGCTCGTCGCGCTGACCGGAGTAGCGGAGCAGGCCGTCGCGGCCTGAGCCGCGGCGGGTGGAGTCGGCGCGGCGCGAGACCGCTCCGGAAAGTCGCACGGGCGCTGGGCGACGCCAGCGATGCGCGCCGGTTGCGCTGTTTCAGGCCGTCTCGGCTATCGCCACGTCGAGGAGACGCTGAAGCACCTCCGGCTCCTGCGCGCCGGCGATGGCGTGACGGCCCGCGACGACGAAGCACGGTACGCCGTTGATGCCGAGCCGGTGGGCGCGGAGGTTCTCCGCGTGGACCGCTTCCATCTCGGCGTCGGCGGCGAGGAACCGGCGCAGCGTCAGTCGTTCCAACCCCGCCTCGGCGCCGATACTGGCGAGGGTTGCGTGGTCCCCGATGTCCAGCCCCTCTGCGAAATGCGCGAGAAACAGACGGTCCACGACTTCGCCCGCCGCGCCGCGCCGCGCCGCGAAGCGGACGAGCCGGTGCGCATCGACCGAGGAGGGAATTCGCGCGATCAGGTCGAAGCGGAACGGTACGCCCTCCGAGCGTCCGAGGTCGGTCAGCGTAGCCTGCAGCCGCCGCGTGCGGTCGGCCGCCCCGGATTTCCGGAACCCGGCATCGCCCGGCGCATCAGGGTTGAGCAGGAAGGGCCGCCAGATGAGGTCGGCGGCCACGTCCGGCCTGGATCGCAGCGTCCGCCGAAGGCGCCGCGTGCCGAGGAAGCACCAGGGGCAGACCAAGTCGAAGACCACTTCCATGGTCAGCCGGAAGCGGGGCGGTGCGAGGACGTTCACCGTGCCACCCTATCCCGCCCCGACATCGTCAGGCCAGCGCGAAGCGCCGGTACACGGCGGTCTGCTCCTGCAGCCGCAGCTGCGCGGGGCCGCGGGCGTCCTCGCCATAGGTGTCGAGGCTGCCGACCAGCAGGAAGCCGCGCGCCGCGAGAAGGGCGTTGACGGCGTGGAACGGCATGGCGTGACGCGTGGTCGGGACGCCGTACATCGTCATCGTGCCGGGGCGGAATCGTCCGTCCCGCGAAACGGGCAGGCGATGAAGGATGACGAAGCGCCGGGCGACCCGCCCGACCTCCAGCAGGCCGGCCTCCCAGGCCGGAACATGCTCCAGGACGCCGGATGCCATGACAACGTCGAAGGAGGCCTCGGCGAAGGGCAGGGCGGTGAGGCTGGCCGCGGCCCACCGGCCGCCTGGATGCCGCGACAGGGCCTGACGCAGGGCGGCTTCGGCGATGTCCGTCCCCATCCAGTCCAGCCGGTGCGGCAGGCTCGCCTTCGCCACGTCCAGATAGTAGCCGGCGGTGCACGCACAATCGAGGAAACTGAGCGACGCGCCGCTCGGCACGTAGGTCCGCATTGCCTGGACGAAGCTGTCGAAGACGGGGACGCGCTGCCCCGCGCGGAACTCCTCCAGGCGCTGCAGCGCCTGGGGCATCTGCTGGCTGAAATCCGCGCGCTTCCAGCTTGTTGAGAGGTCGTCGTCCATGGCGCGAAGTGTCGGGGACGGCGGAGTGACGGGCAAGGCGCTCAACGCCGCGCGCCCACCCCGATCTGCCGGCACATCGAGAGAAGGGTGCAGGAGGAGCAATGCGGCCGCTCCCCCGTGCAGACGAACTTGCCGAAAGGCACCAGGCGCTCGTTGATCTCGACGCGGTACCGCTCGGGCAGGATGGCCTCGAGCGCGGCCTGGGTGCGCTCGGGCGCGGCTGTCGCGACGATACCCCAGCGGTTGGTGATGCGGTGGACGTGGATGTCCACGGCGATCACGGGCCGTCCCAGTGCGACGCCGAGCGCGAGCGACGCGATCTTCGGCCCGACGCCGTGGAAGGTCATCAGCGCTTCCGGCGTTTCGGGCACCCGGCCCCCGTGATCGTCCCGGATGGCGCGGGAGAGCGCGAGGATGTCGCGCGCCTTCGGCTCCGGGAAGGTCGCGCCGTGGAGGAGGCGAATGAGGGCACCTTCGTCGAGCGCCGCCATCGCCTCGGGCGTCCGTGCGGCGTCGAAGAGGCGGAGCGAGACGGGGATGGTCGTCTCGTCCCGGGTGCGGGCGGAGATGAGGCTGGAGATCAGCTGCTCGAAGAGGCTGCCGTAGCCGCGGTCGCGAAGCTCGAACATCGCAGCCTTGGGCAGGCCGGCCAGGGCGGCGCGCAGGCGCAGGAAGGCCTCGTCGAAGTCGAAGGGTTCCTTGGCCAGGCTGGTCGAATCGGGGCTCGGGCGCGGCTGGGGTGCGGACAGGGAGGCGTGCGGCATCACTGGGAAACGCCGCGCGGAGTCCCAGGCTGCCGAGGCTGGCGGACAGGGTGGGATTCGAACCCACGGTGGGGTTGCCCCCACGCCGGTTTTCAAGACCGGTGCCTTAAACCGCTCGGCCACCTGTCCCCAAGGCTGCGTCGGGCCGGGCACGGGAGTTATAGCGGTGCGTGGGCGCGCGGGAACCGGGCTGGTGGCGCGAAGGGAGCAAGCGACCACCGCAGCGGCGGCCGAGGTCGGGCCGTTCCCAAGGCGGTACGATGCGGGACATGCGCCTCACCAGTCGAGGTTCCGTTGCGGCGCGGCGGGCGTCGTGCGACGTAGCCGCCATGTCGCGCCTGGCCCGCCGATCCCTCCTCGCGCTTCCGCTCCTGGCGGCCCTGCCCGCACGGGCACAGGACGCAGGCTTCGCGTCGTTCCTGGAAGGCGTGAGGGGCGAGGCCCGGCGCGCCGGCGTCTCCAACGCGACGCTGCAACGCGCGCTGACCAACATCCGCCACAACGACCGCATCATCGAGCTCGACCGGCGCCAGCCGGAAGGCACGATGGCCTGGGAGACCTACCGCGACCGCATCGTCAGCCAGACCCGCATCGACAATGGCCGTCGCATGGCGATGGAGAACCGTCCCCTGCTGCAGTCGCTGGAGGCGCGGTTCCGCGTCCCGGGTCGGGTGATGCTCGCCATCTGGGGCATGGAGTCGAATTACGGCCAGAACACGGGCGGCTTCGGCGTTGTCGAAGCGCTCGCGACGCTGGCCTATGACGGCCGGCGGTCCAGTTACTTCCGGGGCGAACTGATCTCGGCGCTTCGCATCCTCGAGGCCGGGCATATCGCGCCCGAGCGCATGCGCGGCTCCTGGGCCGGCGCGATGGGCCAGCCGCAATTCATGCCGACCTCCTTCGAGCGTCTGGCGGTGGACGCCGACGGCGACGGGCGCAAGGACATCTGGGACAGCCGCGCCGACGCGCTGGGCTCCATCGGCAACTACCTCGCCCGCAACGGCTGGCGGGAGGAGGAACGTTGGGGGAGGGAGGTCCTGATCCCCGCGGGCTTCGACACTCGCTCCGCCAACCGCGACAACATCCGGCCGCTGCGGGAATGGGCGCGGATGGGCGTCGTGCAGATGGACGGCTCCCCGCTGCCGGCGAGCGACGTCCCGGGGGCCGTGCTGGTGCCTGGGTCGGAAACCGGCAGCCTCCAGGCCTTTGTTGTGTATCACAACTTCAACGTGATCCGCCGCTACAACTCGCCCAACTTCTACGCCCTCGCCGTCGGGATGCTGTCGGACCGGGTGGCGTGAGGCGGGCCGTCCTCGGCGCCCTCCTCGCCCTCATCGCCTGCACCGATCCGCCGCCGCCCACCCCGCAGGCGCGCTACGTCGTCGGCGAGCCCTATCAGCTCGGCGGCCTCTGGTTCTACCCGCGCGAGGACCTGTCGCTGACCGAAACGGGGCTGGCCTCCGTGGCCGCGGATACCCGGCCGGGGCGCCGGACCGCGAATGGCGACATCCACGACCCGGGCGCCCTGGTGGCGGCCCACCGCACGCTGCAGCTGCCGGCGGTCCTGCGCGTGACCAACCTTGAGAACGGGCGGGAGGTGCTGGTCCGGGTGAACGACCGGGGGCCGGGCAACCCGGGCCGCGTGGTCGAACTGTCGCGACGCGCGGCGGTATTGCTGGGCGTCTCCCCTGACCGGCCGGCGCAGGTGCGCGTGGCCGTGGACGGCAACCTGTCCGGTGCCGCGACGGCCGGGCTGCCCTCCTCCGACGCGCGGGGACCTCGGGTCGAGGCGATCGCGACCGCGCCGGTCGAGCGCGAGTCGCTCGAACCCCCACCCGGCGCGCGGGCGGCGGGCTCCCGCCCGGCCGGCACGGCATCCGCGGCCGTGGCGGACCCGGTCGCGCCCGCCACGCCCGTCGAACTGCCGGACCGGGCGGTGCAGGGCACGCCCTCGCCAGGCCGCCTCTTCGTCGCGGGAAGCACGTTTGCCGGTCGCGACGCCGCGTCGCGCCAGGCCGTGCGGATCGGGGCGCGGGCGCGCGCGGAACCGGTCGGTTCCGGCCGGCGGGCTGAGTGGCGCGTCCGGGCCGGGCCGTTCGATACGGTGTCGGAAGCCGACAGGACGCTTGAGCAAGCCCTCCGCGCCGGCGTATCGGAGGCGCGGATCCTCGTCGAATAGCCAGGGGTGGGCGGCGAGGTGGGGGACAGACACATGACCGAACGCCGCCTTCTGCTCGGGGCGACGGCCGCGGCGGGACTCTCCGCGCCGGGCCTCGTGCGCGACGCCGCGGCCCAGGGCCGGCCGCAGGGGGCGGGCGCCCGTCGCGCAACGCGCCGGCAGCCCCGCCGTCCACGCCTGCCAACAGCCCGCTGGGCCCGGTGGATACCCAGGCGCGCCAGGCGATCATCATCGACGCGGATACGGGTGCGACGCTGTTGGAGAAGAACGGGGATGAGCGGATGCCGCCATCCTCCATGTCCAAGCTGATGACGATGTACGTCGTCTTCGACCTGCTGCGGCAGGGCCGGCTGACGATGGACCAGACCATGCCCGTCAGCGAGCGGGCCTGGCGGATGGGCGGCAGCAAGATGTTCGTCCAGATCGGCAACAGCGTGAAGGTCGAGGACCTGATCCGCGGCGTCATCATCCAGTCGGGGAACGACGCCTGCGTCGTGCTGGCCGAAGGCATTTCCGGCAGCGAGCAGCAATTCGCGGAACTGTTGAACGAATATGGCCGCCGAATCGGCCTGCGGAACAGCAACTTCCGGAATGCGACGGGCTGGCCGGACCCGGAGCACCGGATGACCTGCCGCGACCTCACGGTCCTCGCGCGGCACATCATCAACGACTACCCCGACTATTATCGGTTCTATTCGGAGCGTTCGTTCCGTTTCAACGACATCAACCAGGAGAACCGCAATCCGCTGCTGGGCCGCGTGCCCGGCGCGGACGGGCTGAAGACCGGCCATACGGAGGAGGCAGGCTACGGCCTGACCGGCAGCGCGAAGCGCGGCGACCGGCGGCTGATCCTCGTCGTCAACGGCCTGCGCTCCATGGCCGAGCGGCGGGAGGAGACGGAGCGCCTGATGGAATGGGGCTTCCGGGAGTTCGAGAACGTCTCGCTCTTCCGCGCCTCCGACACGGTGGAGGAGGCGCCGGTCTACCTCGGTGACAAGCCGACGGTACCTCTCGTGGGCGGGCGCGACCTGATCCTGACGCTGCCGCGGCAGTGGCGGCGGAACCTGCAGGTCAAGGTGCGCTACGACGGGCCGATCCCGGCGCCCGTCGCGAAGGGGCAGGAGGTCGGGCGCCTGGAAGTGTCCGGCCAGGGCGTGCCGGCGATGACGCTGCCGTTGATCGCGGGCGCCGACGTGGCCCGGCTCGGGCTGGTGTCGCGCATCCCCGCGGTGATCGGCCGCTGGGTGTCGCGCACCTGACCGCCACGGACGGGAGGGGCCGCTTCATCACGTTGGAGGGCGGGGAGGGGGCAGGGAAGACGACGCTCTCCCGCTCCCTCGCGGCGTGGCTGGCGCAGCAGGGCGTTCCGGTCCTGCGGACGCGTGAGCCAGGAGGCGCACCGGGCGCCGAGGCCATCCGGTCGGTTCTGCTGGAACAGGGGCCCTGGGACCCCATCGCGGAAGCCATGCTGCACTTCGCGGCGCGACGGGAGCATCTGGTCCGCACGATCACACCGGCGCTGGAGGCCGGCATCTGGGTGGTCTGCGACCGCTTCGCCGATAGCACCTGGGCCTACCAGGGCGGCGGACAGGGGCTGCCGCGGGACGCGTGGGACAGGCTGGCCGGCCTGGCGCTGGACGGCGTCGCGCCCGACCTCACGCTGGTCCTCGACCTCCCGCCCGATCGGGGGATGGAGCGCGCCCTGGGCCGTGGGGACGCCAACCGCTACGAGCGGCAGGGATCCGACTTCCACACGCGGGTGCGGGACGCGTTCCTCGCGATCGCGGCAGCGGAGCCGGGGCGCTGCGCCGTGCTGGACGCAGCCGCGGCGCCGGGGGCGGTCCTGGATGCGGCGCGTCGGGCGGTCTCGGACCGGCTCAGCGCGCCGTGAGCCTGCCGCCGGAGCCCATCGCGAATCCGGACCTCGTCGGGCACGACGCGGCGGCCGCGCATTGCGCGACGCCTCGCGCGGCGGCCGCCTGCACCACGGCTGGCTCATCGCGGGGCCGACTGGCGTCGGCAAGGCGACGCTGGCCTGGCGCTACGCGCGCTGGGTCATGGCCGGGACGCCGGAGGGAGCGGGGACGCCGCTGTTCGTGCCACCCGAGGCGCCGGTGTTTCGCCGCGTCGCGGCAGGGGCGCATGCCGACGTGCGCGGGCTTTCGCCCGAGGCCGGCGACAAGGGCAAGAAGGTCATCATCCGGGTCGAGGACGTCCGGGAAGTGCCGCGCTTCCTCTCGATGACCCCGGCCGAGGGTGGCTGGCGCGTCGTCGTCGTCGAAGACGCGGACGGCATGAACGAGCCGGCGCAGAACGCTCTGCTGAAGACGCTGGAGGAGCCGCCGGCGCGAGCGGTCCTGCTGCTGACGACCGCGGCGCCCGACCGGCTGCTGCCGACGATCCGCAGCCGGGTGCGGCGCCTCGACCTGTTCCCGCTGGACGACGCTGCCATGGATCCGCTGCTCGCCCGCTGGCTGCCCGAGATGGCCGCGGTGGACCGGTCCTCCCTCGCGACGATCTCGGGCGGAGCGCCGGGCCGGGCGCTGGCGCTCGCCGATGGGGACGGGCTGGAACTGGCCCGGGACGTCGGCGCCTTCCTCGCTTCCCTGCCGCGTCCCGAGCCGCGGGACCTGCACGCCCTCGCCGACCGGATCGCCGGCCGGCGGGACGGCGCGGCGCTGCTGACCTTCTTCGAACTGCTTCGCGATGCGCTGGCCCGGGCGCTGCGCTCCGCCGGGAGAGGGCAGGGGGGCCTGCCTGGCTCTCCTGCCGGGGCCTTTCCGACTGGGCTGGCGTCTGGGAGAGCCTGGGGCGCCTCGCGGACGAGACGGAGGCGCTCAACCTCGACCGGAAGGGCGCGGTGCTCACGGGGTTGTCCCGCCTCGTCGCGCCCTGATAGACCCAAGCGTCGCGCCGGCGGGTAGGCCGCGCGCGGAAACGGGTTCGATCCTGCGGGCCAACCCCGCCGGTGCCGGCGACAGCCGGCGCGAAACGGGCTAGGCCTGCCGGCCCCACGCGAGAGAGCAGCATGAGCGGCGACGCGCCGACCGCGGCCGGTTCCGGTCGCTACTATGTCACCACGCCGATCTACTACGTGAACGACCGGCCGCATCTCGGCCACGCGTACACGATGGTGGCGGCGGACGTGCTCGCGCGCTGGAAGCGGCTGGAGGGAAGGGAGGTCTTCTTTCTCACCGGTACGGACGAGCACGGGCAAAAGGTGCAGAAGGCGGCCGAGGCGGCGGGGATGGACCCGCAGGCCTTCACAGACGACGTCTCCCGCCACTTCCGCGAGCTGACGCGGCAGATGACCGTCACGAACGACGACTTCATCCGCACGACGGAGCCGCGGCACAAGCAGGCCTGCGCCGCCTTGTGGGAGAGGCTGGCGGAAGCCGGCGACATCTACCTCGGCCATTACGAGGGCTGGTATGCGGTGCGCGACGAAGCCTTCTACGGCCCGGACGAGCTCGTCGAGCGGAGCGGCGTGAAGTACGCGCCGAGCGGGGCGCCGGTGGAGTGGGTGAGGGAGCCGTCCTGGTTCTTCCGCCTCTCCGCCTGGGGTGACCGGCTGCTCGCCTTCTACGAGGCGAACCCGGACTTCATCGCGCCGGCGACGCGCCGGAACGAGGTGCTGTCCTTCGTGCGCTCCGGCTTGCAGGACCTGTCGATCAGCCGCACGTCGTTCCGCTGGGGCGTCCCGGTGCCGCGGGACGACGCGCACGTCATGTATGTCTGGCTCGACGCACTGACGAACTACATCACGGCGCTCGGCTACCCCGACACGCATGATCCGCGCTGGCATTTCTGGCCGGCGGACGTGCACCTCGTCGGGAAGGACATCCTGCGCTTCCATACGATCTACTGGCCGGCCTTCCTGATGGCGGCCGGGCTGCCCACGCCGCGCCGCGTCTTCGCGCATGGCTGGTGGACGGTTGAGGGCGAGAAGATGTCGAAGTCGCTCGGCAACGCCATCAGCCCTGTGGTGCTGGCCGAGGAGTTCGGGTTGGACCCGCTTCGCTACTTCCTGCTGCGGGAGGTGCCCTTTGGGAATGACGGCGACTTCTCCCGCCGCGCGCTGATCGGGCGGCTGAACAGCGAGCTGGCAAACGACTTCGGCAACCTGGCAAACCGCGTCCTGTCGCTCATCGCGAAGAACTGCGAGGGGCGGCTGCCCGCCGTGGGAGAGACCGCGGAAGCAGACCGCGAACTGCTCGGTCCTGTCGAGGCGCTGCCGGGGCAAGTCGCCGAGGCGCTGGACCGCCAAGCCTTCCACGAGGCGCTGGAGAGGGTCTGGGCGGTCGTGCGCCTGGGCAATTCCTGGATCGACTCGCAGAAGCCCTGGGCCTTGCGGAAGTCCGACCCGGTGCGCATGGCCGCGGTGCTACGGAATCTGCACACGGCGCTGCGGACGCTCGCGACGGTGCTGCAGCCCGTGATGCCCGGGACGATGGCGGCGATGCTGGACCAGCTGGGGGTGGGCGAGGGGGCACGGAGCCTGTCGGCCCTGGCATCCCCGTTGCCCGAGGGGACGGCCCTCCCGGCGCCGGCGCCGCTCTTCCGCAAGGTGGAGGAGACCGCGGCGTGACCGCGACGCTGACGGACAGCCACTGCCACCTCGACTACTTTGAGGGGGAGGAGGCGGACGCTGTCGTCGCCCGCGCGAAGGCGGCGGGGGTCGGGCGGATGGTGACGATCGGCGTCCGGATGGCGCAGGCGGAAGCGGTGAAGTCACTGGCCGACCGATTTCCGGAGGTCTGGGGAACGGTCGGAATCCATCCGCACAATGCGGGTGAGGGCCCGCCGCCGGAGGTCGCAGACCTGGTTGCGCTGGCCGACCATCCGAAGGTGATCGGGATCGGGGAGTCCG
The DNA here is from genome assembly GCF_042259275.1 of Roseomonas sp. CCTCC AB2023176. Taxonomy (NCBI): domain Bacteria; kingdom Pseudomonadati; phylum Pseudomonadota; class Alphaproteobacteria; order Acetobacterales; family Roseomonadaceae; genus Roseomonas; species Roseomonas sp. CCTCC AB2023176. The sequence continues at coordinate 4,292,636 of NZ_CP170086.1, forward strand.
GCCTCGACTACTTCTACGACAAGGCGCCGCGGGACCTGCAAGCCGAGAGCTTCCGGCGGCACATCCGCGCGGCGCGCGAGGCCGGGCTGCCGCTCATCATCCACGCGCGGGATGCTGACGAGGACATCGCAACGATCCTGGAGCAGGAGCGGGAGGCGGGCGGGCCCTTCGACCACCTGCTCCACTGCTTTTCCTCCGGCCGGCGGCTGGCGGAGCGGGTCGTGGCGGCGGGCGGCTACGTGTCCTTGTCCGGCATCCTGACCTTCCCAAAGAGCGAGGAGATTCGCCTCATCGCCCGTGACCTGCCGGAGGACCGGCTCTTGGTTGAGACGGACGCGCCCTACCTGGCGCCGGTCCCTGTTCGCGGGAAGCGGAACGAGCCAGCCTACGTGGCCCATACGGCGGCGGTGCTGGCCGGGCTGCGCGGATGGGAGGTGGCGCGGACCGTGGAGGTGACCAGCCAGAACTTCGAGCGTCTCTTCAGGAAAGCGCGCTAAGTCTTTGTCGTACTTGACGGTTACGGTCCTAGGTTGTGGAAGCTCGGGTGGCGTGCCGCTGCTCGGCGGCCCGGATGGGCGTGGCGAGTGGGGTGCCTGCGACCCGGCCGAGCCGCGGAACCGGCGCCGGCGTTCTAGCATCCTGGTCCAGGCGCCCAGCGGCGAGCGGATGCTGGTGGATGCAGGGCCCGACCTGCGGGAGCAGATGATTTCCTCCGGCGTCGGCCGGCTGGACGCGGTGCTGCTGACCCACGCGCATGCCGACCACATCATGGGGCTGGACGAGCTGCGCCAGGTGAACCGGATCGTCGGCGCAACGCTGCCGCTCTATGCCGATGCGCCGACGCTCGAGACGGTCCGCGCCCGCTTCGATTACGCCTTCCGGCCCATGGTCCGCGGCTTTCCGCGGCCGGCGCTGGTGCCGCTGGAGGTCCGGCCCGGCGAGACGGCGGAGATCGCGGGGATGGCCGTCCGGATCTTCCGGCAGGACCATCGGGTGATGGACACGCTGGGCCTGCGGATCGGCGGGTTCGGCTATTCCACGGATGTCTGGCAGATGCCCGAGGAGGGCTTCAAGGCGCTGGCCGGCGTGCGGACCTGGATTGTGGGCTGCTTCGCGCGGTCACCTCATCCGGTGCACGCGCACCTGGACGCCGTCCTGGCATGGCGGGAACGCCTGGGGCAACCGCGGACGATCCTAACGCATATGGGAACCGACCTGGACTGGGGATGGCTCGCCGCGAACTTGCCGGCGGGCGTCGAGGCAGCGCATGACGGCATGCTGGTTCGGGCCTGATCTCGTCCAGCATCCGTTTACATAATCTTCATTCTGCGACTGGAGGGTGAGCGTTTGAGCGACGATAGCGGCCCCGGCCCGGCCCTCCTCCGGCTATTGGGCATCATGGCGCGTCTCCGCGCGCCGGACGGCTGCCCCTGGGACCAGGAGCAAGACTTCGACAGCATCGCGCCCTACACCGTCGAAGAAGGCTACGAAGTCGCGGATGCCATCGCCCGGCGCGATTGGGCCGGTCTTCAGGACGAGCTGGGCGACCTCTTGTTCCAGGTGGTCTACCACGCGCAGATGGCGTCAGAGGCCGGACGCTTCGCCTTCGCCGACGTGGCTGAATCCATCACGGACAAGATGATACGACGTCATCCTCACGTGTTCGGAGAGGATGCGGCACGGGACTCCGTGACCCAGGTCAGGGCTTGGGACGATGCCAAGGCCGTGGAGCGGTCGGCCCGAGCGGAAACCGGCACGCTCGCGGGGGTTCCGGCCACCCTCCCCGCCCTGACCCGCGCCGCGAAGCTGACCCGCCGGGCAAGTCGGGTCGGGTTCGACTGGCCCGACGCGGCATCCGTGCTGGACAAACTAGAGGAGGAAGCGCGGGAGGTTCGTGCCGAGCTGCCCGGCGCCGACTCGGGCCGGCTCGCGGACGAGGTGGGCGACCTTCTCTTCGTCGTGGCGAACCTCGCGCGGAAGCTGGACCTCGATCCAGAGGCCTGCCTGCGCGGGGCGAATGCGAAGTTCGAGCGGCGCTTCGAGGCCGTCGAGGCGGCCCTGGCCCGGAATGGCCGCACCCCTTCCGAGGCGACCCTCGAGGAGATGGAGGCGCTCTGGACCGCGGCGAAGGCGGCGGAGCGTCGGGCGCCGGACTGACGCCCCCGCCCTCAGCGGCGTTCGACGGTAACCCAGAGCCCGCCGCGAGGCCGCAGGGAGACGCGCCCGCGCGGCACGACCGTCCGGCCCGGATCGAGCCGGAACCGGTAACGGCGCGCGAACGTCGCCGCGACAAGCATGATCTCGGTCAGCGCCAGCTGCGCCCCGGTGCAGATCCGCGGGCCCGCGGAGAAGGGAAGGTAGGCGTAGCGCGAGCGGCCGGCCGACTCCTCCGGCGCGAACCGGTCGGGGTCGAAGCTGTCAGGGTCGCGCCAGAGCGTGCGGTGGCGGTGGATGACGAAGGGAGCGACGAACAGCACCGCCCCCCGCGGAATCCGGTGGCCCAACACGGTATCGGATCGGCGGACCGAGCGGACGATCATCGGGATCGGCGGATAGAGGCGCAGTGCTTCATCCACCACGCGGCGCGTATAGGGCAACCGGCCGAGTTGCTCGGGCCGTAGCGGCGCGGCGCCGAGGACCGCGTCCAGCTCGGCGTGCAGCCGCGCCTCGACCTGCGGGTGGAGGGCGAGGAGGTAGAAGAGCCAGGTCAGGCCCCGGATCGTCGCGTCGCCCGCCGTCGCGAGGGTCGCGGCCTCGTCGCGGATTTCCTCGACGGCAAGGCCCCGGCCGGTCCGCCGGTCCAGCCCGTGGGCGATGCGCCATATCATGTCGCGCGGGCCGGCATAGGCGGGGTCCAGGCGTTCGCGCACCAGGCGGATCAGACCTTCGCGGCCCGCGGCCCGCTCCGGCGTGCGGCGCGTCGGGCTGACGAGATCGGCGATCCGGTCGGGCAGCGGGACCAGGTCCAGCAGACGGGGGTTCCGTGGCACGCGGGCGAGCCAGGCAATCACCGGGAGGCCGCGCGGATCGCTGCCGGTGAAGACCTGGTTCAGCATCGCCGTAAAGAGGCGGGTGACGTGCTTCTCGATGTCCACCGGGCCCGTCCCGACCGCGGCCGCGAGGTCGTCCGCGGCGGCCTCGGCCATGCGGATGAGGTGCGGCAGGTCGCCAGCGATGGCTCGCCGGTCCACGGAGGGCGCGCCGACGCGTCGGTGCCGTTCCCAGACCTCGCCCATCGAGGCGAGCGTGCCCGTGCCGATCTCGGCAGCGTAGAGGCGGCGGATGAGGCCGAGCCGAGGGTAGTTCTCGGGGGTCTCGACGAGGATCCGGCGGACGGCAGCAGGCTCGCTCACGAAGACGACGGGGAAGCCGGCGAGGCGACGGACGACGATCGGTTCCTCGTAGACGCGCTCGTCGCAGACCGAGAGCGTGTCGGACATGACGGTGCGGAGGAACGTGACCGGTCCAAGAGGCCGGTCGGGCCGCGGCGGGACCGCGAGGGCGGGGCGCTCGATTGCCGGCAGCGCCTTGCCGGGATCGGCGGCCAGGACGGGCGGGGCTGTCTCCATCAATCGCCGAGGAGGGCGTCGTGGATGGCGGCCCAGGCGTCCCGGTCCGGCGCGAGGATGAGGCCGCCGTCGCGGTGGCGCGCCGCGTCGTAGGGGCTACCATCGAAGCGGGCGGCATAGCCGCCGGCCTCGCGGTGGATCAGCCAACCCGGCGCGTGGTCCCAGGGCATGAGGCGGTTGTAGAGGGAGACGTGAGCAGCGCCGCCTGCGACCAGGCGGTATTCGTGTGCCGCGCATCGCAGGATCCAGGCGCCCGCCAGCCGGGCCATGCGGGCGGCGACATGGCTGCGACGCGGCTCCTCGAGGTACGCGTAGGAGATGATCCCGAGCATGCGGCCGACCGGGGCGGCGTCGGCCACGCGCAGCCGGGTGCGGGGCACCCCGTCGGGGCCCGCGATCCAGGCCCCCTGCCCCGCCGCGGCGATCGCGGTGTCGTCGCCGAGGGGGTCGTGGATCCAGGCGGCGACGACCTCGCCCTGGCGGAACGCCGCGGCCATGCAGCCGAAGGTCGGGAGGCCCGCCGCGAAGTTGGAAGTGCCGTCCACCGGGTCCACGACGAAGGCGAGCGGGGCCTCCGCGAGGCCGTCGAGGATGGTGGGGTCGGCGGAGGCGGCTTCCTCCCCGACCACGACGCATCCCGGGAAGCGGGCCTGGAGGGCCGCGGTGATGACTCGCTCCGCCGCCTCGTCGGCGTCGGTGACGAGGTCGAGCGGGCCAGTCTTCGTCCGGATCGCGCCCGCCGCCAGGCTCCGGAAGCGAGGCATGATCTCGGCGCGCGCAGCGTCGCGTAGGATCGTCGCGACCTCGTGCAGGGTCGTCGTGTCGAAGTTGCTCACCCTGCCCCGCGCGTTTCGAAGCGGGCTCTGTTGGCCTCGGAAAGCCGGACGCTCAGGCGGATGGCGTCTTCCGCGTCGGCGCGCGACAGGACCTCGCCGTGGCGGTAGAGCCAGGCGAGACCGGCCCCGTCCTCGGGCGCGACGGAGAACTCGGCCGTGACGAGGTCGCGCGACAGCCGGTGGTCCAGCATGCGCCGGAGCACGTCGAGGCCGTCGCCCGTGAGGGCGGAGACGGCGACGGCCCCCTCCCCGGCCGGTCCGGGCGGCTTCTCCATGAGGTCCACTTTGTTGAGGACCTCGATGACGCGGGCTTCCCAGCCTTCGTCCAGGGTCTCGTCCTCCGTCATCTCGTGGAGGACGCCCAGCACGTCGGCGCGCTGGGCCGCCGTGTCGGGGTGCGCGGCGTCGCGGACATGCAGGATGACGTCGGCTGCGGCAACCTCTTCCAGCGTGGCGCGGAAGGCTTCCACCAGCTGCGTCGGCAACTCGGAGATGAAGCCGACGGTGTCGGACAGGATCACCGTGCGGCCGGAGGGAAGGCTGATGGCCCGCATCGTCGGGTCCAGCGTCGCGAAGAGCTGGTCCTGGGCATAGACGCCAGCACCCGTCAGGGCGTTGAACAGCGTGGACTTGCCGGCGTTGGTGTAGCCGACGAGGGCGACGACGGGGTGGGGAACCCGCGCACGGGCACCGCGGTGCAGGCTGCGGGTCCGGCGGACCTGTTCCAGTTCCTTCTTGAGCTTGATGATCCGCTCGTCGATCAGGCGCCGGTCTATTTCGATCTGCGACTCGCCCGGGCCTCCGAGGAAGCCGAAGCCGCCGCGCTGCCTCTCCAGGTGGGTCCAGGACCGGACGAGGCGGGTGCGCTGGTAGGACAGGTGGGCCAGTTCGACCTGGAGCGAGCCCTCCTTCGTTCGGGCGCGCTCCCCGAAGATCTCCAGGATCAGGCCGGTCCGGTCGATGACCTTGCAGCCCCAGGCCCGTTCCAGGTTGCGCTGCTGGACCGGGGACAGGGCGGCGTCCACGACCGCAACGGTGACGCCTTGCTCCGCGATCGCGGCCCGCGTCACCTCGACTTGCCCCTCGCCGAGCAGGGTGCTCGGGCGACGTGCTCGCAGCGGGAACACGGCGGTGTGGACGATGGCCACGCCGATCGACGAGGCGAGGCCGACGGCCTCCGCCAGCCTCGCCTCGGCCGCGCGCATGGCGCCGCGCTCCTCGCCGTTGCGCAGCGCCTCGGGGCGTTTCCGCTCCCAGGGGAGGATGACGGCAGCCGGCGTGGGGCCGGCGTGCGTCTCAGCTGCCGGAGCCGACAGGGGCGGGTTCCCGGGGTGCCAGGGTCAGAGTGCTGTCGCGCCCGGGCGCAGCGGGCTGGGCCGTGGCCGTCGTGCCGTCGAAGAGCATGATCGGGGCGCCCGGCATGACCGTGCTGATGGCGTGCTTGTAGACGAGCTGCGTGTGGCCGTCCCGGCGCAGGAGCACGGAGAAGTTGTCGAACCAGGTGATGATGCCCTGGAGCTTCACGCCGTTGACGAGGAAGACGGTGACGGGCGTCTTGCTCTTCCGGACGTGGTTCAGGAAGACGTCCTGCACGTTCTGGGATTTCTCGGCCGGCATAAGCTGACCCCTCTTCATTAAGCGCCGGCCCTTTGCGGGCTCGGCAGGAAGGATGCGGTTGTCCTTGTGCCTCGGGCCTCACGGAGAGGGTCCGCGCATGGCCGGGGCGCGCATCCCCGCCGCCGGTGCCCTCAGGATCGGCTCACGGCGTCCCGGTGGCAAGGGCGGCGGCCAGGGCTTCCGCATCCGTGAAGTGCAGGTCAGGCCTCGCCGCGGCAGGGCCGCCGTCATGCGCCGCGTCGCCCAACAGGACCGCCACGCAGCCGGCGGTGCGCGCGGCCTGCATGTCGAGGGCCGTGTCGCCGACGTACCAGACCCCCTCACCCACCGGCACGCCGCAGGCGGAGGCGGCGAGGCGCATGGGGCGGGGGTCCGGCTTGTCCGCCGCGGCGTCGCCGGCGCCGACGAGCGCGCGGAACAGGACGGTCCAGCCGAGGTGGCGGGCCTCCCGCCGCAACAGGGCACCCTGCTTGTTGGAGAGGACGGCGAGGGGCGCGGCGCGCGCGACCTGCCGCAGCATCGCCTCGACACTGGGCATGGGGCGCAGGACGGCCAGGTGTTCCGCCCGGACGCCGGCGTAGAAGATGTCCCGGGCGCGTTCCCAGCGGTCCCCGAACATGCCGGGGAAGGTATCGCGGAGGGAGTGGCGGACGCGGGCCCGGACCTCCTCCAGCGTCCATTCGGCCATCCCGGCGTCGCGCAGGGCGGCGTTGAGGCCGGCCTGAATCGCCGGCCAGCCGTCCACGAGGGTGTTGTCCCAGTCCCAGATGATCGCTCGCGGCGGGGTCACGCGGGCTGCCTCAGGCCGGCGTCGGCGCGTTTCGGGGCGGACCCTTCACGCGCCGGGCGAAGATGTCGAACAGGCGCCGCGTCACGGGGCCGGGCGTGCCGTTGCCCACCGCGCACCCGTCCACGGCCAGGACGGGCTTCACGAAGGAGGTGGCCGAGGTGATGAAGGCCTCCCGCGCCGCGGCGAGGTCGTCGAGCGTGAAGGGGCGCAGGTCGGCGTCCACGCCGTGCGCGGCCATCTCGGCGAGGAGCGCGGCGCGCGTGCAGCCCGGCAGGATCTCATGGCCGAGGGAAGGGACGCGGATCGCCCCCTCCGCGTCCACGATCCAGAAGGACGTGGCGGCCCCTTCCGTGACGACTCGGGTGGCGGGGTCGTAGAGGATCGCCTCCCCTGCCCCGCCCTCCCGCGCGGCCTGCCGCGCGAGGACGTTGGGGAGGAGGTTCACCGTCTTGATGTCCCGCCTTTCCCAGCGAAGGTCGGGGTGGGTGATGACCTTCATCCCCCAGCCCTCGATCGAGGCGGGATAGGGCGGGATGCGCTTGCAGGTGACGACGAGGGCGGGCGGCACGGGAAGCCGTGGGAAGGCGTGGTCGCGCCGCGCGACGCCCCGGGTGACCTGCATGTAGAGCAGACCCTCCCGGACCCGATTCCGGCGGGCGACCTCCCCGAGTACCAACCGGAGGGAGGCGGTCGGCATCGGCGGTGTCAGCCTGATCTCCCGAAGCGACCGATCTAGGCGCGCCAGATGAAGGTCGGCATCCACGAAGCGGCCGTCGTACAGGTGCACGACCTCGTAGATCCCGTCGCCGAACTGATACCCGCGGTCCTCGATGTTCACGCAGGCGTCGCGCTGGGCGACGTAGCGGCCGTTCACGTAGGCGAAGCGGGACATGCAATGCTTGTGGCCCGGTCGCCGCCAGGCCTCAAGCCACGACCGTCAGGCGGTCGTCCGCTCCTTCTCGTCGGCCTGGACGCCGAGGAACTTCAACTTCCGGTGCAGCGCGGAGCGCTCCATCCCGACGAAGTTCGCGGTCCGGCTGATATTGCCGCCGAAGCGGAGGAGCTGCGCCTCGAGGTACTGGCGTTCGAACAGTTCCCGCGCGTCCCGCAGCGGCAGGGTCATGATCTCGGACGACCTGTCGAGCTTGAGCATGGCGGGGGCGGCGGAATTGACCTCGGGCGGCAGCATCTCCGGCCGGATCGGGTCGGCCGGGCCGCCCGGGGCCATGATCAGCAGCCAGTCCACGAGGTTCCGCAGCTGGCGCGTGTTGCCCGGCCAGTCATAGGCCTGCATGGCTGCCATCGCGTCCTCGGAAATGGTCCGGGGCGGGACGCCGGAGGATTCGGCGGACCGGGCCATGAAGTGGCGGGCCAAGGCCGGCACGTCCTCCCGCCGCTCGCGCAGGGACGGGACCCGGAGCGGGACGACGGCGAGGCGGTAATAGAGATCCTCCCGGAAGCGGCTCGCGGCGATTTCGGCGGCGAGGTCGCGGTTGGTCGTCGCGACGACGCGCACGTCCACCTTGACGCGGGTCGCCCCGCCGATCCGCTCGAAGCCCTGTTCCTGGAGGGCGCGGACAATCTTGCCCTGGGTCTCGAGGGGCATGTCCGCGACCTCGTCAAGCAGGAGCGTGCCGCCATGCGCGCGTTCCAGCACGCCCTGGCGGCGGGGCGAGTCGGCCGTGGCCTCGACGCCGAAGAGTTCCTCCTCGAAGCGGGCGGGATTCAGGGTGGCGCAGTTCAGCACGACGAAGGGCTCATCGGAGCGGCGGGAGCGGGCGTGGATCATCCGCGCGACCACTTCCTTGCCCGACCCGGCGGGGCCACTGATCAGCACGCGGGAGCCGGTCGGCGCCACTTTCTCCACCTGGTTCCGCAGGCCGCTGACGAGGGAGGAGGTGCCGATCAGCTCGGACTCCGACCCGCTGCGAAGGCGAAGCTCGGAGTTCTCCCGCACCAGCCGCGCGGCTTCCAGCGCGCGGGCGACGATCAGAAGCAGGCGGTCCGACTTGAACGGCTTCTCGATGAAGTCGTAGGCGCCCTGCTGGATCGCCTGGACCGCCGTCTCGATGGTCCCGTGGCCGGAGATCATGACGACCGGGACACGCGGCTCCTCGCGGTGCAGGGCTTCAAGGATACCCAGCCCGTCCATGCGGGAGTTCTGCAGCCAGATGTCGAGGATGACGAGGCTCGGCCGTCGCTTGCGGAACTCCGCAAGGGCTCCGTCGCTGTTGGCCGCGCCGCGGGTTTCGTAGCCTTCGTCACCCAGCACGCCTTCGATCTGCGTGCGGATGTCCGGCTCGTCGTCCACGATCAGGATGTCATGCGCCATGGCGCAGCATCTCCGTCCCCCGCTCGTCGCCTGACGCCGCCGGACCATCGGCCGCGGAAGGGTCCGCGGGAAGGAACAGGACGGCGCGAGCCCCCCCGGCCGCCCCGTCCTCCAGCGTCAGCCCGCCACCATGGTCCTCCATGATCTTCTTCACGATGGCAAGCCCAAGCCCCGTCCCCTTCGGCTTGTGCGTGACATACGGTTCCGTGAGCCGGTCCCGCTCCGCGTCCTGCGGCAGGCCGATGCCGTTGTCCTCCACGGCGATACGGACCGGCGACTCCCGGCCGCCCGCGGTGACCTCCAGGAGGATGCGGCCGCCCGCGCTTCCATCGGGGCGCATGGCGATCGCGTCGGCGGCGTTGAGCAGGAGGTTGGACAGCGCCTGGTTGATCAGGCGCCGGTCACCCCGGATCGGCACCGCAGTTTCGGGCACGCGGAGCTCGTAGGCGATGTCGGGGTGCGCGTCGCGCTGAAGGACGAGGGCATCGCGGGCCAGCTGGACCGCGCTCTCCGGACGGATGACGGGCTGGGGCATGCGGGCAAAGGCGGAGAATTCGTCCACCATGCGGCCGATGTCGCCGACCTGCCGGACGATCGTGTCGGTGCAGGCGCGGAAGGTCTCGGGATCTTCCGTGATCTGCTTGAGGTAGCGGCGCTTGAGGCGCTCGGCCGAGAGCTGGATCGGGGTCAGGGGATTCTTGATCTCGTGGGCGATGCGACGGGCGACGTCGGCCCAGGCCGCCTGGCGCTGGGCGGAGAGCAGGTCGGTGATGTCGTCGAAGGTGAGGACGTAGCCCGTCACCTCCCCCTCCGCCGCCTCGGCCCCGATGCGGACGAGCAGGGTGCGGCGGCTGCCGCGGGCGGTAACGGGGATTTCCTCGGTCCGGGCGCGGTCGGGGGAATCCATGACGGCGGTCAGCAGGATGCCGAATTCCGGCACCACGTCGTCCAGGTGATGACCCACCAGAGGATCGAGGTCGCGGCCCAGCAGGTCGCTTGCCGAACGGTTCGGCAGGTTGATCCGGCCCTCCGGGTCGAGGCCGATCACGCCGGCCGAGACGCCGGCGAGCACGCTTTCCGTGAAGCGGCGGCGGTCGTCGAGCTGGCGATAGGCCTCAAGCAGTTCGCTCCGCTGCGCCGCGAGCTGGTTCGTCATGCGGTTGAAGGCGCGGGAGAGGGAGCCGACCTCGTCGTCTGCGGCTCCTTCGTCCACGCGAACGGACAGGTCGCCGGTGCGGACCCGCTCCGCCGCGTTCGCGAGGTGCGCGATGGGCCGCGCGATCTGGTTCGCAATGACGAGGCCGATCAGCGCCGCGGCCAGCAGTACGAGCAGCGCCGCGATGATGAAGATCAGCGCGAAGGTGATCTGCAGGCCGGATCGGTTCTGGTCGAGCTGGGCGTATTCCTGGAAGGTCAGCTCGGTCCGCTGCATGTGCTCGATGATGGAGGGGTCCACCGGGCGCCCGATCTGGAGCAGCAGCGCCGGCTGGCTGTCCAACGCGACCACGCCGCGCACCATCCCCTGCTCGCTCTCGTCGGCAAGGACGGCGACGTCGCCCTGCCGGATGATGTCGTTCGCCCAGGCCGGCGGCGGGTCCACCGTGAGGGCGCTGCCGAGCCCAGCGCCCGCGACGACATTGCCGAGGACGGGGTCGTAGACCACCGCCTCCGTCAGGCCGCGCAGTGCCGTGAGCGACGAGAGCAGGCGCGAGAAGCCGACCGTGTTGTCGGGCAGCAGCGTCGAGGCGCGGTTCAGCTCGGCGGCGATCGCGAGGGCGTCGGCGCGGATCGTGTTGCGGTGTTCGTCGAGGTAGGCGCGCGACGCGATGAGGCTGGCCTCCAGCGTCCCCCGCACGCGGTCGCTGAACCAGGCCTGGATGCCGAGGTTGAAGAACACGGCGGCGAAGGCCGCGACGAGGAAGGCCGGCACGGCCGCGACGCCGCCGAAGAGCAGGACGAGCCGGACGTGCAGGCGCGACCCCGCGCTGCCCCGGCGCCGCTCCGCCCAGACGCGGACGAGCCGCGTCGTCAGGCTGATGCCGAGCATCAGCACGAAGGCCGCGTTGACGAGGAGGACGGCCACGATCTGCGACGGCGAGGTCGGACCGAGCGGCGTACCGCCCGACAGGAGGGAGAAGGTGGCGACGCCGACGAGCAGCGCCCCGGCCGCGAGGCCGAGCGTCATCGCGCGCCCGAGGAGGAAGTCCGCGATCTTCCCCCCGATCTCGCGTCCCCTCAGCACGGCGGGACGGCCAGGCGGGTCACGACAGGCCGCGCACCACCGGGAGTTCCAGTTCCCGGATCTTCTTCCGCAGCGTGTTGCGGTTCAGGCCGAGCATGGCCGCCGCCTTGATCTGGTTGCCGCGGGTCGAGGCGAGCGCGAGACGCAGCAGGGGACGCTCGACCTCGGCCAGCACGCGCTCGTAGAGTCGCGTCGCGCACGGGCAGGCCGTCGCGCTGGCTGCCGATGAAGGTCGCGAGATGACGCTCGACGGCCTGTTCCAGCGTCTCGTTCGCGGCGGCGCCGGGTGCCGGCGCGTTGCCCGGGGAGGCCTCGGCCAGTTCCGCCGTGACCGCGTCGGCCCCGATCACCTCCTGCGGGTAAAGGGCGGCGAGGCGCCGCATCAGGTTCTCGAGCTCCCGGGCATTGCCCGGCCAGGGATGTTCCTTCAGCCGGTCCACCGCGCCGGCGTCGAGCGTCTTGGCCGGCAGGCCTGCGGCCTTGGCGCGGTCGAGGAAGTGCCGGGCAAGGAGCGGGATGTCCTCCTGCCGCTCACGCAGGGGCGGAAGTCGGATGGGCACCACGTTCAGGCGGTAGAAGAGGTCTTCCCGGAACAGGCCTTGCCGGATGGATTGCCGCAGGTCGCGATGCGTCGCCGCGACGATCCGGACATTGGCCTTGATGGGCTGGCGTCCACCGACCGTCGTGAACTCACCCTCCTGGAGGACGCGGAGGAGGCGGGTCTGCGCCTCCGGCGGCATGTCGCCGATCTCGTCGAGGAAGAGGGTGCCGCCGGCGGCCTGCTCGAAGCGCCCCACGCCGCGGGCGAGGGCGCCGGTGAAGGCGCCGCGCTCATGTCCGAAGAGTTCGGCCTCGATCAGGTCACGCGGGATGGCGGCCATGTTGATGGCGACGAAGGGACCGGTCCGGCGCTTGCCGTAGTCGTGCAGCGCGCGGGCGATCAGTTCCTTACCCGTCCCCGACTCGCCGTTGATCATCACGGTCAGGTCGGTCGTCGTGAGGCGCGCGACGGTCCGGTAGATTTCCTGCATCGCCGCGGAGCGTCCCACGAGCGGCAGGCGCTCCCCTTCCTCGCCCGCCTCGGGCTCCTCCGTCGCGGCCGGCGGCGCGGCGAGCGCCCGGTCCACAAGGGAGAGCAGGTCCTTCAGGTCGAAGGGCTTGGGCAGGTAGTCGAAGGCGCCACGCTGGGCCGCCTTCAGCGCCGTCATGAAGGTGGACTGCGCGGACATGACGACGACCCGCAGTTCCGGCCGGACCCGACGGATGCGGGGGACGAGGTCCAGCCCGTTCTCGTCGGGCATGACGACGTCGGTGATGACCAGGTCGCCCTCCCCGTCCTCGACCCAGCGCCAGAGGGTTGAGGCGGAGGATGTCGCGCGGACCGTGTGCCCCGCGCGACCCAGGGCCTGGGAGAGGACGGTCCGGATGGCCCGGTCGTCATCCGCGATGAGGATCGTGCGTCCGCTCACGCGCGGAGCTCGATCGGGCGCATCGCCGGGCGGCGGGCCGGTGCCTGCGGCAGGGACAGGCGGAAGACGGTCCGCCCCGGCCGGCTGTCGCATTCGATGAGCGAACCGTGGTCGGCCACGAGCTTCGCGACGAGGGCGAGGCCGAGCCCCTGCCCTCCCCGCTTCGTTGTGACGAAGGGCTCGAAGAGCGTGGCGCGCACGTCGTCGTCGATGCCCGGGCCGTTGTCGCGGACGCTGACCTCGAGCGGCAGATGGACGCGCTCCTTCGAGCCGGGGATCGCCAGGCGGACGCCGTGGCGGTAGGCGGTGGACAGGACGATTTCTCCCTCACGCGGATCAACGGCCTCGGCCGCGTTCTTCACGAGGTTGAGCAGGATTTGGACCAGCTGGTCGCGGTTGCCCCAGACGAGCGGAAGGGAGGGGTCGTACTCCTCGGCAAGGCGGAGATGCGCGGCGAAGCCGGCGCCGGCGATCCGCTTCACGTGGTCCAGGACCTCGTGGATGTTCACCGCATCGCGCTCGGTCGGGCGTTCGGAGAACATATCCATCCGCTCGACGAGGTCGCGGATGCGGTCGACCTCGTCCTGAATGAGGACGCAGAGCTCGCGGTCGGCTTCGGAGACCCCGCTTTCCAGCAGTTGGGCAGCACCGCGGATGCCGGAGAGGGGGTTCTTCACCTCGTGGGCGAGCATCGCGGCCATGGCCGAAGCCCCGCGCGCCGCGCCGCGGAAGTTCAGTTGCCGGTCGAGCTTCTGGGCGGTGGAGCCGTCCTGCAATGTCAGGACGACGGCGCCGGGGCTTTCCGGCACCGGAGCGCCATGAGCGGCGACCCCTTCGCGGTGCAGGCGCGGGCTGATGAGGTTCAGGTCGTGGTCCGAGACCGGAGCGTCCACCGACCGGACCTGCTCGACGAGCGAGACAAGGCGGCAATCCTCCGGCAGCAGGTCGGTCAGGCGCATCTGCGTCAGCGACGGCAGAGATAGGCCGAAGAACAGTTCCGCTGCCGGATTGGCGAAGGAGAACCGGTTCTCCGGATCCAGCAGCACCACGGGCATCGGCAGCGCGCCGAGGATGAGGTTCGCGCCGGGCGGCAGGAAGACCTGCGGGCGCGCGAGGGCGCGGAGGGGTGCGGCGGTCCTCATGCGGCGAGGGCTCTCTCGGAATCATGGCCGGCTTCGCGGAAGGCCTGCCGGCTGCGTTCGACCCCCGCGGCGACGAGGGGGCCGTAGAAGTCGTGAATGACGCCCAGCGCGTCCTCCGCCGTGTCAGCGGCGTTGACGCGGACCCGGAACTGCGCGCTGCCGGGCAGGCCGTGCGAGTACCAGGCGATATGCTTGCGCGCGAGGCGGACGCCCGGGTTGGTCCCGTGATGGGCCAGCATGGCGTCATAGTGTTCGAGCAGCGTCGCGTACTGATCGGCGATCGACGGTTCGGCGGGGACCGTGCCGGTCTCCAGCGCCTCGGCGACCTGGCCCGGAAGCCAGGGGCGTCCATAGGCGCCACGCCCGATCATCACCCCGTCCGCGCCGGACTGGCGCAGGGCCTCCAGCGCGTCCTCCGCGCCGAGGATGTCGCCGTTGACGATGACGGGGATGCTGACCGCCGCCTTCACCCGGGCGACGAAGGCCCAGTCGGCGATGCCGGTGTAGAGCATCTGCCGGGTGCGGCCGTGCACCGTCACCATCCGGATCCCGCAGGCTTCCGCGATGCGGGCGAGGTTCGGGGCGTTGAGGCTCCCGTGGTCCCAGCCCATGCGCATCTTCAGCGTGACGGGGACGGAGACGGCCTTCACCGTCGCTTCCAGGATGGCGGCCGCCTTCACCTCGTCCCGCATGAGGGCGCTGCCGGCCTGCTGGCCGACCGCCACCTTCTTCACGGGACAGCCGAAATTGATGTCCACCAGCCGGGCGCCGCGGTCCACGGCGAGCCGCGCGGCCTCGGCCATCACGGCGGGTTCGCAGCCCGCGAGCTGGACGGAGGCCGGGCCGCCGAAGCCGTCCATCTCGGCCATCTTCAGGGTCTGGCGGTTCTCCCGAACCATGGCCTGGGAGGCGATCATCTCGCTGACGACCATCGGCGTGCCCTGCGCCCGGGCGAGGCGGCGGAATGGCAGATCCGTCACCCCCGACATCGGGGCGAGGATCACGGGCCGGTCGAGCGTCAGGTCACCGATGCGGATGGGCCGGATCGCGGGGCTGCCCGCTTCTTGGGCAGCGCCCGCCGGAGTGTGGTTTGGCTGCATCGTCGGGTGCCTATCAACCGGGCAGGGCGCCGGTCAAGCGGAGTCACGATTTGTGCGACAGCCCGGCCGCGGCTAGGGCGGCGCCGGGGCCAGGGGATGACGGGATGCGGGTTGTCGCGCTGCTGATGGCAGCAGGGAACGGGACGCGGCTGGGGGCGCCAGTCCCGAAGCAGTACCTCCCGCTGGTCGGGCGACCCGTGATCCGGCACGCGGCGGAAGCGCTGCTGCGGGACGGACTGGTCGCGGGCCTTCAGCCCGTCGTCGCGGCCGGCGAGGAGGCACGTGTGGCGGCGCTGCTGGACGGGCTACCGGTACGGCCGCCGGTCGCCGGCGGCGCGACCCGGCAGGAAAGCGTCCGGGCCGGGCTGGGCGCCCTCGCGGCCGACGCGCCGGATGTCGTCCTCGTCCACGACGCAGCGCGGCCGGTGGTCACGCCAGGGACGATCGCGGCGCTGCTGGCGGCCCTCCGCGATCACCCCGGCGCCATCCCGGCCCAGCCGGTCGCCGACACGCTCAAGGCCGGCGAGGATGGGCGGGTCAGCCGCACCGTCCCGCGGGCCGGGCTGTACAGGGCGCAGACGCCGCAGGCGTTCCGGTTCGGGGCCCTCCTCGACGCGCACCGCGCCGTGCGGGAAGAGGTGACGGACGATGCGGCGCTACTCGAAGCCGCGGGGCTGACGGTCGCGCTCGTCCCGGGATCGGAGGACAACGTGAAGATCACCTATCCCGGGGACCTCGAACGCGTGGAGGCCGCTATGCTGCCCCGGATGTTGCCGCGTACCGGCACGGGCTTTGACGTGCACCGGCTAGTCCCAGGTCGGTTGCTGTGGCTGTGCGGCGTGCAGGTGCCGCATGAGTTGGGTCTGGACGGGCATTCGGACGCGGATGTCGGGCTGCACGCCCTCTGCGATGCCATTTACGGCGCCCTCGCTGAAGGCGACATCGGCCGGCACTTCCCGCCGTCAGAAGCGCAGTGGAAGGACGCGGACTCGTCCGCCTTCCTGCGGCACGCCGCCGGGCGGGTCGCGGCGCGGGGCGGGGTGCTCTGCAACGCCGACGTCACCCTGATCTGCGAGCGGCCGAAGATCACGCCGCACGCGCCGGCGATGATCGCGCGGGTCGCGGAACTGCTGGGCGTGCCGGCGGATCGGGTCTCGGTGAAGGCGACGACGACGGAGCGGCTGGGCTTCACCGGGCGCGGCGAGGGGATCGCGGCGCAGGCGGCGGTCAGCCTGTTGCTGCCGGCCTGACGGGTTCGGGGAGGTCCCGCAGGACCTCTTCGCAGGCGGCGGCGATCTCGTCCCGGACCGGACCGGGGCGTGGCGCGTCGAGCAGCGTCGTGAACCAGGGCTCGGGCGGATTGCGCCCCGCGGCGCGGTCCCAGGTGATAACCCGGAGGACGGCTTCGGCCGCGGCGGGCAGGCGCTCCGGCATGTCCCGCCCGTCCAGCGTGCCCCAGATCGCTGCCCAGAGTCGGGCGACGGACCAGGGATTGTAGCCCCCTCCCCCTGTGACGATCAGGCGCGGTGTCTGGGCCATTACGGCGCGCAGGGTGGCGAGGTAGGCGTGGTTCGAAAGGGAAAGGCGCGCGAGCGGGTCCTCCTCCAGACTGTCCGCGCCGCATTGAAGCATGACCGCCTGCGGTCGGAGGTGCCGGATGAACGGCAGGAGGGCGTGGCCCAGGACGTGCGCGGCCTCGGTGTCGTTGTAGCCGGGTGGAACGGGAATGTTGCGCGCGTGACCGCCGGCGCGGTCCCCCAGGTGCCCGGTGTGCGGCCAGCGACCGGCTTCGTGGATCGACACGGTGAACACCCGCGGGTCGTCGTGGAACGCGATCTCAACGCCGTCGCCGTGATGGGCGTCGAGGTCGATGTAGAGGATGTTCGTGAGCCCGAGGTCCAGCCATTCCAGGAGGCCGAGGACGACGTCGTTGACGTAGCAGAAGCCGCTGGCGCGATCGCGCAGCGCGTGGTGGGTGCCGGCGCCCGGGACGTGGACGGTGCCGCCGGTGACGGTCAGCCGCGCGGCCAGGATGGCGCCGCCGGCTCCGGTGGCGGGGCGCCGGAAGATCTCGCGGAAGACTGGGTTGCCGTGGGCGCCGATGTGGTGGCGCTCGCGGTCCTCGGCCGTCGCGGCCTGCGTGGCTTCCGCGCGTTGCAGGGCCGCGACGTAGGCGGGCGTGTGGAAGCGGGTGAGTTGCGCGAACGTGGCCCGCGGTGCGTCGAGATACCGCGCCGGGTCGAGCCAGCCCAGCGCGCGGATCAGGTCCAGGGTGTTCGGCACCCGCTGGATCGCCAGCGGGTGCTTCGGGCCGTAGGTGGAGCCGCGATAGACGTCCGACCCGATCAGCAGCGGCCGGCGGGGGGCCGCCGTCAGCGCGCCCTCTCCAGGATGGAGGCGTAATTCGCGACGGCGGCGCCGCCCATGTTGAAGACCGCGCCGAGCGAAGGATCGCGCAGCTGCATGCCCCCGGCCTCGCCTGTCAGCTGCATCGCGGCCATGACGTGCATGGAGACGCCGGTGGCGCCGATCGGGTGGCCCTTCGACTTCAGGCCGCCGGAGGGGTTCACGGGGAGGCGTCCGTACTTCGCGACGGTGCCGTCGAGGATGGCGCGAGCCCCCTGCCCTTCCTTCGCCAGGCCCATCGCCTCGTAGTGGATGAGCTCGGCGATGGTGAAGCAGTCATGGACCTCGGCGAAGGAGAGGTCGTCCAGCGTGACGCCTGCGGCCTCGTAGGCTTGGCGCCAGGCCTCGCGCGCGCCCTCGAAGCGGATGATGTCGCGCGCGGAGATGGGCAGCAGGTCGTTCACCTGCACGGCGGCGCGGAAGCGGACGGCCTTGTCCAGGGTCGCGGCCGTCTCGGCGTCGGTCAGGACCAGCGCGGCGGCGCCATCGGAGACGAGCGAGCAATCCGTGCGCTTCAGCGGGCCGGCGACGACCGGGTTCCTGTCCGACACCGTGCGGCAGAAATCGTAGCCGAGATCCTTCCGCATCTGTGCGTAGGGGTTCCCGACGCCGTTCCTGTGGTTCTTCGCGGCGATCGCGGCCAGCGCGTCGGACTGGTCGCCGTGTCGCTGGAAGTAGGCATCGGCGATGCGGGCGAAGACGCCGGCGAAGCCCGCGGGAATGTCGCCCTCCTCCTTGCGATAGGAACATTTCAGGAGGATGTCGCCGACCTCGGCCCCGGGCACCGCCGTCATCTTCTCGACGCCGATGACGAGGCTGATCCGGCCGCGGCCCGCGGCGATGTGGTTCATGCCGGCATGGATCGCGGCGGAGCCGGTGGCGCAGGCGTTCTCCAGCCGCGTCGCGGGCTTGAAGCGCAGCTCGGGCAGGGACTGCATGACGAGCGAGGCGGGGAAGTCCTGCTTCGTGAAGCCGCCGTTGAAGTGGCCGATGAAGATCGCGTCCACGTCCGCGGGGGCGAGGCCGGCATCGGCGATCGCGGCGGCGGCGACGCGGCCGATGAGCGTCTCGGCGTCCGGGGCGTCCTCCAGCTTGCCGAAGGGGGTGTGGGCCCAGCCCACGATGCAGGTCTCGGTCATCGGCGCTTCCCTTGCCGGCGTCGGGGCACCGGTCCTGCGCCGCAAAATAGGACGGTCAGGCCGAATAGACGAGGTTCACCTGGTCCCCGAGGCGGTCGAAGGCGGCGCCGTAGCAATGGATGGAGACGGCCTCGCGGCAGGAGAGGTTGGCGAGGCGGTGGATGCTGTTCGGGTCCGGCGGAGTGCAGGACAGCGTGCCGGGCGGGCAGAGGCGGGTGCCGGTCGGCACGGGATCGTCCTCCGCCGCCGCATAGAACGTCTCGGTCAACGTGCCGCGGTGGACGGCGAGGGCGCACCAGGTCTTGTGGGCGTGGACCGGGCTCATCTGGCCGGGGCGCCAGACCAGGGCGATGACGGCGTAGCTGGCCGCGGCGTCGCCGTGGAGGAGGTGGCGGACGTAGTTGGTCGGGCAGCAGGGGCAGTCGCGGCCTTCCAGCAGCCGAGGGTCGGCCACGTGGGCGGCTATGGCCTCGGCGACGGCAGCATGGCGGCGCTCCGGCGCGCCGCGGACGGCCTCGGCAATGCCGGCCAGCATGGCGTCGAGCGGGCGTCGCAGCAGCGTCGGGGGTGCGGCGTGAACGGATGGGGGGACCGGAGCGAGGTTCACGGCAGCCTCCTTCAGATCGCGATGCCGGCGTCGGGGGCGGTCAGCGCGGCGAGGACCATGGCGCGGCTCGCCGACACCTGTTCCCGCATGATGCGAGCGGCCTCCTCGGCGCGCCCGAGGGCCAGGGCTTCGGTCAGGGCATGGTGCTCGTGCGACATCTCGCCGGTCCGGTCGCGGCGGCGGAGGCCGAGGACGAGCATCCGGGTGCTCTCGTCCAGCAGGCGGGCGACTTGGCGGGACAGGCGGGCGTTGCCGGAGAGTTCGGCGACGGCGACGTGGAACGCCTTGTTGGCGTCGAGGAAGGCAAGCGTGCTCTCCTCATCCTCGGGCCGGTAGCCGCAGGCGCAGATGGCGTCGAGGTCGGCGAGGGCCTTCGCATCCACCCGTCCTGCGGCGCGGCGGGCGGCCTCGGGTTCCAGCAACAGTCGCAGGTCGAAGACCTCGTGGATGTCGCGGATCGTGACCAGGGAGACGACCCAGCCGCGGCGGGGCTGGGCCTGGACCAGGCCGTCCTCGGCCAGCCGTGCCAGGGCGGCGCGAACGGGGGCCTTGCCGAGGCTAAGGCGGGCCGCGGTTGCGGCCTCGCTCAGAACCTCACCGGGGGTCAGGCGGCACGCCAGGATTTCACGACGGAGGCGGGCGACGACCTGCTCGGTCAGCGAGGCGGGTGGCTCGACGCGGCTCAGGTACGACATGGCCGTGGAAGGCTGTCTGACATGTCAGAAGCCTACTTCCCACCAGCGCGGGATGGAAGCGGAATCAGTCCACGGTCGCGCCGGATTCGCGGACGGCCTGCCCCCAGCGGGCGATATCGGCCTGGTGGACAGTCCGGAACTGCTCCGGCGTCGTCGCGGTCGGGGGCACGATACCCTGGCTGTCCACGAGCCAGGAGCGGAAGCCGGGCTCCGAGATGATGCGATTGATCTCGGCGTTCATGCGCCGCTGGATCGGCTCGGGCAGGCTGGGCGGGGCGAGGACTGCGTACCATGTGCTGCTCTCGAAGCCCGGCAGGTTGCAGGCCTCCGCCATGGTCGGGACGTCCGCGACGGCCGAGACCCGGCCGGCCGTGGTGACGCCGAGGGCACGGACCTCGCCGGACTGGATCAGGCCGAGGGCGGGGCCGACCTGGTTGAAGAGGATATCGACGTCGCCGTTCAACAATGACGTGACGACCATCGGCTGGCCGGCGAAGGGGACGTGCAGCAGGTCAATCCCCGCGGCCTTGGCGAAGCGCGCGCCGGCGAGGTGCGTCGAGGCGCCGTTTCCCGTGCTGCCATAGGTGAAGGCGCCGGGCCGGGCGCGGGCGGCGGCCATCACGTCCTGGCAGGTGCGCCAGTCCGGATGCCGCTTCGGGTTGACGAGCAGGATGTTGGGCACGTCGCCGAGATGCGCGATGTGCGTGACGTCGCGGAACACGTCGAAGCCGAGGTTGCGGTAGAGCGCCGCGTTGATCGCGTGGGTGCCGGCCGTCGCGAGGAGGAACATGTATCCGTCAGGGCGCGCGCGAGCGACGAGGGCGGAGGCGATGTTGCCACCCGCGCCGATCCGGTTGTCCACGATGACGGGAACGCCCAGGGCGCGGGACAGCGGCTCTGCTAGGCGGCGCTGGTAAAGGTCCACGCCGGAGGAGTTCGGGAAGCCGCCGAGGAGCGTGATCGGACGGTTGGGCCAGTTGTCTGGCGCGGCACCCTGGGCCGCGGCGAGGCCGGGCAGCATCAGGGCGGTGAGCAGGAGCAGGGTGCGGCGCATCGAGGCACTCCGTTCGGGTTGGTGGCAGGCTAGGGTGGAATGGCGTCGCGTGGAACACTGCGTCTCACGGCGCTGCCACGTGCAAGCGATCCCTCCCTCGCGCGGCGCGCGGGCCTATGATCCCGCGGTTGGTCAGGGGATCGGGCATGCAGGGCGTGGCGCGAGGCGGGAAGGCGGTCTACGGGGCGGCGCTCGGCATCCTCATGCTGGAGGCACGGTTCCCGCGCATCCCCGGGGACATGGGCAACGGGGAGACTTGGCCCTTCCCGGTGCTGTTCCGCGTCGTGCGCGGCGCATCGCCGGAGAAAGTCGTGCTTCAGGGCGCGTGCGGGCTGCTGCCGGACTTCATCGCGGCGGCGCAGGACCTCGTCGCGTTGGGGGCAGAGGCGATCACGACGAACTGCGGCTTCCTGTCGCTGTTCCAGGCGGAGATGGCCGAAGCAGTCGGCGTGCCCGTCGCGACGAGCAGCCTGATGCAGGTGCCCTGGGTGCAGGCGACGCTGCCGCCGGGGAAGCGGGTGGGAGTCGTCACGGTGTCCCGCGGCAGCCTGACGGAGGCACACCTGCGCGCCGCGGGCGTGCCGCTGGACACGCCAGTCGAGGGCACGGAGGACGGGCGGGAGTTCTTCCGCGTGCTGATCCGGGCGGAGAAGGAGGACATGGATGTCGGGCTCGCCGAGCAGGACATCCTGGAAGCCGGCGAGCGCCTCGTAACGCGCCACCCGGAGGTCGGCGCGATCGTGCTGGAATGCACGAATATGCCGCCCTACGCCGCCGCGCTGCGCGAGCGCATCGGCCTGCCGGTCTACGACATCTATTCGATGATCGCGTGGTTCCATGCGGGGCTGCGGCCCCGACGGTTCGCGGCGCCCTGAAACGCAAAACGCCCCGGCCTTGCGACCGGGGCGTTCAGTTCCCGCAGGGGTGCGGGGATCAACTGTCCTTCAGGATCACGGCTTGGCGGCCACGCTGGCCGTCGCGAACCTCCAGCCCGACCTTCTGGCCCTGCTGGACATCCTGCACGCCAGCGCGCTGCAGGACGGAGGAGTGCAGGAACACGTCCTGGCCGCCATCCTCCGGCGTCACGAAACCAAAACCGCGGACGTGGTCGAACCACTTGACCGTGCCGTTGACCGAGTAGGTCGGGCCGCCCTCGTCACGGTTGAACTCGCGGCGCGGCGGCGGACGGTCGCCGAAATTGCCGCGGGGGCGCCGAAGCCGCCACCACCGCCGCCGAAACCACCGCCGCCACCGAAGTCGCGACGCGGAGGACGATCGCCGAAGCCACCGCCGCCACCGCCATAGCCGCCGCCGCCACCGAAGTCACGACGCGGGGGACGATCGCCGAAGCCACCACCGCCGCCGCCGCCGAAGTCGCGGCGCGGGGGCCGGTCACCGAAGTCACGACGCGGGGGCGATCACCGAAGCCGCCACTGCCGCCGCCGCCGGCTCCGCCGCCCGGCCCGGGCTTGAGTTCGACGATGCGGGTGACGAGGCGGCGACCCTGGCGGTCCGTGCCGATCTCACACACCAGCTTGTCGCCGGTGTCGGCCGACTGGAGCCCGGCCTGGGCGAGGGCGGAAGCGTGGAAGAACACATCCTGTCCGTCCGGTCCGAGCACGAAGCCGAAGCCCTTGCGCCCGTTGTACCACTTCACTTCGGCTTCGGTCGTTGCGCCGCCGCCCTGCTGTTCGTCTTCGAAAGACACTGGTTATCGTATCCGCAGATCACTTCGGCCCAACGACGTGTAGGACCGGCACCTCACGATGGCACGGTCCCCGGGGGAACGCTAGCCGAATCGCGCCGGGCTGTACGGAGCCGGATCAATCGGCGGTGATTCACCCGCGAGCAGGGCGCCGACGACCTCGGCGGTCCTCGGGCCCGCGACGAGGCCGACATGGCCGTGGCCGAAGGCCAGCAGCACGTCGGGGGTTGAGCGCGACGGGCCGATGCAGGGCAGGCCGTCGGGCATGGACGGGCGATGGCCCATCCAGAACTTCACCCGACCGGCCGGCAGGTCGCGCGGGAGGTTCGGGAAGGAGCGGAGGAGGTGGTCGCGCAGGATCTCGGCCCGGCGCCAGTTCGGGGCGGCCTCCAGGCCGGCGATCTCCACCTGCCCGGCGCAACGCAGGCCCTGGCGCGTGCGCGTGATGCTCATCTTGCCGTCGGAGGGCATGAGCGGCGTGCGCGGCCCGGTCTCCGCGTCGAGGACGAGAGCGTGGTAGCCACGTTCCGTCTCCAGCGGGACGGGCGAGCCCACTGCGGCCGAGAGTGCCTTCGACCGCGCGCCGGCGCAGATCACCGCCCGGTCGGCCGCGATCTCGCCGGAGGCCGTGCGCACGGCGCGGAGGCGGCCGGCTTCGAGGTGGAAGGCCGTCGCCGCTTCGCGCCGAAACTCGGCGCCTTCGGCTTCGGCCTGCGCGACCAGTGCCGCGACGTAGGCGCCGGGGTCGAGACAGTGGCCTCCCTCCTCGACCAGCACGCCGAAGCCGTAGCGGCGGTCCAGCTCCGGCTCACTCTGCCGCATCTCGTCCGGGCCCAACTCGGTCCACGTGATGCCGACCTCGCTCCGGATGCGCCAGGACATGGCCTCCGCCTCGAACTCGGCGCGCGACGGATAGATGTACATGAGCCCCGAGCGGTCGCGGATCAGGTCGGGGACGCCGGCGTCCTCCGCCAGGCGGCGGTGCAGCGCGGGCGCGTCCTTCAGGATTGCGCGCAGTCCCCGGGCCGTGCGCAGCACGCGCGCCTCGGTCCAGCCGGAGAGCAGGTAGCGCGCCAGCCAAGGCAGCACGCGCGGCAGATAGGAGGGCCGAATGGAAAGGGGGCCGAGCGGGTCGGCCAGGTAGCCCGGCACCTTGCGCCACAACCCCGGAGTAGCGGGAGGGATGACTGACATCGGCGAAAGCCAGCAGCCATTGCCGTAGGACGCGGCCTGCTCGCCGCCTGGCGTTCCGGGATCGAGAATGGTGACGCGGAAGCCGCGGTACAGCGCCTGCAAGGCCGTACAGGCACCGACGATCCCTGCGCCGATGATCACGACGTGCGGCCGGGTGGGGTCCCCCTTCCCGGCCGTCATGTCGGCCAAGGCGCTCAGGCCGCGTCGGCGACGGCGCGCTTGGCCATGACGGTGACGAGGTGCGCGCGGTACTCCGCGGAGCCGTGGATATCGCTGTTCAGGCCATCCGCGGGCTGCTTCACGTTCGCGACCGCATCGGGCGACCAGCTGGAGGAAAGCGCCGCCTCCATCTCCTTCTGCCGGAAGACACCGGGTCCCGCGCCGTTGACGACGACGCGCACGCCCTTCGGGCCCTTCGCGACGAAGACGCCGGTCATGACATAGCGGGACGCGGGGTTGCGCATCTTCGCGTAGCCCGCCTTTTCCGGCACGGGAAAGGAGATGGCCGTCAGCAGTTCGCCCGGCTCCAGCGCAGTCGTGAACATGCCGAGGAAGTAGTCGTCCGCCTCGATCCGGCGGCGGTCGGTGATGAAGGTCGCGCCGAGGGCGAGTGCCGCCGAGGGATAGTCGGCGGCGGGGTCGTTGTTGGCGAGCGAACCGCCCATCGTGCCGCGGTTGCGGACCTGCGTGTCGCCGACGAGGCCAGCCATCTTCGCGAGAGCCGGGATGCCGGAGACGATCTGCGCGTCATGCTGCACGTCGCGGTGCTTCGTCATCGCGCCGATGACGATGGCGCTGCCCTCCCGCCGGATGCCCTGGAGTTCGGCGATGCCGGAGAGGTCGACGAGCGCCGACGGCTTGTCCAGCCGGTGCTTCAGCGCGGGCAGCAGCGTCTGGCCGCCGGAGATCGGACGGGCGTCCGGGACGGTGGATAGCAGCTTGACGGCGTCGGCGACCGAGGTCGGCTTGTGGTAGGCGAAATCGTACATCCGGCTTCCCCTATTCCGCGGCCATGCGCGGGGCGTTGGCGTGGATGATGCCCCAGACCTTCGCGGGTGTCGCGGGCATCTCGATGTGCTGGATGCCGGTGTGGCGCAGGGCGTCCACGACGGCGTTGATGACGGCGGGCGGCGAACCGATGGCCCCGACCTCCCCGCAGCCCTTCACCCCCAGCGGGTTGTGGGTGCAGAGCGTGGTGTGGGTCGCGACGTCCACGTTCGGCAGGTCGTTCGCGCGGGGCATGGTGTAGTCCATGAAGGAGGCGGAGAGCAGCTGGCCCTGGTCGTCATAGGCCGCCGCCTCCAGCAGCGCCTGGCCGATGCCCTGGGCGACGCCGCCCTGGACCTGCCCTTCCACGATCATCGGATTGATGACGCGGCCCACATCGTCAACCGCGGTGAAGTTCACGACCTCCACCCGGCCCGTGTCCGGGTCGATCTCGACCTCGCAGATGTGGCAGCCCGCGGGATACGTGAAGTTCTTCGGATCGTAGAAGGCGGTCTCGTCGAGCCCGGGCTCGATCTCGTCGATCGGGTAGTTGTGCGGGACGTAGGCCGCCAGCGAGATCTCGGCGAGCGCCTTCGCCTTGTCCGTGCCGGCGACGCGGAACATCCCGTCCGTGAACTCGATGTCCTCGACCGAGGCTTCCATCAGGTGCGCCGCGATCTTCTTTCCCTTGGCGACGATCTTGTCCATCGCCTTCATCATCGCCGAGCCACCGACGGCGAGCGAGCGGCTGCCATAGGTGCCCATGCCGAAGGGGATCTTGTTCGTGTCGCCGTGCACGACGTCCACGGCATCCACGGAGATGCCGAGCTTGTCCGCGACGACCTGGGCGAAGGTCGTCTCGTGCCCCTGGCCGTGGCTGTGCGTGCCGGTGAGCACGGTCACGCTGCCGGTCGGGTGCACGCGGATGGTCGCGACCTCGTAGAGGCCTGCGCGGGCGCCGAGGGCGCCGACGACGGCGGAGGGCGCGATGCCGCAAGCCTCGACGTAGGTGGAGATGCCGATGCCCCGCAGCTTGCCGCGCGCGGCGGCTTCCTGCCGGCGCTGCTCGAAGGTGGCCCAGCCTGAGGCCTCCAGCGCCTGGTCGAGCGTCGCGTCGTAGTTGCCGCTGTCGTATTCCAGCGCGACGGGGGTCTGGTAGGGGAACTGGTCGGGGCGGATGAAGTTCTTGCGGCGCAGTTCCACGCGGTCGAAGCCCGTCTGGGCCGCGGCGACGTCCATCAGCCGTTCGAGGAGATAGGTCGCCTCCGGCCGGCCAGCGCCGCGATAGGCGTCCACGGGCACGGTGTGGGTGAAGACCGCCTTGACCTCCGCGTAGACCACGGGCGTGCGGTAGCAGCCCGCAAGGAGCGTCGCGTAGAGATAGGTCGGCACGGCCGGCGCGAAGGTCGAGAGGTAGGCGCCCATCGCAGCCTTGGTGCTGACCTTCAGGCCGAGGAAGATGCCGTTCTCATCCAGCGCCAGTTGCGCCCGCGTGACGTGGTCGCGGCCATGGGCGTCGGACATGAAGGCCTCTGTCCGGTCCGACGTCCACTTCACCGGGCGCTTCAGCTGCGCCGCGGCCCAGGTGCAGAGCGCTTCCTCGGCGTAGTGGAAGATCTTGGAGCCGAAGCCGCCGCCGACGTCCGGCGCCACGACGCGCAGCTTGTGCTCGGGGATCTTCAGGACGAAAGCGCCCATGAGCAGTCGGATGACGTGCGGGTTCTGCGACGTCGTGTAGAGCGTGTGCTCGCCCGTCGTCGGGTCGTAGTCACCCAGCGCGACGCGGGGTTCCATCGCGTTGGGAATGAGGCGGTTGTTCATCGTCTCGAAGGTCACGACATGCGCGGCGCCCGCGAAGGCCGCGTCGGCCTGGGCCGGTTCGCCGATGTGCCAGTCGTAGCACAGGTTGCCCGGTGCATCGTCGTGCACCAGCGGGGCGCCGGGCGCGAGGGCGGCGTCGGGTGTGGCGACGGCCGCCAGGGCTTCGTAGTCCACGACGATCGCCTCGGCCGCGTCACGGGCCTGGGCGCGGGTGTCCGCGATCACAGCCGCGACGGGATCGCCGACGTGCCGCACCTTGCCGATCGCGAGGATGGGGTGCGCCGGTTCCGCCATCGCGGAGCCGTCCTTGTTCTTGATTCCCCAGCCGCAGGGCAGGCCGCCCAGGCCAGCCTTGTCCATGTCCGCGCCGGTGTAGATCGCGCGTACGCCGCGCATGGCGGAGGCGAGGGTGGTGTCCACGGATTTGAGCCGCGCGTGCGGGTGCGGACTCCGGAGGAAGTGGACGTAGAGCTGGCCCGGACGGTTCATGTCGTCCGTGTAGTTCCCGCGTCCCGAGAGGAAGCGAAGGTCTTCCTTGCGCTTCACACTGGCGCCGATGCCCTGGAAGGGCGTGATGACGTTCATCGCGACGTCCCCCGATGTCTCGTTCGTTCTCTCCCGTGGCGGACCGGGCGTTGGCCGCCCTGGCCCGCCGGGCGCGGTCCGGCCGTGCCGCTCCGCGCCGTCGCCGCCCGCTATTCGGCGGCGCGCGCCAGTTCCGTCACGCGGCCGTGCATCAGGTCCTGGGCCGCGGCGATCGCCTTGACGATGTTGTGGTAGCCCGTGCAGCGGCAGAGGTTGCCCTCGAGGCCGTCGCGGATCTCGTGTTCCGACAGGCCCTGCGGGTTCTTGGCGACGAGGTCCACGGCGGACATGACCATGCCCGGCGTGCAGAAGCCGCATTGCAGGGCGTGGTATTCGCGGAAGGCCTCCTGCATCGGGTGCAGGGTACCGTCTGGCTTGGCCAGGCCTTCAATCGTCGTCACATCCGCGCCGTCGCACTGGACGGCAAGGATGGTGCAGGACTTCACGCTGTCGCCGTTGATGTGCACGACGCATGCGCCGCACTGGCTGGTGTCGCAGCCCACATGCGTGCCGGTCAGCCGCAGCTTCTCCCGCAGGAGTTCGACGAGGAGGGTGCGGCCCTCCACGTCCACGGTGTGACCGGCGCCATTCACGGTGATCGAGACCTGCGGCATTCGCCTTCCCCCCGGGTTCACTGCGCGGCGCGGGCGCCGCGAACTCGACCGGCAGGGTCGCCCCGGGACCGGCGCCGCGTCAAGCCGATCAGCGTGTCAGATCAGGGACTTGACGAATGCCGCGGTGATCAGGTGGTCGGGCCGGTCCGCGGCACGCTGGCCGGCGCGGCCGTCGGCGCGGGATGAGGCGCTTCCGGCCGCGGGTCAGCAGGACCATCAGCCCGAAGCCCAGGGTTCCGATCGGCCAGACGATCCAGATCACCCCGAGCGCCAGCGTCCCGAACAGGCCGGCGCCGAGGGCTACCTCCGGGTTCGGGGCGCTGACGAAGTTACCGACGAGGGAGCATGTGCCGAGGGTCACCAGGAGCATCGCACCCTGGAAGATCCAGAACACCCACTTCACGAAGACGCCGAAGGGGCCCCGCTGCTCGCGCACCTCAAGCATGACCGGGGCAGCCACGGATCAGACCGCCAGGAGCGAGGCGCCCTTGGCGCCGGAGAGCGGGTTCTGGTCCGGCGGCAGGTCGTGCAGGTGGCAGGCGGCCGTGTGGCCCGCCTCGACCGCCGCCAACGGTGGCTCTTCGACGCGGCAGCGGTCGAAGACGTAGCGGCAGCGGGTGTGGAAGCGGCAGCCCTTGGGCGGGTTGATCGGGCTGGGGACGTCGCCTGTCAGGATGATCCGTTCCCGCTGCGCGCCCGGCATGGGCTGGGGCACGGCGGAAAGCAGTGCCTCCGTGTAGGGATGCTTGGGCGCCGCGAAGAGGGAACGACGCGGCGCGACCTCCACGATCTTGCCGAGGTACATGACGGCGACGCGATGCGTCATATGCTCGACGATCGCGAGGTCGTGGGAGATGAAGAGGAGAGCGAGGCCGAGTTCCGACTGCAGGTCCTGCAGCAGGTTGACGATCTGCGCCTTGACCGAAACGTCGAGGGCCGACACGGCCTCGTCGCAGACGATCAGGTCGGGCTCAGCCGCGAGGGCACGGGCAATGCCGATGCGCTGGCGCTGGCCGCCGGAGAATTCGTGCGGCCAGCGCCCGATCGCGTCGCGGGGCAGGCGGACGCGGTCCATGAGCTCGCCGAGCTTGCGGTCGAGGTCCGCTCCGTCCTTCGCCAGGCGGAAGTTTCGGATCGGCTCGGCCAGGATGTCGCGGACGCGCATCCGTGGGTTCAGGCTGCTGAACGGATCCTGGAAGACGACCTGCACGCGGCGCCGCAGCGGCCGCAGCGTCGCCTGCGACATCTGGTCGATGCGTTGGCCGTCCAGCACGACCTGACCCGCCGTGATGTCGAAGAGGCGCAGGACGGCCTTGCCGACGGTGGACTTGCCGCAGCCGGACTCGCCGACGAGGGACAGGGTTTCGCCCTTCGCGATCTCGAAGGAGATGCCGTCCACCGCGTAGACGTAGCCCGTGGTGCCGCCGAGGAAGCCGGCGCGAATGGGGAAGTGCTTCTTCAGGTCGCGGACGTCGAGGAGCGCGCTCATGCTGCGACGGCCTCCTTCACGGCATAGTGGCAGGCCGCGACGTGGCCCGGCGCCTTGGCTTCGAGTGCCGGCGCCACCTTGCGGCAGAGGTCGGTGACGTATGGGCAGCGGGTCGCGAAGACACAGCCATCGATCCGCCTCTTGAGGGAGGGCACGAGCCCGGGAATCTCCGAGAGGCGCGTCGCCTCGCCCGTCAGGGAGGAGCCGAGCTTCGGCACGGCGCCGAGAAGCCCCTGTGTGTAGGGGTGCTTCGGGCCTCGGAAGAGGGAGCCGACCGGCGCCTCCTCCACCTTGCGGCCGGCGTACATGACGATCACGCGCTCGGCAACTTCGGCCACCACTCCGAGGTCGTGGGTGATGAGGACGATCGCGGCGCCGACCCGGTTCTTCAAATCCCGCATGAGGTCGAGGATCTGCGCCTGGATCGTCACGTCGAGGGCCGTCGTCGGCTCGTCCGCGATCAGCAGTTTCGGGTTGCAGGCCAGCGCCATGGCAATCATCACGCGCTGCCGCATGCCGCCGGACAGCTGGTGCGGGTATTCGCGGACCCGCCGCTCCGGCGCGGGTATGCCGACGAGCTTCAGCATCTCGACTGATTTCGCCTCCGCCGCGCGGGCGTCGAGACCCTGATGCAGGCGCAGCGTCTCCCCGATCTGGCGCCCGACCGTCAGCACGGGATTCAGCGAGGTCATCGGTTCCTGGAAGATCATCGAGATGTCGTTGCCACGAATGGCCCGCATCTCCTTGTCCGACAGGGTGAGAAGGTCCCGCCCCTGGAACCGGATGGCACCCGCGATCTTGCCCGGCGGCTCCGGAATCAGGCGCAGGATGGACATGGCTGTGACGGACTTGCCGCAGCCCGACTCGCCGACGATCGCGATCGTCTCGCCGGCGTCGACGTGGAAGGAAACGCCGTCCACCGCGCGGTTAACCCCGTCCGGCGTGCGGAAATGGGTCTGGAGGTTCTCGACCGAGAGGAGCGGTGCAGCCATCGGCCTCAGACCCGCTTCGCCATGCGAGGATCCAGGGCGTCCCGCAGGCCGTCGCCGAGCAGGTTCACGGCAAGGACGGTGAGCGACAAGAAGATCGCGGGGAAGAAAACGATGTAGGGCTTCACCTGCCAGAGGGCGCGGCCCTCAGCCATGATGTTGCCCCAGGACGGGATGATCGGCGGCGTGCCTGCACCGATAAAGGACAAGATGGATTCCGCGATCATTGCGGAGGCACAGATGTAGGTCGCCTGCACCGTGATCGGGGCGAGCGTGTTCGGCAGGATGTGGCGCCAGACGATCATGAAGGTCGGAGTGCCCGCCGCGACCGCGGCATCCACGTAGGGTTGCTCGCGCAGGCTGAGCACGACGCCACGGACGAGTCGGGAGACGCGCGGGATCTCGGCGATGGTGATGGCCATGATGACGTTGCTGACCGAAGCACGCGTCAGTGCCATCAGCGCGATCGCCAGCAGGATGGACGGGATGGACATCAGCCCGTCCATGATCCGCATGATGATCGTATCGGCCCAGCGGATGAAACCGGAGAAGAGGCCGATGGCGAGACCGACGACCGAGGACAGGATCGCGACGGAAAAGCCGACGAGGAGGGAGATGCGCGCACCATAGAGAACACGCGAGTAGACATCCCGCCCCAGCATGTCCGTACCGAACCAGTACATCACCGAAGGCTCGCGGGTCCGGCGCGCCGGCGCGAGAGCCGTCGGGTCTGTCGTCCAGAGCAACGGCGCGAAGACCGCGATGAGGAGGATGACCAGGAGCAGCGACCCGCCGATCGCCGTCGTGGGATAGCGGCGGAGGAAGCCGATGAAGCCCTTCGCCGGTCGGATGGCGGGCAGAACGTCGGGCTGCGGCGGAGCCGCGGCGACGTCGCCCGGCCGTTCCAGGATGGCGCTCAATACCGGATCCTCGGGTCGAAGAGGGTGTAGAGCAGGTCGATGCAGAGGTTCACCAGCACGTACACGAAGGAGAAGAGGAGGATGACGCCCTGAATCACCGGGTAGTCCCGCCGGAGGATGGCATCCACCGTGAGACGCCCGAGGCCCGGGATGGCAAAGACGCTCTCCGTCACCACCGCGCCGCCGATCAGCAGGGCGACGCCGATGCCGACGACCGTCACGATGGGCACGGCCGCGTTCTTCAGCGCGTGAAGGAACAGGATGCCGCGCTGCCCCACGCCCTTCGCCCGGGCCGTGCGGATGTAGTCCTGTTGTAACACTTCGAGCATGGTGGCACGCGTGATCCGGGCGATGAGCGCGATGTACACGCCCCCCAGCGCGATCGCCGGCAGGATCAGGTTCTGCACCCAGGCGCCGAGGCCCCGCGAAAGCGGCGTGTAACCTTGCACCGGCAGCCATTCGAGTTCGAGCGCGAAGACGTAGGCCAGCACGTAGCCCACGACGAAGACCGGCACCGAGAAACCGAGGACTGCGAAGGCCATCACGCCGCGGTCCACCCAGGTCCCCGCCTTCCAGGCCGCGACCACGCCGAGCGGCACTGCGATCGAGACCGCAAGGATCAACGTCAGGACCATGAGCGACAGGGTCGGCTCGATCCGCTGCGCGATCATCGTGGAGACCGGCAGGTTGGTGAAAATCGAGACACCGAGGTCGCCGTTCAGGATGTTCCAGACCCACTCCCCGAAGCGGACGAGGTAGGGCCGGTCCAGGCCGAGGCTGGCCCGGATCCGCTCCACGTCCGCGGGCGTTGCCTGGTCGCCCGCGATCACCGCCGCGGGGTCACCGGGGGAGATGTAGAGGAGGCTGAAGACGAACAGCGCCACCACCGCCATGACGGGGATGGTCGCGATGACCCTTCGGATGACGTAGGCGAACATCAGCCCCCTGCCCTTCCGGTCATCAGGTCTTCGACACGCCCCAGGGGAAGGGAATCGGGCCCTTCACGACGCCGGATACGCGGCGGTTCCAGGCCTGGTAGGCCAGGAAGAAGCCGGTCGGTGCGTAGACGACGTTGTCCATGGCGGCGCGGTTCAGGCGTCCGATCACCTGGCGCTCCTCTTCCAGGCTCGTCGCGGCAAGCCAGTTCGGCACCTCCGTCTCGACGGCGGGGATGTTCGGCCACCCGAACCAGGCACCGTCCCCGTTGGCGCGCACGGCATTGTACAGCACCGGGTTGATGGCGTCGGCGCCCGCGTGCCACGTGTGGAACATGCTCCAGCCGCCCTGGCCCGGCGGGTTCTTCATCGCGCGCCGCTGCCCCGTTGTGCCCCAATCCGTCGCGACGAAGTCCACGTTCATGCCCATGCGCTTGAGCAGGTCCGCCGTCACGTCGCCCATGGCCTTCGTGATCGGCTGGTCCTGCGCGACGATGCAGGTCACCGGTTCGTTGTTGTAGCCGGCCTCGGCAAGCAGGCGCTTCGCCGCGTCGAGGTTCCGCGGGCCCTTGAGGATGTCGCCGCCTTCTTCCGTGTAGAGCGGCGTTCCCGGCGTGAAGAAGCCGGGGAGCGGCTTCCAGAGGTTCCGGTCCTCGCCCACCAGGGCGGTCATGTAGTCTTCCTGGCTCATCGCCATCAGCACGGCGCGGCGGATGCGCACGTCGCTGAACGGCTTGTGCAGGTGGTTCATCCGGAAGGAGCCGATGTTCCCGAGCGGATCGGCGATGTCCACCATCAGGTTCCGGTTGCGCCGGAGCTGCGGGATCAGGTCGGTGATCGGCGTCTCCCACCAATCCACCTCCCCGTTCTGCAACGCGGCCGAGGCGGTGGCGGGGTCCGGCATGATGGTCCATTCGACGCGGTCCACCAGCATCCGCTTGCCGCCGGCCAGCCAGCTCGCGGGCTCGTCGCGCGGCACGTAGCCATCGAACTTCTGGAAGACCGCGCGGGCGCCGGGCACCCATTCGTTCGTCACGATCCGCATGGGACCGGAACCGACGTACTCGTTGATCTGCGTGAAGCTGTCGAAGCGCGTCGCGATCCGCTCCGGCATGATGAAGCACATCGGCGTCGCATTCTTACCGAGCGCCATGAGCATCTTCGGGAAGGGCTGCTTCAGGACCCAGCGTAAGGTCCGGTCGTCCACCGCGACCAGTTCCTGGTTGATGGCGCGCAGGAGCTGCCCCATCGGGTCGCGCGGCATCCAGCGGTTGATGGAGGCGACGACGTCGCGCGCCCGCACAGGCTCGTTGTCATGGAAGCGCAGGCCGCTTCGGAGCGTGAAGGTCCAGGTCAGGCCGTCGGAGGACGTCGTCTCGCCCTCGACCATCTGGCGCTGCGGGCGCAACTGGTCGTCGAAGCCGTAGAGGGTATCCCACACCATGACCGCGGCGTTGCGGACGACGTATTGCGTGCCCCAGATCGGGTCGAAGTTCGCGAGGTTGGCCTGGGGGACGAAGCGCAGCGTCCGGGCGTTGGCACCCTGGGACAGCGCGGGCGCCGCGATCCCGGTGGCGGCCAGTCCGGCTCCGGCCTTGAATAGGGTACGACGGTCCATCGCGTTCTCTGTCCCCCAGAAAGGCCGGCTTCGCCGTGCCCGAAAGCCCCGTCCGCGGCGCAGACTGCCGCAGAAACAGGCACCGCGCCAGCCTCGGCCCCGCGGTGCCCGCTCCCGCACTCGCTTGTGCACGGCGCGTGCCAGGGGTGCGGTTAGCCCTTCGCGATGTTCCAGAAGACGGTCGCCGGCGCCTTGAACGCCCCGGTGACGTTCCGTCGCCAGGCGCTGGGCTGCCAGTAGTAGCCGAGCGGGACGTAGGGCAGGACCTCCATGGCCCTGGCGTTCAACTCGGCCCCGATCCGCCTGCTGGACGCCTCGTCCGGTGCGTCCAGCCAGGCTGTGCGCAGCGTCTCGATCCGGTCGTCGGTCGGCCAGCCGAACCACGCATTCGCGCCGTTGGCGCGAAGGAACAGGTGGATCGTCGGCACGCCGAGGTCCGTGCCGGAAGACGTGGTGTGGATAATGCTCCACCCGCCCCGGTCCACCGGCTCCCGGCTCGCGCGCCGCTGGACGAGGGTGCCCCAGTCCGTCGCGACCACCTCCAGGTTGAAGCCCATGCGCCGCAGGACGTCGGCGGTGACGAGCGAGAGGGCATTGATCTGCGGATAGTCGCTCGGCGTGAGGAGCACGACCTTCTCCCCGGCATAGCCAGACTCGCGCAGCGCCGCGCGGGCACGGTCGAGGTTCCGCACCTTCATCACGTCGTTGCCCTGCTCGCTCGCGAGCGCGGAGCCGCAGGTGAAGACACCCTCGCAGACGCCCCAGGCCTGTGCGTCCTCCCCCGCCACGGCGCGCAGGTAGTCCCGCTGGTCCACCCCCATCGCGAAAGCCCGGCGGACCGCGAGTTTGTCGAAGGGCGGATGCAGGTGGTTGAAGCGCGCGACGCCGTAAGTTCCCTCAAGCAATCGCTGCTCCACGACCACGTCGCGCGACCGACGCAGTAGCGGAAGCAGGTCGTGCAGCGGGTATTCCCAGTAATCCTGCTCCCCCGTGACGAGGGCGGAGGCCGCGGTCGCCGAGTCGCTGATGACCGTCCATTCGATCCGGTCGAGCCTCGGGACCCGCCCGCCAGCGAGGCCGTCCGGCGGCTCTTGCCGGGGCTGGTAGCCCTCGAAGCGGGTCCAGACGGCGCGCTGCCCCGGGTTCCACTCGCCCTGCACGAAGCGGAAGGGCCCGGATCCCGAAGCGTCGCGCACCTGCTGGAAGGGGTCGGTGCTCGCCACGCGCTCGGGCATGACGAAGCAGGGGTTTTGGCTCTTGCCCATCGCGAGGGCGAGGAAGGGAAAGGGCTTCTTCAGCCGGAACCGGAAACGCCGGTCATCGAGAGCCGCGAGTTCATCCACCTGCGCCCAGAGCGCCTGTCCGAACGTGTCGCGCGCCGCCCAGCGGCGGATGCTCGCGACACAGTCGGCGGCGCGCACCGGTTGGCTGTCGTGAAAGCGGAGCCCGTCGCGCAGGGCGAAGGTCCAGGACTTGCCATCGTCCCCGATCTCCCAGGATGCCATCTGCGGCCGCGGTGTCCCCACCGCGTCCACTGCGCAGAGCTGGTCATAGACGAGGTAGGCGTGGTTCCGCGTCACCACCGCCGTCGTCCAGACCGGGTCGAGGCTGGTCAGGTTGGCCTGCGGGATGACGCGCAGCGTGCGCGCGGCCGTGTTCTGCGCGATGGCGGGGGCCGCGGGCAGCGCCGCGGCGGTGAGCAGCAGGTCGCGGCGACGAATCATGGTGCCCTCTCCGTTCAGGTCCGGCGGATGCCCCAGAAGATCGCGAAGCCCTTCACCCGGTCGGCCAGGTCGCGCCGGATGCCGGTGAGCGACTTGTAGGCACCGACGGGAATGTAGGGCACCTCCTCCATTGCGACGCGCTGGATCTGCTCGGCGATCCGCTTCTGCTCCGCGAGGTTCGGGGCGAGGAACCACTCGTCACGGAGCGTCTCCAACGCCGGCATGGTCGGCCAACCTGGCCAGGCGCCCGCGCCGTTGCCGCGCAGGGGGAAGTGTGCGGACGGGTCCACGAAGTCGAAGGACGAGAAGGACGTGAACAGCATGGACCAGCCGCCATTCGCCACGGCTTCGCGGCTCGTCCGGCGCTGCACCGTCGTACCCCAGTCGGTCAGCACGATGTCGGCGTTGAAGCCGAGACGCCGGACGAGGTCCGCCCCGACCTGCGTCATTGCGGCGGGCGCCAGGATATCCGTCGGCCCGATCACGCGCATCGGTGCGTTCGTGTAGCCGGCTTCCCGCATCAGGGCGCGGGCGCGGTCCAGGCTGCGGGGACCCGTCAAGGGTTCCAGCCCCGCTTCCGTCGCGAGCGGCGTACCCGGGGTGAAGACGCCGGTCCGCGTGTTGAACAGGCTCTCATCCGTGCCGACGATCGCGGTCATGAAATCGGCTTGGCTCACCGCCGGCAGCATGGCCTGCCGCATGCGCTTGTCATTGAACGGCGCGTGCAGGTGGTTGAACCGCATGATGCCCGTGAGTGGGAGGGGGTCGATCTCCTCAACCGCGAGGGCGCGGTTGCGGCGGATCACTTGCTGGATCTCCGGCGGCGGCTGCTCGTACCAGTCGATCTCTCCGGTCTGCAGCGCGGCCGCGGCGGTGGAGGCGTCGGTGATGATGTTCCACTCGATCCGGTCGAAGAAGGCGCGCTTGGGGCCGGCTGTCAGGCTCGGCGTGCCAGCCGGCGTGGGCGAATAGTCCGGGTTGCGCTCATAGACGACGAGGCTGCCGGTGTTGAACTCGTCCGCCTTGAAGCGGTAGGGGCCGCTGCCCACGGTATCGCGGATCTGCTGAAATGGGTCGGTGCGCGCCACGCGTTCCGGCATGACGAAGGCCGGGCCGTTGCTGACCTGCGCCAGCGCGGAGATGAGGTACGGAAAGGGCCGCTTGAGCCGGAACTGGATCCGGCGGTCGTCCAGCGCGCCAAGCTCGTCCACGAAATCCTCGAGCTTCTGGCCCGAAGGTGACCGCTTCATCCAGCGCCGGAGGCTCTGCACCGCGTCGGCGGCGCGGACCGGCTCGCCGTCATGGAACTTCAGGCCCGGGCGCAGGGTGATGACAATGCGGCGGCCCTCATCCTCGACGACGTGGCCCTCCGCCATCTGCGGCTGCGGCCGGAACTCCGCGTCCATGCCGTAGAGCGTGTCGTACACCATGTACCCGTGGTTGCGGGTGATGTTCGCGGTGGTCCAGACGGGGTCCAAGCTCGTCAGGTTGGCCTGCGGCACCATTTTCAACAGCCGGCTCCGCGTGGGCTGGGCGAGCGCCGGCGCGGCGATGGTGGCCGCGCCGAGCGCGGCACCGGCGAAGAGGTCGCGACGACGCATCATCGGGGCAGGCCTTCCTTCATGGGCGCGAGATGACAGCAAGACGGGCCGGCGGCGCGCAACCCCGGGCAGGCCTGGGCCTGCCCGGGGGTCGGATCAGGCCGACTTCGTCACGCTCCAGAACAGCGGCATGCCCTTCGGCACGTTGGAGACGTTCCGGCGGTAGGCCGTTGCCTGGAAGTACTGGCCGAGCGGGAGGAAAGGCGCCTCCTGGAACGCCACCCGTTGGATCTCCTGGGCGACGCGCTGCTGGCCCGGCAAGTCCCCTGCGTCGAACCACTGCGTCCGCAGTTCCTCCAGGCGGGGGATCGTCGGCCAGCCGAACCAGGCCTGCTGCCCGTTGCCGCGCAGCGCCTGCGATACCCCGGGGTTGAACATGTCCAGCCCCGCCCAGAAGGTGAAGAAGACGCTCCAGCCCCCCTGGTCCGGCGCGTTCCGGTTGGCGCGGCGCTGGACCACGCTGCCCCAGTCGGTGGAGACGTATTCCACGTTCATGCCGGCACGTGTGAGCATGTCCCGCCCGACCTGCGCGAGGGCGTTGAGCGACGGGAAGTCGGAGGCCGCGATCAGCACGACCTTTTCCCCGTTGTAGCCGGCGGCGGCCAGGTCGCGCTTGACCTTGTCCATGTCGCGGGGCGCGGTGAGCGCGTCCAGCCCCGCGTCATTCGCGAGCGGCGTGCCCGGCGGGAAGAACCCGACCTCGTCCTTCCACAGCGACCGGTCGGTGCCGATCACCGCCGTCATGTAGTCGCCTTGCACCACCGCCCCGAACAGCGCGCGACGGATCGCCGGGTTGTTGAACGGCGCGTGCAGGTGGTTGAAACGCAGGATGCCGCACAGGCCGGTCGGATCGGGGATCTCCATCACCACGTTGCGGTTGCGGCGAAGGACGGGCTGCAGGTCCGCCGTCGGCTGCTCCCACCAGTCCACCTCGCCGTTCTGCAGCGCGCCTGCGGCCGTGGCGGCATCGGGGATGACCTGCCATTCCACGCGGTCGACGTTCACGCGCTTCGGACCGGCGGTCCAGGACGGCTCACCCTCTGTGCGCGGGACGTAGTCCGCGAAACGTTCGTAGACCACGCGCGAACCGGGCACCCTCTCGTTCCCTACCCAGCGGAACGGCCCGCTGCCGATCATGTCGCGGATCGCGGTGTTCGGGTCGGTCTGTGCGATCCGCTCCGGCATGATGAAGCACACTGGTGTGGAAGGCTTGCCCAGCGCTTCGAACAGCAGCGGGAAGGGCTTGTTCAGGCGGAACAGGATCGTCCGGTCGTCCGGCGCGACGAGTTCCGCGACCTGCGTCATCAGCACCTGGCCCAGCGCGTCGCGCGCCGCCCAGCGCCGGATGGAGGCGACGGCGTCGCGCGCCCGCACCGGCTCCCCGTGGTGGAACTTCAGGCCCTGGCGCAGGCGGATCGTGATCCGCTTGCCGTCCTCCTCGACGCTATGCCCCTCGGCCATCTGCGGCTGCGGCTTGTAGTCCGCATCGAAGCCGTAGAGCGTGTCCCAGATCAGGAACCCGTGGTGCCGCGTGACGTAGGCCGTCGTCAGGATGGGGTCGAGGACGGTGACGTCCGACTGCGGGATGAAGCGCAGGACTCGCGATGCGTTGGCCTGCGCCAGGGCCGGCCGGGACAGCCCCGCCGGCAGCGCGGTCAGCAGCGGGACGCCCGCGGCGCCAGCCAGCAGGTTGCGACGATGCATGGGTATATCCCCTCGGCGTGAGCTTCTCCGGGCATGCAGGCAAGCAGGGGTGCCACGGGCGCGCAAGCCCCACGGGACCGCTTCACAGGGCCGCGACCCCGCCCTAGACCGCGGGCATGACCGCCCTTCCCTCCACCGTCGTGCTCGCGCAGTTCCTGCGCTTCGGCGTCGTCGGCACGCTGGGCTTCGTCGTGGACACGGCCGTCCTCTACGCGATGCTCGCCCTCGGGGCCGGCCCCTACCTCGGCCGGATCCCCGCCTACCTCGCTGCGGCGACGACGACCTGGGCCCTGAACCGGCGGTGGACCTTTCGGCAGACGGGCGGCGGCGCCGGGCGGCAATGGGCTACCTTCGTCGTGCTGAACCTCGGCGGCTTCGTGCTGAACTACGGAACCTACGCGGCACTGGTCCGCTACGTCCCCTTCGTCGCGGCCAACCCCGTGCTCGGCGTCGCGGCGGGTGCGCTGGCTGGCATGACCGGCAACTTCCTACTCTCGCGCCGCTACGTGTTCCGGCAGGCGGTGGTGCGATGACCGGGCCGCGCGTGGCCGTCCTGATCCCCTGCCGTGACGAGGCGGCGGCGATCGGCGCGGTGGTCGCGGGCTTCCGCGCCGCCCTGCCGGAGGCCACCATCTACGTCTACGACAACAACTCGACCGACGGCACCCGGGCGATGGCGGCGGCCGCCGGGGCCACCGTCCGGTCGGAGCCGCAGCAGGGCAAGGGCAACGTCGTCCGGCGCATGTTCGCGGACATCGAGGCGGACGCCTACATCCTTGTCGATGGCGACGATACCTACGACCCAGCCGATGCGCCGGAGATGGTGCGGCGGCTCGTGGACGAACGGCTCGACATGGTGACCGGCATCCGCGTGACCGATGCCGCCGCGGCCTACCGGCCGGGGCATCGCCTCGGGAACCGCGTCCTCACCGGCGCCGTCGCCCTCCTGTTCGGGGATCGGGTGACGGACATGCTGTCCGGCTATCGCTGCTTCTCCCGGCGTTTCGTCAAATCCTTCCCTGGGCTGGCCGCGGGCTTTGAGACGGAGACGGAGTTCACCGTGCACGCGCTGGAGCTGCGCCTCCCGGTCGGCGAGTTCCCGACGGCATACCGCGAGCGCCCGGCGGGCTCGGTGTCCAAGCTGCGCACCTATCGCGACGGCTGGCGGATCCTGCGCCTCATCGCCGCGCTCGTGCAGCGGGAACGGCCGCGGCTGTTCTTCGGCGCGGCCGCCGCCGTGCTGTTGCTGATCGCCGCCGCCCTCTTCGAACCGGTTATCTCGACGTACCTGCGGACCGGCCTCGTGCCGCGGCTGCCGACGTTCCTCGCCTCCGTCGCGCTGCTCGTCCTCTCCTTCCTTTCCCTGACATGCGGCCTCGTCCTCGACACGGTGACGCGGGGACGAATCGAGGCGAAGCGCATCGCCTACCTCGCCCTTCCAGCCTTCGAGGCGCCGTCACCGTGACGCTGCGCGGCCCCAGTTGCCGGAAGAGCTCCGGGCCGCACCACGCTGTGCCCCGCGGCAACCGATGGGACGTCGTCTAGCCGAGCCGAACCGGCGCATGCCACCCTCACGCGCAACGAACCCGGAGTGTCCAGATGAGCCAGGAACCGACCCTCTTCGCCGACGGCATGACCGAGGCGAGCGTGCGACACGGCGTCGCTCGCCTCACCTTCGCGACCCAGTCCGGCGAGGGCCAGGCAACGGGCGGCTTCGTCGTCGCGATGCCGCTGGGCCAGGTTCCGAACGTCGCGAACGCCCTCATCCGCCTCCTCCGGGAACTCGAAGCGAAGGCGAAGGAGGCGCAGCAGGGCCAACCGAACGGTACCGCCGCTGTGCCGAGCGGGCTCCGCTTCGAGACGTGATCCGACGCGGCGTCCGGATCGCCGGGGCCGCCCTCGCCATTGCGGGAGCACTCCCGCAGCCAGTTCGGGCACAGCCCGCCCCCTGGGCAAGCGTGACTGCGCCGGCTGCGGGGCCATCGGCCAGCATCGGCGGGACGTCAGCCGGCTGTCTCCGCGGGGCGCAGCCCTTGCCCCTCGATGGCCCGGGCTGGCAGGTCGTCCGGGCGTCCCGCAACCGGTACTGGGGGCACCCCGCCGTGCTGGACGCGGTCCGGCTGCTCGGCGCCCGGGCCGCCGAGTCGGGCCTTCCCGACCTCTGGATCGGTGACCTGTCGCAGCCGCGGGGCGGCCCGATGCCCTACGGCCATGCCAGCCACCAGACCGGGCTGGACGCGGACGTGTGGCTCGACGTCACGCCGAAGCCCAGGCTCCCGCCCGCGGCGCGCGAACGGATTGAGGTCCCCTCGCTCGTCCTGCCCGACGAGAGTGCTGCCCATCCCGCGCGGTTCACGGCGGCGCATGCGCGGCTGATCCGTCTCGCGGCCGAGTTGCCTGGCGTGGACCGGGTTCTCGTGAACCACGGGATTAAGCGTACGCTCTGCCACGCGTATGCGGGCGAGCCCTGGCTGCGCTGGGTGAGGCCCTGGCGCGGCCACGACAGCCACATGCACGTGCGGCTGCGCTGTCCCGGCGGCAGCCCGGCGTGCCAGGACATCCCGACGCCCCCGCCCGGGGATGGCTGCGACGCGAGCCTCGCCTGGTGGCTCTCGCCCGACGCGCGCCGTCCGCCGGCGCCGGGGCCTGCGCCGCCGTCCTATCCGGGGGCTGACGCGGCCTCCCGCGCCAGCGACGCGCGGATCGCCCCGCGCATGACCTTGCCCGTGGCGGTCATGGGCAAGGCATCCACGAAGCGGACCTCCCGCGGGTAGAGGTGGCCGGCGAGGCGGGCCTTCACGTGGGCCTGGATCTCCGCCGCGAGGGACGGCCCGACCGAGACTCCGGGCTTCGCGACCACGACGGCCGTCACGCGTTCGGTCCGGAGCGGGTCGGGCACCCCGACCACCGCCGCCAGCGCGACCGCCGGGTGGCGCAGGAGGCAGTCCTCTACCTCGGCCGGCCCGATCCGGTAGCCTGCGGAGGTGATGACGTCATCGTTGCGGCCGAGGAAGGCGAGGTTCCCCTCCTCGTCCATCCGTCCCTGATCGCCCGTCATCAGCCAACCGCCGGCGAACTTTGCGGCGGTGTCCTCCGGCTTGCTCCAGTAGCCCAGGAACATCACGGGATCCGGCCCCCTGATCGCGATGCCGCCGACCTCGCCGGGCGATCGCTCGACCCCGTCCGGCCCGACCACCGCGACGCGGTGTCCCGGCACGGCCCGCCCCATGCACCCGGGCGGCGTCCGGAACAGCCCGTGCCGCGCGGAGACGACGAGGTTGCACTCGGTCTGGCCATAGAACTCATTGATCGTCACACCGAAAGCGCCGCGTCCCCAGTCCAGCAGTTCGGCCCCGAGGCTCTCCCCGCCGCTTCCGATGCTTCGCGGCCGCGCGCCGAAGCGGGCGGGATCGGGCACGGCCCGCAGCATCTTCAGCGCCGTCGGGGGCAGGAAGGCGCGGGTCACGCCCTGCCGGGCCATGAGCGTCAGGCAGGCTTCCGGATCGAACTTCGCCATGCGGAGAGAGAGCACCGGGACGCCGTGGAAGAGGGACGGCAGCAGGACGTCGAGCAGGCCGCCGATCCAGGCCCAGTCCGCCGGCGTCCAGAACAGGTCGCCCGGCGCCGGAAATCCCTCCTGCGGCATCTCCACGCCGGGCAGGTGGCCACGGAGGACGCGGTGGCCGTGCAGCGCACCTTTCGGCGCACCGGTCGTTCCGGAGGTGTAGATGATGAGCGCAGGGTCGTCGGGCGCGGTCGGCACGATCGGGGTGTCGTCTGCCGCACGAGCCAACTCCTCGTGCAGGTCGAGCGCGTCCGCGCCGCCACCCGCCGAGAGCACGGTCCGGAGCGCAGGGAGCGCGTCGCGGATCTCCGCCACTTTCGAGAGCCCGACGGGGTCGGTCACGATCGCCGCCGCACCGGAGTCGCGGAGCCTGTAGGCCAGCGCGTCCGCCCCGAAGAGCTGGAAGAGCGGCACGGCGACCGCCCCCATCCGATAGGCCGCGAGGTGCGCGATCGCGGCCTCCGGACCCTGCGGCAGGAGGACGGCGACCCGGTCGCCCCGCGCGACGCCCCGCGCCCGAAGGACCGCCGCGAGCCGGGCGCTTGTCGCCCGGAGTGCGTCGAAGGTCAGGGTTTCCGTCCGACCATCCTCGCGCAGGTGCAGGATCGCCGGGCGGCCGCTGCCGTCGGCCCAGCGGTCGCAGGCGTCCCAGGCGATGTTGCAGCGGCGCGGGATGTCCCAGGTGAAGGCCCCGACGACCGCCGCATAGTCGGCGCCCGGCGGCAGGACGGCAGTCATGCCGGCGACGGCCGCGTGTCGTCCACGACCTTGCCGTCGTTCGGCAGGCTCCCGGCTGCCACCAGCGTGACCTCCCCGCGCAGCCTGGTCACGTCCTGGAGCGCGGCGGAGAGCCGGTCCCGTGCTTCCCGGGGCCCCTCCGCGCGCAGCTCCATCCGGTCCCGGCCATCCAGTTCGGACACGACGATCCGCAGGCGGCCGAGGCCCGGCACACGGCGGGCGATCTCCACGACCATCTCCGGCCGCACGAAAAGACCCCGGACTTTCGTCGCCTGGTCCGCGCGCCCCATCCAGCCGCGGAGGCGTGTATTCGTCCGGCCGCAGGGGCTGCGTCCCGGCATCACGGCGGAGAGATCGCCGGTCGCGAAGCGGAGCAGCGGATAGGCAGGGTTCAAGACGGTCACGACCACCTCGCCGACCTCGCCCTCCGGCAACGGCTCGCCGGTGCCGGGACGCACGATCTCGAGGATCACCTCCTCGTCCAGGACTAGCCCTTCGCGCGCCTCCGTCTCGTAGGCGATCACGCCGCATTCCGCGGTGGCATAGGATTGCAGCACGGTCAGGCCGAGGTCGGCGTACCAGGCCCGCAACGGCGGCAGGTAGGCGCCGCCGGACACATGCCCCAGCCGGATCGACGACAGATCCAGGCCGAGTTCCTCGCCCTTCTCCAGGATTGTGCGCAGGAAATCCGGTGTGCCGGAGTAGGCGCGGGGCCGGATCTGCGCCGCCGCGC
Source organism: Roseomonas sp. CCTCC AB2023176 (assembly GCF_042259275.1). NCBI lineage: Bacteria > Pseudomonadati > Pseudomonadota > Alphaproteobacteria > Acetobacterales > Roseomonadaceae > Roseomonas > Roseomonas sp. CCTCC AB2023176. The sequence continues at coordinate 4,336,556 of NZ_CP170086.1, forward strand.
GCGCCTGCGCATCGGTATTGCCCGTGCCGGCAGGAATCACGGGGCAGCCGAGGGCGCGCGCCCCGCCTTCCAGCATGAAACCCGCCGGCGTGAAGTGGTAGGCGAAGCAGTTCTGGAGCACGTCGCCGCGCCGCAGCCCCGTCGCGTGCAGGGCGCGCGCGAAGCGAAGGAAGGTGTCCGTGCCTTCGCCCTGCGGCTCATGGATCGGGCCGGGCGAGACGAAGATACGCGCCAGATCGCCGACGGGAACGCCGTTCAGCCCGCCGAAGGGCGGCTGCTCCGCCTGCAACGCGATCAGGCCCGACTTGCGTGTGAGCGGGAGCTGGATCAGCCCGGCGCGCCCGGTCACCTCCGACGGCGACACCCCGGACAGCACGCGTGCCGCATGGGCCGACCCCGCCGCGGCCGCCGCAAGGAAGCGCGGCAGCCTTGCGCGGAGATCGCTTTCCCGCTCCTCCGGGTCGCGCGTCTCCAACACGTCGAAGTATCGGGTCACAGCCAGCGCTTCCGGCGCTTGTAGGATTTGAGGTTCTTGAAGGACTTCCGCTCGGCGCCGTGGCCGCCGAGGTAGAATTCCTTCACGTCCTCGTTCGCGGCCAGCGCCTCCGCCGTGCCGTCCAGAACGACCTTCCCTTGCTCCATGACATAGCCGTAGGACGCGACGGACAGCGCCATGCGCGCGTTCTGCTCGACCAGCAGGATCGTCACGCCCAGTTCCCGATTGATGCGCTGGATGATTCCGAAGACCTCCTTCACCAGGAGGGGCGAGAGGCCCATCGAAGGCTCGTCCATCAGGATCAGCTTCGGCCGCGCCATCAGCGCGCGCCCGATCGCCAGCATCTGCTGCTCCCCGCCCGAGAGGTAGCCCGCGAGCCCGGTCCTCTCCTTCAACCGCGGGAAGTAGGAGAACACCCTCTCGATATCGCTCCTCACCTCGCCGTCCGAGCGCGTAAAGGCACCGAGCCGCAGGTTCTCGATACAGGTCATGTCGGAGACGATCCGGCGGCCCTCCATCACCTGGAAGATGCCGCGACGGACGATGTCGTGTGCCTCGACGCCGTTGATGGGCGTGCCGCCGAAGAGGATCTCGCCCCGTGTGACCTCCCCCTCCTCGGTCTTGAGGAGGCCGGAAATCGCCTTCAGCGTCGTGGACTTCCCCGCCCCATTGGCGCCCAGCAACGCGACGATCTGGCCCTGCGGGACGGAGAGCGACAGGCCGCGCAGGACAAGGATGACGTCGTTGTAGACGACCTCGATGTTCCGCACGTCGAGCAAGGGGGGCGCAATGCCAGCGCTCCCCTGCCCCGCCCCCGTGCCCGCCGCGGCGTCGAGCATCACCAGCCCAGCAGCTCGCGCTTGCGCTCGAGCTCGACCATCGTCACGGGCTCCAGGCGCATGGTGTTGTTCGCCATGAGTTCCTGGACCGAACCGTTCGACGTGTCGCCGCCCACCACCGCCCGGTACAGCGCGACGCGGAGCGTGCCGCGGTGGTCCTGGTTCGTGAAGGTCGAAGGATTGCAGACGCCCTGGAAGCCGTTCGGCACCCAGTCGCGGCGCGTGTAGAAGCCCTCGCGAATGCGCTCGCCCGTGACCTGGCCGCCATTGGCCGCGGCGGTCTCCATCGCCTCGACCATCAGCATCGCAGCGCAGGCACCGGAGAGGTAGTGCACGGGGCGATAGGCATTGCCCGACGGGTCCGAGATGCGAGAGATCGCGCGCATCGTCTCCATCCCCGGCGCGTTCTGTCCCCAGACGATGGCGGTACGCACGGGGAAGACGACGCCGTTCGCGGCCGCGCCGGCGGCCTTCATCGCGTTCTCGTCCATGCCCCAGACATTTCCGAGGAACTGGACCTGTACGCCCGCCGTCTGGCACGCGCGGAGGACGGAGATGTTCGACCCCGCCGTGTTTCCGAGATAGGCGTAGTTCGCGCCTTGCTGGCGCAGCGTGAGGCATTGCGCGGTGTAGTCGCCCGGCGTCAGGGCGAACTGGATGGCGGGCAGGACGTCGAAGCCCAGCTCCCGTGCCATAGCCTCACCCGCTTCCTTCGGTGAGTTCGGGTAAGGGTGGTTCGCGCCCATGTGGACATACTTGGGCCGACCCTGCTGGCCGCGCGCGCGCCAATCCTGCGCTGCCCATTGCAGCATCGCGCGCAGCGAATCCGAATAGGACGGGCCGTAGAAGAAGTTGTACGGCGCGGGCTCGACACCCTGGCGCCCGGAGGTCCCGCCCGCATCCGTCAACGCCGCGGAATAGGAACCGGAGATGAACGGAATGCGGTCGCGCGTCACGAAGCGTACCAGAGCTTCCGTGTCGGCGGTGCCCCAGCCCTGGATGGCGACCACCCGTTCCCGCCCCGTCCAGGACTGGTACTGGGACACGGCGCGCGGCGCCTGATAGCCGTAGTCGAAGCCGGATACGGCGAGCTGCCGCCCCGCAACCCCGCCGCGGGTCTGGTTCACCCAGGCCAGCGTGTCCGCGACGCCCTGACCATAGGGAACGCCGACGTCGGAGGTCGCGCCCGAATTGTCCATCAGGTGCCCGACGGGGATACGCTGCTGCGCAACCGCCGGCCCTGCGAAGGCGAGGCTGGCCGCGAGGGTCAGGGACGTCGTGATCTTCATTCTCGGTTCCTCCTGCGGCCGGTTTGCCCGGCCCTGTTCAGTGCGAATACGGATACAGCTTCCAGTAGGACTTGATGAGTCGCCAGCGGCGCGCGAGCCCGTCCGGTTCGAAGATGAGGAACAGGATGATCGCGGCACCGATCGCCATCTCCCGCAGGAAGGAGATGTTGCTGCCGATCTTCAGCATCTGGTCGACGGCACTGCCCGCGATTGCGTCGGCGCCGGACTGCACGACCTCCGGCAGGAAGACCATGAAGGCCGCCCCCATCAGGCTGCCCATGATGGACCCCAGACCGCCGATGATCACCATGCCAAGGAACTGGATGGAGAAGAGGATGTTGAATGCCTCGACGCTGACAAATTGAAGGTGGTGTGCGTACAGGGCACCGCCGACGCCCGCGTAGAAGGAGGCGATCCCGAAGGACAGGGTCCGGTAGTATGCGAGGTTGATGCCCATGATCTCGGCGGAGAGATAATGGTCCCGCACCGCGACCAGCGCCCGGCCGTCCCGCGTCCGCATCAGGTTGGATGCCGCGACGAACATCACGATGACGCAGACCAGGACGAGGTAGAAATAGGTTTCCTCAGAGTCGAAGCGGAAGGTGCCTAGCGCCGGCGGCTCGGTCAGTCGCCCTGCTACTCCGCCAGTGAACCAGCGGGCCCGGGCGAAGAAGTCCTCCAGGATGAACTGCGCGGCAAGGGTGGCGATCGCGAGGTACAGCCCCTTCAGCCGCGCCGCCGGTGCCCCGAAGATCAGGCCGATCGCCGCAGTCAGGATCCCCGCAAGAGGGATGCAGAGCAGGACGGGGATGTGGAAGGCTTCATGCAGCCAAGCCGAGGCGAAGGCCCCGAAGCCGAAGAAGGCCGCGTGCCCGATGCTGATCTGCCCGGTGAACCCGACGAGGATATTCAGCCCCAGCGCGGCGATGCCGAGGATGCCGACATTGACGAGCAGCGTCAGCATGTACCGGTCGAAGACGTAGGGTGCCGCGCAGAGCAGCGCGATGCCGAGCCACAACGCGAGGCGCGAGTTTCGCGTCGGAAAGATCGTCGTATCGGCGCGGTAGCTCGTCCTGTAATCGCCGGCCGGGGTGAAAGCGATGCCGGCCATCAGACGCGCTCGATGTTCGCGGTGTACATCAAACGCGCTCGATGTTCTTCGTGCCGAACAGCCCGTAGGGCTTGATCAGCAGGATCAGCAGGAGCGCGTAGAACGGCGCGATCTGGTACATGTTGCCCCAGTTCAGCCACTGGCTGTCCACGTACTGCGCCACGTTCTCCAGCACGCCGACGATCAGCCCGCCGAGCACGGCGCCCAGAACCGAGTCCAGCCCGCCCAGGATCACCGCTGGAAAGACCTTGATGCCGTAGAAGGACAGGGCGGAGGAGACGCCGTTCACCATCCCGACCGTCACGCCGGCCACGGCCGACACGACGGCGGAGATGGCCCAGGACATCGCGAAGACCCGGGGCACGGAGACGCCGAGCGACTGCGCCACCTGCTGGTCGAAGGCCGTGGCCCGCATCGCCAGCCCGTGCTTCGACGCCGTGAAGAACCAGGCGAACCCCGCCATGATCACGACGGAGATCCCAAGGGAGAGAAGGTAGACCGTCTGCACCTCCAGCCCCAGCACGGAGGTCCGCCCGGTACCGAGGACCGGCGGGAAAGGCTGCGCAAAGACGCCGAACATCCACTTCATCAGCGCCTGGAAGAAGATGCCCAGCCCGATCGTCGCCATGATGACGGAGATCACCGGCTCCCCGATCAGCGGCCGGAGGACGACCACCTGCAGGATCAGCCCGAACAGCGTCATGAAGACGAGCGTCATGAGGAACCCGAAGACGAAGGGCAACTGCCACTGGGTCAGCAGGTACCAGCAGGTCCAGGCGCCGACGAGGAGGAACTCGCCCTGCGCGAAGTTCACGACCTGCGAGGCCTTGTAGATCAGCACGAAGGACATCGCGACGACGCCGTAGAGCGCACCTACGATCAGCCCGTTCAGAACGAGCTGGAAGAGGAGGGTCCCGTCCATCAGGCCACCGCCTTCGTGGCGCCGATGACCGTCAGCGTCGTGCGGATGCGTTGCTTCGTGCCGTCCTGGAAGGCGATCGTGGTATCCACCGGAATGCTGGCCTCCCCCGCATAGATGGCCGAAATGATGGTGCCGTACTTCTCGTTGATGATGCCACGCCGCACCTTGCGGGTGCGCGTCAACTCCTCATCGTCCGCGTCCAGTTCCTTGTAGAGCAGCACGAAGTCGCGAATCCGCTGCGGCGGCGGAAGCGTCGCGTTCACCTTCTCCACCTCCGAGCGCAGGAGGTCGAGCACCTGCGGCTTTGCGGAGAGATCGGTGTAGGTCGTGAAGGAGATCCGTTTCCGTTCCGCCCATTTGGACACGATGGGAAACCGGATGCAGATCAGCGCGGCCAGGTGCGGCTTCCCGTCGCCGAGCACCACGGCTTCGGCGACATAGGGGCTGAATTTGAGCTTGTTCTCGATGAATTGTGGGGAGAAGCGCTCCCCGCGGCTGGTGGTCGCGATGTCCTTGATGCGGTCGATGACGACAAGGTGCCCCGCCTTGTCGAAATAGCCCGCATCCCCCGTGTGAAGCCATCCGTCCCGCAGGTCGGGGACGTCTTCGACGCCGTGATATCCGTCGAACATGTTGGCATGCCGCGTGACGATCTCACCGACGCCGTTCTGGTCGGGCTCGTGGATCCGCAGATCCACGCCCTCGAAGGGTACGCCGACCGTATCGAAGTTCACGTCGGCGCCGCGGTGGATCGTATAGGCCCCGAGCAGTTCCGTCTGGCCGTAGAGCTGTCGCAGCGGCACGCCCATGGCCTGGAAGAAGCGGAACGTGTCGGGACCCAGCGCCGCCCCGCCGGTCGCGGCCGAGGTCAGCCGCGTGAAGCCCAGCCGGTCCCGTAGTGCGCGGAACAGTAGCACGTCCGCGAGCCAGGACCGCCCACCCCGCCCCTGGGCCGCAAGCCCCCAGCGCATCCCGGCCTCGAAGGCCCAGCGCTTGAAGGGCGACGCGTCCATCACCTGCGCCCGCACGTCGGCCGCGAGCGTTTCCCAGACCCGCGGCGCGAAGAGGACGAAGCTCGGCCCGATCTCCCGGAAGTCGGCCATCATCGTCTCCGGTTCCTCGACGAAGGACACGCGCATGCGTGCCACCATCCCGAAGCCCAGGACGTAGATCTGCTCCATGATCCAGGGCAGCGGCAGGACGGAGACGTACTCGTCCATCGGCCCCTTGGGATCCGCACCGAGATAGGTCTCGACGTGCCGGATCAGCGCCCGCCCCGACAGCATCGCGAGCTTCGGGCGGGACGTCGTGCCGGAAGTCGTGCAGAGAATCGCAACCCGCTCCCCGTCGGTCGCATCCACCAGCGTGTCCCAGGCCGCGGGCTCCCGCGATTCCGCGGCCTCGCCGGCCCGGATCAGGTCGTCCATAGCGAGCAGCCGGGGGTCGGCGTATTTCCGCATCCCCCGCGGATCGCAGTAGATGATCCGCCGCAGGGACGGCACGGAATCCGCGACGCCGAGGAGCTTGTCCACCTGCTCCTCGTCCTCGGCGATGATGGCGGTCACGCCGGCGAAGGAGAGGAGGTACTCCACCTCCTCCTCCAGCACGTCGCGGTACAACCCGAGCGACCGCGCGCCGAGGGCATGCGCCGCGACCTCGCCCATGACCCATTCAGGCCGGTTGTCGCCGATCAGGCCGACGACATCGTCCTCGCCGATGCCGAAGACGCGCAGGCCCAACGCCATGGCGCGTGTCTTGGCCTCCACCTCCGCCCAGGTCAGGCTGCGCCAGATGCCGAGCGATTTCTCCCGCATGGCGACGTCGCGTCCGTGCCGCCGGGCGTTGCGCCGCAGCAGCCGCGGGAATGTCGTGTCCTCCCCGCCCGAGACCCGGGCTGGACCGCGCGTGGCCCCGCTGACGGCGTTCACGCCGCGCCCTCCGGAACCGGCGCCGTCGCGTCGATGTCCTCGCCGAGATAGGCTCGGCGGACCTCGGGATGCGCGAGCACCTCGGCCGGCTCGCCCTCGGTCAGCTTCCGCCCGAAATCCAGAACCATGACGCGGTGGGAGATGTCCATCACCACGCCCATGTCGTGCTCGATCATGAGCACGGTCATGCCCCATTCCTCGTTCAGGTCGAGGATGTAGCGGGCCATGTCCTCCTTCTCCTCGAGGTTCATGCCGGCCATGGGCTCGTCGAGGAGAATCAGTTTCGGCCGCAGCGCTACGGCGCGCGCCAGTTCCACTCGTTTGCGAAGGCCGTAGGGCAGCGTTCCCGCGGGCGCCTTCCGTACGTGCTGGATCTCCAGAAAGTCGATGATCTCCTCGACTTCGCGGCGGTGCCGCAGTTCCTCTTCCTGCGCGCCGGTGAACCAGTAGCCCATGCCGCGCAGGAAGCCGGACCGCAGCAGGTGGTGCCGCCCGACCATGATGTTGTCGAGCACGCTCATGTGCCCGAAGAGCGCGAGGTTCTGGAAGGTCCGCCCGATGCCCAGACCCGCCCGCCGGTTCGGCCGCAGCCGCGTCACGTCCTGACCGCCGAAGTGAACGCTGCCCTCGGTCGGCCGGTATCGGCCGGAGATGCAGTTGACCATGGACGTCTTGCCGGCCCCGTTCGGCCCGATGATCGAGAAGACCTCGCCGCGCCGCACCTCGAAGGACACGTCGGTCAGCGCGCGCACGCCGCCGAAGCGCAGCGACACGTGCCGCGCTTCGAGAATGGGCGCCCCCTCAAGCGGCGACGACTCCCCCACGGACGCTCCCGTCATTCTTATCTTCCCCCAACTAATGAGGGCCTTGCGGCGCCGCGGCAAGTGTCACGCGGCTCCGGCCGCCATCCGCATCGCCAGGGTGGGATCGTCGCTCGCCATGGCATCCACGCCGAGCTCGAGCATCCGCCGGATGGAGGCCGCGTGGTTCGCCCCCAGACCGCGACGCGCAGCCCGGCCGCGCGCCAGGCCGCCAGAAGTTCCGCGTCCAAGGCCGTCGCCTCCGTCTCGATCATGCCGATCCCGTGGGCATGGCAGACCGCGACGGCACCTGCCGGCCCGATCTGCTGGACCGTCCGGTCCGTCAGCAGCCATGCCACGTGGTCCAGCCCACCGGCCCGCACGGCTTCGGCCGCCAGGGGCGCCTCGAAGGCGATGAGCCCTGCCCGGCCCCGAATCCCCGCCCGGTCTAGCGCGGCGAGCACGAGGTCCAGGGCGCCGGGATACCGCGTACCCGCCGCATTGCCCTTGATCTCGACCTGCAGCCCCGTCGCCGAGGGCGCGATCAGGCTGACGAGGTCATCGAAGCTAGGCAGCGCCTCTCCGCCCGTGCCCCGGACCGTGACCGCGCCCAGTTCGGCTTCCGTCCGCGCGCGCACCGGTCCCGTCGCATCCGTCGTCCGGTCCAGCGTCGCGTCATGGATCACGAAGGGCACGCTGTCGGCCGACAAGTGCACGTCGCACTCGACCCAGGGCACGCCGAGGGCGATGCTGTTCCGGAACGCCGTCAGGCTGTTCTCCGGCCAGGGGAAGGTCCCCCCGCGATGGCTGATGACCTGGACCAAGACCGCCCCCTTCCGTGCCGCCGGCGGAACGGGGATGATCCGCTCGCGCGCCGGGTGCGTAGGGCTAGGCGGCACGATCGATCCCGGCAACCGGCGGAGCACCGATGCCCCTTCTCCTCGCCCTCCACGACGGCGACGCGGCAGCCGCCGCGGCCCTGGAGCAGGCGGTCTGGCAGCTCAGCGAGAGCCACTGGGTCTTCGGAACCGGCCTGCTGGTACTGACCGGCGTGTCCCCTGCCTACCTCAGCACGCATCTGACCCGCGCGCTGGAGGCGGCCGGTTCCCCAGCCAGCCTTCTCGTCACGCCGCTGGCGGAGAACGCAAGCCTCGACGGGCTTCCGCCCGAAGGCCGGGACTGGGCCGCCGCTGCCCTGGCCGAGGGGTAAGGGCCGTCACGGCAGCCGCGCGAGCCGCTCGGCCAGAAGCGCGAAGAACCCGTCGGCATCGAGCGTCTCGGGCAGGGTGACCGTCGCCTCGCCCTTCGTCTTGCCCCAGCGGTCCACATGGGTCCGGCCCCGTCCAGGCCCCTGTCCGCATTCCACGGAGACGGCCGCCTTCCGCGCGCCGAACAGCTCCGGCGCCACAAGCCAGGCCACGGCGCAGGGGTCGTGCAGCGCGTGCCCGCGCCCACCCATCCGGCGCGACGGCGGCGTCGCCTCCATGATCCGGCGCGACGCCGCGAGGCACGCGCCACCCCCGGCCCGCCGCAGCGCCTCGATCCGGGCGGGGGTGACGAGCGCTTGCGCGGTGAGTTCCAGCGTGACGAGCGTCACGGGCACTCCGAGGCCGAGCAGGACCGCCAAAGCCTCTGGATCGCTCGCCGCATTGAATTCGGCGGCGGGGGTCCAATTCCCCTCCCCCCAGGCCCCGGCCATGAGAACGATCTCGCCGATCCGCGCTGCCAGGGCGGGCTCCGTCGCCAGGGCCAGGGCAAGGTTCGTCGGCGGCGCGATCCCGACGACCGTGAACTCGCCGGGATCAGCGCCGCGCAGCAGGTCGCGGATCGCATCGGCCGCCAGCCCGCCGATTGCTTCGCCGCCCCGCGGCAGGACCACGCCGGCCAGGCCGTCATCCCCATGGACCGCCGTTTCGCTCCGGAACCGGCCGAGGAGCGGCCGCTCCGCCCCCCGCGCCACCGGCACGCAGGCGCCCGCCAGCCCGGTCACCGCGAGCGCGTTGGCCAGGGTCCGATCCAGCCCGACATTCCCTCCGGATACCGTGACCAGCCGCAGGTCGATCTCCGGCGAGGCCAGGGCCAGCCAAAGCGCGTGCGCGTCGTCCGTGCCGGGATCGCAATCCAGGATGACGGGTCGCCGCGTCGCGGAGCTCAAGCGCCGAGCTCCGCCTCGACGATGCTGCACAGGAACGCCGCGCCGGTCGCCAGCGCCGCGTCGTTGAAGTCGAAATGCGGATTGTGGTGCACGCCCTCCGGATGCGCCGGCTCCCCGGTACCGAGCCAGGCATAGGCGCCGGGGCGGGCTTCCAGCATCAGGGCGAAGTCCTCCCCGGCGGTGATCGGCGGGTGGTCGTCGCGCGCCTCATCCCCGACCGTCGCCGCGGCGGCGCGGAGCATCGTCGCGGCCTGGGCGGGGTGGTTCACAGTCGGCGGCAGGCGGCGCTGGTAGGCCGGCTCGGCCGAAACCCCGTGGGTCGCCGCAATGCCCGACGCGATCGCGGCGATCCGGCGCTCCAGCAGGTCGCGTACCGCCGCCGTCAGCGCTCGGGCGGTGCCGCGGATCAGGACCTCCGCCGGGATGACGTTCGGCGCCTCGTAATCCCCTGCGGCAAGGTGGCCGACGCTGACGACGCCCGACTCCATCGGGTCCACCTCTCGCGACACGATCGTGTGCAGGGCGGTCACGAACTGCGCTGCCGCGAGCGTCGCATCAGTGCCGAGATGCGGCCGCGCACCGTGCACGCCCCGACCGCGGAAGGTGACCTGCCAGGTGTCGCTGCTCGCCAGCACCGCGCGCTTCGGCACGGCGATGGTGCCCAGTGGCAGCCCCGGCAGATTGTGAAGGCCATAGACGGCGTCCACCGGAAAGCGATCGAACAGGCCATCGGCCAGCATGGCACCCGCCCCACCCCGCGACTCCTCGGCGGGCTGGAAAATGAGGTACACGGTGCCGCCGAAGCGGTCGCGATGTGCCGCAAGCCACCTCGCGGCGCCCAGCAGCATCGCTGTGTGCCCGTCATGGCCGCAGGCATGCATCCGCCCGGGGATGGTGCTGGCATAGGGTGCGCCGGTGCGCTCCGTCATCGCCAGCGCGTCCATGTCGGCCCGCAGTCCGATCGCCCGGTTCCCGCCACCCGACCGGGTGCCACGGACCGTACCCACGACGCCGGTCCGCGCGATCCCTTCGGCCACCTCGATCTCCGCAGCCCGCAGCTCCCGCGCGACGAACGCGGCCGTCCTGACCTCCTCGAAACCCAATTCGGGATGGGCATGCAGATCGCGCCGCCACACCGTCATCGCCGGGGCGAGTTCGGCGAGGTCGCTTTCGATGGGCATGGCGCGGTCCGTTGCCGTTGGGGCAGGGACCATGCCAGTTTGCCCCCGCTTCCGCCACGGCGCGCCCCGCCGCGGCCCAGGACCGGAGTTGCCGATGCGCCTGCCCCAGCGCCGCCAAACGCGATCCCGGGGCGATCGCCTCCGCGCCGCCCTGATCGCGGCGGGGCTTCTTGCCGGTGCGCCGGCTGGTGCGCAGGACCTCCTGCGCATCGGCGTGGAGGCCGGGCCGACGAGCCTCGACCCGCACTATGCCAGCCTCATCACGAACATCGCCTTCGCCCGTCACGTCTTCCAGCCGCTGGTTGAGCAGGATGCCCGCCAGGTGCTGCGCCCGGCCGTCGCCGCGTCCTGGCGCGCGGTGGACGACCTGACCTGGGAGTTCACGCTCGATCCTCGGGCCCGCTTCCACGACGGCGCGCCCGTCACGGCGGAGGACGTGGCCTTCACCATCGCCCGCGCCGGCAACGTGCCGAACTCCCCGTCCTCCTTCGGCTACGCGACGCGGGTCGTCATCGGCGTCGAGGATGCGGGCAACGGCGTCGTGCGCCTCCGCACGCGCGTGCCCACGCCGCTGCTCGCGAACAACCTCGCCCTCGTCATGATCGTCTCGAAGCGCCATGCGGAGGGGGCAGCGACGACCGACTACAATGCGGGACGCGCGATGGTCGGGACGGGACCCTGGCGCTACGTCTCCTGGCAGCCCGGCGCGGCCTTCGTCGCGGAGCGCAACCCGGCCTTCCCGGGCGAGGCCCCCGTCTTCGCGCGGGTGGAGTTCCGTCCGATCGCCAACGCGTCTTCCCGCGTCGCCGCCCTGAATGCAGGCGACGTGGACCTCATCGAGATCGTCCCGCCCGAGCAGTACGAGCGCTTCAAGGCCGAACCGCGCTTCGCGACCTCCGACAGCCCCTCGAACCGCCTGATCTTCCTGACCCTCGACAGCGACCGCGAGAACTCGCCCCACGTCCACGCCCGCGGCGGCGGCCCCATCGCGAACCCGCTCCGCGACGCCCGGGTGCGCCGCGCCCTCTCCATCGCGATCAACCGCCCGGCGCTCGTGGACCGCGTGCTGCGCGGACAGGGCCTGCCCTCCGGCGATCTCGGCCCGCCCGGCTATTTCGGCACCTCGCCCGACCTGACCCCACCGGCCTATGACCCGGAGGCAGCACGCCGCCTGCTGGCCGAGGCCGGCTATCCGCAGGGCTTCGCAGTCCAGGTGAACGGCCCGAACGATCGCTACGTGAACGATGAGCAAGTCGTGCAGGCGATAGCCCAGTTCTGGACCCGTGCCGGGCTGCAAGCCACGGTGGAGGTGAAGCCGCGCGGGCCGTGGCTGACCGAGGCCGCGCAGCTCCGCTACTCCGTCAACCTCGCGGGCTTCTCCCCGAACCCGGAAGTCCTCGGCATGCTCGAAACTCAGATCCATTCCTGGAACACCGATCTGGGCCTCGGCACCGCCAACCGCGGCCGTTTCGGTAACCCCGGGATCGACGCGCTGATCCAGCGTGCGCGCCAGACGATGGACGACCGCGAACGCGAACGCCTGACGCAGGAAGCCACGCGCCGCGCCCTGCGTGACGAGACCGCGCTCATCCCCCTCTACTTCCAGGTCAACACCTGGGCCATGCGCCGGGGCCTCACCTACGAGGCGCGGACCGACGAGATGACCCTGGCCCATTCCGCCGGGAGGACCCCGTGATGCAGAACCCCCGCATGTCTCCAACAAGATCGGGCGCCATCCGCGCCGCCCGCGGCGACGCGCCCTTCGACCTGCTGCTGACCGGCGCGACGGTCGTGGACGTGTTCACCGGCGAACTCCGCAGGGCCGATGTCGGCCTGGTCGGCGAGCTCATCGCCTCCGTTCACCCGCCTGGCGCCCGGTCCGACGCACGGGAGGTCCACGACGTGACCGGCCGCTTCCTCGCCCCGGGCTTCGTGGACAGTCACCTGCACTTCGAATCCTCCTTCATGGCACCGCCCGACTACGCCGCGACGGTCGTCCCGCACGGCACGACGACGACGGTATGGGACCCGCATGAGCTGGCGAACGTCCTCGGCGTCCCCGGCGTGCGCTGGGCCGTCGAGCATTCCCGCGGCCTGCCGCTCCGCGTTCTCGTCGCCGCGCCCTCCTGCGTCCCTTCGGCCCCCGGCCTGGAACTCGCCGGCGCGGACATCGGGCCCGCCGAGATGGCGGAGATGCTCTCCTGGCCCGAGGTCTCCGGCGTCGCCGAGGTCATGGACATGAAGGGCGTCGTCTCCGAGCGCCCGGAGATGTCGGGCATCGTCGCCGCGGGCATGGCGAGTGGAAAGAACGTCAACGGCCACGCCCGCGACCTGACCGGTGCCGCGCTGCAGGCCTACCTCGCGGCCGGCGTGACCTCCGACCACGAGATCATGGCCGCCGCCGACTTCGTCGAGAAAATCCGCGCCGGCCTGACGGTGGAACTTCGCGGCTCCCACGACCCCGTCCTGCCGGAAGTGGTGCAAGCGCTGAACGAGCTGCCCTTGCTGCCGGCGACCCTCGTCATCTGCACCGACGACATCTTCCCCGACGAACTCGTCCAGAAGGGCGGCATGCGCGACACCCTCGCGCGCCTCATCGCCCGTGGCCTGGACCCGGTGCGTGCCATCCGCTGCGCCACGCTGCACGCCGCGCTGCGGCTCAAGCGCGACGACATCGGCGCGATCGCCGCGGGGCGTCTGGCCGAGATCGCCGTCCTCTCCGACCTTCCGGGCGTCGTCGTTGAGCGCACCTATGTCGGCGGTCGCCTCGTCGCGCGCGACGGGCGCCTGCTGGAAGCGCCTCCGCGGACGTTCCTGGCGAACGCGCCGCGCGACACGGTAAAGATCCCGCTGCAGCCCGCCGAGGCATTCTGCCTCCGCGTGAAGGGTGTCACGAACGGCCGGGCACGCCTTCCCGTCGTAGGCGGCGTCCGCATCGTCGCCTGGCGGGAGGTGGAGGTGGAGGTCCGGGACGGCGCCGCCGTGCTGCCGCCGGGCCATACCCTCTGCGCCATCCTGCACCGCCACGGCCGCCGCGATCCGTCGCCCGTGGTGTGCCTCATGGATGGTTGGGGCGAGCCGCGGGGCGCCGTCGCAACCACCATCTCCCACGACAACCACAACCTGCTGGTCCTGGGACGCGACCCAGCCGACATGGCCGCGGCCGCCAACGCCCTGATCGAGGCGGGCGGCGGCATGTCCGTCGCCGCAGGTGGCGTCGTCACGGGCCTGATGCCCCTCCCCCTCTTCGGCCTGCTGGCGGAAACCCCGCCGCACGAGACGGCCGAGGCTTTCGCACGTGTCCGCGCCGCGGCGGACCAGGTGATGGAATGGGCCCTGCCGCACCGGGTCTTCCGCTCCGTGACCGGCGTGTCGCTCGCCTGCAACCCCGGCCCGCACCCGACCGACCTCGGCATCTCCGATGGCGGCACGGGCGCGCTGGTGGACCGGCAGTTCCGTTGGCAGCCTGACGCCGCTCGTGGGCCCTATTCCGGCGGGTGCGTCGCCAGCCAGTGGCGGGCGATATCGGCGCGGCGGCAGACCCAGACCTCAGGGCGCCCGGCGACCGCGTCGAGGATCCGCGCCAGCGCCGCCGCGCGCCCCGGCCGGCCCGTCAGGCGTGCGTGCAGCCCGACCGACAGCATCCTTGGCGCCCCGGACCGCCCTTCGGCGATGAGGAACTCGATCGCGCCCAGGACATAGGCCGTGAATGCTTCGGCGGATGCGAAGCCGGGCGGCATCGCGAACTTCATGTCGTTGCTGTCAAGCGCATAGGGGATCACGAGGTGCGGCCGGTCCGCGACACGGACGTAGTAGGGCAGGTCGTCGGCGTAGGAGTCCGAATCGTACAGGAACCCGCCATGCTCCACGATGAGCCGCCTCGTCCTCTCGCTCACCCGTCCCGTGTACCAGCCGACGGGCGCGCCGCCCGTCGTGGCCCGGACGGCCTCGACGGCACGCGCGATGTCCTCCCGCTCCGCCTCTTCCGGCATGGCGCGATAGTCGATCCAGCGATAGGCATGACTCGCGACTTCGTGGCCGCCCTTGGCGAAGGCGCGTCCGGCCTCCGGATTCAGCTCGAGGGCGCGGCCGACGGCATAGACCGTCAGCGGCAGGCCGCGCTCTTCGAACAGCCGCAGGATCCGCCAGACCCCGGCGCGGGCGCCATAGTCGAACTGCGATTCGACCGTGACGGCACGCTCGCCCAGTCGCGGCAACGCACCGGCGGAGCTTTCGTGGAGGTAGGCCTCGCTCCGGTCGTCTCCGTTGAGGAGCGTGTACTCCCCGCCCTCTTCGTAGTTCAGCACGAAGGAGACCGCGACGGCCGCCCCGCCGGGCCAACGCGGATCGGGGGGGCGGCGGCCATAGCCCCGCAGGTCCCGCGGATAGGCCGTGTCGCGCCCGAGCTCGTCCATGCCGTCAGCCTCTGCCGCGGCGGGGCCCTTCCCGCCGGTCCGGGCTTTGCTTAGACCGCGGCGGACCCGTCGGGAACGCCGCGCCTTGCCCAAGCCCCTCCGCACCCGCCACTGGATCGAACTCCGCTGGCCCGAGTTCCGCGACCTGCCGCCGGAGACCGTCGCCCTCCTCCCCGTCGCGAGCGTCGAGCAGCACGGCCCGCACCTTCCGGTCGCGGTGGACACGCAGATCAACAGGGGCATCGTCGCCCGCACTCTCGCCAAGTGCCCGGACGACCTGCCGGTCCTCGCGCTGCCCACCCAATGCGTCGGGAACTCCGTGGAGCACCTCCGCTTCCCCGGCACGCTGACGACGACGCCGGAGACCCTGATCGCGCTGGTCAGCGATATCGGCGCCAGCGTCGCGCGCGCCGGCGTCCGGCGCCTCGTCGTGCTGAACTCCCACGGCGGCAACGTCTCCGTCCTCGACATCGCCTGCCGCCGCATCCGGATCGAGAACGACATCGTCGCCGTCAATGCCATGTGGGCCCGCATGGGCAAGCCGGAGTCGCTGAAGGACCCGGTCGAATCCCGCTACGGCATCCACGCGGGACGCGACGAGACGGCCGTCATGCTGGCCCTCACACCGGGCAACGTGGACATGGCTCAGGCCCGCGATTTCCGCTCCGCCTGGCAGGGGCTGGAGAACGGCTTCCCCGCCCTCGCCCCGGATCGCGGCGCCCCGCCCGCCTGGCAGGCGCAGGACCTGAACCCGGCAGGTGCTGTCGGTGACGCCTCTGCCGCCACGGCCGAGATCGGCCACCAGCTCATCGAATTCGCCTCCGACCGGATCGTGGAGCTGCTGCGACAGGTCTCCGCCTTCGACGTGGATGCCTGGATCGGGAACCAGCCCCGTGCCGACTGACGTTCCCGCCCTCCTCGCCGCGCTAGACGGCGTGCCCGCCAGCACGGACCGCGCCCTCGTGCGTCAGAAGTCCCGCGACTTCTATTGGTACTCGCCGATCCTGAAGGGGATGCTGGACGGCAAGGCCGCCGACCTCCTGGTCACCCCGCGCGACGAGGCGGAGGTGTTGCGCGTCCTCACCGCCTGCCGCGCGGCCGGCGTCCCTATCACGCCCCGCGGCGCCGGCACCGGAAACTACGGCCAGTGCGTGCCGATGGAGGGCGGCATCGTCCTCGACATGACCGCGATGACCGCCTGCCGCGGCATCGAGGGCGGCATCGCCGAGCTGGAGCCGGGCGTCCGGATGCTCGACGCCGACCTATGGGCGCGCGAGCGCGGCTGGGAACTGCGCCTCTGGCCGAGCACGAAGCGCACGGCGACGGTCGGCGGCTTCGTGGCGGGCGGCGGCGCCGGCGTCGGTGGCCTTTCGCACGGAACGCTGAAGGAACGCGGCAACCTCCACTCCGTCCGCGTCGCGACCTTGGAAGACCCACCGCGCATCCTCGACCTGGAGGGGGACGAGGCTGCGCCGGTGAACCGCACCTACGGCACGACGGGCGTCCTGACCCTCATCCGCCTGCCGCTCACGCCGGCGCAGGACTGGCGGGACGTCGCCCTGACCTTCGAGGACTTCTCCGCCGCCGGCCGCTTCGCGATGGCGCTGGCCCATGCCGACGGTATCCCGAAGAAGATGTGCGCCCTCTTCGACCCGCGCTTGCCGCCCTTCTTCCGGGAAATCGCGGATGTCGTCCCCGCCGGCCACACCCTCGTCGTCGCGAGCGTCGCGCTCTCAGCGCTGCGGGCCGTCGCCGACCTTGCGCGGGAGCATGGCACGCGCATCGTCGCCGAACAGGACACGGTGGAGGCGGAACGCGACCCGAAGCGCACGCCCTTCTACGAATACTGCTGGAATCACACGACGCTGCAGGTCCTCAAGCGCGACCGCGGCTTCACCTACCTCCAGATGCGCTTCCCGATGGACGACCCCTGGCCGACCGTGGAGCGCGCCCGCGCCGCGTTCCCGGACGACCTTTGGCTGCACCTGGAATGCAACCGCTTCGGCGGCCGCTTCGCCTTTACCTGCCTGCCCGTCGTGAAGTGGAGCGGTCCCGAGCGCCTGGCCGAGATCATGGCTGGCCTGGAAGCGATGGGCGTCTCCATCGCCAACCCACACGTCATCACGATCGAGGACGGCTCGGCCTATCGCCGCGTGGATGGCGACCAGCTCGGCTTCAAGCGGATGGCCGATCCGCTCGGCCTTCTCAATCCCGGCAAGATGCGTTCCTTCACGAAAGTCGCCGCATGACCGTCGAGGCCCTGATCCGCTCCCTCCCTGGCCTGGACTGGTCCACCGACCCGGCCCTGGTCCGGCAGAAGTCGCGCGACTTCTTCTGGTACTCGCCCGTCCTGAAGCGCCAGTTGAATCGCGTGACCGGGGAGGCGCTGGTCACGCCGCGAACCGAGGATGAGGTTCGCGCCGTCCTCGCCGGAGCCTACGCGCACGACGTCCCGGTCACGCCCCGCGGTGCGGGGACCGGGAACTACGGCCAGGCCATGCCGCTCCGCGGTGGCGTGGTCCTCGACCTCTCCGCGCTGGACAGGATCGTGTCCGCGACGCCGCACATCCTCCGCGTCCAGGCCGGCGCCAAGCTCATTGAGATCGAGGCGCAGACCCGCACCACCGTGGGCGCCGAGCTGCGCTTCCACCCTTCGACGCGCCGCACGGCGACTCTCGGCGGCTTCGTCACCGGCGGCTCGGCCGGCATCGGCTCCATCACCTACGGCACGCTGCGGGAACCCGGGAACGTCCTCGGCCTCCGCGTGCTGACCTGCGAGGCAGAGCCTCGCGCCCTCGAACTCCGCGGCCCCGACGTGCAGAAGGCCGTGCACGCCTACGGCACCAACGGCATCGTCACGGAGGTCGAGGTCCCCCTCGCCCCCGCCCATCCCTGGATCGACGTCGTCGCGGCCTTCCCAACGCTGGCGGAGGCCTGCCGCTTCGCCGACGCCTTCGCGCGGCTCGACGGCGTCGCGAAGAAGCTCGCCACCGTCGTCGCCGCACCCGTCGCGCAGGACTACTTCAGAAGCTTCGGCGCCAAGGTCCCCGCCGGCCACGCCGCCGCGCTGCTGATGATCGCCGAACCCTTCCTGGAAGCGGTGACGCCGCTGCTGGCATCGCACGCTGCCCGGATCGTTCACCAGATCCCGACCGACGAAGCGGAAGTCCCACTCTACGAACACTCCTGGAACCACACGACGCTCCAGGCCCTGAAGGTGGACCGCACCCTCACCTATCTCCAAACCCTCTTCCCCGCCCCGCGCCACCTCGACCGCATCGCGCGCATGCAGGCGCTCCTCGGCGACGAGGTCCCGCTCCACCTCGAATTCGTGCGCCTCGGGGGCGAGGTCTGCGCCTTCGGCCTCCAGCTCGTCCGCTTCACGACGGAGGAGCGGCTGCGCCAGATCATCGCGCTCCACGAGGACGAGGGCTGCCCGATCTTCGATCCCCACACCTTCACGCTCGAGGAAGGCGGCATGAAGCGCGTCGACGCCGGACAGCTTGCCTTCAAGCGGGAAGCCGACCCGAAGGGCCTCCTGAATCCGGGCAAGATGCTTGCGTGGGATACGCCGGACTGGCAGCCGGGACGCGCCCAATCCGTGCACCTCTTCGAGACGGATGCACCCGAGCCCGTTGACGCACTGGAATGATCGCGTGACCCTGCGAACACACTGGGACGAGTCTCACTTTTCTGCGATTGCAACCCCAGGATAAATTGGCGAAAAGCCGCCACCCCCGGCAGGCCAGAACGGCCGGGCGCCTGATCCACCCGGAGTTCCGCAAGATGCAGTCCGCCCTCGCCGGCCTCTCGCTCCTGGTCCTCGGCGATAGCCACTGGTTCTCCCAGGGCTATCTCGTGACCACGCTGCAGGATCAACTGATCCAGCGCGGCGCGCGCGTCACCTCCTACGCGGCCTGCGGCGCTCCGGCCAGCGTGTGGCTGACGGCCCGCGTCGCGTCATGCGGCACCGCGTCCCGCGCGCAGAACGGGCCGGTCAACCAGGTCCGCGGCGGCAATGCCCGCACGACCCCGATCGCCGAGCTCGTGCAGCAGGTCCGCCCGAACGTCATCGCCGTCTCGATGGGCGACACGATGGCCGGCTACGTGCAGCGCCAGATGCCGCGCGACAACATCCGCGACGAGGTCAGCGCGCTGACCGATCGCATCAAGGGACTCGGCATCCCCTGCATCTGGATCGGCCCGTCCTGGGGTACGGAGGGCGGTCCCTACCTCAAGACCTTCGATCGCGTGCGCGAGATGAACGAGTATCTCGCCACCCTCGTCGCCCCCTGCACCTACGTGGACAGCACGCGCCTGTCCCGCCCCGGTGAATGGGCCACCTTCGATGGCCAGCACTACACGAATGACGGTTACCGCGCCTACGGCACGGCTCTTGCCACGTACATCGCCCAGATGCCGGAAATCCGCGCGGCCATCCAGGCGCGTCCCGCCCAGGGCGGACCGGCCCCGGCCGCGAACTCCAACGCGCCGGCGGCCCCGGCGCAGGGCCAGCGCCGATAGTAGGGCGCGTGCCGGACCGTCGGGGGGCGGTCCGGTACTTCACCTGATCGAGGGGGAGTAAGGGGGATGAGAGGCGACACGGGGCCGCGGCGGCCGCTCATGCTCACGCATGGGACGCCGCGTCGATGATCTTCGCCTCGTTCGAGTTCCTCTGCCTCTTCCTGCCGTTCTTCTTCGCGGTCTACTTTCTCACGCCGTTCCGTTATCGGAACTGGCCAATCCTCATCCTGTCCTGGGCCTTCTACGCTTGGTGGCGCGTGGACTTCCTCGCCCTGCTCGTCGGCGTCACGATCTTCACCTTCGTGGTCGTCATGGCGATGGACCGGGCGGGGCCGAAAACCTCGAAGGGCGGGTGGCTGCTCGTCCTGGGACTGCTCGGCAACCTCGGCGTCCTCGCGTACTTCAAGTACGCGAACTTCGGCGTGGCTGCCTTCAACGACCTCCGCGCGACCTTCGGTCTCGCACCACTCGGCTGGACCGAAATCATCCTGCCGATCGGCCTGTCCTTCTATGTCCTCCAGTCCGTCTCGTACCTGATCGACGTGTATCGCGGCGACGTGCCGGTCTCCCGCTCCTTCCTCAACTACGCGGCCTACAAGGCGATCTTCTCCCAGCTCATCGCCGGCCCGATCGTCCGCTATGCCGAGATCGAGCGCGAACTGAAGAGCCGCCCCCACACGCTCCCCCAGTTCGGCCTGGGCTTCCGCCGCTTCATGATCGGCTTCTCGATGAAGGTGATCCTCGCGGACACCGTCGCGCTCGTCGCCGATTCAGCCTTCGGCCTGCCCAACCCGACCTTCGTGGACGCCTGGACCGGCGCAATCGCCTACACGCTCCAACTGTTCTTCGACTTCGCCGGCTATTCCGCCATGGCGATCGGCCTCGCCCTCATGTGCGGGTTCCACTTCCCGGAGAACTTCAACCACCCCTACCTCGCAGGCTCGATCCAGGAGTTCTGGCAGCGCTGGCACATGACGCTGTCGCGCTTCCTCCGCGACTACCTCTACATCTCGCTCGGCGGGAACAAGAAGGGACTGGTCCGGACCTACGTGAACCTGCTGCTGACGATGGTCATCGGCGGCTTCTGGCACGGCGCCAACTGGACCTTCATCGTCTGGGGCTTCTGGCACGGCGGCCTGCTGGCGGCGCACCGCGCCTACCGCGCCTCGGGACGCGGCCCCATGCCCTACATCGCCGGCGTCACGCTCACGATGCTCGCGGCCATCATCGGCTGGGTCGTGTTCCGCGCCCACGACATCCACAGCGCCTTCACGATGTATCGCGGCATGGCCGGACTGAACGGCTTCGGCCTGTCGGACGGGCTGGCCTGGCAGGTCACGCCGGACCAGTGGTGGACGATCATCCTCGCCATCGTCGTCGTGTACCTGCCACTCCTCGGCACGCGCCTGCCCTTCATGCGCCGGCCGCAGGAGATGGGTGTCTTCTGGCGCGCGATGTGGGCCGTCGGCCCGCTCCTCGGCTTCGCGCTCGGCGTCGTGCTGCTCTACAGCCGTGCGGCGGTCCCCTTCCTCTACTTCCAGTTCTGAGGGCGCCATGAGCGACACCGCCCCGAAGACCCCACGCTCGGAAAACCCTGGCTGGATGCACCGCGTCGCTTCGCTCGAAGGCGTCGCGGCCATCCTCCTCCTGGCCGTCGGCGCGTGGCAGGGGATCGAGGCGATCGCCAGCGCCCCGGCCCAGCAGCGCCTGCGCCCCACGCTGACAGGCGAAGCCTTCCTCGCGGGCCGCACCACCGCCGCGGTGAACTACGTCATGGCGCACCAGCTTCCCTCCGACCCGCTCCTGCGGGCGACGGGCGGCGTCTTCCGCTACATGCTCTTCGGCTCCGGCGGCCCGCAGGTCCGCGTCGGATGCGACGACACGCTCTTCCTCACCGAGGAACTGCGCCCCTGGCCCGAGGCCCAAGCCGCCATGGCCGAGCGCGCCGCCGGCCTTCGCCGCGTGCAGGCCGCCCTCGCCGCGCGCGGCATCCCGGTTGTCATCGCGATCGTGCCGGACAAGGCCCGCGTGATGGAGAACCGCCTGTGCGGCGCGCCATGGTCCGCCCAGTCGCGTGCGCGCCACGACGCTTGGCTCGCCGCCATGCGCAGCGCCGGCGTAACGGACGTCGTGCCGCTTCTCCCCGCGCTGACCGCCCAGGCCGCGCGTCCCGGCGGTGCGTACTACCGCACCGACACGCACTGGAACCAGGACGGCGCCCGCGCCGCAGCCCAGGCCATCGCCGCCGCGATCGCGAACCGTGAGCTGGCCCGCAACGAGGCCTACCGCACAGACCTCGCGCCGGAGGAGGCGAACGGCCCGGGCGACCTGCTGCGCCTGATGAGCCTCGACCGTGTCGGCAACGCCCTCCGCCCCGATCCGGACCGGGAGCGCAAGGCACGCACCGAAGCGCCGGAGGGCGAAGGCGGCGGCGGAAGCCTGCTGGACGAGGTCCCGACCGCCGAGGTCGCCCTCATCGGCTCTTCCTACTCGGTGAACGCCAACTTCCACGGCTTCCTCCAGGAAGCCCTGCGCGGCTCGATCTACAACGCGGCCGAGGCCGGCGGCGGCTTCGCCGGTGCCGCCGCGACTTACCTTGCCGGCGAGAACTTCCGCGAAACCCCGCCGAAGCTCATCATCTGGGAGATTCCGGAACGCGTCATCGCCCAGCCGCTGACTGCGGCCGAGCGCGCCTTCATCGCCCGCTGGTAGGCTCGCCCAACAGGGCACGGATGGACGGTTCCAGCCCCGCCGCCAGGATGGCGTAGCCAACCATCGTCAGGTGCAGCCGGTCGTAGGACATCTGCTCCGACAGCCGCCCCGACGGGTCGGTCAACATCGGCCCGGGATCCGTCCAGAACACCGACACGTTGTCCGCGCAGCGCGCGATCAGCGCGTTCACCCGCCGGTTCATCTGCCGCGCCGCGTCGGTCCCGTCGGCCCCGCGCGGTAGCAGCCCGACGAGAAGGATCTTCGTCGTCGGCGACCGCGCCCTGATCGCGCGGATGACTTCCGCCACGCCGAGCGCCGTGTCCTCCGCCCGGTCGGCGAAGGCCGCGTTGTTCGTCCCGATCAGCAGCACCGCGACCCGCGGCCGCAGGGATGCCGGCCAATGCCCGCCCTGCGTGATCCGCCACAGCAGCCCCTGCGTGAAGTCCCCGCCCACGCCGAGATTCAGTGCGGACCGGCCTCCGTAGAACTGCTCGAAGATCAGGGGGAACCACCCCTGCGTCAGCGAATCCCCGAGGAAGGCGACCTGCACCCGCGATAGGTCCCCTGCCGTCACCCGCTGCAGTTCCGCCACCCGCGCCCGCCACTGCGGCTCATCCAGGTTGGTCGGAACCGCCTCCTTCGGGATGGGGTTTCGCGGCGGGATGGCGGGGCAGGCGGTCTGCGCGACCGCCGCCGTCCCCGTCAGGGACAGCGCCACCGCCAGCAGCAGACCGCCGAGGCGGCTCACCGCCGGGCGATCGTGTCGCGTGCCACGAAGGAGATCGGCTGCCCCTCCGGCGCCATCAGCCACACCGAATACAACCCGCCCGCCTGCAGGCGGCCCAGATCGAGGTTCGGCGCCGACTGCGTGCCGCAGGACGCCCGCACCACCGCCGCCGCCGGCGCCACCGCCCGGTTCTGCGCTGTCATTGCCCCGACGCCCTGGATCACCGCCTGCCCGTTCGCCAGCGCCACCGTCCCATTCGGGCAGTCCGGCACCGCGTTCACGAAGGCCAGCACCGCCCGCTGCTGCTCGTAGAGCTGGCGCACCTGGAATGCGTCGGCGCTCATCCGTTCGCCGCTGCCGCGAATCACCACGATATTGAGCGCGCTGCCCTGCAGCCGTACCTCCACCGGCACGGTGCGCCCCCCCGCCGTCACCTGCAGCCGCACGGGGCGGCCGGCGATACCCTCCGACACGTAGAACGGGCTTACCCGCTCCGCACCGCTGGTGCCGAGGGTCGTCGCCTCGTCGTAGTCGGGCTTCACCGTGATCTGCCCCGCCGTGGCGTTGACCAGGCGCACGAACCCCGTCCCCTCCGGCAGCCGCTGCTCGTAGAGCATCGGCTGGGCGAGCGCCGGCCCGGCGAGGCCGGCCGCGATCACGGACCATGCGGCGACAAGACGATGACGCATCGGGATTCCCACCTCTCCGCGCTTCCTGCGCGCGCTCGCTTTTCGCCGACCTCCCGCGCCCCTTCAAGTTGCGCTCCGTGACGACGGCCACTCGCTTGTCCGGCCCGGGCCCTCGTGGCACCACCGCAGCGGGCTGCAGGGGGAGACCGGGACGGATGGCGTGTCGCGCACCCCACGCGAAGCCGGCCCTGGCGCGCTGAGACGATGCGCTGCCTCGTCGTCTCCTCCACCCCCACGCATCCGCCGGAAGAGGACGACCGCGTCCGGGCGCTCGCCCTCCTCGCCCGCCTCAAATCCTTCGGCCACGCCGTGCACCTCGTCCTCGCCCCATCACGGCCGCTCGACGCGGCCGCCGTCGGCGCGATGCGGGCAGCGTGGGACCGGGTCACCTCGTGCCGTGCCCGCCTCGTCCGCCAGCCTCGACCCTGCCCTGCCGCCCGCCCTCCAGGCCGCGCTGCGCGACGCCCTGGCGCGACAGTCCTGCGACGTCGTCGTCGCGCGCGGCCCGCACCTCGCGGGGGCCCTGGATCTCTGCCCGCCCGGGCTGCCGAGGGTGCTGCACGTCGCCCATGCCCCCGCAGCCGAGGCGGCGCCGGACGCCGCCGTCCTCGCGCGCCAGCTCGATCGCGCCGACCTCATCCTCGCGGCCGACGCGGAATGTCCGGGGCTGCGACGCCTCACGGCGCGTCCCGTCGCCGCCCTCGACCTCCCGGTGACGGTGGTCCGCCGGCCCGACCGCGGCAGCCGTCGCATCGGCCTCGCCGCCGGGTCCGACCCGGCTGACCTGCGCGCAGCCGCTGCCTTCGTCCCCGCGCTCGATCTCGGGCGCCTTGCCGGACGGGGCGGCGTGCTCCGCGTGGGCGGACCGCTCGCGGCGCGCCTCGGCGCGGCACGGCGAGGTCTCGAACTCCTGGCCGAGGAGCCGTCGGCGGACGATCTCGACCTGCTCGTCTGCCCCGGCGAGACCGACGCCACCATCGCTGCCCTGCGGGCGCTGGCGACCGGTGTGCCGGTCATTGGCACCGGCTCGGCGCTCCGCGGCCTGGCAGTGCTCTCCCCTTCCACGCCGCGCCCGATGCCGCCACCACGGGCGCCCTCGCTCGGCGATGGATGACGAGCGACGCCGTCCGTCGGGAGGTCGCCGCCGACTCCGCCGCCCTCGCGACCGCCCAGGCCACTGCGTCGGAGCGGCAATTCGCGATCTTCCGCGATGCGGCCGCCCTGCGACGGGCGATGCAGCGCCCCCGCGCCCTCCTCGTCGCACGCCACGGCGGACCGTCGCGCATCGCCGACCTCGCCGCGACGCTCGGCGGCGAGATGCAGGTGGATATCCTGACGCTGGATGACGGGCCCGGCACACCCGCCCTCCCCGCGGCCGCGAGGACGGCCTTGCTGGCGGGGCGCCACGACCTGCTCCTGCTCGGCTCGGAGGACCTGGCCGTCCTGGGCGGCGCCGCGCCGGGCACAACGCTCCGCGCCGTGGACGCGGCGCCAATGCCGCCAGCCGGCCCCGTGCCCCTCGACCGCGCCATCCGCCTTACCGGCTTCGACCTCCTCACGACGGGCGATCCGGCAACGCAGGCCGCGTGGCGGCGCGCCTTGCCCGGCATCGCCTGGTTCCTCCCCCGCGAGGGCCGGAATACCCTTGCCCCGACCGTGCCGGGCCGGTGCGCCGCATGGTCGTCGCGGGCGGCGAGCATGCCGGGGTGGATACGCTCCGCTGGTTCCTCGAACAGGTCTGGCCGGCTGTCGCGCCCGAGGGTGCCGGGTGCCTTGCCCTGGGGGATACGCCGCCCGCGGACGTCCTCCCCGTCGGCGTGGTCATGGCGGGGCCGGACGGAGATCCGCTGGCCAGCGCGGACATCGCCGTCAATCTCGCCTCCGGCCAAGCGGCGGCGGCCATGACGCGCGACGCCCTCCTCCGGGGCCTGCCCCTCCTCCTGTCAGAAGCCGCTGCCGCGGGCTTGGACCAGCACGAAGGCGCTGCGTTCGTCGTCGCGCGGTCACGGGCCGAATGCGTCGCGCACCTGTTGCGCCTCGTCCAGGACCCGGCCCGGCGCCGGGCCCTCGGCGAGGGAGCCTTCCGCCTCGGCCGCGCCTGCTTCGGGCGGGCCGCCGCCGGCGCGGCCGCGCGCGGCATCGCAGACCTCGCCACCTCCCTCGCCCGGGCCGCCTGATCCATGCCGACCCCCGGTCTCCTCGCCGCGCCCCCGCTGCCGAGCGAAGGGCTGGACCTCGCGGCGCTGCACCGCGCCGACCTCGCCATCCGCGACGCCGCCGCGAACGGCCGCGCCGAGGCGATGGAGGACCGGCTCGCCGAACCTCTCGCCGCCGTGGACGCCGCGACGGCCGCGCTGGCGCGCGCGCTGATCGCCGAACTCGGCCGCGTCGAGGCCCGCGCCGCCGCCGCGGCCCAGGCGGCCGAGGAGGGCCGGCGCAGCCGGGGCGAATGGGTCGCCCTCGATCCGCTCCGTGCATCGGCGGCGCCGATGACGGTCGCGTCCAGCCCCACCCTGCCGGACCGGGTGGACATCAACCCCGCGGACCCGGCCTTCCGCGGCTTCGGCTGGCACGAGCCGGAGGGGAAGCCGGGCAGCGGCTTCCGCTGGTCCCGGCACTCCGTCGCCTCGATCATCCTCCCCAGCCTCGGCGCCGGCGCCATCCGCGTGCATCTCGCGCTCTTCGCACCCTTCGGCCTCCCGCTGCGCGCGACGGAGATCACGCTGCTGCACGAGGGCGCGCCGCTCGACGTCACCCTGTCCGGGGAAGGAAAGGAACAGGCGGTGCTCCAGGCGAGCCTCGTCTCCGCCGACGCGGGGGGCCTCGGCTCGCTCGCCCTGATCCTGTCCGGGCCGGCCTTTCCGGACCCGCGAGGGCAGGAGAAGCGCGGTCTAGGCTTGGGCCTCCGCCGGATCGTCGCGGAACGCCTCTGACGTACGACCCGACCCGGACCAGGGCGCCGGCGCCGGCTCACCCGGCCCGCGGAGCCGCCCGACCGCCGCGCGCAGCGCATTCGGCGGCGGCCGCCAGCGCTGGCCGTCGGCGCGGGTGACGGGCATGAGCGGCGACAGGACGTCGCGCCAAAAGTCCGCAACCCAGAAACCGTCCACGAGGCTGAGGTGCTGGCCTGGTTCGGCCTCCGCCGCCAAGTCGGCCAGGTCGAACGGGTCGTCGAGCAGCCGCTCCGCCGCGCAGCCGAAGTAGCTGGCCTCCGTCAGGACGGGCGAGGAGAGCCCGACGATCCGCGTCACTTCGCCGGACGCCATGAGGCCGTAGAAGTCGGCGCGCGTCAGGCGCAGCGCGGTGATCGGCACGCCCGCCGCGACGAGGCCGAAGTCTCCGGGCTCGGCCGGGTGCGGGCGGAATGCGGCGCCATCCAGCGCGCCCGCGGCGCCCCGGACCGCCCGCGGGAAGTCGGCGAAGTCGGCGAAGCGCCCGCGGTGCAGGAGGGCAGGGTCCCGCGCCTGCTGGCCAACGAGCAGCACTGCCGAGGCCGGCTCCGCCCACGGCGCAGCCGCGGCCACCAGCCCCGCCGCCGCGCGAAAGCGCGACCCCTCCGCGTGATGCGGCAGCAGGCCCGCGAAGACGCCGGGATCGTTCGTCTGCGCCGCGAAGGAGAGGTCCTCGAGGAACCGCAAGGGATGAACCGCTAGGTCGATGAACGGAAGGCCGACGTGGCTCAGGACCCGCTTGGCGACGGGCGGGAGGCCGAAGCCCAGCACGAGAGCGTCGGCGAAGGCCGCCTCGAACAGCGCCAGCGCCTGGGCCGGCGCGACGCCGGCATCCGCGATCGCGGCCCAACCGTCCCAGGACCGCTCGGCCTCCCAGCACGCGTAGGCACCGGCCGTGTCGAAGCTGGCGACCTCGATCCCGATCCCCGTCGCCCCGGCGACCTGTGCGCCAAACAGCCGTCGCAACCAGGGCCCGGCCGGATCACCCTCCGGGTGCAGCACGTCACCGGCGAAGACGATGCGTCGGACCGGCACCGCCGCTAGTCCCGGTAGCCGCGCGGATTCGCGACGCGCCAGGCCCAGGCCGTGCGGACGATATCGTCCAGGCTGCCGTGGCGCGGCGCCCAGCCCGTCTCCGCGCGGATGCGCGCGCTGGACGCGACGAGAACCGCAGGGTCGCCCGGCCGGCGCGGCCCGGCGACCCAGGGCACCTCGCGCCCGGCGACGTGCCCGACCGCGTCCAGGACCTCGCGCACCGAATACCCCCGGCCGTTGCCAATGTTGTAGCGGCAGGATGCCTCGACATCGAGCCGGTCAAGCACGCGGAGATGCGCGTCGGCGATGTCGGTCACGTGGACGTAGTCCCGGATCGCCGTGCCGTCCGGCGTGTCGTAATCCGTCCCGAACACGGTGAGCGGCGGACCCAGCCCCAGCGCTGCGTCGATCGCGCTGGGGATGAGATGCGTCTCGGGACGGTGGTCCTCCCCGGCGCGGCCCGCGGGGTCGGCGCCCGCCGCGTTGAAGAAGCGGAGCGAGGCGAAGCGCAGCCCGGCCTGCCGCACCCCCATTCCAGCCCGCGCTCCGCGAGCAGCTTCGATTCGCCGTAAGGCGAGACCGGCGCGACCGCGTCGCCCTCGTCGATCGGCACCCGTTCCGGCGTGCCGAAGATCGCTGCGGTGGAGGAGAGGACGAAACGTCGGCACCCCGCACGCAGGGCGGCATCCGCGAGGAAGAGGGTCGTCGCGACGTTCTCGCCGATCGTCCGCAGCGGCTCCCGCATGCTGTCGGAGACGACGGACAGGCCGGCGAAGTGCAGCACCGCGTCGAACGGCGGCCCGGACAGCACTGCTTCCACCCTGCCGCGCTCGGCGAGGTCGGCCTCGACGAACTCCACGTCCGGGGGCAACGCGCTGCGATGGCCCTTGCGCAGGTCGTCAAGCACGACGACGGCGTGGCCGCGATCGCGCATCGCGAGCACGGCGTGGCTGCCGACGTAGCCGGCGCCGCCGGTCACGAGGTAACGACCCAATCGCCTTCTCCGGTGCCCGGGCGGCGCCCCTCTTATGGGGCAGCCATCCCCGGCACAACCGGGTCCGGCCCGCCGAGCACCCCGGTGCTGCGCAGGCCGGCGATCTCCTCGGCGGAGAAGCCGAGACCGTTGAGGATGTCGCGCGTGTCCGATCCGACCGGGGGCGGCTGGCGACGTAGCGCCGGAACGGAATCGCCGAACGCAAGGGGCGTCATGGGGACGGGCGCCCGCACCCCCGCGGAAAGGACGGTGTCGGCCAGGATCCCGCTCGCGAGCAGGTGCTCGTCCGTCTCGAGGTCCGAGGGATGCGCGACCGGTGCGCAGGGGAGGAGGGCCCGCCGGCAGTGCGTCATGACCTCGGCTACGGTCAGGACGCCCACGTGCCGCGACAGGACCGGCATGATCCGGTCGCGCGCCGCCACGCGTCCGGCATTGGTCGAAAGCGACGGGTCGCCCGCGAGTTCGCCCATGTCGAAGGCCTCGCAGAGCCGCACCCAATGGCCGTCCGACACGGCGCCGACGAAGACCTGTCCGTCAGAGGCCTGGAGCACGTCGTAGATTGCCCAAGTGATGCGGCGCGCGGTCATCGGCGGTACGCGCTCCCCCGCCAGCGCGCCGGCGGCCATGTGCTGGCCGACCATGAAGGCCACGCTCTCGAAAAGCGAGGCGCGGACGAGTTCCCCTGCCCCGTCGCGTCGCGACGCCGCAGCGCCGCGAGGATGCCGAGCGCGCCGAAGACGCCGCCCATGATGTCCACGACGGAGGTGCCTGCCCGCAGCGGCTGCCCCGGCGGTCCGGTCATGTACGCGAGGCCACCCTGCATCTGGACGACCTCGTCCAGCGCCGGAAGGTGCTCGTATGGCCCCGGCAGGAAACCCTTGAGGCTGCAATAGACGAGGCGCGGGTTCACGAGCCGCAGCGAGTCCCATCCCAGTCCCAGCCGCTCCATCGTGCCCGGGGCAAAGTTCTCGACCAGGGCGTCGGCCCGGGCCGCGAGGCGGCGGACGATGTCGAGGCCGCGCGGGTCCTTCAGGTCCACCGCGAGCGACCGCTTGTTCCGGTTGTAGGTCCCGAAGAACCCGATCCCGAAGCCGCCGAGGCGACGCGTGCGGTCGCCCTCCGGCGGCTCGATCCGGATCACGTCCGCGCCGAGGTCGGCGAGCACCACGCCGCAGGCCGGCCCCATGACGGTGTGGCCGAAGTCGAGGACCGTCAGGCCCGCGAGCGGCTGCGCCTGATCTTCCACGGCGGGTGCTCAGACCCGCTCGATCACCATCGCGATCCCCTGCCCCACCCCGATGCACATGGTGCAGAGGGCGTAGCGCTCGCCACGCCGATGCAGTTCGTGCACCGCCGTCTGGACCAGCCGCGCCCCGCTCATGCCGAGGGGATGGCCGAGGGCGATGGCGCCGCCGTTCGGATTGACGTGCTCCGCGTCGTCCGCGAGGCCGAGGTCGCGGGTCACCGCGAGCGCCTGGGCCGCGAAAGCCTCGTTCAGCTCGATCACCGCGATGTCGGACAGGCGCAGCCCCGCCTTCTCCAGTACCTTGCGCGTCGCTGGCGCCGGGCCGAAGCCCATAATGCGCGGCGGCACGCCGGCCGTCGCGGCTGCCACGACACGCGCGCGCGGCGTCAGGCCCTGGCGCGCGGCCTCTTCCTCCGTCGCGAGCAGGATGGCGCAGGCCCCGTCATTCACCCCCGACGCATTGCCGGCCGTCACCGAACCGCCCTCCTTCCGGAAGGGCGTCGCCAGCTTCGCCAAGGCTTCGAGCGTCGTGTCGGGCCGCGGATGCTCGTCCCTGTCCACGACGACCGGATCGCCCTTCCGGCGGGGGATGGTGACCGGCACGATCTCTTCGGCGAAGCGGCCTTCCGCCATCGCCTTGCCGGCGCGCTGCTGCGACCGCCAGGCGAAGGC
This sequence comes from Roseomonas sp. CCTCC AB2023176, assembly GCF_042259275.1. Taxonomy (NCBI): domain Bacteria; kingdom Pseudomonadati; phylum Pseudomonadota; class Alphaproteobacteria; order Acetobacterales; family Roseomonadaceae; genus Roseomonas; species Roseomonas sp. CCTCC AB2023176. Next base: position 4,367,242 of record NZ_CP170086.1, read on the forward strand.
ATCCTGTTCGGCGCGGGCGACCTGGAAATCCTGCGCGACGTTCTCCGCCGTCTCGGGCATCGAATCCGTGCCGTACTGCGCCTTCATCTTCAGGTTGACGAAGCGCCAGCCGATGGTCGTGTCGAAGACCTCGGCGGAGCGCGAGAATGCCTCCGTCGCCTTGCCCATCACGAAGGGCGCGCGGGTCATGCTTTCGACCCCGCCGGCCAGCATGAACCCTGCCTCGCCGGCCTTGATCGCCCTTGCGGCGATACCGACCGCGTCCATGCCGGAACCGCAGAGGCGATTGACCGTGGCACCCGCGATGCTGTCGGGCAACCCGGCCAGGAGGGACGCCATGCGCGCGACGTTGCGGTTGTCCTCGCCGGCCTGATTGGCACAGCCGTAGATCACGTCGTCCAGCCGGGCCCAGTCCACCTGGGTGTTCCGCGCCATCAGCGCGGCCATCGGCACGGCGCCGAGGTCGTCAGCCCGCACCCCGGCGAGCGCGCCGGCATAGCGGCCGATGGGCGTGCGTGCCGCGTCGCAGATGAAGGCTTCGGGCATCGTCTCTCCCCCTCAGGGCTGGTTGCTCCGAGAGGAAGCGCGAAACCGGGGCCGCGGCAAGGTGCCCCGCCCGCGCCCCGCCGTCAGGCGCGCCGCGGGACGAGCCGTCCGAGCAGCGACCAGGCGAGGAGGAGTGTCGCGGCCGAGGCCCCATGCCAGACCAGCACCATCAGCCCGGTGTCGAGGTGGTGGATGAGGCTGAGCGCCGTCGAGCAGAAGCCCGCGATGCCCAGCGCCGCGAGCACCGCGACCGGCACCGGCCGGATCGGCCAGGCGTGCCGCAGAAGCAGCATCGCGACCGCGGTCATCGGCAGCCCGAAGCCGAGGATGAAGCGGAAGCAGCCCCAGGACGTCTGCAGGGCCAGCGCCGCATCGCCCATCCGCGCCATGTCCTGCAGGCAGCCCAGCCCCAGGACCGACACCCAGAGGATCGCCGGCGGCAGCGGCAGCAGCGCCCAGGCCATCGTCCGGTCCGGCTGGGCCAGCATCGCCGCGGAGAGCAGCCCGAGCGCCCCCGTCACCGTGGACGCCCCGAGCTGCACCACCTCATAGGCCAGCCCGAGCCGCGCGAGCACGTCGGCGCGCAGGCCCGCGGACCCGGCGACGGCCGCCAGCACGGCGAGGGCGAGGACCGCCAGGAGCCCGCCGCGCCGCCAGGGCGAGATCGGCCGCACCGGCGAGAGGTCCCGCGATAGATGCCCGATCAGATCCTCGGCGCTCATCCCGCAGCCCCCAGCCGACGGCGGAGGCTGGCCACCGCGCGGTGCGTCGCGACCTTCAGGGCGCCGATGCTCATGCCGCTCCGGGCGCTGGCCTCGGCGAGGCTCAACTCCTCCAGCTTCGCCAGCCGCAGCGCCGTGCGCTGCGAGGCCGGCAGTGCGGCGACGGCGGCGCGAAGGTCCTGCGCGCGCAGCGCGTCCTCCGCGGCGTGGGACGCCGGGGCGGCTACGTCATCCCCGAGCTCCACCTCGGTGCCCCGCCGGCCCAGGGCGCGGGCCCGGTCGATCGCGCGCCGGTCGGCGATGGCGATGAGCCAGGGCCGGATCGGCCTCGTCGCGTCGTAGGTGTGCCGGAGTCGGTGGACCGTCAGCAGGGTGTCCTGCGCCGCATCTTCCGCATCGGACGGATCGCGCAGGCGGCGGCGGCAGACGCCGCGGACCAGGGGCAGGATGGCACGGAGGAACCGGTCATAGGCCTTCGCGTCCCCTGCCTGCGCGGCGGCCATCAGCCCTTCCCATTCGCGTTCGGGGTTCAGGCGTCGCACCTCCGCCGGCCGGGCGGCATGCCCGGGCTGCGGCGGCAGCCTCGGCGAGGGGATGGGCGGCATGCAAGGCACTTCGCATGGGGAACCGGCAGGTTACGCCGAAGGCAGGGCTCCCGTCGCTGCCAGCCCGCAGCTTCAACGGACAGCGATGAGTCGTCGGCCGACATCAAGAACCGTGGGGGAGCGAGCGCCCTTCCGCGCCAGTCGCGAGCAGGAAACGGCATGGGGATGGCCACCGCCCCGGCCTCCCGTACCGGCGCCCCAGCGACGGACACCGGTCGGGGCCGCCCGGTCGTCCTCGCCCATCAATCGGGACCGCCCTCGCTGGCGAGCGAACGGAGCGCGTAGAGGGCGCCCAGGCTGAAGACGCCGAGCCCCGCGTAGAGCCAAAGCGCGCCGAGCCCGGCCCCTCCAGCACGAGGCCGAAGCCGACCGGCGCGAGGGCTTGAAGGAATCGCATCGGCGCGAGGATCCAGCCCTGCCGCGCGCCGTATCCCCGCGCCCCGAAGAGGGCGAGCGGCAGCGTCCCGCGCACGATCGTCAACAGCCCCTGCCCAACCCCGTGCACCACGGCGAAGGCGGCGGGCGGTCCGCCGAGGGCCAGCACTCCGGCGGCCGCGGGGCTCGCTGCGGCGGCGATCTTGCCCGTGACGAGCGGATGCGCCCGGCCCAGCAACGTCCATTCGGCCACGCGGGCGAGGACCTGCGTCGGACCGACGAGCGCCCCCGCGAGCACCGCGGCTTCCGCGGTGGCCCCCGCGGCGGCGAGCAGGCTGGGAAGGTGGGCGCTCATCGCGGTCGTGTTGAAGCCGGAGGCGGCAAGGGCGAGCGCCAGGAGCAGCAGTGCCGGCCAGCCCGGCCCATCCGCCGACGCCACCGCCGGGGCGGCACGCGGCGGCGGGGGCGGCGTCTCGGGCAGCAGCAGGTGCAGCGGCAGGCCGACCACGAGGTGCAGGGCGACCCAGCCGAGGCAAGCACCGCGCCAGCCGAGCCAAGCCTCGAGGGCCGCCGTCAAGGGCCAGCCCACCGTGCTGGCGAACCCTGCGATGAGCGTGATCCCCGTGATCGAGCGCCGCGCGTCGCGCCCGTACAGGCCGGCAAGCGTGGCGAACGCCGTGTCGTAGAGGCCGAGCGCCATGCCGAGCCCCAGCAATCCCCAGCCAACGAATAGAATGGGGATGCTTGGCGCGAGGGCCAGCGTCGCGAGTCCCGCCGCGAGGATCAGGTTGGACAGCAGCAGCACGCCCCTGCCCCCGCGCTGGTCCACCGCCCGCCCCACCGCCGGCCCCAGCACGGCCGTGAGCAGAAGCGAGGCCGAGAACGCCGCGAAGACGGCGCTGGGCGCGATGCCGAAGTCGCGGGCCATCGGAGCGGCGACGATGGCCGGCAAGTAGTAGGACGACGCCCAGGCGAGGGTCTGGGCAGCACCCAGCACCCCGACCACGGCCCCGGTCCGGCGGACGCGCGGGATCACGCGACGAACATTGTGCGGCGGGGCGCCGGTTCTCTCACCAAGCCATCAAGCGGGCGGCCCTGGAAAGTGGCAAGCGCCCGGCTTCCACGGAACCGCAACACGACTGTAATCTCTCTGCAAAGAGGGACGGCTAGTCGGCGCGTCTCCGAGTTCATGGGAGTGAAACCTTCGATGCTGCGACGTTCCATCGCGGCGGGCGCCCTCGCGCTCGCGGCTGCCTTCGCCACCCCGGCCTCGGCCCAGCAGGCCCCCGCCCCCCAGAACGTGGTCGAAATCCAGTTCTGGCACGGCCTGACCCAGCCGAACGGCGGCCTGCTCGAGCAGATCGCGACGGACTTCAACAACAGCCAGAATCGCTACCGCGTCGTCCCGTCCTTCCGCGGCTCCTACGCCGAGACGATGGTCTCCGCGATCGCCGCCTTCCGGGCGGGCACGGCGCCGCACATCGTCCAGATGTTCGAGGTCGGTACGGGGACGATGATTTCCGCCGGCCGCGCCATCCGACCGGTACACGAGATCCTGGCGGAGACGGGCACGCAGATCGACTTCAACGACATCCTCGCCCCTGTCCGCGGCTACTACAGCCTGCCGGACGGACGGATGATGTCCATGCCCTTCAACTCCTCCACGGCCATCGCCTGGTACAACAAGGACGCCTTCCGCCGGGCCGGGCTGAACCCCGACCAGTTCCCCGCGACCTGGGCGGGCGTCGAGCAGGCAGCGCGGAAGTTGAAGGAATCGGGCCACGCCTGCCCGATGTCCACGGCCTGGCCGACCTGGCTGCACATCGAGCAGATGAGCGCGATCCACAACATCCCGCTCGCGACGCTCGGCAACGGCTTCGGCGGGCTGAACACGGAACTCGCGATCAACAACCCGCTGATGCGCCGGCACTTGACCAACCTTGTGAACTGGCAGCGCGAGGGCCTGTTCCGATACGGCGGCCGCGACACGGCCGGCGAGGCGCTGTTCCCCTCGGGTGAGTGCGCGATCATGTTCACCTCCTCCGCCTTCCGCGGACGCGTGGTGCGGGAGGCGCAGTTCGCCTGGGGCGCGGCGCTGCTGCCCTATTACGACGACGTGCAGGGCGCGCCGTTCAACTCGATCATCGGCGGTGCCTCCTTCTGGGCGATGAATGCCGGCCCGAGCCGCCAGCGTTCGGCCGACGAGCTCCGCGGCGTTGCGGAGTTCTTCCGCTACACCGCCCGGCCCGAAGTCGCGGCCAAGTGGCACGTGGACACGGGCAACCTGCCCATCTCCCTACGCGCCTACGAAGAGCTGAAGGCCCGCGGCTACTACCGGGAGAACCCGGGTGCCGACATCCCGATCGAGCAGCTGCTGCGCGGCGGCGGCCAGACAACGGAGAACACGCGGGGCATCCGCCTCGGCGGGTTCGTCGAGATCCGCAACATCATCCAGGAGGAGATGGAGCGGGCCTTCCAGGGCGGCCAAACGGCCGACCAGGCGTTGGTGAACGCGCAGACCCGCGGCAACGCGGTCCTTCGCAACTTCGAGCGGACGAACCGCGCCCCGCAGTAACGGCGGGTCGTTGACGCGGCGGGCCGGGAGGGGCACCCCCTTCCCGGCCTGTTCGTGCAATGGCGGGGCATTGCGGGAGGGACGATGCAGAAGAAGGTGATCTTCCGGGGTACGCTGCTGCCGATCGCGCTGCTTCTGCCGCAGCTCATCGTCACCGGGATTTTCTTCTTCTGGCCTGCCGGCCAGGCCGTCTGGCAATCGCTGCTGCGCGAGGATGCCTTTGGCCTGTCCAGCGAGTTCGTCGGCCTGGAAAACTTCCGTGACGTGCTGACCGACCCGACCTGGCTCGGCGCGGCGGGCAACACGGTGGTCTTCTCGACCTGCGTCGCCGTGCTGGCGCTGGGGACCGCGCTCTTCCTCGCCGTGCAGGCGGACAAGTCGCTGCGCGGCGCGACGGCCTACCGGACCCTGCTGATCTGGCCCTACGCGGTCGCGCCGGCCATCGCGGCGGTGCTCTGGGTCTTCATCTTCCATCCGCAGATCGGGATCATCGGCCGCGCGCTGAACGGGGCCGGCATCCCTTGGGACTACAAGCTGAACGGCGCGCAGGCGATGTTCCTCGTCATCCTCGCCTCGGCCTGGAAGCAGGTGGCCTACAACTTCATCTTCTTCCTCGCGGGCCTCCAGTCCATCCCGGCCGCGGTGAACGAGGCCGCGGCGATCGACGGCGCGCGCCCCGCCCGGCGCTTCTGGACCATCACCTTTCCCCTGCTCTCGCCCACCACCTTCTTCCTGCTGGTGGTGAACCTGACCTACGCCTTCTTCGAGACCTTCGGCGTCATCCACGCCCTCACCCAGGGCGGCCCGGGCAAGTCCACGGAAACCCTCATCTACAAGGTCTACGTGGACGGCGTGCAGAACCTGAACCTCGGGACCTCCGCGGCGCAGAGCGTCATCCTCATGCTCATCGTCGTCGCGCTGACGGCCTTCCAGTTCCGGGGCATCGACAAGAAGGTGCACTACTGATGTCGGCGGTCACCACGGACCGGATTCCGGCCATCCGGGACGACGCGCTCCTGCGCGCGACGCGACGGCGTCATCTGGTCTCTCGCCTCACGGCTCACGCGGCGCTGCTCCTCGGTGTCGTCATATTCGTGTTCCCGATATACCTCGCGGTGATCGGCTCCACCCACGACGTGGGGACAGTCGGGCGCGGCGACATGCCGCTGACCCCCGGGTCGCACGCGCTGGCGAACTACGCCCAGGCCCTGAACACCGGCGGCACGCAGATCAACGTCGCCCCGGCCGCGCTGATGCTCTGGAATTCGCTGCTCATGGCGACCCTGATCGCGGCGGGGAAGATCGCGATCTCCATCCTCTCGGCCTACGCCGTCGTCTTCTTCCGATTCCCGCTGCGCATGGTCGCCTTCTGGGCGATCTTCATCACCCTCATGCTACCCGTCGAGGTACGGATCATCCCGACCTTCCAGGTCATCGTGAGTTTGAACCTGAACAACACCATGCTCGGCCTCACCATTCCCCTGATCGCCTCGGCCACCGCGACGCTCCTGTTCCGGCAGTTCTTCCTGACCATCCCCGACGAGTTCGTGGAGGCCGCGAAGATGGACGGTGCGGGGCCCATCCGCTTCCTGCGCGACGTCGTCCTTCCCCTGTCCCTCACGAACATGGCGGCGCTGTTCGTCATCCTGTTCATCTACGGCTGGAACCAGTACCTCTGGCCCTTGCTGATCGTGAACGACCGTTCGCTCGAGACGATCGTCGTCGGGCTTTCGAAGATGATCGGCACGGGCGACGCGCGGAACGAGTGGAACATCATCATGGCGACGGCCGTGCTCGCGCTGCTGCCGCCGGTCCTGGTGGTGGTCCTGATGCAGCGCTGGTTCGTGCGCGGCCTGACCGATACGGAGAAGTAAGGGGTGGCCACGCTTTCCCTCCGCGGTATCCGGAAGTCCTTCGGCACCACCCAGGTCCTGCACGGCGTGGACCTCGACGTCGCCGACGGCGAGCTCGTCGTGATCGTCGGTGCCTCCGGCTGCGGCAAGTCCACCCTGCTGCGGATCGTGGCGGGGCTGGAGAGCGCAACCTCCGGCGAGGTCGTCATCGCCGGGCGCGACGTGACGGGGCTGGAACCGGCGGACCGGGACATCGCCATGGTGTTCCAGAACTACGCCCTCTACCCCCACATGACCGTCTTCTCGAACATGGCCTACGGCCTGCGTATCCGCGGCCTGCCGAAGGCCGAGATCGAACGCCGGGTCCGTGACGCCGCCGGCATCCTCGGCATCGAGCCGCTGCTGGACCGGAAGCCGAAGCAGCTCTCCGGGGGCCAGCGCCAGCGCGTCGCGATGGGCCGCGCCATCGTGCGGGAACCCGCCCTCTTCCTCTTCGACGAACCGCTCTCGAACCTCGACGCGAGGCTGCGCGTCCAGATGCGGGCGGAGATCCGCCGCCTGCAGCGCCGCCTCGGCGTCACCTCCCTCTTCGTCACCCACGACCAGGTGGAGGCGATGACGCTCGGCGACCGCCTCGTCGTGATGAACGCCGGGCGCGCGGCGCAGGTCGGGCGCCCGATGGAGATCTTCTCCCGCCCCGCCGACATCTACGTTGCCGGCTTCATCGGCTCTCCCTCGATGAACTTCCTGCCCGCGACGCTGGACGGGGCCGGCGCGCGACTCGCCTCCGGTCTCCTCGTCGCGTTGCCGGAGCCGCCCGCCGCCCCGTCCGGCACCGCCGTGACCCTCGGCATCCGGCCCGAACACCTGCTGCCCGGAGAGGCGGAGGGCGCCCTTCCCCTCGCGGTCGAACTGATCGAGCCGCTGGGATCGGAGACGGTGATCCACGGCCGCTCTCCCGACGGCCTGCCGATCACCGCCCGCCTGCCCGGCTCCTTCACCGGATCCACGCTCCCGGTCCGGATCGCCACGGAAGCCGTGCACCTCTTCGCGGCGGAGACCGGCGCCCGCCTTTAGCCCCGTTCCGCCGCGGGCCCGATCTGCTACACGGCCCGGTGATGACGGCCGACGCGCAGGACGCCACCCCGGACTGGCAGGCCGCCTTGCAGCGCGGGGACCGGGCGCGACGCGACGGCGACCTTCCGGCCGCCCTGCTCGCCTACCGGGAGGCCGCTTCGCTGGCGCCGGCGGAACCCCACCCGCCCCTCCACGGCGGCCACGTCCTGCGCCTGCTCGGGCGCACGGACGAGGCCTTGCGGGCCTACGACCTCGCGATCTCGCTCGACCCGTTCTCCCGCGCGGCGCGCGACGCCCTGGCCGCGCTCCGGTCCGGCGGCGACGTCCCCGTTGTGGTGGCGTCCCAGTCCGCTCCGGACACGCCCCGCAATGACCCGGAACAGCCGCGCGCGCCGGTCGCCGTGGCACCACCACCGCCGGCGCAGACCCACCGGGATGCCACTACCGCGGCCGGCCCGCCCGTCGCGCGGACGCGCCGCGCGATCATGCGCGCGGGCTCCGCCGGCAGCGTTGCCTACGATGTCAGCGACCTGCTGCTCCACCTCGCTCAGACGCCCATCCCGACCGGCATCCAGCGCGTCGTCGCCGGCGTGACGCGCGCGGCAATACGCCGGGGTGGGGACAGGGCGCGGATCGTCACGCTGGACGAGCACGACGGCACGTGGCGTCGCGTCGCGTCGGCCCCCTTCGCCGCCGTCCTCGACCTCCTCGGCACCGGCGACGACGAAGCCTGGGAGGGCGCGAGCGACGAGCTGCGGGCCTCCCTCGCCCGCGCGGAGGCCGTGGACTTCGCGGCGGGCGACGCGCTCGTCAGCCTGGGCAGCCCCTGGGGCATCCCCGGACACCTGCGAGCGGTGCGCCGCTCCGGCGCCCGCTGGGTTCCCTTCCTGCACGATTGTGCGCCGCTCGACCGTCCCGAACACTGCGTCCGAGGCCTCGTCCAGGCCTATGCGCGCTGGTTCGGCGGCATCGCCCTGTGCGCCTCCGGCCTGATCTGCAACTCCGAGGCGACCCGCGCCGCGGGCGAGGCGCATCTGGACGCCCTCGCGCCGGGCCTGAACCTGCCGACGGGCGTCGCCCGCCTCGACGCCGATCCGCGGCCCGGCTCCGTGCCCGACCGCAAGGCCGCGCGCCGCCTGCTCGGCGCGCATGCCGACGAACCCTATGTCCTCTTCGTCGGCACGATCGAGAGCCGCAAGGACCATCTGACGGTCCTGCGCGCCTGGCTGTCGCTTCGGCGGCGCCGCGGTCCCGGGCGGCTGCCCCGGCTCGTCCTCGTCGGCGGCCCGGGCTGGCACGCCGAGGCCGCCATGGGCCTGCTTTCGAACAGCGAGGAACTGGCCGCGGCGGTGCAGGTCCTCCACGGCGTGCCTGACGCGGCGCTGGCGGCGCTCTACGCGGGCTGCCTCTTCACCGTCTACAACAGCCATCTCGAGGGTTGGGGCCTGCCGGTCACGGAGAGCCTGGCCTGGGGGAAGGTGCCCGTGGTCGCCGACCTCCCGGCACTGCGCGAGTCGGGCGGCGCGGCCGCGATCCTGGTTCCGCCGCAGGATGAAGCGGCCCTTGCCGACACGGTTGAGCGGCTGCTCCGCCCCGGCGAGCTCGCCACGCGGGAGGCCGCCCTCGGCGTCTCGCCCCTGCGCCGTTGGGACGACGTCGAGGTGGAGATCGCCGGCCTCGCCGCGGCGGCCGCCGCGGGCCCGGCGATCCCGCGACAGGCCCGGGGTACCCTGCCGCCCGCGGAACGCCTCTCCTTCCTCCGGAACGACACCGGCCGCCCCATGCCGGCCGCAGCCTTCGCCGAGAGCCTGCGGGACGACGGCGACTGGCTGCCGCTGACGGAATTGGGCGCGCCCTTCCGGGGCCCGGTGACGCTGCGCATTCCGCTCGGAGGGACCTTGCCCGGCGGGGCCGCACGGCTCGGCCTCGAGGTGTCCGTCCCCGAGGGCACGACCCTCTCCCTCGAGGTGCTTCCCGACGGCGAGCCGGCCGGCCGGTTCCGCATCGCCCCGTCCGCTGCGGGCGACGGCGCGGTCAGCCTCGGCTTCGACATGCCAGCTGCGGTGGAGGAGCTGGGCCTGCGCCTCTGGACGACGCCGCCCGGCGCCGCCGCGACCCTTCGCGGGCTGATGCTCTGCCGGGAGGACGATCTGCTCGCGCGGGTTGGCTTCGTCGAGGCCCAGGCCGGCGTGCGGATGCACGCTCCGGTTGGTGGAAGGTTAACGATCGCTTAACCGATCCTGCGGGGGTGCGCACCGCCTCCCGCTCCTCGGCCCGCGGCCGGTTAACCGGCGATCCACGATTGGCGGGCATGATCCTCCGCATGATCGGGACGAACTCGCTCGCCGCTTTCACGCAGGACGTCTCCCGGGCGGCCGGGATCGGCTCTGTCCGCCCGGTACAGCCCGCCTCGACCCCGGCCAAGTCGGCGGCGCCGCAGCGGCTGCTGGAACAGGTCCCTCCCCCGCCCCAGTCGCCCTTGCCGCGCGGCTCGCTCCTCGACCTGCGGGTCTAACCGCCGCCTCGCCGAGGCGTCATCCGGTCGGTCTTGCAACCGGCGGTGTGCCGACCGACCATCGGCGCATGGCCGGGACCTTCGAACGCATCCGACCCGACGGCGACGACCGGGAACGGCTTACGTGCCGCGACTGCGGCTTCGTCGCCTACGAGAACCCGAAGGTGGTCGTGGGCTCCGTGGTCGAGGTGGAGGGCGGCGTCCTGCTCTGCCGCCGGGCCATCGAGCCACGCGCCGGGTACTGGACGCTCCCCGCCGGCTACCTCGAGATGGGCGAGACGGTGGAGGAAGGCGCTCGCCGCGAGGCGCGGGAGGAGGCGCAGGCCGAGATCGCGCTGCGCGGCATCCTCGGCGTCTATTCCATCGCGCGCCTGGGCCAGGTTCAGGTGATCTTCCGGGCCAACCTCGCCGCCCCGGGCTTCGCGCCGGGGCCGGAGAGCCTCGACGTCCGGATTTTCACCTGGGAGGAGATCCCCTGGCCGGAGATCGCCTTCCCCTCCGTCCGCTGGTCCCTCGAAGCGTGGCGCGCGGGTCTCGGCCCACCAGGGCCGCCGGTGGGCAATCCACCGGAGGACGCGCGGGGGATGAGGCCGCTGCCGAGCGCCGCGGAGATGGCGCCGTGATCGTCCTCGGCTTGCTCGTGGCGCTGGCCGGGGCGCCGGAACGCCCGGTGATCCTGGCGCAGGAGGGCGCCCAGCCCGCCCCGATGGCGCGCCCGGTTCCGCCGCGCCGCACGCCGGTGCGGCGGCGGCCACCGCAGCCGATCGCGCCGCTGCCCGCCCCCACGCCGGTACCGGCGCCCTTGGCGCGGGACTTGGCGCCCGTGCCGAACCGGTCCATCGAAGGCCCGCGCTCCACCGCCGAGGCGCCACGGCCGGTCCTGCGGCCTGACCTGATCGAGCCGCGCGACCTGCCGGATCAGCGCAGCCGCGGCGGCGGCACCTTCACGGACAGGCAGGACCGCTTGTTCCGCGACCCCGCCGCGGGGGCGCGGCTGAACATCCCCTTCTCCTACTGATCGCCGCGCTACTGGCCGCGCTGGGCCCGGCCGGGCGTCCAGACGTCGTCCGGCGTCGTCCAGAGCGCGGGGTCCCGCAGGCCCCGCGCCAGGGCCTCCGCCATGGCGGTCAGGAGCCGCTCCCCTTCTCCGCCGTGGCGGCGCGCGGGTCACCGCGGACGCCGGTGCCCGGCGCACGCTCGGCGAAGGACCAGAAGCGCTGGAAGGCCGAACTGCCGACGGACATGCCACCGTTGGAGAGGGCCCGGTCTACCTGGTCCTTGCGCACCGCGTCCGGGTCGAGTGCCAGCCAGAGGCTCGTCTCGGCTTCGCAGGCATGCTGCGTACTCCATTGTGTTTCCAGGATCTTCGCGATGTCCGCGGCAGCCGCGCCGTGGACGGTCGCCGTCACGACCGGGATCACGAATTCCGCGCCCATCTCCCGCGCCATGACCGCGAGCGGGTCGATGTTCCCGCCATGGGAGTTGACGAGGAACAGCTTGCGGAACCCGCAGGCCCGGATGGACCGTGCGATGCAGTCAAGGACGGCCCGCATCGCCCTGAAATCGAGGGAAATGGTGCCGCCGAACGGCAGGTGATGTTCGCTGATCCCCTGCCACATCGGCGGCAGGACGATCGCCGGCGCGTCGTCCCGCACCAGCCGCGCGGCACGGACACAGGTCGCGTGACCGATGAGGCTGTCCGTCCAGACCGGCAGGTGCGGGCCGTGCTGCTCCAGCGCCGCGACGGGCAGCATGACGGTGGCGTCGCGCGCCGCCCATTCACCGATCTCGGGCGCGGTCATCCGTTCCCACCGCACGTCGTCGAAGCCCTGCATCACGCCTCCAGCCCCACCAGCGAGCGCGCGAAGTCGCGCGCCTCGAAGGGTCGCAGGTCCGCCGCGGTCTCGCCAACGCCGACCGCGTGGACGGGCAGGCCGAATTCCTGCGCCAACGCCACGACGACGCCGCCCTTGGCCGAGCCGTCCAGCTTCGTCACGACCAGACCCGTGACGTCCACCATCTCCCGGAACACCTTGCACTGCTGGATGGCGTTCTGCCCGGTGGTCGCATCGAGCACGAGCAGCGTGGCGTGCGGTACCTCCGGGTCGGCCTTCCGGAGCACGCGGACGACCTTGCGCAGCTCATCCATCAGCCCGGCCTTGTTGTGCAGCCGGCCGGCGGTGTCGATCAGGAGGATGTCCGTGCCCTCCGCCTTCGCGCGGGTCAGCGCGTCGTAGGCGAGGCCGGCGGCGTCAGCCCCTTCCTTCGCCGGCGCGACGACGGTGCTGCCGGTGCGATCGCCCCAGATCTGCAACTGCTCGACCGCCGCGGCCCGGAAGGTATCGCCGGCGGCCATCATCACGCCGTACCCCTCCGCCCGCCACTGCTGTGCCAACTTGGCGATCGTGGTGGTCTTCCCCGTGCCATTCACGCCGACCACGAGCACGACCCAAGGCTTCACGCCATCCGGCATGGCGAGGGGCGTCGCGACGGGGCCGAGGATGTCCGCGATCTCGTCGGCCAGCGCGCCCTTCACCTCCTCATCCGTCACTTCTTTTCCGAACCGCGTCTTGCGGAAGGATTCGACGATACGACGCGAAGCACCGACGCCGAGGTCGGCGGTGATCAGCGTGTCCTCCAGTTCCTCCAGCGCCTCGTCGTCCAGGCGGCGCTTGCGGAAGAGGGAAGTGATGTTCTCGGTGAGCTTCGCGGTCGAGCGGGAGAGGCCGGCCTTCAGGCGCGAGAAGAAGCCGCCGCGGGCCGGCGCTTCCTGGGCCATGGCAGGATCGTCCGGCACCGGCGGCGATACCCGCGCGAAGGGTCCCCGGCGCTCTGGCTCCAACTCCTCGGCAGCGGGCGGTGGCTCGGGCGCAGGCTGGAGCAGGCGACCGAGCAGGCCCCGACGCGCCTGCTCCGGCGCGGGGGCTGTGCGGTCGGGCAGGACGTCATCCTCCTCGACCGGCGGCACGTTGGGAGGCGGCTCCAGCTCGGCCGGCGCGGGCGCTGGGAGGGGCGGCGCCAGCGGCGGCATCGGGACCGCGGGCGCCGGGACGAACGGGGGCAGCGCCTCTTCCGGCTCCGGTATGTGCGGAGCGACCGGCGCCGAGGGCAAAGCGACGCCGGGCATCGGCGCCATCGGCGGCAGCACGTGGTCAGGCTGCGTGATCGGCGGGACAGTCTCGGCCGGCTCCTCCTTCGTCCCGCGGCCGGTCAGGCGGCCCCAGAGGTCCTTCAGCGCCATGCGATCACCGTGTCCGGATCTGTTGCGCCCGAAACGCGCGGCGCGGCCACCGCGTCACAGGGGCGCGTCACGCGGGATAGGCGTCGAGGTCGAGCATCCCCGTGTAGGCCAGCGCGGTCGGGCCGGCCATGAGGACGTGCCCGTCCTGCCGCCAGGTCAGGCGGAGGTCGCCGCCGGGCAGGGAGACCATCGCCTCCCGCTCCGTCAGCCCCCGCCGCGCGGCGTTCACGATCGTCGCGCAGGCGCCGGATCCGCAGGCGAGAGTCATGCCCGCGCTCCTCTCCCACATCACCAGCCGGATGTGGTCGGGGGCGAGGACCTGCGCGAAACCGATATTGGCGCGCTCCGGGAACCAGGCGTCGTGCTCCAGCGCGGGGCCGAGCCTCGCGACGTCCAGTGAGGCGAGGTCGTCCACGAAGACCGTGGCGTGCGGGTTGCCCATGGAACAGCAGGCCGCGTCGCGGAACGGCGCGGTCGAGACGGGCACGTGCAGCGTGTCCGCCTCCCGCGCCAGGGGCACGTCGCGCCAGCCAAGCAGGGCCGGGCCCATGTCGGCGCGGACCGTCCCGTCCGGCAGGCGCTCGACGGGCAGGTGCCCCGCCACGGTCTGGACCGTTACGCGGTCTGCGCCACGCTCCTCCATCAGCAGGGTCGCGATGCAGCGCGTCGCGTTGCCGCAGGCCTGGGCCTCGGTGCCGTCGGGGTTGCGGATGCGCATGAAGACGTCGGCGCCGTCCGCCGGGCGCTCCATCACGATGAACTGGTCGCAGCCGATCCCGAAGTGCCGGTCGGCGATCGCGGCCGCCCGGGCCGGGGTGATCGGCAGGTCCTCCGCGCGCGAATCCAGCACGACGAAGTCGTTGCCGAGGCCGTGCATCTTCCGGAAGGGCACCATCATGACGCCGGCGATATAGGCCGCGTCACCCGCGGTCGGAAGACGCGGTGTCCGGTGCCGGGGCAGAGGGATGCGGGGTCGGCTCGTGGCTGGGTACCTCCCCCGGCATGATCTCCCGAAGCACGTCGTCGGGCACGGCGTCGAAGGCCAGTCCGGCCTCGGTGAAGAGGCGGGCGGAGATGAAGCCGCGGCGGTCCCACTCGCTCTTCGTTCCGTGCCGCGGCGCGGCGGCGACCACGCGCCGGATGCCCGCCTGGATCGCCAGCACCGCGCAGTGATTACAGACCGGCTTGCCCACGACGTAGAGCGTCCCGCCCCGCGCGTCCCGCCCCGCATGCAGCAGGGCCGACTGCTCGGCATGCAGCATCATGTCGAGCTTCGTCGGCTTGTCGGAGAGGCGGTCGACGTCGTCCTCGATCCGCGCGGGGAAGCCGTTGAAGCCTGTCGCGACGATCCGGTTCAGTTCGGGCGCGACCAGGACCGCGCCGACCCGGCCCCGCGGATCCTTCGACCAGTCCCGGATATGCGCGGCCAGCCCGAGGTAGCGTCGGTCCCAGCGGGAGAGCGGCCCCGACCCGGCGGGGCTTTCGGCATCGGCCATGGGGCGGAGTTGCGTCCCCCTCCCCCGCTCCGTCAATGCCGTGGGCGAACGACAGTGGTGGAGCAGGGCGCGTTCGTCACGACCTCCGCGGCGACCGTGCCCAGGCGTTTCCGCAGGACGGCCTCCGTCCGCGCGCCGATGACCACGTGGTCCGCGCCGTTGGCGGCCGCGTAGTCCACGATGGCCGCGCCGGCCGAGGGGCCTTCGAGGACGTGGAAGGTCACGCGCCCCTCCGGCAGGCCGAGCGGCGCGGCCCAGTGCCGGAGCTCGACGAGGCGCTGGACGCGGACGGACCGGCCGTCCTCATCCAGCGGGGCGTCGCCGGATAGGATGCCCTGGACGATGACGTTGACGCAGGCGACCCGAGCGCCGGGCCGGGCCGCGATGACATTGCCCAGGGAGCGGCGCAGCGCGACGCCCAGTTCCGCGGAGGTGTCCGCAGGATCCAGCGCGATGACCACGATCGGCGCGGTATGGGCGGCCTCCGCCGGCTTCGACCGGGCGGGCGAGGTGTCGAGGTTGATCCGGCGCTGGATGGCCGTCAGCCAGGGGTCGCGCCGCGACTTCTCGGCCCGGGCGGTCAGGCGGATGCCCTCCGGGTTCCGCAGGTCGAACGCCAGGGCGCCGGCGCCGGGGTGGCGGTCGCCAGGCTCCGGTTCGAGGCAGCGCAGAATCAGTTCCTGCAGCCAGGGCGGGATGTCCGAGCGCAGGCGGCGCGGCGGCACGGGGTCCCGCCAGAGCCGGCGCCGGGCCGCGCGGATGTCCTGCGGGTTGCCGAAGGGCAGGACCCCCGTCGCAAGCTCGTACATCACGACGCCGAGGGCGAAGAGGTCGCTCCGTGGATCGTCCCGCAAGCCCAGTGTCTGTCGTGGCGCCATGTAGGGCGCGGTGCCCAGCGGGATGCGGATTTCCTCGGCCAGCAGGTCGGGCAGCTGGCCGTGGTTCGACAGGCCGAAATCCACCAGCACGGCCGCCCCATCCTCCCGGAACAGGATGTTCGCGGGCTTCACGTCGAGGTGGGACACGCGCTGGCGATGAACGTCCGCGAGCGCCGTTGCGATTTTTGCGCCGAGGGCGGCGACCTCCCCGGCGGCAGGGGCAGGTCGGGCGCGCGTGCCGCGAGGCTGGGGCCGGGGATGCGCTCCATCGCGATGTAGGGCTCGGCCGAGAAGTCGCCCGCGGCGATGAAGCGGGGGACGTGCGGGCCCGCGAGCCGGGGCAGGATCATCTGCTCCATTTCGAAGGACACGATCGCCGCGGGGTCGGTGGACTGGAGGAGCGGTAGCTTCACCAGCAGCGGGCCCGGATGGTCCGGGTGGGTGGCGGCGTGGAGGACCGCGTAGGCGCCGTCGTGCACGATTTCGGCCAGGCGGAAGCCTTCGAGCGTGTCGCCGGTGCCGGGGCGCTTCCTCACGTGCCGGTCCGCAGGCGATGGGCCAGGCGGGGCGGAAGGCCGGCGGCGAGGACCTTATCGGCGGCCGTGTCCACGTCGTAGGGCACGCGGACCCAGCGCAGCTCGTTCGTCGCGGGGTCCAGCAGGCCGTAGCAGGCGGCGGGGTTGCCGTCGCGCGGCTGGCCGACGGCGCCGAGCACCGCGACCCAGCGGCGTGGGCGCTGGAGGGGGACCGGGGCCTCGGCGGGGGTGAAGGCGGTCAGCTTCTCCGCCGCGGTCAGGCCGAAGAGGCGGGGGAGGTGCGTGTGGCCGCAGATCGTGACGCGCGCCAGGGTGGCGTCGAGGGAACGCCGGGCGTCCTCCGCGCCCTGGACGTAGCGCCAGTCGCCGGGGCTGGAGGCGTCGGCGTGGACGTAGAGGCGGTCCTCCTCGACGTGCTCCAGCGGCAGGCTGCTGAGGAAGGCGGCGGCATCGGGGGAGAGCTGACGCCGCGTCCAGTCCATCGCGATGGCGGCATCCCCGCGCAGGCCGGTGCCGCGGCGGAACAGGGCCTCGTCATGGTTGCCGAGGAGGGCGAGGGCGCCGTGGGCGACCCGGTCCATGACGGTGCGGAGGACCCAGGCGGGGTCGGCGCCATAGCCGAGGTAATCGCCGAGGAAGACGAAGCGCGTGGCGCCGGCGCGGTCGGCATGGGCGAGGCAGGCGGAGAGGGCCTCGCGGTTGGCGTGGATGTCGGAGAGGAGGGCCAACAGCATCTCGGTGACGTCACCCTGGTCGGCCGAACGCGGTCGGTCGTATAGCCATTGAATCGCGAGGAGAAGGCGTTGATCGGCGATGATGTCGAGCTTTCAGCGAGTCGGTATACCCCTCCGGCGCTGTCGCCTGTCGAATTTGAGCTGTACGTAAAGGATCAGCTCGATTTACCAGGTTCGACATTAGAGGAGTACAAATCAGAACATAGAACATGCCTTGAAGCAGACGACGGAACTTACGAGATAGACATCCTTATAAGGTTCAACGCCTTTGGGGCCGATTTCGTGACGCTTGTGGAGTGTAAGAGATACAGGCGTCCGGTCGGGAGGGAAAAGATCGCAGCGCTCCATGCAAAGCTCGTCTCCCTCGGCGCCCACAAAGGAATTGTTTTCTCGACTTCGGGATACCAGTCAGGCGCGGTAAGCTATGCGTCGAAGCACGGTATAGCTCTCGTCGAGGTAGCGGACGGGCGGAGTACATACCTTCGTAAGGCGGCTCTCTCGGATAACGACTGGTCGACCTACCCGCTAAATATTCAACGACTTGCGAACTGGCTACTAGTCGAAAAGGAGGATGAGGGAAGGCCAGCAGTTCACTTTCTCCAAGTCGAAAAGGTCGTCGTCGGCGATGTGAGCGAGCAGTCGGTTCGCTCGACTGAGGCTTGCCCGCACCCTCCCCTTCGCCTATAGCCCCCTCCACCACGCGCCCCGGGCCTCGACGGGCTGCCCGGCCGTGGTTCCCGGCCCCCGCCGCATGGTGCGGCCTGACCCCCGAAAGAGGGTCGGCGCAAGGTGGGGCCGTCCGTCCCGCATGAGGAGGACCGAAATGCCCAAGATGAAGACCACGTCTTCAGCCAAGAAGCGCTTCAAGATCACCGGCACGGGCAAGGTCCTCGCCGGCGCCGGCTTCAAGCGCCACATGCTCGGCCACAAGTCGCCGAAGATGAAGCGCCAGAACCGCGGCACCTTCACGCTCACCGACCAGGACGCGAAGACGGTGAAGCAGTGGCTGCCCTACGGGCTGAGCCGGTAAGGGGGGCGCCGAACCATGGCACGTGTAAAGCGCGGCGTTGCCGCCCACGCCCGTCACAAGAAGGTCCTCAAGCTCGCCAAGGGCTATGTCGGCCGGTCCTCCACCGCCTACCGTCCCGCGCTGGAGCGGGTCGAGAAGGCGCTGCAGTACGCCTACCGCGACCGCCGCAACAAGAAGCGCGAGTTCCGCGGCCTGTGGATCCAGCGCATCAACGCGGCGGTGCGGGAGCACGGCCTGACCTATTCCAAGTTCATCGCCGGCTTGAAGGCCTCGGGCGTGGAGCTGGACCGGAAGGTGCTGGCCACCATCGCCTATGATGACGCGGCGTCCTTTGGCGCCCTGGTCGAGAAGGCCAAGGGCTCCCTGCCCGCCAACGGCTGATCCCGACCGACGGATCGAGGCAGGGCCGCTCCGGGAGACCGGGGCGGCCCTTTCCTTTTCGGCCCTCTTTTCTTTTCGAAGAGCGGGCGGCATCCCTCCCACCCCGAACCGAACCGGACCAGGCATGAGCGAGGCGCTGGACACCATCCGCGACGAGACCGAGGCCGCGATCGCCGCCGCCGCCGACCTGCGCGCGCTGGACGCGGTGCGCGTCGCGGCGCTGGGCAAAAGCGGCCGCGTGACCGGCCTGCTCAAGACCCTCGGCGCCCTCGCGCCGGAGGAGAGGCGGTCCTTCGGGGCCGCGGTGAACGCGCTGAAGGGGGAGGTCGAGCGGGCACTGGACCAACGGCGCACCGCCCTGGAAGCCGCGGCGCTGGAAGCACGCCTCGCGGCCGAGCGGATGGACGTCTCCCTCCCTCCCCGCCCGTTCCCGTCGGCGGGCGCGGAGGCCGGCGCGATCCACCCGATCTCCCGCACGATGGAGGAGCTGATCGCCCTCTTCGGCGCCATGGGCTTCGCTGTCGCGGAGGGACCGGACATCGAGGGGGACTGGTACAACTTCACCGCCCTCAACATCCCCGCCCACCATCCAGCGCGGCAGGACCACGACACCTTCTACCTCCCGGCGCCCAAGTCAGGGGGCGACTCCCCGCGCCCGGTGCTGCGCACGCACACCAGCCCCGTACAGATCCGCACGATGCTGGCGCAGGAGCCGCCGATCCGCGTCATCGTCCCCGGCCGCACCTGGCGCGCGGACCACGACGCGACGCATTCCCCGATGTTCCATCAGGTCGAGGGGCTGGTGATCGGGCGCGACATCACGCTCGGCCACCTCAAGGGCTGCCTGACCGACTTCCTCCGCGCCTTCTTCGGCATCGCCGACCTGCCGGTGCGCTTTCGCTCCTCCTACTTCCCGTTCACCGAGCCCTCGATGGAAGTGGACATCGGCTGGAACCGGAAGACGGGCGAACTGGGCGCAGGCGGCGACTGGCTGGAAATCCTCGGCTCCGGGATGGTGCACCCGAAGGTGCTGGCGAATGCCGGCGTGGACCCGAAGGTCTGGCAGGGCTTCGCCTTCGGCATGGGGATCGAGCGCATCACGATGCTGAAGCACGGCATCCCCGACTTGCGCCCGTTCTACGAGGCGGATTTGCGCTGGCTGCGCCACTACGGCACCAGCCCGCTCTCGCCCTTCAACCTGCACGACGCCGCGTAAGGGCCGACGATGAAGTTCACCCTGTCCTGGCTGCGCGACCACCTCGACACCGACGCCCCGCTCGACCGGATCCTCGCGACGCTCAACACCATCGGCCTCGAGGTCGAGGGGGTGGAGGACCGCGGGGCATCGCTCGCCGCCTTCCGCATCGCCTACGTGGTCGAGGCGGTGCAGCACCCCAATGCCGATCGGTTGCGTGCGCTGAAGGTGGATGTGGGCGACGGCGTGATCCGCTCCGTCGTCTGCGGCGCGCCGAACGCGCGCACGGGCATGAAGGCGGTCGCGGCCATGCCCGGCGCCTTCATCCCGGGCACCGGCATCACGCTGAAGGCCGGCGAGATCCGCGGCGTGAAGTCGGAGGCCATGCTGCTCTCCTCCCGCGAGATGGGGCTGGGCGACGACCATTCGGGCATCGTGGACCTGCCGGAGGACGCGCCTCTCGGTGCCCCCTACGTGACGTGGGCCGGGATGGACGATCCGGTGATCGAGATCAGCGTGACGCCCAACCGGGGTGACGCGCTTTCCGTCCGGGGCATCGCGCGCGACCTGGCCGCGGCGGGTATCGGGCGGCTGAAGCCCTGGGACCCGGCACCGGTGCCGGCGGCCTATCCGTCCCCGCTGCGGTGGGAGATCGCGCAGCCCGAGGCCTGCCTCTGGGCCCTGGGACGCGCCGTTCGCGGCGTGCGCAACGGCCCCTCGCCGAAGTGGCTGCAGGACCGGCTCGTTGCGATCGGGCTGCGGCCGATCAACGTGCTGGTGGACATCACCAACTACTTCACGCACGACCTCGGCCGCCCGCTGCACGTCTTCGATGCCGCGAAGGTCCATGGCGACACGCTGACGATTCGGCTGGGGCGCGAGGGTGACGAGTTCCTCGCGCTCAACGGCAAGACCTACCGTCCGGGGCCGGCGGATTCCGTCATCACCGACGCGGCGGGGGTCGAGAGCCTCGGCGGCATCATGGGCGGCGAACGGTCGGGCTCGGAGGAGGCGACGCGCGAGGTCTTCGTGGAATGCGCGCTCTTCGACCCCATCCGCATCGGGCTGACCGGCCGGCGCCACGACATCCGCTCCGACGCGCGGTCGCGGTTCGAGCGTGGCGTGGACCCCGCCCTCCTGCCGCTTGCGCTGGAAGCGGCGACGCGCATGATCCTCGACCTCTGCGGCGGCGAGGCGAGCGAGGTGGTCTCGGCCGGCGCGGAGCCGGCCTGGCATCGCAAGGCGACGATGCGCTTCGAGCGGATCGCCGGCCTCGGCGGTTCCGCCATTCCGCCGGAGCGCGCGGTGGAGTCCCTGGAACGCCTGGGCTTCGACGTCGCATCGCGGGACGCAAAGCGGGTGACGGTCGCCGTCCCCCCTGGCGCAATGACGTCGCCGCATCCGGCTCCGCCTATCGCGCCGGCGGGACGGAACTCGTCCAGGGCCCCGGCCTCGCGCCGGACCGCGCCGCCGCGGCGGCCGGGGGCGTGAACGAGATCGAGGCGGAGTGCGACTTGGTCGAGGAGGTGCTGCGCCTCGAAGGCCTGGGCGCGGTGCCCGCGGTGTCGCTGCCCCAGTCCAACCCGCTGCCCCTGCCCGCCCTGACGCCGCGCCAGTCGCGGGCATCCCTGGCCCGCCGCGTCCTCGCCTCCCGCGGCATGCTGGAGGCCGTGACCTTCGGCTTCACGGCGCGGGACACGGCCGCGCTCTTCGGCGCCGTGCCCGACGCGCTGCGACTGGAGAACCCGATCGCCGCCGACCTCGACCAGATGCGGCCGACCCCCGTGGCGACGCTGCTCCAGGCGGCCGCCCGGAACGCAGCGCGCGGCTTTGCCGACGTGGCGCTGTTCGAGATCGGCCCCGGCTACGCCGACCCGACGCCCGAGGGCCAGGTCGCAATGGCGGCCGGGCTCCGCCTCGGCGCAACGCCGCGTCACCCGCTCGCTCCCTCGCGCCCGCTGGACGCGCTGGACGCGAAGGGCGACGCGCTGGCCGTGCTGCTCTCGCTCGGCGTCGCGCCGGCGGCGCTGAGCGTTTCGACTGACGCGCCGGCCTACTACCACCCCGGGCGATCCGGCATCCTGCGCAGCGGCCCGAAACTTCCGCTCGCGCGCTTCGGCGAATTGCACCCGCGGGTCCTGGCCGCCCTCGACATCACGGGGCCCGCGGTCACCTTCGAGGTGCTACTGGATGCCATCCCCGACCCGAAGCGGCGCAAGAAGTCCGCCCCCGACCTGCCGGCCTTCCAGCCGGTCCGGCGCGACTTCGCCTTCCTCGTGGATGCGACGGTCCCTGCCGAGAACCTCGTCCGCGCTGCACGCGGGGCCGAGCGGACGCTGATCGCGGACGTCGCCCTCTTCGACCGCTACGCGGGTGACCGCCTGCCGGAGGGTAAGGTCAGCCTTGCCGTCGAGGTGACCTTCCAGCCGCGCGACCGAACCCTGACCGATGCGGAAATCGAGGCCGCGTCGAAGAAGGTTGAGGAAGCCGTGGCGAAGGCGACGGGAGGGACGCTCCGTGGCTGAGGCCCCTCGCCCCTTCCGCTACCCCGTCCCCGACCTTGCCGATCTGCCGGAGGACGTGCGCGCCCGAATCGTAGCGGTGCAGGAGAAGGCCGGCTTCGTCCCGAACGTCTTCCTCCTCCTCGCCCGGCGTCCGGAGGAGTTCCGCGCCTTCGTCGCCTACCACGACGCGCTGATGGAGAAGCGCGAGGGCCTGACGCTCGCCGAGCGGGAGATGATCGTCGTGGCCGTCTCCGCCGCGCATTCCTGCCTCTATTGCGTCGTCGCCCACGGCGCGATCCTGCGGGTCCGGGCAAAGGACCCGCTGATCGCGGATCACCTGGGCACGAACTACCGCAAGGCCGAACTGCCGCCCCGCCAGCGAGCCATGCTCGACTTCGCCCTGAAGGTTGCGACGGATTCCGCCCGCATCGGCGCGGAGGACTGGGCCGCCCTCGCTGCCGCCGGCCTGTCCGACGACGAGGCCTGGGACACGATGATGATCTCCGCCTTCTTCTCCATGTCCAACCGCATGGCGAACGCGACGGACCTGCGGCCGAACCCGGAATTCCACATGCTCGGCCGGCTGCCACCGAAGCCGAAGGGCTGACACCGGCTCCGCCAAGGCTTTGACGCCGCGCGGAAACACCCTATCTCCCGCGTGACATCGCGGGCCGGCGCCCGGCCCACGCCTGGGACCCCATGACCGAAACGCCCCTCGACCGCATCCGTAACTTCTCGATCATCGCCCATATCGACCATGGGAAATCCACGCTTGCCGACCGCTTGATCCAGCAGACCGGCGCCCTCTCCGCCCGCGAGATGACGGAGCAGGTGCTGGACAACATGGATATCGAGAAGGAGCGCGGGATCACCATCAAGGCGCAGACCGTGCGCCTGAACTACCGGGCGAAGGACGGGCAGGACTACGTCCTGAACCTGATGGACACGCCGGGTCACGTGGACTTTGCCTACGAGGTCTCCCGTTCCCTTGCGGCCTGCGAGGGCTCGCTGCTCGTCGTGGATGCCTCGCAGGGCGTGGAGGCGCAGACCCTCGCCAATGTCTACCAGGCAATCGAGGCGGGCCACGAGATCGTCCCGATCCTCAACAAGGTGGACCTCCCGGCCGCCGAGCCCGACCGGGTGAAGCAGCAGATCGAGGACGTGATCGGCCTGCCCGCCGACGACGCCGTCATGATCTCGGCCAAGACCGGCCTGAACATCGAGGGCGTTCTGGAGGCCCTCGTCACCCGCCTGCCCCCGCCGAAGGGCGACCGCGACGCACCGCTGAAGGCGCTTCTGGTCGATTCCTGGTACGACCCCTACCTCGGCGTTGTCATCCTGGTGCGCGTCCGCGACGGCGTCCTGCGCAAGGGCCAGAAGATCCGCATGATGGCGGAAGGCTCGACCCACTCCGTGGACAGCATCGGCGTCTTCCGCCCGAAGATGCAGCCGGTCGAGGAACTCGGGCCGGGCGAGATGGGCTACATCACCGCCGCCATCAAAACCGTCGCTGATACGAACGTCGGCGACACCATCACGGACGACCGGAAGCCGGCGTCGGAGCCACTGCCCGGCTTCAAGCCTTCCATCCCCGTCGTCTGGTGCGGCCTCTACCCCGTGGACGCCGACGATTTCGAGAAGCTGCGCGACTCCCTCGCGAAGCTCCGCCTGAACGACGCCTCCTTCCACTACGAGGCGGAGAGCAGCGCGGCACTCGGCTTCGGGTATCGCTGCGGCTTCCTCGGCTTGCTCCACCTCGAGATCATCCAGGAACGGCTGTCGCGGGAGTTCGACCTGGACCTCATCGCGACGGCGCCCTCGGTCGTCTACAAGCTGAAGATGAACGACGGCACCGAGCGAGACCTGCACAACCCCGCCGACATGCCGGACCCCACGCGCATCGACAGCATCGACGAGCCCTGGATCAAGGCGACGATCTTTGTGCCCGACGAGTATCTCGGCCCGATCCTCACGCTCTGCAGCGAACGCCGCGGGCAGCAGGTGGAGCTCACCTACGTCGGCAGCCGCGCCATGGCCGTCTACCGCCTGCCGCTGAACGAGGTGGTCTTCGACTTCTACGACCGGTTGAAGTCGGTTTCCCGCGGCTACGCCTCGTTTGACTATGCGATGGACGGCTATGCCGAGGGTGACCTGGTGAAGATCGGCATCCTCGTGAACAACGAACCGGTGGATGCCCTGTCCTTCATGGCGCACCGCGCGCAGGCCGAACGGCGCGGGCGGCAGATCTGCGAGAAGCTGAAGGAGCTGATCCCCCGGCAGCTCTTCAAGATCCCGATCCAGGCGGCGATCGGCGGCCGGGTGATCGCGCGCGAGACGATTAGCGCCCTGTCGAAGGACGTCACCGCCAAGTGCTACGGCGGCGACATCTCCCGGAAGAGAAAACTCCTGGAGAAGCAGAAGGAGGGCAAGAAGCGCATGCGGCAGTTCGGGAAGGTCGAGATCCCGCAGAGTGCCTTCATCGCCGCCCTCAAGATGGACGCCTGATCGCCGGGGCCGCCCCGCGCCGCGGGGCGGCTTCGCGGCGCGCCCGTCAGGCCATGCGCGTGATGTAGGCCTTCAGGCTCTCCACGTCGTGCTGGTGGAGCATGATCCGATACTTCACGAGATCGCGGATGCTGATGATCCCCATCAGCTTCCCTTCATGCGTACAGACCGGAAGGTGCCGGAAATACCCGTTGTCCATGATCTCCATGGCGAGGTCGACGGGCGTCTCCGGCGCGACCATCGTGACGTCCCGCGTCATCAGGTCCTTAGCGGCCAGCCCCAGCATCGCGGCCCCGCGCTCCGCGAGGCACTTCACGACGTCGCGCTCGGACAGGATGCCGACGAGCCTGCCGGACGGTTCCAGCACGACGACCGCCCCGATCCGGCGAGAGGCGATGATCCGCGCGACCTCCGTCATCGGCGTCTCTGGGGCTACGGAGACAACGTCGGCGCCCTTCTCCTTCAGCACGTGCGCGATCGTCATGCCTCGGTTCCCTCCCGTGCTCGATCCGACTTCTCAGTGCTTGTCTCGGACTCCTGCGCGATATCGGAGGCACGACCGGCTGCGCAACGGCGCTCCCATGCCCGCGCGGGCGTGTCCGCGTGAAAAACCATCCATCTTCATCCCGGGTTTAACGACGGGCACCTTTTCGGATCACCGGCGACCCAACCTGCCGTCCCGGTATCGCCCCTGGGCAGGGTGAAAGCGTTCAGGCGACGCGCGGCCCAACCAGGCGGACGACGATCGTGTCGACACTTGGCCGAACAGCGTTCCTGCCGTGCGGCGCATCTGGATCATTGGGAAAATGCACGGTATCCGCATGCCAACCTGAATGGATGGAGGGAACGTTAAATGACGCACATCACCCGACGCGCGGCGTTGGCCGCGGCCGGCGCTGCCGTCGCCGCGCCTGCGCTGGCACAGGCGGCCTACCCGAACCGCCCGATCACGGTCATCGTGCCTTTCGCGGCCGGCGGCCCTACCGACACAGTGACCCGCCTCGTCGCGGAGGTCATGGGCCGCGACCTCGGCCAGACCCTCGTCGTCGAGAATGTGGGCGGGGCTGGCGGCACGCTCGGCGCGCAGCGCGTCGCGCAGGCGCGGCCGGACGGATACACGCTGCTGCTGCACCACATCGGCATGGGCACGACGCCCGCGCTCTACCGCCGCCTCTCCTACGACGCGGTCAATGGCTTCGAGACGATCGGCCTGGTCACCGAAGTGCCGATGACGATCATCGCCAAGCGTGACTTCCCCGCCCGGAACCTGGCGGAGCTCATCCAGGTCGTGCGCCAGCGCAAGGAGGCGATCAACCTCGCCAATGCCGGCATCGGCGCGGCCTCGCACCTCTGCG
This sequence comes from Roseomonas sp. CCTCC AB2023176, assembly GCF_042259275.1. Classification (NCBI taxonomy): domain Bacteria; kingdom Pseudomonadati; phylum Pseudomonadota; class Alphaproteobacteria; order Acetobacterales; family Roseomonadaceae; genus Roseomonas; species Roseomonas sp. CCTCC AB2023176. The sequence goes on from NZ_CP170086.1 coordinate 4,393,365, forward strand.
GCCTGCTGTTCCAGGCGGCCATCCAGACGCCGGTGACGACGGTCCCCTATCGCGGCACAGGCCCGGCGATGAACGACCTCGTCGGCGGCACCGTGGACCTGATGTGCGATCAGACCACGAACACCACGGAGCAGATCCGCGCCGGCACCGTGCGCGCCTTCGCCGTGACGACGGGTACCCGCAACGCCGCCCTGCCCGATCTGCCGACGGCCGCCGAAGCCGGGCTCCCGGGCTTCGAGGTTTCGGTCTGGCACGGCCTCTACGCCCCGCGCGGCACGCCGGCGGAAATCGTGAACCGCCTCTCCCGCGCCCTGCAGGCAGCCCTCCGCGACGAACGGCTGATCCAGCGCTTCGCCGATCTCGGCACGGCACCCGTCAGCCAGGAACAGGCGACGCCGCAGGCTCACCGGGCCTATTGGCAGGCGGACATCGCGAAGTGGCGTCCGATCATCCAGGCGGCCGGGCAATACGCCGACTGATCCCGCGCCCCACGCGGATGTGAAGGTCCTCCTGCGGCGCTTCCGGGCGGCAGCCCGCGACCGGAAGCGTCGCCCGCCTTGACGGGCCGCGCGGCGCGCTCCACCCCAATCCCGGGGCGGTGCCGCGTCGGCGCCGGGAGGGATCATGGGGATGGCGAGCCTGTCGGGTCGCAAGGTGCTGGTCGTGGAGGACGAGACTCTCGTCGCGATGCTCGTGGAGGACACGCTGCTGGACGCCGGCGCCGCCGTCGTAGGACCGGTGGCGACCGTGTCCGAGGCGCTGGCTGCGCTCCGCAACGACAAGCCGGACGTGGCGGTGCTCGACCTCAACCTGGCGGGCGAAACCTCGGAGCCCGTGGCGGACGCGCTGAAGCAGATGGGCATCCCGTTCGTGGTCGCTTCGGGCTACGGGGCGGCGGGCCTTCCGCCGCGCCACCAGGACGTGCCGGTGCTCGCGAAGCCATACGCGCCGGAGGACCTGACCGCGGCGCTCGTCCGCCTTCCAGGCTGACCCGTCCGGGGCGCCCTGCCCCGCGGCACGGCGTCTGCTAGGATGCGGGCCATGGAAGGCCCCATTACCTTCACGCTGAATGGCGTGGTCCGCACCGTTCCGGACGGCACGTCTCCCACCGCAACCCTCCTCGACTGGCTGCGCGGGCCCGCGGGCCTGACCGGCACGAAGGAGGGCTGCGCGGAAGGCGATTGCGGCGCCTGCACCGTGGTCTTGGAAGAACCGGACGGCGCGCGGGCGCCGGTCAATGCCTGCCTGGTGATGCTGGGCCAGGCTCACGGCCGCGCCATTCGCACCGTCGAGGGTCTGCGCGGCCCGGACGGCACCCCGCACCCCGTCCAGGCGACGCTCGCCGAGATGGACGGCACGCAGTGCGGCTTCTGCACGCCTGGCATCGTCATGTCCGCCTGGGCGCATACGCGGGAAGGTGGGGACGTGCACGATGCCCTCGCGGGGAATCTCTGCCGCTGCACGGGCTACCGCCCGATCGTCGAGGCGATGGCCGCGATGACCGACGACGGCGCTCCCGCCCCGCAGCCGCCTCTGACGACGGCGGAAGTCTTCCGCGGCGGGGTGGGGCAGGTCTTCCACCGCCCGCGCAGCCTGGCGGCGCTCCTTTCGCTTCGGGCCGCGCAGCCCGACGCTTGGCTCCTGGCCGGCGGTACCGACCTCGGCCTCCGCGTGTCCGAAGGCCGGGAGGCGCCGGCGCAGGTCATCTGCGTCCTTGGCGTGCCGGAACTGGACGGCATCGAGGCGGATGCGCGTGGCCTCCGCATCGGCGCGGCCGTGCCCTACCGCCGCCTGCTCGACGCCTGCGCCGCGGACGCGGCTTTCGCACCGCTCGCGAACCTCCTCCGCCGCCTGGGTTCGCGCCAGATCCGCGGCTTCGGGACGCTCGGCGGCAATCTCGGCACGGCGTCGCCGATCGGCGACGCCCTGCCGCCCCTCGTCGCGCTCGGCGCCACCGTCTGGATCGCCGGGCAGGACGGCCAGCGCGACATCGCGGTCGAGGACTTCCTCACCGGCTATCGCGCCAATGCGCTTCGGTCGGACGAGGTGATCCGCAACGTCTTCCTGCCCCGCCCGCCGCCTGGCGCCATCTTCGCCGCCGAGAAACTGTCGAAGCGCCACGACCAGGACATCGCGACCACGGGCCTCTCCGCCCTGATCACGCTGGACGGTGGGACCGTGGCCGCCGCCCGTATCGCCCTCGGCGGAGTCGGGCCCCGCGTCGAGCGCTGCACACCCGCCGAAGCCGCCCTCGCCGGCCGCCCCTGGTCGCGTGGGACGGTCGAGGCCGCCGCCGCCGCCCTCGAGGCCGCCATCGCCCCGATGACCGACCTGCGGGGCAGCGCCGCCTATCGCCGCCGCGCCACCGGAAACCTCCTGCGCCGGCTCTGGCACCGCTATCCCGTGCTGGAGGCCGCGTGATGGACGGTCCCCTTCCCGCCCGTCGCCGGGACACTGGCCCCGGCGCTGCGCGGCGCCAGGACAGCGCCCTGAAGCACGCGACGGGCGAGGCGCGCTTCACCGACGACCTGCCGGAGCCGCCGGGCACGCTTCACGCGGCCCTCGCCCTTTCCCCCGTCGCGCATGGCCGACTGGGGCCGCTGGACACCGCCGCCGCGCACGCGATGCCCGGCGTCGTCGCGGTCATCGGGCCACGCGACATTCCCGGTGCCAACGACATCTCCCAGCCCGGCCGCGCGCCGGAGGCCATGCTGGCCGACGGCCTCGTGGAGCACTGGGGACAGGCGGTTGCGATCATCGTCGCGACGACCCGCGACGCGGCGCTGCACGCGGCCGCAGCGCTGAAGCCGGCCGTCGAGGCCTTGCCGCCGGTCCTTTCGGTCCGCGAGGCGATGGAGGGCGGATCCTTCCTGCTGCCGCCGATGGTCGTCGCGCGCGGCGATGCCGTCGCCGCCCTCGCCGCGGCGCCGCGAAGGGTCTCCGGCACCTTCGAGGCCGGCGGGCAGGAACACTTCTACCTCGAAGGCCAGATCGCCCTCGCCCTGCCCGGGGAGGACGGGGACGTCGTCATCCACTCCTCCACGCAGCATCCGACGGAGGTGCAGCACATCTGCGCGCGCATCCTCGGCTGCGACCAGAACCTCGTATCGGTGCAGGTGCGCCGCCTCGGCGGCGGCTTCGGGGGCAAGGAGAGCAACGCCTCCTGGGTTGCCGCCTGTGCCGCGCTGGCAGCACGTGTGACGGGCCGGCCAGTCAAGCTGCGTCTCTCGCGCAAGCACGACATGGCCGCGACGGGCAAGCGTCACCCCATGCTCTTCCGCTGGGAGGCCGGCTTCGACGGGGAAGGCCGCATCCTCGCGCTCGATGCGACACTTGCGGCCGATGGTGGCCATTCCGTGGATCTCACGCCCGGCGTCGTTTTCCGCGCCGTCACCCACGCGCTGAACTGCCTCGACGTGCCGCAGGTTCGCCTCACTGGCCTCGCCTGCAAGACCAACACCGTCAGCCACACCGCCTTCCGCGGCTTCGGCGGCCCGCAAGGCGTGCTGCTGATGGAGGACGTAACGCGCCGCGTCGCCCGCGCCCTGGGCAAGTCGCAGGAGGAGGTGCGGGAACATAACTTCGCCGGCGGCCCGAACGGCGCGGACACGCCCTACGGCCAGGCACTGGAAGGCGACCTGATCCGCCGCGTCTGGGCCGAATGCCGCGCCGATTCAGAATGGGACCGCCGCCGCGCGGAGATCGCCGCCTTCAACGCGCGGTCGGAGGTCGTGAAGCGCGGCCTCGGCTCCTTTGTGCTGGCCTTCGGCATATCCTTCGGGATCATGCACCTGAACCAGGCCGGCGCGCTGGTGCACGTCTACGAGGATGGGTCCATCCGCCTGAACCACGGCGGGACGGAGATGGGCCAGGGCCTGTTCATCAAGGTCGCGCAGGTCGTGGCGGCCGCCTTCGGCGTGCCGCTGGAACGGGTCCGCATCACCGCGACGAGCACGGCCGAGGTCCCGAACACCGCGCCGACCGCCGCCAGCACCGGCACCGACCTGAACGGCTGGGCCGCCTGGAACGCCGCGACGACGATCCGCACCCGCATGGCCGAGGTCGCCGCGACCGAGTGGGGCGTCTCCCCCGACGACCTGACCTTCGAGGACGGCGAGGTCTTCGCGGGCAACCATCGCATGACCTTCGGGGAACTGGCGCACAAATGCTTCCGCGCCCGCGTCTCCCTCTCCTCGACCGGGCACTACAAGACGCCGGACATCCACTGGGACCCGAAGACGAACACGGGCCACCCGTTCTTCTACTTCTCCTACGGCGCCGCGACCGCAGAGGTGGAACTGGACACGCTGACGGGCGAGGCGCGCGTCATCCGTGCCGACCTCGTGCAGGACTGCGGCAAGTCGCTGAACCCCGCGGTGGACCGCGGCCAAATCGAAGGCGCCTTCGTCCAGGGCCTGGGTTGGCTGACCTGCGAGGAACTGTGGTGGGACGCCGATGGACGCCTCCGCACCCTCGGCCCGTCCACCTACAAGATCCCGGGCTCCCGCGACGTGCCGCCCGTATTCAAAGTCCGCCTTCTGGACGGCGCCCCGGCGCGCGTGGAGACGATCTTCCGCTCCAAGGCGGTCGGCGAGCCACCGCTGATGCTGGCGACCGCCGTCTGGAACGCCCTCTGCAATGCCGCGGGCGTGGATACGCTGGACCTGCCCGCGACGCCGGAACGGATGCTCTTCGCCGCCGACCCCGGGGCCGCGCCGGGCTGACGCGAGGCCGCTACTCCGCGCGGATGCCGAGAGCGCGGATGGTCCCGCCGACGTCGCGCACCTGCTGCGCGACATGGGCCGTGAAGTCCTCCGGGCCGCGCGGCGCGCCGGCGACGCCGTGCTCCTCCATCCGGGCCCGCACGCTCGGCAGTTCCACGGCGGCAGTGATCTCGGCGTTCAGGCGGGCCACCACGGCGGGCGGTAGGCCGGCTGGCCCCGAGACGCCGAGGAAGTTCTCCGCGAGCAGGTTCGGCAGCCCGGCCTCAGCCGTCGTCGGCAGCTCGGGCGCGCTGGCCTGGCGCGCCGGTGATGTGACGGCGTAGCCGCGAAGACGCCCGTCGCGGATATGCTCGATGTTCTGCGGCAGCGTGTCGAACGACAGGGGGATCGCCCCGCCCAGCAGGTCCGCCTGCATCGGGGCGGAGCCTCGATAGGGCACGTGCGTCAGCCGCAGCCCCGTCTCCTTCTCGAACAGCACGCCCACGATATGGCCGACCGACCCGGCGCCGGAGGAGCCGTAGCCCGGCGGGTTCGGCTGCGCGCGGATCCAGTCCATCAGGCCGCGCATGTCGGTCGCGGGTACCTTCGCCTTGTTTGCGACCACGACGATCGGCGTCGCCCCGAGATAGGTCACGTGCGCGAACCCGGCGACGGGATCGTAGGCCACGCTGGGATAGAGGGGCGGCGAGGTGACGAGCGGCGCCGTGTTGGACAGCATCAGAGTGTACCCGTCGGCCGGCTGCGTCGCGACATGCGCTGCCCCGATGGTCCCGCCGGCGCCGGGGCGGTTGTCCACGACGAACCGCGCGTTCATCCGCTGCGACAGCGCCTCCGCAAGGACGCGGGCGACGATGTCCGACGACCCGCCGGGCGGGAAGGTCACGACGACGCGGACCGGGCGGGTAGGCCAGGACGTGCCCTGGGCCAGGGCAGGCGCAGCGATCAGACCGCCGGCAGCGGGGAGGAGGGTACGGCGGCGCATGGTTCTCTCGGTCCGTGGAAGGGGACCAGAAGCGCTCAGCAAACCTCGCGCCAGTGTCACCCTACAGCGGGTGCCCGCGCGCGACGCCATCCCGAAGGAAGACTCGGAACGGCGTGGTTCCGCTGGCCGAGCCGTTGGCGGCACGCCAGCGCCCATTCGTGCAGAGAACGCCGCCCTGGGCCGGTACCGCGTCAAACACGATGCTGTTCCGGTGCACCATCCCGTTCGGCTCCGTCGCCGTGAAGTCGGTCACGCACGTCGTGCCTGACACGACGGGCCGATATCCGCCGATGATGATCCCTCCCCCGCCCGTGCTGGGGAAAGGATCGGTGATGATGGCCCACGCCCCGTAATCCTCCTCGGCCCAGGCGGGCCCGGCGACGGCGAGTGCGGCGAGGAGGGTCAGGGCCGTTCGTGTCATGTGGCTTCTCCGGCGAGCGCGGAACGGCTCGACCCCGTTACGGCCGATGCGGCCACATGGATGCGCGGGATCGCCCGGCTCACGCATGGCGGCTGGACGCTTGCGCGGGGGTTGCGGCATCCTTAGGTCCCAAAGGAACGGGGGAGGACGGAATTGTTCGATCGCCCAGCACCCCCGATCAGCGCCGTCCCATGCCGCGCTTTGCGAACAGCCGGGGGGCCGGGAAGGCCGCCCATCCTTCCTGGGATGATGCTGACCAGCCGGCGCACCGCCAGCCGCGACCGGGCCCGTCCCCCTCCCTATGAGCACGTCCTCGCACGCAGGGTGGGCGAGGCCAGTGACGACCATGTCTTGGCCCCCGGCGGCAGGACGTTCGGGGCGACCTCGACGTCGGCATCTCATCCCCACTCGGTCCGGCACGCGGCCGCGATCCACTGACCGGAGTCATCGCCATGTCCGCTGCCCCGAAGACGAACGCGCGCGAGGAGTTCTACTCCCGCCTCGACACGCGCTCGCTCGCGCCTCTCTGGGAACGTCTGAAGGGCCTGGTCCCGCCGGAGCCGCAGCCCAAGACCAAGCCCTTCCTATGGAAGTGGGACGACATGCGGCCCATGGTCCTGGAAGCCGGCGGCCTGCTGACTGCCGAGGAGGCGGAGCGCCGCGTCCTCGTCCTTGAGAATCCCGCTTTCCCCGGCATGTCCCGCGCCACGAACACGCTCTACGCCGGCGTGCAGCTCATCATGCCCGGCGAGGTCGCGCCGGCGCACCGCCACACGCAATCCGCCCTGCGCTTCATCCTGGAAAGCGACGGCGCCTATACCGCCGTCGGCGGGGAGCGCACGACGATGCGCCAGGGTGACTTCGTCATCACCCCGGCCTGGGCCTGGCACGACCACGGCAACCACGGCCAGGGCCCTGCCATCTGGATGGACGTGCTGGACCTGCCGCTCGGCCAGTTCCTCGACACCGGCTTCGGCGAGCACCACAACGACAAGGAGCAGTCGGTCGGTCGTCCCGAGGACGACGCGCTGTGGCGCTTCGGCACCGGCCTGATGCCGATGGAAGGCGAGCGGCCCTACGGCCAGACCAGCCCGGTCTTCAACTATCCTTATGCCCGCACGCGCCCCGCGCTCGTCGCCGCGGCGAAGGAGCTGGACCCGCACTGGGCCGCGACGCTCCGCTTCAATAACCCCTACGACGGGGGCTGGGCCATGCCGACCATCGCGACCTGGATGACGCACGTCCCGTCTGGCGTCCGGACGCAGCCGATGCGCACGACGGACTCCACGATTGTCGCCGTCGCCGAGGGGCGCGGCAGCGTGACCATCGGCGACACGCGCATGACCTTCGGCCCGCGCGACATCGTCATCCTGCCCAACTGGACCTGGCGTTCCTTCGAGGCGAGCGAGGACCTTTTCCTCTTCTGCGCGTCCGACCGCGTGGTGCACGAGAAGCTCGGCCTCTACCGCCAGGAGAAGTCGGCTTGAGGCTCTGCCGCTACGATAGCGACCGCCTCGGCGTCGTCCGCGACGGTCAGGTCTTCGACGCGACGGCGGCGCTGGAGGCGATCCCGCCGCGCCGCCCGCCCTATCCCATCGGCGACCCGGTCGTGGCGGCGCTGCCCGAACTGCGCCCGGCGATCGAAGCCGCGGCCGGCCGCGCCACGCCGCGCCCGCTGTCCTCCGTGCGCCTGGAGGCGCCGGTCTGGCATGTGGGCAAGGTCGTCGCCGCGCCGGTGAACTACCGCAAGCACATGGAGGAGTCGGAGGCCGACCCCGCCATCAACTTCAACCGGCAGGTCCTCGGCATCCGCACGGCCGGGCTGTTCCTGAAGGCCACGTCCTCCATCATCGGGCCGTCGGACCCGGTGCGCCTGCGCTTCCCTGACCGGCGCAACGACCACGAGGTGGAGCTGGCCCTCGTCATCGGCCGCACCGCCCGGGACGTCCGCGCGGCGGACGCGCTGCCCTACGTCGCGGGATACTGCGTGGGCCTCGACATGACGGTGCGCGGGACCGAGGACCGGTCCTTCCGGAAGTCGGTGGACAGCTACACGGTCCTCGGTCCCTGGCTCGTGACGGCCGATGAGGTCCCGAACCCCTCCGACCTGCCCTTCTCCATCACGGTCAACGGCGAGGTCCGGCAGCACGCGCGGACGAGCGACCTGCTGCTCGGCATCGGCGAGCTCATCGAGTTCGCGACGCGTTACTACACCCTGCACCCGGGCGACGTGATCATGACCGGTACGCCGGAGGGCGTCGGCCCCGTCCTGCCCGGCGACATGATGCACGCCCGGATCGAGGGCATCGGCGAGATGACGGTCCGCATCGAGGCCGCCGCCTGACGCGACGAAGCCTGGCCCGGGCCGTAGGGGGCGGGAGGAACGAGATGAACCTGACCCGACGCGCGACGCTCGCCGCCGCGGCGGCGCTGACAGCCCCGGGCGTGCTGGCCCAGGAAGGCCCGGTGCAGATCATCGTCCCCTACACCCCGGGGACAGGCCACGATATCCTCGCGCGCGGAATGGCGCCGTTCCTCGGGCAACGCCTGGGCCAGCCGGTCGTCGTGGACAATCGCCCCGGCGCCTCCGGCAATATCGGCTCCGTCGCAGTGTCGCGCGCCGCGCCGGATGGGCGCGTCCTGATGGTCCAGGGCAACGCCTTCACCATCAACCCCGCCCTGTTCCGCAACGTTCCCTACGACGCGTCCGGGGGCTTTACCGCCATCGCGAACCTCGTCCGGGCCGACATGGTGCTCGTCGTCAATCCGGACGTGGCCGTGTCCGACCTGCGCGGCTTCGTCGCGCTCGCGAAGGCGCGCAGCCTCGACTACGGATCGCCGGGCGTCGGCACGCCGCAGCACATGGCGATGGCGCTGCTGGGCCTGCGCGCAGGGTTCGAGGCGAACCACGTACCCTATCGCGGCTCCGCGCCCGCCGTGCAGGACGTGCTGGGCAAGCGCCTAGCCTGCATGTTCATGCCCGTCCACACGGCCCTGCCCTTCGTCGCGGGCGGCCAGGTCAAGCCAATCGCGGTCGCCGCCGCGCGTCGCACTCCCGCCGCCTCGGACTGGCCGACCCTGGCCGAGGCGGGCGTGTCCGAGGCCGAGGTGGACCTCTGGTACTTCGTCCTGGGCCCCACCGGCATGGCGCCGCCGCTCGTCGGGCGCCTGAACGAGACGATCAACGCCTGGCTCGCCGACGGCGGCACCGCCGCCATGCTGCGCGCCCAGGGCATGACCGCCGAGCCGACCGACCCCGCACGGCTGGCTTCCATGGTCGCGGCCGACGTCGCGCGTTGGAGGGACGTGGTCGGGCGTCTCGGCATCACCGCCGATTAGCCCTGGCGGCTTGTCGCGCCCCCTCCCCCTCCCATAAACCGGCGGAGGAGGACGCCCCATGCTCAACAGTTTCCGCGGCTTGGACTTCGACCTGGGCGAGACGGCCGACGCGCTGCGCGAGCAGGTCGCCGCCTTCTCGTCCGACGAGATCGCGCCGCGGGCCGGCGACATCGACCGGCAGAACGAGTTCCCGATGGACCTCTGGCGCAAGCTCGGGGACCTCGGCGTCCTCGGCATCACTGCGCCGGAGGAGTATGGCGGCGCGGCCATGGGCTACCTCGAACACTGCATCGCCATGGAGGAGATCAGCCGCGCCTCGGCCTCCGTCGGCCTTTCCTACGGCGCGCATTCCAATCTCTGCGTGAACCAGATCGTCCGCAACGGCAACGACGACCAGAAGAACCGCTACCTGTCGAAGCTGATCACCGGCGAACACGTCGGCGCGCTGGCGATGAGCGAGCCCGGCGCGGGGTCGGACGTCGTGGGCATGCGTACCCGCGCGGAGAAGAAGGGCGACCGCTACGTCCTGAACGGCAGCAAGATGTGGATCACCAACGGCCCCGACGCCGACGTGCTGGTGGTCTATGCCAAGACGGACCCCGACGCCGGCCCGCGCGGCATCACCGCCTTCCTCATCGAGAAGGGCTTCGAGGGGTTCAGCACCGCTCAGAAGCTGGACAAGCTGGGCATGCGCGGGTCCAACACCTGCGAACTCGTTTTCCAGGATTGCGTGGTGCCGGAGGAGAACGTCATGGGTGGCCTCGGCCGCGGCGTGAATGTCCTGATGTCCGGCCTGGACTACGAACGCGCCGTGCTGGCCGCGGGCCCGATCGGCATCATGCAGGCCTGCATGGACGTCGTCCTGCCCTACGTCCACGAGCGCAGGCAGTTCGGGAAGGCGATCGGCGAGTTCCAGCTCATGCAGGGCAAGATCGCCGACATGTACACGACGATGAACGCGACGAAGGCCTACGTCTATGCCGTCGCCAAGGCCTGCGACCGCGGCCAGACCACGCGGAAGGACGCGGCCGGCGCGATCCTCTACGCCGCGGAGAAGGCAACCTGGATGGCGCTGGAGGCGATCCAGGCCCTCGGCGGTAATGGCTACATCAACGACTACCCGACCGGTCGCCTTCTGCGCGACGCCAAGCTCTACGAAATCGGGGCGGGCACGTCCGAGATCCGGCGCATGCTGATCGGCCGCGAACTCTTCGCCGAAACGGCCTGACGGTGGCGGTCCTCACCTCGGCGCTCGACACTCGTTCGCCGGACTTCGCCGCGAATGCGGAGCGGATGCGGATGCTCGTCGCCGACCTGCGGGCCAAGGCCGAGCGCATCCGGGAGGGCGGCGGCGCCTCGGCGCGGGAGAAGCACCTGTCCCGCGGCAAGCTGCTGCCCCGCGACCGCATCCGCACGCTGATCGACCCCGCCTCCCCGTTCCTGGAGATCGGCCAGTTCGCCGCGCACGGGATGTATGGCAACGAGGTGCCGAGCGCCGGCATCATCACGGGCATCGGCCGCGTCGAGGGCCGAGAATGCGTCATCGTCGCGAACGACGCGACGGTGAAGGGCGGCACCTACTACCCGCTGACCGTGAAGAAGCATCTGCGCGCACAGGAAATCGCGGAGCAGAACCGCCTTCCCTGCCTCTACCTCGTGGACAGCGGCGGCGCGAACCTGCCCAACCAGGATGAGGTCTTCCCCGATCGCGACCATTTCGGGCGCATCTTCTACAACCAGGCCAACATGTCGGCCGCCGGCATCCCGCAGATCGCCGTGGTCATGGGATCCTGCACCGCGGGCGGCGCCTACGTGCCGGCCATGTCGGACCAGTCGATCATCGTGCGGAACCAGGGCACCATCTTCCTCGGCGGCCCGCCGCTGGTGAAGGCCGCGACCGGCGAGGTCGTCACCGCCGAGGACCTGGGCGGCGCCGAGGTCCATTCCCGCATCTCCGGTGTGACAGACCACATGGCGGAGAACGACGCGCACGCGCTGGGCATCGCGCGCCGCATTGTCGCCGGCCTGAACGGCCGCAAGCCCGGCGGCCCGGCCATCGCCCCTCCCCGCTCGCCGGCCCTGGACCCGCGGGAGATCCACGGCGTCATCCCGGCCAACCTGCGCGAGCCCTACGACGTTCGGGAGGTCATCGCCCGCCTCGTCGACGGCAGCGAGTTCGACGAGTTCAAGCCGCTCTATGGCGCGACCCTCGTCACGGGCTTCGCCCACCTGCACGGCTACCCCGTCGGCCTCGTCGCGAACAATGGCGTCCTGTTCAGCGAATCCGCCCAGAAGGGCGCGCATTTCATCGAACTCTGCAGCCAGCGCGGCATCCCGCTCGTCTTCCTGCAGAACATCACGGGGTTCATGGTCGGGCGGAAGTACGAATCCGGCGGCATCGCGAAGGACGGCGCGAAGATGGTCACCGCCGTCGCGACGGCGACCGTGCCGAAATTCACCGTCGTCATCGGCGGATCCTTCGGCGCCGGCAACTACGGCATGTGTGGCCGCGCCTATTCCCCACGCTTCCTGTTCATGTGGCCGAACGCCCGCATCTCCGTCATGGGCGGGGAACAGGCAGCCTCCGTACTGTCCACCCTCCGTCGCGACGCGATCGAGACCCGTGGCGGCACCTGGTCCGCCGAGGAGGAGGAGAGCTTCAAGGCTCCGCTGCGCGACCAGTACGAGACACAGGGCCATCCGCTCTACGCTTCGGCGCGCCTCTGGGATGACGGGGTGATCGACCCCGCGGACACCCGCACCGTCCTCGCCCTCGCGATTTCGGCGTCCCTCAACGCACCGATCCCGCGCTGGGACGGATCGCAGCGCCGCTTCGGCCTGTTCCGGATGTAGCCCGGTGATGTTCGACAGCATCCTCATCGCCAATCGCGGCGAGATCGCCTGCCGCGTCATCCGCACCGCGCGCTGCCTCGGCATCCGCACCGTCGCCGTCTACTCCGATGCGGATGCCGGCGCCCTGCACGTCGCGATGGCCGACGAGGCACGTCACATCGGTCCCGCCCCGGCCCGCGACTCCTACCTCCGCGCCGACCGCATCCTGGACGCGGCACGTGCGACGGGCGCCCAGGCCATCCACCCCGGCTACGGGTTTCTGTCGGAGAACGACGGCTTCGCCGAAGCTTGCACCGCAGCCGGCATCACCTTCATCGGCCCGCCCGCCGCCGCCATCCGCGCCATGGGCACCAAATCCGCCGCAAAGGCCCTGATGGAACGCGCCGGAGTCCCGCTCGTCCCCGGCTACCACGGCGATGAGCAATCGCCCGACTTGCTGCACGAACAGGCACGCCGCATCGGCTACCCCGTCCTCATCAAGGCCAGCGCCGGCGGCGGCGGCAAGGGCATGCGGATCGTCCCGGACGACGCCGCCTTCGACGAAGCGCTGTCCCTCGCGAAGGGCGAGGCGCGCGCCTCCTTCGGCGATGACCACGTCCTCATCGAACGCTATCTGACGAAACCCCGCCACATCGAGGTCCAGGTCTTCGCCGACAGCCACGGCAATGTCGTGCACCTCTTCGAACGCGACTGCTCCATCCAGCGCCGCCACCAGAAGGTGATCGAGGAAGCTCCCGCCCCCGGCATGGACCCGGCACGCCGCGCCGCCATGGGCCAGGCGGCCTGCGACGCCGCGCGCGCCATCGGCTACGTCGGCGCCGGCACGGTGGAATTCATCGCCGAGGGTGGCGAGTTCTTCTTCATGGAGATGAACACCCGCCTCCAGGTCGAACACCCGGTCACCGAGGCCGTCACCGGCCAGGACCTCGTCGAATGGCAGCTGCGCGTCGCCTCGGGCGAGCGCCTGCCGCTGCTCCAGGACGACCTGACCATCACCGGCCACGCCGTCGAGGCCCGCATCTACGCCGAGGACCCCGCGCGCGACTTCGCACCGTCCACCGGACGCCTCATCCACCTCCGTACGCCGCCGGAGACGGACGGCATCCGGGTGGATACCGGCGTGCGCGAAGGCGACGCCATCACCGTCAACTACGACCCGATGATCGCGAAGCTCATCGCCTACGGCTCCGACCGCGCCGCCGCGATCGCCCGCCTGTCGCGCGCCCTCGCGGCCTACGAGGTCGTCGGCCCTTCGACCAACATCGCCCTGCTGCGGTCCATCGCCGAGCACCCGGCCTTCCGGGCCGCCGCACTCGACACCGGCTTCATCGCCCACCACGCGGATGACCTGATGCCGGCTCCGGGCCCCGTACCGCGTCCCGTCCTCGCCGCCACCGTCGCACGCCTGCTGCTGGACCAGTCCGCGCAGCGCCCGACGGACCCGGCGGACCGCTATTCTCCCTGGAACGCAACTACGGCCTGGCGCCTGAACGGCGGAGGCTACCAGGACTTCCACCTCCGCGACCGCGAGACCACGCTCGTCCTCCGCGCCCACCTCTCACTCGACGGCGCCTTCCGCCTCGACCTCCCTGCCGGCCCCGTCGACGTCCGGGCGACGGAGGCCGAGGACGGCCGTCTCCTCTTGCGCCTCGATGGCGCGACCGTCACCCTCCGCGCGCTGCGGCATGGCGACGCGGTCACGGTCTTCCACCCGCATGGCAGCCACACCGTGATCGTCGTGGACCCGCTCGCGCCCGGGGGCGGCGACGTGGCGGGCGCTGGACGCATCCTCGCGCCGATGCCGGGCCGGGTCCTCGATGTCCTCGCCAAGCCCGGCGACGCCGTGACCCGCGGCACGGTCCTCCTCGTGCTCGAGGCGATGAAGGTGCAGATGCGCATCACCGCCCCGGCGGACGGCACGGTGGCCGCCGTCAACGCCCGCATCGGCGAACTGGTCGAGGATGGCGCCGAACTCGTCACGCTGGCGCCGGCGGCGTGATACGGGCCCTCGTCCTCGCGCTCCTGCTCGCCGCACCCGCCGTGGCGCAGGGCACGGGAGGCTTCTCGCCCATGGCCCCGGCCTTCTGGCCCCTGGGCCCCGCCCCGGACCCCGTGACGCTGCTCGAACCGCTCTACCGCAACTTCCCCGAGCGCATCGAGGGCCGCCCAACCCTGAAGATCAGCATGCGGCGCGAAGGGGCGCAGCGCTTGGTCGTGGACGTTGAACTCGCCGGCCTGCTGGACGATTCGATCGAAGCCCGCGCTTTCCGCGCCGTCGTGGAACGCGAGGAACGCGGCTGGATGGTAGTCGCCCTCGGCACCCGCGCCCGCTGCGCCCGGGACGCGCGCCGCGCCTGGACGACGCGCCCCTGCAGCTAACCCGGAACCGCTTGCCGCAACCGCGCCGACAGGCTGGCGCGCGCGTTCAGCGCCGCAGGGTCGAAGCCCGCCATTCGCTTGTAGCCAGCCGCGATCTCCTCCAGCTCCGCGTGCGGGATGAAGGCGTCCCGCCCCGCAGCGCCGAACCCCTCCGGCGCCCGCTGCTCCGCCAGGTCCAGCACCCGGTCCGGCCCCGCCCCCCGCGTCGCCGCGATCAGCGCCGAGGTCGCGGGCCGCCGCGCCGCCTCGTAGGCCGCGAGCCCCGCCACCACGTCCCCTTCCATCGCCAGGTGAAACGCCAGCGTCCGCGCGTCCAGGATGCCCTGGGACGATCCGTTCGACCCGATTGGATACATCGGATGCGCCGCGTCCCCGAGCAGTGTCACCCGCCCGCGCGTCCAGGACGTCAGCGGGTCCCGGTCCACCATCGGGAACTCCCAGACCCCCGGCGCCGCGCGGATCAGCGACGGGACCGACAGCCACGGCCAATCCCAGGCCTCGAACAAGGGCAGGAAGTCCTCGATCCGGCCGGCCCGGTTCCAATCCTCTCGCGCCCATGGCGTGGAGGGGTCCACCCGCCGCTCCGCGATCCAGTTGATCAGCGCCGGCCGCCCGGCCACCGCTTCCCGAATGGGGTAGCAGACGAACTTCTGGTCGTTCGTCCCCGCCTGCACCATCGTCCGACCGGTCAGGTAGGCCGGGTGCTCCGCGACCGCGCGCCACAGGATGCAGCCGTTCCAGCGCGGCGGACCTTCGTCGGGATGCCAGGCCGCGCGGATGGCGCTGTGGATGCCGTCCGCCGCGACCAACAGATCGCCGCCTGCGGTCCCGCCACCCTCCAGCCGCAGCGTCGCGCCGGACGCGTCGGACTCCGCCGCAACGCCCCGCGACCCCAGCCGGATCGCGCCCCCAACCGCTCCCGCGCCGCCTCCAGCAGCAGCATGAACAGCGTCCCGCGATGGATGCTGACCTGCGGCCAGCGGTAGCCCGCGGCCAGCCCGCGATCCTCGCGCCAGACCTCCTCACCGTACCGGTTGGCGTAGAGCAGTTCCCGCGTCGCGACGCCGGCTGACAGCACGCGCTCGCCCAGCCCCAGCTCGGTCAGCTCCCGCACAGCGTGCGGCAGCAGGTTGATGCCAACGCCCAAGGGCTTCGGCTCCGTGGCGGCCTCGTGCACCTCCGCCTCGATCCCCGCCGCGTGCAGCGAAAGCGCCAGCGTCAGCCCGCCGATTCCGCCGCCGGAGATGATCACGCGCATGGCCGTTGCCTCCCGTCCGGGACAGGATGGCAGGATGACCCGGAATGTTCAACGATTGAACGATGCGCCCGACGCCGTCTCCTTCGGCCTCCTCGGCGGCACCGTCTCCTACGGCCTGAAGCGCGCCTACCTCCGGGTCATCCGGGACCTCGAGGAGGCGTTGGCGCCTCACGGCCTCACCCCGCCCCTCCTGGCCGCCCTCTCCATCGCCGCGGCCAATCCGGGGATCGCGCCGGCTCGGCTGGCCGCCGCCATGGGCCATGGCCGATCCCGCGCCGCCCCGCTGCTCGACCGGCTGGAGGCCGACGGCCTTCTGGAACGTCGCGACGGTCCGGACCGTCGCAGCCTGGGCCTCCATGCCACCCGCGCCGGGGACCTGCTGCTGCGCCGGGTGACGCCGGTCCTCGCCGCGCATGAAGCCAGGATGACCGTCGGCCTGCCCGACGGCGCGCGGGACGCCCTGGCGGCCGCCCTCGGCACCATCGCTGCCTCCGACACGTGATCCGCGTCGCGGTCACCGACCGTCTGGCATCACCCCGATCGTGCCAAGGACCGCGGGGCCCTTCGGGCGACCGGCCGGCGGCCGGCCCTCAGCGCGACCGCATCACGGCGCGCTCGTAGACGAACACGGCTTGGTCGGTGGACCGGAGCGCGCCGCGCAGCGCGGCCTCCCGCACCTCCTGCGCCGCTTCCCCGCTGGCGCGCCGGCAGAGCTCGGCGGCATCCCGCAGGTAGGTGTAGACGAGACGCAGGACAGGCGGCAGCCGGTGGTTGAACTCATAGAGGTCCGCCGCCTCGATCACGTCGTCGGCCGTCCGGATCGGGCTGGGGCGGAAGCCCGCGGCCCGCATCGCCGCACCGTGCAGCAACGTGGCGCATTCCATGACCTTGCCCGCCAGGCAACCGACCTCGTCACCCCCGTCCGACACGCCAGACCCCCGTCCCCTAACCGTCACAGCCTGATCGCGAAGCCGTGAGCATGCAAGCGGAAGCCGCGTCTGACGAACCCTCGTTACGCGCCCGCGATGCGGGATGCCCCCTCCTCGGCCGCCCGCATCGCCGCGGCGACGCTGTCGCGGTAACCGGACAGGACGGGAAGCGGGGTGCCGGCGCCCTTCTCCTCCACGACGAAGCGGACCGTCGCCGGCGCCTCCACCTTCGTCACGATGAGCCGCAGCCCGCCCCGATTCTCCGAGACGAGGCAGGCCTCGGCCGCCTTCCGCCAGATCCGGTCACCCATGCGAACCCTCCGTTCAGGGCGCGACGCTGAGCGTGACCGATGCCAGCGTCGTTATCCCGTGTTTAGGCCCGTGCCCGATCGGCCGAGGCCGCCCGGACCTGTGAGTCCGCCGACGACGCAACGACCCGGCAAGCCCGCCCGAGAAGGGAACGCGGGATCCATCCCGCCGGCTTCGCAGCCGCCGAGGCTCCGCGTCCGAGCCCGGTCGCCCCGGTGGAAGGCCCGGCACCGCGACCACACATGCGGCGCGGACGACGTTCGCCCGAACGACGGGCGCTGAAAGGACTGAGCCTGCGCGCCCTCCTTCTCGCCCTCCTCGCGCTCCTGCCGGGCTGCGCCGCGCTCTTCCCGCCGGACGTGTCGGTCGAGCGCCGCCTCGCCGCGCTGCCGCGCCACGACCTGGCGCTGGAACGCCCCGTCACGATCCGCTGGAACGCCCACCTGATTCCATGGATCGAGGCGGAGACGGACGGTGACCTGGCCTTCGCGCTCGGCCTCGTGCACGGCCACCTGCGCGGCGCGCAGATCCAGCTGATGCGCCTGGTCGCGCGGGGGCGGCTGTCGGAGGTCGGCGGCTTCCTCGGCCGCGACGTGGACCACGCGCTGCGGATCCTCGACTTCGGCCGCGCCGCGCCCGAGATCGAACGGAACTTCCCGCCGGAGACCCGCGCCTTCGCCGAGCGCTTCGTCGCCGGCATCAACCACGCGATCACGCGCGGGCCGCGGGTCCCGGAGGCGACCCTCCTGGGCTTGGCGCGCGAGCCCGTCACCGTGGCCGACATGCTGGCCGTGGGCCGCCTCGCGGGTACCGACATCAACTGGCTGAGTTACTTCTCGCTTCTCGCGGAACGCGGCCAGCCAGGCTTCGCGGAACTCTACCGCCGCACGCTGGAGGCCGGCACGGGAATGGCGCCGGTCGAGGGCGGCGACCGCGCCGCAGTGCTGGGGCAACTCTTCGCCGGCCTGTCGCGGTCCGGCAGCAACGCCGTCGCCGTCGCGCCGGAGCGCAGCGCCTCCGGCGCCGCCATGCTCGCGAGCGACCCCCATCTCGGCCTGAACCTGCCGAACCTCTGGCTCGTCGCGGGGATGCGGTCCCCGTCCTTCCACGCGGTCGGGATGATGGTGCCGGGCCTTCCGATCATCGGCGTCGGACGCAACCGCGATGTGGCCTGGGGCGGGACGAACCTGCGGGCGGCCTCCTCCGACCTCTTCGACGTGTCGCGCCTGCCGCCCGAAGCCTTCCGCGAACGCGAGGTCGAACTGCGCCAGCGCCTCTGGTTCCCCGTCCGCCGTCGCGTGCGGGAGACGGAGTACGGCCCCGTCGTCAGCGACGCGACCCTCGTCCCCGCGCGCGGCGCGGCGCTCTCGCTGCGCTGGGCCGGCCACGAGCCGACGGACGAGATCACCGCCCTCCTCGGCGCGGCGCGGGCACGCGACGGCGCGTCCTTCCGCGACGCCTTCCGCAATTTCGGCGTCTCGCCCCAGAACATGATCTGGGCGGATCGCGCTTCCATCGGCCGCCTGACCGCCGCGGTGCTTCCCGACCGCCCGGGCTTTCCAACGGACGACCCCGTCCTGCCCGCGATGCGCGAAACGCTCGCACCCTGGACCCGCCTGCGCGACGCCGCGTCGCTGCCGCACCAGGAACGGCCGTGCGACGGCATCCTCGCCTCCGCCAACGAGAACCCCGCGACGTGGACTCGCGACCCGCCGCCGATCGGCACCTTCTTCAGCGACTCCGACCGCGTGGATCGCCTCCGCGCGATGCTGGTGTCACGCCCGCGCCTGACCCTCGACGACGTCGCGGCCACGCAGACCGACACGCGTTCCCCCAAGGCGGCGGAACTCGCTGCCGGCCTGCTGCGCCGTCTGGAAGCACTCCCGGGCGGGCCGCCGGAACCCGCGCTGCTCGCTGACCTTCGGCACTGGGACGGCGACTACCGGGAGGACAGCCGCGCCGCCCTCGTCTTCGAACTGCTGCTCGGCCGCCTGGTGCCGCGCCTGCTGCCGGAGGGCCGGACCGGTGGTCGTGGTCCGGAAACCGGCTGGAACTTCCTCACCGCGTTTACGCTTCGCGACCTCGACGCCATGCCGCCCGCGCGCCGCGAAGCCGTGCTGCGCGAAGCCGTCGCCGAGGCCGCTGGACCGGCGCGCGAATTCCGCACCTGGGGCGAGGTGCACCGCCTCCGCGCCGCGCATTGGCTGGTCAACCTGCCCGTCATCGGCGACCGCTTCATCTATGGCACCTACCCCGCCGCCGGCAGCCGCGAGACGCCAATGAAGACGGGCCACGGCTTCGTCTCCGGCGTCCACAACGTGACCTTCGGCTCCATGGCGCGCTTCGCGACGGACATGGCGGACCCGGACAGCAGCCGCTTCACGCTCTTCGGCGGGCAGGATGGCTGGCTCGGCAGCGCCGCCTTCGCCGACCAGATTCCGCTTTGGCGCGAGCGCCGCCACGTCCGCGTTCCCCTGCGGCCCGAAACCATCGCCGCGGAATACACGCTGGTGACGCGCCTACAGCCCGGGCGATGAGGAGCGGCCCGCCCTTCGACGGCACGCCCTTCCTCCGCGCCTGGACCGCGCGTCGCCGGCACGCACTGCAACGCCAGGATCCGGCGGCCGCGCAAGCCGCCCTGCTCCGACGCCTGCTGCACCGCGCCGCGCACGCGCTTCGGCGAGGCGCACGGCTTTGCCTCCATCACCGACGTCGCGGACTACCAGCGCCGGGTCCCCCTCCGCCGCTACGAGGCGTTCTGGGAGGAATGGTGGAGCGCGGCCTACCCCGTCCTGCGCGACGCGACCTGGCCCGGCACCATCCCCTACTTCGCGCTCAGTTCCGGCACGACCTCCGGCCGGACGAAGTACATCCCCGTCAGCCGGGAGATGGTCGCCGCCAACCGCGCCGCCGCCGTGGACGTGCTGGCCTGGCATCTCGGCGCGCACCCCAGCGCGCGCCCGTTCGGCGGCCTGTCCTTCATGCTCGGCGGCTCCACGAACCTGGAGGCGGTTGCCCCCGGCGTGCAACAGGGCGACCTTTCCGCCATCGCCGCAGTCGAGGTGCCGCGCCTCCTGAACGCCTGGTCCTGGCCGCCGCCGCGCATCGCCCTCATGCCGGACTGGGATGCGAAGCTCGACGCGCTGGCCGAGGAAACGCCCGTCGCCCCCGTCCGCGCCCTCAGCGGCACGCCGAGTTGGGCCCTCGTCCTCCTCGAACGCCTTGCGGAACGCCACGGCACGCCGCCGTTCCCGAACCTCGAACTGCTGGTCCATGGCGGGGTCGCCTACGCCCCCTATCGCGACCGCCTGCGCCCCTACCTGCCGCCCGGCTGCGCCACGCGAGAGGTCTATGCGGCCAGCGAAGGCTTCATCGCCGCCGCCGACCGCAGCGACGGGGAAGGCATGCGCCTCATCGCGGATGGAGGGGTCTTCGCCGAATTCGTGCCCGTCGAGGAACTCGACTCGCTCAACCCCACCCGCCACTGGGCCGCGACGATCGAGACGGGTGTGGACTACGCGGTCGTCGTGACGTCCTGCGCCGGCCTCTGGTCCTACGTCCTCGGTGACGTCGTCCGCTTCGTCACGCGCGGCCCGCCGCGGATGCTCGTCACGGGTCGCACGTCCTACTTCCTCTCCGTCTTCGGCGAGCACCTCGACGGGGGCGAGATCGAAAAGGCCTTGCTGGCAGCGGTGCAGGACGAAGGTGTGGGCGTCGCCGAATACACCGTCGGCGCGATCTTCGAGGGCACCCGCGGCCGCCACCGATACCTCGTTGAACCCACCGGCACCGTCGCGCCCGACGACACGCCCCGCATCGCGCGGCGCCTGGACGACGCCCTCCTCGCTGCCAACGACGACTACGCCGCCCACCGCCTCGGCGCGCAGCTGGACCCGCCCGAGATCGTGCTGCTCCCCCCGGCACCGTCGCCGCGTGGATGCGCGCCCAGGGCAAGCAGGGCGGCCAGCACAAGGTCCCCCGCGTCATCGCCGACCCCGCCCGCTTCGTCGAAGCCGATGCGGCCTTGCGCGACTTGGCCGCCCGCGCCGACCCCCACTCGCCACCGGCCTGAAATCCTTGCAGCATGAGGTTGGATCGCGATCCGGGGAGCCGCATGGCCGCTTCACCCCCCGCCCTTGCAGGCGGGACGCGCAGGTCACAGATCGCCGGGATGACGGGTGCCTCACCTTGCCCTGGCCGTGCCGGGACCCCGGAGCCCGCCGCGTGAGCGAGACAGCCTCCACCGCCCCCGTCGTCAGCCTCAGCCGCGCGCGCGAGGACCGGCTCTGGGCCGTGGTCGCCGCCGTCGGCCGCAAGACCCGGGTCGCCGAGATCTACGCCAGCCGCGCCGCCGCCCAGGCCGACCGGGACTGGCGGGAACAGCAGGTCCGCGCCTATGCGGGCTTCCTCCGAAGTTCCGGCGCCGCCGTGCCGGCCTACGTCGTCTCGCCGATCCGACGGGCCGACCTACCGCGGAGCTGGCGCCCACTCCCCGCCCTCGGCTTCCTGCGCGGGCAGCTGATCTGATCCGACGGCACCCCGTGGCGGCCCGCTTCCCCATGCGTTAACGGACGGCGCCTCGGGGCAGGTCGCGCCGGGCTGGACCACCGGCGGACCTCCGACGCTTGAGCACATCCAACCGTTCAGAGAACGCCGCGGGCATCGGCCTCATGCTGCTGGCGGCGCTGATGTTCGCGCTCAACGACACGCTGGGGAAATGGCTCGTCGCGACCTATTCGGTCGGGCAGGTCCTGGTCCTCCGCAGCCTCACGGCACTGATCGTGCTCGCGCCGCTCGTCCACCGCGACGGGGTGGCTCACCTGATCCGGCCCGCGCGTCCCGGCCTGCAGGGCCTGCGCGTGCTGCTCGGCTCGGTCGAGGTCGCCTCGTTCTACTGGGCCGTCTCGCTCATGCCGCTGGCGGATACGCTGGCCTTCTGGATGGCGGTTCCGATCTTCGTCGCCGTCGCCTCCGCGCTGTTCCTGCGGGAACCGATCCGTGCAGCGCGGCTCGCGGCCGTCGGGCTCGGCTTCGGCGGCGTGGCGCTCGCCCTCGGGGCGCGTCTCGATGCGGGCTGGCAGCCCGCGGCGGTCGCGGGCGTCGGCGTCGTGATGTACACGGGCTTCCTGCTTTGCACCCGCAGCCTCCGCGGCACGCCGGCAAGCGTGCTCGCCGTCTACCAGATGCTCGGGGCGATGTTCCTCGGCCTTGCCCTCCTGCCCTTCGGCTGGGTGACCCCGAGCCTCTTCGACGCTGCACTGCTCATGCTGCTCGGCGTCGTCGGGGCGGGCGCGCATCTCCTCGTGACGCGATCGCTCGCGCTCGCTCCGGCCGCGGTCGTCGTGCCGTGGCAGTACTCGATGATCGTCTGGGGCGTCCTGTTCGGCTGGGCGTTCTTCGGCGACG
This sequence comes from Roseomonas sp. CCTCC AB2023176, assembly GCF_042259275.1. Classification (NCBI taxonomy): domain Bacteria; kingdom Pseudomonadati; phylum Pseudomonadota; class Alphaproteobacteria; order Acetobacterales; family Roseomonadaceae; genus Roseomonas; species Roseomonas sp. CCTCC AB2023176. Next base: position 4,415,965 of record NZ_CP170086.1, read on the forward strand.
TTCCGACCTCCCTCATGCTGCTCGGCGTAGGCGTCATCGTCGCGGCGGGGCTCTGGCTCGGGCGCCTCGACATGGCGCGGTCGCGGGGAGCGTAGCGCCGCCGGCGAAGGCACCGGCCGAGGCGCGCCACCCTCGGCCGGCGAGCTCCCCGCCTGAGGTTGGCATCGTGCCAGCAACCACCCCGCCGGGCGCATCAGCACACAATCGAAGCGAACCCGGAAAGAACGTTAAGCGGAACGCAGGTGACTTTCTCACCGGAAATCACGGATGCGTGATATTCGCGTCTCAGACGTTCCCGCACTGGTCCTCCCATGCGCCTTCCGCCCCTGGCACGTGCCCTCGCCGTGTTCCTGCTTGTCACGGCCGGCGCCCGCGCAGCCGCTGGCGGGTCTCCGATGCCCTACAGCGAATACGTCGCAGCCCTCCGCGGCGGCGGCGTGTCCCGGGTTGTCGCCCGGCCCGAGATCGCCGAGGTCACCCTGCGCGACGGCGCGCTGCGGGAGGTGCGGATCCCCCTCGCCTGGCACCCGCGGGAGGAGCTCGCCGCGGCCGGTGTCGAGGTGGTCTATGACGGCAACGCCGCCACGGGCCTTTCAACGGCCCTCGACATCGCGGGCAAGGGCCTGCTGGTGCTCCTCGTCGGCGGCTCGCTCTTCCTCATGCACCGGCAGACGCGCGGCACCAGCGGCCTGTTCAGCGCTGCCGGGGAAGTCCTGCGCGACGACCAGAAGGCGACCTTCGAGGACATCGCCGGCCTGGAATCCGCGAAGGAGGAGTTCGGCGACGTCATCGCCTATCTCCGCGACCCCGCGGCCTTCGAACGGATCGGCGCCAAGCCGCCCCGCGGCATCCTGCTGATCGGCCCGCCCGGTACCGGAAAGACGCACCTCGCGCGCACCGTTGCCGGTGAGGCGGGTGGCGTGCCGCTGATCCACGCGAACGGCGCGGACTTCGTGCGGATGTTCGTGGGCGTGGGCGTGGGCACGATGCGCGTGAACGCCCTGTTCCGTCAGGCCGACAAGGCCACGAGGAAGCACGGCGCCTGCCTCGTCTTCATCGACGAGATCGACAGCCTCATCCCCGCGCGCGGCCACGCCTCCCAGGGCGGCGCGGACGAGGAACGGGCCCAGACCATCACGACAGTGCTCACGAAGCTGGACGGCCTGAAGCCCCGTTCGGGCATCGTCATCATCGGCGCGACGAACCGACCGGATGCCGTCGACCCCGCGGCGATCCGACCCGGCCGCTTCGATCGCAAGATCGAGGTCGGCCACCCGCCGGGACCGCGAGGCCATCCTGCGCGTCCACGCCCGCGGCAAGGCCGTCGTGCCGGGCCTGGACTTCGCCCGCATCGCCGCAGGCTCGGGCGGGCTCGCCGGCGCCGACCTCGCCTCCCTCCTGAACGAGGCCGCCTTGTTGGCCGTCCGCACCGGCGCGCCCGCCATCACCGACGCGCACCTCTCGGCCGCCCTGGACCGCATGCTGCTGGGCGCCGAACGCAAGGGTCTGGCCTTGAGCGCCGAGGACCGCCGCAAGATCGCGGTGCATGAGGCGGGTCACGCGCTCGCCGCCCTCCTCACCCCCGGTGCCGACGCGCTCTCGAAGGTCACCGTGCTCCCGCGCGGCCGGAGTCTCGGCGCCGCGCACCTCGCGCCGCCGGACGAGGGCGTCCTGCGCAACGCGAAGCAGTTGAAGGCCGGCCTCGTCGTCCTCGCCGCGGGACGCGCGGCAGAGGAGGCCGTCTTTCCCGCCGCCGAGGCAACTACCGGCGCCGCAGGCGACCTCGCGGCCATGAAGGGCATGACGGAGTCCCTCGTCACCCGCTACGGCCTCGCAGGCCCGGCGGGCGCGCTCCTCCTTCCGACGGCGGAGGCCCGGGCCAGCGGCTTCGTCGCCTCGCCCCAACTCCTCGGCGCGATCGAAGAGGTGGAGCGTGGGCTCCGCGAGGCCGCGATGCGCGACGCCGCGGCGCAACTGAACCGGCACCGCCGCGCCCTCGATGCGCTGGCCGCCGCGCTCCTCGAGCATGAGACGCTCGATGCGTCGGAGGTTCGCGCCATCCTCGCCGACCACCCGCCTGTGCCCGCCACCCTCGCGGCCTGAGGCGGCCGGGGGCTGATCCGCACGCGACCGGCATGCAGCAGGGTGCCAGTTCGCCCATCGAGGATCAGGACGAAGCCTTGCGGATTTGCGAGGCGACGGTGCGCGGCGACGGTGCGAGGCGCCCGGGGGTCACGGCGCAGCGCCCACGGTCAAGGAGACCATCGGTCTCGATTTGAACGGGCTGCCGAACCCGCCGCAGTGCGCCGCGCGACCCTTCGGAGACGCGGCTGTCCCGAAGCGCCCCGACGCCGACCAGCGCGACGTCGATCGGCGCCGCCGCGCACAGGTACCCGACGGGCAGGGTCAATCCAGCCGTGCCATCCACCCGCCGGTCCCGGACCCTGCGGGCGGATGCGCGCCCACCACCCAGGGATCGTGACCCGGAATCACGAGCGACGGATCGTCCGCCAGCGCGGTCACGGCGTCGAAGGCGTCCAGCGCGTCGCCGACGTGGAACACGGCGGGGAACGGGATGCGGCGCTCCAGGTTCAGCCGGTGCGCCGCCGCGTCCGTCGCGAGGCACATCCATCCCCTTCGCGTCGAGACCCGCGCGACCTGGAGCCCGTCCGTGTGGCCACCGACATGATGCAGCGAGAGGCCCGGTGCGATCGCCGCGCGGCCGTCGTGCAGCGCCAGGCGCCCGGCATGCAGCAGCGCCGTCATCGCCGCGATGTCCTCGATTTCGTAGCCGGCGCGCAGCACGGCATGTCGCATGGCAGGCCCGTTGACGTAGGCCAGTTCTCGCCGCTGCAGGTGGAACGTGGCCGAGGGCAGCAGGCCGGGCTGACCCGCGTGATCCCAGTGAAGATGGGTCTGGACCACGGTCCGCACGTCCGCGGGCGAGACGCCGAGCACGCCCAGCGCGTCCTCCAATCCGTGGTAGTCACGCTTGCCGTACCGCTCCACCCGCGCCGGGTCGGCCGCCGTATCCATCACGACCACGCCGTCCGGACCGCGCAGCAGGAAGGCGTGATAGGCGAGGGGCATCACCCCGTCCCCGCCCGCCCCGCCGAGCAACCATTGGGACGTCCGCCTGGCCGGATCGGTCGCCCAGCGCAGGGCGTAGACCTCCCACGTCACGGTGCCGTTCCCATGAGCGAAAGCCCCCCGTCCACCGCCAGCGCCGTCCCCGTCACATAGGCCGCGAGGTCGCTGCACAGGAACAGGATCGCCCCCGCCACGTCGTCCGGGGTTCCCGTGCGCCCTGCGGGGATGAGCGCCAGCTTCCGCCCCCGCCAGGACGGGTCGGCGTCCCGCGCCGCCCGGTTGAAGTCCGTCTCGATCGTGCCGGGCGCCACGGCGTTCACGGTGATCCCGCGTGGCGCCAGTTCGAGCGCCAACTGCCGCGTCAGCCCGCCGATCGCGGCCTTGGCCGTGCCATAGGCGACCAGCCCGGGATTGGGCATCCACTGGTTGACGGACGAGGTGAAGACGATCCGCCCCCCCTGCCCCATCAGTCCCGACGCCTCCCGCGCCAGGGCGAAGTTGGCCGCAAGGTTCACCGCCATCACCCCGGAGAAGTCGGCGTCCGTCGTGTCCGCGACGGGCCTGCGCAGCAGAAGGGCCGCGTTGCCGACAACGATGTCGAGCCCGCCCAGCGCCTCCGCCGCGCGGTGCACCAGTCCGGCGGCTGCGCCCGCCTCGGACAGGTCTTCCCGCAAGGCTGGCCCGCCCGTCTCGGCGGACAGCGCCGCGGCGGCGTCACCCTCGTCCCGGTGGTGAACCGCGACTCGCGCGCCGGCCCGTGACAGCAGCCGGGCGACCGCCCGCCCGATCCCTTCCGTGCCGGCCCCCGTCACCAGCGCGCGCCGGCCGGCGAGAGAAATGGGGACACACATCAGGCCGGCTGCCCGTGGGTGACGCGCGCCTCGTCCTCCGCCCCTGGAATGACTCGGACACGGTTCGCAGGCCCCATCCGGATCGTCTCGAAGGCCGGGATCGGGTCCACGAAGGCAGTGCCGGGGCCCGGGTTGATGGCGAGCCGGCTGACGCGGTCGGCGGTGAGCTTCAGGTGTTCCGCCGTCAGCGGCGATCCGTCGTGGAAGCGCACGCCGGGCGAAGGCCCGAAATCCCCGGTCGTGCCGTGCAGCGCCCCGAACGAACCCGCGAGAGATGACCGGATCTGCAGGTCCGGGTCGCGCGACGGCAGCGTGCCGTGGGCTTCCGACGAGGCCGAGCCAGCGGAGCCCGACTGATTGAATGGCGGGTCCATCATGCGCGGCTCCGTCTGCATCCCGATCGCCCGCTCCCACGCGACCGCAGGCGCAGGGAGGGCCATGCGACGGCAACACGCAAGGCGTGGGGACTACTCGGCGATATGGGACATTGCTGGGCAGGGCGGTCGCGCCTGTCAACGGAACGGTCCGGCGCGGCAGGCGCGACCCTCCCGGGCTCAAGGCATACTCCATGACGCCAGACGCCCCCCGATCGGGCGCTGTCCACCGGGGGGCGCCGCCGCTGCGCCGTCCTGCCTGAGAACAGCCACAAGGGCCCAAGGCGAAGCTCAACGTCCCGGCCGCCACGGCCCGGACGCCATTCCGGCAGGCTTTGGTCGGGCGGTACGACACGAAGGCCAGCCTGGTTCCGGCTGGGGAAGGCGTCGCGCGCCGGCGCCTGCGCCTGCCGTCCGTCGGATGAAGACGGGGGCAGGATACGCCGGCAGCCCTTCAGGCGGCCACGGTTTGCGCGGTCATGGGCAGGGCGATGGTGCAGCGCACGCCGTTCGTGCCGAAAACGAGCGACACCTCGGCCTTCAGGTCATAGGGCAGCGTCTTCTCGAGCAGGTCGGTCCCGAAGCCGCGCCGGCTCGGTTTCGGGTCGGGCACCCCCGCCTCGATCCAGTCGAGGATGAGCCAGGGGTGGCCGCCGCCCGGATCCTCTGCCCGCCAGGTCACGGTAAGCTGGCCCCCGGGGCATGCGAGGGCGCCATACTTCACGGCGTTGGTCGCGAGCTCGTGGACCGTGAGGGCGAGGGTCTCGGCCGGCTTGGACCGCAGGCGGATCTCAGGCCCCTCGATCAGGACTCCCTCGCCTTCCCGCGCCGAACAGGACAGCAGCTCGTCCGCGACGAGCTGGGCGAGGTCGAGCCCGGCCGTGGGTTCGCGGATGACGGCCGCTTGAACTCGGGCAAAGGCACCAATGCGCCCGTCCAGGTGCGCCGCGTAGTCGTCCAGGTCCGTGCTGGTCACCGCGGTCCGGCGCGCGATGGAGCGGATAGCGCCGAGTGAGTTGCGAATCCGGTGCTGCAGGGCGGCGCGGTCCTCGCCCACCCGCTCGAGCTCTCGCCGCAGGGCGGCCGCCTCCTCGCGCAATGTGTCGCACTCGCGACGGAGCGCGTCTTCGGTGGCGGGGATGGGGACCGCCGGGGCAGGGTTGCTTGCAGCGTCATTCGTTCGCATCAAACTGCGCGCCCTCCCGATGTAGATGGAGGTAGGTGGGGTTGAAAAGCGAGGCGTCCATCAGCGCGCAGAGGTCGGGGATGGTGAGGACACCGCCCTTGAGCGTGATGAGGCCGGCCCCGCGAAGGTACTGGAGGGTGCGGTTCACGTGCACGGTGGAGAGGCCCATCGCATCCCCGAGATCGGCCTGGGTAAGCGGTATGTCGCAGGTATCCCCGCGGGTGAGGCCGACGCTCCGAAGACGGAGGAGGAGCTCGCAAAGCAGGTGGCCGATCCGCTCGGCCGCATCCCGCTGCCCGAGAGAGACGATCCATTCCCGGTGGATGGCGTGCGCTACCAGCGTCTCCCACCAAAGCGCCTGCCCGACGCGGGGATGGCAGGCGGTCAGGTCGTCCAGGGTGGTCCGGGGTAGGGAGGTAACCGTCACCGGCGTCAGCGCGCCGATGGAATGGTCCATCTCCCGCAGCAGCGAGGCCTGGTAGTCGCAGAGATCGCCGGGGAGGAGGAAGCCGAGGATCTGACGCCGGCCATCCTCCAGCTGCTTGTAGCGGCATGCCCAGCCGGACAGGACGAGGTTCGTACCATTCGGCCGGTCGCCCTCGCGGATGATGTCCGTACGCGCCGCGACCTGGCGCGCCCCGTTCCCGGTGGCACGGTCCAATGCCGACCGGTCCTCGGCGGAGAGGCGCGTGAACTGCTCCAGCCGCCGCACAAGGGGGTTCGACATCCCCGGCTCCTTCATCGATTACGACTTCCGACCACGATCGAACGGCAACGTGACGCAGGTTACGCGCCGGAGTTGCCGGGCCGGCGCGTCCTGCGGCCGCTCAACGCAGGTTATAGCGCCCGCGCCCGACATGCCGTCAGGGCGCGCAGCAGCGGGCGCGGCGATCCCCATCGGCGTGTCTGCCACCGGTTTTGCCTCCCGCTGGAAGGCTTCCCCGGGCGCTCCCGACCTTGTCGCAAGGCAGAGTTTCCCATCTCTGAAGCGCGTTCCGGATTCCGGGGCGATCGCGCCGGCCGCCGGCCGCACCTGCCCGCGGATTGCGGACCCAGGCCCTCCTTCGTAGCCTCGGACTGCATGCGGGACCGCTCAGGATGAATGTGGAAGATCTCTACCGGCTCCTGCGCACCGGTCACATTCAGGCCCAGGGCATCGTCGATACCATCGCCGATCCGATCCTCGTCCTCGACGAAAGCCTTCGGGTCCAGGCCGCCAGCCGTTCGTTCTTCGAGACTTTCCGGGTCGATCGGTACGAGACGATCGGACAGCACCTCTACGACCTCGGGAACGGTCAGTGGGACATCCCCGTCCTGCGCATGCTCCTCCGGGACGTGATCCCGCGGAGCACGGCCGTCATCAACTTCGAGGTCGAGCACGAATTCCCCGGCCTGGGCCGGAGGACGATGCTGCTCACGGCCCGCACCCTCTTCCACCCCGACAACGCCAGCCATTCCATGTTGCTTGCCATCGTGGACGCGACCGACCGCGTCCGCCGGGATACCTCGAAGGACATGCTGTTCGGCGAACTCCGCCATCGCATGAAGAACCTGCTCGGCGTGGCGCGCTCGATCGCGCGCCAGACCACGACCGAAGGTCGCTCCGCCGAGGCATACCGGGACGCGTTCCTCGGGCGCTTCGAAGCCCTGATCAAGGCGCAGGACCTCGCCTTCGCCGAGCAGCAGGCGGCCGGGATCGGGCCGTTGGTGGAGCATATCCTCGCGCCCTACACGGCAGATCCCGACGCCGTGGTGATCGAGCCGGGGGATCCCGTCGAACTCGCGCCACGCACGGTCATGGCGCTCAGCCTCCTGCTGCACGAACTGGCGACGAACGCCGCGAAGTACGGGGGATTGTCGTGCTCCGGCGGCCGCGTGCGGGTGGCCTGGCAGCTTCGGGAAGGGAACACGAGCCTCCGCCTCCTCTGGGTGGAGAGGGGCGGGCCGCCGGTGACCCCGCCCGCCAGCACGGGATATGGCACCGAGCTCATCCGAGCCACCGCGACCTACAGCCTCGGCGGCGAAGTGGACCTGGACTATGCCGCCGAAGGCCTGACGGTCGAGCTCACGATCCCCCTCGGGACGGATGCCCCCCGGGACTGAGGACTGGTCGTGCCGAAAACCGTCCTCATCGTCGAAGACGAGTACCTCATCGCGACGGACATCCAACGCCTGCTCGAGAGTCGCGGCTGGCGGGTCATGGGCCCGGTGCCCAGCGTGCGGGCTGCGCTCCGGCTGCTGGAGGGCGAGCTGCCATCCGTCGCAGTGCTCGACGTCAACCTCGGGACCGAGCTCGTCACGCCGGTCGCGGAAGCCCTGACGGCGCGGCACGTGCCCTTCGTCCTGGCGACGGCCCATGACAGACCCGAGCGGATCGGCGGGCAGGTTCTCGCCGGCGTGCCCAACCTCGGCAAGCCCGTGAGCGAGCAGGAGCTGCTCGCGACGCTCGCGCGGATGACCGGAGCCTGACCGGACACCCCGGGCCGGGCAGTGAGTCCCCGCTATGGTCCCTCGAGGAGGTCCGGAGCGTACGCGGCCACCACGTGGGGCAGTGCCCTCGCGAGCGCGTTCGAGTCGAACGGCTTCTCCCAACGCGGCACGGATTGGTAGGGACGCGGGATGACGGTTTTGTCGTACCCCGTGGCGAAGATGTAGGGCACTCCCCGCTCCGTCAGGATATCCGCCACGGGATACACAGCCTCGCCCCGCAGGTCGATGTCGAGTACCCCTGCGTCGATCCGCTCCCCCGAGGCCAGGATCCCCATGACCCCCGCCAGGCTCGCCACGGGGCCGACCACCTTCGCCCCGAGCGCCTCAAGCGCCTGGACCATGTCATCCGCGATGAAGTACTCGTCCTCGACGACGAGCACACGCAGTCGCGTCAGTACCCCGGTTCCGCTCACGTTCCGCATGGTTCGCTCCTTGTCCGACGTCGGCCGCGACCACTTGGCCCCGGTAGCCTAGCACCGCAGGCGGGAGGTAGTCTCCTCAATTGGTGGGTGGGGCCACCGGGACAGGTTCGCCCGGCGCACTCTCGAGCCTCGCGATGGTGCGAAGGATTTCTTCGCGATGGTCCTGCCAGGCCTCGAGCGACTGCCGCATGGTGCTCAGCAGCGCCTCGGCCTGCGCGACGTCGCGACCCTCTGCACGCAGGCGGCCGACAAGGTCGGCCTGGCGCATGATCCGGGCCTTGCCGTCGGCGACGTCGCGCTCCGCTTTCGCGAGGTGCCGACGCTCGGTCGGGAGGTCGGTCATGATCCAGCGGTCCCCCTGGGCAGCTTCATCCGCAGCACTGCGTCTTGGAGGCTGGGCGCGGCCGCGATGCCTGTCCATGCAAAACCTGGGTTCGTGCAAAATCTGGCTCCGACCAGGTCGACGGGGATAGCAGACCTGCAACTCCGGAGCAGCCCGCCGGGTTTCCCCCGCGGCCTCGCGCCGTGGGGGATACCCGTGAGCAACCACGACATCATCGTCATCGGCGGCTCGTCCGGCGCAACGACGCCTCTCAAGGCGATCCTCGGTGCATTGCCGGAGACACTGCCCGCGGCCGTCCTCGTCGTGCTGCACATCCCCGCGCGGAGCCTCGGCATTCTCAGGACCGTCGCCGCCGCGTCCGGCCGCCTGCCCGTACACGCCGCGGAGGACGGCATGCCGATCGAGCCGGGCCACGTCTATCTCGGCGTGCCCGACCGCCACCTCATCATCGCCGACAGGCACCTGCGGCTGGGGCGCGGCCCGCGCGAGAACATGGCGCGGCCCGCGATCGATCCGCTTTTTCCGCTCCGCCGCCGCGGCCTACGGCTCCCGCGTCATCGGCGTGGTCCTCAGCGGCCTCCTGAACGACGGGGCGGCGGGGCTGGAGGCGGTGGCGCGCTGCGGCGGGCTCGCGCTCGTGCAGGATCCGGCCGACGCGATCGCCGACGAGATGCCGCGGAGCGCCCTCGCGGCCGTCGCCGCCGGCCTTCCCGTGCCCAGCGCCCGCCTCGGCGACGTCCTGTCCGAGCTCGTGCGTGAGCCGGCCGGGCCCCGCATACCGGTCCCGCCCGACATCCGGCTGGAAGTGGACATCGCGGCGGGCGAGCGGGTGGACAGCAGCATCCTTTCGCGTATCGCGGACCCCGCCGCGATCACCTGCCCGAACTGCCACGGCGTGCTCTCGACGGTCCGGGGGTCCAGGCCCCTGCGCTTCCGCTGCCAGGTCGGTCACGCGCTCACGGCCGACGTGGTCGCGAAGGAGCAGGAGAACGCGGTGGACGAGGCGCTCCGGGTCGCGCTCCGCGTCGTCGAGGAGCGCGCTGAGCTAGTGAGCCGGATGGCCGCGGACGGCCGTAACTCCGGCCGCCGGGCCGTGGCCGAGATGTACGAGGAACGGGCGACGGAGTACCGGAACTATGCCGAGACGATCCGCCGCGCCGTCCTCCTCTCCATGGCGCCGCCGGCGCCGCAGGAGGACGAGGGGGGGCAGGACGGGCCGGGTTAGCCACGGGCCGGGGGTGGGTGTCGTGAACGCGAAGGGACGCTAGATTGAGTTGGCATGTCCGATAACGCAGGCGAAGCGCGCGAGGCCTCTGCCTCCGGCCCCGTCGTCATCGCCGTCAGTGGTTCGGCGGCGTCGACCGCGTCCCTCGAGTTTCTGCTCACGCGCCTCCCCCGGGGGGGTGCAGAGGCGCTCGTCCTCGCCCTGCAGCATCGCGAGGCGCTGGATGAAGCCCGGTTCCGCGCGGTGCTCGCGGCCGCGGGACGCGAGTTGACGGCGATCGCCGACGGCCTCCCCGTCGAGGGGGGCCGCACCTATCTGCCGGATGCCGGCGCTCTCGTCACGGTCGAGGAAGGGCGCTTCCGGACGCGACCCGCCGAGGGCAGGCCAGGCGAGCGCGGGACGGTCGACAGCCTTCTCGTCTCGCTCGCATCGGACGAGGAGGGCAGGATCGTGGTCGTCACGCTCGCCGGCACGAACGGGGACGGGACGCTCGGCGTCAAGGCGGTGAAGGAAGCGGGCGGCCTCGCGCTCGCGGAGGAGACGGAGGAGTCCCGGGCCGGCGACCTCGCCGGCAGCCACGCCCCCGCCGCGCTCGCCGACGCCGTGCTGCCGATGGCGAAGCTGGTCGAGCGCCTTGCCGCCACCCTCGAACGCCTGGCCGACGATACGGACAGCCCCCCCGACCAGCCGGGCCCGCAGGAAGTCGCCGGGGTGCTCGCGGCCATCGTCACGGTCCTGCGCAACAAGACCGGGCACGACTTCCACGGCTACAAGACCGGTACCTTCCTCAGACGCGTGCAGCGCCGCATGGGCGTGGTTGGGGCCGAGCGCATCGGCGACTACGTCGAAGTTCTCCGCGAGCGGCCCGACGAGGCGCAGTACCTCTTCAACGACCTGCTCATCGGCGTCACGCATTTCTTCCGCGACCCGCGGGAGTTCGAGCTGCTGGAGCGGCTGGTCATCCCGAAGCTCTTCGCCGGAAAGGGCCGGGCCGACGGGGTCAGGGCCTGGGTCGTCGGCTGCTCGACGGGCGAGGAGGCCTATTCCCTCGCGATCCTCATGCGCGAGCACATGGCGGCGCTGGACGAGGTGCCGACGGTCCAGATCTTCGCCTCCGACCTTGACGGCCGCGCGCTCGCCTCGGCCCGCGTGGGCCGCTACCCCGCCGACATCGCCGGCGCGATGACGCCGGAGCGCCTCGCGCGCTGGTTCGTGCGCGAGGGCACTACCTACGTCGTCGCGAAGGAGCTGCGGGAGATGTGCGTCTTCTCCCAGCATTCCATCGTGAAGGACGCACCGTTCTCGCGGCTCGACCTCGTGTCCTGCCGCAACCTCCTCATCTATCTCGAGCCCGCCTTGCAGGAGCGGGTCATCCCGCTCTTCCACTTCGCGCTCAAGCCGGGCGGCGTTCTCTTCCTCGGCAGTTCCGAGAACGCGTCGCGCCACGCGACCCTCTTCGCCCCGATCGAGGGCCGGTCGCGCATCTTCCGCCGGATCGAGACAGGGACGCGCGTCCTGGCCAACTTCCCGTTCACCGCCGTGGAGCGCCGCCCCGTGGCGCAGGCCGCCGCGAGCCCGCGCCCGCCCGGCGCAACCCTCGCGCGGCGCGCCGAGCGCTTCGCCGAGCGCTTCGCCCCGGCCTACGTCATCGTGGACGACGCCCACGACGTGCTGCACTTCTCCGGTCGCACCGGGCGCTACCTGGAACCGGCAGGCGGGGCCGCGTCGCTTAACCTCCTCCAGCTTGCCCATCCCGACCTGCGCACCGACATCCGCACGGCCCTCGCCCGCGCCGCGGAGGACGGAACGACGGTACAGCTCCCGGGCCTCCGGATGGGCCAGAACGGCCATTCCGCCGTCGTGGACCTCGTCGTCGAGCCGGTGCGGGAAGCCGGCACCCCGGGTACGAGCTTCGTCGTCCTCTTCAAGGACGGCGCGGCCGTTCCCTCCTCCGACGCGGGCTGGATGGCGCCCGGCGAAGGCGACTATGTCCGGCGGATCGAGGCCGACCTGCGCGCCACCCGGGAACGTCTCCAGGCCACCATCGAGGAACTGGAGAGCACGAACGAGGAGCTGAAGTCCTCGAACGAGGAGTACCAGTCGCTCAACGAAGAGCTGCAGAGCGCGAACGAGGAACTGGAGACCTCGAAGGAGGAGCTTCAGTCGGTGAACGAGGAGCTGACCACCGTCAACGGCGAGCTGGCGCACCGCGTGCAGGAGCTGACGCGCGCGACGAGCGACCTCCGGAACTTCCTCGCCAGTACCCAGATCGCGACGGTCTTCCTCGACAACGACCTGCGCGTGACGAACTTCACGCCGGCCGTGTCCGAGGTCCTCCACGTCCTCGAGTCCGACATCGGCCGGCCGATCGGCCACATCAAGACGCGCGTCGCCTATGACGATCTGGTCGAGGATGCGCGCCGTGTGCTGCGCACTCTCACGCCCGTGGAGCGAGAGGTCGGCAACCCCGCGACGGGCGCCCGCTACATCCTCCGGGTCCTGCCCTATCGCGGCGTGGACAACTTCATCGCGGGCGTCGTGGTGAACTTCGTCGACATCACCGAGCGGCAGCGGGCCGAGGAGGCGCGGCGATCGAGCGAGGAGCGCTTCCGCGTGATCGTCGAGAGCGCGCGGGACTACGCCATCCTCACCACCGACCGGGAGGGCCGGATCGAGGAGTGGCTGCCCGGGGCGGCCGCCGTCTTCGGCTGGACGCCGGACGAGGTGGTGGGACGGGACGTCGCGGTGCTCTATACGCCGGAGGATCGGGCCAACCGCGTCCCGGAGGAGGAGCTGGCGACGGCCTGGGAGCGCGGCGTCGCCTCCGACGTGCGCTGGCACCTCCGCAAGGACGGCAGCCGCGTGTTCATCGAGGGCTCGTCGCGTTCGCTCCGCGACGCCGGCGGACGGGTGCGCGGTGTCATCAAGATCGGGCAGGACGTCACCGAACGCCGGGAGCGGGAGGAGGCGCTGCGCGCGAGCGAGGGGCACGCCAAGCTGCTCCTCGCCGAGCTGCAGCACCGCGTCCGGAACACGCTGGCGGTCATCCGATCCATCGCCCGGCGGACGGCGGAGACGAGCGGCTCGGTCGAGGAATATGCCTCCCACCTCGATGGCCGCATCGAGGCCTTCGCGCGCGTGCAGGCCGCGGTCACGCGCGACCCCTCATCCGGCGTGGACCTGGAGCACCTGGTCGCCGCGGAACTGCTGGCCCACGCCGCGCGTGAGGGCGAGCAGGTCAAGCGCATCGGCGGCCCGGAGGTGCGCCTGCAGCCCAAGGCGGCCGAGACGATGGCGCTTGCGCTGCACGAGCTTGCGGTGAACGCGGTGAAGCACGGTGCCCTCGGCGCCCCAGGGGGCCAGGTCGAGGTGACCTGGCGTGCCGAGGAGGCGGCGGAGGGTGGCCAGCGCCTCCTCTTCGAGTGGGTGGAAACGGGGGCGCAGATCCCGGAAGGCGAGCCGAGCCGGCGGGGCTTCGGCACCGAGTTGCTGGAGCGGGTTCTCGCCTTCGAGCTCAATGCGCAGGCGACCTCCCGCTTCGAGCGGGACGGCCTGCGCTGCACCATCCTCCTCCCGCTGACGGAACGGGTCGTCAGGGTGGAGCAGAAACGCCCGGCGGGAACCTAGCAGGCCCTCGGGCTGCCGGCCGGGCTGGACGTTGCCGTGACCGGAGACCGCGCCGGGCGGCTGCCAGGGCCCCGCCGTTCAGGCGCAGCGTCGCTCCGGCGATCGAGGGCGCGAGCACGTCGCACACACTGGCGTTGCTGCAGGGGAGGACGCCGATGATCGCGGCGGTGTCCTGGCCCGAGGCGTTCGCCAGCTCCGCCACGGGCGCCGCGGCCGCGGGCCCGTCGAGGAGGATCTGTCGCCCAAACCCTCGATGCGGAGCATGAGGGTGGCCTCACCCGTGTCGCCGTCCGCGTCCGTCACGCGGCAGCGGCTGACCTGCGTCGCGAAGTCCCCCGCGCGGAGATACCGGTAGCCCTACCCGGATCGTAGGTCCAGGCGCCGGCCCCGTGCCGTCGCGGACGGAGGCACCCTTCGTCGGACCGGTGACGACCGCGATGGCGGCCACGAGGTCGGGGACGATATCGTTCGCGAGCACGTTGCCCGACGCCGTCGTGTCCTCCGTCAGCGCGACCCTGTCGGCGACCGCGGTGACCGGGTCGTCGTCGCGGGCGAGGGCGAGCCCGTCCACCCACGCCTCGACGCGCTCGAACCCGCCCGCCTGGAGGCCGAAGGCGGAGAAGGCGAAGGTCCGGCCAGCAATCCCCTGCGACGAGGCGAGGAAGACGGCGCAGCGTGCGATGTCGGCCTGCAAGGCCGAGGACAACCAGTCGGCGCGCGCCACCTCGAGCCGGAGCGTGTCCACCCCCGCCCCACCGTTGGCGTAGTCCGAAGCATCGTGGCCCTCCGCGAGGCTGCGGGCCACGAGGTCGTCGCCCGCCCCAAGATCCCAACCCAGGCCGGATCTCGTCGATTTAAGCGCCGTCGCGGCGTTCGCCTCCGTCGTCCGCATCCGTCGCACCTCGCAGCAATTCGGCGAAGAAGGCCGCACGCCCATCCTTCCGTCGTCGCGCGAGGGCGAGCCCGCTCGTCACCACCGGCGAGAGGCGCACGGCCGTGACGCAGGCCTCGGTATGGGCGAGCGTGGACCGGGGCAGCAGCGTCACGCCGAACCCCGCCGCCACGAGGTCGAGGAGGAGCATCGTGTCACCGGTGTCCAGCGCGACCTCCGGCACGAAGCCCGCCGTGCGGCAGAGGGCGAGGGCTGTGGCATGGAGTCCGCATTCCTCGCCCCGCGCGCGCCCGTCACCCAGCGCTCGCCGACAAGCTCGGCCACGTCCACGTCGTTCCGGCCGGCCAGGCGGTGATCGGGCGGGACGACGAGGAGAAGGGGTTCCTTGCCGATGAGGGTGACCGTGAGTTCCGCGTCGCGGAGCGGCGGAACGACAAGCCCGGCGTCGATCTCGCCGGCCTTGAGGGCGCGGACCTGCGCGACGGAGGGCATCTCGCGGAGCGTGATCTCCGGTTCGCCCGGAAGGTTCCGGAGCCGGCCGACGATCCGTGGCAGGGCGGCACGCGCGGTCGGTCCCTCGAAGGCGATGATGAGCGCCTGCTTCCCAGGCGGTTCCCCCCGGGCCGCAGCCATGACGGCGTCGGCCTGATGAAGGAGCTGCCTCGCCTCCCGTCGGAACGCTACCCCTGCCGCGGTGAGCGTGACCCCGCGAGGGTGGCGTTCGAACAGGTTGGCGCCCAGCTGCGCCTCGATCGCGGCGATGGCGCGGCTCAATGGCGGCTGCGACATACTGAGCGCCTGTGCGGCGGCGCGGAAGGAGCCGGCATCGGCGACCGCGATCACGTAGCGGGCCTGCCAGATCTCGATCACCGTCGCTCCTCATTCCAATATCGATGTGTAGCAGGCTGTTCACCCGCAGGCTCGACACGGCCAGGCGTTATCCCGCAATCCCGGCCGGTGTGCCGGGCGTACCCGGCGTCGTCGTGATGAGGAAGAGCAGCCCGGCAAGCGGAACGAGCAGGCAGAGGTAGCCCGCGGCGCCGAAGAGGATCGCCCCGAGCAGCGCGCCGGCGACGAAAGCCCCGATCGCCGGCGCCATCCGCAGCAGCCGCCCTCGCGCAGGCTCCCGTTCCGCCCCGTGCGCGCGCGCCATGTCCACGAGGTCGATGATGACCTGCGTGGTGTTGCCCGTCATCAGGGTCGTCGGCGCCTGGGTCGTCAGAATGAGTCGTGCCTTGGCGTTCTGGATCGCCATGGCGAGCACGCCCGCCATGCCCGCGAGGACCGGCAGGATCGCGTCCGGGTCGGCCGCGCGCCCGCCCGCCAGTCCCAGCACCATGAAGGTTGCGACGAGGGCAGCCTCGCCGGCGAGGAGCGGCCGCAGCGGTGCCCGGCCGGTCCGGTCCAGCGCCAGGATCGCCAGCCGTGTCAGCGCCACGCCGAGAATGAAGACGGGCAGGGCGAGCAGCTTGCCGACGACGCCGCCCGCCAGCAGCCCGGCCGCCTGCGCGCCGAGCAGCACGAAGTTGCCGGTGACGTGGGCCACGAACAAGCCACCGAGCGCGACGAAGCCCGCCGCATCCACGTAGCCCGCGACGAAGGCGAGCATGGCGTTGACCAGGACCGCACGCTCGGACGGGACGGGTGCCGGCGGGGCCATGTCAGGGCGCCTGCCGCCGCCAGGACAGCCCGGCGACCAGGAGGAAGGCGCCCACGAGGCCGAGGTGCTCGAAGAACCCGTTCGCGGCCATGAACCGCTCCATCCCCGGCGGCAGCTCCCAGAAACGGTTGGCGATGAAGGTCGCGGCGACGGTGAAGGCGGCCAGGACAAGTGCACCGAGCCAGCGCAGCCGGTTCGCGAGGATCAGCACGGAGGCGCCGAGCTCCACCACGATCGTCGCGGCGGCCGTGAGGGGCGGAAACGGAAGGCCGAAGTGCCGCGCTTCCGCGACCGCGCCGGGGATGTCGAGCAGCTTGTTCAGGCCGCCCTGCAGGTAGGCGGCGCAGAGGAGCAGCAGCGCGATCCAGCCGAGGACGGGGTTGCGGGACAGTGCGTCCATCCGTCTATACCGCCCAGCAGGCGCAGCCGAAGGCGCCCCAGAACCCCGCTGCATCGGCGGAGGGCGTGGTTGCGGCCCAGGCACGCGCGTGGTCGTGGCCGTGCACCGCGCAGGCGGTCGTGCAGCTGCAGGACGCGGCGGCCGCGGCCGTGACGGCCTCCGCAGTCCGCTGGTAGCGCCCCGCGTCGGCACGGCGCTGATAGCCTCCGAAGATCTTCACCGGCGACCAGTCCGGCAGCACGGGCGGCGGGGGTGGGGCGAGGGAGGCGAAGTCGCCCGCGCCGTAGACCGGCTCCCCCCCGAGGAACGTCAGCACCGCTTCCAGGTCGCCGATCGCGTCGTCCGGAACCGTCATGTAGTCGGCCGAGAGGACCGCGAGGTCGGCCAGTTGCCCGACCGCGATCGCTCCCTTCTTCCCGTCCTCCGTCGAGAACCAGGTGTTCGCGCGCGTCCAGAGCCGCAGCGCCGCCTCCCGGTCCAGCCGGTTGGCCTCCGGATACAGCCCGAGGCCGCCGAGGGTGCGGCTCGTGACGAGCCAGGAGAGCGAGACCCAGGGATTGTAGGAGGCGACGCGGGTCGCATCCGTGCCGGCCCCGACCGGCACGCCTTCGGCCAGCATGCGCCGGATCGGGGGCGTGCGCTCCGCCGCCTCCCGCCCGTAGCGCTCCACGAAGTACTCGCCCTGGTAGGCCATGCGGTGCTGCACGGCGATGCCGCCGCCGAGGGCCGCGATCCGCGCGATGTTGCGGTCGCTGATCGTCTCCGCATGGTCGAAGAACCAGTGCAGGCCGCCGAAGGGCTGGTCCCGGTTGACCTTCTCGAACACGTCGAGCGCGCGGGTGATCGTCTCGTCGTAGGTCGCGTGCAGGCGCCAGGGCCAGCGGTTCCCCACGAGCCTGCGCACGACCGCCTCGAGCTGCCCCTCCATGCCCGGCGGCAGCTCCGGCCGCGGCTCCCGGAAGTCCTCGAAGTCGGCCGCCGAGAAGACGAGCATCTCGCCCGCGCCGTTGTGGCGGTAGGTGTCGTCGCCCTGGCCCGGGCGGGCCATCGTGCCCCAGCGGGTGAAATCCTCCAGCTCCTCACCCGCCTTCTGGGTGAAGAGGTTGTAGGCGATGCGCAGCGTGAGCTGGCCGTCCGCATGCAGCCGCTCAACGATCCGGTAGTCCTCCGGGTAGTTCTGGAAGCCGCCGCCCGCGTCGATGACGGAGGTGACGCCGAGGCGGTTCAGCTCCCGCATGAAGTGGCGCGTGGAGTTCACGGCCGCGTCGGGATCGAGCTTCGGGCCGCGGGCAAGGGTCGCATACAGGATCAGCGCGTTGGGCTTGGCGAGCAGCAGCCCCGTTGGGTCGCCATTGCCGTCGCGGGCGATCTCGCCCCCGGCGGGTTGGGCGTGGCCCGGTCGTAGCCGACGGCGCGCACCGCCGCGCGGTTCAGCAGCGCGCGGTCGTAGAGGTGGAGGATGAAGACCGGCGTGTCCGGTGCCGCGGCGTTCAGCTCCTCGATCGTCGGCAGGCGGCGCTCGGCGAACTGTTGCTCGGTGAAGCCGCCGACGACGCGCACCCATTGCCCGGGCGGCGTCACCTGCACCTGGCGCCGCAGCATGGTCATCGCGTCGGACAGGGACCGCACGCCATCCCAGCGGAGCTCCAGGTTGTAGTTCAGCCCGCCGCGGATGAAATGCATGTGGCTGTCGATCAGCCCGGGGATCGCTCGCCGACCGCGCAGGTCCACCACCCGCGTGGTCGCGCCGGCCGTCGGCAGGATGTCGCGGGCAGTCCCCACCGCGCTGAACCGCCCCGCCCTGACCGCGACCGCCTCCGGATCCGGGTTCGCCGGATCGAGCGTCGTGAAGCGCCCGTTCGTCAGGATCAGGTCGGGCGCGGCCGTCTGGGCCATGGCATGGGCTCCGGCAAGGCTGAGGAGGCCGGCGGCGGAGCCGCGGGCAAGGTCGCGACGGGTCACGGTCACGTGCTCGTCCCCTTGGAACCGGGCCGGGTCGGCCACTGCCCGAATACGTGTTGACCGCACTCCCGGCGAAGGGCCGACACCGTCACGGGCTCCCCCCCGATCAGCCGCTTCGCGATCGGCACGAGCTGCTTGCCGAGGAGGATACCGAGCAGCGCGATGACGGGTGGCGCGGGGGAGCGGACATTCAGCAGGCCATCGATGACGCCGACGAGAAGGCCCGCCCCGAGGGAGAGGAGGTAGGTCTTCACGATGCCGGCCTTTCCGCGCGCGTCAGGCTGCGACGAGCCGCGCGAGGATCTCCTCGTACATGACGCGCTGGATGGCGCCGCCGGTCGGGCTGGCCCAGTCCGTCGCCAACTCGGCCATGACCTGGTTGGTGGAGGTGATCGTCACGCCGGCGGCTGCCATGCGGTCCAGCGCCGCGCGGTCGGCCGCGGCCGTCGGCGACCCGCCGGCGTCCGCCACGACCTGCACGCGAAAGCCTTCCGCGATTGCGCTCATCGCGGGGTAGACGATGCAGACGTCGTTTGTCAGGCCTGCCATGACGAGGTTCTTCCGTCCCGTCGCGAGGACGGCGTCCTTGAACGGTGCATGAAGCCAGCAATCCACGACGCCCGGCCTCCTCACGCGGGCGGCATGGGCGTCGGGTGCGATCCGGAGCAGGTCGTCCAGGAGCGGCCCCTGGAACCGGTCCTCCTGGCTCGTCGTGAGGACGAGCGGCATCCCCGTCTCGACCGCGGTCCTGGCGAGCGCCCGGGTGTTCCTGACGATCTCGTCGCGCGGCGTGCTGAGGGCGAGCTTGATGGTTCCGACCTGGTGGTCGATCAGCAGAATCGCCGTGTCGGCCGGCGTGAAGAGCGGCGCCACGCTCAGTGCCCCTCGCCGCCGCCGAACATCGTCCTGGCGTAGATCAGACCGAGGCCGTAGCCGCCGCCATGCGCGATCGAGGTCGCGACCGTCTGGTCGTACGTCTCCGACCGCGCCCAGTCCCGCTGGAGCTCGAGGAGGTACTGCAGCGACGTCATCGGGCGCGCGCCGGCCTGGATCATGCGCTGCACCGCCCGCTCGTGTGCCTCGTCCGAAATGTCGCCGCAGGCATCGGCGATGACGTAGACCTCGAAGCCCTGGTCGAGCGCGGAGAGAGCCGGGCCGACGATGCAGACGCTCGTCCAGAGACCCGCGAGGACGATCCGACCCTTCCCGATCGCGTTCACCCTCTCCGCGATCCGCGGGTCTTCCCAAGTGTTCATCGTCGTGCGGTCGATCGCGACCTCGTTCGGAAAGACGTCGGAGATCTCGTGGAAGATCGGGCCGGAGAAGCTCTTCTCGGCGACCGTCGTCAGGATGGTGGAAACGCCGAACTCCGCCGCGGCCTTGGCGACAAGGGCGGCGTTGTTGCGCAGCAGGACGGGGTCGATGGACTTCGTCGCGAAGGCCATCTGCGACTGGTGGTCGATGAGGATGAGCGTGTGATCGCCCGGCGAGAGCAGCAGCGCGCCGGGGCGGGCAGTGGCGGTGGGCATGGCACGAACTTTCGGGAGGGGCTGGCGTCGCCGTCAGCGGTACCGAGACCGCCCTTACCCGTCCAATATCATCTCGGTCGCCCCTGATGCGCCGAAGGTATCACACCGCGCGGAGGGAGGTGCGGCGGCGCCCTCAGCCCTTGCGCCCGCCCGGCGGGCTTTCCGGGAGGCCCGACGCCTCCGGCGGCTTGCCTCCTCCTGAGGGTCCCCGCGCCTGGCCCGCGCCGTCCCGCCGGAGGTAGTTCGCACCGCCGATGACGAGCAGCGCCTCGGAACCGGGATCCGGCCGCATCACCGGCATGTCCTCCCGCCCCCCGTCGTCGCGAAGCAGGGTGAGCCGGTAGCCCTCCAGCACGTAGCGACCCGTCGCCGTGGGCCTTGCGCCGCCGACCGTCACGCCGGTGCGCCCGCCACCCGTCTCGTTCGTGCTGCTCGCCCCGCTCCAGCCCGTCCGCGCGAAGCGTCCGTCGCGGGAGAGGGTGAGCGTCCGCTCCACCGCGACGCTCCCGGAGGAGAAGGCGCCGCTGCCGGAGGAGGCGTAGGTGTAGCGCCAGGTGCCCTCCAGCGTCGCACCGGGCGGGAAGGGCTCGACGCGGCGGTGGGCCGTGCGCCCGATGCGGAGGTCTCCGCCCTCCCGCGCCAGCGGCTCGGACGTCACGCGCAGCAGCCCGAAGTCGCGGGTCGCCTCGCGCAGCTCGATCACGCTGCCCGAAACGCGATAGGTGCCGCAGCCTGTCGGCGCCCGCGCGCAGTGCTCGGCAAGCGGCTCGCCACCCGGCGGCAGGGCACGGCCGAATAGGCCGGAGGGGTCCAGCACCAGGACTTCGATCTCGGCGTAGAAGTCCGTGCCGCCGAAGGCGTTCGGGCGGATGCCGGTGTCGAGGTGGGTGAAGACCCCCTCCAGCCCGCCCGCGCCGGGTGGCGGACGAAGCTCGAAGGGTCGGTCCGACTCGCGCGGGCGGTAGCTCCGGACGAGGGCGTCGAAGTCGGCCCGTGCGGTCCGCGCTGCCTCCCGCCGCAGCCCGACGGTCGCGAGGAGGAGGAGGTGCGTCGCACGCCCATCGGCGATCGCGACCGACGTAACGCCGATCGTCGCGCTCCCGCGCGTGCCGCAACACCGCTCCTCGAACGCGAGGCGGTGGCCGTTCGTCGTGACGCCGTCGCCGCGGCGCATCGGGCGGCGATCGGCGAGCTCGGGGAGGGACGCCGCGAAACGCGCGGCTGCGGCCGGCGCGTCGTTCCCCGCGACGGGCCGGACCACCTGGATGATGGCGCCTCCCTCCGTGCCGAAGCGACGCTCGGCGGCCCAGAGCGCTTCGCCCCGGGGGCCGCCCGACCAGCCCTCGGGCAACTCGAACCGGGCCTCGCCGAATGCGGCCGGCGTGCCCGCGTGGGACGTGCCGGCCAGCAGCGCGAGGGCAAGCAGTGCGAGCAGGAACGTGCCGCAGGCCGGGGGCCAGCTGGGCACGCGGACAAGGTCTCTCCTCATACCCGATCCTCCGGTTCGGAGGCGCCGGGGTGCGGCACGCGCACCGCGACGGCAAGCGGGCCTGCGCGGCCCGACCCGTCACCCTCCCGTGAGGGGCGCCGCCCAGGCTGCGGCCTGCCGGGCGTAACGCGCCGCACGCCAGGCCAGGGCAGCCGTCCTCAGTGGCGGCGAAACGTTTCCCGCCGTCCCATCGCCCCCGCGCGCGGGTGTGACTGGACGAGCGATCAAGCGTTAGGCTCACCCACACGCCGATACCTCGGTCGAGAAGGGGGAGGCCGGATGCCCGGTGGGTCGCGACGGCTGGGCTGTGCCCTCGCGATCCTCGCGGCGTGCGCCCTGCGCCCCTGGCCGGCGGCGGCCTCGGATGCCGATGCCTGCCTCGCCGCGATCGCGCAGGTCGAGCCCGGCTCCGGCCTGCCCGCCGGGCTCCTCACCGCCGTGGCGCTTGTCGAGAGCGGCCGCTTCGACCCCACGACGGGCCGGGTCCAACCCTGGCCCTGGTCCTGGAACGCGTCGGGCGCGCCGGGCTACGCGGCCGATCGGACCGCCGCGGTCGGGGCGGTCGCGGCCCTGCGTGCCCGGGGCGTCGCCTCGGTGGACGTCGGGTGCATGCAGGTGAACCTCCTGCATCACCCCGACGCCTTCCGGGGCCTCGACGACGCCTTCGATCCCGTCGCCAACGTCCGCTACGCCGCCGGCTTCCTGCTCCGGCTCCGGGCCGAGACGGGCGATTGGGGCCTGGCGGTGGCTCGCTACCATTCGGGCGATCCGGTGCGGGGCGCCGGCTACGCGGCCCGGGTCGCCCTGGCGCAGCTCGGCCGGGCCTGGGCGCGGGGCGGCGCCGTCCGGCTCCATCGCGGCTGCGGCGGGCGGGGCGCGGCGGTGCTCGTCGTGCGTGCCGGAACGGACGAGGGAGGCGCACGGGCCCAGGTCGTCTGCCAGGGTTCCGCCGCAGGAGGCCTGCCCGGGGTCGCCCGGGCTGGCCTTCGCGAGAACGGGGTCCGTGCCCCTGCGGTCAGCGCGGCCGTCGTCGGCCCGCCCGGGCTCCTGGCGCCCGCGATCCCGCAGCCCGCGGCCGGGGCGGCCCCCGTCGCGTCCGTCCACCGGATCGCATCCCGGCGGACGCGCCTCGCGGCACCCCGGCCGGAACGGGCGCGCGTCGGCTGGCCGTAGCGGGTTCGCGGCTCGCCGGCCCGCGGCTACAACCGCGCCATGACTACCGCGCTGCGCCGGACGGCCTTGGCCGCCGCCCTCCCTGTCCTCGCCACCTGCGCCCTCGCCGCGTGCGGCGGCACGAGCTCGGACCGCCAGACCTCCCGCGCCATGGTCCGCCTCGGCGACCGTATGCTGGAGAGCGGGGAGCTGGACAGCGCGGCCGGGTTCTACCGGGGCGCCGGCGAGCGCGACCCGACCGACCCGGAGCCTCGCCTGCGCCTCGCGACGATCCTCGCGCGCCAGGGCGACCAGGACGGCGCGACGCGCGGCTACCTCGAGGTCGTGGCGGCCGACCCGTCGAACGCGGAGGCGCGGGTGGCGGCCGCCGCCGGCCTGCTCCGGCGCGGGACGCCGGCCGCAGCCCAGCTCGCCGAGGAGACGCTGGCGCCGGTTGCGGGCCCGGGGTCGCGCAGCGCACGCGCCCTGCGTCTGCGCGGCGTGGCGCTCGACCTGCTCGGGCGGCAGGGGGACGCGGCGGAGGCCTACCGGCGCGGGATCGCCCTCGCGCCCGCGGATCCGGACCTGCGCGCCAACCTCGCCCTCTCCCTCGCCGTGGCGGGCCAGGCCGATGCGGCGGTCGAGGAAGCGCGGCGCGCGGTCGCCGTCCCTGGCAGCGGCGACGCCCACCGGGGCAACCTCGTCCTCGTGCTTGCCATGGCGGGCCGCGCGGCCGAGGCGGGGGTCGAGGCGCGCACCCTGCCGGCCGGCGAGGCGGAGAACGTCCTGGCCCAGGGCCGGCGCGCAGCGGCGGCGCCGGACGCAGCGTCGCGGGCCGTGATCCTCGGCGTCTCCCGCGGGCGCGGCGCATAACGCGGTTCCGGCGGACTGTCGTCGGCGTCTTCGAGCCGAGGTCACGACCCGGACAGCGGCTTCACTGCGTCCGGCGACGCCCGCCCGCGGAGATGCCCCCGGAGCGGCGCCGGCTCGCCTCAGCGCGGCGGGGCGGGCGCGGGCTCCGTGCCGGCGGGGGAGGACGGGCGCGCGCCGGGGTCGGGCAGCGCCTCGGTCTCGCCCCCACGCTGGCGCGTAGGGCGAGGCGGGGCGCCCGTCCGGCGCCGGACCCTCGTCGCGGAAGATGTAGCGCTCGATCGCGCGGGCCGCGGGAGTCGCCGGGCCGCCCTGCATCGTGCGGCCGGCGGTCAGGTCGGCCGGACGCTCCACCTGGCGCTGCAGCGCGAGGTCGCTCGCGCATCCCGCGGGCAACAGCGCGCGCGCCGAATCCTGGCCGAACCACGGGATGAAGGGGCGCCGCCAGGGCTCCCCCGTGCCCTGGCAGGCGATCGGCAGCGTCGAGGTCTCGCGAATGGTGACTCGCGCCTCCCCGCGCGGCGGGGCGTCGCTGCCGCCGATCAATGCGGTCACCGGCCGGTCCCGCAGGGCGGAGCGCAGGGCTGCCAGCCGTCGCTCTGCGAGGGCGCCGGCCGTCTCCGCCGGGCCTTCGTCGGGCAGCGCCACCGCGATGGCCGCGCCAGGCCGCGCCTGGGCGATGGCGGACAGGCCGGCGGCGTCGGCCGGGTCCGGCTGCACGCCGTCCGCGGAGAAGAGGACGCGGCGCACGTCCGCCGACGTCAGGGGGCGAAGCCGCGCGGGCGGTCCGGCGGCGGGTCGGCGTAGCAGGCCGTGAGCGTGAGGAGGGCGAGGAGCGCCGGGCGCCGCATGGCCGTCAATCCACCAGGAAGCCGCCGAGGCCCCGCGTCACCGCGGGCCCGGCCGCCGCGCGCACCGGCACCGCGGGCGGCGGCGCCCGGTCGGCGGGCGTGGCCACGGGCGCGATGCCGCGCACGGGATCCACGATGTAGGGCGTGATGAGGATCAGCAGCTCCGTCTCCTGCCGCTGGAAGCGCGAGGACCGGAACAGCGCCCCGATGACCGGCAGGTCCCCCGCGAGCGGAACGGCATCGAGGTTGTCCGCGAGGCGCCGCTGGAACAGCCCGGCGATCGCGAGCGTCTGGCCGCTCGCGATCTCGACCGACGTCTCGGCCTGGCGGGTGATGAAGGAGGGGACGACGTAGCCGTTGATGTTCAGGGCGTTGCTGCTAGAGATTTCGCTCACCTCGGGCGCCACGCGCAGGCCGATGCGGTTGCCGGGCAGCACGGTCGGCGTGAACTCCAGCCCGACGCCGAAGCGCTTGAACTGGACGGTGATCACCTGGTCGCGCTGCGGCACGGGGATCGGCACCTCGCCGCCTGCGAGGAATCGCGCGGTCTGGCCGGAGATCGCCGTCAGCGTCGGCTCGGCGAGGATGCTGACCACCCCTTCGCGCTGCAGCGCGTCGATCAGGGCATCCGCCGAGATGTTCCGGGAGGAGGCGCTTCCCCCGAGGCCCGAAAAAGTCTCGCCGGCATTCAGGCCCTGCACCGTCGAGGTCAGGCCGGCGACGCGGGACGCAAGGCCAGCGCCGGAGAGGAAGGAAAAGGCGAAGCTGCCGATCGAGCCGACGACGTTCCAGTTCACGCCGATGCGGTTCAGGTCGTTCCGGGACACCTCGGCGAAGCGGACGCGCAGCGCGACCTGCTGCGATCCCGCGAGCTGCGTGCGGTCGAGCGGACGCTGGCCCTGGGGGGAATAGGCGCGTGCCGTCGCTTCGACCTCCATCGCCTCGCCGACGTCGCGGACGGGACCCTGCACCATCAGCCGCTCGCCGACGAATTCCATCTGCACGGCCGTGCGGCGCGTCGGCACGGCGGCGCGGGCGGCCTCGGCCGAGCGTTCCACGCGCACCGTCGTGGAGGCGACGACGCCGTCGCCGGAATCGACCGCGTGCAGAGTCGTCTGGCCGATGCGCCGGCCATACACGAAGACCACGCGCGGGGAGACGACCTGCACGTCCGCGACCGCCTGGTCCGCGACGAGCACCTGCGTCACGTCGCGCGGGAAGCGGATCAGGCGCCCCTCCCCCACCGCGACGGTCAGGCCGCCGCCGCGCGGCGGCGCGTCCTGCGCAGCCGCGGGTGCGACCACGCCGGGCGCCGCGACGGCGGTCAGCAGCACGACCCCGGCGAGGGCCGCACGGGCGAGAGGTCCGGGCCGCATCCGCCTCACGCCGCGTTCGAGGCAGTGACCCGGAAAGACTCGGCGCCGGTTTCGCCGGGCACCACGCGCTGCAACGGCGCTTCACCATGCAGGCGGATCGAGCCGAGCGGCTGCACCGTGAACTCGGGAGACAGGTCCTGGAACGACATCACCGCTGCATCCACCCCGTTGTTAACGAGGAGGTTACGAACGTGTCGGCGTATGTCGAGCGCGCAGAGAATGACAGGTTCGGGACCAGCGGAGGGCCGGAGTTCCGCGCGCAACCGTTCGGCCAGCGCCGCGGCCGTTCCCTCCGGCAGGGAGATGAAGGTACCCGCGGCGGTCTGGCGGATGGAGGTGCGCACGATCTCCTCGCTCGCAGCGTCCATCACGAATGCGGGAATGATGCGGGACCGGTCGGAATGGGCGTGACAGATCTGGCGCCGAAGGCCGGACCGGACGGCCTCGGCGAGCGCGGCGGCGTCCGACTCGCGGTCGCCATGCTCCACGAAGCCTTCGAGCAGGCCGCGGAGGTTGCTGACCGAGATTCCCTCATCCAGCAGGCGGCGGAACACCTCGGCGGCGCGCTGGAGCGGAACGGCGCGCAGGGCCTCGCGCACGAGGTCGCCATAGGCGCCCTCGACCCGGCCGATCATGGCGCGGGCCTCCTGGAGCCCCACGAAGGCGCCGGCATGGCGGCGCAGAGCGCGACCCGCGACCTCGCCCAGCACTTCCGGCGGCTCGGCGTGGCCGACGCCGGTCGCGACGAGGGCGGGGATGGCGTCACGCGCGATCCAGAGCGTCGGCGGCAGGCCGGTGAGGTCGTCGCCGGGCTGCACCTCGACGCCCGCGAGGTCGGCGTTCTCCGGCTCGTCGCGCAGCAGCACGCGGTCCGGCGGCAGGGCACCTTCCGCGATCGGCACGCCGTCCACCTCGAGCCGGAAGCCGCCGGCGGGGAGGTCGGCCAACTCCTCGCTCGACACGCCGGGAATGGGGGCGCCCGTCGCCTGCGCGGCACTGGCACTCGCGGATGCGAGCGCGACGCGCAGGCGGTCTGCCGGCAGCGTCGCCTGCAGGTCGGGCGCGAGCAGGAGCCGGACGCGGCCAGGGGGCACGGGTGCGTCGGTCGCCGGCGTGCCGGCCTCCTCCGGCTCGGCTGCGGCCCGCACCGCCTCCTCCGCCATGCTCCGCTTGCGCCGGGCGGCCATCAGGCCGAGGAAAAACAGCCCCGCCGCGAGCGTCAGGAGGATGAGGACGGGGAAGCCGGGGATGAGGCCGAGCAACCCCGCCACGACCGCGGCGAGCCAGAGCGCGCGCGGTTCCGCGAAGATCTGGCCCGTGATCTCGCCGCCCAGGCTGTCGGCGCCGCCGGCTTCGGCGGACGCGACGCGCGTGACGACGATGCCCGCGGTGATCGAGACGAAGAGGGCGGGGATCTGCGCCACCAGCCCGTCGCCCACCGTGAGGATGGAGTAGGTGCGCCCCGCCTCCCCGAAGGTTAGCCCGTGCTGCATAATCCCGATCGCGAGGCCGCCGACGAGGTTGACGACGATGATGACGAGACCTGCGATGGCGTCGCCCTTCACGAACTTCATCGCGCCGTCCATCGCGCCGTAGAGCTGGCTCTCACGCTCCAGGCCGGAGCGGCGTCGGCGCGCCTCGGCCTGGTCGATGTCGCCGGAACGCAGGTCCGCGTCGATCGCCATCTGCTTGCCCGGCAGCGCGTCGAGCGTGAAGCGCGCCGCGACCTCCGCCACGCGCTCCGAGCCCTTCGTGATCACGACGAACTGGACGACGGTGATGATGAGGAAGACGACGAGGCCGACGACGATGTTCCCCGCGACGACGAACTCGCCGAAGGTCCGCACGATATCGCCCGCATCGGCCTGGATGAGGATGAGGCGCGTCGTCGCAATGCCGAGCGCCAGGCGGAACACGGTGGTGATGAGGATGATGGCCGGCAGCGTCGAGAACTCGACGGGCGAGCGCAGGTAGAAGCCGACCATCAGCAGCAGGACGCCCGAGGCGAGGCTGACGGAGAGCAGCACGTCCATCACCGCCGTCGGCAGCGGGATGATCATCAGCAGGATCGTCGAGACCATCAGCGCCGCGACGGCGAGGTCGGAGCGGTATGGCAGGCGGCGAAGGAAGGCGGTCATGCCGCGTCCTCCTCCAGCCCGTCGCGGAACGCGGCCCGCGCTTCTTCCCGCCGTCCGGCTGCAAGCAGCGCGCGGGCGCGGAGGACTCGGCCGGGACGGCTGGCATCGGCCTCCGGCTCGAGCCGCGCCGCGTGGTCCAGCACTTCCAGCGCCCGCTCGCCCAGGCCGCAGGCCGACAGGGAGGCGGCGAGGGTGCGCATGAGCGGCGCGTCCATCGGCCGCTGCCGCGCGGCGAGCAGCAGCAGCACGCTGGCCCGCCGCGACTGGCCCTGACGGAGGTACACGTAACCCAGTGCGTGCAGCGCGCCCGCCGTCTCCTCCGGCAGCGCGGCGCTGGCGTCGAGCGTGGCGCTCTCACGGGCCCACCAGCGTGCCGCGGCGTTCCGCGAGGTCGCGGTGCGCGTCCAGTTCCTGCCGGATCGCCAGCGCGCCGAGGCGGGCGATGTCGTCACCGGGCGGCGCATGGGCCAGCACGCCCGCCGCGACCTCCAGCAGGCCGAGAAGGCGCGTCGGCGATGTCGGCGCGCCGCGCGCGGGCGCCACGAAGTCGAGCACCATGCCTGCGAGGCCGCCGGGCGAGTGGGGCTCCTTCAGCCGTTGGTCCAGGCCGGCCGCGGCGGAGATGGCGTCGAAGGCCTCGGCCTGCGGCGTTTCCTCGACGGGAAGCGGCGCGCCGGGTGGCAGGCGGGACCGCGCGCGCAACAGCGCATCGGTGCGCGGGTCGCTCCTCGGCCCGGCGCCCTCCGGCCCGGGGACGCGGTCGAGCGGCGGCACGGGACTACAGCGTCACGACGGAGGTTTCGGACCCGCGGCGCAGCACCACGCGTTCCCGCGTGATGCTCTCGACGACCCAACCGTCCTCGAGAACCGCGCCCTCCCCGTACTTCTCGCCGTCTGAGGCGATGATGTAGGGCACGGGCGCGAGCGAGACGGCGCGGATGCGCAGGCCCGGCCGCGGCGGGCCGATGTCCACGCCGAGGCGTGGGACGAGGGCAGGACCGGCGCCGTGCGCGGCGTCGTACCAGCGGCGGACGTCGTTGAAGCGCGCGGTCTCCTCGGCGCTCAGCCGGCCCTCGACGAGAAGGGCGCCGCCGGCGCCGTCCGAGACGCGCAGGCGGTCGGGGCCGAGCCCCGCGGCGGCAAGCCGCTCGGACAACGCGGCGCGGGCGGCCTCGGGGTCCGGCGGGGCACGGTCGGCACGCGGGCCGACGTCGCGCCGCTCGGTCACGGCCGGCCTTGGATCCGCCATCAGGCGGGGCAGCAGCACGGCTGTCGCGCCGAGCAGGAGGATCAGGGCCGCAAGCAGGCCCACGCGCCACTGCATCGCGCGGCGCCGGCCGTCGCGCGCAGCGAGGCCGGCTGGCGGCGGCGCGAGGCGGAGCGTCGTCGCCCCGAGGCGAACCGTCGCGCCGCGGGAGACGAGGCGTGCGCGGCCAGGCCGCAGCGGCCGCCCGGCAACGAGGGCGCCCGGCGCTTCGGCGAGCACCCGCGCTTCGCCCGCTTCCGGGATCGTGAGGTGGAGCCGGATCCGCCCCGCCTCCTGATCCGCGAGGAGGATGTCGGCATCGGCTTCCGCGCCGATGCGGTAGGCACCAGGCGGCAGGTCCAGGCGGGCGCCGCGGTTCGGTCCGTCCACCACGTCGAGCCGCCAGTCGCCCTCCCCGCGCGAGAAATCGGGAAGGCTACGTTCGCCGACCGTCAGATCGCCCGGCATGCCCCGCACACTCCCCTTCCCCTCGGCCTTCCCGTTGGCTCCGTTCCGATCGAAACCGCAACCAACAAAGCCAGGCTCGTCAAACCCATCCTCGTCGAAAACGAACGGCGCCGCCCGAGGCTGCGCCGTTCCCGGTCACGCCCGTGCGGGTTCGCAGCCGGCTTTCGCAGCCCGCCGCGAACCCGCGTTCCAGGAGCAGCGCCGATCAGTTCTGCGGACGCTGCTTCGCGGCGTCGAGCTCGGCCTTCTTCACCGTCGTGATCGCGGTGATCTCGGCGGCCTTGCTGATCGCCTGGTCGAAGGCGGCGCTCATCTGCCCGATCGCGCCGGACGCGTCGCCCGAGGCGCCATTGCCCGCACCGGCACCAGTCACCGACGCGTTGCCGCCAGCGCCACCCGTGGGAACACCCGTCACACCAGCCATGCTCTATCTCCTCTCCTGGTTGGCCGAAGCCAGTCGCGGCAGAAGGTCGAGGGCAGCCGCGTAAGCGCCCCGCAGAAGCTCGGCCCGATCCCCGGCGACCGCCGTGGATCGCGCCTGTCCGTCCTGCAGCCGGCGCCGGATGGCGGCGAGGGCCGTGCCGTCACCCGCGATGGCCCGCTGCAGGGAACCGCGCTTCTCCCGTGCGGTGTCGTTCACCGAAACCTCCCATGCATTCTGCGCCGCGGAAACCCGCTTCCGCGTTCGCCCAAAGCAAACTGGCACAACCGCAATCGGTTCCAACCCACTCATTCAATCCTCACGCGATTGAGATCAGGTCTCGCGTTCTTTCACGCAAGCTTAACGCAAAACAGTTCTTGCAGGGTCGTTGTCGCGGTGCCGATATGCTGGTCGCTGAGCGTCAGGGAGGTACGTTGACTTGCCTGCACTCTTGTTCGAACGGGATAGCACGCAGTTTCACCTTCGCAATATTTGCGGGGCCGTGATGCTCGCCGGCCTGTCCTGCGTCCCCGCCGCGTGGGCGCAGCCCGCGGCGGGCAGCGCGGCGCCTGTCCCGGCGCCCGCCCCGGTCGAGGGACCGGCGGTCGCGGC
Organism: Roseomonas sp. CCTCC AB2023176; assembly: GCF_042259275.1. Taxonomy (NCBI): domain Bacteria; kingdom Pseudomonadati; phylum Pseudomonadota; class Alphaproteobacteria; order Acetobacterales; family Roseomonadaceae; genus Roseomonas; species Roseomonas sp. CCTCC AB2023176. The sequence continues at coordinate 4,446,639 of NZ_CP170086.1, forward strand.
ACCTCCCCCGGCCGAGGGCGCGCCGGCCCGCGAGGACTGGCGCTCCAAGCCCTTCGACTATGCCGTGGTGGACCAGGAGCTTCGCGACGTCCTGGTCGAACTAGGCAAGCGCGTCGGCCTGAACACGGTCGTCACGGACGGCGTGCGCGGGCGCGTCCGCGGCCGCCTGGCGCGCGGCACGGCGGTCGAGACGCTGGACCGGCTCGCGGCGATCTACGGCCTCGACTGGTTCACGGATGGCAGCACGCTGCACGTCTCCTCGGTGAACGAGGCGGTGTCGCGCCTCGTGGACCTCGGCGGCGTGCCGCCGACGCAGCTCGACGGCGCACTGCGTGCCCTCGGCGTTCACGACCAGCGCTGGCCCATCCGCGGCTCCGACCCGGCCCTCGGCATGGCGATGGTCTCTGGGCCGCCGCGCTACGTGCAGCTGGTCGAGCAGACCCTTGCCGTTCTCGCGCGCCGGCCGCGGCCGGACGGATCGCCGCAGACGGAACCGGCCCGCATCCGGGTCTTCCGCGGCAGGACGGAGCGCGCGACGTGAGCGCCGTGACCAAGCCCCTGGCGGCGCTGCAGGACGACTGGGCCGGCGCGCGCGGCGACGCGCGACTGCTCGCCGACATCGCGCTGGCCGCCGCGCAGGCCGGGCTCGCCGACCGCGCGCGCCCCATCGTAGCGCTGCTCGAGCGGATGGAGCCCGACCATCCCATCGCGGCCGTCACGCGGGCCGTCGCGGCCATGGCGGCGAACCGGCCGGCGGATGCCGTGGACACGCTGCGGCGCGAGGCGATCGGCAGGCCGCGCGGGCAGGACGCGGCACACGGGATCCTCCTCGTCGCGCTCGTCGCGGCGGGGCAGAGCGAGGAGGCACGCCGCCTCGCGGACGAGGTGCTGGCGGGACCGGATACCCCGGCCCGCCGCATGGCGGCGACGCTCAGGCCGGCCCTCGGCCCGGCATCGCCGTCGGGACCCGGCGCGGCATCGGCCGTGCCGGCACGCAGCGGTGCGGCCACGGCCGCCCCGCCATTCAGAGGAGTCCGGTGATGTTCAACATCGGAAGCCTGGCCGGAGGCATCTTCGGCGGCCCCGTCGGCGCAGCCGTCGGCGGTTCGCTGTTCGAAAGCGTGCTCGGCAAGGGCGCCATGGACGAGATGGTCAAGGGCGGCACGGGCATCATGCAGATGCTGCTGCAGCCCATGCTGAACGACCTGCTGTCCGACCTGGGGCCGGAGGAGGAGTAACGGCCCCGAACCGCACGTGCCCACCCCCCGTGACCGAGAACACGGGCGGGACAACACGGAGAGAGTGGAGAGAGGAGAGACCATGAGCAGCACGATTGCCGCCGTTCCCGGCGGCCTGAACCCGGCGGAACTCAAGGCGCTGACCGACGGCGACGGCAACTTCAGCATCACGACGGTGCAGTGGCAGGACGCCGCGAAGACCGCCGCCGAATCCACCGTCGCCAAGCCGTCGGCCAAGGAGGCGGATGCGCCCGGCGCGGGTTCCGAGAACACGAAGCTCGCGAAGGACCTGCTGCGCGAGGCCCGGGAGACGAAGGATCCCGAGCTGAAGGCGGAGCTGATCAAGTCAGCCCTCGACCTGCTGCAGAACGGCGATGCGGCGGGCAAAGACGGCGCAGCCGGCGCAGCCGGCGCGAGCGGCAAGGACGGCGCCTCCGCCACGTCCGCCGACGACGCCAAGCCCCAGAAGTTCGAGGGTGACGCGCTGAAGCCCTATCTCACGGCCGAGGGCGGCAACGTCGAGCAGGGCAAGGATGGCGGCTGGGCCGTCGGCGACGCCCCTGGCAACGGCCAGAAGATCGAGGGCGAGATCAACCGCGGCCAGTCCCTCACCTTCACGGCGCCCGTCGAGAACAAGGACAATGCGGGCGGCACGGTCGAGCTCGGCAAGCTTTATAAGAATGGGCCGGATGGCGACCACGTCGAGAAGGCGCGCGTCACCTTCTACGACGAGAACGGCAAGGTCGTGGACGAGAAGATCGTCGAAGGCACGAAGGACGGCAACGCTTCCGTGTCGACCGACAAGAAGTTCGCCCGCGTCGAGGTCTCGCCGGAGGACAACGGCGCCAAGGGTTCGTCCGACAACTCGGACTTTGCGCTGAAGTCGGTCTCGCTCAACGCCGCCGGTGAGACCACGGCGGCGGCCGCCAAGAACGAGACGGGCGAGAAGATCAACAAGATCCTCGACGTGCTCGGCATGGTCGCCGGCCTGATCCCGGGCATCGGCCCGATGGCCGGCCCCGCGCTCGACAAGGTGGGCGACCTCGTCGAGATGTTCGCGAACCGGAAGTCCGAGGCCTGACGCCAGGATGAGCGTCGCCACCGACAACCTGCCGGAGACGCTGCCCCCCTGCCCTGAGGGCCGGGATTGGGTGGGGCTGCTCCTCGACGGCGGGCTGCTCGAGGCGGCGCTCGACGGACTGGACGAGGGGGCGGCGCGGTCACGGCCGCGCCGCCTTCCCCGCCCCGTCCGCCACGACGCGCCGATCGCGCGCCTCCTGCGCCTCGCGGGTTTCCGCGGGGCCGGGGCGGGCGGAGGCGGACCGGGGCCGCGCCTGCGGGCCGGGGAGGCCTGGGCCTAGCGCCCGGGGCAGCCCGGCCCGCCGCGCGGCGGCCCGGACCCCGGACGGGGACGGGACGCGGCGCGGGCACGGTGCCCGGGCGGTCTCCTCTCCTCTCTCCGCTCCCGCCCGGTCGTCGCCCGCGACGCGTCCCCGCACCACACCACGGGGACCGGGCGCCAGCCGCGGCGCAACCTTGGACCGTTCCGAATCGTCGTGAGGCGAGACGAAGCGGAAGCACAGCCTCGGGAGTCCCCATGAGCGCCGTTCCGATCCCACCCGCCGCCGGCCCGGTCGGCGGGCCGTCCCTTCAACCCGTTTCGCCGACCGGCCCTGCCGCCGGCACGGCCGATGCCTTCGAGAACGCGCTGCGCCAACTCGGTGCCGCGACGTCCCCGCCCGGCGTGCTGGCCGAGAAGGTCGCCCACGGCCTCCAGGCCTTCCGTGGGCGTGCCGAGGTCATGTCGCGCGACGTCGTCGGCGCCATGACGCCGGCCGTGCCGGCGGCCGCGCCGGCCGCTCCGCCCGCACCCGGTTCCGCCGCGCCGGCCGGCGCGGTGCAGCCCGCGGCCAACCCCGCGGACCCGCAGGGCATCCAGGGCATGTACCGGATGGTCGTGCGCACCTTCGACTTCGCGATGGAGACGCACCTCGTCGCCAAGGCCGCGACGCAGTTCACGGGATCCGTCAACACGCTGATGAAGGGGCAGTGACGCCGCCGTGACCCGCCTCGCGCGCCTCGCCCTTCTGCTGATCCCGCTGCTGCTTGCCGGCTGCAAGGTGGAACTGAACCGCGGCCTGTCGGAGCGCGAGGCCAACGAGATCGTGGCCCTGCTGCTGCGCAGCGGCATCCCGGCCGAACGCGGCACGACGGTCGCCGCGGCCGGGCCGGGCAATGCCGGCGCGAGCCGCAACAGCACCGTCCTCATCCCCGAGGCCCGCTTCGCGGAGTCGGTGGACATCCTGCGCGACGCCGGCCTGCCGCGGCAGCAGTTCTCCAACATCGGCGAGGTCTTCCGCGGGGAGGGCCTCGTCTCCTCCCCGACCGAGGAACGCGCTCGCTACGTTTGGGCGATGGGGCAGGAACTGTCCCGCACCGTCAGCGAGATCGACGGCGTGCTCGCCGCACGCGTCCACCTCGTCCTGCCCGAAAACGACCCGCTGCGGCGGGAGAGCACGCCGGGCAGCGCTTCCGTTTTCATCCGACACGCGCCGGGCGCGGCGGTCGCAAACCTCGTCCCGCAGATCAAGGAGATGGTGGCGAACGCGCTGCCGGGCCTCACCTATGACCGGGTCGCGGTGACCCTCGTCCCCGCCGCCACGACGGTCGCCGTGGCCGATGCGGCGGGCCGGCAGCCCGCGGCGCTGGTGCAGGTGCTCGGGCTCTGGGTCCACGCGGACAGCGCACCGCTCGTGCGCACGCTGATCGGGATCGCCGCCGCGGTCGTCGCCGCTCTGCTCGGGCTGGTGGGCTGGTTGTTCTATGCGCGCCGCCGCCCGGATCCCGCTTCGGTCCCGTCGCCCTCGCTCGGCCGCGACCTCCCGCGCGAGCTGCCGCGCGACGGCGGCCGTGACCTCACCCGCGCCACGGCACCCCGCGCGCTGCCGCGATGAGCGCGATCCGCCCCGAGCGTCTGGCCGGGCACCTGGCGCCCGGGCTGCCCGCGTCCGTCGCGGAACGGCTGCTCGGCTCCCCGCGCCTCGGCGACCGCGTCCGGGCCTTCGCCGAAGGCAGGCTTCGGGATGCCGAAGCGGCGGTCGCCGCGCTGCCGCCGGCGGAGGCCGCGCTCGCGCGCGCCGGGCACGCGGTGCTGGAGCGCGCGGCTGTGCTGGCCGGCGCGACCTGGAATGCGCCGCGCGTGCGCGCCCTGCTGCGCGCCGCCGAAGTCGCCGCCTTCGCCGAGGCCTTCGGCGCAGAGGCCCGCACCGTCGCGCTGGCGCATGGCGACCTGACCCCGCCGGATCCCGACGACGCCCTGCCGTTGCACGACGCGGTGCGCGCGGACGGGGCCGTCCTGCTGCTCGGCTGGCGCGATGCATTGCCGCCGCCCATCCCCGAGGCACTGGCGCTGCGATGGCCCCTGGAGGAGCCGGAGGCTGCCGAGGACGATCCGCGCCGCGCCGCCGGGCGTGCCGTGCTGGCGCGGGTCGCGCCGGTCGCGACGATGCCGGACGCTTCGCCGTGACCGCCCCGCGCCCGCTCGGCACGATCATCCGTGCCGCCGACCTCGGGCTGTTGCTGGAGGCGCGCGCCGTGCTGGACGCCGCGCGGGCGGAAGCCGATGCGATCCGCGACGCCGCGCGCGGCGACGGCCTGCGCGCCGGCCGGGCGGAGGGCGCCGCCGCCGCCACGCGGCTGCTCGCGGAGACCGCCGCAGGCACACGCGCTGCGCTGGCCGATGCAGAGGTCCGCGTCGCGCAGGCCGTCGCCGACGCCGTCGCCCGCATCCTCGGGGAGGCGCCGCCGCCCGCGACGCTCGCCGCCGCGACGCGCGAGGCCGTGCGTCGGCTGGCCGCCGCCGGTGAGGTCACGGTCCGCGTCGCGCCGGCCAGCCTTGCCGCGACTGCCGAGGCGCTGGCCGACCTGACCGGCGTGACGGCGGTGCCCGACCCCGCGCTCGGCGAGGCCGATGCGATCGTCGAGGCGCCGGGCGGCTACGTCGAGGCAGGACTTCCCGCGCAGCTCCGCGCGCTGCGCCGTGGCCTCGGGCTGGAGGACGCGGCGTGAACGCCTTCGCCGCCGCTCTGGACCGCCTGCCCGCGCGCCTCGCCGCGATCGAGACGCGCCCGGTGCTCGGCCGCGTCGAGCGCGTGCTCGGCGCGGCGATCGAGGCGCGCATCGCGGGCGTGCGGGTCGGCGAGCTCTGTCGCCTCCGCCAGCCCGGCGCGCGCCCCGCCCTGGCCGAGGTCATCTCCGTTTCCGGCATCCGCGCCATGCTTACCCCCGTCGGCGGGGTCGAGGGCCTGTCGGCCGAGGCCGTCGTGGAACCAACCGGCCGGACCTTCGAGGCGCCGGCGGGCGAGGCGCTGCTCGGCCGCGTGCTGGACGGGCTCGGGGCGCCGCTCGATGGCGGCCCGTCGCTCGAACACCTGCCGCGCGTGCCCGTGCAGAACGACGCGCCGCCACCGCTCGACCGGCCGCTGGTCGGCCAGGCGCTGCCACTGGGCGTCCGCGTGATCGACGGGCTGATGACCTGCGCCGAGGGCCAGCGCGTCGGCATCTTCGGGCCGGCGGGCGCAGGCAAGTCCTCCCTCGTCGCCTCCATCGTGCGGGGGGCGGAGGCCGACGTCTTCGTCGTCGCGCTCGTCGGCGAGCGCGGGCGCGAGGTGCGGGAGTTCCTGGAACGCTCGCTCGGCCCGGAGGGCCTGCGCCGCTCCGTCGTCGTCGCCGCGACCTCCGACCGGCCGGCGCTGGAGCGGGTGAAGGCCGCGCAGGTCGCGACGGCGATCGCCGAATGGTTCCGTGACCAGGGGCGCCGCGTCCTGCTGCTGGTGGACAGCGTGACGCGCCTCGCCCGCGCCTGGCGGGAGGTCGGGCTGTCGGCCGGGGAACCGCCGACGCGGCGCGGCTTCCCGCCCTCCGTCTTCGCCGCGCTGCCCCGGCTGCTGGAACGCGCGGGCCCTGCGCCGCGCGGCTCCATCACCGCCTTCTACACCGTGCTGCTGGAGGGCGAGATCGCCTCCGACCCCGTGGCGGAGGAGGTGAAGTCCATCCTGGATGGCCACCTCATCCTGTCGCCCAAGCTGGCGCAGGCCGAGCACTACCCCGCGGTGGACCCGCTGGCGTCGCGGTCCCGCGTGATGGACGCCGCGGTGGACGACGCGCATCGCGACGCCGCGGCGAAGCTGCGCCGCCTGCTGGCGCGCCATGCGGAGGTCGAACTGCTGGTGCGCGTCGGCGAATACCGCTCGGGCAGCGACCCGCTGGCGGACGAGGCTTTGGCGAAGCACGCGGCCATCACCGACTTCCTGCGGCAGATGAACGAAGCGCCGTCGCCCTTCCCGCTCACCGTCGCGCGGCTGCGGAAGCTCGCGGCATGACGCGGGAGGAGGCGGCGACGCTGCTGGCGCTGCGGCACGCGCGGGAACGCCGCGCCGCGGCCGACCTCGCCCGCGCGGGGGCCGAGGTCGAGGCCGCGCGCGGCGAGGTGGAGCGCGCGGCCCGCATGGCCCGCGCCTTCGAAGCGATGCGGCGGGCGCAGAGCGCGCAGGCGATCCAGGACCTCGCCTCGAGTGGCCCCGTCTCGCCGGGGCGGGTGTCGGAAACCGCGGCGAAGCTGCTGGACCTCGGCGCCCGCGCCAACACCTATGCCGACTTGCGGGCACGGCGGGAGGCGGCGTTGGCCGAACGGGAGCGCCTGCGCAACCGCGCACAGTCCGACCACCAGGCCGCGATGCGCCGCGCCGAGGCCTGGAGCCAGCTCGGCGAGCGTCTGGACGAGGCCGCGGCCCGCGCCGAGGAGGACGCGGCCGAGGAGGCCATCGAGGAGGCGGCCGAACTGCGCGCCGCGCGCGACCGATGGACGGGGTGATCGTCGCGACGCGCGCGGCCCGCCCCTTCCGGCCGCGGCGCCTGGATCCCCGCATCGTCGCGCGGGAACGCGCCCTCGCCGCGTCGCGCGCGCCGCTGCCGCTGCCCGGGGGCTATCCCTGCTGGTCGGTCCGGCACGCGCCGACGCGCACGGGCCGCTCGCCTGCCTACGGCTGCGGGTGGGCGGGGAGGCCGCGCTGCTGGTCGCCGCCGCCGACGCCTTCGACCGGCTGCTGCACGCCGTCGACCCCGCCGCCGTCGGCGCGCGGGGCGAGGCGGGCGCGCTGCTTCTGGAACTGCTGCTGGAACCCGTGCTCCCCGCGGTGGAGGCCGCCCTGCGGGCCCCGGTCGCAGCCGTCTCCCTCGATGCCGGGGATGATCCGACCGACGCGCCCTGGGTCGGGCTGACGCTGCTCATGCCCGGTGCGGGCACCGCCATTTCGGGCCGCCTGTCCCTGCCGGAGGCGGCGGAGCGACGACTCACCGCCGCGCTCGCCGGAGTCCCGCCGGGCCGGCCGCCCTTGCCGGACTCGCTGGCCATCCCCGTCTCCCTGCGGGTCGGGGCGACCACCCTGTCCCGCGCCGACCTGCGCGGCCTGCGCCCCGGTGACGGCCTGCCTTTCGACGCCGCGCTGCGCGCGCGCGGGGAGGCCCTGGCGGTCGCTGCGGAGGCGCAGGGCTGGCGCGTCCGCATGACCGCGTCGGGCGCCGACGCGACGACCCCGCGCCGCACCCTCGGCGCCCTGGACCTGGAGGAGTGGAGCGCGATGCCCGATGACCAGACGTCCGCCGACGCGGCGCTGGAGGACCTGCCGGTGCGGCTGGTCTTCGAGATCGGCCGTCTTGAACTGCCTTTGGGCGAGGTCGCTGCCGCCGGCGTCGGGCACCTCTTCCCGATCGCGCGCGGGAACGGCGACGCGATGGTGGACATCCTCGCGAATGGCCGCCGCTTCGGCCGGGGCGAGATCGTCGAGGTCGGCGAGGGCGCCTTCGCCGTGCGCGTGCTGTCGCTGCTGCCGAAGGCCGGCCCCTGATGGAGGCGCGCCCCGACCTGCTGGCGATCATCATCGGCGTCGCCGCGGTCGGGCTTATTCCCTTCATCGTCGTCTCAGCGACGGCGTTCCTGAAGATCGCGGTCGTGCTCTTCCTGCTGCGCAACGCGCTGGGGACGCAGCAGACACCACCGAACCTCGTGCTCTATGCGCTCGCGGTCGCGCTTGCAGCCTACGTGTCCCTGCCGCTGATCCTCGCGGTGCAGACGCAACTGTCGCAGCCCGGCACGGACCTCTCGACCGCCGACGGAATGCTGGCCGCGGCGCGGTCGGCGTCGGAGCCGGTGAAGGCCTTCCTTTCCCGCTTCGCCGATGAGCGGGAGCGCGACTTCCTCCTCTCTGCCGCCTCGCGGGTCTGGCCGCAGGGCAGCCCCGGGGGCAGTGAGGTCACGGCCTCCCGCGACGACCTGATCGTGCTGCTGCCTGCCTTCGTCGTGTCGGAGCTGACCCGGGCCTTCGAGATCGGGTTCCTGATCTACCTGCCCTTCATCGTCATCGACCTGATCGTGTCGAACGTCCTGATGGCGATGGGAATGGTGATGGTCTCGCCGCTGGTGATCTCCGTGCCCTTCAAGCTGTTCGTCTTCGTGCTGGCCGACGGGTGGTCGCGCCTGACCCACGGCCTCGTCTTGTCCTACGCCCTTCCGGGAGGCGGCTGATGTCCGATCCCTCGCCCCTGATCCACCACCTCTCCCAGTCGCTGCAGCTGGTGCTGTGGCTGTCGCTGCCGATCCTCGGCGTCGCGGCGGCCGTCGGGCTGATCGTGGGGCTGCTGCAGGCTGTCACGCAGATCCAGGACCAGTCGCTGCCGCAGGTCGCGAAGCTCGTCGCGGTGCTCGTCGCTCTCGCGATCCTCGCCCCCACGCTCGGCGCCCCGCTGCTTCGGCAGACCGAGCGGGTGTTGGCCGACTTCCCCGCCGCGACGCGCTGACGGCACGGCCATGGGCGCCGCCTTCGCCGGGCTGTTCGAGACCCTGCTGGCGCCGATGATCGCGCTCGGGCTCGGGGTCGCGCGGCTCTTCGCGGTCTTCGCAGTGAACCCGCTCTTCACCCGCTTCGGGCTGACGGGGCTGCTGCGCGGCGGCATCGCCCTCGCCCTCGCCCTGCCCCTCGTTCCTTTCCTCGCGCCTCAGGTGGAGGCGGCGGGCCTCGCCGGTCCCGTCATCCTCCTGCTGCTGGTGAAGGAGGCGGTGGTGGGCATCCTCATCGGCCTCGTCACCGGCGTGCCCTTCTGGGCGGCTGAGGCTGCCGGCGAGTTCATCGACCAGCAGCGCGGGTCGGAGGCCGCGACGATCCCCGATGCGTCCCAGGCCAACGAGTCCGGCATCACCGGCACCCTCTTCGGCCTGACCCTCGTCGCCGTCTTCTTCCTCAGTGGCGGTCTGTCGCTGCTGACTGGCGCGCTCTACGACTCCTGGGCCATCTGGCCGCCGCTGGAGACGGTGCCGCGCTTCTCGGCCGAGGCCGGGCTGCGGCTCGTCGGCCTGCTCGATGCGCTGTTCCGCACGGGGCTGATCCTTGCCGCGCCGCTGCTGATCGCGCTGCTGCTGACGGAGTTGGCGCTGGCCCTCGTCGGCCGCTTCGCGCCATCGCTCAACATCTTTGACCTCGCGATGTCGGTGAAGGGCATCGTCTTCGTCGTGTCCCTGCCGCTCTACGCGATGTTCCTGCCGCGCTACCTCCGCGACGCGCTGGTGCCGCTCGCGACCGCCGCCGACGCGCTCAGGGGCTACGTGCCGTGAGCGGCGACGACAGCGAGGAGAAGAACCTTCCCGCGTCGAAGAAGAAGCTCGACGAAGCGCGGAAGAAGGGTCAGGTCGCGCAGGGCAAGGACCTGGTCTCGGGCGCCGCCTTCGCCGCGGGGGCGGGCTTTGTCCTCCTTTCCGGCGGCACCTTCTTCGTCCTCGCGACCGCGCTGTTCCGCGCGGCGGGCGAGGCGATCGAGCGGGCGGAGCGCGCGCCGGACCGCGCCAGCCGCTTCTTCGATGCGCTGGGCAGCCTGCGCGGACCCGTCGAGGCGGCGCTGAACGGCCTCGTCGTGCCCCTGCTCGTGATCGTTCCCTCGGTCGCGGTCCTCGCCTCCCTCGTCGCGTTGCGCGGCGTGGTCTTCGCCACCGACCCGATCACGCCGAAGGCCGAGAAGATCAGCCCGATCGAGGGCTTCAAGCGGATCTTCGCGCTCCGCTCGCTGATGGAGTTCCTGAAGTCGCTGCTGAAGGTGGTCCTGCTCGCGGCGGTGCTGGTCGGCGTGCTCTGGGGCGGGCTGCGCGCGCTCCTGCTCTCCCCGACCTGTGGCGCAGCCTGCGAGGCGCAACTGCTCGGCGCGCTGCTCACGGCGATGCTGACGGCGGCGGCGATCGTCTTCCTGCTCGTCGGCATCGGCGACCTCGGCCTGCAGCAGTGGCTGTTCCGCCGCGACATGCGCATGAGCGTGACGGAGCAGAAGCGCGAGCGGAAGGAACAGGACGGCGATCCCCACGTCCGCAGCGCGCGGCGCACCCTGATGCGGGAAGCTGCGGCGGCCCCGCGCGGCGGTGCGACCGCCGCGACCCTCATCCTGCACGCACCGGCCGAAGGCGCGCGGCCTGAGGTCGCCGTCGGCGTCCGCTTCATCCGCGGCGAGACACCCGTCCCCGCCGTCGTGGCGCGCGGTGAGGGCGAGCGCGCCGCGGCCCTGCTGGTGCGGGCGGCGGCGGCCGGCGTGCCGGTCGCGCAGGAACCGGCGGTGGCGCGGCTGCTCGCAACGCGCACGCGCCCCGGCGGCTACGTTCCGCAGGACCTGTTCGGCGAGGTCGCCGGCGCGATGGTCCGGGCCGGAACGATCTAGTCAGATGCCCGTGACCTGTCTCGCCCGGACCCGCCCGGCGCCTCACCTCGCCCGCAGGGCCCATCCCGCCTTTGCGGCTCGCGGGGTGGGCCGGGGCCGATCGCCGCGCGCGGCGATCGTCGTCGGGGGGAGGGCGCGCGTGACGTTCGGGGTGAGAGGACCTGCCGGGGCGGGGCCGAAGGATTCGGGCCTCGCCGGCGCGGGCGCCGACTTCCAGAAGTCGCTGGCGGACGCGACGCTCGGCGCGCCCATCCAGGGCGGGGGACCCGCGGCGCCGGGACCTGGCGGGGTCCTCGGGTCCATGCCGGGGGCCGATCCGAAGGTGCATGGCGCGAACGGCGTTCCAGGGGTCGGCCTGGGCCTCGCGAAGAAGAACGCGGGGGACGAGGGACGGGCGACCGACGATGTGAGGGGCGGGACGCCCGGCGGCGGCACGGCGGGGCGCGTTCTGGGCAGCCCCGTCACGCCCGACCCGGCGCCGCGCGACCCGGGCGCCGCGACGCCCGGCCGCGTCCTCGGAAGCCCCGTCGCATCCGACCCGACGCCGGGCGGCCCCGGCCGAGCCACCCCCGGTCACGTCCTGGGAAGCCCCGTCGCGTCCGATGCCACGCCCAGCGGTCCCGTCGGCGCGACGCAGGGACGCGCGCCCGGCATCACCATCGGCTCGCAGGACCTCGTCTCCCTGTCGCTGGGCACGACACCTACCGCACCGACCAGCGTTTCGTTGACGGTCGGGGGACGCGTTCTGGGCGCCCCCGTTGACGGCGCCGGGCAGCCCGGCGCCACGCAGTCCGGCACGGCCCCGGTCGCATCCGGCGGGGCGGGCTCGGCTCCGGGCAACGCGCCGGTCATGCCTCAGCGCATAGCGGGGCAGGGTGACTCAACGCCCGGCGGAGGCGTGCCGGGTACGGCACCGGGCACTGCCGCTCCGGTCCACGGCGGCACGGGGTCCGTGACGGCGGGCCCGACACCCGTCGCTGCGGCCCCTTCCCGGACGCCGGCGGACGGCGCGCCGGGGGTTCTGGGCGGTCCGGTCCCGGGGGCAGGCGCCGCGGCCGCACCGGTAGCCGCATCGGGCCCAGGCCTCGCGATTGCGGCCCGCCCGGCACCCACCGGCGCCGCCGGGAGCGCGGCCCCCCTTCGGCCGGCGCGGCGGCCAGCGCCCCCTCCCCTGCCATGGGCCAGACGGGAGCCGTCGGCGGCATGCTGGGCGGGACGGCGAACCTGACTCGCAGCGTGACGGAGGCAGTAGCCTCGCTCGTCGGTGGCCGGGCGGTGGAGGCGTCGCCGGCTTCCGCCCAGCCTGGGCAGCCGGCGGCCGCGCCCTCCCCGGCTGGCGCGCGGATTGCGGAAACGGCCGTCGTGGCCGGCGGGCCGCGCGGCGGAACCGCAGCCCCGATCTCCGGGACGACCAACCCCGGCCCGGCCACGGGCGGCCACGTCCTCGGCTCGGGCGGCACGTCCGCAGGGGGTTCGCCGGCAGGGGGTTCGCCGGCAGGGAGTTCGCCGGTCACGGGCGGGGGCATACTCGGCGCGCCCTTCGGGAGCGCCATCCCGACCGCGAGCGGCCCGGGCGCGGGCGGCGGCCTCGCCTCAGCGACCGTAGCCGGGCCCTCGCCGGCTGGCGCCGCGTCGGCACGCGCCACCGGCACCCAGGTGCTCGGCGCGGTGGCCCCCGGCGGCGCGACATCCGCGGTGAGCCTGACCATGCCGGCGGGCAGCCCGGGGTCGCCGGCGGTCGCGGGCGTGTTGGGCGGGCCCGCTCCGGCCGCGGCGGGTGCATCGGCGGCCGGTGCGTCGGCGGCCAGTGCATCGGCGGCCCTGCCCGGGGCGTCAATTCCATCGGGCACGACCGTGACCGTTCCGGCGGGGGCGCCGCAACGCGCGGGCACCTTGCCGTCGAATCCCTCGACCACCCCCGCGGGCCAATTCCCGGTCGCCGCGACGGTGACCGTCGTGGTGGCAGCCCCGGGCACGCCGGCGCGCAGCAACCCGGCCCAGGGGAACCCGGCGGGCCCAACGGCACGGGCCGAGGTCACGGCCGGGCAGGTCGGGGAACCCCGCACGGTCGCGCCGAACGTGCTCGACCCTGGGAATCCCTCAGCGACGAATCCCCGGCCGGGGCTGACAACAGCGCCCGTGTCCGGGCCGCTACCCGGGATCGCCGCCGGCCCCGCCTCCGGGCCGCGCGCGGCGCAACCCGAGATCCCTCCCCCGACCACGCCGTCCCTGCCCGCCGGCGCTCCAGCCGCGCCGCGGTCCTCCGATCCCGCCACGGGTCCGGTCGCACGGGCCGACGCCGTAGCGGCCGCCGTCACTGCGCCCGTTGCGCCGGGCGCGCCCACCTCGCCCTCCCGTGCCGAAGCCAGGACGGCGCCACCCGAGGCCGTGCCAAGGACGGTATTCGATACCGCCAGGCTCGATGCCCTCGGCAGCCCGGCGGGCGAGCTGCTGCGTGCCGGCGCGCCGCCCTCCGTCGCCTCTGCCGCGGACGCGGCACTGCGCGGGCTGCAGGCCGCGGTCGCACCGGAGGCCGCTTCCGTCATCGGCGGCCCGATGGACCGGCCCGCAGTCCTCGCGGCGGCGGCGGAGGCACGGACCGCGCTCGGTCAGCCAGCCGAACTGCCGCCCGGGACGGTCGCGGCGCTGCTCGTCGCCGCCGGCTTTCCCGCGCCATTGGCGCCCGGGCAGCCCCTGCCGCCCGGCGCCGACGCCGCCCTGGCCCTGCAGAGTGCCACGGGCGGGGCGCCGCTGATCGTCGCCCTTCCAGCCGGCACGCCGCTGCCGGAGGGCGCGGCGGCCGCCCCGCTCGGCGCGGGCATCGAGGCCCTTTCCGTCCCCGCCGCCACGGGCCTTCGGCAGGAACCGGCGCTGCCGCCGGCCACCGCCGCCTTCTGGGACGCGAACCTTCCGCCGGTGGTGGAGGCGGTCCGGCGGGAGGTCCAGGCGGCACGGCCGCCCGAGGCGACCCCAGCCTCCTTGCAGGGCTTTCCCATGACGCCCGAGGGCGCGCCAGCGAGCCTCGCCGTCACGCTCGGGCCCGGGCCGAACGGCGCCGTCGCGACGGGCGTCACTATCCTCGCCGGCGAACGCGGCGGCACCTCGGCCCTCGGACGCGGCGGGGCTCCCCTGGCGGCAGGGGAGGCCCCGGAGGCGCCGGGCGCCGGCGCAACGCTGCACCTCGGGGACGAGGGGGAGGCGCGGCGGGAGGCGCTTGGCGCGGCCTATGTCAGCGTCACCGACGCGGTGCCCGTGCCGCTGGACCTGCGGCCCGGCCCCGGCGCCGCGCCGCTCGCGGAAGAACCGCCGCGTCTCTGGCGCCTCGACGGCACGGCGGCGCTCGTCGCGGTCGGCCCGGGCGGTCCCGCGGCGGCGGTTGCGGAAGGCCTCGCCCTGCTGGCGCGCCTGCGCGAGGGCGGCTTGCGCGGCCTCGGCGGCCTGCGGCCGGGCCAGGGCATCGCCACCCACGCGGGACTGCCGGCCCACCTCCTGCTCTCCGGCATCGCCCGGCCCGGGGGGGACGGGGTGGAACTGACGGAGAGCGCCCCGCCCCCCGTCGAGGTCATTCGCGCGGCGGGGGACGAGGGGACCTGGACCGTGCTCCGCGGCGGCCAAGCCATGCGCGCGGGCGAGCCGGATGAGGGGCTGCGCCTGGTCTTCGCCTACGGCATCGGCCCGGCCGCAGGCCCCTATGGCGCCGAGGCCGGCGCGGTGCGGGCGCGCGAGTCGGTCTCGGCCGTCCTCCTGGCCATGGAGGCGGCACGCCGTGGGGAGGATCCGGCCCGACGGCGCGCCGCGCTCGCCGCGCTCGCGGCGGACTGGGCGGAGGAAATGCACCGGCGCGAGCGTCTGGGCCCGCCGCCGGGCGGCGCCGCGGCCCCGGCGGCGCTCGCCATGCTCGCCGGCCTGCACGGACCCCTGGCCACCTGGGACGCGCTGCAGGCCGCCGGCGCCACGCCGGGCGACGTGCTCCGCGCGGCGACGCCCAGCCTGCGGCCGACCCTGGCCCTGGCCCTGGCCGCGGGCGCCGCGCTCGCGCTGCCCGACCTCGCGCGCGATGCGGCGCGGGAGGGGGCGGCGCCGATCGGCCTGGACGCGGCACGCGCGGCCTTTGCCGCCGCGGCCTCGGCCCTGCTGCGCGGCGAGGGATCCTGGCGGTCGGCCGCGCGCGCGCTCGGCGCCTGGGGGGAAGCGGCGATCGCGGCCGCGCCCCACGCCCGGTTGGCGCGCGGCGACGGGCTGGCTGTCGGCGCGCGGCTGGGGCGCCTGCGCGGCTGAGGTGGCCCGTCGGTCCGGCGGGTGTCGTGCCGGTTGCCCCGGGAGGAGGTCTTTGCCCTCCTCCCGGACCCACCACCCACCAGGGAGCGACGGCCCCCTGGACCGCGTTCGGTGGAAGGATGCCCTCGGGTGAAGGGTGGCTCGCAAGCGCGCTTGTGCCGCTTGCGAGCCACCCTTCACCCGAGGGCGTTTACAGAGTGCGGTGCAGGGAACGGTTCCCTGGCAGATGGAGGTCCGGCGGAAGGCAGCGCCTTCCGCCGGGGCCACCCAGCGCGACGCCGACCCGCCGCGCTACATCCGCCGCGTCGCAGCCCGGGCCAGCCGGCCGTCCCGGTCGTACTCCACCGCGAGGTATTCGAGGTTCGCGCCGAAGCCGATGCCGAGGGAGTAGAGGTCAAGCGGACCGTCCGAGTTCTCGGGCTGGCCGAGCAGGCCGCGCACCCGTTCGCGCGGCGTGCCCGGGTTCAGCAGCCCGCTCTCCCGAAGCGCGGGGACGAGGGCGGCGCGCGGATTGGATCCGCTGTCGTCCCCCGGCCACGGGCCCAGGCGTTGGGGTCGAAGGCAGCGGCGGCGGCGGTGGTCAGGGTCGCGCTCATCGGGACTCCGGCAAGGATGGCTGCGAGGAGGAGGCGGGGCGCGTGGCTCACGATGCGCCCCGCCCGTCCGGCGTGGGGATGACGCCCGGCACGCCCGCATCGTTCGCGAGGCCGTGGCCGCCCACGGGCACGCGGTCGCTCCAGGCCAGGTTGCCGTTGCGGTCGATCACGACGAACTCGCCGCGGTCGATGGCCTCGCGGATCCTCTGTGTCAGCACCTCGTCCGAGGCGCCCGGGTTCTGCTGCGCGATCCGGATGCCGACGGAGTTGTTGTAGAGGTCCATCGCCTCCCGGTCGGCGTTCTGGTCGCGCTCCGCCGTGCCTTCATGCGCCGTGGTGAACTGCCGCGCGAATTCGGGGCCGAGGTCGCGGGCGAGGCTTGCGGACCAGAAGGCGTGGCGCATGACGTCGCGGTGGCCGTCATTGCCTTGCCAGAGCGCCGCGAGGTTCGACGGGACGTAGGACGGCACGGGATTGTTCGGGAACTGCCCGTTCGCGATCTGGTTGGCGCGGTCCACGTTTTCCTTCGCCTGCCTCTGGTCGAGCAGCGACCGGCCCTCGAGCAGCCGCGCTTCGGTCGCCGTCATCTCGCGTGAGCCGAAGAGGCCGCCGAGCGGGGCGTAGGTGACCATGCCGCCCGGGTCTTCCCGCACCTGGAATTCGCGCTGGATGGCCTCGAGGTTCGGGCGCCCGGCGACGTCGTTCGGCGTCGCCGCGCCGCTCGTCGGGGCGCCGGTCGTAGGGGCGCCGGTCGTCGGGGTCGTCCCGGTTCCAGGCGCCGTCCCGCCGGGGGTGCCGGAGGCCGAGCCGGGGTTCGTGCCGGAGCCGGGACCCGGGTTGGTGCCGGGCGCGGTCCCGGACGGCGTGCCGGAGCCCGGGGGAGAACCTGCGGAGGAGGCGCCGGTTGACGGAGTGCCGGTGGATGGAGCGCCTGTCGGAGGTGACCCGGCCGAAGGTGACCCGGCCGAAGGGGAGCCGGCCGAAGGGGAGCCGGTCGGCGACCCGGAACCCGTGCTGCCCGGGGGCGTCGAACCCGCGGGCGGGTTCGCGGAAGGCGCCGTCGTCGGAGGCGTCGTGACCGACGGCTGCGCCGCGACGGGCGCCTGCGGCCCCGGCAGGTAGACCGTGTCTCCGGGGAAGATGAGGTCGGGCTGGATGATGTGGTCACGGTTGAGGGCAACCGTCTCGTGGAAGTCGGTCCCCTCCCGGCGCGAGATGTCCCAGATCGTGTCGCCCGGCTTGACCTGCACCTCGCGGTATCCCGCGTGTTCCAGGTCCGGGTTGATGCGGCCCGTGGCGTCCATGCCGCCTTCCGGATGCGGCGCGGTGTACTCGGCCGCGACCCAGCCCTGGATCGGCTTGTCCGCCACGTCGGTCGAGCGGACCTCGACCCATTCGCGCCCCGTCCCGTCGGTGGCGCGCTGGCCGGTGGGCTGCGCGAAGGTGCCGTGCTGCAGCACGCCGGTGCGCGGCTCGTCGGTGCCAGGCGTCGGGCGCACGCTGACCCCGTCGCGTGGCACGACCACGAGCTGGCCGGGCGTGCCGGATGGGGGCGGCTCCGCGGGACCCGTCGTGGGCTCCGTCGCGGCCGGCGCCCCGGTCCAGCGCCGGTCCGAGCGCGCGACCACGTCGTCGTTGCCGAATTCGCCCACGAGCGTGACGTGCATGCCGCCGACGCCGTCCACGTCGAAGCCCGCATCGGCGCGGAACCGGGCGCCGTCGCGTTCCACGAACTGCGTGCGCGCGAGCACCGACGTGTCCGCGGGCAGCCCGGCCAGCGCCTGCCGCAAGTCGCCGAAGTCACCGCGGCCGAGGCTGCCGAGAACCTGCGCCGCGTGGTCGTCCGGGTTCTTCAGCGTCGTTTCCAGGATGACCTGCGCCTGGTCGGATCGGCTGACGTCGTCCAGCGGCTGCGCGCGGGCGTTGAACTGAAGCGTTGTCCTGATCTCGTCCGGGTGCCTCCACCCGCCGTTGGACAGCACATCCGCGTCCGGGAACGGCTGGCCCGCGCCGTTGAACTGGTTCGCCGGCACGTTCCAGGACACGGAAGTCCGGCCGCGGATGTCCGCGATGTCCTGCATGTTGATCACGTGGCCGTTCACGTCCACCGGCGTCAGCGAGTTGAGGTTGATCCTCTCCCGCCCCGTCACCGCGAGCTGGCCTTCGGCGGAGTAGGTGATCTTCCCGTCGCCGCCGTCCTGCGGCAGGTCCACGCGGCGGATGATCCGCTCGGCCGCCGTGCCGTGCACGCCGCCGCCGACCTTGAGGTTGGAGCCGAGCATGACGTCGGCGCGGGCGAAGAGCTGTCCCGTCAGCACCTGTTCATAGCCCGCGATGTGATCGGCGAGGAACTGCCGGTCCGCGACCGGCGGTTCCGCCCGGCGCGCGAGGATCTCCCCCGCGATCTCCGGCGCGTTGTTCGGGTTGAGGGGGCCGCCGGGGCCGTTCCCCGCGCCGCCGACGCCGGGCCGGGTCGTCCCGCCGGGGGCCGCTGCATCGGGCACCTCCGACGCGCCGTTCAGCGGGTTCCCGGCCGGATTGTTCGGGAGGCCGGAGGCGCCCGGGATCGGGCCGGGGATGGCGGCCGAGGCGTCGCGGATGGCCTCGGCCTGCGCGACCTGCCGCAGCGTCTCGACGGCGCGCGTCGCGTCGGCCTTCGTGTCGAAGCGCATGATGACGCGGTCCGCGGTCTGCAGGCTCAACTCGCCGCCCGCTCCGACGCCGGTGTCCTGCGGCAGCCGCAGGCGCGGTCACCGCGGCCTGCATGCGCTTGTCGAACACGACCTCGTATTGCGGCGGCTGGTCGCCCGGCCTCGCCGGCGCGTCGCCGACCTGGCGCACCGTCGCCTCGAACCCGTAATTGCCGTTGACGCCGACATTCGCGACCCGCACCGCAGGGATCGAGACGCTGACGGACGGCTCTACGAGGAGCGAGACCTTCGTCTGGTCCCCGTCGCTGTTCAGCCGGCCAATCGAGGCGGCCGGGTCGAACGCCGCGCGCTGCACCCCGCCGACGTTCTCCGCGACCCCTTGCGACGCGCTCTTTGGCGCGACGCCGTTGCTTACCGCCGCACCGGCGACCGTCGTTTCGCTCGCGCCGTGCGGCGTGCCGGTTTGCGTGCTGGCGCCGGCGCTGGCCTGCGCCTGGTTGCCGCCCGGGCGGTTCGGATCGGTGGCGGGCCGCGGCGCGGGGACGTCGGCGCCGCCCGGCGGGCCCTTCTTCGCGGCCAGGGCCTTGTCGAAGGCGTTGGCGCTGGATGACCCGGCGCCGGACGCGCCCTTGCCGCCCGATGCGGCGCCGCTGCCGGATGCTCCGCCATTGCCGGAAGCACCGCGGTTGGAGGTGCCGACGCTGTCCAGAGGTGCCATGGGCGCTCCTTTTCGGCCGCGTTCCGTCCCGGGCCTTGTTGACCGTGCCCAGACTTCGATAGTCCGACGCAAATGGTCAACCGAAAGCGGCCCCGTTCGGCAGGCGCGGGCGAAGTCCCTGGCTCACAAGACGGGGAGGATCGCGTTCATACATTGCAGTTCCGAACCCTGTTTCGGCATCCGATCGCGCCGTTTCACCGAATGCGACTTTGGCTTCTTTACCCTGCCCTCGCAGATGCTTGAACACAGGGGGAATGATCGGTGCTGCGGGCCCACACCGTCCGTCCTAGGCTGGCCCGCATGGTCCTGGCACGCATGGTCCCGGTGAACCCGCGCCCCACCGATCCCGCCGCCGTGGCAGCGCTCGCCCCGGCCCTGGCCCCCGCGCTCTGGGAAGCGGCCAGCGCCGCCGCACGCGGCGACACGTCGCTGCGCGTGGACAGCGTGGAGGAGTTGCTGCAGCCCTCCGCCACCTATCGGCGCATGCTGGAGGAGTTGGGGCCGGGGTGGGTGATTCAGCAAGGCAACCTGCTGCAGGATGCGATCGACGAGGTCAGGCGACTCATCACCGTCTGTACCGTCCAGCGCGATGAGCCGCAGCCGGGCGGCGGCACGGCACCCGTGGAGGATCATGGCGCGACCGCGGCGAAGGTCGTCGCCTCCGTCGCGGAAGTCCTCCGCCGCCGCGAGTGCCGGGACGACCTGCCGTCCCAGGGCCTGCTCGAGCCGGCGGACGCCTTCGCCGGCCGGCTGGTCGCGGCCCGGTCGGGGGTTGAGGCGGACTACTACCTGCGGCTGCTCGGCGTGACGTCCGACGTGTACGGCGCGCGGCTGGCCGTGAGCCAGGCGCTGCGCGGCAGCGCCACGGCGCGCGAGGACCCGCCGCCCATCGTCGCGGCGGGCCAGCCGCCCACGCCAGGGCTGACCGCGGCGGACCTGCCACGCTTCGCCGCCTGGCACCGCCGGGACGGTGCTGCCGCCCGCGGCGCGATCGCTGCCGACATCGCCGCGCGCCCGGAGGCGCGGGCGGCCTTCCTGCGCGGGGCCGCGTAGCGGTAGCGGGTGCTCGGCAGAGCGCATCGACCCGGAGAGGAACCGCCCCGAGCGCGACCGCGCCGAGCGGCCGGTCTGGTCCTCAGGCAGGTGCTGGAACGCCGGCCGAGGCGCCCGCTCTGCGCGGCACTTCCGCGGGCTGGTCGCCGTCGCGACGCCCGCCGCGGATCACGGGCGTTCCGGCGCGGGCCCGCGCGGCGCGGGGACATAGACCGTGTCGCCCGGGAAGATCAGGTCGGGCCGGATCAGGTGGTCGCGGTTCAGCGCAAGCAGTTCCTGGAAGTCCACCCCCTCGCGCCGCGCGACGTCCCACAGGGTGTCGCCCGCCTCGACCTGCACGGGACGATAGCCGGCATCTGCAAGGTCGGGGTTCGTCCGGCCCGTCGCGTCCATCGCCCCGGCCGGGTGCGGCGCGGTGTATTCCGCCGCGACCCAGCCGGTGATCGGGCGATCCGCGACGTCGGTCGAGCGCAGCTCGATCCACGCGCGGCCCGTCGCGTCCCGCGCCTCCCGCCCCGTCGGCTCCGCGAAGGTGCCGTGCTGGAGAACGCCGATGCGCGGCTCGTCGGTGCCGGGCGACGGGCGCACGCTGACGCCGTCGCGGGGGGCGATCACGACCTGCTCCGGCGCGGCCGGTGTGGCCGGGGCCTGCGCCGGCGGGACCGCCGCGGGAGGCTGCGCGCCGGTCCAGCGCCGCTCGGATCGGGCGACGACGTCGTCGTTGCCCAGCTCCGCGATCATGCTCGCCTTCACCTCGACGCCGCGGTCGATCCCGAGGTCCATCTGCGTCGTGACCCCGTCGCGCTCGACGAGCTGCGCGCGCGGGTCCGGACCGCGGCGTCCGCAGGAACCTGCGCCAGGGCCTCGCGGAGATGGCCGTGCGCGAGCCCGTCGAGGATCCGGGCCGCGTGCTCGTCAGGATTCCGGAGCGTCGCCTCCGCGAGCATCTGCACCTGGTCCGTGCGGCTGACGTCGAGCGGCGACTGCACCATGCCGTTCGCGGTGACGCGCACGGACAGCTCGTCGGGATGCTTCCAGCCTCCGTCGGACAGGACCTCGGCGTCGGGGAAGGGCTGGCCCGAGGCGGCGAAACGGTCCGCCGGCACGTCCCAGGAAAGGGTGATGCGGCCGCTGACGTCGCCGATGTCGCGGATCGTCGAGACGTTGACCGCGTTCGAGCCGATCTTGAGCGGGTTGCCGTCCGGACCGGCGCGCGTCGGGTCGAGCAGGGTTTCCTTGAAGTCCAGCTTCTCGCGGGTCGTCAGCGCGCTCGCGCCCTCGATGGAATAGGAGAGTCGCCCCGGCCCGCCGTCCTGCGGCAGGTCCACCCGGCGGATCACCCGGGCCTCCGCGTCGAAACGGCCCTCGAGCCCGAAGGCGTTCAGCTTCCCCTCGAGCTTCACGCGCTCCTGCAGCGAGACCTGCTGCTCGTAGGCGACGATGTGGTCCTGGAGGAATCGCTGCTCCGCGGTGGAGGGCTCGACCTTGCGGGCGAGAATCTCGCCGGCGATCTCCGGGGCGTTGTCCGGGTTGTAGGGACCGCCGGGGCCGTTGCCCGCCTCGCTCGCACCGGGCTGGAGGCCACCGGAGCCCGGCACCTCCGAGGCGCCGTTCAGTGGGTTGCCCGCGGGGTTGTTCGGCAGGCCCGAGGCACCGGGGATCGGGCCGGGGACGGCGGCGGAGGCGTCGCGGATCGTCTCGGCGAGCGCGACCTGGCGCAGCGCCTCCACTGCCCGCGTCGCCTCGGCCTTGCTGTCGAAGCGGAGGATGACGCGGTCCGCGGTGCGCAGGTTCAGCTCGCCGCCGAACTTCGCCGCATCGCCGAGCTTCGCCTCGGGGCCAAGGCCCGCGAGGAGGCGCTTCGAGAAGGCGACCTCAAACTGCGGGGGCTCGGCGCCAGGCCTGGCCGGAGCGTCGCCGACCTGGCGCACCGTCGCGTCGAACCCGTACTGCGCCTTGCCGGAGACGTTGAACTTCCAGGGCGTCGGCACCGAGACCTTCGCCTCGCCGGTCAGGCGCATCACCGCCTGGTCGCCGTCGCTGTTCAGGCGCTCGATCGCGCCGGCGGGGTCCGTCGCCGCCTGCGTCGCGCCGGCGGTCGTGGGCGACGCCCCGGCCTGCGGCGCCGTGGACGTTCCCTGTGACGTTCCTTGAGACGTGCCCTGGGACGTGCCCCGGGCGCCAGTGCCCTTCGCGGCGGCGTGGTCGAAGGCCTTGGCCGCCGTGATGTCCGGCCGCGGGGTGTTGCCCTGGCCGGCGCCGGGCGTGCCGGACGGTCTGGCCGCGTCGAGAGGTGCCATCGGGTCCTCCTGATCCTGTGCAGCGGCCCGTCACGGCCGCCTCATGATCAGGAAGGTGAAGATCAGCACACGCCGTTCAACGAAAGCCCGGTGAAGCTGGGATGAAGGATATGCGGCACGGCAAGTGATCGCGTCGCATATCCGTCATGTCTTTCAGTACCGAAAGGCTTTCTGAAGTTTGGCCTCCTACCTTGGACTTAGCGGACATTCCGGTACGGGAGGTCCGGGTCCACACCGCGTCCGATCAGTTCCTCCCGGAAGTGCGCGATAAGGTGGTCGCGGTCCTTCGTCCCGGCCGGTCCCGCCGGCGTGCGCGCCCAGGCCGCCGCCATGGCGTCCGCCCGCAGGCTACCGAAGCTCTGGCTGCCGCGGCCCGGCGGCTCCGCGCCGATCGCGATGCCGGGGGCCACCGGCGCCGTGAAGGCCGGCACCTCGGCCTGGAACCATTCGGGGTGCTGCGCGCGCAGGCGGAGCATGAGCTGCGCCGCGCGGTCCGTGCCGGCGCCGCCGGCGGTGTAGATCACCGCGGAGTCCGGACGCTGCCCGAGGGAGTCGTAGCCGCTGATCTTAAAGCCGATCAGCCCGTCAAAGGCGCCGGGGTCGCGCAGTCGCTCCTGCATGATGGCGCGCGCCAGGTCCGCGGTGTGGTCCGGGCTGGCATTGACGTAGACGCGCTCGGTCACCCGGTCCGTCGCGGCGAAGTAGTAGTGGTGGAAGTGCTCGCCCTGCTTCTGGACCCGCACGCGGTTTGCCGCCGCGGCGTCGTCGAGCCGGGCCACTGCCGCGTCGAAGGCGCCGCGCGGCATCGTCGGCGCGGACGGCTGCTTCGCCGTGGCGTAGAGCCCGTAGAAGTCGGGCTGCCCGCCCGCCGCGATCGCATCGTCCACGTAGCGCTCGAGCGACTGGCGCGACGCAGCCTGCGCGTCCGGCGTGAAGAACAGGCGCGGCGTCGCGGCCGCACGGGGCTGCGGGACCGTGAACCGGAAGTTGGGGCCGAGTTCGACCGTCGCGCCGGGGCCGACATTCACCCCCTCCGGCCGCAGCGGGATGCGTCGTCCGTCGCGGGTGACGAGGGACGTGCCGTTGGCGGAGCCGTTGTCCGCGACTCGCAACGACCCGTCGTCGCCGCGCGTGACGGTCAGGTGGTCGCGGCTGACGGCGGCGTCGTAGATCGCGACGTCGCCCTCCCGCCCGAGACGCAGGCCCTGCCCCGGGGCGAGGGCTGCGATGCGCGACTGGATCGTGTCGGCCGAGGCGGCGTCGAGCCGCTGCGCGAGCGCGGGGTTGTGCTGCGCGAGCGCGCCCATGCCCGTCGCGTCGAAGGTCTTGGAGAGGCGCTGGGCGAAGGGGTTCCAGGGCGTCGGCGGCGACGCGAGCGTGACCTGACCGTTGGCGGCGTCCACCTCCGCGACGACCCAGCCCGGCTCGACGCGGCCATCGCTGCGCGGGACGGTCAGGACCTCCCCGGGGCGGAGGTCGCCGATGACCTGCCGCGCCGGGGCGTGGAAGTCGTCCGCCGGCAGCGGCCGGCCCGGGCCGGGACCGCGGAGGAGGAAGGACGTGGCATCGCGCGGCGTCCAGTCGGGCGGGACGCGTCCCGCGTCGCCGAACTCCTCGGCCCAGGCGCGGTTCAGGGCGTCGCGGTAGGCCTCGCCATAGGTCTGGGCGGGCGCGCCGGACGGGCTGTCGCCGCGCAGGATGAGGTCGCCGATTTCGCGCGCCGCGGCGTCGCGGTCGCCGCCCGCGCGCACGCGGTCGTAGATCGCCTGGTAGGCCGCGCCCTGCCTGCCGGAAACGCCGATATCCGGCCCGCCGGCGGTCAGGATCTCGTCGCGCACCGCGAGGTTCGCGAGCGTCGCCTCGCCCTCCGATCGCGCCATGCGCGCGAGGTTGGCGTCCACGAACGCCGCGCGCGTCATGCCAGGCGCCGGTGCGACGGGACCGGCGCCGCCGAGCGCGTGGCCGAACTCGTGGCTCAGTTCTGCAACGGGGTTGAAGGGGCGGTTGGCGTAGAGGCCGGGATCGAGGACGATCCGCTTCTCGATCGGGTCGGTGAAGCTGCCGGAGCCGGTGCGCGCGCCGAACTCGACCTGCCAGCCCTCGGCCTCCAGCCGCGCCTGCATGGCGCGGAACTGCGGCGACCGCTCCGCGAGCGCCGTGACGTCGCCCTGCGCGAGGCGGATCCCCGCGTCGGGCCGCATCGTCTCCAGCAGGCGGTCCCGCATGGCCGTCGGGTTGAACAGGTCCTGCGGCCGGCCGCGCGTGGTGACGAGCGTCGTGACGCCCCAAAAGGCCATGGAGAGGCCGAGAGTCGCACGCTCCTCCGGCTTCAACTGGTCCCATTGCGTCGCGAGGGTCGCGCCGGAATTGCCGACGGCGACCGCGTCCACGACGTTGCCGCCGACGTTCAGGCCGGCCGTGACCATGGCCTCCAGCGGCGTGATCGTCTGGTTCAGCGCCTTCAACTGCGTCAGCCGTGCCGCGCTGCCAAAGGCCGGGACGGCGACGGCGTTGGCCGCGACGTCGAGCCAGAGGCCGCGCGCCGTCGCATCGGTGAAGGGGTTGATGTCCTGGTTGCGTCCCGCGCGGTCCGCGATCTCGCTGCTGCGGCTGGCGACGAGGTAGCCGGAAGCGACCGCGCCCACGATCGGCGCCGCGGTGCCGCCGCTGCCGACGATGATGAGGCCGCCGGCGACGAGCCCGCCGACCAGCGCCGCGCCGTCCAGCACGCGCTTGGCCTTGTCGCCGAAGCCGTCATGGATCTGCGCGGAGGCCAGGGCCGGGCGTCCGTCCGCCCCGGCGGAAAGGTGCATGTCCTTCGGATAGACGACGAGGCCGGGGGGAAGTTCGTTCTTGTCGAGCCAGTGCTGGACGCTGTCATAGCGCCCGCCCGTGTTGGCCACGAGGACCTCCCGGCCGTCGCGCCCGGTGACGCGGAACAGCGGGAGTTGCACGGGGCCGGTGGAGTCGGAGGAATACTGGACCGGCAGCACGGCGACGGAGGCGTTCGGGCCGGCGGTGGCCTCGATCTGCTGCACCACCTTGCCGACCGCCTCGCCCTCGCGTCCGTCCCGGAAGTAGGACAGGTCGCCCCGCGCCGCGGCCGCGGTGGCCTCGGTCTCCGTCATGCCGGCCGGCAGTTGCGGCCGGAATCCCATCGCGGTGCCGACGATGTTGTCGAGCTGCCGCCCCTGCGTCGGCTGCGCGCCGTCGCCGCGGAGGGCGAGGAACTTCGCCGCGCTTCCTTCCGCCATCGCGGTCAGGACGGCGGGGTTCGTCCAGCCGTCGCCGCCCTTCAACGTATCGGCGGTGATTTCCGGATGCGCGCGGAAGGTCGCGAGCGCCCGCATCCGCGCCTCGGCGGGGATGGAGGAGTCCCCGAAGCTGCGGGTCAGCAGGCTGCGTCCCGCATCGGTCCCGAGGATGCCCTGGAGGCGCGCTGCCTCCTTCGCGACGGTCGCGGGGCTGTCGGGGTACCATTCCCGTGCGATGGCCTGCGACAGTGTTCCGGAAACCGACGACCCGATGCCCTGCGTCCGCGCGACGTCGAGTTCGGCCAGCCCGAGGAAGGCGCCCTGCACGAAGGCGGAGGTCGCGGCCATGCGCGGTGCGGCGTTGAGCGACGCCAGCGTCTCGGCGAGGGTAATGCCGTTATCGGCGGCAAGCGCCTTGCCGAAATCGCCGGCCTGGGTCGGCGACATCGCGCCGACGAGGTTGACGAGGCCGGGCTGGGGGCCTTCCCGCGACGGATCGCCGGCCGCGGCAAGGTATGCCGTGTGCGCCGCGCGTGCGCCGGCGGCGGTCAGGTCGTCGGCGTCCTTGCCGGCAGCGGCATCGCGCCGTGCGCGGTCCATCGCGTCGAGGGAGCGGACCGCCGCGCGCTCCGCCACGAGGCCGCCGAGGGCGGGGTCGGCGCGCGTCGAACTCGCCAAGTTGTCCGCATTCGACCAACCGCCGCCCCCTCCCCCGTCCCAGCGTGCGAAGGCCTGATCAAGCAGGTAGCGCTGTTCCGCGGGCGGCAGGTTGTGCAGGGCTTCGCGGACCTCGTCGCTGCTGTTTCGGCCGAAGGGGTGCCAGTCGCCGTCCGTACGGTTGGCGACGAGGTCGCGGATCTCCTGCTGCCGCGCCGGCGGCACGCCCTCGGCAATGGCGGGGAGGCGTCCCGGAGTCGGCGAGGACGCGGCCGGGGCGTCCTTCGTCGTCCTGGCGCCGGGCGCCGCGTCGTTCGCCGGCCGGGGCGTCGGCGCGTCGGCCGCGGCGGGAGCGGTCTTGGCGTCCCGCACGGCGGCATCGAACTGCGCCGATTGGCCCTTCCCCGATTGGCCCTTCCCCTCAGACGGGCACGTCGGCGCGGTGGACTGGACCCCTTTGGTGGCGGAAGCGGCCATGCGCAAATCTCCCCGGGCCACCTTTTGGTAAGACCTGGGATTTCGGAAGCAAGAAATCGGGCTCCGTTCTGGCGCCTTCGTGAAAGCCAAGTCGTTCGAACGTGTCATCCTTTACGCCGCTGCATCATTTCCATCTTTACTGCTGTGGGCAGCCAAGTGTCTTCACGAAGTGCCCTGATCTACGAGGCCGATGGTGGTCTCCGCCGTTGCGACTGACATGGGGGGGCCGCTTTCTGCCCCGGCGCACGGCGCGGGACGCCTCCCCAAGACCGCCACCCCGGCGCTCGGACCGAGCTTCAACCGACCGCGCCGGCCGGTCCGCCAACGGGCTCTGCCGCGACTGCCGCGACGGCCGTGAGTTGGCGGATGGCGGCTTCCCGTCCATGGTTCCCCGCCTCCGAGGAGCCCCGCCGGCATGACGCGTTGCGATCCCGTCACCCTGGAGATTCTGCGGGGCGCGATCCGCGCGGCCCAGGCCGAGATGGAGGCGCTGATCGAGCGCACGGCCATGTCGGCCTTCATCCGCGAGAAGAAGGACTTCTACACCGCCGTCTTCGATGCGGACGGGGTGATGGCGGTCGGTTCCAACGTACCGGTCTTCGGCGACGTCTGCGGCCCGGTGTTCCGCGACTTCCCGCCGGATGCGATGGGGCCGGGAGACGTGTACTGGTACAATGACTGCTACGGCTCGCGCGGCGCGGTGTCGCATTCCAACGACCAGGTCTTCATCGCGCCGGTGTTCCACGGTGGGCGCCGCGTCGCCTTCGTGATGGGTTGGGCGCATTTCGCGGACATCGGCGGGTTGCGGCCGGGCTCGATCTCGCCAGACGCGACCGAGATTTTCCACGAGGGCGTGATCATCCCTCCGACGCGCCTGATCGAGGCCGGGCGCATGAACGAAGCGGCGATGGCGATCTTCCTCCGCAACTCCCGCTGGCCGCGGGCGGCGCAGGGGGACACGCGGGCGATGCTCGCGAGCGTCGCGCTGGGCGTCACGCGCATGGCGGAGGTGGCGGCGCGCTTCGGGGCGGAGGTGCTGGCGGACGGGTTGCAGCAATTGCTGACGCGGACGGAGGCGCAGGTGCGCGCGCGGCTGCGGGAGGTCTTCGCGGTCGGGACTCATCGGTTCACGGACCGGATCGACACGGACGGGCACGGCAGCGGGCCGATCGCGCTGCGTCTGGCGCTGACTCGGACGGAGGATGACCGGTTCATCCTCGATGCGTCCGAGACGGACGACCAGTCGCCGGGGCCGGTGAACTTCCTCATGAACCCGGACGTGCCGGGGATGGCCCTCGGGCTGTTCTTCCTCGGCGGCGATCCGGCGCAGGTGACGAATGCGGGCGGGCCGCGGGCGCTGGACGAGGTGCGGCTGCGCGAGGGGTCGTTGCTGCAGCCCCGCTTCCCGGCGGCGCTGGGGATGCGCGGGCTGACGATGATGCGGTTCCTCGCGACGCTGAATGGGCTCGTCGCGGTCGCGGGCGGGGAGGCGCCGGCAGCGCACGCGGCGTACGTCATCATCCTGCTGCGTGGGACCGCGGCTGGCCGGCCCTTCCTGATGAGCGACGGGATCGGCGTGGGCTACGGCGCGCGGCCCTTCGCGGACGGAACCGACGCCGTCTACTTCGTCGCGCAGGAGAACTACCCCGTCGAGTTCCTGGAAGGGGAATACCCGATCCGGCTGCGCCGCTACGGCGTGCACCGCGACAGCGGAGGACCCGGGCGGTTCCGCGGAGGATGCGGCATCGTGCGGGAATACGAGGTGATGGCGGAGGAGGCGGTGCTCGCGGTGCGGGTCGACGGCGTGACGTGCCCTCCCTGGGGTGTGGCGGGCGGGCAGTCCGGGCGGCCGGGCCGCGCCGTGGTCAATCCGGGGACGGCACGCGAACGGTTGCTGGCGCCGCTCTCGGACGGGAACCGGCTGGTGCGGGGGGACGTCCTGCTCCTGGAGACCGGCGGCGGGGGCGGGCACGGCCATCCCTTCGACCGGCCCGCGGGAGCGGTGCGCGATGACGTCGCGGACGGCTTCGTCAGCGCCGAAGCCGCGGCGCGGGACTACGGCGTGGTGCTGTCGGCGGACGGGACGCTGGACTTGGCGGCGACGGACGCGCTGCGGGGCGGCTCCCGCGTCGTCGGCGCCGCCTTCCACCGTGGGGAGTACGCCGATGTCCTCGGCTGACGCGGCGCGCCCGCTCGTCGTCGCGGTGGATATCGGCGGCACCTTCACCGACGTGTCGCTGCAGGACGTCGCGGCCGGACGGGCCTGGACGGCGAAGGTACCGAGCACGCCGGCCGATCCCTCGCAGGCCTTCATCGCCGGCGTGCACGCGGCCCTGGACACGGCGGGGGAGAAGGCCGGCCGGATCGGGCGCGCGCTGCACGGCACGACCGTCGCGACGAACCTCATCCTGGAGGGCAAGACGGCCCGCACCGTCCTGCTGACGACCGAGGGTTTCCGGCACGTGCTGGAGATCGGACGGCAGGATATCCCGCGGCACGCCAATCTCTTCGCCTGGGTGAAGCCGAAACGGCCGGTGCCGCCGGCGCGGGTCCTGGAAATCCCTGAGCGGATCGCGGTGGACGGGACGGTCCTGTCACCGCTGGACGAGTCGGCGGTGGCGCGCGCCGCGGAGCGGTGTCGGGAGCTGGGCGCGGAGGCCGTCGCGATCTGCCTCCTGCATGCCTACGCCAACCCGGCGCATGAGCGGCGCGTGCTGGATTTGCTGCGCGCGGCACTGCCAGGTGTCGCGATCACCGCTTCGACCGATGTGCTGCCGGTGGTGCGGGAGTACGAGCGCAGCCTTACAACCGTGCTCAACGCGGGCGTCATGCCGGCAGTCGCGACCTATGTCGGGCGGTTGGAAGCGCGGCTGGGGGAAGCGGGAATCGCGGCGCCGCTGCTGCTGATGCAGTCGAACGGCGGCGTGGCGGGCGCGGAGCGCGTGCGGCGCGCGCCGGCCGTGACGGCGCTGTCGGGCCCGGCGGCGGGCGTGGTGGGAGCGCGCGCGGCGGCGGAGGCGGCGGGGTTCCGGGACGTCATCACCATCGATATCGGCGGGACCTCGGCCGACATCTGCCTCATCAAGGGCGGTGAGGTCGGCCTGACGCAGCGCGGGCACGTCGGCGAATGGCCGCTGCCGCTGCCGATGCTCGACATGGTGACGATCGGCGCGGGGGCGGTTCGCTGGCGCGCGTCTCGGCCGAGGGCGCGCTGACCGTGGGGCCGGAGAGCGCGGGGGCGGCGCCGGGGCCGGCCTGCTACGGCCGGGGTGGCGAGCGGCCGACGGTGACGGATGCGCATGTCGCGCTGGGACACCTGCCGCCGAGCCTTCTCGGCGGGCGGATGGTGCTTGATGCGGGGCGTGCGAGTGAGGCGGTGCGGCGTCACGTCGCGGAACCGCTCGGGCTTTCGGTCGAGGTGGCGGCGCGCGGCATCCTGCGGATCGCGGACAACACGATGGTCGGCGCCATCCGCGTCGTGTCGGTGGAGCGGGGGCATGATCCCCGCGACTTCGCGCTCGTCGCCTTCGGCGGGGCGGGGCCGCTGCACGGGACGGCGCTGGCCGAGTTGCTCGGCATCCGCACGGTGCTGGTGCCGCCCTCGCCCGGCGTGCTGTGCGCGCAAGGGTTGATGGCGGCAGACCTGCGAGCCGAGTTCACGGCCAGCCCGCGGCGTGGCGAGGCGGAGCGGGACGAGGTACTCAATGCAGCCTTCGACGCGCTGGCCGAGGACGCGCACCGGTGGTTCGAGGAGGAGCGCGTGCCGGAGGACGCCCGCGCGACCCGTCGCGTGGCGCTGATCCGTTACGCCGGGCAGGGCAGCGAGCTGGCGGTTGCGTGGCACGGATCGGCCGCGCAGGCGGGGGCGGATTTCGCGCGGGAACACCGGACGCTTTACGGCTTCGACCTGCCGGAGGGCGTGCCGGAGACCGTCGCGCTTCGGCTGGAGGCGACGGGACGGCTTGCCGTCCCCTCCCCGGCCGGGCTCGCGGCGGGACCGAGGGGGCGCGCGCGACGGGGACGCAGCGCGTGGCCTTCGCGGACGGCGCGGCGGATGCGGCGCTCTACGCGCGCGCCGAACTCGGCGCAGGGGATGCCTTGGAAGGGCCGGCGATCATCCAGCAACTCGATACGACGACGCTCGTGCCGCCAGGCTGGCGTGCCGTGGCGCATGCTTCGGGGTCGCTGCTGCTGGAGCGGCGCTGACGCCGTTCAAGCCCGCGAGCCGAAGCGGCGGGTGCTACGCGAAGTGGCAGGCGGCGCGGCGGCCCGGGGCGATGGGGCGAAGCGGCGGGGCCTCCTCGGCGCAGCGGGGCACGGCCATGGGACACCGGGCGCGGAAGACGCAGCCTCGCGCGTCGCGCCGGGAGTCGGGCAGGCCACCGAGGATGGGAAGCGGCGCGCGGCTCTGGTCCACGCGCGGGACAGGGACGGCGGCGACGAGGGCGCGCGTGTAGGGATGGGCCGGGGCGGCGACGATCTCGGCCGTGGGGCCGTCCTCGACGACGGAGCCGAGGTACATGACGGCGGTGGTCTCGCAGACGTAGCGGATGAGGGCGAGGTCGTGGCTGATGTAGAGGGCGGCGAGGCCGAGGGCGTCGCGGGCTTCGCGCAGCAGGTTCAGCACGCCGGCGCGGACGGAGACGTCGAGCATCGAAACCGGCTCGTCCGCGACGATCGCGCGGGGACCGGGCACGAGGGCGCGGGCGAGGACGGCGCGTTGCAACTGGCCGCCGGAGAGTTCGTGGGGATAGCGGTCGAGGTAGGCGTCCGCCGGCGTCAGGCGCACGCGAGCCATCGCGGCGGCGACGCGGTCGGCGTGCTCGGCGGTGGGAATGCCGAGGTTGCGAAGGGGTTCGGTCAGCGCGCGGCGGATGGTGAAGCGCGGATTGATCGCGTCGAAGGGATTCTGGAAGACGAGTTGAACGGCGGCGCGGAAGGGGCGCAGCGCGGCGCCTTCCAGGCGCGTGACGTCCTGGTCGCCGAAGAGGACGCGGCCGGCGGTCGGTTCCTCGAGACGCAGCAACATGCGGGCCGTGGTGGTCTTGCCGCAGCCGGATTCGCCGACGATGCCGAACGCGGCGCCGGGGCGCAGGGCGAGGGTGACGCCCTCGACGGCGCGGAGCACCGGCCGGTGACCGCGCAGGATATCGGCGGCGCGGCGCGGCGCGGGGTAGTGCTTCACCAGGCCCTCGCCCGCGATGACGGGGGCGGCTTCGGTGACGCGCGGCGGCGCGGGCGCGGTCATCACGCTGCCCATGTCGCCGGTTCCCGGGCGGTGGGGCGCAGGGCGGGCGCCTCCTCGGCGCGCCAGCACGCCGCCGCGTGGTCGGGGGCGTGCGCGACCAGCGGCGGCGGTTCCGCGCAGCGGGCGATGGCGAAGGGGCAACGCGGGGCGAAGCGGCAGCCTTTCGGCGGGTTCAGGAGGGAGGGCGGCGCGCCCTCGATGGGGGAGAGCGTGCCCCCTGCCCTCTCCAGGTCCGGGAAGGCGTTGGTCAGGCCCATCGTATAGGGGTGCAGCGGGGCTTCGAGGACGTCCGCGACCGGCCCGCTCTCGACGACCTGGCCCGCATACATGACGACGACCCGGTCGCAGGCATAGGCGACGACGCTGATGTCGTGGGTGACGAGGACGAGGGCGAGGTTGCGCCGGGCCTGCAAGTCCTTCAGCAGGTCGAGGACCTGCCGCTGCACGATGACGTCGAGCGCGGTCACCGGCTCGTCGGCGATGACGAGGGGCGGGTCGAGCGCGAGGGCGAGGGCGATGGAGGCGCGCTGCCGCATGCCGCCGGAGAACTGGTGGGGGTAGCCGCGCAGGCGTCCCGGATCGAGGCCGACCATGGTGAAGAGATCGCCGGCGCGGGTCTGTGCGGCGGCGCGGGACAGGCCGCCGCGGTCGGTCAGCACTTCCGTGATCTGCGCGCCGACGCGCTGCACGGGATCCAGCGCGTTCATCGCGGTCTGCGGCACGAAGGCGAGGCGGCGCCAGAGCCTGTCCCGGCGTTCGGAGGGGAGAGGGCGAGAAGGTTCTCGCCCTCGAACCAGGCCTCGCCGCCGGCGATGCGGGCGCTGCGGGGCAGGACACCCATCACGGCGCGGCCGAGGGTGGACTTGCCGCAGCCGGATTCGCCGACGAGGCCGACGACGGTCGCGGGCGGCACGTCGAAGGTGGCGCCGTCCACCGCGCGGACGGGGCCCGCGGGAGTCGCGTAGTGCACTGCAAGGCCGCGCAGCGAGAGGAGCGCCCGTCCGGGCTGGACCGGGTTCATCAGTCGCCGAGTTTCGGAAAGAGCAGCTTCTCGGAGCCGCGGGAGATAAGGAAGCCGGCGAGGACCAGGAGCACGATGCAGAGGCCGGGCGGGACGAACCAGTTCCAGGCCTCTCGTGACAGGGCCTGGCTGGCATAGGCCTCCTGCAGCATGAGGCCCCAGGAGACGATCGCGGGGTCGCCGAAGCCGAGGAAGCTGGCGGAGGCCTCGGTCAGGATGGCCCAACCCACGGCGATGGAGCCATAGAGGGCGGCGAGCGGCGCGACCTGCGGGCCGATATGGACGAAGACGATCCGCGCGGGGGAACAGGCCGTGACTCGCGCCGCGTCCACCCAGGCGCGTTCCCGCATCGACAGGACCTGGCTGCGGATGACGCGCGCCGTGTTGGGCCAGAGGAGCAGCGCAACGGCCGCGACGATCGTACCCGTGCCCGGCTTCGTCAGCGCGGAAAGGACGATGACGGAGGGCAGGAAGGGCAGGCCGAGCACCACGTCGGCGATCCGCATGATCGCCGAATCCACCCAGCCGCCGAGATAACCGGCCAGCAGGCCGAGGACGGCGCCGATGCAGACGACGCAGAAGGCGGCGGTCACGCCCACCAGCAGCGCGGCGCGGGTGCCGTAGACGACCTGGCTGAAGATGTCGCGGCCCGTGGCGGTGGTGCCCAGCAGGTGTTCGGCCGAGGGCGGGAGGTATCGCGCCACGCGGTAGGCGCCGGAGAAGAGGATCTGCCGTGGGTCGTGGCTCGCGATCGCGTCGGCGAAGACGGCGACGAGGATGAAGACGGCGTAGATCGCGACGCCGACGACCGCGAAGGGCTGGCCGCGGAGAAAGGCCAAGGCCGCGCGCGGGGCCGCGTGCCATCGCCGCGCGGGCGGTGCAGCGATCACAGCGGCTTCAGCGACGGGCACCGGCGCTCACCCGGGGGTCGAGAACGGCGTAGAGGATGTCGGCCAGCGTGTTCATCAGGATCAGAACGGTGGCCAGCAGCATGAAGGCGCCCTGGGCCAGCGGATAGTCCGATCCCTGCACGGCGCCGACCAGCAGGCGGCCGAGGCCGGGCCAGGAAAAGACCGTTTCAATCACGACGTTGCCGCCGAAAGAGGCGCCGAGCCCGAGGGCGAAGGCGGTGACGACGGGAAGGAGCGCGTTCCGGGCGGCATGGCGCATGACGATGGCCCAGCGCGACAGGCCCTTCATCCGGGCCATGACGATGAACTCGTCGTTCAGGATCTCCAGCATCGTCGCGCGCATCAGCAGCAGCGGCAGGCCGAGGAGGTAGAGCGCGAGGGTCAGCGCGGGCAGGACGAGGTGGTGCAGGAAGTCGGCGGAGGTCAGCCGGGCCCATTCGCTCGTGAACTCCATGCCAGCGCTGGTCGCGCCCTCGCTCGGGAACAGGCCAAGGTGGAAGGCGAGCCATGCCAGGAGGATCATGCCGAGCCAGAACTCCGGCGCGGCGCGGGTGGCCAGCGCCAGGGGGATCGCGATGCCTTCGATGAGCGTGCCCCGCGCGAAGGCGAGGAAGGCGCCGGCAACCACGCCCACGGCATAAGCGACAAGCAGAGCCGTGACGGTCAATGCGACGGTATTCGGCAGGGCTTCCAGAAGCAGGTCCAGCACCGGGCGCTTCTGGAGGAAGGAGACGCCCATCTCCCCGCGTACGAGGTTCAGCAGGTAAAGCCCGTACTGTTCCCACAACGGCCGGTCCAGGCCGAAGGCGCGAAGCATGGACTGGCGCATCTCCTCGCTGAAGGATTCCGAGAGGAAGTTCAGCGTGGGGTCGCCGGGCATGAGCCGGAACGCGATGAAGGTCAGGCTCGCCACGGCCCAAAGGACGAAGAGCGAGTGACCCAGGCGGTTGAGGACGAGGCGCACGCCCTTATTGGTACGGCGCCGTCGTCTCCCGCACGCCCGCGGGGTAGGCCAGCCGGCCGTTGACGAGTCGGTAGCCGGCTTCCTGCAGGATGCGGCGCGCACCATCGAGGTTGCGGCCGGGGACTTCGTTGACGATCCCCTCCACCGCCCAGGCGCGCAGGGCTGGCGAGACGACGGAGTTGGACGGGACGGCCTGTCCGTTCCAGGCGGCGCCCGCCATCATCTCCCGGTTCACTGCGGCGGAAAGGGCGCGGCGGAAGGCGGGGTCGCTGAAGGGCGGGCGGCGGACGTTGTAGCCGAGGAACTGGAAGCCGATGTCCACCTCCTCGCGGATTGCAATCGCCGGGACCTGGCGTGCCAGCTGCTTCAACACGTCGGGGTCGCCGAAATAGTCGGCGATGACGTTGATCTCGCCGCGGCGCATCGCGCCGAGCGTGGCTTCCGTGTTGGTGATGACGCGCATGATCCAGCGATCGGCCTTCGGGCGGGACCAGTGGTCCGGGTTGGCCTCCAGCACGATCTCCGAATCCAGGCGCCCGCGGACCCACTTGAATGGCCCGGAGCCCATCGGCCGTTCCTCCTGGTAGGCCTCCAGGTTCTGCGGGCTCTGCAGGTATTGCTGGATCAGCGGGTCCCAGACGCGCTTCGGCACCAGGTTCAGCTTGGCAAGGCACGCGATCATGAAGGATGCGTCGGGGCGCTTGAGGGTGAAGCGCACCGTGCGCGGTCCGGTCTGTTCGACGCGTTCGATATTGGCAACGAACGGCTTGTACATCGGCGCCTCGTCGCCCGTGCCCGGTGCCTGGAAGGAAAAGATCACGTCCTCCACCGTCACGGGCTGGCCGTCATGCCACTTCATGCCCTCACGGATCGTCGCGTCGATCGTCGTGGCGTCCACCTGCGTGACGGTCTCCGCGGCCCAGGGACGCGGCAGGCCGTCGGGGGCCACGCGCATCAGCCGGTCCCAGATGAGTTCGTTCACCCAGGAATCCGGCGCGCCGCCGATGTAGAGCGGGTGGACAGCCTTCACCGGATCCGTGCTGTTGACGATGATGTCGCGCCGCTGGCCGGTCGGCTGCAGGCTGATCCAGTTCCAGAAGTTGCGAAGGCCGAGGCCAGCCTGGACGACGACGCTGCCCTCCGCGAAGACCTGCCTGTTGAAGGCGTGCAGGTTCACGGGGTGGACGAGGAAGGCGTACGGCTGGTCGCGGTTGATCATTTCCTGCGCCTCACGCACCAGTTCGCGGCGCTTGGTCGGGTCGATCTCCGCCCGCTGCGCCTCGGCCAGGCGGTCGTAGTC
This sequence comes from Roseomonas sp. CCTCC AB2023176, assembly GCF_042259275.1. Taxonomy (NCBI): domain Bacteria; kingdom Pseudomonadati; phylum Pseudomonadota; class Alphaproteobacteria; order Acetobacterales; family Roseomonadaceae; genus Roseomonas; species Roseomonas sp. CCTCC AB2023176. The sequence continues at coordinate 4,483,055 of NZ_CP170086.1, forward strand.
CGGGTTGCTGTAGCCGACGAAGTTGAAGCCGGTCGCCGCCGTCGAGGAGTGGAAGAGGTTGTAGGTCAGCTCGTCCGGGTCGCCGCGCTCGGGCCTGCCGACCATCTGCCACATCGTCGCGTCCCAGCGGTTCCGTTCATACCATACGACCTGACTGTGCTGCTGGTTCGGCAGGGGCCGGAGGTCGATCTGAAGCCCCAGCTTGCGCCATTCCTGCACGATCAGTTCCGCAGCCTGGAAGGCGGCGGGCGCGGCGGCCTGCGGGCGGGTGAGGAGGACGAGGGGCCGGATCGGGTCGCCCGCGCCGGTCGCCTGCGACCAGGCCGGCAGCATCGGCGCGGCGGTGAGGGACGAGGCGGCAAGCAGGAAGTCGCGGCGGCGCATGGTGATCCCCCAGGGCGTCAGGACGGTCCGTCAGGCCGCGATCTCAACGCGCCCGCGCCGATCCTGGCAAGCCGTGTGCCGGCGTCAACCAATCGCGTCGGAGCGGATGCGGCGCACGCCGGCCGCCTCCATGTCCGCCCAGGCCTTGGCGAGGCTTCCGTTCAGGTCGATGGCGCGGCAGGCGTCCTCGATCACCGTGGCCTCGAAGCCCAGGCGCCGTGCGTCGAGGGCGGTCCAGGCCACGCAGAAGTCGGTTGCGAGTCCCGTGAGGTACACGTGCCGGATGCCGCGGCTGCTGAGATAACCGTCCAGGCCGGTCTTCGTCGTGCGATCGGCTTCCAGGAACGCCGAGTAGGAGTCCACGCCGCGGTTGTAACCCTTGCGGATGACGAGCTGCGCGTGGGGAATAGAAAGATCCGGGTGCAGCGCCGCACCGTTCGTGCCCATCACGCAGTGGTCGGGCCAGAGCACCTGAGTGCCGTAGGGCAGCTGCACCGTGCCGAAGGGCTGCTGCCCCGCATGCTGCGAGGCGAAGGAGACGTGGTCCGGCGTGTGCCAGTCCTGGGTCAGGACGACGTTCGCGAAGTGGCGGGACAGGCGATTGATGACAGGCACCACCGCGTCGCCGTCCGGCACGGCGAGGCTGCCGCCCGGCGTGAAGCAGTTCTGCACGTCCACGACGATCAGCGCCGTCTCGGGCCCGGGGGTCATGGCGAGGCCTTTCCCGCTCAGCAGCGGCAGGCCCGCGAGGGCGGCGAGGACAGCGCGACGCTGGACGGGCATGGCCGACTTCCGATCTCCACGGCACCTAGAACGGTAGGCGGTCGCGGCGCCGCGGCGCAAGACGCGATGCCCTGCCGCCGGCTTGCCAGGAAGCGACCCCGGTGCTGCGATCCGCATCCCGTCAACGGCCAGGATGCCCCGATGCCCGTCAGCGCTGCCGAGAAGGCCTTCCTCGACCACGTCAGCCTCGACCTGCCCTGGGACCTGGTGACCACCTTCGCCGGCATGCCGCGCTGGAAGCCGGACGACGTCAACGGCGCGGCGGAGGAGATCGTGGCGCGGCTGAAGGGCGCCGGCGTGCCTGTCGAGGTGCATCAACCCGAGATCTATCTCTCCGTTCCCTTCGATGCCTCGGTGTCGGCCAACGGGACGACCTATCGTGCGAAACCGCCCTCCTCGGCCGTTTCGGTGCCGGGCGGGCTGACCGCGCCGCTCGTTCGGTTGCAGGCCAATCCGAAGGCGCTGCGGTCCTACAACCGCGACGTCGCGACGCTCTTCGGCGGCAGCATCAAGTCGGTGGAGGAGGTCAAGGAGAAGGTCGGCGGCAAGATCGTCATCATGTCGGGCTTCGGGAACCCGGCGCTGACCTCGCTCATTGAGGAATGGGGCGGCGTTGGGCTGATCGCCGTGAACCCTGGCGTGGACATCCACTGGGGCACCTGCACGACGATCTGGGGCAGCCCGGACCTGCACGACCTGCCGCGCAAGCCGAAGATCCCCGTCGTTGCCGTGAACAACCCGGACGGGCAGGCGCTGATGGCGCTCGCCGATGCGGGAGGGGAGGCAACGATCCGGACAGTGCTGGAGGAAGGCTGGTATCCGCAGAAGATCCCGGTCGCGACCATTCCCGGGACGGAGGAGCCGGAGAAGTTCGTGCTGCTGCACGGCCACTACGATTCCTGGGACGTGGGCGTCGGCGACAACGCCACGGGCGACGCCTGCATGCTGGAGGTCGCGCGGGTGCTGTGGAAGAATCGCGCGAGCCTCAAGCGGTCCGTGAAGATCGCCTGGTGGCCGGGACACTCGACGGGCCGCTACGCCGGCTCCACCTGGTTCACCGATGCCTTCGCACAGGACCTCGACGAGAACTGCCTGGCCCAGATCAACTGCGACAGCCCGGGCTGCCGCTGGGCGACGAGCTACCACGAGACGCGGGCCTTCACGGAAAGCGCGGCGATCGCGTCCAACGTCATCCACGACCTGCTTCCGGACGCCGACGTCAAGACGATGCGGCCACCCCAGGCCGGCGACTATTCCTTCAACAACATCGGGCTGCCGAGCTTCTTCATGCTGTCCTCCACGATGCCGGAGGCGCTGCGGCACGAGAAGGGCTACTACGACGTCTCCGGCTGCGGCGCGAACATCGCCTGGCACACCGAGAACGATACGCTGGAAATCGCGGACCGCGACATCCTGCTGAAGGACATGCGGATCTACCTCCTCTCCGTCCTGCGGATCGCGAATGCGGAGGTCCTGCCCTTCGACTGGACGGCGACCTGCGACGAGTTCGCGGCAACGATCGGCCGGTACGAGGCCGCGTCTTCCGGCCTGGCGGACCTCTCGCCGTCCCGCGCAGCGGTGGATGCGCTGCGGGCAGCACTCGCCGGACTGTCCGGCGCGCCGGCTTCCGCGCGGAATGCGGCGATCCACGCCCTTTCCCGAATCCTCGTTCCGCTGAACTACACGCGGGAGCCGCGCTTCACGCACGATCCCGCCTACACCGTCCCTCCCCTGCCGACGATCGCCGTGGCAGCGGAAATGCCGGGGATGGACCCGGCCATGCAGCGCTTCGCGGCCGTGGAGCTCATGCGGGGCCAGAACCGGCTCGTCGCGGCGCTGAGGGCCGCGACGCGGATCGTCGAGGCAGCGGGCGCGCAGGCCAGGGTGCTGCAGCCAGCCTGAGTGCCCGTTTGAGAATACGGCGGCGGATCACGCCACCGCGGTGTAGGTCCGCCGCAACCGCCCGAGGAATTCCGCCGACCCCTTGGCCCGTGTCGCCGCAACGATATCCGTGCCGGGGATCAGCGTGTCGGACGCCTCGACGGAGAACTGCCGGATAAAGGCGACGCGTTCGTCCCGCGCCGCCGCGACCTCGGCCACGCCGCCCCCCATGCGGAGGATCCGCGCCGCGACGACACCGCACTCCACAGCCTGCGTCGCGCCCTGCCCGAGGGTCGGAACCATCGCCTGGGCAGCATCGCCCAGGAAGAGCGCGCGGCTCGACGGATCGTGGCGCAGCAGCGGGATCGTCGCGGATCGGGCCCAGTGGATCGAGTCGATGCCCTCCTCGATCCGGTCGAGCATCCAGGCCACGGCGGGCGACGCGCGGCCGCCCGCAGGCGTGAACAGTGTGCGCTGCGCGAAGGCCGTCTGCGTCTCCGCCGCGATCCGGCCGTCGGGCGGCAGCGGGAAGGTGCCGGCGATGTAGACGGCGTCGCCCGGGACGCGGAAGGACAGCAGCCGCGCGTTGCCGTGGAACCACTGGCCGTAATCGTCGTAGGGACAATCCGCCACGTCGGCCACCAGCAGACGCCAGACGCAGACGCCGAGCGGCGTCGCCTCCGGCTCCCCGCAGGTCAGGGCGCGCAGGCGGCTGTAGCGGCCATCGGCGCCAACGAGCAGATCGAAGGCACCATACCGGATCAGCCCACCGTCCGCGCGGAAGACCGGCACGAGGCGTCCCGCCGCATCCTCCTCCAGCGCCTCCAGCACGTGGCCATGGCGGGTTTGGTGCGCCGCGGGGGCGCGGAGCAGGCGATACAGTTCGGACCAGCGGATCCGCATCCCCGGCTCCTCCGCCACGTCGAGGAGGTCGAGGTCCAGCAGGCGCGTCCCGTCCGTCAGATCCACGAACCACCGTCGCCACGGAAGTGAGGCCTCGCGCAGCGCCGCGTGCCGCGCCGGAAAGTGCAGCCGCAGCGCCTTCATCGCATTCGGGCCGACGTTCAGGCCGGTGCCTGCCTCCGCGTGGTCGCCGGGGGCAGCGCGTTCGAACGTCTCGACCTCGATCCCCGGCGCGTCCAGCAGCCCTTCCGCCAGGATGCTGCCCGCGACGCCCGTTCCGATGATCCCGATCCGCATGGCCCGTCCCGTAGCGCAGTGGCGGGGCTGTGCAAGCGGCGGGCCGGGGCGGCTATCCTGCGACCATGCCGCGCCTCACGATCCATCGCCTCTCCATGGCCCATCCGGGCGACCTCTCGGCGCTCGAAGCGCTCTTCGAAGCCGGGACGGTCCGGGCCGATCAGGTCCGGGCCGTGATCGGGAAGACCGAAGGAAACGGGGGGCTGAACGACTTCACGCGGGGCTACTTCACCCAATCCCTCATGCTGATGCTCTCCGCGCGGACGGGCGAGGCGCCCGGGACCTTGGCGCGCCGCGTCCCCTGCGTCCTCTCCGGCGGCACGGAAGGCGCGCTCTCCCCGCACTACCTCGTCTTCTCCGTCGCGCCAGACGGTGGTGAGGGCGAGACGGGCCTGGCGCTAGGAACCGCCTTCTCCCCCCCGACCCCCGTGCGGGATGTCGGCCGCGACGCGCAGATCCGCGCCGTCTCCGACGCTGTGCGCGCCGCCATGGCCGATGCCGGGATCGCCCGCGTGGAGGACGTCGCCCTGGTCCAGGTCAAGGCACCGGCGCCGCCGGTCGGGGACCCCGGTGCACGCAGCGCCGACGCCAAGGTGCTGATGGCCCTCTCCCGCGCCGCCGCCGCGGTGGGGGTGGGGCTCGCACTCCGGGAAATCGCGGCGGATCGCGGCACGGAAGCCGCCCTGCTCGCCGACTTGTCCGTGTTTTCCAACCGCGCCTCGATCTCCTCCGGCGTGGAGGTCACCTGCAACGAAGTCGTGGTCTTCGGCCGCGCCGCCCACTGGGCGGCCGGCCTCGTGGCCGGGGTCGCCCCCATGCGGGACGTCCTCGACCTCGCGGGCGTGCAGGCCGCCTTCGCCGCGGCGCCCGGCGAGGTGCTCGGCGTCATCGCGAAAGGGGAGCCGGATCGGAGCGGGGCCATCCGCGGCCACCGCCACACGATGCTGGGCGACACGGACCTCGACGCGCAGCGCCACCTGCGCGGTGCCTTGGGTGCGGTCGTCGCCGCCGTGGCGGGCGACGGGCGCGTCTTCGTCAGCGGCGGCGCGGAGCACCAAGGGCCACCCGGGGGCGGCCTCGTCTGCGTCTTCGCGCGGCAGGCGGGCTCGCCGTAGTCGCGCTGGGGCCCCGGGCGGCGGGGCTCTGGGCGGCGGGGCTCTGGGCGGCAATGTTCAGGCCCGCGCCGCGATGGACAGCAGCGCCTCGTCCGACCCCGGCGCTCCCATCAGCGCCAGGCCGAGCGGCAGGCCCTCCACCTCCGCCAGGGGCAGCACGACGACGGGCGCCCCGAGCAGGCCAGCGATCGCCGTCATCCCGGTCACCCGTGCCCGAAGGGCCCAGGCCTCCGTCCGGCGGAGCCCCCGCGGCGGCGCGCCGAAGGGCGTCGCGGGGAAGGCAAAGACCGTCCGGCCGCCGTCGAACAGCGCCGGCGTCCGGGCCCGCAGCGCCGCGCGGAAGGCGGCGGCTGCTTCCAGTTCTCCCGCCGTGCGGTCGCGGCCGGTCAGGAAATTCAGCGCGACCTCCCAGGAGAAACGCGGGTTACGGCGGTCGATCCAGTCGGCGAAAGTGTCCCAGGCCTCCCGCGATTGCAGCGCACCCTGCGGCGCGGCCCAGGTCGAGACCGGCGGATCGGCGCAGAAGGCTGCCTCGGTCGCCTCGCCCAGCCGCCGAGGCAGCGCTCCCAGCGCGGCGCGTGCTGCGGCGGGGTCGGCAAGCGCCGCGATGTCCGTCGCGAAGACCAGCCGTTCCGGCGCGGGCGGCGCCGCCATCGGATCCAGCAGCACGGCCCCCGCCTGCGCGAGCGTCGCCCCGTCCGCCGCGAGCCAGCCCAGCGTATCGAAGCTCGGCGCCTGCGGCAGCACGCCCTCGAATGGCACGCGGCCATGGGTCGGCCGCATCCCGAAGACGCCGCAGAAACTGGCGGGCGCGCGGACAGACCCGCCCGTATCCGTCCCGAGCGCCAGGGCCGCCTGCCCGGCCGCAACCGCCACCGCGGAGCCTGATGACGAACCGCCCGGCAGCCGGTGCGGCGCGCGCGGATTCACCGGCGCCCCCTCCCCACCCGTCTCGCCGAAGATGCCGCGCGACAGTTCGTCGGTATGCGTCTTCCCCACGAAGCGCGCGCCGCCGTCCAGCAGCCGGCGCACCGCCTCGGCGTGGCGGGCGGCGGGCCGGCGCCCGTGCGCCCAGTCCGGGTTGCCCCCCGGGTCACCCAGCCCGCCACGTCGATCAGGTCCTTCACCGCGAAGCTCACCCCGGCCAGGGGCCCCTCCGCAGCATGCTCCGGCGCCGGTCCCGCGTCCGGCAGGAAGGCGCCGAAGCGGTCGGTCACCGGATCGCGTCCAACACCGCGTGGCTCCAGGCCCCGGTCGGCGCACGGGTGATCACCGGCGCCTCGCCGCCGGAGGAGAGCAGCGTCTGCACCGTCCGGTCGTAATCCGCCGGATCGAGACGCCCGTTGCCCGACGCGTCGAGCAGCCGCGCGACCTCGCCCATCATCCGCCGCTGATGCGCGATGGTCTGCGCGCCGGAGGCATCGTTATCCAGCACGATCTGCGCCGCCTGATCCGGGTTCTGTCGCGCCCAGTCCCATCCCTGCATCGAGGCGCGGACGAACCGGGCCATGCGCTGCACGAACGCCGGGTCCTGCAGCCGGCTCTCCAGAACGTAGAGCCCGTCCTCAAGCGTCGAGACGCCCTGCTCGTCGTAGCGGAACACCGTCAGCTGTTCCGGCCGGAAGCCGCCATCGATGACCTGCCAGTATTCGTTGTAGGTCATGGTGGAAACGCAGTCGGCCTGGCGCTGCAGCAGCGGGTCGACGTTGAAGCCCTGGCGCAGCACGCGCACGCCCTGCGGCGTCCCGTTCGTCGGGTAGCCAAGGCGCGACATCCAGGCGAGGAATGGATACTCGTTGCCCGAGAACCAGACGCCGAGCGTACGTCCCCGCAGGTCCTGAGGCGTGCGGATGCCCGTCTCGGCCCGGCAGGTCAGCATGAGGCCGGAGCGCTTGAAGGGCTGGGCGATGTTCACCAGCGGCACGCCGCGCTCGCGGCTGGCCAGCGCGGCGGGCATCCACTCCACGATCACGTCGGCGCGGTTGCCGGCGATGACCTGAGGCGGCGCGATGTCCGGCCCGCCCGGGTTGATCCGGACGTCGAGTCCGGCCTGCCGGTAGAAGCCGCGGGCCTGCGCGACGTAGTAGCCGGCGAATTGCGACTGCGTCAGCCACTTCAGCTGCAGCGTCACGCGTTCCGGTGCCTGCGCCGCGGCGCTGCCTGCCGCGAGCCCGAGCGCGACGAGCGCGCCCATTACCGTCCTCAGCATCCCCTTGCCTCCTCTCTTGTGTCCCGCGCTGTCAGGCCCGCGCGGATGGGTGCCAGAAGGTCGCGACGCGTTCGGCCAGCGCGACCAGCCCGTAGAAGGCGGCGCCGGCAACGGCCGCGACGAGGATTTCCGCCCAGACGAGGTCGAGGGCGAGTTTCGCGGCCTCGGTCGTGATGCGGAAGCCCATGCCCTGGGTGGGCGAGCCGAAGAACTCCGCGACGATCGCGCCGATGAGGGCGAGTGGCGCGTTCACCTTCAGCGCCGTGAAGATCAGCGGCAGCGCGGCCGGCAGTCGCAGCATCAGCAACGCTTGCACCGGCGTCGCGGCGTAGGACCGCAGCAGGTCGCGTTCCAACGCCCCCGCGGCGCCGAGCCCGGCCAGCGCGTGCACGAGCATCGGGAAGAAGGTCATCAGCGCGACGACCGCGGCCTTCGAAGGCCAGTCGAAGCCGAACCACATCACCGCAACCGGCGCGATGCCGATGACCGGCAGGGCGGAGGCAAGATTGGCCACGGGCAGCAGCCCCTGCCGCAGGAAGGGCGAGCGGTCCACGAGAAGCGCAAGGCCGAAGCCCGCCGCGTTGCCGATCGCGTAGCCGACGAGGACGGCGCGGAGGAAGGTCTGGGTGAAGTCGCCGGCCAGCAGCCCCGCGGCGGAGACCGTGCGCACCGCGATCACGGAGGGTGCGGGGAGCAGCACGAGCGGCACGGCGAGGCCGATGACCAGCACTTCCCACAGCGCGATGGCGACGGCCCCGAAGGCGAGCGGGGCGAGGAGCGACAGGCTCCGATCCCGCCAGGACCGATGACCGCCGAGCCGGGCGAGTCGCGCGAGGAGGACCGCCGACACCGCGACGAGCACGAGGACGCCGAGACAAAGCATCGGCCCGGCAGCACCTGCATGCGCGACCGCGATCGCCGCCGCGAAACCGCCGGTCACGAGAAGGGCGAGCAGCGCCGTCACGCCCGGGCGCCCATGCGCCGCCCGACCAGGCGCTCGGTCGCCGCGAGCACGCCGACGAGCGAGGCCGAGAGTACGGCCGCCGCGACGAGCGCGGCCCAGATCTGCACCGTCTGCCCGAAATAGGACCCGGCCAGCAGGCGTGCCCCCAGCCCGGCCTGCGCCCCCGTCGGCAGTTCCGCGACGATGGCGCCGACGACGGAGGCCGCCGCCGCGACCTTCAGCCCCGCGAAGAGGAAGGGCAGCGACGCGGGAAGGCGCAGCTTCCAGAAGACCTGCGCTGCGGTCGCGGAATAGGTGCGCAGCAGATCGCGGGCCAGTGGATCGGCCGAACCCAGGCCCTTCGTCATGGAGATGGCGACAGGGAAGAAGCAGAGATAGGCCGCGATGATCGCCTTCGGCAGCAGCCCCTCCAGCCCGAGCGTGCCAAGCGCGACGATCACGATCGGCGCCAGCGCCAGGACCGGGATGGCCTGCGAGGCGACCAGCCAGGGCACCAGGATCCGCTCCAGCGCCCGGGATTGCGCGATCGCGACCGCCAGCAGGACGCCACCGAGGGTGCCGAGGCCGAGGCCGACCAGCGCGGCGGACAGCGTCACGCCCGCATGGTAGAGCAGGCTCCGGCGCGAGGTCGGCGCCACCTCGACGGTCGCGCGCCAGACTTCCGCGGTGATCTGGTGTGGCGCCGGCAGCAGCGGGCGGTCGTGCGACATGGTGCCGGCGAGCACGGTCCAGGGATCGGCCGGCCCGCCGGCCCGGAGCCGCGCATCGGATACGACACCCCAGTTCAGCGCCGCCGCGCCGAGGTACCAGGCCGCGATCAGCGCCGCCGTCACCGCCACGACGGGCACGACGCGCCGCAGCCCGTGGCCGCGACGGCGCGGAGCCGCCCGGACGTCTGCCGCGGGCTGCGGGGGCGTGTCCTCCGCCCTACCCCACATAGGCGTGCCCGGCCCTCAGCCCCTCCCGCACCCGGTGCGCGATGCGCAGGAACTCCGGCGTCTCGCGGATCTCGAGCGGCCGGTCGGGGCCGAGATCGCAGGGGACGATGTCGGTGATGCGCCCCGGACGCGGCGACATCACGACGATCCGCGTGGACAGGAACACGGCCTCCGGAATCGAATGCGTCACGAAGACCACCGTCTTCCCCGTCCTGGCCCAGAGGCGCAGCAGTTCCTCGTTCAGATGGTCGCGCACGATCTCGTCCAGCGCGCCGAAGGGCTCGTCCATCAGCAGCAGCGCGGGTTCCAGGGCCAGGGCACGGGCGATGGAGGCCCGCTGCTGCATCCCGCCCGACAACTGCCAGGGGAACTTCCGCTCGAAGCCCGTGAGGTTCACGAGATCGAGTTGCCGCCGCGCCCGCGCTCGACGTTCCTCCCGCTTCAGGCCCATGACCTCCAGCGGCAGGGCGACGTTCGCCTCGATGCGCCGCCAGGGCAGAAGCGCAGGCGCCTGGAACACGTATCCGTAGGCACGTTGCAGCCGCGCTTCCTCCGCCGTCACGCCGTTCACCCGGATACTCCCTGCGGTGGGGCGCTCCAGGTCGGCGATGACGCGCAGCAGCGTCGTCTTCCCGCAGCCCGAGGGACCGATGAGCGAGACGAACTCGCCCTCCCCGACCGTCAGGTCCACGTCCGACAGCGCATGCACCGGGCCGTCGCCCGTCGCATAGGTCAGCGACAGGCCCCGCGCCTCAATCGCCGCCACCGGCGATCTCCCACAGGCGGTTCGGCGAAAGCGGGATCTCCGTGATCTCGATCCCCCGCGCGGGCAGGTCCAGCGCATCCTCCAGCGCCTGCGCGAACAGCGCGCCGACCGGGATCGCGCCTCCCTCCCCCGCCCCCTTCGTACCCAGCGGATTCAGCGGGGACGGCGTGACGGTGTGGTGCAGCTCGATCCGCGGCACGTCGAGCGCGGTGGGCAGCAGGTAGTCGGCCAGGGTGGCGTTCTGAAGCTGCCCGTCCTCCGTCCATTCCAGCTTCTCGAAGAAGGCGTTGCCGATGCCCTGCGCGACCCCGCCCTGGATCTGGCCGGCGAGGATCAGCGGGTTCAGCACCGTCCCGCAATCATGGACGACGACGTAGCGGAGGATGGTCGGCTGCATCGTCTCCCCGTCCACCTCGATGACCATCGCATGCACGCCCGCCGCCGTCGCGCCCATCTCGGGCCCGAAATACGACGTCGCCTCCAGCCCCGGCTCCGTCCCCGCCCGTACCGCGCCGCGCATGGGGTTCGACGCCGCGGCGAGCACGCCGAGCGGGACCGACTTCCCCGGCACGCCGGCGATGCCGACCTTGCCGTCCTCCAGGATCAGGTCACCCTCGTCGCATTCGAAGTGCCGCGACGCGGCGCGCAGGATCTTCTCCCGCACCGCCGCCGCGGCCTGGTGCGCGGCGGACCCCGCGACGACCGCGCCACGGCTGGCGAAGGTGCCGACGCCCCAGTCGAACTGGTCGGTGTCGCCCGTCGTCACCTCCACGTCGCGCGTGTCCACGCCCAACTGCTCCGCCACGACCTGGGCGAAGGCCGTGTAGTGCCCCTGGCCCTGCGTGCCGATGCCCGTCGCGAGCGTTACCTTCCCGCTCGTCTGCACGCGAACCTTCGCGCCCTCATAGGGCCCGATCCCCGTACCCTCGACGTAGCAGGCGACGCCGATGCCGACATGCCGGCCCTCTGCCCGCGCGCGCGGCTGCTCCTCCGCGAGGAACCGTTCGTAGCCGATGGCGTCCAGCGCCTTGTCGAGGATCGGCCCGTAGTTCCCGCTGTCATAGGTCAGCGGCGCGAAGTCCTGGTAGATGATCTCGTTTCGATACGGGAAGGCGTCGGCGGGGATGAAGTTGCGGCGCCGGATCTCCGTCCGGTCCAGCCCCACCTCCCGCGCCGCCGCGTCCAGCAGGCGTTCCATGACGAAGATGCCGTGTTGCCGCCCCGCGCCCCGGTACGGCGTGACCAGCGTCCGGTTCGTGTACACCGCGCGGAAACGGCTCTCATATGCCGCGACGTCGTAGCAGTTCAGCAAGGTGCACTGGCTGTTGAGCGGCACCGTCAGTCCGTAGGGATTGTACGCCCCCGTATCCATCAGGAAGTCGTCGCGCACGCCGAGGATGCGGCCCTCCGCGTCCAGCGCCATCTCGGCGTCGTGCAACTGCCCCCGCTCATGCGTCGTGGCGAAGAAGTGCTCCAACCGGTCCTCGATCCACTTCACCGGGCGTTCCAGCCGCAGCGCGACCCAGGGGACCAGCACCTCCTCCGGGTAGAACATCATCATCTTCGGCCCGAAGCCACCGCCGATGAACGGCGCGATCACCCGCACCTGCCGCTCCGACAGCCCCAGCATCCCCGCGAGGCCGTTGCGGATCACGACGGGCGCCTGCGTCGTGTCCCAGACCGTCAGCCGGTCCGCGCGCGCATCCCACTCCGCGACGATGCCGCGCGTCTCCATCGGGCTGGAAATCCCGCGGTCGTACCAGAATCGCCGCCGGACGAGGTGCGCCGCCTTCGCGCGCGCGGCGGCCCAGTCGCCCTTCCGCTGCACGACCTCCGCCGCGACGTTGTCCGGCAGGTCCGCGTGCACCCGCGGCGCGCCGGGCGCGACGGCGGCCTCCAGGTCACCCAGCACCGGCAGCGGTGCATAGTCCGCGGCGATCAGCCCGACCGCATCCTCCGCCACGTAGCGGCTGTCGGCGATCACCATCGCCACGGGCTCGCCGACATGGCGCACGACGCCGCGGGCCAGCGGCACCTGGCAGCGCTGGCGGAAGGTCATGCCCTCGATCGGCGGCGGCGGGACCAGAAGCGGGCCGGGCTGCCAGTAGTCACCCAGGTCATCCGCCGTGAAGACCGCGACCACGCCCGGGTGGGCGCGTGCGGCTGCCACGTCCACCGACAGGATCTCCGCATGCGCGTGCGGGCTGCGCAGGAAGGCGGCATGCAGCAACCCCTGCGGGTTCACGTCATCCACGAACAGCGCGCGTCCCGTCAGCAGGCGCGGATCCTCGTTGCGCGTGACGGCCCGGCCGATCTGCCGCGTCTCCATCACGCGGCCTCCCGCATCCGCCGCGCCGCGAGCAACACGGCGTCCACGATGTGCTGATACCCCGTGCAGCGGCAGAGATTCCCGGACAGCGCGTGCCGCACGTCCTCCTCCGACGGGTCGGGATGGTCCTTCAGGAAGGCGGTGACGGTCATAAGGATGCCCGGCGTGCAGTATCCGCATTGCAGCCCGTGCGCATCCTGGAATGCCTGCTGCAACGGCGAGAGTGGGCCGCGCGAGGGCGCCAGCCCCTCGACCGTCGCCACGTCATGCCCATGCGCCTGCACCGCGAACATCAGGCAGGACCGCACCGGCGCCCCGTCCAGCAGGACCGTGCAGGCACCGCAGACGCCATGCGCACAGCCGACATGCGTGCCCGTCAGCCCCAGCCCTTCCCGCAGGAAGTCGGAAAGCAGCAGCCGCGCCTCCACCGTGCCGGACTGCGCGACGCCGTTCACCGTGACGCCGATCGCGTGGCTCATGCCGCCCGGCCCAGCGCCACCGCACCGGCCCGGTCGCGCGCCAGCCGCAGCGCGCGGACCGACAGGACGCCCGCAAGGTGCCGCTGGTAGGCGGGACTGGCCTGCGCGCTGCCCCCGGATCCACCTCGCCGCGCGCCGCCGCCGCGGCGTCCGAAAGCACCGGATCCGACAGGTCGGTGCCGACCAGCACGCCCGCGGCCCGCGGCGCCGCCATCGGCCGCGGCCCCGCGCTGCAGAAGGAGAGCCGCGCCGACACGCAGCGCCCGTCCGGCCCAAGCGTCACGACGGCGGCCACACCCATCATCGCGTAGTCACCCCGGCGACGCGCGACCTCCAGGAACGCCGTGCCCGTCTGCGCCGGCAGCGGCGGCAGGCGTACCTCCGCCAGCATCTCGTCCGGCGCCAGGATCGTCGTCAGCGGGCCCAGGAAGAAGTCCGACGCATCCACCTCCCGCGACCCGCCGGCCGAACGCAGCACCAGCCGCGCCCCGAGCGCCAGCATCACCGCCGGCAGCTCCGAGGCCGGATCGGCCTGGCACAGGTTCCCGCCGATCGTGCCGCGATTGCGGATCTGCGGATGCGCCACCTCGTGCAGTGCCTCGGCCAGGATCGGATGGCTGTCCCGCGCCGGGGCGTCTCGCTCCACCCGGGCGTTGCGGGCCATCGCGCCGATCCGCAGCCCTCCGTCCCCTACAGGCGACAGGCCATCGAGCCCCGCCACGCGGTTCAGGTCCACCAGCACGGCGGGCTGCGCCATCCGGAAGTTCATGGCGGGAACGAGGCTCTGCCCCCCGCCAGGAAGCGCGCGTCCTCGCCGTACCGCGCCTTCAGCGCCAGCGCCTCCTCCAGGCTCCCGGGCGCGTGCCAGTCGAAGGGAGCGGGTTTCACGGATCGGAGCCCATGCGCGGCAGTTTGGCGATCCCGGCCCAGGCGTCGAGGGGGGACGGGACGCCGTTTCGATCCCCCCGCGGAGGGGCGCTGCCCGCCCCTTGCGCAACCTGCCCGGACCGTCGTCACTGACGCATGCCGCTCGCCTACCTCGCCGGTCCCGACGTCTTCCTGCCCGACGCGCCGGCCCATGCCGCGAGGAAGGCGGCGATCTGCGCCAAGCACGGAATCACCGCCCTCGCACCGTTGAATGAGGACGTGGCCTCCCTCGCCGCCATGGTGGATGGGCAGGCCTGGCGCACGATCTTCGCGAAGGACGTCGCGATGATGGAGCGCGCGGACCTCGTCATCGCCAACCTCACGCCTTTCCGCGGCGCCTCGGCCGACGCCGGGACTCTGGTCGAACTCGGCTGGTTCCTCGGCCGGGGCCGGCCGATCTTCGCCTATTCGAACAGCGGGACGCCCTTCGCGGAGCGCAGCGCCAGGCTCCTGGCCCGCCTGCCGGACCCGATGCCCGGCCTGACCGTCGGCGGCTTCGGCCTGCCCGACAACCTCATGATCCCCGGCGCGGTCGAGAGCGCGGGTGGCCACCCGATCCTCGTGCCGTCGGACGGGGCGGACCTCCCCTTCGACAGCCTCGACCTGTTCCGCCGCTGCGCCGCGATCGCCGCGGCGTCATGTCGCTGAGGGGCGGGCCGCTGCGGGCAGGCCAGGGGCGTCGCAGGCCAGGGGCGTCGCAGGCCGGACCATGCTCGGGGTAAGCGCGCCAGGCGGCGCACCGACGCCCGATGCCGTCAGTCCCGCAGCGCCAGGCCCGCGCTGCGATCCCCGATGCGCAGGATGGCGCTCAAGGTCCGGTCCGGGTCCTGCACGGCGAAGCGGACCGCCGCGCCGCGCGGCAGCGAGGCGTCGGGCCACCCATCGACCGCGAGCGCGTAGTGCCCGACCCGCAGCGCCGGACCGGTCAGCATGGTGACGGCACCCTTCGCCTGCGGTCGCCCGCTCCAGGCCGGCCGTCCCTCCTGCAGCAGGACGACCCGGAACGCGTCCAGCGCCACGTCCGGCTCGGCGCGGGTGAGCAGCGCCAGCGCAGCGCCTGGGCGCGTCGGCCCCGGGAACCGGTCCTGCAGCCGCAGCCGGGAGACGTGCCCGACTTCCTCGAGCGCAGCCTTGATCTCCTCCGCCCCGTCACGCTGGCTCCTCGCGGCCAGGGCGCGCAGGACGGACTCGGGCGTGCGACGGCGCAGCGCCACGATGAACGGAAAGCCGAAGCGGGCCCGGTACGCCGCCAGCATCCCCTCGAACGCCCCGGCATCGGCGATTCCCGACAAAGGGTTCTCCCCCTGCTCGCGAAGGGACGCTTCGGAGAGGTCGCTGGCCAGGATGCCCAAGGTCAGCTCGGGGTGGCCATTCAGGAAGTCGAGCTGCGTCGCCGGGGCCGCCGTCGCGATCGCCCGCATCAAGGCGGCGTGCAGGGCCGGAAGGTCGGCGAAGGGCCGCTCGGCCGCGGCCGCCCTCGCGACCCACGACGCGTTCTCAACGATGCCGTCGAGAGCAGCGACAAAGTCGTCGACGTCCAGTCCGTTCAGCGTCGTGAGGTCCGGCATGGCGACCGGAAGGTCAGGCATGGTGGTCTCTCGTTTTCGCGATTCCGTATCAGGAACTACCCCGCATCGCGCGAACTGTCTCCCCCGCCCGCATCCATGCGGCCGCTGCCATGGTCCGCGGCGCACCCCCGCGACATCCCGGGCGCAAGCGGTCTAGCGTTGCGCCGACAGGACCCGGAGGAACCCCTGAACCTGCCCCCGAACGGCCCCTGTCCGTGACGGACGAAACGGCGCTGCGGGAGGCGCTCTGCGCCTATGGCCGGCTGCTTTTCGGGCGCGGCTACTCCGTCGGGTCGGCCGGCAACATCTCCGTGCGCCTCCCCGACGGCTACCTCATCACCCCCACCAATTCCTGCCTCGGCCGCCTTGAACCGGACCGCATCAGCAAGCTCGACGGCGACTGGCGCCACCTCTCCGGGGAGCGGCCCTCGAAGGAGGTGTTCATGCACCGCGCCGTGCTCTCCGCACGGCCACAGGCCGGCGCCGTCGTGCACCTCCATTCGACCCACGCCACGGCCATCGCCTGCCTCGCCGCGCCCGGAGAGGCCGCGCCGATCCCGCCTCTCACCCCGTATTTCGTCATGCGCATCGGCCGGTCCCTGCCCGTGATCCCCTACTACCGCCCTGGGGATGCGGCGATGGAACCGGCCATCCACGCCGCGGCCGCCGAGGCCCGCGCCGTGCTCCTCGCCAACCACGGCCCCGTCGTCTCCGGCGCAACCCTCGACGATGCGGTCTACGCCGCGGAGGAACTCGAGGAGGCCGCGCGTCTTGCCCTGCTGCTGCGGGGGCAGCCCGCGCGGGAACTCACCGCCGCGCAGGTGGACGACCTGCTTTCAACCTTCGGTTGAACCGTGTCCCGGCGGCCACAGCCCCGTCCCGTTTCATCACGGCTCTGTGAAACGTGTGCGCCGACGCGCTAGCCTTCGTCCCATGAGCAGCTTCCGCGCACATTCCATGGCCGGCCGGGTCGTCCTGGTTCACGACATGGACGAACAGACCATCATCTCGGAATTCGACGTCGAACAGGCGTCGACCCTCCTGAACCAGCTCGAGACGGCGTTGGCGGAGGTGCTGGAAGGCATCGCCAAGCGCCCCGCCACGCCGGCGCCCGAAGTCATCGCCTGACGCCTCCGTGGCCGTCTGAGGCCACGGCCGCGGAGGAACGGCGAGGGGTTGTCGGGCCGGGCGGCGTGGCCCGGCGCCGCCATGGCGGGACTATCGGCAAGCCTGGACGCGGCGATCCGGCGCGAAAAGACCCGCCGGACCGACCCGTCCGTGTTTTCAGAAGGTCACTCAGCCCCAGACCGCCCGGGCGAAGGTGACCAGCGCGTCGGCGACCGCACGCGGCTGCTCCGGCAACAGCGCATGTCCGGCATCGGGCACGACGACGCGCGTGACCTGCGGTCCCAGCGCCTCCCGCAGCTCCTCCAGCGTCGGCGGCGGCGCGATCGCATCCTCCGCCGCTGCGAGGTAAAGCAGCGGGACCCGTTCCGCCGCCCGCAGCCATTCCCGGTCCGTCGTGTTCGCGTTCGCGCGCCGCTGCGCCGCCGCGACCTCCGGAAACCAGCCGGGAAGCCAGACCGAGGCGTCATGCCCCGGCGCGAAATACGCGACCTGCAGGTTCCGCAGCCGCTCCGCGTCGGTCAGCGCGGGGTCGAAGGACCCGTTGATCGCCGCCGCGATCTCCGCCCGCGCGCCTGTCCCGGTCACTGCCGCGAGCATCGCGACGCCCTGCACGAGGGAGGTGTGGTCATGGGCCAGCATCCGCGCCGGCCAGTTCCCCGCCGCATGCCCCGCCACGATGACCCGCGACTCGCCCGCTGCCTCCAGGACCGCCGCGAGGTCCGCGGCGATGTCATGCATCGTCGCCTCCGCCCGCAACGGTGCCGAAGCCCCGATCCCCCGGGGCTCCATACGGATCACCCGATGGCCCGCCGCCGTGAGCAGCGGCACGATGCCGTCGAAATCCTCCGCCCCCCGCCCGAGCGAGGCGACGAGCACGATCGCCGGCCCCTTCCCGTCCGAGAACCACTCCAACGGTCCGTCCGGCCGGTCCAGCAGGTGCCGTTCATGCGCGGCCATTGAAAGCTTCCCCCGCCGTGGACAGGCCAGGCAAAAGGCCATAAACCTGACCTAAGGACAAGCACCGGGGGAACGCTGCGTTGAAACTGCACTGGTCGCCGCGCTCACCCTTTGTACGCAAGGTCATGGTCGCGGCGCACGAACTGAACCTGGCCGACCGGATCGAGCCCGTTCGCACGGTCGTCGCGATGAAGGCGCCCAACCGCGACCTCCTCCTCGACAACCCTCTGAGCAAGATCCCGACCCTCGTTCTGGATGACGGCACCGCGATCTTCGACAGCCTCGTGATTTGCGAATACCTCGACACCCTCGCGGGTGGCCGCCTCTTCCCCCGCGATGGCATGTCCCGCTGGCATGCGCTGACGCGCCACGCCCTCGCGAACGGTTTGCTCGACCACCTCATCCTATGGCGCAACGAGCGGGAGAAGCCGCCCGAGCGCCAGACGCCCGAATGGCTCGACTCCTTCGCGCTGAAGACCCGCGAAACCCTCGCCCGTCTCGAACGCGACGCCGCCTGGCTGGACGGGGAGCCTTTCGACATCGCCCACATCACGGTCGGCGTCCTGCTCGGCTACCTCGACTTCCGCTTCGACGACCTGCGCTGGCGCGACGCCCACCCGCGGCTCACCGCGTGGAACGAGACCTTCGCCGCCCGGCCCTCCGCCCGCGCGACGGAGGTCCGCGATGGCTGATCGGACCGGTCCCCTCTCCCATGTCCGCGTCCTCGACCTCTCGCGGATCATGGCCGCGCCCTGGGCGACGCAGATCCTCGCCGATCTCGGCGCCGACGTGATCAAGGTGGAGCGCCCCGGCGTCGGCGACGACACGCGGTCCTGGGGCCCGCCCTTCCTCGCGGACCGCGACGGCAACCCCACGAAGGAGGCGGGCTACTACCTCTGCGTCAACCGCGGAAAGCGCTCGATCACGCTCGACATGGCCTCGCCGCAGGGACAGGCCGTCCTCCGCCGCTTGGCCGAGCGTAGCGACATCGTGCTCGAGAACTTCAAGACCGGAGCCCTGAAGCGCTACGGCCTCGACGCCGCCTCGCTCCGCGCCATCAACCCGCGCCTGATCTATTGCTCCGTCACCGGCTTCGGCCAGGACGGACCCCGCGCGGAACAGGCAGCCTACGATTTCGCGATCCAGGCCATGGGCGGCCTGATGTCCGTGACCGGCGAGCGCGACGACGCCCCGGGCGGCGGGCCGCAGAAGGTCGGCGTCCCCATCGTGGACCTGATGACGGGGATGTACGCGACGGTCGCCGTCCTCGCCGCGCTGGCCCGGCGCAACGAGACGGGCGTGGGCGACACCATCGACCTCGCGATGCTCGACGTACAGGCCGCCTTCCTCGCGAACCAAGCGATGAACTGGCTCGTCTCGGGCCGTACGCCGAAGCGCGGCGGCAACCGCCACCCCAACATCCAGCCGCAGGACGTCTTCTCCTGCGCCGACGGCGCCTTCGTGCTGGCCGTCGGCAATGACGGCCAGTTCGCCAAGCTCTGCGAGGCGATCGGTCGCCCCGAATGGGCCGCCGATGAGCGCTTCGCGAGGAACCCTTCGCGCGTGCGGAACAACGCCGCGTTGACGCCGATGCTTGCGGAGCGCTTCGCGGCCTTCACTCGCGCCGACCTGATGCCGGCCCTCGACGCAGCCGGCGTGCCCTGCGCCCCGATCAACTCGGTTCCCGAGGTGTTCGACGATCCGCAGGTCAAGCACCGGGAGATGCTGCGCCACCTGCCGCACCCGGTCGCCGGCACCGTGCCGCAGGTCGTCTCGCCGCTGCGCTTTGCCGAGAACCCGCTGTCCTTCGACCGCCCTCCCCCGCTCCTCGGTGAGCACACGGCGGAGATCCTTGCCGAACTGGGCCTCGACCACGCCGCCCTGGCCCCGGCGCCGTGACGCCGCGCATCCCCCTCCCCGTCCCGGAGGACATGACGCGCGAGCAGCGTGCCGTGCACGATGCCGTCGTCTCCGGCCCGCGCGGGGTGATGATCGGTCCGCTGCGGGCCGCCATCCATTCGCCCGACCTCGCCGCGCGCTGGTCGGCCTTCGGCGAGGCGCTGCGCTACAATACGATCCTGCCGAAGCGCCTGAACGAATTGGCCATCCTCGTCACGGGCCGGCGCTGGACCGCGCAGGTCGAGTGGTGGGTGCACGCCACGGCCGCCGCCGCCGCCGGCCTCCCCGAGCCGATCATCGAGGCGATCCGCATCGGCGAACCGCCCGCCTTCGATGACCAGGACGACGCAGCGATCTACGAGTTCGCCCGCCAGTTGCAGCAGACCGGGACGGTGGACGACGCGACCTACGGCGCCGTCCTCGATCGCTGGGGCCCACGCGGCGTGGTCGAACTGACGGCCGTGATCGGCTACTATACCCTCGTGGCGATGACGCTGAACGTGCACGCCATCCCGCTGCCTGACGGCGTGGCGGAGCCGATCGCGCCGCTCTCCGCCACGTTCCTTACCGACCTGCCGCCGGCGCGCTGAATGGTCGAGACCATCCCCGCGCCGCCCGTCTCCGCCCCGCGTTACGCCCTGCCGGCCGGCGCCTGCGACGCGCATTCCCACGTCTTCGGCCCGCACGACCGCTTCCGTCCGACGCAGCCGACGATCTACGCCCTCCCCGACGCGACGCAGGAGGTCCAAGCCGCTACCCGCGCCCGCCTCGGCGTCGCGCGTGGCGTTCTGACGCAGCCGGCGCCCTATGGCACCGATCCGTCGGCCATGCTGGAGGCGCTGCGCGGTTCCGGTGGGGCGCTCCTCGGCATCGCCGTCGCGGCGCCCGACGTGACGGATGCGACGCTGGAAGACTGGCACGCGGCGGGTATCCGCGGCCTGCGCTTCACCGAGGTCCGCGCGCCCGGGGGCGGCCGCTACCCCGGCAGCATCGGCCTGGACGCGCTGCGCGACCTCGCGCCGCGGATGCGCGACCTCGGCTGGCACGCACAGATCTGGGCCTCGGCGGCCGACATGCCCGCGCTGCTGCCGGCGGCGCTGGGCCACGGCATCCCGCTCGTCCTCGACCACATGGGCATGCCCGATCCCGCGCGCGGGACCGACGATCCCGGTTTCGCCGCGATCCGCGCCGCGCTGCGCGACGGCCGCCTCTGGGTGAAGCTCACCACCTGCCGGATCAAGGGCGACGCTCGCCCGTTCCACGACGCGCTGATCGCCGCCAACCCGGACCGGCTGCTCTGGGGCTCCGACTGGCCCTACGTCCGGATGGACCCGCCGCCCGACGCTGGTGTCCTGCTCGATCGGTTCCACGAGTGGACCGCCGAGGAGGCTCTGCGCCACCGCATCCTCGTGGACAACCCCGCCCGCCTCTACGGTTTCTGAGGAGACGCCGCCGTGCTCGAAGGCCTCGAACGCTTCGTGGTGGACGTCACCGACCATGTGGCGACCGTGACGATGCGCGGCCACGCCGTGAACGCGCAGGGCCGGCGATTCCGCGAGGAGATCATCCGCGTGTTCGACACGCTGCACGACACGCCGGATTGCCGCGTCATCGTGCTGACCGGCGAGGGCCGCGCCTTCTCCGCCGGCGCCGACCTGAAGGACCGGCCGGACCTCACTCAGCCCGGCGCCTACCCGCAGCACAACCGGATGGTCCGCGCGTCCTTCGATTGCGTGCTGGACTGCGGCAAGCCCGTGGTGGCGGCCGTGAACGGAGCGGCGATCGGGGCCGGCGCCGTGCTTGCCTCCTGCTGCGACATCCTCGTCGTGGCGGAGGACGCCTTCCTTTCCCTCACCGAAGTGGATGTCGGCCTGGCCGGCGGCGCGCGCCACGTGCTGCGCCACTTCGGCCCATCCGACGCCCGGCTGATGGCCTACACGGCGCGGCGCATGTACGGGCCGGACCTGCTGCGGATGCGCGTCGCCTCGGCCTGCGTTCCGCGCGACAGGGTCGTCGAGGAAGCGACCGCCATCGCCCGGGAGATCGCGGCGAAGAGCCCCCTCGCCGTCCAGGCTGCCAAGCGCTCCTTCTCCTGGACCGAGGAAATGCCGTTGCGGGACGGCTATCGCTACGAGCAAACGCAGACCGTCGCGCTTTCCACGACGGAGGACTCGAAGGAGGCGCAGCGCGCCTTCGCCGAGAAGCGTCCCGCCGTCTTCCAGGGCCGCTAGATGCCGGGCGTCCTTCCCGGAATCCGCGTGCCGGACCCCAGCGGTGCCCTCGTCAACCCCGTCCGCTTCTCCGGCACGCCCGTCGTCGCGGCGCGCGTGCCGCCGCGTCAGAGGGAGCGTAGGCTGGAGGTGCTGCGGGACCTGCCGGCCGACGACGTGGCGACGGTGCTGGCCGGGAACACGTCGAGCTGAATCCGGGAGGAACGTAACATGCTGACGAGACGCCTGACCCTGGCGGTAGCCGTGCTGCCGGCCGCCGCTTCGGCCCAGGGGACGTTCCCGGATGCGCCGGTGCGGATGATCATCCCCTTCCCGCCGGGCGGGCCGGCGGACCTGATCGCGCGGCTGCTGGGACGGTCCATGGGCGAGCGGCTTGGGCAGCCCGTGGTGGTCGAAAGCCGGTCGGGAGCGGGCGGGGCGATTGGGGTGGATGCGGCGGCGAAGGCGCGGCCGGACGGGCAGACGATCGTGCTGGCCTCGACCGGGGCGCTGGTGGTGCTGCCGCACATGATGGCGCGGATGGCGTACGGCCCGTTGCGCGAACTCTCGCCGATCTGCCACGTGCTGTCGGTGCCGCAGGTTCTGGTCGTGCGGCGCGGGGGCGCCGCGGACGTGGCGGTGCTGGTCGCGCAGGCCAAGGCAGCGCCGGGGCGGCTGACCTTCGGCTCGGCGGGAAACGGATCCTCCCTGCACCTGGCGGGGGAGCTGTTCAAGCTGCGGACCGGGGCGGACATCACGCACGTGCCCTACCGCGGCGCGGCGCCCGCGCTGACGGACCTGCTGGGCGGTTCCATTTCGATGATGCTGGCCGACGTGCCGGTCGTGCTGCCGGGGATCCGGAGCGGCGATCTGGTCGCCCTTGCCGTGACGGCGGCAGCGCGGAACCCCGCCCTCCCAAGCGTCCCGACAATGGCGGAGGCCGGGGTGACGGGCGCGGAGTCGGAGACCTGGTACGCCCTGTTCGGCCCTGCCGGCGTGCCGGCCGACCGCGTCGCGCGGCTGCACCGCGCGGCGGCGGAAAGCCTGGCGGAGCCCGAGCTGCGCCGCGGCCTGGAGGAACAGGGCGGCGCCATCGTCGGCAGCACGCCGGAACAGCTCGCGGCGACGCTGCGGAGCGAGCATGCGAAGTGGGGCGAGATCGTGCGGCTTTCCGGGGCGAGGCTCGAGTAGGCCGGTCGCGGGCCCCATCACCGTCCGGGTTCCCGGCGGAGAAGCCGGGGGCCGCGGACCGGTTCGTGGCGGCGTGCCATATGCGCCCGGGTCCTCTCGCGCGATCCTGGCCGACGTCTTCGCCGTTGCCTCGCCGGGCGCGGCCGGGTGGCTGACGCCTATCGCAGGCATCGCCGCGGGCGCATGGCGCGCGGAGCGCGGGTGGGTGAAATTCTGCGCACAGCGAGAGGAGATCACGCCATGCGCCTCCTGATCCTGGCCTGCGCGGCCGTTGGGCTGACCCTGCCGGCGGTCGCGCAGGCCCGCGACTGCAAGGCGGATGGGACGCTCGTCGTCGAGAGCGTGACGACAGGCACGCAGCGGGTTTCGCGCGATCCGCGGTCGGGGCAGGGCGACTGGATCACCTATTCCGCGACGGTGCGGAACGCGTCGGCCAATCCGGTCGTGTTCACCGCCAGCTTTCCCTTCCGGGGCCTCCAGCAGAACTTCCTGACGGGGCAGAGCTGGGCGGTGCAGCCGGGGTCGCGGGCGTACCTGACCATCGGGAACACGCTGCCGCCGGCCATCCCGGAATCCTCGGCCCGGGACCTGCTGAACCTGACCTGCGGTTGAAAGCGGCGCCGCGCGGGTTTCGGACAAAAGGCGCTTCGGCGCGGGCGGCGGGGTGTGGGACACCCCGCCGCCCCGGGTCACGCGGGGACCGTCGCGAGGGCGGTGCGGACGGCGGCCAGGGCCTCGGCGGCCTTGGCGCCGTCGGGGCCGCCGGCCTGGGCCATGTCGGGACGGCCGCCGCCGCCCTTGCCTCCGACGGCCGCCGAGGCAGCGCGGACGAGGGCAACGGCATCGGCCTTGCCCTTCGCGGTCTCGCCGACCGCGACGACGACGCTGGCCTTGCCCTCGGCGCTGCTGACGAGGGCGACAAGGTCGGCGGTGCCGCCCTTCAGGATGGCCTCGGCCAGGCCCTTGAGGTCGCGGGGCGGGGTGTCGCCGAGGTCGCGAAGGGCGACGCGGAGGCCGGCGATTTCCTCCGGGCCCTCGGCGGTGGCGCCGGTCGCGAGCTTGCGGCGTAGGTCGGCGACCTCACGCTCCAGGCGGCGGCGTTCCTCCACCAGGGCGGCTACGCGGGCCGGGAGCTCGCCCGGGTTGACCTTCAGCGTGGCGGCGGCCTCACGAAGCGCCCTGTCGGAGGTCTCGATCGCGGCAAGGGCGGCGGCGCCAGTCACGGCCTCGACGCGGCGCACGCCGGCCGAGACGGCGCCTTCCGAGACGATCTTGAAGAGGCCGATGTCGCCCGTGCGAGCGACATGCGTGCCGCCGCAGAGTTCGAGGGAATAGACGCCGTGCTTGTCCGTCGCGGCGGGGTCGTGGCCCATGCCGACGACGCGGACCTCGTCGCCGTATTTCTCACCGAAGAGGGCCATGGCGCCGGCCTCGACGGCCGCTTCCGGCGTCATGAGGCGCGTCGTGACCTCGGCATTCTGGCGGATGCGGTCGTTCACCTCGGCCTCGACCCAGGCGAGGTCGTCGCCGGTCATCGGCGTGGGCTGCGAGACGTCGAAGCGCAGGCGGTCCGGGGCGTTCAGGCTGCCCTTCTGCGCGACGTGGGTGCCGAGGCGGCGGCGCAGGGCCTCATGCAACAGGTGGGTCGCGGAGTGGTGGGAGCGGATGTTAGAGCGGCGGGTGTGGTCCACTTCGGCGACCACGGGAGCGCCGGGCTTCGCGGTGCCGGACTCCACCGTGCCGAGGTGGACGAAGAGGCCGAGTTTCTTCTGGGTGTCGCGGACGGCGATGCGGAGGGCGCCCGGGCCGGTGATGATGCCGGCGTCGCCGATCTGGCCGCCGGACTCGGCGTAGAACGGCGTCTGGTTGAGGATCACGGCGACCTCGGTCCCCGGCCCAGCCGACTCGACTGCCGTATCGCCGGCGACAACGGACAGAAGCTCGCCCTCCGCGCGCTCGGTCGTGTAGCCGAGGAACTCGGTGGCGCCGAGGCGCTCCTTCAGGTCGAACCAGAGGGCCTCGGTCGCGGCCTCGCCGGTGCCGGACCAGGCAGCGCGGGCGCGGCGGCGCTGCTCGGCCATGGCGGTGTTGAAGCCGTCGA
Source organism: Roseomonas sp. CCTCC AB2023176 (assembly GCF_042259275.1). Classification (NCBI taxonomy): domain Bacteria; kingdom Pseudomonadati; phylum Pseudomonadota; class Alphaproteobacteria; order Acetobacterales; family Roseomonadaceae; genus Roseomonas; species Roseomonas sp. CCTCC AB2023176. The sequence goes on from NZ_CP170086.1 coordinate 4,508,084, forward strand.
CGTCCACGTCGCGGCCTTCGCCGCGCAACGCGTCCTGGGTGAGGTCGAGGGGGAAGCCGTAGGTGTCGTAGAGGCGGAAGGCGACGTCCCCGGGAAGCGGCTGGCGGTCGCCGAGCTTCTGAGTCTCTTCGGACAAAAGCCCGAGGCCGCGTTCGAGGAGGCTCCGGAAGCGGGTTTCCTCCAGGCGCAGCGTCTCCGTGACGAGTTGGTCGGCGCGGATCAGTTCGGGGTACGCGCTGCCCATCTGGCGGTTCAGCGTGGGGACGAGGCGGGCGAGCAGGGGTTCGGTCGCGCCCATCATGTGGGCGTGGCGCATGGCGCGGCGGAGGATGCGGCGGAGGACGTAGCCGCGACCCTCGTTGGAGGGGAGCACGCCCTCGGCGATGAGGAAGGCGCCGGAACGCAGGTGGTCGGCGACGACGCGGTGGGAGGCCTTGAAGGGGCCGTCGGGGTCCTGGCCCGTCGCCTCGGCGCTCGCGGTGATGATCGCGCGGAAGGTGTCGGTGTCGTAGTTGTCGTGGACGCCCTGGAGGATGGCGGCGACGCGCTCCATCCCCATGCCCGTGTCGATCGAGGGGCGCGGCAGGCCGCGGCGGGTGCCGGGCGGGCCCTCCTCGTACTGCATGAAGACGAGGTTCCAGATCTCGATGAAGCGGTCGCCGTCCTCATCGGCGCTGCCCGGCGGGCCGCCAGGGATCGAAGGACCGTGGTCGTAGAAGATTTCCGAGCAGGGGCCGCAGGGGCCGGTGTCGCCCATGCGCCAGAAATTGTCTGAGGTCGCGATGCGGATGATCCGGTCGTCCGACAGCCCCGCGATCTTCTTCCAGTGGTTCGCCGCGTCGTCGTCGTCGTGGAACACCGTGACCAGGAGGCGGTCCTTGTCGAGGCCGAGTTCCTTCGTGACGAGCGTCCAGGCGTGATGGATCGCCTGTTCCTTGAAGTAGTCGCCGAAGGAGAAGTTCCCCAGCATCTCGAAGAAGGTGTGGTGGCGCGCGGTGTAGCCAACGTTGTCCAGGTCGTTGTGCTTGCCGCCGGCGCGGACGCATTTCTGGGCGGTGGTGGCCGTGCTGTAGGGGCGGCGTTCCTGGCCCGTGAAGACGTTCTTGAACTGCACCATGCCGGAATTGGTGAAGAGCAGCGTCGGGTCGTTCCGCGGCACCAGCGGGGAGCTGTCCACGACGGCGTGGCCGTTGCGCGCGAAGTAGTCGAGGAAGGTCGCGCGGATTTCGTTCGTGCTGCTCATGAGGCTGATCTGGGGGTTCCGGTCGGTCGCGGGAACGCGAACCGGCCGATTAGCCCGCGCGGGGCCGGGGCGTCGAGGGGAGGCCGCGGTCAGCGTGGCGGGACATGCGGCGGCCTTTCATGATGCTGACCCGTCTGTATAGGAATATGATCAGATTGTCAAGCGTCCGGGACGTCGGGGGTGGGCTGCGGCTCGGCGACGCCGGGCTGCGCGACCGGCAGGACCGCGCCGGCGCCGAGGACGAGCGTCGGGGCGGGGCGGCCGGGCGCGGGGGAAAGGGCCTGGAGGGTACGGAGAGCCTGGAGTTCCGGGTTGCCGCGGAGCATGCGCGCGGCGTTGGCGAGCGAGCGGAGCGCGGCCTGCTCCCCCTCGCCCGCTCGAGCGCGGCGAGGCCTTCGCGCCGGGCGCGCTCGACCTCGGTGATCATGCGGCGGATCTCGGCGGGGAGGTGGAGGTCGCGGAGGGTGACGGCTTCCAGTTCGGCGCCGAGCGTGGCGGCGACGGCGGCGATGGGTGCGCGGAGCGCCTCGTCGAGCGGCGCGCCCTCCGCGCGGAGGGCGAGGAGGCCGTCGAGGTCGTGGCCGGAGATCACGCGCCGCAGCGCAGTCTGGGCGGCGACGAGCAGCGGTTCCGGGGCGTAGGCGTCGGAGCCGCCATTCGCCGCGTAGAAGCGCGGCGCGTCCGTCACGTGCCAGGCGAGGTTGGCGGAAAGGCGGACGGGGAAGCCGTCTCGGGTCAGGGCTTCCTGCCCCGAGACGAGGCTGGTGCGGGGGTTGAGCGAGACCGCGCCGACATGCAGGCCGCCGATGCCGGAGACGTGCCGCCCCGGCGGCAGGACGCGCTGGAAGCGGCCGTCGCGGAAGAGCAGGCCGGCCTGCCATTGCCAGACCGTGACGCGGCTGGCCTGGCGCCGACGCCAGGCCAGCAGCGGCGACGACGACGGTGGCGAGCACGAGGGCGAGGACAATCAGGCCCGGGCCGAAGACGCCCATACCGAAAACGGGGATCTGGTCGCGGGTCACGGTCGTCCTCCGGGCCTGGCGGGTCCGACGCTCCCTCCGGCGCCGCGGCCCCCGCGCGGGGGCGCGAAGCCCGCAGGGCGTGGGAGCGGCTGCCCCTTTCGGGGCTGGCGCCGGAGGTCGCTGTCGGGATTCGAACCCGGGCCCTGTCGGGCGGACCATGGAGGCCGCGCGTGCGTCCCGCGGACGGCGGCCCTACGGGACGCCCGCGGCCTGCGTGCGGCCGGTCTCATGAGGACGGCGCGGCGGCGATCCCGTCAAGCGGGCGGCCGGCGGCGGCTTCCGGAAACGACGAAGGGCCGCGCTCCCGCACGGCCCTTCCTCACGTCGCGACGGCGCGGATCACTCCGCGGCCGCGGCTTCCTCGGCGTCGGGCGAGGTCATCATGGCGTTCTGCACCACGCCGGCCTGGGCGCGGATCTTCGCCTCGATGGCGTCGGCGATCGCCGGGTTGTCGCGGAGGAAGCCCTTTACGTTCTCCCGCCCCTGCCCGATGCGCTGGCTGTCATAGGAGAACCAGGCGCCGGATTTCTCGACCACGCCGGCCTTCACGCCGAGGTCCAGCAGCTCGCCGACCTTCGACACGCCTTCGCCGTACATGATGTCGAACTCGACCTGCCGGAACGGCGGGGCCATCTTGTTCTTCACCACCTTCACGCGGGTCTGGTTGCCCGTGACCTCCTCCCGGTCCTTGATCGAGCCGATGCGGCGGATCTCCAGGCGGATCGAGGCGTAGAACTTCAGCGCGTTGCCGCCCGTCGTCGTCTCGGGGTTGCCGAACATGACGCCGATCTTCAACCGGATCTGGTTGAGGAAGATCATCATGGTGTTCGAGCGGGAGATGGAGCCCGTGAGCTTGCGCAGCGCCTGGGACATCAGACGGGCGTGCAGGCCGACATGGCTGTCGCCCATCTCACCCTCCAACTCCGCGCGCGGCACGAGAGCGGCGACGGAGTCGATCACCAGCACGTCGATGGCGCCGGAGCGGACGAGGGTGTCCGCGATCTCCAGCGCCTGCTCGCCGGCATCGGGCTGGGAGATCAGGAGGTTGTCCACGTCCACGCCGAGCTTGCGCGCGTATGTCGGGTCGAGCGCGTGCTCCGCGTCGATGAAGGCGCAGGTGCCTCCCTTCTTCTGGGCCTCGGCGATGGCCTGCAGCGCGAGCGTCGTCTTGCCCGACGATTCCGGCCCGTAGATCTCGATGACGCGGCCCTTCGGCAGGCCGCCGATACCGAGCGCGAGGTCGAGGCCGAGGGAGCCGGTGGAGATGACCTCCACGTCCTCGTTCATCTGCTTGCCGCCCATGCGCATGATCGAGCCCTTGCCGAAGGACCTCTCGATCTGGCTGAGGGCGGCTTCGAGAGCCTTGTTCTTTTCCATCGGGGCAGGGACCTTCTTGCCGAGTTCGGTGGCGGCGGCCGGTGCAACCGGCGGTCGTGGAAATGGGACGATCATGCCCGCTCCTCACGATCCTGTGAAGCCGTCTGCAACCCCCGATTCAAGGCCCGAAACAGACGGCTCGACGAGGGTCGGAACGGCAATGTTCATATTGTGTTCACGGCCTGCGAAGCAAGCGAAAACGCCCTGAAACGTCTCAGCCCGGACCTGAAATCGCGGCGAGAAGCTCGGCGGTCCGGTAGGGCTTCGCGAGAAAGGCGATGCCCTCCGCCGGCAGGTCCGCGCCGAGGGTCGCGGGGGCATAGCCGCTGGAGAGGATGACCCGCAGGCCGGGGCAGATGCCCCGCGCGGCACGGGCGAGCGAGAGGCCGTCCAGGCCGGGGAGCGTGACGTCGGACAGGAGAAGGTCGGGGACGAGGCCGCCGGCGAGGAGGTCCAGCGCGTCCTCCGCGTCGGCGGCGTCGGTGACGTCGTGGCCGGCCGCGGCGAGCGAGGCGGCGGAGAGGCGGCGGAGGAGCGGTTCGTCCTCGACGAGGAGGATCCGGAGCGAAGCGGGTACGGGGTTCGTCGCGACAAGTGCGGGCGGTTCCTCGCCCTCGTGCCGCGGGAGGTGGATGCGAAAGCACGCCCCCGGCCCGCCCGTCGGGTCGATTTGGAGCACGCCGCCGGACTGGCGGACGATGCCGTGCACGGTGGCGAGGCCGAGGCCCGTCCCGCCGGCGCCGGCCTTCGTGGAGAAGAAGGGCTCGACGACCCGCGCGAGGTCGGCGGGGGCGATCCCGGGGCCGGTGTCGGAGACAGTGAGGATGGTCCAGCGACCGGGCGGAAGCGGATCGGGCGTGCCCGGTTCCTCCCGCAGCGCGACCTTGTGGCCGGTGCGGATGGTGACGGTGCCGCGGCCGGCCATGGCGTCGCGTGCGTTCACGGCGAGGTTCAGCAGGACCTGGTCGAACTGGACCGGGTCCACGCGGATGCGCCGTCCGGGCGCGCCGGGGCTCAGGTCGAGCGCGATCCCCGGGCCCAGCATGCTGCGCAGGAGGCTGACCGTGCCGGAGACCGCGGGGTCCAGCTCGATCACCTTCGGCGCCAGCACCTGGCGCCGGGCCACCGCGAGGAGCCGGGCGGCAAGGGCCGCCCCGCGCGCTGCGGCATCCTGCGCCGGGGCGAGGGCCGGGGCGGCGCCGGGTGCGACGCGGCGCGCTGCATCGAGCGCGCCGAGGATGATGCCCAGCAGGTTGTTCACGTCGTGCGCGACGCCGCCGGCGAGCTGGCCGAGACCACGGAGCCGTTCCGCCTCCTCGTCGCGATCTGGCGCGGGCGGCTGGAGGAAGGCGACGCGGTCGCCCGCCGGCAGGCCGGCGAGGCTCAGCCGGAACGCCGCGGCCGCGGCGGGGTGAGCGAGCAGCACGTCGGCCCCCGAGCGGAGGCCGGCCAGGCATTCGAACACGTCCGGTGCCGGCGCGGCGAGGAGGGAGAGGAAGCGAGCGCCGGGACGGGGCCGGGCATGCGGCGCCACCGCATCCAGCAGCGCGGCGTTCGCGAGCCGGATGGCGCCATCGCCGCCGAGAAGCGCGGCCGCCACGGGAAGGGCGTTCAGCAGCGCCGCGGCATCGTCGGTCCCCCCCCGCGCGCGGCGGCGGAGGAGGGCGGGGCGGGGCGGCGGATCCACGCGGCGCAGCATAGCGGTCCAGGTCGGCGCGCGCACGGCTGGCGTCAGGGTGAGCCGGCCGGGCGACGGCGCCAGACGAAGGCGATGATCTCGGCCACGGCCTGGTAGTGGTCAGGCGGGATCTCCGTCCCGAGTTCCAGGCGGAACAGGGCGCGCGCGAGAGGCGGGTTGGACACCAGCGGAACGCCGGCGTCCCGCGCGGCTTCACGAATGCGGCCGGCGACTTCGTCCGCGCCCTTCGCGACGATGCGCGGCGCGGCGGCGGCCCCGTCCTCGTAGGCGAGGGCGACGGCGTAGTGGGTCGGGTTGGTGATGACCACCGCAGCGCGGGGCACGGCCGCCATCATCCGGGACTTCGCGCGGGAACGACGGAGCGCGGCGAGACGGCCCTTGAGCTGCGGATCGCCGTCGGTGTCTCGCAGTTCCTCCTTCATCTCCTGCCGGCTCATGCGCAGCTGCCGGAGGTGGCGGAAGCGGACCCAGAGCAGGTCGAGCGCGGCGATGCCGGCGAAGGCGGCGAGGGTCGCCGCGAGGAGGGCCGAGGCACGATCGCCGACGAAGCGGAGCAGCCCCGCCGCGTCGAGCTGCGCCACGGTCGAGAGGCGTTCGGTGCCGGACAGGACGGGCCAGACCGCCGCCCCGACCGCGGCGATCTTGAGGAGGGTCTTGAGGAACTCCAACAGGCCGTCCGGGCCGAAGAGGCGCTTCAGGCCGGCGGCGGGCGAAAGCCGAGAGAGGCGGGGCATCAGGCCTTTGGACGAGATCAGGCCGCGGGTCTGGGCGAGCGTTGCGGCGGCGAAGCCGAGCGCGGCCGCGGCCGCGACGGCGAGCCCCAGGGCGAGCCCGGGGCGAGGGCCGACCAGGCGACCTCGGGCGAAAGGTCGTGGGCACCGGCGAGGAGGTCGCGTAGGCCCCGCAGCGTGGGTCCCGAGGCCGAAGCGCCGAGACCCAGGACGAGGCTTGCCAGGAGGAGGGCGGCGAAACCGGAGGCCTCGCGCGAGGGGGACCTGACCGTCCTCGCGGGCCTTGTCGAGGCGCCGCTGGGTCGGAGCCTCCGTGCGGTCCTCCTGGTCCTGATCGGCATCGCCCGCCACGGGTCAGCGCAGCCCCGGGAGGGCAGACCAGCCGGCGCGCAGGTCGCCGGCGAAGAGCGGCAGGAGGAGCGGCGCCAGCAGGGCGAGCAGCGCGAAGGCCACGAGGACCTGGGCAGGCGCGCCGAGGACGAAGACCGGAACCTGCGGCGCGACGCGCGATACCAGGGCGAGGGCGAGGTTCAACAGCACCGCCGCGACGACGAAGGGGCCGGCGAGACGCAGCGCGAGCGAGAGGCAGGCGCCGCCGGCGGCCGCGATCTCCTCGGCCGCCGCGCCCGCCGGCCAGGGTGCCCCGGGGGGCATGAGCGCGTAGGACTCGACCAGCGCGCGCAAGGGCAGGGCGTAGAGGCCGCTCGACAGGACGAGGAGTGCGGCCGCAAGGCTGCCGAGGCGGCCGAGCGCCGTCGCGCCGGAACCGAGGGCCGGATCGGGGACGAGGACGTTCGCGAGGCCGAGGAGGCCGCCCGCGGTCTGGAGGGCCAGCGCCAGCGCCGTCGCGAGGAGGCGCGCGAGGCTGGCGAGCCAGAGGCCGGTCAGGACCTCGAGCGCGACGAGGCGCACGGCGTCCGCCGCCGCGTCGGGGACATTGGGCAGGGCCGGGGCAAGCACGGGGAACACTGCGGCGACGATCGCGAGGGCAACCCCGAGGCGGAGCGGTGCGGGGATCTCGGCCTCGCCGAGTCCGGGGACGAGCATCGCGGCCGCGCCGATCCGGGCGAGCAGGAGGGCGGCGCGGAAGGCGGCATCCGGGAGCCCGGCGAGGAGCTCGGCCTCCGTCACGGGAGGCCGCCGACGGCGACGATGCGGTCCATCAGGACGACAGTCCAGCCGCGCAGCGCCCCGAGCATGAAGGGACCGAGGAGCAGCATCGCCCCACCGGTCACGGCGAGCTTCGGGAGGAAGGCGAGCGAGGCCTCCTGAATCTGTGTCAGCGCCTGAACGATCGAAACGGCGAGCCCGACGAACAGCAGCGCGAGCAGGATGGGGGCGCCGACCTGCGTCGCGACCCAGAGGGCGTCGCGCACGGACGCGCCGATGAGGTCGCCGTCCATCCTAGATCGGCATCCGCATGATGTCCTGATAGGCCGATACGACGCGGTCGCGCACGGCGACCGCGGTCTGCAGCGCGGTCTCGGCGCGGCTGATGGCGAGCACCGCATCGGTGACGCCGGTGCCGTCCACGAGCGAGCGGGTGCTGGCGGCATCGGCGCCGCGCGCCGCGTCCACGGCACCTTCGACGGCGCGACGCAGGGTCGCACCGAACTCGGCGCCGCCGGGGGCGGCTGCGGCGCCCGTGCCCCGATAGGCCGCGACGGCGGCCGCCCCGATCGCGGTCGGCATCAGCGCAGGGCCTCGATGGTGCGGGCGAGCATGCCGCGCGTGGTCTCCAGCACGGACAGGTTGGCGCCGTAGCTGCGCTGCGCCTCGCGCATGTCCATGACCTCGACGAGCGAGTCGACGTTCGGGGTGCGGACGTAGCCCTGCGCGTCCGCGGCGGGGTGGGACGGCTCGTAGCGGCGCGGGAACTCGCCCGGCGCCTCGCCGACGCGCGAGACGCCGACCGTCCGGGTCCCTGCAGCGCGGTCCAGGCGTTCGGAGAAGGTGACGGTTCGGCGCCGGTAGGGATCGGCGCCCGGCGCCCCGCCCGTGCTGTCCCGGTTCGCCAGGTTCTCGGCCACGACGCGCAGGCGCGTGGATTGCGCGGCCATGCCGGCCGCGGAGATCCGGAGAGCCTTCTCGAGTTCCATCCGTCCCCTCCCCTGTCCTCAGCCGCCGCGGCCCAGCGCCGTGCGGATCATGCCCGTCCAGCGCCGGTGCAGGGCGGTGGCGAAGGCGTGGGCGCTGTCGGTCTCGGCGATTTTCAGCGCCTGCTCGTCGAGGGAGACGGCGTTGCCGTCCGGCGCGCTCTCGGCACCGCGGCGCGCGGCGCTACCGGGCAGGGTGGCCGATGCCAGGTGAGCCGCGTGGGTGCGGACGACGGCCCCGGCCGCGGCGCCGCGGCGGAGCATCGCCACGAAGGGATGCAGGTCCCTCGGCCGGAAGCCCGGCGTGTCCGCGTTAGCGATGTTCCCCGCCAGTACGGCCTGGCGGCAATCGAGCCAGCGCATGCGGGATTCCGCCAGCGCGATGGGATCGGCCGTCCTGGCCGCAATCTCGTTCATGCCGCTCCGTTTGCGCCGGAACGGATGAAGGGGGGGTTAACGCCAGAGGCCACGGGTCGCCCGCAGCCGCCGCGCGCGCGTCAGGAAGCGGTTAACCCTCTCCGGCGCAGGATCGGGACCATGACGCACACACCGCAGGATGCGGTCCGCGCCGCGGCGAAGAGCCTCGGCGGCGTGGTGACCGTCGCCGAGGGCCTGGCAGGGGCCGGGCGCAGCCTCGACCTGGACGGGCTGGAACGGGAAGCGGCCGCGCTCTGCGGTGCCGCCCTGATGCTTCCCGAGGAGGATGGGCGTGCCATCCGGCCCGACCTGGCGCTACTGCTCGCACAGGTCGATTCCCTCATCGTGCGGCTGCGGCGGTGACCATGGCCGATGCGTCGCAATGGATCTGGGCAGCGGCGGCCCTGGCGGGGACCCTGCTCGCCATGCACCTCGCCGGGCGGCTGGCCCGGCGGCGGCTCGGCCTTTCGGTGGGCGGCAGCGCGCGTCGCGTCGCCGTGGTCGAGGTCACGCCGATCGATCCGCGACGCCGGGCAGTCCTGCTGCGGGTGGACGGGCGGGAGGCGCTCGTCGTGACGGGCGGCAACGCGGACCTGCTGGTGGGCTGGCTGTGAACGGCACGCTGCGCTCGCACGTGATGGCGGCCCTCGCGGGCGCGGCGGTCGTCGCGGTCCCGGCCGCCGGGCTGGCGCAGTCCGTGTCGGTGGACCTCGGGGCTGGCGGCGGTGGGGCGACGGCGCGACTGGTCCAGCTGACCGCGCTGATCGGGCTGATCTCGCTCGCGCCGTCGCTCCTCGTCATGGCGACGGCCTTCGGGCGGATCGTCGTCGCCCTGTCGCTGCTTCGGACCGCGATCGGCGCGCCGGGCATTCCGCCGAACCCGGTGCTGATCGGTCTCGCGCTGTTCCTCACCTTCTTCGTGATGCAGCCCACGCTGGAAGCGTCCTGGACCGCCGGCATCCAGCCGATGATGGAGGGGCGCCTGAGCGAGATGGCGGGGCTTGAAGCCGCCGCGGAGCCGTTCCGGCGCTTCATGGTCGCGAATGCGCGCGATGCCGACCTCGCGCTGTTCCACGACCTCGCGGGCATTCCGGCCAGCGTCGATGCGGGGACGACGCCCTGGCGCGTGCTCGTTCCCGCCTTCATGGTCAGCGAGCTCAAGCGCGGGTTCGAGATCGGGTTCCTGCTGTTCCTGCCCTTCCTTGTGATCGACCTCGTCGCCGCGAGCGTACTGATGTCGCTGGGCATGATGATGCTGCCGCCGAGCGTCGTGGCCCTGCCCTTCAAGATCATTTTCTTCGTGCTTGTGGACGGGTGGCGGCTGGTGGCGGGAAGCCTCGTCCAGGGCTTCGCGGCGGGGTGAAGCCGGCGCCGGCCCGCGGCGTTGGGGCGGCATGGCGCGGCGGGTGACCTGTGGCGTGGTGGTGACGGACGGGGCGCGGCTGCTGATCGGGCAGGCCGCGCGCTCGCCGCTCTGGGACCTGCCGAAGGGCATGGCGGAGGCCGGCGAGGAGGAGGGCGACGCCGCCCTTCGGGAACTGCGCGAGGAAACGGGGCTGGAGCCGCCCCGCGGGGCGCTGGTGGCGCTGGGTCGCTTTGACTACCTGCCGGCCAAGGACCTGTCGTTGTTTCTTTGGCGGGTCGAGGCCATGCCCGACCCGGCCTCGCTGCGCTGCACCACCTACTTCTACGCGGGGGGTCGGCGCGTGCCGGAGATACTTCGGTTCGATACCCCGCCCTGGGATGTCGCGGCGAACCGCCTCGGCCGGAACATGCAGCGGGTCCTCGCGGGACTTCGCGGCGAGGCTCTCCGGGCGGACGTCACGGCCGCCGCGTCCCCGCGCCCCCAATCCGCCGACAATCCTCCGTAGAGGGCGGCAGCCAAACGGGGGCCGGTGGAGCGCGGCGGCCGAAACGGGCGCTACGTGCGGGGCAGGTGCTCCGCGATGTAGGGCGGCAGGTGGAAGGCGGCCGCGTGGATCTCCGGAGTCCAGTAGCGCGTCCTGCCGACGACGCCGGCGGCCTCGGCGCGCCGGGCGATCTCGGCGGACGGCAGCGTCCGCAGGGAAGCGTCCTTCGCGGCCCAGCCGAGGGTCATGTAGCCGCCCACATAGGTGGGGACGGCGGCGACGTAGGCCCAGACGTCGGCGAAGGATTTCGCACGGCGGATGGAGGTCTCGCGCAATTCGTCCGCCTGCATTGCGGGCACGCCGCACTGGTTCACGATCAAGCCGCGATCCGAGAGGAGCCGGGCGGAGCTGGCGTAGAACTCGTCGGTGAAGAGGACCTCGCCGACGCCGATCGGATCCGTGCTGTCCACGATGATGGCGTCGAAGGAGCCGGCCTCGGCTTCCCGCACGTAGTGGATGCCGTCGCCGACGATGACCTGCGCGCGCGGGTCGTGCCAGGCGTCGCCGGCGATGCCCGGCAGGTGCTCCTTCGCGAGGCGGATGACATCCCCGTCGATCTCGACCATCACGGCCCGCTCGACGTTGCGGTGCTGCAGGACGCGGCGGAGGACACCGCCGTCGCCCGCGCCGATGATCAGCACGCGGCGCGCGTCGCCATGCGCCAGCAGCGGCACGTGCGTCAGCATCTCCTGGTAGACGAACTCGTCGGCTTCCGTGATCTGCACGACGCCGTCGAGCAGCATGACGCGGCCGTGGGTGAAGGACTCGAAAATCATGATGTCCTGGAAGTCGCTCTTCACCCGCGCCAGTTCGCGCTTCACGCGGAAGCGCTGGCCCCAGTCGGGGTAAAGCGTCTCGTTCACCCAGGAATCGGTCATCAGAGCCTCCGCCGAGTAAGGTCCCGCATGGAAAGGGGGCGGACCCTGCGGCCCGCCCCCTTATCCGATCCGCCGCCGCGGTGTCCCGCGGCGATCGTATGTCAGGCCTGCATGCCCCGACGGTGCTCGGCGAGCTGCACGCGCTCGGCCAGGAAGCCGCGCTTCAGGATGGGAAGCGCCTTGTACGGGTCGCAGGCGCCGCAGACGAAGATGTCCAGCGCGGCGTAGGCCTTCTCGGGCCAGGTGTGGATCGAGACGTGGCTTTCCGCCAGGACCAGCACGCCGGACACGCCGCCGTTCGGCTGGAAGTGATGGAAGTGGCCGTGCAGGATCGTCGCACCCGTCTCGATCGCGGCCTCGCGCAGCACGTCGTCGATGTGCGCGGGGTCGTCGAGGTTGGTGGCGCCCCAGAGGTCGATGATGAGGTGCGTGCCGGCGAAGCGGATGCCGTTCTTCTCGACGAAGTAATCCTTCGCCTCCTCACTGTGCTCTGCAGCGCCAGTCAGGCCGAAGTCAGCGACAAGATCCCGCGGCGCAACAAGAGCGTCCATCGAAGAGGCCCCCTTCCGAGAAGCAGAGAGGCGGTTGATCGCGGGATTGCGACCAGCCGCCGTCGGAAGCGCGATATGGCCCAAGCCCCCCCCCCTCGCAAGAGAAAATCCAGGGTACCGCCAAAAAAATTCCCGCCCCTCCCCCCGGGTCTCCGGCGGGTCACCGCGAAACTGTCGCGGCGGTCCGGAACGCCTCCAGCCCTTTCGGGAATGTCCGGAAAAGGTCCAGTTCGTGGGGAAGGCGCGGCAGGTCGGCGAGGCCGCGGACCGGATCGGCGGTGAGCACGTCGAAGGCGGCGGCGAGCGGACCTTCGCCCAGGCGGCCCGACCAGCGTGCGCGATAGGTGGCGGAGCGGGCGGCATCGCCGGCCAGGGCGGCGTAGGCAGCGGCGCGGACGGCGAAGCGCGGGACGTCCGCGCCAGGCTCCTCGGCGGCTTCGGCCGATACCTCCGCCGCGGCGCTCCATTCCCCGCGCTCGGCGAGGAGCGCGGCAAGCGGCGTGCGTCCCGCGGCACCGAGGTCGCGGAGCGCCGCGATGGCAGCGCTGGCCTCGCCGGTCCGCGCGAGCGCCTGGGCGTGCAGGAGGCGCCGGCGCAGGCGGAGATCGTCTGGAAGATCGAGTGCCTCCGTCGCCGCGAGGGCGCCGAGGGCGCCGGAGGCGTCGTCAGCAGCAAGCTGGTGCGTGGCAAGCGCGGCCCCGGCGACCGGGCGGGAGGCCGCGTCCGCGCGCTCGAGGCCGCGGCGCGCGACGGCCACTGCGCGGGCCGGCAGGTCGAGCGCCGCGAGCCGGTCGGCAAGCTTCAGGAGGGTCTCCGTCCCGCGCGAGCCGCGCGGCAGAAGGTCGGCATGCGTCTCGACGAGGGCGATGGCAGCCAGCGGCGCCTCCCGGGCGAGCAGCGCGACGAGGGCGTCCTGCTGGCCCTGGCGGATCGCCTCCACCCGGTCGGGGAAGAGGGCCGCGGTCTCCTCGAGGAGGCCGAAGGCGGCGCGCGGATCGCCGGCCTCGCGGCGCAGCTCGGCGAGGCGCAGGCGGAGGTCGGCCTCGCGCGCATCGCCCCGCCAGGCGTAGAGCGCCGCTTCGAGCGCGGCGGCGGCGGCCGCCGGATCGAGCGCGCCGCCCGCGAGGCGCAGGTCGACCGCCGCGCGGATGGCGCGGGCGCGGAGCAGCCTGTCGCGGCCCTCAGTGAGGTGGTCGTAGAGGCGGAGTGCTTCCCCGCCACGGCCCTCCGCGGCCGCGAGCTGTGCCGGGCGAGATCGAGGGATGCGTCGTCCCGGCGCGAGTCGAGCAGGCGCGAGGCGGCGGCGCGCTCGCCGCCCGCGACCAGCGCTTCCGCGGCGAGCGGCAGGAGCCGCGCGCGGAGCGGCTCGGGGTAGGAGAGCAGCAGAGGCATCGTCGCAGCGATCGCGGTCGCGCCGCCCTCATCCCGCGCGGCGCGTGCGAGGCCGGACCAGAGCGCGGCCTCATCGGTCGCGCCGCCGTCGAGCAGCGGACCGGCCTCGGCGGTCCGGCCGCCAAGGAAGGCGGCCGCGGCGTGGAGTGCGGCGGCGCGCGGGTCGGAGGCAGCGCGCGGATCCTCGGAGAAGGCGAGGCGAATCATGGCCTGGGCTTCCTGCGCGAGGCCGAGGGCGAGCAGGGTTTCGGCGGCGTCGCGGCGCAGGCCAAGGCGGCCGAGGGGCGGCGCTTCGCCGATGCTGGCGTTCAGGCTCCGCAGGCGCTGCGTGGCGGCGGCCGGGTCCAGGCGCGGAAAATCGAAGGTGCGGGTCAGGAGTGTCTCGGCACCGCTCGCGGCGGGCAGCGAGACGCCGAGGAGCGTGAAGCGGTCCGCGCCGGGGCGCAGCGCCAGCGTATCGCCGCGGGCGAGGACGGCGACGCCGAGCATCGTCGGCAGGATTTCGGCCTGTGGCGCGCGCAGCGAGGCGGGCGTCGCGGCGCCGGGCTCGGTGAGGGTGCCGAGGAGCAGCGGCAGGCCGGTCTCGGGATCCGTGATCGGCACAATGCGGCCTGGGGACGGCGCGTGGAGGAGCGCGGCCGGGCCATCGGGCATGGCGACGATGGAGCGCCCCGGCGTGGCGGAATGGGCGGCGGTGAGGGTCCAGCCTGCCGCCTCGCGCCGGGCGCGCAGCGCGGCCGGCGGGGCGAGGGGGATGCGGAGGACCGTCGCCTCCGGCAGGAGCCGGACCTCGGTGCCGCCGAAGACGGGGTCGGCGCGGAGCGGCGCCGCGTCGAGCGGGAGCGGCGCGTCGGCGACCACGAGGATCGCCTCCCCTCGGCGAAGGATGACGAGGCCCGTGCCGGGTGGCGCGGGCAGGAGCAGGGCCGGGCCGTCCTCCGTCCGGAGCGCCCGGAGCGACCCGGCACCCGGGGACCCGGCTGGCCGGTCGTGGATGCGACCGGAAGCCGTGGCCGGGGCGGGCGCCGCGTTGGCGGCTGGCGCCGCCGGATCGCGCCCGCCCTGCGCCGGGGCCACGGGGGCGGCAGGATCTTCCGGGGCCGCCGGGGAGGGCGCCCGCTGCGGGGCCGCGTTGGCTGATCGCGGCGACGCTTCACCGGGCGTGATCGGCCCGCGCGGCTCGCCGCCGGACGGGCGTCGATCCGCGGTGGCCCCCGGCATGGCCCGCGCCGGCGTGGCGGGCGTCCTGCGCGGGTCGGCGGCCGGATCGCCCGGCGCGGGGCGCGTCGGGGCCGGGGGCGAAGGTTAGCCCGGCGGGGCGTCTCGGGCCCGGCAGCTGCCGGCCGCCGGGACATGTCCGGGACGTTCGCGGCCGGCGCCGGCTCGGCGCGCGGGGCCGGAGGGGCCGATCCAAGATCCGGCGACACGCTGGCCGGGGCTCCGGGATCCAGAACGTCCACGACGACGCGGCTGCCGAGCCGATAGTGGCGGGGTCGGGCCCCGGGGCGGAGCGAAAGGACGGCCTCGCCACCCTCAATGGACAGGGTGGCGACGTTTCGAGGCGCCCGCCGCGGGGCGGGCGGCAGGACGTCGTCCGGCGCGAAGCGGATCCGCAGCGTGCGCCCGTCGGCTTCGACGAGGTAGGGGTGGTCCGGCGCGGGAAGATCGAAGACCACGCGTCCATGCGCGGGGTGGTCGCCGGTGCGCAGCCCGATCTCCGCCGCGGCGGCCGGCCAGGCAAACAGGGTGGCCAGCAGGAAGCGCCTCATCGGGGGACCTCCGCGCCGGCGCGGTGGCGGGACAGTTCGGCGGTCAGGGATCGCGCGCGGTCGGGGCGCATGGCGCCGAGGATCGGCGCCGCCTTCGCCTCCCGCATGCGGGCGACGATGCCGACGAGGACGGGCAGTTCCAGGTCGTCGAAGACGGCGGCGGCATCGCGCGGGCGCATGGTTTCGTAGGTCCGGACGAGGCCGCGCCAGCCCGTCTCCTCCCGCTCGGCGCGCGCGCGATCGGCGGCTTCGAGGCGGGCCTGGAGTGCGGCCAGGTCGTCCAGCCGCGCGGTCAGGCGGCGCTCGGCGGCGGCGAAGACGGCTTCGCGGGCGGCAAGCGCCGCCTCGCGCGCCTCGATCTCCGCGCGGCGGGCGCGGAGGGCGGTGAGGATCTCGCGCTCGGCCGCCTCGGCTGGGGAAGGCGGCGGATCCGACGGGGCGGGCGGCGTCGCGTTCGACGGGGCCGTGCGGCGGGACTCGGCCGCCGCGGCGGGCGGCGCGGTGCTGGTGCCTGAGGATGCCGGGCCGGCCGACGGCGTTCCGGGCGACGCTGCGCGGGCGGGCGGCGCGGCGGCGCGCCATAGCAGGTCAGCCTTCACGACCGCGACGGCAAGCGTCGCGGCGGCGAGGACGGGGAAAAGGCGCGGACGGCGAAGCCTCACCGGGCGCGCTCCAGCGCGAGCAGCAAATCGCGTTCGGCCCGGCTGGCAAGCGCCGGCGGTGCCGCGGCGCGCCCGCGGGCGACGGCCGCTTCCAGCCGGTCCGCCAGGGGCTCGGCGCGCTCGAGCAGGAAGCGAAGGTCCTGGCGCAACGACTCCGCCGCGGCGATCCGGGTGGCGAGCGCCGCCTCGGTCGCGCCGCCGGCAGCGCGGAGGCGTTCGAGCGCTGCCTCGGCGTCCCGGACGGAAGCGGCGAGCGCCTCGGCGGCGCCCGAAAGCGCGGCGGGGTCGCGACGCAGCGCGGCGACGCCGTGCGCGACCCGGAGCAGCAGCGGGAGGGCCGCCGCGAGAAGCAGCAGCAGCGTGCCCTGCGCGATCCATTCGAGCGTCGTCATGCCGTCGCCTCCGCGGGCCGTTGCTTCAGGTCGGTCTCGATCCGCACGGCGAGCGCGCTGCGACGCCGGCCGAGCGTTCCCTCGAAGAGCGGCACGTCGCCGCAGCGCAACCGCACCGGCGAGTCCGCGCCCGCCATGAGGGTGATGCGGTCCCCGGGCTTCAGGCCGATCACGGCCGAGAGCGGGAGCGGCTGGTCGTCCAGGACGACGTCGAGGGACACGTCGGTCTGCAGCAGCTCCTCGGCCAGATGCGTCTCCCAGATGGAGTCGCGGCCGAACTTCTCGCCCATGAATTGCTGGATGAGGAGTTCGCGGACGGGCTCGAGCGTGGCGTAGGGCAGCAGCAGCTCCACCCGTCCGCCGCGGTCCTCCATCTCGACGCGCAGCTTCACGAGCACGGCGGCGTTGGAAAGGCGGGAGATCGCGGCGAAGCGGGCGTTCACCTCCAGGCGCTCGAAGGCGAAGGAGACGGGGCAAAGCGGCTCGAAGGCGGCGGAGAGGTCGCCGAGGATCACGTCCACCAACCGCTCGACGAGTTTCCGTTCGATGCTGGTGTAGGCGCGCCCCTCGACCCGCATCGCCGCCGTGCCGCGGCGCCCGCCCAGCAGTACGTCCACGACGGAGTAGATCATCGCGGAATCCACCACGAGGAGACCGTAGTTGTCCCACTCCCGCGCCTTGACGACGCCGATCATCGCGCCCTGCGGCAGGGCGCCGAGGTAGTCGCCGAAGCGGAGGGAGACGATGCCGTCGATCTGCACCTCGACATTGTCGGAGGTGAAGTTCCGCAGCGTCGTGGACATGAGGCGCACGAGGCGGTCGAAGACGATCTCGAGCATCGGCAGGCGCTCGTAGGAGACGAGGCCGCTGCTGATGATCCGCTCGATGCCGTCATTGCCGGCGGGAAGGTCGCCGAGGAGGGCGTTGATCTCCTCGGGGTCGAGGAGGGGTTCGTCGCTCACTGGACCACGATCTCGGTGAACAGCACGTCCAGGACGCGCACGGGGTGGAGGGCGATGTTGGCCCGTGCGCGCAGTTCCTCCCGCAGGCGGTGCGTGCCGGGCGAGCCGCGCAACTCCTCCGGCCGCATTTCCCGCAGGTAGGTCTGGAAGAGGTCGAGCAGGCGGGGCTGGGCAGCCTGGACGGCCGCCGCGTCCTCGGCGCGCGCGATCTCCAGCTTCGCCCTGAGGCGGATGAAGGTCGGACGCCGGCCCGGGACGTTCAGGTTCGTCAGGATCTCAGGCAGGTCGTGGAAGGCGGGCGGGCGCGGCGCGGTGTCGGTTGCCCGTGCCGGCGCCGGGGCGTGCATTCCGAGCAGGCCGGGCAGGACACCGGTAAACCACAGCCCCGCGCCCGCGCCGCCCAGCAGCATGGGCAGCGCGAGAAGGACGATCTTGGCTTTGCCGCCCTTCTTGGCCGGGACCTCAGCCGGGCCGTTCGCCGCCGCCGCACTCGCCATGGGACATCCTGCCTGCGGGGCTCCGCCGCGGCCCCTGGCCCGGATCATTGCCAGCCGCGGTTAACGGGGCCTTACAGCGGGGGGCGTGGCGCGCCTCCAGGCGGCAAATCCTGCCGTGCAGCCGGCAGATCCGGTGCCGACCGGCCCCCTCGTGGCCTGGCACGGGGGTTGCGCTCCGGGGTGGCACCGAAGCGGAGGTCGCCTTGGACAATCCGGGATACATCGCCCTCTCCCGCCTCGTCGCGCAGAACCGCGCGACGGCGGTGCTGGCGCACAACATGGCGAACGCGGAGACGCCGGGCTTCCGCGCCTCCCGCCCCGTCTTCGCCGAGCACCTGGACCGGCAGCGCAACGCGGAGGCGCCGCGCGGCGGGCGCGACCTGCACATGGCCTGGGACCGCGCGACCTGGCGCGACGCGACACCGGGCGCGGTGCAGACGACGGGCAATCCGCTGGACATCGCGATCTCCGGCGAAGGCTTCTTCGCGGTGGAGACGCCGCGAGGCGAGCGCTTCACGCGCGCCGGGCGCTTCTCGCTCGGGCCGGAGGGCACGGTCGTTGACACGGAGGGGAACACCCTGCTCGACACGCGTGGCAACCCGCTGCGCGTGGCCGCGGGCGACACGCGGCTGACGGTCCGCGGCGACGGAACACTCTCGAGCGAGAACGGGGAGATCGGGCGCATCCGCGTGGTGCGCTTCGGCGACCCGCAGCGGCTGGTGGCGGAGGGCGACCGCGTCTTCGCGGCGCCAGGGCAGGCCGCGGAAGCGATCGAACGTCCGGCGCTGGTTCAGGGCGCGCTGGAGGGCAGCAACGTCCGCCCCGTGCTGGAGATGACGCGGCTGACGGCGGAACTGCGCGACTTCCAGTTCGTCGCGCAGATGGTGGAGCGCGAGGGCGAGCGGATCGGCGCCGCGGTCGAGCGCATCCTGCGGAAGCGGAGTTGAGTCGCGTGAGGACGAAGGGGAACCGCTGACGATGCGCGCGCTCTGGACCGCCCGCCCGCATGATCGAGAGCAGTGCCGGCGGTCGCCGGTGAGGGGACACTGACAATGCGCGCGCTCTGGACCGCCGGCCCGCATGATCGAGAGCAGTGCCGGCGGTCGCCGGTGAGGGGACACTGACGATGCGCGCGCTCTGGACCGCCGGCACGGGCATGATGGCCCAGCAGACCAATGTGGAGGTGATCTCCAACAACATCGCGAACATGAGCACGACGGGGTACAAGCGCCGTCGCGCCGAGTTTCAGGACCTGATCTACCAGAACCTGCGGCGCGTGGGGTCGCAATCCTCCGACACCGGGACGACGCTGCCGCAGGGGGCGCAGGTCGGGCTGGGGGTGCGGACCGCGGCGGTGTACCGCATCCATGAGCAGGGATCGCTGCAGCAGACGGAGAACCGCTTCGACCTGGCGATCCGGGGCAACGGCTTCTTCACGGTCACGCTGCCCTCTGGGGAGACGGCCTATACGCGCGACGGCACCTTCGGTCTCTCGCCGGAAGGGGTGATCGTGACGGCGGAGGGCTATCCGGTGTCGCCGGGCATCACGATCCCGGCGAATGCGCGGGACGTGACGATCAACGCGAACGGCGAGGTCCAGGCGAAGCTCGACGGGCAGACGAACCCGCAGACCGTGGGGCAGTTGCAGCTGTCCATCTTCGCGAACGAGGGCGGGCTGGAGGCGATCGGCGACAACCTGCTGCTGGCGACGCCGTCCTCCGGCGCGGCGCAGCAAGGGGCGCCGGGATCGCCTGGCTTCGGCAACGTCATGCAGGGCTTCGTCGAGACGTCGAACGTGAACGTCGTGCAGGAGATCACGAGCCTGATCACGGCGCAGCGCGCCTACGAGATGAACTCGAAGGTCATCACGGCGAGCGACGAGATGCTCTCCACCCTGTCGCGGATGCGGTGACGGCGATGCGCTGGCTGTTCCTCTTCGTGCTCCTCGCGGCGCCATCCCGGGCGGACGTCGCGCCCCTCGCGCGGCAGGATCTCGCCGTGCTGCGTCCGCACGCGGTGGTGGAGGATGCCGTCATCCGCCTCTCCGACCTCTTCGACGATGCGGGGCAGAACGCCGCGCGCGTCATCGGCCCCGCCCCCGCGCCAGGACGGCGCGTGGTGGTGGAGCCGGCGCAACTCCTCGCCATCGCGCGCCAGAACGGCGTGGCGTGGCGGCCGCTCACAGGAAGTGACGCGGTGGTGGTGGAACGCCCAGGACGGGCGATCCAGCGCGAGGAGGTCGTGGACCTGCTGCGGGCCGACCTGGTGCGGCTGGGCGTGGACGCGGGGGCGGAACTGGAACTGCCGGGCTTCCAGCCGCCGATGGTGCCGATCGCGTCCTTCGCGCAGCTGGCGCTGGAACAGCCGTCCTACGACGTCGCGACGAACCGTTTCGCGGCCACGCTCGTCGTGGTGGCGGAGGGGATGCCGACGCTGCGGGTGCGGGTGGCCGGGCGGGCCGTGGCGACCGCGGCGGTCGTGGTAGCCACGCGGAGGCTGGCGTTGGGCGAGACGGTGCGGCCGGGCGACGTGCGCGTGGTTCGGCAGCGGGTGGAGCGGGTGCGGCCGGGGCTCGCGACGGATGCGGGGCAGGTCGTGGGGCTGGCGCTGCGTCGTCCCGTGGCGGAGGGGCTGCCCTTCGCACTGGCGGACCTCTCGGCACCGGCGGTTATCGAGAAGAACGGGAGCGTGCTATTGGTGCTGGAAGGTCCGGGTCTCACGCTGACGGCGCAGGGACGGGCGATGGAAGCCGCCGCGCTGGGGGCAGTGGTGCCGGTGATGAACCTGTCCTCGCGGCAGGTGGTCGAGGGACGCGCGGTGGCGCCGGGGCGGGTGGTCGTCGCGATGGGTTCCGTGCCCGTCGGGGGGCGCTGACGATGCGTGTCGCCATCCTGCTGCTGCCGCTGGCGTTATCGGCCTGCGGGTCGGTGGAGCGGCTGTCCCGGGTCGGACGCGCGCCGGAGATGGCGCCGATCGCCGACCCGACGCGTCAACCTGACTACCGGCCCGTGTCGATGCCGATGCCAGCGGCGCAGGACGCGCGGACGCTTTCGGCCAATTCCCTGTGGCGACCGGGGAGCCGGACCTTCCTTCGAGACCAGCGCGCCGCTTCGGTCGGGGACCTTGTCACTGTGCTGGTTTCCATCCGGGACCAGGCGGAACTGCAGAACACGACGGAACGGTCGCGCGACAATAGCGAGCAGTTGGGGATTCCCCGCATCCTTGGCCTCGACTCGTCCTATGCGCGGTTTTTTCCGCAAGGCTTCGATCCGTCACGGATGCTGCAGGCCAATTCGCAGAACTCGTCCAACGGCGCGGGGACGATCAAGCGGAACGAAGCGGTGACGATGCGGGTCGCGGCGACGGTGACGCAGGTTCTGCCGAACGGAAACCTCGTGGTCGCGGGGCGGCAGCAGGTCCGGGTCAACTTCGAGATGCGGGACCTGCAACTGGCCGGCATCATTCGGCCGCAGGACATCGGGAGCGACAACACGGTGCAGCACGACCGCCTGGCGGAGGCGCGGATCACCTATGGCGGCCGCGGCACGATCAGCGACGTGCAGCAGCCCCGCTACGGTCAGCAGATCCTGGACGCCGTGCTGCCGTTCTGACAGGGGCTGGCGCGCCGGGCGGCCGCGCCGCACGCTGTCCCTCCAGAACGGAGGGCTGGATGCGCGCGCGGCTTCGGGGCACGGAAATCTACTTCGACGTGGACGGCATGGGGCTGGTCCCCGACGGGCCGCGGATGCGGCAAAGGCCGGTCGCCTTCGTGATCCACGGTGGGCCGGGTAGCGACCACAGCGGCTTCAAGCCGGGCTGGTCGGCGCTGACGGACACCATGCAGCTTGTCTACTTCGACCACCGGGGACAGGGGCGGTCGGCGCGCGGCGACCCAGCGACCTACGACCTCGAGAACGCGGTGGAGGACATGGAGGCGTTGCGGCGCCATCTTGGCCTTGGGCCGATCGTGTCGCTCGGAACGTCCTATGGCGGGATGGTCGCCATGGCGCATGCGGCGCGGTATCCCGAGGCGGTGTCGCACCTCGCGCTGATGGTGACGGCGGCACATGGCGGGTTCATCGAACGCGCGCAGCGGGTCATGGCGGAGCGCGGGACGCCGGAGCAGCAAGCGGCCTGCGAGCGGCTCTGGGCTGGCGCGTTCACCGACGAGGCGGCGCACAAAGGCTTCTACCGGGCTATGGGTCCGCTCTACGCCGTGAGGCACGACCCCGCGGCGGCGGCGGACGGCGTCGCGCGGATGATCCATTCGCCCGCGGCGCTGAACGCAGCCTTTGGGCCGGGCGGGTTCCTGCGATCTTTCGACCTGCGGCCGCTGCTGCCGCGGATCACGGCGAGGACGTTGATCATCGCCGGCGCGCGGGACTGGATCTGCCCGCCGGAGTTCTCGGCGGAGATCCACGCGCTCATGCCGGGAAGCGACTACGTGGTGTTCGAGGACAGCAGCCATTCGCTGCGCGTGGACGAACCGGAGCGGCTCTTCGCCGCCCTGCGAGAATTCGTGTCCCGCTGACGCGCGAAGGGCGGCCGGCGTTCCCGCCGACCGCCCCCCTACCATCCGCGAGGTCGTGAATCAGACCTTGTCGATCGTATCGCGCGCGGCGTCCTTGGCCCCGCCGTAGGTGTTCTGCACCTTGCCCTCGGCCTTCTGGGCCGCGCCCTCGGCCTGAGTCTTGGTGTCGCCGGTGACCTTGCCGACGCCTTCCTTGATCGCGCCGCCCACCTGCTTCGCGGCGCCCTCGATACGGTCCTTGTCCATGCGACTCTCCTCTGGTTCGTGGTCTACGGGTCCATAACGGCCGCGCGCCGCCCGGGTTTCCGCTTGCGGCGGGGGCGGAAGCGGCACAGGTGAACGCGAAACCGGGAACATGGGCGGGAGCGGATCGGGATGTGCGGGCGCTACTTCCTCCAGCGCGACCCGGCGGGGATCGCCGACTACTACGGGCGGGGCGAGCCACTGCCGACGCCAAACTTCGCGCCGAACTGGAACGCGGCGCCAACGCAGGACATGCCCGTCGTTCGCCGGCACCCGGAAACCGGGGCGCGGCACCTGGACGTGCTGCGCTGGGGGCTGGTGCCGCGCTGGGCGAAGGATGCCGCGGGAGGGGCGCGGCTGATCAATGCGCGGTCGGACGGGATCGCGGACAAGCCGTCCTTCCGCGACGCCTTCGCCAAGCGGCGCTGCCTCGTGCCGGCGGACGGGTTCTACGAATGGCTCACACCGACCGAGACGGCGGAGAAGGCGCGGTCGAAGGACCCGAAGCAGCCCTATGCCGTCGCGCTGCGCAGCGCCGAACCGATGACGCTCGCCGGCATCTGGGAGGGCTGGAAGGACCCCGATGGGAACTGGCTCCGCACCTATTCGATCATCACGACCGAGGCGAACGAGAAGCAGCGGCCGCTCCACCACCGCATGCCCGTGATCCTGTCGCGGGAAGCCTGGAGAGCCTGGCTCGGCGAGGAGCCAGCAGAAGCGCAGGACCTGCTGGACCTGCTCCGCCCCTGTCCGCCGGAATGGCTGGCTTGCTGGCCCGTGCCGAAGCGGGTGAATTCGGTGCGGGAGAACGATGCCACCCTGATCCGGCGCGACCCGTCGGTGCAGGCGCCGCCGGGGCTGGACGACCCCTCCCCTTACGAGGCCCCCCACCAGGGTTGATCTGCGGCCAGGTGGCAGCGAAACAGTCTCGGATTTTCCCGAAGGACGGACGATGAGCACCAGCGTGGCCCCGAACCTCGTCTACGCCGTCAGCGAGCAGCGGCAATGGGACCGGCTGATGGAGCTGGCGCAGATCGGTGCGATCACCGGCGCGGACGGCTCGCCCGGCGTGAACCGCGCCTGCCTGACGCCGGGGGACCGGCAGGCGCGGCGGCTGATGATCCGTTGGGCGACCGACCTGGGCCTGACGGTGTCCGTGGACGAACTCGGCAACCTGTTCCTGCGGCACGAGGGGACCGAGGCCGGCGCGGCGCCCGTGCTGACCGGCAGCCACATGGATACGCAGCCCAACGGCGGCCGCTTCGACGGCATCTGGGGCGTCGTCGCGGGACTGGAGGCGGTGCAGGCCATTCGCGAAGCCGGGATCGCTACGACGCGACCGATCGAGGTCGTCGCCTGGACCAACGAGGAAGGCGGCCGCTTCGCGCCGGGCTGCATGGGCAGCATGGCTTGGGCGCATCATTCCCCGCCGAACACCTGGGACGGCGTGACGGATCCGGACGGCGTGACCTTCCGCGCCGCGCTGGACGAACACCTGCGGGAAGAAGCCGACCTGCCGCGACGCGACCTCG
The DNA here is from genome assembly GCF_042259275.1 of Roseomonas sp. CCTCC AB2023176. Taxonomy (NCBI): domain Bacteria; kingdom Pseudomonadati; phylum Pseudomonadota; class Alphaproteobacteria; order Acetobacterales; family Roseomonadaceae; genus Roseomonas; species Roseomonas sp. CCTCC AB2023176. Next base: position 4,531,988 of record NZ_CP170086.1, read on the forward strand.
GCGCCCACCGGCCCTTCGCCTATGTCGAGGCCCACATCGAGCAGGGTCCGGTCCTGGAGACCGAGGCGAAGGACATCGGCGTCGTCACGGGCATCCAGGGCAGCCGCTGGTTCGTCGTGGAAATCCGCGGGGAGACGGCGCATGCCGGCACCTCCCCCGTCTCCCTGCGACGGGACGCGGTGCAGGACTTCATCCGGGCAGCGACGGCGCTCAACGCGCTGATGTCCGACCCGAACGACGTGCTGCGCTTCACCATCGGCCGCGTCGAGGTCCTGCCCGGCTCGTCCAACACCGTGGCCGACGTCGTCCGCTTCACGATCGACTTCCGGCACCCCGACAAGGAGATGCTTCTGACGAACGGCGACGCGATCGAGAACACCATCCGCACCGCCGTGAAGAACTGCGACGTTACGATCTCCGAGCGCTTCCATGCCCTGCCCGCGGCCTTCGACCCGCTGGTGATGGATGCCGTCGAGGACGCGGCGCGCTCCCAGGGCCTGTCCAGCGCGCGCATCCCGAGCGGGGCCTTCCATGACGCCCAGTTCGTCGTCCCGATCTGCCCGACCGGGATGATCTTCGTGCCGTCCCGCAAGGGCATCAGCCACAACCCCGCGGAATACACGGAGGCGTCGCAGCTCGCGAACGGCGCGCGGGTGTTGGCGGCGACGCTCGTCACCCTCGCCGGCCGCTGAGCGGCGCGGGCGCCCGAAGGCCCCGCCGCCGCATCACCGCAGCGTGACGGCGGCCCGGCCGGACGCCGATGGATCGGCAAGCAAAACCGCGTCAACATCGATGAGCGTTCCGTGTGCGTATCGGCGGAATAGCGGGAGGAACTTCGGAATCGCCCGGAACATGCGCCCCGTGCGCCGCGCCCTGCCCGTCTGGGCGCATCTCACGATCTTCACCCTTTCCATCGTCGTGCCGCTCTGGTGCCTCCTCGGTGTCATCGCCTGGAACGCGGTGCGGCAGGCGCGGGGGGACTATCAGCAGCAGACGATGCTCGTGACCCGGAACCTGGCCCTCGAGCTCGACCGGGAACTGGCGAGCCTCGGCGGGCTGCTTCGGCCGCTCGCGACCTCGCCCGCCCTCCAGGACGGGGATCTCCGGCGCTTCCACGAACAGGCCGTGCAGATCGCGCCGGAGGGCGGCGCCATCGTCCTGCGCGATGCCTCGCGCCAGCAACTCGTCAATACGCTGTTCCCCTTGGGCACACCGCTGCCGGTCAGCACGGCGCCGGCGGTGGTCGCGGCGGATGAATGCGTCTTCCGCACGCGGGCGCCCTGCGTCTCCGACCTCTACGTCGGCACGACGGACCGGCAGCCCTACGTTCTGCTGAACGCGCCGGTGTTCCGGGACGGGCAGGTGGCCTATGCGTTGAACGTCGCGGTGCGTGCGCGCCACCTCGCGACGTTGCTCGCGCCCCAGCGACTGCCGTCGGGCTGGGCGGTCTCCATCCTCGACCGCACCGACCGGATCGTGGCCCGGTCGGTCGAGCATGACCGCTTCGTCGGGCAGCTCGCCAACGCCGCTCTGCGCGGCACGAGCGAGACCGCGGATGAAGGCAGCCTGCGCACCGTCAACGTCGCGGGCGTGCCGGTCTGGGGCGCCTATGCCCGGCTGCCCGGCTGGGGCTGGCGCATCGCGGTCGGCGTGCCGGAGGCGGTGCTGGGCGCGCCGCTCCGCCAGTCCCTCATCTCCCTCGGGGTCGCGGGGCTCCTGGCGCTCGGGCTCTCCGTGGCAGCGGCGCTCGTCTATGGCCGGCGGCTCGCGCGGCCGATCCAGATGCTCGGCCGGGCCGCGGGGCAGGTCGGCCGCGTCGAAGTGCTGCCCCGGATCCCCGGCTCGATCCGGGAGGTGGAACAGGTCTCCGCCTCCCTCTCCGAAGCGAATGCGGGCCTTCGGGCATCCATCGCCGAACGCGACCGCGCCCAATCCGAGCTGCGACGCCTGAACGAGGACCTCCAGGCCCGAGTCGAGGCGGAGGTCTCGGCCCGTGAGGAAGCGCAGGCCCGGGCTGCGCACGCCCAGCGGATGCAGGCGCTGGGGCAACTCGCGGGCGGCATCGCGCATGACTTCAACAACGTCCTCCAGGCCACGACGGGCTGCGCGGCCACCATCGAGAAGCGCGCAACGGATCCGGAGGCGGTGCGCCGCTTCGCCGCGCTGATCCTCACGGCCTCGGCGCGCGGGAGCTCCGTTACCCGGCGGCTGCTGGCCTTCGCGCAGCGGGGCGACCTGCGGGCGGAGCCAGTGGACGCGAGCGCACTCCTCGCCGGTCTGCAGGAGATCCTGTCGCATACGCTGGGATCGCATATCGCGATCCGGCTCGCCGTCCCGCCGGCGCTGCCGCCGGTCTTCGCGGATCGCGGTCAGTTGGAGACGGTGCTCGTCAACCTCGCCACCAATGCCCGCGACGCCATGGATGGCGGTGGCGTCCTGACCTTCTCGGCGAGCCGCGAGGTGGTGGCAGACCGGGCACAGCCGGCCCCCGCCGGCCTGGCGCCCGGGGAATACGTGCGCCTGTCGGTCGCCGACACGGGGACGGGCATGAATACCGCGACGCTCGCGCGGGCCGCCGAGCCCTTCTTCACGACGAAGGGCCTGGGCCAGGGGAACGGGCTGGGCCTGGCGATGGCCAAGGGGTTCGCCGAGCAATCCGGCGGCGTCCTGACCATCGAGAGCGCACCGGGCCTCGGGACCACCGTCGCGCTCTGGCTTCCCGTCCGGCGGGTCGAGGCGACGGGCGCCACCCCGCCGGCGGCTCTCGCCGGGCCCCGGCCGGCCGGCAGCCGGCCTCGCGTCCTCCTCGTGGAGGACGAGGAGGTCGTGCGGGAGGTCCTTGCGACGCAGCTCGCCGACGAGGGCTACGAGGTCCTGGCGGTCGCAAACGCCGAGGAAGCGCTGGCCATCCTCGGCCGCCTCGGAGCGCCGGACGCCATGGTAACCGACCTGAACATGCCGGGCATGAACGGCATCGACCTGATCCGCCGGCTGCGGGCCGCGGGGACGGCGGTGCCGACCGTGCTGCTGACGGGCAATGCCGAGGACGGCGCCTCGCTCGCCCTGGAGGGCGCGCTGACGCAGAGCTTCAGCATGATGCGCAAGCCGGTCCTCGGCGCCGAGCTGGCGGACCGGCTGGCTTCCCTCGCCGCCCCGGCCTGACCGGGGACGGCGGATCGCGCCGCGTTACTTCGGCGCGAGCACCATGATCATCTGGCGGTTCTCGAGGCGGGGCATGGATTCCACCTTCGTCGCTTCCGCCATCTCGTTCCGGATGCGCTCCAGCACCTTCGCGCCGAGTTCCTGGTGCGCCATCTCGCGGCCACGGAAGCGAAGGGTGACCTTCACCTTGTCGCCTTCTTCGATGAAGCCCTTCATCTGGCGCATCTTCACGTCGTAGTCGTGGTCGTCGATGTTGGGACGAACCTTGATTTCCTTGATCTCGACGACCTTCTGCTTCTTCCGCGCCTCGTTGGCCTTCTTCTGCTGTTCGTACTTGAACTTGCCGAAGTCGGTGATCTTGCAGACAGGGGGGACCGCGTTAGGACTGATTTCCAGCAGGTCCAGGCCGACTTCATAGGCGCGGGCGAGCGCCTCGCGCGCCGACATGACGCCGAGCATCTCGCCTTCCTCGTCGATGACGCGGATCTGGGGGGAGCGGATCTCCTCGTTAACGCGTGGGCCGGTCCGTACGGGCGGAGCAGCAGGCATTGGGCCTCGGGCCAGGGTGGTCTCCTCTGGAAGTGGTGTCGCGACGTGAGGTTATGGGGTGCCGGTCAGGCCGCCGCAACGGGAAACGGCATGGGGGCGGCCGCCGGCGATGCGAGGTCCGGAGGGGCAGCCTCCGCGGCGAGCATCCGGGCCGCCTCGGCGAGGGGCAGGGTCTCCTGCTCCCGGCCGGGGAGTCGACGGAGGACAACGTTGCGCTCCTCCGCCTCCCGCCGGCCGACGACGGCCAGGATGGGGACCCGCGCCTCGATATGCTCGGCGACCTTGCGGTTGATCTTCTCGTTCCGGATGTCGGTCGTGGCGGCGAGGCCGGCGGCACGAAGCGCCGCGGCCACCTCCTCCGCGTAGGGCGCGGCGTCGTCCACGATGGAGGCGACGACGACCTGCACCGGCGCGAGCCAGAGCGGGAAGCGGCCGGCATGCTGCTCGATCAGGATGCCGATGAACCGCTCGAAGGAGCCGAGGATGGCGCGGTGGAGCATGACGGGGCGGTGCTTCGCCCCGTCCTCGCCCACGTATTCGGCGTCCAGGCGCTCCGGCAGGACGAAGTCCACCTGGAGCGTGCCGCACTGCCAGTCCCGGCCGATGGCGTCGCGGAGGACGAATTCCAGCTTCGGCCCGTAGAAGGCCCCCTCCCCCGGGTTCAGCTCGTACAGCACGCCGGCCGTGGCACAGGCATCGCGCAGCGCGCCTTCCGCCCGGTCCCAGGTCTCGTCCGTGCCGGCGCGGACGGCCGGGCGGTCGGAGAACTTCACCCGGAAGGATTCGAAGCCGAGGTCGCGGTAGATGGAGGAGAGCAGGTCCACGAAGCGGACCGTCTCCGGCCCGATCTGGTCCTCCGTGCAGAAGATGTGCGCGTCGTCCTGCGTGAACGCGCGTACCCGCATGATGCCGTGGAGCGCGCCGGACGGTTCGTAGCGGTGGCAGGAACCGAACTCGGCCATGCGCAGCGGCAGTTGCCGGTACGACTTGATGCCCTGGTTGAAGATCTGGACGTGGCAGGGGCAGTTCATCGGCTTGAGGGCGAGGACATGGTCCTTCTCGGACTCGTCCTCGACGGTGGCGATGAACATGCTCTCCCGGAACTTCTCCCAGTGCCCGGACTCGATCCAGAGCTTGCGGTCCACGAGCTGGGGCGTCTTCACCTCGTCGTAGCCCGCGGCGTCGAGGCGGCGGCGCATGTAGCCCTCGAGCGTCCGGTAGAGGCGCCAGCCCTTGGGATGCCAGAAGATGGACCCGCGCGCTTCTTCCTGCAGGTGGAAGAGGTCCATCTCCGCGCCGATCTTGCGGTGGTCGCGGCGCTCGGCCTCCTCGATCTGATGGAGGTAGGCGTCCAGTTCCTTCTGGTCGCGCCAGGCCGTGCCGTAGATGCGCGACAGCATGGCGTTGCGGTGGTCGCCGCGCCAATAGGCGCCGGCCACCTTCGTCAGCTTGAAGGCCGGGCCCACGTCGCCCGTGCCCCGAAGGTGCGGGCCGCGGCAGAGGTCGATCCAGTCGCCCTGCGAGTAGAGGCTGATCTCCTCCGTCGCAGGCAGGTCGCGGATGAGTTCGGCCTTGTAGCGCTCGCCCTTGGCCTCGAAGAAGGCAATCGCCTCCTCGCGCGGCATGACGGAGCGCACGAAGGGCGCGTTGCGGGCGATGATCTCGCGCATCTTCGCCTCGATCCGCGGGAAGTCCTCCGGCGTGAAGGGCTCGTTGCGGGCGAAGTCGTAGTAGAAGCCGTTCTCGATGGACGGGCCGATCGTGACCTGCGTGCCCGGGTAGAGTTCCTGCACCGCCTCGGCCAGGACGTGCGCCGTGTCGTGCCGGATCATGCCCAGCGCCTCGGGGTCCTTGCGCGTGATGAAGCGGACGCGCGCGTCGGAGGCGATCTCGGCCGCCAGGTCCTTGATCGCGCCGTCCACCTCCATCGCCAGAGCGGCCTTCGCCAGGCCGGGGCCGATGGACGCGGCCACGGTGGTCCCCGTCACCGCCGCGTCGAAGTGGCGGACGGAACCGTCGGGCAGCGTGATCGCGGGCATAGCGGGAAGGTGGATCCTACGGGGCCGTGGAAAAAGGGCCGGAGCGATGCCAGCGGGGGCGTGGGGCGTCAAGCAGCGCGGTCCCGCTCGTTGCACGAGGCTCACGGCCGTGATGAAAGGATGCCGCGCCTGGGGTTTCTCTCCCGGGCGATGCCGGTTCCCCGAGGCAGGTCCTTCCTTGTTCAGCCCTCCGCTCCCGTCCCGCCGGGCCGTCCTGGCGCTCGCCGCTACCCTTCCCCTCGTCGCTGCCTGCGGCCGCACCGCTCCCCTGGAGACCATCGAGCGGCAGGCCTTCCTGCAGAGGGGCACCCCGGAGCAGCGGGCAGCCCAGATCAGGCAGGCGGGGACGGAACTCGGCTGGCGAATGATGGATCTGACCCCGGGCGTGATCCGCGCGACCCTCCTCATTCGGTCGCATTCCGCCACGGTGGACATCCCCTACGACGCGACGGGTTTCGAAATCCGCTACGTCGCGAGCACCAACCTGAACGAGGGTCGGTACAACGGGACCTATATCCACCCGTCCTACAACTTCTGGGTTCGACACCTGCAGCGCCGGATCCTGGCGACGCCGGTCGCCTGACCCTCCGGTTGGAGCCACGGCGATCCGGGGATGCCGTTCCCGGAGCTTACCATCACGGGTCGTTCGGTCTTCCGCGCCGGCGCGCTTGCGGTGGTTCCAATGCGCCTCGCCGGTGCCCCGATCCCGCCGGCGCGGGGTGCGTCCTCGACCGGCAACGCGCCCGTGGAGATCCGAGCGCGGCAGGCGGTGTGACCCGGCTCAGTCCCGGAACACCACCGTCCGCGACCCGTTCAGCAGCACACGATCTTCCAGAACCCAGCGCAGCGCCCGGGACAGCACGCGCCGCTCGATGTCCCGTCCCTGGCGGACGAGGTCGTCCGGCGTGTCGGCGTGGGAGACGCGCTCCACATCCTGTTCGATGATCGGCCCCTCATCCAGGTCGGCGGTCACGAAGTGCGCGGTGGCGCCGATCAGCTTCACCCCGCGCGCATGGGCCTGGTGGTAGGGCCGCGCGCCCTTGAAGCCCGGCAGGAAGGAGTGGTGGATGTTGATGCACCGCCCCGACAGCTTCGCCGCCAGCCCGTCCGACAGCACCTGCATGTAGCGCGCGAGGATGACGAGGTCCGTCCCCGTCTCCCGCACCAGGCGCCAGACCTCCGCTTCCTGCTCCATCTTCGTGTCGCGGGTCACGGGCAGGTGGCGAAACGGCACGCCGTCGAAGTCGAGGTGCGCGTAGGTGTCGCGCGCGTGGTTGGACACGATCGCCGAGAACTCCATCGGCAGTTCCCCGAGCCGCCAGCGGTAGAGGATGTCGGCGAGGCAGTGGTCGAACTTGGAGACCATCAGCATCACGCGCCGGCGCACCGCCGTGTCGCGCAGCGTCCAGGTCATGCCGAAGCGGGCCGCGATCGGCTCCATCCCCGCACGCAGGCCGGCGACGTCCAGCGCGCCCTCCGGGTGGTCCACGACGATGCGGGCGAGGAAGCGCCCCGTCGCGCCGTCGTCGAATTGTTGCGCTTCCCGGATGTTGCCGCCGCCTTCGAAGATCAGGGTGGAGACGGCGGCGACGATGCCCCGGCGGTTGGGGCAGGACAGCGTCAGGACATGTGGCGCGGATGGCATGGCGCCCCCTTGGCCCGGCGCGGCGCGGAAGCCAAGGGGGCGGCGTAACGACCAGGCGTGCCGGAGGGCGCGCCCCGATCAGACGCCCCAATCAAGCGCCCCGATCAGGCCGCCGTCACGTACTCCCGCAGCGTCTGCGCCTCGTGCTCCGCCTCCTCGATCCGCGCCTTCACGAGGTCGCCGATGGAGATCATGCCGAGCAGGGCACCGCCCTCCATCACCGGCAGGTGGCGGACGCGGCGGTCCGTCATCAGCGCCAGCGCCTCGCCGATCGTCGTCGCGCGCGTCACGGTGGACAGCACCTGGGTCATCAGCCCCTGTGCGGGGGTGTGGTCCGGCGCCTCGCCGTTCCGGGCCATGCAGCGGACCAGGTCGCGCTCCGACACGATGCCGACCACCCTTCCCTCCCCGTCGCGGACGAGGACGGCGCCGATGCGGTGGCGGGCAAGGACCTCGGCGATCTCCCGTCCCGAGGCGTCGGGCGGGACGGAGACGACCTCCGCCCCCTTGGTGTGCAGGATTCGCGCAATGGTCATGTGGTCCTCCCTGGATCGCCTCTGCGGGCCGAAGGGCGGAAGCGTGCCCAGCGGGACCGGCGTGCCGCAAGGAAAAGGGCGCGGCCTCACGCGCCTGGGATCGGCGACGCGCCACCTTGAACGGCGCGGCACCGATAAAGCACCCTGCGGCCGTCCAGACCGCGCCGCATCCCGGCCCCGCAACCTTCCGGAGGCCCCGTGGCCGACACCGCCCATGCAACCTCGCTCCTCGAGCCTGTCGTGCTGCTCGCAACCGCGGTCATCGCCGTACCGCTGGCGAAACGGGCGGGGCTCGGCTCCGTCCTCGGCTACATCGCGGCGGGCGTCGCGATCGGGCCCTCCGTCCTCGGCCTCTTCTCCGAGCCAGGGCGCGTGTCGGGCATCGCCGAACTCGGCATCGTCCTGCTGCTCTTCATCATCGGGCTGGAGCTGAACCTCGGGCGGCTCTGGTCCATGCGGCGTGACATCCTGGGGCTCGGGACGGCGCAGGTCGTCGTCTCCGGCGCGGTGATCGCGCTCTACCCGCTGCTGGTCGCGGGACGCAGCCTTCCCGCTTCCATCATCGCCGGCCTGGGCCTCGCGCTCTCCTCCACGGCCATCGTCATGCAGATGCTCCAGGAACGGGGCGAGGTGGAATCGCCGCACGGCCGCACCGCCTTCGCCGTGCTGCTGATGCAGGACCTCGCGATCGTGCCGCTGATCGCGCTCGTCGCCGTCCTCTCCCCGTTGCCGTCCGCGGACGACACGCCGGCCTGGCTGGCGGCCGCACAGATGCTGGCGGCCGTCGCCGCCGTCGTGCTGGCCGGGCGCTTCCTCCTCAGCCCCTTCTTCGGCCTCCTCGCCCGCTTCGGCGCGCCGGAGATCATGACGGCGGCCGCCCTCCTCGTCGTGCTCGGCGCGGCGGGGCTGATGCAGCTCGTCGGGCTGTCCATGGCCGCCGGTGCCTTCCTCGCCGGCGTGCTGCTGGCCGAGTCGAGCTACCGCCACGAGCTCGAGGCGGACATCGAGCCCTTCCGCGGCCTCCTGCTCGGCCTCTTCTTCCTCTCGGTCGGGATGAGCGTGGATCTCGCGGTCGTGCGGGACAACCTGCTGTCGCTGATCGTCGCCGCGACCGTGCTGACGATCACCAAGACCCTCGTCATGTACGGCCTCTCCCGCGCCTTCGGGCACGACCACGGGACGTCGGTGCGCGCGGCGCTCCTCCTCTCGCAGGGTGGGGAGTTCGGCTTCGTCCTCTACTCCGCCGCGGCGACAGCCGGGGTCATGCTGACGGACCATGCCAGCCTGCTCGTCGCCCTCGTCACCCTCTCGATGCTGCTTACGCCCTTCGTTTCCCGACTCGCGCCGCTGCTCGCGCGCGACGCCGCCGCGGCCGAGCCCGAGGAGGACTTCTCCGACGCCCGCGGGAGTGTCCTCCTCATCGGCTTCGGCCGGGTCGGGCAGATGGCGGCCCAGGTGCTGCTGCGGCACGGGGCCGCGCTGACGATCATCGACAGCGACGTCGAACAGGTCGAGGCCGCCGCGCGGTTCGGCGCGCGCGTCCACTACGGGGACGGCACGCGCCTCGACGTGCTGCGCGCCGCGGGCGCCGGCCGGGTCAGGCTCATCGCCGTCTGCACGGATCGGCAGGAGACGACGACGCGGATCGTGAGCATCCTGCGGGAGGCCTATCCCGACACGCCGCTCGTCGTGCGCTCGTTCGACCGGCGCCACTCCCTCGAACTGCTCTCGCACGGGGTGGCCGAGGTGCGGGAGACGCTGGAATCCGCCCTGCTGCTCGGCGGCCAGGCGCTGCGGCAGCTCGGGGCGAGCGAGGACGAGGCCGGCGCGGCCATCCGCTACGTGCGGGACCGCGACCGTCAGCGCCTCGACGCGCAGCTCCAGGGCGACACGGGCGACTTCCAGGACCGCTACCGCATCCGCCCCGAGCCGCTGCAGCAGCCGGCGAAGCAGGCCGCCCCGCTCTGAGCTGCCCGAGGCGGGCCTGAGGCGACCCGGCGGCGGGGCATGGATGCGCGGGGCCGCGCCGCGGCGGCCGCCGCTCCCCGGCTCCGCTTACTTCCCGCCGGGCGAGATCTCCAGCGTGCAGAGGCCATCCCGCAGGCGGTCCAGGTGGAACCGCGCGACGGGATCGCCGGGCAGGAGCCGGTCCAGCGCTTCCAGCCGCGCCGCCGCGCGCGCGGCCTCGCCGGCGCGGATTGCCTCCACGGCGCCCGCGTGCAGCGCGGCCGCCTCCGGTCCGCCGCGGTGCGGCACCAGCACCGGCGTGGACGCGGCGCGGCCGGAGAGCGCGACCTCGCCCACGAGGCGGAACGCCCCGCCCGCCGCCCCCGCCGTCGTGGCGGAGACGAGGACCGTGGTCCCGAGGAAGCGGTTGAGCGATTCCAGCCGCGCGGCGACGTTCAGCGTATCCCCGATCGCCCCGTATTTGAGGCGCGACCGGGTCCCCAGGTTGCCCACCAGCGCCGCCCCGGTGTGCACGCCGATGCGCGTGCGCCCGAAGGCGACGCCCTCCTCCCGCAGCCGCGCCGCGAAGCCGGCCGCGAAGGTGTCCATGTCGAGCGCGGCGCGCACCGCGCGTGCGGCGTGGTCCGGCTGCTCGACCGGCGCGCCGAAGAGCGCGACCATGCCGTCGCCGATGAAGTCGTTCACCAGGCCGCCATGCCGCATGACGGCCGTGGCCAGCCCCTCGAAGTAGTCGTTCAGCAGTTCCCCGAGCCGGGGCGCCGGCAGGCTTTCCGCCAGGCCCGTGAAGCCCTCGATGTCGGTGAACAGCGCGGTGATCTCGCGGTGCTCGCCGCCCAGCCGCGGCGGCACCTCCGCCGCGAGGAGCGACCGACGAGGCGCGGATCCATGTAGTGCTCGAAGCTGCGCCGGATCTGTGCCCGCTGCCGGTGCCCGACGCCGAGCAGCAGCCAGGCGGAGAGCGTCGCCGCGAGGAGGAGGGCGATGGCGGCGGGCGCGCCCGGGAGGAGCCAGCCCGCCCCGAAGGCGAGGAACGACCCGCCCAGCGCGAGCCCGACCCCCAGCAGGACCAGCCCGCCGGCCAGGATCGCGAAGGCAGCCGGCGGCACGGCGAGGGGAAGCAGCGCCCCGAGGGCCGCCCCGGCCGCGACGACCGCGTGCTCCAGGCCGCGCGGCGGGGCCGCGGCGCCGCAGGCTCGCCCTGCGCGGCGCGGAGCAGGCTGGCCGCCGCATGGGCATGGAGCATCGCGCCGGGCATGGGGGGACGGCGCGCGAGCCCCGTGCTGAGCGGCGTCGAGAAGCTGTCGCGGACCGAGAGGCTGTCCACGCCGACGAGGATGCCCCGTCCCGCCACGACGGACGGCTCGCCCTCGAGCACGTCGCGCAGCGTCAGGCGGGGAAAGGCGCCGTCGTAAGAGAGCAGGACTTGGTACCCCGCCGCATCCAGGCGCGCATAGGGGCCGAAGGGCTGTTCCAGGATGCGCAGCAGGCCGCCGCCGAAGGCGAGGTCGTCACCGGCCGGACGCAGCCGTTCCCCCGCGACCCGTTCCGCCAGCGCGGCGCCGAGCGAGAGGGCGACCCGCCCGTCCGCCGCGTCGTCGGCGGCGATCAGGGCCCGCCGGACGACCTCGCCGGCGTCGGCGACGACGTCGGCGAAGGCCGCGCGCGGCGTGCCGGCGAGGGCGGCGGGCGGCCGTACGCCGGGGAGGCCGGCATCGCCCAGGCGGTAAGCCCACACCACCCGGTCCTCGCGCGCCAGCAGGGCCGCGAGGTCCTCCGCCCCCTCCCCGACCGGGCGGTCGCGGAACAGGTCCACCGCCACGCCGGCGGCGCCGCGCTCGAGCAACCGGCCGATGAGCCGGGCCAGCACGCCGTCCGGCAGCGGCCAGCCGTAGCGGGCGATGTCCTCCTCGTCCCCGAGCACGAGGGCGATCCCGGACGCCGGCGCCGCGTCCGCCGTGGCGCGCACCTGCGCGTCGTACCAGGCGAGCTCGACGGGCTGGAGCCAGCCCGCCCCCGCGCACCGATGACGGCGAGCGCGACGGCCGCCGCCACCAGCGCGGCCCGCGCCGCGCGCCGGCGGAGCATCCGGGCGATGCGGCGGCCGGATTCAGCCGCCGGCAAGCCGCATCCCGCCCCGCCGCCCGTCGCCGATCAGCACGAAGGGCGCCCACCAGGCGGGGTGCGCGAACTCCGCCGCGAAGCGGCTTCCCGCGCCATCGAGCAGGAGGAGCTGGGCGGACCGCAGGGCCGCCGCGCTGCTCGGCGCCCCGCGTTCCTGGCGCTGCAGCAGGTCGGCGATGGTGATGGCGGCGGCGAGGTCGTCCACGGACCAGTGCGTCGCGAGCACGCCGCGGGTTCCCGCGTAGAAGAAGGCGCGCGCCAGGCCCGTCAGCCCCTCCCCCGCCAGGTCACCGCCGGCGGGCCCGACCGCGGTGTTGCAGGCCGACAGGATGACGAGGTCCGCATCCAGCCGCAGGTCCAGGATGTCGGAGGCCGTGAGCAGCGCGGCCCGCGCATCCCCGCCCCGCGCGGCGCCGAGGCGAGCAGCGCAGGCTCCCGCAGGCAGGACAGGTCGGCCGGCAGCAGCGCGTGGGTCGCGAAGTGCAGGACGCGGTGGCGCCCGGGATCGGCCGCGCGCACGGCGGCCGGCGTGAAGGCCGCGCCCAGCCGCAGGCTCTCCAGCCCCGCGCGAACCTGGCGCGCCGCGACGCTCAGCTCGGCGCGCGAGCCCGGCAGCGGCGGCAGCAGCCCCGCGACGTTCGCGTCGTTCGGGCAGGCCTCCGCCGGGAAGGCCGTGCGCAGCAGCGCCGGCGCCGGGGCCACCGGATCGCCGAAGCCGAGATAGGGCAGCGGCGCGGCGGAGGCGCCGCCCGCCCCGGCGCGCCGCAGCGTCACGAGGGCCTGTGCGGACGGCATGTGCGACAGTGCGTGGCGACGGATCAACCAGGGCGCGTCGCGACCGGCCTCCGGCCGTTCCGGCAGCAGCGCGAAGGGCAGGCGCAGCATCGGCCCGTCCGCCACGATCACGAGCGATGCCGCGTCCTCCAGCACCGGGGCGAGCGGCGCAACGAGCGCGGCGTGCAGCGCGTGGGCGGCCTCCGCGTCGAAGGGCCGCGGCGCGCCACCCGTCACCAGCCCCGACCGCACCCGGGCGACGAGGGCGTCCATCGCCGCCTCGCCCATCGGCACGCGGCGCGCGAGCATCCGCCCGTCGCCGCGCAACGCGAGGACATGCGCCTGGTCGGGACCGGCGAGCATGACGAAGAGCGCCTCGTCCGGCGCAAGCACGGCGCGGACGGCGGCCGCGTCGGCCGCGCCCATCAGCAACTGGCGGTAGCCCGGCGCGGCCGCCGCCGCCTCGTCCTCCGCCGCGTCGCGCGCGCGGCGCGCCTCCGCGACGCGTTCGGCGAGGCGCGGGTCGTTCGCGCGCCCCGGCTCCCCCTGTTCCAGCAGCACGGCGCGCAGGGTCCGGTCCGCGTCCTGCATCGCCCGCAGCGCTGCGCCGACGCGCCGGTCGCCGGAGGAAGCCGCGAGCCGCGCGCTGGCCTGAGCCGTCAGCCGCGCCGTGCCGTCGCGCCGCGCTAGCTGCATCGCGCCGAACATCTCGGCGATCGCCCCCGGGTCGGGGGAGGCCAGCAACAGGTCGAGATAGGGCTGCACCAGCGCCACGGGCAGCCCGAGTTGCCGCGCCCGCAGGATGTCCGCGCCGCGCCGGAAGGCCTCCAGCGCCTCGGTCTGCCGGCCCGAGGCGGCGAGCCGCGCGCCGGAGAGGAAGAGGGTCGTCGCCTCCGGCCGCTCGCCCGGCTGGGCGCTCGCGAAGCGTCCGGCGGCCTGGGCGTAGAGCCCGCCCTCCGCCCCGCTGCCGAGGACCTGCCGCGCCATGCCCTCGCTGCGGAAGCTGCGGCCGAGAACGATGCCCTCCGTCATCCCCGCGCGCAGCAGCAGATCGCGCGAGGACTGGGCGAGGCCCGCGGCCTGCCCCGGCTGTCCCGCGCGGGCCAGGGCAACGCCGCGGTTCCGCTGGACCTCGACGAGCCCGAGGAGCGCCGACTGCGCCACCGTATCGAGCGCGAGCGCCGGGGCCACCTCCGCCGCGGCGCCGCCCCCCGCGCCCTGGACGAGGTCGGGCGGAAGCAGCGCGGCGTAGCGCCGCTCGGCCTCCAACAGCAGCCGGGCCGCCGTCTCCGCCTCGCCCCGGTTCGCCGCGTCGAGGCCGCGGTAGTGCAGCACGCGCGCCGGCGCGACGGGGTCCGCCGCCAGCGGCGCGATGCGCCCCGCCCGCGCGAAGAGCGCCGCCGCCTCCGCCCCCCGGCCGAGATTCGAGAGGTTCAGCGCGAGGTGCGCGACCGCCGTCACGGCGTCCGGGTTGTCGCGGCCGAGGACGCCTTCCTGGATCGTGAGCGCGTCGCGGTAGGCGTCGGCCGCCGCGGCGAAGTTCTCCGCCTGGTTCAGCTCGGCGCCGAGGGTGATCAGTGCCTCGTAGCGTGCGACCTCGGCCGCGCCGAAGGCTTCCGCGGAGAGCCGCGCAGTCGCGAGCTGCACGGCGGCGGAGCGGGTCGCCCGCGTGCCGGGCACGCCGACGATGACGCCCTCGACCACCGGCAGCGCCGCGGGCAGCCCGTCCGCCAGCACCGGCCCGCCGGGCCCCGCCGCGACGAGGGCGAGGTGCGGCCATCCCCCTGCGCGCCGCCGGCAGGACAGCATCAGCGCGGGGCGCCCGCCGGCGATCGTCGTCGGCTCCGCCGCGCCGCAGAGGAGGCGCGCGTCCAGCCCGGCCCGCCACGCCCCGCCGCCGGCGAGCGCGGCCAGCCGCGCCGGGTCCACCGGGCCGTCCAGCTCGATCACGCGTGCCGCGGGCTGGGTCCAGCCGCCGCAGAACAGCTCGGTGGCGCGCCCCGCCACGGCGCCGGCGGCCGCGCGCGCGAGGCAGCGTTCCCCGCGCGCGTCGGTGCCGGCCTCGCGGGCCTGGGCGGCCTCCCGCGCCGAGGTGACGAAGGCCTCGGGCGGCGGGGTCGTGCAGGCCGCGAGCAGGAGGAGGCCTGGAAGGAAAAACGGGAGGAGCCGTCGCATGGTCAGAAATCCTGCGCGCCGATGCCGGGCAGCAGCACGTCCGGGCTGTCCGGCGACCGCCCGCGCTGCCGCGGCGAAAGGAGCTGCGGCGGCGGCGGGACGATGCCGGGCTGGGTGAGGACGAGGGTGCGGCGCCGCGCCTCCTCCTCGTCCTGCGACGCGACCTGTTCGCCCGCGACCTCGCTCGGGATGAGCGCGGCACTGGCCGGGTTGGTGGGGGGGACGGCGGAGCTCCCGCCCGACGGGCCGGGCGCCGGGGCCGCGGGGCCCGGCGCCGGCGACGCCGGTTCGGGCACCGGGGCCGGCGGCGGCGTCGGATCCGGTCCGGGCGCGGGCCCGGGCGGTGATGGAGGCGGCTCGACCGGCGGCGGCGGTGGCGGTGGTGGCGGTGGCGGCGGTGGTGGTGGTGGCGGCGGTGGTGGCGGTGGTGGCGGCGGCGGCGGCGGAGGTGGTGGTGGTGGTGGCAGCACGGTGCAGGGCGCGGACGAGCCGATGACGCAGCCGTTGAAGGTGTAGCTCGGCTGCACCGTGGTGATCGTCGCCCGCTCCGCGGCCGTGCCATCCGCGATCCCGGCGATCGTGCCGGTCAGCGTCGCGGCACCCCCCACGCCCTGCACGCCGAGCCGTGAGGCGGAGATCGTCCCGGTCGCGGTGCCGTTGCCGAGCAGCAGGAACACCGCGCCGCCGGCGCTCAGGTTCAGCGCCATGTTCGAACCCGCAGCCAGGGCGGGATCGAAGGTCGAAAGCTGTGTCGGCTGCGTCAGGTCGGTCGCGCCGGTCTCTGGTTGCACAGCTGTCGGCAGGGCGTTCAGGCCACCGGTGCGCGTGTCGATGACCAGGACCGGCGCGGGTTGCGCCGGGAAGCCGGTCAGGGTGCTCGGTGCGCCCGAGACGACCCCCTTGGGCGAGGCGAGCAGCCCGGCCTCCAACAGCTGGAACGCCGCTCCGTTCAGCGTCAGCCCGCCAGGCGCAAGCGGGTTCGTGCCCGCGACGAGCTCCATGCGGCTCGCGATGAGCGTGGGTGAGGAGAGTACCATCCCGTCCGCGGACACCAGCCGCAGCAGCGGCCCGGCCGTGACCGTTTCGGAAACGTTCAGCGACGTCGTGGTGAACAGGCTGAAGGTGCCCGGCGTGGAGGATTGGCCAAGAGCGAGGATGCTGTTGCCCGGATCGGTCAGGATCACGTCGCCGACTGCGGTCACGCGCAGCGTGCTGCCGCTCGTCGTCACGGGGGCGGTCTGCGTGACGCCGCCGCTGGTCTCGATGTCCAGCGTCCCCGCGTTCACCGCGCCGAGGCTGAGGCCCGCCCCTCCCGCTTCCTTCAGCGCGAGCGTGCCCGTGACCCGGCTGGTCCCCAGGTTGGCGATCGCGTTCCCGGCGCCGGTGAGCGAGACGCTCGCGGCATCCAGGCGAAGGGTGCCCGCGGTGACCGCGGCCCCGGTGGCCGCCTGCGTGATCGCGCCGGCCGCCGCCAGATCCAGCACGGCCGGTGCGAAGGCCTGTCCGACCGTGACCGGCCCGACGATGGAAAGGTTGCCGGTGGTGCGCAGCGTGAGCCCGGCGCCGCCGATGCTGGCACCCAACTGGGCAATCGCATTGCCTGCCCCGTCGAGACTGACCGACCCGTTCGGAGCCGACACCCTGAGCTGACCTGCGGTGATCCCGCTTCCCGTCGCGTCCTGGGCCAGCCCGGTGGCGGCCGTGAGGTCGAGCGTGCCACCCACCTGCAGGGGGCCCGTGATCCGCATGGGCAAGGGCGCATTCGAGCCGAATTCAAACTCGCCCTGACTGACGATCGTCACGTTGCCCGGCGTGGAAAGGCCCCGGAGGCTACCGACGTATTGAAGGCCCGGGACGGACGGATCGCTGCTGCCGATGACGATGTCGCCGGCGGTCGTGCGGGCAGAGATGTCGCCGACGAGGACCGTGCCGCCCTGGATCGAGATGCCCGTGCCCGCGACGAGGTCGGACCGCACGACCCGCGACTGCCCGAATACGGACGGTGCGCTGATGTCGATCCGGCCGTTCGTGGCCTCCAGCCGCGCATTCTCGATATTGACGTTGACGAGGGTTATCCCGCCCGGTGCGGCGAACAACCGCTGCCCGGATCCGCCGGAGACGGCCCAATTCTGTGATCCGAAGCCACCGGTCGTCAGCGTTGTCGCAGCCTGTAAGGTGAAGCCGCCGCCGAGCGTGCTGTCCGTGTTGACGAAGTCGATGGCGCCGCCCGTCGAGACGAGCCGCCCACCCACGCCGCCGGAGACGAGCCGCGCCTGTCCGGCTCCTCCGTCCATCGTGATGGTGCCGACGGCCTCGATGTCGACGACAGCCGAGCCGAAGACGTTGATGCTGCCGGCGTTCCTGATCGTGCCGCCGGCCCGGATGGTCAGGGCTGGGCTTCCGGCATAGCCGAAGATGCGCCCGCCGGAGCCGATCGTCACGTCGCCGCCCGCAATAACCGTCGTCGGTCCCTCGCTCGAGAGACTGGATGACCCGGCGCCCTCGCCGATGCCGGCATTCGCGCCGACCCGCACCGACCCCGCCGCACGGATGAAGGTTCCGAGACCGCCGGCGACCAGCCCGCTGGTATTGCTGACAAGGCCGGTTGGGTTCGTGTTGAGAATGATGTCACCAGTGCCGGTGCTCGGCAGCGTGCCCGCGGCGCTACCCGGCGTCGGCCGACCGGTTGTGTCGAGGTAGACGATGCCGCCGGCCGGCTGGTTGCTCGTCCGCGGTGTCTGGATGCTGCTCCGGCTCTCGAAGGTGATGGTTCGGCCGGCGACGAGGCTGATGGCCGGCGCGTTGGCCTCGCCGGTCGGTCCGGTGCCGCCGCCACCCACTGCGTTGATGCCCCCGAAGAGGGTGATATCCGTTCCCGCCGTGATGAACACCGCGCCCGAGGCCGGCCGGGACAGCAGGCCGGAGCCGGCGCTGAACCCACTCGTCGTGTTGCCGAGGACCGAGGTGCGCGCGGTGACCAGGATCTGCTGGTCCGCCTCGATCGTCAGCAGGGAACCCGGCGCGCCGATCGTGATGGCGCCACCATCGGCGAAGACGGGGGCGCCGAAGAGCGCCGCGCCCGTGGTGTCGAGCCGGATGCTCCCGGCGCTCTGACCGAGGGCGAAGGCGCTTCCCGCGCCGCTGCGGGCCTGCGCGTCAAGGGAGCCGCCGAGCGAGACGGTCCGGCCGATGATGGTGATGTTGCCGTCGCTCGTCCTCAGGGTCGCGCCGCCGAAAAAGCCGGATGGCCCTGCCGTCACCACGTCGCCGCGGGACTCGATCAGCAGCGAGGCGTTGTTGCCCGAGAGCAGGATCGCGCTGCCGATCGTGATCCCTTCGCCCACGACGCCGCCGCCCGTCGTGCGCATCGTCAAGCCGCCGCTGGCCTTGTCGATGGTAGCGTTGGCGGACAGCGTGATCGACTGCGTCGCCTCAAGCACAAGGTTGCCCGTGAAGGCGTTGACGTCGCCGTTGGTAATGACCGCACCGTTGATCGGATTCCCAGCCGACCCGTTGTTGATCGTGATCGTCGTGGGGTCGATGAGCAGCGTCCCGGCACGGACGAGCGAGAGGCTCGGGAAGGAGAGCACGTCCTGCCCCGACACCTCGACGAAGCCGCCATCGCCGCCCCGGGGCCCGCCGAGGGCGGAGATGGTGCCGAGCATCTCCGTCCGCGTCGTGCTGTTGACGAAGACGGCGCCGCCGTTGCCCGCCTCCGTCGCATCCGCGGCGATGGAGGCGCCCGCGGCGATGCTCGCCTCCGCCGCCATGGTCTGCGCGCGTCCGCGGCCCGTCGTCCCGACGAGGACCGTCCCGCCGCCCGCCGTGCCCGACGCATCAACCCGCGCCGTGTCGGACAGGGCCACGCGCTCCGCGGCCTGCACGGCCACGGTTCCGCCCCGCCCGGCCGCACCGCGCGCGGCGACGGTGCCGTCCACCTGCACGCGCCGCGTCCCTGCGCCGCCGAGGCGAACCTCCCCGCCGGTCGCGCCACTCGCCGAGACCTGCGCGCCCGCGCCGAGCCGCACGGTCCCGCCATTCGCACCGACCTCGACGCGCCCGCCCGGCGCCGTCACGCGGCCGGCATCCAGCGCGACGTTGCCGCCCTCCGCCGCAATCCGGATACGGCCCGCGCCGACGGTGCCGGTGTTCTGCACCAGGTCTTCGATCAGGCCGCTCGCGGCATGGGCGGTGATCGTCACGCTGCCGCCGGCCGCCTCGACCACGCCGGAGTTCGTGACGAGCGCGGCGCCGCCCGTCCCCTCCCGCACCGCGCGCGTCACGTCGATCGAGAGCAGCCCGTCACCGGCCAGGTCCAGCGCGAAGCCCTCGACCCCGCCGGCCAGCCGCACCTGGCCCAGGTTGGCGCGGATGGTGCCGGAATTGGCCACGCGCGGCCCCGCGAGCGCGACGAGCCCGCGGTCGCGGACCGTGATCTCGCCGCGGTTCTCGACGCGTGCGCCCGGGCGTGGCTGGCCGTCGAAGACCATCCGTCCCGCCATGAAGTTGCCGTTGGCGATGTCGGACGGCGTCGCGATCAGGCTGCCGACATCCACCCGGGACCCCTGCGCGAAGAGCACGCCGGACGGGTTCACCAGCGCGACGCCGCCATTGGCGGTCACCTGCCCCGCGATGACCGAGGGGTCCGGCCCCGTCACCCGGTTCAGCGTCCAGGAGAAGGCGGAGGGCTGCACGAATTGCACGCGGTGGTCGCGGCCGACGTTGAACCCCTGCCACTCGATCGCCGCGCGGTCGCTCGACTGGTTGATCACCGTCTGCCCGGGCGAGCGCGACACCGCCGCCTGCCCCGCGACCACCTGCCCGCCCACCGGCCCGGCGGCTGGCGCCGGCATGGGTTGCGCCTGCACCGCGCAGGCCGCCGCCGCGATCAGCCCGGTCGTCGAGAGGAGGAGCGCCCGGTTCATCAGAACCTCACCACCACACCGAGGAAACCCATGACGGGCGAGACGCGCGGCGCCGCCGCGCCGTCGGGACGCCGTTCCAGGCGGCGCGCGACCTCCGCCTCGATCTGCACCGCACGCTCGAAGAAGAGCCGGATGCCCCCGCCGAAGGAGGAGAGGGAGACGTCCCGCTCCAGCGCCGCGTTCTGGATGGCGCGGCCCCGGTCATGGAACAGGTAGGCCTGCGCCTGCATTCGCATCGCGGGCAGCCCGACCAGCGGCGGCAGGTCGAAGCCCTGTTCCAGCTGCAGCTCCACGCCGCCCGCCCAGCCGATGTCGCCCGACGCCTGCCCCGCGTAGTAGCCCCGCGTGATCCGCCCGCCGCCGAGGAGGAACTTCTCCGAGAAAGGCAGCACGTCCGGCGACCACTGCCCGGCGAGGAGCAGTTGCAGCGTCAGCCCCAGCCCCGGCGCGAGCTCCGCGATGGGCTGGTTGCGCACAACCTCGCCCGTGACCTTGAAGAACCCGCCGTCGGCGCCCGCGCGGGAGGGCCGCGCGGTGTTGCCCCCGAGCCCCTGGCTCAGCCGGATCTGTGCCTGCGTCGCGCCGGGCGGCAACGGCCCGACCGGCCCGGGGTCGAGGAGGTTGCCCGTCAGCCCGCCCCGCAGCGCGAAGACGCGGTCCAGCGCGTCGATGTTCGCGCCGTTCCGGTCGGCCTCGACCCGCCCCTCGAAGTAATCGAAGCCCGCCGTCGCCGTCAGGTTCGCGGGGCGGGATCGGATGATGGGGTAGGAGGCCGTGATCCCCGCGATCGTGCTCGTTCCCGTGTAGCCGAGGGCTTCCAGGAAGCCGCGCGGCTCGCTCTCCCCGTAGCCGGCCTGGAGGCGGATGCGCAGGCCGGAGCCGCCGACGAACCACTCGCTCGCGACCTGCGCGAAGCGCTGGGAAAACTCCTCGGTGCCGTAGAGCGAGACCTCCGTCCGCTCACCGAACTCCGTGAAGGAATTGCCCTGCAGCACGGCTAGGGCCTGCCACGGCCCGGTCAGCCGGAAGGCCCGGTTATCGAGCGTGACGAGGCCGGAGAAGGCCTGCCGGTCGAGCCGCAGCACGAGGCGCAGCGCCCCCGCCTGCCCCTCCACCGGCTGCAGGATGCCGCGCACCGTCACGCCGGGAATGTCGGAGATCAGCAGCAGCGCGCGCTCCAGCGCATCGGCCTGCAAGGGCCCGAGCCTCCGGAGCGGCTCGGCGAAGCGCAGCGCCTGCGTCGCGGCCGGGCCGATGTCGCCGTCGAGCCGGATCTCCGTCACCTGCGCCTCGACGACCGCGAAGCGCAGGTCGAAGCGCCCATCGCCCGCCGGCGCGAGGGTCGCGTTCACCGCGACGAAGGGATAGCCGGCCTGCCGGAAGGCCGAGAGGATCGCGACCCGCGCCTCCTCCACCTGCCGCAGCGGGACGTCGCGCCCCTCCAGCCCCGCGAGCGTTCCGCCGAGGGCGGCGGGCGTCAGCACCGTGGCATCGGTCAGTTCGACGCGGCGGAGGCCGATGACCCGGTCTTCACCGGGCCCGCGCCGGGCCTCCGGCGCGTCCGGCACCGCGGAGGGAGAGAGCCGCGGCTGCTCCGAAGGGGCCAGCCGCTCGATGGCCTGGGGCAGCGTCGGCGGCCGGAACTGGGCGAGGGCGGGCGGGGCGAGGAACAGCAACGCGGAGGCCGCGCCGGCGGCCCGCCACCTCGTCGCGGGCATTCCGCGTCAGCGCCCCTGCGGGTTCCGCGGGACGGGCGCGGGGTCGCTTGCCCCTCGCGAGGCCGCCGCCGCCCGGCCGGACGGCGTGCCCCGCGCCCGCAGCACCTCCGCCGCCGCGTCGCCGACCTCCGTGGCCGTGCCGGACGGGGCAGGCGCGCGCGACGGGCCGGTCGCCTGGCGTGCCGGTTGCCCTTCGGCCACCGCGGCCCCGCCCGTGGCGGAGAGCGTCGCAATCATGAGGATGACGCCAAGGCTGTGAGCGGTCGCTCCGGGCATGCGATCTCCTCCCTGTTTCCGGATGTAACCTACCGTTCCGCCCCCGGCGTTACACCTGAAAAAGCGCCGAAAATTCGGTGCAGGCCCGCCTCATCGCTCCAGCGTCGCGATCGTCGTGTTCGCCATGCGCAGGTTGCTGTCGATCTGCCGGGCGATGGCCCGCAGCAACGCGGCGCCGGCGGCCGGGTCCTCCCGCTCGAGGCGGGCGAGGGTCGCGGACGAGAGCCGCAGGCAGCGGAGCGCCGAGCGGGCGCGCACGTCCGCGGTCCGGCGGCCGCCGGTCAGCACCCCCATCTCCCCCATGACCGCGCCGGGGGTGGTGGTCGCGACGCGCAGGGTGGCGTTGCCGGGCCCCGGGCGGGGGATGACCACGTCGGCGCAACCATCGAGGATGACGTAGAGTGCCTCCGGCTCCTCCCCGCGCCGGAGGACGAGCTCGCCCGGGGCGAAGCGCTCCTCCGTCATCGCGTCGAGCAGTCGGCGCGCGGTGTCCTCCTCCAGCCCGAGGCCGGTCAGTGCATCGAGCGGCGCGAGCGCCCCGTCCGGCGCGTCGGGCGCCATGGCCAGCACCTCTGCCTCAACCGACACCAACGCCTCCTCCAGCGTCTCGAAGACGGCGGCCGCTGGCACCGCGGCGAGCACGCCGAGCGCCGCCATGTCGTCCCGTGCCGGTGCCCCCTGCCGCAACCCGGCAAGGAGGATGCGCGCCCGCCCGCCCGGCGGCCGCGCCAGCAGCCGCGCGATCTGCCGCGCGCCCGAGAGGTCCACCCGCGTGACGCGGCCGAAGTCGAGGATCACGGCCTCCGCCCCGGACTCCGCCGCGCGCTCCACGTGCAGCGCGACGGCGTCGGCGCTGCCGAAGAACAGGGCGCCTTCCAGTTCCACGACCTCGATACGCTCCCCGGCGCGCAGCAGCAGGGCTTCGGCCCAGGCCGGGCGGCGCGTGCGGGACCGGCCGCCGGGGTTGCGCCAGGCGCGCCGCACCACGCCCCGCGCCATGGAGGCGGTGAAGGCGAGCACCGCGAGCGTCACGCCGATCGCGACGGCGGCCGCGAGGCTCCACCCCACCGCGACGCCCGCGACGACGACCATCACCGCCGCATCCGTCAGCCGGTGCGACCCGGTGCCAGTCCTTAGCGGCCGGAGCGCCCCGGGATCCAGCATGTTCCAGGCGGTGCCGAGGATGACGCCGGCCAACACGGCCTGCGGCAGCAGGGCGACGAGCGGCCCGAGCCCCGCCAGGGCGCCGAGGATGACCAGCCCGCGCGTCGCGGCCGCGAGGCGCCCGCGGCCGCCGGCGGCGAGGGCGGCGCTCGTCGCGGTGATGCTGCCGCAGCCCGCGACCGCCCCCGCCGCGCCGGCGGCCAGGTTCGCCGCCGCCAGCGCCCGCAGGTCCTGGTCCAGGTCGGCCCGAGGCCCGCCGAGTTCCCGGATGGCCGCCGCCGTCGCGAGCGTCTCCAGCACGACGAGCACCGCCATCGTGCCGGCGGCCGCGAGGATCGCCAGCCAGAGGGGGCGAGGCGCAGCTCCGGCAGCACCGCCAGCGCCGCCGCTGAATCCGCGAGGTGCCGGTCCAGCGTCGGCGGCGCGCCCAGCAGCGGCCCGAGGAGGGCTCCCGCGCCGAGCAGGCGGAGCAGGGCGTCCAGCGCGCAGCCCGCGACGACGCCGCGGATCACGCCGGGCACCTTCGCCAGCACGCCCGGCGGCCGCAGCACGATGAGGCAGGCCGTCGCGAGCGCAACCGCCGGCGCCAGGGGCTGGATCGTCGACAGCGGCGGGAAGCGCCCGATGGCATGCCCGAGCGCCGGTCCGACCTGGCTCAGGATGAGCAGCGCCGCCGTGCCGTTCACGAAGCCGGAGAGAACGGGATACGGGATGAGGGCGGCCGCACGGCCCAGCCGCAGCACGGCAAGCGCCGCGACCGCCACAGCCGAGAGGATGGTCGTCAGGGCGCAGACCGCGATGGCCGCACCCACCCCGGCCTCGCCACCCGGCAGGATCCCCGCGGACGTCGCGGTGCCGAGCAATCCGGCGAGGGTCAGCGACACGGCGGCGGTCGGCCCGCCCATGAGCGGTCGGCTGCCGGCGAGCAGGCCGAGGAAGATCCCGACGACCGCGCCGGTCAGGACCGTCATCGCGGCGCCCGAGACCACCGCCCCGGTGCCGAGCGGCGCGAAGGTGATGGCACCGTGGGCGATGTTCAGGGGAACCGAGCCGAGCGCGCCGGCGAAGCCGGCCGCGACCTCCCGCGGCCAGGCCGGGGAAGCGGGTTGGGTTGTAAGGGCAGCACGCGATCCGGCGTCAGTCCCGCTCAATCGGTGGTCCTCGGCGGGGCCGGTGGTCCTCGGCGGGGCATGGCGTCGTCCTCGGGCGCGGCTTCGAGGGCGGCGCTGCCTGCATCCTGCGGCACGGCCCCGCGGGGCGGGAAGCCCCCGGGGCGACGGCACGCCCGCGTCAGGGCTGCGGCGGCAGCGACCGAAGGTAGGCGAGGAGGTCGCGCAGGTCGCCCTCGCTCATCCGCGCGTAGTAGGCGTAGCCCATTGGCGGGAAGAGCCGCCGCCCGTCGGCCGAGACGCCGCCGGTCACGGCCCGCACGACCTGAACGTCGCTCCAGGCGCCGATCCCCGCGGACGGGTGCGGCGTGATGTTGCGCGCGACGGAGGTGCCCCAGGGCCCGGGGAAGGGCTGCCCGCCCGCGCCGGTCCGCGACCAGTCGCGTGCCCCGCCGGCCGCCATGGGCGTGTGGCATTCCACGCAATGCCCGAGCGGCCCCGCGAGGTAGCGCCCGCGCGCGACCGGGTCATCCGCCGGCGGATCGGCGACGGCCGTCACGGACGGCCCGTAGGCGGGCGGCAGCGGAATCCGGTACTCGCTCGCCGGGACGGCGTTGCGCACCGGCGGCACGGTACGGAGGTAGGCGACGATCGCGGAGAGGTCGCGGTCCGAGATGCCGCGGTAGAGCTCGATCGGCATCGGCGGCCCGATGATCCGCCCGTCCGGCCGCTTGCCCTCGCGGATGGCGAGGGCGAGCTGCGCGTCGGTCCAGCGGCCGATCCCCGTCTCCGGGTCGGGCGTGATGTTGGACGCGACGGCGCGGAACGGCGGCTCGTCGAAGACGGCCCCGCCCGCGAGGTGCTGGCCGGGGAGCGGTCCGTTCGGCCCCTGCGGTGTGTGGCAATTGCCGCAGCCGCCGATGCTCTCGACGATGTAGCGGCCGCGGGCGACGAGTTCCTGGTCCTGCGCCCTCGCCGCACCCGCCGCGGCGACCAGCGCCACGGCCAGGGCGATGCCCCGTCCGATCATGACCTTCCCTCCCCCGGCAAGGAGAGAGGAAGTTGCCACCGGCGGAACGGTCCGGGCAGCCTTCCGTCTGTCGCGCGCGTCGCGCGCCCGGTCCCGTCTGTCGCGCGCGTCGCGCGCCTGATCCTTCGGTCAGGCCGCCGCTCAGGCCACGACCGCCGGTTCCTTCCGCGTCTCCGTCCCCTGAAGCTGCGTGCGGACGAGGTCGGCGAAGCGCCCGCCGAGGGCGACGAGCTCCTCGAAGGTCCCGCGCTCCGCAATGATGCCCTGCTCGAAGACAAGGATCTCGTCCGCGTCGCGCACGGTCGAGAGGCGGTGGGCGATGATGAAGGTTGTGCGGCCCTGCATCAGCGCCTTCAGCGCCCGCTGCACGCGCGCCTCCGTCGCCGTGTCCAGCGCGCTCGTCGCCTCGTCGAGGATGAGGACCGGCGGGTCCTTCAGCAGCGCGCGGGCGATGGCCAGGCGCTGCTTCTGCCCGCCGGACAGCGCCGTGCCGCGCTCCCCGACCGGCGTCTCGTAGCCGCGGGGCTGGCGGATGATGAAGTCGTGCGCCTCGGCCATCCGGCAGGCGTGCTCGATGTCCTCCTGCGTCGCGTCGGGCCGGCCGACGAGCAGGTTCTCCCGAATCGTGCGGTTGAACAGCATCGCGTCCTGGAAGACGACGCCGATGTTCGCGCGCAGGCTTTCCAGCGACACGTCGCGGATGTCGTGCCCGTCGATCGTGATGCGGCCCTGCACAGGGTCCCAGAGGCGCTGGAGCAGCGACATCCCCGTGGACTTGCCCGCCCCGGTCTGTCCGACCAGCGCGACCGTCTTGCCCGGCGGCGCCTCGAGCGAGACGTCCTTCAGGATCAGCCCGCCGCCCGGGTAGCCGAAGGCCACGTGCTCGAAGGTCACGTGCCCCGCGGCGCGCGGCAGCGCGACCGCGTCCGGCTTCTCGGGCACCGAGGACCGGGTGTCGAGCACGGTGAAGAAGTCCTGCAGCGCCGGCACGCGCATCAGCAGGGAGGATACGAAGGCGACCGCGCCTTCCAGCCGCCCGATCAGCAGGTTCGCGAAGCCCATGAAGGACACGATCTCGCCGACCGACGCCTGCCCCCGGATATGCAGGAAGGTGCCGAGGAGGAAGATCGCGATGACCGCGAGCGTCGAGGCCGCGCGCGTCAGCACCGACACCACCGCCCACCAGTTCAGCACGGGGAACTGGTGGTCCAGCACGCGCCGCATGATGTCGCCGAAGCGGTTGGATTCCGACCGCAGCCGCGTGAAGGACTGCACGACCACGACGTTCGTCAGCGCGTCCTGCGCCGTGCCCGCGAGGTCGGTCTGGAAGGCCTCGACCCGCTCCTGCGCCTCCCATGTCTTGGAGATGACCCAGGCCGAGACCGCGGCGAAGACGACTACGAGCGCGACGAGCACGAGGCCGAGCCGCCAGTTCATCAGCAGCGTCATCGGCAGCAGGACGACCAGCCCGATGAAGGTCGTCAGGTGTTCCCGGAAGAAGTTCAGCCAGATCGAGAAAAGGTGATCGGCCCCGACGAGCATGACCTTCATCAGCCGCCCGGACTGGGTATCCCCGTGGAAGGACAGCGGCATGGCCAGGACGTGCTGGAAGTAGCGGTTCATGACGGAAAGGCGGTTCCGGTGCGCCATGCGGTCGGACAGGAGAGATACGGCGACGTTCGCCCCGATCCCCGTCACGCCGACGGCGGCCCAGACCAGCAGCAGGTTGATCGCCTGCGCCCAGACCTCCTCCCGCGGCAGGCGATCGGCGACGGAGAGGATGTCCACCACACGCCCGAAGAGCACGGGCTCCAGGAACTGAAGACCGGCAAGGGCCAGGGCGGCCAGCGCCAGTCCCATCGCGATCCAGCGGTCGGGGCCGAGCAGTCCCAGCACCCGCGCATAGACCCTGAGAAACGCCATACGGCCGACCTCCGCCCCCGCCCATCCGCCAGGCGGTCGAATGACCCGCCCGGCCCGCCCGATTCGGCGCGCGGAGGAGAGACATTGCCCGCGCGACGGACCTTGTCAGCCCTGGGAGCGCGCGGCACGACATGTCGTTGCGTCGGGATGGCGAAAGGGGCGTCAGACCCCGGCTCAGAGAACGCCGGCCCGGGAGAACGGAGGAAGGTCCATGACGATTCCGCGTCGGCCGCTGCTGGCCGCCCCTGCCCTGCTCGCGGCCACCCACGCGCTTGCCCAGGCGCCCGCCGGTTACCCCACCCGACCCATCCGCTTCGTGGTCCCGTTCCCGCCCGCGGGCACGACCGACCTCGTCGCCCGCATCCTGGCCGAGCGCCTCCAGGCCCGGCTCGGCCAGCCGGTGACCATCGAGAACCGGGCGGGCGCCGGCGGCAACATCGGCTCCGATCTCGTCGCGAAGGGGGAGCCGGACGGCTACACGATCCTCATGCAGACCATCTCGTCCGGGGCGATCAACTACTCGCTCTACGGGAACCGGATGCCCTACCGGCCCGACGAGCTGGCCGAAGTCGGGCTCGTCGTCCGCGTGCCCAACGTGATCTTCGTGACGAACGCCCTCCCCGTCCGGACGCTCCGCGAACTCGTCGCCTACGCGAAGGCGCGGCCGGGGCAGTTGAACCACGGGTCGTCGGGCGCGGGGACGTCCCTGCACATGACGGGCGAACTGCTGAAGATCGAGGCGGGCATCCAGATGGCCCACGTGCCCTTCCGCGGCGCGGGCCCGATGCTCGCCGAGATCATGGCCGGGCGCGTGGAGGTCGGGGTGGACAACCTGCCCTCCGCCATCGGCCATATCCGCGACGGCCGCCTCCGCGCCCTCGCCGTGACGACGAAGGTCCGCACCCCCGCCCTGCCGGACTGCCCCACCACCGCCGAGGAAGGCCTGCCGGGCGTCGAGGCCACCGCCTGGTTCGGCGTCCAGATGCACGCGCGCACGCCCCGGCCCATCGTGGACTGCCTGGGCCGCGAGATCGACGCCGTGGTGAAGGACCCCGATACGTGGAACCGCCTCGCCGACCTCGGCAGCATGAAGCCCGACCTGACGCCCGACGGCGGCACCTCGCCCGAGGCCTTCTTGGCCTTCGTGAAGGACGAGATACGGCGCTGGACCGACATCGTGCGCCGCTCCGGCGCGACCGCGGATTGAGGGAATACGCATGAAGACCACACGTCGCGACGCGCTGCTGATCGGCGCCGCGCTCGCCGCGCCGGCGATCCTGCCGGGGCTCGCCCGGGCGCAGGCCAACTACCCGTCGCGCCCGGTGCGCCTCATCGTGCCCTTCGCGGGCGGCGGCGCCACGGACCTGACGGCGCGGCTGATCGCGGAACGCCTGGGCGGCCCGCTCGGCCAGCCCGTCGTCGTGGACAACCGCCCCGGCGCGGGCGGCAACCTCGGCGCGGACCTCGTGGCGAAGTCCGACCCGGACGGGCACACCCTGCTGATGTGCACGATCGGCACGGCGAGCATCAACCAGTTCCTCTATTCCCGCCTTCCCTACGACCCCGCGCGGGACCTGACGAACGTCGCGCTGGTGAACGAGGTCGCGAACGGCATCATCATCCAGGCCGAGAACCCGGCCCG
Organism: Roseomonas sp. CCTCC AB2023176; assembly: GCF_042259275.1. Taxonomy (NCBI): domain Bacteria; kingdom Pseudomonadati; phylum Pseudomonadota; class Alphaproteobacteria; order Acetobacterales; family Roseomonadaceae; genus Roseomonas; species Roseomonas sp. CCTCC AB2023176. The sequence goes on from NZ_CP170086.1 coordinate 4,560,744, forward strand.
CACGCTCGACGACCTGCTGGCCCAGGCCCGGCGGCAGCCCGGGGCGCTGAACTACGGCACGCCGGGCAACGGCACCTCCGGCCACCTCTGCGGCGAGTACCTCAAGACCAAGGCGGGCGTGGACCTGACGCACGTGCCCTATCGCGGGACGGGCCAGGTCATCCCCGACCTGCTCGGCGGCCGCCTGCAACTCGCGGTGGACAACCTGCCGGCCTACCTGCCCCACATCCGCGACGGGCGGCTGCGCTGCCTCGCCGTCACGTCGAAGGAGCGGTGGTTCTCCCTCCCCGACGTGCCGACGGTCGTGCAGGCCGGCATCCCCGACTTCGAGGCGGTGGCCTGGTTCGGCGTCCAGGCGCCGGGCCGCACGCCGCGTCCCATCGTGGAGCGGCTGGCCGGCCACATCCTGGATATCGTGCGCGACCCCGTCGCCGCGGAACGCCTGCGCGAGATCGGCTCCGCCCCCAGCCCCTCGGCCCGGCCGACTTCGACCGCTACGTCGCGGCGGAGAACGCGAAGTGGCGCGACGTCGTGCGCGCCGCCGGGGCGAAGCTGGACTGAGGTCGGGCGCCGGTACGCGCCCGCAGCGTTCCGGCCCATCAACCGTTCACACTCCGCGGAGCGGGGGCCGCGTGGTGGCCCCGATCCGCGCGCGGCGCCACATCGGCGCTGCGACGTTGCAAGCGCGACTGGGGATGGCGTGGCGGATTCGGGGAAACCCGCCCGGCGCTTCGGGCGTCAGCGTCGTGGGGCAGCACCCAAGGGCCCATGGACACAGGCTTCGAACAACTCGTCATCGGCACGGATCAGCGGGCGACGGTCGCGCGCCTGCTCTCGGATCTCGGCTGGACGGTCCTGCGGAACGAACCGCCGGCCGATGCGGGGCTTCCGCCCGTCGGGTCCGACCTCGTCGTCGCGCGGACGGACGCCGGCGTGGCGCTCCTCGACCTCGCGCCGGAGCGGGCGGAGGACGCGGTCGCGCACCTCACGGCCCGCCTGCGGTCGGCGGACTTCGATGCGGACGGTCACCTGCCCCTCGTCCAGGTCGCGATCGGCCCCGGGGACATCTTTCGGCTGACGAGCCTCCTCGACCACGCCTTCGCGCGGGAGCCGGAGATCACCGCCCGCGGCGACTGGATCCCGGCGGTCGAGGCGGCCCTGAACGCCGACGACGACGGGCCGATGGAGCTGACCGCGCCGGTTCGGAGCAGCCTCGTCGTCCGGCTGCCGCGTCCCGCCGTCTCCGACATCGCCCGTCCCCGGCGCCGCCGCGGCCTGCGCGCCGTGGGCCTGGCTTGGCTCGCGCTGCTCCTGGCGGGCGGGGTCGGCGCGGCCTGGCTCGAGTTCCTCGGCCCGCCGACGGACCTCGGACGCCCCGTGCCCGTCGAGGTCGCTGCGGCCCCGCAGGCCACCCCCGCTCCGCCCCGCGCCGCGGGCGGGTGGACCGATCCGCTTCCCCGCGCCGCCCAGCAAGGGCCGGCGCAGCGGCCGGCGGCTGGCCGCGCGTCGGTCGCGCCAGCCGCGACCGTGCCGCCCGCGGCGGGCTCGCCGCCCGGCACCGAGGCCGCCGCCCCGGCGGAGCCCTTGCCGCTCCCGCCCGTGCCCCCGGCGGAGGCACGGCGGGAGCCTTCCCGCACCCCCCGCAGCCGGATCTCCGACCTGCCGCCGAAGGAAGGCGACGAGCCGGCTGAGCCCGCGCCGCCCCGCGCCACCGCGGCCCGCCGCGCCCCGCTGGTGCCTGAATACGTCGAGGCCGGGCCGACCGACCCGAAGGCCGGCGACGCCCCGGGCCACCCGGGTGCCGCCGCGCCCACGCGGATCGTGATCCACCATACCCCCGGCGACTTCGGCACCGCCGTCGCCATCGCCGACGCCGCGGCCCGAACGGGCGGGCGGGTGGAGACGCGTTCCGTCCGCGCGACCCCGGGGGCTGCCGGCGTCCGCTACTTCACCCCCGCCGACCGCGAGTCGGCGGAGCGGCTGGCGGTGCAGCTCGGCCCGGGCTTCCGGGTGCTGGACTTCACCAACTTCTCGCCGCGCCCCAGTCGCGGGACGCTCGAAGTCTGGCTGCCGCGCCGTGGCGAGGACGTGGTCGGCGCCGCCGGAGTCTACTGAACCGCCGCGCCGCGCCAAGCCGCGGGGACGTGCCGGAAAGGAAGGACGGAGAGGTCCAGCGACGCCGGCCCGGGGCAGTCGCATTCCACGATCGCGCTGCACCGCTCCGCGAAGGCCGCGCGGAAATGGTTCTTGCCCTTGTCCGCCAAAAGCCGCGTCGCGGACAGGTCGATGCCGTGCAGCGCGAAGAAGGCGGGGTCCACCGCCGCCTCCTTCCGCGAGGTCACGATCACCCGCAGCGTTCCCGCGCGCAGCACGCAGGTCGGGCCAAGGTCCATCGGTGCGCCCCGCTCCATCGGTCCCTCGTTCACGAAGCGGCCTTCGGTCAGGCGCTCGACCGTGCCGCGGAAGGGCACGGGCGGCCCGAAGGCGCCCGTGGTCCGCGCGCCGAGAGGCCGCTCGAGCATCTGCCCTACGCCCGCGGCGCGCGCCGCCTTGACCGTGTCGGGGTCGTGCAGGAAGGCGAAGACCGTGGCGACCGGCGGCGGGTCCTCGACCAGCGCCCGCAGCATCTCCGGCGTATCGGCGATGCCGCCGGAGAACGGGTTGTCCGCGGGATCGAGCAGCGCGACGAGGCCGGGCGGCGCGGCGAGCGCCAGCGCCAACGCCTCCCGCGGCGACGGCAGCGAGACGGCGAAGCGGCCACGCCGCGCCGCGATGGCCGCGGCGATGCGCACCGCCGCATCGGCGGCGGCCGCGCCGTCCTCCGCCCAGGCCATGCCGGAGGCACCGGCATGCGGGGAGTCGCCCCAGGCGAAGCCGCCGAAGGGGAAGGCCTCCCGCACCCCGGCTTCCTCCAGTTCCGCGGCGATGGCCCAGACCTCGGCCATCGGCCCCTCCGCCGAGCGCATATGGAAGGAATGCAGCACCTGCGGCAGCTTCGCGACGGCGCCCTGCGCGGCGGCGCGCCGCCCATCGCGCGCTCCAGCAGGCCCAGCGCGCGCCGCGCGGCGGCGTCCATGTCCACATGGGGGTAGGTCCGGTAGGCGCTGGCGCCGTCGAGCAACTGCGTCGCCTCCTCCGCCATGTTCGCGTGGAAGTCGAAGGAGGCGGTGACCGGCACGTCCGCTCCGACCGTCGCGCGCACCATGCGGAGGATCGTGAGGTCGGCTTCCGGATCCTCGGCGGAGACGCAGGCCCCGTGCAGGGACAGGTACACGCCGTCCGGGCGAATGTCCCGCAGCCCCGTCGTCACCTCCATCAGCCAGTCCCGCAATACCTCCTGCGCCATGGGCCCGCCGGGCTGTGCGCTGGCGCAGCGGAGCACCCGCGCGTCCCAGCCCGGCCGCTCCGCCAGGAACGCCGCGACGGCACCGATTTCCGTCGCCGTTCCGGAGAAGCGGCGCAGCGCCTCCCCGCCCTCGATCCATTCGCGCGAGGCGAAGGCATCCCGCTCCGTAGGTACGGGGCTGAAGGAGTTCCCTTCGAACCAAAGTCGGGCGACGGCGATGCGCGGCATGGGACGCGTGTAGCACCGCGACGCGGCCCGTTCAGCGGCCCGGTGTCTGCGATGCCCGAGCCGACGCATCAGCCACCACGGTGCCCGAGGACGTCGGCCGGCGGTCGGAGCCGGCGGCCGACGTCCTCCATTCGGACCGCCGCCGTCAGCCCGCCGTCTGGAAGGTGTCGCAGGCCCGCAGGTCGCCGCTCTCCAGCCCGCGGCGGAACCAGGTCACGCGCTGGCGGGACGTGCCGTGCGTGAAGTTCTCCGGCGAGACGCGGCCCTGCGTGATGCGGTCGTCGCCGACGGCGGCGGCCGCGTTCAGCCCCTCTTCGATATCGCCATCCTCCAGGATGTTCCGCGCGCGGTTCGCCTGGTTCGCCCAGACGCCGGCGAGGCAATCAGCCTGGAGTTCCACCTGCACCTGCAGCGCATTCGCCTCGGCGCCGCGTCCGCCACCCTGCGCGCGCTGTACCTGGCCCAGCACGCCGAGCAGGTTCTGCACGTGGTGCCCGACCTCGTGCGCGATGATGTATGCTGCGGCGAAGTCGCCGCCCGCGCGCAGACGCCGCTGCAACTGCGCCATGAAGTCGAGGTCGATGTACACCTTGCGATCGTTCGGGCAGTAGAAGGGCCCGGTCTGCGCCTGCGCGGAACCGCAGCCCGATTGCGTCGCGCCGGAGAACAGCACGAGCGTGGGCTCCTGGTAGCGCCGACCCAGGCGTTGGAACTGCTCGTTCCAGACGCGCTCGGTCTCGCCGAGGATCTGCGCGACGAAGCGCCGGCCCGCATCCTCGGATTGCGGTGCCCCCGACGGTGCCCCCGACGGCGCCCCCGAGGGAGTGCCTGACGCCGCGCCACGATCGGCTTGCGCGCGCGGGTCGAACCGCGGATCGGCGGGGCGCCCCTGCGGCGCCGGCGCGTAGCCCGGATCGGAGCCGCCGCCGCCGAGCGAGGTCAGGTCCACCCCGAAGAACAGCGACAGCAGCAGCAGGACCACGCCGCCGATCCCGCCCACCGCGATGCCGCCGCCCTGGCCGCCGCCGAACCCGCCGCCGCCGCGGCGGTCGTCGACGTTCTGGCTCTCCGGTCCGTCGAGGCGCATGGCTGTCCTACCGTGATCTCGCGGGCAGAACGTCCCGCTCGCGTCCCCGGTTGCGGTCCCGGTTGCGCCGCGCCTCGGGGCCGGACCCGTGCCGAAGCCGCGTCAGCCCAACAGCAGGGCCGCGAGGGCCGGCGAGACTCCCGACACCGCCCGCCCGCGCGGCGCCGCCATCGTCCCGGTCCGCGGCTTGGCGGGGCGCAGGCCGACTAGCGCTTCCGCCAGCCGCACGGCGCAGGCGATGCCGTCGAGCAGCGGCACGGGCGAGAGGTCGCGCAGCCGCGGCTCCATCCCCGCCATCGCCGCACCGCCGAGGACGATGCTGTCCGCCCCCGCCTCGACCAGGCCTGCGATGGCGACGCGGACCTTCTCCGTCGCGACGTCCGGATCGGCCAGAACCTGCGGCGGCGTGACGTCCACGCCGGCAAGCCCCGCCAGCCGCGCCGACAGCCCATGGCGCGCGATGAGCTCGCGGTACATCTCCGTCGCCCCGAGCGTGACGAGGCCGAAGCGCGCGCCGAGCATGTGCGCGGCCAGGCAGGCCGCCTCCGTCATGCCGACCACCGGGCATGGCATGACCTGCCGCGCCGCGTCGAGCGCCGTGTCATGGGATACGGCAAGGACGACCGCGTCGACGCTCCCCGCATGCTCCGCCAGCAATTCCAGCAGCGCGTGCGCCGCCACCGCGTTCTCGGCCCGTGTCGAGATGACGGCCGGCCCGAAGCGCGGCGTCGCCGGGACGACCTCCGTCCCTTCGGAACAGGCCGCGCGCGCGGACGCCGCGCAGACCTCCGTGATGGCTTCGGTCGTATTGGCGTTGGCGACGAGAATCCGCATGCCGCTCAGCGTAGCGGTGCGAAGGCGGCCGCGGCCAGACGCGTGGGTTCGGTCCGCGCCGCCGCCACCGTCGCGCCGCGGGCCTGCGTCGCCCAGACGAGGAAGGGGTTGAGCGCGAGGATGTCGCCCGCCCGCATGTCGAGCGGCAACGCCAGCGACGCGTCCGCGGCGGCGGCCGCCAACGCCGGGACTACCTCGGCTGCCAGGACGGAATCGTCCCAGCGCCCGGCATAGACCCCCTCCTCCGCCGAGAAGACCGCGACCCCCGTCCCGGCCTGGCGCTCGTAGAGCGCGGCCAGCGCCGCCCGGTCCGTCCGCAGCAGCAGGTTGTGGACCGACGCCGCCGCGACGAGGCTGCGGGACGCCGCCTCCGGCGCGCGGACCAGCAACGCGTCGCAGGCCTCCGCGTGACGCGTGCCGCCCGCCGGCACCGCCGGGACGGGCTTGCCGATCCGCCGGGCGATCTCCATCAGGGTAAGGGACGGATCGCTCCCGGCCGGGAGGCCGCGCAGCAGCGCGAAGCCGCGGCCGTGGTCGAGGCGGTTGCGCAGCTCGGCGGCCAGCGCGTCCAGGCGCGGCGTCGCCCCGGCCGCGCCGATCTCTGCGGCGTGCTCGGCCCCGAGGGGGATCATCCATTCGCTCGGCGGCACCTCGGCCGGCGTCCAGGCGAAGGGGCCCGTCCAGGGCACGATGCGCCGCGGCGTGATCGTCAGGGGGTCACTCATCGCACGGACCCTACCGGCGGCGCCCTACCCCCGGCACCCCCTTCCCCGTGAGCGGCCCCGCGTCCACCCTGGCGCCGTTCGCGACAGGACCGACGATGGACGCCCCGCACCTCTCCCCGGCCCAGGCCCTCCCCGAAGCCGCCGGTCCCGACGCCGCCGCGGCCGCGCTGGCCCTGCCCTTCACGGCCGCCGAACTCCTCGCCCGCATCCGGCCCTGGGTGGAGATCGAGAGCCCGACCTTCGACGCCGCCGCCGTGAACCGCCTCATGAACTTCGCCGCGCGGGAACTGGCCGTGATCGGCGCGCGCGTCGAGCGCATCCCGGGACGCATGGGATACGGCGACTGCGTCCGCGCCCGCTTCCCGCATCCGGACGGTGACGCGCCGGGCATCCTGGTCCTCGCGCACCTTGATACGGTGCACCCCGTCGGCACGCTCGACGTCCTGCCGTTCCGCGAGGCCGACGGCCGCTGCACCGGCCCCGGCATCTGCGACATGAAGGGCGGCACGGTCCTCGCCGTCGAGGCGCTGCGCGCGCTGTCACGCGCGGGCATCCCGACCTCCCGCCCCGTCACGGTCCTGCTGACCTCCGACGAGGAGGTCGGCTCCCCCTCCACACGCGACCTGATCGAGGCGGAGGCCGCGCGGCACGCCGTCGTCCTTGTGCCCGAGCCCGGCCGCCCAGCCGGCGAGGGCCCGATGGGCGACGTCGTCACGGGCCGCTACGCCATCGCGCGTTTCAACCTCCGCACCACCGGCCGTCCGAGCCATGCCGGTGCGATGCTGTCCGAGGGCCGCTCCGCGATCCGCGAGATGTGCCGTCAGGTCCTCGCCATCGAGGCGATGACGACGGAGGCCGCGACCCTCTCCGTCGGCGTCCTGCGCGGCGGGCAGTGGGTCAACTGCGTCTCCACCCATTGCGACGCGGAGGCGCTGAGCATGGCCAAGCGGCAGGCCGACCTCGACGCCACGGTTGAGAAGATGCTGGCGCTGACGAGCGGCGCGCCGGACGTGGCGCTCTCCGTCACCCGCGGCGTCACGCGCCCGGTCTGGGAGCCGGACGAGGGCACGATGCGCCTCTACGGCCTCGCGCGCGGCCTGGCGGCGCGCCTCGGCCACCCGCTGGGCCATGGCAGCGCCGGCGGCGGGTCGGACGGGAACTTTACGGGCGCGATGGGCATCCCGACCCTCGACAGCCTCGGCGTCCTCGGCGGCGACTACCACACGCTTCGCGAATACATCCGGCTCGACAGCCTCGTCCCCCGTGCGCGCCTGCTCGCCGGAATGATGACGAGCGCATGACGTCGCGCGCCGCGCACGCGAGGGTTGCTTGCAGGCGGCGCGCCGGGTGACATTGTGCCACCTGACCTCGACGGACCCCTCGCCGATGCGTGCCCTCGCCCTGCCCATCCTCGCCGCGCTGCTCGGCGCGGCACCCGCCTTCGCGCAGGGAACGGCCCAGATCGGCCGCTCCTCCGGCGTCGTGCACGGGCAGTCCTGGAATTCCGGGCAGCAGGACCTCTCGGGCTACAACAGCAGCGGCGCGGGAGCGCGTCCCACGACGCGATCCGACCTCGTCCGCCAGCGCGCCGCGGCCGCGCAGGCCCAGCAGCGCACGACCACGCAGACCACGAGGGCGCAGACCACGACGCGCCGGCCGACGCAGCAGCGCACGACGCAACAGCGCCCGCGGAACACGACGGCGTCCAACGCGCCGGCGAGCACGGCAAACTAGCGTCGGCTTCGAAGGATCGGGGTCGCGGCCCGGGCGGGGCGTCTGCCGCGACGAGGCGATGACGGCGCCGATCCGTCCGACGTCGCCCCGCTCATGGCCTGCAGCGGCTCAGGGACGAAGTTCGCCGCGAAAATCGAAGGAGCCCGCGGCCTCCCAGGGTCCGCCGCGGTAGCGCCAGAGCAGCAGCCCTTCGCCCCGCGCGTCCCAGGGCTCGAACGCCGCGCGCATCTGCTCCAGCAGTTCGCGTGCGACCTCCGGTGCGACCTTGTTCTGGACCGTGACATGCGGCCGGAACCCACCAGCATCCTGCCGCGTCAGCCAGGCCGACCAGCGCGCCGCGAGCCCCGTGCGCAGCGCCCGCAGCGCCGGCGCCTCGACCGACAGGGCCACCCCGCGGCCGAGCGGCAGCAGCCCCGAGAACCGGATCGGCAGCGCGGGCGTCGCCGCGCAGACCTCCGCGAGCGCCGCGGCGACCCCCGCCTCCTCCTCGCCCGGCAGGGCGTGGAACAGGGTGAGGTGCGCGGGGATGTGGTTCCGCGCCGGCGGGAAATGCGCCCGGCGCAGCGCATCCAGCCGGACGAAGGTCGTGTCGTCGAAGCGGAGCGTCAGGATCAGCGGCGCGTCATCCATGCGCGCGCAGATGGCCCGGGGCGCGACGGACGCGACCCCTGCCGATCTGACGTGCCGCGCCGTTCGGGTCTAAGGTTCGGCCTGAATTCGGATGGGGACCACTCGGAATGTTTCGTGTCGCATTGGCGCGTCGGCTCGCTGGGGCGGTGCTGGCCCTGACGGGGCTGGGCGTCGCGGCCTGTGCGCCGGGGGCAGGTCGCCCGACCACCGCCTTCGAGCTCGCGCCGAGGGCGGGGGCGGGGGCGGAGCCGGGCGACACCTGCGCGCCCCAGGTCACCCTCTTCATCAGCGCCGCCGATCTGCTCGGCGCCGCCCGCCCGGCGCCCGCGACGACTCCCGCCGCCCTCGCCGCGGAGATCGCGGCGGAGAACGCGGCGATCGACCGGCTCCGCGTCGCCTTCGACGGCCTGCGCTACTGCCGCTGGAGCGAGGTCCGCTTGATCCGCACCGAGGCCCGGGAAGGCCGCCTTCCCGCCCCGCAGGCGCGGGAGCGCCTCGCCGCCGCCGGCGCACGCTTCCGGCGGGAGGTCGCGCGCGCCGCGGAACTGCGGTCGCAGGTCGCCGCGCGGGCGCCGCGCCAGGAAGCCGCCGTCCAGGCCGCCAGGCCCGGCGTGCGCATCACGGCCGCGGCCGCGCGGCCCGAGGATAGCGCAGCCCGCGTCATCGTCACCGCCTCCGTCCCCCTGCGCCGGGAGCCCACGCCCACCGCGCGGGAAATCGCGCAGCTCCGCCCGGGGCAGGAGGCGAGCGTGACCTCCGCGGCCGACGGCTTCGTCCTCGCCGTCACCGGCGCGGCGCGGGGCTATGCCCGCGGGGATGCCTTCGCCGTGCGGGAAGACGTGCGCGCGGGCGGCGACCTGCGCACGCTCCTCGCCTCCAACATCGCGAAGCGGGAGGCTTTCGCGGAGGCGGTCACGCTCGCCGAACCTCTGCCGAAGCCATCTTCGAGCGGTCGCTGTAGCCAGGCGCATCCCGCCGGGATGACGTTCCTCCTCCAGGCGGCGCCGCTCGTCCTGCTGCTGGGTCTGCTGGCATCCGGCCGGGTCGGGCCGGTGCCGGCCTGCCTCGCCGCGCTCGCCGCGGCGCTGCCGGCCGCTTCCGTGTCGCTGCCCGCGGGGACGGACCTGCTGCACTTCCTCCGGGCCGAGACGCCGCGCGCCCTGTTCCTCGGGGCGCAGCCCGTCGCCGTGCTCGCGGGCGGGCTGCTGTTCAGCGTCGCCGCGGCGCCCTCCGCGGCGGCGCCGGCGGCGCTCACGCCCCGTGCTGCCTATGTCCGCGCGATCCTCGCCGGGTCCTTCGTCGAGAGCGTGACGGGCTTCGCGGTGGGCGCCGTCGTCGCGCTGTCCGCGCTGCGCGGCGGCGGGCTGCCAGGTCCCGCGGCGGGCGCCCTCGCCCTGCTGTCGCTGAACCTCGTGCCCTGGGGCGGCCTCGGGCCGGGCACCGGACTCGCGGCGGCCGTCACGGGCATCCCCGTGGCCGAGCTGTCCTGGAACACCGCGCTGCCGCACGCCGCCTGGTTCCTCGCCCTGCTGCCGGTCACCTGGGCCGTCCTGACCCGCTCGGGCGTCCCCGTGCCGGCCCGCGAACGCGCGGCGCAGGCGGCGATGCACGCGGCCGTCGCCGCGCTGCTGCTCGTCTCGGCACGCTTCCTCCCCTTCGAGGTCGTCGGGATCGTGGCCACGGGCCCGGTCCTGCTCCTCGCACTCTGGCGCCTGGACCCGCCGCGCGACGCCGCGGCCTGGCGGCGGGCCGCAGCGGCGCTCGGCCCCTGGGTGGTGCTGACCGCCTGCCTCCTGCTGGCCCGGACATGGCACGGCGCGCCGTCCTGGCGGCCCTACCCCGACCTGCCCCCGGTCCCGCTGACCCACGTCGCCGCCGTGCTCTGGGCGGTGTCGCTCGCGCTGCTCGCCTCGCGGGCCGACGGCTGGTCGCGCCTCCGCGGCGCCCTGCCGCGGCTGCGGCGCCCGGCCGCGGCCATGCTGCTCTACGTCCTGCTCGGCCGATGGCTGGCCGGGGCGGGAGTCGCCGCCGCCCTCGCCACCGCCCTCGCCGCCGCGCTCGGGCCCCTCGCGCCTTACGCGGTGCCGGTGCTCGGCCTCCTCGCGGGCGTGGTGACGGGCAGCAATGTCGGCTCGGTCGCCGCGCTCATGCCGGTGCAGCAGGGGCTGGGGGCCGCCGCGGGCCTGCCGACGGTCCTGGCACCCGCCATCCACAACTTTGCGGGCTCGGTCGGCGCGCCCGCCTCCTTCGCCGCGACGGCGCTCGTCTGCGGCCTGCTGGCCGATGGAACGCGGCCGGCCGACCTCTGGCGGCGCATGGCGCCGTCGCTCGCCGCCGCGCTGCTCGTCGGCTGGGCCGCCATCGCGCTCCTGCGCTGACGCCGCGTGGACAGGCCCGCTTGGAGAGGCCCGCTTCGACAGGCCCGCTTCGACAGGCCCGCTTCGACGGGCCCGCGTGGACAGGCGGAGGCCACGACGGCAATGTCCGGCACCGAGGCTGGCGCCGAACGCCGCCCGCATCCATCCAGGAGAGACGCCCATGCCCCTGCCCCCCGCCGCGCGCTCGCGCCGCTGGCCCTTGCCGCCGCGCTGGCCGCCGCCCCCGCGCTGGCGCAGACCACGATCACCGTCCAGCACCCGCTCCCCGTCGCGAGCCACTACGGCGCCGGCGCCACCGCGCTGAAGGAGGCCTTCGAGGCCGCGACCGGCGGCCGCTACCGCGTCAACATCCAGCGCAACGACAACGAGCGCGAGGTGATCGAGAGCGTCCAGATCGGCACCGTGGACTGCTACATCGGCTCCACCGGCCCCGTCGGGAACTTCGTGCCGGAGACGCGCGTCTTCGACGTGCCCTTCCTGTTCCGCGACTACGCCCATGCCCGCGGCGTGCTCGATTCCGACATCGGCCAGGGCGTGCTGAACCGCTTCCAGGCCCGCGGCCTCGTCGGCGTGGTGTGGATGGAGAACGGCTTCCGTCACCTGACCAATTCCCGCCGCGAGGTGCACACCCCCGCCGACGTGCGCGGCCTGAAGGTCCGCACGATGGAGAACCAGGTGCACATGCGTGCCTTCCAGACGCTCGGCGCCCTGCCGACGCCGATGGCCTTCTCCGAACTCGTGCCCGCCCTGCAGCAGGGCACGGTGGACGGGCAGGAGAACCCGATCCCGGTCATCGTCGCGAACAACCTGAACCAGGTGCAGCGCTACCTGACGCTCACCGGCCACGTCTATTCGCCGGGCATCCTGATCTGCAACCCGGACGTGCTGCGCCGCATGTCCGCCGCTGACCGGACCGCCTTCGACGCCGCTGCCCGCGCCGGGCGCGACGCCAACCGCGCCAAGGTCACGGCCGACGAGAACTCGGGCATCGAGGCGCTGCGCGCGCGCGGCATGCAGGTGACGACGTCGGTGGACACGGCCGCCTTCCAGACCGCGCTCGCCCAGGCCTTCCAGGTCTATGAGCGGGAGCTGGACGGCGCCCTGCTGCGCCGCATCCGCGACTGGCGCCCGGCGAGCTGATCCGGACGACGTGACGGGGGCGCGCGGCAGGGGGCCGCGCGCCCCTTCTCTCGAGGGGGAGGATGGGGCTTGAACACGACGCCCTTGCTTTGGATCGGGGGCTGACCGCGCTGACGGTGCTGGCCGCCCTCTGGGTGGGCACGCCGGCCGGCGCCGGCATCCGGCGCGCCGTGCTGGTGGTGGACCGCGCGACGACCGGGGCCGCGACGGTCCTCGCCTGCCTCGCGCTCGCCGTCGCGGTCTTCGCCGGGGCCTGGCAGGTCGTCGCGCGCTTCGCGACGGAAACGCCGGCCGTCTGGTCGGAAGCGCTGGTGCGCACGGCCCTGATCTGGATGGCGCTGCTGGGCCTGGCGACCGCGATCCGCACCGGTGCACTGGTGTCGATCGACGTCGCGCACCGCTTCTCCCCTCCCCCGCTGCGGCGCGTGCTGGAAGCCGCGGCGCTGGCCACGGCCCTGTCCTTCATGGCCGTGCTGTTCTGGTTCGGCTGGACAATGGCGCAGCGCGTACGCTTCCAGGAGATGGCGGGCCTCGAGGTCTCCATCTCCTGGGGCTATGCCGCGATTCCGGTCGGCGCGGTCTTCTGCATCGTCGGCGCGCTCGCGGGCTTCCTCGACCGCCGCTCCGAGGAACTGGAGGCGGCGGTATGACCGCGTCCGATCGCTGGAGGGCGAAGCCCGCAGGCGTGAATCGGCCGCACAACACCCCCGATCGCTGGAGGGCGAAGCCCGCAGGCGTGAATCGGCCGCACAACACTCCCGATCGCCGGAGGGCGAAGCCCGCAGGCGTGGACCGGCCGCGCTCCCGCGGCCACGCGGGAGAGATCGCATGACCTCCGTCATGCTCACGGCGATGCTGGTCCTCTTCGCGGCCAGCGTTCCCGTGGCACTTGCCATCGGCATCGCGTCGCTCATCGGGATCGAGGGCTACACCCGCTTTCCCCTCATCGTCGCGGCGCAGCAGATCTACATCGCGATGGACAAGTTCCCGCTCGCGGCCATCCCCTTCTTCATCCTCGCCGGCAACCTGATGGATGTCGGCGGTATCTCCCGTCGCCTCGTGGAGTTCGCGAAGTCCATCGTCGGCGGCGTCCAGGGCGGGCTCCCCGCGACCTGCGTCGTCACCTGCATGATCTTCGCGGCGATCTCCGGATCCTCCGTCGCGACGACCTTCGCGATCGGCGCCATCATGATCCCCGCTCTGGTCAAGGCCGGCTACCCCGTGGCCTTCGCGGCGGCGTTGCAGGCGACCGCGGCGGAACTCGGCGTGATCATCCCGCCCTCCATCCCGATGATTCTCTACGGCGTCTCCACCCAGACCTCGATCCCCGAACTGTTCATCGCGGGCTTCGGGCCGGGCTTCCTCATCGGCGGCGCGCTGATCGTGACCGTCCTGATCTGGTGCCGCCTGAAAGGCTGGGGGAAGAACGACGGCGACGACCGCCTGCCCTTCGGCCGTGCGTTGAAGCAGGCGGGCTTCGCGCTGCTGATGCCCGTCGTCGTCCTCGGCGGCATCTATGGCGGCATCACCACGCCGACCGAGGCCTCCGTGGTCGCGGTGGTCTACGCCATCCTCGTCGGCATGTTCCTGCATCGGGAACTCGGCTGGCGCGACCTCTACCCGATCTTCCGGAAGTCGGTGATCTCCTCCTCGGTGATCATGTTCATCATCGCCTGCGCCGCGCTCTTCTCCTACCTCCTGAACCGGCAGGGCGTGCCGGACGCGGCGGCGGCCTGGCTCGTCGAGACCTTCGACAGCCAGGGCATGTTCCTCCTCGGCGTGAACCTCTTCCTTTTCCTCGTCGGCATGTTCGTGGAGACCTCGGCCTCCATCATCGTCCTCGCCCCCATCCTGGCGGAGGCGGCGCAGCGCTTCGGGGTGGACGGCGTGCACTTCGGCACCGTGATGGTGGTCAACCTCGCGCTCGGCATGATCACGCCACCCTTTGGCGTCAACCTCTTCGCCGCCGCGCAGGTGGCGGGGACCTCCATCGACAAGATGATGCCGCACCTCGTCATCTTCATCGCCGTGATCTTCGCCTGCCTCATGGTGATCACCTACGTGCCGGCGATCACGCTCTCCCTGCCGCAGATGGTGTTCCGCTAGCGCTTGCCGCGCCTCGCGCCTGCTGTCAGGACGCCGCGATGACGTCCTGGCCGCGCGCCCTGCTGCTGGCGGTCGCGGGCTGCGCGCCGGCGCCGCCGCCCGACCCCCTACGCCCGCCGACGCCGGCGATGTGGGACGGCCGCCACCCGCAGGCGCACCTTTGGAGCGCGGCGCTGCTCCGCATCCTCACGGCAGACGGCCGCCGCCTGCTCGCGCTGCGCCCGACCGACATGCCGGCCTTCTGCCCGCGCTACGATACCCTGCCCGAACCGGGCCGCGCCGCCGTCTGGCTCATGCTCTTCTCCGCCATCGCGGAGAAGGAGAGCGGCTTCCGCCCCGCCCACACCTACCGCGAAGCCTTCCGCGGCGAGGACGGGCGCCCCGTCATCAGCCGCGGCCTGCTCCAGACATCCTTCGAAAGCACGCGTCACCACGGCTGCGACCACCGCACCCCTGCCGACACGCACGACCCCATCCGCAACCTGCAATGCGGCGTCCGCATCATGACCTGGCACCTGGAACGAGAGCCCCGCATCGGCGGCACGGCGGAGGTGCCGGCCAGCGGCGGCGCGCGCTACTGGGCCGTGCTCCGCCCCGGCCACCGCGAGCGGCCGCTGGAGATCATCCAGGCAAACACGGCGAACCACCCGCTGTGCCGCTGACTGCGGCCCGGAAGACGCTCGCGGCTCGTTGCGGTAACCTGGGCGCGATGACTCACCCCGCCCCGCCGCGATGAGTGCCCGCGCGGCCCGCGCCTTCCTCGCTGCCGATCCAGTCGTCGGGATCGCCGTCCGCCAGGTCGGCCCCCTGCGCCTGACGATCGCGAAGGACCGCGAACCCTACGAGGCGCTGGTCCGCGCCATCGCGCACCAGCAGGTCCACGGCAAGGCGGCCGAGGCGATGCTGAACCGCCTCCTCGCCCTCTTCCCGCACCACGTCTTCCCGCCGCCCGAGGGCATCCTCGCCCTCCCCGACGGCGCGCTGCGGTCCTGCGGCTTCTCGGGCGCCAAGTCCGCCGCGATCCTCGACATCGCGACGAAGGCCGCCGCGGGCTGGGTCCCGACGCGTCGCGCCGCCACCCGCATGACGGATGAGGCCCTGATCGAACGCCTCGTCGCCCTGCGCGGCGTCGGCCGCTGGACGGTGGAGATGCTGCTGATCTTCACCCTCGGCCGCCCCGACGTCCTGCCGGTGGATGATTTCGGCGTGCGCGAGGGCTTCCGCGTCTGCGCGGGCCTCGACGCCCAGCCGAAACCGAAGGACCTGGCCCGTATCGGCGAGGCCTGGTCGCCGTGGCGCTCCGCCGCCTCCTGGTATTTCTGGCGCGCCGCCGACCTCGCCAAGGCCGGCCGGTTCCGCGTGCCGGAGGCCATGTGATGCGACGCCGCACCCTGATCCGCGGCGCGCTCGGCCTGTTGGCGAGCGGCATCGCCGGCTTCGCCTACGCCGCGGGAATCGAGCCCGGCCTGCGGCTCCGCGTGCAGGAATGGCGCGTGCCCATGCCCGGCTGGGGCACCCGCCCGCCGATGACGGTCGCCGTCCTGACCGACATCCACGCCGGAGAGCCGCATATGCCGCTCTCCCGCATCGAGGCCATCGTGGACCGCGCCAACGCGCTCCGCCCGGATCTGACCGTCGTCCTCGGCGACCTGCCGGCGCATCACCCCTATGTCTGGCGTCGCGTCGCGGTGTGGGACGTCGCCCGCACCCTCGCCGGGCTTCGGGCCCCGCTCGGCGTGCACGCCATCCTCGGCAACCACGATTGGTGGGACGACGAGACGGCGCAGGTCACCGGCCGCGGCCCGCCCGCCATACGCCGCTGGCTGGAAGCGGTGGGGTTGAACGTCCTCGCCAACCGCGCCGTGCGCCTGCCGCACGGGGACGGCGTCTGGCTCGCCGGCCTCGACAGCCAATGGGCGTACTGGCTGGGCCGCTGGCGGCACCGCGGCGCCGACGACCTTCCCGGCACGACGGCGCAACTGGGCGACGACGCGCCGGCGATCCTGCTGGCCCACGAGCCCGACATCTTCCCGCACGTGCCGTCCCGCTTCGCCCTGACCCTTTGCGGCCACACCCATGCGGGCCAGTTGCGGCTCTTCGGCTGGTCGCCCTTCGTGCCCTCGATCTACGGCAACCGCTACGCCTACGGGCTGGTCGAGGAGGAAGGCCGCTTCCTCGTCGCCTCTGCCGGCCTCGGCTGTTCCGTGGCGCCCGTCCGCTTCGGCGCGCCGCCCGAGATCACCCTCGTCCACCTGGGCGCCTGAGCAGCCGTTCCGTCAGGTCCGGGATGTTCTCCCGGAACTTGAAGTAGCCGCGCCGCGCCAGCGGCCAGCACGCCTCGTCCCATTCCCGACGCACCCGGCGCAGAGCGATCCCGCGCGCCGCGAGCGCCGCGCGCACCTCCTCCAGCGCCTCGGCAACCGGCCCGACCGGCGCCCAGGGCGTGACGACCGCGCTCAGGCCGGCCTCCGCCGCCCAGCCCGCGACGGCATCGGCGTTCAGCAACCGCCCCGGCGCGTCGTGCCGTTCCGCCGCACGCGCGATGCCGTCGGCTACCGCGCCCCGGATGAAGGCTGCGACGGGCTGCGCGCAACCCGTGACGCTGCGCCGCTCCGGTACCGACATCCCGCCAACCGCGACCACCCGCGCGGCGCCGAGCTCCAATCCGTCCGCCTCCAGGTCGTCCTCGTGCAGCAACAGTCCGACGTCGCCCTTCCCCGCGCCGTCTGCGGGCGGAATCGGCCGCGGTGCGTCGGGGACGTGATCCTCGACGATCGGCGGCGGGTCCTCGTCCAGCACGCCCGCCAGGTCGAAACGCCCTGCCGTGTAGCGCGCAATGTTCTCCTCGCGCGCAACGTAGTGCTTCCCGCGCGTCTGCGTCCCGATCACCCAGCGCCACGACAGGGTGTTCGAGGCGGGGTCGCCATCCAACAGGTGGTGCATGAAGTGGTCGGCCCCGAGCGTCCAGGGCAGCCGCAGGGTGAACACCCAGATCGAGGCGAACCACATGCGGACGTGGTTATGCAGCCAGCTCCGTTCAGTGAGTTCGACGGCCCAGGCATCGAAGGCATCGATCCCCGTCCGCCCCGTGACGGCCCGTTCGAAGGCGTGACGCAGCCCGGCATTCGTCGCGAGCGCGGACCGGTCCCGCGTCGCGCGCTCCCTCGCATCCGCCCAGACCGCCGGACGCATCTCCAGCCAGCCCTTCCAGTAGGTGCGCCAGAACACCTCCTGCAGGAACTTCTCGCTCCCCCGCGCGCCGTGCGCATCGACCGCGGCGCCGGCGACCTCCCACTCCCCGATCAGCCGATGGCGCACGTAGGGCGACAGCGCCGAGGTCGTGCCCGGCGCCTCCGGCCCCGGATCGGTGTTGCGCCCGGTCGCATAGGCGTGCCCCGCGCGCGGGGCGAAGGCGCGAAGCCGCTCCAGGGCGGCAGCCCGCGTTGGATCCATCATCATTCCGCGCATCTGGCCGCGCGGCGCGGCGCCGCAAGCGCGTTCAGCCGTTCAGGAACCCCCGCACGACCTCGACGAACGCTGCGGGCTGGTCGGCATGGACCCAGTGCCCCGCATCCCGGATCGTGGTGAACCGCGCGTTCGGGAAAAGCGCGCGGCAGGCCTCCCGATGCTCGTGCCCGACGTATTCCGACCGGTCACCGCAGACAAAGAGTGTTCGCCCCTCGTAGCGCGGCGCGCGGTTCAGGTCCCAGCCCTGGATCGCCGGCATCGCCACCGCGACTTCTGCCAGCCCCAGACGCCAAGACCCATCGGACAGCCGGTTCGACAGCAGGAAGGCCCGGATGGAGGGCTTCTCGACCGCCTCCGCAAGCACCGCATCCGCCTCCGCCCGCGTCGCGCCCGACGGCACCCGCAACATCGCCTCCGCATAGGCCCCGAGGGTCGGTGGATAGGCGACCGGCGCGATGTCCGCGACGACCAGCCGCGACACGACTTCTGGCCGCGTCAGCGCCAGCGCCATCGCGACCTTCCCGCCCATCGAATGCCCCAGCACGTCCGCGGCGCCGATCCCGCGTGCGGCGAGCGTCTCCGCCACGTCGGCCGCCATCGCCGGATAGTCCATCCGCGCATCGTGCGGAGAGGAACCGTGGTTCCGCAGGTCCAGCGCGATCACTCGCCGCTCCGCCGCCAGCGCCTTCTGGATCGCGCCGAAGTTCCGCGCCTGCCCGAACAGCCCGTGCAGCAGGACCAGCGGCCGCTCCCCTCCCCCGCCTCGATCGCGTGCAGGATCATCCGCGTACCGCCGCCACCATGCTCGCCGCGATCAACGCGCCGCCGAGCCAGAGGTCCCAGCCCAGCGGCTCCGCCAGCCACAGCGTACCCAGCGCGACGCCGAGGATCGGCACGAAGAGGAACCCGACCGAGGCCACCGTGCTCGGCAGCCGCCTCCCCGCCTCGATGACCGACCAGGTGCCGAGCGGCGCCGCGATGAGCCCGATGAACAGGGCATGTGGCATGGAGGACCAGCCGATTCCGCCGGCCGGCTCCCGCACCATCGCCAGCGGAATCAGGATGAGCAGCGCCCCCAGCCCGAAGGAGAAGGGCAGCAGCTCCACCATCGGCTTGCCTGGCGGAAAGCGCCGGACGACGACGATGGCGACGCTCCAGGCCAGCGCCGCGGCGAGGAGGTAGAGGTGCGCCAGCACCACCTCCCCCCGCGACCAGTCCACCGACCAGGGACCGACGAGAACCAGCGCCCCGGCCATCCCGAACGCCGCCGACAGCCAGCGCATCGCCGACACGCGCTCCCCCAGGAACGCCACCGATAGCGGGACGAGGAAGGGGATCGTCACGTTCGACAGGATCGCCGTCCGCCCCGCCGGCAGCAGCGCGATGCCGAGGTGGCTCAGCGCGAAGAACCCGCCGAGTTGCAGGGTCGCGAGCGCGACGATCGCCGGCCAATCGGCCCGCCCGGGCATCGCCAGCCGCCGCGCCAGCGCCATGACGAAGGCCAGCGCCAACGCCGCGAAACCCGCGCGCGCGGACGCGAACCACAGTGGCGTCGCGTCGCGCAGCGCGTCCTTCGTGATCGGCCAGGCCCCGCCGAACAGGACGACCGCGATCGCCAGCAGCCGGAGGTCGCGATGCAACAGGCTCCGCTACTCCGACACCGTCAGCACGATCTTGCCGATATGTGCGCTGCTCTCCATCAACTGGTGCGCCTCCGCCGCCTGTGCCAAGGGAAAGGTCGCGTGGATCCGCGGCCCCGCGCGCCCCGCGGAAAGGATCGGCCAGACCCGCTCCTCCAGCGCCGCGGCGATCGCGCCCTTCTCCGCCGTCGTGCGCGGCCGCATGGTGCTGCCGGTCACCGACAGCCGCTTCAGCATGATGGGGCGCAGATCCACCTCGTCAGCCCGGTCGCCGCCGAGGAAGGCGATGAGGACGAGCCGCCCGTCCATCGCGAGCACGCGCAGGTTCCGCCCGAAATACGGCGCCCCGACCATGTCGAGCACCACGTCCACCCCGCGCCCGCCCGTCGCGCGCCGCGCCTCCTCGACGAAGTCCTGCGCCTTGTAGTCGAACGCCTCCTCCGCCCCGAACACGCGGCAGGCCGCGACCTTCTCCGCGCTGCCGGCGGTCGCGAGGACCCGCGCCCCGAATTCCTTGGCCAGCTGGATCGCCGTGGACCCGATGCCCGAGGTCCCGCCATGCACCAGCACCGCCTCCCCTGCGGCCAGCCGCCCGTGGCCGAACAGGTTGGCCCAGACCGTGAAGTACGTCTCGGGCAGCGCCGCCGCGCGCACCGCGTCGTAGCCCGTGGGCCAGGGAAGGCACTGCGCCTCCGGCGCCACGGCGAATTCCGCGTAGCCTCCGCCATTCGTCAGCGCGCAGACCCGGTCGCCGGCGGCGTACCGCGTCGCGCCCTCGCCCACCGCGACGACCTCGCCCGCGACCTCCAGCCCGATGACCGAGCTCGCATCCTTCGGCGGCGGGTACTTTCCCAGCCGCTGCTGCACGTCGGGCCGGTTTACGCCGGCCGCCATCACGCGGATCAGCAACTCGCCGGCGCGGGGCTCCGGCACCGGCCCGACCTCCGGCACCAGAACCTCGGGACCGCCGCCCGCGCCGTGGGTGATCCGGGTCATCGTCTTCTCGGGCAAGGCCACCTCCGTCGCGACCTAGGCCGCACGGGCCGCAAACTCGGCGCGGGTCATGGGGGCGTCAAGCCGAGGCCCGCAGCGTCGCACATCACGGGAATGCAACGCGCCGCGGACAAGAGCTGCCTTGCGCCGTCTCACGGATCGGAACACTTTCCCCGCGGCCCAGGAGAGTGAGGAGGAGATCGCGCCCGTGCGCCCGACCCTGCCACGCCGCCTCCTGCTCTCCGCCGCGGTCGGCACTGCCACGGCCGCCGTGGCGCAGACCCCGCCTTCCCAGTCGAACGAACTCCGCGTCGGCGCTGTCTTCCCCCTCTCCGGTCCGCTCGCGCTGCTCGGCGACAGATCCTTCCGCGGCGTCGAGCTCGCCGTGGAGGAACGCAACGCCGCCGGCGGCCTGCTGAGCCGCCCGATCCGCCTGCTGCGCGGCGACGCGCCGGAAGCCGCAGCCGCCGTCGCCGAAACGCGCCGCCTGATGGGCACGGAGCGCGTTGCCTTCCTCTTCGGCACCTACGGCTCCAGCCTGGCTTTCGCCGCGACCCAGGCCGCCGAACTTCAGGGCACCCCCTATTTCGAACTCGGCGCCATCGCCGACAACGTGACGGAACGCGGCTTCCGCAACGTGTACCGCTTCTGCCCCCGCGCCAGCGACTTCGCCCGCGTCACCGTCGAAGCGGTGGAGAGCGTGTTGACGCCGCTGCTTGGCCAGCCCGCCCCTCGCGTCGGCCTGCTGCACGAAGACGGCCTCTACGGCACCGCCGTCTCCGCCTTCCAGGCCGATCGCCTGCGCGAGCGCGGCCTCGCGCTGGCTGAACGCGTCGGCTACCCGACGCGCAGCACCGACCTCACCGGCGCAATCGGTCGCCTCCGTGCCTCCGGCGCCGACGTGGTGCTGCACACCGCCTACCAGAACGACGCCACGCTTTTCTTCCGCACGCTACGCGAGACGGGCTGGGCGCCCAGGATGATCATCGGCGCCGGCGCCGGCTACTCGCTGACCGAAACCGCCCGCACCGTCGGCCGCGCCTTCGAGGGCGTGATGAACGTGGACTTCACCCCCTTTGAGATCGCCGAGCGCGCCGCCCCCGGCGCCGCCCTCTTCGCCGAGGCCTATCGCCGCCAGTACGGCAGCGACCCGCGATCCGGCCATTCCCTCGTCAACTACGCCGGTGCGCGCGTCTTCCTCGATGCCGTGCAGCGTGCCGGCGCGCCCGACAAGGACCGGATCCGCGCCGCCGTCCTCGCGACCGACATTCCGGAAGCCGCAACCCCCGCCGGCTGGGGCGCCCGCTTCGACGAACGGGGCCAGAACCTGCGCGCCCAGCCCTGGCTCATGCAGTGGCAGGCCGGCAAGCTCGTGACGATCCATCCGGAGGGCGCGGCCGTCGCCCGCCCCCGCCCCACCATCGGCTGAAGGAACGACCATGCGGAACGAGGAACAGGTCTGGCGCGCCGTGGATGAGCGCCGTGACGACTACGCCGCCTTTTCCGACCGCGTCTGGGACATGCCGGAGATCGCCTACACCGAAGCCCGATCCGCCGCCGAGCACGTGACGATGCTGGAGAAGGAGGGCGCCCGCATCACCACCGGCCTCGCCGGCATCCCGACCGCCGTGATGGGCGAATGGGGCGAGGACGGCCCCGTCATCGCCATCCTCGGCGAATACGACGCCCTCCCTGGCCTTTCCAACGAGGCGGGCGTCGCGGAACACCGCCCCATCCCTGGCGACGGCCACGGCCATGCCTGCGGTCACAACCTCCTCGGCGCCGCGTCGCTGCTCGCGGCAGCCGCGGTGAAGGACTGGCTTGCCGCGAACGGCATGAAGGGCCGGGTCCGCTACTACGGCTGCCCCGCCGAGGAAGGCGGCGCCGCCAAGGGCTTCATGGCCCGCGACGGCATCTTCTCCGACGTCGACATCGCGATCTCCTGGCACCCCGCGTCCTTCTCCGGCGTGAACGAGGCGGTGTCGCTCGCGAACACCCGCATCGACTTCATCTTCCACGGCCGTTCGTCCCACGCCGCCGCCGCGCCGGAACTCGGCCGCTCCGCGCTCGACGCCGTCGAACTCATGAACGTCGGCGTTAACTATATGCGCGAGCACATGCCGGACCACGCGCGCATCCACTATGCGATGATCGACGGCGGCGGGATCGCGCCGAACGTCGTGCAGTCCCGCGCCAAGGTCCGCTATCTCATCCGCGCAAAGGACCTGCCCGAACTGAACCAACTCGTCGGCCGCGTCCGCAAGATCGCCGACGGCGCCGCGCTGATGACCGAGACGACCGTCGAGACCCAGGTCGTCTCCGCCGTCTCCAACCTCCTCGGCAACTCGCCGCTGGAGCGCGCGATGTACGACAACTTCCTCCGCCTCGGCCCACCGCAGTTCGACGACGCGGACCGCGACTTCGCCGCGAAGATCCAGGCGACGCTGTCGGAGCAGGACATCGCCGCGGCGCACCGCCGCCACGGGCTGAAGGTCGAGCCGGGCAAGGTCCTCTGCGACATCGTCGTCCCGCTGGAGAACCGCGGCACCGGCGGCGTTGGCTCGACCGACGTCGGCGACGTCTCCTGGACCGTCCCCACCGTCCAGGCCCGCGGCGCCACCTGCGCGATCGGCACGCCCTTCCATTCCTGGCAGCTGACGGCGCAAGGCAAGTCGCCCGCCGCGCATAAGGGCATGCTGCACGTCGCGAAGGTCATGGCCGGCACCGCCGTGGACGCGATCCGCGACCCCGAACTGATCCGTCGCGCGAAGGAGGAGTTCCGGGAGAGGACGGGTGGCAAGCCCTACCAGTCCCCCCTTCCCGCCAACGCGAAGCCGCCGATCGAGGCGATGGGGCGCGGCATCTGACGCAAGGCCATCAGCCCTGCACCGCCTCCTTCGGGCGGTGCAGGCCGGAGGCGAAGTAACCGCCGAGGTAGTCCAGCACCGCCCGCACCGCCGGGACGTTCCGCCGTCGCTCGTGGGTCAGCAGCCAGACCTCGTAGGGCGGGTCGGTCACGATCCCGAAGCACCGCACCAGTTCCGGATCGTCGGACGCGACGAAATCCGGCAGCAGCCCGACGCCGAGCCCGTTGCGGATCGCCGCGAACATCCCGATGACGGTGCTGGGGCGCAGGGCGATGGAGCCCGGGGGCACGTGGGCCAGCGCCCATTCCACGACCGGCCCGCCGTAAGCGCCTTCATCCGCGCCGACGAAGGCATGTGCCGCCAGGTCCTGCGCCGTCGCCGGCGCGCCATGCGCGGCGGCGTAGCCGCGGCTGCAATACACGGCCCAGGTCTCCGCGGCGATCCTGCGGCCGACCAGGTCCCCCTGCTCCGGCCGCCGGGCCGCGCGCAGCGCGACATCGGCTTCCCCGCCCCGAGGTCCAGGTGCCGGTCGCTCGTCACGATCTCCAGTCGGATCCCCGGATAGGCCGCGCGGAAGTCGCGCATGGCGGCCATCAGGAAGGCCGTCGCGAACAGTTCGTTCGTCGTCAGCCGCACCGTCCCGGTCAGCCCTCGCGCCAGGGCCGAAGCGCGGCTGGCAAACAGTCGGGCTGCGGCCTCGACGCCCTGCGCGCTCTCCACCAGCTCGGACCCCGCCTCGGTCAACGCGTAGCCGGCCGGGCGCTTTTCGAAGAGCGTGAGGCCCAGTGCCTCCTCCAGCGCGGCGATACGGCGGGACACCGTGCTCTGGCTGACCGAAAGGTGGCGGCTCGCCGCCAGCGTGGTGCCCGTGCGGGCCACCGCCAGGAAGGTGCGCAGGTCGTTCCAGTTGAACATCGCAGGGATTCTGCATTTTCGCAGAACCCCTCCGCAACCTCGGGGTTGGTCACCGGCGCACGGTCCCGGCTAACCCCGCCTCAAGGCCAGCACACGGCCGGAGGGAACCCGTCATGAAGCTCTACCACGACCCCATCTCGACCTCCTCACGGAGCGTCACCTTCTTCCTCCACGATGCCACCATCGCCTTCGAGGAGGAGGTCGTCAGCATCCACGCCGGCGACCAGCACGCCCCGGCCTTCACGCGCCTCAACCCCAATGCCCAGGTCCCGGTGCTCGAGGACGGCACCTTCCGCCTGACCCAGAGCACGGCGATCCTGCGCTACCTCGGCACGACCCACGCGCCGGCAACCTATCCGGCCGACCCACGCGCGCGCGCCCGGGTGGACGAGGCGATGGACTGGTTCGGCACGGGCTTTCACCTCGGCTACTGCGCCTTCCTCGCCTATCGCGGCATGCTCCCGGCCCTGCGCGCGATGAACCCCGCGACGCATGCGGACCTCGAGCGTCTGGGCCAGGATCTCTCCGCCAAGTACCTCGCTGTGCTCGACCGCCACATGTTGGCGGACGGCGCCTTTGTCTGCGGTCACGCCGTGACGGTCGCCGACTACCTCGGCTTCTCCTACGTGACCCTCGGCGAACTCGGCGCCTTCGACCTGTCGCCCTATCCGCGCGTCCAGGCCTGGGTCGCCCGCATGAAGGAGCGCCCGGGTTACGACGCCGCCTATGCGGGCTGGCGCGGCTACGTCGGCGCCGCCCGCGCCGCAGCACGCCCCGCGCTGACCGAAGCAGCGTGAGGGAGGGCCGACCGATGCGCCGGTACGACCTTCCCTTCCTGCTCCTCGCTGCGACGACGCTGCTCGTCGGCGTCTGCATGGGCATCTGGATGGGGCTGACGCACGACTTCACCCTCGCCCCGGCGCACGCGCACCTGAACCTGCTGGGCTGGACGTCGCTCGCCCTCTTCGGGCTGACCTACCGTGTGTACCCCGTCCTCTCCGCCTCGCGCCTGGCGTCCGTCCACTTCGCGACCGCGGCCACGGGGGCGGTGTGCTTTCCCGTCGGCATCGCGCTGTCCGTCACCGGCGTGACGATGCACGTGGCCGTGGTCGGTGCCCTGCTGTGGCTCGCGGCCGTCATCCTGTTCCTCGCCGGACTGATCCGCCTCGCCCGCGCCGGCAGCACCGCGACCGATTTCGCGCCAGGGGCGCGGTTCGCGCGCCCCTGACGCCCGGCGATCAGTCCGCGCGGATGCCTGCCGCGCGGATGATCGGCTCCCACTTGCCCAACTCGCCCTCGAGGAAGGTGCGCGCCGTCTCCGGCGTCGTGTCGGACCGCGTTTCCATCGTGAGGTCGGAGAGCCGCTGCTTCACGCTCTCCATCGCCATCACGCGGTTCACCGCCGCGTTCACCGCAGTCACGATCGGCGTTGGCGTGCCGGTCGGGGCGAAGATCATGTGCCACGTATAGGCTTCGTAGTCCGCGACGCCGCCCTCCTGGAAGGTCGGGACGTTCGGCACCTGCGCCAGGCGGCGGCTCGCCGACACGGCCAGCCCCTTCACCTCCCCACGCTGGACGAAGGGCAGCGCGGAATTCGCGACGTCCAGCATCATCGCGAGCGTGCCGTTCAGCAGGTCCGGCATCGCCTGAGCCGAGCCGCGATAGGGCACGTGGTTCGCGCGAAGCCCGCCCGCCTGCCGCAGGTACAGTTCCATCGCCAGGTGCAGCGCCGCTCCATTGCCCGAGGAGCCGTAGTCGTACTTCCCCGGGTTCTGCCGCAGCAGGTTCGTCAGGTCCTGCAGCGAGTTCACCGGCAGGTCCTTGTTCACCATCATCAGCATCGGGATGACGCCGGCCAGGACCACCGGCTGGAAGTCCGCCACCGGATCGAAGGGAAGCCGGTTGAACATCGCCCGCAGCGCCGAATGAGCGATGGTCGTGTAGAGCAGCGTGCCCCCGTCCTTCGGCGCCTTCGCGACGAGGTCGGAGCCGACGATGACGCCGGCGCCCGTACGGTTCTCCACGATGACGCGCTGCGGCAGGATCTTCGACAGCTCGTCCGCGATCAGGCGTGCCGGGACATCCGTCGGCCCGCCCGCCGCGAACGGAACGACGAGGCGCACGGGCTGGCTCGGCCAGGTGCCCTGCGCCCGCAGGATGCCCGGGGCGGCGAGCGGGGCGGCCGATAGCGCGGCGAGCAGGGGACGGCGAAGGATCATCGGGGCGGCAACTCCGTGGCGTCTGGCCGGGTCAGGGGGCTTGCTCCCCATAACCCCGCGCTCGGCCAAGAAAGGGTTAGCGGGGCGCGTTCGGGCCGCCGGAAGGACGGCCCGGACTCGCGGTGGCGCCAGAAGGATCGGCGCCCTCTCCTTGTCAACGCGCAGCCCCCGCCCTTCGCTTCACGCCCCGGCCGGGCCGGGCGCGCGCTCCGCGTCACTCCGGCCGGATGTTGGCGGCGCGGACGATCGGCTCCCACTTCGCGATCTCGGCGTCGAGGAAGGCCTTGGCCGTCTCCGGCGTCGTGTCGGAACGGGTGTCCATCGTGAGGTCGGTGAGGCGCCGCTTCACGCCCTCCATCGCCATCACGCGGTTCACGGCGGCGTTGCAGGCCTGCACGATCGGCGCGGGCGTGCCGGCGGGGGCGAAGAACATGTGCCAGGTATAGGCCTCGTAGTCCGGCACTCCCGCCTCGATGAAGGTCGGCAGGTCCGGGGCGATGGGGGAACGCTGGCGCGTGCTGATCGCCAGCGCCCGCATGTCGCCGCGCTGGATGTAGGGGATAGCGCCGGCCGCGACGTCGAGGATCATCGGCACCCGGCCAGAGAGCACGTCCGGCATCGCGGCCGCCGAGCCCCGGTACGGCACGTGGTTCACCCGCAGCCCGCCGGCGCGGTTCAGGAAGAGTTCGCTCGCCAGATGGACCGCCCCGCCATTGCCGGAGGACGCATAGTCGTACTTCCCCGGATTCTCCCGGAGCATCCGGACGAGGTCCCCGAGGCTGCGCACCGGCAGGTCCTTGTTGACCATCAGGATCATCGGCACCTGTCCCGCCAGCGCGATCGGCGTGAAGTCGCCGACGGGGTCGAAGGGCAGCCGCGCGAAGAGGACCCGCGTCACCGCGTGGGCGATCGTCGAGTAGAGCAACGTGAGCCCATCCTTCGGGGCCTTGGCCACGAGGTCGGTTCCGACGACCACGCCGGAGCCCGTGCGGTTCTCGACGATGACGCGGTTGGGCAGGATCTTCGACAGTTCCTCCGCGATCAGGCGGGCCGGAATGTCGGTCGGGCCGCCGGCCGCGAAGGGCACGACGAGGCGGACGGGTTGGCTCGGCCAGGCCTCCTGGGCGCGGAGGACGGCAGGGGCGGCGACGGGCGCGGCGGCGAGGCCGGCGAGCAAGGGTCGGCGAAGGATCATCGGACGTCTCCCGGATTTTGTCGTTGTCTTGGGAGAAGGGATTACGGGGCCTCCATGTCAACGGGGCCGACCTTCACGAGGCGGTCGTAGAGGTCGGGATCCGTCGCGCCCTCCGTCGAGAGGAGAAGGACGCGGCTCTCAGGGCCGAGGGCGAGGGCAGCCCTCGCCGCTTCGTCCCGTGCGACGAGGGTGAGGGCGGCGAGGCCGGCGGCCCCGCTCTCGCCGGAGACCACGGGCGGGTCGTGCCGCGCGAGCCGGCGCATGGCGGCGATGGCGGCCTCGTCCGCGATCGCGGCGAAGGCGAAGGCGGCGCGTTCCAGTTCCTGCCAGGCGAGGAGGGATGGCTCCCCGCAGGCAAGGCCGGCCATCAGCGTGTCGAGGCCACCGGCGACGACGGTCGGGGCGCCGGCCTCGGCGCTGGCTAGGAGGCAGGCCGCGCGGTCGGGTTCGACGACGACCAGGCGGACGGTACGGCCGTAGCGGGCGCGGAGGGCGACGGAGACCGCGGCCGCCACGCCGCCGACGCCAGCCTGGATGAAGCAATGGGTCGGCGGGGCGCGGAGCGCGTCAAGCGCTTCCTCGGCCATCAGGCGGTAGCCCTGCATGACGTCGCGCGGGACTTCGGTGTAGCCGGGCCAGGACGTGTCGGAGACGACGTGCCAGCCCTGCTCCTCGGCGACGCGAGCGCAGGCGCGGACGCTGTCGTCGTAGTTGCCGGGAACCTCCCGGACCTCGGCGCCGAAGCGGGCCATGGCGTCGCGGCGGCCCTGCGTGACGCCGGGATGGACGAAGATGACGCAGCGCGCGCCGAAGCGGCCCGCACCCCAGGCGACCGAGCGGCCGTGGTTGCCGTCGGTGGCGCAGGTCACGGTGATCGCGCGGGTGGTCTCGGCGTGGCGCCCGGACTCCAGGTCGGCCGCGGTGGCGGCGCGGGCGATGCCGAGGCGGGCGAGTTCGGCGGCGATGACGCGGGCCACGGCGTAGGCACCGCCGAGCGCCTTGAAGGAGCCCAGCCCGAAGCGCAGCGACTCGTCCTTGAGGTGAACGGCGCCGAGACCGAGGGCGGCGGCGATGTCGGGGAGATCGTGCAGCGGGGTCGGGGTGTAGCCGGGCCAGGCGGTGATGGCCTCGCGTGCCCGGCGGTAACCGCCTTCGGGCAGCACGACGATGCCGGGTGTGCCGTGGCGGGGGTTCGGGAGGAGGCGGAAGGGCGGCTGGCTCATCGCGCCCTCCCCGCGAGACTGGGTCGGTTGGGCGGGTGCGGGCGGCGGACGCCGGCCGGGCCAAGCTGGCACCGGCGCGCTCGTGCATCGCCCGAGCGGCGGACCGGATCCTGGCCCCTGGTCGGGGCGGCAGCCCGGCCGATCGGGTGGCCGGCCCTGCGCGCGGCGACGGCCTGGCGGACAAGATAACGGGCGCCGCGGGCGTCGCGCGTGCGGCGGAGCGCGTCATGCGCTGGGCTCACGTCGGCGGGTACGGGCCGCAGGCGGGCTGTGGCCTGGAAGGCGGGCGCGGCGGGGGGCATGGTGGCGGGGGTGCGGGAGGGCGCGATGAAGGTGACGATCCTCGGCGGGGGCGGGTTCCTCGGCCGGAAACTGGCGGCGCGGCTTGCGGCGGATGGAGCGCTGGGCGGCAAGCCGGTGGAGGAGTTGACGCTGTTCGATCTCTCGCCGCCGGCGGCGCCGGAGGGCGCGGGGTTCCCGGTGCGGTGCGTCGGCGGGGACGTGTCGGACGCCTCTGCGATGAGCGAGGCGGTGCCGGAGAAGACGTCGGTGGTGTTCCACCTGGCGGCCGTGGTGTCGGCAGCGGCGGAGGCGGATTTCGACCTGGGGATGCGGGTGAACCTGGACGGGACGCGGGCGCTGGTGGAGCGGTGCCGGGCGCTCCCGGCGGCGCCCCGGGTGGTGTTCACGTCCTCCGTCGCGTCCTTCTCCGGCGGGCAGGAGGCGGTGCTGGCAGATGACGCGCGGCAGGTGCCGGCGAATTCGTACGGCGCGCAGAAGGCGATGGGTGAGATGCTGCTGGCGGACGCGACGCGGAAGGGGTTCCTGGATGCGGTGTGCATCCGGCTGCCGACGGTGATCGTGCGTCCGGGGCGGCCGAACAAGGCGGCGTCCTCCTTCGTGTCGGCGATCCTGCGGGAGCCGCTGCTGGGGCTGGAGACGACGTATCCGGTGGGCGAGGAGTTCGGGGTCTGGGTGTGCTCGCCGCGGGTCGCGGTCGAGTGGTTCGTGCATGCGGCGACGATGGAAACGGCGGCGCTGGGGCTGGATCGCGGGGTCAATCCGCCGGGACGGCGGGTGACGGTCGCGGAGATGCTCGCGGCGCTGCCGGGGAACGCGCGGGGCCTGGTGCGGCCGCAGCCCGACCCGGCGATCGAGGCGATCGTGTCGGGGTGGCCGGCGGCCTTCACGGCGGAGCGGGCGCGGCGACTGGGATTTTCGGAGACGCCGGGGCTGGACGTGATCCTGCGCGGGTTCGTGGAAGATGACCTGGAAGCGACGCGGGCCGAGCGGGCGGCGTAGGTCATGCGGTGAGGAAGGACACGCGACCGTCCTCCAGCACGGCGCAGGTGAGCGGGCCGCCGGACCAGGCGGCGGTGTCGAGGCCCAGGCGGTTGGGGCGGAGCTGCGGCTCGGGGAAGGCGGTGTGGCCGTGGATGACGCCGAAGCCGTGGTCGCGCTCGTCGTGCAGGAAGGTGCCGCGGATGCCCAGGAGGTCGTCGGGGTCCTGACGTTCCAGCGGCACGCCGGGGCGGATGCCGGCGTGGACGAAGAGGGTGTCGCCGAGGCGGTGGGTGAGCGGGAGCGCGCGCAGGAAGGTCAGGTGCGCGGCGGGGATGCGGGCGGGCCACGTGTCGGGCGCGGCGTCGTCGGGGATGGCGTAGGAGCGGAGGGTGGTTCGGCCGCCCCATGCGAGAAAGTCCATCAGGGCGGCGCCTTCGCCGGCGATGCTGTCGAGCAGGAGTTGTTCGTGGTTGCCGCGCAGCGCGATTTGCTTCAGGCCGTGGCGGGGGGTGAGGAGGACGTCGATCGCGGCGGCGGGATCCTCACCCTTGTCGATGTAGTCGCCGAGGTGGATGACGACCGCGTCCGGCGTGGGGCGGGCGGTCGCGTCCTCGGAGATCATGGCGTGCAGGGTGCGGAGGCGGGTCGCGCAGCCGTGGACGTCGCCGATCGCGTAGGCGCGGAGGCCCGGCGGCAGGCGGCCGGGGGCTTGCTGCCAGTGCAGGGTGGTGGTGGCTGCGCTCACAGGCCGGACTGGTCGAGGCGGAGGATGGCGCGGGCCATGGCCTGGGCGCGCGGGACCATCGTGGCGACGTCCAGGTATTCCTCCGGCGAGTGCGCCTTCCCGCCGACGGGACCGACGGCGCAGATCGTGGGGGCGCCGACGGCGGCGGTGAAGCCGCTGTCGGCGCAGCCGCCGGCGAACTCGCCGGTGACCGTCAGGCCGCTGTCGGCGGCGGCGGCGACGTAGGCTTCGAAGAGCTTGGCGGATGACGGCGACTGCGTGAGGGGGAGGAACTCGCCGCGGATGGTCATCGCGGCGCGTGTGCCGGGGACGAAGGATTTTCCGACGATCTCGTGGATCTTGCCCATGATCTCGTCGCGGTCTTCCGGCGTGACGTAGCGGAAATCGATCTGCATCTGGCCGGACGGGGCGACGGTGTTGACGCTCTGGCCGCCGGAGACGAGGCCGACGTTGAGGGTGATGCCGCGGGAGAGGTCGGTCAGCGCGTGCACCGCGACGATCTTCTGGGCGAGTTCGCCGATGGCGCTGATGCCCGCTTCAAAGTTGCCGCCGGAATGGGCGGCGCGTCCCTCGATCTCGACGACCATGAAGACGCCGCCCTTGCGGCCCGTGACGACGGCCCCGCTCGGGCGGCCGGGTTCCGAGTTGAATACGACGCGGGCGCGGCGGGCTTCCGCCTCGATCACGGGGCGGCCTTCGGGGGAGCCGATCTCCTCGTCGCCGGTGAAGAGGCCGACGAGGGGGCCGGGGGCGCCGCCGTGCTTCGCGAAGGCGGCGAGGATGAACATGTTCAGGACGAGGCCGGCCTTCATGTCGCAGACGCCGGGGCCGCTGGCGATGCCGTCCTTGATGGTGAAGGGACGTCGGTCCGGTTCGCCCTTGGGGAAGACCGTGTCGCGATGGCCCATGAGGACGATGTTCTGGCGGTTGTTGCCGCTGTTGGCGGTGGGGTCGCCGCCTTCGACGGTGGCGCGGAGGCAGTCGCCGAAGCGGTCGCCGGGGATGGTCTCCACGGGGATGCCGTGGCGGGTCATGAATTCGCGGACCTGGGCGCCGACCTTGTCCACGCCTTCCTTGTCGTAGGAGCCGCCGTCGGTGTTCACCATGCGCTCCAGCTCCGCGAGCATCGCGTCGTGCTGGGTGGCGAGCCAGGCGGTGATGGCGGCTTCGGGGCCCTGGGCGGTCATTCGGCGTGGTCCTTCCTGCGCGAGGTGGAAGGGGTCCCGCAGGGTGGGGTGGGCGTCAAGGCGTAGCGGGCGGGCACGTCCGTGTCCGGTCGGGCCGTGCGCGACGAGCGCGAGTGCCGGTCTGCGGGTTGGTTCGTGCGCGGGAGGCAGGCGGGGAGCGGCGTGCGCGGCACGGGCCGCGACCGGGGTCGCGCCGGGAAGCGGGGTTCGATCCGCAGGCTCGCGCCGGGGTCACGGCCAGTTCCGGCGGAGCGACGGGTGGATGGTGCGGCGTCCCGCGGCCATGCGGTGGAGGCGCTTGAGGGTGGTGATCGTGTCGCGGAGGCGGGCGCGCCAGTCGCGGTCGCGCTCGCCGGGGCGTTGCTGCCAGTCCTTGCCGAACGCCATTCCCATCGTTCGCACGGCTTCGGACAAAAGCTGGTCGGGGAGGAGCCAGTAGGGGCCCGGGAGGGCGGATTGCAGGCCGAGGCGCTTGATCAGGAACAAGAGACGCAAGCCTCCGAGACGCGCGGCGCGGCGGCAGGCGCGGACGATGAAGTGCTCGATGCGGCGGAGCGGGTGATCCGGTGAGAGTTCGGGCCAGGCGAGGCTCTCGAGGAGGGCGTGCCAGAGGCCGCCATGGGTGAGGCGGCGGAAGAAGCGGGAGACGGTGTCGGGCTTGCCGTAGACGTCGGGGACCTCGCGCCAGGGGATGCCATAGCCGCGGCAGGCCATGTGGAAGATCGCGTCCATCCGCGCCCGGAGGTCGCCGACCTGCCGGCCTTGCGGGGCGCGGCGCCAGACGTAGGGCAGGAGGGCGCCCCATTCGGTGTCGGAGAGGGGGGACCAGGGGCGGGGTGGGGTGAAGGGAGCGCCCGCGGGGCGGAGGGGGATGGCGGGCATGGGCGCGGTCCTCCGTCATGCAGAGGCCGTTGTAGAGGAAGTAAAAGCTAGGAATCAAGGAAAATAGAGCTAGTTCGGCGCTTGTGGCTGCGCCTCGGATGCGGGGGGCGGCGTGCGCCGGGCGTGGTGGTCGGCGACGGCGCGGGCGTGGGCGAGGAGGAGGCGGCGGCCCTCTCGGTCCAGGCCTTCCCAGAGGTGGAGCAGTTCGGTCCTGGCCGCGTCGGCACGGAGCGGGCCCGGCGGCGAGGGGCGGAGGATCAGCACGGGGCGGCGCCCCGGAACGCGACGGGGGGGATCGGAGGGAGGAAAGGTGGGCGGGCGAGGAGGTGCGGGGAGAGAGGGCGCGGGGGGACGAGGCGGGTCTCGGCGGGCGGGGTCCGGA
The DNA here is from genome assembly GCF_042259275.1 of Roseomonas sp. CCTCC AB2023176. Taxonomy (NCBI): domain Bacteria; kingdom Pseudomonadati; phylum Pseudomonadota; class Alphaproteobacteria; order Acetobacterales; family Roseomonadaceae; genus Roseomonas; species Roseomonas sp. CCTCC AB2023176. The sequence continues at coordinate 4,593,952 of NZ_CP170086.1, forward strand.
GGCGCGGCGGGGGCGGGGCGGGCGTCGGGTCGGGAGCGGGGATCTCGGGGGTGGGGATCTCGGGGGCGGCGAGGCGGCGGAGGAGCGGAAGCGGCGGGGTGACGGTCGGGCGTGCGGGGAGGGCGCGGGAGAGGGCGATGAGGGCGCCGACGGTGCGGGCGGCCTCGCGCTCGGCGAGCGGGAGGGGCCAGGCGGGGTGGTGGAGGGCGAAGAGGGTGGTGGCTTCGTCCCAGGCCTGGGCTTCGGGGACGCCGCGCGAGAGGGCGGCGCGGTAGGTGCTGGCGGCGGACCGGGCGGCCGGGAAGTCGAGGTCCGGCGGGGGGGCGTGGGTGTCGGTCGGCATGCAGGGAAGGTAGGGGGACGCGAACGAAAAGTGAACGATTCGTTCTGTGGATAAGCTGTGCCGGGGGTGTGGAAAACGGGGATGAGGCTCGCGGTGGCTGTCCCCTGCCCTGCCGGAAGCCGGTGGGGCGCGAGAGTTGGAGGAGCGCGCGGCGGGGATGCGCGGGGGTCAGGCCGCGGGCTTGGGGATGGCCTCGATGATCACGAAGGACTCGGCATAGGGGTATTCGTCGGTCATGGTCAGGTGGACTCGGGCCTCGTGGCCGGGCGGCGTGAGGTGGGCGAGGCGGGCGGCGGCGCCCCCTGTCATGCGCATCGTCGGCTGGCCGGAGGCGAGGTTCACGACGCCGAGGTCGCGGAGGAAGACGCCGGCGCTGAACCCGGTGCCGAGGGCCTTGGACGCGGCCTCCTTCGCGGCGAAGCGCTTGGCGTAGGTGCCGGCGCGGATCCTTTCCGTGCGGCGTTCGGCCTTGGCGCGCTCGATGTCCGTGAAGACACGGGTGAGGAAACGGTCGCCGTGGCGCTCCATCGTGCGCTCGATGCGGCGGATGTCCACGATGTCGTTGCCGATGCCGAGGATCATGGGGAGTGGTGCGCTCCGTCCGGGGGCGAACGCGTCGGGGCGTGGTGCGTCACGCGAGAGCAGTGGCCGGTGGCGTGAGGCCGAAGACGTCGAAGAAGTTCCTGGCACTCGCGGCGAGCCAGTCGGGCGGCGCGGTGGCGAGGGCGCCAGCGACAACGGAGCGGTCGAGGGTCGCGATCCTGTCGAAGCGAACGACCGACCGGACCTTTAGGCCGGTGCCCGGCGTGGGGTCGATCGGTGCGATGTCGGGGCCGGAACGCGGCACCGAGGTGACGAAGCGGACGACGAGGTCGGCGCGGCGGTCATTGTCGCGCGAGGCGACGAGGGCGGGCCGCCGCTTGTCGCCGGAAAGATCGGTGAAGGGGAACCGGGTCAGGAAGATCGTGCCGGAGGGGAACACCTAGCCGGGCCGGTGGTCGGGGCGGCGCAGGTCGGCATCGGTGTAGAGGTCAGGTTCTTCGGCGAGCCAGTCGGAGGCGCGGCCCGCTTCGGCCAGTGCTGCCATTGGGATGTCGTCCCGCGCGGCTTCGACCTCGGCGACGACCTGCACGCGCGGGCGCGGGGCGATGCCGCGGCGGGCGAGCCCGGCGGAGACCTGTCCGGCTTCGGTATTCAGGGCGATCCGGGGCATGGCGCGCTCGCTTCCAAGGTCAGGATGGCTAAGGCCACGATAGCACGGGGAGGTCAGGCCCGCGCGCGTTCGACCTGCTCGATGCCGGAGCAGGCGCGCAGCGCCGCGATGACGTTGGACAGGTGGGGAAGGTCGCGGACCTCCACGTCCACGTTCAGTTCGGAGTAGTCGGTCGCGCGATGCATGAAGCGAAGGGACTGGATCTTCGCGTCCTGCTTCGCGATGGCGGTCGTGAGGTTGGGCACCGCCATGTCCTCCCGCGTCATGACGACGTGGAGGCGCGCGACGTGTTCGCCGGCGGCGCCGGGCTGGGCGTCCCAGTCCACGTCCATGAAGCGTTCGGGGGTGGCGGCGAAGGCTTCGAGCGTCTGGCAGCCTTGCTTGTGGATCGTCACGCCGCGGCCGGTGGAGACGATGCCGACGATCGAGTCGCCGGGGACGGGGTGGCAGCAGCCCGCGAAGTTCACGGGCGTGCCGGCGACGAGGCCGGTGATGCCATGGGCGACGTCCCTTCCCTTCCCCGTGCGGCTGGGCAGCGTCGTGGAGCCAGGCTTGCCGCGGGCGCGGGTGAGCGGGAGCGCGTCGAAGGCGGATGGGCGCGGAGGGCTGCGCAGTTCGGGGTAGACGGCGTGGAGGACGTCCTTCGCCGTGACGAAGCCGTTGCCCACGGCGACGAGCAGGTCCTCGTAGGTCTGCTGCTTGAGGGTCTTGAGGGCGGGTTCCACCGCCTTTTCCGAGAAGTCCACGCCTTCCTGGCGGAAGGCGCGGGAGATGGCCTGGCGGCCGTTCTCCCGCGCCTCGTCGCGCTGGCGGGCCAGGACGAAGCGGCGGATGCGGGCGCGGGCCTTGCCCGTGACGACGAAGCGTTCCCATTGCGGGTTGGGCGTGCCGCCGCGGGCCGTGATGATCTCGACCTGGTCGCCGTTCTCCAGCTGATGGCGAAGGGGGACGATGCGGCCGTTGATCTTCGCGCCGACGGTGTTGTCGCCGACCTGGGAATGGACCTGGTAGGCGAAGTCCACGGGGGTCGCGCCCTTCGGCAGCGCGATCAGGTCGCCCTTCGGGGTGAAGCAGAAGACCTGGTCCTGGTGGAGTTCGAGCTTGGTGTTTTCCAGGAAGTCCTGCGCCTCGCCGGCGTTTTCTAGGATGTCGAGGAGGGCCTTCACCCAAGGGTAGCGCTTGCGGTCGCGGCCGGGCTCGACGGCGCCCTCGGGTCCCGTCTTGTAGATCCAGTGCGCGGCGACGCCGTATTCCGCGACCTCGTGCATCTCGGGCGTGCGGATCTGGACTTCGATCTTCGCGTTGTGCCGCGCGGGGACGGTAACGCCGGTGTGGACGGACTGATAGCCGTTGGGCTTGGGCGTCGAGATGTAGTCCTTGAAGCGGCCGGGCACGACGCGATAGGCGGAGTGGATGACCCCGAGCGCGGCGTAGCAGTGGGCCTTGGTGTCGGTGACGACGCGGAAGGCCATGATGTCCGACAGCTGCTCGAACTCGACCTTCTTCTCCCGCATCTTCATCCAGATGGAGAAGGAGGACTTCTCGCGTCCCTGGATGTCGAGGACGGGGACGTCGTTGGCGGCGAGTTCGGCGCGCAGGTCCTGCGCGATCTCGGCGATGAGGTCGGCGCCCTGGCCCCGCAGGTAGGCGAGGCGGGCGGCGATGGTCTGGGCGGCGTCGGGTTGCAGTTCGCGGAAGGCGAGGACCTGCAGTTCCTCCTTCAGCGCGTCCATGCCGATGCGTTCGGCGAGGGGCGCGTAGATCTCCATCGTCTCGCGGGCCGTGCGGTGGCGGCGGTGTTCCTGCGGGACGAAGTGGAGCGTCCGCATGTTGTGCAGGCGGTCGGCGAGCTTGACGAGGAGGACGCGGATGTCCTCGGACATGGCGAGGACGAGCTTGCGGAAGTTTTCCGCCTGTTTCGTTCGCTCGCTCTGCAGTTCCAGCCGCGTCAGCTTCGTGACGCCGTCGACGAGCTTGGCGACGGTGGAGCCGAAGCGGGCCGTCAGTTCGGGGAGGGTGAGGCCGGTGTCCTCGACGGTGTCGTGGAGGAGGGCGGTCGCGATCGTCGCGGCGTCGAGGCGGTAGTCGGCGAGGATGTGGGCGACGGCGAGGGGGTGGCCGATATAGGGATCGCCGTTGTCGCGCTTCTGGTCGCGGTGGGCGCGTTCGGCAGTCTCGTAGGCCCGCTCGATGACGGAGACGTCGGTGCGGGGATCGTAGAGGGCGACGAGGGCGGCGAGTTCGCGGCCGGCGTCAGGGCCTGGATCGACGAAGGGGTCGGTGAGCGCGGACTCCGGGAGGCGCGTGGAGACGCCTTCCGGCAGCCAGGCGGGGCCGGGATGGTGGGGGGACGCGCGGTACTGGGTCACGCGTCCCCTGTGGCGGTTCGGCCGGGCGTCAGCGGCGGCCGCCGAGCTCGGCGGCGATCGCGGATTCCAGGTCCTCGGCGGACATGTCCTCGACGGACATGCCGGCCTCGTTCGCCTCGGCCTCGTTCACGTCCATGACGCCGAAGATGTTCTCGTCGGTGGCGATGAGGTCGATGACCTCCTCCTCGACGGGCTCCGGCTCCGGCGCGCGGAGGAGGGACTTGACGATGTCCTGCTCCACCTCGGCGAGGTCGATGGTCTGGTCGGCGATCTCGCGCAGGGCGACGACGGGGTTCTTGTCGTTGTCGCGGTCGATCGTCAGCTCGTCGCCGCGGGAGATGGCGCGGGCGCGCTGGGCCGCGAGCATGACGAGCTCGAACCGGTTGGGGACCTGGAGGATGCAGTCTTCGACCGTGACGCGGGCCATGGGAGGCCTCCGGAATCTGTGCGCAGGGGAGTCCCGCAGATAGCCACGGCGGGCGGGCGAAGCAAGCCTTGGGCCGTGGCTTGCGGGGAGGTGGGCGGGCCCGTCAGGCTGCGGGCATGCGCAGCCTCGCCCTCCTCTGCCTCGTCCTGGCGTTCGGACTGGCTGCGTTCGGGTATTGGGGGTTGGCGACGTCGGCGGGGCGGCACGCCTTCGACGAGATGGCGGGTATGGTGCCGGTTGCGGCCCTCCTGGCCTCGCCGCTGCTGGGGCTGGTCGCTCTTGGGCTGGCATGGGGGGCCCGGCGCCGGCGCTGACGGGGGGTTTTCAGCCATCGCCGGGGTCGAGGCGGGACGCCAGGGCTTGGTAGCGACAAGGCTTGATGGCGTCAGGCTCGGTAACGTCAGGGCATCGGGCGCATCGGCGCGGGCGGAAGCGCGTCGAGGAGGGCCTGGGCAGGCGTGTCCAGCACGGGGTGGCGCCACGCGGGCCAGACTTCCGCCAGGGGTTCCAGGACGAAGCGGCGGAGATGGGAACGCGGGTGGGGGAGGATCGGATCGCAGGCAGACCGGACGGTGCGGCCGATGGCGATGATGTCGAGGTCCAGCGTGCGGGGGGCGTTGGGGTAGGGCCGGTCCCTCCCCTCCCCGGCTTCGAGGGCCTGGAGGGCAGCGAGGAGGCGGGCGGGGTCGGCGGGGCCGCGGAGGCGGGCGACGCCGTTCACGTACCAGGGCGAGCGGGGGTCGGGGGGTCCGGTTCCGTCGCCCACCAGCGGGAGAGGGCGATCAGGCGGAGGCCGGGGAGGATCCCGTCAAGGGCGGCAGCGGCGCGGCGGCAGGTGGCGAGGGGGGCGGAGCCATCGGCGCCGGGGAGGTTGGCGCCGATGGCGACGAGGGTGTCGCTCACGCCATCAGCCGTAGCGTTCCTCCATCCAGGGGTCGCCGCGCAGGTGGTAGCCGCGGACTTCCCAGAAGCCGGGCTTGTCCTCCGCGATCAGGGTGATGCGGCGGAGCCATTTCGGGCTCTTCCAGAAATAGAGGTGGGGGACGACGAGGCGGAGGGGGCCGCCATGGACGCGTTCGAGGGGCTTGTCGTCCCAGTGCGTGGCGAGGAGGTTCTCGTCGCGGTCGAGGTCGGCCAGCGGCAGGTTCGTCGTGTAGCCGTCGTGGGATTCCATCGCGACGAAGCGGGCCTCGGGCTTCGGGCGGGCCCGCTGAAGGAGGGTGCGGACGGGGATGCCGCGCCAGTAGTTGTCGTAGCGCGACCACTGCGTGACGCAGTGGATGTCGTTGCGGCGGGTCTCCTGGGGGACCGCCATGAGGTCCTGCCAGGAGAGGGAGAGTGGAGTCTCAACCAAGCCGTCGAGGTCGAGGCGGGCCTTGGCCTCGGGGACCGTTGGCTGGATGCCGAGGTCGAGGACGGGCCAGTCCTTCACGAGGCGCTGGCCAGGGGGGAGGCGGTCGCGGTCCGGGTCGCCGTGGGTACCGGTGAGAAGGCGACCTTCCTCGGCCCAGCGCTCCTTCGTGCGGACGAGCTTGTCCTTGATGGTGCCGGCGGGGGCGGCGTCGTCGGTCATGCCGTGGAGGTGCGCCCGGAGCGGGTCCTTGGCAAGTCGGGGGCTTGGGGTGCGGGGGGCGACGCTGGGGCAGCTCGGGTTTGGCCGATCGGGCCGCGCGCGGGGCGGCGGCGTGGCGGACGGGGGCCGGGCCGCGCGGAGGTCGCCCGTGCGCTACGGGTCTGGGACCGCAGCAGCGTCAGCTGAAGCTGATGCCGGTCTCGCGGATCAGGGTGTCGAGTTCGGCGCGTTCGCGGGTGATGCGCTCGGCAAGCCCGGCGGGGTCGGCGGGGCGGGCCTCGGCGCCGATGCCGGCGAGGCGGGCCTTCACCTCGGGGTCAGAGGTCGCGGCGTCGATCGCCCCGGCGATGCGGGCGCGGATGGGCTCGGGCGTGCCGGAGCGGCAGAAGACCGCGTTCCAGCTCGTCTGGTCGAAGCGGGGGAAGCCCTGCTCGGCGATGGTGGGGACGCCCTCGATGCCGCCGCGGCGGGCGCTGGTCACGGCCACGGCGACGGCGCGGCGGCTGTCGAGAACGGGCCGGATGGAGTTCACGGTGATGATGCCGGCCTGGAGCGTGCCGGCCGCGAGGTCGCGGGCGACCTCGGCCCCGCCGCGGTAGGGGGCGTGCTCCAGCTTCACGCCGGCGCGGCGGGCGAGGAGGATTCCCGCGAGGTGGCCCGTGGTGCCGACGCCAGGGGAGCCGAAGGGCAAGCCGTCGCGGTCGGCCCGGGCGGCGGCGATCAGGCCGGGGAGGTCGGTGATGCGGGAGGCGGCGGAGGTCGCGACGACGTAGGGCGCCTCGGCGACCAGGCCGGCGGGCGCGAAGTCGCGGATGTAGTCGAAGGGCGTGTCGCGGTGGATGAACTGGGCGATCAGGAAGGAAGCCGCGTCGAAGAGAAGGGTGTGGCCGTCGGCTGGAGCCTGGGCGACCTGGCCGGCAGCGAGGGTGCCAGCGGCGCCGCCGCGGTTGTCGATGACGATCGTGCCGCCGAGGGCGGCGGCCATGCGGGGCTGGATGAGGCGGGCCATCGTGTCGGAATTGCCGCCGGCGGCGAAGGCGACGACGAGCCGGATGGGGCGGTTCGGATAGGTGCCGCCCTGGGCGAGGGCGGGCATGGGCAGGAGAGCCGTGCCCGCGAGGGCGGCGAGGGATCGGCGGGTGGCGGCGGTCCGGGTCACGGCGGTTTCCTCCCGTGCCGGGTGGGGCGCATCAGGGGAGACTATCGTCCTCCGGTCTCGCGTGTCGCCAGCTTCGGTGGGTGGCGGGTCGCCGGGCCGCGCGCCCTGCGCAGGGGCTTCGCCAGGGGCGCCTAGGTCCGAGTGCTGCGAGCCGGCTGGGCGCGTGGCCGGGGGCGTCGCGGGGACCGGGACGGGCAGGACGTCGGGTCGCAAGCGGCGCGGGCGGAGCGTTCCGGCGTCGCGGCCCGGGCCGCGGAGGCCGCGCCGATCGGGTGCCGGGGCAGGTCAGGGCGTGGCGGTCAGGGATGGGCGGTCATGGAGTGGCGGTCAGGGATGGGCGGTCAGGGATGGGCTGTGAGGAAGGCCTGGACGATGGGACCCCAGCTGTCGGAGCCGCCGGGGCCGTAGAACATGTCGTGGCCGTCATTGCCCCAGGGCGGGAGGATGCGGAGTTCGGCCTCTCCGCCCGCGGCGGTGTAGGCGGCGTGCATCCCGCGGGCGATCGCTGGGGCGAAGAAGGTGTCGTTCGCCGTGTAGATCCAGAGGGTCGGGACGCGGCGGGAGCGAGGAGCGAGGGCCCCGGCGTCGGCCATGAGGCGGTCGGGGCGGCAATTGTCGTTCGGGCGGTTGCCGCGCTGGCCGCCGCGGCCACCAGCGACGTTCACCACGGCGCTGACCCCCGGAGGGGGTCGGCGGAGACGGCGAGCGCACCCCAGCCGCCGGCGGACTGGCCGAGCACGACGATGCCGTCCTGGCGGAGGCCGGGGATGGTGCGGGCGGCAGCGATGCCGGCCGCGATGTCGCGGGCGGTCTCCCGCCCGCCGCGGGCGTAGTCCGGCGACTCGCAGGCGCCGTAGGCTTCGGACCAGGGGCCGCGATCCGCGCCGTAGCCGCGGCGGAGCGGGGCGAGCACGGCATAGCCGCGGGCGGTGAACCACCGCGCGACCTCGTGCGTGCAGGGGAGGAGGCCGTAGCGGGCACGGGCCTCGGCGCCGGTGCCGGGCGAGCCATGGTTGACGACGACGAGGCGCGCCGGCGCGCCGCCCGTGGGTCGGCAGAGGCGGGCGGGGATGGTGCGGCCGGTGCCGTCGGCCTCCGTAACGGGGACGGCGACGATGTCGGAGCCGGTGGGGAGGGGCGCGCTGGCGCAGGCGACGAGCGACAAGAGGGCGAGCGACAAGAGAACGAGAGACAGGGAAAGTAGGGCGGCGGAGCCCCGTCCGGCGCGTTGAGCCATGAGAATTCCTCGTTTCCGGCCGCCGATGAGGCGTGCCGAAGCGTAACGGAGGATAGGCCGGGCGCCGATCCGGTCTAGATTGGTGGACGTGAGTGGAATCATCGGGACGGCTGGGACCGTGACGCGGACGCGGCGCGGGGTGGGGGCGATGCTGGTCGCGGGGCTGGCGGCGGGCTGCCGGCTGCGTCCCGACGAGTCGGAGGCGCGCATCCGCGCGGGGGACCGGTTCCGCGAGGCGGCGGGGTTCGACGGGCCACGGCCCGACCCGGCGTGGTGGCGCGGCTTCGGGTCTGCCGAGCTGGATGCGCTGATGGAACGGGCGACTTCCGCGAACCTGGACCTGGCGGCGGCGGCGGCGCGGGTGCGGCAGGCCGATGCCGCGGTGCGGATCGCGGGTGCGGCGCTGTTGCCGGAGGTCACCGCGGGGGTGACGCAGGGCGGAGCCGGTCGGCCGGCGGGCGCGCCGGGCGGCTGCCGGGGCAGGACCGGTTCCAGGCCGACCTGTCCGCGGATTACGAGGTCGATCTCTGGGGGCGGGTCCGGAACAACGTCTCGGTCAACGAGTTGACGGCGCTCTCGCGGCGCTACGGCTACGTGACGGTGCTGCTGACGACGCAGGCCAGCGTCGCGAACACCTATTTCGCGATCCTGCAGGGGCGCGAGGAGTTGCGGGTCCAGGAGGCGAACCTGGCGGCGGCGCGGCGGGTGCTGGCGGTGATCCGGACGCAGGTGGAGGCGGGCACGGCGACGGGGCTGGACCTGGCGCAGCAGGAGACGGTGGTGGCGCAGCAGGACGCGGCGGTCCCGCCGCTGCGGCAGACCGTTGCCTCGAACGAGGCGGCGCTGGCGACGCTGGCGGGAACGGCCTTGCCGGCGCTGCGCGTGGGCGACGTGCGGCTGGACCGGCTGGCCGTGCCGGCCGTGGGCGCGGGCGTGCCCTCCGAGCTGCTGGCGCGGCGCCCCGACGTGCTGAGCGCGGAGGCGGACCTGCGGTCGGCGAACGCCAACGTCGCCGTGGCGCGCGCGGCGCTGTTCCCGACGGTGACGCTCTCGGCCCAGGGCGGGTTCACCTCGGCGCTGATCGGGACGCTGCTGCGGCCCGAGGCGCAGTTCTACTCGATCCTGGCGTCGCTGGCGCAGACCGTGTTCGACGCGGGGGAGCGGCAGGCGCGGGTGGAGCAGAGCCGGGCGCAGTCCGAGGAATTGCTGGCGAACTACCGGCTGACGATCCTGACGGCGCTGTCCGACACGGAAACCGCGCTGAACGCGCTGCGCGAGACGACGGAGCAGGAGCGGCTGCTGCGCGAGGCGCTGGCGCGCGCGGAACGCGCGCAGGCGATCGCGGAGGAGCAGCTTCGGGGCGGCACGATCAACCTCATTACGCTGCTGAACACGCAAACCACCGTGTTCACGGCGCGGCGGAACCTGACCCGGGGGCAGTTGCAGCGTTTGCAGGCGGCGGTGGGGCTGTTCCGGAACCTCGGCGGGGGTGGGGGCCGGGCGTGAGCGTTGCCATCCTTCCGCCGCCCGAAGGGGTTACGCCGGGATCGGCGGTGGCGACGCCTGCGACGGAGGTCCGGCGATGAACGGCGATGGATTTCCCGATGGCGCGGCGCGGGCGCCGCTACGGGACGCGGATGGGCGCGTGACGGGCGGGGCCGCGCGGGACGCGGAAGGCCGCGGCGCCGGCGTGCGGGAGACGGTGGTGGCGAAGGCCGCGCCGGCCGAGGCCCCCTCCCCTGCCCCGGCGCTCCCCCTGCTCATGATGGGCCGCCGATGACGGTGCGGCGGCGGAGCCGCGGGGCGCGGGCGCTGCGCTGGCTGCTGGTGCTGCTGGTGCTGGGCGGCGCGGGTTATGGCGGCTGGTACTGGTGGTCGCACCGGCAGGCGCCGGCGGAGCAGGGTGCGGCGGGTCCGGGACGGCGGGGCGGGGCGCCGCGGATTCCCGTGACGGTCGTGGCGGCCGAGCGGCGGGACGTGAACCTGACGCTGGACGCGCTGGGCACGGTGACGCCGCTGGAGAGCGTGGTGATCCGGACGCAGCTCGACGGGCAGCTGACGGAGGTGCTGTTCCGCGAGGGCGACGAGGTCGAGGCGGGGCAGGTGATCGCGCGGGTGGACGACCGCGCGGTGCAGGCATCCCTGGCGCAGGCGGCGGCGAAGAAGGCGCTGGACGAGGCGCAGCTGGCGAATGCCCGGAACGACCTGCGGCGCTACGAGCAGCTGGTGCGGGCCTCCGGTGCGACGCAGCAGCAGGTGGACACGACGCGCGCGCAGGTCGCGCAATACGAGGCGCAGGTCCGGCAGGACGAGGCTGCGATCGAGAGCGCTCGGACGACGCTGAGCTTCGCGACGATCCGGTCCCCCATCGCGGGGCGGGTCGGGTTGCGGCAGGTGGATGCGGGCAACATCGTGCGGGGGTCCGACACGAATGGGCTGGTGACCGTGACCCGGATGGCGCCGATGGGGGTGAACTTCACGGTGCCGCAGCAGGAATTGCCGCGGCTGCGGCGGGCGCTGACGGCGGGGCCGGTGCCGGTGGAGACGCTGCCGGCGCCGGGCGAGGCGCGGGATGCGCCGCGGTCCCGCGGGACGGTGCTGACCGTCGATAACGCCGTGGACGCGACGACCGGCACGATCCGCGTCCGCGCGACGTTTCCGAACGAGGACCGGGTGCTCTGGCCCGGGGCCTTCGTGAACGTGCGCATCCGGATCGAGGTGGTGCCGCAATCCGTGGTGGTGCCGCTGGTCGCCGTGCAGAGGGGACCGGAGGGGTCGTACGTGTTCATCGTGAAGGACGACCAGACGATCGAGCAGCGGAACGTCACCGTCGGGCAGACGACGATGAGCGAGGCGGTAATCCGGACGGGCGTGCAGGCGGGGGAGCGGGTCGTGACCTCGGGCGGGCTGCGGCTGAACAACGGGACGGCGGTCGTGGTGTCGGACGGGCCGCCGCCGGTGCGGAGCGGGGCGGGCCAGGGCGGGCCGCGGCGTGGTGGCGGAGAAGGCGGGCGCGCGGGGCGGCCCGCGAACGGCGGGAATGCCGGGGCGGCCGAGGGCGCGGGGAACGCGCCGGCGGCGGCGGCCAATCCCGCGGCGCCGAATGCCACGGCGCCGGCCGCGCCGGCGGGCGGGGCGTCCCGATGAGCGCTCGTAGGCGCGACGCGGTGAGGCGCGCCGCGTGAACATTTCGGGGCCCTTCATCGCGAGGCCGGTGGCGACGACGCTGCTGTCCATCGCGCTGCTGCTGGTGGGGCTGTGGGGGTACTTCCGGCTGCCGGTGTCGTCGCTGCCGGAGGTGGACTTCCCGACGATCGAGGTGGTGACGCAGTTGCCCGGGGCTTCGCCGGATACGGTCGCGACGCTGGTGACGGCGCCGCTGGAGCGGAACCTCGGGCAGATCGCCGGCCTGCAGGTCATGACCTCGACGTCGGGGCCGGGGATCTCGCGGATCGCGTTGCAGTTCCGGCTGGAGAAGGACCTGGACGACGCGGCGCAGGACGTGCAGTCGGCGCTGGACGCGGCGCGGGGGGTGCTGCCGAGCGGGCTGCCCTACCCGCCCGTCTATTCGAAGGTGAATCCGGCGGATCCGCCGATCATCTCGCTCGCGCTGACGTCGGATACGCTGCCGATCTCCCGACTTTCGGATACGGCGGATACCCTGCTGGCGCAGCGGCTGTCGCAGTCCTTCGGCGTGGGACGGGTGACGGTGCAGGGGAACATGCGGCCGGCGGTGCGGCTGCGCGTGGATCCGGCGCGGCTCGCGGCCTACGGGCTGACGATGGCGGACGTGCGGACGGCGGTGCAGGGATCGAACGCCAATACGCCGAAGGGGTCGCTCGACGGGCCGCGCCAGGCCTCCACCATCATGGCGAACGACCAGATCCAGGCGCCGGCGGACTTTGCCGACATCGTCATCGCCTACCGGTCCAACGCGCCGGTGCGGCTGCGGGACCTGGGCGAGGCGGTCGAGGACCTGGAGAACAACCGCAACGCGGCCTGGGTGGACGGGCGGCAGGCCGTGGTGCTGGACGTGCAGCGGCAGCCCGGCGCGAACATCGTGGACACGGTGGACCGCATCAAGGCGACCCTGCCCGACCTGACGCGGGGGCTGCCGGCGGGCATCCAGTTGATCGTCGTGTCGGACCGGACGGAGACGATCCGGGCCAGCGTCTCCGAGGTGGAGATGACGCTGGTGCTGTCCACGGTGCTGGTGGTCGGCGTGATCTGGCTGTTCCTGCATTCGGGGCGGGCGATGATCGTGCCGGCGGTGTCGCTGCCGCTGTCCCTGATCGGAACCTTCGCCGTGATGGCGTGGTTCGGGTATTCGCTCGACAACCTGTCACTGATGGCGCTGGTGATCGCGACGGGCTTCGTCGTGGACGATGCGATCGTGATGATCGAGAACATCGTGCGGCTGATGGAAGGCGGGATGCGGCCGCTGGCGGCGGCCTTCGAGGGGGCGCGCACCATCGCCTTCACGATCGTGTCGCTGACGGTGTCGCTCATCGCCGTGTTCATCCCCCTGCTGTTCATGGAGGGGGTGGTCGGGCGGATCTTCCGGGAGTTCGCCTGGACGCTGACAGCGGCGGTGCTGGTATCGATGGTGGTGTCGCTGACGCTGACGCCGATGATGTGCGCGCTGCTGCTTCGGCCGGTGCCGCACGGCGAGGAGAGCAAGGGTTGGATCGCGCGGTCGTCTGACCGGGTCTTCGACGGGCTGCTGCGGGTCTACGAGCGGGCGCTGCGCGTCGCGCTGCGCTTCGAGGCGGTGACGCTGCTGGTGGCGCTGGGGACGGTGGCGCTGACGGTGTGGCTCTACATCGTCATTCCCAAGGGGTTCCTGCCGGAGCAGGATACGGGGATCGTGCAGATCACGACGGAGGCGCCGCAGGACGTCTCCTTCGCGCGGATGTCGGAGTTGCAGCGCCAGGTGGCGGAGGCGGTCCGGGCCGATCCGGGGGTGGAGAGCGTCGTCTCCATCGTGGGGTCGGGGACGGTCAACGCGACGCTCAACACGGGGCGGATCACGGCGGTGCTGCGGCACCGGGAGGAGCGGGACGGGGCCGTTGCGATCGTCGCGCGGCTGGGCCCGCGCCTGGCGCAGATCCCCGGGATCGTCGCGGTGATGCAGCCGGTACAGGACATCCAGATCGGGGCGCGGGCGGCGACGACGGCGTACCAGTACACGATCTCCGACGCGGACGGGGCGACGCTGCGCGACTGGGCGCCGCGGGTGGAGGCGGCGCTGCGTGCGCTGCCCTGGATGCGGGACCTGACATCCGACCGGCTGCAGGACGGGGTGCGGATCGCGGTGGACGTGGACCGGCTGCGCGCGGGGCGACTGGGTGTCACGATGCAGGCGGTGGACGACGCGCTGTACGACGCCTTCGGGCAGCGGCAGATCTCCACCATCTATGCGCAGAACAACCAGTACCGGGTGATCCTGGAGGCGTCGCAGGACTTCCTGCAGGACCCGGAGCGGCTGCGGCTGCTGCGTGTGGCGGGGTCTTCCGACGGGACGGCGACGCAGATCCCGCTGGGGGAGATCGCGCGGATCGAGCGGCGGAGCGGGGCGCTGCTGGTGTCCCGCGAGAACCAGTTCCCGGCGGTCACCTTCGGCTTCAACCTGGCCGAGGGGGTGTCGCTAGACCGGGCGGTGTCGGGGATCGCGCGCGCCGAGCGGGAAATCGGGATGCCCGATACGGTGATCGGGCGCTTCGCCGGGGATGCGGCGGAGTTCAACACGGCGCTGCAGTCGCAGCCCTGGCTGATCCTGGCGGCGGTGATCGTGATCTACATCACCCTGGGCGTGCTCTACGAGAGCGTGGTGCACCCGCTGACGATCCTGTCCACGCTGCCGTCGGCGGGGATCGGGGCGCTGCTGGCGCTGATGCTGTTCGACCTCGACCTCTCGGTCGTCGGGATCATCGGGATCCTGCTGCTGATGGGGATCGTGAAGAAGAACGCGATCATGATGATCGACTTCGCGCTGGAGGCGCAGCGGGAGCGCGGCGCGGCGGCGCGGGATGCGATCATCGAGGCCTGCCTGCTGCGGTTCCGGCCGATCACGATGACGACGCTGGCGGCGCTGCTGGGGGCGCTGCCGCTGGTGCTGGGGCAAGGGGCGGGGAGCGAGCTGCGGCTGCCGCTGGGCGTGTCCATCGTCGGCGGGTTGCTGCTGAGCCAGTTCGTGACGCTGTTCACGACGCCTGCGGTGTTCCTCGGGCTGGAGAGGGTGCGGGGCTGGTTCCGGCCGGGTGAGGCGACGCCCGATCGGCCGACGACGGTGGCCGCGGAATGAACCAGTCGGCGGCGAGCCTGTCGGCGCCCTTCATCCGCCGGCCCATCGCGACCTCGCTGCTGGCGATCGGGATCGCGCTGATCGGGATCTTCGCGATCTTCAAGCTGCCGGTCGCGGCGATGCCGCGGGTGGACATCCCGACGGTGGTGGTCACGGTGAGCCAGCCCGGGGCCAATCCGGAGACGATGGCCTCGACCGTCGCGGCGCCGCTGGAGCGGCGGATCGGGACGGTGCCCGGCGTGACGGAGATGACGTCGTACTCCGCGCTGGGGTCGTCCACCATCGTCGTGCAGTTCGACCTGGGGCGGACGCAGGCGAGCGTCGCGCGTGACGTGCAGGCGGCCATCAACTCGGCGCGGGAGGACCTGCCGAGCGGGCTGCCGAACCCGCCGCGCCTGCGGCGGATCAATCCCGCCGACTTCCCCGTGATGATCCTCGCGATGACCTCCGACACGCTGTCGGGGACGCAAGTCTATGACGCGGCCGATACCATCGTCGCGCAGCGGCTGGCGCAGGTGGCCGGCGTGTCGCAGGTGGATGTCAGCGGCGGCGACCAGCCGGCGGTGCGGGTGGCGGTGGACCCAGCGGCGGCGGCGCGGGCCGGGGTGTCCCTGGAGCAGATCCGGGTGGCCATCACCCGAGCCAACGTGACGCAGCCGCTGGGGATGCTGGAGGGGCCGGAGCAGGCAGCGATGCTCTGGACCAACGACGCGATGCGGGTCGCGGCGCCGTACCGGGACGTGGTGGTGCGGGCCTCGGGCGGGGCGATCGTGCGGCTGTCGGACGTCGCGGAGGTGACGGACGGGACGCGGAGCCGGCGGCAGGCCGGGTGGTACAACGGCAAGCCGTCCGTGCTGCTGATGGTGCGCAAGCAACCCGATGCCAACGTCATCGACGTGATCGACGGCATCCGGGCGGCGATCCCGCGCATCCAGTCCTGGGTGCCGTCGGGGGTGGACGTGCACGTCATCACCGACCGGTCCACGACGATCCGTGCCAGCGTGCACGAGGTGCAGCTGACGCTGGCGATCTCGATCGCGCTCGTCGTGCTCGTGGTCGCGGTGTTCCTGCGGCGGACCGCGCCGATCCTTGCGGCGAGCGCGGCGGTGCCGCTGTCGCTGCTGGGGACGATGGCGGTGATCTGGTGGCTCGGGTTCTCGCTGAACAACCTGTCGCTCATGGCGCTGACGATCTCCGTGGGCTTCGTCGTGGACGACGCGATCGTCATGATCGAGAACATGGCACGGCACCGGGAGCGCGGGCTGGCCCCCTTGCAGGCGGCGATGGCGGGGGCGCGGGAGATCGGCTTCACCGTGCTGTCCATCACCGTCTCCCTCATCGCCGTGTTCATTCCGCTGCTGTTCATGGGCGGGCTGGTCGGGCGGCTGTTCCGCGAGTTCTCGGTGACGCTGGCGGCGGCGGTCGCGATCTCCGGCGTCGTTTCGCTGACCCTGACGCCGATGGTGGCGGCCTGGCTGGAGCGGGACCGACCGCCGAAGCCGCCCTCCCTCCTCGCGCGGTGGTTCGAGCGGGGGATGGAGGCGACGATCCGCGGCTACATCCGGACGCTCGCGGTGGCGCTGCGCTGGCGGCGGACGATGCTGCTGGCGACGCTCGCGCTCGCGGCGCTGAGCGTGTGGCTCTACGTGCAGGTGCCCAAGGGGTTCCTGCCGCCGCAGGATACCGGCGTGCTGACGGGGAACACCCAGGCGGCGCCGGACACCTCCTTCGCCACGATGGACCGGTTGCAGCGGCAGGTCGTGGACATCATCCGCGCCGATCCCGCCGTGGTCGCGGTTTCCGCGAGCGTCGGCAGCAATGGCGGGGCCGGGTCGTCCAACCGCGGGCAGTTGTTCGTCGCGCTGAAGCCGTTCGAGGAGCGGGGGCTGACGGCGTCGCAGGTCATCGACCGTCTCCGGCGGCCGCTGAACACCATCCCCGGCGCGGGCGTCTTCCTGCGGCCGATCGAGGACATCTTCGTCGGCGGGCGGCAGACGGCGGGGCGGTTCACCTACGTGCTGCTCTCCGCGGATCTGGAGGAGATGCGGCAATGGTCGCTGCGGATGGCGGATGCCATGCGCGGCATCCCCGGCGTCAACGACGTGTCGTCGGACCAGGACCGGTCGGGGCTGGTGACGCAGGTGGTGATCGACCGCGAGGCCGCGGCGCGGCTGCAGGTGGACATCTCCGAGGTCACGCAGACGCTGAACAACGCGTTCTCGCAGCGGCAGGTGTCGACGATCTACGGGGCGCGGAACCAGTACCGCGTCGTGCTGGAGGTGGATCCGGGGCTGCAGAACGGGCCGCCGGACCTGACGCGCGTCTTCGTGCCGGGGGCGGGGAACACGCAGGTGCCGCTATCGGCCGTGGCGCGCGTCGAAGCGACGGCGGCGCCGCTGGTGGTGACGAAGCAGGGCGGGTCGCCCGCCGCGGCGATCTCCTTCAACCTCGACGACGACATGCCGCTGGCGGAGGCGCGGGCGCGGATCATGGACCTCGAGCGCTCGATCGGCCTGCCCGGTACGATCCGGTCGCAGTGGGGCGGGACGGCGGCGACGGCGCAGGCCTTCAACAAGGACATGCCGCTGCTGATCCTCGGGGCATTCTTCGCGATCTACGTGGTGCTCGGCGTGCTCTACGAGAGCTACGTGCACCCGCTGACGATCATCTCGACGCTGCCGACGGCGGGGCTGGGGGCCTTGCTCGCGCTGTTCGTGACGGGGTCGCAGCTGACGATCATCGCGCTGATCGGGATCATCCTGCTGCTGGGGATCGTGAAGAAGAACGCGATCATGATGGTGGACTTCGCGCTGGAACATGAGCGCCACCACGGGGCGTCGAGCGAGGAATCCATCCTTCTGGCGTGCCGGGAGCGGTTCCGGCCGATCCTGATGACGACGCTGGCCGCGCTGTTCGGGGCGATCCCGCTGGCGATCGGGTTCGGGACGGGCGGGGAGCTGCGGCAGCCGCTGGGGATCACGATCATCGGGGGGCTGATCGTGTCGCAGGTGCTGACGCTCTACACGACGCCGGTGGTGTACCTCGCGCTGGATCGCATCCGGTGGCGGGATGCGCAGCGGCAGCCGGACGCGCTTCCCGCGGCGGCGGAGTAGGCACCCGGTATCCGCTACGGCGGGCGGGCGCTACTCGCCCTTGTTCCGCATGACGCGGGCCTTGTCGCGCTTCCATTCGCGGTCGGCGATGGACTGGCGCTTGTCCGCCTTCGTCTTGCCCTCGGCCAGGCCAAGCGTGACCTTCGCGACGCCGCGGTCGTTGAAGTGGATGTCGAGCGGGACGAGGGTCGCACCTTCGCGCGTGACGGCGCCGGCGAGGGATTCCGCCTGCTTGCGGTGCAGCAGGAGCTTGCGCGGGCGCCGCGGCTCGAAGCGGGAGACGACGGAGCCGGCCTGCCATTCGGGGATGTAGCAGTTGAGGAGCCACATCTCGCCGTCGCGCTCGCCGGCATAGGCCTCCGAGAGGGTCGCGCGTCCCGCGCGGAGCGACTTCACCTCGGGTCCAAGGAGGACGATGCCGGCCTCCACCGTATCGAGGATCTTGTAGTCGAAGCGGGCCTTGCGGTTCTGCGCGGCGAGGCCGTGCGAGATCAGGCCCTTCTTCTTGGGATCTGCCATCAGGAGGTCAGTTGAGCAGGCCGGCCTGCGTCATCGCGGCGCGGACTCGGTCCTTGTGCGCGGCGGCGACGGGGGCCAGGGGCAGGCGGCAGTGCTCGGTGGAGCGGCCGAGGAGCGAGGCGGCGTACTTCACAGGGCCGGGCGAGGTCTCGCAGAACATGGCGTCGTGCACGGGGGTCAGGCGGTCCTGGATGGCGATGGCGTCGGCGATTCGGGCGTCTTCCCAGGCATCGTGCATCTCGCGCAGCGCGCGTGGCGCGATGTTGGCGGTGACGGAGATGCAGCCGACGCCGCCGGCGGCGCGGAAGGCGAGCGCGGTGTGGTCCTCACCGGACAACTGGCAGAAGTCGGGGCCGCAGGCGGACTTGGTGTGGAGCGGGCGGGTGAGGTTCGCGGTCGCGTCCTTCACGCCGACGATGTTCGGGTGCCTGGCGAGGCGGGCCATCGTCTCGACCGTCATGTCCACGACGGAACGCGGCGGGATGTTGTAGATGATGACCGGCAGGTCCACGGCGTCGGCGATAGCGGCGAAGTGGAGGTAGAGGCCCTCCTGCGTCGGCTTGTTGTAGTAGGGCGTGACGACGAGGGCGGCGTCGGCGCCGGCCTGCTTCGCGTGGCGGGTGAGGCTGATCGCCTCCTCCGTGCTGTTGCTGCCCGTGCCGGCGATGACGGGGACGCGGCCCGCGGCGGCTTCGACGCAGATCGCGACGACGCGGTGGTGTTCGTCGTGCGAGAGGGTCGGGGATTCTCCGGTGGTGCCGACGGGGATGAGGCCCTGCGTGCCTTCGGAGACCTGCCACGCCACGAAGTCGCCGAAGGCCTTCTCGTCCAGCGCGCCGTCGGGCGTGAAGGGCGTGATGAGCGCGACGAGCGATCCCTTGAACATGGGGGGCGGCGTTCCTGGACGGTGCTGGCCGGCTTGGGCCGGGTGGGGGCGGCCCCCTCGGGCCCGGTGCGGACCGGCGATATGGGGTACGGCCGACCCGGTTACAGGCGGGGGCGGACGGCACAAGGGCGACGGCCCGTGGGGGGGCGTCGCCCTGACCGCTGCGGGCGGGCGGTTCGCCGGACGTTTTCGGCGCGGGACGGTGCGGCGCGGGATCGTGTAGAAGGGCGGGGATGCGGAAGATGCTGCTCGCGGGCGTGGCCGCCCTTCTCATGACGCTGCCGGTGGGTGGGGCCTCGGCGCAGCCCTGGGCGACGGAGGGGCAGAAGGCGGCGGGGCGGGCGGCGCTGGGCCTGGCCAATGGCGGGCGGTTCCCGCAGGCGGACGCGGCCGCGCTGGGCGCCGATCCGCTGGTGCGGAAGATCGTGACCTGGCTGCGGCTGGCGCAGCGGGGGCAGGCGACGTCCGGGGAGCTCGTGGCCTGGCTGGCGGAGAACCCGGACTGGCCGCTGCCGGAGACGATGGCGCGGCGGGCGGAGGAGGCGCTGGCGACGGACCCGGACGATTCGCGGGCCCTGGCGCATTTCGAGCGGGTGCCGAACCGGACGCTGGACGGGGCGCAGCGGCATGCGGACGCGCTGAGCCGCGCGGGGCGCGCGGGCGAGGCGGCGGCGGTGCTGCGCAACGCCTGGGCGGCGGGGTTCGGGGATGCGGCGGCCGAATACACGTTTGCCGAGCGCAACGCGGCGGCGCTGACCGCGGAGGATCGCTGGCGGCGGTTCGACCGGGCCTTCCTGGCGCGGGATACCGCGGCGGCGATGCGGGCGGCGGGGTTCGTGGATCCGGCGCGGCGGGCTGTCGCGGATGCGCGGCTGGCGATCGCGTCGGACCGGGCGGAGCCGGTGGCGGCGTCGGACGACCTGGGGATCCTGGCAGCGAGTGCGGGGGCCTTGCGGCGGCGGGGCGCGGACGCGCAGGCGGCGGCGGTCTGGGCGGCGGCAGCGCCGTTGCAGCGGGACCTGACGCCGGACGCGGCGCGGGGGATCTGGACGGAGCGGCAGGTCCTGGTGCGCCGGCTGCTCCGGGCGGGGGAGGATCGGCTGGCCTATCAGGTCGCGGCGGCGCATGGGCAGCCGGGGCCGTCCGAGGCGCGGCAGGAGGCGGAGTTCCTCGCGGGGTTCGTCGCGCTGCGGCGGCTGAACGAGCCGGCGACGGCGGCGCGGCACTTCGCACGGGTCGGGGAAGGCAGCAGCAGCGTCATCACGCGGGCGCGGGCGCTGCATTGGGAGGCGCGGGCGACGACGGATGCGTCGCGGGCCCGGGCGCTGCACGAGGGCGCGGCGGCCTGGCCGACGGCGTTCTACGGGCAGTTGTCGGCGCTGGCGCTGGGGGAGACGACGGCGCAGTTGTCCGCGCGCATCCGGGCAACGGTGCCGCAGCAGCCGAGCGCCGAGGCGACGCGGCTGTTCCCGGAGCGGGAGTTGGTGCAGGCGGCGGTGGCGCTCTACGACCTCGGGGATGCGCGGCGGGCCCGGATCTTCCTGCTGCGGCTGGAGGAGTTGTCGCCCGACGCGGCGGACCGGGTGCTGATCGCGCGCCTGGGGAACGCGATGGGGCGGCCCGATCACGCGGTGTGGGTGTCGCGACGGGCGGGGGTGGATGGGGTGATGCTGCTGCCGGAGGGTTGGCCCGCGCCCTATCCGATGGCGCCGGACATCCTGGAACCCGCGATCGCCAACGCGATCACGCGGCAGGAGAGCAACTTCGAGGCGGACGTCGTGTCCTCGGCCAATGCGCAGGGGCTGATGCAGCTGCTGCCGGCGACGGCGGCGGCGACGGCGCGGGCGATGGGGATCCCGCACCAGGTGGGGTGGCTGCGGACCGATCCGGCGCACAACATCCGGCTGGGGTCGCGCTACCTCGCGGACCAGCTGGCGCGGTTCGGGGGAACCTCGCGATCGCTGCGGCGGCGTACAACGCGGGGCCGGCGCGGGCGGCGGAATGGACCTCGGTGAACGGGCTGCCGGGGGAAGGCGTGGACGTGGTGGACTGGATCGAGCTGATCCCCTTCAGCGAAACGCGGAACTACGTGCAGCGCGTCGTGGAGAACGTGATGGTCTATCGCGCGCGGTCCGACGCGACGGCGGGGTTGGAGCATCCGCTGGCACGGTTCATGACGGCGGGTGCGGGCCGCTGAGCGTGGGGCCGCTGAGCGTGGGGCCGCTGAGCGTGGGGCCGCTGAGCGTGGGGGCGACGATCTGGCGGGTCGAGACGCGCGACGGGATCGTGCTGCGCGCGGTGGACTGGGCGGGCGATCCGGCGCGGACGCCGGTGCTGTGCCTTTCGGGGATCTGCCGGACGGCGGATGACTTCGCGGAACTGGCGGCACGGCAGGCGGGGTTGCGTCGCGTCGTGGCGCTGGACTACGTGGGGCACGGGGAGAGCGACCGGGCGCCGGAGGTCGCGCGCTACACGCCGCAGGCGGTGCTGTCCGACATCCTCGACGTCTGCGCGGCGATGCACCTGCCGCGGGTGGTGAGCGTCGGGACGTCCTTCGGCGGGCTGATGACGATGTTCCTCTCGCTCGTGCGTCCCGGGCTGCTGCGGGGCGCGCTGCTGAACGACATCGGGCCGCGGGTCGAGACGGACGGGATGGGCATCGTCAGCGGCTTCGCGGGGCATGATCCGGGCTTTGCCGCGATCGAGGACGCGGTGGCCTATCTGCGGAACCTGTTCCCGACGATGCCGATCCGGGACGAGGCGGGGTGGCTGCGCTTCGCGGGGCTGACCTACCGCGCCGGCGGGGATGGGCGGCTGCATCCGCGGTGGGACACGCGGATCGCGCAGGCCTTCGCCGCGGGGGGCGGGGGTGGGGATTTCGGGCACGTGTTCCGCGGGCTCTCGGCGGTGCCGACGGCGCTGGTCTGGGCGGAGGCGAGCGACATCCTGCGCTGGCCCACCGTGTCGCGCATGCTGCTGGAGAAGCCGGACCTCGACCTTATCCGCTTTCCCGGGGCGGGGCATGCACCGACGCTGAACGAGCCGGAGATCGTGCGGGCGGTGGACGCGTTCCTCGAAGGCATCGCGTGAGGGGGTCGCGCGGGGCGTCTCGAGCCTCGGGGGGATCGGGTTCCTGCGGCCGGCGCCGGGCACGATCGCCTCGGCGGCGGTGCTGCCGGCGGTGCTGCTGGGACCCCTGCCCTGCCTGGCGCTGGCGGCGGTCTTCGCCTTCGGCGGGCTCTGGGCGGTGTCGCGGCTGGCCGAGGCGCGGGAGGATCCGAACTGGGTCGTGGTCGATGAGGCGGCGGGACAATGCGCGGCGCTGGCCTGCCTTCCGGCGGCGGGGCCCTGGTGGGGGTGGTGCTGGCCTTCGCGCTGTTCCGGCTGTTCGACATTGCCAAGCCCGGGCCGGTGGGGTGGGCGGACCGGCGGGCCGGCGCGATGGGCGTGATGCTGGATGACGTGATCGCGGGGGCGATGGCGGGGGCGGTGATCGTGGCGGTGCGGGCGGCGGGGTGGCTGTGAGCCCTGGGAGCGGGCGCGGGGTCTCGCGCGATGCAGGGACCACCGGAGGCCGTTGCGGCGGGGCCTGCGGCATCGTCGGGGGGCCGGTCGGTCCTGCGGCGGGGTCGCGGGCAGAGGGGCGGGCAGAGGGGCGGGCAGAGGGGCGGGCAAAGGGGCGGGCAAAGGGGCGGAACTGATGCTGGACGGGGCGACGCTGCTGCGGGCGGCGGAAGTGATCGACCGGTTCCGGGCGGCGGGGCTGACGATCGCGACGGCGGAATCCTGCACGGGCGGGCTGATCGCTGCGGCGCTGACGGCGATCCCCGGGTCGTCGGACGTGGTGCTCGGCGGGTTCGTGACCTACTCGAACGAGGCGAAGGCGGCGATGGTCGGGGTGGACCCTGGGGTGATCGCGCGCGTCGGCGCGGTGAGCGAGGAGGTGGCGCGGGCGATGGCCGAGGGGGCGCGGCGCGCGACGGGGGCCTCGGTGGCCGTATCGGCGACGGGGATCGCGGGGCCGGGCGGGGCGACGCTGGGGAAGCCCGTGGGGCTTGTCTTCATCGGGGCGGCCGCGGCGGGCGGGCGCGTGGAGGTGCGGCGCCGCGTATTCCCGGGTGATCGTGCCGCGGTGCGGGCGGCGACCGTCGGGGTGGCGCTGGAGACGGCGGCGGCGATGGCGTGAGAGGCGGCGCCGTCGGGCGCGTTGCGCGGCGGGGCGGCGGGGCGATGACGGGCGGGCGGTCGGGGCGATGGCTCGGCCGGCGCGGATCGGAATCCGGAGGGAGGCGGGCTTGGCCGAGGCGGTGAGGACGGCGCTGGTCACGGGCGCGGGGAAGAACATCGGGCGGGCCGTGGCACTCGCGCTGGCGGCGGACGGGATGAACGTCGTCGTCAACGGGTCGTCGGACCGGGCGGCGGCGGAGGCGGTCGCGGCGGAGGTGCGGGGCTTCGGCGTCGGGGCGCTCGTCGCGATGGGGGATGTGGGACGGCGGGACGAATGCGCGCGCGTCGCGGCAGAGGCGCTGGCCGCCTTCGGCACCGTGGACGTGCTCGTGAACAACGCGGCGCTGCGGCCGGCGAAGGCCTTCCTCGAGACGACGGCGGAGGATTGGGGGCGCGTTCTGGCCGTGGACCTGGAGGCGGCGATCTGGCTGTCGCAGGCCGTGCTGCCGGGGATGCTGGAGCGGGGCTGGGGGCGGATCGTCTGCTTCACCGGGATGAACGCGATCCACGGCTATGCGGGGCGGGCGCCGGTCTCCGTCGCGAAGCATGGGGTCTGGGGGCTGACGAAGGCGCTGGCGAAGGAGTTCGGGCCGAAGGGCGTCACGGCGAACGCGGTCTCGCCGGGGCCCATCGCGGCGGATGACGACGTGCCGGGGGTGGAGACGCATCGCCACGGCTACGGCGCGCGGGTGCCGGTGGGGCGGATGGGCACGCCCGCGGAGGTGGCCGCGGTGGTGCGGATGCTGGTGAGCGAAGGTGGGGCCTACGTGAACGGGCAGATGCTCGGGGTGAATGGCGGGGCGGAGACGTAGCCAAGTCCCCTCCCCGCCTCGCCCTCAGGCGGCGCGCCGCAGGGTCGTCGCGATGGCGGCGAGGGTCTCGTCGATCATCGGCGTCGTGACGTCGAGGTGCGTGCAGGCGCGGACGCGGCCGCCGAGGACCGAGACGGCGATGCCCTGTGCGCGCAGCGTGGCCGCGAGGGATTCGGCGGTCGTGCCGGCGCCGGCGGGGTCGAAGTAGACGAGGTTGGTGTCCGGATCGTCCACGGAGATGCCGGGGATCTGGCGCAGGCCGCGGGCCAGGGCGCGGGCGTTGGCGTGGTCCTCGGCGAGGCGGTCGATGTTGTGGTCCAGGGCGTAGAGGCAGGCAGCGGCGCAGATGCCGGCCTGGCGCATGGAGCCGCCGAGGCGCTGCTTCCAGCGCCAGGCGCGGCCGATGAACTCCTCGCTGCCCGCGAGGACGGCGCCGAGGGGGCGCCGAGGCCTTTCGTGAAGTCGAGCCAGACGGTGTCGAAGCCCGCGCACATCTCGGCGGCGGGGATGCCCGCGGCGACGCAGGCGTTCATCAGCCGCGCACCGTCCATGTGGGTGCGCCAGCCCTGGTCCTTCGCGATGTCCGTCAGTTCCGTCAGCACCGCGAGCGGCCAGACGGCGCCGCCGCCGAGGTTGGCGGTCTGCTCGATCTCCAGCAGCGTCTGCGGCGGGGAGTAGCGCGTGCGGGCCCGGACATGGGCACGCAGCATGTCCGCGGCGAACATCCCGCGCGGGCCCGGCAGCGGCATGATCTGCACGCCGGCGATGGCGGCGTGGGAGCCGCCCTCCGAGGTGAGGATGTGGGCGGATTCGTGCGCCACGACCTCGTCGCCCGGGCGGCAATGGGTGTTGATCGCGACGACGTTGCACATGGTGCCGCTGGGCAGGAAGATGGCGGCTTCCTTGCCGAGCAGGGCCGCCATGCGGTCGCAGAGGGCGTGGACGGTGGGGTCATCGCCGTGCTGCTCGTCGCCGACCTCGGCCTCCATCATCGCGGCCTTCATTGCGGGCGTGGGGCGGGTCTGGGTGTCCGAATAGAGGTTGATGCGGACGGGGGGCGCGCCGACTGGGGGGCGTGCGGGGGCGTGGACCAAGGCGGGGGCGCTCCGGTTGGTGAGGCGTCGCAGGGTGGCAGGCGTCGCGGGGCGGGGCTAGGTCGGGGAAGCGGTCCGGGGAAGCCTGTCAGGCAGCGGATGTGCCGCGCCCTTCGACCGGCGGGAGAGGGCCGTGCCGTCGCGACGCGGGTCCGACGGATCAGAAATCCGGGTCCGCGTAATGCGGCGGCGGAGGTTCGCCGCTGACGCGGTCGGCCAGGATGGGACGGAAGGACGGGCGCGACTTCACGCGGGCGTACCAGTCCTTCGCTGCCTCGCTGACCGTCCAGTCCACGTCACCGATGTAGTCGAGAGACGCGAGGTGCGCGGCCGCCGCGAGGTCCGCCAGCGTCAGGTTCTGCCCCGCCAGCCAGGACCGCGTCTCCGCCAGCCAACCGAGGTATTCGAGGTGCGGCCGAAGGTTCGCGTAGCCTGCCCGCAGCGCGCCGGCATCGGGGTGGCCGCGGCCGAGCACGCGTTTCATCTGCTTCTCGTAGAACAGATTGCGCGTGACCTCGGCGCCGAACTTGCCGTCGAACCAGGCGATCAGGCGGCGGACTTCGGCCCGTTCCGCATGGGTGCGGCCGAGCAGCGGCATGTCGGGATAGGCTTCGTCCAGGTATTCGCAGATCGCGTAGGAATCCGCGATCACCAGGCCGCTTTCCTCCTGCAGCACCGGCACGGTGGCGGCGGGGTTAAGGGCCAGGAATTCGTCGCGCCGCTCCCAGACGCGCTCGGTGCGCAGCTCGAACGGGATGCGCTTCTCGGCCAGGGCAAGGCGGACCTTGCGGCAGGGCGGCGAGAGCGGAAGGTGGTACAGGACGCGCACGGCGGGCGCCTTTGCCATCCCGGGTCCCCCGCGGCAAGGCGCGCCGGCGCGACGGGACCGAAGATGGCCGCGATGTGAGGCCCCGTTCGCGATGCGTCCATCCCGACGCCGGTCCGGCCCGCGGCGCGGTCAGCGGACCGGGGCCGCGTCGAAGGCGGCGGCGATCGCCTGCCACATCGGCTTGGGCGACAGCGCGTCGTCCAGCGGAAGCGGCCGCGGCCGCGCGTCGTCGCGCCGCTGGTGGTAGGGCCGGCCGCCGCGGATCCAGGAATGCCGGTCCGACAGGCACCAGGTGATCACGCCCTTGACCGCCGGCTCGTCCAGGGTCGCATCGAGGTAGCGCCGGACGAGCTCCGCGGCCGCAGCATCGCGGGAGGCGGGGTCGGCCGGCAGGTCGCGGTCGTTCACGTCGAGTTCGGTGACGAGGATCGACAGGCCGAGGCCCGCGATGTCGCGCAGGAAGGCACGCCATTCCGGCGCGGCGAAGGGCGCCCCGGCTTCGAGGTGTGACTGCACGCCGAGGCCGCCCACCGGCACGCCGTCCCGCCGCAATCCTTCGAGGAGGCGCAGCAGCGCCGTCCGCTTCTCCCGGTCCGCGCGGCGGGCGTGTTCGACGCCGAACTCGTTGTAGGTCAGCAGCGCCTGGGGATCGGCGGCGTGAGCGAGGTGGAAGGCATGGCCGACCCAACCGGGTCCGAAAGCCGCGAGGAACTGGTTTTCCCGCAGCGCGTCGGCGCGGCCGTCCGACGGGCGGATCGCCTCGTTCACGGCGTCCCAGGATGCGACGCGGCCGGACCAACGCCCGGCCGCGGCGGTCAGGCGCGTCTCGGCGGCGGCGCGGAAGGACCGGTGATCCAGCGCGCGGGCCCAGTCGGGGATGGCCATGTGCCACCACAGCGCGTGGCCGCGCAGGAGCACGCCGTTCCTGGCCGCGAACGCCGCCAGCTCGTCCGCCTCGGCGGCGGTGTCGCGGCCGGGGTCGCGCTCCATCCGGCGCCATTGCTGCGTGCCTTCCCCGACGAGGAGACCACACTGCGACAGGAACGCCTCCCGGAAACCCGGCTCCCGCAGGTGCCGCGGGTCCAGCGCCGCACCGAAGAAGAGGCCGCGCCGTGAAGCGCGGTCCCGAAGGCCCTCCGCGCCGCCGGCCGCCGGGCCGAAGCCAGCGGCGGCCGTGGTGCCGAGGAGGGCGCGTCGCCGATCATTCCGCCGCCAGCGCCTGCTCCGTCATCGGCACGGGCAGCAGGTTCGCGTAGTCCTTCGGCACGACGTGCCAGAAGCGGTCGCGCTCGGTCGCCCAGTCGTTCAGGATGCGGGCGGCGAGGCGGGATTCCGTCTCGTCCCGGTGCCGCTCGACCAGGGCCTTCAGCACGCCTTCCCAGTGGTTGGAGCCGAGGCGCGACCAGAGCAGCGTGTCCGGGTTGATCCGCCGCTCGAAGGTGCCCTCCGCGTCCCAGACGAAGGCGTGGCCCCCCGTGAAGCCCGCGCCGAAATTGTCGCCGACGCCCCCCAGGATCACGACCGTGCCGCCCGTCATGTACTCGCAGCCATTGGCGCCGACACCCTCCACAACCGCCGTGGCGCCGGAATTGCGGACGGCGAAACGCTCCCCGGCCTGGCCGGCGGCAAAGAGTTCGCCTGACGTCGCGCCGTAGAGAACCGTGTTGCCGACAATCGTGTTCTCCTCCCACACGTAGTTCGATGCGGCGGGGGGACGGACGATGATCGTGGCCCCGGACAGGCCCTTGCCGACGTAGTCGTTGGCGTCGCCGAGGACCTGCAGCTTCAGGCCCCGTACCCCGAAGGCGCCGAGCGACTGGCCGGCGGAGCCGCGCAGCCGCACCGTCAGGTGCCCGGGCTGCAGCCCGTGCATCCCGTACTGCCGCACGATCATGCTGCTGGTCTTCGTGCCGATCGCGCGGTGGACGTTCCGGATGTTGTACTGCAGCTGCATCTTCTCCCCGCGGGAGAAGAGCGGCGCGGCGTCGCGGATCATCTCCGCGTCCAGGGTCTCCGGCACCTCGTTGCGGCCTTCCAGCGTGCAGTGCGACGGCAGTCCGCCCGCATCGGCCTGGACCAGCAGCGGGTTGAGGTCGAGGTCGTCGAGGTCGTCCGAGCCGCGCGAGACCTGCTTCAGGAGGTCCGTTCGCCCGATCACGTCGGACAGCCGCCGGAAGCCGAGGGACGCCAGGATCTCCCGCACCTCCTCCGCCACGAAGGAGAAGAGGTTGATCACCTTCTCCGGCGATCCCGCGAACTTCGCCCGCAGGGCATCGTCCTGCGTGCAGACGCCGACGGGGCAGGTATTGGAATGGCACTGGCGGACCATGATGCAGCCCATGGCGACGAGGCTCGCCGTGCCGATGCCGAACTCCTCGGCACCAAGCATGGCGGCGATCACCACGTCCCGCCCCGTCTTGATGCCGCCATCCGTACGCAGCCGCACGCGGTGGCGGAGGCGGTTCAGCAGCAGGACCTGGTGCGTCTCGGACAGCCCCATTTCCCAGGGCAGGCCGGCATACTTGATCGAGGTCACGGGTGAGGCCCCCGTCCCGCCCGAATGGCCGGAGACGAGGATCGCGTCGGCCTTCGCCTTCGCCACGCCCGCCGCGATCGTGCCGATGCCCGAGCGCGCGACGAGCTTCACGCAGACCGTCGCGTCGGGGTTGATCTGCTTCAGGTCGTAGATGAGCTGCGCCAAGTCCTCGATCGAGTAGATGTCGTGGTGCGGCGGGGGCGAGATCAGCGTCACCCCCGGCGTCGAGTGCCGGAGCTTCGCGATGAGGCCCGTGACCTTGAACCCCGGCAGCTGCCCGCCCTCGCCGGGCTTGGCGCCCTGCGCGACCTTGATCTCGATCTCCCGGCAGTTGTTCAGGTACTCGGCCGTGACGCCGAAGCGTCCGGAGGCGATCTGCTTGATCGCGGAGTTCGCGTTGTCGCCGTTCGGGCGCGGCTTCGCGCGCTCCGGGTCCTCCCCGCCCTCGCCGCTGTCGGAGCGCGCGCCGATGCGGTTCATGGCGATGGACAGCGTCTCATGCGCCTCCGGGGAGAGCGCACCCAGAGAGATGCCGGGCGCCAGCAGGCGCTTGCGGATCTCCGTGATGCTCTCGACCTCCTCCAGCTCGAGGGGCTTCGCCGCCTCGGTCCGGAAATCCAGGAGGTCGCGCAGGGCGACGGGCGGCTGGCGGCGCACGGCGTCAGTGTAGCGCTTGAAGGTCGTATAGGAATCCGTCTCCACCGCCTTCTGCAGCAGGTGGATCAGGCTGCCGTCGAAGGCATGCGCTTCCCCGCGCCGACGCAGCTTGTACAGCCCGCCGACCGGCAGCACCGCCGTGGCCGCGCTCCAGGCCTGCCGGTGCAGTTCCAGCAGGCGGCGGGAAATGCCGGGCAGCCCGATGCCGGAAATGCGCGACGGGACGCCGGGGAAGAATTCCGCGACCAGCGCGCGGGACAGCCCGATCGCCTCGAAGTTCATGCCGCCGCGGTAGGAGGACAGGACGCCGATGCCCATCTTGGACATGATCTTCAGCAGGCCCTTGTCCACGGCCTTCTTGTAGCGCGCGACGCATTCCTTCAGCGTCAGGCCCGGGAACAGCCCGCGCCGGTGCCGGTCCGCGATGCTTTCCTGCGCGAGGTAGGCGTTCACGGTCGTCGCGCCCGCACCGATCAGGACGGCGAAGGTGTGGGTGTCGAGGCATTCCGCCGACCGCACGTTCAGGCTCGTGAAGGTGCGCAGGGAATGGCGAACCAGATGCGTGTGCACCGCGCCAACCGCGAGGATGACGGGGATCGCCGCGCGATCCGGCCCGATGGCCTCGTCGGTCAGGATGACGTGCGCGCAGCCGGAGCGAACGCCGTCCTCCGCCTCGCGCCGGATGCGCTCGATATGCCGCCGCAGCCCGGCCTCGCCGTCAGCAACCGGGAAGGTCGCGTCCACCACGCAGGCGGTGTCGCCCATGTAGGACCGCATCGCCGCGAATTCGGCGTTGGACAGGACGGGGCTGTCCAGCATCAGCATGTCGCACTGGGTCGGATCCTCGTCGAGGATGTTCCCGAGGTTCCCCAGCCGCGTCTTGATCGTCATCACCCGCGTCTCGCGGAGGGAGTCGATCGGCGGGTTCGTGACCTGGCTGAAGGTCTGCCGGAAGTAGTGGTGCAGGCCGCGGTACTGGCCTGAGAGCACGGCGACCGGCGTGTCGTCGCCCATGGAGCCCGTGGCCTCCGCCGCGTCCTCCACCATCGGGTGCAGGATGGCCTCCAGATCCTCCAGCGTCACGCCCATCGCCAGTTGCCGCCGGCGGAGGTCGTCGCCCTCCAGCGTCGCGGCCTCGACCGCGTCCACCCTGACGATGTCGTCGATGCGCGTGGTGCGCGCCGTCCACTTGCCGAAGGGCTTGCGGCCCGCGAGTTCGTCCTTCAGCGCGCCGTCGCCGTAGAACCGGGCTTCGTCCAGGTCCACGCCGATGCACTGGCCCGGGCCGACGCGGCCGCGTTCCAGCACCGCATCGTCCGGCACCTTCACCATGCCGGTCTCGGAACCCACGATCAGCAGCCGGTCCGCGGTGATCGTGTAGCGCATCGGGCGCAGGCCGTTCCGGTCCAGGCCGGCGACGACCCAGCGGCCATCGGTCGCGGCGATGGCGGCCGGACCGTCCCAGGGTTCCATCACCGCGTTGCAGTACAGGAACAGCTCACGGTGCGCGGCCGGCATCGTGGCGTTGCTGCCGATGCTCTCCGGGATCAGCATCGCCTTCGCCATCGGCGCGTCGCGGCCGCCGCGCACCAGCAGCTCGAAGACGTTGTCGAGCGTGGCGGTGTCGGAGCCGCCGGCCTGAACGATCGGCTTCAGGTCGTCGACCCACGGGTCAAGCAGCGGGTGGGAGAGCCGGGTTTCGTGGCTCTTCATCCAGTTCGCGTTGCCGTGGAGGGTGTTGATCTCCCCGTTATGCGCGAGCGTACGGAAGGGCTGCGCCAGCCGCCAGGTCGGGAAGGTGTTGGTGGAATAGCGCTGGTGGTAGATCGCGAAGCGGCTGACGAAGCGCGCATCCAGCAGGTCCGGGTAGAACTGCGTCAGGCTCTCCGCCAGGAACATGCCCTTGTAGATGATGGACCGGCAGGACAGCGAGCAGAGGTAGAGGTCGGGGATCTGCGCCGCGATCGCCGCCTTCTCGATGCGACGGCGGATGACGTAGAGGTCGCGCTCGAAGGTGGCGGCCTCCCGCTGTTCCGGATCGTAGATCAGGATCTGCTCGATCTCGGGCCGGGTGGCGTTCGCCTTCTCGCCGATGCAGGTCACGTCGATCGGCACCTGCCGCCAGCCATAGATGGCGTAGCCCGCGACGAGGATCTCCGTCTCCACGATGGAACGGCAACGCTCCTGCGCGCCGAGGTCGGATTTCGGCATGAAGACCATGCCGACGCCGATCCGGCCGGGGCGCAGCTTGTCCCCGCCGCGCTCCACGGCTTCCGCGAAGAAGTCCTGCGGAATCTCGACATGGATGCCCGCGCCGTCGCCGGTCTTGCCGTCCGCGTCCACGGCGCCGCGGTGCCAGACGGCCTTCAGCGCGTCGATGCCGGCCTGCACCACGTCGCGCCGCGCGCGGCCATCGAGCGCCGCGACGAGGCCGACGCCGCAGGCGTCGTGCTCCGTCAGGTCAAGCTGCGCCTCGTCGCGGAGACGCGCGGCGTCCGCGGCGTAGCGCGCGGCGAAATCGGTCCCGGACTCGGTCATCGCGTTGCCCTCCGTCATGGCGCGACGAGCGGAGCGGCCGCCGCGCATTCCCAGTTCTGCAACCCCGCATGCGGGGCGTAGGCGTAGTTGACGAGGTCCCAGCCGCGCCCGCCCTGGTAGTAGCGGAAGGCCATCAGCAGGGGCTGGCGCCGGTACCGCACGATGTAGCAGAGCGTGCGCAGGGACGGCGCGAAGTGCCGGGCGCCTGCGTATTCGCTGTCCACGATGACACCGAGCGATTCGAGCTCCCGCACGCGCCGCAGGCGGCTCTCGGCGATCTCGCGGCGCTGGAAGGCATCGGCACCAATCGCCGTGTCTTCGACGATCGCGTCGAGGAAGGCGGCTGGCCCCCGCTCCACCAGCGCGGCGACGAGGCGGTCGGCGGAGGCCCTGGGCTCCTCGACCTCAGCCGCAAGCGCCGGCGCCGCGAGGAGCGCCAGCAGCAGAAGGGCCCTCACTCCGCCGCCACCGGCATGGCGTCCCGCGCGTCGGCGTAGTTGCGGATATGCTCGGCCACGTCACGCCCGTCGCGGATCGCCCAGACCACCAGCGACGCGCCGCGCACGATGTCGCCGGCGGCGAAGACACCGGGGATCGAGGTCATCATGGATCGGTGGTCCACCTTGATCGTCCCCCAGCGGGTCACGGTCAGCGCCGGCTCGCCGAAGGCCGCCGGCAGGTCCTCCGGGTCGAAGCCCAGCGCCTTGATGACGAGGTCCGCGGGCTCGACGTAAGCCGAGCCGGGAATGGGCTCGACCTGCTGCCGCCCCGTCGCGTCCGGCAGGCCCAGGTGCATCTTCACCGCGCGCACGCCGGTGACGTGCTCCTCCCCTTCAAAGGCCTCTCCTTCGAAAGATTCCGGCGCGGAGAGCCAGGCGAAGCGCACGCCTTCCTCCTCCGCGTTCGCGACCTCCCGCATGGAGCCCGGCATGTTCGCCTTGTCTCGCCGGTAGAGGCAGGTGACGGAGGCCGCGCCCTGCCGGACGGCCGTGCGCACGCAATCCATCGCCGTGTCGCCGCCGCCGATGACGACGACGCGCTTGCCCGCCGCGTTCAGCGCGCCGGAGTCGAAGTCCGGCACCTCGTCGCCCAGCCCCTTGCGGTTGGACGCCGTCAGGAAGTCCATCGCCGGCACGACGCCCGGGAGGTCGGCGCCGGGAAGAGCGATGTCGCGGGCCTTGTACACGCCGGTCGCGATCAGCACGGCGTCGTGCCGGGACCGCAGGTCCTCCAGCGACACGTCGCGCCCGACCTCGGCGTTCAGGTGGAAGGTGATCCCGCCTTCCTCGAACTGCGCGGCGCGGCGGAGGACGATCTCCTTCTCCAGCTTGAAGTTCGGGATGCCGTAGATGAGCAAGCCGCCCGCGCGGTCGTACCGGTCATAGACATGGACCTTCCAGCCGAGCGTGCGCAGCCGCTCCGCCGCCGCCATGCCGGCGGGGCCAGCACCGATGATCGCGACGGACCGGTCCACCTCCCGCGGCGGCGAGGGCGGCTTCACCCAGCCCCGCTCGAAGGCGGTGTCGGTGATGTAGCGCTCGACCGCGCCGATCGTGACGGAATCGAAGCCTTTCTCGATGACGCAATTGCCCTCGCACAGCCGGTCCTGGGGGCAGACGCGGCCGCAGATCTCCGGGAACGTGTTGGTGGCCGAGGCGACCTCGTAGGCCTCTTCCAGCCGCCCCTCGGTGGTCAGCTTCAGCCAGTCCGGGATGTTGTTGTTCAGCGGGCAGTGCACTGAACAGAAGGGCACGCCGCATTGGGAACAGCGGCTGGCCTGTTCCGCGGCATGCGCGGTGTCGAAGCGGTCGTAAATCTCCTGGAAGTCCTCGCGGCGAAGCGTGGCCGGACGCTTCTCCGGCGTGCGCTGCGAAAGGCGCACGAATTGCAGCATCCGCTCGGCCATGGGCGATCCCTCCGTCGCCCGGATTCCGGGCGGCCGGGGCACATGCCATGGTCGTTTCGCCATTGCGAGAAGAAAAGCGCTACTAGGACAGTATATCTGCCCTGTCATCGGGGCGGAGGGACGACGCCCTGCGCCCGATAAGACAACGCGGCATCAATCAGGTCCGATACGGTCCTAAAGCGCCGGCCGGGTCTTCCGCTCCCCGCCGACACGGAACCGGGCGAGGTAGACGGGCAGGATGCTCTCGAGCGTCGTCGGCTCGATGCCCAGCTCGTGCAGACCCGGCATCCCGTCCCCGACCACGTTGTCGCGGCCGAGCAGCAGGAGCTGGTCCCGGGTCAGCGGCGGGTTCGGCAGACGTTCGAAGACCTTGGCCTGGAACTCGGCGAGGCCGCGCGGCAGCTCCACCACGCGCCGGCGGCGACCGACGACCTCCAGCATCTCCTCCATCAGCGCCTTGAAGGTCGCGACGCGGGGGCCGCCGAGCTCGTAGGTGCGGCCGAAGACATCCTCCCGGTCCAGCGCGGCCATGACCGCGTCCGCCACGTCCCCGACGTAGACCGGCTGGAAGCGCGTGTTGCTGCCGACGATCGGCAGAACCGGCAGCAGCCGTGCCATCCCGGCGAAGCGGTTGAAGAAGGCGTCCTCCCTCCCGAACACGATCGAGGGGCGCAGGATCGTCGCCCGCGGGAAGGCGGCCAGCACCGCGGCCTCCCCTTCGGCCTTGCTGCGGCCGTAGAGGCTCGGCGACGTCGCGTCGGCCCCGATCGCCGAGACCTGGACCAGGCGCTGCACGCCCGCCTTCGCGCAGCCCTCCGCGATGCGGCCGGGCAGCGCGCCGTGGACGCGGGCGAAGTCGCCCTCCCGCCGCTCGAACAGGATGCCGATGAGGTTCACGACGACGGTCGCGTCCTCCAGCGCCCGCGCCAGCGCGAGGTCGTCGAAGGGGTCCGCCGCCAGGGGGACGATCTGCCCCACCAGCCCCTGCGTCATCAGGGGCCGCGCGCCCTCCGGATCCCGCGTGATGACGCGGACGACGTAGTCCCGCCGCGCGAGGCGCTGCACGACGTACTGCCCGATGAAGCCGGAGCCGCCGAAGACCACCGCCACGCGCCGCCTCGCGTTCATCATCGCCGGACATCCCTGCTCGTTCCGCGTCCCTATGGGGCGCGTGCCCTCCAACGCCAAGATGGACGCCCAGAGGGAGGCCACTACGGGGCAGACACAGGCCTGCGGCCGAGACGGGCCGCGAGGACGAGCCGCGTCCCGAACGCCGCGCCCCGGGCCGGGAGGGCCGCGCCGCGGTGGTCTTGACGCCCTGCCGCACCCCCCATACACACCCGGTCCCGCCGCACCCGACCACGCGCGGCGCCGACCCCTTGCCCAGGTGGCGGAATTGGTAGACGCGCAGGTTTCAGGTACCTGTGGCCGCAAGGCTGTGAAGGTTCGAGTCCTTTCCTGGGCACCATCGGGTTCTCCCGGACACTTCCGGTGAGCCTCGCCCCCTCCGGCGGAATCACGCTCTTCATGCCCGACGCCACGATCCACCTGCACCGGCACGACCTGCCGGAGGGAGTCTCGTTCGGCCCCGTCGTCGCGATCGATACCGAGACGATGGGCCTGAACCCGCACCGGGACCGGCTCTGCCTCGTCCAGATGTCGGGCGGGGACGGGCAGGTCCATTGCGTCCAGATCGCGCCGGAGTCGCTTGGCGGGCGCGGGGCGGATTGCCCCAATCTCAAGGCGATGCTGTCGGACGCGGAGACGGTGAAGCTGTTCCACTTCGCGCGCTTCGACGTCGCCGCGCTGCGGCATTGGCTCGGCGTGACGGTGCAGCCGGTGCGCTGCACGAAGGTCGCCGCAAAGCTGGTCCGGACCTTCACGGACCGCCACGGGCTGAAGGACCTCTGCAAGGAACTGCTCGGCGTCGAGCTGTCGAAGCAGCAGCAAACGAGCGACTGGGGCGCCGCGGAACTGACGCGGGAGCAGTTGGCCTACGCGGCCTCGGACGTGCTGTACCTGCACGCGCTCTGGGACCGGCTGGAAGGCCTGCTGCGGCGCGAGGGGCGCCTGGAACTGGCGGAGGCCTGCTTCCGCTTCCTGCCGACGCGTGGGGAGCTCGACCTGCTGGGCTACGAGGACCCCGACCTCTTCGCGCATTGAGGTGGTGTCGGCACGCTGACATGCGCCGCTGCCGTGCCACCCGAGTGAGAGGCGAGCCCCGACGGCCAGCCACCCGCGCGACATCTGGCATGATTCTTGTCACTGCAACCGTGGCGACGTTGACCCGGCTGCCCCGCCCCCACATACAGGGTCGGTGACATCCGCCTCCCCCAGCAACCCGTCCGCCCGGGACGCCGCGCGACCGGCCGAGCGGGTGGATTTCCCGGCGGCTCTCGCCGCGCGCCAGCGTCCCATTCCGTCCCGTGCGCGCCAGGGCTACACGGCGGGCATGCTGCGGCGCCGACGCTGGACGGTGCGGCTGCTGAAGCTTGCCATGCCTGCAGCCGCCCTCGTCCTGCTCGCGGCCATCGTCCTCTGGCCCGAGTTCCAGGGCGCGGAGGAACGTGCCCGGCTGTCCTTCCGCCGGGTGATGCAGGTCTCGCCGGAAGCGGTGCGCATCGTCTCGCCCCGCTATCAGGGGGTGGATGAGCAGGGCCGCGCCTACAACGTCACGGCGCGGATCGCGTCCTCGGCCGACGCGGGCCAGACGGTGGTCGATCTGGAAGCGCCGCGCGGTGACCTGTTCCTCGCCGGCGGGGCCTGGGTGCTGGCCGAGGGCAATGTCGGCCGCTACGACCGCCCCGCGGACCGGCTGGACCTGAACGGCGACGTGAAGCTCTGGCATGACAACGGGACGCTCGTCAGGACCGAGGAGGCACGGGTGGACGTGAAGGGCGGCAGCGCGGAGGGCAACCGGCCCGTCCAGGCCCAGGGCTCCTTCGGCACCGTCGCCGGGGACGGCTTCCGCCTGCGCGACCGCGGCGCGGTCATCATTTTCACCGGCAACGCCCGCGCGGTGCTGGAGGGCGGGCGCTGATGGCGATGGGCCCGAAGCGGTTCCTCCTCCTCGCCGTCCTCGCGGCGATCCCAGCTTCCGCGCAGAACCTGGACCTGACGGGCGGCGGTCCCGTCGAGGTCACCTCCACCGACGGAATCGAGTGGCGCCAGGCGGAACAGGTCGTGATCGCCCGCGGCAACGCCAAGGCGGTGCGGGAGGGCGTGACGGTGGATTCCGACACGCTCATCGCGCGCTATCGCAACCGCGCCGGCTCGCCGCAGCCCGCCGCAACCGACAGCCCGCTCTCCGGCGGCGAGATCTGGCGGCTGGAGGCGCAAGGCAATGTCCGCATCGCTTCCGCGACCGACCGTGCGCAGGGCGACCGCGCCGTCTATGACATGGACCAGGCCGTGATGGTCCTGACCGGCCGGGACCTCGTCTTCGCGACGCCAGACAACACGATCCGCGCCCGTGACAGCCTGGAATACTGGTCGCAGCGCCGCATGGCCGTCGCGCGCGGTGCGGCGAACGTCGTCTCCACCGACAACCGCCGAATCCAGGCCGACACGCTCGTCGCCTACTTCCTCGCCGATACGCCCCCTGCCCCGCCGGCCCGCCCGACGCAGCCCGCGGCGGCCCGCGCGCCCGGCGCGCCGCCTGCGCCCGGCAACGTCCCGGGAGAGGGCTCGAAGCTCGACCGGGTCGAGGTCTTCGGCAACGTCGAGATCCGCACCCAGGCCGAGGTCGTACGCGGGGACCGCGGCGTCTATTCGCCGGTGACCGGCATCGCCCGCATCCTCGGCAACGTCCGGATCACCTGCGGCCCGAACCAGTTGAATGGCGCGGAGGCCATCGTGAACCTGCGGACGGGCGTGTCGCGGCTGGTGAATGCGCCGGGCCAGCGGGTGCAGGGCCTCGTCCTGCCTTCCGGCGGTGCGCAGCCCGGCGGGGCGTCCAGCGGGGATTGCGGCGGGACGCAGCAGCCCGCGCAGCCGCCGGTACAACCCGCGCGCCCCCGCGGAGCGGCCCGATGAGCGACCTCCGCGTTCTCGAAGGCCGCGCAGGCCTCGTCGCCAAGTCGCTCGGCAAGCGCTACCGCAAGCGCCCCGTCGTGCGGAACGTCTCCATCTCGCTCAAGCGCGGGGAGGCGGTCGGGCTGCTCGGCCCGAACGGCGCGGGGAAGACGACGACCTTCTACATGATGACCGGCCTGGTGAAGCCCGATGAGGGCCAGGTCTTCCTCGACGGCCACGACGTGACGATGGTGCCGATGTACCGCCGCGCCCGCCTTGGCCTCGGCTACCTGCCGCAGGAGGCCTCGATCTTCCGGGGCCTGTCGGTGGAGGACAACATCCGCGCGGCGCTCGAAGTCGTGGAGCCGAAGCGCGAGCGCCGGGACCAGATGCTCGACGCGCTCCTCGCGGAGTTCGGCATCGCCCATCTCCGCCGCGCGCCGTCGCTGGCGCTGTCGGGCGGCGAACGGCGGCGCTGCGAGATCGCGCGCGCCCTCGCGACGCACCCCGCCTACATCCTGCTCGACGAACCGCTCGCGGGCATCGACCCGATCGCGGTCGGGGAGATCCGCGACCTCGTCGGGCATCTGAAGGATCGCGGGATCGGCGTGCTCATCACGGACCACAACGTCCGCGAGACGCTCGGCATCATCGACCGCGCCTACATCATGCATGACGGCCAGGTGCTGATGGAGGGGCCCCCGCGCGAGGTCGTGGCGCACGAGGGCGTGCGGCGCGTCTACCTCGGGGAGCGCTTCTCCCTGTGACAATCCCCCGCCGATGGTAGGCCTCGGCCCCCGGCTCGAATTCCGCCAGTCCCAGCAGCTGGTGATGACGCCGCAGCTGCGGCAGGCCATCAAGCTGCTCCAGTCCAGCAACCTCGAGGTCTCCGCCTATGTCGAGGAGGAGCTGGAGCGGAACCCCCTCCTCGACCGCGAGGAGACGACGACCGTCGCCGCGGCGCCCGAGCCCGCGGCGCGCGACTGCCACGAGGGCGTTACCTCCCCCACCATCGCGGCCGATCCGCCCATCGAGGCCGACTGGTCCGCCACCTACGAGACTGGCTCCCTCGATGGCCGGGGCGACGGCGGCGCCGGAGGTGGCACGCGCTCCGACCCCTGGGACTCCGAGGGGCGATCGCTGGAGGAGGTTGCCGGCGCCCGCGCGCCGACGCTGCGGGAGACCCTGGCGGATCAGGCCCGCCTGGCCTTCGACGACCCGCGCGACCTGATCATCGCCGCGCAGATGATCGCCTCGCTCGACGCGGCCGGCCGCCTCGCCGCCGACACTGCGACGATCGCCGCAGCCCTCGGCGCGCCGGAGGGACAGGTCGCGGCGGTCCGCGCGCGGATGCAGCGCTTCGAACCGGTCGGCCTGTTCTGCCGCGACCTCCGCGAATGCCTCGCCGTCCAACTGGCGGAGAAGAACCGGCTGGACCCCGCGATGCAGGCGATGCTCGACAACCTCGACATGCTCGCGCGCCGCGACGTCATGGGCCTGATGCGGGTCTGCGGCGTGGATGCCGAGGACCTGTCGCAGATGGTGGCGGAAATCCGCCGCCTCGACCCCAAGCCCGGCGCCGGCTTCGACGACGACCCCGCGCCCGCGATCATCCCCGACGTGCTGATGCGCCGCGGCCCCGGCGGGACTTGGCTGCTGGAACTGAACCCCGAGACGCTGCCGCGCGTCCTGGTGAACCGCGGCTTCCACGCCGTCGCCCAGGCCGGCGCGCGGTCGAAGGAGGAGAAGGCCTTCATCGCGGAGAAGCTGCAATCCGCGAACTGGCTCGTCCGTTCGCTGGAGCAGCGCGCCAACACCATCCTCCGCGTCGCAGCGGAGATCGTGCGGCGGCAGGACGGCTTCTTCCGCCACGGCGTGTCGCACCTGCGCCCCCTGATCCTGCGCGACGTGGCGGACGAGCTGGGCATGCACGAGAGCACGGTGTCCCGCGTCACCGCGAACAAGTACGTGGCGACGCCGCGCGGCACGCTGGAGCTGAAGTACTTCTTCACGACCGCCATCGCCGGCACGCGCGGCGGAGACTCGTTCTCGGCCGAGGCCATCCGCCACCGCATCCGCGACATGGTCGACGCGGAGCCGCCGGAGGACATCCTGTCCGACGACGCGATCGTCGAGCGCCTGCGCGCCGAGGGCGTGGACATCGCCCGCCGCACCGTCGCGAAGTACCGGGAGGCGCTGCGCATCCCGAGTTCCGTCCAGCGCAAGCGCGAGAAGGCGATGGCGGTGCTCTGACCCGCCGTGCTGCGCCGCGGCACCGGTTCCGAATCTTTCCGCTTCCCTCCGCACCGCGCCGGTTCCACGCTCCTCCCGTTCGGCAGCGTCAGGAGCGCAGCGGGCCATGCAGGTCATCGTCTCGGGCAAGGGCGTGGACACGGGGGAAGCCCTGAAGACCCACGTTGCCGACAACCTCTCGATCGTCGCGCGCAAGTACTTCGACCAGGCACTGGAGGCGCACGTCACTTTCCGCCGCGACCGCGCCTTCTTCGCCTGCGACATCAGCCTGCGCGGTGGCCGCGGCCTGAGCGTCCATGCCGAGGGCGAGGGCACCGACGCCCACCGCGCCTTCGCCGAGGCGGCGGAGCACGTCGCCAAGCGGCTGCGCCGTCACCGCCGGCGCGTCAACGAACACGCGCGGGGCGTCGCGGATGAACGTGACGTGGCGGCCCAGCGCGCTGCGGAAGTGCCGCCGTAGCCTTCGCGCCGAACATCCGGAGAGGCGTTCGGCCGACGCAGCCGGGCGCGAGGGCGCCCGGCCCGCCTGTCAGTGCACCAGCGCCGGCGAGAGGTCGTGCTGGAGAATCGCCGCGATCGCCAGCGCCTCATTCGGCGCCGCGCCGATCGGCGTGCCGTCGGCGGCATGGATCGCGATGGCCGCCGTGCCGTTCACGACGACCGGACGGATATAGGCCACCTCCTGCGCCCCGTAGCGCGCCCAATCGAGCGCGGAGAGGTTGCGAAGGCCGTCGGAGAGGTTCGGGCTCATGTTCATTCTTCTCCTCGCCCGTGGCCGGATGGCCCACGGGCCGATAACGCCCCGTTGCACCCCCGGTTTGGCGGGTGCGCGCGGGCGGGGATGTCAGCCGGTCGTGCCGTCTTCCGTGATGGCACGGCCGTTGTTCTTCTCGGCGCCGGCGATGCGGATCGTGCGGACGCGCGATTCGGGACGTGGGCGCCGCAGCTCGACGTGCAACAGGCCGTTGTCGAGCCAGGCGCCCTCGACCTCCATGCCCTCCGCCAGGACGAAGGCGCGCTGGAACTGGCGGGCCGCGATGCCCCGGTGCAGGAATACCCGGCCCTCCGAATCGTCCCTCTGCCGGCCGCGGATCACCAGCTGGTTGTCCTCCAGCGTGATCTGTAGGTCCTCCATCGCGAAGCCCGCGACGGCGAGGGTGATGCGCAGGCGGTCGGGCCCGGTCTGCTCGATGTTGTAGGGCGGGTAGCCGTCCGCGGTCTTCTGCACCCGGTCGAGCATCTGCTCGAGGTGATCGAAGCCCAGGAACAAGGGCGAGCCGAAGACGGGCGGTCTCGACATCGGGCGGCATCCTCCGAGAAGCGAGGCCACGCGGGATCAGTGGCGCGGTCCGGCCCGAAGCACCGACCCGCCCGCTGCATATCGGGAAACCGTGTCGCCGTTGCAAGGCACGGCGCCCTTCCGGGACGGCCCGGATGAGACTAGATGCCGCCCCCGACCATGTCCGACGCGAGCACCGAGGGGGCAGAGCTCCTCCCCATCCTCCTGCATCCCTCTCCCGTCCTGCGGGCTAAGGCGCGCGCGGTGGGCGCGGGCGATGGCGACCGCGTGCGCGACCTCGCGCCCCGGATGCTGGCGACGATGTACAAGGCCCCCGGCATCGGCCTTGCGGCGCCGCAGGTCGGCGAATCGCTCCGCCTGCTCGTGCTCGACCTCCAGAAGGAGGACAGCGGCGGACCGATCGTGATGGTGAATCCGGAGATCGTGGCCGAAAGCGCCGAGCAGGCGACGCGGGAGGAGGGCTGCCTCTCCATTCCCGGCCACTACGCCGATGTGACGCGGCCCGCGCGGGTCAAGGTCCGCTGGCAGGACCCCGACGGCACGCGGCGGGAGATGGAGGCGGAAGGGCTGATGGCCGCCTGCGTGCAGCACGAGGTGGACCACCTGGACGGCGTGCTGTTCACCGATCACCTGTCGCCGCTGAAGCGGAACATGTTGCTGCGCAAGTTCACGAAGGACCAGAAGTCG
This sequence comes from Roseomonas sp. CCTCC AB2023176, assembly GCF_042259275.1. Taxonomy (NCBI): domain Bacteria; kingdom Pseudomonadati; phylum Pseudomonadota; class Alphaproteobacteria; order Acetobacterales; family Roseomonadaceae; genus Roseomonas; species Roseomonas sp. CCTCC AB2023176. The sequence goes on from NZ_CP170086.1 coordinate 4,635,948, forward strand.
AAGCAGCGCGAGGCGATGTGAGCCACGTCGGGCTCGTCGCGGAGCGAAGCGGGTTGCGCATCGGCGACGGCTCGTGACGCGTCCCCTGCGCCTTGCTTTCATGGGCAGCCCGGCCTTCTCGGTGCCAGCCCTGCGGGCCCTGTACGCGGCGGGGCACGAGGTCGCGATGGTCTACGCCCAGCCGCCCCGGCCCGCCGGGCGTGGCCAGCGCGAGACCCCCTGCCCCGTCCACGCGGCCGCGCTCGACCTCGGCCTGCCCGTCCGCACGCCCGCGCGCCTCCGGCGCGAGTCGGCGGAGCACGACGCCTTCGCCGCCCTAGGCCTGGATGCTGCGGTCGTCGCGGCCTACGGCCTGATCCTGCCGCTTCCGATGCTGGAGGCGCCTCGGCGGGGCTGCATCAACATCCACGCCTCACTCCTCCCGCGCTGGCGGGGGCGGCGCCGATCCAGGCCTCGATCCTCGCCGGCGACGCGGAGACGGGCATCACGATCATGCGGATGGAGGAGGGCCTGGACACCGGCCCCATGCTGCTGCGTGAGGCCACCTCGATCGGCCCCCGCGACACGGCCGCAGACCTGCACGACCGCCTGGCCGAAATGGGCGCTCGGCTCATCCTTCGCGCCCTGGACGAGGACCCGCCGGCCACACCGCAGCCGGACGATGGTGCGACCTACGCGCCGAAACTGACGAAGGATGACGGCCGCCTGGACTGGACCCAGCCCGCCGACGCCCTCGAACGCCGCGTTCGCGCCATGCATCCCTGGCCCGGCGCGTTCACGAGCTTCTCCGGCCAATCCCTGCGCATCCTGACGGCCGAGATCGCGTCCGGCACGGGGAACCCGGCACCGCGCTCGACGATGCCCTCCTGATCGCGGCCGGGCACGGCACGGCCCTGCGCCTCACCCGCATCCAGCGCGCGGGACGCGCGGCGATGGACGCCGCCGCCCTCCTCCGCGGCACCGCCATCCCCGCCGGCACGCGCCTGGGCTGATGCCCCGCTACGCCCTGCTGATCGAGTATGACGGTGCCCCCTTCGTCGGCTGGCAACGCCAGGCCGACGGCCTCTCCGTCCAGGCTGTCATCGAGGACGCGACCGCGCCCCTGAACCACGGCGCACCCGGCACCACGATCGTCGCCGGCCGCACCGATGCCGGCGTCCATGCCGAGGGCCAGGTCGCCCTGCTGGAGGTCGCCGCCGACCTCCCGCCCGACCGGCTGCGGGAGGCCATCAACGCCCGCACCCGCCCCCACCCCGTCTCCGTCATCGGCGCCGCCGCCGCGCCGGAGGGCTGGAATGCCCGCTTCTCCGCGATCCGCCGGTCCTACCGCTACCGCATCCTGAACCGCCGGGCCCGCCCGGCGCTCCATGCGGGTCGGGTCTGGCACGTCCCCGCCCCGCTCGACGCGGCGGCCATGCATGACGCCGCGCAGCGCCTGTTGGGAAAGCATGATTTCTCCGCCTACCGCGCCGCGGCGTGCCAGGCGAAGGACCCGAATCGTACCCTGGACCGCCTGGATGTGACGCGCCACGGCGACGAGGTGGCGGTCATCGCGGAGGCCCGGTCCTTCCTGCACCACCAGGTCCGCAACCTGGTGGGCACCCTCATGCAGGTCGGCCATGGCCGCCGCGCCGTGACCTGGCCCCGCGACGTGCTGGACGGCCGGGACCGCACCAAGGCCGGCCAGACCGCCCCGCCGGACGGCCTGGCGCTCACCGCCGTCGGCTACGACCCGCCGATCGACTGGCGCTGAAGCCGCCCCGGCCAGCCAGCCGGGGCGTCCGGGTCAGATCCCGGCCTGCGTCACGAACTTCGTGACGAGGTAGGCCTCGATCGCCTCCGACCCGCCTTCGGAGCCATAGCCGCTGTCCTTCACGCCGCCGAACGGCACTTCCGGCAGCGCGAGGCCGAGGTGGTTGATCGTCATCATCCCCGTCTCGACCGAAGCCCCGACCTGCTGCGCCGTCTTGGCCGAGGACGTGAAGGCATAGGCCGCGAGCCCGAAGGGCAGCCGGTTTGCCTCTGCGATCACGTCGTCCACCGCGGTGAAGCGGTTGATCAGCGCGAGCGGCCCGAAAGGCTCCTCGTTCATCGCCCGCGCATCCAGCGGCACGTCGGACAGGACGGTCGGCTTGTAGAAGTAGCCCTTGTTGCCGATCCGCTCGCCGCCCGTGCCGAGCTTGGCGCCGCGCCCCACGGCGTCCTGCACCAGCGCCTCGATCGAGGGAACGCGGCGGTCATTCGCCAGCGGCCCCATCTGCGTGCCCTCGGCCATGCCGTCGCCGACCTTCAGCTTGGCGGCCGCCGCCGTGAAGGTCTCGAGGAACTGGTCATAGGCCCCGTCCTGCACCAGGAACCGCGTCGGCGAGACGCAGACCTGACCCGCGTTCCGGAACTTCGCCGCCGCCAGCATCTTCGCGGCGCGCCCGACATCCGCGTCGTCGAAGACGATCGCCGGCGCGTGTCCGCCGAGCTCCATCGTCGCGCGCTTCATGTGCTGCCCGGCCATCGCCGCCAGCATCTTCCCGACGGGCGTGGAGCCGGTGAAGGTGATCTTCCGGATCACCGGATGCGGGATGAGATACGACGAGATCTCCGACGGCACGCCGTAGACCAGCCCGATCACGCCCGCCGGCACGCCCGCATCCACGAAGCAGCGGATGAGTTCCGCGGGGGAGGCCGGCGTCTCCTCCGGCGCCTTCACGATGATCGAGCATCCCGTGGACAGCGCCGCCGACAGCTTCCGCACGACCTGGTTGATCGGGAAGTTCCAGGGCGTGAAGGCCGCGACGGGCCCGACCGGCTCCTTGATGACGAGGTTGTAGACGCCTTCGGCCCGCGCCGGGATGACCCGGCCATAGGCACGCCGCGCTTCCTCCGCGAACCAGTCGATGACGTCGGCGCCGGCCAGCACCTCCATCTTCGCCTCGGGCAGCGGCTTGCCCTGCTCCAGCGTCATGAGCGTCGCGATCTCGTCCGCGCGGGACCGCAGCAGGTCGCCCGCCTTCCGCATCGTCTTCGCGCGGTCATAGGCGGACACTTTCCGCCACGTCGCGAACCCACGGTCCGCCGCCGCCAGCGCTTCGTCGAGGTCCGCCTTCTCGGCATGCGCGACGGTGCCGACCACCTCCTCGTTCGCGGGATTCAGCACCTCGATCGTCTTGCCGGATCGCGCGTCGCGCCACTGCCCGTCGATGTGCAGCTGGACGTTCTTGTAGGCAGCCATGTCCGCGTCTCCGTATTCGGAAAGAGGGTCAGATCACGAGTTCGATGAGGAAGGGCCCGTCGCGCGAGAGGCTCTGCGCCATCAGGTCCCCGCATTGCTCCAGCGTGGTGGCCCGCGCGGCCTCCACGCCCATGCCGTTCGCGATGCTTACCCAGTTGAGGTCCGGATTCCCCAGATCAAGCATGTCCATGGCCGTGCGCCCCGGATTGGCTCCCACACCGTGGTACTCGCCGATGAGGATCTGGTACTTCCGGTTCGAGAGCAGGACGGTGGTCACGGGCAACTTCTCCCGCGCCTGGGTCCAGAGCCCCTGGAGCGAATACATCGCGGAACCATCGGCCTGCAGGTTGATGACCCGCCGCCCCTTCCCCGCGATCGCAGCTCCGGTGGCGAGCGGAATGCCGTCCCCGATCGCGCCACCGGTCAGGTGAATCCAGTCATGCGGCGGCGCGGCGTGGGTTTCCTTGTAGAAGCCGCGGCCGAAGGAGACGCTTTCGTCCGCCACGATCCCGCCCTCCGGCACCAGCGCCGCGACGGTGCGCGCCAAGCCCTCCGGCGTCGGCGCCCCGCGCGCGACCTCGGGCCGCGGTCCGGGATCGGGGACCGCCGCCTCCGGCGCGCCCAGCTCCTCCACCAGCGCGCGCAACCCGGCCTCCGCGTCCTGCTCGAACCGCGTCAGCACGTGGATCGCCGCATTCTCCGGATAGTGCCGCGACGGCTTGCCGGGATAGGCGAAGAACCCGACCGGCGCCTTCGCATTGACCAGGATGATGTGCTCGAACCTCGCGAGCGCCGCGATCGCGACATCCGCGACGTAGGGCACGCGTTCCAGCGCCACGCGACCGCGCCCCCGTGCGATCTTCGCGTTCGACATCTCCGCCAGCAGCGCGGCGCCGGTCGCCTGCGCCACGCGCCAGGCCAGCAACTGCGCGGCGTCGGTCAGCGCGACGCCGCCGAGCAGGACCAGGACGTTCCGCCCCTCCCGCAGCACCCGCGCCGCGCCCTTCACGGCCGCCGGGTCCGGCGCCCCGCGCGCCGCGACGGGCAGCGGCTCCGCCACCACTCCGCCCTCGTTCCACGATGAGTCGGACGGCAGGATCAGGGTCGCGATCCCCGGCGCCTCCCGCGCCGCCTGCACCGCGACGGCCGCGTCGGGCCCCACATGGGCGGCTTCCGTCGACGTCCGCGTCCAGACGGAGACCGGCCGAGCGAAACCCTCCGTATCCGCCGTCAACTGCGCGTCGAAGGGACGGTGGTATGTCGCTTGGTCCCCCACGACGTTCACGATCGCGGACCGCGCGCGCCGCGCGTTGTGCAGGTTCCCCAGCCCGTTCGCGAGGCCGGGACCGCAATGCAGCAGCGTGCAGGCCGGCTTCCCCGCGATGCGGTAGTAGCCGTCCGCCATCCCGGTGACGACGTTCTCCTGCAGCCCGAGGACGCAGCGCATGCCGGGGATCTGGTCCAGCGCGGCGACGAAATGCATTTCGGAGGTGCCGGGATTGGCGAAGCAGGTGTCCACCCCCGACTTCAGCAGGGTGTGGACGAGACTGGCGGCACCGTTCACGCGCGGCGTTCTCCCGGATCGTTCGTTGGCTGGCGGGCCGTCAAGGTGCGCGCCCCCGCCCGCCCGGGCAAGCCACCCCTCCGTTCCGCCCCGGCCTAGGCGCCGCCATCACGAAGCCGTAATCTGGCCGTCAGGCGCTTGCCTCTGGGCGGCGGGGAAAATGGGGTTCGCGTGACCTGATGGGGCGCCTCGCCGTCGCGTTCTTCTGCTCCGGCTTCGGGGCCCTGCTGTGCCAGATCGTCTGGCAGCGGATGCTCGGCATCTTCGCGGGTTCCGACAGCATCTCCGCGGCCCTGGTCGTGGGCGCCTTCCTCGCCGGACTCGGCGTCGGGTCGCTCGCCGGCGCCAAGCTGGCCGACCGCCTGACCCCCGCCCGTGCCCTCATGGGCTTCGCGATCGCAGAGGCCGGGGTCGCCGGCTTCGCCCTGCTGTCCAAGCTCTTCCTCTACGACTTCCTCGCGACCGACCTCGCGGGCGTCGTGGACAGCCCTCTCGCGATCTTTGGCCTCTGCTTCGTCGGCCTCGCCCTGCCAACGACGCTCATGGGCGCCTCCCTCCCCCTCCTCGCCCGCGCGGTCGCGACGAACCTCGACACGGTCGCCGAGCGGATCGGCACGCTCTACGGCCTGAACACCCTCGGCGCGGGCCTCGGTGCGCTGCTCGGGGGCTGGGTCCTCGTCGGCTCGCTCGGCTTCGTCGGGGCGCTGGTGCTGGCGGCGGGCCTCGACCTCGTCGCCGCCCTCCTTGCCCTGACCCTCCTGCCCGCCCTGCGGCGCGAAGGCCCGCCGCCCGCCGTGACCCAGGCCGCGGCGGCGCCTACGCCCTTCGGTGGCCTGCCGCTCTGGTGCGCGCTCGTCTTCCTCTCGGGCTACGTCATCGTCGCGCTCGAGATCGTCTGGGTCCGGCTCCTCGGCCAGGTCGGCCAGTTCCACGCCTACCTCTTCGCGACGGTCCTCGGCGTCTTTCTTCTCGCGGACGGCCTTGGCATGGCCGTCGCCGCGCGGATGCTCCGCCGCATTCGCGACCCGCGGCCCGCCTTCTTCGCGACCCAGGCCGGCGGCTTCGCGCTCGCCGCGGCGCTCATCCTCGCGCTCTACTGGTGGCTGCCGGACTCGCCCCTCGGCGGCATCCTTTCCGTGGACCGCCACCGGCTGCACGGCGACGCGCTGATGGCGACGGCGCTGCTCACCGTGATCGTCGTCGGCCCGCCCTCCTTCCTCATCGGCATGACCTTTCCCTTCGTCCAGCGCGCCGTGCAGCAGGACATGTCGAGTGTCGGCGCGCGGGTCGGCTGGGTGCAGCTCGCGAACATCCTCGGCAACGCGGCGGGCTCGGTCGGGACGGGGCTCGTCACCTTCCACCTGCTGGGCACGGCGGGGACGCTGCACCTGCTCGGCGCCCTCTCCGTCCTGCTCGTCGGCTTGTGGATCTGGAACACGCGGGGAGCGTCACCGGGCGGCGCCCGCGCGCCGCGCTGGCAGCCGATCGCGCTCGGCGCGGCCTGTGCCGGCCTGACCCTCGCCATCCCCGGAAACGCGGCGTTCTGGTCGCGCCTCCACGCCGAGACGCCGCACCACGCCGTCGCCTGGGCCGAGGACCGCTCGGGCATCGCGTTCTTCCGCGACGACCGCGGCACCGGCGACCCGGACGGGCCCTTCTTCATCCAGGGCTTCTCGCAGGGGCGCATCCCTTTCCTCCCGATCCACCAATTCCTCGGCGCGGTCGGGCCGCTGCTGCACCCCGCGCCGCACGACATCCTGCTGGTTGGCATCGGATCCGGCGGCACGCCCTGGGCCGCCGGGATCAACCCGGAGACGCGCCACATCCGCGCGGTCGAGCTCGTGGCGCCGGTGCTGACCGTCCTGCATGGAGTCGCGCGCCTTCATCCCGACGGGCCGATCGCCGCGACCTTTCGCGACCCGCGCTACTCCCTCGAATACGGTGACGGCCGCCGCGCCGTCGCGCGCGACACGCGCCGGTACGACGTCATCCAGGCCGACGCGATCCTGCCGGAGAGCAGCCATTCCGGCCTGCTCTATTCCGCCGAGTTCCTCGAGGAAGTCCGTGCCCGCCTGGCCCCCGGCGGCCTCTACGTGCAATGGGCGCCGACGGAACGCACGGTGCAGACCTTCACCGCCGTCTTCCCCCACGCCCTGCTGATCATGCCCGCAAGCGTCCTGATCGGCAGCAACGACCCGATCCCCTGGAGCGCCGACCGCCTCGTCGCCCGCCTGGAGGAGCCTGCGGTGCGGGCACGCCTCCTGCGCGGCAATCCGGGCTTCACCGACTACGCCGGCATGTTCCGCGACGCGCCGCTGCGGTGGGGGCCCGGCATGGATCGCCCGGCGCCGCCGCTGACCGACGTCTTCCCGCGCGACGAGTTCTACCTCAACAACCCCGTCGTCGGCGCCGATGCGCTCGCGCGCCGGATGCGCGACGCCGCGCGCGTCGTCCGGGCGCCGGATGCGCGCTGACGCCCTTGCCCGCGCGCAACGACGCGGGCAGGTTGCCGCGGGGTACGGGGGTTGGGCCGGGTGCGCGAACACGTCAGGCGTTCCATCTTCTGGGGCGGCCCATGCGGCGCGATCGCCGTCGTCGTGTTCCGCGACGGCACGCTCTGGCCTCTGCACTACGTCGCGAAGGTCATGCCGCTCTGGGGCCTCGTCACGACGGTGGGGCCGCACGGACTTCCCTGGATCGCCTGGTTCATGCTGCTCGGGTTCGGCGGCGGCATGCTCATCGCGCTCATCCTCCGGCTGCTGCCCCTGCCAGACCTGCTGACGGGCGCGGCGGTCGGCCTCGCCGCCGGGTTCCTCGTCCCGCAGAACTGGCCGGCAGGGACGCCGGAATGGGCGCCCCTGCTGGCCAGCGCCGCCTGGGGCTGGGGCACGGCCTTCCTGCTGCGGCCCATGGCGCTTCGCGGGCGGGACTGAGCACGGAGACCCGCATCCTCGGCGTCGTCCTCGCCGGCGGGCTCGCCCGGCGGATGGGGGCGGGGACAAGCCGCTCCTCGTCCTCGCGGGGCGCCCGCTCCTGGCCCGCGTCCTGGACCGGATCACGCCGCAGGTCTCGGCGGTCGCGATCAGCGGGAACGGCGATCCCGCGCGCTTCGCGGCCGTCGCTCCGGGAATCCCCGTCCTGCCGGACCCGGTGCCCGGCCATCCCGGTCCCCTCGCCGGTCTCCTCGCAGGCCTGGACCACGCCCTGGCATCCGGCTTCGACTGGGTCCTGACGGTCCCGGGCGATGCGCCGCTGGTCCCGCCCGACCTCGCCGCGCGCCTGGATGCGGCCCGACGCGGCGGGGGAACCCCGGCCGCCTACGCGGCTTCGGGCGGCCAGGCCCATCCGCCGGTGGGGCTCTGGTCCACCGCGCTGCGAGACGACCTCCGCGCCGCGCTGGAAGGCGGGGAGCGTCGGGTTGCCCGCTGGGCGAAGCCCCACGCCGCCGTGGCGGAATGGCCGGCGACGCCGCTCGATCCCTTCCTGAACCTCAACACCCCTGCGGAGGTCGCGGCGGCGGAGGCATTGCTCCGCGGCGACTGACGCGTCCTCACGCGCCGGGCGGCGCGGCGTGGTGCAGCACGAGTTCCGCCGCCGCCGGCGCGTCGTCCAGCGCCGCCCAGGGCAGCGCCGAATCGGGCCGCAGGTCCGAGACCACCGCCCGGATGTCCGGGTCGTCCGGGTGGATCCAAGCCTTCCCGTTCGCGGCCCGATGCACCTCGATCTTGGGGATGGGGTCGCGCTTGAACCCCTCGACGATGACGAGGTCCACGGGCGCGAGGTGCCGCAGCAGTTCCTCGAGCCCCGGCTCCGGCGCGCCGCGGTGCTCCGTCATCAGCGCCCAGCGATGGGGGAGGCGACGAGCACCTGCGCCGCCCCGGCCTCCCGGTGCCGGTGACTGTCCTTGCCCGGCCGGTCCAGGTCGAAGCCGTGATGGGCGTTCTTGATCGTGGAGACCGACAGCCCCCGCGCCGTCAGCAGCGGGATCACGCGCTCCAGCAGCGTCGTCTTCCCCGCCCCGCTCCAGCCGGCAAAACCGATCAGGCGCAAGGCGGCATGGCCCCGGCCGAAGCGCTGCCCATCGCGGGTCCCCCTCGGCCGGCGGGTGTAGGAGCGGCGTCGTCGCGCCGCAACGCGGGGGCCAGCAGGGCGGGCGCGCCGCGCGGCGATCTGCTCTACCCTCGCCGCTGCCAGGGGCCGGGACACGAACGACGCATGACCGAGACGAACCTCCGCATCCTCCTCGCCGCCCGCCCCGAAGGCGCGGCGACGCTCGACCACTTCCGCGCCGTCGAGGAACCGCCGCCGGCCCCGCGCCCCGGCGAGGCGCTGCTGCGCCACCGCTTCCTCTCCCTCGACCCCTACATGCGCGGGCGGATGAACGCGTCGAAGTCCTACGCCAAGCCCGTCGAGATCGGCGACGTGATGGAAGGGCAGTCCGTCGCCCAGGTCGTGGAAGATCTGAGCGGCACCTTCGCGCCGGGTGATTGGGTGCTCGGCGGCAAGGGCTGGCAACGCTTCTCCGCCGTGCCGGTGCATGCGCTGGTGAAGTTAGACCCCGACGCGGCGCCGCCGACGGCGCATCTCGGTGTCCTCGGCATGCCCGGCACCACCGCCTGGGCGGGCTGCACCGAACTCGCCCAGCCCCGGCCAGGCGAAACCTTCGTCGTCTCGGCCGCCTCCGGCGCCGTCGGTTCCGTCGCCGGCCAGATCGCGCGGCGCATGGGCGCGCGCGCCGTCGGCATCGCCGGCGGCCCGGACAAGTGCGCCTATCTCCGTGACGAACTCGGCTTCGACGATTGCGTGGACCACCGCGCGCCCGACTTCCCCGAGCGCCTTGCCGCCGCCTGCCCGGACGGGATCGACTCCTACTTCGAGAACGTCGGCGGCGCCGTGCAGCAGGCCGTCTGGCCGCTGCTGAACGATTTCGCCCGCGTCGCGGTCTGCGGCATGGTCGCGGAGTACCAGGGCGACTTGCAGCCGGGGCCGAACCTCTCCTCCGTCCTGCGCAAGCGCCTGACGCTGCGCGGCTTCATCGTGTCGGACTTCCCGCGTGCCGCGCCGACCTGGCGTGCCACCGGCGCCCGCTGGCTGCGCGACGGAACGCTGAAGTACCGGGAGGACGTGACGCGCGGCCTGGAGAACGCGCCGACCGCCTTCCTCGGCATGCTGACGGGGAAGAACTTCGGCAAGACGATCGTGGAGATCACGTGACGGACGCGACGCGCCGGGCCGTCGCCGGACGGCCCGGCGCGTCGTAGCGTCGCGGGACGGAGACCCCGCGATGCGCCGCCGCCTGCTGATCATCCACCTCGCCGCGGCAGCCACGCTGCCCGTGGCCCCCGCCGCGGCGCAGAGCGACAGCGACCCGCGCGACGCCGCGGGACGCGGCCGCCCGCGCACCGGGTACAGCGACAGCGACCCGAATGACGGCGCGGGCCGCGGGCGCCCGCGCACCGGCCAGAGCGACTCCGATCCCCGCGACGCGGCAGGCCGCGGCCGTCCCCGCACGGGGCAGAGCGACTCCGACCCCCGCGATGCCGCGGGTCGCGGCCGTCCCCGCACCGGCGCGAGCGACAGCGACCCGCGCGACTCGCCGGGCCGGGGCCGGCCCCAGACGGGCCGCAGCGACAGCGACCCGACGGACGCCGCGGGACGGGGCCGTGCGCCCGACCCCTACGGCTACTACGGCCCGCGCAAGTGACGCCTCGCCCGGCGAGGCGCCCGTGAGTGGCACCCGTGAGTGGCACCCGCCCGCTTCCGTCACGCGGTCAGGCCAACCCCTGCGACGCCAGATGATCCAGCAGCGCGTCGAGCGTCCGGTATGCGCCGAGCAGTTCCGGATCCAGTTCGGCGTCCAGCCGCTCCTCGAGCGACAGCACGAACCCCACCGAATTCGCCGAATCCAGACCCAGGCTCGCGAAGGTCGCGTCGGACCTGATCTCGGCGACGGGCCGGTCGAGCAGCCGTGCGAGTTCCTCGAGGCACCATTCGCGCAGCGCCGCATCCGTCACGGCGCGACCGCGCCCTGCTCGATCGCGCCCTGGTCCATCGCGCCCTGCCCCGGCGCGCCCTGCCCCGGCGCGCCCTGCCCCGGCGCGCCCTGCCCCGGCGCGCCCTGCCCCGGCGCGCCCTGCCCCGGCGCGCCCTGCCCCGGCGCGCCCTGCCCCGGCGCGACGGACGCCGTCCACGGCACGAGCGGACCCTGAAGCCATTGCCGCCGCGCCTCGCCGCGCCGGATCTTCCCGCTCGTCGTACGGGGCAGCGTGCCCTCGCGGATGAAGGCCACGGCGTGCGGCGCCACGCCGTGCTCCGTCACCACGGCCTCCGTCACCGCGGCGAGCAGCGCGGCCTCGTCCACGTCGCGCCGCGTCCGCAGCACCTCCTGCACGATCACCAGAACTTCCTCCCCCTTCGGCCCGGCGGCGCCGAACGCCGCGCCGCCGTCGCGCCGCAGAGCCGGATGGCTCGCGGCCGCGGTGACCTCGATGTCCTGCGGGTGGTGGTTCGTGCCGCGGATGATGACCAGGTCCTTCGCGCGGCCCGCGACGATGATCTCGCCGCGCGGCCCGAGCCGGCCGAGGTCACCCGTCCGCAGCCAGCCCGCCCCCGCCTCGCCGGCGATGCGCTGGCCGAAGGCGGCCGCGCTCTCCTCCGGCCTGCCCCAGTAGCCGCGGGCGACGTGCGGCCCGCGCAGCCAGATCTCGCCCTCCGCCGCGCGCCGGCCGTCGGCGTCCACGATGGCGGCCTCACCCGGCGCCACCGGCGCGCCGCAGGCGACCTCCTCCCGATCCTCGTCCGCCGGCAGCAGTACCGCGCCGCGGCCGCGGACCGAAAGCGACGCCAGCACCGTCGCCTCCGCCAGACCGTATCCTGGCAGCAGCGCGCGCGCGTCGAACCCGCAGGGCGCGAAGGCCGCGGCGAAGCGGCGCAGCGTCGCCGCCCGGATCGGCTCGCCCCCGATCGGGCAGGCGGTCCAGCCCGACAGGTCCAGCCCCGCAGCATTCGACGGCCGCAGCCTGTCCACGCAGAGGTCCAGCGCGAAGTTCGGCGCCGCGGCGATGTCGGCCCCGTGCCGCGCGATGGCGTGCAGCCAGGACAGGGGCCGGTGCATGAAGCGCGCCGGCGGCATCAGCGCGATCGTCGCCCCCGCGTGAAGTGCGTGCAGCACGTTGAGGATCAAACCCATGTCGTGGTGCAGCGGCAGCCAGGAGACGAAGCGCGACGCGGGGCCCGTGCCCAGGGCCGACCGGATCATCGCGAGGTTGGCCATCAGCGCTGCCTGCGTCACCACGACACCCTTCGGCGCGGCCGTGGAGCCGGAGGAATACTGGAGGAAGGCGACCTCCCTCGCGGGCCGCGCGAACCCGGCGGCGTCGGCGGCCATCGGGACCGAGAGGCATTCGATACCCGCCGCGACGAAGCCGCCGGCGAGACCGGCGTCCGGCCTGCCGGAGGCGTCCGCCGGCAGCACGGCGAGCCGCGCGCCGCAGTCCCGCGCGATCGCCATGCCCGCGTCCCGCCGCGCGCCGCGCCGCGGCGGCATTACCGGCACGGGCACGAGCCCGGCGAGGAGGCAGCCGAGGAAGGCGACAACGCATTCCGAGCCGGAGGAGAAGACGAGCAGCACCCGGTCGCCCGCCGCTGCCCGCGTGGCCAGCAGCGCACCGGCGGATTCCGCAGCCCGCATCAGCCCGGCATAGGTCAGCCCCTGCCCGGGCTCCCCGAGCGCATCGGCGAGGGCCACCTGCCCGCCCCGCTCCGTCGCGTGACCGCGGAGGAGGTCGATGATCGATCCGGCCGCGCCGGGCTGTTCCCCCACACCTACCCTCCATTCACGTCCCGATGGTAAGCCCCGCTGTCATGAGCGCAACGCGCGAGGCCCCTGCCCTCGCCGACCTCCCGCCCGACGCCCCGCAGGCTGTCCTGCCCCGCATGGACGTGGGGCGGAGCGGCCGGCGCCTGCCCGACGGCAGCGTCGTCGCGGGGCGGCGGACGAAGGCGGGCAGCCTCCTCTTCGGCCCCTTCCTGCGGCTGGATCCCGGGCGCTACCGGCTGATGCTGACGGCCCGGGCGGAGCGGCCGCGGCTGACGGAGGCGCCGGTCCTCGGGCTGGAGGTCATCGCCCTCGCCCAGCTGCAGCGCGCCTGGCGCGACGCGACGGGGGCCGAGCTTTCCGCCGGGCCGCTCGACATCGTCTTCACCGTCCCGCCCGACCTGTCGAAGGCGGAGGGCCGGGACATCCCCTTCGAGTTTCGCGTCTGGCACCACGCGAACGCCGACATCGCCGTGGAGGGCATGACCCTGGCGGTGCTCCAGCCGGGCGATGCGGCGGAGGACACCTTGCCGCGCTGGCGGCTGCTCGGACGGCTTCACCCGTCCTGGCTGCATCCGCACCGCGGCGGTGGGACCGTCGCGGCCCGCGCCTGGCCGGTCCGGCGCGTCGCGACGCAGTGCTCGCCGCGGCTTCGCCTGCCCGCCGGCGATTATCGGCTGATCCTGCGCGCCGCGCCCGGTGCAGCGACCGATCGGCCCGCCCTGCGCGCCGAGGCCCTGGCGCGGGACGGCACGATCCTCGCCTCGCGCGACTTCACGGAGGCGGCGCTCCGCTCGGGCGATGCGGTCCTCGGGCTGACGCTGCCGGCGGACCTCGCGCTGGACACGTCGCAGGGGAACCAGGTGGACCTGCGGCTGACGCGCCTCCGCGTCGGCGCGCCGGCGCTCACGGCGGCGGACCTGGAGCCGGCGGCGGGGGCGCTGCGCGCACCCGACCGCGGCGCGCCCGCGATTCTCGGCACGGCGCGCGCCAACCTCGTCATCATCGGCAATTGCCAGGCCGGGATGATCGCCAACGTCTTCGGGAACGACGACGCGCTGCACGCCCGCTTCGCGGCGCGCCACCACCACCACGCGTTGGCCGAGCCGCTGCATGAGGCGGCGCGGCGGGAGCTGGAGGCCGCGGACATCGTCCTGATGCAGGACATCCGGGACAACGACGCCTACCCGCTGCGCGACGCCATCCCGCCCGCCGCGCGCATGGTCACCTTTCCCTGCCTCCGCCTCGCCTCGCCCTGGCCCTTCGATGGCTACAACGGGGCGGGTGATCCGGACGCCTTCGTGAAGGACTACCCGAACCACGAGTTCGACTACCTCGACGGGCTGCTGGCGCGGCTTCGGCGCGAGGTCCCGGACCCCGGGGCGCGCTTCGTGGCCTACCGGGACCTTTCGGTCCGCGGCCTGGTCAACCCGCAACGCCTGCACCGGCTGGAGGAGCGACGGCTGATCGCGATGGATGCCGCGCACGGCGTGACCACCGGCGCCCTGATCCTGGAACGCGTACAGCGGGAGCAGGTCTTCTACACCACGGGACACCCGAATGGCCGGATCTTCACGCATCTGCTCGAGGGCATCGTCGGCCTCCTCGGCGTCCGCGAGCGCCTGACGGCGACGGAGGGCCTGGACGGCCTGCGCACGCTCCAGGTGCCCGTGCATCCGGTGATCGCGGAGAAACTTGGCCTGCGCTGGGCCGGGCCGGACGCGACCTATCTCTACCGCGGCGAGCGGATCACCTGGGAAACCTACATCCGTCGCTACATCGCCTATTACGGCTGAGGGACCCGACGATGCGGAACGACCCCATCCCCCTGACGCGCGTGTCCCAGGCAGTCGAGGTCAAGGCGCCGGACTACGTCGCCCTGTCCGACCGGATCTGGGGCATGCCGGAGCTGCGCTTCCAGGAGCATCGCTCCGCCGAGGAACAGATCGCGCAGATGGAAGCCGAGGGCTTCCGCATAACCCGCGCGGTCGCCGGCATCCCGACCGCCTTCGTCGCGGAAGCCGGCGAGGATGGGCCGCTGATCGCCTTCCTCGGCGAATTCGACGCGCTCGCCGGGCTGTCGCAGGACGCCGGCGTCGCGGAACCGCGCACGGCAACGCCCGGCGCGAACGGCCATGGCTGCGGCCACAACCTGCTCGGCGCCGGCGCGATGCTGGCGGCCGTCGCCGCGCGCGACGCGCTCCGCGCCGCCGGCCGCCCGGGACGCATCCGCTACTACGGCTGCCCCGCCGAGGAAGGGGGATCGGGGAAAACCTTCATGGCGCGCGCCGGCGCCTTCGACGGGGTGGACGCCGCGTTCTGCTGGCACCCTGGCAGCGTCAACGGCGTGATGTCCGCGCGCAGCCTCGCCAACTACCAGGTCTATTTCCGATTCCGCGGCCGCGCCTCCCATGCCGCGGGCTCGCCGCATCTGGGGCGCTCCGCGCTGGATGCGGTGGAACTCATGAATGTCGGCGTGAACTACCTGCGGGAGCACGTGCCGCAGGAATCCCGGCTGCACTACGCCATCACCGACAGCGGCGGGATGTCGCCCAACGTCGTGCAGGCGCGGGCGGAGGTCCTCTACCTCATCCGCTCGCCCCGCGTGTCGGAAGCCCGGGTGCTGCTCGACCGCGTTCGCGCCTGCGCGGAGGGCGCGGCCATCATGACCGGCACGACCTGGGAGATGGAGATCGACAAGGCCTGCTCCGAGACGCTGCCGAACACCGCGCTGGAAACGGCGATGCACCGGAACCTGCTGGAGATCGGGCCGCCGCCCTACGAACCGGCCGACCGGGACTTCGCAAAGGCCATCCGCGCGAGCCTGACGGAGGAGGACATCGCCTCAGGCGTCGCCTCCTACGGCGCCGACCCGGCGATCGGCGCGATGCCGCTGCACGACGGCATCGTGCCGTTCGACGGCACCTCCATCGCGCAATACGGCTCCACGGACGTCGGCGACGTGTCGCAGATCGTGCCGACGGCGCAGCTATGGGGCGGATGCTGGGCCGTCGGCACGCCCTTCCACACCTGGCAGGCCGTGGCGCAGGGGAAGTCCGGCGCGGCGCACAAGGGCATGGTCCTTGCGGCCAAGGCGATGGCGGCGACGGCGCTGGATGCCCTGGCCGACCCCGACCTGCTGGACCGCGCGAAGGAGGAACTGGCGCGGCGGCACGGCGGTAAGCCCTACGTCAACCCGATCCCGGACGAGGTGGTGCCGCCGCCCCTGCGCGCGCGGGCCTGACGGCCGCTACTGCACCGTCGCGACGGCGCGGGCGATCCGGTCCGGGCTCCAGGTCCGCGGCGCGTCGGGTGGCTGCCCGGGGGCCGCGATCTCCACGCCTTCGCCGCTGGCCAGGCGGACCCGCCGGCTGCCCGCATCCACCTCCACCTCGCCGTCCGGGGCGAAGACGGCGTAGCGGGAATCGAGCATTCCGCCCCAGGCCGCCTTGCCGAGTGGCCGGATGCGGGCCCAGGACGTCAGGAGGACGATGGGGTTCGGCCAGGCCTCGGCCGCCTGCAGCAGCACGGAACCCCCGACAGCCGCAGCACCGTCCCCGGATCGAGCCCCGCCACCGCGTGGCGGTCGAGCAGGAGGCTCGCGCGCTCGCCGAGGGTCAGGCCGATGCCGCCGGAGAGCTGGACGGCCAGCCGGGATGCGAGGCCTGTCGTGACGAGGTCGTCCAGCCGAAGCGGATCGGGCACGGCGAGGCTTCGCAACGCCTCCGCCGAATAGCGGACATAGGCACTGCCGCGGACCGCCGTGACCTCGCCGACCCGGGGCCGCGCGGGCTGCGCAGCCGCCGGACCCGCGAGCACGAGGCCCGAGAGAAGGGCGCGTCGTGCCAGGGGGGACGTCGCGTGTCGGTCAGGGAGCATCTGCCGTCGCAGTTGGCGAGACCGCCGCCGGGCACAAGGCCCGGCGGCGCGGGGCGGTTCCGCCCAAGCGCCCGGTTCGCGGTGCGCGACGGGCATCGCGCGGGCCGTCGCCGGCCCGCGTGACACCGGTCGTCAGGCGGCGACCTCGACGAGCACGACTTCGGCGGCTTCCTCCGCGGTGACGCGGATCTCCGCCTCGTCCACGATGGCGGCACCATCGCGCTCACCGACGGCGACGCCGTTGACCGTCACCTTGCCCTTCGCGGGGACGAGGTAGACCGCGCGCCCCGCCGGCAGGGGCAGCGTGGCGGTCTGCCCCTTCTCCAGCGTCGTCGCCATCACCGCGCCGTCAGCGTTCAAGCGCAGCGCGTCCCCTCTCCCAGGCCCGCGTCGTCGTTCGCGCGGCCGGAGGCCAGGACCTCGAAGCCACCGTCGCGGTTCTCGCGCGGGAACTGCTTCGCACCCCAGCGCGGCGGCACGCCGCCCCGGTCGGGGATGATCCAGATCTGGAAGATCTTCGTCGTCACCGGCTCCAGGTTGTACTCGGCATGTACAATCCCCGTGCCCGCGGACATGATCTGGACGTCGCCGGCCTCGGTGCGGCCCTCGTTGCCCAGGTTGTCGCGGTGGGTGATCGCGCCTTCGCGCACGTAGGTCACGATCTCCATGTCGCGGTGCGGGTGCGGGTCGAAGCCCGTGCCCGGCGCGATCTCGTCGTCGTTCCAGACGCGGAGGTTGCCCCAGTTGTTGCGGCCCGCGTCGCGGTAGCTCGCGAAGGAGAAGTGGTGGCGCGCGTTCAGCCACCCGTGGTTGGCATGGCCCAGCGTGCCGAAGGGTCGGACGTCGATCATGGGAGAGTCTCCCGCCCCGGGGATTTGTCCGGCGGCTCGATGCGGGAGATAGGCGATCCGCGCCGGCCGCCCAATCGCGCGGGCGCCATGGCCGCGATCACCGGCGATGATGGCCCTGGCGCATGGCCTGCCGCGCCGCCAGCGCCGCCAAGGTGACGGCCATCCCGCCGAGGAGCGCGCCGGCCACGACATGCGTCGCGACGATCGCCGCGCCGTGCGCCGCCAGCAGCGGCAGGCGCAGGGGCCGGGTCGCCGCGGCGACGAGCGCGGCCTTCCCCAGCCCCGCTGCCACCGTCATCGGCCCAATCACCGTCCCATCCTCCGCCCGGCCCGCACGGCGACGACCGCGCCGGCGGCGAAGGCCGTCCCGGCCGCGAGGCCGATGGCCAGCCCCGTCAGGGACAGGGCGGCGGACAGGATGATGGGCATGGCGGGACCTCCTCGTCCCGCCGCACCTGCCCCCGATCGGGGCAGGGGCAAGGGTCAGTCGCGGCGCCGTGACCCCGCCGGCGTCACCGGCACATCTGCACCGGCATGTCCGCGTTCTCCAGCACGTGCCGCGTCACGCCGCCGAGGATCAACTGCCGGATGCGGGAATGCGAATAGGCGCCCATGCACAGCAGGTCCGCCCCGAAGTCCCGCGCGGCGCCGAGCAGCCCTGCCCCGACCTCCCGCGTGACCGGCTTGAACTCCTGCGTCTCCGCCGTGATCCCGTGCCAGTGGAGGTAGTTCAGCACGCCCTTCACGTCGGGCCCGCGCCGCTGATAGTCCGGCGAATGCAGCACGAGGACGGATGACGCGTGATGCAGCCAGGGCAGCGCCGCCGCGAGCGCCGTCGCGCTCTCGGCCGAGCCGTTCCAGGCGACGACGACGCGGCTGCCGATCGTCCCGGGGATCTCGCGCGGCGCGATCAGCACGGGCCGGCCGGAATCGAACAACACGGCATGCAAGGCGTCGGAGGAGGAGACCTCATCGCCGGAGTCCGGATGCGGCACCACCGCCATGTCATAGAGGCGCGCGCGCTGCGCCACGATGTCCTCCTCCCGCCCCGGATAGGCGCCGAAGGAGAGGGTCGCCGCCGCGCCGGCGGCGTTCACCGCCTCCTCCGCCGAATTGGCGATGGCGACGTCCTTGCCCTCCACGAACTTGTCGAACAGCGCGCGGACCCGTGCGGCGCGGTCGCCGCTCTCGCGTTCGGTCGCGGCCATCATCTCCTCGATCATCGCGCCCGACAGGCCTTCGCCCGCGAGCGGCGCGACATCCCGCGCGTCCACGCGCACGTGCAGGCAATGGACGTGCGAGTGCCAGATGCGCGCGACGGCGAGCGCGGTGTGCAGCGCGGATTCGCCGGCCGACGTGCCGGTCAGCGGGACGAGGATACGGCGATAGGCCATGGTCTCTGCCTCCCCGGGCTTGCGGCTTGATCTACCACGATTCCGGTGCGGCCGCGTCGCATTTCAAGGGGAGGGAGTCCAGCGCCGCCGCCAGCGCGTCGCCGGAGGCGTCGAGCCGATGCCAATTCATCGGCCCCGGATCGACCGCGGCCGCGCGCCGCATCACCTCGACCGTCGCGTCGGAGGCATCGCCGCGTCGTCCGCTGATCCGTGTCTCCAGCACGTCCATCCGGGCCTCCAGCCAGAGGCCGCGGAACGGCACGCCCGCCCCCGCCGCGACCGCCTCCACCCCGGCGCGCACCGCGGGGTCCAGGAAGACCGCATCCGTCACCACGGCGTGCCCGCCGCGGAGCGCTGCCTCGGCCAGGGCGAAGAGCTCGGCGTGCACTGCCGCGCTCCGCTCGGGCGCATAGGCTTCCGGCGGTAGGCGGTCCTCCGGCCCGAC
The DNA here is from genome assembly GCF_042259275.1 of Roseomonas sp. CCTCC AB2023176. NCBI lineage: Bacteria > Pseudomonadati > Pseudomonadota > Alphaproteobacteria > Acetobacterales > Roseomonadaceae > Roseomonas > Roseomonas sp. CCTCC AB2023176. Next base: position 4,655,123 of record NZ_CP170086.1, read on the forward strand.
GCCGGCCAGGCGCTTGCGCACCTCGTCCGTCCGCAAGTGCAGCGCGCCGGGGGCCGCGCCGATCCGCGGCGCCAGCCGCCGCGCGAGCCAGGTCTTGCCCGTGCCCTGCAACCCGCCGATGGCGACCAGCATCGGCGCCGGCGGCTGCAGCCGCGCCTCCGCATCGGACAGGAAGGCTTCCGCGAGGTCGCGGCCGCCGGCCATGCGGGCGTGGCAGTGCGCCCGCACCATCGCGCGCGTGGACAGCCAGAGCGGCAGCGCCGCGACCTGCCCCGCATCGCCCGTCCGCGCCACGGATCGCGCGAGCACGCGCGCCGCCGCCCCCGCCCGCAGCGCCGCAGCAGGTCCGCGAGCAGGAAGGCGAGGTCGTACCCCGCGTCCACCGTCGCCAGGTCCTCGTCGAACTCCAGCGCGTCGAACGGCGTCGGCGCGCCGTTCCAGAGAACCATGTTGCCGAGGTGCAGGTCGCCGTGGCCGCGCAGGACGCGCCCTTCCTCCGCCCGCGCGGAGAGCAGCGGCGCGAGCCGCCGCAGCCAGCCCTCCGCGCCCTCCCGCCAGGCGGCCACGCGGTCCGGCGGCAGCCCGGCCCCGATCGCCGCCGCCGCGTTGCCCCGCAGCACGGCGAGGAACCGTCCCGGCGCATCGACGCCCCGCACGGGCGGGCAGGCCGCGTGCAGCCGCGTCACCGCGTCCGCCATGCCGTCGAGCATCGCGTCGTCCATCGCACCGCGCGCCGCGACCGCGTCGAGGAAGTCCGCCGGGGCGACGGGCGCCATTTCCAGCGCCCAGTCCGCCGCGGCGGGATCGGTCGCCCGGATCAGCCGGTCCGCGGCGGCGGGGATTCCGTGCACGCTGCGATACAGGCCCGGCGCCGCCGGCGCGTTCAGCGCGAACTCCCGTTCGCAGAAGGCGCGCCGTCGCGCCGGCGTGGAGAAGTCGAGGAAGCCGAGGTCCACCGCCTTCTTCAGCTTCAGCACGCGATCGCGCCCGACGAAGACGGCGGAGATATGCGTCTCGACCGGCACGTCGCAGCCGGTCAGCCGCGCCAGCAGCGCCGCCGCGCCCGCCTGCGACGCCGGAACCGTCAGGGGTACAGCCGCCCGGTCGTCCAGCCTTCCCCCGCCCGCGCGAAGACGAGGCGGTCGTGGCGCCGGTAGGGCATGTCCTGCCAGAACTCGATCGCCGTCGGCACGACGCGGAAGCCGCCCCAATGGGCGGGGCGCGGCACGTCCTCGGCGGGGTAGCGCGCCTCGACCTCCGCGATCCGGCGGACGTATTCCGCCCGCGACGGCAGCGGCCGCGACTGTTCCGACGCCACCGCGGCGATCCGCGACCCGCGCGAGCGCGAGGCGAAGTAGGCGTCGGATTCCGCCGCCGTCACCCGCTCCACCGCGCCCTCCACCCGCACCTGCCGGCGCAGCGACTTCCAGTGGAAGCACAACGCGGCGCGCGGGTTGCCGAGGAGATCCTGCCCCTTCCGGCTCTCCTCGTTCGTGTAGAAGGTGAAGCCCCGCGCATCGAGGCCCTTCAGCAGCACCATCCGCGCGGAGGGAAAGCCATCCGCCGTGGTGGTCGCCACGCACACGGCGTTGGCGTCGTTCGGCTCCGACGCCTCGGCCGCCGCGAGCCAGTCGCGGAACAGCGCGAAGGGGTCCGACACGTCGGGGATCCCCGGTGATTCCGGTGACACCGGGGCGGGGCGGAATGTGAGCGTATCGCCGGCCATGCGGACTCCCGCTGTTACATCGAGCGAGACCGGATGTGGGGCGGAACCGCCGGGGGCCACCCCCCGCCGCCGAGCGCCCGCCCCGCCCCTTGTCCTGATAGGGGGCGGTGTGCCACCCCTCCCCGCCCGCCGCAACCGCGCGAGAGAGGTTCATGCCCGACGCACTTCCCGAAACGGATGCCCCGCCGAAGGGCACCCTGATGGCGGGCAAGCGCGGCGTCGTCATGGGCGTGGCGAACGACCGTTCCATCGCCTGGGCGATCGCCCGCGCCGTCGCCGCGCAGGGCGCCGAGGTCGCCTTCACCTACCAGGGAGAGGCACTGGAGAAGCGCGTCCGTCCGCTTGCAGCCTCCATCGGGTCCGACCTGCTGGTCCAGTGCGACGTGTCCGACGATGCGGCGATCGACGCGGCCTTCGCCACCGTCGCGGCGCGCTGGCCGAAGATCGACTTCCTCGTCCACGCCATCGGCTACGCCGACAAGCAGTACCTGCGGGGACGCTACGTGGACACGCCGCGTGAGGCCTTCCTGCAGGCGATGGACATCTCCTGCTATTCCTTCGTCGCCGTCGCGCGGCGTGCTGCGGCGCTGATGGAGGCGGGCGGGTCCATCGTGACCCTCTCCTACCTCGGCGCCGAACGCGTGACGCCGCACTACAACGTCATGGGCGTCGCCAAGGCCGCGCTGGAGGCCAGCGTGCGCTACGTGGCGACGGACCTCGGCATCGCCGGCATCCGCGTGAACGCGATCTCGGCGGGCCCCATCAAGACGCTGGCCGCCAGCGGGATCGGCGACTTCCGCTACATCCTGAAGTGGAACCAGTACAACGCGCCGCTGCGCCGCAACGTGGCGCTGGAAGAGGTCGGCGGCGCCGGCCTCTACATGCTTTCCGAACTCTCGGGCGGCGTGACGGGCGAGGTCCACCACGTGGACAGCGGCTACCATATCGTCGGGATGAAGAATCCCGACGCGCCGGACATCACGGTGGAGAAGGGCGGCTGATCGCGAACCGGCGCGTCAGCGCCGGTACTGCCCCTCCGTTACGTGCTCCATCCAGGTCACGGTCGAACCATCCAGCCTCTCCTGGATAGCGATGTGCGACATCCCGGTCGTCGCCGTCGCGCCGTGCCAATGCCGCTCCCCCGGCGGGAACCAGACGACGTCGCCGGGGCGGAGCTCCTCGACGGGCCCGCCTTCCCGCTGCGCCCAGCCGAGGCCGGCGGTCACAAACAGCGTCTGCCCCAGCGGATGCGTGTGCCAGGCCGTGCGCGCCCCCGGCTCGAAGGTCACGTGGGCACCGGCGACCCGCGCCGGATCGGGCGGCGAGAAGAGCGGGTCCACGCGGACCGACCCAGTGAACCAATCCGCCGGCCCCTTGCCGGAGGGCTGCGAGCCCGCGCGCGTGATGTCCATGTCATGCCTCCGATGCCTGCCGCAGCGCCTCGCCCGCCCGGTCAGCCGACAACGCCCTGACCGCCTTGCCGCTACGACGGGCGGCTCCGGAACCGCCCTGGCAGATGGCCCCTGCCCGCCGAATCTCGATCCCCCGCGATCGAGGGAACTCGCGAAGGCCGGCGTCACCCAGCGCGGCGCGTGCTGCGCAGCGCGGCCGACCCTCCCCAAGCGCCTCTACTTCAGGGCGAGGCTTGCGTCCTCGACGAAGCCCATGTGCTGCCAGCGCGCCATGTTCGCGTCGAACCAGCGCTTCAACGTGCCGGGCAGGGTGTGCTTCCCGTCTAGCGGGATCCACCCCTCATGCGCCTCGTTCACCTTCAGCCCGAGCTGGTAGGCGACGATCACCAGCTCCGAGCAGAAGACGTTCTTCAGGACCTGCCGGTCCTTCCCGAGTCGCTCCCGATACTTGTCGAGCCGCGCCCGCGCGCCGGTCCCGAACTTCCCCGGGGCGGACCAGCTCTTGAAGATGGCGCGGCAGGCTCCGTACTCCGTGGATGGCGCGCCGCCCCCGCCACCGGTCTGGATGGCTTCCGCCACCTCCTGGATGACCTTGAGCTCTTCGCTGGAGATGCGACGGGCCCGGAAGCAGTAGGCGCGCCCGTTGCTCCAATCGCCCGCGATCACGCCGCCGGACGTCGCGTGGATCACCCCGAGGCCGCCCGGCACGCCCGTGCTGCCGACCGAGGCGCTGAGCTTCATGTTCCAATTGCCAGTGACGATCGCGCAGTGGCCGAAGGTCGGCTTCATGTCGACGATGATGTCGCCCGCCTGCGCCCTGGCCATGTCCCGATCTCCTCGCCGACGTTTCGGCCAGCGAAACCATGAGCCCGTGGCGCCTCGCTGTACAGGCGACGAGTCTCAATCGCTGCGATAGGTTGAGCAGATCGGAATGCCTTCGACGCGGCCGGACGACGGCCGCACCCCAGGGCGCGGCAAGACAGGCCGGTCAGTCGAAAGGCCGGCTGCGCCACCGTGGTGTCCTCCGGCCACGCGGTTGGCGCGCCCAGCCCGGGTCGCGAGTCCCGGGTTGCGACGGCAGCCTTCGCACCGGGACGCCGGGGACGGTACGCCCGCGCCGGCCTGCGACCCTGGTCAGGGCCGGCGGAGACGGGCACGCTCGTCGGGTTCGTGGAGGCATGATGATGCGGATCGCTGCATGGGCCGTCGTCCTCGCCGCGCTCGCGACCCCGGCGGCGGCGCAGACCCTTCGCGTCGGCATCGCCTCCGACCCCAACGTCCTCGATCCCGCGCAATCCACCGCCTATGTCGAGCGGATCGTCTTCACCGCGATCTGTGACCGCCTCGTGGACGTCGGCCCCGACCTGGCCTTCCGCCCGGAACTCGCGACCGCCTGGGCCTGGTCCGACGAGGGACGGACGCTCACCCTGACCCTTCGCACCAACGCGCGCTTCCACGACGGCACGCCGCTCGACGCGGCGGCGGTGAAGGTCAATCTCGATCGCTACCGCACCGCGCGCGAGTCCCGCCGCAAGACCGAGCTCGCGCCGGTCACGGCCGTCGAAGCGCCGGATGCGCGCACCGTCGTCCTTCGCCTCTCCGAGCCCTATGCCCCGCTGCTCTCGGTCCTGTCGGACCGCGCGGGGATGATCATGTCGCCCACCGCCCTCGCCCGCCTCGGTGAGCGCATCCGCAATGAGCCCGTCTGCTCCGGCCCCTTCCGCCTGACCCGCCGCGTCGCGCAGGACCGGATCGAGATGGAGCGCTTCGCGGAGCACTGGAACGCCGCGAACATCCACGTGCAGCGCCTGGTCATGCTGCCGATCCCCGACAGCACGGTGCGGCTGGTCAACCTCCGCTCCGGGCAGCTCGACCTGATCGAGCGAATCACGCCGTCCGACCTCGCGGAGGTGCAGCGCGACCGGCGGCTCCGCGTCGCCGAGGCGACTGCGATCGCCTACCAGACGCTCTACGTCAACGTCGTCGTCGGCGCGCTGCGCGACCCGCGGCTGAGGGAGGCGCTCGAGCTCTCCCTCGACCGCGACATCATCAACCAGGTGGCGCTGGAGGGCCGCTTCGTCGCGAACAACCAGCCCGAGGCGCCCGGCACGCCCTATCACTTTGCCGACCTGCCGCCGCCCCGCCGCGACCTCGCACGCGCCCGCGCCCTGATGCGGGAGGCCGGGCAGCCCAACGCCGCCTTCACCCTCCTCGCCCCCAATTCGCCGGTGGAGAGTCAGGTCGCGCAGATCATCCAGTCGATGGCCGGCGAGGCCGGCTTCCAGGTGCGCGTCGAGACGCTCGAAGCCTCGGCCATGGTCACAAAGAGCGAGCGTGGGCAGCAATACGACATGGCCATGGGCATCTGGTCCGGCCGCCCCGACCCCGACGGCAACATCGCGGCCTGGATCGCCTCCGACGGCTTCCTGAACCGGATGAGCTACGCGAACCCCGTCGTGGACGCCGCCTTCGTCGCGGCGCGCCGCACGACCGACCCGGCACAGCGCCGAGCCGCCTACCACCAAGCGGCCGAGCAGTGGCTGCGCGACCGTCCCCTGCTGATCCTGTGGCACTACCGCTGGTTCTGGGGCATGCGGGCGGGGATCGAGGGCTTCGAGCCCTCCCCCGACGGCCTGATCCGCTTCGCGGGGCTGCGGCTGTCGCGATAGCGGCGACCGCGTGTCGGCCCCGTCTGCGGATGGCGCCGATGGTGCGGCCGCGGATCGCGGGGCATAAGCGCGGCCGGCATGTCGCATAACACCTTCGGCCACCTCTTCCGCTTCACCACCTGGGGCGAGTCCCATGGCCCCGCGATCGGCTGCGTCGTGGATGGCTGCCCGCCCGGCCTGGCGCTGACCGAGGCGGACATCCAGCCCTTCCTCGACCGCCGCCGACCCGGACAGTCCAAGTTCGTGACGCAGCGGCAGGAGGCCGACGAGGTCCGCATCCTCTCCGGCACCTTCGAGGGTGTCACGACCGGCACCCCGATCGCGCTGCACATCGAGAACACGGACCAGCGGTCGAAGGACTACGGGGACATCAAGGACCGCTTCCGCCCGGGCCACGCCGACATCGCGTACCACCTGAAGTACGGCGTGCGGGACTACCGCGGCGGCGGCCGGGCCTCGGCGCGGGAGACGGCGATGCGCGTCGCGGCCGGCGCCGTCGCGCGGCGGGTGCTGGGCGCCGGCGTGACGGTCCGCGCGGCGATGGTGGCGATGGGCACCGACCATGTGGACCGCGACCGCTGGGACTGGGCGGCGGTGGACGAGAACCCGTTCTTCTGCCCCGACCGCGGCGCCGCCGCGCGGTGGGAGGAGACGCTGCTCGCCCTCCGGAAGTCCGGGTCGTCCATCGGTGCGGTGATCGAGGTCGTGGCGGAGGGCGTGCCGCCCGGCCTCGGGGCGCCGATCTACGGAAAACTCGACGCGGACCTCGCGGCGGGGCTGATGTCCATCAACGCCGTGAAGGGCGTGGAGATCGGCGACGGCTTCGCGGCCGCGGCCCTGACGGGCGAGGAGAACGCCGACGAGATGCGGATGGACGCCGGCGGGACCGTGCGGTTCCTGTCCAACCGCGCGGGCGGGGTCCTCGGCGGGATCTCGACGGGGCAGCCGATCGTCGCGCGCTTCGCGGTGAAGCCGACCTCCTCCATCCTGACGCCGCGGCAGGCGGTGGACCGGCAGGGGGAGGAGGTGGAGGTCCTGACCAAGGGCCGGCACGACCCCTGCGTCGGCATCCGGGCCGTGCCGGTGGGGGAGGCGATGATGGCGCTGGTGCTGGCGGACCACCTCCTGCGGCACCGGGCGCAGAACCCGGAGGCGCCCTTGACCGCCCGGCTCCCGCGAAACTGATCGATTGGTGGTTTAACCGACCGCTGCAGTTGGTTATTTACTGTCACGATCGTGACGGGACCCGCCACATGACGCTTGCCGAGACGCAGTCCGACCCCGGCGTCCTCCCCCGCTTCGTGGGGCTGGCGGGCAAACACCCGTGGGAGGCGCGGCTGGCGGAGCTGGCTCGCCGTGCCGGGCACCGCTCCCTCAGCGGCCGGGAATGCGGGCGGCGGCACCTGCTGGAGCTGACCCTGGCGCGCTTGGCGGAGGTGCCGGCGTCCACGCAGGCGGAGCGCGTCGCGCTCGCCTTCGCGCGGGATGCCGTGGCCCTGGCCGAGTCCCTGCCGGAGCCGCCGCGAGGCCGCTTCCGCGACCGGCTGGCCGCCGGGCTGACCGGCGAGGGGACGCTGATCCCGCTGTTTCACCTGCTGCGCGTCGCGGCGATGCAGCGGGCCCGGGGGTTCGAGGTGCGCTTCACCGGTCTGGCGGACGGGACGGACCACGACCTGCTCATCAGCCGCGACGGCATGGAGGCGGAGGTGGCCTGCGAGACCATGTCGGCCGAGGAGGGCCGGTCGGTCCATCGCGGCGACTGGTGCGCCCTGGTGGACGGGATCAACCCGGACCTGCAGACATGGCTCGCGGCGCATCCGGGCCGCTACGTGCTGAAGATGACCCTGCCGGACGGCATGAAGGCCGAGGCACTGGACGTGCCGGCCCTCCACCGCCGGATCGTGGCGATGCTGCAGGCGCAGAAGCGCCAGGACGCGGCGGCCGACGCGATCCTGAAGCTCGATCCGCTGGTGCTGGCGGGGGCCCAGGCCGCGGCACCGGCGGCCGCGCTGCGGGCGCAGTTCGGGCCGGAGGCGCATCTGGCCGTGACCCAGGCCAACGGCTCCATGCTGGTGCTCGCGGCACGGGCCGGGCAGGCCAACGACATCGCGGCGGCCGCGTGCCGGCGGGCCGGGCAGGCCTGCGGGCGGCTGAGCGGCGAACGGCCCGGGATGGTCGCCCTGTTCCTGGACGAGCTGGAGCGGACGGAGTGGCGGACGCTGCGCCATACCCTCGAGCTGGAGGGTGCGGTGCGGCGCTTCCTGACGACGGCACCGGCGAAGCGCCTCGTCGCCGTGACCTGCGCGTCGCGGATGGAGATGTTCGCGGAGGACGGACGGCGGACGCGGTGCCGGGGGCGAGCTGCGCTTCCGCAACCCCGCCCACCCCGCGGCCAAGTCGGCGGCGCTGCTGCCGGCCATCGCATCCTCGGTCTGAGCGACGCCGGTCCGTCATCCGCTCCGCAACCCCAAAGGTTCGGCAACGTTCGTAGCTGGACCATGTTGTTGATCCCGGGGACGGACATGAGCGAAGCCGAAACCGAGAAGACGTACGCGGAACTCGACCGCCTGCTGAACGACCCGGAAGTGCGCATGGACGCGTCCCGGGTCTGGACGCTGCTGGACCGTATCGCTTCGTCGGAGACCGAAGGCCCGCCCCTGCCGGCGAACTGAGTGGAACGGGGCTTGCCGACGGGGCGAGCCGGACGGACCCCCCTCGATACGGTGGCGGCCCACGCTTGCGGGCCCGGATGACGGGATGGTCCCGGGGGCGGGTACGCGGTCCGCGCGCCATCGGCCGGCGGCGAAGACGCAAGATCGCTGGGACCCGGCGCGGCGGGCCGGCCGCCTCGGCCTTTGGCTGGGGCCGCGGCGCGGCGGCTGGGAACAGCGGATCGGTCACGCTCGCCTCGCGGCGATCAGGAACTCCCGGTTGCCCTCCGGGCCGGTGATGGGGCTTTCGGTGATGCCGAGCACGGTCCAGCCGGGAAGCGCGGACCACCAGGAGCGAACCTTCTCGCAGACAGCGTGGTGGATCGCGGGGTCGCGGACGACGCCACCCTTGCCGACGGCCGCGGGGCCGGCCTCGAACTGCGGCTTGATGAGGGCTGCGGCCCAGGCGCCAGGCGCCGCCAGCGCCAGCGGGGCCTGAAGCACCGTGGCGAGGCCGATGAAGGACGCGTCGCAGACGACAGCGCCGATGGGGTCGGGCACCTTTTCGGCGGTGAGGTAGCGGGCGTTGGTGCGTTCGAGGACGACGACGCGTGGGTCGTTGCGGAGCTTCCAGGCGAGCTGGCCGTGGCCGACATCCACGGCGTAGACGCGCGCGGCGCGCCGTGGAGCAGGACGTCGGTGAAGCCGCCGGTGGAGGCGCCGACGTCGAGTGCGGTGCGGCCGGTGGGGTCCAGGCCGAAATCGGCCAGGGCGTGGGCGAGCTTCAGGCCGCCGCGGCTGACCCAGGGATGGACCTGGCCGCGGACTTCCAGCGGCACGTCGGTGCGGAGGAGGTGGCCGGGCTTGTCCACCCGCGCCTCGCCCGAGAAGACGGTGCCGGCGAGGATGAGGGACTGGGCGCGGGCGCGGCTCTCGGCGAGGCCGCGATCGACGAGGAGGGTGTCCGCACGTTCCCGGCCAGGGCGGCGGAGGGCGGCGCCTTCGATCGGATCCTGCTGGGTTCGGACAAAAGGCGCTTCGGCGGGCGGCGCGGGGGGTGGGACCCGCGCCGGCGCGCCGTCACGACGCCGTATTCACGCCCGGGCCGGGCGGGACGCGGCGTCGCGGCCCAGGGCCGAGAGCGCCGTGGCGACGATGTGCGGGGCGTTCAGGCCGGCTTCGTCGTACTGCTTCTTCGGCGAGTCGTGGTCGAGGTAGCGGTCGGGCAGGACCATCGGGCGGAAGCGCAGGCCACCGTCGAGCAGACCGGCATGAGCCAGGTGGTGCGCGACGAAGGAGCCGAAGCCGCCGATGGAACCTTCCTCGATCGTGATGAGGACGGCGTGCTCGCGGGCCAGGCGCTCGACGAGGTCGGTGTCGAGGGGCTTGGCGAAGCGGGCATCGGCGACGGTGGTCGAGAGGCCGCGGGAGGCCAGGTCCTCGGCGGCGAGCAGGGCTTCGCCGAGGCGGGTGCCGTAGGAAAGGACGGCGACGGCGGTGCCCTCGCGCAGGACGCGGCCCTTGCCGATGGGCAGGACCTCGCCGCGCTCGGGCAGGGCGACGCCGGTGCCCTCCCCACGGGGGAAGCGGAAGCCGATCGGGCCGGAATCATGGGCGGCGGCGGTGGCGACCATGTGCATGAGTTCCGCGTCGTCGGCCGCGGCCATGAGCGTCATGTTCGGGATGCAGCCGAGATAGGCGACGTCGAAGGAGCCCGCATGGGTCGCGCCGTCGGCGCCGACGAGACCGGCGCGGTCCATCGCGAAGCGCACGGGGAGGTTCTGGAGCGCCACGTCGTGGACGACCTGGTCGTAGCCGCGCTGGAGGAAGGTCGAGTAGATCGCGCAGAAGGGGCGCAGGCCCTCGCAGGCCATGCCTGCCGCGAAGGTGACGGCGTGCTGCTCGGCGATGCCGACGTCGAAGGTGCGCTTGGGAAAGCGCTTGGCGAAGGCGTCGAGGCCGGTGCCGGAAGGCATGGCGGCGGTGATGGCGACGATGCGCTCGTCACGCTCGGCTTCCGCGATCAGGCCCGTGGCGAAGGTCTTCGTGTAGGACGGCGGGCCGGGGGGGGCCTTGGCCTGTTCGCCGGTGATGACGTTGAACTTGACGACGCCGTGGTACTTGTCCGCCGACGCTTCCGCGGGGGCGTAGCCCTTGCCCTTCTGCGTGACGGCGTGGAGCAGGATGGGGCCAGCATCCTCGGCGTCGCGGATGTTGCGGAGCACGGGGAGCAGGTGGTCGAGGTCGTGCCCGTCCACGGGACCGACGTAGTAGAAGCCGAGTTCCTCGAAGAGCGTGCCGCCGGTCAGCAGGCCGCGCGCATACTCGTCGGCGCGCTCGGCGGCGCGGGCGAGCGGCGCGGGGAAGCGCTTCGCAACCTTCGCCATGACCTCCCGGATCGAGAGGAAGGGGCGGGAGGAGACGACCTTCGAGAGGTAGGCCGAGAGCGCGCCGACGGGGCGCGCAATGGACATGTCGTTGTCGTTGAGGATGACGATGAGGCGCGACTTCATGGCGCCGGCGTTGTTCATCGCCTCGTAGGCCATGCCGGCGGACATCGCGCCATCGCCGATGACGGCGATGACCTGCCGGTCATCCCGCTTGCCGAGGAGGTCGCGGGCGACGGCCATGCCGAGGCCGGAGGAGATGGAGGTCGAGGAGTGGGCGGCGCCGAAGGGGTCGTATTCCGACTCCGCGCGGCGGGTGAAGCCGGACAGGCCGCCGCCCTGGCGCAACGTGCGGATGCGGTCGCGGCGGCCGGTGAGGATCTTGTGGGGATAGGCCTGGTGGCCGACGTCCCAGATCAGGCGGTCGTCCGGCGTGTCGAAGACGGCGTGGATGGCGACCGTCAGCTCGACGACGCCGAGGGATGCGCCGAGGTGGCCGCCGGTGACGGAGACCGCGTCGATCGTCTCCCGCCGCAACTCGTCGGCGAGCTGCTTCAGCTGCTCCGGGCCGAGGTTCCTCATGTCCGAAGGCGTACGGACGCGGTCGAGAAGGGGGGTGCCGGAGATCGTGGGCATGTGGCCTGCACCATAGACCGGCTGGGGTGGGGGTGGAACCTGTCGCGCAGCGTTGACGCCATGCCTGTCAGCTTGGGACAGAGTTCCTTCCTGGTTGGCCTGCGCTGCTCGGACGAAAGGCGGGTTGGGCGATCCTGGCGTCGTGTCGTCGGGGCGCGGGCCATTGCGGACCGGTGCCGCCACCAAACGTCTCTCGCCCGACGTTCCGGCCGGCACGGTGGTCGGCGGTTCAGTGCAGGCAGCGGTGATGGGGGATGACGGAATGGCTGGGGCGGATGCTTCGGGCGGCGCCCCGACCCCGCGCGGATACGGCCCACGCCGCTGCGTCGGCGGGGTGGATGGGTGATGTGACATGCTCCCCCTCTCATCCCGGACACCTTGAGGAGGCTAGCCGGCCATAAGAATAAAGTCAAAGGAAAACAGGACGGCGCCGCCGAAGGCTGCCGCTCGCGCCGCGACGCGTCCGGCCCCATTTCCGGGCCATGCCGCTGCTCGTGCTTCTCGGTGCCGTTCTGCTCCTCGGACTTGTCTTCGGGCCGACCCTCTGGGTCGGTTACGTTCTCCGTCGAAACGGCGTGGACCGGCCGGACCTGCCGGGGACGGGCGGGGAACTCGCGCGGCACCTGCTGGACGAGGCGGGGCTGGCCAAGGTCGCGGTCGAGGAGACGGCGGAGGGGGACCACTACGACCCGGAGTCGCGGACGGTGCGGCTCTCGCCGCCGCATTACGGCGGGCGGTCCGTGTCGGCGGTGGCCGTCGCGGCGCATGAGGTCTCGCACGCGGTGCAGCACGCCTGGGACGAGCCGGGGTTCCGCCGGCGGTCGGCGCTGGTGCGGTGGATCGCGCCCTTCGATCGCGTGGCGATGGTGGTCCTGGTCTCCGCGCCCCTGGTCTTCGCGGTGGTGCACGCGCCGGCGCTGCTCGTGCTGCAGCTGGGGGTGGGGGTCGCGATCCTGGCGGGGCGGCTGGCGGTGCACGCGGTGACGCTGCCCGTGGAATACGATGCGAGCTTCGGGAAGGCGCTGCCGGTGCTGGCGCGGGGTGGGTACCTCGGGCCGGCCGATCTGCCGGCGGCGCGGCGGGTGCTGAAGGCGGCGGCGCTGACCTACGTCGCGGCGGCGCTGGCGACGTTGCTGAACGTGGTTCGGTGGTTCCGGCCGTAGCGGGCGCCGGTCAGTTCCTTCGCCGCACGACGTGGTCGGCCAATTGCCGCAGGTGGTCGGCGCGGTCGTCGAAGGGGTCGAGGTGGGTCTTGGCCTGGTCCACGAGCCGTTCGGCGTGGATACGGGCGCGGTCGGGGCCGAGGAGGGAGACGAGGGTGGCCTTGCCGGCGGCGGCGTCCTTGGCGGTCGCCTTGCCCACTTCCTCGGGCGTCGCGGTGAGGTCGAGGAGGTCGTCGGCGATCTGGAACGCGGCGCCGATCTCGCGGCCGTAGAAGGTCAAGGCGTGGCGGAGGGAGGACGGGGCCTTGCCGAGGATGGCGCCGGCCTCGGCGGAGAACTCGATCAGCTTGCCCGTCTTCAGGAGCTGCAGGCGGCCGATGGAGGCTTCGTCGTGTGGCGTCGTCGCGCTCTCCGCGAGGATATCAAGCATCTGGCCGCCGACCATGCCGCGGGCGCCGGCGGCCAGCGCGAGGCGGAGGCAGAGCTCGGCGCGGACGGACGGGTCGGGGTGGGTGTCCTCGGCGGCGAGGGTGGCGAAGGCCTGGGTCTGCAGCGCGTCACCGACGAGGATGGCGGTGGCCTCGTCCCAGGCCTTGTGGACGGTGGGCTTGCCGCGGCGGAGGTCGTCGTCGTCCATCGCGGGAAGGTCGTCGTGGACCAGCGAATAGGCGTGCAGCATCTCGACGGCCGCGGCGACGCGGAGGGCGTTGCGGCGGGCCATGTTGAACTGGCGCGCGCCTTCGAGGACGAGGAAGGCGCGCATCTTCTTGCCGCCGCCGATCGTGGCGTAGCGCATGGCCTCCAGCAGCGGGGCCTCGGGGCCTTCAACGGCGGGCAGGAGGATGTCCAGGGCCTCGTCCACCTCGGCGGCAGCGGCGGCCATGGCGGTGGCGAGGTCGTCCATGGGGCCGGGATCGGGCAGGTCCATCATTCGACGTCCCGGAGGGTGGGGCCGGGCGTTCCGGGGACGATGGCCTGCACGCGGGACTCGGCCTCGGCGAGCTTGCGTTCGCAGTGGGCGCGGAGGGCGGTACCGCGGGCGTAGGATTCCATCGCTTCTTCCAACTTGGCCTGACCGCCTTCGAGGCGGCGGACGATGTCTTCCAGTTCGCGCAGGGCGTCCTCGAAGGAGAGGGATTCGACAGGCTCGGGCATCAGGGTTCCGGGCGGGGTTCTGTTCGCGTTTTCGGGCGCGGGGCGGGGCGGCGCAAGGCGTGGGGCGGCGTGGTGGTCCGCGGGGCGGGGGCGGGCGCCGGGGACGGTCGCGCCGCTGCGTCGGGGCTGCGGCGCGGCCGGCGTCCTGCGCGGGCGGGTCCGCCCGGAGCGGCGTCAGGTTGCGTCAGGCGTGCATCAGCGCGCGGACATGGGCGGCGGTGGAGCGCGCGAGGGCGCCGAGGTCGTAGCCGCCTTCGAGGACGGAGACGACGCGGCCGCCGCAGGCGCGGCTGGCGAGGTCGCAGATGGCTTCCGTCACCCAGGCGAAGTCGGGTTCGGCGCGGGTCGAGGTTGGCGAGCGGGTCGGCGCGGTGCGCGTCGAAGCCGGCGGAGATGATGATGAGGCCGGGGTCGAAAAGCTCGACGGCGGGGAGGATTTCGGTGGCCCAGGCGCGGCGGAAGGTCGGGCCGTCGGTGAAGGGGCGGAGGGGGAGGTTCAGGATGTTGCCCACGCCGGTTTCCGAGGCCGAGCCGGTGCCGGGGTACAGCGGTACCTGGTGGGAGGAGGCGAGGAAGAGGGTCGGGTCCGTCTCGAAGCAGGCCTGGGTGCCGTTGCCGTGGTGGACGTCGAAGTCCAGCACCGCGACGCGGTCGATGCCATGGACGGCCTGCGCGTGGCGGGCGGCGACGGCGGCGGTGGCGAATAGGCAGAAGCCCATGGGGCGGGCGGGTTCGGCGTGGTGGCCGGGGGGCGGACCGCGCAGAAGGCGCGGGCGAATTCGCCGCGGCAGACGGCGTCCACGGCGGCCACGCCGGCACCGGCGGCGCGGAGGGCCGCTTCCGCCGAGTGGGCGTTCATGGCGGTGTCGGCGTCGAGTTGGATCGTCTCGCCCTCGGGTGGACGGACGGCGAGGATGGTCTCGACGTAGTCCAGGGGGTGAACGCGGGTCAGTTGTTCGACCGTGGCTTCGGGCGCCAGGGCGCGGACGAGGGGGGAGAACTCCTGCGCCTCCAGCGCGCGCATGACGGCGCGGAGGCGGTCGGGGCATTCGGGGTGATGGGGCGCCATCTCGTGGCGCAGGCAGGCGGGGTGCGTCAGGAGGAGGGTCATTTCCGCATCTCCTCTGCCCGCGTCTCTTCTTTGGGAGGCGGCGGTTCGACGTCGCGTTTGCGAAGGGTGAAGCGGTAGAGGCCGTTCGCCTCGGAGAAGGCGACGAGGGCGTGGCCGGTCTCCCGCGCGAAGGCCTGGAAGTCGGCGACGGAGGCGGGGTCGGTGGCGAGGACCGTCAGCCTGGCGCCCGCGGCCAGGGAACGCAGGGCCTTGTTGGCCTTGAGCACTGGCAGGGGACAGGTGAGGCCCTGGACGTCGAGGGTGGTCTCGGACATGCCGGGGCAATGCATCACCCGGGGTCGGGGAAGTCCAGCGCCGGCGTGGATCGGGTCGGGAGGGTGACGATGGACCAGGCGTGGGATGGGCGCTGCAATTGCGGGGCGGTGCGGATCGCGGCGCGCGGGGCACCGCTGCGCGCCGGGCTGTGCCATTGCCTGACCTGCCAGCGGGAGACGGGCGGGCCCTGCATGGCCTTCGCGGTTTGGAGGGCGGAGGCCGTGACGGTCGAGGGTGAGACGCGGGAATGGGGGGAGAACGCGTATCGGCGGCGGTTCTGCGCGGCCTGCGGGTCGCGGGTGACGGGGGCGAGTGCGGAGGACGGGGAGACCGAGGTGCGGCTTGGGGTGTTCGAGGGCGGGGGGCGCGGGCTGGTTCCGGAGTACGAGCTTTGGGTGATCCGGCGGCAGGGCTGGATGGCGCCGGTGCCGGGGGCGCGGCAGTACGAGCGGGAGCGGGAGTGACCGGGTTCACGCCGGCGTGTTGACCGTGCGCGTGAGGGCAGGTTCGCACGCAGCCCGATACGCTGGCGCGTCCGGTGACGGGGACGCCTGTCGCGAGGGCGGTGTTCGAGGCGCGCCGATGCCGTCGCGCGGAGAGGCCTGCACCGGCACAGGCGGACGCTCGGTCGAACGGTCCCCGATGTTCCCTCGCACGCGGTGGCCGGCGGGCTTCGACGCCAGCCTGGACGGACGCGCGTCCGGGTTGTGATCGCGGCGCGCGGCGGGCAGGGTCGGCGCCATGCGCATCAAGTTCGGCCTGGATCTCGGCGGCACGAAGACGGAGATCGTCGCGCTCGACGACGAGGGGCGCGTGGTGCTGCGGCGGCGGCGCGCGACGCCGTCGGACTATCCCGCGATCGTGGAGGCGATGGCCTCGCTCGTCCGTGACGCGGAGGCGGAGCTGGAGGTTTCGGGGACGGTCGGGGTGGGGATACCGGGGTCCATCAACCCGGCGACGGGGCTCGTGCGGAACGGGAACACGCAGGCGCTGAACGGGAACCCGCTGGACAAGGACCTCGGCGCGGCGCTGTCGCGCGAGGTGCGGGTGATGAACGACGCCAACTGCCTCGCGATGAGCGAGGCGGCGGACGGGGCGGGGGCGGGTTATCCGGTGGTCTTCGCCGCGATCCTGGGCACCGGCGTCGGGGGCGGCTGGGTGGTGCACGGGCGGCCGCTGGACGGGCTGAACCGGGTCGCGGGAGAATGGGGCCATACCCCCTCCCCTGGCCGAAGCCGGAGGAGCACCGGTCCCGGCAGTGCTGGTGCGGGCGGGCGGATTGCCTGGAGACGTTTCTGTCCGGGCCGGCGCTCGCCGAGGATACGGACGGAACGGGGCACCGGGACGCCTCGCGGCTGGAGGAACGGGCGGCGGGGGGCGACGCGGAGGCCGCGGCGGGGCTGGCGCGGCACGCGGACCGGCTGGCGCGGGCGCTCGCGGTGATCGTCAACGTCGTGGACCCCGACGTGATCGTGCTGGGGGGCGGGGTGTCGAACTTCCGGCACCTCTACCGCGACGTGCCCGGGCTGATGGCGGCGTGGATCTTCGGGGACGCGAAGCGGGTGAACCTGGTGCAGGCGAAGCACGGGGATTCGTCGGGCGTCTTCGGGGCGGCGCGGCTCTGGGACGCCGGGTGAGGCTGCGGCTCACCGCGTCGGCGCTGCGCGACGGGAGGGTGCGGAGGCGCCGGGCGGCCGGATCGGGGCGCGCGTCGGGTCGGCGTACGCGCGTCGGGTCGGCGACGGCTTCGATGCACCCCGCCGCAATGGCGTCGGCGCGCCCGCACCGTCGCGCGCCGTTCGGTGCGGCGTGCGCCGCTCCGTGCCAGGGATATGCGGCATGACCGATGATCTGCGCTGGGCCGGAGCCGGACGGCTGCTGGGGCTGATGCGGTCCGGCGCGGCGTCGTCGGAGGAGCTGACGCGGGCGGCGATCGCGCGGATCGAGGCGGGGGACGGCGCGGTGAACGCCGTGGTCGCGCGGCGCTTCGAGGCGGGGCTGGAGGACGCGCGGGCGGCGGACGCGGCGCGGCGGCGGGGCACGGGCGGGGCGCTGCTCGGCGTGCCGATGACGGTGAAGGAGTCCTTCAATCTCGCGGGGCTGCCGACGACCTGGGGGAGGAGGAGTCGCGGGGTTTCGTGCCGGCGGAGGATGCGGCGGCGGTGGCCCGGCTGCGCGCCGCGGGGGCCGTCATCCTCGGCAAGACGAACGTGCCGGTGATGCTGGACGACTGGCAGGCCTTCAACCCGGTCTATGGGACGACGAACAATCCTTGGGACCTCGGGCGCTCGCCGGGTGGATCGTCCGGCGGCTCGGCAGCGGCGCTGGCCATGGGGTTCGTGCCGCTGGAGATGGGGACGGATATCGGCGGGTCGCTGCGGGTGCCCGCGCATTTCTGCGGCGTGCTGTCGCATGCGCCGAGCCTGGGGCTGGTGCCCGTGCGCGGGCACGTGCCGCCGGGGGTCCCTGCCCTGCCGCGCGAGAGCGACCTGATGGTCGCGGGGCCGATGGCGCGGTCGGCCGAGGATCTGTCGCTGCTGCTGGACGTGGTGGCGGGGCCGGACGTGCCGCACTCCGCCGCGTATCGGCTGGACCTGCCGGCGCCGCGCTTCGCGTCGCTGGCGGAGGCTCGGGTGCTGGTGGTCGCGCGGCATCCGCTCGTCCCGACAGGGCGGGAGGTCGAGGCGGCAGTCGAGGCCTTCGCGGAGCGGCTGGCGCGGTGCGGGGCGCGGATCGGGCGGGATGCGTCGTTGCTGCCGGACCTCGCGACGGGGGCGCGGACCTACATGCGCCTGCTGTCCTCTTCGTTCGGGGCGGAGCTGTCCCCGGAGTTCACGGCCTGGGTGCGCGGGGAGGTCGAGGGCCTGGCGCCGTGGGATGACGGGCTACGGGCGAACCGGCTGCGCGGGATGCTGCTGAGCCACGCGGACTGGATCCGGGCGGACCGGGTACGGGTCGGGTTCCGGCAGCGTTGGCGCGACCTGTTCCGGGGCTGGGACGTGGTGGTCTGCCCCGCCTTCTCGACGCCGGCCTTCCCGCACGACCACGGGCCGGAGCCGCGCATGCTCGACGTGGACGGCGCGGCGCGGCCGGTGGGGGAGCAACTGGCCTGGGCGGCGGTGTCCACGCTGCCGGGGCTGCCCTCGACGGCGTTTCCGGTCGGGATGTCGGAGGGCGGGCTGCCAATCGGGGTGCAGGCCATCGGGCCGTTCCTCGAGGACCGGACGACCATCGCCTTCGCCGGGCTGGTCGGGCGGGAGTTCGGGGGCTTCGTCGCGCCACCTGGCGCAGGGAGCCGGTCCGCGCCGTAGCGGACCGGCCCCCGCGCCTTGCTAGCCGCGCGCCCCGACGGCGCGCACCGGGACGGGCGGGCGCGGCGCGGCGGTCAGGCTGTTCAGCAGCAGGGCGGCGATCACCAGCGCGACCCCCGCGATCTCGGCCGCCGCCGGCACGCGGCCGCCGACTACCGCGATGAGGAAGGCGGTGACGGGGACGAGGTTGATGAACAGCACGCCGCGCGCGGGGCCGAGTGCCCGCATGCCGGCGTTCCAGCCGATCACCGCGGCCACGGCCGCGAGGAGGACGAGGTAGAGGAGCGACGGCGCGGCCGCGGCGAGGGTCGCCGCTGCGGGCAGGTGGGCGGCGCCGAGGGCGAGCGCGAGGAGTTCGATGGCCCCGATGCTCAGCGCGCCGAAGGCGGCGGTCAGTGCGGTGTAGCGCAGGCCCGACCAGCCGGGGAACGCCGCGGCGCCGAGGGTGTAGAGGACCCAGGCGGAGGCGCCGAGGAAGATCAGGGCCTCACCCCCGCCGGCGCCACCGGTGAGCAAGGCGCGGGGATCGCCGTGAGTCACGACGAGCGCCACGCCGAGGAGGCCGAGAAGGACGGCGGCGATGGCACGCGGGGCCGGCCAGGCGCGCTGGCGCAGCGCGGCGATCGCGACCGCGATCAATGGCATCATCGCGGGGATGACGGAGGCGTGCTCCGGCCGCGTCGAGCGCAGGCCGAGGAAGGCGAGCAGCCCGAAGCCCGCGAAGCCCAGGGTGCCGAGCCACCAGAGGCGGAACGCCTTGCCCTCGGTCGCGAGCGCCGCGCGGCCCTCCACGGCAACGAGGAGGCCGAGGAAGATCGGCGCGGCGGGGCCGTAGCGCAGCACGGTGAGCGTGAAGGGGTCGATCTCCGCCATCAGCGGCTTCACCACGGCGAACATCGCGCCCCAGGTGATGGCGGCCCCGGCGAGCATCGCGCCGCCCCGGAGCCAGTTCGGTGTCGTGGGCATGCCGCCCTCCATCCAGTCAGGAGGAGCGGTATGGGTGTGGACGGGTGCAGGGAGAACGCGTCAGATCGCACAGTGACTGCGCGAATTCGCACAGCCGAGGCAGCGCTCGGCGATTGGGACCGGCTGCGGGTGGTGCTCGCGCTGCGGCGCGGCGGCACGTTGTCGGCTGCGGCGCGGGTGCTGGGGGTGGACCACACGACCGTCGCGCGGCGGCTCGAGGTCTTCGAGCGCGACCTCGGCGCGGCGCTGTTCGAGCGGGGGCCGGAGGGCTTCGCGCCGACGCTGCTGGGGGAGGAGGTCCTGGCGGCGGCCGAGCGGATGGAGGGCGAGGTCCAGGGCCTGCTGCGCCGGATGGACGGGGCGGGCGACGCGCTGACGGGGCTGGTCCGGCTGACGACGACGCCGCACCTCGCGGCCTCGCTCTTCGCGCCGGCGCTCGGGGGTTCTTCAGGCGGCATCCCGGGCTGCAGGTGGAGCTGGTCGGGGACGGGCGGAACCTGGACCTGTCGCGGCGGGAGGCGGACCTGGCCGTGCGGATGTCGCGGCCGGAGACGCCGGGGATCGTGGCGCGGCGGCTGGGGGAGATCGCCTTCGCGCTCTACGCCGCGGCGGATGATCCCCGCAGGTTCGGGGAGCAGGCGTTCCTCGGATACGAGGACACGGCGACGACGTCCCCGCTGCGGCGATACCTCATGGGCCTCGTGCCGGAGGAACGGGTGGTGCTGCGGACCAACACGATGGCGGCGCTGCTGGAAGGTGCGCGGGCCGGGCTGGGGAGCGCGGTGCTGTCGTGCTTCGCGGGGGAGGCGGATCCTGGGCTGCGCCGCGTGGCCGCGCCGCGGGCGATGCCGCCCGTGCCGCTGTGGCTGCTGTTCCACGAGGACCTGCGCCGGAGCCCGCGGGTGCGGGCGGCCGTGGCCTTCGTGGATGGGGTGATCGCGGCGAATCGCGCGGCCCTGGTGCCGGCCGGGTTTCCGTTCGATGCGTTGCCCACGGAGGACCGGGCCGTGCGCGCCCCTGGGCGCGCGCGGGCCGGGTGATCCGGCGGGACCGGCGGGGCGGAAGGGTGTAGGATGGCGGCGTGTTTGCCCTCTGCCGCGACTGCTTTCGCCTGGACGGGACGGTGAGCCGCCGCTGCGCCACCTGCGGCGGCGGGCGGGTCGTGGCGCATGAGGAGTTGGCGAGGCTGTCCGTCGCGCACGTGGATTGCGACGCCTTCTACGCGAGCGTGGAGAAGCGCGACCGGCCGGACCTCGTGGACAAGCCGGTGATCGTCGGCGGCGGGCAGCGCGGCGTGGTGGCGGCCTGCTGCTACGTCGCGCGGACTCGCGGGGTGCGCTCGGCGATGCCGATGTTCAAAGCGCTGGCGCTCTGCCCGGACGCCGTCGTGATCCGGCCCGATTTCTCCAAGTATTCGGAGGCTTCGCGGCGCATCCGCGGGATGATGGAGGCGCTGACGCCGCTGGTGCAGCCCTATTCGATCGACGAGGCGGCGCTGGACCTTTCGGGGACGGAGGCGCTGCACGGGGCGCCGCCGGCCGCCGTGCTGGCGCGCTTCGCGAAGGCGGTGGAGGCGGAGGTCGGCGTCACCGTGTCCGTCGGGTTGGCGCCGAACCGGCTGCTCGCGAAGATCGCGGTGGAGCGGGACAAGCCGCGCGGCTTCGCCGTGATCGGGGCGGAGGAGGCGGCGCGGGTCCTGGCGCCCGAGCCCGTGACGATCCTGCCGGGGGTGGGGCCGACCTTCGCCGCGAAGCTGAACGGGATGGGGTTCACGACGCTCGGGCAGTTGCAGGGGCTGGACGCGCGGGAGGCCGCGCGGCGCTTCGGGGAGGAGGGGCCGGTCCTCGTCGCGCGGGCGCGGGGGAGGATGCGCGGCCCGTGACGCCGGAGCGGGAGGCAAAGTCCATCTCCGCGGAGACGACCTTCAACAGCGACCTCTCGCGCGTCGAGGACATGGCGCCGATCCTGTGGCGGCTGTGCGAGAAACTGGCGCGTCGGCTGGGGGAGAAGGGGTTGGCGGCGGGCGGGGTGGTGCTGAAACTCAAGACGGCACGCTTCGCGCTGCGCACCCGGCATGCCCGCGTGCCCGGGGCGACGCGGGTGCCGCAGACGATCTTCGACGCGGCCATGCCGCTGCTTCGGCGGGAGGCGGACGGGACGGCGTTCCGGCTGATCGGGATCGGGGCGCAGCCGATCGTGGAGGGAGAGGGCGCGGACCGCGGCGACCTGGCCGACCCGGAAGCGCCGAAGCGGGCGGCGCGGTGGCACGCGATGGAGGCGTTGCGCGCGAAGTTCGGGGAGGACGCCGTGCGCGCGGGGCGCGGGTTGGGCGTGAAGGCGCGGGGGTGAGCGTGCGTTGCGGGGGTGCGCTGCTGGCCGCAGGGGGCCGGGGATGAGCGAGGAGGCGTTCCGCATCGTGCCCGCCGCGGCGGCTGACCTGGGCGACGTGCGAAGGCTGTTCGAGGCCTATGCGGGGTCGCTCGGCGTGGACCTGGCGTATCAGGGGTTTGCGGAGGAACTCGCGGGGCTGCCGGGGAAGTATGCGGCGCCGGAAGGGGCGATGCTGGTCGCGCGGGATGCCGGGAACGCGGCGATCGGCTGCGTCGCGTTGCGCGGCATGGCCGAGCCGGGATGCTGCGAGATGAAGCGGCTCTACGTCACGCCGGCCGGGCGGGGGCGCGGGCTCGGGCGCGCGCTGGTGGAGGCGGTCTGCGCCGCCGCCGTGCGGGCAGGATATCGGGAGATCCGGTTGGACACGCTGCCGGACATGACGGAGGCGCAGGCGCTCTACGCGCGGCTCGGCTTCGTCGAGGTCGCGCCCTACTACGACACGCCGGTCGCGGGGACGCGGTTCATGGCGCGGCGGCTGGGGGGCTGAGGGGCTTTGCGGATCGTCCGGCCCATCACCTTCAGACCCACGATCTTCCAACCCCTGGGACGCCCGCCGGTCGCGCTGCTCTGGGCGGGGCTGACGCTCTCGGCCGTCGGGGACCAGTTGTATGCCGTCGCGCTGACCTGGATCGCGACGGAGGTCTTCGGGCCGGCCGCGGGCTACCTGACGGCGCTGCAGGCGGCGACGGTGCTGCTGTTCGTGACGTTCGCGGGGGACCTGGCCGACCGGCTGGACCGGATGCGGGCGATGCTCGGCGCGGACCTGGTCCGGGCGGCGGCGCTGCTGGCGCTCGTCGGGCTTTGGCTCGTGCAGGGCGCGCCGACGGCCGTGGGGCTGGCGGCGGTGGTCGTGGTGCTGGCGATCGGGCAGGCCGTGTTCCAGCCGGCGCTGCAATCGGTGCTGCCGGCGCTAGTGCAGGACCCGCGGCTGCTGCCGGCGGCGAACGGGCTTTTCGACGGGACGGAGCGCAGCGCGCGGTTGCTGGGGCCGGGGCTGCTGGCGCTGCTGGCGGGGACGGTGCCGCTGGTGCATTTCCTGACGCTGGATGCGGTGACGTTCCTCGTCTCCGCGGCGGCGCTGGGTGCCATCCTCCGGCGGTACGCGCCGCCACGCGTCGTCCCCTCGGCCCTGGCGGGCGTGCGGGGGCTGCGGCGCGGGGTGCGGGCGATGCGGGCGCATCCGCTCCTGGGCTACGTCCTGGTCGGGGCGGCGCCGCTGAACGGGGCCTGGACGGCCGTGTTCTTCCTCGGCCTGCCGCTGCTGCTGCGGGAGAGCGGGGCGGATGCGGCGACCTACGGGCTGCTGATCGCGGCCTACGGGGCGTCGAACCTGCTGTCCAACATCGTCGTCGGCAGCCTGGGGATGCCGGAGCGGCCGGGCCGACGCATGTTCGGGAGCAGCGTGCTGGTGGGATGCGGCATGGCGTGCTTCGCCGTCGTGCCCTGGCTGCCGGGGGAATGGCAGGTGGCGGGCTACGTCGTCATCTCGCTCGTCACGGGGGTGGCGGGGCCGATGAAGGACATCCCGGTCGCGGTGCTGCGGCAGGCGCGGGTGCCGGTGCCGGACATTCCCGCGGCGACCCGGGCGTCGCTGGCGGCGAGTTCCGTGGGGGTGCTGGCGGCGATGCTGCTGGTGCCGACCTTGCTGCGATGGGTGCCGGTGGCACCGGTCGTGTTCGGGTGTGGGTTGGTGGCCGCGGCCGTCGGGGCGGTCGGGCTGCTGCTGCACAGGGACTGGCGGGAGCCGGCGCTGACCGAGGCCTGACGGCGTACCGCCGGCGCAGGCCGCGTCGCTGGGGGGCGATCAGCCGCGGCCGATGGCCGTGACGAGCATCGTGATAACGAGGCCGATGACGAAGTCGAGCGCGACGAGCGCGACGGCGCGCCCGTTGTCGAGCCGCAGGGCGTGGCGCGCGATGAACCATTCGAGCCAGAGCGTGTAGCCGAAGGCCGCGAGGCGGGCGGCGGTGCCGAGGCTCGGCGGCAGGACCGCGGCGAGGAGGATGGCGACGACGAGGGCGGCGTATTGCGCGAGGTTCGCCCAGTTCCACGCCGCGATGAAGCCGGGCCAGAGGGGCGCGCGGCCGCTCGCCTCCGCGAAGCGGTGCGAGAGGAGGGGGAAGATCGTCCAGGACAGGACGTAGCCGATGACCTCCGCGGCGAAGCGGGTGGGGGTCAGGGCGTCGGGATCGGTCAGCCGAAGGGCGACGAAGACCGGCGCGCCGAAGGCCATCGCCCAGAAGGAGCGCAGGGCGCCTTCCGGCGACAGCATCACGAGGGGGAGGCCGGCGACCTTCCCCTGCGCCAGGAGCCAGGCGGAGCGGAGGCCGGCGACGACCTGGACGGGCGTGGGGATGGTCAGCGTCGTCGTCCGTTGGTCACGCCAGGCATTCGCGGATGACGGCGCGGTAGAGGGTGGCGAGTTGCCGCAGTTCCTCGACGGGCGTGCGCTCATCGACCTTGTGCATCGTGGTCCCGACGGCGCCGAGTTCGGCGACGGGGCAGAGGCGGGTGATGAAGCGTGCGTCCGAGGTGCCGCCGCCGGTGTCGAGGCGGGCGTCCTGGCCCGTGGTGGCGGCGACGGCGCGGCGGAGGGCGTCCACGAAGGGACCGGGCTGGGTGAGGAAGGATTCGCCCGAGCATTCGAAGGTGACGTCGTGGCGGGGGGCTTCGGCTTCGAGGATGTCGCGGACGCGGCGTTCGAGGGAGGCGGCGCTGTGGCGGTCGTTGAAGCGGATGTTCAGGCGCGCGGTGGCCTGGGCGGGCACGATGTTGCCGGTGATGTTGCCGACATCGATCGTCGTGACCTGGAGGGTGCTGGGGCCGAACCAGTCGGTGCCGTGGTCGAGCGGCGTCGCGACGAGGTCGTGCAGGGCGCGGACCAGGCGGTGGACGGGGTTGTCGCAGCGGTCGGGGTAGGCGACGTGGCCCTGGGTGCCGTGGACGGTGATGCGGGCGGACAGCGACCCGCGGCGGCCGATCTTGATGGTGTCGCCGAGGGCGGCGACGGAGGTCGGCTCGCCGACGAGGCACATGTCGGGCACGTGGCCGTGCGCCTCCATCCAGTCGAGGACACGGGCGGTGCCGTCGGTCGCGACGCCCTCCTCGTCCCCGGTGATGAGGAGGGAGAGGGTGGCGTCCTCGGCCGTGCCGTCGCGCACGGCGTCGGTGACGGCGGCGACCCAGGCGGCGACGCCGCCCTTCATGTCCGTCGCGCCGCGGCCGTAGAGGATGCCGTCCGCGACCTCCGCGCCGAAGGGGTCGCGGGACCAGCCCTCGCCGGGGGGGACGACGTCGGTGTGGCCGGCGAAGCAGAGATGGGGGCGGCGGTTCGCCGTATCTCCTCCCCTGGCCCTCCCCCGCTCGGGGTGCGGATGGCGAAGAGGTTTTCGACCTCGCCGAAGCGCAGGCGGTGGCAGGCGAAGCCGAGCGGGGCCAGAGCGGCTTCGAGGACGGCCATCGCGCCGTCGTCGCGCGGGGTGACGGAGGCGCAGCGGATCAGGGCCTGCGCGATGGGCAGCGGGTCCGTCGTGACGGCCGTCGGGATCGCGCCCATGGTGGCTGCTTGCGTCATACCTTGGTGCACATGAATTCGCGGGTGGCACGCAGGGTTTCAGGTGTCGCTTCCCGCGCGCGTGCCAAGAGCGGATCGCAGTCGCTCGCCTTCGGGCCGCGGCCGCCGGGCTGCCATTCGCCCATCACGCCGGTCGGCAGCCGATCGCGGTAGAAGACCTGGTGCGTGTCGAGGAACCAGCCGTACACGAAAGGCCCGATGATCATGACCAGGCCGAACGCGAGAAAGACGAGGAGCGGGTTGCGCATCAGTCCCGCAGCAGGTCGTTGATGCTCGTCTTCTCACGCGTGCGCTGGTCCACGCGCTTGACGATGACGGCGCAGGCGAGCGACGGGCCGGGGGAGCCGTCCGGCAGCGGCTTGCCCGGCAGCGCGCCGGGGACGACGACGGAATAGGGCGGGACGCGGCCGGTGAAGATCTCGCCGGTGGTGCGGTCCACGATCTTCGACGTCGCGCTGATGAAGACGCCCATCGAGAGGACGGAGCCGCGGCCGACGATCACGCCCTCGACCACCTCGGAGCGGGCGCCGATGAAGCAGTCATCCTCGATGATCACGGGGTTGGCCTGGAGGGGTTCGAGCACGCCGCCGATGCCGACGCCGCCGGAGAGGTGCACGTTCTTGCCGATCTGCGCGCAGGAGCCGACGGTCGCCCAGGTGTCCACCATGGTCGCCCGGTCCACGTAGGCGCCGAGGTTCACGAACGAGGGCATGAGGATGACGTTCGGCGCGATGTAGGCGGAGCGCCGGACGACGGCGCCGGGGACGGCGCGGAAGCCGGCCTCGCGGAAGCGATTCTCGCCCCAGCCGGCGAATTTGAGCGGGACCTTGTCGTAGGCCACGCCGGGTGCGCCGGCACCGGCGTCCATGATGGCGCTGTCTTCCAGGCGGAAGGACAGGAGGACGGCCTGCTTGAGCCATTGGTTCACGCGCCAGCCGCCGTTTCCGTCGGGTTCGGCGACGCGGGCGGTGCCGGAATCCAGGGCTTCGAGCGCGGCCTCGACGGCGTCGCGGTCCTCCCCCTTCGTGGTCGGGGTGATGTCGGCGCGGCGGTCCCAGAGGGACTCGATGCGGGACTGGAGGTCGGCGAAGTCCATCGGGGGAGGCGGGGTCCGTGCGGCAGGCCGCGTGCCTTCGCGCGGAGGCGCCGCCCTGTCAACGAGGCGCCTGCGCACCGCGCGGCCGCAGGCGGGGGGAAACGAGGAACGAAGCGGCGCGGAATGCCTCGGGCGGCGCAGGCGGCTGCGCCGGATCAGGACGGCGTCGCCGAGCGGTTCCGTGCAAGCCGTCGTGTCCCGGGCTTACGCTGCCCGGCCGGCAAGCCTTGCGATGGGGCTGCGGTACCACGGAGATTGGAAGGATCCCATGCCGGTCCCTCGCCCAGACGCTGGCCCGCCCTGGCGCCCGACGCGGCGGGCGGCGGTCCTTTCGGCTTGCGGGGTTTTCCTCCTGCGGCAGGTGGCCGCTGCGGACGCTCCGGGGCTTCTGGCCTTTCCGGGGGCCGGCGCCGTCGGCCTCGTCCCGCCGGATGGCTACCTGCCCCAGACCGATCCGCCGGGCTTCTTCGCGCGTGACGGAAGCGGCGTCATCAGTGTCGCGGAAGCCGAGTTGCCGCGGGGCAACCCCTCGCGCGCCGAGGTGCTCGCCCAGTTCGCCACGATCTCGGACCGTCGCCTCGCCGCGTTCGGCGTCCGCGACGTGCGGCGCCGAACGATCCGGACGGACGCGATCGACGGCAGCCTCGGGGTCGGGACGGCGGGAAGCGGCACCGAGTCCGAGACGGTCTGGAGCCTCTACTTCATCGGGGCGCACGCGATGGGCTCGCTCTCCTGGCGCGTCGCGGGAGCGATGACCCCCGCGATCGAGGCCGAGATGGAACGGGTCCTGCGGACGGTCGTCACGCGAGCGCCCGCGCCCCTGCCCGAGAGGCTCGCCGCCCTGCCCTTTGCCTTCGACACCGCTCTCCATGACCTGACGCGGGTTCTGGCGGGCGCGGTGATCCTGGCTTCGAGGGAGAGGGATGCGCAGATGCTCCTTGCGCTGCTCGCGCCCGATTCCGACGCCGCAGACCGGACCGAGGCGGCGCGTCGGGTCATGCAGCATCCCCTGGTGCTGGCGATGGTCCGTGATCCGGTTTGGGAGGCGGGTCGGGAGGCGCCGGTCCCCCTCGCGGGACTGCCCGGCCTGGTTCTCCGGGCGCGGGTCACGCAGACGCCGACGGCGCGGCCGATGGTCGCGGTCCTGCGCGTGGGCTTCGCGGAGGACGGGCGGCGGCTGGTCGTCCTCGGCTGCGCGCCGGCTTCGGGCGCGGCCGCCGTCGCCGCGGAGGAGCGTCGCTTCGATCGGCTGGCCGCGAGCGTGGCCCTGCGGTGATGCAACCGCGGCCGTGATCGGGACGCGCGGCGCCCGGCCCGGCCCGGCCGCGGAGCGGACAGGGTCAGGGCTTGATCAGCGTCCCCGCACCGCCCTCGGTGAACAGCTCCGCCAGCACGGCGTGCGGTACCCGCCCGTCGAGGATGACGGCGGCCTGCACGCCGCGCTCCACGGCGTAGATGCAGGTCTCGACCTTCGGGATCATGCCGCCGGAGATCCAGCCGGCCTCGATGCCCGCGCGGACCTCGGCGACCGTCATCTCCTGGATGTGGACGCCGTCGGGGCCGCGGACGCCGGGGACGTCGGTGAGCATCAGGAGGCGCGCGGCCTTCAGTGCGCCGGCGATCGCGCCGGCGACCGTGTCCGCGTTGATGTTGTAGGTCTGGCCGTCCGCACCGACGCCGACGGGGGCGACGACCGGGACGATGTCCGCGCCGATCAGCAGTTCGAGGACGCGGGTGTCCACGTGCTCCGGCTCGCCCACGAAGCCGAGGTCGAGGACCTTCTCGAGGTTGCTGCCGGGGTCGCGGACGGTGCGGGTGACCTTGCGCGCCCGGATCAGGCCGCCATCCTTGCCGGAGATGCCGACCGCGATGACGCCGGCGCGGGTGATGGCCTCGGCGACCTGTTTGTTGACGGTGCCGGCGAGGACCATCTCGACCACGTCCACCATCTGCGCATCGGTCACGCGGAGGCCGTCCACGAAGGTGGACTTCACGTCGAGGCGCTTGAGCATCGCGTTGATCTGCGGGCCGCCGCCATGGACCACCACGGGCGAGACGCCGACCTGTTCCAGCAGGGCGATGTCACGGCCGAACATGAGGGCGTTCTCCTCCTCGCCCATCGCGTGGCCGCCGTACTTCACGACGACGACCTGATCGTCGTAGCGCTTCAGGTAGGGGAGAGCGCCCGCCAGGATGGCCATCTGGTCATGCGCGTCGTTCGCGCCGGACGCGGCGGGGGCGGTGCTCGTCATCGGGTCGTCCGTGTGGTCTGGCGGGGGGCGCCGTAGCGGCGGGGAGCCAAGAGGGTCAACCCAGGTGGTCAACCCGGGGGCGCGGATTCGGCGAGGTCCGCGATCTCGGCGCGGAGCTCGGGGATGCCGGTGCCCTTCTCGGCGCTTGTCGTCAGGATCTTCGGGTAGGCGGCGGCGCGCTTGGCGGTGAGGCGCGTTACCTCCTCCTGGCGCTTGGCCAGGCGGGACGCCGGCTTCACGTCGTCGGCCTTGGTCAGCACGACCTGGAAAGGCACGGCGGCCTCGCCCAGCAGGTCCATCGCGGCGAGGTCGCCGTCCTTCGTCTCGATGCGCGCGTCCATCAGCAGGATCACGCGGCGGAGGTTCGGGCGGCCGCGGAGGTAGTCGAACATCAGCCCCTGCCAATCGGCCTTCACGGCCTTGGACGCGGCGGCGTAGCCGTAGCCCGGCATGTCCACGAGCATGAGGCGCGGTCCCGGCGCGAGGCCGAGCTCGAAGAAGTTGAGCTGCTTGGTCCTGCCCGGCGTGTGGGAGACGCGGGCCAGCGCATGCTGGCCCGTCAGGGCATTGATGAGGGAGGACTTGCCGACGTTGGACCGGCCGCAGAAGGCGACCTCCGGCAAGGTCGGCTCCGGCAGGCCCTCGATCTGCTGGGCCGCGAAGATGAAGGTGCAGGGGCGGGCGAAGAGGACGCGGCCCGCTTCCAGCCGGGCCGCGTCCTCCGCTTCGGTGGTCACGTCCGCGCCGCGGCCCGTTCGGCGCGCCGCGCCGCGCGTTCGTGCCGCATGATGTAGTACTGCTGCGTGACGGACAGCAGGTTGTTCCAGGACCAGTAGATCACGAGGCCCGCCGGGAAGGAGGCGAGCATGAAGGTGAAGATCAGCGGCATGAAGGCGAAGAGCCGCGCCTGGATCGGGTCGGGCGGCGTCGGGTTCAGCTTGAACTGGATGAACATCGTGATGCCCATGATGATCGCCCAGGCCGGCATGTGCAGGAAGGCCGGCGGGTCCCAGGCGATCAGCCCGAAGAGCGTGAAGAGGTTCGTCGGGTCGGGTGCCGAGAGGTCGCGGATCCAGCCGAAGAAGGGCGCGTGCCGCATCTCGATGGTGACGAACAGCACCTTGTAGAGGGCGAAGAAGACGGGGATCTGGAGCAGGATCGGCAGGCAGCCGGAGGCCGGGTTCACGCCGGCGTTCTTGTAGAGCCCCATCATCTCCTGCTGCATCTTCGCAGGTTCATCGCCGTACTTCGCCTTCAGCTCCTGCATCTTCGGAGCCAGGTCCTTCATCCGGGACATGGACTTGTAGGACTTGTTGGCGAGCGGGAAGAAGGCGAGCTTCAGCGCGACGGTGAAGACCAGGATGGCGATGCCGAAGTTGCCGGTGATCCGGAACAGCCAGTCCAGCGCGTAGAAGAAGGGCTTCGTCAGGAAGTAGAACCAGCCGAAGTCGATGGCCTTGTCGAAGTCGACGATCCCCAGGCGGTCCCGGTAGGAGTCGAGGAGGTGAACCTCCTTCGCGCCGGCGAAGAGGCGGCTCGCGAAGCCGACCGTCGCGCCGGGCGCGGCCTGCACGGGGGCCGGCGGCGCGAGGTCCACCTGCCAGCGGTCCTGGCCGCCCTCGGCCGTGTGGCGGAAGGCGGTGCGCGCGCGCGTCGACTGGTCCGCGGGCATCAGCGCGGTCAGCCAGTATTTGTCGGTGAAGCCGGCCCAGCCACCGGCGCCCTCGCCGTCGAAGGCGAGGCCGTTGCGGCCCTGCGCGGCGCCGGCGGACTTGCCGTCGGAATAGGTGACCTCGCGCAGGCGGCCGTCCACGACGCCGACGAAGCCCTCATGCAGGATGTAGTAGCCGGCGACCTGCGGCGTGCGCTCGCGCCGGATGCGCGACCAGGGCAGGACGGTGGCCGGCGCGGCGCCGGTGTTCACGACGCGCTGCTCCGCCGTGATCATGTAGTTGGCGTCGAGGGAGAGCGCGATCTCGAAGCGCAGGCCCGCGCCGTTGTCCCAGCGGAGCGTGACGGGGTTCTGCGGCGTCAGGCGCTCGCCATCGGCGGTCCAGTCGGTGTCGTTGCCGGGCACGCGGGTGCTGGGGTCGCTCGCGGTCCAGCCCCACTGCGCGAAGTAGGGGTGGGAGTCCTCGCGCGGGGCAAGGACGCGGACGAGCGGGGAGTTCGGCAGGATCGTCTCCCGGTAGTCGCGGAGGACGAGGTCGTCGGCGCGGGCACCGCGGAGGTTGATCGTGCCCTGGACGCGGGGGCTGTCGATCGTGAGGCGCGGGGCGGGCGTGCTGGGCGCACCTTCCGCCGGGGAGGCGCTGGCGACGCCCGCCGGGTTCAGCGCGGTATTGGCCTGCGGGATCGGGACCGGGGAGGTCTGGGTCTGCTGGGTCTGCTGCTGCGCCTGGCGCTGGGCCTCGCGCGCCGGGCGGTTCCACAGGTCGAAGATCAGCAGGATGCCGATCGAGATCGCGATCGCGGCGAGGAGTCGCTTGTTGTCCATCGGGGTCTGAATCAGGCGATCTTGGACGGCACGGGGTCGTAGCCGCCGGGGTTCCAGGGGTGGCAGCGGAGGATGCGCCGGGCGGAAAGGGCCGCGCCGCGGAGCGCGCCGTGCGCGGCGAGGGCTTCCAGGGCGTAGTCGCTGCAATGCGGGTGGAAGCGGCAATGCGAGCCGATGAGGGGCCGCAGGCCGTAGCGGTAGGCGTGGACGCCGATGGTCAGGGCGCGGGCGGCCAAGGTCGGGGAACCTTTCGGGGAACCCGTCACGGCAGGACGCCCGTCTGCTTCAGGCAGCCGCGCAGGTCGCCCATGAGGGTGCGGAAGTCGCGCTTGCGGGTGTCGTCGCGGCCGATGAGGACGAGGTCCCAGCCACCGTTCCTCAACAACTCCGGCGGTGCCTCGCCGAGGACGAAGCGTGCGGCTTCCCGCAGGCGCCGCTTCGTGCGGTTGCGCACCACGGCGTTGCCGACCTTCTTCGTCACGGTGAAGCCGACGCGCAGGGGTGCGGCGTCCGGTCCGGCGGCGGGAACTGGCTGCGCCTGGAGGATCAGCCCCGGACGGGCCGCGCGCTTCCCCGTGCGCGCCGCGCGGAGGAAGTCGCGGCGCTGCTTGATCCGCGGGAGGGCCATGGGGGGCGGGCCGGCGTCCGGACGGGCGCCGCGCGCGATCAGGCGCTGAGGCGCTTCCGGCCCTTCGCGCGGCGGTTGGCGAGGACCTTGCGGCCGCCGACCGTCTCGAGGCGGGCGCGGAAGCCGTGGCGGCGCTTCCGGACGAGCTTGGAGGGCTGGTAGGTGCGCTTCACGGTGGCGTCCTCGTTCAAAGCACCCCGGGCGGGGTGGTGCGGCACGGGCGGGAGTGGCCCGGCTCGGCAGCGTGTGGTGGTCGGCGGGCCCCAAGCGGATGGCCGCGACGGGGGGGCCGGCGCGTGTGGGCGCTG
The DNA here is from genome assembly GCF_042259275.1 of Roseomonas sp. CCTCC AB2023176. Lineage (NCBI taxonomy): Bacteria > Pseudomonadati > Pseudomonadota > Alphaproteobacteria > Acetobacterales > Roseomonadaceae > Roseomonas > Roseomonas sp. CCTCC AB2023176. The sequence continues at coordinate 4,687,332 of NZ_CP170086.1, forward strand.
TATAGGGAGGGGGGTGGGGGCGGTCAACCGCGATGGGGTTGGCGCGATGGGGTTGGCGCGGTGGGATCGGAGCGGCGAAGCGAGACGAACCTGGCGCGGCAGGCTGCGACTAAGTTGGCACGGCGGGCTGCGACTAAGTTGGCACGGCGGGCCGCGAGGCCGGGGCCTCCCCGTTGGGGAAGCGGGCGCGGCGGGGTAAGGCGGGGGCGAGTTCGAGGAGCCCCCATGCCGGATACGGATGTCGCGATCATCGGGGCCGGGCGGACCGGGCGGCAGGTTGCGGCGCTCGCGGCCGCGCTGGGGCTGAAGGTCGTGCTGTTCGAGCGGGAGGGGCGGATCGCCCTGCCCCGGGTGGCGAGCCAGGCGCTGCTGGATGCGTCGCGGCGCGCGGGGCCGCCGGGGTGGGACGAGGTTCGGGCGGCGGTGCGCGCGGCGCTGGCCGATGCGGCGCCGGAGGTCTCGGCCGCGCGGTTCGAGGGCATGGGGGTGGAGGTCGTCCAGGCGCCGGCGCGCTTCTCCGGGCCGGATTCGGTGGCGGCCGGCGGGCGGGAATGGCGGTTCCGGCGTTGCCTGATCGATGCAGGCGCCGCGCCGGTGGTGCCGGACCTGCCGGGGCTGGACGCCGTGCCGTGGCTGACGCCGGCCGCCTTCGTGGAGGTGGGAGGACTGCCGGGGCATCTGGTCGTGCTGGGCGGCGAAGGGGCCGGGCTGGAACTGGCGCAGGCGGTCGTCAGGCTCGGCGGGCGCGCGACGGTCGTGGCGCCGTTTCGGATCGCCTTCCCGGAGGACGCGGACCTGGCCGACGGGCTGGAGCGGGTGCTGCGGCGCGAGGGGGTCGATGTGCTGGCGAGCCGCGCGGTGAGCGGCGTCGTGGGCCGCGAGGGCCAGATCGTCGTGACGCTGGTGGACGGCACGGAAATCGAGGGCACGCACCTGCTGCTGGCGCTGGGCGAGGCGCCGCGGGTCGGGGGCTGGACCTGACGGCGGCGGGGGTCGCCGGCGGGCCGGCGGGGGTGACGGTGAACGCCTCGCTCCGCAGCACGACGAACCGGCGGGTCTGGGCGGCGGGGCGGGTGGTGGATCCCTGGCCGAGCGTCGGCCCGGTGGGGTCCGGGGAGGCGCATGTCGGCGTCGTCGCGCGCAACATGCTGTTCCGGCTGCCGGCGACCCTGCCGGATGCGCCGGGGGCGCGGCTGATCCGCACGGATCCCGCGCTGGCGCAGCTCGGGCATACCGCCTTCAGCGCCGAGGAGGCCGGGCAGGAGGTGCGGACCCTGCGTTGGCCGCTGGCGCATACCGAGCGGGCCGCCGCGGCTCGGCGCGAGGACGGGCTGGTGAAGCTGGTCGCCGACGCGAAGGGACGGCTGCTGGGGGCGGGGGTACTCGGGCCGGCGGCGGAGGAGATCGCGGCGGTGCTGTCGCTGGCCGTGTCGCGGCGGCTGCCGCTCTCGGCGCTGGCGGGGCTGGACCTGCCGGGGCCGGCCTTTGCGGAGGCGGTCCGGCAGGCCGCGGCGTCCTTCTACGGGCCGAAGATCACGGGGGACGGGGCTCGCCGGCTCGTGAAGATGGCGAAATGGCTTCCGTGACGCTTTGTGCGATGCAACATGCCGCCTCACCCGATGCGAGGGGACGGGCGTGAGAGGGAATTGCGGTTGATGGAACGGGTTCTGGAAGGGCGGACGGCGCTCGTCACGGGTTCGACGAGCGGGATCGGGCTGGCGATCGCGCTGGCCTACGCGCGGGCCGGGGCGAAGGTGATGCTGAACGGGCTCGGCGCGCCCGACGCCATCGCGGCGGCGCGGCGGGAGGTATCGGAGGCGATGGGGGGCGAGGCGCCGTTCTCGGACGCCGACCTGTCGAAGCCGGAGGCCGTGCGCGGGATGGTCGCGGCGGCGCATGGCGCGATGGGGTCGCTCGACATCCTGGTGAACAATGCGGGCATCCAGTTCACCGCACCGGTCGAATCCTTCCCGGACGACAAGTGGGACGCGATCCTCGCGATCAACCTGTCCGCCTGCTTCCATGCGACGAAGGCGGCGCTGCCGGGGATGCGGGAGCGGGGCTGGGGGCGGGTCATCAACATCGCGTCCGCGCACGGGCTCGTCGCGTCGGAACACAAGGTGGCCTACGTCACGGCGAAGCACGGCGTCGTCGGAATGACGAAGGTCGTGGCGCTGGAGGTCGCGCGGACGCCGATCACCTGCAACGCGATCTGCCCGGGCTTCGTCCGCACGCCGCTCGCGGAGGCGCAGATCGGGCCGCTCGCGAAGGAGCATGGCGTGAGCGAGGAGGTCGCGCTGACGGATTACCTCCTGGAGAAGCAGCCGTCGAAGCGCTGGGTCGAGGTCGAGGAGGTCGCGGGGATGGCGCTCTACCTCGCCGGGCCGAATTCGGGCGCGGTGAACGGTACGGCGCTCTCCATCGACGGGGGCTGGGTCGCAGCGTGAGCGGGGCGGACGGCACGGGGATCACGCCGGAGACGCCGCGGCGGCGGATTTCGGACGGGGCGGGGGCGATCCCCCTGCCCTATTCGACGGACGGCTTCGGGCGCCGTGCGGCCGACGGCGTCGGCAATCCGGAGGAGCGGGCCGTGGAGGGGATCCGGCCGACGGAGGGCGCGCCGGCCACGCCTGCCCTCACGACCGGCAAGGGGCCGCGCCCGATCAACGTCGCGCTCCAGGGCGGCGGCACGCATGGCGCCTTCACCTGGGGCGTGCTGGACCGGTTGCTGCGCGAGGAGAGCATCGAGATCCACGCGATCTCCGGCACCTCCGCCGGCGCGATCAACGGGGCGATGGTGGTGCAGGGCATCGCGCGCGACGGGCGCGAGGGGGCGTTGAAGGAGCTGGACAAGTTCTGGCGGGCGGTGGCGGCCAAGTTGCAGTTCTCGGCCCTGCGGAACACGCCGTTCGAGCGGCTGATCTTCGGGCCCGACCTGTCGCATTCGCTGGCCTGGCAGGCCTTCGACACCTTCACGCGGGTCCTGTCCCCCTACCAGTTCAACCCCTTCCCGATCGAGGTGAACCCGCTGCGGCGGACCCTAGAGGAGGTGCTGGACGAGACGACGATCTGCGGGTCCGCGCGGGCGCCGCGGCTGTTCGTCTCGGCGACGAATGTGCGGACCGGCAAGCCACGGGTGTTCGCGCGGCACGAGGTGACGTTGGACGCGCTGCTGGCCTCGGCCTGCCTGCCGCAACTGTTCCGGGCGGTGGAGATCAACGGGGAGGCATATTGGGACGGCGGGTATCTCGGGAACCCGGCGCTCTGGCCGCTCTATGACCGTGGCGGGCCACCGGACATCGTGGTGGTGCAGCTGAACCCGATGATCCGGGACGACATTCCGCGCACCGTGTCGGACATCGGCACGCGGATGAACGAGGTGACGTTCAACGCCAGCCTGATGTTCGAGATGCGGGCGATCGAGTTCGTGCAGCGCCTGGTGGACCAGGGCGTGCTGTCGCCGCCACGCTATCAGCGGCTCTTCGTGCACCTGATCGAGGACGAGGACCGGATGCGGCAGTTCGGGATGTCGTCGAAGTACAACGGCGACTGGGACTTCCTCTGCACGCTGCGGGACATCGGGCGGGATGCCGCGGATGCGTGGCTGCGGGACCACCGCGACGATCTGGGGAAGCGGGATTCGATCGACGTGCGGGCGCGGTTCCTCTGAGGGGCGAGCGCGGAGGGGCGAGCGCTACGCGACGACCTTGACGGCGGCCGTCGCCTCGTCGCCGGTGTTCGGGGTTCCCGCGGGCTCGATGAGCAGCAGGTGAACCTCGCCGTGTGCGACGGGGCGATGCTCGACGCCCCGGGGCACGACGTGGAGGTCACCAGGGCCGAGGCGCACCTCGCCGTCGCGGAGCTGGATGGTGAGGTGGCCCTGGAGGACGAGGAAGAAGTCGTCGGTATCGGGGTGCGCGTGCCAGACGAACTCGCCCTCGCCCTTCACGACCATAACGTCGTGGCCGTTGAAGCGCGAGACGATCCGGGGCGACCAGCGCTGCCCGAAGGTGGCGAGCTTCGCCGCGAGGTTCACGGGATCAGGCATCGTCGCAGGTCTCCGCGCAACGCAACCCATCCGGTCTAGCAGCGCGCGGGACGCGACGGCAACGCGGGGACCGCAGGCGACGCGGCTCGCGTCAGGCCCGGTCCGTATCGCGGATCATCGGACCCGGCGAGAGACGCAGCAGCCGCGCGGGGCCATCGCGCCGGAGGGCGACGACGGCGTGCTGGCGGAAGCGGCGGCCGAGGCGGGCGATGACGCGCGGGTCGGCAGCGACGAGGAGCATCGGCTCCTCCCAGTCCGTGCCGGGGCCGCCGAGGGCATCCACCGACCGGAAGCGGCGGGCGGCTTCTACCAGGCGCCGGTGGTGGCGCGCGTTGCGGCCGGGTGCGGTGCGGCGGGAGAAGGGGTTGTGGGCCGAAACGAGGCCGCCCTGCCGGGCGCCGAGCCGGCGAAGCGCGGCATCCGCGGCGGCGCTGCGCCCGCCGATCCGGAGGATACCGTCCCCGACGCGGTAGGTCGTATCGTGGTAGGCGCGCATCAGCGCGTGGGTCAGGCGCGTCATCGTCAGTCCAGCTGCAGGGTCATGGCCTTGAGGTAGGCGCTCTCGGGCAGCATCGGATGCACAGGATGGTCGGGGCCGGCGCCGGTGATGGCGAGGATCCGGCCCTCCCGCCTTGCGCGGGCGATGCCGGAGAGGACGGCCTCGTGGAACTCGCCGGGCGGCACGTGGTGGGAGCAGGATGCGGCGAAGAAGATGCCGCCCGGGTTGACCAGCGCGGCAGCCAGGCGGGCGAGGCGTTGGTAGGCGCGCACGGCTGCCGGCGCGTCCTTGCGGGCCTTGGCGAAGGCGGGCGGGTCCACCACGACGACATCGAAGCGGCGCGCGCGGTCCACAAGGCCGGCGATGGTGTCCATCGCGTCGCCGCGCAGGGTCTCGATCCGGTCGTCCAGGGCGTTGCGGCGGGCAGTGTCCATCGCGGTCGCCAGGGCGTGCTCGGACCGGTCGAGGAGCGTGACGCGGGCGGCGCCGGCGCGCGCGGCCTGCAGGCCGAAGCCGCCGGTGTGGCAGAAGGCGTCGAGGACCGTGGCCCCGCGCGCCCCAGGCGCGACCGCGCCCTTCGAGAGCGAGGCGACGAGGGCGCGGTTGGCGCGCTGGTCGAAGAACCAGCCGGTCTTCTGGCCGCCGATCGGGTCCACGGCGAAGGCGACGCCGCCTTCCTCCACCGTGCCGGTGGCGTCGGTGCCGTGGAGGAGGTCCACGCGTTCCTCCAGGCCTTCCAGAGCGCGCACGCTGCTGTCGTTGCGGGCGACGATGGCGCGGGGGTGAGGAGGTCGCGGAGGGCGGCGAGGAGGTCGGGCGTCGCGGCCTCCATCCCCGCGGTGTTGGCCTGGAGCGCGACCAGGTCGCCGTAGCGGTCGAGGACGAGGCCGGGGAAGCCGTCGGCCTCGGCATGGACGAGGCGGTAGAAGGGGCGATCGAACAGACGGTCGCGCAGGGCAAGCGCGCGTTCCAGCCGGGTGCGCCAGAAGGCGGCGTCCACCGCGACGTCCGGGTCCCGCGACAGCAGGCGGGCGGCGATGAGCGTGCGCGGGTTGAAGTGGAAGGCGCCGAAGCGCGCACCGTCCGCACCTTCCACGCGAACGACGGCACCGGGCGGGAGCGCGCGCGCAGCCCCGTCCATCGCGATCTCGTTCGAGAAGACCCAAGGGTGGCCGGCGCGGAGGCGGGAGTCGCGGCCGGGCAGCAGGCGGAGGACGGGGCGGGAGGACATGCGCGCGGCGTTAACGCGCGCTGGCGCCGCTAGTCCACGTAGTCCGGGTCGGTGACCGCCAATTGGCGCTTGATGCTCTCCAGGTGCAGCCGCGCGCTCTCATCCCCGCCGCCTCGCATCTGGGCGTAGGTCCGGGCGGCGACGTCCGGCGAGACCGCCTTCAGCGGGCGTCCCGTGGCCATGGCGAGGCGCTGCACCTCCGCGGCGCGTTCCAGGTAGTAGAGGTCGTCCCAGGCCGTCGCGATGCTCGGCCCCACGACGATGACGCCGTGGTTCTTCAGGAAGACGATCTCGGCCTCGCCCATCGCAGCGGCGATGCGGTCGCCTTCCGCCTCGTCCAGCGCGAGGCCGTTGTAGTCCTCGTCCACCGCGGTGCGGCCGTAGAACTTCAGCGCGGTCTGGCCGGCCCAGGCGAGCGGCGGGCCGTTGAGCATGGAGAGGGCGGTCGCGTTGGGCATGTGCGTGTGGAAGGCCGCCGCTGCGTGGTGGTGGCGCAGGTGCAGGCGGGCGTGGATGTAGAAGGCGGTGGCCTCCGGCACTCCCTCCCCCGCCAGCACGCGGCCATGGAAGTCGGTGATGAGGAGGCGGGAAGCCGTGATTTCCGCGAAGGACCAGCCATAGGGATTGACCAGCATCAAGTCGGGATGGCCGGGCACGACGGCGGAGAAGTGGTTGCAGATGCCCTCCTGCAGGCCGAGCCGCGCCGCCATGCGGAAGCAGGCCGCGAGGTCCACGCGCGCCGCGCGGATCGCCGGCGTGTCGAGGTCGGCGTTGCGCAGCACGGCGGGTGTGGTGATGTCGTGGGCCTGGGCCATGGGAGTCCTCCGCCGGCGGAGGGTCGCCGTGGCAGCGCGGCGGCGCAAGCCGGGCGGCGGCGCGACCTGGACGGCGGCGCGCTCCGTTCATCACGCAGGCGTGACGGTCGCGGCGCGACGAATGCGACATTCCCACGCCTGCGGGGCGCTGGCAGTCCCGGGGGCGGACCGTTACAGATCAGGGGGCTGCCGCCCGACGTCCCGCGTGGGACCGGGCCTGCCGACAGCAAGGGAACGCGCCGTGCCAAACCGAGCCCATCGTCTCGTCGCCTTCGCCACGGCAGGGGCGCTCCTCGCGGGATGCGCGGGCGTGAACGATCGGATCGGGGCGGATGACGGGGATGCGTGCCGGCAATACCTTGTCCAGCTCGACAGCACCGGGAACTACTTCGCCGGCGACATCCTGCGCGGGGCAGCGGTCGGCGCGGTCACCGGCGGCGTCGTCGGCGGGCTGGCGTCGGGCAACTGGCGGGGGCGCTGATCGGGGCGGGCGTGGGCGCAGCGGTCGGGGCCGCAGGCGGCTACCTCGCCGCGCTGCAGCAGCAGGGCCGGGACCAGGCGGCAATCAACGCGCAGCTCGCGGGCGACCTGGGCCGCGAGAACGAGGGGCTGGACCGCACGCAGATCGCGTTCAACCAGCTGATGGATTGCCGCTTCCAGCAGGCCGAGGCGATCCGCCGCGAGTTCCGCGACAACAAGATGCCGCAGGACGTGGCGCAGGCGCGCATGGCCGCGCTGCGGGCGCGGACGCAGCAGGACATCCAGATCGCCCAGACCATCACCCAGCGCGTCGGCACCCGGGCCGCGGAGTTCGACACGGCGGTGGACGCGGTCTCGCCGGGCGCGGTGGCCGCGGCGAAGGCGCGGCGGGTCGGGCGGCCCGTGACGGCGCGGGCGCCGGCCCCGGTCGTGGTGCGGCTGCGGCCCGATGCCAGCGCGCCGCGCGTGGCGGAGGTGAAGGCCCGCGACACCGTGACGCTGCGCCCGTCCTCGACGCCGGGCTTCGCGGCGGTGGAATCGGGCGGGCAGACGATCGGCTATGCCGAGACGCGGGCCTTCGGGGCGGCGGCGCGGGGCGTGGCCTCTCCGGCGCCGGGGCCGGTGGCGTCCGGCGGGTCGGACGTGCGTTCGCTCGCGGCGAGCAACATCGCGCGGCGCGAGTCCTTCCAGGAGAGCGTGGCGACGGCGTCGGCGGCGACCTCGGGCGGCGGCTTCGAGCTGGCCGGCTGACCGGGCGCCGCGGCGCGACGGTCCGGTCCGCGGGTCGTCGTGGCGCGGGGGCTGGTCGGGTCGCCACCAGGTGGCCAAGGGTTCCCGGGGCGGGGCCGCGGTCCGGTGGGCGGCCGCCCTGCGGCGAGTGCCGGCATCGTCGGTGAGCCGGCGGCCGCGGCGCTCCGCCGCGGCGAGAGGGTGAGGGTGATGCTGCGTTCCGCTTCGGCGATCCGGATTTGGGCGGCCGCCCGGCGGGCGGTGGTCCTGTTCGCCGCCCTGCTCATCCTCGGCGCCCAGGCGCCGGCGGAGCCGCCGCGGGACCCGGTGCTGCGGATCGAAGCGGGGGCCATGTCGCCCCGATCGGGCGCATGGCGGTCGATGCCACCGGGCGGCTGCTGGCCACGGTGTCGGAGGACAAGACGCTGCGGCTCTGGAGCCTGCCGGACGGCTCCCCGCAGGCGGTGCTGCGGCCGCCGATCGGGCCGGGGCAGGAAGGGGAACTCTACGCCGTCGCCCTGGCACCGGACGGGTCGCGGGTCTTCGCGGCGGGGGCGACGGGGCGGTCCTGGGACGGCGCCTATTCCGTGATGGTGTTCGATGTGGAGGGCGGGCGCGTGCTCGGCCGCTTCACCGGGCTGCCGGCGCCGGTGCTGCACATGGCCGTCTCGCCCGACGGGTCTCGGCTGGCTGCCGGAATGGCGGGGCGCGGGATCCGGGTCTGGGACACGCGGAACGGGCGAGCGCTCTACGCCGACGCGGAATATGGCGGCGCGGCACGGTTCCTGTCGTTCTCGTCCGACAACCGGCTGGCGGTTTCGGGGTCGGACGGGCGGGTGCGGCTCTATGACGCAAACGGGCGGAAGGTCGCGGACCGGGCGCCGCTGGCGAACGGGCGGCCCTACGGGTTGGCCTTCTCGCCCGACGGAACGGTGCTCGCGGTGGGGCAGGAGGCGCAACTGCGGGTGGACCTGCTCTCCGCCTCGGACCTGCGGACGGTGTTCACGCCGGATGCGGGCGGGCTGAGGGGAGAGGGGCTGCCGGCGGTGGCCTGGGCGTCCGACGGGGCGGGCGGGGTGCAGCTGCACGCGGCGGGCTATGCGCGGGGGAGAGCGGCGCCTTCGTCATCCGGCGCTGGGCGGATTTCGGGCTCGGGCCGGCGACGGACCTGGCAGCGGCGCGGGATGCGATCAGCCAGTTGGTGCCGCTTCCCTCGGGCGGGCTCGTCTATGCGGCCTTCGACCCGGGCTGGGGGCGCGTGGCGCCCGACGGGACGCTGCTGCGGACGCCGCGGCCGGCCACGGCGGATTTCCGGAACACGGGCAGCGTCCTGTCCGTCTCGGCCGACGGGCTGCGGCTGCGCTTCCAGATGACGGCGGGCGAGCCGCCACTGGCGTTCGACGTGGCGCAGGGGCGGCTCGATCCGGCGACCGGGTCCGAGGCGGTGGTGCCGGCCCGGACGACGAGCCCGCGGATCGCGGTGGTCGACTGGCGGAACCTGTCCCGCCCCCGGATGGGGCAGGCGGCGCTTCGGCTGGACCAGGGGGAGATCTCCCGCTCGCTCGCGATCCTGCCGAAGGAGGACGGGTTCGTCCTCGGCACGGCGACGCATCTGCGGCTGTTCGATGCGGGCGGGCGGCTGCTGGACCGGGTGGGGCTGCCGGGCGAGGCCTGGGGCGTCGCAGTCGCGGCGAACAACACCGTCGTCGCGGCGCTCGGCGACGGGACGATCCGGTGGTTCGCCGTCACGCCGGATCAGCGGCTGGAGGAGCGGGCGGCGCTCTTCGTCCACGCGGACGGGCGGCGCTGGGTGATCTGGACGCCGGAGGGGCTGTTCGACCACGGGGTGAATGGCGGGCAGGAACTGGTCGGCGTGCACCTGAACAACGGGCGGGCGCAGGCGGCGGAATGGGCGACTTTCCAGCAGGCCTATCGCGCGCTCTACGCGCCGGCGGAGCTGCGTGCGGCGATGGCGGGCGATCCGACGGCGGCGCGGGCCCGGATCGCGGAACTCGGCGACGTGCGGGCGCGGATCGCGCAACTGCCGGTGCTGAAGGCGGGCAGTGCCTGCGCGGTGCTGGCGGACGGATCCTGCCCGCCGGTGACGCTGACGGGGAACGTCGTGACGGTGCCGCCCGACTCCGTCGCGCTGCGGCTGAGCCTGCGGGCCGAGGACCGGGGCCTGGGCTTCGGGCCGCTCGACATCCTCGTGAACCAGCGGATCGCGCTGAGGGGGGAGCCCGGGAAGGGCACGGTGGACGTTCCGCTCGACCCCGGGGTGAATTCCCTCTCCTCGAGGCTCTACGCGGAGGACCGAAGCCTCTTCGCGGAGGGGCCGGCCTTCGCGGTCCGGCGGGAGGGCGAGCGTGCCCCGCCGACCGAGGCGGGGCGGCTGATCGTGCTGGCGATCGGGGTGGACCGCTACGCCAACCCCGACCTGAACCTGGGCTTCGCGGTGGCCGACGCGCGGGGCGTCGCGGAGGCGCTGCGGACGCGCGCGACCGGGCTGTTCCGCGAGGTCGAGGCGATCACGCTGACGAACGGGGATGCGACCCGGGCCGGCATCCTGCGCGCCCTGAACGAGGTCGCGGCGCGGGCACGGCCGGAGGACACCTTCGTGCTCTACGTCGCGGGGCACGGCATCCGGACGGAGCGCGACCGGCGCTTCCTGTTCCTTCCGGCGGACACGAACGACGTGTCCACGATGACGGCCATCCGGGCCAACGCGATCGAGGACGAGGTGCTGGTGGCGGCGCTGGCGCGCATCCGGGCGCGGGACGGTTTCCTGTTCCTCGACACCTGTCACGCGGGGCAGCTGACCGTCGATTCGCTGGCGGCGCTGGGGAACGAGACGGGGCGGTTCCTGCTGGCGGCCTCGACGTCGGTGCAGGAGGCGCTGGACTCCTATGACGCGCGGAACGGCGTCTTCGCCTTCGCGGTGCTGGAAGCCCTGTCGGGCCGCGCGGCGGTGGACGGGGACGGCCGGATCTCTGCGCTGGCGGTCGGCGAATATGTCAGCCGGCGCGTGCCGCAGCTGGCGGCGGAGAAGCGGCACAGCCAGAACGCGGTGTTCCGGACGGCAGGGCGGGACCTGCGAGGGTTCCCCCTCGCGGCCGTGCGGCGGTAGCGGGCCGCCGCGAGCGCGGGACCCCTGTCCCGCGCCTGGCCGCCGATCAGGGCGGGACGAGGGTGTCGGCGCTGACGGCGCGGCCGAACAGCCAGCCCTGCATGACGGTGCAGCCCTCGGCCAGCAGGGCTTCCACCTGCGCCTCGGTCTCGACGCCCTCGGCCAGGAGCGGGATCTCCATGCCGCGGGCGAGTGCGGAGACGGCGCGGAGGATCGCCTTCTCCCGCGCGCCGCCGGGCAGGCCGGCGACAATGGAACGGTCCAGCTTCACCTGGTCCACCGGCAGGCGAAGCAGGTGGGCCAGCGCCGAGAGGCCGCCGCCGAAATCGTCGAGGGAGAGGCGCACCCCCTCCCCGATCAGGTCGTGCAGGACGGGGGCGATGGCGTCGAGGTCGCGGGCCGCCACGTCCTCCGGGATCTCGACCTCGAGTTCCTCCGGCGAAACGTTATGGCGCGACAGGGAGGCCATGACGGCATCGGGGAAGGACGGGTCGCGGAGCGTGGCCGGGGAGATGTTGACGCCGACGACGGCGGGAGAGCCGGGGCGGCGGGCCCATTCGCGCTTCTGCCGCAGGGCGTTGTCGAGGACCCAGGCGTCGATCTGCGGCATGAGGCCGGCGTCGACGGCCTCGGGCAGGAACTCGGCGGGGGAGACGGCGACGCCGCCGGGGCCGCCGGGCCAGCGGAGCAGAGCCTCGGCGCCGCGCAGCGCGCGGGTGCGCGCGTCCACCTGGGGCTGCCAGACCAGCTGGAAGGCGCCGCGGTTCACGGCTTCGACGAGCTGGCCGCGCAAGGCCAGGCGACGGGCCACGCGCTCGCCGAGCGCGGGGGTGTAGGAGACGATCGCGCCGCCGTCGCGCTTGGCCTGAGCCAGGGCGAGGGCCGCGGCGCGGTGCAGCTCCTCCGGATCCCGGGCGTCCACCGGGGCCTGGGCGTGGCCGATGCTCGCGAGGATGGGGGTGGGGCCGGCGCCGAGGTCGAAGGGCGTGGCGAGGGCGCGCTTCATCCGGCCCGCGACGGCGCCGGCCGAGTGCACCGTGCGGGCGCCCGGGGCGATCACGCCGAACTCGTCGCCGCCGACGCGGAAGACCTCGTCGCCCGGTCGGGTCTGGGCGCGGAGCCGCTGCGCCGCTTCCCGCAGCAGTGCGTCGCCGGCGGTATGGCCGAGGCGGTCGTTCACCGCGCGGATTCCCGCCATGTCGAGGAGGAGGAGCGATCCGCCCTCGGTCGAGGTGGCAAGGTTCTCCAGCGCCTGCTGGAAGCGGATGCGGTTCGGCAGGCCGGTCAGCGGGTCGTGGTAGGCGTAGTGGGCGGCCTGGGCCTGGGCTGTCTTCAGCCCGGAGATGTCGAGGAGGGTCAGCACCGCCTCCCGCCCGCCCGATTCGCCGGGCAGCCAGGGGGAGGAGATGAGGAGGATCCGGCGCTCGCCGCCCGTCCCGCCGTTCAGCGGGATGGCAGCCTCGACCTCCCGCCCGGGCGGGAGGCCGAAGGGGCCGCCCTCCTCCGCGGCGCCGAGCTGGTAGAGGCCGGAGCCGAGCAGGCTCGGCGGGACGGCGCCGCCGAAGAGGGCGGCGAGCCGGGCATTGCCGGAGATCGTGCGCCCCCCGGAGTCGAGGTGCCAGATACCGGCCGGGACGTTGTCCACGATGGCGCGGGCGCGCAGGTCGCGGATGCGGGCCTCCGTCATGTCGAGGGCGAAGCGCACCGTCTCCCCACGCGAAAGACGACGCTGCGATACCCGTAGCACGCGACCTTCCGGAGTCGCCACGTCGAAGTCGTGCTCCGGCACGTCGTGCGGCGCCTCGAGGACGGGATGGTCGCCGGCGAGGTCGGCAAAGGCGGGATTGCTGTCGCGCAGCGTGCCGTCCGGGGCCGTGGCGGCGTAGGCGAGGGGGCTTGTGTCCACCGCCTCCCGCAGGAGGTCGGCACGGTCGAGGGCGGCCTGGCCGCGGCGGAGGATGAGGAGCAGGGCCAGGCCGCCGACGAGCACGGCCGCCACCACGGCGGGGAGCGCCAGGGAGGGCGGCAGCAGCAGGATGGCCGCGACGCAGCCGAGAAGGAGCGACAGCAGCACCGCCACGCCCCCGCGCAGGGCGAGGCGCAGGGACGGGCTCGGCGGCGGTGCACCGGAAGGTGGCACGTGTGGTAACGTCTCCCTGGGGATCGGGGCCGCCCTGGTCCGATCGAAGCGTGTTTCTACCGTATCGCATCTGATACGTCATTTGAGCGTCGTCTCATTATTAATACATTTTTCATCCTTGTCTAGCTGTCCTCGCAGCGAGCGGCCGCTGGCGCCGAGGGTTGTCCGGGCCGGGAGGCCCCTCTATAGCGGCGCGCGCCCGGACCCCCTCCCCTCCCCTTGCCGGCGGAGACGCCCTTGGCCACGACCGAACCCGACGCCCAACCCGGCGTGCCCGCGCGCACGCCTGCGCTAATCGCGCAGGAGGAAATCCTCGCGCGCCCCGTGACGCAGGCGCGGCGGATGGCCGACGCGATCCGGGCGCTGGCGATCGACGGGGTGGAGTCGGCGAAATCGGGGCATCCGGGCATGCCGATGGGCATGGCCGATGCGGCGACGGTGCTTTTCACGCGATTCCTGAAATACGACGCGGCGGATCCACGCTGGGCGGATCGCGACCGGTTCGTGCTCTCGGCGGGGCACGGGTCGATGCTGCTGTATTCCTGGCTGCACCTGACGGGGCATGCGGGGATGGGCGTGGAGGAGCTGCGGCGCTTCCGGCAGCTGCATTCGCCGGCCGCGGGGCATCCGGAGTTCGGGGAGCACCCGGCGATCGAGACGACGACGGGGCCGCTGGGCCAGGGAATCGCGACGGCGGTCGGGATGGCGCTGGCGGAGCGGCACCTGGCCGCGCGGTTCGGAAAGTCGCTCGTGGATCACCGGACCTGGGTGATCTGCTCCGATGGCGACCTTCAGGAGGGGCTTTCCCATGAGGCCGCGGCGCTGGCGGGGCACCTGCGGCTGAACAAGCTGACGGTGCTGTGGGACGACAACCACATCTCCATCGACGGGGACACGTCGCTGTCGGTGTCGGAGGACACGCTGGGGCGGTTCCGGGCCTATGGCTGGTCGGTGCGCCGGGTGGACGGGCATGACCATGAGGCCGTCGATTCGGCGCTGACGGCGGCGACCAAATCGCGGCGGCCGACGATCATCGCGTGCCGGACGATCATCGGCTTCGCGGCGCCGAAGAAGGCGGGGACGGCGGGCAGCCACGGTGCGCCGCTGGGGCCGGAGGAAGCGGCGGCGGCCAAGGCGGCGCTGGGCTGGACGGGCGCGCCCTTCGAGGTTGCGGACGAGCTGCGCGAGGCCTGGGAGGCGGCAGGGCGCCGCGGCGGCGGGACGCGGCGGTCCTGGCTGAAGCGGCTGGCGAAGCACCCGCAGCGCGCGGAGTTCGAGCGCGCCATGGCGAACCGCCTGCCGGAGGGCTGGGACACGGCGCTGCACGAGTGGAAGGCCAAGGCGGCCGCGGAGGCGCCCAAGCTCGCGACCCGCGTCGCCTCGCAGAAGGCGCTGGAGGCGCTGGTGCCCGCGGTGGCGGACATGGTCGGGGGGTCTGCGGACCTGACGGGCTCCAACAACACCAACGTGAAGGGCGTGCCGGCCATGGGGCCGGACAATTTCGGTGGCCGCTTCGTGCACTGGGGCATCCGGGAGCACGGGATGGCCGCGGCGATGAACGGGATGGCGCTGCACGGGGGGATCATCCCCTATTCCGGCACCTTCCTCGTTTTCTCCGACTACATGCGGCCGTCCGTCCGGCTCGCGGCCCTGATGCGACAGCGGGTGATCCACGTGCTGACGCATGACTCGATCGGGCTGGGCGAGGACGGGCCGACGCACCAGCCCGTCGAGCACCTCGCCGCGCTGCGGGCGATCCCCAACCTCTACGTGTTCCGTCCCTGCGACGTGGTGGAGACGGCGGAAGCCTGGGAACTGGCGGTGCGTCGTGCGGACGGGCCTTCGGTGCTGGCGCTGTCGCGGCAGGCACTGCCGGCGCTGCGGACCTCGGCCGTCGAGAATTGCACGGCACGCGGGGGCTACGTGATGGCCGAGGCCTCGGGCGAGCGTCGCGCGACGCTGATCGCCACGGGGTCCGAGGTGTCCATCGCCATGACGGCGCGGGAGATGCTGGAGGCGGACGGAATCCCGGTCGCCGTGGTGTCCATGCCCTGCTGGAAGCTGTTCGAGGAGCAGGATCCAGGCACGCAGGAACGGGTGCTGGGCGCCGCGCTGCGGGTCGGGATCGAGGCGGCTCTCCCGTTCGGGTGGGACCGCTGGCTGGGGCCTGACGGAGTCTTCATCGGGATGCGGGGCTTCGGTGCTTCCGCCCCGGCCGAGGACCTGTACAGGCATTTCGGGATTACGGCGGAGGCGGTCGCCGCCGCGGTCCGGCGGCGGATCAACTAGGCCCCGTGTTCCGGACGCTCGCCCTGTTCTTCGTCGTCCTGGCCGTGCCGGGCGTGGCCCGGGCTCAGGCCGGGATCGATGCGCAGCAGGTGATCCGTGCGGAGCGCGCCGCGAACGAGGCCTGCCGCGGCGGGCGGGGCGACGCGAACGAGACCTGGCAGGCCTGCGGACGGCGCGATGCGCTGGGCGAGGTTCTCGGTGAACTCGGCTGGTGCTACGGCCGGGCCGGAGAGGCCGGCCACCAGCAGCAATGGCACCGCTGTGACGCATCGTCGCGCCGGCAGCGTCTTCCGCGCTAGACGTCGACAACGCTTCAGAACGAGGGACAGAGAACGATGCCCGTCAAGGTCGCGATCAACGGCTTCGGCCGGATCGGCCGCTTGGTCCTGCGTGCCGCCATCGAGAGCGGGCGCGACGACGTGGAGTTCACCCACATCAACGACCTTGGCTCGGTCGAGGCGAACGCGCACCTGTTCCGCTACGACTCCGTCCACGGCCGCTTCCCCGGCGAGGTCGAGGTCCAGGGCGACAGCATGGTCATCCGCGCTCACGGCCGGCAATACGCGCCGATCAAGGTGACCGCGGAGCGCGACCCGACGAAGCTGCCCTGGCAGGGGGTGGACGTCGCGGCGGAGTGCACGGGCATCTTCACCAGTTCCGACAAGGCGGCGCTGCTGCTGCAGGCCGGGGCGCGGAAGGTGCTGGTCTCGGCGCCCGTGACCTGGGCGGAGGCGCATGCGGACGCGTCCGCGCAGGCGACGATCGTCTACGGCGTGAATCACAAGATCCTTCAGGCCTCGCACCAGATCGTCTCCAACGCGTCCTGCACGACGAACTGCCTGGCGCCGGTGGCCAAGGTGCTGCACGACAAGTTCGGGATCCTGCGCGGCTACATGGTGACGATCCACGCCTACACAGGCGACCAGAACACGGTCGACACGCTGCACAAGGACCTGCACCGGGCGCGTGCGGCCGCGGTCTCGGCCATCCCGACCTCGACGGGGGCGGCGAAGGCGGTGGGGCTGGTCCTGCCGGAGCTGAAGGGCAAGCTGGACGGCACGGCCATCCGCATCCCCACGCCGAACGTCTCGCTCGTCTCGCTCGACTTCGTGCCCGCGAAGACGGAAGGGCTGACGAAGGACGCGATCAACGCGGTGATGAAGGAGGCCGCGGAGGGCGAGCTGAAGGGGATCCTCGGCTACAACACGGCGCCGCTGGTCTCCATCGACTTCAACCATGACCCGCATTCCTCCACGTTCGATGCGACGCAGACGCAGGTGGTGGATGGCGGCCTGGTCCGCGTCATGGCCTGGTACGACAACGAGTGGGGCTTCTCGAACCGGATGAGCGACACGGCCGCCTATCTCGGGAAGCTCTGATCAAATGGCTTCGTTCCGCACGCTGGATGGGGTGGACGTCGCGGGGAAGCGCGTCCTGCTCCGCGCCGACCTGAACGTCCCGGTGCGGGACGGCGCGGTGTCAGATCGCACGCGGCTGGAGCGGCTGACGCCGACCATCCGCGAGCTGACGGAGAAGGGGGCGCGCGTCGTCGTGCTGTCCCACTTCGACCGGCCCAAGGGGAAGCGGGTGCCGGAGATGTCGCTGCGCCCGATCGCGGAAGCGCTCGGCACGGTGCTGAACCGGGCCGTCGGCTTCGCGGATGACTGCGTGGGGGCGGAGGCCGAGGCGGCCGTCGCGCGCCTGGCGGATGGCGACGTGCTGGTGCTGGAGAACACGCGCTACCACGCCGGCGAGGAGAAGAACGACCCGGACCTGGCGGCGGCGATGGCGCGGCTCGGCGACATCTTCGTCAACGACGCCTTTTCCGCGGCGCACCGGGCACATGCTTCCACCGAGGGGCTGGCGCGGCTCCTGCCGGCCTATGCAGGGCGGCTGATGCAGGCGGAGCTGGAGGCGCTGGACGCGGCGCTCGGCAACCCGTCGCGGCCCGTGGTCGCGATCGTGGGCGGGGCCAAGGTGTCCACGAAGCTCGATCTGCTCGGGAACCTCTCGAAGAGGGTGGACGTGCTGGTCATCGGCGGGGCCATGGCCAACACGTTCCTCGCGGCCCAGGGGCACGATGTCGGGAAGTCGCTGCAGGAAGCGGAGATGCACGACACGGCGCGGCAGATCCTGGCCGAGGCGAAGACCGGCAACTGCGAGATCCTGCTGCCGGTGGACCTGATCGTCGCGGCGGAGTTCAAGGCGAACCCGGCGACGCGGACGGTGGCCGTGGACTCCGTCCCCGGTGACATGATGGCGCTGGACGTCGGGCCGGAGACGGTGGACGCGATCGAGGCGCGACTGCGGAAGGCCTCGACCCTCGTCTGGAACGGACCGCTCGGCGCCTTCGAGACGCCGCCCTTCGATGCCTCGACCGTCGCGGTGGCGCAGTCCGTCGCGGGGCTGACGCAGTCGGCGGGGCTGAAGTCCATCGGTGGCGGCGGCGACACCGTCGCGGCGCTGAAGCACGCCGGGGTGGCGGAGCGGATGACCTACGTGTCCACCGCCGGCGGGGCCTTCCTCGAATGGCTTGAGGGCAAGGAGCTGCCGGGGGTGAGGGTGCTCCAGGCCGGCTGACGCTGCGGCCGCTTGGCCGCTGCGGTCTCATGGTTGTCCCGTAAGGATCGGCTGCGCTGAGGCGCCCCCCGTCGCCTCAGCCGGCGGGGGATGCCGGAATGATGGCGCGACGCGTAGCGACGTTCCTTGCAGCGGGCGTGATGGCGACGCTCGTGTCCTCCGCCCGGGCGGAAGGCGTCATCATCTTCTGCCCGGCGGCGTTGGTCTCGGTCATCGAGGCGGTCGCGCCGAGCCTGGCGCGGACGTTGGGCACGGCGCCTGACATGGCGCTCGATGGCTCCAATCGCCTGAGCGACCGCATCCTGGCGGCGGCTGCCTTGGGCGTCGCCATCCTCACCCCGGCCCTGATCCGGACCCTCACGGCGAACGGGCAGATCGAAGCCGGATCCTCCGTCACCGTCGCGTGCCGGATTCGGCGTGAGCGTGCGCAGGGGCGCGCCGAAGCAGGGATATTCGACCACCGCCAGCCTCCGGGATGCTCTGCGGGCGGCGCCCCCGATCGCCGCGTCCACGACGGGCCAGAGCAGCGAGGCCTTCCCGGCGGTCATGGACCGGCTCGGCATCGCGGAGCAGGTGCGGCCGCACCTCCGCCCCGTCTCCTCGGGGCCGACGGCGGGGTTCATCGTGGGCGGTGGAGCCGAGCTCGCGGTGCAATTGATCGCCGTCCGCGGCGCCGAACTGGCCGAGCCGTTTCCGCCGGAGTTGCAGAGGTACGTCGTCCCGGAGGGAGGCTTGGCCGCGCGGGCGGCGAAAGCGGCCGGCGTCCGTACCGCGCCCGCGTACCTCGGCTCGGCGGAGGCAGGGGCGACCATGCGGGAGAAAGGCCCGGAGCCCGGATGAGCGTCGCTTGCGGCGGTCCGTTCCGGCGGTGCAGGCTGGGGCGATCGTTCCGGAGGCTCGCATGATCCCCCTGCCCGTCGCGGCGATGCTCACTCTTCTGCTGCCATCCGTCGTTCTGGCACAGGCGCCTGCACCGGCCCCGGCGCCGCCGGCCGGTCCGACCATCCAGACCCAGCCGCCCGCTCAGCCCCAGCAATCCGTCCCGCTGCCGATGCGCCGCGGCTGCGAGCGGACGCCGCCCTCGCCGACGTCGTGAGGCGTTGGCCCCGGCGCGCGCCGGGCTGAATGGCCGGGATCGAGTGTTCGCCGCCGGGCTGGGCACCTGGGGCGACGGGACCGAATGATGGGCGGGCCAGCGCGGGCTTCCGTACCCTATCCCCGGGTCCACCTGGTTTGGCATCGGGCGCCCCGCCGCGCGCTCGCGCAGCTTCAGCAGTCGGCGAGGCTGACGAGCATCGGCGGTCGCGGCGATACGGTCGCGGCGCTGCAGCATGCGGGGAGCGCCCGCTCCGGGGTCGGGCACCGGCCCGCGCGTCGGTCAGCCCCGCGTGTTCAGGGCGACCACGGCGGCCCTGAGCGCGTCCATCGCCCCGTTCTTCCAGTCGTCGAGCGCCTTGCGGCACGCCGTGGTGAAGTCCGCGTTCTCGGCCGCGGTGAATCCCTGCGCCGACTTCGGAGAACCGTTCAGGAAGTAGGCGGCGTTGTTCATCTGATTGCCCTGGCTGACCTCGATGCTCATGTGCGTGCCGGTCATGCCGACACCCTTCGGGAAGACGCCGTCGAAGATGGCCGCAAGGTTGTCCACGTGGTCCGGCATGGATTGCCCCCCGGACGGAACGGAGAGGTGGAAGTTGTGCGGCCTGCCCTTGACGTTCCGTGGCGGGACGTTGAGCTGCCAGCGGTTGTTGCCCCAAGCGAAATTCATCGCCCTCATCAGGTTGGACACGGTCGGCTTGATGTGCAGCGTCGTGGTGTAGATCGGTCCGGCGGTCCCGACCCCGTCCACGTAGCGGTAGTCAACGGTGTGGCATCCGATCGGCGGCTTCGACTGACCGGTGAGCGACTTCGTTCCGACACGGAACACCACGCGTCCGACCGTGACGAAGGGCGGCGGGAGGATGAGTTCCTCGAGCGTCATTCCGTGAATCTGCTCCCTCAGCGACACCACCCTGGGCGCCACCGGTGGTGGGACCGGGACATGCTTCAGGGCCTGTCGGGCCGCGTCGAGGATCGCGTCGGCGGGATTGGGCAGCCAGATCCTGAGGGGGGTCGGGGGAGGCGCCGTAAGGTTCGCCCGGGCGAAGCTGAGGACCGCGGGCG
Organism: Roseomonas sp. CCTCC AB2023176; assembly: GCF_042259275.1. Taxonomy (NCBI): domain Bacteria; kingdom Pseudomonadati; phylum Pseudomonadota; class Alphaproteobacteria; order Acetobacterales; family Roseomonadaceae; genus Roseomonas; species Roseomonas sp. CCTCC AB2023176. The sequence goes on from NZ_CP170086.1 coordinate 4,707,430, forward strand.
ACAGCAGGAAGGGCGGCAGGTTCGGGCCGAGCGGTCCCGGCTTGACCGGCGGTGGGGCAGGTGCACGCGGAATCGGCGAGGGTGGGACGAGGTTCCGCCGCGCGCCGTCGAGCACCGCCGGCGTGATCGGGACTTGGTTCGGCGGAGGCGGCGCTCCCACCGGCATCAGGGGCGGCGCCGGCGCGTCGGGGATCGTTGGCTGCTGCGCACCGCCCCACCAGTCCGCAGCGGCGCCAAGGATCGCGCCGGTGAACGCCCCGCCGACGGCGCCCAGGGGGCCGGCGCCCCCGTACCCGGCGGCAGCGCCGGCCGCCATTCCTCCGATGACGGTCCTCGTGACTGACACGGTGATCCCCTTCCGCTCCTCCACCTCCGGCCGGACGCGGCGCCTCGCGGACGCGGCCCTCGGAACGGGTGGTGATCCGCCTGGCATGGGGCCCTTCGGATCCTCGCCGTATCCTGGCCCGTCCCTCCTACCGGCGCCAGGAGCAGTTGCGCCGTGCCGGCCGCGGGGCTCGGCGGCGTTGCCTCGACCCGTACCGTTCGCGCAGAGACGGGATGGCGAGCGCCGGGACGATCGCCGCTGTCCGGTCAGTAACCCGTCTGCGGGTCCACCCGGTTGGGCATCGGGCGGCCCGCCGCACGCTCCCGCAGGTTCAGCAGGACCACGTCGAGGGTGCGGTCGTTGTAGCGGGCCTTGTCGTCGCAGCAGATGTGCGGCGTCACCAGCATGTTGCGCGTGCGCCAGAGGCGGTGGTCCGGCGGCAGCGGCTCGGGCACTGCGACGTCGGTGATGGCGCCGTCCAGCGCGCCGGAGTCCAGCGCGTCGCAGACCGCGTCCTGATCCCAGACGGCGCCGCGGGCCATGTTGATCAGGCGGGCTCCGTTCGGAAGCAGGCCGATCCGGTCGCGGTTCAGGATGTGGCGCGTCTCCGGCGTCAGGGGGCAGGTCAGGAGGAGGTACTCGGCCTGGGGGAGGACGCGGTCGAGTTCGGTGAAGCGGTAGGTCTCGTCGCAGTCGGGATGCGGGGCGCTGCCGTGGCGGACGCCGATGACCCGCATGCCGAAGCCGCGCGCCTTCTGCGCGACGGCGCCGCCGAGGGAGCCGGGCCCGATGACGAGGAGGGTCTTGCCTTCCAGCGTGGAGGAGAAGAGCGGCCGCCACTCCCCCTTCTGCTGCTGCGCGACCAGGGCGGGAAATCGGACCTCCAGCATCAGGATGGCCATGATCCCGAACTCGCCGGCCTTGTCGGCGTGGGTGCCCGAGTTGTTCACGAGGGTGACGCCATCCGGCACCCAGTCGAAGGGGGCGAGCGGGTCGAGGCCCGCCGAGGTCAGGCCGATGACCGAAAGGCGCGGGGCGAGCGTCCGCAGCGTTGCCTTGCGGGCGACGAGCTCGCGGTTCCAGGTGATCAGGACCTCGGCGTCGCGGACGCCGGACTCGAAGCCCGCGGCGTCGTTCGCGAAGGTCGCGTCCAGGCCGACCGGGCCGCCGCCGCGTTCCAGGGCGGCGCGCCACTGGGCCTCGGTGATGGCGAAGGTGTCCTCGCCGGTGGGGTTCTGGATGTGGACTCGCATCCCTTTCGCTTTGCCATGCGGCGCGGGGGCGGTGAAGGTCGGCGGGGCAGGGGCGCGCGCGGTCCGCCCGCGCCTTCCTGCGGGCGGGCGATGGCCCGGTCCCGCCCCGCTCCGACCGGAGCGTTCCGGCTTCGGCGGGCTTGCGGGCCGGCGCCACGGGGGCAACATGCCGGGGGATGAGGGCGGCTGCCCGCTTCGTGCATGGCGCGGGCGGTTCGGCCGCGCCCGGACGGAGCCGTTTTTGTGAGCGACGCCTTGACCGCGCCCGCCCGGCGCCGCCGCCCCGCCGAGAGCCCGCCGAAGGAGACGGGGCCATGGCCCTGGCTCGACCGCGGGGGCCGGTTCTCGGCGTTCAAGGCGGCCGTGCTGGCGGGATGCGTCGCGCCGGGGCTCTGGCTGGCCTACCGCTGGTGGATGAACCTGCTGGGTCCCGAGCCCTTCCTCGCGACGACGCGGATCACCGGCGACTGGACGATCTACTTCCTGCTGATCTCGCTCGCGGTCACGCCGGCGCGCTGGATCTTCGACGAGGTGCGCGTCCTGCAGGTCCGCCGGATGCTCGGGCTGGCGGCGCTGGGCTACGCGCTCGTGCACCTTCTGCTTTACGTCGGGAACGAGAACTGGCGCCTGGTCCATGTGCTCGTCGAGATCGTGAAGCGGTCCTACCTCTCGGTCGGGATCGTCGCGCTGATCGGGCTATGCGTGCTCGGCTGGACCTCGACCGACGGGTGGCTCAAGCGGCTGGGGAAGGAATGGAAGATCCTTCACCGCGTGGCCTACGGGCTGACGGCGCTGGGCATCCTGCACTTCTTCATGCAGTCGAAGATCCGGATCGACATGCCCGTGCTCATGGCCGGGTTCTTCCTGTGGCTGATGCTCTGGCGGGCCATGCCGTCCACCTGGCGCCTGCGGTGGTGGCCGCTGCTGCCGCTGGCAGTGCTGGCGGCCTTCGGGGCGGCGGCGCTGGAGTGGGCGTGGTACGCGACGCAGACGAAGGTGCCGGCCAGTCGGGTGCTCGCGGCGCACTGGGACTGGTACGCCCTGCAGGACCTCGACTTCCGCCCCGCGATGCACGTGCTGCTCTGGGGCGTGCTGCTCGCGGGAGCGGCCGCGGGCTGGCGGGTCATGAAGCGGCTGCGGCCGGCGCCCGTCGCGGCGCCCTCCCCCGACGTGCGGGCCCGGCGCGCGGCGCGGAGGGCGGCGCGAGAGGCCGCGGCGGGCGAGGCGGTCTAGCAGGCCGCCGGGGGCCGGTCGGGTCGTCCCGCGAAGGGTTGGTCCGTGCCCCGTGACGATGGATCCGCGTCGCGGCGAAGCCCGTTCTTCCCCGCACGGGCGCCAGCTTGCCCATGCCGGCCGCCGGTTTGCCGGCGTGTTGGCGGCTTGGCTCCCGACGGAGCGCGATGGCCCGGCGCTACAAACCTGCCGTGCGGGCCGTGAACGGGACGTGTCCACGCGGCGGGCGGTCGCATGGAACTGGGCCGGAGGCGTCAGCCCGGCAGGCAGCGGGTCGTGCCCGGGTTGGCGCGGGCCTCGGTCGGGACCGTTCCGGCGGGGCAGGCGAGCTGGCGCCGGCTGGGCGACGGCAGGCCGGCATCCCAGCCCGCGGCGTCGTCGCCCGGATCCGCGGCGCGGGCCGTGACGGAGGGGCGGCCTCCGCGACCGTCGCAGCGGCCGGGTCGGCCGCGGACCGGCGAGCCGCCGTTGGGGCAGAGCCAGCGGCGGTTCTCATCCCGCGCCGCCGGGACAGCCGAAGGGGCCAGCAGGGGCGGGCCGGGCGAGACGACAAAGACTCGCCGTTCCTGCGCCGATGCGCCGGCGGCGAGGACGAGCAGGCCAGGGAGAAGGAACCGGATCACGCCGCGGCAGATGGGCGCGGCAGGGGCGGGTCGCCACCGGCTTGACGGCCGGCGGGGCGCGGAGGAAGCGGGGCGCTGCCCCACGGGACGCGGCGCCATGCCGCGCGGGGCTGAACGCCAGACATCGGAGACGCGCCTTGGACCTTGACCCTTCGATCCGGGAGGCGCTGGCGGGCGTCTCGACCGCGACCCTCACGACGGTGCTGCTGAAGAAGGGGCTGCGGAATGTCTGGATGCGGGGCACACGGCCGATCCGCCCGGGGCAGCCACGGCTGGTGGGGCGGGCCTTCACGCTACGCTTCGTGCCGGCGCGCGAGGACCTGGCAACGCCGGAATCCTGGTCCTCCCCGATCTCGACCCGCGCGGCGATCGAGGCGATGCCGGAGGGCTGCATCACCGTCGTGGACGCGATGGGCGTCACGGATGCGGGGATCTTCGGCGACATCCTCTGCGCGCGGATGGCGAGGCGCGGCATCGCGGCGCTCGTCACGGACGGGGTGGTGCGGGACCTCGCGGGCGTGCTGGGGACGGGGCTGCCGGTGTGGTGCAGCGGGGCGGCGGCGCCGCCCTCTGTCGCGGGGCTGACCTTCGTGGCCTGGCAGCAGCCAATCGGTTGCGGCGGGGTCGCGGTGTTCCCCGACGACGTCGTCGTGGTGGACGATGACGGCGCCGTGCTGATCCCCCAGGCGCTGCTGGCGGCCGTGGTCGAGGCGGCGGTGGAGCAGGAGCGGCAGGAGGGCTGGATCATGGGCGAGGTCGAGGGCGGGGCGGCGCTGCCGGGTCTCTATCCGCCGAATGCCGAGAACAAGGCGCGGTACGAGGCCTGGAAGAGGGGCAGCTGAGGCGTCGCGGCCTGTGGCGGGCAGTCAGCCCCCGACGGGACAGGGGGGTCCAGGGCCCCGAGCGCCCCGGGCGGGGCCCGGCCAGACCGTCACGGGCGCGGGAAGCGCTTCGGCCTCGCACGGTGGATGCTGCGGGCGCGGCGCCGTCCGCGTTGGCGGAGCGCGATGGGGATGAGCAGCATCGGCGCGGTCAGGATCGGAAGCAGGCCGGCCCAGGCGGCACCGTTCCGCGGACCGAGCACGGCGGCCGCGGCGATCCCGGTCGTCAGGGCGTTGACGAGGAGAGCCGCGACCCACCAGCGGCGGGCGCTGCGCTCAACGGCTTCCTCGGAGCCCGGCTCGACCTCCGACAGGGTGTAGGGCACCCCGTCGCGGCCGACCTCGTAGAGACGATCCGGGTCCGGGGTGAAGCCGCGCGGTGCGTCCCGGTCCGTGGCTCAGCGCCGCAGGATGACGAAGCGGGCGGGCACGACGCCGGCCCGTCGGGCGCGCCGAACCCGCCACCACAGCGTCGCGAAGGCGATCGCGCCGGCGACGATGAGCACGGGGATCAGCAGGCCGAGGATGAGGATGGCCGAGGCCGCCAGGACCAGGCCGCCGGCGATGACGGCCGTGAGGACCGCGACGCCGCCGACGCGCAGCAACGCCCGGTCCAGCCAGGACCGGCGGGGCGGTTCCCGGAACCCGCCGTCCGGCGTCATCTCCAGCAGCGGGGGTGGCCCTCGCCCGTCCTCAGATCGTCGCGCATGGCCGGCATGTCGCCCCGGCGCGGGACCCGTTCAAGATGCGCTTCCCGCGTTGCGTCCCGCGGCCCGAAGGCCCACATTCCGGCCAGGCCGGTAGCGACCTGCCGTCGTCGCGGCAGGCCGTCCGGGCCACCCCTCGAACCCTGTGCCCTTGCCCGCGCCGGCTCCGCCGGACGCGGCGTGCGGGCGTCCCGAACTGAACGCGGCATGCGCTGGCATGCCGCGGGGAGAACCCGTCATGGCTACCCGAGATTCCGCCACCCCCGCCGTCGATCTGGACGCCATGGAGGAGGAGATCGCCTACCTGTCCAAGCGCCACCGCGTGTCGCCGGCCATCGTGCGGGAGATCATCCGCAAGACCGGGGCGACCGAGCGTTCGGCGATCGAGCGCGAGATCCGCAAGGGACTGTCGCGGCGCTGATGCGCGCCGCCGGGCTGCGGCGGGGGGGCCACACCGGAGCGTGACGGGCGAGTCGGGCGACCCCCTCCATATGCGAAGGGGTACCCCTGCCCCCCAGCCTAGCCGGAGGACCCGTATGTCCCCCCACAAGTTCCACCTCGGCGAGAGCGTCGAGTTCCTGCCGCAGCCCTGGGACGGTCCCGTCCCTCGCGGCATCTACACCATCACCCGCGTGCTGCCGGGCGACGACTTCGACCGGACCTATCACGCCCGCTGCGAGCGGGACGGGCACATGCGCCTGGTGCGCGAGAAGCAGCTGCTGCCGGCCGCCGCGGCGGCCTGAGGCCGGTTCCGTTCTGGGCCGCACCCGCGTATCCGCGGGCGGATGGACGTCCCCACCCTTCGATCCCCCCTTCAGACCCCCTTTAGATCGATGGATGAGCTGGTGCCCGGCGCGACCTACGCGCTCGGGCGCTTCGCGCTGCCGCGGGAGGAGGTGGTGGAGTTCGCTCAGCGCTATGACCCCCAGTCCTTCCACCTGACCGAGGAAGGGGGCAAAGCTTCGATCTTCGGTTCGATGATCGTGCCGGGGCTGCAGACGCTGGCGACGACCTTCGGGCGGCTGGTGGCCTCGCCCCTGCTGCGGGACATCAGCCTTGGCGGGACGGCGATGGAGATCCGCTGGACCGCTCCGCTGCGGCCCGGGGAAGAGGTCGCGGTGACCGCCGAGGTGGTCGAGGTGAAGCCGTCCCGGGTGCGGCGCGACCGAGGGACGGCGCGGCTGCGCTACGTCGCGACGCGGGTCGAGGACGGCGTGGTGGTGATGGACGCGGTGGGGACCTTCATTCTGCGGCGCTGAGGCGCCGGGCCGTCCGGAACGAAAAAGGGGCGGCCCCTCCCGGAGCCGCCCCCCTTTCCGTGCCGCCCGAAAGGCGGCTGACGTCAGGCCGAGGCCTTCATGATCTCGTCCGCGACGTTGCGCGGGACCGGATCGTAGTGGTGGAACTGCATGGAGAAGGACGCACGGCCCTTCGTCATGCCCCGCAGGTTGGAGATGTAGCCGAACATCTCCTTCAGCGGCACGTGCGCCCGGACGATGACCGACGTGCCCGCCATGTCCTGCGACTGGATCACGCCGCGGCGGCGGTTCAGGTCGCCGACGACGTCGCCCACGTGGTCCTGCGGCGTCGTCACCTCGACGTCCATGATGGGCTCGAGGATGACGGGCTGGGCCTTCTTCATGCCCTCGCGGAAGCAGGCCTTGGCGGCGATCTCAAAGGCGAGCGCGCTGGAGTCGACGTCGTGGTACTTGCCGTCCACCAGGCGGTACTTGAAATCCACTGTCGGGAAGCCGGCGAGCACGCCCGTGTCGGCCTGCACCTTGATGCCCTTCTCGACCGCCGGGATGTATTCCTTCGGGATGGCGCCGCCGACGACACCGTTCTCGAAGACGATGCCGGTGTTCCGCTCGAGCGGGGCGAACTCGATCTTCACCTCGGCATACTGGCCGGAGCCGCCGGACTGCTTCTTGTGCGTGTAGGTCTCGGTGTGCGGCTTCGAGATCGTCTCGCGGTAGGCCACCTGCGGCGCGCCGATGTTGGCGTCCACGCCGTATTCGCGGCGAAGGCGGTCGATGATGATCTCGAGGTGCAGCTCGCCCATGCCGGAGAGGATGGTCTGGCCGCTCTCCTGGTCCGTACGGAGGCGCAGCGAGGGGTCCTCGCCCGCAAGCTTCTGCAGGCCGAGCGTCATCTTCTCGACGCCCTCCTTGGTCTTCGGCTCGACGGAGATGTCGATGACCGGGACCGGGAAGGCCATGCGCTCGAGCACCACGGGGTCGTCGTTGGAGGCCAGCGTATCACCCGTGCCGGTGTCCTTCAGGCCGACGAAGGCCGCGATGTCACCGGCAAAGACCTCCTTGATCTCCTCGCGCTTGTCGGCGTGCATCTGGAACATGCGGCCGATGCGCTCGCGGCTGTCCTTCGTGGTGTTCATGACCATGTCGCCCTGCTTGAGCGAGCCGCGGTACACGCGCACGAAGGTCAGGTTGCCGTACTTGTCGTTGATGATCTTGAAGGCGAGGCCGGCGAAGGGCGCCGTCTCGTCGGCGGGGATGATGCGGCGCTCGGCCGTCTCGTCCTGGCCTTCCTCCGGGGCGACGCGGATGCCCTCGCGCTCGATCGGGGACGGCAGGTAGTCGATGACCGCATCGAGGAGCGGCTGGACGCCCTTGTTCTTGAAGGCCGTGCCGCAGAGCACCGGGCGGAATTCGCCTGAGATCGCACCCTTCTTGATGCACTTCTTCAGGGTCTCGACGGAGACGTCGCCCTTGTCGAAGTATTCCTCCATCGCCGTCTCGTCGATGCCGACGGCGGTGTCGAGGAGCTTCTGGCGGTACTCCGCGGCCTGGTCCTTCAGGTCGTCGGGGATCGGGGCCTCGTGGTACTTCGCGCCGAGCTCGTCGCCTTCCCAGATCAGGGCCTTCATCTCGACGAGGTCGACGATGCCCTTGAAGGTGTCCTCGATCCCGATCGGAAGCTGGAGCGCGACCCAGTTGATGCCGAGCTTCTCGGTCAGCGTCGCGGCGGCGCGGTAGAAGTCAGCGCCGGTGCGGTCGAGCTTGTTGATGAAGATGATGCGCGGGACGTTGTAGCGGTCCGCGAGGCGCCAGTTCGTCTCGGACTGCGGCTGCACGCCGGCCACGCCCTCGATGATGAAGATCGCGCCGTCGAGCACGCGCAGCGACCGGTTGACCTCGATGTTGAAGTCGATGTGGCCGGGGGTGTCGATGATGTTGATGCGGTGGTCGTTCCAGACCGCCGTCACGGCCGCCGAGGTGATCGTGATGCCCCGCTCGCGCTCCTGCTCCATGTAGTCGGTCGTGGTGTTGCCTTCGTGCACCTCGCCGATCTTATGGGACTTGCCGGTGTAGTAGAGGATGCGCTCGGTCGTCGTCGTCTTGCCCGCGTCGATATGCGCGGTGATGCCGATGTTGCGGATTCGGTCGAGAGGGGTACGCGCCACGATGGGCCTCCGTCGGGCGCGCGGTTGAACCGGGCGCCGAGTTGCGCGGCAGGCGCCGCGCGTCGTGTGGTGCGGCGGGCGCCGCGGGATAGCGTGCGGGTTGCCCGCCGGAACCGCGTGCGGGCCGCGCCGCGGAAGGGGCCTTCCCCACCGTCGCCGCTGCCCGGACTGCGTGATTCCGCCAGGGCCGCCGGCCCCGGACTTGCAGCGTGCATGTGCCCTCATGGGGAGGGTTTTGCAAGCGTCGTCGCGGAGGCCGCCGGGCGAGGCGGACGCCGGCGCGGCGACACGTTTCGTTGCGTGAACACGCTTGGTCCGGCCAGGCGCCGGGTGTAGCGCTGGCGGGCCATGGATGACGCACGCGCCTACGTCGCGGAGATCCGGTTCGGGCTCGGGCCCCGGCCCGACGGGCCGCGCCCCGCGGATCCGCGGGGCTGGCTCCTCGCGCAGCTGGAGGGGCCGGATGCAGACGGCCCGATGCCGCGGGGCTGGGAGCGATTCCCGACCGCAGCCGACGGGCTTGCCGCACTGTCCGCGGACGACGCGGACCGCCGGGCCGGGCGGGAGGCGAATCGGCAGGGCGAGCTGTTCCGCGCGGAAGGCACGGCAGAGTTCGCCCGCCTCGCAACCTCGGCCGCGCCGTTCCGGGACCGGTGGTCGCTGTTCTGGGCGAACCACCTGACGGTCAGCCGCCGCTCCGGCGGCGTGACGGCGCTCGCCGGCACCTACATGCGGGAGGCCATCCGTCCACACGCGACCGGGCGCTTCGCCGACCTGCTGAAGGCGGCGGTCCGGCACCCGGCGATGCTGATCTACCTCGACGGCGCGGCCTCGATCGGGCCGAACTCGCCGGCCGGGCGGCGTTCCCGGCGGGGGTTGAACGAGAACCTCGCGCGGGAGGTGCTGGAACTGCACAGCGTCTCCCCCGCGGCAGGCTACACGCAGGACGACGTCACCTCCTTCGCCCGGCTGCTGACGGGCCTCGGGCTGGAGCGGCAGAACGAGCCGCTCGGGACGGTGTTCCGGCCGGGACAGCACGAGCCCGGCACGAAGGTCCTGCTGGGCCAGGCCTTCGCGGAAGGCGAGGCGTCGGTGGACGCGGCGCTCGACGTGCTCGCGGAGCATCCGGCGACCCACCGGCACCTCGCGACGAAGATCGTGCGACATTTCGTGGCCGACGAGCCGCCGCCGGAGCCGGTTCGCCGGATCGAGGCCGTGCTGCGGGACACGAAGGGTGACCTGGGCGCTGCCGCACGGGCGCTGGTGGACCTGCCGGAGGCCTGGACGCCGCCGCTCTCGAAGGTCCGGGCACCGCTGGACCTCGTCGTCGCGGCCTATCGCGCGCTGGGAGCCGGCGTCGAGGCAGGCGGCGGGATGATGGATCTTGCGGCGGGCCTGGGCCAGCCGTTCTGGACCGCGCCGGCGCCGATCGGCTGGCCGGACACGGCGGCGGACTGGGTGCATCCGGAGGGGGTGATGCAGCGCTTCGACCGGCTCCACGCCCTGGCCGGGCGCTTCGCGCGCCGCGACGCGCGGGAGACGCTGGAAGTCGTTCTCGGGCCTCTCGCGTCGGACGCGACGCGGACGGCGGTGCTTCGCGCCGGGTCGAACCGCGACGCGATCACCCTCCTCCTGAGTTCCCCGGAGTTCCAGCGGCGATGAACGGACATCTTCCGATGATCGGGCGGCGCAGCCTGCTGCTGGGGCTGGCGGCGGGCGCCGTGCTGGGTTCGGCGCGGCTGGCCTTCGCGACGGGGCCCGGCGGCGAGGATCGCTTCGTCGTCGTCCTGCTGCGCGGCGCGATGGACGGGCTGGCCGCGGTGCAGCCCTACGGCGACCCGGCGCTGGCGGGGCTGCGCGGGCCGCTCGCCTTGCCGGAGCCGGGGCAGGAAGGTGGCGTGCTCGACCTTGGCGGGTTCTTCGGGCTTCACCCGCGGCTGGCGAAGCTGCACGCGCGCTACGAGGCGGGAGAACTGCTCGCGCTGCACGCGGTCTGCGGTCCGACCCGGTCGCGTTCGCACTTCGAGGCACAGGACATGCTGGAAAGCGGCGCGGAACAGCGCCTCTCCTCCGGCTGGCTGAACCGGGCGCTGGCGGGGGTGGAGAGCGACGGCAGGCCGGTGCGGCCAGGGATCGGGATCGGCGGCGACCTGCCGCTGTTGCTGAGGGGGACGACTCCGGTCGGCATGTACGCGCCGTCACGGCCGGATCGGCCGGATCCCGACCTCTATGCGCGGCTCTACGAACTCAACCACGCGGACCCCGTCATCGGGCCGGCGGTGACGGAGGGAATGCGCGCGCGGGGCTTTACGGAGCGCGTCGTGCCTCGGGAGGAGCAGCGGAACGGCTTCGTGCGGCTCGCTGAGCAGGCGGGGCGGATCCTGGCGGCGCCGGGCGGGCCGCGCGTGGCGGCGATGGACATCGGCGGCTGGGACACGCACCAGGCGCAGCGGGGGCGCCTCGCACCCGTGCTGACGGCGCTGGATGACGGGCTGGACGCGCTGCGGATTTCGCTCGGCGACGCGTGGTCGAAGACGGCGGTGCTGGTGATGACGGAGTTCGGGCGCACCGCGCGGGTGAACGGCAACGAGGGCACAGACCACGGCACAGGCGGCGCGGCCTTCGTCGTCGGCGGCGCGGTGCAGGGCGGGCGGGCGCTGGCGGACTGGCCGGGGCTGGGCGAGGGCCGGCTGCATGAGAACCGGGACCTCGCGCCGACGCGGGACCTGCGCTCCGTCGCAAAAGGGCTGCTGCAGGATCACCTGCGGCTGACGCCGTCGGCGATCGCGCGGGCCTTTCCCGAAAGCGGCGCGATGGAGCCGGTGAGCGGCTTGATCCGCACCTGACGCCGGACGGCGCGCCGACGCCGACATCGACGGCCGGCGCAGCACCGGGAAACCGGAGTCCCATGCCGGAGGCCTCCGCGCCGGCCGGGGAAAAATCAGTCGTCGCGGTGGACGCGCTCCATCCGCTCATGGCGCTCCTGCGCCTCGATCGACAGCGTCGCGATGGGGCGTGCCTCGAGGCGCTTGAGGCCGATCGGCTCGCCGGTTTCCTCGCAGTAACCGTAGGTGCCGTTCTCGACGCGCTCGAGCGCCTGGTCGATCTTGGCGATGAGCTTGCGGGCGCGGTCGCGAGTGCGAAGTTCGAGGGCGCGATCGGTCTCGACGCTCGCGCGGTCCGCGAGGTCGGCTTCGACGATGCCGCCCTGGCCCATGGACTGAAGGGTTTCCCCCGCCTCGCGCAGGAGTTCGGCGCGCCAGTCCAGCAGCTTCTGCCGGAAGTAGGCGATCTGCCTCGCGCTCATGAAGGGCTCGGCATCCGAAGGTCGGTAGTCCGGCGGCAGGGTAGCGAGCATCGGTTCCGTCCCAAAGGTCAGACCGACCATCCCGGCTCCCCCCGGACCGATCGGGTGCGCGGCGTATACCGACGAGTTACCATCCGGAACAAGAGTTACCTGCGGACAAGGCCCTGATTTCCGCTGGTTTTCACGGGCGTGCCACAGTGTTGCCATGGCGCGCCAGCTCGACCTGGGCGCGGAGCGAGAGGGCGGCGAGGGCTTCGGCGAGGACCGGGTCGGACGGCTTCTCCGCGGCGGCGGATTCGGCGAGGCGGCGCAGGGCAGCGGCATCGGTCGTGCCGGAGAGAAGTCCGGCCTGCAAGGTGGCGAGGTCGGCGAGGATACGGCGCGCGCGGGCCGCGGCGCGGCGGTCGCGTGCAGCGGAATCGTCGGTGGGCACGGGAGGCGGCGCGACGGCGTCCGCCGCCGCGGTCGCCAGGAGGGTTTCCGTGCGCGACGGAGCGAGTCGGAAACCACCCGGCGACGAGGCGGGACGGGCCGTGCGGGCGGCGAGGCCCCTGCCGATCGACGCGATGCCGTCCATGCCGTCCTCCCCTCCCCTGCCCGCACCGGTCGTCCCACCCGACCGCCATCCCTTGCCAGCCTTCCTTGCCGAAGGGCGGCGGGGAGTGCCGGCGGGGCGGCACATCCTGCCGTCGTCGCCGCCACCGGGGCTGGCACACGCGTTGCGCGAGGGCCTGCGACGGTCGCGGAGGGATGTTTGCCCCGGTTCGGTTTCCGAAGCGCGAAGATGCTGGCGCTCGTGCTCCTGTTCTGGGCCGGCGCCGCGTCCGCGCAGGTGCGGATCAAGGACATCGCGGATTTCGAGGGCGTGCGGGACAACCAGCTCGTCGGATACGGGCTCGTGGTCGGGCTGCCGGGGACCGGGGACCGGCTGCGCTCCGCCATCTTCACGCGTCAGTCGCTGGTCGGGATGCTCGAGCGACTCGGGGTGAACACGCGGGACCAGGAGAGGAACCTGGATACGCGCAACGTCGCGGCGGTGATGGTGACGGCGAACCTGCCGGCCTTCGCGCGGCCGGGGAGCCGGATCGACGTCGCCATCTCCTCGCTCGGTGATGCGAGCAACCTGACGGGTGGGACGCTGCTGGTAACGGCCCTGCTCGGGGCGGATGGGGAAATCTACGCGGTCGCGCAGGGGGCGCTGGCGACGGGCGCGGTCTCGGCGCGGGGGCAGGCGAGCTCGGTGACGCGGGGGGTGCCGACCTCGGGTCGGATCGCGAACGGGGCGACCGTGGAGCGGGAGGTTCCCTACGAACTGGCGGGGCGGGACCGGGTACGGCTGTCGCTGCGCAACCCGGACCTGACGACGGCGCGGCGGATCGCGGCGGCGATCAACCGGGTGGTGGGGCCGGTCGCGACGGCGACGGATCCGCGGACGGTCGTGCTGCTGACCGGCGGGCGCGACGTGGCGGGGCTGCTGACGGACATCGAGGCGCTGCGCGTGGAGCCGGACCAGGCGGCGCGGGTGATCATCGAGGAGGCTTCGGGCACCATCGTGATGGGCGCAGGCGTCCGCGTGAGCCAGGTCGCGATCGCGCAGGGGAACCTGACGATCCGCGTGACGGAGACGCCGCAGGTCAGCCAGCCCGGGCCGCTGTCGAACGGGCAGACGGCCGTGGTGCCGCGGACGAACGTCGAGGTGGATGACCAGCGGGAGCGGCGGCTGGGAATCCTTCCTCGCTCCGTGACGCTGGAGGAGTTGGTGCGGGGGCTGAACTCGCTCGGCGTCGGGCCGCGGGACCTCATCACGATCCTGCAGGCGATCAAGGCGGCGGGCGCGCTGCAGGCGGAGCTGGAGGTGCGATGAGCGGGGTGGCGATGCGCGCCGCGGCGGGGCCGGGCGTGGCGGGTTCGGGCGTGACGGGAGTGATGCAGGCGCCGGCGGGCGGAAGCCTCGCGCGCATGCGCGACGCGGCGCAGCGCTTCGAGGCGCAGATGCTCGGCGCGCTGCTGCAGCCGGTCTTCGGGGAGGCTCCGAAGGGCCTGGTCAGCGGCGGCACGGCGGAGGCGCAGTGGCGGCCGATGCTGATCGAGAACTACGCGCGGGGCTGGGCAGCGCGTGGCGGGATCGGCATCGCGAGCGCGGTCCTGTCGGAGATGATGCGGACCCAGGCGCGCGCGGGCGTGGCGGAGGCCGGCGGGGCCTGGCCGCATGGCCTCGGTGCGGGCGATCGGACGGGCGGCGGGAATGCCGCGACGGCACAGGAGGTGCGGACATGAACCTGATGAAGGCGATGCTGGCGGCCGGGCTGCGGCTCGAGGAGGCGCTGCGGCAGGAGAACGAGGCGCTGGCGAGGCTAGACATGACGCGCGCGGCTGCGCTCGCCACGGTGAAGGTGCAGGCGAGCGACGCCTTCGCCGCGGCGACGACCGCGGCCGGCCGTGCCGGGGCACGACCGGAGGGCGAGGAGCGCCGCGCGGCGGAGGGGCTGGCGGGGCGCTGCGCGACCTCTCGGCGGAGAACAGGCGGCTTCTGGAGCGTGCGATCGCGCTGCAGTCCCGCGTCATCGAGACGATCGCGGGGGCGGCAATCCCCGCCTCGCGGCCCACGACCTATGGCGGGGCGGGGCAGCGCGCCGTGCCGCGGCAGGCGCCGGCGCTGGCGGTGGCGACGCGGGCGTGAGGGGTGGGCGCGGCGCCGGGGCGCGGGCGCCGCGTCCGGGAAATGGATGGAGGCCCGGTGACGGCGACGAGGATCGTGCCGCGCCGGGGTGAGGGTCACCGCGCGGCGGTGGTCATAGGGCGGATCGGCGGGTTTCGCCGTTGACGTCCGGGGACGCGCCGCGCGAAGAGGGGGCTCCAGGAGGGAGCCCCCTCGCGCATCGCGCCCGCGTGAGGCAAGAGGCTTCCGTGGACGGGATGCACGAGGTCGCGGTCGCCGAGGCGGCCGCCTGGCGGGCGCTGCGGGCGTGCCGGGATGGGGCGCGGGCGGTGCTGCCGCCGCATCCGCTCTGCGACCTCTTCGCGCCTGTCCTGTCGCCGGTGGCGGCGGATGGCTGCGTCGTGGTCGGGCGGTTGGCGCAGACGCTGGACGGGCGGATCGCGACCGTCGGCGGGTCGTCGCAGTGGATCGGCGGGCGCGGGGACATCCTTCACACGCACCGGCTGCGCGCCTTGTGCGACGCGGTGGTCGTCGGTGCGGGGACGGTGGCGGCGGACGATCCGCGGCTGACGACGCGGGAGGTCGACGGGCCCGATCCGGTGCGCGTCGTGCTCGATCCGGCGCGGCGTCTCGGCGCACAGTATAAGGTGTTCGGCGGCGGGCCGCGAACGATCCTGGCCTGCATCAGCGGGGATGCGGGTGCGCGGCACGGAGAGGCGGAGGTGCTGCCCTTGCCTACCGCGGCGGATGGCGTGGACCTGCGGGGCTTGCTGGACGCGCTGCGGGCGCGCGGATTGTGGCGGGTCTTCGTGGAGGGCGGCGGCGTGACGGTGTCGCGCTTCCTGGCCGCGGGGTTGCTGGACCGGCTGCACGTGACCGTCGCGCCGGTGATCCTGGGGTCGGGACGGCCGGCCTTTACGCTTCCCGAGGCGGCGCGGATCTCGGACGGGCTGCGCTTCGCCTGGACGTCCTATCCCCTGGAGGGTGGGGACGTACTGTTCGACATTCCTCTGAACCGCGCGCGTCCCCTGGTCTGCGACGCGTGAGGGCGACGGCGTTCTGGACCGTTGGGGCGGGGCGCGGGGATCTGCGCGGGGAAGATCTGCACCCGCCCGGTGGGGGCGAAGTGCTCGTGCGGACTCTGGCCAGCGGGGTGAGCCGGGGGACCGAACGCCTGGTCTTCTCCGGGCGCGTGCCGGAGGGCGAATGGGAGCGGATGCGCGCTCCCCTCCAGGCTGGCGCTTTCCCGTTTCCGGTGAAGTACGGCTACTGCGCCGTTGGTGTCGTGGAGGACGGGCCGGCGGAATGGATGGGGCGGCGGGTGTTCTGCCTGCATCCGCACCAGGACCGCTTCGTGGCGCCGGTCGGTTTCTGCGCGGCGGTGCCGGAAGCGGTGACGAACCGCCGGGCCGTGCTGACGGCGAACATGGAAACGGCGGTGAACGCCCTGTGGGATGCGGCGCCGCTGGTCGGGGAACGCGCGCTGGTGATCGGGGCCGGGGTGGTCGGGCTGCTCGTCGCGTGGCTGCTGTCGCGCGTGCCTGGGACGGATGTCGCGGTCGCCGATCCGGATGCGGGGCGCGCGACGGTCTGCGCGGCGCTGGGGCTCCGCTGGGTCGCGCCGGAGGACGCGCCGGGTCGGCGTGATCTGATCGTGCATGCGAGCGGCAACCCGGCAGGGCTGCGGACCGCCCTGCGCTGCGCGGGCTTTGAGGCGCGGGTGATCGAGGCGTCCTGGTTCGGCGCGGCGGAATGCGCGCTGCCGCTGGGCGAGACCTTCCACGCGGGGCGGGTCACGATCCGGTCTTCGCAGGTCGGGTCGGTGTCGCCCGCCATGCGCGGGCGGCGGACGCATGGGGAACGGATGGCGCTGGCGCTGTCCCTGCTGGACGATCCGGCGCTCGATGCGCTGCTGGGCCCGGAGGTTGCGTTCCGCGACCTGCCGGCGGAGATGCCGCGGCTGCTCGGCGCGCCGCGCGAGGGCGAGGCGGCGCCGCTCTGCCCCGTCGTCACATATTAAAGGAAGACAGATGTACAGCCTGACCGTCGCGGACCACGTGATGATCGCCCACTCCTTCCGGGGGGAGGAGTTCGGGCCGGCGCAGCGCGTCCACGGCGCGACCTTTGTCGTGGAGGCGGAGTTCCGCGCCCCCCGGCTGGACCATGCGAACCTGCTGGTGGACATCGCAGCGGCTCGGGTGGAGCTGCGGCGGATCCTCGACGGGTTCGACTACCACAACCTCGATACCCTGCCGGTCTTCGAGGGGCAGAACACGACGACGGAGTTCCTCTGCTTCCACGTGCATGCGGAGCTCTGCGCGGCGCTGGCGGGCGGGAAGCTCGGCGAGGGCGGGCGCGCGGTGCGGTCGATGAAGGTCCTGCTGCGCGAGAGCCCGCTGGCCTGGGCGGCCTACGAGGCGGAGGTGCCGGGGATCGCGGCGGCATGAAGGTAGCGCTGCTCGTTCCCGGGCCGTTCGATGCGATCAGTGGGGGGTACGGGTACGACCGGCGGATCGTGGCGGGGCTGCGGGAGGCCGGGCACGTGGCCCGCGTTGTCGAGCTGGCCGGGCGGCATCCGTTGCCCGACGGGGCCGCCGAGGATTCGGCCCGGACGGCGCTGGACTCTCTGGGAGAGGATGAGGTTGCGGTCGTGGACGGGCTGGGGTTGCCGGCCTTCGCGCCACTGGCCGACCGGCTTTCGGCGCGGCGGGCGATCGGGCTGATCCATCACCCGACGGCGTTGGAGAACGGGTTTTCCGACGACGAGCGCGCGGCGCTGAAGGAGCGGGAGCGGCTGCTTTTCCCGGTGATGGCGCGTCTCGTCACGACGTCGCAGCTGACGGCGGAGAGGCTGCCGCTGGAGTTCGGAGCGCTGGCCGAGCGGATCGGCGTGGTGGAGCCGGGGACGGATCCGGCGCCTCGCGCGAAGGGTTCGGGCCGCGCGGGCTGCGCCATCCTCGCGGTGGGCACGCTCGTGCCGCGCAAGGGGCATGACCTGCTGCTGCGGGCGCTCGGGCGGCTGACGGACCTGGACTGGCACCTCACGATAGCGGGCGGCGAGCGGGACCCTGTGCACGCGGCGGGGCTGCGGGCGCTGGCCGAGGAACTCGGCATCGCATCGCGCGTGACCTTCGCGGGCGAGGTGGACGACACGGGGCTGGCGGCGCTGTACGACGGCGCCGACCTCTTCGCCTCGGCGAGTTGGTGGGAGGGATACGGCATGGCGGTAGCGGAAGCGCTGGCGCGCGGGCTGCCGCTGGCAGTGACGGCGGGCGGGGCGCTGACGGACCTGGTGCCGCGCGACGGCGCGGTGATCTGCGAGCCCGGCGACTGGAATGCGCTGTCGCGCGCCATGCGCCGGCCAGTCTTCGACCGAGACCTTCGGGCGGCGCTGGCCGACGCGGCCTGGGAGGCGGGCCAGAGACTCCCGCGCTGGTCGGACCGGGCCGCGGCCTTTGCGCGGGAGATCGAGGTGGCGCTGTCGTGACGGAATCCTTCGACGGCGACTGGCTGGACCGGCGGGAGCCGGCGGATGCGCGGGCGCGGGACATGCGGCTCGCGCTCATGCTGTCCGACGCCTTGCCGAAGCGGCCGCACCTGATCGATCTCGGCGCGGGAACGGGCAGCCTGTTCCGCTGGATGGCGCCGCTGATCGGGCGCGCGCAGGCCTGGACACTGCTGGACGCGGACCGCGACCTGCTGGACCGGGCGTTCGAGACCATCGCGGAGCGGGCCGATGACGTGGGCTTCCGCGTCTCGGCGCCGGCGAAGCGGACGTTGCTGGTGCATACGCCGGCGGGGGCCTGGCGTGTCGAGGGGCTGGTGGTGGACCTGGCCGACGCGCCGCACGGGCTGCCGCTGGACAAGGCGGATGCGGTGGTCTGCACGGCGCTCTGCGACCTGGTGTCACGGCACTGGGTGCGGCGGATGGCGAAGAAGCTGCGCGTGCCCTTCTACGCCGCGCTGAACGTGGACGGGCGGGACCGCTTCCTGCCGCCGCATCCGGCGGACCGCGCGGTGGCCGCGGGGTTCCGGCGGGACCAGGGGCGCGACAAGGGATTCGACGGGCTGGCGCTCGGGCCGGATGCGACGCGTGTGATGGCGGAGGCATTCCGGAAGCGGGGCTTCGGCGTGACGACGGCGCCCTCGCCCTGGCGGCTGGGGCGGGGTGATACGGGGATGCTGATCGACCTCGTGCAGGGGCATGCGGGCGCGGCGGCAGCGCATCGGCCCCGCGACGCGGGGATCGCGGCCTGGCGCGCGGCGCGGCTGCGGCAGGCCTCGGTCGGGCGGCTGTCGGCGCGGATCGGGCATTCGGACCTGCTCGCGCTGCCGCTGAAGCAGAAGTAGGCCGCGGGAGGTTCGTCATGCCGGTCCTCGGGTGCATCGCCGACGACTTCACGGGGGCCACGGACCTCGCCTCCATGCTGGTCCGGAACGGGATGCGGACGGTGCAGGTGATCGGCGTGCCGCCAACGGATGGCAGCATGCCTTTGCCCGACGTCCCCGCAGTGGTGGTGGCGCTGAAGTCGCGGACGGCGCCGGTGCGGCAGGCGGTGGAGGAGAGCCTCGCGGCTTGCGAGGCGTTGCTGGCCGCGGGCGCGCGGCAGATCCTGTTCAAGGTGTGTTCCACCTTCGACAGCACGCCGGCAGGGAATATCGGACCGGTCGCGGATGCGCTGCTGAAGCGGCTGCAGGGCTCGCTGGCGCTGGTGAACCCGGCCTTCCCGACGAACGGGCGCACTGTCTATCTGGGGCATCTCTTCGTCGGCGGGGCGCTGCTGAGCGAAAGCGGGATGGAGAACCACCCGCTGACGCCGATGCGCGACCCCAACCTGGTGCGCGTCATGGCCGCGCAGACGGACGGGTCGGTGGGGCTGATCCCCTTCGGGGTGGTCGAGGCGGGCGCGGGGGCGGTGCGGCGGGAGGCGTCGCGGCTGGCGGAGGCGGGGCGGCGCTACGCGATCGCGGATGCGGTCACGGACGCGCATCTGCGGGCCATTGGGGAAGCGACGGCGGCGCACCCGTTGATCGTCGGCGGGTCAGGCGTCGCCATGGGGTTGCCCGAGAACTTCCGGCGCGCGGGGCTGCTGGAGGCGGTGGAGGATGCGGGGGCGCTGCCCGCGGCGTCCGGGGCCTGCGCGGTGGTGGCGGGGTCCTGCTCGCGCGCGACGCTTGGGCAGATCGGCGTGGCGCGGGACCATGTGCCGGTGCTGGAACTCGACGCGCTGGCGACGCCGGATGCGGCGTCGCTGCGCGATCAGGCCTTGGCCTGGGCGGAGGGAAAGCTATCCGACGCGCGTCCGGTGGTGATCGCGGCGTCCGCACCGCCGGACCGCGTGGCGGCCTTGCAGGCGCGGCTGGGGCGTGAGGCGGCGGGGGTGCTGGTGGAAACGGCGATGGCCGACATCGCGGCCGCGCTGGTCGCGCGGGCGTGCGGCGGCTGGTCGTGGCGGGCGGGGAGACGTCGGGGGCCGTCGTGCAGCGCCTCGGCGTGCGCAGCCTGCGGATCGGCGACGAGATCGACCCCGGCGTACCCTGGACCTACGCGGAGCCGGCGGGGATCCACCTCGCGTTGAAGTCCGGGAACTTCGGCGGACGGGACTTCTTCCTGCGCGCCTTCGGGTAGCGTCCCGCAGCGAAGAAGCGTCGGGAACAAAGAAGAAGGGGCGCCGCGCGGACGCGACGCCCCTCCCCATTCGATCAGCCGCTAGGGCCGATCAGTTGTTCTCGCCGCCGGAGGACATCCCGCTCTCGCCGCCGCTGGACGAGGAGGACGCGGCTTCGGCGCGCTTGCGGGCGCGGGTCGCAGCGGCCTTCTTCGCGGCCTCGGAGCGGGCGGAGGTGCCGGCCGACGCCGCGCTCTTGCGCGCGCCGGTGGTGCGGGACGCGGCGGCGCGCTTCGGGGCGGCGGCGGCCTTGCGGGCCGTCGTCGTCTTGCGGGCGGCCGGCGCCTTGCGCGCGGTGGTCGTCTTGCGGGCGGTCGTCGCCTTGCGGGCGGCGGTCGCGCGCTTCGGCGCGGCCTTGCGGGCCGTCGTCGTCTTCTTCGCGGCCGTCGCGCGCTTCGGCGCCGCCTTGCGGGCGGTCGTCGTCTTCTTCGCGGCGGTGGCGCGGCGGGTCGGCGCTGCCTTCTTGGCGGCCGGCTTCGCGGCAGCCTTGCGGGCAGGGGCCGCCTTCTTCGCGGTGGTCTTCTTCGCGGCGGTGCTGCGGCTGGTGGTGCCACGGCCGGCGGACGCGGCCTTGCGGGCCGTGGTGCCGCTGCGGCGGGACGTGCTCATGGCCATGGCCATCGCGCGCGGGGTGGTCTCTTCACTCATGCGCTGTGTCTCCAGTCGTGTCGTTGGGTTGCTGAGTTCATGGGCCACGCCCGTGCCCGGCCTGTCTGCCGGGAGACGGCGCGGCATCCGCCACGCCAACGCGCGGGATGGGCGACCGGGTTGGGGGCGACCGTTGCCTGGCGCGCGCCGCGGGCCGGGATCATCCGGCTTCCTCCGCTGGCATCCGCGTCACGCATCTTCCGGCACCGCGCACGTGGCGGGACGACAGGTGTCGCGTCCCCCCTTCGCTCTCGCCCACGGTCCAATCGAACCGTCCTTCTCGCGTTGCGTCGCGCCGCTCCCGTTCGTCCGATCCGTCCGTCGGCTGCTTCGTACTTGACAGCCATCGCGCGAATCGGGCGAACGCTTGCTTGCGCGAATGCACGCTAATCGCGTGCGCGCGTGCGTTGTCAACGAAAAGCAATCACGACGCGCGAAAAAATCGCGTGCATCCGAATCACGTACGTTCGCGTTGCGGTGCGTCGTGCATGTGGTGGGCCGGATGTCGCACGCACCGCGCCGTGCGTGCGATGGGTCGGATGATGCGATGTCGGCCGCCGCGTCGTCGGTGCTGCCGCATCGTCGCCGCATTCCGTACCGGTTCGGCGCGGTGCGAGACGGCGGTGCCGCGGGCTCCGCGTCGTCGCTCCGCCGATGGTTGCGGCGGAACAAGGCTGGCGCGCCGCGCTCGCGGCGCGCCGAGGAATGTCACTCGCGCGGCGCGTACCGCCCGGCGCGAGCAGCACGCGAAGCCGCATCAGCCCCGCGCGGACATCGGCGGCACCGGCCGCTGCGCCTCGCCGACGTAGTGGGAAAGCGGGCGGATCAGGCGATTGTCCGCCGCCTGCTCGATGACGTGCGCCGCCCATCCCGTGATGCGGGAGGCCACGAAGATCGGGGTGAAGAGGGGGATGTCGAAACCCATGAGGTGGTAGGCGGGCCCGGCGGGGAAATCGAGGTTGGGTTCGATCCGCTTCTTCGCCCGCATCTCGGCCGCCAGCAGCCGCGACATCTCCATCCAGCGCCGGTCGCCGACGACCTCCGCCATCTTCTCGGCGTACTTGGTCATCGTGGGGACGCGGCTGTCGCCGTTCTTGTAGACCCGGTGGCCGAAGCCCATGACGAGCGCCTTGTGGTCGAAACGGGACTGGAGCCACTCGACGGCGCGGGACGGATCGCCGATCTCGGTCAGCATGTGCATCACGGCCTCGTTAGCGCCGCCGTGCAGCGGGCCCTTCAGCGCGGCGATGCCGGCCGTGATGGCGCCGTGCAGGTCCGCGCCCGTCGAGGCGACGGTGCGGGCGGTGAAGGTCGAGGCGTTGAAGGAGTGCTCGGCGTAGAGGATGAGGGAGACGTCGAAGGCCTTCACCACCTCGGGCTGCGGCACCTTGCCGAAGACGAGGTGGAAGAAGTTCTCCCCGAAGGCGAGCGACGCGTCGGGGGCGATCGGCTCCATGCCCTTGCCGATCCGGTGCGCAGCGGCGATTGCGGTCGGGATCTTGGCGAGCAGGCGCATGGCCTTGCGGCGCGTCGCGGGCTCCGACACGTCGGCGACCTCCGGGTCCTCCATGCCCATGAACGAGACGGCGGTCCGGATCGCGTCCATCGGGTGGGCGTCGCGCGGGAAGCGGCGGATCACCTCGAGCAGCGCGGGAGTGATGCTGCGCTGCGATGCCTCCTCGCGCCGGAAGGCTGACAGTTGGGCGGCGTTGGGCAGTTCGCCGTTCCAGAGGAGGTAGGCGACCTCCTCGAAGGAACATTCCTCGGCCAGGTCCTGCACGGCGTAGCCGCGGTAGGTCAGGGAGTTCGTCTCCGGCATCACCTTGGAGACGGCGGTGACGTCGGCGACGACGCCGACGAGACCCTTGCGGATGTCGGGTTCGGACGCGGGGGCGTCGGTCATGGGCTGGGTTCTCCCTCCGTGTGTGGGGCGCCGCGGCGCCGTTCGTAGAGCAGGTCGGGTTCTCCCTCCTCATTGGAAGACCCGTCGGACTGGGCCACCGCCACGAAGCCATGAGCCTCGTAGAAGGCGCGTGCGGCGGCGTTTCGGGCGAAGGCGTGGAGGCGGAGCAGCGGCGGATCGTCGGCCGTCACGGCAGCCAGGAGGGCCGTGCCGATGCCGCGACGCCGCATCTCCGGCGCGAGGTAGAGGTGTTCGATCCATTCGCCGGCGCGGGCGACGAAGCCGGCCGGCACGTCGCCGGCCCAGGCGACCCGCACTTCGCAGCCCGTCAGCACCCGGCCGCGCATCCAAGCCAGGTCCTCCTCCGGCGTGTAGAGCACGGGCAGCCAGGGCATGGCGGCGGCGCGGGAGGCGCGGAACAGCCGGGCGAGCGCCGCCGCGTCGGCGGGCACGCCCGGCCGGATCGCGACGGCGTTCATCCGCGGATCAGAAGATGCCCGGCTTGCCGGCGCGCAGCCGGTCCGCGGGGACGGCGACGTTCAGTTCGGCAAGTTCGCTCGCCTTGAGGGTGGCGAGGTTCTCGGCGGCCTGGATGAAGCGGTCCTGCTCGGCCTTCTCGACGATGCCGTCGGTCAGGATGCGGAACTTCCGGATGTAGTCGGCCCGACCGAAGGGCTTGGCGCCGAGCGGGTGGGCGTTGGCGACGGCCAGCTCGTCCACGATGGTCGAGCCATCCTTCATCGTGATCTCGAGACGCCCGCCGAAGGCCAGCTCGTTCGGATCGCGGGAATGGTAGCGCCGGGTCCATTCCGGGTCCTCCCGCGTCTCGACCTTGTGCCAGAGGCGGATGGTCTCGGGACGGTTGGCACGCTCCGGAGCGTAGGAGTCGACGTGGTGCCAGGCGCCGTCCTGAAGCGCGACGGCCAGGATGTACATGATGGAGTGGTCCAGCGTCTCGCGGCTGGCCCCCGGGTCCATCTTCTGGGGATCGTTCGCGCCGGTGCCGATCACGTAGTGGGTGTGGTGGGAGGTGTGGAGGAGGATCCTCTCGACCTGATCCCAGTCGCGGATCCGCTCCCGAACCTTGAAGGCCAGGTCGATGAGGGCCTGGGACTGGTACTCCGCGCTATGTTCCTTCGTGTAGCTGTCCAGGATGGCGCGCTTGGCCTCGCCTGGGCCGGGAAGCGGGACGTCGTAGTAGGTCGGCTCGTAGACGTCGCCCTGATACCGCTGGGTGCGGCCGGCTAGGACCCAGGCGATGACGCCGTCCTCGCCCTCGTAGATCGGCGATGGGGCGCCCTCCCCGCGCATCGCGCGGTCCACGGCTTCGACGGCCAGCTTGCCGGCATGGGCGGGGGCGAAGGCCTTCCAGCTGCTGATCTCGCCCTTGCGGGACTGGCGGAACGTCACGCTGACGTGCAGCGCCTGCTGGACGGCCTGGTAGATCGTCGCCTGGCCCAGGCCGAGCAGCGTGCCGAGGCCGGCGGCCGCGGCGGGGCATAGGTGCGCGATGTGGTCCACCTTGTGCTCATGCAGGCAGATCGCGCGGACGAGGTCGATGTGGATCTCGTAGGCCGTGGCGAGGGCGCGGAGGACGGCGGCGCCGTCCTTGCCGGTGGTCTGCGCGACCGCGAGCACGGGCGGGATGTTGTCGCCGGGGTGGGAGTAGTCGGCGGCCAGGAAGGTGTCGTGCATGTCCAGTTCACGCACCGCGGTGCCGTTGGCCCAGGCCGCCCATTCCGGGGAGTAGCGTTCGGCCGCCGGGCGACCGAAGACCGTCGCCCCGCCCTGGCGCGGATGACCGAGCGCCATCTGCCGCGCGGAGGTCGGGGCGGAGCGATTGATCGCCGCCAGCGCGACGGCGGCATTGTCGATCACGCGGTTGATGATCATCGCCGCGGTGTCGTCCGGCACCCCGACCGGGTCGGCCGCGACGGCGGCGATCTTCCAGGCCAGCTGGTCCTCGCGCTTCAGCAGCGCCTTGGACGGGTAGACCTTCACGGGGTGCATCTGCATGGCGTCTCGCGTTCCTCCGGATGACGGCGGCGTCCTTCTGCCCGGCCGATACGAAGTCGTCCATCGGCAGGGTCTCGCTCCGGCTCGACGGGTCGGTCCGGGACCCGGGCGTCATGCCGCCGGCGGGCAGCGCCACGGCCGGAGGCGGTTGCCCTTGCCGCGGCCGACCTGATGTCAGTCGAGGCGCCAGTTCCGGGTCGCGAAGGACCGGCGGGGCGTGCCGAGGGCGCGGGAAGCGGCCGGTACTCGCGTGACATCTTCCTCCGCGAACACGAGCAGCGTCTCGTCGGATGCGAGATCGCCGATCGCGACCTCGAAGCGGACGGTGCCGCTACCGGCATCGAGGCTTCGCCGCGTGACCAGGGTCGCCAGCGTGGACTCGCGGAGAACCTCCACCCTGTCCCAATAGACGCCCGAGAAGGACAGGCCGTCGAAGACCAGCCGGCGATGGGCGCCGCGGCGCAGCCGAACGCGCGAGGCCTGACCGGGTCCAGCCCACCAGACGACCGAGCCGTCGACCTGCAGCTCGGCCGGGTGCCAGTCCCGGACGAGCCAGACACCGGCATCGCCGTCGGCCGCAGCACGGAGAGCAGGCGCGATGAGAGCCGGGTCGTCGGCCGCCGTCGCGAGGCCGTGGCGCCACGCCGCATAGCGGCGGCGTGCGGTCGTCCACAGGATACTGTCGAGTGCGAACCGCCCGGGATCGCGAAGGAGCCACTCGCGGATGGCGGCGGCGTCCACGTCGTCCGGCGGGGCCGCGTTCAGCGCCTCGGCCGTCTCCGCGAGGCGGCGCCCCGATTCGAGCGACCACAGGATGCAGAACTCGTCCACGCTCTCGGTCGGGACGAGCCAGCGGATGCGCTCCGCCGCGGCGGGCAGGTGCCGCAGCAACCAGGCATCCTCGCCGTGAACCAGGTCAGCCGCCTCGGCCCCGAAGAAGGGCCGCACCAGGCCGCGGGTCTGGAAGGTCAGGAAGTAGTCGGCGAAGCGCTCGAGGAACGCCTCGATGGGCAAGGCGACGGAGGCGGCGTGAAGCGCGTTGAGGGGATCGCGGCGGATGTGGCGCACGTGGGACACGACGTGCCGGATCGGGTCGCGTACCGAGGCCATGAACTCGACCCCCGGCGGCGGCTCACGCAGGATACCGAATCCGGTATGGGCGCCGACGAAGTCGTGGGCCGCGGCAAGCGCCGCGACCTCCTCCCGCGTCCCGACGATCGGGATGTGGATCCTGACCCGCTCGGCTGCGAAGGCCCCGCCGACGCGCGCAGCGAGCGTCTGGCCGGCCGTCTTGGGGATGTGGAGCAGGTAGATCATCGGGAACCCTCGCGGAGACGACCGGTCGAGGCCCGAAGGGCGGGGCCCTTGGGCCGCCGCCACGGGATAACCGACGCATCGCACGCCGTCGAACCGCCCTGCCCCGGGCCGCGACCCTGAGCGGCGCCGGCGTCATGTTTCGGATCGGGCGGAACGGGTCTAGCCTTCCGTGGTCACCTGGATCTGACCGATGCAGCAGCCCTTCGATCGCATCATTCGCGGCGACCTCGTCCTGCCCGACCGCATCCTGCCGGACGGCTACGTGGCCGTGCGGGGGGAAGCCATCGCCGCCATCGGGCAGGGCGCGCCTCCGCCCGCCGCCTCGGTCGAAGACCATTCGGGGCGCTTCGTTCTCCCCGGGCTGGTGGACGGGCACATGCACACGGCGTCCTCCATCGGGTGGCCGGGGATCGAGGGGGCGACGATGTCGGCGGCGGCCGGCGGGGTCACGACCTGCTGCGACATGCCCTACGACATCCCGCTGCCGGTTACGGACGCCGCGATCTTCCGGGACAAGGTCGAGCACCTCCACCGGCTGGCCCACGTGGACGTCGCGCTCTACGGCACCATCCGCAAGGACGGCGGCGTCGAGAAGATCGCGGAGCTGGCGGAGGCCGGGGCCTCGGCCTTCAAGCTCTCCACCTATGAATACGATGCGGTGCGGTTCCCCCGGATCAACGGGCCGCTGATGCGGCGCGCCTTCGCGGAGATCGCGAAGACCAACCTGATGGTCGCGGTCCATAACGAGGACCAGGAGCTGGTGGAGGCCCTGACCGCCGAGGCCAAGGCGGCCGGGCGGCGGGACCCGATCCAGCACTGCGTCACCCGGCCGCCGCTCGCCGAGAATCTCGCGAACAACGCGATCTTCGAGATCGGGCTGGAGACGGGGGCGCATGTCCACATCGCCCATTCGTCGCTGGCGCGGGGGTTCGAGATCGCGGAGGCCTTCCGGCGCGCGGGGGCGCGGTCGTCGGGGGAGGCCTGCGTCCACTACCTCTGCATGACGGAGGAGGACGTCGTGCGGCTCGAGGGGTTCGGGAAGTGCAACCCGCCCTTCCGCAGCGCTGCGGAGGTCGAGCGGATGTGGGGGGCGATCGCCGACGGCGCCGTCGCATACGTCTCCACGGACCACGCGCCGTGGCAGCGGGAGCGCAAGACCTACAACGGCGACATCTTCGCGGTGGGGGCGGGCCTGACGGGGATGCAGTCCTTCGCCCCGCTGATGTTCACCCTGCTGGAGGAGCGCGGGCTGCCGCTGACGATCATGGCGCGGCTCTGCGCGGCGGAGCCCGCGCGGTACCACGGTCTCGACCCGAAGAAGGGACGGATCGAGGTCGGGTCGGACGCCGACCTCTGCGTGATCGAGCGCGGCGACTTCACCTTCGACCAGGCGAAGATCCTGGACCGGCCGGAGTTCCAGCATTCCGCCTATCACGGACGTCGCATGCGGGGGCGCGTCGCCGCGACCTATCTGCGCGGGCGCGCCGTGTGGGACGGGGAGAAGGTCCTGGCCAAGCCGGGCGACGGACGCTTCGTGCCGCGGCAGCACCGGCGCGCGGTGGAACTGCCGGAGGCGGGGGCGTGACGGTGCGGCGGCCGCTGCTCGTCGCGCTGCCTGCGGCGCTGGCCGGCTTCGGCCTTTGGATCTGGATCACGGGACCGGGGACGAGCGTGCCGAACGCGCTGATCGCCTTCGGGGTGGCGGTCGTCTTCGGGCGGGTGACGTGGACGCTGGTCGCGCCGAGGACCGAGGATGACGCGGAGCCCGGCGCGCCGCCGGCGTCGCATGACGGGGGAACCTCGCGATGAGCCGGATCCTGCGGGTCGCCGCGGCGCAGATGGGCCCGAACCCCCGCGACATGCCGCGCGACGTCATCCTGGAGCGCATGATCGCGCTGCTGGACGGCGCGGCGAAGAGCGGGGCCCGGCTCGTCGTCTTCCCCGAACTCGCCTTCACCACCTTCTTTCCCCGCTGGCTGATCGAGGACGAGGCGGACCTGTCCCGCTTCTACGAGCAGCGGATGCCGGGACCCTCGGTTCAGCCGCTGTTCGAGCGGGCGCGGACGCTCGGCGTCGGGTTCTACGTCGGCTACGCCGAGCTGACGGGAAGCGGGCGGCGCTTCAACTCCTCGGTCATCGTCGGGCCCGACGGCGAGATGCTGCTGAAGTACCGCAAGGTCCACCTGCCCGGCTCGAAGGAGCCTCGCCCGGCGCAGCGCTACCAGCAGTTGGAGAAGCGCTATTTCCTGCCGGGCGACCTTGGCTTTCCCGTCGCGCGGGGACCGGAGACGTGGCACCGGCCCGTGCTCGGCATGCTGATCTGCAACGACCGGCGCTGGCCGGAGGCGTGGCGCTGCCTCGGGCTGCAGGGGGTGGAGCTGGTCTGCATCGGCTACAATTCCGCGGCCTACGATCCGAACGGGGGGAACACCGAGGATTCGGAGCGGCGGACCTTCCACTCCACGCTCGCGGTCCAGGCCAACGCCTACTTCAACTCGACCTGGGCGGTCTCCGTCGCGAAGGCGGGTGACGAGGATGGGTCGGGGCTCATCGGGGGGTCCTGCATCGTGTCGCCGGACGGGATCGTCGTGGCGCAGGCGCGTTCGCTGGACGATGAGGTGCTGATGGCGGACCTCGACCTCGACGCGGGGCTGCAGGGGCGGGCGCCGGGGAAGATGTTCGACCTTGGCCTGCACCGCCGGCCCGACCAGTACCAACGGATCGTCGATCAGGCGGGGATCGAGGCGCCGGCCTGACGCGCCGCCCCGCGGAGAGGCGGCGCGCCGCGGCCGGTCAGGACTTGCCGCCGACCGCGGGGCGTCCCGCGCCGAAGCCCGTGAGTTCCGCGATGCTGCGCATCACGTCCATCGGCAGCGGGCGCGCAGCAACCGTGTTCGCCCGGGCACGGTGGGACAGGCGGACCTTCACGAAGCGGCCCTGGGCCACCCCGACGCAGGCGAAGCTGTCGGCGGTCGTCTGCTCCTCGGCGTACTCAAAAGTGTAGGCATCGCAGCGGAAGGCTGCCGCGCCGCCCGGGCCGGGGATGTCGGGCAGGCGCGTGACGGAGCCGATGCGGTAGCCGCGGTTCTCCGACGCGTTCTCGATCTCGCGCCGGCTGGTGGCGAGCTCGGCGTCGGCGGCCGGGCCGACGCCGGGCGTGGTCAGGTCGGAGCGGTTGCGGTTGTAGAGGTAGATCGTGACGTACGGCGTGCCGGTCGGCGATTCGTAGTTGATGGAGGCGCCGAGGCCGCGACCGTTGGGGCGCGCCTCGTAGTCCGTCACGGGTTCCTGGCGGCGCAGCCCCGCGATCTGCGGCGGCAGGGCGCCGACTTCCGCCGCGGGTGAGCGGGCCGCAGGCGGTGCTGCGGCGGGCGGCGTGGTGGCCGGCGCCGCACCCTTCTGTGCCTGCGACGTGCCGGGGAGGAGCAAGAGCACGGCGCCGAGGACCGCCGCGGTCGAGGTCGCGTTGCGCATCAACCCACTCCGTTCGCGCGGAAGAAATCGAGCATCCGCCGCCAGCCATCGGCGGCAGGCCCCGGACGGTAGGTCGGCCGGTAGTCCGCGTGGAAGCCGTGCGGGGCGTCGGGGTAGATCACCAGTTCGAAAGGCTTGTTCACGGCCCGCATCGCGGCCTGCATCCGGCGGAGGCCCTCGACAGGGATGCCGGTGTCGGCTTCCCCGTAGAGGCCGAGGATGGGGCACCGAATGTCGGCGGCCATGTCGAGCGGGACGCGCGGCGTGAGGTCGCTCGGCGTGCCGGCGACGGGGCCGTACCAGGCGACGCCGGCCTTCAGGTGCGGATTGTGCGCGGCATAGGCCCAGACGTTGCGGCCGCCCCGGCAGTAGCCGGTGATGCCGAGGCGGTCGGCATTGCCGCCGTCGGCCACGGCCCAGGCATAGGTCGCGTCGAGGTCGCCGAACAATTCCGCGTCCGGCTTGCGGTTGGCGATCGCGGCGGCGGCGCCGACATCGGCGGCGCGCGCGGCGTCGCCCTGGCGGACGTAGTAGTCCGGCGCGACGGCGAGGAAGCCCTCCTTCGCCAGGCGGCGCGTCACGTCCTTGATGTACTCGTGCAGGCCGAAGATCTCCTGGCACACGATGACCACCGGCCAGGCGCTGCCGGAGGCAGGGCGGGCCCGGTAGGCGGGCATGGCGACGGCGCCGACGGGAATGGTGACCTCCCCGGCGACGAGGCCGTCCGCCGGCGTCGTGACGATGGTCTGCGCGATGACCGGGCCGGCCGCGAGGGTGTAGCCCGCGCCGAGGCTGACGGAGGTGAGGAGGCCACGACGTGGCAGCCTGTCGAGGACGGGTGGGGAGATCATCTCGTCGGCAGGCGGTATGGTGAGGCTCATCGGTCGCGGCTCCCAGGTCCGGTGACGGCACACATTATATATAGCGCACGCACGCGTGGCGTTCGATGTCGGCTCGGCGCGTGCCAAGGTCCGATCTCCGCGGTCCCGCTGGCCCCTCCGTCATCTCGGTCAGCCCGCCCTTACCCGTGGCCAGCCATGCCAGCCCGGACGCGCTGCCTGCAGCTGCCCGCACGTCGTCCCGTGGAGTCGCGTGTGCGACGCACGCGACAGGACCGACGGGCCATCCCGGTTGTCCGGCGCCGGAGCAGCAGCGTAACGTCCGGGCACTACCCTGAGGAGGGATGTGATGGCCCCGGCCGCAGCCGCCCCGCGATGGACCGCCGGCCCGGCCGCGGGTCAGATCCGACAGTTCGAGAACGTGCCGTTCATCGAGCTGCACCAGATGAATGTGCTTGAGGATGGCGGCGACCTCATCTTCCTCGACGACCATTACTGGCCGGTCCGCTCGCCCACGAACAACTACGGCCGCCAGGTTCCCAGCGTCACGAAGGGTGGCTCGAAGTACGGCAACCACACCCGCCACTTCGGCGCGGCCCGGCCGGTCAAGCCGAAGGCCGGCGACACGCTGCGCTGGCATTGTGCCGTCGACCTCGGCGGCTACCACCTCGACACGGTCGTCGCTTGCCAGAGCGGCACGGTGATGAGCATCCACACCTATCACATGGGCACCTACGGCATGCTGGTGTCGACCGGCGCGCACGGGCCAGTGATCCACTACGCCGAGATCGAGAAGGACAGCTGGAAGGAGTTCGGCGTCCAGCAGGGCAAGCCGGTCGAGGCGGGCAAGCCGATCGCCCGCATCGGCAAGATGGGCGAGAGCTCGATGCTTCACTTCGAGATGTACCAGCCCGCGACGACCCGCCATGCGTCCTGGCCCCGTGATCAGGCGGCGCCGTCGAAGCTGCGCGACCCGACGAAGTACCTGCTGTTCCTCGCCGTCAACGGGTACTGAGGCGCGGCCGCCCGCCGGTAAACGTGGCGAAGCCCGTTTTCACGGCACGGCGGCGGCTGCCGAGGGAACGGCCCGGTGACGTTCCGCCCAAGCCGCGACGGGTCGCATCGGGAGCGGTTAGGCTCGCGACCGCAGCCAGAGGATCCTCCATGCATCGCCGATTGACCGTCGCCGCCGCCCAGATGGGACCGATCCAGCGCGCCGAGGGGCGCGACGTGGCGGTCGGGCGGATGGTCGCGCTGATGGAGGCGGCGCACCGGCGCGGGGCGGAGGTCGTCGTCTATCCGGAACTCGCGCTCACGACCTTCTTCCCCCGCTGGTACGAGGAGGACCGGGCCGCGGCCGACCATTGGTTCGAGACCTCCCTCCCCTCCAACGAGACGGCGCCGCTTTTCGAGGCCGCGCGGCGGCTGAACGTCGCCTTCCACCTGGGCTACGCGGAGAGGACGCCGGAGGGGAGGCACTTCAACACGGCGGTCTTCGTGCATCCGTCCGGCGAGATCGTGCTGAAGTACCGGAAGGTGCACCTGCCCGGGCATGCGGAACACGACCCGCAGCGCCGGGTGCAGCACCTGGAGAAGCGCTACTTCGAGGTCGGCGACCTCGGCTTCCCTGTCGTGCGCGCGCCGGTCGGGTCGGCGGGGCCCGTGAACCTCGGCATGATGATCTGCAACGACCGGCGCTGGCCGGAGGCCTGGCGGGTGCTGGGGTTGCAGTCCGTGGAACTCGTCATGCTCGGCTACAACACGCCGTCGCTGAACATGGAAAACCGCGGCTTCGAGGCGCATCACCTGCGGGTGCTGCACTCGCACCTCTCGATCCAGGCGGGGTGCTACCAGAACGCGTGCTTCGGGGTCGGGGTCGCGAAGGCCGGGACGGAGGACGGGCACGAGATGTTCGGGCACTCCATCATCGTGAACCCGCAAGGGGAGATCATGGCCCAGGCAACCTCCTGGGACGACGAGGTGGTGGTGGCTGACCTGGACCTCGAGGTGTGCCGGCTCGGGCGGGAGACGATCTTCAACTTCGCGCGGCACCGGCGTCCCGAGGCCTATGCGCGGATCACGGAGCAGGTCGGGGCCGTCGCGCCGCCGGAGTGGACCCCCGCCGCGAAGGTTCGTGCGGAGGCGTAACCGGCCGAGCGCTGGAGCGTTGTAGCGGGGACGGAGGAACCCCCGATGCGCACGATCGCCGCCATGGCCCTGTCTCTCCTGCTCGCGGCGCCGCTGCTGGCGATGAGTCCGGCGCAGCGATCGGCGGAGGAGCAGTTGCGGCGCGGCGTGGATCAGGATCGCGTCGCCGATGCCGCACGGCAGCTGCGGGAGGGGACGGCGCCGTCCTCCTCCGCGGTGACGGACGACATGACGCGCGGGTCGCTCGGGCCGGAGCGTCGGGACCTGCTGGCGTTGCCGCAGGGCTCGGCGCGGGAGATCGCGCAGCCGCCCGTCGCCGATACGGTGCCGTCCGGCTCGGTGGACCGGAACGCGCCGGCGACGCGCTGAGGCGTCCCGCCGCCGGCGCGCGAAGGCAACGCGCGGCACGCGCGGGGCGTTCTCCCTCCGAGACACCACGCACGGAGGAGAACATGCGCCGCACCTTCCTGGCCCGCGCCGGCCTCACCGCCCTGGGCCTGGGCTTCGGCGTCGCGGGCACTGCCCGCGCGCAGGACGTCAACCAGATGTTGGACCAGGCGCTGCGCCAGTTCGGCGGCGACCGCGGCCGCGCCGACGAAGACGCGCGCCGCCGCTCCGATGAGCAGCGCCGTTGGGAAGAGGACGGCGCGCGCCGGGAGCGGGAGCGCCAGCGCGCGCGGCGCGATGGGGGGCGAGAGGATTTCGGGCGCCGGCGTGAGGCGGGTGACCGTGATCGCGCCCATCGCGACCGCGCCGTCGAGGACCGCGACCGGCAGTTGGCGGACCAGCAGCGCCGGCTTGCGGATGAGCGCCGCCGCCTGGACCAGGAGCGGCAGCGCGGCTGGTGACGCCGCAACCGTGCAACCCGGAGCAACGTTCCCCTGGCAGGAGAACGCCCACCATGTCCCGTCCGGTCCTTGCCGCCCTCGCCCTCGTCACCGCCGCTGCGGTGACATCCCCCGCCCAGGCGGCGGAGGGCGACAGCGTGTTCGGGAACTTCTTCTCCCGCGTCGTGGGCTCCGGCCAGGCGCAGGCCGAGGCGCCGCATGCGCGGCGGGCGGCGGACGCGGAGATGCGGGAGCGGGAGGCGCGCGACATGCGGCGCGCCTATTGGGAACGCGAGCGGGCGCGGATCGCGCAGCAGGCGTCCTCGCGTCAGGCGGTCGCCTCGACGGATCGCTGACGCGGTCCGGCGGGCGCTCCGCTGAGGGGCGCGTCGCCGACGGCGACAAGGGCCTGGGCGGCCGCGGCCGCCATCGGTTCGATCACGGGAATGCCCGCTGCGTCTTCGACGGCGCGGCGGTGGTCCGCCATGCCGGCGCAGCCGAGAATGACGACGTCCGACCCGGCGGCGGCCAGCCGCCGAGCAGTTGCGATCAGCGCGGCGCGGGCGGCGGTGCCGTCCGTCAACGCGGTCATCGGGAGGTTCAGTGCTTCCGTCGCGGCGAGGCGGGCTCCCGCGCCGACGGCCTGCAGGACGCGCCGTTGCCGGGCCTTCGAGGCCTCGACGAAGGCGATGACGCCGAAGCGGTCGGCGCGGGCGAGCGCGGCGGCGACCGCGCAGCGAAAGGGGCCGAGGACCGGGCGGTCCGTCACCTCCCGCACCGCTTCCAGTCCGGGGTCGGACACGCAGGCGATGACGTAGGCATCGGCCGGGCTGCGCGCGACGAGGTCGCAGAGCGGCAGGGCGACCGAGAACCAGTCCCGCCATGTCGCGACCGCCGACGGGCCGCCGGGGAGTGCGACGGTGTCGAAGCGGATCGCACCGGGCCGGGCGTAGGGGGCGACAGCCCGCGCGATGCCCGCGGTGCATCCCGCATCGGTGTTCGGGTTGATGAGGAGGACGCGGCGTTCCATGTCCGGATGGTCCGGGACGGGGCGGCCGGGGACAAGCCCCGTGCTTGCCGCAACGGTGACGGGCCGCCATATTGCGTTGCAACATAACGGCGTGGGTCGCGTTCCCCCCGCCGGAGGATCGCCAACCATGCTCCCGCAGCCCGACCGCGCCGTCGGCGAGGAGTCGCGGCCCGCACCGTCCGCCTGGACGCTGATCGGCCGAGGCATCCGCAATCGCTGCCCGAACTGCGCGGAGGGCCGGGTCTTCGCCGGGTTCCTGCGCGTCGTCGACGAGTGCGCCGTGTGCCACGCGCCGCTCGGGTCGCTCCGGGCGGATGACGCGCCGCCCTACATCGTCATCTTCCTCGTCGGGCACCTCCTCGTCCCGCCGGTCTTCTGGATCGAGAGGGTCTACGAGCCGCCGATGTGGCTCCATATGGTCGTCTGGCTGCCGCTCTTCGCCGTCATCTGCACGCTGCTGCTGCGTCCGGTGAAGGGCGGGGTGGTCGGGCTGATGTGGCGACTGGGCTTCGGGGAACGCGGGGAACAGCGTGAGTGAGGTGATGGCCGGCGTCGCGACGCAACGGATCGCGTCCATCCTGCTGCCCGAGGGCCCACCCCTGCCCTCGCGCTTCGCGGAGCAGGACCGGGAGCAGGCCGTGCGGGACCTGCTGCTGGAGAACGTGTTCTCGCCGGAAGGGCTGGCGCCCGGGCCTTACATCGTGCACCTCGCGTTGCGCGACGGGCGGCTGCTGCTGGACATCCGGGATTCGGCGGATGCGCCGCTGCGTGCCTTCGGGCTGGCGCTCGGGCCCTTCCGGCGGCTGATCAAGGACTACCAGATGGTGGTCGGCGGCTACGAACAGGCGGTTGGCGATGGGGCGATGGAAGCGCGGATCCAGACCTTGGACATGGCGCGGCGCGGCCTGCACAACGAAGGGGCGGAGTTGCTACGGGAACGCCTGCAGGGCCGCGTGACCCTGGATTTCGAGACGGCGCGGCGGCTCTTCACGCTGGTCTGCGCGCTGCACCAGAGGATCTGAGGCGTTGAAGATCAACGGGGTGCCGCACCGCAGCGTGCGGGTGCATGACGACGGCCGCTCGGTCGTCATCTTCGACCAGACGCGCCTGCCCTGGGCGGTCGAGGAACTCGTCCTGCCGGACGAGGACGCGGTCGCCGAGGCGATCCGGTCCATGAAGGTCCGTGGCGCGCCGCTGATCGGGGCGGTCGGGGCCTATGGGCTTGCGATGGCGCTGCGGCGCGATCCGTCCGTCGAGAACCTGGAACGCTCGGCGGCGATGCTGAACGAGACGCGGCCAACGGCGGTCAACCTGCGCTGGGCGCTGGACCGGATCTGCACGGCGGTGCGGAACCACCCGCCGGAGCGGCGGGCCGATGCCGCCTATGCCGAGGCGGCGGCGATCTGCGACGACGACGTCGAGACCAACCGCAAGATCGGCGAGCACGGGCTGCCGCTGCTGCGCGAGATCGCGGCGCGCAAGCCGCCGGGCGAGCCGGTGCGGATCCTGACGCACTGCAACGCCGGCTGGATCGCGACAGTGGATTTCGGGACGGCCCTGTCGCCGATCTATCAGGCGCATGACGAGGGCATGAACGTCCATGTCTGGGTGGACGAGACTCGGCCGCGCAACCAGGGCGCGGCGCTGACGGCCTGGGAACTGGGCGCGCACGGCGTTCCGCATGCGCTGGTGGCGGACAATGCCGGCGGGCACCTGATGCAGCACGGGATGGTGGATATCGTCTTCGTCGGCACGGATCGGGTCACGCGGAACGGCGACGTCGCGAACAAGATCGGGACCTACCTCAAGGCCTTGGCCGCGAAGGACAATGGCGTGCCGTTCTGGGTGGCGCTGCCGCATTCGACACTGGACATGTCCGTGCGCGACGGGGTGCGGGAAATCCCGATCGAGGAGCGCTCGGGCACGGAGGTGACGGACACGACGGGGCGCCTTCCCGACGGGACGATCGCCACGGTGCGCGTGGCGGCGGAGGGGACGGTCGCCGCCAACCCCGCCTTCGACGTGACCCCGGCCCGGCTGGTGACCGGGCTGATCACGGAGCGCGGGCGCTGCGAGGCGAGCGAGGCGGGGCTGGCCTCGCTCTATCCGGAAAAGGCCTGACGCGCCGTCAGGAGACGCGGACGACCCGGCCGCCGGTCCTGACTTCCAGCAACACCAGGCCGGCGACGATGGACAGGCCGGCGAAGGCGGCGGCCAGGGGCGCGTAGGACGGCACGGCGGCCGTGGTGGGCGAGCCCAGGACCGTCGCGACGAGCGTCGCGATCGTGACGAGGCCGGCGACGATCAGGGCGAGGCAGAACCGGTTCATGTCGGACCTCCGGCCGGGACGATGGGGGATGCCTGCCCCGGCGATACGAAGAGAACACCCGGGCCGCGGCGGCGAGGCGCCGAGATCGTGGCAAGATCAGGGCACGTGCGGTCAGGGCCCGGGGTCCTCGCACGTCGGCGACGCCCCCTCCCCCGCACGCGACTTGCATGTCAGCCTGCGACGACCGCGGGCCGGGGCCGCGGATCGGGTTCGGAGGGGAAGAGGATGCGTCGCTCATTCATGGCCGCCGCGCTGCTGCTGGCGACGGCGACGGGGGTCCAGGCCCAGACGGGGGGCGCGGGCGGACCCCCGCTGCGGACGGCGGTGGACGGGACCTTCGCGCCCCACGCCTTCCCGCGGCTGGAAGGCGGAGTGCAGGGCTTCAACGTGGACCTGTTCCGGGAGGTCGCCCGCCGCATGGGGCGGGAGATCACCATCGACTCCGCGTCCTTCTCCGGCCTCGTGCCCGCGATGAATGCGGGGCGCTACGACTTCCTGGCGGCGCCGGTGACCGTCACGCGGGAGAGGGCGGAGAGCATGATCTTCACCGAGGGCTACCTCTACACGGAGTTCCAGTTCGGCATCCGGCGAGGGAACGCGCCGATCCGGTCGCTCGACGACCTGCGGGGCAAGGCGATCGCGGTGAACAAGGGATCGGCGTACGATGCCTGGGCGCAGGCGAACGCGGAACGGCTGGGCTTCACGTACCAGGCCTATGACACGAACCCCGACGCGGTGGCCGCCGTGATCGCGGGGCGGGCCTATGCGGTGCTCGCGGGCAACACGGTCGTCCGCTACGCCGCGAGCCAGCAGCGGCAGCTCGTCCCGGACTTCACCATCCGCGAGACCCGCGCCCACTGGGCCGCGCCCTTCCGCCGCGACAACGTGGCGCTGCGGAACGAGGTCGAGAACGTACTGGAATGCATGAAGCGCGACGGCACGGTGGCCCGGCTGTCGCAGCAATGGTTCGGCGACGCGCCGGGCGAGGAGTCGGCCGAGCGGACCGTCTTCCCGGGCTACGGCGTGCCGGACCTGCCGGGTTACGACCCCACGCCGCATGAGCCGCGCTGCTGAGGACCTGACGGGACCTTGGGGGGACTCGACGGGTTCGCCGCCACCTTCCTGAACGCGAAGGTGATGGCGGCCTGGCTGCCGAAGATCGTCGAGGGCTTCGGGCTGACCGTGCTGCTGGCCGCCGCCATCGTGGCGGCAGGGCTGGTGGCCGGGCTGGCGCTGGCGGTGGTGCGGGCACTCGGCGTGCGGCCGCTGAACTGGCTTCTGATCTTCTTCGTGGACCTGTTCCGGGCGTTGCCGCCGCTCGTCATCATCGTGCTGCTGTATTTCGGGCTGCCCTCGATGGAGCTGTCGCTGTCGGGGTTCTGGGCGACCTGGCTGTCGCTGACCCTGGTGCTCGCGGCCTTCGCGGAGGAGATCTTCTGGGCGGGGATCGCCGCGACGCCGCGCGGGCAGTGGGATGCGGCGCGGGCGGTTGGGATGCGCTTCCTGCCGACGCTGTTCCTGGTGATCCTGCCCCAGGCCGTGCGGATGGTCGTGCCGCCGCTGACGAACCGGACGATCGCGATCACCAAGGGGACGGCGCTGGCCTCCGTCGTGGGCGTGGCGGAAATCCTGGGGGCGTCGCAGTCGGCCATGGCGTTTTCCGGCAATCCATCGCCGCTGACCCTCGGCGCGATCGCCTACGCGCTGCTGTTCATCCCCGTCGTGGGCGTGGGGCGTTGGATCGAGCGGCGCGCGGCGTTGCCCGGCCACCCGGCGCGCTGAGCATGTCACGAGGAACATGCTGAGCATGTCGCGAGGGACATGCTGAGGTGGAGGACTTCGCCGATGCCTTCCTGAACTGGGATATCGTGCGCCGCGCGATGCCGATCCTGCTGCGCGGGCTGTGGCAGACGCTGCTTCTCGCGGCCATGGTCGTGCCGCTGGGGGTGCTCGGCGGGCTGGCGCTGGCGCTGCTGTCGCGGGCGCGAAGCCGCTGGGTGCGCTGGCCGCTCGCCGCCTGGACCGACCTGTTCCGGGCGCTGCCTCCCCTGGTGCTGCTGATCGTCTGCTATGCCGGGCTGCCCTTCGCCGGGATCGACCTCGGCGCCTGGGGCGCGGTGGCGCTGGCCTTCTTCCTGAACACGGGTGCCTATTACGGGGAGGTGCTGCGGGCCGGGCTGGATTCCGTACCGCGCGGGCAGGCCGAGGCGGCGCGGGCGCTGG
The DNA here is from genome assembly GCF_042259275.1 of Roseomonas sp. CCTCC AB2023176. Lineage (NCBI taxonomy): Bacteria > Pseudomonadati > Pseudomonadota > Alphaproteobacteria > Acetobacterales > Roseomonadaceae > Roseomonas > Roseomonas sp. CCTCC AB2023176. The sequence goes on from NZ_CP170086.1 coordinate 4,746,265, forward strand.
GGCTCTCGCCCTACCGGACCATGCGGCACGTCATCTTGCCCCAGGCCGTGCGGAATGTGCTGCCCGACCTCGTCTCCAACACGGTGGAGGTGGTGAAGCTGACCTCCATCGCCTCCGTCGTGGCGCTGCCCGAACTGCTGTTCCAGGCGCGGCAGGCGCAGAGCGTGACCTACAATGCCTCGCCGATCGTCGCGGCGGCGCTGGCGTACTTCATCCTGCTCTGGCCCTGCGTTCGGCTTCTGTCGCGGCTGGAGCACAAGTCGATCGCCGGGCGCTGACCGTTCCGGCTGGCCATCAACCGGTCTCGCTTGGCGGCGTTGCAGCCCAGATGCAAACCAGACGAAGCCGATGACTGCCGAACCGCCGGGGCTCCATCCCGGCCGCAGGGTCACGCGCGCCCTCGATGCGCTGAACCTCTTCCTTGCCGACGTGCGGGACGGGCTCGGGCCCTACCTCGCGATCTACCTTCTCACGGTGCGCGGTCCCTCGGGCGGCTGGGACGAGGCGACGATCGGCACCGTCATCACCATCGCCGGCATCGTCGGGCTGCTGGCGCAGACGCCCATGGGGGCACTGATGGACCGGACGCGGCGCAAGCGCGCCGTCGTCGTCGCGGCGGCCCTTGCGGTCACGCTGAGCTGCGCCGCGCTGCCCTTCATCAGCGGCTTCGCGGCGGTGGCGGCGACGCAGTCGCTCGCGGCGGTGGCAGGGGCGGTGTTCCCGCCGGCGATCGCGGCGGTCACGCTCGGCATCGTGGGGCCGCGGGCCTTCGCGCGGCGGGTGGGGCGGAACGAGGCGTTCAACCACGCGGGCAACGCTGCTTCGGCGGCGCTGGCGGCGGGGACGGCGGTGCTGTTCGGCCCGGTCGTCGTGTTCTGGATCATGGCGGCGCTGGCGCTGCTGAGCATCGGCGCGGTGCTGGCGATCCCGGCCGCTGCGATCCGCGACGACGTGGCGCGCGGGTTGGGCGACTGCGGCGCGGCGGGCGACGGGCCGTCGGGCTGGCAGATCCTGCTGACCTGCCGTCCCCTGCTGATCTTCGCGGCGCTGATGGCGTGCTTCCACCTGGCGAATGCGGCGATGCTGCCGACGGTGGGACAGAAGCTGACCCGGGTGGTGGGGCAGGACTACGCGACCTCCCTCATGGCCGGCTGCATCGTTGCGGCGCAATGCGTGATGGTGCCGGTGGCGATGCTCGTCGGGGCGCGGGCGGAGGCGTGGGGGCGGAAGCCGATCTTCCTCGTCGCCTTCGGCGTGCTGGCGGCGCGGGGATTCCTCTACACCGTCTCCGATGCGCCGTGGTGGCTGCTAGGTGTGCAGGCGCTGGACGGCGTGGGGGCAGGGATCTTCGGGGCGCTCTTCCCGGTGGTGATCGCGGACCTGACGCGGGGGACCGGGCGCTTCAACGTGAGCCAGGGGGCGGTCGCGACGGCGCAGGGGCTTGGTGCGGCGCTCAGCGCCTCGCTGGCCGGGCAGGTGATCGTGCATGCGGGGTATTCGGCGGCCTTCGCGACGCTCGGCGCGGTCGCGGCGGTCGGCTTCGTCGGGTACCTCCTGCTCATGCCGGAGACGCGTTCCGGTGCGACCCGACCGCAGCCCGAGGGTCCGCGGGCGGCTGCGTCGGCCTGAACGGGTCCGGCGGAAGGACGTGGTCGCCGCTTCCTGTTCCGGGCCGGTGAGTCGTGCCTACGCGCGGCTCTCCCGCACGATCGCGTCGTCGCGTCGCGCCACGGCTGGATTGAGCGCACAGCCGAGCCCCGGTGCAGTCGGCGCCTGGACCAGCCCGTTCCGGATGACTGGCAGCTCCGTCACGAGGTCACGATACCAGGTCGCCAGCGTCGCGCGCACGACTTCCTGGAAGATCGCGGTCGGCGCGTGCAGCGCGAGATGAAGGCCGGCCCAGAGCGCGACGGGGCCGGTGCAGTCGTGCGGGGCCAGGGGGCGGGCGTGCGCCTCGGCGAGCGCGGCGATCTTCCGCCCCTCCGTGAGGCCGCCGCACCAGGCGAGGTCGAGCATGACGATGTCCACGGCGCCGAGCGACAGGGCGCGGCGGAAGTTCACCTTGCCGCCGAGGGTCTCGGAGCCGCAGATCGGGACGCGGACGGCGCGGCGGAGTTCGGCGAGGGATTCGAGGTCGTCCATCTTCCCGATCGGGTCCTCGGCCCAGAAGATTCCGACATCCTCCAGCGCGCGACAGATGCGGGTGGCGGCGTGGACGGACCAGAGGGAGTGGAGTTCCGCCATGATCTCGATGCGGTCGCCCACCGCGCGGCGGATCTTCTCGAAGGGTTCCAGGCCCTTCTTCAGGCCTTCCAGGCTGATCATCTGGCCGCCGCTCGCATCCGCATGCGGGTCGAAGGGCCAGATCTTCATGGCGGCGTAGCCTTCGGAGAGGAGGCTTTCGGCCAGAGCGCCGGCGTCGCGGAAGAAGGCGACTTGGTCGTCGTAGGGGCCGGTGACAGCATCGGCCTCGCCGATGCGGCGCTGTCCCGCGCCGCGGGAGTTGTAGTCGTAGCCGGCGCAGGTGTTGTAGGCGCGGATGGAATCGCGGACCGCGCCCCCCAGCGCCTCGTGGATCGGGATGCCGTGGCGCTGGCCCGCGAGGTCCCAGAGCGCCATGTCCACCGCGCTCGCCGCGCGGACCTCGGCGGAGGAACCGCCGAAGCCGACATAGGGCGTCAGCAGGTGGCGCGAATGCGCCTCGATGCGGCGGGCGTCACGGCCGATCAGGTAGGGCGCGACGACGTCGTGCATCACCGCCTCGACGGCGGCGGAACCGCGGAAGGATTCGCCCAAGCCCGTCAGCCCCTCATCCGTCGTGACCTCGACCCAGAGGAGGTTCTGGCGCTCAGGGATGCGGATGGTGCGGAGGCTCGTGATCTTGCTCATTCGGCGCGGATCCCGTTGGTGCGGACGACCTCGGCCCAGCGCGCGGCCTCGGCGCGGACGTGGGCGGCCATCTCGTCGGGGGTGCTGCGGATCGGGGTGATGCCGGCGGCGCGGGCGCGGGCGGCGAAGTCCGGCTTGTCCATCGCCCGGGAGAAGGCGGCGTTCAGCGCAGCCACCGTCGCGGGCGGGGTCCGCGCGGGGGCCATGAGGCCGAACCAGGAATCGATGACGACGCCGGGCGCACCGGCCTCGGCGAAGGTCGGGACGTCCGGCAGTTCGGGCACGCGCTCTGCCGCGACGACGGCGACCGGGCGGACGGAGCCCGCCCGGATATGCGGCAGGATGGAGGGCAGGTTGTCGAAGAAGACGTCCACGTTGCCGGCGATCAGGTCGGTGATGGCCGGGGCTGACCCGCGATAGGGAACATGCGTCCAGTCCAGGCCGAAGCGCGTGCGCAGCATTTCGGGGCCGAGGTGGTTGGAGGCGCCGGCGCCGGAGGACGCGAAGGTGACGCGCCCCGGCTCGGCGCGGACCTTGGCCAGGAGCTCCTGCAAGGTGCGCGCGGGGAAATCGCGGCGGACGACCATGACGTTGCGGACGGCGCCCGTGAGGATCACCGGCGCGAAGTCGCGCGCGAGGTCGTAGCCGGGGTTGGCGTAGAGCGCGGGGTTCGCGCCGCAGGGGCCGAAAGCGCAGACGATGAGGGTCGTGCCGTCCGGTGTGCTCCGCGCGACCTCCCCCATCGCGATGTTGCCGTTGGCGCCGGGTCGGTTCTCGACGACCGCGCCGCGAGGGAGGATGCCATCGACGGCCTCGGCCAGCAGGCGCGACATGATGTCGGTCGTACCGCCGGGCGGGGAGCCGACGACCAGCCGGACCGGACGGTCGGGCAACTGCGCGAGGGCGGGCCAGGTGATCAGGGCCAGCGCGAGCGCGACGAGCAGGCGGCGCATGAAGGTTTCCTTCCCCGGGCCGCGTCTCCGGCGGTCCCGCGCGATGGTCCCACGGCAGGCGCCGCGCGTCACGCCGTTGCGCCGGCGGCGGCGGACGCACAGGGTGCCAGCGCGAAGGGGAGACTCCGCGTGAGCGACACCATCTTGCCGGGGATCGAGGCCGCGGCGCGCTACGTCGCCGCCGGCGAGGCCGTCGTCCGGGCGGGCGAGCCGGGCGGTGAGATGTACGTCGTCATCGCCGGATCGGTGGAGGTGCTGGACGCCGAGGGGCAGCCTGCCACCCGGATCGGCCCCGGCGGCACCTTCGGCGAGGTGGCGCTGGTGGATGGCGGGCCCCGGCTGCGCACGGTGCGGGCGGGGCCGGAAGGGCGCGGCTGCTGCCGGTGGACGAAGCGCGCTTCGTCTACCTCGTCAGCCAGCAGCCGGCCTTCGCGCTCTCCGTGATGGCGGCGCTGGTGCGGTACCAGCGCGGTTCCGGCATGCCGGAACCGCCAGCGCCGGGCGCGCCGCCCCGCGGCTTCCGCGTGGTCGAGGTGCGACCCGGGCTGATCCAGCTGCGGTCGCAATCGCGGGCGGCGAACGCCTACCTCGTCGTCGGGGAGCGGCGGCGGATGCTGGTGGATGCGGGCTTCGCCTCCACGGCGCCGCTCCTCGCGGTGGCGCTGGAAGAGGCGGGGCATCCGGTGGAGACGATCGACCTCGTCGTCCTGACGCATGAGCATGCGGACCATGCGGCGGGCGTCGGCTGCCTGCCGCCGCGGGCGGTCGTCGCGGCGCATGCGCTGGCGGCGGCGAAGATCGAGAACGGGGACGATTTCGCGACGGTGCGCGACCTGTTCGGGGAGGAGGCGCCGCCGGCCCGGGTGGACCTGACCCTGCAGGAAGGGTCGGTCGTCTCCGTCCCGCCCTGGCGCTTTGACGTGCTGCACACGCCCGGCCACACCTCCGGCCACCTGGCGCTGCACGACGCCGCCACGGGGACGCTGATCTGCGGCGACACGGTGATGGCGGGCGGCGCGCTCGGCGGGGTCTTCGCCTCGGGCAACATCAGCGACCTCGTGCTCTCGCTGGAGCGGATGGCGGGGTTGCGTCCCCGGCTGCTGCTGCCGGGGCACGGCTACGTGTCGGAAGATCCGGAGGCGGACCTGGCGAAGGCGGTGATCCGGGCGCGCGGCCTTCTGGCGGAGACGCGCGACATCTTCGGCGCGATGGGGGCGTCGCCGGCGGGGCTGGAAGCGATCCTGCGGTCGGCGAAGGCGCTGGCGCGGTAGGCGGCGCCGCACCGGCCGAGTTCAGGGTCCGCGTGGCGCCATCCCCGCGGCCGGCCTGATCGCGTCGGGCCTGATCGCGTCGGGCCTCACGGACGGGGCGGCGTGGCGGGACTGGCCGGTCGGGCAGAGGTCCAGCAGCACGCAGCGGTCGCAGGCCGGCGCGTGGAAGTGGCAGGTGCGCTGGCCGTGCAGCATCAGGACCTCGTGGTGGTCATAGACCTGCTGCGCGTCCCACTCGGGCGGGAGCATCGCCTCCAGCACGCGGTGCGAGGGGCCTACCGAGAGGTTGCCCGGGATGAGGCCGAGGCGCTGCGCGACGCGGTGGTGATGGCTGTCCACCGGCAGCGCGCGGCGGCGCAGCGTGGAGAAGGAGAGGACGGCGGCGGAGGTCTTCGGGCCGACGCCGGGAAGCCCTTCAAGCCATTCCCGCGCCTCGGCGACGGGCAGGTCGGCGAGGTGCTGCAGGTCCAGCGCGCCGCGGCGTTCGGCGATCGCGCGCAGCGTGCGCTGCAGGGCGGGCGCCTTGGCCTCGGGCCAGGTGCAGGCGGAGATCGCGGCCTGCACATCCTCGACTGGCGCGTCGCGGACGGAGTTCCAGTCCGGGAAGCGCCCGCGCAGCGTGCGAAAGGCCGTCGCGCTGTCGCGGTTCCGGGTGCGGTGGGAAAGGAGGGAGGAGACGAGCTCGTCCAGCGGGTCGAGGTCGCCGAAATAGGCGATGGGGCAGCCCAAGGCCTCGCAGAGGCGCCGATGGATTTCCAGGAGCCGTTCGTGCAGCCGGTCGGCGGGGGTGGCGCGGGCCATGGGGCGATCTCGTCCGGGGAGGGACGGGAACGCGGGGGCGACTCGTTGTTTTCCCTGAAGATTGTTGGGGCGTCAGGCTGCGGCGCGCGGCGTCATGCCCCAACGGGCGAGAAGGTCGCGCAGGCGTTCGGCGGCGGCGGGCGCGAGCGGCCAGGCCGCGGGCGGGCGGGCGGGGCCGACGTCCTCCCCGATCAGGGCGAGCGCGGCCTTCACGACGGAGACATTGGCACCGGCAGATTCCTCGGCGCGCAGGTATTCGAATTCCTGGAGGGCGGCGATATCGGAGGCGGCGGCCGCGGCGTCGCCGCGATCCAGGGCGCGCAGCACGGCCATCGAGCGTTCGGGGAAGAGGTTGATGAGGCCGGAGGTGAAGCCCCGCGCGCCGAGGGCGGTCATGGGCGGCGCCCAGGGCTCGGCGAGGCCGCAGACCCAGGCGAGCGGGCGGCCGGCCGTGCGGCGGATCATCTCGGCCAGCAGCATGAGGTTGGGCGTCGCCCATTTCACGCCGACGATCCCGGGGACGGCCGTCAGCGCCTCGATCGCCGCGGCGCCCATCGCGTCGTCGCGGAGGTAGAGGATGACGGGGAGGTCGGCTGCGCCGGCGACGCGGCGGACGTATTCGACCACGCCGCGCGGCGCGCGGAAGGGGTCGGGCGGCTGGTGGATCATGACCGCGTCGGCCCCGGCGCGGCGGGCACGGGCGGCGAGGGACGCGGCCTCCCCGACGGAGCGGCCGACGCCGGCGATCGTGACGGCGCGGCGGGCGACGAGGGCCGGGACCTCCTCGGTTATGCGCTCCGCCTCCGCCATGGTGAGGCCGTAGAATTCGGAAGTGTTGCCGTTCACGGTCAGGGCCGCGACCTCCGCCGCGGCAGCGCGGGCGATAATCGGTTCCAGGCGTGACGGGGCCACGCCGTCCGTGGCGTCGAAGGGGGTGACGAGGATTCCGGAGATGCCGGCGAGGGCGGCGGTCACGCGGGCAGCGTCGGTCATGTGGAGAATCCTGCAACGCGGGACGGTGCGGGTCCACGGCGGTTGACAGGGCCGCGCGCGGTGAGGCCCGTGCGATCCCACGATCCGGAGGAAACAACATGCTACGACGCGCCCTGCTCACGCTCTCGCTTGCCTTAGTCCCTGCGCTGGCTTCGGCGCAGGACTGGCCGCAGCGGCCCGTGCGGATGATCATCCCCTTCGCGGCGGGCGGCGTGACGGACATGGTCGGGCGCGTCGTCGGGCAGGAACTGTCGCGGCGACTGGGGCAACCCGTGGTCGCGGAGAACCGAGTGGGCGCGGGCGGCAACATCGGGGCCGATGTCTGCGCCAAGGCGACGGATGGCTACACCATCTGCATGGGCACGATCTCGTCCCACGCCATCAACCCGTCAATCTATCCCCGGATGCCCTTCGACAATCTTCGGGACTTCGCGCCGATCGCGCTGCTCGGGCAGCAGCCCAACGCGCTGGTCGTCGCCAACGCGCTTCCCGTGCGGAGCGTTCAGGACCTCGTCGCCTACATGAAGGCTCGGCCAGGGCAGTTGAACTACGGGTCCTCGGGCGTCGGGACCTCGACGCACCTGGCCGGGGAACTGCTGACGCAGCAGACCGGGACGGATGCGGTGCACGTGCCGTACCGGAGCAGCGCGCAGCTGGTGACGGACATCCTGGCGGGGCAGTTGCCGATGTCCTTCGACAACTTCTCCTCCGTCTTCCCGCATGCGCGGGAGGGGCGGATGCGGATGCTCGCGGTCGGTTCGGCGCAGCGCTGGCCGGCGGCGCCCGACGTGCCGACGGTGGCGGAGACGTTGCCCGGATTCGAGAGCCTGTCCTGGCACGGGCTCTTCGCCCCGGCCTCCATGCCACGGCCAGCCGTGGAGCGGTTGACGCGGGAGACCGTGGCGGCCCTTCAATCGCCCGACGTCGTCACCCGCTTCAACGACGTTGGCATCGCGCCGGGCACGCTGTCCGGCGACGCGTTCCGCGACTTCGTGGCGGCGGAGACGCGGCGCTGGGGCGAGGTCGCGCGGCGGGCGAATATCCGCGCGGAGTGAGTCGCCCGGGGGCGGGTCAGCGCTGGCGCCAGGGCAGGCCGTCGGCCTTCCATCCCGCGACGGTGCCGCGGTGGCCTTCCCCGTCCGGCGGACCCTCGAAGCCGTCGGCGACGTTGTAGCTGTTCGGGAAGCCCGCGGCCTGGGCAGCCTGGGCCGCGGCGAGCGACCGGGCGCCGGAGCGGCAGAGGAAGTAGATCCTGCTGAGCGGCGTGGCGCCGGCCTTATGCAGGTGATCCACGAAGGCGCCGTTCACGCCCATGGCCGGGTAGACCTGCCAGGGGATGAGCACGGGCTGCTTCCCCGCGGCCGAGAGGTCGGGAAGGCCGACGAAGGTCCATTCGGCGTCAGTCCGCACGTCCACCAGCACGGCGGCTGGATCGTTGCGGATGGCATCGTAGGCCTCGGCCGGGCGGACGTCCTGCACGGTCATGGGCGGCTGCTCCTGTTTTCGGCAGGGGAGATGGGGCAGGGCGCGGGCGCTTGCCAAGGGCCGCCCAGCCCTGAGCATGGCGCGGCGCTTGCTAAGCCCTTCGCTGACGCAGCCGTGATTTCGCGGTGCCGGTCGGGACCGGCTCCGCTATAGGGGCCGTGACCCGGGACGCGGGGTGGCAGGGACATGGACGGGATGACCGGGTTGGAACGGCCCTTCGTGGAAATCGACGACGTCTCCATGCGCTACGGCGGCACCGAGGGGACGCTGGCGCTGCACCATTGCGACATGCAGGTGAAGCGCGGCGAGTTCGTCGCGGTCGTCGGGCCCTCGGGCTGCGGCAAGTCCACGCTGATGCGGCTGGTCACCGGGCTCTGGCCCTGTTCGGCCGGGTCCGTGATCGTCGCTGGGCGGGAGGTGGACGGGCCGCTCTCGGTCGCGGGGATGGCGTTCCAGGCGCCGACGCTGCTGCCCTGGCGCACGATCCTGCAGAACGTGATGCTGCCGCTGGAGGTGACGGAGCCGCACCGGCGCCGGCTGCGGTCGGAACGTGCGATGTACGAGGAGAAGGCGCGGAAGCTCCTCGCGCTCGTCGGCCTCAAGGGCTTCGAGCACAAGAACCCGCACCAGCTCTCCGGCGGCATGCAGCAGCGGGCGTCGCTGTGCCGGGCGCTGGTGCATGACCCGCAACTGCTGATGCTGGACGAGCCCTTCGGGGCGCTGGACGTCTTCACGCGCGAGGACCTCTGGGTCGAGATGCAGACGGTCTGCGAGACGCTGAAGCCGACCGTCATCCTCGTCACCCACGACCTGAAGGAGGCGGTGTTCCTCGCGGACCGCGTGCTGATCATGTCGGCGCGGCCCGGGAGGATCATCGCGGAGCGGACGGTGCCCTTCCCGCGGCCGCGGGCGCTGGACCTGACCTACACCCAGCCCTTCCAGGAACTGGTCCACGACCTGCGGGACCACATCAGCGCGGCGCGGCGCGGCGAGGACATGCCGGCCGCCGTGCCGGCGCAGGAGACGACCCATGCCGCTTGATTCCGGCACGACCGCTTCGGGCAGCAAGGACAGCCGCGGCACGATGGCGGCGCAGCGGATCGAGGCGCTGGCGGCCGCGGCCCGGCGCCGGCGACGGCTTCAGGCCTGGCTGCCCTGGCTCATCATCGTCGGCACCTTCGGGGTCTGGGAGATCGCGTGCCGCGGCTTCGAGATCCCGCAATTCATCCTGCCCGCGCCCTCGGCCATCGCGGCATCGATGGTGAAGTGGTGGCTGCCGCTGCTGGAGAACTCCTGGCAGACGCTGATGACGACGCTCATCGGCTTCGCGGCGGCCATCGTCTTCGGGCTGCTGCTGGGGGTGGCGATCGGGTCCTCGACGCTGCTCTACCACGGCCTCTACCCGTTGCTGATCGGGTTCAATTCCGTGCCGAAGGTCGCGGTGGTGCCGATCCTCGTGATCTGGTTTGGGATCGGGACGGTGCCGGCGGTGATCACGGCCTTCCTCATCTCCTTCTTCCCGATCGTCGTGAACGTCGCGACGGGGATCGCGACGGTGGAGCCGGAACTGCGGGACGTGCTGCGGGCGCTCGGGGCCAAGCCGTCGGACATCATCCGCAAGGTCGGGCTGCCGCGGGCGATGCCGTATTTCTTCGCGTCCCTGAAGATCGCGATCACCGTGGCCTTCGTGGGATCCATCATCGCGGAGACGGTGGCGGCGAATAAGGGCATCGGGCACCTGATGATCCTGGCGTCCTCGCGCTTCGACGTGCCGCTGGTCTTTGCCGGGCTGATCGTGACGGGGATCATGGGCGTGGTGATGTACGCCGTGGCGGTGACGATCGAGAACCGGACGACGGGCTGGGCGATGCGTGGGCAGGATGGCGGACAGGTGACCGTCGCGGGGGTCTGACCCCGCGCGTCGCCGGGCGCTACCGGGCCGGCCCCCCTCAATTCGACGGGGTGCCGGCGATTTCGACGGCCGCCTCGCGGATATGCTGCCGCATGATTGCCTCGGCAGCTTCGTCCTCGCCGCGTCCGATCGCGGCCGTCAGGGCCTCATGGCCCGCCTGTGACACGCGCATCGCCTCGGGCCGCAGCAGTCGGCCGAACAGCATCCGGTTGACCGGCAGGGACAGCCGCCGCGCCGCCTCGATGAAGCGGGCGCGGCCGGAGAGGGCGAGCACCGCGTCGTGGAAGGTGGCGTTCGCGGCGTAGTAGGCCGCGGCCTCCCCGGCGGCGACGGCCCGCGCACCGGCCGCGAGCGCGGCATCCAGTTCCGGCCACGGCGTACCGGCGGCCACGCGTCGCGCGGCCAGGCGGGCGGCCATCCCCTCGATCGCCTCGCGCATCTCCCAGATCTCCGCGATCTCGGAGGCGTCGAGGCGCCGGACGACCGCACCGCGATGGGCTTCGAGCGCGATGACGCCCTCCCCCGCGAGGAGGCGCAGCGCCTCGCGGACCGTGTTGGCGCCGGCGGCAAGTTGGTCTTCGAGGTCCGCCGCGACGAGGCGCTGGCCCGGGGCGAAGTCGCCCCGGCCGATGGCGGCGCGAAGCCGGTCGGCCGCCTGCTCGACGGCAGAGCGGCCGTCCGCATCCGGCTTTCGATAAGCCATCAACACGTCTCCAGGCTGGACACGGCCATCCGATCTTCCCAAGATATCTTCATAACACGGGAAGATGGCCGATGCGCCTTGTCCACGCCGCCGACGTGCCGCCGGTGCCCTTCTCCACCCACCGGAGCGGGCGGATCGAGAACGTCCGGCTGTTGGGCGGACAGGAGGGGACGCCGGACAACTACGAGCTCTCCCTCGTCCTGATCGAGGGCGAGTACTCGACGCCGCGGCACCGCCACAACTTCGACCAGGTGCGCGTGATGCTGGAGGGCCGGTTCGGCTTCGGGCGCGACCGCGTGCAGGAGGAGGGCTCCGTCGGCTACTTCTGCGAGGGGGTCTACTACGAGCAGGGCGCGCTCGGCCCCTCCCTCACCCTGCTCTACCAGGGTGCTGGCGCCTCGGGGTCCGGGTTCATGTCCTACCGGCAGACGGACTCGGGCAAGACGGCGCTGGAACGGCGGGGGCGCTTCGAGAAGGGTGTCTTCACGGTTACGAGGCCGGAGGGCGGCCGGATCAACCAGGACGCCTACGAGGCGATCTGGGAGGAGGTGAACGCCCGCCCCATCGCCTATCCGACGCCACGCTACGACATGCCGGTGATCATGAACCCGGCCGCCTTCGAATGGGTGCAGGAGGCGGATGGCCTGCGCCGCAAGCGACTCGGCGGCTTCGGCGAGCGGGGGATGGCGGTGTCGACCCTCCGGCTCGATCCCGGCGCGACCTACCGCGCGGGACCCGGGCGCCTGATCTTCGTCATCACCGGCACCGGCGCGGTGGCGGGCGAGCGGTACGGGACGTGCAGCGCGATCGCGACGGATTCGGATGCGGAGACCGTGCTGCGCGCCGAGGCGCCGTCGGAGTTCTTCGAGATGGTCCTGCCCCGCTTCGACGGCGCGGCAGTGGCCGCGCGCGCGGCGTGAGCGTCATGCGCCGTCGCTCGCTTCTCCTCGGCGCGGCCGCCCTGCCCGGCCTGTCCCGCATGGCCGCTGCGCAGGATCTTCCGGCCGGCCCGATCAGGCTCGTCGTCGGCTTCGCGCCGGGCGGCGGCATCGACAGCTTCGCGCGGATCCTCGCCCGACGGGCGCAGGACCTGACCGGGCGCGCCTTCGTCGTGGACAACCGGCCGGGCGCGGGCGGCACGATCGCGGCGGCGCATGTCGCGCGCTCCGCGCCCGACGGCACGACCCTGCTGGTCGGCGAGAACGGCGTGATCGCGACGGCGCGCGCCGTGTTCGCGAGCCTGCCCTACGATCCGGAGCGCGACCTGGCGCCCGTGTCGCTCTGCGTGGTGCAGAGCGTGCTGTGCTGCGCGCGCCCCACGGTCGCGACGGACCTGCCGGGGCTGATCGCGGCGGCGCGGGCGCGGCCGGGGGCGCTGTCCTACGCGAGTGCCGGGGCGGGGAACCCGACCCATCTCTTCGCGGCCGATTTCGCCCGGCGTGCCGGGATCGAGGCGGTGCACGTGCCCTATCGCGGTGGCAGCCAGATGGTCGCCTCGGTGCTGGCGGGCGAGACGGCCTTCGGGTTCTTCAGTGCCGCGAGCGCCCTGCCCCAGGTTCGGAACGGCGGCCTGGCGGCCCTCGCGGTCGGCGATGAGCAGCCGGCGCCGCTGCTGCCGGACGTGCCGCCCGCCGGGCGCGTGCTGCCCGGCTTCACCTTCGCCTTCTGGTACGGGATCAACGCTGCGGGCGGCACGCCGGCGCCGCTCGTCGCCGCGCTCTCGACCACGATCGGCACGGCCCTGCGGCATCCGGAGACGCGGAGTTCGCTCGAGGCGCAGGGGCTGAAGGTTGCGGCGACCGGGCCGTCGGATTACGCCGCCTTCGCCGCCGCCGAGACGCTCCGCTGGTCGGAGGTTGCTCGGCTCGCCGGAGTGACGCCAGAGTAGCCGCATGACCGCACCGCTCGCCCCCGGGGCCGTGACCGCCTTCATCGGCCTGGGCGTGATGGGCGGGGCAATGGCCGCCAACCTGTTGCGGGCCGGATTCGCGGTGCGGGTGCACACGCGGACAAAGGACCGGGCCGCGTCCTTGCTGGCGGCCGGCGCAACCTGGGCGGAGACGCCGGCCGCGGCGGCGGGGGTGCGGACGCCGTCCTGCTCTGCCTGCCCGATGCGCCGGACGTGGCGGAGGTGCTGTTCGGCGCGGGTGGTGCGCTGGCGGCAATGCGGCCGGGCCGCGTGGCCATCGATTTCTCGACGATCGCGGCGACCAGCGCGCGGGACCACGCGGCGCGCGCCGCAGCCGCGGGCGTCGCGCTGCTGGACGCGCCGGTCAGCGGCGGGCCGCAGGGTGCGAAGGACGCGACGCTGACGATCTTCGTAGGCGGGGATGGGGACGCGCTGGAGCAGGTGCGGCCGCTGCTGGACGCCGTCGGGAAGACCGTGACCCATTTCGGTCCGGCGGGGTCCGGGCAGGTCGCGAAGTCCTGCAACCAGATCATCACCTCGGCGACGATCGCGGCGGTGGCGGAGGCGCTGAACCTCGCGGCCCGCGCGGGCCTGGATGGGGAGGCGCTGCGCACCGCGCTGCTCGGCGGTTCGGCGCGCTGCGCGGCGCTGGAGAACCACGCGAAGCGTATGCTGGCGCGCGGCTTCTTGCCCGCCGGGTTCCGGGCGGAACTCATGCGGAAGGACCTGCGCGCGGCGGAGGCGACCGCGGATGCGGCGGGGGCTGCACATCCCTCGGCGACCCGGTTGCGGGAGGCGTTGGACGAACTGGTCCGCAGCGGCCGGGGAACGCTCGACACCACGGCGCTTCTCCTCCTGCTGGAGGAAGCGTGAACTTGCGCCCCCCGCGCCGGGGACGCAGCCTGCCCGCATGATCGCGGTGGATTGGGGCACGACCAGCCTGCGGGCCTGGCGGCTCGGCGTGGACGGGGCGGTGCTGGATTCGGTGGACCGGCAGGGCGGCGGCATCCTGTCGGTGCCCGAAGGCGGGTTTCCCGCCGCGTTCCGGGACGCGCTCGGCCATTGGCTCGCGGAGGGTGAGGCGGAGGTCCTGATCTGCGGCATGGCCGGCAGCCGGCAGGGCTGGGTGGAGGCGCCCTACCTCCCCTGCCCCGCCGGTGCGGCGGAGATCGCGGCGGCGGTCGTCGCCGTGCCCTTCGAGGAGGCGCGGGTCCGGATGGTACCGGGCCTGACGGGCCACGATGGTTCCGGCGTGCCGGAGGTGATGCGGGGGGAGGAGACTAAGCTCGTCGGCCTCGCGGCGACGTGCGTGGCCGATGCCACCGTCGTCATGCCCGGGACGCACGGCAAGTGGGCCCGGCTGCGAGGCAGGCGGGTCGAGGGCTTCACCACGCACATGACCGGCGACGTCTTCGCGGCGCTGACGAAGGCAACGATCCTGGCGCGGACGATCGAGCTGGACGCGCCGCCGGACTGGGAGGCCTTCGACCGCGGTGCGGCACGGGCGCGGCAGGACGGTGGGCTGCTGCACCACCTCTTCGGCACGCGGACGCTACACCTGGTTGACGGGATGACGCCGGCCGAGAGCACCTCCTACCTCTCCGGCCTGCTGATCGGACACGAGGTCGCGGCGGCGGGCGGCGATGGGCCCGTGGAACTCATCGGCAGCGACGCGCTGGTGGAGCGTTATGCCCGCGTGCTCGGCCCCCGCGCGACGCGGCGGGACGGGGAGGACCTGGTGCTGGCAGGACTGGCCGCGATCGCGGCGGGAGGGCGGGCGTGACGCTGAAGGAACACCTAGCGCGCTCGCCGGTCGTCGCGATCCTGCGGGGGATCCGGCCGGAGGAGGCCGTGCCGGTCGGGGAGGCGCTGGTCGAGGCTGGCGTCACAGTGCTCGAAGTGCCCCTGAACTCGCCGGAACCTCTACGGAGCATCGAGGCGATGGTCCGCCGTTTCGGGTCGGACGCCTTGGTGGGCGCCGGGACCGTCATCGGCGCCGCTGCCGTCGGGCAGGTCGCGGATGCGGGCGGGCAGGTGATCGTGACGCCGCACGCGGACCCGGCCGTGGTGCGCACCGCGAAGGCACGCGGGATGCTGGCGCTGCCCGGCTTCTTCACACCGGGCGAAGCCTTCGCATTGCTGGAGGCCGGCGCGGACGGGCTGAAGCTGTTCCCGGCCGAGGCGGCCTCGCCCGCGGTGCTGAAGGCGCTGCTCGCGGTGCTGCCGCGGGGCACGATGGTGCTGCCGGTGGGTGGGATCGGGGCCGACAACATCCCGGCCTGGCGCGCGGCGGGGGCGGCGGGATTCGGCGTCGGATCCTCGATCTACAAGCCGGGGGACACGGCGGCCGACGTAACGGCCAAGGCCCGGGCCTTGCGCGCCGCCGCCGTCCCTGTTTGAAGCGCCGGAAGAACCCGTCTCGAACGGGAAACTAACGGAGGCTCGTCCCGGATGATGAACCGTCGCGTGGTCCTGGGCTCGGCGCTCGGCGCCCCGGCCCTGCTGCGCCCCATGGCGGCGCGCGCGCAGGAGGTTACGCTCCGCCTGCACCACTTCCTGCCCGCGGTGTCGAACGTCCACCGCCACTTCCTGCAGCCCTGGGCGCAGAAGGTGGGAACGGAGAGCGGCGGGCGCGTCCGCGTGCAGATCTTCCCGTCCATGCAGCTCGGCGGCGCGCCGCCGCAGCTCTTCGACCAGGCGAAGGACGGGGTCGTCGACATCGTCTGGACGCTGCCGGGCAACACGCCGGGACGCTTCCCGAAGATCGAGGTCTTCGAGCTGCCCTTCGTCGCGCACAAGCGTGCGGCGGTGAACGTCAAGGCGGTGCAGGAGTTCTACGAGACGACGCTGCGCGAGGAGTTCCGCGACGTTCACCCGATCTGCGTCTGGGGCCATGATGGGGGGCTGATCCATTCCAACCGGCCGGTCCGGACGATGGAGGACATGCGCGGCCTGAAGCTGCGCTTCCCCACGCGGCAGAACGGCGAAGCGCTGCGGGCGCTCGGCGCCGCGCCGATCGGCATGCCGATCCCGCAGGTGCCGGAGGCCATCAGCCAGGGCGCGATCGATGGCGCCATCGTGCCGTGGGAGGTCGTACCCTCCATTCGCCTGCACGAGTTGGTGCGGAACCACACGGAGATCCCGGGTTCGCCGACGCTCTACATCGCGACGTTCATCCTCGCGATGAACAAGGCGAAGTACGAGGGCCTTTCGCCCGAGGTGAAGCGGGTGATCGACGCGAGTTCCGGACAGGTGGCGGCGGAGATGGCGGGCAAGGTCTGGGACGAGCAGGGACCGGTGGTGCTGGAAATGGTCCGCCGCCGGAACAACACCCTAATCACCTTGGCCGAGGACGAGGTGCAGCGCTGGCGGCGGACGACGCAGCCCGTGGTGGACAACTGGGTGAACGCGACGCCGGGGGGCGGCGCGCTGCTGGAGCAGGCGCGGGCGCTTGTCACGAAGTTCGGGCAGGGCGTCGCGTGATCCGCACCGGGGCGGCGGCGTGAGCGATCTGCACCCGGCCGACCGTCCCGGGCCCATGCATCGGATCTGCCGCGGCGCCGCGCTGCTCGGCGGCGCGGTGCTGCTGGCGACCGCAATCCTGACGACCGCGAGCGTGCTGAAGCGCTGGGCGGTGAACGACCCGATCCGCGGCGACTTCGAGATGATCCAGATCGGGTCGGGCCTCGCGGTGCTCGGCTTCTTCGCCTACGGCACGATGCAGCGGGCCAACATCTTCGTGGACACCTTCACGGGCTGGCTGCCGCGGCGCGTGCAGGACGGGATGGACGCGGCCTGGAACCTTGTCTGGGCCGGGCTGATGCTGGCCTTGGCGGAGCGGATGGTCATCGGCGCCGGCGACACGCTGCGGAGCAACACGCAGACGATGGTGCTGGGCCTGCCAACCTGGTGGGCCGTGGGCCTGGGGGCCGCGGCCTTCGCGCTGACCGGGCTGGCCGCGCTGTTCTGGAGCAGGCGGCTGATCCTGCCGCGCGGGGGTCCGTCGCGTGGGTGAGGAATTCACGCAGGCCGCGATCGGCTTCGCGGCGCTGCTCGGACTGATGCTGCTGCGGGCACCGATCGGGCTTGCGATGCTGCTGGTGGGGGCCGCGGGCTACCAGCACATCGTCGGGTGGGGGCCGCTGTTCAACTACCTCAAGACCACGCCCTACCACCTGTTTTCCAACTACACGCTGTCCGTCATCCCGCTCTTCATCCTGATGGGCGCGCTGGCGGAGCGCGGGGGGCTGGCGCGCGACCTGTTCGGGGCGGCCGGTGCGCTGTTCGGGCGGTTCCGCGGCGGAATGGCGATGAGCGTGATCGGCGCCTGCGCGGCTTTCGGGGCGGTCTGCGGGTCTTCCGTCGCGACGACGGCGACCTTCGGACGGGCGGCGCTGCCGGAGTTGCGGCGGTATCGCTACGACCCCGGCTTCTCGACCGGCACGATCGCGGTGGGCGGGACGCTCGGGATCCTCATCCCGCCATCGGTCATCCTCGTGGTCTATGCGATCAGCACGGAGCAGAACATCGCGAAGCTCTTCATGGCCGCGCTGATCCCGGGCCTGATGGCGACGGCCTTCTACCTATGCGCCATCTGGGTGGTCGTGCGCCGGAACCCCGAACTGGGGCCGGCCGCCGAGCGGGTCGCGGCGCCCGAGCGCAATGCGGCGCTGCTTCGCGTGATACCGGTGATGCTGATCGCGGTGACCGTCGTCGGCGGCATCTATGGCGGCGTCTTCACGCCGACCGAGAGCGCGGCGGTCGGCGTGATTGCGACCCTTCTCGTCGGCGTGGTGCGGCGGACGCTGGACTGGGAGGAGATCAAGGGCGCCCTCCTGAACACCGCCGAAACCACCGCGATGATCTTCGCGATCCTGCTGGGCGCGGAGGTCTTCAATGCCTTCCTGGCCCTGACCCAGGCGCCGGACCTGCTGGCGCAGTGGGTGACGGAGCAGAACCTGCCGGCCTACGGCGTGCTGTGCATCCTGCTGCTGTTCTACATCATCCTCGGCGCGGTGATGGACGAACTGGCGATGATCCTGCTCACCTTGCCGGTCTTCTTCCCCGTCGTGACCGCACTCGATTTCGGGCTGACGACCGAGGAGACGGCGATCTGGTTCGGCATCCTCGTCCTCATCGTCGTGGGGATCGGGCTGACGGCGCCGCCGATCGGGCTGAATGTCTTCGTCGTCTCGGCGATCGCGAAAGATGTGCCGATCACGCGCACCTATCGGGGGGTGCTGCCCTACCTCGCGACGGACGTGGTGCGCCTGGCGCTCTGCGTGGCCTTTCCCGTACTGAGCCTTGCGGTCGTGCGCCTGCTGACGTGAGGGTCGGGCGGGCCTGGCCCGCCGCCGTTGCGCCCGGGGTGACCGGTGCTATGAAACGCCCACAATGTTCCTGGTGCGGGGGCGGCGGGATGTTCGTCCGGGTCAATGACCTGTCGGTCCATGTGCAGGAAGCGGGGCCGCCGGGCGGGCCGCCCGTGCTCATGCTGCATTCGCTCGGTACGAACCTGCATGTCTGGGACCCGCAGGCCGCGGCGCTGGCGCGGACGCACCGGGTGATCCGGGCGGACCTGCGCGGTCACGGGCTGACCTCCGGCCATGCGGCGGAGGAGACGAGCATGGCGGAACTGGCCGCGGACGCGGCGGGGCTGCTGGATGCGCTGGGGATCACGGCAGCGCACCTTGCCGGCGTGTCCATCGGCGGGCGGATCGCGATGGAACTGGCGGCCATCCGGCCGGAACGCGTGCTGTCGCTCTTCCTTCTCGACACCGCGATGGAGTTCCCTCCCCCGGAGACCTGGTCGGCGCGGATGCAGGCCGTGCGCGCCGGTGGGATGTCAGCCGTGGCCGATGGGGTGTTGACGCGATGGGTCGTTGACGGCTCGGCGCCGGCGGCCATGGGGCTGAGCGCCATGCTGCTGGCGACGTCGGCGGGCGGCTACGCCGCCTGCGCGGCCGCGCTGCGCGATGCGCGCGCCGAACCGCTGCGTGGGCGCCTCCGCGGGCCGGCGACGGTCGTGGTGGGGGAGTTGGACCTGGCTTCCCCCATCGCGGCTGCGCAGGCCATCCGGGATGCGATCCCGGGCAGCAGCCTGACGGTCATCCCCGGCGCAGCGCATATCCCGAACTTCGAGTTCGCCGAGGCTGTCACGGACGCGCTGCTTCGGCATTTCGCGGCACCGGTCGACGATCCCCATGCGGCGGGGATGGCGGTGCGCAAATCCGTGCTGGGCGAGGCCCACGTGGCGCGTGCGCAGGCCAACGTCACGCCGCTCGATTCGGCCTTCCAGGACTACATCACGCGCAACGTCTGGGGGCAGATCTGGACGCGGCCTGGCCTGCCGCGGCACGTACGGTCGCTGCTGACGCTGGCGGTGACGGCGGCGCTGGGGCGTGAAGGGGAGTTTGGCCTGCATGTCCGAGCCACGCGCAACACCGGCGTGACGCCGGAGGAGATCGCGGAGGTCCTGCTGCAGGTCGGCGCCTATGCCGGCGTGCCCGCCGCGAATCACGCGCTGAAGATCGCGAAAGAGATCCTGTCGGAGATGGAAAAGACGGCATGAGCGAGACGGTCTTCGGCTATCGACGGCCCGATCCGGCGACGCAGCCGCCGAACGCGTCGCCCGAATACGGCAGCACGCGCGCGCGGGCACCGTCCCAGCCGCCGCTGGTCCTGCCGCACACACTGACGGAGACGAGCGCGCCGCTCTTCACCAAGGCGCGCTATCCCGAGGTGGCCGACTTGACGATCATGGACAACGGCCAACCCGCGATGGGCGAGCGGATCATCGTCGCGGGGCGCGTGACCGACGAGGACGGTCGGCCCGTGCGGCACGCGATGGTCGAGGTGTGGCAGGCCAATGCCGCAGGGCGCTACAACCACGGGGGCGACCAGCACGACGCGCCGCTGGACCCGAACTACCGCGGCATGGGCCGGGTCTTCACGGACGAGGACGGGCGGTACCGCTACCTGACGATCCGGCCCGGGGCTTATCCCTGGCGAAATCACAACAACGCCTGGCGCCCCAACCATATCCACTACTCGCTGTTCGGGGCGGGCTTCGCGCAGCGCATGATCACGCAGATGTATTTCCCCGGCGATCCGCTGCTGCCGCTCGACCCCATCTTCAACACGGTGCCGGACGAGCGGGCGCGGAACCGGCTGGTCTCGGCCTTCGACCTGGGGATCACGCAGCCCGAGTACGCGCTGGGCTACCGCTTCGACATCGTGCTGCGGGGACGAGATGCGACGCCCATGGAGGACCATCGCTGATGGCGTCCGCGACACCGGAGCTGGCGCCGTCCGAAGCGACGATGGCGGCCTCCGCCAGCCAGACAGCGGGGCCCTACTGGCACTTGGTGGACTTCCCGGAATGGGCGGACACGACGCGGCATTTCGCCGAGAACCTGCCGGAGGGCGAGCGGATCGTGCTGACGGGCACGCTGCGCGACGGCACCGGGGCGCTGGTGACGGACGCGATGGTCGAGATCTGGCATGCCGATCCGTCGGGGAAGTATCCCGACCAGTCCGGCGATCCGACGGCCTTCCAGGGCTACGGCCGATGCGCGACGGACAAGGAAGGGCGGTTCCGCTTCGTCACGCTGAAGCCGGGGCCCGTGCCGACGCGGCCTGGTGCCAACACGATGCAGGCGCCGCATGTCGCGCTGATCGTCTTTGCGCGGGGGCTGCTGCACCACCTGACCACGCGGCTGTACTTCGAGGGCGAGGCGATGAACCGCAACGACCCCGTGCTCTCCGCCGTGCCGGCGGCGCGGCGCGGGACGATGGTCGCGCGGCGGACGGCGCCCGACACCTGGAACCTCGACCTGCGCCTGCAAGGCGAGGACGAGACGGTATGGCTGGCCGTCTGAGGTGAGCGTCAATCCCGCCGACGGCGCGGTCTGGGGCGCCCTCTACGGCACGGACGCCATGCGGGCCGTCATGGGGGAACGTGCCCTGCTCCAGCGCATGCTGGACGTGGAGGCCGCGCTGGCGCGGGCGGAGGCGGGGCTGGGGATCATCCCGGCCGAGGCTGCGGCGGCGATCACGGCCGCTGCGACGGTGGACCGGCTGGACATGGCGGCGCTGGCCAAGGCGACACGGAACACGGGGTATCCCGTCGTCGGGCTGGTGAAGCAACTCGGCGCCGCGGCGGGCGGCGAGGCGTCGCGCTGGACGCATTGGGGCGCGACGACCCAGGACATCCTGGATACGGCCCTGGTGCTCGCGTTGCGCGACGCCTTCGGGCTGCTGCGGCACGATCTGGATGGGGTGATCGCGGCACTCGCCCGGCGCGCGCGGGAGCATCGGGACACGGTGATGGCGGGGCGGACGCATCTGCAGCACGCGCTTCCCGTAACCTTCGGGTACAAGTGCGCGGTCTGGCTTTCGCCGCTGGTGACGCTGCGCGGGATGCTGGACGCGATGCTGCCGCGGCTGCTGCGGGTGCAGTTCGGTGGGGCGGTGGGAACACTGGCTTCGCTGGGTGACCGGGGGTCGGAGGTGGCCGAGGCGCTGGCGCACGAGTTGGACCTGACCGTCCCGGATATCCCCTGGCACGTGGACCGCACGGCGATCACCGAAGCCGTAGCCTGGTGCGGGCTGCTGTGCGGCGCGCTATCGAAGATGGCGACGGACGTGATGCTGCTGATGCAGACCGAGGTCGCCGAAGTCTTCGAGCCGCACGAGGCGGGGCGCGGCGGGTCCTCGACCATGCCGCAGAAGCGGAACCCCATCGCCTGCGAATACGTCCTGGCCCAGGCGCGCGGCGTGCACGCGCTGGTGCCGCAGGTCATGGCGGCGATGGCGCTGGACCACGAGCGGGGCACCGGCCCCTGGCAGGCGGAGCCGCTGGCGGTGCCGCAGGCGATGCTGCTGACGCATGGCGCGCTGGACCAGGCGCGGCTGATCGCGGAAGGCATGACGGTGGATGCCGCTCGGATGCGCCGGAACCTCGAGGCAACGGGTGGCGCGATCATGGCCGAGGCCGTGATGATGGCCCTCGCCCCGCTGATCGGCCGCGGCGAGGCGCATGACGCGGTGCACCACGCCTGCGACGCGGCGTTGGCAGAAGGGGTGCCCCTGGCCGAGGCGCTGGGGCGCGACCCCGCGGTCGCCTCGCGCGTGGATACGGCCGCGATCGCGCGGATTACCGAGCCGGCGAGTTACCTCGGCAGCGCGGGGCAGTTCGTGGATCGCGTATTGGCGCGGGTGGAGGCGGCGTGATGGACGGTTCGGTTCCGGTCCCGCCCCCTCTCAGCCCGTCATCCGGCAGGTCGCGAGGGACCTGCCGGCGCGGCTGCGCCGCATCCTGGCGCTGGACGATTTCGAGCCGGCGGCGCGGGCGCGGCTGCCGCGGCCGCTCTTCGGCTACGTCGCCGGGGCGGCGGAGACGAACGCGTCGCTCCGCGACAACCGCGATGTGTTCGGGGAATGGGCCTTCCGGCCCCGCTTCCTCGTGGACGTGTCACGGCGTTCGGCGGCGGTGACGCTGTTCGGGACGGAGTATGCGACCTGCTTCGGCATCGCGCCGATGGGCATCTCCGCGATGATGGCCTATCGCGGCGACCTCGCCCTGACACGGGCCGCGGCGGCGGCGCGGGTGCCGATGATCATGAGCGGGTCATCGCTGATCCCGCTGGAGGAGATCGTGCGGGCCAACCCGGACGCCTGGTTCCAGGCCTACCTGCCGGGGGAGCCGGACCGCATCGCGGCGCTCGTCGGGCGCGTGGCCGATGCAGGCTACCGGACCCTGGTGCTGACGGTGGACACAACGACGCTGGGGAACCGCGAGAACAACATCCGCACGGGTTTCTCCACCCCTCTGCGGCCTTCGCTTCGCCTGGCCTGGGACGGCGCGATCCGGCCGACCTGGCTTTGGGACGTCCTGTGGCGGACGCTGCGGCAGCACGGCATGCCGCATTTCGAGAACTCCTACGTCACGCGCGGCGCGCCGATCATCGCGAAGGACGTGCAGCGTGACTTCGGGGCGCGGGACCACCTGAACTGGACGCACCTCGCCCAGATCCGGCGGCAGTGGAGGGGCAACCTCGTCGTGAAGGGCATCCTGACCGGCGAGGATGCGGCGCGCTGCAAGGAGGAAGGCGCGGACGGCGTCATCGTCTCGAACCATGGCGGGCGGCAGTTGGACGGCGCCATCGCGCCGCTGCGCGCGGTGGCGGAGGTCAAGGCCACCGCGGGCGGGATGACCGTGATGATGGATGGCGGGGTGCGCCGCGGTTCCGACGTGCTGAAGGCGATCGCGCTGGGTGCGGATTTCGTCTTCGTCGGCCGCCCGATGCTCTACGCGGCCGCGGTGGGCGGGGAAGTGGGGGTGCGGCACGCCATCTCCATCCTGTCCGACGAGGTGCACCGGAATCTCGCGTTCCTGGGTTGCAACCGGATCGGAGAGGTCGGGATGCAGCACCTCGTCCGGGTCGCGGGGGTCCCTACTTCGCGGGGATAGACAGCCGCTCCGTCTCGATCGAAGCGATCACCGGCCCGTCCTCCAGGTCCAGTGCGTCGATCAGCGAGCCGCGGCGGGTGATCTTCGTCGTGGTGATCTCGATCTGCTGGACGTCCTTGTTCATGTCGGCGAAGTGCTTCTTCAGATTCGCCACGCGGTCGTCCAGGCGGCTCACGTCCCGCATCAACTCGATCACCTGCGCCTTGATCTTCCCGGCCTCGGCCCGCATCCGCACATCCTGCATCAGCGCGCGGATGGAGCCGAGCACGGCCCACATGGTGGTGGGGGAGACGATGATGACGCCGCGCCGCGTCGCCGCCTCCACCACGCCGGGGTGGACGACGTGGAGGTCGGCGTAGATCGCCTCCGACGGCACGAAGATCAGCGCGTGCTCCGCCGTCTCGCCGGGGCAGATGTACTTGGACGCGACGTCGTCCACGTGGCGCTGGATGTCCGATGCGAAGCGCTTCGTCGCAGCCAACCGCGCCGCGTCGTCCGCCGCGTCGCGGGCGGCAAGCCACGCCTCGAGCGGGAACTTGCTGTCTACGGCGATGGGGCCGGGCGGGTTGGGCAGGCGGATCAGCACGTCGCAGCGCGTGCGGTTCGCCAGCGTGTGCTGCCAGGAGAAGCCGTCGGGCGGCAGACGGTCCTCGATGATCTGCCGAAGTTGGACCTCACCAAAGGCACCGCGGGCCTGCTTGTTCGACAGGATCTGGGCGAGCGAGCCGACCTGCGCGCCCAGCGCCTCCATGTTCGCCCGCGCCGCGTCGATGACGGCCAGGCGTTCGTGGATCTTGCCCGCGGTCTCCTCCGCCTTGACGGCGCTGTCGGTCAGCAGTCGGTTCAGGCGTTCATTCTGCCCGGCGACCGCGGCGTCCAGCGCGACCTGGGATGCTGCGAGGCGATCGGCCAGCGCCTTTTCTGTCGCGGCCAGGCGCTCGTTCTGGGCGGCGAGGGAAGTCGCCAAGGTCTCGGTCAACGCCTGGGTGCTCGCCGCAAGCCGGTCGGCCAGCGCCGTTTCGGTCACGGCCAGGCGTTCGTTCTGGGCGGCGATGCCGTCCGCGACCTGCCGGCCCTGCGTGGCCAGGGCCTCCCCCATCGCTCGGGTCGCGTCGGAAAGGCGGTCGGCCAGGGCCTGTTCCGTCGCGGCCAGGCGCTCCCGCTGGGCAGACAGGGCGGTGTCCGTGGCGGCGCGGGCCTCGGCGAGCCGGTCGGCGACCACTCGTTCGACCCCCGCGACCCGTTCCATCGTCGAAGCCGCGGACCGGTCGGTGGCGGCGGAAAGGGCATCCAACTTGCCGGACAGCGCGCCGATTCCCTCCCCTCCCTCGCCGCGCCGCGCCAGCACGATCATCGCGACGCCCATCAGGACCACGAGAACGAGCAGCGTCAGGACGAGGGGTTCGGGCATCGGTCGCGGTAACTCCGGGGGGCCAGTCACGTCGGGCAGGGCGGGCCCTCGCCACGTCCCGAAGCCATGCCATATACCGGGGGCCCATGGGAACATTGCCGGAACCCTTCGCGGGCTGGTTCGCCGCCCGCGGCTGGACCCCGCGGCCCCACCAGTTGGCGCTCCTCGACGCCGCGCGGCGGGGGGAGAGTGCCCTCCTCATTGCCCCGACCGGCGGGGGCAAGACGCTGGCGGGCTTCCTGCCGACGCTGGTGGACCTGCACGCCGAACCCCGCGAAGGGCTGCACACCCTCTACGTCTCCCCGCTCAAGGCCCTGGCGGTGGATGTGGGCCGGAACCTGATGGCGCCGGTGACGGACATGGGCCTGCCGATCCGCATCGAGTCGCGGACCGGCGACACGCCGCAGAACCGGCGGGCGCGGCAGCGCGAATCGCCGCCGCAGATCCTGCTGACGACGCCGGAATCTCTGGCCGTGCTGCTGGCGAACCCGGAGGCGCCTCATTTCTTCGCCGGCCTCCGCGCCGTGGTGGTGGACGAGGCGCATGCGATGGCCGGGACGAAGCGCGGCGACCAGCTGGCGCTGTGCCTGACGCGTCTGAACAGCCTGGCACCGAAGCTGCGGCGGACCGGGCTCTCCGCGACGGTCGCCCATCCCGGCGAACTGCGGGCCTGGCTCTCCCCGACCGCGCGGGCAGCGGACGTCCGCCTCGTCGTCGGGTCGGGCGGTGCGGAGCCCGTCCTCGACCTCCTGCTGCCGGAAGGCCACCTGCCCTGGGGCGGCCACATGGGGCTCGCGTCGGCACCCGGCATCTACGCCCGGATCAAGGAGGCGGGGGTCACCATCGTCTTCGTCAACACGCGCGCGCAGTCCGAACTCGTCTTCGCCGCGCTCTGGCGGCTGAACGACGACAACCTGCCGATCGCCCTCCACCACGGATCGTTGCAGATCGAGCAGCGACGGAAGGTTGAGGCGGCGATGGCCGCCGGGCGCCTGCGCGCGGTGGTCGCGACGGCCTCGCTCGACCTCGGCATCGACTGGGGCGCGGTGGACCAGGTGATTCAGGTCGGCGCGCCGAAGGGCGTCTCGCGCCTGCTCCAGCGCATCGGCCGCGCGAACCATCGGATGGACGAGCCCTCGCGCGCCGTCCTCGTCCCCGCCAACCGGTTCGAAGTGATCGAGTGCGTCGCGGCGACCGAGGCCGTGCACGCGGAGGAACTGGACGGCGAGCCGCCCCGCCCAGGCGGCCTGGACGTACTGGCGCAGCACGTCCTCGTCCGCGCCTGCGAATCGCCGTTTCACCCCGACGACCTCTACCGCGAGGTGACCCGCGCCGCGCCCTATGCCGCCCTCACCCGCCACGACTTCGACGACGTCGTGCGCTTCGTGGAGGACGGGGGCTACGCCCTCCGCGCCTATGACCGCTTCCGCCGCCTGTTCCGCGATGCGGAGGGCATGGTCCATGTCCGCGACAACAAGGTCGCGCTGCGCCTCAAGATGAACCTCGGCACGATCGTCGAGACGCCGATGCTGAAGGTGCGCCTCAAGGGCGGCCCGGTGCTGGGCGAGGTCGAGGAATGGTTCGCGTCGACGCTCGAGATCGGCCATTGCTTCATGTTCGCGGGCCAGACCCTGAAGTACGAAGGCATGGACGCGCTGACCATGCTCGTCACCCGCGGCGGAGAGGGCGAGCCGCGCGTCCCGACCTATGCCGGGGCGCGCCTGCCGCTCTCGACGCACCTGTCCTTCCGCGTACGCTCCATCCTCGCGGACCCGAAGCGCTGGCGCGCGCTGCCGGAACCCGTGCGCGACTGGCTGCGGCTGCAACAGCGCCGCTCCGAACTGCCGCAGCGGGACGGCATGCTGATCGAGACCTTCCCGCGCGGCGGCCGCTGGTTCCTCGTCGCCTATTGCTTCGAGGGGCGGCTGGCGCACCAGACCCTCGGCATGCTCGTGACCAAGCGCATGGAGCGGATGGGCTACGCGCCGCTCGGCTACCTGGGCACGGACTACGTCCTGTCCTGCTGGTGCGCCTTCGAGCCGACCGACCCCGCCTCGCTGTTCGAGGAGGACATCCTCGGCGAGGAGTTGGAGGAGTGGATCGCCGAATCCTCCATGCTCCGCCGCACCTTCCGAAACATCGCAACGATCGCCGGGCTCATCGAGAAGAACCACCCGGGGCAGGAGAAGTCCGGGCGACAGATGACCGTGAATTCCGACCTGATCTACGACGTCCTGCGAAAGCACGAACCCGATCACATCCTGCTGCGCGCGACGCGCGCCGAGGCTGCGACGGGCCTGACCGATGTCGGCCGCATCGCGACGCTGCTGGCCCGCGTGAAGGACCGCATCCGCGTCCGGAAGCTGGACCGCGTCTCCCCCTCGCCGTCCCCGCGCTGATCGAGGAAGGGCGCGAATGGGTCGCCGGCGGCGCCGAGGACGCGCTGCTTGCCGAGGCCGAAGCGCTGGTCGAGGACGCGACGGACGGCGCGGAGCGCTTCGCCGATATCCTGGCCGACGTGACGGAGGGCATCCGCGTCCGCGCGGGCGTCGTGGACAAGCCGCGGCACCGGGACCGCAAGCCGCGCCTGCCGCCCCGCCGATTCATCCGCTCGGCGCCGAAGGGCATCACGGCGTGACGCCCGCGCCCTTCCATGCCGGCGGCGAGCGGTTCCTGCTCTGCCCGATGGGCGTGCTGGCCTGGCCCTCGCGCCGGACGCTCGTCGCCTCCGACCTGCATCTGGAGAAGGCGAGCCATTTCGCCGCGCGCGGGGTCTTCCTGCCGCCCTACGACACCCGGGAGACCGTGGCGAAACTGGCGCTCGCCATCCGGCGGCACTCCCCGCAGCGGCTGGTCCTCCTCGGCGATTCCTTCCATGACGCGGAGGGCTGCACGCGCATGCACGCCTCCGACGCCACGGCGCTGCGCCACGCCCTGTCGCAGGTCGACGAGGTCGTCTGGATCCTCGGCAACCACGACCCGCTGCCGCCGGAGGACCTGCCGGGCACGGCCGCGGAATGGCTGACCGACGGCGCCGTCACCTTCCGGCACGAGGCCTCACGCCAAGCGGCGCCGGGCGTCGAGGTGTCCGGCCACTTCCACCCCAAGGCGACGATGCCGACGCGGGTCGGCGGGGTCACGCGTCCCTGCTTCGTCGGGGATGCGCGGCGGATCATCCTGCCTTCCTTCGGCACCCTGACCGGCGGGTTGGACGTGCGGGAACCCGCGATCGGCACCCTGTTCCCCCGGGGCGGGCGGGCGTTCCTGCTCGGCACCGGCCGTCTGTTCAGCGCCCCCGTCTCGCCGATGCGCGGCCGCGCCAGCCCCATCATGGAGACCCATGCATGAACCGACCCGTCATCGTCTGGTTCCGGCAGGACCTGCGCGTCGCCGACAACCCGGCCCTCAGCGCCGCCGCGGCACGGCCCGTGCTGCCGGTCTTCGTACTGGACGACGCGGCCATGAACGGCATCGCCTATGGCGGCGCCGCGCGGTGGTGGCTGCATCATTCCCTCGTCGCGCTCGGCGCAGACCTGGGTGGCCTGGGCGCGCGGCTGCACGTGCTGCGGGGCGACGCGGTCACGCTGCTCGCCGACATCGCGCGCGACGTGGATGCGGAGGAAGTGCAGGCCGGCTGGCTCGTCGAGCCCTGGGCGCGGGAGCAGGAACGGGCGCTGACCGAACGCCTCTCGGCGGAGGGCCGGCGCCTCGTCCTCCACGCCTCGACCCATGTCCTGCATCCCACCACCATCGCGGCGGGCAGCGGCAACCCCTACACCGTCTATTCCCCGTTCGCGAAGAAGGTGCTGGAGCGCGGCGACCTGCCGGAACCACTGCCTGCGCCGGAGCGGCTGAACGGCATCGCGCCACCATCCCCCGGCCTGCCCGTGGAGGCGCTGGACCTGCTGCCGAAGCGGCCGACCCCCAACTGGGCTGCGGAGTTCACGACGGCGTGGAAGCCCGGCGAGGCCGGTGGGCAGGAACGGCTGGCCCGCTTCGCCCGTCCCGCCCTGCTTCGCGAGTATTCGACCCGGCGGAACGACCCGGCAGTCGAGGGGTCCTCCGGCCTCTCGCCGCACCTCCGCTGGGGCGAGGTCTCGCCTCGCCAGGTCTGGCACGCCGCGCGGGAGGCGGGCGGGGAGGACGCGACCCCCTTCCTGAAGGAGATCATCTGGCGGGAATTCTCCCACCACCTCCTCTGGCATCGGCCGGAGATACCCCACCGCGCCCTGCGGCCGCAGTTCGAGGGCTTCCCCTTCCGGCCCGACCGGGACCTGCTGCGGGCCTGGGAGAAGGGGCGGACCGGCTATCCCATCGTGGATGCAGGGATGCGGCAGCTCTGGCGCATCGGATGGATGCACAACCGCGTGCGGATGATCGCCGCCTCGTTGCTGGTGAAGCACCTGCTGCAGCCCTGGCAGGATGGGGCGGCCTGGTTCATGGACACGCTCGTGGACGCCGATCCCGGGAACAACTCCGCGTCATGGCAGTGGATGGCGGGATCCGGCACCGACGCCGCCCCGTACTTCCGCGTGTTCAACCCGATAACCCAGGGTGAGAAGTTCGATCCCGAAGGCGGCTACGTTCGCCGCTGGGTCCCGGAGCTCGCTCGCCTGCCCTCGCGCTACATCCACCGTCCGTACGAAGCGCCCGCCGAGATCCTGCGCGCCGCCGGGGTGAGCGAGGCCGTCTATCCCCGCCCGATCGTGGACCATGCGGAGGGGCGGGCCCGGGCGCTCTCGGCGCTGCGCGCCGTCGCGAAGGGCTCGCCGGAGGTCGCGGAGGGCGCCGAAACGGACGACGGCACCCCCGCGGCGGACGCGCCCGCCTTCGCCGGGACTCCGGTCGCCGCCAAGAAGACCCCTGCGAAGAAGACCCCGGTCAAGGGGAGGGCCGCCCGCGCTTGAGGGACATTCGCCACCGCTTCGAGGGGATCCGCGTCGTCGGCGACGTCCATGGCGACGCGCAGGCCTTCGCGTCCGCCCTCGAAGGCGCGGCGGCGGAGCGGCTCTACGTCATCCAGCTCGGCGACCTGACGGATGGCGGCGAGGACGGGCCGGCGGTGCTGCGGCAGGTCCTGGCCATGCGGGCGGAGGGGCGGGGCGTCTTCCTCCTCGGCAACCACGACCACAAGCTACGGCGGGCGCTGGAGGGGGCGAGCCTTCGGATCAAGCCGGACGGTCTCGGA
Organism: Roseomonas sp. CCTCC AB2023176; assembly: GCF_042259275.1. Classification (NCBI taxonomy): domain Bacteria; kingdom Pseudomonadati; phylum Pseudomonadota; class Alphaproteobacteria; order Acetobacterales; family Roseomonadaceae; genus Roseomonas; species Roseomonas sp. CCTCC AB2023176. The sequence goes on from NZ_CP170086.1 coordinate 4,776,254, forward strand.
AAGACCCTCACCCAGATCGCCGCTGCGTCGGACGCGGAGGATCTGCGCCGCCGCGTCATCGCCGAGGTCGCGGCAGCCCCGGCCTGGCTCCGGCTGGACCAGCGGCTCTTCGTCCATGGCGGCTTCCACCCGCGGATGCTGCACGCCCCCGCCCCGCCCGACGCGGGGGCGCGCAAGCCGGAAGGGCTCGTCCCGCGCGCCCTCTTCGGCCAGGTCACCAGCCGGATGAGGGACGACGGCTACCCCGAGCGCCTGCACGACTGGGTGGACCGCATCCCGCAGGGCATCACCGTCTATTGCGGCCACGAGATGCGCGCGACGAACGGGCGCCCCTTCGTGCAGATCGGCGCGGGGGGCGGCGCGGCCGTGTTCATGGACACGGGCGCCGGCAAGGGCGGGCACCTGTCCTGGGTGGACCTGCCCTGGTGAGCCGGCGGCAGCCCAGGCAGGTGGCGTGCCGGGCCCCGCCCTCCGTCCCGCTCGCTGGGCGGCACGTCTAGGCAGCGGGGGCCTGCCGGCGGATGCTGCGGCCATGTCGACACGCCGTTCCCTGCTCACCGCCGCGCCGGCGCTCGGCGCCGCCGCGCTTCTTCCGGGCTGCGGCACCTCCCCGGACACCTTCGCCGGCAAGGGTCCGCCTTTCCGCCCCGAGGAGTTCTTCGCCGCGCGCCTGCGCAGCAACGGGCTGATCACCAACTTCTTCGGCGCGGTGAATGGCTGGTTCACCTGCGAGCTGATCGGCGGCTGGGACGGGACCACCCTCACCCTCGACGAATACTTCGTCTTCGACGACACGCGGGAGGAACGGCGCTTCTGGCGGCTGCGTCGGGATCCCTCGGCGGCGGGCGGCAATGGCTGGGCGGGCGAGGCCACGGACGCGACCGGCGCCATCGCCGGCACCACCTCCGGCAACGCGCTGAACCTGAAGTACGAGTTGAACCAGCAGCAGCTCGACGGCAGCCGGCGCAAGCTTGGCTATGACCAGTGGTTCGTGCGCCTGAACGAGGAGACCGCGCTCTCCCGCGCCAACATCTCCTGGTACGGGATCGGGGTGGCGACGGCGCAGGTCTCCTTCCGGCGCCTCGGGCCGGGCGGCGGGACCTCGGTCTATGCCGGACAGGCCTACGAGGAGGCGCGGCGTGCGGCGCGGCCGGCGGCGGACACGTCCGCGCCGGCGCAGCCCGGGCGGCCGGAGCCCGGGCGTTCGGTCATAGCGCCGCGTAGGTGACGGCGCTGCCGTCCGCGCCGCGGGTGCCGTAGCCCGTCCAGTTCCCCGCCGCGTCGTAGGTTGCTTCCGAATTCGGCGCCGCGGTCAGGCGCCAGCGGCTCGGTCCGTTCGGCGGGCCCTCGCGGACCAGGGCGGCTTCGGCACGGCCCGTCGCGGCGTCGAAGAGCGGGCGGGCCAGCACGGCGGGATCCCACCAGGACAGCGGCGCAGCGTTGCCGGGCAGCCGCAGCGTGCCGTCCGGCCCGCCCTCGGCCATCAGGACCTCGCCTTCCCGCCGGACGTTCAGGGCACCCTGTGTGCCGTTGCGGTCGGAGCGGGAGCGGAGGGCCAACAGCCGGTCGCCGGCCCAGGTCTCCGAGAAGGAGTGCGTGTAGCGGTACACGGTGAAGCCCGCGAGGCGGACGACGATCTCGACCTCGGTCGCGGCGGTCCGGGTCGCGGCGTCGCCCGACAGCGTCACGCGGTGGGTGCCGATCTGCGTCCCGTCCCGCAGGATTCGCCAGCGGTAGCCCCCGGGCGGGGCTGCAAGGGCGAGGGCCGGGGAGAGCAGCACCGGCGCGGCGAGGAGCAGCCGGCGGGTCGTGATGTTCCGCATCGCAGATAGATGCCGCGATGCTCGGCCCGGCCTCAAGCCCCGCCCCGCGTCGCATCGGCGTGAGGGGCCGGCGCGCGCCGCTCCCTCACGCCGATGCGACGGCTTGCGGCGGCGGCGCGGCGTGGCAAGTTGCCCCGCATGCATCGTCTCCTCCTGCTGCGGCACGCGAAGAGCAGCTGGGACGACCCCGCGCTGTCCGATCACGCGCGCCCGCTGAACGCGAAGGGACGGCGGGCGGCGGGTGCCATGGCCGTGGCGATGGGGGGCCTGGGGCTTCTGCGGCCGGATCTCGTCCTCGTCTCATCCTCCCGCCGGACGCTCCAGACGCTGGAGGCGCTGGGGCCGCTGGACGGGGCGCGTGTGGACGTGACGGACGACCTCTACCTCGCGCCCTGGACCCGCCTGCTCGACGCGCTCCGCGACGTACAGGAGGAGACGCGGTCCGTGCTGCTGCTGGCGCATAACCCCGGCCTGCACGAACTGGCGCTTGAACTGGCGGGCGACGCGGCGTCGGCGCGGGACCTGGACGTCCTGCGCGAGGCCTACCCCACCTGCGGCCTGGCGGAGTTCGAGGTCCCCGGGCGCTGGGGAGGCCTTGCGCGCGGCGAGGGACGGCTGCTCCGCTTCCTCGCGCCGCGCGACCTGCCCGAACCCGCGGCGTGACGGAAGATCGGCCGCCGGGGGAGGACGCGCCGGCCGGGTTCCTCCCCGCCGTCCCCGTCGGCCGGCCGGTGCGGGACCTGGCGCTCGAGGCGGAGATCGCGCCGGAGGCGGCCGCGCGGCTGTTCCGCCTGCCCTGCCTCGCCGGGATCGCCGCGGGGCGCTCCGCGACGGAGCGGCTTCTGTGGCTCGACGCGGCCGACGCGCCACTGGGCGCGCGGGGCGTGGCGGCCGAGCGGGCGCCGCGCGGCCCTGCGCGCGTCGTGGGCCTCGCGCCCGACTGGGCAGGGGAAGCGCCCGCCGCCGGCGACCTACCCGCTGCGCTCCTCCCCTTCGCCGGCTGGGAGGGGCGGCGGCGCGAGGGGGTGCTGGCCACGGCCGCCGGGCCGGTCACCGTCGCCTTGCGCAGCGGCCGTATCCGGGCCGCCGCGGCGGAGGCGGAAGCGGCGCGGGTCACCATGGGGGGTGCGGCAGACGCCGTCCTCCCGCTCCTGCACGCGCTGTCAGCGGAAGCCGGGGCGGCGCCGCCGGCGGCGAGCCTCGCGGGCCAGGCGCGGGCGCTGTCGCGGGGCGAGGTCCCGCGCGTCGGCCCACCGCCGCGCCGGGATGTGCTTCCGGACGACCTCGACGCGATCGGCGCCATGGCCCTGACGGATGCCGCTACCGCGCTGCTCCACTTCGCACCTGCCGCGGGGAATGACGCGGAGGCGCTGCGCAAGATGCGCGTCGCGGTCCGGCGGCTGCGCGCCGTGCTGAAGGCGTTGCAGCCGCGGACCGCCTGCCCGGAGGTTGCGGCGCTCGACGCTTTGGCCGGGGGCTTCGGCCGGCGACTCGGCGTCGCGCGGGATTGGGATGCGTTCCTTGGCGGCGCCGCAGCACGCGTGGCGGCCGCCCTTGGCGAGCCTGACGCCCGGCTGGGCGCCCTCGTCCGGCGCGCGGAGGCACGGCGGGCCGAGGCCCTCGTCGCCTTGCGCGAGGAGGTGGCCGGCGCCGGGTTCCGGCGGCTTGTCTGGTCCCTTCTCTGCGTCGCGGCGGCGCGGCCCTGGGACGACGGGTGCCCGCCCCCGGAGGTCGGCGCGCACGCCGCGCAGGTGCTGTCGCGGCGCTGGTCGCGCGTCCGGCGGCGCGGTGGCGCGGTGGAGGACGGGGACGCGCGTGCCCTGCACGAGCTCCGGCTGGCCGGGAAGCGCCTGCGCTACGCCGCGCTTGCCTTCGCGCCGCTCTGGCCGGGCCGGGACGCCCGGCGCTTCTTCGAACGGCTGGAGGAGTTGCAGGAGGTGCTGGGCCAGGCGAATGACGCAGCGGTGGCGCGGCGCCTCGCGGCGGAGTGCGTGGGGCGCGACTCCCGGCGTGCCTGGGCGGCGGGGCTGATCGAGGGCTGGTCGCTCGCCGAGGAAGCACGGGCGCGGAAGCGGGCGGGCCGGAGCTGGAAGCGGCTCCGGCGGACCGACCCGTTCTGGGCCGCGCCGTCCATGTCGGGCTGAGCGGACGGTATCCCCGGCTTGTCCCGGCACCCCGGGCCGGGCTAGCGATGCCCGGCGTGATGCCTCGCCGACGCATCTTCCGCCCCGCTCCCTCGCCCCGCCGTTGGCGCGGCCCGCTGGCGCTGCTCGGCCTCGCGGCCGGGGTCGCGTTCCTGGCTGGGATCGGCGGGACGGGGTCGCTCATGGGCGGATCCCCGGAGGACCAGGAATGGACCGCCCCCGCCTCGGCAGTCCGGGTCGTGGACGGGGAGACGCTGCGGGTGGGCGACCGCGTCGTCCGCCTCCGCGGCGTCGAGGCGCCGGACCGGGGGGAGTCCTGCCGCGATGCCGCGGGGCGGTCGCTCGATTGCGGGGCGGGGGCGGCCGAGGCCCTCGCGCGCCTCATCGCGGGCCACGACGTGACCTGCCGGATGGGCGGGCGGGACCGCATGGGCCGTGGCCTCGGGCGGTGCATGGCGGCGACGGTCAACGTGAATGCCGCGCTGGTGTCGGGCGGCTGGGCCTTGGCGTCCGATCCGGACCTATCCTCGCAGCAGGGCGCGGCGCGGGCCGCGGGATCAGGCTTCTGGGCGGCCGGCGCGGTGCCTCCAGCGGCTTGGCGAGGGCTGCGCTAACCGGTCGCCGCAGGCCGTCGAAGCCCACGATGGACAACCGGGCGGTTACGCCTATCTTGCGCCGCACCATGACGGGCCCCCTGCCCGCCACGTCCTCCCAGCCAATGCGCCGGCGCTGCCGGCGGTAAGGACAGTGTCATGACGGACGGCGCGATCGTCACCAAGGCCCCGGCCGACGACAAGCAGAGCGGCGCGGGCTCGATCACCATCACGCTCGACGGAACCAACCGATCGGTGCGTGCGCCGCTGGTGCCGGCGACGGTCGGGCCGCCGGTCGCCGACATCCGCAAGCTCTACCCCGAGCTCGGCATCTTCACCTTCGATCCGGGCTTCGGCATGACCGCGGCCTGCGAAAGCAAGATCACCTACATCGACGGCGACGAGGGCATCCTCCTCTATCGCGGCTACCCGATCGAGCAGCTGGCGGAGAACTCGGACTTCGTGGAGGTCTGCTACCTGCTGCTGAACGGGGAGCTGCCGACGGACGCGCAGTTGAAGTCCTTCCGCCACGACGTGACGATGCACACGATGGTGCATGAGCAGGTCCGGCGCTTCTTCGACGGCTTCCGCCGCGACGCGCATCCGATGGCCATCCTCTGCGGCGTGGTCGGCGCGCTGTCGGCGTTCTACCACGACGCGCTGGACATCAACGACCCGCGTCACCGCGAGATCTCCGCGTTCCGGCTGATCGCCAAGGTGCCGACGCTCGCGGCCATGGCCTACAAGTACTCGATCGGGCAGCCCTTCGTGTATCCGCGGAACGACCTGAACTACGCCGAGAACTTCCTCTACATGCTCAACGCCGTCCCGGCGGAGCAGTACCAGGTCAACCCGATCCTGGCGCGGGCGATGGACCGCATCCTCGTGCTGCACGCGGACCACGAGCAGAACGCCTCGACCTCCACGGTGCGGCTGGCCGGTTCGACCGGTGCCAACCCCTATGCCTGCATCGCAGCGGGCATCGCGGCACTCTGGGGCCCGGCGCATGGCGGCGCGAACGAGGCGGTGCTGAAGATGCTCGGGGAGATCGGGCACCCGAAGAACATCCCGGACTTCATCGAGAAGGTGAAGGACAAGAACTCCCACGTGAAGCTCATGGGCTTCGGCCACCGGGTCTACAAGAACTTCGACCCGCGCGCGAAGATCATGAAGGAGACATGCCACGAGGTGCTCCAGGAGCTCGGCATCAAGGACGAGCCGCTGCTGGACATGGCGATGGAGATGGAGCGGATCGCGCTGCACGACCCGTACTTCATCGAGCGCAAGCTGTACCCGAACGTCGATTTCTATTCGGGCATCATCCTGAAGGCGATGGGCATCCCGACGAGCATGTTCACCGTGCTCTTCGCCGTCGCGCGGACCGTGGGGTGGGTGAGCCAGTGGAAGGAGATGATCGAGGATCCGGCGCAGCGCATCGGCCGGCCGCGTCAGGTGTACACCGGGGCGACGACGCGGGATTACCTGGACGTCGCCAAGCGCGGCTGAGCTCGGGCCGGTTCGGGCGGGAGGCCGGCGGGGGAGACCACGCCGGCCTCACGTTTTTCTCGCGTCCTATTCGCGCGCGGTTCGGCATTCGTTTGCCTGTTCACGAAATCGCGAGGATGACACTCTACCGAAGGTTGCAATTTTCGGAGCCGTGGCCTTTGTCCCGCACTGTTCTCAGTCCGCTGCACAACTCATGCTCCCTGGACGAAACGGTCCGACGCCGACTGCGCTGCTGGCCGCAGCGGCCGCCGGGCGCCAGCCCGACGCTGAAACAGCCGGGGACCTGGTTGCGCGGACGGCCCGGCGAGGCCTTCGCGGGGAGCCAGCCCTACCTGAAGCTGCCGGGCTCCGACCGGTTGAGGACGCTGCCGGACGGGCTCTGGATGCATTTCTCGCCCGATCCCGAGGATCCCTATGCCGACATCCTCTGCATCGAGGCCTGTTCCTCTCTTCAGAACCTGCTGGATAAGCGGTCGCGCTTCGCCCCGTCCACGACGTCGCTCCTGGTCGTCTGTCCGCTCCCGTGGCTGCTCGGCGCGGCGAGCGAGGGCGATCCGGCACCGCGCTGGCGCTTGATCCGGCTGCTGCCGCATGAGCCGGCCGCGCCGCTTGTGTTGCCGGTCCGGGACGTGCGGGTCCTGTTCGGCCTGAGGGCGCGGCACTACGACGGCTTCGCGCGAAGCCAGATGCCCGCGCCGCACGAATATTATTGCCCGATGGATGCGCTGACCGACGAGGCGGGCGACCGGAACCCGGAGATGTTCGCCCTGCTCGGGCGGGCCACGGGGGCGGCCAACTTCCTGCACCTGCCGCGATAGGGCGCTGCTGCTTCCCCGGCGGGATCCGCCGTCATCGCATCGTCACCGCGCGCCCCCCTGCCCAAGGGGATTTTGCGACGGCATAGATGGCCCGGAACGACGGAATCGACCATGCGCCGCCGCCTTGTCCTGTCCTCCCTGCCCGCCCTCGCCGTGGCGCGTGCGACCGCCGCCCAGGCGCCGGTTTCGGGCAACCTCGTCCTCTATACGAGCCAGCTGGAGCCCGACGCGGCCGCGACCGTCGAGGCCTTCCGCCGGCTGCATCCTGGCGTCACCGTCGAGTGGATCCGCGGCGGGACCGGCCAGATCATGCCGCGCCTGCGCGCGGAGTTCGCGGCGGGCAACCCGCGCGCGGACGTGCTGCTCCTCGCCGACAGCCTGACCATGGAGGGTCTGAAGGCGGAGGGGCGGCTGCGGCCATCCCCCGAGGTCGCCATGGGCGGCGTGCCGGCGGAGCGGGCGGATCCCGAGCGCATCTACTTCGGAACGAAGCTGATCACGACCGGGATCCTCGCGAATGCGCGGGCGCCCTTCGTGCCCCGGCGCTGGGCGGACCTCCTGGATGTCCGCGCACGGAACCAGGTTGCAATGCCGGCGCCGGCCGTGTCGGGCGCGGCGGCGATCCACGTGCTGACCCTGCAGCAGAGCGCATCGCATGGCTGGGACTACCTGACGGCGCTGGCCCGCGCCGGGCTGCAGCCGCGCGGCGGCAACGGCCAGGTGATGCAAGCCGTGGCGGGCGGGGAGCGCGCCTACGGCATCGTCATCGACTACCTGCCGATCCGCGAGGCGGCTCGCGGCGCACCGGTCCGCTTCGTCTTTCCTGACGACGGGGTCTCTGCGGTGACGGAGCCCGCCGCAATCCTGTCCACGACGCGCAACGCGCCGGCGGCGGTCGCCTTCGTCTCCTTCCTGCTGTCGCGCGAGGGGCAGGAACTGGCCTCGCGCCAAGGCTTCCTCCCGGCCGACCCGTCCGTGGGACCGCCGGCCGGCTTTCCGGACCCGGCGACGATCCGCGTCATGCCGCTCGACGCGGCCCGGGCGTCGCGCGAGAGCGAGACGGTACTTCGGCGCTTCGGGGCGCTCGTCGAATAGCGACGCGCGAGGCGGTCGGGGCCCCGCCGGTCGGGGCGGGGCTGGCTGGCGCCGCGCTGGTCTGGCTCCTGGTCATCTCCGTGCTGCCGCTGCTGCGGCTGGTCGCGGAGGCCGGGCCGGGGGCGACGCGGGTGCTGGCGGACGACCCGGCCCTGTGGCGCGCCACCTGGCGCAGCCTGACCGTCGCGGCGGGCGCGACAACGGTCGCGTTGCTGCTCGGGGTGGCCATGGCGGCGGTCCTGCTGCTGCGGGCGGTGCCGGGGCGGGGAGCTCTGCTGTTCCTCTGCATCCTCCCTGTTCTGGTGCCGCCGCAGGTCCTCGCGATCGCGGTGGCGCAGGTTGGATCGCCCTCCTCGCCGCTGCTGCTCGCCATGGGGCTGGCCCCACCGCTCGGGACGCCGAACCCGTTCTACGGGGCGGGGGGGATGATCGTGCTGCTTGGCGCTCAGGGCGCCCCGCTCGTGCTGCTGTCCTGCGCGGCGCTGGTCCGGCGCCTGCCGGGCGAGGCGGTGCTGGCGGCCCGCGGCCTCGGGGCCTCGCCGTCCCGCGCGCTTCGGGTGGTCGCGTGGCCGGTGCTCGCCCGCGGCGTGCTGGCCGGTGCGGGGCTCGCCTGGATCGCAGCACTCGGGAATTTCGGGATCGCGGCCGTGCTCGGCATCCCCGGGCGCTACACGGTGCTTCCCGTACTGATCTGGGGGAGGCTCGGCACGGGCGGGGCCACGGCGTTGTCCAGCGTGGCGGTGATGTCGGTGCTGCTGGCGCTCCTCGCGGTGCCCGGGCTGGTCGCGCAATGGCTGGCCGCGCGCGGGGTGCCGCTGCGCGCCGGGCGCGTCTTCGAGCCCGTACCGGCGGGTCGGCCTTCGCAGGCGGCTTCGGCGCTGCTGTGGCTCTTCCCGGGCTTGGCCTTGCTGCTGCCCCTGCTGTCGCTGCTGGCGACGGCGCTGTCGCCGGCGGCGGGCGTCGTGCTGAACTGGGATACGGCGACGCTGCGGCACCTCGCGGCGGCGCTGTCGCCGGAGGCGCGGACCTACGGGGCGCTGCGCAACTCGCTCGGCCTCTCGCTGGCTGCGGCCGCCATCCTGGCGGCGGCGGCGCTGCCGGTCGCGATGGCGCTGCGGCGGCGCGGGGTTCGGGTAGCGGCCTTCGCGACGGACCTGGGCTACGCGCTGCCCGGGGCCTGCGTGGCCGTCGCCACCATCCTCCTCGTGCTCGGACTGCCGGGGGCGGGGCAGCCTATGGCACGGTCTGGGTCATCCTCCTGGCCTACCTCGTCCGCTTCCAGGCGCTGGCGCTCCGGCCGGTGGCGGCCGCAGCCGGGCGGCTGGATCCCGCGCTCGACGATGCGGCGCGGGGGATGGGGGCGGGCGTCTGGCGGCGCCTGTGCTCCGTCCACCTGCCGCCGCTGCGGCCCGCGCTCGTTGCCGGCGGGCTGCTCGTGGCGCTCCTCGGCGTCAACGAGGTGACGCTGTCGTCGCTCCTGTCCGGGCCGGGGACCCAGACGCTTGGGATGCTCGTGTTCAACCTGCAGGATGGTGGGGCGACGGGGCAGGCGGCGGCGGTGTCGCTCGTCGCGCTGGTGCTGGTCGCGGCGCTGATGGCGCTGGCGGGACTGGCGGGACGGCGGCTTCCACCGGGCACGCTGCCATGGCGACCCTGATCGGCCGGGGGCGCGCCGCGTCAGGAATCCTTACAGCCGTCCCTCGGGATCGCTGCTAAGCGCCGGTAATCTTTGTGGGACGTGTCGAGGCACGGGAGTTGCTGCAACCCTTTCGCGAACGGGTCCGTTCGCGACACGACCTCATCGTGGATGAGACTGCCCCGCGTGGAGCCAGGCCTGACATCGTGGTGGAACGTGCTGCGGTGGTGGGTCACCCGCGCACCGGTGCCACCGAATGTGGACCTCAGCCGGGGCGAGGGAGCGGCGACCAGTGGCGACGCCGAGAACATGGCATCGGCTTCACCGGATCAGCGACGAGGAACGTGGCGCGCCCGAAAGGATTCGAACCTCTGACCCCCAGATTCGTAGTCTGGTGCTCTATCCAGCTGAGCTACGGGCGCTTCTCACGTCGTCAACAACGCTACGGTACAAACGCTACTTCTACCTGGCGCGCTCGAGAGGATTCGAACCCCTAACCCCCAGATCCGTAGTCTAGTGCTCTGTCCAGTTGAGCTACGAGCGCGTGCGGCGGAGCGGGGAGATAGCCTCCCCGGCGCGGGGGCGCAACCCCGTGGGATCAGGCGGCGAGCTTGTCGAGTTCTCGGATGATGGCTTCGCCGAGGGTGGAGGTGCCAACGCGCGCGGCGCCGGGCGCCATGATGTCGGCGGTGCGGAGTCCGCCGCCGAGGACGCGTTCGACGGCGGACTCCACGAGGCGCGCGTCCTCCTCCATGCCGAAGGAGTAGCGGAGCAGCATCGCGAAGGAGAGGATCTGCGCCGACGGATTCGCGATGCCCTTGCCCGCGATGTCCGGGGCGGAGCCGTGGATCGGCTCGTAGAGCGCGTGGCGGCGGCCGCCGGGCAGTTCGGCACCGAGGGTGGCGGAGGGCAGCATGCCGAGAGAGCCGGTGACGGCGGCGGCGAGGTCGGAGAGCAGGTCGCCGAAGAGGTTGGAGGCCAGGATGACGTCGAACTGCTTCGGGCGCGAAGCGAGCTGCATGGCGCAGTTGTCGGCGTACATGTGGGAGAGCTCGACGTCCGGGAATTCGGCCTTGCCGACGTTCGTCACGACCTCCCGCCAGAAGCGGCCGGACTGCATGACGTTGGCCTTCTCGACGCTCGTCAGCTTGTTGCGGCGCTTGCGGGCCAGATCGAAGGCGACGCGGGCAACGCGGGTGATCTCGTCCTCGCCGTAGTCTTCCGTGTCGAAGCCATGGCGGACGCCGTCGGGGCGCGTGCCGATGCCGCGGGGTTCGCCGAAGTAGATGCCGCCCGTGCTTTCGCGGACGATCATGATGTCGAGGCCGCGGACGAGGTCGGGCTTCAGGGACGACGCATCCACCAGGGGGTCCCAGACCTGCGCGGGACGAAGGTTGGCGAAGAGGCCGAGGTCCTTGCGAAGCCGGAGGATGCCAAGCTCCGGGCGGCGGTCGAAGGGCAGGCTGTCCCATTTCGGGCCGCCGACGGAGCCGAAGAGGACGGCGTCCGCCGCGAGCGCGGCTTCGACGGTCTTGTCAGGGCAAGGATGGCCCGCCGCGTCGAGCGCGGCGCCGCCTACCAGGCCTTCCTTCACGTCGAAGGTCACGCGCCGGCGGCGGTCCATCCAATCGACCACGCGGCGGACTTCCCGCATGACCTCGGGGCCGATGCCGTCGCCGGGGAGGACCAGGAGCGACTTGTTCGACGGCATGGGGGTTCCTCGGGCTTGGAGTGTGCTCCCCTCAGGGGATGGCTTCGAGCCAGGGCCTCTCGGCGCGCACGCGGGTCTCGTAGGTGTCAATCGCAGGGGACAGGCGCATCGTTTCCCCGATGTCGTCAAGGCCCTGGAGCAGGCGTTCCTTGCGCAGTGGGTCCACCTCGAAGTGGTGTTCCTCGCCGTCGGCGCCGATCACCACCTGCCGTTGCAGGTCCACGGTGATCCTCGCGTTCGCGCCCATGCGGGACTGCTGCATCAGGCGCTCGCAGACCTCGTGCGGCAGGCGGACGGGAAGCAGGCCGTTCTTGGTGCAGTTGTTGTTGAAGATGTCGGCGAAATCCGGCGCGATGACGCAGCGGATGCCGAAATCGACCAGCGCCCAGGGGGCGTGCTCACGGCTGCTGCCGCAGCCGAAATTCTCGTACGCGATGAGGACTTCGGCGCGCCGGTAGGGTTCCTGGTTCAGGACGAAGTCGGGCTTTTCGCGCCCGTCATCGTCGTAGCGCATGTCGGCGAAGAGCGACTTGCCCAGGCCCTTGCGCTCGATGGTCTTGAGGAAGCGTCCCGGGATGATCTTGTCCGTGTCCACGTTCGCCATGGGCAGCGGGGCGGCGATTCCGGTCAGCGTCGTGAACGGGGTCATGTGCTCAGCTCCGCACGCCGGTGGGCGCGACGATCTCCCGCACGTCGGTCAGGCGCCCGGTGACGGCCGCGGCGGCAGCCATCGCCGGGGAGAGCAGGTGCGTGCGGCCGCCTTTGCCCTGCCGCCCCTCGAAGTTGCGGTTCGAGGTGGAGGCGCAGCGCTGCCCCGGCGTCAGCTTGTCTGGGTTCATGCCGAGGCACATGGAGCAGCCGGCCTCGCGCCACTCGAAGCCCGCTTCCTTCAGGATGCGGTCGAGGCCCTCGGCCTCCGCCTGTTCCTTCACAAGGCCGGAGCCTGGGACGACCATGGCCCGGACGCCATCGGCCACCTTGCGGCCCTGCGCGACCGCTGCCGCGGCGCGGATGTCCTCGATCCGGGAGTTGGTGCAGGAGCCGACGAAGACGACGTCCACCATCACGTCCTGCAAGCGCTGGCCCGGCGTCAGGCCCATGTAGGACAGCATGCGCCGCACTTGCGCGCGGCGCTCCTCGGTCGGTGCCTCGTCCGGGTTCGGGACGATGCCCGTGACGGGCAGCACGTCCTCCGGGCTCGTGCCCCAGGACACCATCGGCGCGATCGCCGCGGCATCCAGGCGCACTTCCTTGTCGAAATGCGCGCCGTCGTCCGATGGCAGCGTCCGCCACCACTGGACCGCGCGCTCCAGCGCCTCGCCCTTCGGGCCGAGCGGGGTCTTCGCGACATAGGCGAAGGTCGTGTCGTCCGGCGCGATCATGCCGGCGCGGGCCCCGCCCTCGATCGACATGTTGCAGACGGTCATGCGCCCGGCCATGTCGAGGGCGCGGATGGCCTCACCCGCGAATTCGATGACGTGGCCGGTCCCGCCGGCCGTGCCGATCTGGCCGATGATCGCGAGGACGATGTCCTTCGCCGAGCAGCCGAAGCCCAGCGTGCCGTCCACGACCACGCGCATGTTCTTCGCGGGCTTCTGGAGCAGCGTCTGGGTGGCCAGCACGTGCTCGACCTCCGACGTGCCGATGCCGAAGGCCAGCGCGCCCATGGCGCCGTGGGTCGAGGTATGGCTGTCGCCGCAGACGATCGTCATGCCCGGCAGGGACAGGCCCAGCTCCGGCCCGATGACGTGGACGATGCCCTGGCGCTTGTCGTTCAGCGGAATGTAAGGAACGCCGAATTCCGCGACGTTCTTCTCGAGCGTCGCGACCTGGAGGGCGCTCTCGGGCTCCTGGATGCCGCTGAAGCGGGTCTCGTCGGTCGGGACGTTGTGGTCCACGACAGCGACGGTGCCCTCGCGTCGGCGCAGGCGGCGGCCGGCCTCGCGCAGGCCCTCGAAGGCCTGCGGGGAGGTCACCTCATGGATGAGGTGCTTGTCGATGTAGAGGAGGGCGGTGCCGTCCGGGAGCGTCTCGACGACATGCGCGTCCCAGATCTTGTCGAACAGCGTGCGCGGCTTCGTGGCCGACATCGGCATTCCCCCATGACGTCAGTCGGCGCGGCCCGGTAGCGGGGCCGCGCCGTGCAGGCTTCAGGCCTGCTGCTCGCTCAACTGCTCGCCGGCAGCCGCCGCGCTACCGGACACCGCGGAGGCGCCGCCCTTCGTCGGGGCCGCCTTCTCCTGGATGCGGGCGGACTTACCGGTCCGGCCGCGGAGGTAGTACAGCTTGGCGCGGCGGACCTTGCCGCGGCGCATCACCTGGATGTCCGACACGTTGGGCGAGTAGAGCGGGAAGATACGCTCCACGCCCTCGCCATAGGAGATCTTGCGCACGGTGAAGTTGGAGTTCAGGCCGCGGTTGGAACGGGCGATCACCACGCCCTCATAGGCCTGGGTGCGGGTGCGCTCGCCCTCGACGACCTTCACCATGACGCGGACGGTGTCGCCCGGCGCGAATTCCGGCACGGGGCGATTGGCGGCGAGGCGGGCCATCTGGTCGGCCTCGAACTGCTGCAGCAGGTTCATCGTGGTTCTTCCTTCGCGATCACTTAGGCGGCGGGCGCCGCATGTTGCAATGGGACGGCCGCGCGCGCGGCCATCAGGTCTGGTCTGCGGAGGCGGGTGACCGCCGCCGCCTGGTCTTGCCGCCAGGCCGCGACCTGCGCGTGGTGGCCGGAGAGGAGGACCTCCGGTACGCGCCGGCCCTGCCATTCCGCGGGGCGGGTGTAGTGGGGGTATTCGAGCAGGCCGTCGGAGAAGGACTCCTCGACGCCGCTTTCGGAGGCGCCCATGACGCCGGGGATCAGCCGGACGCAGGCGTCCAGCAGCACCATGGCCGGGAGCTCGCCGCCGGAGAGCACGTAGTCACCGACGGAGACCTCCTCCATGCCGCGGGCCTCGATCACGCGCTGGTCCACCCCCTCGTAGCGGCCGCAGAGGAGAACGACGCCCGGGCCGGCGGCCCAGCGGCGCACGGCGTCCTGCCGCAGCGGCGTGCCGCGGGGGCTCAGGAAGACCAGCGGGCGAGCGTCGCCCTCAGGCATCGCGGCGTCGATGGCGGCATCCACCACGTCCGGGCGCATGACCATGCCGGCGCCACCGCCGAAGGGCGTGTCGTCCACGCTGCGGTGCTTGTTCGTGGCGGCGTCGCGGATGTTGCGCGCCTCCAGCGACCAGATGCCGCGCTCCAGGGCACGGCCGGCCAGGGACTGGCCGAGCGGGCCCGGGAACATCTCGGGGAAGAGGGTCAGGACCGTCGCGCGCCAGGTCACGCCGCATCCTCCTTGGAGGGCGGGACGGTGATCTCCTCCGGCGGGACGACCGTGACCTGGCCGTCAGCGACGTCCACCTCCGGGACGCAGGCGCGGGTGAAGGGGATCAGGATCTCCTTCCCCGCCGCGTCGCGGATCGTGAGGAAGGCGCCCGCGCCGTAGTCGTCCACCGACGCCACGGTGCCGATCGCCGCCCCGTCCGCGGCGATGGCAGCGAGGCCGATGAGGTCGGACAGGTAGAACTCGTCCTCCTTCGGCGCCGGCATGGCGTCGCGGTCCACGTAGAGGCGGGTGTTCGTCAGCCGCGCCGCGGCGTCGCGGTCCGCGACGCCCTCCACCCGCACCAGCCCTTCCGTTAGCCAAGTGATCGCGAACCGGCGCGCCCCGCTCTCATCCGAGAGGGGCCCGTAGGTCGCGATCGCCGCGGGATCGGCCGTGAAGGAGCGAAGGTGCACGAGGCCCTTCACGCCGTGCGGGCGGCCGAACTCGCCGACGAGGATGCGGCGGGGTGGCATGGGATGTTACGCGAAAAGCCCGAAGATCAGCCTGCGTCGGCCGCGGCGCGTTCCTGCGCCTTCTTCTTCGGCGCGGACTGCTTCGGCTGCTCGCGGATCTCCGGCATCGGCGCGATGCCCGCCTTCCCGAGGAACTTCGCAACGCGGTCGGTCGCGATGGCGCCGTTGTCCATCCAGTGCTGGATGCGCTCGTTCTCAAGGCGGATGCGGTCCGCGTGCTCGGCCGGGAGCATCGGGTTGTAGGAGCCGACCTTCTCGATGAAGCGCCCGTCGCGCGGGGAACGGCTGTCGGCCACCACGATGTGGTAGTACGGCCGCTTCTTGGCGCCGGCGCGGGCGAGGCGAATCTTCAGACCCATGTCGTCTTAGTCCCTTGTGTCCAGTGTTCTCTAGAAAGGCCTACGGCCGCCGGCGCCGGGCAGGAGGGCACCGAGCCCACCCCGCATCAGCCCCTTCTGGCCGAGCTTGCTCATCCGCTTCATCATCGCGGACATGTCGTCGAACTGCTTGAGGAGGCGGTTCACGTCCTGCACCGTCACGCCCGATCCCGCAGCGATCCGCTTCTTGCGGGAGGCCTTGATGAGCTCGGGGTTGCGGCGTTCCTTCGCCGTCATCGAGGAAATGATGGCGGCCTGACGCCCGATCAGCTTGTCGTCGATCTTCGAGGTGTCGATCTTGCCGGCCATCTTGTTCAGGCCGGGGATCATGCCGAGCATCCCCGACAGGTTCCCCATCTTGCCGACCTGCTTCAGCTGGGACGCGAAATCGTCCAGCGTGAACTGGCCCTTCTGCATCCGGGCCGCCATCTTCTCGGCCTCGGCGCGGTCGATGGTCTCGGCCGCGCGCTCGACGAGGGAGACGATGTCGCCCATGCCGAGGATGCGGCCGGCGATGCGGTCGGGGTGGAAGTCCTCGAGACCGTCCAGCTTCTCGCCGGTGCCGAGCAGGCGAATCGGGGCGCCGGTGACGGCGCGCATGGACAGCGCCGCGCCGCCGCGGGCGTCGCCGTCCACGCGGGTCATGACGATGCCCGTCACGCCGACGCGGTCCTGGAAGTTGCGCGCGGTGTTCACCGCGTCCTGGCCGGTCATGGCGTCCACGACCAGCAGCGTCTGGTGCGGCTTCGTCGCGGCCTTCACGGCCGCCACTTCCTCCATCAGCGCGTCGTCAATGGAAAGGCGGCCCGCGGTGTCGAGGATGACGACGTCGTAGAGTTCGCGCCGCGCCGTCTCCATGGCGCGCGCGGCGATCTCGAGCGGGGCCTGGCCCGGGACGATCGGCAGCGACGTCACGCCCGCCTGGCCGGCGAGGGTCTGCAACTGCAGCTGCGCGGCCGGGCGCTGCACGTCGAGCGACGCGAGGAGGACCTTCTCTGCGATCCCGGTTGCGCAGCCGCAGGCCGATCTTGCCGGAGGTCGTTGTCTTGCCCGAGCCCTGGAGGCCGACCATCAGGATCGCGACGGGCGCAGGCGCGTTCAGGTCGAGGCCGGGCGCGACGGCATCGGCGCCGCCACCCAGCGCATCCACCAGCGCGTCGTTGACGATCTTGACGACCTGCTGGGCCGGCGAGACGGAGCGGATGACCTCCTGCCCCACCGCGCGCTCCCGCACCTTGGCGATCAGGTCGCGGGCCACCGGGAGGGCGACGTCGGCCTCCAGCAGCGCCACGCGGACCTCGCGCAGGGCATCGTTGACGTCGGCTTCGGAGAGCGCGCCGCGGCGGCGGAGCTTGTCGAAGACGCCGTTCAGGCGGGTGGAAAGGGCCTCGAACATCGGCCGGCGATACGATCCTTGGTCGGCTGGGACCCGCCCAACGCATTGCGCGCCGCTGCGCGAGCCTTCGCGGAGCGGCGGAGCCGGCTGCGCGAGGCGGCCGACCAGGGCGTCGGGACGCATCCCGGGAGCGCGGGCACTACGCCCCCTGCCCTGCACCGTCAAGGAAAACCGGGCCATTCTGCCCCCATGATGCACCCCGACCTCACCCGTGCCGCCGCCGAAGCCTCCGCCATCGCGGGGGGCTGGTCGGAGGAGCGAGGGCCGGGAGGGGCCATCGTCCTCTTCGACGCCGGCGGGCCGCGCGCCGCGGGGTCGGGGGGCTACGCGGTGCCGGAGCACGAGGTGCCCTTCACGCCGGATACGCCCTCCCGCTGGGCCTCCATCTCCAAGCAGTTCTGCGCCGCGACGGTGCTGCTGGCGGGTTTCGACCTGGATGCGCCGCTGGGGACGCTGGTGTCCGGGCTGCCGGGACCGATCGGGGCCGTGCCGGTGGGGCGGGCGCTCGACATGACCGGGGGGATCCCGGACGTGATGGAGACGCTCTGGCTCCTTGGCCAGCCCTATACGACGGGGGTGGGCGAGGCGGACCTCCTCGCCTTCTGCCGCCGGCTGCCTGGCGTCGCGGGGCCGCCGGGGCGGGAGATGACTTATTCCAACACGGGGTGGCGCCTCGCCGGGGCCGCCTTCCCCGAACAGCGGGGCGAGACCTACGGCGCGGCGCTGCGGCGCCTGCTGCTGGAGCCGCTGGGGCTGACAGGCATCGCCTTCCCGGAGGACGAGACGACGCTGATTCCCCGGCTCGCGACGCCCTGCTGGCATGACGGTACGTCCTGGCGGCGGGGGCGGTACGGGATGCACTTCTCGCCCTCGGGCGGGCTGGCGGGGTCGGCCACGGACCTCGCGCGCTGGGGCTCGGCGCTGCTCGCCGGGCGCGGCCCGGCGGAGGGGCTCCTGGAGGCGTTGTCGGCGCACCGCGCGATGGCGAACGGGTCGCCATCCTTCTACGGCCTCGGCTTCGCGCGGGTGGCGCTGGGCGAGGTCGGGCTGCTCGGGCACGGCGGGTCGCTGACGGGAATCAAGACGCATCTGCTGATGGCGCCGGCGATGGGCTGCGGCGTCGCCGTGATCACGAACCGGGAGACGGCGGAGCCGCTGCGCCTCGCCATGACGGTCATGGCGGCGATGACGGGGCAGCCCCTCCCCTCGCCCGGCTACCTGCCGCCGGGGCTCTACGCCGAGGCGGAGGGCGAGGCCTGGGCGGAGGTGGACGGGGCGACGATGTCGTTCATGGGCGCCTCCGACCACCTCTTCGCCGCGGGCGAGGGCGCGAGGACCCTGCCCTCCTACCTTGACATGAGCTGGACGGTGACGGCGGCCGGCGCGCTGGAAGGACGGGCAGGCGGGGTCGCGCGGCGGCTGGTCCCGGTCCCGCCGGAGACGCCGCTGAGCCCCGGCCTCGTCGGGACGTGGCGTCATCCCGAGTTCGGGGCGGAGTTGGAGGTCCGGGCGGACGGTACGGCGCTGCTGCCCGGCGGGCCGATCCGGGATTCATGCGCGCTGCGGCCCCTGCCGAACGGCGGCGCGCTGGCCGATCGGCGCCACGGGCCGTGGCGGCAGCGTCCCGTGCTGGTGCCACGGGCGGACGGGACCTTGCTCCTCGCGTCCCACCGTTCCCGCGTGCTGCGGTTCCGGAGGGCCTGAGGATGCACCGCGTCCGCTCCCCCACGCTGGAGATCGCCTACGAGGAACACGGAGCCCCGGACGGATCGCCCGTCATCCTGCTGCACGGCTTCCCCTATTCGCCCCGCGGCTACGACGCGGTGGTGCCGCTCCTCGTCGCCGCGGGGCGGCGGTGCATCGTGCCCTACCTGCGGGGCTACGGACCCACGCGATTCCTCGACCAGGCGACGCCGCGATCGGGGCAGCAGGCGGCGTTGGGAAAGGACCTGCTGGACCTGATGGATGCGCTGGCGATCCCCCGCGCAGTGCTGGCGGGGTACGACTGGGGCGGGCGCGCGGCCTGCATCGTCGCGGCGCTTTGGCCGAAACACGCGGCGGGGCTGGTGACCTGCACCGGCTATAACATCCAGGACATCGCGGCCTCCGTGCACCCGGCCAACCCGGAGCAGGAACACCGCTTCTGGTACCAGTACTACTTCCACACCGAACGCGGCCGCATGGGGCTCGCGGCGAACCGACGGGACATCGCGCGGCTGCTGTGGCAGCTGTGGTCGCCGGACTGGGCCTTCGACCACGCGACCTTCGAGGACAGCGCGACGGCCTTCGACAACCCGGATTACGTGGACGTCGTGATCCAGTCCTACCGGCACCGCTACGGCTACGCCCCCGGCGATCCGGCTCTGGAAGAGATCGAGGCGGCGCTGGCGCGACAGCCCCGCATCGGCGTGCCGACCGTCGCGCCGCATGGGCAGACGGACGGCGTCGGGCCGGTGGAGGGCTCCGCGGACCATGCGAGGCATTTCTCCGGCCCCTACGACCGGCGCGTGATCCCACGCACCGGGCACAATGTTCCGCAGGAGGCACCGGAGGCCTTCGCGCGGGCGATCCTGGACCTTCCGCCGGCCTGACGGGCTTGGCGCGGCGCGCGCCGCCATGCTGGACTTTCGGCGCCCCAGCCGAGGATGTCCCGATGCGCCGCCTGATGCTCACCTCCGCCGCCGTCATCGCGTTGCTGGGGGAGGCCGCGCCGAAGCGCAGCCCGCGCTGAACCGGGTCCTGCGCGTGGCGCCGCATGCGGACCTTCGGACGCTCGATCCCGTCGTGGCGTCCATCGTCATCACCCGCATGCACGGGCTGATGATCTACGAGAGCCTCTTTGCCTGGGACTCCAGCCTGAACGCCCGGCCGCAGATGGCCGGGCGGCACGAGGTCTCGCCGGACGGGCTGACGCACACGATCGGGCTGCGGGACGGGCTGCGCTTCCATGACGGGCAGCCCGTTACCTCGCGGGACGTCATCGCGTCGCTGAACCGCTGGATGCAGCGCGATACGGTCGGCGGGAAGTTGCGGGAATATGTCGCGTCGCTGGACGCGGTGGACGACCGGACCATTGCGCTTCGGCTGAACAAGCCGGCCAGCGCCTTCGTGCCTTTCGCGCTGGGTTCGGCCGTCGGGATGATCCCGATCATCATGCGGGAAAGCGATGCGCGGACCGACGCGGCGCGGCCGGTGACCGAGACGATCGGCTCCGGCCCGTTCCGGTTCAACCGGGGCGAATGGCGGTCCGGCGCGCGGATCGTCTACGACCGCAACCCCGACTACGTGCCGCGGGACGAGCCGGCCGACGGATTGGCCGGTGGGCGGCAGGTGCGCGTGGATCGTGTCGAATGGCTGGTCATGCCGGACCCCGCGACGGCGGCGGCGGCCCTCCAGACCGGCGAGATCGACATCTGGGAACAGCCTGCGCTGGACCTGCTGCCGACGATCTCCCGCAACCGCGACATCCGCGTCGAGCGGTTCTCCGGCATCCAGAACCAGGCGCTGCTGCGGCCCAACCACCTCTACCCGCCCTTCAACGACCCTCGGGCGCGGATGGCCCTAGCGCTCGCGACGGATCAGGACGACGCGATGGCAGCGGGGTACGGGGACGAGCGGTGGTGGCGCCGCTGCGGGTCCTTCTACGTCTGCGGCTCGGCGAACGGGACGGAGGTGGGGTCGGAGGCCTATGCGCGGCCGAACCTGGAACGCGCGAGGCAACTTCTGGCCGAGAGCGGCTACCGCGGGGAACGCCTGGTGCTGCCGACGACGCAGGAGATCGCACCGATCGGGCGGATGGCCGAAGCCGCCGCCGCCAATCTCCGCCGCGCCGGCTTCAACGTAGACCTACAGTACGCCGATTGGGGCACCGTCGCGACGCGGCAGTCGAATCGAGGGCCGGTGTCGGAAGGCGGGTGGAACCTCTTCGTCACTACGGCCTCCGGCGCCACGATGCAGTCGCCCATCACGAATATCGGCACCAATTCGGCCTGCGAGCGCGCATGGGTCGGCTGGCCGTGCGACGCGGAGGTAGAGCGGCTGCGCACCGCCGTCGTGGACGCGCCGGACGACGCGGCCCGGCGTGCCGCGACGGACGCGCTGCACCGGCGCGTTGCGGAGACGCAGCCCTACCGGGTGCTCGGCCAGTTCGACCAGCCCTATGCACGGCGCGCCAACATCTCGGCCGTGCTGAACGCGCCGGTCATGCTGTTCTGGAACGTCGAGAAGAACTGACGGTCCGGTCGCGACCCGTGGCAGCGGTCCCGGCACGGTTGCCCCCTCTCGCGCCGGTGATCATCACGACCGGCTGAGCGGGCACCCTGGCCGGAACCGGCGTGACATACCTGCGTTCGCCCCCCGTCGGGGTCGGAGGATGCGGTCCGCATGAAGTTCGTCGTGTTCGGCCTCACCGTGACGTCGTCCTGGGGCAATGGACACGCGACGCTCTGGCGGGCCCTGCTGCGGGCGATGGTGCGGCGCGGCCATCGCGTGACGTTCTTCGAGCGGGACCAGGAGTGGTACGCGTCTGCCCGTGACCTGACGGAATTGCACGGCGTTTCCATCGTGCTCTACCCCGGCTGGGCGTCGGTACAGGCGCGTGCGGCCGCGGAGCTCGCCGATGCCGACGTCGCAATGGTCACGTCCTACTGCCCGGACTCCGCTGCGGCCTGCGGGCCCGTGCTGTCCTCGCGCGCGGTGCGCGTCTTCTACGACCTTGACACCCCTGTGACTCTGGACAGGCTGCTGGCCGGGG
This sequence comes from Roseomonas sp. CCTCC AB2023176, assembly GCF_042259275.1. Classification (NCBI taxonomy): domain Bacteria; kingdom Pseudomonadati; phylum Pseudomonadota; class Alphaproteobacteria; order Acetobacterales; family Roseomonadaceae; genus Roseomonas; species Roseomonas sp. CCTCC AB2023176. The sequence goes on from NZ_CP170086.1 coordinate 4,797,952, forward strand.
AGGCCGTGGATTATGTCCCCTCGGGCGGCTTCGGCGACTTCGACCTCGCCCTGTCCTATACGGGCGGGGGGGCGCTGCGGGCGCTGCGCGAGAGGCTGGGCGCGCGTCGCGTCGCGCCGCTCTACGGGTCGGTTGATCCGGCCGCGCACTTCCCGGTGCCGGCGGAGGAGCGGTTGCGCGCCGACCTCTCCTACCTCGGTACCTACGCGGCGGACCGGCAAGCGGCGCTGAAGGCGCTGTTCGTCGAGCCGGCGCGCAGGATGCCGGACCGGCGCTTCGTCATCGGCGGGTCACAGTACCCGGCCGACTTTCCCTGGGCGGAGAACATCTATTTCGTCCGCCACATGCCGCCGCCGGAGCATCCGGCCTTCTTCGCCTCCTCCCGCCTCACGCTCAATGTCACGCGCAAGGCGATGGCGGAATACGGGCATTGCCCGTCGGGACGGCTGTTCGAGGCGGCGGCCTGCGGCGCGCCGGTCCTGTCCGATTGGTGGGAAGGACTGGACGCCTTCTACACGCCGGGGCGCGAAATCCTCATCGCCCGGACAACGGAGGACGCCGTCGCCGCGGTCGCTACGGACGATGCGGAGTTGCGGCGTATCGCGCGCGCCGCACGGGATCGGACGCTCGCGGAGCATACCGCGGACCATCGGGTCCTGGATCTCGAGGCGGCGTTGGAATCGGTCCGTGAGCCAGAGGAGGCCTGAAGCGCATGTGGGGCATCATTCCCGCGGCCGGCATCGGCAGCCGCATCCAGCCGCTGGCCTTCTCTAAGGAACTACTGCCGCTCGGAAGTCGCGTGGAGGAGGGCGTGGAACGGCCCCGCGCCGTCTCGGAGCACCTGATCGAGCGCATGATCGCGGGCGGCGCGGACAAGATCTGCTTCGTCATCGCTCCGGGGAAGAGCGACATCATCAACTACTACGGCGCGCGGATCGGGCCGGCGAGCATAGCCTACGTCGTACAGCCCGAGCCGGGCGGCCTTTGCGACGCGATCTTCTGCGCGCTGCCCTTCGTGGCACGGGAGGAGCCGGTGCTCGTCGGGCTGCCCGACACGGTATGGTTCCCGATCGACGGGCTGGCGCCGCTTCCGGATGACGAACTGTCCTTCCTGCTCTTCCCCGTCGAACACCCGCAATTCTTCGACGCGGTCGACACCGATCCATCCGGCAGGGTGCTGGAAATCCAGGTGAAGCGGCCTGACGCGCGGTCGCGCTGGGTCTGGGGCGCGTTCAAAATGCCGGGGCGCGTGATGCACGACCTCCACGCACTGTGGTCGGAGGCCGGGCGCGGGGACGAGTACATCGGGACCCTCGTGAACGCCTGGCTCGAACGGGGCGGCCGCGCCCGCGGCGTGCGGGCCGGCGAGGTCTATGCCGATGTCGGCACCCTGGAAGGCTATCGGGACGCCATGCGGATGCTCGACGGCCTGCCGCAGCGGGCGTCGGAGGCCGTCGTCCCGCACCGTGTCCTGCAGCAGCGCGCCGCGCTGCGGGCGGCCGCCGCCCGCACGGACCGGCCGCGCGCCGCGGGCTGAGACATGGCAGGCGAGAGCGCCGAGGACGTCATCGCATCCCTCGCGATGGGGCGGGAGGTGCGCGAGCCCGTGCTGATCGTTGTCGCCCATCCGGATGACGAGACGATCGGGCTGGGCGGCAATCTCCGGCGGCTGTCTCGCCTGTCGCTGCTGCACGTGACGGACGGCGCGCCGCAGGATGGGCGGGACGCGCGGGCGGCGGGATTCGCGGATGGCGCGGCCTATGCCGCGGCGCGCCGCCGGGAACTGGAACTGGCGCTGCGGGTCGGCAACGTGTCCCCGGTGTGCATCGCGAGCCTCGACGTGCCGGACCAGGGCGTGTCGCGGCGCATGGCGGATGTCACGCGGGAACTCCTGGCCCGCATCCGCCACTGGGCGCCGCGCATCGTCCTGACACACGCCTATGAAGGCGGGCACCCCGACCACGACGCGACGGCCTTCGCGGTCCATGCGGCGCGCGACCTGCTGCACGCGTCCGGCGAGGCGGCGCCGGAGGTGGTGGAGATGGCGGGCTATCACATGGGCGCCGGCGGGATCGAGGCGGGGCGCTTCCTGCCCGGCCCGACCCGCCCCATGTCGGTGCCGCTCGACGCCGCCGCGCGGGCGCGGAAATGGCGGATGATGGAGGCCTTCACGACGCAACGGGAGACGCTGAAGTACTTCCCCGTGCGGGACTCCGAACCGCTGCGCCGCTCACCTCGCACGGACTTCACCGCACCGCCGCATGAAGGGCGGCTGTTCTACGAGGGCTTCGACTGGGGCATGACCGGCCGGGAGTTCCGGGACAGGGCAGCGGCGGCGCGCTGCGACCTGCGGCTTCGGGTGCGGGCATGGGTGTAACCCCGTGCCCTTGACGATCGCGCAGGTCGCCTTCCCCTTCGCGCCGGTCGGGCCGGACGCGGTGGGCGGGGCGGAGCAGGTTCCCTCCATGCTCGACGCCGCGCTGGCGCGGATGGGGCATCGCTCCATCGTGGTGGCGTGCGAGGGGTCGTCGGTGTCCGGCACGCTCGTTGCCACGCCGCGGCCGCGGCCGCCGCTGGACAGGGTGGGGGAGGAAGCCGTGCACGCGGCCCATCGCCGGGCCGTGGAGCGCGCAGTCGCGATCGGCGCCGACATCGTGCACATGCATGGGCTGGACTTCCACGCCTACCTTCCCGCCCCAGGCGTGCCGGTGCTCGTCACGCTGCACCTGCCGCCGTCCTGGTATCCGGCGGAGGTCTTGCGGCCCACGCGACCCGAGACGTGGATGAACCCGGTCTCCTGGTCGGAGCACGGGCATTGCCCGCCCTCCCCTCGCCTGCTGCCGCCGGTGCCGAACGGTGTGCCGGTCGGGGCGCTGGCGACGCGGGTGACGCGCCGCGACTATGCACTCGTCCTCGGCCGCGTCTGCGAGGAGAAGAACCTGCACGGTGCGCTCGATGCCGGCACGATGGCGGGCGTTCCCGTCCTGATCGGCGGGCGCGTGTTTCCCTACGAGGCGCATGAACGCTATTTCGCCGAGCAGATCGCGCCGCGCGTCGCGGCGGGGCCGCACCGTTTCCTCGGGCCGCTCGGCTTCGCGCGGAAGCGCCGGCTGCTCAGCGGGGCGCGCTGCCTCGTCTCCGCGAGCACGGCGCCGGAGACGAGTTCCCTCGTCGCTATGGAGGCGCTGGCCTGCGGGACGCCGGTCGTTGCCCTGCGGTCCGGCGCGCTGCCGGAGATCGTGGAACACGGGCTGACGGGGTTCCTGGCCGACGACGTGGAAGGCTTGGCGGAAGGCATCCGGCGCGCACCTTCCATCTCGCCCGAAGCCTGCCGGGCCGCAGCGCGGGCGCGCTTTTCGTCGGAGGTGATGGTAGCGGCCTACCTCGACATCTACCGGCGGATCGCGGGGGTGCGCGTGCGGCCGCCTGATCCCGCCGACGCGCTGCTTGTCGAGGAGGTCCGGAGCCTGGCCGCGCTGGAGGCACTCCGGCCGGAATGGCGGGCGCTCTGGGCCGCCTCGCCGCAGGCGACGCCCTTCCAGTCGCCGGACTGGCTCATCCCCTGGTGGCGACACCTGGGCGAGGGCGAGTTGCTGTCCTTCGCGTTCCGAACGCCCGAGGGCGCGCTGGCGGGGGTCGCACCGCTCTACGTCTACATGGCGGCGGATGGGCGGCGGTCGCTGTTTCCCGTCGGGATCGGGACGACGGATTACCTCGATGTGGTCGCGCTGCCCTCGCACCGGGACGCGGTGGTCGCGGTGCTCTCCGCGCGGCTGGGAGGTGACGCCCATCGTTTCCACGTCTGCGAATGGCCGCAGCTGCGGAACGGGGCGGCGCTGCTGGACGTGACCGTACCGGCGGGATGGCATGAGGAGGCCGGCGACGGCGACCCGTGCCCCGTCCTGCGCCTGGCAGGCGGCGTGGACCGGCTCGGCGAGACGGTGCCTGCGGAGACGCTGGAGAGCCTCGAGCGTCGCCGGCACCGGGCTGGGAAGAAGGGCGTGCTGCGCGGCGAGAACGCGGCGGAGGGTGGCGCAGCCCCCCTGTTGGAGGCGCATCTGCGGCTGCACGGCGCACGCTGGGAGAAGCGGGGCGAGCCCGGCGTGCTTGCGGCCGATCCCGTGCAGGCCATGCACCGGGAGGCGCTGCCGCATCTCCTGGAAAGTGGCATCCTCCGCCTCTACGCCCTGCGGCTGGACGGCCGGGTGATCGCGACCCTGCAGGCCCTGGCGGACCCACCGGGGCGGGCGGAGCGGCGAGCGTACTTCTACCTCGGCGGCTTCGATCCGGCGTTCGAGCGGCTGAGCCCGGGCATGCTCGTCGTGGGACACGCGATCGAGGAGGCAGCGCGGGAGGGCTTCGCGGCGGTGGATTTCCTGCGCGGTCAGGAAGGGCACAAGTACCGCTGGGGTGCCGTGGACAGCGCCACGCGGCGCCGGATGCTTCGGCGTTGAGCGGCCCGCTCACGGAAGCGCTGGCAGGGCGCATCCCGCCGGCCGTCGCGATCATGCGGATGCTGCTGGCGGGCGCCCGGGCAGAGGCCGTGCAGGCGGAACTGGGGCGTCTGGACGCCGCACCGAACGATCCCGTCCTTTACGACCTGCGTCGGATCGCGTCGGACCGGCGAGGATTGGAAACGCTGGAGCGCCTGGTCGCGGCAGGGGCGGATCACGCACCGGCCGGTTCACCTGAAGCGGGGCTGACGGGCGTCCGCGACATGTTCGACCGGCTGGTGCGCGTGAGTCCGACGGCGAGCGTCGCGGCCTATTCCCTCGGTGACGAAGCGCGGCTGGCCGAGGCGACCGCGGAGGTCGTCGCCTGGCTCGCGGCGCAGGGCCTGCTGTCGGGCAAGCCGGCGGTCCTCGACCTGGGCTGCGGGATCGGGCGGTTCTGCCGGGCCTTGGCGGCCCACGGCTCGCGCGTCGTCGGAACGGAGGTCTCCGGCGGCATGGCGGCGGAGGCTCGGCGGCGCTGCGCCGGGCTGCCGGGCGTCGGAATCGTCCGTGTGGTCGGTGACGGGTTGGACGCGCTGCGCGATGCGAGCTTCGACCTCGTCCTCGCGGCGGACGTCTTCCCCTACCTTGTCGGCGCTGGTGGCGACCTCGCCGCACGGCACCTCTCCGGGGCCTCGCGCGTGACGCGGCCCGGCGGGGCAGTCGTGATCCTGAACTACAGCTACCGCGGCCGCGAGGCGGATGCGCGCGACCTGCCCGTGCTCGCGCACGAGGCCGGGCTCCGCCTGATCCATGCCGACCCCGCGCCGTTCCGGACCTGGGACGCCGCTGCCTACGTGCTGTGCCAGGCGGCACGCGGATGACGCGCGCGCTGGTCATCGTGATGGATGGCGTCGGCGTCGGGCACGCGCCGGACGCGGCGGCCTACGGAGACGAGGGCGCGAACACGCTCGGGCAACTGACGGCGACGGCGACGCTCTCGCTTCCCACCCTGTCGTCGCTCGGACTGGACCGGATCCTTGGTCACAGCGGGCCTGCGCCGCGCGCCTGCTGGGGACGGATGCGCGAGCGCTCGGCCGGCAAGGACAGCACGACCGGGCACTGGGAGATTGCCGGCGCGATCCTGGACGAGCCCTTCCGGGTCTTCGACCGCTTTCCCAGTGCGCTCCTGCGGGCGATCGAGGAGGAGGCGGGCGTGCAGTTCATCGGCAACGTCCCGGCCAGCGGCACGGCCATTATTGCGGAGATGGGGGAGGAGCACGTCGCGACGGGCCGGCCGATCCTCTACACGTCAGCGGATTCGGTGCTGCAGATCGCGGCGCACGAGGATGTGGTGCCGCTCGACCGGCTCTATGCCACCTGCGCGATCGCGCGCCGCCACGCCGATGCCTACCGCATCGGGCGGGTGATCGCGCGCCCCTTCCTCGGCACGCGCGGCGCCTATGCGCGCACGCCGCGGCGCCATGATCTCGGCATGGCGCCGCCGCGGACGGTGCTCGATGCGCTCGTCGAGGGCGGGCACGCCGTCGTCTCCGTCGGGAAGACGGCGGACCTCTTCGACGGGCGGGGGTTCACGGCGTCCCACCCCACGACCTCCAACGAGGACGGGATGCGGGTGACATCCGAGCTCTGGCGCGACATGCGCACGGGCTTCGTCTTCACGAACCTCGTGGATTTCGACCAGGAATACGGGCACCGGCGCGACGTGCCGGGCTTCGGGCGCGCGCTGGAGGCCTTCGATGCCTGGCTCGGCGCCTTCATGCCGGGCGTCGGGCCGGACGACCTTCTGATCGTGACGGCGGATCACGGCAACGACCCAACCTTCCGGGGCACCGACCACACGCGGGAGGAGGTGCCGCTGATCGTCCTCGACGGCGACCGGCGGGAGGCGCTGGGCGTGCGCGAGACCTTCGCCGACGTGGCCGCAACGCTCGCACGGCGGTTCGGGGTGGGAGATTGGATCACGGGGCGCGCCTTCGCGGGGTGAGTGCGCGTCGGGCGCAGGCTTCCATCCGGGTGTGCGGGTCGGACGCGTCGATGCGGAAGGTCTGGTTGTGGCGGAGCGCGGGTTCTCGTTCCGCCGACCCGACCGCGGGGTTTTCCGCCGCGGCGAGCCGGGAAACGCGAACGGACCGGCGGCGGAGGAGAGCGAAACCTGCCGTGGCAGGAAGCTGGCGTCCCGTACGGGATTCGAACCCGTGTTGCAGCCTTGGAAGGGCCAGCATACCAACACGCATGGACGCTCGCGTACATCGCTGGATGCTGAAAACGCAGCCAGGTCACGGTAGCTTGTTCGGCGACGTTCGCACCCGTATTTGGGGGGGGGCCGGTGGTGCCGGACAGGTTCAGGCGGCTGATTTGACCGGCGGCCGGACGTGTTGCTCCTCGAACTGCACGGGGCTGAGATAGCCGAGGGCCGAGTGCAGGCGCTTTCGGTTGTAGACCTCCTCGATGAACCGCGGCAGGTCCGTCGGGACGTCCTCGACGGTTTCGTAGGCCATCGGGTAGGCGCCCTCGAACTTCAACGTTTTCACGAGGTTCTCGCACATCGCGTTGATGCTCCTATGACGGTCAAGCTGGTTCCGGCATGGCGACGGGATGCTTGCAGGGGAGGGAGAAGACCTCTCGGGCGACATAGCGTTTGAGACAGCGCATGATCTCGGGCTTGGTCTTCCCCTCGTTCGTGCACCGGGCGACGTAGTCGGTGGTGGGCTTGTGCATGCGCATACGCGTTACGACGATGCGGTGGAGAGCGGCGTTGGCCTGGCGGTTGCCGCCCCGGTTCAGCCTGTGGCGGTTCGTCCGGCCGCTCGAGGCCGGGATGGGACATGCGCCGCAGAGCTTTGCGAGGGCACATTCCGAGCGGATCCGCCCGGGATTGTCGCCCACGAGGAGCAGAAGTGCGGCGGCCGTGCCGTTCGCGATGCCCGGGGCTGCCGTGAGTTGTGGTGCGGTGGCCGAGACAAGGGCGTCGAGCATGTCGTCCTTTCCGTTGCGTCGACGGGCACTGCGATCGGGGCGGTTGACCTCGAGGACGCGGTGTCCGGCTTGATGCAGGGCGCGGGCGAGGCCTGCGCCATAGGAGCCGGTGCCCTCGACCCCGAAGGCCGTCACCCGGCCGAGGGCGAGCGCCCAGGACGCGAGGCGCCGGTATCCAGCGCTGCTCGCCGGGACGGTCGTGGCACCGAGGCGCACCCCCAGCGCGCTCAGGGCAACGACCGCATGGGTGTGCTTGTGGGTGTCAACGCCGACGACGATGCCGGTATCCGTTTGGTGATGCTGCAAGGCGGGCCTCCCCTGGCGTGATCGGGGCCCGACGCTCACGGGGGTGGACAGGACTGTGACGGGACGTCGCCTCAGGCTCCTCTCAGGTCACACGCCCAGCGACCGGCGGGCGCCACCCGGCAGGCCGACAGATCAACGCAAGGACACAAGGTCAGTCGTAAGGCGGGTTCAGACCCGCAGGGCGGCGGCGATATACTCACAGTCGTAGGCGTCGCCGACGGAGCCCATGGATGGGCGCACGCCCGCCTCGCGGCAGCGGTTGCCGAAGGCGAGCGACGTGAATTGCGAGCCCTGGTCCGAGTGTAGGACGACATCGCCGGGCCGCCGCTGTCCCAAGGCCATCTCGAGCGCGTCCAGCACGAGTTCGGTCCGGAGATGGTTCGCCATCGACCAGCCGACGATGCGCCGCGACCAGGCATCGAGCACGACGGCGAGGTAGAGGAAGCCTGCGGCTGTTGGGATGAAGGTGATGTCTGTGACCCACAGCCGGTTCGGGCCGGGTGCGGAGAAGTCGCGATCCACGAGGTCCGGCGCCGGTCGTGCCTCGCGGTCGCGGTGCGTCGTGACGGGGCCACCCCTCATCCGGCTGACGCCCTTGATCCCGGCCTTGCGCATGAGGCGTGCGACGCGCTTGCGCCCGTGTCGCTCTCCACGAGATCGCAGCTCCGCAGGGATCCGCGGCGCGCCGTAGGTCTCGCGCGAGGTCGTGTGGACCGCTCGGATCCGCTGCAGAAGCATCGCGTCCGCCTCGGCGTGCGCAGAAGGCGCACGGCTCGCCCAGGTGGCCTCAAGGAGCGGCCCGCGCGTCTGCGCGCCGAGCGGGATGCCCTCGCCGCCCATGAAGCCGAACGTGGTCTGCAGCTCGTGATCGGGCGCCTCGAGGAGTTCTCCGGGCGCGTCCACGACGGCTTGGAGGCGCTGGACTGGCATGGTCGGCGCGAGATCATTCGAGCCATCGTCCGTCGCATCGAGATCGACCGGGACGGGGTTGCCGTCGTGTTCCGGGTACCGTCGACACCGCCACGGGGCGGCCCCCAGCCGGAACCGTCAAGCCAGGACGGAAACGGCCAGAGCGGCAGAGATTGGCAACATCGTAGAGACAGCCATCGTGCGGCTCGTCGGGGCGCTGCTGCTGGACCAATCGGACGAATGGGCCACTCATCGGTCACGCCATATGACCCTGGAAGGTATCAGCACCGTCAGCGATACTGGCCCCGTCAGCCTCGGCACCGTACCGGCCCGACCAGCGGACCCAACCCGACAGGAGCCACAGCTCCTACGCCACGCGATGGGACACGACCCCCGTCAGCTTCGCGCCTCGCCCAGCCATGCCGCGAACGGGCCTGTGTAGGCCCCGTCGGCCCAAGCGAGTTCATCGTCTCCGCCATCCCTCGTCGAGGCCATCTCAGCGGGCGCCCGATCCGGGGTGACCGCAGGAGCAGCGGTTCCAGCATCGCCTACTCCGCATCGCCTTGGTCGGACGGGTAGATTCGATCGGGTATCGCGGCTTCCGGCACGGATGTGCCCGAACAACTCCCCGCCCCCCTCTCGAAACCTTGCGGACAGTCAGTCAACGATACCGGCCGGTCGGTCCCTCGGCCCTGCCGGCTGGATCAGTGGTCAGTCGGGCAGGAGCCACTTGTACCACCTCATTTGCCGGCACGAGACCGGAGGGCACGATTTCGCGGCCCGTTGCACCGAGCCGGCGGAGGATAGCGCAGGCAACGGGAAGATCGTTTCCGAGGGCGGTATACCCGGCCGCGCGGCGCAGGCAGGCGCCGAGAGTAATCGGATCGACCACCCAATCCCCGACAGGTCCGGGCTCAGCATATTGCCGCACAAGCCCCGGACGGTGCTCGACGGCGCGGAGCGGTCCGACGAGCGTGAGCCCGGCCACGAGAACGGCGCCGTCCGCTTCCGGATCCATCGTCGATCGATGACGCGTGGCGGACACCGGGCCTGCGGCGACGCGCTCGGTTGCCGTGGGGTTCACCACCACGTCGCCCTCGGCCAGCAGCAGGCCCCCACTCGCCGCGGCGGCGCCGTAGAGAGCGCTCTGCGTCGCATTCCCGTATGCCGTCGGTCGCAGGAGGATGAGATTGGCGACGGACCTGACGAAGGCACCCGAGATGGCTTTCGGATGGCGCTGCGAAGTCTCCTCGAAAAGGTTGGCGAGAAGCGTGAGCCGGAGCGATGGTCGAAAGGCTCCATCCAGGTAGTCGAGGGGGGCGGCGCAAGCCGCGGGCCGCCGGTCGCCGGAGCATACGAGTGACCCGATCAGCATTACCTTGTTGTGCCGGCTAAAGCGGTTGAGCGCCACGAGGACCCGCATCGTCTCGCCCGGCTGGTCCGAGATCGCGTCAACGCAGCCGTCCCCGCAGCGCGAAAAATCGTTGTTCAGGATGGCGATACGGTCGAACCGCCCGGCGAGGCCGATCGCGTCTCCCGTTGGCTCACCGACGTCGGAATAGGGTTCCTTCACGAAGGACAGGCCACGGACGACGACGTTCTCGACGCCCGACAGGCGCAGGATCGTTGTCCGCGGCGCTGCGGTGATCGTCACGCCGCGGCATCCGCCGTCCAGCGTCGTGTCGGAGGGGAGCCGGAGCGTGGCAGACAGCCTGATCGTCCGGCCCGTCAGACCCTCGTCGAAGACGATCCAGCCGCCCGTGCGGGACGCTTCGTCCACGGCGGCACGCAGGGTTCCAGGCGTCGGGTGGCGTCGGGTCGCAGGATCATCCTCCACGCTCCTCACCACCAGCAGCGGTCGACCTAGACCGCCCGACACTCCCGGCACGGGGCCAAGGGCGGATGCCGTCCGATCGGCGACGACCCGGCCGGCACCGTCCAGTGCCGGCGGGTCGCACCGCCGGGCTCCGGATGGCATGGCGGCCGCGCGCTGCGCGACGGCGGCAAGAAAGGTCTCCGCCTCACTCGCGGCTGCCACACCATGGGGCAGCAGCAGCCCGAGCAGGAGAAGCACTCTAGCGTTCACGGAAGGCCTCCGATGCGCGCCTTTCCAGGGGCGAGAGGATGTATTCGATGAGCCGCCGCCGTCCGGTCAGCACCTCGACGGTGGCCCCCATCCCGGCGCGGAGTGCGAATCCCGGCGGCACCGCGGGAAGCGTGACCCGGACCGCATAGGCCAGCATTCCCGCCTCATCGCGGGCGGCGTCGCCCGGCAGATGCGTCACGGTGCCGTTCAGCGTGCCGAAGCGGGTGAAGGGATAGGCATCGAGCTTCACGATGGCCGGCTGGCCGACGGTGACGAAGGCCACGTCGCGGCTGGCCAGGCGCGCCTCAATCTCGAGCGCCTCGTCGCGAGGCACGACGGAGAGGATGGTCTGCCCGCTGCCGACGACGCCCCCGACCGTGTGGGCGGCAAGGCCTTCTACGATGCCGTCCGCCGGAGCGAGCAGGCGCGATTCCCGGATACGGCCTTCGGCCTTCGCGAGGTCCTCGCGCGCGGCGGCCATGCGCGCCTGCGCGGCGGACAGCGCGGCCGAGGCATCCCGTCCCGCCTCGGCGAGGACCTCCCGGCGGCGGTGTTCCAGGGCGGAAACCTCGTTCCGCGCGCCGTCCAGGCGGGAGCGCAGGACGAGGAGGTCGCCGCGCTGCGAGAGGAGCCTTTGCCGCTCCTGCAGCGCCTCCAGCCGCGAGCCCAGGCCGCGGCCGGCGAGCAGGTCGCGGGCCTCGCTCAGTTCCGCGGCAAGCGGCAGGGTGGCTTCGATGCGGCCGATCTCGGCCGCGATCTCCGCCGTGCCGGCACGGGCCTTTTCCAGCCCATCCCGCAACCCGGCTAGCCTCGCGCGGAGGGTGGCAGACTGGAAGGCGAGGTGCGCGCGTCCCTCTGCGAGGAGAGCTTCATCCGCCTCCGGCGGCGCGACGATCCGGACCTCCGTGACCAGATCATCGCCGAGCATCGCGAGCCAGGCTCGAAGGCGCGCGGCCTCGACGGCGGCCAGCGCCGAGGCCTGCCGGGCGGCGGCGGCATCCGCCCGAGCGGCCGTCGCGTCGAGTTCGACAAGGAGGTCGCCGACCCGGACCGAGTCGCCGTTCCGCACATGGATTGCCGCGACGATACCCGGCGACAGCGGCTGGACGAGCCTTACCCGACCGGCGGGAAGCACCACGCCCTGCGCCGCCGCAATGACGTCCACCCTTCCGAAACAGGCCCAGGCGAGGAGCGCCGCGGAGAGGGTTACGATCGCCCAGAGCATGGCGCGACCCACCGGGGACGGCGGCATCTCGGCGATCTCTGCAACCGCGGGCAGGAAATCCGCGTCATGCACGCGACGCCGGGCCGCCGATGTGGAGAGGGCCGTCACCGTGCCGCCACCACGTCTGCCACTGGCGCACGGGACAGGTCGGTGAAGCGAAGGGTCTCCAGCCCGGTCTGCTGCCGGAACAGTGCGGCGTAGCGGCCGTCCAGGCGAAGCAGTTCATCGTGCGTGCCGTCCTCCCGGATCGAGCCCCCGTCGAGCAGGAGGATACGGTCGGCCAACCGGACCGCGGAGAAGCGGTGGGCGATGATGACCACGGTCCGCCGGGCCGCGATCTGGCGCATGTTGTCGAGGATCGCGCGTTCCGACTCGGCATCGAGGGCGCTGGTGGCCTCGTCGAGGATGAGGATGCGCGGATTGTTGGCGAGGGCGCGGGCCAGCGCGATCCGCTGCCGCTGTCCACCGGAGAGCGAAGCGCCGCGTTCCCCGACGGCAGTATCGTACCCTTCGGGGAGTTCCGACGTGATGAAGTCATGGGCACCCGCAAGGCGTGCCGCACGGACGACCCGGTCGAAGCTCATGGCCGGGTCAGCAAGGGCGATGTTCTCCCGCACCGTGCCGGTAAAGAGGACGTTGTCCTGAAGCACCACGCCAATCTGCCGGCGCAGGCTCGCAGGCTCCACCAGGCGGACGTCAACACCGTCCACCAGGACACCCCCTTCAGCCGCGTGGTAGAGTGCCTGGAGGGCTTTCGCGACCGTGCTCTTCCCCGATCCTGACGCGCCGACGATGCCGAGCACGGTTCCCGCCGGCACGTCGAAAGAGAGCGAGCGCAGCACGAGACGATCGCTGCCGGGATAGCGGAAGGAGACGTCGCGAAAGGCGAGGTCGCCGCGTATCGCGGGCATGGGCGGCCGGGTGCCGGCGCCCGGCTCCGGCGGCGCGTTCAGGATGTCTCCCAGCCGCTCGGCCGAGAGCCGGACCTGCTGAAAGTCGATCCAAAGATGCGCGAGGCGCAGCACCGGCCCTGATACGTTGGCAGCGAGGAGGTTGACGGCCACGAGTTCGCCGACCGACAGGGCCCCGGCCATCACGAGATGCGTACCGACCCAGAGAAGCACGATCGCAGCGACGCGGTTCACCAGCAGCACGACCTGGCCGGCGGCGTTTGACAGGTTGGTCGCGCGGAACGCCGTGGTGACGTAGGCGGCCAACTGTTCTTCCCATCGGCGTTGCAGCTGCGGCTCGAGCGCCATGGCCTTCAGCGTTTCCACGCCGCTGACTGCCTCCGTCAGGAAGGCCTGGTTGTCAGCGTAGCGGCGGAATTTCTCCTCCAATCGTCGTTGCAGGACCGGCGTTATGCCGAGAGAGAGAAGGACGTAGATCGGAAGGGTCGCAGCGACGACCAAGGCGAGGAGCGGACTGTAGAGGATGAGCGCAGCGAGGAAGCAGACGGTGAAGACCACGTCCACCATCACCGTCAGCGCGCCGCCGGTGAGGAAGGAGCGGATCGTCTCCAGCTCCCGCACCCGCGCGACGCCGGATCCCACCTGCCGCGCTCCGAACCAGGCCAGCGGGAGCGACATGAGGTGCGCGAAGAGCCGCGCGCCGAGCGTGACGTCGATCCGGTTGGAGGTATGGGCGAGGACGTAGATCCGGAGCCCGCCGAGGAGGGCCTCGAAGACGGCGACGACGAGGAGGACCAGCACCATGACCTCGAGCGTCGAACTGGCCTGGTGAACCAAGACCTTGTCGACCACCACCTGCATCGCGAGCGGCGTGGACAACGCGAAGACCTGCAACAGGAAGGAGGCAACGACGACGTCGCGGATCGCGGCGCGGTGCTTCAGGATGGCGGGGAGGAACCAGCCCAGCCCGAAACGCCCGGCATCACCGGCCGGGGCGCGCGTGGCCAGCAGGATCAGCCGGCCGGTCCATGCATCCTCGAAGGTTCGGCGATCGAGGATCGTGGCCTCGGGGCGGCCGTCGCCCCCCGTGCAGAGCGGGTCGAGAACGACAAGCCGTCCGGGCTCCGCCGCCCCGAGAAGGAGAAAGCGGCCATCCTTGAGTTCCGCGATGGCGGGGCGGGGCGTGTCGCGCAGCCGGTCCCAGGATGATGGACGGAGCGCGGCCTTCAGCCCGGCCTGACCAGCGGCACGGACGAGGCCTGCCGTCCCGGACCGGATGCCCGGTCCATAGCGGTGGGCGAGGTGCGAGCGATCTGCGCCGCGTCCCAGCAGCTCCAGCGCAAGACCGAGGCAGGCAATGCCGCTTTCCCAGCCCTCCGCTGCCCCGGACATGTCCCGCCGCGCTCAGGCGGCGAGCGACGATGCGGCGAGGCTGCTTCCCACCCGGGCGGTCCCGCTGACAAGGATTTCCGTCCGGTCATCGAAGCTAGCCGCCATGCCGTCGGAGATGGTGACACTGAAGCGGACGCGTTCGATCGTACCGGTTGGCGTGCGGTTGTCGGTGGGATCGAACACGATCTTCCGCAACGCGCTCTGTACGGCCGACGGGCTGCCGGAGAACGTGAATCCACCCGCTCCGTCTGAGACGAAGCCGCCGAGCGTGGTGAAGACACCCTTCGCTGGATCGTCGAGGCGAACCGTCGCGGTCTCGACTGGGTTCTTGTCGGGGTCTGCGAGCGTCAACGCTGCGAAGGGCTTCACCGTTTGGATGTCCCGGATCGAACTCGTCGTGGCCCCGGTAATCACCGGGGCCGTGTTCTCGGCGGAGATCGACAGGTATGAGACCGTGTTGCGCTCCGCAGTCAGCCCGTCCGTGTACGTCAGCGTGAACTTCGCCGTGGTCGTGTCCCCTGGCACGGCCTGGTGCTCCGCCGGCTTGAACGTGAGGGAGCGCAGGGCGCTCCCTGCATCCGCCGCCGTCCCAGTGAAGGAGTAGCTGCCGTTGCCAAGATCGCTGAACCCGGCGAGGTTTGTGAATGTTCCACGCGACGTCTTGTCCATGGTTAGTCGGATCGTCCCGGTCGCGCTGAAGTCCGGATCGGCGTAGCGCGCCTCGGCCCAGGGAAGGATGACGGACCGCTCGCTGACGGTCTGCGACGTGACGAAGCCGTCGAGAATCGGCGCGTCGTTCATCGAGACCGCCTTGGCCTGAACGGTGGTAGCCGCGACGGAGTAAACGCCGTTGTCGTAGGCCACCTCGAAGTCGGTTGTCACCGAGGCTCCCGGCGCGACCTGATTCCGCGTGGGCGTGAAGCGAAGGGACCGCAACGTGGCGTTGATCTCGTCGGCCGTACCGGAGAAGCCGTAGCCGCCTGCCCCGTCGGCGATCAGGCCATAGGACGAGGTAAGCACCCCATTCTCCGGTTGAAGCAGCCGGACCCGAAGCGTGCTGCCGCCCGTAGAGGCATTGCTGTCCGAGATGATCATGGTCGCGAAGGGCGACACGGTCTGGTTGTCGCCGGCGCCCGTCACACCGCTGCCGATGATGCTCGGCGGCGTCGCATCCACGCCGAGGAACCGGATCTCGATCGGCCGCGTGTTGACGTAGTTGCCGGTGATCTGGAGGGTGCCCGCCGTGAAGGCCGTGGCTCCATCATAGGAGAGCGTGAAGGTCCTGGACTCACCGGCGCCGAGGGGCCCGTAGCTGCCGTCGAGCAGTGCGGAGCCGGAAAGGCCGACCGTCCCGCTCGCCCCGAACTCCGCGTCGTACAAGCCGGAGATCGGCGCGGCGCCGGCTGCGCCGAGGTTCGCGATCGAGAAGGTGCTTGTCGAAGCCAGGCCGTTGACGAAGCGGATGGCATAGGTCTGAACACCGTTCACCATGCCTAGGTCCTGCAGACGCTGGCCGGACAGACCCTTCGCGTCGAGGATCGCGCCAAAGCCGACCATGCCGATCGGACCGAAGGTGGCGGTGTACTCCTGCGCCGCGCGCCAGGCCGCGAAGCTGTCGTAGGTCACGCCGCCCGCCATCCAGCCGTCGGTCGTCGTGCCAGAACCGGCGTAGTATTGGTTGGCGGAGATCTGGGAGGCCGTGGAGCCAGGCGTGACGACCAGGAAGGCTTCGGAAGCCCCCGCATAGGCAAGGCTGTTGCCAACGACGACGGCACCGGAGGCGTTGTATTCGCCGACGCCGTTGTCCCCGATGTTCACCAGGTCCGGCCTGAAGCCCGTGGGCTGGAAGCTGGTGTTGTACAAGAACTGAACATCGGCACCGCCCTTCTGGTAGAGGCTCTTGGACGTCGTCCGGGTGTCCAGGTTGTCGTAGACGAGCGTGCGGCCCGACATGCCCTTCAGCACGTAGGCAAGGCTCGTGAAGTCCATCACGTTGTCGAAGACCTCGGCCCCGTCCTGCCAGCCGACGAGGATGCCGTGCAGCTTCGCCCCTTCCGCGTTCTGGTTGCCGAAGCCGCTGTTGCCGTAGATCCGGAAGTCGTTCGCGTTGTCCTGCAACGCCACGCCCGGGTCGGAGTCCGCGCCGACCATGATGATCTTGCCCGCGGCGCCAGTGAGGTAGTTGCGTAGCGTGTTGTAGCGGATGATCCCACCCGATGCGTCGAGCGGCGCGACGCGGTCGTATGTCACGGAGACCGTGGCGCCGATGAGTCCACCGGAGGATCCGGTCTGCGTGATGTCATTTCCTTCGATGACCGATCCCGCGACGTCCGTCAGGCGAACGCCGTAGTATATGCCCTGGCCGTAGGTCGGATCGGTTCCCGTCGCGTTGAGGTTGGCGCGCACGCCGGAGACGGAGACGGCCGGCCCGATCGCGTCGGCGTTCACCGTCGCGATGCCGCCGAAGCCGGAACGCCAGACCGAGGCGATGTCCACCGACCCGCCGGTGATCGACACGGACCCCTCCCGCAGGGACGGGACGTAGACCATCGAGAGGGCGCTGGAGGCCCTGAACTCCACGTTCCGGAGGGTCACGTTCGCCCAGGTCCCGAGGCTCGTCCCGGAGACGCCGTAGCGCACGGGATCCACCAGCCTGGTCCCATCCAGCGTGAGATTATAGGGAACTGTCTGATCCCTCAGCGTAAAGAGGGAAGCCGTCGTGTTCGCACCATCCACGACGATCTTGCCGATCGTGACGGCGCCCCCTTCGCCCTCGTCGATCCCGATCACGCGCGACTGGCCCGCCACCCCGCGAATGGTGGCCCCGTAATCGGTCACCCCCTGAATCGAGAGGGACTTGGTGATCTCGAATGTCTTGGTGGGCGAGTAGACGCCGTCATTGAGCATGAGCGTGTCACCGCTCTGGGCGGCGCCGTGGGCCCGCTCGAGCGTGGCGAATGGGCGCTCGAGCGAGCCGTCTCCCGTTCGGTCATTCCCGGCGGGGATGCCGTTCGCGACACTGGCCGAGACGTAGATCGTACTCATTCGAACGCCCTCCTTCGTCCCGTACCGTCAGGCCAGCGACAGGGCCGGTTGCCGCGTGGCCGGAACGGCGGAACTTGCCCGTCGGCGGCCGACGCCGACGTAGGTGAAGCCGCGCCGGATCGCGTCCTCCGGCGGATACACGTTGCGCAAGTCCACCAGAACCGGCGACCGCATGAGCAACCTCAGCCGGTCCAGATCCAGGGCGCGAAACACGTCCCACTCGGTGACGATCACCACGGCATCGGCGCCGGTGACGGCTTCATAGGCACCGGTGCAATACTCTACGTCGGACATCAGCATGGCGGCCTGCTCCATGCCTTCCGGATCAAAGGCGCGCACCCAGGCACCGGCGTCCTGCAAGGCAGTGGTGATTGCGATGGACGGAGAGTCGCGCATGTCGTCGGTATTCGGCTTGAAGGTGAGGCCGAGGAGGGTGATTACCTTCCCGCGCACGTCGCCGCCGCAGGCCGCAACAACCTTGCGCGCCATGTCGCGCTTGCGCCGGTCGTTCACGGCCGCGACGGTCTCGGCGATCCGGATCGCCCCGCCGGCGTCATGTGCCGTCTTGATCAGCGCGGAGAGATCCTTCGGAAAGCAGGATCCCCCAAATCCTGGACCGGCGTGGAGGAACTTCGGGCCGATCCGGTTGTCCAGCCCGATGCCGCGCGCGACGTCCTGCACGTCCGCACCGACAGCCTCGCAGAGGTCGGCGACCTCGTTGATGAAGGTGATCTTCGTTGCCAGAAGGGCGTTGGCCGCATACTTCGTCAGCTCGGAAGTGCGCCGGTCGGTGAAGAGGATCGGTGCGTTGTTGAGGTATAGGGGCCGGTACACCTCCGTCATCACGGCGCGGGCCCGCTCGTCCTCGGTTCCGATGACGATCCGGTCTGGGCGCTTGAAGTCGTCGATGGCGGATCCCTCGCGCAGGAATTCCGGGTTCGACGCGACGGCGAAGGCGGCGTCAGGGCGAATCGCACGGATGATGCGCTCCACCTCGTCACCGGTGCCGACGGGGACCGTGGACTTGGTGACGACGACGGTGAACCCCTCGAGCGCGGCCGCGATCTGCCGTGCCGCGGCGTGCACGTAGGTCAGGTCCGCGTGCCCGTCACCACGACGGGACGGTGTCCCCACCGCGATGAAGACGGCATCGGCACCCTTGACGGCCCAATCGATTCCACCGCCGAAAAGCAGCCGACCTTCCGAGGCGCCCTTCGCGACGAGCAGGTCGAGCCCAGGCTCGTAGATGGGGATGCGTCCTTCCTGCAAGGCCGCGATCTTCGCGGGATCCACGTCGACACACCGCACCTCGTGGCCGAAATCTGCCAGGCACGCCCCCGAGACGAGCCCGACATAGCCGGCCCCGATCATCCCAATTCTCATCCGCCATCCTCCGGTGTAGGAAACACAGATCCGTAGAGAGCGAGGGTGTCACCGACCATGCGGTCGACCCCGAAGCGTCCCTCGATGAAGACCGGGGCACCCAGCCGCGCCCGGGCCCGCATGCCGTCATCCGTCAGGAGCCTGACGATCGCAGCCGCGAGGTGCGGCACCTCGTCATCCTCGACGAGCAGGCCCGTGATTCCGTTCAGCACCGCCTCAGCCGAGCCGCCGGCGTTGGTCGTGACGACCGGCACACCCAGCGCCTGCGCTTCCAGCAACACGTTCGGCAGGCCTTCGACCTCGCTCGCCAGCAGCATGACATCCATGGCGGCGATCCAGGGCTCCACGGGGCTCTTCCGGCCCGCGAGGGTGATGCGGTCGCTCAGCCCGCGCGCGGCGATCCAGGCTTCCAGCTCCTGGCGCAGGGCACCCTCGCCGACGATCACGAAACGCGCGCGGGCGACGCTCGCCGCCACGCGTTCGGCGACAGAAAGCCAGAGCTGCGGTCGCTTCGCCGGGGCGAGGCGGAATGTGCCGCCCACCAACAGGTCGGCCTCGGTCAGGCCGAGCGCTTCCCGTGCCGCCGCGCGTGCGGCCGCGGCGCCGCGGCGCCGGACCGTCTCGACCTCGATGCCGTTGCGGATCACCGATATGCGGCCCGGCGCGAAGCTGAGCCAGCGCTCGTAGTCGAGGGCACCAGCGGCGGAATTGGCGGTAAAGTGCGCCCCGCCACGCCGTGCCAGCGCGCGGTACATCGTGCGGAGGTAGGGACGGTACCGGCGCCGATCGGCCTCCGTCGCGACAACGTTGCGGAGGGAGGCCACGACCTTCGGCACGCCGGCGAGGGCTGCCGCAACTGAGCCGGTGGAGATGACGCCATCCTGCCAAAGGTGGACGAGGCCGGGCCGGTGACGCCGGAACAGGTCGTAGAGTTTCAGGACGTCGCGCGATAGTCGCGGCGGAAACGCCGTGATCAGCCGCAGCGCCTCGCGTGCGGCGGGGTCAGCGGCGGCAATGCTCCGAAGCAGTGTCGGCGCGTCCAGTGGCCCGAGGTCCTCGATCGACAGTTCAGCCGTCTCGGCGAGCGGCCGCATGACGGCACGGCCGCGCTCAGGAGAAAGGTCCTGCCCGACGAGGAGGGTCGCTCCGCCGCGTACAGCGCGAAGGCGGGCGATGCCGGCCGCGGTGAGCGCAACCTGACGTTCCGCCCCGCCGGCGCTCAGCGACGAGGTGACGAGGATGACCGGGCCGTCGTCCCGCGGCGGGGCAGGCGGCTCGCCCAGAAGGGCACGTTGGAACAGCGCATCGGGGAAGCGGGGCACCTCGCTCGAGGTCGGCAGCCGCAGCACCGCAGCGCAGCGCGCCGCCATGCGCCGCATCTCCACGCTGCTGGCGGCATCGTCGAGGCCGGCCGAGAGATAGCCCCAGGCGCGCGCCACCTCGCCGGACTCCAGCAGAGCGGATGCTGCAACCTCCCGCGCCCAGGCCCGCGTCTGTGGATTGCCGACCGCCGATGCTGCGAGCGCCGCGGCGCGCATGTGGTACCCGCCCACGGACTCGATGACGGCGAGCTTAACCACCGCCGCCGAGCCGCCCCGGGCGAAATGCGCGCGGGCTTCCCGCAGAAGGGACTCGATCGCGGCGTTCCGTTCCAGCCGGCCGAGCGCGGTGAGCAGGCCGCGCCAATGCTCCACGTCGTCGCGATCGAGGTCGAGGGCACGCTGCCACGCGGCCGCAGCTGGCGCCCAATCCTTGAAGCGCGCGTGAAGGCGCGCGAGGGCGACGTGGTGATCTGGCCTGTCGGGTTCCGACGCGACCAGGCGCGTCGCCGTCCGCAGCAGTTCCGCCTTCGGGGCGCCGGCGGCGCGCTGTGCCGCGAGGCGTGCGCGGAGCAGGGACGGTTCGTTGGGATGGTGGGCTGCGGCCGTGTCCAGCATCTCGATGGCCGCGTCCATGCTTCCGGTCCGCCGGAAGCCCTCCGCGATGCGCAGCGCGGTGGGGAGCGAGCCGCCCCAGGCCGCACGCGCGCGTCCCAGCACGTCGAGGACCTTGTCTCGAGGCCATGCCGTCATGCCAGCCGTCGCGAGCAGGGAGAGGGCGTTCGCCGTCTCAGGCCATTCCTCGAGGTGGCGCGCATAGGTCGCGGCCAGAGCCTCCCCCGCCGCCGCGCCGAGGCGAGCTTCCAGCAGCTCCTCGGCGGCGGCCAGGTCGCCCGGCGCCGCGGCTAGCAGGGCAAGGAAGTGTCGTTCCGCTTCGCGATGATCGCGGCGCTCCAGCGCGTCCCGCCCGAGGTTCCGGTGGTGCCGCAGATCGTCGCCGGCACCGCGTCGCGCGAGATCCAGCCAGAGGAGCCGCGCGCAGTGCCGGTAGCCGGCCCGGTCGTAGGCCTCGGCCAGGGTGCGCCGGAGCTCCGGACCGTCCTCGCTGCCCTGCAGGCCGCGGAGGAGGGACAGCGCTTCGTCCGCACGCCCGCCGCGGAGCAGGACGACGGCCTGCCGCAGCCGCGTGGCCTGGTCCGTCTCCGCGATTCCGACGGCGGCGTTCATGCCGGCTCGACCTCCGGCATGGACCAGGGCTGAGGCAATGCGTTCCAGCCCTCCGCCGGCAGGCCGGGCTGGGCGTCCACGAAGGATCGGAACCAGGTCTCGACCACCACCATGGCCCAGAGGGCCCGCCGGTCCCGTCCTGTCCTGCGCTCGCCGCGCGCGAGCAGGGAGGCGGCGTAGCCTCGGCGGAACAGCCCGCGTTCGGCCGCGCGTGGCGACAGGATCAGGTCGGCAATCGGGGCGCGGATCGGCTCGAGATCCGAGTCCAGCGGGTCCGGCAAGCGCTGCGCGAGGGTCCAGGGCGCCGCGGCCAGGGCCTGCTCGCAAGCGAGGAACGGGTGCCGCAGGTGCAGGGGGAGGCGACACAGTTCGGCAAGGCGATCCCCGTCGAGCAGCGGATGGTGGGCGTCGAAGCCGTCCGCCGCGGCCACCGCGTCCAGCAGCGGCAGTTCCATCCCGGGCACGCGTTGCCGCAGCGCGATCTCGCCGGCCGCGAGGAGAACGTCCTCACCGCGCACCCCCTCGAGCACCGGGCCAAGCAGATCCGGCATCGGGAGGAGGAGCGTGTGCACCAGCGCGGGGCCGCTGACCTCCATGCGCTCGCGTTCCGTCAGCCAGCCCGTCGCGCGGTGCAGAAGGTCGCGGGCGAAGGGCGGCGTCTCATGGAACGCGGGCTCCCACCAGGCGGGAGCAAGGCCTTCGGACCGCAGCCGCGCCAGCTCACCCATGAAGTCCCCGAGCTGCGGGTCGTCCAGGAGAAGGGCAACGCGCCCCGTGTCGAAGGCAATCGGGGTCGCCCGAGACACGGGCCGCGGAGCAGGAATCGCGCCGGGCGGAACGATGATCGGATCGCCGGCATGCAGCTGGAGCTCGGCCAGCCGCCCGAGGAGGTCGGGGGTGGAGGGCGGGTCGGCGTGGAAGACAGGGGTGGCGCGGCGGACCTGGTAGTCCGGTCGCCCCGCCACCCCAGCGCCGTCGGTCGGGCCTCCCTGCCCGGACCGGCGGCGGTACTCGTCAAGGCCGTCCGTCTGCGCGACGGTCGCGCCGGCAGGCCAGGACGCGACGGTCACGCGTCCATCGGCGCACCACGTGACCATGCCGCCCGGCGGCACGCGGTGAATTCCCCGGAGGCAGGTGCGGTCGGGCGCGGCGTGCCCGAAGGACAGGACCTGCGCGACCGCGTCGAGGTCGGCGCGCCGCTCCATCCGGGGCCATGCCAGCAGAGCCTGGATTTCGGTCGCGAACACGAAGGCGCCGTCCGCCTCCGCCCAGGCGAGGGGCATCTGGCCGAAGCGGTCCCGACAGAGGCTGAGCGTGTGCCGGGAGCCGTCCAGGACCACGAGGGCGAAGGGACCGCGGAGCGACGGCAGCACGCGCTCCCCCAGAGCCGCCATGCCGCGAGCAGCAGCTCGGCGTCGCTCGGGCCTGCCGGCCGTTCCCCCGCGGCCGCCAGTTCCGCGCGGAGGTCGCGTGCATTCTCGACCGATCCGTCGAGGATGACCGCCAGGGAAGGCTCGCCCGGGCCGGAGACGGCCATGCCCGAGCCGTACCCCAGCAGGAGTGCCGGACCACGGCCGAGGGAGCGGACCAGCGTCGCCGGATGTTCGCCGCGGAGGCGGTGGCGGAGGCGCCGCACCACCGTGGCCGCGGCGGACAGCACCCCCGGTACATCGGTGACGTCCGCGGTCCAGCCGGCGACGAAGCCCATGGCGATCAGGCCGCCAGCGCTTGGCGGTTGAGCATGTCACTAAGGAAATCGAGCGTCTTCCGATCGCCCGGCGCCAGCTCCGCCGCGCGCATCGCCGCGGTCACGCCGCGGTCGTAGAGGCGCGCGGAGCGGCATGCGCTGGCGAGGCGCCGCCAGTGCGTCACCTCGTTCGGCTCCATCCGCACGAGAAGTTCCTGGGCCTCCACCGCCTCGGGCCAGCGGCGGGCGTTGCGCAGGACGCGGGACAGCACCTTCAACGCGTCCAGCCGCCGCGGATCGATCGCGAGGATGCGGCGCGCGAAGCCCTCCTGCGCCAGGACGTCGTCCTGACCGACGGCCTCCTTCATGCGCAGGCGGTACCCGGAGATGGCCTTCCGCAGCAGCCGCGCGGCGGCCTCGTTCTCGGGCTGGATCGCCTGCACCTGCCGGGCCTTCGCGACGGCGCCGTCCGTGTCCCCGGCCGCATGGTCGGCCCGCATGGCGTGCACGATCTTGCGAATGAGCGAAGCGAGGGTGCTTCCCATCTCCGCGCGCAGCGCGGGATCAAGCCGGCCATACAGGCGAAGCGCTTCGCTCGGCTGGCCGGCACGCGCCGCGGCGCGCGCGGCGCGGATCAGCGGCTTCGGATCCGCGTCGGCCGCGTCAGCCAGCGCCTCCCAGCTGCGGGCGGCGACGGCCCAGTCGGCCCTGCGTTCGGCCAGCGCAGCGTGTTCCTTCAGCAATCGGGGATGGCGCGGTGCGAGCGCCAGGCCGCGCTCGCAGGCTGCGAGGGCCGCTGCGGCATCGCCCGCCCGAATGCTCGCCCGATGCTCTGCCAGGATCGGCGCGACGATCTTGCGCATGCCGGACGCCGCGTTCTTGTTGCCGGGATCCACCAGCGCAACCGCGTGCCAGGCCGCCGCGGCCGCCGCGGCCTCGTGCCGGTCCATCGCCAGTCGCGCCTTCTTCGTGAGCGATCTGACGAGGCCGGCCTGCATCACCCGGTCCTCCGCACCCGGGTGACCCTGGCGGCGGGCGGCGGCGAGTACGGCCGCCGCCTCCTCCAGGTGCGAGGCCGCGACGAGGACGGGGATCGTCGCAAGGGCGGCCGCGGCATCCAGCGCCGCCATCTCCACGGCCGCCGCCCCCATCTCCTTCGGCCGGCGCAGGCGCTGGTAGGCTTCTATCTTGACGTGGAGCGCGCCGGCGGAACGGACATCGCGACCGAGCGCCTCGCCGGCGGTGCCGATGGCGCGTTCGAAGTCGCGCGCCTTCAATTCGCAGCGGGCGGCTTCGACGAGGGGCTCCGCCTCCTCCGGCCGCATCGCGGCCACGCGGCGCCAGACGGGGGCCGCCTCGTGGAAGCGTTTGGCTTTCGCCAGCGCCTTTGCTGCGACGGAAAGTGCCTTGTGGTCCGCCGCCGGCGCGCCGACAATATCCACCGCGCCGGCGCAGGCCTCCTCGAGACGGTTCAGCCGTGAAGCGATGCGGACCAGCATCACCTTCGGCTCCAGGAGCGCCGGATCGATCCGAAGCGCTTCCCGCAATTCCGCGAGCGCGGAGGTGTTTTCACCGCGCTGGAACGCGACCGTCGCAAGGAGCGAATGAAGGTCGGCGGATCCCGGGAAGTCCATCGCCGCCGTGCGGAGCGCGACC
This sequence comes from Roseomonas sp. CCTCC AB2023176, assembly GCF_042259275.1. Lineage (NCBI taxonomy): Bacteria > Pseudomonadati > Pseudomonadota > Alphaproteobacteria > Acetobacterales > Roseomonadaceae > Roseomonas > Roseomonas sp. CCTCC AB2023176. Next base: position 4,822,531 of record NZ_CP170086.1, read on the forward strand.
TCCGCCTCGTCGAGTTCGCCGCGCGCGACGCGCTCCCGCGCCTCCTGGACCAGCGTGCGGACATCCGGCGCGACGGGCGGCCGAACCGGCTCGCCAGCTGCCACCCGCGCGCCGCTACCGTGCGCCTGGCCGGCGGATGGCGGCAGGCCTGGTGCGCCGCGTGCCTCGATCAGCGGCAGGCCGTAGGTCTCGTAGAGAAGGCTGCCGAGGACCGTCTTGAACTCGGGGGTGTAGTGGTTGTTGTCGCGCCCCTCTTCCGCCAGTGCGCGAACGCGGTCATAGGCCACGACCTGCGGCGTCGGATCGAAGAACGGGTAGCCCCGCTCCTCGCAGATTTCGCGCATCCAGCGGCACAGGCGGGACCGCGTCTCGATCGGCCGCCCCGCGCCGTCCGGCACGTCGATGTGACTGACGAAGACGAGTGGCCCCGGGATGCGGGACACGATGCGGGCCAGGTCGGCCTCCAGCTCCTCCCGTGTCGTCAGATGCATGTACGCGTTGAGCAGGACGTCGCGTTCGACCGGGTCCGCAGACGCGAAACTCTCGTGTGCCTCGAGCTGCTTCGCCCGGATGTCCCGCTCGGTCGCGTACTTGTGGCGAAAGAACGTCTCCAGCAGTTCGCGCCGGGCCGCGAACACCCTGTCGAGACAGTTTATCTGGAGAAGGTAGTCCCCAAAATGGATCTCCTTCAGGGACGACACCTCGACCAGATAGAGATCCGACGCCTGGCGCTCGCGATGGGCCGAGTAGTCAGCCGAGGCAATGAAGCGCACGAGTTCACCGGGAATCTCCCGGCCGCCGAAGAAGTCCAACTGCTGTAGAATCTCCTTCGTCGTATGAACGAAGCCGTAGAGGTTGGTGAGATCCCGTTGCATCGGGAGCACCCGTGCGGCAGCGGCAATGGGATCCGCAATACGGCAGGTACCGACCGTCGTGACGGTGAGTTGCTGCGTTCCGGCTCCCTTCGTCGAGCCCCGCTGCGCATTCACGACATCGGTCAGCAACGCACCGCTCCTTCGCCGCTCTCGCACCGACGCTTCAGCGCGATATGCAAAGGACTACGACGCGCCTTGCAGCGCTGCTATCGGAAGCAAAACCGAATCGACACGCAGTTTGAGGTAAGGTCAGCGGCGACCAAGAATGCGATCTGCGCGGCAGGCCGCCTCGGACGACCTAACCATGTCCGTGATGCTTGCCTCAGGCCGCCAATGCAGCAGCTCGAAGCTACTGATTGATCGGACCGCGATGGCGGCATCTCCGCGGCTGGTGCGCTCGGCCCCGGACGCTCCTCGCTCCCCTTAACGTCCTGCGGCATTGCGCTCAGGAGATGGGGGGACTGAAGCGAGGGGTGGCCGCCCAGGCAGTAAAGCGCCACTATACCAGAATTATAGACAACCTTTCTTCTTTTGGCGACGAAACGCGCCCACGGCATCCATTCGCAAGGTTCTAGCAAGCGAAACTCAACAATCAGGCCGGGTAATCACGTGAACGTGATCTCTGCTACGCCCTTGCGAAGGGACTGATCGCACACGGGATGAACGTAAATCATTCCAACTTGGCTTGGGTTACATCAGACTTGGTCGCGTTCTCGGGAGAAGCGTCCGAGGGTCACGGGTTACGAATGATCCCGGTTGGCTTCCGAGGGGGCTCAGATATCCGCATGACTGAGATCATCAAGGTCACTGGTGAGCCGTTCAGCTTATCGTTAACGCGTCCCCACGCCGACCACTCGCGTCGCGTGGTCGGTCACTCAGAAACCGATGAGGATGTCGGTGGAATTCTCCTGACACTCGTTTCCACCTGCGAGAAGATTCTAAGATGTATTGGGGAGGATCCGGGCGGGAGCGCAACGCTCCGCGGAGTGGATGGCGCTTCGGAGCCTGTCAAGGCAACACCGACGGTCCTGACAGGATCACTCTCGACCAACTTGAAGCAAATGCTGAAACTGCGTGCGCGGCGCCGGCGCAAGTTCGAAGGGCATGTGTTCGACTGGCCCGCATGGGACATGCTGCTGGACCTCGCCGCCGTCCGGGCCGAAGGGGGACATGTGTCGGTCTCCGCCGTCTGCATCTCCTCCGGAGCACCGCAGAGCACCGCGCTGCGTAAGCTCGCCGGGCTGGAGCGAGCTGGCCTTATCCGGCGCTACATGCACGGGACCGATCGCCGCCGGGTCTGCCTGACGCTGACCGATGAGGCTTCGGCCCTCATCGTCTCGGTCCTGCAGGAGGAGGTCGCGTTCTACCGCAGCATGTCCGGCAATCGCTGAGTCGAGCGGAGGCGGCCCGCTTTGCGGGCCGCCTCGCGCGACGGATCCTTACCCGCCCAGCCCTGCCGTGATGCGGCCCACCAGCAACGCCCGGATGATCGGGCTCAGGAACTTGCTGAATTCGGGGATCGGCGCATTCGTCACGTAGATCGCGTCATTCGCCAGCAGCGCGGCCCGTTGCGCGACGAACATGGTCTCCGCGCGGGACAGGTCGAGGTGAAGGACGAGCGGCCGCGGCAACCCCGAGGAGTCCTGCTGAAGCCGGAACACGAAGACGTGCCGCGGGCTCGCGTCATCGTCGAGCAACCCGCCAGCGGCGCTAATGCCCTCCAAGACGCTCATGCGCTCGCTGATCAGGTCGTGCAGGCCCGGCCGGCGCAGCGCGCCCATGGCCGTGAAGCGCTGCACGTTCGCCTGGACGGTCACGATGTCGCCACGGTTGAGGTAGATCGCATCCGCCTCGAGCAGCCGGGCGTAAGGCACGTTGCGGGTGATGGCGCCTGATCGGATGACCACATCCGCGAAGCGCGCCGCCACGGTTGGGCCGCCGGCCCTTGCGATGGCGTCCACGACCGTCACGGGGCCTTCGATCGTCGTGACCCGGCCGGGAGTCCGGACATCGCCGGTGACAAGCACGGCCTGGCCCGGCGCGGCCACGAGCTCGACATGGACCTGCGGATCCACCGCTCGCTCCGCCAGGGCGCGCCGCACCGCGTCGGCCGCGCGCTGGAGGCTGCCGCCTGCGACGGCCACGCGGCCGGCGTAGGGGAGGAAGACGTGGCCGCTCTCGTCGACGCGCGATCCGCTGAAGACGGTGCCGCCCGTCGCCATCGAGCCAAAGGTCCCCCCGTCCACCCGGTCGAACACGACGATCCGGAGGACATCGCCGGGCGCCACGGACATCCCGCGCGGCGCGCCCGAGGTCAGCACGAGAGGAGTCCGGCCGGACGGAACGAGGTAGTCGCGCAGGTTCGTCGGCGTCAGCTCGACGAGATCGTAGGACGCCTCGCCGGCCCCTGGCGAGAGGATGGCGGATGCCGTCGGGCCCTGTCGCGGCGTGAGGCTGCATCCGGCGAGGCCGAAGAAGGCGGCCGCCAGTACGGCGGCACGGGGCGCGTCAACCACGGTAAATCTCCATCGTACGGGCCAGCATTCGATCAAGGGAAAAGCGGTGGGCCAGCGACCGCCGCAGCGCAGCGGCGCGCCGACGGGCCTGATCGGGTGGGGGCACGAGTTCCAACACACGACGCGCTGCGTCATCGAGGTCGGGGGTGGCGGCGCTGGCGAGGATGTGGCCGCACAGCACCGTCTCCTGCGCGCCGCCGGCAGGCGTTGTGACTACCGCAACCCCGACGGACTGAGCTTCGAGAAGCACGTTTGGCAGCCCTTCCCAGCGCGACAGCAGCAGCAGGACGTCGAACCGGCGAAGCCAGTGACCGACATCGCTGCGACGCCCCGTGAACAGGACCCGGTCGCTTATCCCGAGGGCCTTGGCATGGGCTTCCGCCGCGGGGCGGAGCTCGCCGTCGCCGACGAGAATGAAGCGCGCGTCGGGCCGCAGCGCGAGGACCCGGGCCGCGACCTCCAGCCATTCCAGCGGCCGCTTGTTCGCGTCGAAGCGGAGTACCCCGCCGACCGTGAGGCCCGGAGGGGCCGCCGCGTCGAAGCGAACGGAGAGCGGGACGGAGCCCGGCGCAGGACGGGCCGAGGGGCGCACGACACCATTCGGCACGACCTCGATCCGATCCGGTGAGACACGGAGCCACTCGGCATAACGCGCCGCGGCGAAGCAGGAGTTGGCGACGAGGCGGACTCCCGGTGCGCCCAGCAGGATGGGGTACAGGACGGCGTATTCCGGCCGGTTCCGTTCGGGGCGGTCCGGCGGCGGCGCGGTCCGGACCGAGAGGACGATGCGGGGCACTTTGGAGAGCAGGGCCGCAAGGCCGGCGGCCAGGATGGTTCCGTCCTGCCAGAGGTGCACCACGTCCGGCGATTGTCGCCGCATCAACCCGAGCAGACGCGGCGTCGCGTGGGCGACCCGCGGGGGCAGCAGTGGCAGGAGGTCACGCCAGGGTCCGTCGCCCCCATCGGGCAGGGTTTCGTACTCCCGCACCGTGATTCCCGCGCGACGCAGCTCCGGCAGGAAGAAGCCGCCATCGGGACGGTCACGAAGCGACCGGACCGCGATCTCGGTGGCCATTCTCCCGCTCGCGCAGAGGCCGAGGGCGGTGTTCACGAGCTGCCGTTCGGCACCGCCCGGCCCGAGGGAGCCGTTCACCATCAGCACGAAGCGCGGCTCCAAAGTCTCTGGCGTTCCCCGAAGAGCCACCGCAGCCTCCAAGAGGTGCGCCAGGGCCCGCAGGCCCGCTCCCACCCGGGGTGTCATCACTGCCGCTGCAGGCAGCGCAGCTGCCCGTGCCTCCAGTGCGGTCAGCCGCGCGATCTCGTGGTCCAGGCGCGACGCGGGGCACCCCCGGCGTCGGGTGGCCAGCAGGACGCGGCAAGCCGCGTCTGGGCGGCCGCGCCGTTCGAGGCTACGGGCGTGGTGGAGTGGGGCCACGGCCCCGTGGGGGTCCATCAGCGTCGCCCGTGCGAAGTCGGCGGACGCACCGTGATGGTCCCCCAACTCCTCCCGGCCCCTGGCACGGAGAAGCCGTTCGTCCGCCACCGACGGATCGGTCGGGAACCTCGCGAGGAGAGTGGCCCGCGCGACCACAGGACCTTCCGACCGCAGCGTTGCCCGGAGGGTGACGAGAAAGGCCTCATGATTCGCCGGGTAGCGGAGCGCGAAGGTTCGCCAGGCCGGCAGCGCCGCGGAGCGTCCCTCGACGCGATCCGTCAACCGCAGGGCAAGGATCTCCAGCCGCTCGCAGCGGGGGTACTCGCGCACGAGGTCGCGGAGCCGTCGCAGGGCCGCCCCCGATGGCGCGCCCTGCGCGAGCTGCTCGGCCGACGCAAGAACATCCCCGTCCGGCACGGCGTCCCCCGCCGCCGCGCACGTGACGAATTCCCGATCCTTTTCGATGGGCGCATCGAGCGGCACGACGTCAGAGCCCGTGGTAGTCGCGGTACCAGTCCACGAAGGCCGCTACCCCCCGTGAGACCGGCGTGTTCGGGCGGAAACCCGTCAGCGCCTCGAGTGCGCTCGTATCGGCCCAGGTGGCCGGCACGTCGCCGCGCTGCATATCCAGGTAGTTCCGGATCGCGGTGCGGCCGGTCGCCTCTTCGATCGCCTCGATGAAGGACAGCAGCTCCACCGGGCTGCCATTGCCGATGTTGATGACGCGGAAGGGACCGGCGGGACTATCCGCCGAATCGGACCGCGGCGGCAGCGTCGTGAGCCGAAGGATCGCCTCGACGAGGTCGTCGATGTAGGTGAAGTCACGGCGCATCCGGCCGTGGTTGTAGACGTCGATCGGCAGGCCCTTCAGCGTGTTCTCGGTAAACTTGAACAGCGCCATGTCGGGCCGACCCCACGGTCCGTAGACCGTGAAGAAGCGGAAGACCGTGGTCGGCACGGACCAGAGGTGCGCATAGCAATGCGCCATCCCCTCCGTCGCCTTCTTCGTCGCGGCGTAGAGCGTCAGGGGGTGATCGGCCCGTTGTTCCTCCCGGAACGGCATCTCCTTGTTCGCGCCGTAAACCGAGGAGGTGGACGCGATCATCAGGTGGCCGACCCCAGCTCGGCGCGCCGCCTCGATGACGTTGAAGGTACCGATGAGGTTCGCGTCGATGTAGGCGCGCGGGTTCTCCAGGCTGTAGCGGACGCCTGCCTGGGCGGCGAGGTGGATGATCACCTCCGGGGCGAAGGCGTCCACGACCTCCTCCAGGCGTGGCGCGTCCTCCAGCATGAACTCGCACCCCATGAAGATCTCGTTCTCGCGCAGCAGGGCGTGACGACGTTGCTTCAGGCTCACATCGTAGTAGCGGGTCATGCCGTCGATCCCGACGACCGCGTGCCCATCGGCGAGGAGCCGGCGCGCAACATGGAAGCCGATGAAGCCGGCACTGCCGGTAACGAGCGTTCTCATCTTTGCTGCGGTGCCTCCGGGGTGACGTCGGTGCTCACGCGTGGTCGCGCACGGCGTGGAACAACAGCACGGCCGCGATCCAGACCAGGAAGGAACAGCCGGCGACGAGCAGAATGGTACGGGCCGGATCCGGGTAGGCCGCCTCGCTCGCCTCGACCGGCCTGACGAAGGGGAGGATGTAGGTCCCCTGTCGCACCGCATTCGCCCGCGCCTCGGTGAGGGCGTTCATCGCCTGGGCGTGCCGGGTCTCGGCCATTCGCATCTCCGCGGCGAGCGCCTCGTGCCGGTCCAACACGGCCGCCAGGCCCGCGCCGTCGCGCTGCGTCGTCCGCCCGGACTGGCGCTCCATCTCGCCGAGCTGCGTGCGAAGCGCACGGATCCGGGCCATCGCCGCCGCATAGGCTGGCGTACCGGTCGCGCCGGAGACGCGAAGACCCTCCGCTTGACCCTCAGCCGTCATGAGGTCCGTGCGCAGGCGCGTCTCGATCTCGACGCTCGAGGCGGTGGACCGGCTGGCATCAAGGACCCCGGTCTCAGTACGCAGCGCATGCAATTGTGCCCGGACCACGCTGACCTGACGCTCGGCCAGGCCGAGATCCGCCTCCGCCTGACGCAGCGCATCGGAATGCGCACGGGCCGAGATGTGGTTCGCCAACCGCTCGCTCGTCGCCAAGGTCGCCTCGGCGAGCGCTAATGAATCCGCCGGTGTGAAGGCGTGGGTGCGCAGGGTAATGACGCCGCTGGTCACCTCGTACTGTGCGTGGACCATGGACTGCCAGGCGCGCAGCAGGCGGTCCGGGCCGGCATCGGCCGGAACACGCACGAGCGGATCGGCCAGCGGTGAGGTCAGGATGCGGCGGACGTCAACGCCGTGACCGATGGCGTCCTGGAGCGCCGGTGCCGATGCGAGGTAACGCGCGAGCCCATGGGATTGGGTCGTGGTGGAGCCGCCAGTCGGCGGGCCAAAGGCCCCGACGAGCGAGCCGCCGCCCCGTGCCGGGGTGAGATCCAGCTCGTCGCCGACGCGCAGCGCGAAGACGGCCGTCGTCACGTATTGCGGTGCCGCGACGGCGAGGAAATAGACGGCGCCGAGCACCGTCGGGAGGACCACCAGCAGGAGGAAGGAGCGGAGGCCCCAGCCGCGGCGAACCGTTGCGGCGGGAACCTGCGGCAGGATCAGGCCGGGCCCTTCCGGAGCAAGGCCGGCCGGTGTGATCCGGCCAGCGTCGCGCGCACGGGGTCCCTCCCCTGGGAGGGCGACGATGTCAGCCATGGAGCACCGTGAGGTTGGTTTCGTAGGACCGGACGGCGTCGGTCATGCTCGGGAAGGCGGTCAGGCGACCGTTCTCGAGGATCGCGCCGACGCTGCAGATTCGGGCGATGCTGGTCACCGCCTGCGAGACCATGATGACGCTCGCGTTCCGCCGCCGCTCGGCGAAGGCTTCGAGGCACTTGCGCTTGAAGGACACGTCCCCGACCGCGGTGACCTCGTCCACGAGTAGCATGTCGAATGGAACGGCCATGGAGAGGGCATAGGCCACCCGCGCCTTCATGCTGTTGGAGTAGGTCGTGATCGGCCGGTCAAAGTGCGGCCCGATCTCGGAGAAGTCGCGGGCGAAGCGGATCACCGCCGCCGGATCCGCGCCGTGGAGACGGGCGATGAAGCGGGCGTTGTCCCGACCGGACAGGTTGGGATGGAAGCCCCCGGTGTGGCTGAGCGGTGGCGATACCCTCACCGAACGCCGCACAACACCGCGGTCCGGCTTGATCATGCCGGCCAGCACACGCAGCAGCGTCGACTTGCCCGAACCGTTGCCGCCGAGGATCCCGACATCGGCCGATCCGTCGAAGCGGGCGGTGAGGTCCGAGAGCACCTCCACGCGGTGCCCGTCCTGGCGGAAACCCGTCGAGACGTGAAGGAGATCGATCATCCGGATTGCACCGCACGCTGCGCCGCGCGTTCCATGCACAGCCCGATGATCACTGCCCCAACGGTCCATTTGATGAGGTAGGCCGGGTCGAGCGTGACGGAGCCGTACGCCTCGACGTACCCCACGCGGAACCAGCCGACCGCGTGGGTGAGCGGGTTCCAGGAGAGCCAGTCCCGAAGGTTTGCCGGAATGCGGTCGATGAAGAAGAAGATTGCGGAGAAGTGGTAAAGCGGTCGCGTGAGCATGGGATAGATCAGGACCCAGCTCTTCCAGACCGTCATCAGCACCGCGTTGATGGTGCCGACGCCGAAGCCGAATGCAAACGTCACGAAAGCTGCGAGCGCGCAGACCAGGGGCTGCTCCGGCAGGGCCGCGCGACCCGAGAGGATGAGAAAGCCGAAGATGAGGAGTACGACGGCGACCCAAGTCGCCGCTTCCAGCAGCGCCCGAGCCACGACGAGGTCGAGCCCGGTCACCAGTGGCATCCGGAGCACGAGGTGGTTGCCGCGGATGGCACCGCCGAGGTGCTGCGCCGTCTTCTGGAACAGAAAGTAGGGCAGCACGCCGGTCACGAAGAACAGAATGACGTTGTCGCCGACCGGCGCCCGCCGATTGATGGCCCAATAGACGAAAGACATGACGGCCACGTGCGAGATGGGCTCGAGTACCGCCCAGAGATAGCCGATGCGCGAGCGGCCGAACCGCGTTTTCATCTCCCGCAGAAAGAGTGCTCCGACGACCCGGCTAGCGGTCCGCGCACCCGCGACGAAGGCTGCGAACTCTTCGCGCAGGCTAGGCGTCGCGCCCGGCGCGAAACCCGCGATCATCGATGTCTGGCTCGTCTGGCGTGAACGCATCACGATGCGAGGATTGACGTGCTTTCGTGCACGCCGCAGCGCAAGTTTGGTCAAGATCGGATCGATCATGGATGCGGCGCGCTGCGCATCCTCCAACCGGGCAACCGGTCGCGATCTGCGGGGGCGATGTCAGGCTCTACGTCAGATCGGTTCGACCCGTGTCACCTTGGCCTGTGCCGCGCTTGCAGTGACCAGAGGCGCTTCCGTACTCAACGTGCCCGCGCCGGAACGGATTTGCGCGGGGGCAGGGGGCGGCGTGTCGGGGAGCATCATCGACGTTGCGGGCCGCAGTTTCGCCGCCCGACGCAAGGCCGGTACCCTGCGCCGTGGGACTGGCCCCGTCTTCCACGCCGTGACACCAGGGATCCGCATGGCGCTCTGTGGCCGGGAGCCCGGAGCCGGTTCGGGATGGGCGGAGGATGCCGGCACGCAGGTGACCTGCCCGGCCTGCCTGCGGCGTCTTGCGACTCTCGCCTCGCGGCAAGGTTGATCCTGGACCTTAGGGGGTAACGCCCTGCCATAAGCGGCGGGGCGAACGGAGTATATACCTTCTTTTTGAGGATTAACCTGGGCGGTTCAAGCTAATGATGGCTTCGGCAGGCTTAGTGGGCAGGCTTCCCATTGCCGTGCCGGGCAGGCCGTTTGTACAGGTGAGGGGCGATGCCTGTGGCTCGAGAGAAGCCGATTTCAGGGCGTTGCCAGGGGGCGTCAGTCCGGCGCTTGTTGGCGGTTCACGCCGCTACAGGCTCGGTCAGCGGGGGAATGCGGCACGCGAGCGGACAGGTGGTCCGGTCGGCTTGCGCTGCCCATCAAGGGGAATAGTTTCACATGAATACGAAGGCTCACGGCTTCGCCAGCTTGAACGGTGGGACCGATGGCGGCGCCGGCGGCACGACCATTACCGTGCATACCGGCAGGGAACTGAACGAGGTGCTGGCGCGCGCGGGGACCGGGCCGCTCACGATCGTCGTGGACGGCACGATCACACCCGAAAACACGGGCAGCTCGGAGATCAAGGTCGCGGACGAGCACAACCTTTCCATCATCGGTGGCGGGAAGGGGGCAGAGTTCCGCGGCATCGGCATCCACATCACCGACGGCTCATCCGACATCGTCGTCCAGAACCTGAAGATCCACGACGTCGCGACCGGTCCGAAGGATGCGATCGGTATCGACGACGGATCGCACAACATCTGGATCGACCACAACGAGCTCTACAGCTCGCTCACCGTCAACAAGGACTACTACGACGGCTTGCTCGACATGAAGCGGGGCGTCGAGTACGTGACCGTATCGAACAACTATTTCCACGATCACCACAAGGCTTCGTTGAACGGCTACTCGGACGACGACGCGGGCAACCGCTACGTCACCTACGACCATAACCTGTTCGAGGACATCGGATCCCGCACGCCGAGCGTCCGCTTCGGGCACGCGCACGTCTACGACAACGTCTACAAGAACATCGAGGTCTCCGCCATCAACCTGCGCATGGGCGCGGTCGGCCTGATCGAGAACAACGTGTTCGAGGATGCCAAGAACCCCGTCGCCAGCCTCGACAGCGATAAGATCGGATACTGGGACCTGCGGGGCAACCAGTTCACGAACGTGACCTGGTCCTCGGTCGGCAGCAACGAAGCGGTCGCTGGCCCAACCGCCAAGTCCACCGCCCACTACGACGTGCCCTACGGTTACTCCCTCACGCCGACTTCGGACGTGAAGGGATACGTGCTGCAGCACGCAGGGGTCGGCAAGCTCGGTCTGGACGCGGGCACGCCGTCGCCGGTTCAGCCATCACCCACCCCTTCTCCGGATGACCCTACCACGGTGCCGTCGGCCCCCACGGAGGTCGCGACGGGCGGTGCCGATCGCCTGGTCGGCACGGCGGGCGCGGATCGTCTCAACGCTCTCGGCGGTCGGGACTGGGTGAACGGCGGCGCCGGTTCCGACACCGTGCAGGGCGGCACGAACGACGACACGCTTCTCGGCGGTGATGGAGCCGACCTCGTGACGGGCGACACCGGCAATGACAGCCTTGAAGGAGGGGCCGGGCGTGACCTGCTGGACGGCGGTGCGGGCCGCGATACCCTCTTCGGGGGTCCGGATGCGGACACGCTGCGGGGTGGGGACGGCAATGACGCGCTGCGGGGTGGCGACGGCGGTGATCTCCTGCTGGGCGGTGCCGGAGTGGATATCCTGACGGGCGGGACGGGGAACGACACCTTCGCCTTTGCCTCCACCAAGGACTCTCCGGTCGGCTCCGGCCACGACGTCATCCTGGACTTCACCCCCGGGGATCGTATCGGCCTGAGTGGCATTGACGCGCGTCCGGACCTGGCCGGGGATCAGGGCTTCCGCTGGATGGGCTCGGCCGACTTCACCGGTGCAGGTCAGCTTCACGCGGTGATCTCGCACGGCTCGACCTTTATCGAGGCCGACGTGAATGGAGATGGCCGTGCTGACTTCCAGGTCGAGCTCGCCGGGGTGTACCGGTTGACCACGGCCGACCTGATCCTCTGAAGACGAGCCGCCCGGGGCCTGCAGGAGGTCCCGGGCGGACACATCCGATAAGGACCTTGTTGCGCCGGCCTGGCGCCGGCGAGAACCAGAACGAACCGGTCTAGCTTGGCGCACCTGCCGGAGCCCGGTGCAGCTTACACGCATGTCCGACGACACGGAGCATCATGGTGTGGTTCGGGGGCCCTTCGAGGCCCCCCATCCCGTCGCCATGCTGTTGGCACAGCGCATCTCCGACGCAGTCAGCAACGCCGGCGATCCCGAACAGGATCTGTCGGCTGCGCATGCGGAGCTCTACGATGCCGTCCCCGAATTCGCCTGCGAGCCGGGCTGCACCGATTGCTGCGGAGCGATCCCGATGTCCGCCTGGGAGTGGACGCAGATCCGAGACCGACGCCACGCCGGGCCTGCCAGCCTGTCCTGTCCCTATGCCGACGCGGGCGACTGCGCCATCCACGCGGCTCGACCCCTGGTGTGCCGTCTCTTCGGCGCGGTCGAACATCCGCGGCTGACCTGCCCGCGTGGACGGGGTCCCACTCGAAAGCTCTCGTCCGAGGAGGGCGCGCGGCTCATGCGGCGCTACGAGGCCTTGCTCGTCCTGAGTGCACGAGGATCTAGCTCGCACCGGCCCGTGGTCGCCGAGGGTCCCGGCCCGAGGTCGAGCAAGTCGTGAACGACCTCAGCTTCGCGGGCCGACGCACCTCGACGCGCGCAGACCGCGTCGTCACGCAGGAGCGACACTTTCGCGCGGGTCAGGCGGTGATCGGAGTGGTCGGGCTCGGCTACGTCGGGCTGCCTCTCACTCTCGCGGCCGTCCAAGCCGGGTATCGCGTCATCGGTTTCGACGTGAACGCCGATCGCGTCGCGCGGCTTCGTGATGGAGAGAGCGTCCTGTCCCATGTCGCGGCCGGCGACGTGGCCCACGCAGTGGCGAGCGGCGCTTTCCGGCCGACGGATGATATGGGCGAGCTGGACCGGCCCGACGCGCTGATCGTCTGCGTTCCCACTCCGCTCGACGGTGCCGGACAGCCCGACCTGTCCGCACTGCGGTTGGCCGCGGAAAACATCGCGCGCCGCCTGCGTCCCGACCAACTCGTCTCCTTCGAATCGACGAGCTATCCAGGCACGATGCGGGAGGTGGTCATGCCGCTGCTGGAAGCGGGCGGGTTGCGCGCCGATCGTGACTTTTTCCTGGCGTACTCGCCGGAGCGCGAGGACCCTGGCAACCGGCGCTTCCCGACGGTGAGCATTCCGAAGCTCGTCGCCGGCCTGGACAACGACGCGCGCCGCGTTGCTCTGGCACTCTACGGCCGCATCGTGCGGCAGACCGTACCCGTGCCATCGATCGAGGTGGCCGAGGCCGCGAAGCTGACCGAGAACGTGTTCCGAACGGTCAACGTTGCCCTCGCCAACGAATTGAAGACAACCTTCGACGCCATGGGTGTTGACGTCTGGGAGGTCGTTCGAGCCGCGGGAACCAAGCCGTTCGGCTACATGCCCTTCTACCCCGGCCCTGGCGTCGGCGGGCACTGCATCCCGGTGGACCCGATCTATCTCTCCTGGCGCGCCCAGTCCCTGGGGGTCGCCACACCGCTCCTCGACACGGCCATGGCGGTGAATGCCAGCATGGTCCGCCGCGTGCGTGACCGTCTACACGCAGCCCTTGCACAGCGTGGTGCGGAAGGTCTTTTCGGAAAGCGCGTACTGGTCGTCGGCATTGCCTACAAGCCCGATATCGACGACGTGCGGGCCTCGCCCGGGATGCGTCTCATGACGGCGCTTGAGGACGAGGGTGCGGCTTGTTCCTATTACGACCCTTTCGTTCCAGAAATCCCGGACTGGCATGAGCACTCAGGTCTTGCGGGGCGGCGATCCGTTGCCTGGAGCACTCACGTGCTCTGCCAGTTCGATGCCGCGGTGCTTGCCACCGATCATGGGAGCATACGGTACGCTGATCTGCTTAACGCCGTGCCTCTCATCGTCGACACGCGGAACGCCATGGGCCAACGCGGCCTGCGAGGCACGGGCGTGATCACCGCGTAATGACGAGCCTCGGCGTGGCAGCGGGAAGCTTGGGCCTGTCCGGGATGAGGGACACCTCAACGAGGTGTCGGAGGCCGCGCGACGGCGCTGGAGCGTCCCGGACGAGTTCAAGTGGGAGGCGGCGGGTGCGATCTGCGGAGGTCGCTCGGGCGCGCAGGTAGCCTCGGAGCTGGGCTTACCGGATCGGCTGGTCCGCTCTTGGCTCCGCCGGTCTTCGCTCCGCTCGTCTTGGATCCGCCGGGCTGAACGGCGACCAGGGGGTGCGCCTCTCTCGACGGACCAGGCCGGCGAGATTGCGGGGTTGCGCAAGGAGCTCGAACGGGTCCGGTTGGAGCGCGACATCCTGAAACGCGATCAAGGAGGTCGGCTCGAGCCCCCCCTGCCTCCCGCCCTACTCGCCGTAGGTCAACCCGATCGAGAACGCCTTCGCGAGGCTGAGGTCCGCTCTCCGAGCCGCGGCCAAACACACCCACGACCGCCGCTTGGCCGCCATCTGCCGCATCATCCCGACCATGACACCTGCCGAGTTCGCACACCCGCTTATCGCCGCAGGATATGATCCAGACTGAGCGGAAAATGCTCGAGATGCTCAGACGCTCACTTGGCCCCGGCAGGCTCTCGCCGGCTTCGACGCAGTCAGATCAAGGCAGCGACGATGACAGTCCATACACCGATCGACAAACCGATAACGATGAGCGTGGCATCGCCCGGGGCGAGACGAGAATCGGCAACGGCACGGCGTGAGGTCATCCTACAGGCCCTCCATCTTCGGCGACACGAGCGGGAACCGGTCGTTCCGGTTGACGAGAGTTTGACACGCGCGGCACCGCCATTGCCCGACCTGCCCGGGCCTCTGCGCGGGAGGAGCCTGGTGGTCTGACGGACGCGGCGCGTGCCGTCCCCGTCGGCCTCGCCAAGGCGGGGGCGATCAAGCCGTCAGGTTGAAGACGTAATCCCCGCTTTGGCCGGAGAAGCCTTGGTAGTGGGGGCCGCTCGGGTCATCGTCGCGGCTCGGGATATGGGCGTAGCCTGCGATGGCGACGTAGTGATCGCCCGTCGTCTGCGCCGTATAAATCAGGGTCAGGTCGGGCAAGCCCTCGTCCGGGTCGTCCCGGTCGTCATCCCAGTTGAGGGCGAGGAAGCGTCCCATCCCATCGTAGATGGCGATGTTGGTGCGGGGTTCACCGACCGGGTCGGTGAAAGCCGTGACGGTCTGGCCCGCGGTGAGGAACACGCGCCAGATGTCCACGTCGTCCGGCAGGTCGAGCGCGGCATCGGCCGTGAACACGCCGTCCGCGAGGTCGGCGGCGGTGATGACGGCGGCGCCCGCGAAGGTGGCATTCGTGTCGGGGTCGGAGAGGGAGACAGTCTCGTCGTCGAAGACGAGGCGTTCGACGCCCGTCAAGCGGTCCTTGCCGTCGAGGACCCCGGATCCGGCCGCGGAGCGCAGGTCCTGGACCGTGGTGACGCCACCTCCATTCGTGGTGATGCGGTAGTCCGACACGTTGCCGCGGAAGACCGCGTAATCGATGCCGGCACCGCCATCGAGGGTGTCGTCGCCGCCTGGGCCGCCACCGTAGCGGCCGTCCCCCCACATGATGTCGATGCCGCCGCCGCCCTTGAGCCTGTCGTTGCCGGCCCCGCCGCCGAGTTCGTCATCGCCGTCTCCGCCGTCGAGGACGTCCTTGCCCTCACCGCCGGCGAGCTCGTCATCGCCACTGCCACCATGGAGTTGGTCGTCGCCGAGGCCGCCGTCGAGCTGGTCGTCGTCGTCATCGCCGTAGAGGCGATCCTTGCCGCCGCCACCAAACAGCACGTCGTTGCCGGCGCCGCCGTACAGCGCGTCCTTGCCCTCGTCAGTGGCCTCGCCCTCGCCCCCGCCATTCAGGAAGTCGTCGCCGTCGCCGCCGTGAAGCTCGTCGTCCCCCGTGCCGCCATAAAGGGCGTCGTCCCCAGCCTCGCCGTGAAGGCGATCCTTACCTACCCCCCCGGAGAAGAAGTCGTTGCCTCCGCCCGCGAAGACCGTGTCGTTTCCGCCCAGCAGGTCGATGAACGTGTAGAGCGACTCGTTGCCGCCGCGGTCGTCGCCGTCGCCGTAGACCAACCTATCCTTGCCGTTGGTAGGCGCAGGCATGGGTTCCCCTCCCTCGTTCGTGTCAGGGGATCACTCGCGAGCCCGCCCGGGTGTCCGCCCACGGAAGGAGGCTAGGTCCGCCGCACTCGTTCGGGACAGGCGAGATGGATCATAATTGGAGGGTATCGGGTTGCCCGCCGGCCAGCCGGCCCACGCGCTGTTCCAGCGGCGCGCTACGGCCGCAGCGTCAGCGTCCCCGTCCCGATCGCGCCTTGACCCATTGGCGTCCACTGCCCTGTCATCGCCCCATCCTCGCCGACCCCCCGGGTGCCCAGGCGGGGGGCGGCTGTCCGGCCTGAACCGCTAGAGCGAACCCGGGCTGACTGGAATCGCGAGGTCTTCCGGAACGGGGGCGGGATGCGATTCATCGCCCTCCTGCTGTGGCGGGAGGCGGCGATGGTGTGAATAAGCGCTAAACCGGAACTCCGCCTGAATTCGCGCTACAGAGTTGATGGAGTGCAGAAGAAGCACACCAGGGTGGGGTCCCAATCGGCGCCGATCGGGACCCCACCGATTCGCCAGCTTCGCTTGTACGATCAGCCCCTTGCCGAAGCTTTCGGGTGGGGTCCCGGCTCGGCGCCCATTCACATGCCGCGGTTGCGGCGGGCATGCGCGTGTTCGGCTTCACGGGCGGGCGCCACTGTGGCGCTGCCCACCCGGAACGTCTCCTGGCGCCGGGTGCGGAGCAGGTCATGGAGCGCTTCAACGAACTCCCGGGCCTCGTTCCCGCTGCCTTCTGAACTGGTGAGGAGGTGCGGCGCCGTGTCCTTGACAGGGACAGGATCGGTGTGCCGAAGCGGTCGCGGCCCGCCGCTCCCGGTCATCGTCGTGCTCTGGCGGACCTCCTCTCTCGCCCCACGGGGGGATCGCGGCGGGCAGGGGGCACTCTGGCAGTGCCGCCCTGCCGGCCGGCTGATCCCCAACTGTGCCACCTGCTCTACCCGCCCCCGATCCGGGCGGCACCGTCCTCCGCCGCAGCCATCGCCGCCGCCACGCTCTCGCGGTAGCCGGAGAGCACGGGATGTCCCTCCATCCCGCCCATCACGCGGTCCTCCACGACGAAGCGTACCGTCGCAGGCGCCTCGGTCCTCGTCACGACCAACCGCAGGCCCGGCTTCACCTCCGACACGAGCGCTTCGCCCGGCACCGTCATCCACATCGCCCGTCCCATGCACCTTCCTCCACCTCTCGGGCGGCGGCACGTAAGCCGGGAGAGTCAGGACCTCATCAACCTGGGATAAGGGGAGCGTATATCCTGGCGTGCCCGGCATTCTGCCTACGGCTGCCCGCGTGCCCGCCGCTCCCCTGCTGCTGCTATGCTCGTCGCGAGCGCCCGCGCGACCTCATGCGCCTCGGCCGGCTTCTCGCAGCGCGGCAGGTGGGCGTGGGCGGGCGGGATCACGCCCGCGTCGTAGCCCGTCGCGAGCACGACCGGCACGCCACGGGCCGCCAGCACATCCACCACAGGCCAGACCATCCGCCCCGAGAGGTTCACGTCGAGGATGGCCCCGTCGAGCGCCTCGTCCTGCGCAGCGTGCAAGGCCTCGGCCACGGTGGCCATCGGACCCGCGACCTCGGCACCGGCGTCGGCCAGTGCCTCCGCGATCTCGTCGGCGATGAAGTACTCGTCCTCCGCCACGAGGATGCGAAGACCCCGCAGGGCTCCCGAGCTCCGGGCGTCCGCCGTCCCGCTCATGATGCGACCTCCACGGTCCTGAACGCCTCGGCGGGGAGGGCGATGTCGCACCGTACCCCGTCGGGGCCGAACTCCAGGCGCGTCTCCGCCTTGAGCTGGTAGGGCAACGCGCGGGTGATGAGCTCGCTGCCGTACCCTCGCTGTTTGGGCATACCCTTCGGCATAGCCACCCCGCTCTCCTGCCACGCGATGAGGAGACGAGGTTCGTCCTCCCCTGCCTCGACGTGCCACGTGACGGAGAGTCGTCCCGCCGGCTGTGCGATGGCGCCGTACTTCACCGCGTTCGTGGCCAGCTCGTGCAACGCGAGCGCCACGGGTTGCGCGCCCTCCCCGGGCAGCTCGATCGCCGGTCCCTCGACCGTCACGCGGTCCGATACCCCGTCGCCAGCGGCCTGGAGCTCGGCCTCAACCAAGTCGTGCAGCCGTACCGTGTAGCGCCCCGTCCGCGCGAGAAAGCCCTGCACCCGGCCCAGCGCCGCGAGACGGGCGTCATACTGGTCCCGGCCGGACGAGGGCGGTACGCTGCGCTTCGCGACGTTGCGCACCACCGCGAGAAGGTTCCGCGTCCGGTGCTGGAGTTCGGCCACGAGGATTGCCTGCTGCTCTCCCAGGCGCTTGAGGTCCTCGATGTCCGTCGTCGTCCCGAGCCATTCGAGGATGCGGCCCTGCGGCTGCTCCGCCGTCGGCCCGTTCCTCACCGGCACCGACCGGGTCTGGTGCCAGCGCCAGGCCCCGTCGGCGGCACGCCGGACCCGGTACTCGACGTTCAGCATCCCGTGCGGCCGCGCCGCCTCCCAGGCCCGTAACGTCGCGTCGCGGTCGTCGGGGTGCACGGCCTCCAGCCATCCCCGGCCGTGGCTCTCCTCCTGGCTCTGACCCGTGTAGTCGAGCCACTGCGGCGAGGCCCAGGTCCACAGCCCCTCGTCGCAGGAGCGCCAGACGAGCTGTGGGATGCCCTCCGTCAGCGTGCGGAACCGCTCCTTCTCGGCTTCCAGCGCTTCGGTGGCCGCGCGTAGCTCAGTGATGTCCTGTCCGATGCCGGCCACCCGCTGCACGCCGCCGTGCTCGTCGAGGAGCGGGAAGTCGGTGTCCCTGATCCAGCGCACCTGCCCGTCCGTCCCGCGGCGGATGCGGAACTCGTGCGTCACCCGCTCACCGCCGCGCACCCCGAGCAGGTGGGCCACCGTCCGCTCCCAGTCCTCCGAGTGGATGAACGCCGCCCATCCCTCGAAGTCGTTCCGGGCCAGCAGCTCGGGAAGGTCCGCGCCGTAGATCGTCTCGAAGGCGGGGCTGACATACTCGAACTGCATCGTGCCCGCGTCCCTGATCCAGATCACGTCGGGCGAGGCCTCGGCGAACTGGCGGAAGCGCTCCTCGCTCTCACGCAGCGCGGCCTCGGCCCGGACGCGTTCGATCGCCCCCCAGGTGCGCTCGGTCGCCTCTTCGACGAGGGCGACCTCGCCCGGCGTCCAGGCTCGGGGCCGGGTCGAGATGGCACAGATGGCCCAGAGCGGGACGCCCTCGCCCTTGCGCAGGGTCGCGGCGATCAGGGCACGCATTCCGAGGGCACGAAAGCTGGCCTGGTCGCCCTCCGAGAGGCCCTCCGTCTCCACGACATCGTCGATCACCAACGTCCGATCGAAGGCGACCTCAAGGGCCTTCGGAAAGTCGGACAAGCGCACCTGGGCGGGCAACGGGGGCAGGCTGTCGTCGTGCACCTGATGGGGAAACTCGCCCGTGTCCTCCGCCAGCCGATAGACCCCGACATAGCAGCGATCGAGCCGCATGTGCTCGAAGAGCATCCGGAGCGCTCGGTTCGCGACAGCCTCGGCGGTCGGCTCCGCCCGCAACGCATCGCTGAGGCGCAGCAGGAACGCCTGCCGTTCCTCCCGATCCCTGCGCTCGGTCGTGTCCGAGAAGACGACACCGACTTGCCGGCTATCGGCACCTCCGATCCGGGTCGCGAACACGTCGTACCAGCGGCCAGTCGTTTGATGATACGTCTCGAAGCGGGTCGCCTCTCCGGTGCGGGCAACCTCGTCGAACGTCTCTATCCAGACCGCGTCGGCTTCAGGATTGATCTCGCTTCCCAGTTTGCCCCGGACATCTTGGTTGCCGGTGTGTCGCTCGAAGGCTTCGTTGACCTCCAGGAAACGGAAGTCCGACGATCGGCTCCCATCGGCCGGCAAGAACTCGATGACGGCGAAGCCCTCGTCGATGGACTGGAACAGCGTGCGATACTTCTCCTCGCTCCGCCGCAATGCGTCCTCGGCGCGCCTTCGCTCGGTGACGTTGGCATAGACCATGGCGACCCGACGGCTGCCGTCGCCGCCGATGCGCACGACGTAGACGTCGAACCAGCGGTCCAGCGCCGCTGCAGGCAGTTCGAACCGCACCCCCTCGCCCGTGCTCACGACCTGCGCGAACCGTTCGGCCCACTCCGGTTCCAGGTCGGGCAGGATCTCGCTGGCCAGGCGCCCCGTCACGTCCTCGAGCCCTGTCAGGCGCTCGAACGCCGGATTGAGTGCGACGTAGCGCCAATCGACGACCCGGCCGTCGGCATCCATGACGACCTCGATCTCCGTGAAGCCCTCGTCGATCGAGTCGAACAAGGTGCGCAGCCGCTCCTCGCTCCCGCGCAGCGCCGCCTCGGCGCGTTTGCGGGCGTCGATGTCGATGTTCATCCCGACCCACTTCTCGACATGACCCTCGGCGTCGAGCACGGGGGAGGCGCGCACGTTGGTCCAGCGCCAGCCACCGTCGGGCGCCCGGAGGCGGAACTCGGCATTCACGAGCCCGCGCGCCGCGGTCGCCACTCGCCATTGCCGCTCTGCATAGGCCCGGTCGTCGGGATGGATCGCGTCGAGCCACCCGTAGCCGAGCCACTCCGGCAGGGTCTGGCCGGTATAGGCCCGCCAGCTCGGGCTGTCCGCGACGACGACACCGCGCCCATCGGTTTCCCACGTCGCCTGTGCCCAGCTCCCGACGAGGAGGCGGTGCCGTGCCTCGCTCTCCCGCAGCCTCGCCTCGATCCTGGCGCGCGAGACGAGTTCCTCCTCAGCCGTGGCCCGGTGTGTGACGTCGAGGTAGGAGAGGAACTGGTATAGGGTCCGCCCGTCCGCGTCCTTGAAGGCGCTGAGGAAGAGGGAGGCGACGAAGCGGGAGCCGTCCTTGCGGTACTGGACGGTCTCGATCACCTCGTCGCGGTCCTCCGCGAGCGCCGCGCGGAAGCGGGCCGCGTCGGCCGGGTCCGTCCCCGGCCCGTTCATGAAGTGGGGCCCCTGTCCCAGCACCTCGTCCATCCCGTAGCCCGACACCCCGAGGAACGCCTCGTTCGCGAAGACGATGGGGTTGCCCGGCAGCGAGGGGTCGGTCACGACCATCGGCATGCGGGTGGCGCGCACCGCCTCGACAAAAATCCCGCCGCGCTCCCGCACCTCCTCGATCCGGCCCTCGGCAAGCGAGCGCGCGGGTGTGCCCTGCTTGGCCGGTTCGAAGGCGTTGCCCGAAGGTGCGCGTCTCCCTGCCGTCATCGGCTGTACTCTCTGCCCTCGCTGCGGTCGGATATCGCCGGTCCGTTCTCCGCGGAAACGTTACAACGCGCCGAGGCGGCGATAGGACGAGTTCGGCCGACGCTGCGTCTGGCGGCGCAGATCACTCATCCCGCCGCCCCGCTGTCAGAGTGGCATACTGCCGGCTCACATCCCCCTCCCCTGCCCGCGGCTGAGCCCGAGCCGTTCCCGCACGGCCTCGCGCTGCCGCTCCGCCACCCTCTCCAGCGCCTCGTGCGCGAGGCGGCCCCGGCTTCTCCGTGGCAACCACCCGACTGAGGCTCTCCTCGCCCGCGTGCAACTCCCGCCCGCCGCGCCGTAGCCGCCTCACCTCGTCGTCCCCGAGCCGCCGCGAGTTCCACCTCCAATCCGGGCCTGCCCACCACCTCACGGACCCAGACCTCTTCGACGCTCTCATCCACCCGCCTATGCCACGACCAGTACTCGGCGCAGTGGGTTGCGGCGGGCGGTCCCCCTGGCCTTCGCGTTTCGCCGCCTCCAGCGCCCGCACCGCGGTCCACGCCGCCGGCGACAAGCCGGGGATCTCCACCGCTTCCCGCCCCCGCTGCCACGCCGCGCTCCGCACGTGCGCCGCACCCACCCGCTCCTGGCTCTCGCGCGACCGCACCAGCCCTGCGCTTATCGCGCCCGCGCACCGCACCGCCGCTTCTCGCTCGGCCTTCGCCGCGCCGAACGCGAACCACCCCGGATTGCCCCGGCTTCGTGGTTCTTCCGCGCTTTGCGTGGATCAGGTAGCGAGGAGCACACGGCGGCGGAGCAGGTCGAAGCTCGCGCGACCGAAGGTTTGTCGCTTCAGCAGCTTTAGTTTGTTCACCTGCCCCTCGGTGTCCGTTGCTCCGGTGCGTGGTGAGAGCGGCCTTGACTGCTGCGCCGCGCATCCCTGAGCCAGCCCTTGAGCGCCGTAAGCGGCGCACGGCACGGTGCCACCGCGCTGAGGCTCCGGTCCCGCACGAGATCGGCGAGACGGCGGACGAGCGCTGAGACGGTGGCGGCAGCCGCATCCTGCCCGATGCGCTCGCCGTCGGCGTTCTCCTCCGCGCTAAGCCGGTTCCGCGCTAAGCCGGTCACGTGGCCGCATGAGATACCAGGCGAGTTGCCTTGGTGAGGGCAGCGACGGCGTGCGCTCGCCGTCGGCAGCCCGTCCGACCTCGACGACACCTCCGCGCCCCGGCCCAAACTTCGACGGCCTGCTGCGCCGCGGGCTCAGCCATCGGTGCACCTGCTTCGGCGTACCGGGGTGGCGTACCGGGGTAGCCGAGGCCCCGCAGTTCGCGCCAGAGCACCATCGCGTTCTCACAGCCATCGGCGAGCCTCGCCTCGAGGTGGGCGATACAGGGGTTCAGCAGGCTGGGTCCGGCGCCCCGCACCGCGCTCGGGGAAGCTTCCGGCCCCGGCGTATTTCCGCACCGTCCCGCGGGCCAGCCCCATGCGGCGGCTGATGGCCAGCAGAGGCTCGCCGGCGGCATGGCGGCGCCGAACCTCCTCGTAGAGGGCCATCCTCCGGCTCCGCTCCACGGCGCTTCGACACGCACCCGGGCCGGCCGCACGCTCGCCTCGGCTGCACGGGAAGGCCGCGCGCCGCGCCGGCGAGGGGCGGTGATGGGCAATGGGCGGCAGACGCCGGAGGCGACCGTGCGCCCCGGCGAGCCAGCGCTCGGCCATCTGCCGCACGTTCAACAGCAGGTGCCAGCGGTCGGCGACCTGCCGCGCCCGCGGCGCCCCGAGCGCGATGCCGCGGGCATACGCGGTCGAGCGGTCGCGGGCGACGGTCCGCACGCCGCGGTGCCGCCGGAGCCAGCCGGCCAGTGTCGCGGCGCGCCGGTCCGGCAGAAGATCGACGACGCGCCGCCGCTCCAGGTCGACGAGGATGGTCCCGTAGGTCCCCCCTTGCGCAACGCCCAATCATCGACGCCGAGCACCCGGGGCGTTGGAGGCTTCGGCACGGGGAGGCGGCGCAGGAGACGCAACACGGTGTCCCCGCTCGCCGGCATGCCGAGTTGCCCCAGAAGGCGGCTCCCCGCCGCGCCCGGTGGGGCAGGAACCGCGGCAGCGGCTCGACGAAGGTGCGGCGCGGGCAGGATCGGTGGTGGCAGTAGAACCGCCGGACCTCGATCTGCAGACGCGTTGCCTCTCCAAAGCTTGGCAGGTCCGACGGGTGCCGGACGTAGCGGCTGTGAACCGCGGAACCTGGGTTGCCGCAGGAGGGACAGCGACACCGCTCCCGTCGCGCACGAGCGACGACGACTAGGCCGGCAGGGCCGCGCTCCAAGCGCTCGATGAGGCAGCCTGGAAGAGCGGTGGACGTGATCATCCCCACCCTGAATCAGGGCAGCGGGACCGTGTCGACCGGGACTTCCACGCCAAGCGCGGAAGAGCCACGAAAGCGGGGGAATCCCAATCCCATAGTAGGATCAGCCGTCGGGGTCGAACGATGCACGCGAGAGTTGCTCAGCCCCGCTTGTCACAGGCGGCACGGGGACCACGAAGCCAGCGGAGCGGTGACATGCCGCGGGGTTAGCTTGGCCAACCTGGCCGCTGCGGTTGGCGCGGCAACATGTCATCGCCAACGTCCCGGGGATCCGCGCTCGCCGACGAGCCCTAACGGACCGTCTACGACATCCATGGCCCGCTCCGCGCACGCTTCTGAACCGTCGCGAACGCACGCGGCCACCGGCGTATACTAGACCAAGTTTTGGACCGATTTGCCGCGTAGCACGCTTACGCGTTGGAAATCTTGGCGTCCCGTACGGGATTCGAACCCGTGTTGCAGCCTTGAAAGGGAGTAAGAGTAGCCCGCAGTAGAACAGGCTGGGACATCGTGGGACGAATAATTCCAACGGCTTAGGCTTTCCGGCGTCCCTATCTGTCCCGCCCCGTCCAGCCCCGTATATTGGAGAAGTATTGGAGAAGGGGCGCCCGTGCCGCGCAAGGTCAGTGAGCATCGGCTCGACACCCGCGCCGTCCGCCGCGCGCTGAAGCAGCGCCCGAAGCCCTACTTCCGGGTGGTGCGCCGCGGCGCGCTGCCGCTGCATCTGGGGTTCTACAAGCAGGCGGACGGCAGGCCCGGGACCTGGATCGGCCGGCGCTACCTCGGCGCCGAGAAGTACGAGACGCAGGCCCTCGGCATCGCCGACGATGACCCGCGGACTGAAGCTGATGGCGTCCGCGTCCTCACCTTCGATCAGGCCGTGGCGGCGTGCACGGCTTGGGCTGATGGCCGCCTGGCAGCGGAGCGGGCCGCCGCGGCCGTCGTCTCCAGCCCGACAGTGCGCGCCGCCGTGGAGGACTACATCGCCTTCCGGAAGGCGCGCAGCGCGACGTCGGGGCGGGACGCCGGCTTCAGCCTGACGCACCACGTCCTCTCCTCGCCGCTGGCCGACGTGCCGCTGGCCGCGCTGACCGAGGAGGCGCTGACGACGTGGCGGGAGGGGCTAAGGCGCGGTGGGAAGGGTGTGAGTTCGGATCACCCCCCTGCCCTCTCCCGCGCCACCCTGGCGCGCGTGCTGAACGACCTCCGCGCGGCACTCACTGCCACGGCCCGCCGGACCCGGCTGCCCGGCGACGTACTGACAGCCATTCGGGAAGGCCTACGGGCGCCGTCCGCGCCGGACCGGGCCCGCGAGGCGCAGGTGCTACCCGACGCCGACGTGCGACGGCTGGTGGAGGCCTCCCTTGCCCTGGATCCGGACTTCGGCGCGCTGGTGCTGGTCATGGCCGCCACGGGCTGCCGCTTCGATCAGGCGGCCCGCATGACGGTCGGGGACCTCCAAGCCGGCAACGGGCGCCTGATGGTCCCAATGGCCCGCAAGGGGCGCGGGACGAAGGCACAGACCCACGCGGCGCGCCCCCTGCCCGACGACGTCGTGGCGCGGCTGCGGCCCCTGGTGGCCGGCCGGAAGGCCGGCGATCCGCTGCTGACCCGCTGGCACAACCGGAAGGTCACGGGGACCGGCACCATCGGATGGGAGCGCGACGGCCGGCGGGCCTGGCGCGGCGCCGAGGAGATGCAGCGCCCGTGGCGCTTGGCGCTGGTTAAGGCCGAGCTGCCGGGTGACCTGGTGCCCTATTCCCTGCGGCACTCCTCGATCGTCCGCGGGCTGAAGGCGGGGCTGCCGGTGCGACTGGTCGCGGCCGCGCACGACACGTCCGTCGCGATGATCGAGAAGCACTACGGCGCGTTCATCGTGGACGCGGCGGAGGAGCTGCTGAGACGGGCGGCGGTGCCGTTGGTCTAGGGTGCGGGTTCAGTCCCTACCCTTTGCGCAGCCGAACCCCCGGCGCGTCACCGTTCGTGAACTCGACGCCGGCCGCCTCCAGGGCGCTGCGGATGGCGGCGAGGGTGCGGCGCTGCGGGCTGCCCTCTTCCGCCTCTAAGCGGGCGAGAGTGCGCAGTGGGACACCCGACCGTTCCGCAAGCTGATCGCGCGTCCAATCGAGCAGGGCCCGCGCTGCGCGGACCTGCGGCGACGAGATGGCATGTGAAATGCCGTTTTCGCTTGCGGCCATGCGGGTGTGATGGCATGTAGCGTGCCGTTCCGCAAGGAACGAAGCGGCCGGACGGGGTGTTACCAGCACCGTCGCCCGGCCTGACCGCAACCCTGATGCTGGAGCATCTGGTCATGGCTGAACTCGCCCATAGCACGCCCGCGCGCCGGGCCAGAAGAAGAGGCGCGCTCGCCGCGCTCGCCGTCCTCGTCGCGGCACCGACCGCCGCGCCTGCCCTTCAGGGATTCGACAGGCCGGTGAGCGACGCGGATCTGCTTGCGATGTGCCAGCGGTGGCTGGTCCGAGACGCCGAGCATCGCCGCCTGATCGACCTCCAACTCGCCGCCAACGATCGCGGGGACCATGCGACGGAGAAGGCGATCGCTGATGCGCTCGTCGCCGACGTGCCCGGCTACCTCGACCTGGCGGACAGCATCTTCCAGATCCAGCCCCGGACGCGCGAAGGCCTGCGGGCGCAGGCGCGGGTCCTGACCGCATGGGTTGATGATCCCAGTTCCAATGAGGAAGTCGCGGCCTACAACTTCGCCGAGTACGTGCTGAACCTCCTCGACGGGCGGGTCGCATGATGCGCGGCCCCGTGACACGCCGGACCGTCGTCACCGGCGCCGCCGTCGCCGCCATGACCGCGCTTGGTTCCCCAAAACGGGGGGATCAAGATCTCCCGTGCCCGTTCCCGCGCGGAAGCCGCGAGTACCACGACTGGTGGCGGGAGCGAGCGCTTATCAGCTTCGGCTCCGATTTCTTGCGGCGCGAGGCCGCGACTCTGCGGCAGCGGGCGGAAGCGACTGGCCGCAAGGAGTTCCTCCACACCGCCCTGGAATACGACGCGTTCGCCGAACGCGCCCCTACCGCTGCGCCAGCCTGGAGGCCGTCGTGACGGCGAGAAGAGTGCCGAGGGTGGGCGCTTCGCTCACCCTTCCCGTGCAAATGCCGTCACCGGCGGCATTGCCGGAGATCCCGGCAATCACGTCACCCGCGGTGGGCCACACCCACTTCGAATACCGCTGCGAAAAGGTGGGAATCTCACACCATTACCTCACCCTTACCGCGCAGGCGTCGAGGCCTATGCTGAACATAGGTCGTGAAGGCACCCTTCCCGCTGCACCGTGCCGCGCTATCCTCACGTCTGGCGGGGCAGGGCCGGCCAGCCCGCGCGGACTCCGACCGCGCAGCCCCGCCGCCTTCATCGGAGTGCGTCTCGGAGGCGCTGTTGAAGCAACTTCCCGAACCCGCGCACAATGCGGTCCTATCTGCGCAGGTGGCGGTCGCGAGTTACCGCGCCAGCGGCAACCCGCTCTTCTTGTGGGGCGCCATCGCCTTCCTGACAGCCGAGGCTGCTCCGGACGGCGTGGAGCTACCGAAGGAACTTCGTGCATACCTACGAGATGCGTCGCGCCAGATCCGAGAAGCGGCGACCGAGGGCGTACCGGGCGCCTTCCCCGAAGCAGTGGTGAAAGCGCTGGGCTTTGGCGGACGCCAAGGAAGTTCGGTCGCACGCGACTACGCACGGGATCAATCCTCGGGCTTGCTCGTAGCGGCCTTCGAAGAGCTACGGCGGCGTGGCCGTGGGGCTGGGGAAGCGCAAGGCTTTATTGGCGATGTGCTGGGAGTGTCATCCGAAGCTGTAGAGGCGCAGATCGAAGCCGCTCGCGACCGCCTGCTGCAATTTGCACGCGAGGCGGGGCTCGCGACGATCGAGGGCCTGCTGCCCGGCATAGGATGGGCGAGCGAAGCCACGATCGCCGGACTGCTCAGGGGCATGCCGCATGTCGTGGGGCGGGGCCGCGGCCGCGCGGTTCGACGGGGGAACATGCGCCGCGACCGCGTCACCATTCTGACCACCGCGCGGTATCGTTAGGGGGGAAGAACCTAGGGGGAGGTTTTTCCGGCGAAGGTCAACGCAGCCTTATTGGGCGAAGTGTGGCGCTGTCCCCGATATCTGAACGGCCGTCCCAACCCGTTCAGAGGTACGGAATGAGCGAGCAGACGACACGGAAGATGGTCCGCATCCCGACGTGGTGCACCATCAGCGACATGAGCCGCAGCGCGACCTATCGCGAGATCGCGAAGGGCAACCTGAAGGCGGTTCGCATGAACGGAACGACCTTCGTAGACGCCGAGGCCGGCATCACCTGGATGCGGTCGCTCCCGGCCGCGCCGATCCGTCAGAGGCAGGCGGCCTGAAATGACGAAACCCGCCCGGCGCTTGGCCGAGGCGGGCTCCGGTACGCTACGCAACTACCATCCTGAGACTTGCTACGTAGCGCGCCGGCAGCCCCTTCGCCAGCCCTTTTCGTCCCGCCCGATTCACATCGCTGCGGTTCCCACCCTCGCCGCAGTGCGCGGGCACTTGGAGGAAGCCGCCAGCGCCCGTCGCATCGGCGACGTGGCCGCTGCCGAGATGGCGGAGGTCGCCGCGTTGATTGCGCTGCGGGCTGCGCTGGTCGCGCCCCGGAGGCTGCGCGCATGACGCCGCCCTCCAACGTCGCCGTGGTCGCGGACAACCCCCGCAGCATCTCGGCCATGATCGCCTGCCTGACGGGCGGTCCCGGGGACCATCTGGTGCCGGTCTTCCAGGCCGCGCTGGCGAACGAGTGCCGCGTGGTGCTGGTTGCCGCCGGCGCCCGCGTGCCGAGCCGCATCCTCGAGCCCGCCGGCCCGCCGACCGTCGTGATCATCGGTGCCGACCCGGGCCATGATGCGCCGCCGGGCCCACTGGACTTCCCGCAGCTCGCGCGGATGCTTCGCTGGAGCGCGGCCGTCATGGTCCATGCCGCAGGTGGCATGCGCGCGCACTACGCGTCCGCCGTGGACGCCGTGCGCTGCCGCCGCCGCGTGCTGGTCATCGAGACGTGCAGCGCGCGTGAGGAGGATTGGATCGCCCTGGTCCGGGCCGAGGCGGAACGCCGCGGCGGGACCATGGCTGCCCTCCCGACACTGCTGATCAGCGCGCGACGCTTCGGAGGCGTGCACCCCGCGCCGAAGGGACGGGCGCATGCCTGACGGCCTCCTCACGATGCTGACCCTCGGCAGCCTCGCCGACACGCCCCGATGGGTCGCGTGGCAGACCGAGGGCCGGGGCCCTCAGGGCAAGCCCACGAAGGTCCCGTACGCCCCGGACGGGCGGAAGGCGAAGGCTGACGACCCGCGGACCTGGGGTGCACGCTCCGCAGCCGAGGAACGCGCGGCGCAGCTTCCGCGCCCCTTCGGCGCCGGCGGCATCGGCATCGAACTCGGCGACCACGCCGGCCTAGCCATCGGCGGCATTGACTTGGATTCCTGCAAAGATCCGCAGACCGGTGGCCTGGCGCCATGGGCGGAGGAGGTTCTGACGCTCTTCCGCTCCTACGCCGAGGTCAGTCCGTCCGGCACGGGCGCCAAGGTCTTCTTCACCTTCGACGGCGCCGCACTCCCGCAGCTGCGCGCCGCGATGGGCACGGAACACGGCAAGCAGTGGAAGCGCCGCACCGGCACCGACCACCCGCCCGCCATCGAACTCTACCTGGGCAACCGCTACTTCGCCGTCACCAACGATCGCCTGCCGGACTCGCCCGCCGAACTCCGACGTGTCGAGACCGATACCATCCTGGACCTGATCACGGTGATCGGGCCCGAGTTCGCGGCGACACAGCCGGAGGGCGACGCGCCTCGCCAGCGCCAGCGCCAGCGCCGGGTCTCCTCCCCGGAAATGGGGAGCAGCTCAGGCGATGGCTCGCGTAGTGCCAAGGCCTTCAAGATCGCGGCCTCCCTACGGCGCGCCAACGCCACCTTCGATGATTTCGTGGAAGCCCTGGACCGTTACCCCGACACGGCAGCGTGGAAGGCCGAGAAGGGCATCGCGGACGGTGGGCGTGAGCTGCACCGCGCATGGGAGGCCGCGGGCCAAGCGACCGAGGACGAAATCCTCCTCACCGAACACGGAGTCGCCCTCGCCTTCGCGAAGAAGCATGCCGGGGAGTTGCGCTACGCCGAGGAGTCCGGCGCCTGGTTCGTCTGGACCGGCACGCATTGGCGCCGCGACCGCACCCGCATTGCCTTCCACTACGCCCGCGGCATCGTGGCCCAGGCCAACGCCGACGCCGAGTTCGGGACGCAGGCGACCACGGGCAAGGCCAGCTTCGCGGGGGGTGGAGCGCTTCGCCCGCGCCGACCCCGCCCTCGCCGTCACGCTCGAGGAGATGGACCGCGACCCCTACCTCCTCGCCACCCCGGGCGGCACCGTGGACCTGCGCACTGCCAAGATGCGGCTAGCGCGGCCCGGCGACATGATCACCCGCATGACGGCCGTCGCGCCGTCCACCGCCACTCCGCCGGACCGTTGGTTGCGGTTCCTGGACGAGGCCACCGGCCGGGACGACGCGCTGATCGCCTTCCTGCAACGCTGGTGCGGCTACTGCCTCACCGGCGACACTAAGGAACACGCCCTCTTCTTCGGCTACGGCGATGGCGGGAACGGCAAGGGGACCTTCGTGAACAACGTCGCCGGCATCATGGGCGACTACGCCGTCAACGCCGCCATGGACACCTTCACGGCCTCGCAGGGCAGCCGCCACCCTACCGACCTCGCGATGCTGCGCGGCGCCCGCATCGTGACCGCCTCCGAGACCGAGGAAGGACACGCCTGGGCCGAGTCCCGCATCAAGGCCATGACCGGCGGTGACCCGATCACCGCGCGCTTCATGAACCGGGACTTCTTCACCTACACGCCAGCCTTCAAGCTGACGATCATCGGCAACCACAAGCCGGTCCTGAAGAACGTGGACGCCGCCGCGCGCCGCCGCTTCAACATCGTGCCCTTCACCCGCAAGCCGGTGGTGGTGGACAAGGATCTTCCCGACGCGCTCCGCGCCGAGTGGCCTGCCATCCTGGCGTGGATGATCGAGGGATGTCTCGCGTGGCAGCGGGAAGGCCTGAACCCGCCCCCGTCCGTCCGAATCGCCACCGCCGACTATTTCCAGGCGCAGGACAGCTTCGGGCGCTGGCTGGCCGAGTGCTGCGAGATGGACCCTTCCGGTGTCACCTCCGCCCGCCCGGGCGCGCTCCTCGGCAGCTTCAACCGCTGGTGCGAGGCCAACGGGGAGCCGGCCACGGACAATCGGCGGCTGCGCGGGATGCTGGAGAAGGCGCCGGGCGTTCGGTACGTCACCAACAAGGGCTTGCAGTTCGTTCGCGGGCTTCGGCTCCTCACCGACGAGGAGCGGCAGAAGCAGCGCCGGGAGGCCGAGAAGGACGAGTCAGGGGTGGGGGGAGGTGGGGGGTAAGAACCGTTCCATTCATGAGCGCGCACGCGCACATGAGCAGAACCCGGGAACCCCCCTACTACCCCCCACCCCTCCACCCCCTGAGGGCCTGTCAGAAGTCCCCAATTTGACCCACCCCCTATAGAGAACGCGTGTTTCCGTGCGCGCCCTCCCGCCCCGCACGTGTCCCCGGGGGGTTCCGCCGCGGTGGCGGAAACCCCGTCCCGACACCCGGCGGTAGCGCGCCCGCCGCGCTCGCGGGCGCGCTGCAAAGGACGCTTCAGGGGCTGCGGCCGGAGATCCCGGGCCGGTCCCCCGGGGGGCTGCGGGCAAGTAATCGACGCGCGCTGCAGCCGTTCGGCGAGAGGCCGAATACTCGGTTCGGCAAGACCAGCGCCGCAGGGCGGCTGCGCCAGTACGTTTCTGCTTCCCGAGACTTTGCGAGGACTTCAAAAGTTTTGACATAATGCCTGTTACGCGACTGGACCGCGTTTCTCGCGCGCGCGAAGGCGCGTCGCGTTCCCCGCCCGGCATGCCCCGGGACGGTTCGGGAAACTATCGCGCCCTGCCACCCTGATCGTTGTTGCGGCGCCGGTTCCGGTGACGACTATGGGGGTCGCCGTGAGCGACATTGCCCCTGCATCAGCCCCGACAAAGCCCCCGCGCAAGCGCAGCGGACGCCGCCGTGTGTCCGCCATGGGCGCGTACGCCGGCCTCGCGCGCCTGTCCGACCTGGACCTGCGGACACGCCACGGACGCATCCTGCGGGGCGTGCGCACCGACCTGTCAGCGCATGTCGGGGCGAACCCGTCCGCGACACAGCGCCTGCTGATCGAGCGGGCCGCGCAGCTGACGCTTCGGGTCGCGATCTTCGATGATCGGCTGGCCGAGGGCGGCGGGATGACAGACCACGACAGCCGCCAGTATTTGGCCTGGTCCAACAGCTTGACGCGTGCCCTGCGTGCCCTCGGCCTGAAGGGGGGCGAGGCCAAGCCCCGGACGCTGGCCGACCACTACCGGACGCCGGCCGGATGACCACGCTGGCGACCATCCGGGAGGCCATGGACGGCCCCTTCGGCGACCACTTCCCCGGCGAGACGTGGGACGCCTGGCGGGCCTTCCTGTCGGCCCTGTGCGGCCTGCCGATGAGCGAGGCCGAGGCTACGCTGTACCGGCACCACACGGGCCGGACGGAGCCGCCGACCGTCCCCTTCCGCGAGGCCACGCTGATCTGCGGCAGGCGAGGCGGCAAGTCGCGGGTCCTCGGCCTGATCGCCACCTTCCTTGGGACGCACGTGGACGTGACGCCCTACCTGGCGCCCGGCGAGGTCGCGACGGTGGCGGTGATTGCCGCGGACCGGCGGCAGGCCCGCGTGATCTTCCGGTACGTGACCGGCGCCCTGGCCGCGGTGCCGGAGCTGTCCGCGATGGTGGACAGCACGACGGCCGACACCATCACCCTGACCAACCGCGTCGTGATCGAGATCGCCACCGCGTCGTGGCGCGTGACTCGCGGTTACAGCTTCCTCGCGGTCCTCGGGGATGAGGTCGCGTTCTGGCGCGACGACGCCTCGGCGAACCCGGCCGACGAGATCCTACGGGCCGTGCGGCCGGGCCTCGCGACGATCCCCGGGTCCATGCTGCTGAAGGCGTCTAGCCCCTACGGCAAGCGCGGCGTGCTGTGGACGGACTTCCGCCGGCACTTCGGAAAGGACGGTGCCCGCGTGCTGGTGTGGCGCGGCGCCACGCTGGAGATGAACCCCGGCTTGAACCCCGCCATCGTGGCCGAGGCGTACGAGGACGATCCGGTCTCGGCGGCGGCTGAGTACGGGGCCGAGTTCCGGGATGACCTGGCCGACTTCGTCTCGCGTGACGTGGTGGACGCCTGCACCGTGACGGGGAGGCGCGAGCTGCCGCCCGTGTCGGGCGTGCGGTACGTCGCGTTCGTGGACCCCTCGGGCGGATCGTCCGACAGCATGACGCTGGCCATCGCGCATGACGAGAAGGGCCGGCCGATCCTCGATGCGGTCCGGGAGAGTCACGCGCCCTTCGCGCCCGATGCCGTGGTGCAGGACTTCGCGGCGCTGCTGAAGACCTATCGCGTCACGAAGGTGACGGGCGACCGCTACGCCGGCGAGTGGCCGCGGGAGCGGTTCCGGGTGCACGGCATCACGTACGAGTGCAGCGAGAAGCCGAAGAGCGACCTGTACCGGGATTTCCTGCCGCTGCTGAACGCGCAGCGGGCCGAACTGCTGGATCTGGCGCGCCTCTCCTCACAGCTGTGCGGGCTGGAGCGCCGCACGTCGCGCGGCGGGCGGGATTCGATCGATCACGCGCCGGGCGCGCACGACGACGTCGCGAATGCGGTGGCGGGGGCGCTGCTGCTGGCGATGCCGTCCGCAGTTTCGCCCGCGTTCGTCACTCATCTCCGACTCTGACCTGAAAGGAACCATCCATGAGCGAACAACTACCGACTGTCGCGGCCGAGGCGGGCCGCTTGGTGGACAAGGGAGTCATCTCGGCGGCGCGGAAGGCGGTGGACGCCGCGCACGAGAAAGTCGCGGAAGCCAAGCGCGCCAGGACCCAGGCGGGCAATGACCTGGCTCTCGCGAAGGTCCAGATGGACAAGGCGCTGGCGGGCGAGGGTGAGATCGGCGTCGCGGGGGCTCACGACCAGCTCGAGGCGGCCGAAAAGGCGGTGCGGCTGGCGAACCTGGTGGCCCAGGCGGCCGAACGGGGTGTCGAGAAGGCGGACGAACTCTTCCTGGTGGAGCGTGGTCGCGCGCATCAGCCGCTCTTCGCCGCGGGTATCGAGCGACGGCTGGAGGCTGCGCGGAAGTTCGACGCTGGGCAGGCGCTGCTAAGGGCCGCGCAGCGGGAATTCGATCTCGCGACGGGGATGCTTGAGTTCGCGAAGGGTCAGGGCACCCCGGCCATGATCCAGGACTTCGGGCAGCTGGTGAAGCCCTACGCCGAAGAGCTGCATCGTTGGACGGGCGAGGCGCACGTCCGCCACGAATGGTGGCAGGGCTGGAGGACGCTGGTCGGCGAGGAGCAGGCGGCATGAACATTGATCAGTTCGTGACGGAGCTCGACCGCAGCTTCGCGGCGTCTCCTTTCGTGAAGCAGGAGGCGTCGGTGCCGCCGGCTGTCTTGCGGGCGACCCTGATGTCCTTCTTCGAGGTGGACGCGGCGGGGGCGATCGTGGCGAAGGACGCCGAGGGCAACCGGCTCATGAGTCCGTCGCGGCCCGGCATGCCGGCGGACTTCGAGGAGGCGGTGCGCATCCTCGCGCATAGGTCTCCGCAAAGCGCGTCCTTGCTGAAGCGGGGGAACTCCGTGCCGCGCGCGCTGTGGGACCGCATGGACCCGGTCGCCCGCATGGCGCACGTCCGGGGCGGCGGCAAGGTCCATGACTGACGCGGCGCTGAACGGCGCGACGGCCGCGCGCGGCACGCTGGACCTGGAGGCGATCGCGCGGGTTGTGTGTGCCACGCCGACGCTCGCGGCGCTGATCGCATACCGGCAGACGCACCCGACGCCCGAGAGGGTGGCGGCGATCCTCGCGGCGCTGCGCGCGCCCTCGCCTCTTGCCTCCTACCGACACTGGAAGGACGAACCCTGATGCCTGTGGAGATCCACGACGCGGCGCCTGCGCCCGTCCCCGAGACGGCGTCGCAGGCGATCGTGCGGGCAGCGAACCAGCCCCGCGTCTGCACTGACTCGCGCGGCCGGCGAATCGTCTGGAAGGCCCTCGGCGCGTTCGACAACATGAAGCTGGCCGAGATCGTCGGTGCGTCGAACATCGAGAACGGTCAGTACATGCTGTTCGCAAACGCGGCCTACTCGGTCCAGGAGATCGACGGCGAGAGGACGCCAAAGCCGGCGACGAAGCTGCAACTGGAAGCGCTGGTTCAGCGTCTCGGCGATGAGGGCATCGAAGCCCTTTTCGAGTCCGCGGCTGAAGCGGGGCGAATCCGGCAAGGGGAGGGCGGCCGGGCGGACCCGGATAGCGCAAAAGGCGCAGCCGGCACCCTGAGCTGACGCTGAGGCTCTTCCTGGTGCGGCACGGCATCCCCTTCGACGTGGCCTGGAGCCTCGAGACCGGCGAGGCGCTGTCGTGGTGCGTTAACATCGGCGAGCAGCTGGGTGGCACCTTCGACTGGGCGGCGATGCGGTGGGAGAAGCCCAAGGGGTGACGACATGGCGGCGATGACGCTTTCCGCGCTGGCGCGGCAGATGGCCCTGGCGGCGGCTTCGGCAGCGCGCGGCGAGGCGCGAGGCCTGAAGGCGGCCGGCCAGATGCTCGAGGAGGAGGCGCGGGCCTCCCTAGGCACCTACCAAGCCGCGGCCGCCCCGTTTCCCCGATGGGCGGACCTGAAAGATGCGACGATCGCCGACCGGCTCCGGCACGGCTTCAGCGCCAACGAGCCGCTGAAGCGGTCCGGCGACCTGCGGGACACCATCCACCACGAGGTGAAGGGGAGGACGGTGCACGTCTTCACCCGATCACCAATCGCACCACACCACGAGTTCGGGACCAGGCGGATGGCGCCAAGGCCGTTCCTCGGGCCCGCCGTGGTGCGGAACCTCGACCGCGCCGGCGATGCGATCGCGCGTGAGGTTCTGACCCCCTTCTTCACCCGGAGGACCTGACGCCATGTCGGGCAGCTACACCGCTTCCGCCTCCATCAACGTCCAGTCCAACGCGCCGCAGGTCTTGGCCTCGGTCGCGCGCGGCCTCGGCCTTGTGGATGCGCGCATCAAGGCGACGGAGCGTAACCTGGGGTCGCTCATTTCCCGCTTCGGCGGCCTGAACGCCGCGGGGGCGA
This sequence comes from Roseomonas sp. CCTCC AB2023176, assembly GCF_042259275.1. Taxonomy (NCBI): domain Bacteria; kingdom Pseudomonadati; phylum Pseudomonadota; class Alphaproteobacteria; order Acetobacterales; family Roseomonadaceae; genus Roseomonas; species Roseomonas sp. CCTCC AB2023176. The sequence continues at coordinate 4,858,156 of NZ_CP170086.1, forward strand.
GGCTGACGGCACTCGGCACGGCGGCGGATCAGCTGCGGGGGCAGATGCGGGCGGCCTCACAGACCGCCTCGGGCCTGAATCGGACCCTCACGGGCACCGGCACCGCGGCGGATACGGCGGCCGCGTCCATCGACCGCACCGGGTCGGCCATGATGCGGACGACCGCGGCAGCGCGCCTTATGGCCGCTGCCGCCTCTGGCGCGGTGGCGGCGATGCGGGGGCTCTCGACGACCACCGCACCGCGCGCGCCCACGGGAACCGGCACGTCCGCCAATCCTCGAGGCGACCGCCTGGGGGAAATGGCGGCCCTCGGAGCTGCCGCGCGATCGGGGCAGGGTGTCGTCGGGCGCGTGGTGACGGACGCGGGTGCGATCCAGACGGAACAGGCGTTGCTGCGGGCCCAGACCGGACGACTTCCAGCCGATCGGGGCATGGATGCCGCCGCCTTCGAGAGCGCCTTGATGCGGCGTGCGATCGAGACGGCAGAACTAGTGCGCGGCACGACGGTCGCGCAGAACATCGCCACCGGCAACGAACTGAGGACCGTCCTGGGCGGGAACCCAGGCTACTTGCAGAACATCATCCGGCTCCTCCCGGAGTTTCAGCTGATCGCGCACACCCTGGGCCGGGCGAGCGGGACCGATCCCGAAGGCGTGGCAGGGCGCCTCGGCGCCGCGCTCGGCCTCCGCGGGTCCTTCTACAACCAAATCACCGGTGAACCCGACCCTGAGCGTGGGATGCGTGAACTCGACATGGCCGGGCGGATGATGTTCGCCTACCGCGGCCGGCGCGTGAACCCAGCAGAACTCGAGCTGTTCCAGAGGCGTGCACGGGTGATGGGCGAGCGCATGGACCCGGAGGCATACTTCGGCGGGTGGGTATCGGCGGGCATCCAGAACCTGTCGGGCAACGTCTTCGGCACGGCCCTGAACGCCTTCGGTCGGCAGATGGTCAACGGCATCATGCCGAACCAGACGGCCGACCTCCTGAAGCAGCATGGATTCATCGCGGCGAACGCGCGCGGGGCGCGGGTGCCCGAGGCCGAAATCCGATCGCTTCTCGCGCGGGGCGAGATCGACGACGAGATGGCGGGCCGGCTCCGCACCGGAGCCGCGGCTCGGTTCAACCGGCGGCACATCATCAACTCCGACCTGGCCGCGACCCGTCCAGATCTCTTCTTCGAATGGGCTGTCCGCCACCTCGAGTCCCGCGGCATACGCACTCAGGACGAACGAGACTCCTTTGCCAACGCGGCGGGCTCCACGGCTCCCGGCCGTCAGCTCTGGTCCTTCGGCCTCAACCCGCAGGCGATCCGCGCGGACATCGAGGCGGTGCGTGCTGTGGGGGACGAGTGGCGGGGCTTCTTGACCGAGGGCTTCGCGGGCGGCCTCTCTGGCCTTCAGGCGTCGCTGACGAATCTCTCCGGTGCCTTCGGGTCCAGCGCAATGCAGGACGTCATCCGAGTTATGGATCAGATGACCGCTGCGATGAACCGCTTCAGCGCCTGGGCTCGCGAGAACCCCGACGATGCCCGCACACTGCTGAACATCGCTGTCGGCCTGACCGGACTCGCGACGGCGGGCGCGCTCTTCGCCGCGGGCAGCCTCGCCATGTCGGGTCTTGGGGCGCTGGTGGCTGCCACCGGCCTGCCCGCCCTCTCAAGCGCCCTGGGCGGGTTCGCGGCGGGCGGAGCGGCTGCCATGGGCCTGACGGGGGCCATCGCCCTGCTGTCGCGCCTTGCGGCGGTGGCAGGCGGCGCGGCGGCCTTCCTCTACTTCCTACGCCCTGGCGAGACGAACGGCGGGGTCGGCAGCACGCCGGGCATGAGCCGTGAGCTGGAGGAGCTGCGGCGGCAGAACCCGGAGTTCTTCAACCGGATGGACCGGCAGAATGGGACGGCGCCTGGCGCTCCGCCCGTCCTGATTCCCCGCGACCAGCTGCGGCCCGACCAGCGCGGCGACCTCGGAGGGGGTTGGGGCAACCTCGCCTCCTACGTCCCTCCCGGGGGAGGCGGCGGGATGACTATTCGCGTGCCGGTGCACCTGGACGGCCGGCGGATCACCGAGGTCGTCGTGCAGCACATGGGCCGAGACGCCGAGCGACCGGTCGAGGCGGCAGGGCGCTTCGACCCGCGGCGCGCGCTACCCGGTCAGGGGTGGGCCTGAATCGATATCGGAGAAGGTATTGGAGACGGTCTGTGGAGAAACCGGCCAAACCATTGTAATGATTGGCGTCCCGTACGGGATTCGAACCCGTGTTGCAGCCTTGAAAGGGCCGCGTCCTAGGCCTCTAGACGAACGGGACCGCGCGGCGGTGCCTACAACGTCGCGGCGGGGGCGTCCAGCGCCGCTACAGCGCGAGTGGGACCTCGGGCGGGACGGGCGGGGTCGGGGCGGCCGAGGGTGCCGGCAGGGGCTCGCGCACCGGGGGCGGCTGGGGCTGCGACGTGGCGGCGGGCGGGTCGGCCCGGACCGGCCCCTCGACGACCGAGGGAGCGCCGGCGGGATTGGTGGGGCCAGGGACCGCGGGGTCGGTGTAGTCCGGCACGATCCGCGCCTGCGCGCCGGCGATCACCAGCACGCGCGTCCCGACCGTCAGCGGCGGCACATCGCGCTGGGTCACCGAGACGAGCTCCCCGTTGCCTTTGCGAACGACGTATTCCGTGGCCTCGGCGTCGCCCGCCACGCGCTCGCTCGCGGAGCCGAAGAGGCCGCCAACCAGACCGCCGCCGACGCCGGCCAGGGCCGCACTGATCCCCCCGCCGCCGGCCGCACCGCCAACGATGCCGCCCGCGGCCGCACCGGCCGCGGCGCCTGCGGACCCGTCCGCCTGCACCTGCACGCGACGCGCACCGACGATCACGCCCTGCTGCACCTGGTTGGCCTGCTGTACGGCCCGGGTGGCGTAGATGTCGGCCGAGTAGCGGGAGCCGCAGCCGGCCAGGAGTCCGGGCAGCAGACCGAGCGCGAGGAACGCGGGGGCGTGGCGCTGGGGGGACACGGCGGGAACTCCGGCGAGGGGCAGGCGCGGCCTTCGGGGCGGGGTCCCGGCGACCGGGGCGCGAGGTAGGGCCTGCAGCGCCGTCGAGCAACCGCTCCCGGCTCAGGCCGGGGCGGCGTCCTGGACGTGGAGGCTGGCTGAGGTGTCACCCTGCCAGGTCTCGGCGCGCAAGGCGCCGCAGAGGTGCAGCGGGCGGCCACGGGCGTTCAGCAGCGCGTCGGCCAGGGCGCCTTCCTTCGCGCGGAAGCAGACGGCCTTGAGGCGTTCGCCCCCCTCCCCTTCCAGGAAGGCGCGAATGGTCGCGCCCTCCTTCCCCACGCGGTCGGCACGGACGACACGGGCGTGGCGAAGGGCGAAGACCGGTTCCTCGTTGCCGGCACCGAAGGGCGCGAGGCGGGAAACCTGGGTCGCCAGCGTCGCGGTCGCAGCACCGACGGACAGCGTGCCCTCGACGATCAGGTCGGCGACTTCCGGCAGGCCGGCGGGCCGGGTCAGGCGTGCGGAGAGGAAAGCCTGGACCTCGTCCTGCCGTCCGTCGCGGAAGGAGAAGCCGGCCGCCATGGTGTGGCCGCCCCCCGTCTCGAACAGCCCGGCCTGGCGCGCGGCGATGACGGCGGCGCCGAGGTCCATGCCGGGCACCGAGCGGCCGGAGCCCTTCACCAGCCCGTTCGCTATACCGCCGACGAGGACAGGGCGGTGGAAGCGGTCCTTCAGCCGGCCCGCGACGATGCCGACGACGCCGGGGTGCCAGCCCTGCGCGCAGACGAGGAGGACGGGGTGGCCCTCCGCGACCGCGGCTTCCGCCATGACGGTCGCGGCAGCGACGACCTCGGCCTCGACCTCCTGCCGGCGGCGGTTGATCTCGTGCAGGCGTTCGGCGATCGCGCGCGCTTCGATCGTGTCCTGTTCGAGGAGGAGGCGCAGGGCGAGGTCGCTCTCCCCGATGCGGCCGGACGCGTTGACGCGTGGGCCCAGCCCGAAGCCGAGCGAATGGGCCGTCGGCGCGTCCTTCACGCCGGCGATCTCCAGCAGCGCCGCGACACCCGGCCGTCCGCGGCGCGCCATGATGCGCAGGCCCTGGGTCACGAGGGCGCGGTTCAGCCCGGTCAGCGGCATCATGTCGCAGACCGTGGCGAGGGCGACGAGGTCCAGGTGCTCCAGTAGCGAAGGCTCGGGACGCGTCGCGAACCAGCCGGCCTTGCGCAAGGCGCGGTGCAGCGCAACCGAGGCCATGAAGGCGACGCCGGCGGCGCAGAGGTTCTTCAGGCCGGAGGTACAGTCGAGACGGTTCGGGTTGACCGTCGCGAGGATGTCGGGTGGCGGCCCCTCGGCCTTGTGGTGGTCGAGGACGACAATGTCCGCCCGCCCTTCCGCCGCGACGAAGGCGGCGTGTCCCGCGATCCCGCAGTCGGCGCAGACGATGAGGGTCGCGCCGCGGTCGCAGAGCGCGGCGATCGCCGGCGCGTTGGGGCCGTAGCCCTCCCTCATCCGATCGGGAACGTAGTGCGTCGCGTCAACGCCGAGGTCCCGCAGGACCTGCACGAGGAGGGCGCCGGCGCAGGCTCCGTCCGCGTCGTAGTCGGAGTAGACGACGACCGTCTCGCCGGACCGCACCGCTGCGGCCAGCCGATCCGCCGCAGGGTCCATGTCGCGGAGGCAGGACGGGTCGGGCATCAGGGCGCGGAGTTTCGGCTCCAGGAAGTCCGTCGCCTCCTCGACGCCCACGCCACGAGCGGCGAGGAGGCGGCCGACGATCTCCGGCACGTCCAGCCGCTGCGCGATGGCCAGGCCCGCGCGCGCGTCGCCCTGCCGCCAGACCCAGCGACGGCCGGTGACGGAACGCGTGACGCCGAGGACGGCGTCCGAGACGCCCAGGTCAGGCAACGAATCAGGCAACGAACACGCCGGGCTTGCGGGTCATATTGTGGTGGCCCTCGATGTAACGGACCGTGCCGGACTTGCTGCGCATGACGATGGAATGGGTGAAGGCGCCCTGCGCCTCGCGCCGCACGCCCTTCAGCATGGCGCCCGTGGTCACGCCGGTCGCGGCGAACATGACGTCGCCCTTCGCCATCTCCTCGACCGTGAACTTCTTGTCCGGATCGGTGATGCCCATCGAGCGGGCGCGGGCCTTCTGGTCCTCGTCCTCGTAGATCAGCCGGCCCTGCATCTGGCCGCCGATGCAGCGCAGCGCCGCGGCGGCCAGCACGCCCTCCGGCGCGCCGCCCCAGCCCATGTACATGTCGACGCCGGCTTCCGGCTGGCTGCACGCGACCACGCCGGCGACGTCGCCATCGGGGATCAGCATGATCCGAGCGCCAGCGGCGCGGCAGGCCCGAATCATCTCCTTGTGTCGATCGCGGTCGAGGATGCAGACGACGAGGTCGCCGACCTCCACCTTCTTCGCGCGCGCCAGTTCCCGCAGGTTCTCCTCCGGCTTCGCGTCAAGGTCCACGAGGTTGTCCGGCAAGCCCGCGCCAACCGCGATCTTGTCCATGTAGATGTCGGGCGCGTGGAGAAAGCCGCCTTTCTCCGCCACCGCGACCGTCGCGATGGAGTTCGGCATGCCCTTGGCGCAGATGGACGTACCCTCCAGCGGGTCGACGGCGATGTCCATTTCGGGCCCGCCCATGCCGACCTTCTCGCCGATGTAGAGCATCGGCGCCTCGTCCATCTCGCCCTCGCCGATCATCACGGTGCCGGAGATGGCGACGCTGTCGAAGGCGCGGCGCATCGCGTCCACCGCGGCGCCGTCGGCCGCGTTCTTGTCGCCCCGCCCGATCCAGCGCGATGCCGCGAGGGCCGCCGCTTCCGTCACGCGGACGAGTTCGAGGGCCAGGTTGCGGTCGGAATGGCGCGGCGTGTCGCTCATAGGGCTTCGATCCGGATGAGGGCGGGGGGTTCGAGCACGGCGTCGAGGGCGGCGATGCGGGCGATGGCACCCTGCATCGCGGTCTCCGTGGACTCGTGCGTGGTGAGCACGACGGGCACCGCCTCACCGGGCGAGCGGCCGCGCTGGAGCATGGATTCGAGGGAGATGCCGGCGTCCCGCAGCGCGCCCGTCACGTCCGCGATCACGCCCGGGCGGTCCACGACCATGAGGCGGAGGTAGTAGGCGCCGACGCGCTTCGCGATCCCGAGGGAAGGCGTGTTCGCGAGCGTCTCCGCGCCCCAGACCGGCGTGTGCCGTCCCCGCGCAATGTCCACGAGGTCCGCGACGACCGCGGAAGCGGTCGGGCCCGCGCCGGCGCCGCGGCCTTCCAGCACGATGCGACCCACGTGGTCGCCCTCGGCCACCACCGCGTTGAAGACGCCGTCCACGCGGGCGATGGGGTGGGAGACCGGCACCATGCAGGGGTGCACCCGCGTGTCCACGCCGGCATCGCCCTGCGATGCGAGGCCGAGGAGCTTGATGCGGTAGCCCAGTTCCTCCGCGAGGCGGATGTCGAGGGCGCTGATGTTGCGGATGCCCTCGACGTGGACCGCGCCGAAGTCCACCGGCCGCCCGAAGGCCAGGGCCGCCAGGATGGCCAGCTTGTGCGCCGCATCCACCCCATCCACGTCAAAGGAAGGGTCGGCTTCGGCGTAGCCGAGCTTCTGCGCCTCGCTCAGCGCCTCCGCGAACTCGCGGCCGCGTTCGCGCATCTGGGTCAGGATGTAGTTGCAGGTGCCGTTCAGGATGCCGGTGACGCGGCGGATGCGGTTGCCGGCCAGGCCTTCGCGGATCGCCTTGATGGCGGGGATGCCGCCGGCCACCGCAGCCTCGAAGGCCAGGGGGACGCGGGCGCGCTCGGCCGCCACGGCCAGTTCGGCGCCGTGCACGGCCAGCAGCGCCTTGTTCGCAGTGACGACGGGCTTGCCCGCCGCCAGTGCAGCATTCAGCAGTGCACGGGCCGGGCCCTCGCTGCCGCCGATCGCCTCGACGATGACGTCCACGCCGGCATCGGCCGCGAGCGCCGCCGCATCCTCGTACCAGCGCAGGCCGGAGACCGGTACGCCGCGGTCGCGCGAGCGGTCGCGCGCGGAGACCGCGACGACCGCCACGGGCCGGCCGGCCCGCGCCGCGACGATGTCCGCGTTGTCCCGCAGGAGGGTGAGGACGCCCGCCCCGACGGTGCCAAGGCCCGCGACGCCGACGGAAAGCGGTTTCGTCACGCGCGAGCCTCTTCCGGCTCCATGGCCGGCGCCACGTTGTCGCCCTGCAGGAAGGCCTTGATGCCGCGCAGGCCCTGCCGGATGCGGTGGGAGTTCTCGACCAGCGCGATCCGCACGTGGTCGTCGCCGTGTTCGCCGAAGCCGATGCCCGGCGCGACCGCGACCTTGGCGCGGGCCAGCAGCAGCTTGCTGAACTCGACGGAGCCGAGGTGCCGGAACCGTTCGGGGATGGGGGCCCAGACGAACATGGAGGCCTCGGGCGAGGGAACCTCCCAGCCGGCGCCGCGCAGGCCCTTGATGAGGACGTCGCGGCGTTCGCGGTAGAGCGTCCGCATCTCCTCGATGCAGTCCTGCGGCCCGTTCAGAGCGGCGGTCGCCGCGACCTGGATCGGCGTGAAAGCGCCGTAGTCCAGGTAGGACTTGACGCGGGTCAGGGCGGAAATCAGGCGCGGATTGCCGACCGCGAAGCCCATGCGCCAGCCCGGCATGTTGTAGGTCTTGGACATCGAGGTGAACTCGACCGCCACGTCCTTCGCCCCGGGCACTTCCAGCACGGAGGGCGGGGGGTTCCCGTCGTAGTACAGCTCGGCATAGGCAAGGTCCGAGAGGATGAACAGCTCGTGCTTCCGGCAGAGCGCGACGAGTTCCCGGTAGAAGTCGAGGCTCGCGATGAGCGCCGTCGGGTTCGACGGGTAGTTCACGATGACGGCCGTCGGCTTGGGGACGGAGAGCCGCACCGCCCGCTCGATCGCCGCGAGCATCGTGTCGTCCGGCGTGTAGGGCAGGCTGCGCGCGGAGGCGCCGGCGATGAGGAAGCCGAACTGGTGGATCGGATAGGACGGGTTCGGGACGAGGATGGTGTCGCCCGGCGAGGAGATGGCCTGCGCCAGGTTCGCCAGCCCCTCCTTGCTGCCGAGGGTGGCGATGACCTCCGTCTCCGGGTCCAGCTTCACGCCGAAGCGGCGGGCGTAGTAGGCGGCCTGGGCCTTGCGGAGCCCCGGGATGCCCTTCGACGCGGAATATCGGTGCGTCCGCGGGTCCTGCACGGCCTCCACCAGCTTGGCGACGATGTGCGGCGGCGTCGGGCTGTCCGGGTTGCCCATGCCGAGGTCCACGATGTCCTCTGCCGCGGCGCGCGCCTTGGCCTTCGCCCCGTTCACCTCGGCGAAGACGTAGGGCGGCAGTCGGCGGATGCGGTGGAACTCTTCGGGCATGGCACGGATCCCTGGGTCGAGGGCGTCAGTAGATCGGATCGCCGGCGGCTGGAACCAGCCGGCCGAGGGAACCTACAGCCGCGGCGGGGGCGGCGGTGCCGAGAGGCTCGGCGCCACCGGCGCGGTGAGCTCGGCGGGCGGGGGCGCCGGAATCCCGCCGATCTCCGGCACGGCTGGCGCGGCACCGGCGGCAGACCGCGTTCCAGGGAGGGTCAGCGTCGCCGGCCCGGTCCCGACCGGCGGCGCGGCCGCGAGCCGCGGTGGCGGGGGCGGCGCTTCCGGGATGGCCGCAGCGCCTTCGGTTTGCGGCCGGGTCGGGACGGGCAGGCCGAGGGGTGCCGGGGTCGCGGCCGCAGCGCGGTTGGCGGCGAGCGCGGCCGACAGCTCCGCCCGAGATCTCAGCCGGGCCGCGATCCGGCCGGGCGGGTACGACCGAGAAGTTCGGCCGTGGCGACTCCAACCCCGCCGGCGTGCGCCGACCCTGCAGCGGATCGCCCGTCACCTGGCGGTAGAACTCGAAGGGGCTCTCCGACGGAGAACCGACGCAGGCCCCGAGCGGAACGGCCATGACCCCGAGCAGCAGGAGGCCGGCATGCCCCGTCCGCGCTTGCCCCGCCCCCGCGTCTTTCCTAAGTGCCGGCGTGGATGGTCCGGGGCCGCTTCGGGGCGGCACCGCGTCGCGCTGCATGGGGCGATCCTCTTCGTCGACCGGTTTGCCGTAAAGCGGCGGCGGGCGGAAGCGGGGACCGGACGGATCGGCGCGCCGCGCCGCGGGAACGGGGATGACCAAGGTGAGCCAGGACGGGCAGACGGGTCGGGTCGAAGGCGACCGGACCGGCGACATCGCGCCGGAAGCCGGCCCGGCCGGCAACGCGCTGGCCGGCGCAGGCGCGCTCGGCGGCCCGACCGACGGCGCGCCGCCCGCCAAGGACCCCCCAGGGAAAAGGCCGGCAAGGGTGGCAAGCGGGCGAAGTCCCCCCTGCGAACGACGACGCGGCGGCGGTCAGGATCGCCGCGAACGGTGCGGGACATGAAGGCCAGTCGCCCGGCGAGGCGGTGGTGGAGGCCGCGGCGGCTTCGACCATCGCCTCCCCCGTCGCCCTCGCGGTTGGCGCCTCGCCCGACGCGCCGCCCGTCGACCCGATCCCGGTGAGCGCGCCGCCGAAGCCTGCGGCGCATCTCGATGCGGCGAGGTCCGAAGGCGAGGCCAGCGCGAAGCAGGACGTGGCGCCGAAAGTCGAGGCTCCGAAGCCCTCGGCCAACCCTGCGCCGAAGGAGGAGGCGAAGGAGGCCGTGCCGGCCTTCCGCATGCCCGATCCCGCCGTCGTCTCCCGCACCATGGCGGACGTCGCGGAGCGCGGGCAGCGCCTGGTCGCCGACTTCCTGCGACGCCAGACGCCGCAGGAGGCCGCGGCCGCCAACCCGGACCCGCTGAACATCGGTTCCGCCTTCATGGAAATGACGGCGCGGATGATGACGAACCCCGCGCAGCTCATGCAGGCGCAGATCGGATTCTGGCAGGACTACCTGACGCTCTGGCAGAACACGGCGCGGCGCTTCATGGGCGGGGAAACCGCGCCGGTCATCACCGAAGCCAAGGGCGACCGCCGCTTCAAGGACGAAGCCTGGAAGGACAACGAGGTCTTCGACTTCATCAAGCAGTCCTACCTGCTGTCGTCGCGCTTCTTCACGACGCTCGCCCAGCAGACGGACGGGCTGGATCCGAAGCAGGCGCAAAAGGTCGATTTCTACACGCGCCAGTTCGTGGATGCGATGAGCCCGACGAACTTCTGGATGACGAACCCCGAGGTCCTGCGGAAGACGGCGGAGACGGGGGGCGAGAACCTCCTGAAGGGCCTGTCCAACCTGCTGACGGACCTCGAGCGCGGCAAGGGAAAGCTGCGAATCTCGATGACCGACGAGACGAAGTTCAAGGTCGGCGAGAACATCGCGGTCACGCCGGGCAAGGTGGTTTATCGCAACGAGCTGATGGAGCTGATCCAGTACAGCCCGACGACGGAGACGGTGCTGAAGCGGCCGCTCCTGGTCCTGCCACCCTGGATCAACAAGTACTACATCCTCGATCTGCGCCCGAAGAATTCCTTCGTTCGCTGGGCCGTGTCGCAGGGCCATACGGTCTTCATCTGCTCCTGGGTGAACCCGGACGAGTCGCTCGCGCAGATGGGCTTCGAGGACTACATGCGCCTCGGCCCCTACGCCGCTCTGCAAGCGATCGAGAACGCGACGGGCGAGCGGCAGGTGAACGCCATCGGCTACTGCCTCGGCGGCACGCTGCTCGGCGCGACGCTCGCGCACATGGCGAGGACGGGCGATGACCGCGTGGCGTCGGCGACGTTCTTCACGACGATGCTGGACTTCGAGGAGGCCGGCGAACTCGGCGTGTTCATCGACGAGGAGCAGCTGCAGGCGCTCGAAGCCAAGATGAACGAGCGTGGCTTCCTCTCCGGCGCGGAGATGGCGACGACCTTCAACATGCTCCGCGCCAACGACCTGATCTGGTCCTTCGTCGTGCAGAACTACCTGCTGGGGCAGGAGCCCTTCCCCTTCGACCTGCTCTACTGGAACAGCGATTCCACGCGGATGCCGGCGAAGATGCACTCCTTCTACCTGCGCCGGATGTACCAGGAGAACGACCTGGTGAAGCCCGGCGGCATCGAGCTGCTGGGCGAGCGCCTGGACCTGCGGGACGTCCGCACGCCGACCTACATCCTCGCCACGCGGGAAGACCACATCGCGCCGTGGAAGAGCAGCTACCGCGCGACCCAGCTCTTCAAGGGACCGATCCGCTTCGTCCTCGCGGCCTCCGGCCACATCGCGGGCGTCGCGAACCCGCCGGAAGCCGGGAAGTACTCGCATTGGATCAACGAGAGCCTTCCGACCTCGACGGATTCCTGGTTCGAGGGTGCGCAGGAGATGGCTGGGTCCTGGTGGGGCGATTGGAACCGCTGGGTCCACGCGCAGGACGACGCGACGGTGCCGGCCCGCGTGCCGGGCTCAGGCGGACTGCCGGCGCTGGAGGACGCGCCCGGTTCCTACGTGAAGGTCATGGCGCAGGACTGATCGGCGGCGCGCTGAGCGAGCGGCTTCGTCGCGCTACCGGCGCGACACGGCCATCTTTGCGACGAGGACAGCCCTGAGGGCAGCGTGATCGCCATCCGACGGGAGGCGATCATGAGCGGTTCCACTGGCACGGCGGGCGGCGACTTCACCCCGCCCCCACCCGGCAACGGCGTGACGGACCTCATCAACAACTCTTCGAATATCGGCAAGGAGGTCACCCAGACCATCGTCTCGGAGGGCTTGAGCCGTAGCCTTGAGGCGGCAGGCAAGGCGACGCTGGGCAAGGGGGCGGGCGCCTTCGTCCAGCCGGCCGTCTGGCTTCTGGGCGGCAAGATGCCGCAGCCGGGCGACATCCCGCTCTGGGGTCTCTCGACGGCGGCGGGGCTGACAGGCCCGATCGGCGCGGCGGCGGGAATCGTGACGGGCGTGGTGAAGGCGCTCGTCGAGGACCACGAGGACGGGATCATCGCGGAAGCCGTCCGCCGCGAGCCGGAGAAGTACCGCCCCTTCATCACATCGGTCCGCAACTACGGCATGTCGGGCCGCGGCATTGTCGCGATGACCATCGCGAACCACGGCGGCGCGACCTGGCGCGTCGGGCCGGCGACCTGGGTCTACATCAAGGATGCGAGTGGCCGGCTCGTCTGTGACTACGAACCGGCCTACGCGATGGAGATCTACGCGCCCGTGCTGCCGCTCCGCATCGTCGGCCGGGATGGCGATGGGCTGAAGTATCAGTGGCGCGCGCGGAGTGGGAACATCGTCGGCTGACGTCGCCGTCCCGCGCGTCTCAGCGCCCGAGGTTGTCCACGTTGGCGTCGGACCCGCCGAGGCCGCCCCGATCGGGCGGTACCGGGCTTTCGGGCCGTGCCAGCCAGCCATTGGTGGCATCGAGGAGGCGGACCTCCTCCGTCAGCGCGTTCACGCCGAGTTCGAGGGCCGGCAACGGGCCGGTGTTGGACAGCCGGTCCAGCGCCGCTTCCGCGCCGCGTGGGAAGAGGCTGACCGGCAGGGCCGCGAGGGCGGCACCCCGGTTTCCCGCGCCCAGCGCCCGGCTCGCCGCGGCCAAGGCCTGGATCAGCGGGCCGGCCGGGGCGAGCGCGTCCACCCCGATCGCCGCCCGGGTCTCGTTCCGTGCCGTGCCGATGCCCTCCTTCGTCCCGCGCGACAGGGGAGCCCAGCGGGGCTGCCCCGCGATGTCGGCCGCCAGCCATTCCAGCACGGACGCCACCCGGGCCGCCCGGGTCGGGTCCCGCGCGATCCCGAGGCTCGCGCCCCTTGCGTCACGATCCAGCAGGGCGATCGCAGCGCGTCCCGGATCCGCGTTGGTCGGCAGCAGACCGGCCGGCGGCGGCAGTGGCTGGTTGGAACGCCGGAGCTCCGCGCAGGCAGGCAGCAGCAGCGCGGCGGTCAGGAGGGTGCGGCGGCGCATGGCGGAGCGATCCGTCGAGACGGGGCGCGGGATGCGGCCCTCCGCCCCCTTGGCGCGTGCCCGGGTCCGCCGCAAGCCGCCGGCGTCAGCGCTGCAAGGCGCTGATGTCCCATTCGTCCCGGCCGAATTCCAGGTCGCGCTGCGCGCGCCGGGTCGCGGCGTTGGCCTGCGGCAGGCGCGGGAGGGTGGCAAGGCGCGCGACCGTGCCGGGCGCGAAGACAGGCGCCGGCAAGGCTGCTTCGGCGCCCGCGGCATCCCCGCGGAGGAGCGCGTCCGCGGCCCGGTCGAGGGCGGGCACGACGACCGCGGCCGGGGCGTCCGGCGCGATCCCGACGGCACCCCGGACCTCGAACCGCGCCGCCTGCAGCGCGGGCCCTGTGATCGGGCTGTAATTCGTGAACTCAAGGTTCCGCGGCACGGATTCGGCGAGCCATTCGAGCCGGGCGACGGCGATCGCGGCCTCCGCGGGATGGCCGGCGAGGCGAGCGGGGGAGGCGAAGGCCTCCGCAGCCCCCGAGATGACATTGGCCGCGGGGGAGTAAGGGCCGGCCGCGGCGCGGGGCGGAATGGGGATGTCCACCTGGCCGGCGGGTCCGCCGGCACAGCCGGACAGGGCCAGTCCCAGGGCGAGGGCGCCGGCGAGCCGACGGGGTGTGCGCCAATGCGGCATGTTCGCGTTCCTCCTGCGGCCGGGCCGCGCTCCTCCCGTGGGACGAGGTGGCCTGGGCGTCACCCGCGGGTGTCGGCCAGGCTCCGCGCGTGCTCCTGCGCCAGTTCGGCGTAGTGCACCGCCGTCTGATCCCAGGTCACCCGCTCCTCCAAGGTCATGACGCGCTTCAGGACGGCCGGGCTTCCCACCCACAACTCGTTCCGACCGATCCGTTTTCCAGGGGGGAGCAGGCCGCCTGCGCCGAGCATTCCGCCTTCCTCGATCACCGCTCCGTCAAGGACGGTCGCGCCCATGCCGACGAAGGCCCGGTTCTCCAGCGTGCAGGCATGGATGATCGCGGCGTGACCGACCGAGACGTCGTTGCCGATGATCGCGGCGAAGGAGGCGCGGTTGACGTGGACGATGGTGCCGTCCTGCAGATTCACCCGGGCGCCGATGCGGATGTGGTTCGTATCCCCGCGCAGGACGCAGCCGTACCACACGGACGAGCCCTCCCCGATCGTCACGTCGCCGATCACCGCGGCGTTCGGGGCGACGAAGGCCGTCGGGTGGACCGACGGCCAGGTTCCGCGAAAGGGGTAGAGGGGCGGCGAGGCGGGCTGCGGCTGGATCCGCGCCGCGACGCTCATGCCGCCTTCTCGAGCCGTTGCGCCACGTCGAGGCCGAGCATCAGGCCGAGGTTCTGCACCGCGGCGCCCGAGGCTCCCTTGCCGAGGTTGTCGAGCTTCGCGACGAGCACGGCATGGTGCCGCGCGGCGTTGCCGAAGACGCGGAGTTCCAGGGCGTTGGTTTCGTTCAGGCTTTCCGGCTCGATCTTGCCGTTGTCCGATGCCGGCATGACGCGGACCCAGGCACTGTCCCGGTAATGCGCGACCAGGGCGTCCCGCAGCGCATCGGGCGACGGATTCCCCTTTAGCGTGTCGAGGTGGAGGGGGATGGAGACGAGCATGCCCTGCCGGTAGTTCCCCACGCTCGGTACGAAGATCGGGCGGCGGATCAGGCCGGAATACCTTTGCAGTTCCGGCAGGTGCTTGTGCTCCAAGCCTAGGCCGTAGAGCTCGAAGGACGGGGCGGTGCCACCCTCGAACTCCGCGATCATCGCCTTCCCACCGCCGGAGTAGCCGGAGACCGCGTTCACCGTAATCGGGTGGTCCCGCGGGATGATCCCCGCATCCACCAGCGGGCGCAGCAGCGCGATGCCGCCGGTCGGGTAGCAGCCGGGATTGGCGACGCGGCGGGCGGCGGCGACGGCCGCTGCCTGCTCCGCCGAGAGTTCCGGGAAGCCGTAGACCCAATCCGGGTTGATGCGATGGGCGGTGGACGCGTCGAGCAGCCGTGGCCCGCCGCCGGGCAGGGAATCGGCCAGCGCCGCGGCCTCCTTCGCCGCGGCATCGGGCAGGCAGAGCACGACGGCATCGGCCGCCGCATAGATGTCGCGCTTGGCCTCGGGGTCCTTCCGGCGCTCGGGCGGCAGGGAAAGCAGGCGGACGGCCGGGTTGGTCTCCAGGCGCTCGCGGATCTGCAGGCCGGTCGTGCCGGATTCCCCGTCGATGAAGACGCTGGGGGTGTGACCTTGGGCCATCTGGCTCTCCTCTGGCTCCGATATGGGGTGAATGGCAGTCCGAAACGCAAGAGGGGCGGACCCTTGCGGGCCCGCCCCCCTGTGGGACGACACGTTGCGGGCCGACGCCGGCCCGCCCGACGTCAGCGCTTGGAGAACTGGAAGGAACGTCGCGCCTTCGGCTTGCCGTACTTCTTCCGCTCGACCACGCGCGGGTCGCGGGTGAGGAACCCGGCCTTCTTCAGGATCGGACGCAGCCCCGGCTCGAAGTTCACCAGCGCGCGGGACAGGCCGTGGCGCACCGCGCCGGCCTGTCCGGAGAGGCCGCCGCCGACGACCGTGCACATGACGTCGAACTGCTGGTAGCGGTCCGCGACGAGGAAGGGCTGCGCGAGGAGCATGCGCAGCACGGGCCGCGCGAAGTACCGCGTCACCGGCTTGTCGTTCACGGTGACGGTGCCCTTGCCCGGCTTGATCCAGACGCGGGCCACGGCGTTCTTCCGGCGGCCCGTCGCGTAGGCGCGGCCGAAGGCGTCCTTCTTCGGCTCCCGCTGCACCGCGGGCGCGTCCGGGGAGGCCGGGGAGGCCGGGGTGCCGGCCACGAGGGTCTTGAGGTCCGCGAGGGAGGTCGCGGTCGCCTGGGTGGTCTGTTCGCTCATGGTGCTCAGGCCGCCTTCGCGCGCGCGGCGACGTTCTTGGGATTCAGGGACGCGACGTCGAGCGGCTGCGGGCTCTGCGCCTGGTGCGGATGCTCGGCGCCCGCATAGACGTGGAGGTTGCGCATCTGCTGGCGGCCGAGCGGGCCGCGGGTGATCATCCGCTCCACCGCCTTCTCGATCACACGCTCGGGGAAGCGGCTCTCGAGACGTTCCCGCGCCGTACGGCCTTTGATGCCGCCGGCGTAGCCGGTGTGCCAGTAGAAGACGCTCTGCTCCGCCTTGTTGCCGGTCAGGCGGACGCGCTTGGCGTTGACGATGACCACGTGGTCGCCGCAATCGACGTGCGGCGTGAAGGTCGTCTTGTGCTTGCCGCGGAGCCGCATGGCGACGAGGGAGGCGAGCCGGCCGAGGACGAGGCCGTCGGCGTCGATGAGGATCCAGTTCTTCTGGACCTCCGCCGGCTTGATGGAGCGTGTCTGGGTGGCGAGCATGGGACCTGGTGACTGCGGAAGGTCGCGCTGTATGGGGCGGAAGGGATTGACGGGTCAAGGGATTTTCTTGTGGTAACATGATACCACAGCCTTTGGTGCCGCGGCCCGATCCGCCATCGCGGAGGCGGCGCCGGTGGCCGGGCCTCCTCCTCGTGCCGCTGGTCGCCCTGTTGCTCGTGCTCGCTTTTCCAGGCGCGGTGCAGCTGCCGGCGCACTACGACCCCTTCGCCCCGCTCGACCTGCGCGACGCGCCGGGGGTACTGACGGAGTTCAGGCTCCGGCGGATGGAGCGGGACCCGGAGGCCTGCCTCGCCGCCTTCGCCCATTCCGGCATCCCCGTCACGCGGGCGCCCGAGATGCCGGTCCGGGATGGGTGCGGGATCGCGAACCCAGTGCGGCTGCCCGGCACCCTGGCCTACGTGCCCTCCGCCCCGGTCGTCGCCTGCCCACTCGCGGCGGCCTGGGCGATCTACGAGCGGCACGGGCTGCAGCCCGCGGCCCAGGCCCATCTCGGGGCGCGGGTGACGGGGGTGCGGCACCTCGGCGCCTACAATTGCCGGAACGTAAACCACGCGGAGCGCGGCAACCGCAGCCGGCACGCCTTCGGGATGGCGATGGACGTCCAGGCCTTCACCCTTTCCGACGGGCGGACGGTCGCGCTACCGCGGGACTGGGGGGCCGGGGATGGCCGGGGCGCCTTCCTCCGCGCGGCGCGGGACGGGGCATGCCGCGTCTTCGACGTCGTGCTCGGTCCGGAGCATAACGCGGCCCACCGCGACCATTTCCACCTGGACCGCGGGGGATGGAGCGCCTGCCGTTGAGAATTGCACGAGAGCCCCGCCGTTTCCCCCGGATCTCGCGCCGCGGGCGGGCCGGCGCGTGACCGAGTCTCCCGTCGCGGTCATCGGCGCGTCCGGTCGCTCCGGCGCGGCGCTTTGCCGGGCGCTGGCCGCGGCGGGCCGGCCCTTCATCCCCGTGGTGCGCGACGCGGCGCGATGGGCCGCCACGGGCATCACCGGCCAAGCGCGGGTCGCGGACCTGAAAGATTCGGCGGCGCTGCGGGCCGCCCTGGCCGGGGCCGGGCGCATCGCGTCCGGCGCCCATGCGCGCCACGCACCGGCCATCCTGGACGCGGCGCCAAAGGGCGTGCCGATCGTGCTGATGGGCAGCACCCGCCGCTTCTCCCGCTGGCACGACGACCACGGGGACGGCGTGCGGGCGGGCGAGGCCGCGCTGATGGGGAGCGGCCGGCCCGGCGTGGTCCTGCACCCCACGATGATCTACGGCGCGGAAGGCGAGGACAACGTCCAGCGCCTCGCCGCACTGCTGCGGCGCCTGCCCGTCGCGCCCCTGCCCGGCGGCGGGCGGGCGCTGGTGCAACCGATCCATCAATCCGACGTGACGCGCTGCCTGATGAGGGCGCTGTCGCGGGACTGGAACGGACCGGCCGCCGTCACGGTCGCGGGTCCGACCCCCTGCCCTATGCCGATTTCCTGCGCGCCGTCTGCAGGGCCGCCGGGCTTCGGCCGCCGCCGGTCCTGCCGGTGCCGTTGCCGCCGCTCCTGCTCGCCGCGGGTGCCCTACGCCTGATCCCCGGTTTGCCGAAGGTGCGGGCGGCAGAACTCCGCCGGCTGACGGAGGACAAGGCCTTCGACATCGGCCCGATGCGGGACCTTCTCGGCGTGAACCCCATCCCGCTGGAGACCGGTCTCGCCTTGACCTTCGCCCGGGGTTAGGCGCAACAAAACTGCCATGCCCATCATCAACCGCATCGCCGAGTTCCACGACGACATGACGGCGTGGCGCCGCGACTTCCACACGCACCCCGAGCTGAACTTCCAGGAAGTCCGCACCAGCGGGATCGTCGCGCAGAAGCTACGCGAGTTCGGCTGCGACGAGGTCGTGACGGGCATGGCGACGACGGGCGTCGTCGGCGTCATCAAGGGCCGGGGCGAGGGCGGCGCGATCGGCCTGCGCGCCGACATGGACGCGCTGCCGATCGAGGAGGACACCGGCCTTCCCTATGCGTCCAAGACCGCCGGCGTCATGCATGCCTGCGGCCATGACGGGCACACGGCGATGCTGCTGGGTGCCGCGCGCTACCTCGCGGAGACGCGGAACTTCTCCGGCACGGCCTACGTCATCTTCCAGCCCGCCGAGGAAATGGGTGGCGGCGGCGAGGTGATGGTCAAGGAAGGGCTGTTCGATCGCTTCCCGATGGACCGGGTCTACGGCCTGCACAACTGGCCCGGCGCGCCGGAGGGTATCTTCCTGCACCGCGTCGGCCCGGTGATGGCCGCCGTCGCCGACATCCGAGCGACGATCACCGGCAAGGGCGCGCACGGCGCGATGCCGCACCGCGGCAACGATCCCATCGTGATCGCGGCGCAATGCGTCTCCGCCCTGCAAACGATCGTGGCCCGCAACATGGACCCGCTGGAGAACGCCGTCGTCACGATCGGCGAGATCAAGGGCGGCAACGCGTTCAACGTCATCCCGCAGAACGTCACCCTGCGCGGCACGGCACGCTGGTACCTGCCGGAGGTCGGCGACCTGCTGGAGAGCAAGGTCCGCTCGCTCATCACCGGCATCGCTGCGGCCTTCGGTGCGGAAGCGGAGGTCCATTTCGACCGGATGTATCCCGCGACGATCAACGAGGAATCCAGCACGGGGTTGGCAGCGGAGGCCGCGAAGGCGGTGGCCGGGGATGCGAAGGTTGAAGAACTGCCCGCGCCGACGATGGGCGGGGAGGACTTCGCCTTCATGCTGAACGTCAAGCGCGGCGCCTACCTCATGCTCGGCGCGGCCCGGGGCGCGGACGATGCGATGCCGCACCACCCTCGATACGACTTCAACGACAACATCCTGCCTATCGGCGCCTCCTGGTGGGCGACGCTGGTCGAGCAGCAACTGCCGCGGCGGGATTGACGGCCAGGCGGGCGACCCGGGGCAGGCCGCGCGGCACCATGGCCGGGCCCGGATGGCGGCGCGTCCAGGGTGACCGGATTGACCGTTCCGGCGTTGTCATTGCCACGGCGAAGGAGGCCGCAAAGCCATGAAGCGGTGTCCGAAATCCGGAGGCTTGGGCATTCCGACCGCCCTTCGCGCGGGTGCCCTCGTCGCCGCCTTGGCCGCCCTGCCCGGGTGCGTCGTCGTGCCGGTCCCAACCTACTACGATACAGGTGCGGTGGGGGCCGGGGCTGCGTTGGGGGCGGCCATCGGCACGCTGATCGACCAGTCCACGGCGGCCTACCCGCCGCCGGGAGCGGTCTGGGATCCGTACGCGCGGGTCTGGCGGCTGCCCTGATCCGGCCCTGCGGTTAGCGCAGGAGGCACCAGGCGTCCTCATCGGCCGTGGCGGCATACCGCAGCACGATCCGGTGGCCCACCTCCTCGGCCGCGTCCACCCCGGCGCAGCCAAGGGCGGCCGCGACGGGCGGGAGGGGGCGGACGACCTCCGCCAGCCGCGGGACGACGTTGCCCTGGGACAGCGCGACACCGCCGGAGAACCCGGCCACCGCGAGCATGGCGCCTGCGATCAGGTGGTTAGCGATGGTGTTCACGATGCCCTCCTCGGCGGGAACACCGGCAGGAAAGCGTAACGGCGCGGCGGTTTCAGTACCGCCCTTCCGATGGCGACCTTCGGCGCCGCCTATGGAGCGGCGAGGCTCTCCCGGATGCCGTCCAGGGCGATCTGCGCCGCGAGCGCGGCGAGCACCACGCCGAGCACGCGGCCGATCACGTGCCCGCCCGTCCGGCCCAGGAAGCGCGCGACCTGCGCCGCGGAAAGCATCGCGGCGAGGGTCACGAGGAGCGCCACGGCGAGCGCCCCGATGATCAGGGCGATCTGCGCGACGTCCCCGGCCGCCTGTTCCCGCAGCAGCACCATCGTCGTCATGGCGCCGGGACCGGCCAGGAGCGGGATGGCGAGCGGGAAGACGGAGATGTCCTCTGCCGTTTCGGCAGCGGCCTCCTGCTCCTCGCGGGTGGCGCGGAGGGCAGTGCTGCCCATGACCATGTCGGCCGCGAGCAGGAACAGCAGCAGGCCGCCCGCGACCTTCATCGCGGGAAGGCCGATGCCCATGGCGCGCAGCAGCCAGCCACCGAAGATCGCGAAGCCCAGGAGGACGAGGAAGGCGATGCCGCAGGCGCGCATCGCCTGTTCCCGCCGCTCGGCCGGGCTGTCGCCGGGGGTCATGCCGGCGAAGATCACCGCGGTCCCCGGCGGGTCGAAGATCACCAGCAGCGCGACGAGGGCGTAGGCCGCGCCCTCCCACATCGGGTCAGGACCCGACCTTCAGGGTGGAGACGAGGCCGCGCAGGCAGGCGATGAGCGAGAGCGGCGTCAGCTTGCCGGTCCGGGGGTTGGACGGGGTCGGGACACCCTCGATCGTCATGACGAAGCGGGCGGCCTCGGCCTCCACACGGATGGTGTGGGTGTTCCGGGTGACGGTGGGGTCGGCCCAGATCTCGACGCCCGTGCGTTCTGGCCCGATGCCGGCGAGGCCCAGCGCGGCCGCGACGTTGACGTTGGCCGGGAAGCCACGCGCGGCCTCGACGGCGTTGCCCTTGAAGACAAGCGTCGGTTCGCTGATCGCGCCCATGTCCATGTTGCGCTCGACCAGGTAGGGGGCGCCGGCGAGGCCTCCGGGCGGCTTCCGCGTCTCGATCGTCACGCTCTCGACATTGCCCTCGGCGGCAGCGCGCACGGCGTCCAGGCCGAGCAGGGCACCGGTCGGGACGACGATGCGGGCGCCGTGGCGCCGCGCTTCCTCGACCAGGTGCATGCGCGGCAGCAGCGCGCCGACGGAGGATGGGACGAAGATGCGGCCGCGGCGGATGGTGGGGATCGCGACCTGCTCGAAGACGGCGGCCGGTGCGGCCTCGACCACGATGTCGGCGTGTTCAGCCAACTCGCCGAGCGGGACGAGGGCCGGGCGGTTCGCGAAGCCCGCGAGGTTGGCTTCGGCCTTCGTCGCGTCGCGCGCCGCGACGGCGGTCAGGCGCAGGCCCTCGATCCCGCGGTCCAGCGCGCGCGCCAGATCGAGCCCGATCGCGCCGAGGCCGGCGATTGCGACGGTATTGGACAAGTCTCTCTTCCCCCCTCGTCGCGGCGGCCCCCTACACGACGGGGCTGGCGCCGCCATCCACGTTGATCGCCGTGCCCGTCACGTAGTCCCCCGGCAAGGTCACGAGCGCCAGGGCCATGGCGGCGAATTCCTCGGCACGGCCGATGCGGCCCATCGGGATGCCCGCGGCGGCCTCGGCCTGCCATTCCTCGTAGGTCATGCCGCCCGGGTCGGCGGCGTGGCGGCGGATCCACTGGTCGCTGTCGATCCGGCCGACGAGCAGGGCGTTGACGGTGATGCCGAGCGGCGCGCCCTCCCCCGCCAGGACCTTCGTCAGCGCCATGCCGGCGGCACGGGAGATGGTCGTCGGCGCGCTGCCGGCGCGCGGCGCCTTCGCCCCGGTGTTCAGGACGTTGATGATCCGCCCGTACCGGCACTCCGCCATGCCGGGCCAGGCGAGGCGGGTCAGCCGGATGGCGGCGAAGAGCTTGAGGTCCAGGTCGTCCTGCCAGTCCGCATCGGAGAGGGAGAGGAAGGCGCCGGTGCGGGAAGTGCCCGCGTTGTTCACCAGCAGGTCAACGCCGCCGAGCGCGGCCCGGGCGCCGTCGAAGGCGACCTGGCAACCCGCGGCGGTGGAAACGTCGGCGGTGATGGGCACGGCGCCCGGGATCTGTGCCGCGGCAGCCGCGAGGGCCGCCTCGCCCCGGGCGACCATCGCCACGCGGGCGCCGGCTCCGGCGAAAGCGCGGGCCATGGCGAGGCCGAGGCCTTTCGAGCCGCCGGTGATCAGGGCACGGCGGCCTTCGAGGGAAAGCTGCATCGTCACGTGATCCGGGGAAGAGGGGTGGGGCGACCTACGGGGCTCGAACCCGTGACATTCGGCACCACAAGCCGACGCTCTGCCAGCTGAGCTAAGGCCGCCACACGGGGCTGCTCCGCCTTTCGGCGGATCGCGGCCCGGCGGCGGATGTAGGGCGCCGGCCGTCGGCTCGTCAACGGGGCCGCACCCGCGGAAGGCTTACGGTCAGCCCGCGGCGCGGGCCTGTTGCCGCCCCGCCTTCCAGTCCGCGAGGCGGCGCAGCGCCTCCTCCAGCACCGCCTCGCCCTTGCAGAAGGCGAACCGGGCGTAGTGGGTTGGGGCATCGGGGCCGGCATAGAAGGCCGAGACGGGGATGGCCGTGACCTTCGCGACCTCGGTCAGGTGACGGCAGAAGGCGACGTCGTCCCCCGCGAAGCCCAGTGGGCGGAAGTCGGTTGTCACGAAGTACGACCCCTGGCTCGGCAGCACGCCGAAGCCCAGCGCGGCCAGGCCGGCGGCCAGCCGGTCGCGCTTGGCCTGAAGGTCGGCCGAGAGGCCGGCGAAGTAGTCGTCCCCCTTCGCCAGCCCAACCGCGACGGCCCGCTGCAGGTTCGGCGGCGTCGTGAAGGTCAGGAGTTGGTGCGCCTTGGCGACGTTCGGCGCGAGGGAGCGGTCGCAGGTGACGTAGCCCACCTTCCAGCCCGTCAGCGAGAAGGTCTTGCCCGCCGAACCGATGCGCATGCAGCGCTCCCGCATCCCCGGCAGGGTCATCAGGGGGATGTGGCGCCAGCCGTCGAAGGTCAGGTGCTCGTAGACCTCGTCGCAAACGGCGTAGGCGCCGTGGCGCTGGACGAGATCGGCGATGAAGGCGAGCTCGGCGGCGGTGAAGACCTTACCGGCCGGATTCATCGGCGTGTTCAGAAGAATGGCCTTGGTCTTCGGGCCGAAGGCGGCGGCCAGTTCGGCACGCGGCAGCTCCCACTTCGGCGGCGTCAGGCGAACGAGGCGCGGCACCGCGCCGAGCATGCGCACCACCGGGAGGTAGGTGTCGTAGAGCGGCTCGATCAGCACGCATTCGTCGCCTGGGTTCAGCACGGCCATGAGGCAGGCGGTGATCGCCTCGGTCGCGCCGGAGGTCACGACGACCTCGGCGGCCGGGTCCACCTCCAGGCGGTAGAAGCGGCGGTTGGCGTCGGCGACGGCCTGGCGAAGTTCCGGCACGCCGGTCAGCGGCGGATACTGGTTGCGGCCGTCCAGCAGCGCATCGGCCGCGGCGCGGACCACGTCGGCCGGGCCATCATAATCCGGGAAGCCCTGGCCAAGGTTCACCGCGCCATGCTGCACCGCCAGCGCGGACATTACGGTAAACACGGTCGTGCCGGTCGCGGAGAGAAGGTCGTTCTGCGGCTTCAGGTCGGCGGTCATCGCGGCGGAGGCACCCGATCGGCTTGGGGAGCGGCCCGATGCCTGGGGGTAACCTCCCCTGCCCCGGCCCCGGGCATGCCGCGGAATATGGCCCCCTGTCCCTCGTCGCGCAACGACCGGGCCCTGGCGCATTGCCTTCAACATGGGCAGTCTGCCTGCGTCATGGTCGCTTCCGCCGCCAGCGCGAGCGAAATCGGCCGGCGGCGCATGGACGGGTGGGCACGGGGCATGCAACACCCCGCGCGGCGCGTCACGGCGCCGCCATGCAGCCGCGGGATGACGCCGCGGGGTCGAATGCGGGAGGAGAGCTCCTGCCCGGACGTGGCGACGCGGACCGGGATGGGGCGGGATGAGCCGATGAAAAAGATCGAAGCGATCATCAAGCCCTTCAAACTCGACGAGGTGAAGGACGCGCTGCACGAGATCGGGCTGCAGGGCCTGACCGTCGTGGAAGCCAAGGGGTTCGGCCGGCAGAAGGGCCACACCGAACTCTACCGCGGCGCCGAGTACGTCGTGGACTTCCTGCCGAAGGTGAAGGTCGAGGTGGTCTGTCCGGATGACCTGGCCGACCGCGCGGTGGAAGCGATCACCGCCGCAGCCCGCACCGGCCGCATCGGCGACGGCAAGATCTTCATCACCGACGTGCAGGAGGTGGTGCGCATCCGGACGGGCGAACGGGGCGAGGAAGCCGTCTGACGCTTTCGCGGGTTGGCGTTCCCGCGCGGCCTGAGGGTTGCGTGGCGCCGATCCGATGAGTGACCCCGTGCCATGGGGGCGCGGGACAGTCTGTGCAGGGGAACAGGACCAACCGGAATGGCGAACGACAAGTCAGGCGTGTCCAAGGTCATGGACATGATCAAGGAGAACAGCGTCGAGTACGTGGACTTCCGCTTCACGGACCCGAAGGGCAAGTGGCAGCACACGGCGCAGCATGTCTCGACGGTGGATGAGAGCACCTTCGAGGACGGCATCATGTTCGACGGCTCCTCGATCGCCGGCTGGAAGGCGATCAACGAGTCCGACATGATCCTCATGCCCGACACGCTGAACGCCTGCATGGACCCGTTCAGCGCCAAGCCGCAGATGGTTCTGTTCTGCGACATCTACGAGCCGTCGACCGGCCAGCGCTACACGCGTGACCCGCGCGGCACCGCCAAGAAGGCGGAAGAGTACCTGAAGTCCACGGGCATCGGCGATACCGCCTTCTTCGGGCCCGAGGCCGAGTTCTTCGTGTTCGACGACGTGAAGTTCGGCACCGGCGGCAACTACGGCCACTACAAGCTGGAATCCGGCGAGGGCCCCGGCGCGTCCATGAAGGACTTCCCCGAAGGCAACATGGGCCACCGCCCCGGCGTGAAGGGCGGCTACTTCCCGGTCGCACCCGTCGACTCCGAGCAGGACCTGCGCGCCGAGATGCTCTCGACCATGATCGAGATGGGCGTCGCCGGCGAGAAGCACCACCACGAGGTCGCGCAGTCCCAGCATGAGCTCGGCACGAAGTTCGGGCCGCTCGTGACCCAGGCCGACCACATGCAGATCTACAAGTACTGCATCCACAACGTCGCGCATTCCTACGGCAAGACGGCCACGTTCATGCCGAAGCCGATCTACGGCGACAACGGCAGCGGCATGCACGTGCACCAGTCCATCTGGAAGGACGGCAAGCCGCTCTTCGCCGGCAACGGCTACGCGGACCTGTCGGACTACGCGCTGTGGTACATCGGCGGCATCATCAAGCACGCGAAGGCGCTCAACGCCTTCACGAACCCGCTAACCAACTCCTACAAGCGCCTGATCCCGGGCTTCGAGGCGCCGGTGCTGCTGGCCTACTCCGCCCGCAACCGGTCGGCCTCCTGCCGCATCCCCTACGCGACGTCTCCGAAGGCGAAGCGCGTCGAGGTGCGGTTCCCCGACCCCGGCGCGAACCCGTACCTCGCTTTCTCGGCGATGCTCATGGCGGGCCTCGACGGGATCAAGAACAAGATCCATCCGGGCGACCCGATGGACAAGGACCTCTACGACCTGCCGCCGGAGGAGCTGAAGGGCATCCCGACGGTGTGCGGTTCGCTGCGCGAGGCGCTGCAGTCGCTCGAGGCCGACCACGAGTTCCTGCTGGCCGGCGACGTCTTCGGCAAGGACCAGATCGAGAGCTACATCGAGCTGAAGTGGCAGGACGTATACAAGTTCGAGCACACGCCGCACCCGGTCGAGTTCGAGATGTACTACTCGGTCTGAGCGAAGAACCCAGTCCACAACAGCGTTTTCGGGCGGCCCGCGTCAGACTGACGCGGGCCGTTTTCGTGTCCGCGGGTTTCCGGAACCATGATAAGCAGCGTACTGTGCCGGGACTCCGCACGCCGAGAGTCCCCGTCGTGTTCTCATGGGCGTTCCCCTGGTGGCGGCTGCGTTCTCCGGCCTGGCGTCTAGCGGCTTGGCGGTGACGGAGGAGGAGCAAAGGGGTCCTGAGCGCGCCGGCCAAGGCGGGCTGCCACGAGCGAAGCGGGCCCGGCCGAGCGGCATGACGCTGGCGCGACATGACGAGCGCTGTTCGAGGAAGGCCCGTGCTGGACGGCGGTCCGGCAGGAAGCCTCACGCTGGAGGGACGGCTTGAACGGAGCTTCCTGAACACCCAATCATTATCCTGAACGTCTGTTCAGGTTGCGCCGATGACAACGCCCCTCGCCGCCCGGGTCTCCCGCTTCAAGCAGGATCACATCCTCGATGCGGCGGTCACTGTCTTCGCCCGCAAGGGGTTCCGGGCCGCCTCCATGCGCGACGTCGCTGCCGCGGCGGGCGTGGCGGCCGGCTCGATCTACAACCACTTCGACAACAAGGCGGCGCTGCTTCTTGCGATCTTCGACCGGCTGGCAGAACGGGCGGTGGAGGCCGCGCCACCCGCGCCGCTTGCCGGCGGCCGCGACCTTCTCGTCGAGGTCATCCGCCGGCCCCTGGTCGCCATGACGGAGGAGGCGACCGAGCTCTTCCGCGTTCTTCTCGCCGAGGTCCTGGTGGATCCGGACCTTGCCGAGGAGTTCCGCCGCCGCGTCCTCGGGCCGATGCTTGAAGCCGGCGGGGAGGTGCTGGCGCAGCGCCTGCCCGAGCGCCTCCGCGCCACGGGCCCGCGGCTCGTCTCGGCGATCGTCCTCGGCCTGCTCCTGCAGCGCCTCCTCGACCGGGACGCGCCGCTGCCCCCGGCGGAGGAACTCGCCGACGCTCTCCTCGCGGGTCTGCAAGGGGGTACGCCGTGAGCGTGGCCCGCCTCGCCCCGGCGTCGTTCGCCGCGGTGGACATCACCTCCGCAGCCTTCAAGGCGGATCCCTTCCCCTTCTACGCCCGCCTCCGGGCGGAGGCACCGGTCCACCCGGTCACGCTGCGCTTTGCGCGCAGGGAGCAGCGGGCGTGGCTCGTGACTCGCTACGACGACGTGCTCGGGGTCCTGAAGGCGCCGGGCACCTTCACGAAGGATGCCGGCGCCGCGATGACGCCGGAGCAGGCGAGGACCGCGCCCATACTGCGGCTGCCCGGCCCGTTCCGCGTCCTACAGCAGGGCCTCCTCAGCCTGGACGGCGAGCGCCACGCACGGCTGCGCGCGCTCGTCCACAAGGCCTTCGCGGCGCGGCAGGTCGAGCGGATGCGGGAGACCGCGGAGGCGGTGACGGAGGAGACCCTCGACCGCCTGCTGCCGCGCGGAGGCTTCGACGTCGTCGGCGACTTCGCCCTGCCCGTCGCGCTGCGCGTCATCGGCCGCATCCTCGGCGTCCCGGACGAGGATCACGCGCGGTTCAGCGCCTGGACCCGCGCCTTGGTCGGCCTCGGCGAGCGGCATCCGCTTTTCGTCGCGCCGACGGTCCTGCGATTCCTCTGGTACATGCGCCGCCTCGTCCGCCGCCGGAGCGCTGAGCCGCGCGACGACCTCATCTCCGCCCTCGTCGTGGCGCGGGAGGCGGACGACCGGCTGTCGGAGGACGAGGTCCTCGCGATGATCTTCCTCCTCCTCTCGGCCGGGCACGAGACGACGGTGAACCTCATCGGCAGCGGGACGCTCGCGCTGCTGAACCATCCGTCGGAGCTCGCGCGGTGGCGCGGCGACGCCGCGCTCGGCCGCAGCGCCGTGGAGGAACTTCTCCGCTTCGTCGTGCCCGCCGAGACGGCGACCGAGCGCTACGCGAGGGAGGACACGCAGGTCGCGGGGACCCGCATCCCGCGCGGCGAGCTCGTGCTCGCGGTGCTCGCCTCCGCCAACCGCGATGCCGCGCGGTTTAGCGAACCGGACCGTCTGGACCTGGCGCGGGCTGACAACCGGCACCTCGCCTTCGGCCAGGGCGTGCATGCCTGCATCGGCGCCTCGCTCACGCGGCTGGAGGCGGGCGTCGCCTTCGCCGCGCTGCTGCGCCGCGCGCCCGACCTCCGCCTCGCGCGGCCGCCGGGGGAACTGCGCTGGCGGTCCAGCTTCATCCTCCGCGGGCTTGAGGCGCTGCCGGTCCGGTCGTGACGTAGGGTCGCCCGGTCTCGCCCCGTGCTGCGATCCTTCAAGACGCTCTGCTCATGCGTCCCATATCGCCCCGGCACGACGGCCCGGAGGACGACATGACAGGGGAGGTCACGGTGAATGGCCGAGCGGCGCCGGTACGCTGGACTGGTCGGACGAGCGGCTGCTGTCTCCCTGCGCTTGCACCTCCGCCCCGGGGGTATGCGCTTAGGCTGCGAGGTCGGGGTGACCGGCCGCATGGCCCGTGTCCGCGCGTTGCAGTTAAGGCCATGGCATCGTCCTGATCGCCGGGCAGGCGTGATCCGAGCCCCGACGCGCGGCAGCGACGCGGCGTCCCGTGCCTGGGCTGGCACCCGCGCGGACGGATGGGTCAGGTCCGACTGCCTCGGCCAGCGGTTGAACCATGGTCCTTCCGCAGTCGTTACCCATGTCCTCGCACGCCGTACACGACGCGGGCAGACCAGGAGCCGGACATGACGGACCAGAATGGAAGGAAGCCGTACGCCGGACCCGCAGGCGGATGGGGTTCTCTCCGCTCGGTCGAGGGCATCCTTCTCCGCGAGGATCGGCTCGCAAGCGGGAATGCGACGCTGCTGAAGCAGAACAAGCCCGACGGTTATTCCTGCGTGTCGTGTTCCTGGGCCAAGCCCGATCCCGACGAACTGCGGAGGTTCGAGTACTGCGAGAACGGGGCGAAGGCGACGGCGTGGGAGATCACGCGCAAGCGCCGGGAGGCCGCATTCTTCGAGAGCCACACGATCTCCGAACTCCTCAGCTGGTCCGACCATGACCTCGAGGCGGGGGGACGGCTGCTGCATCCGATGCGGCTCGACCGCGCCCGGGACCGGTGGGTCCGCGTGTCCTGGGACGAGGCGTTCCGCGAGATCGGCGCGGAACTGCGTCGCATGGACCCGAAGGCGACGGTGTTCTACGCCTCCGGGCGTGCCTCGCTCGAGACGTCCTACATGTGGGGTCTCTTCGCGCGGCTCTACGGGCACAACAACCTGCCCGATTCCTCCAACATGTGCCACGAGAGCACGTCCGTCGCGCTGCCCGAGGCGATCGGCGCGCCCGTCGGCACGGTCACGCTACGTGACTTCCATCAGGCCGAGTGCATCCTGAGCTTCGGCCAGAATGTCGGCGTCAACGCGCCGCGGATGCTGCACCCGCTGCAGGAAGCCGCGAAGCGCGGGGTCCCGATCGTCTCCTTCAACCCACTCCGCGAGCGGGGCTGGGAACGCTTCACCAACCCTCAGAACCCGATCGAAATGCTGACCGGCGCGGAAACCCGGATCTCGGAGCAGTACCACCAAGTCCGCGCGGGTGGCGATATCGCCGCCATCCTGGGCCTGTCGAAGGCGCTGATCGAAGGCGACGATGCGGCCCGCGCGGCGGGTCGCGAACCGTGGCTCGACCACCGCTTCATCGCGGAGCACACGCACGGCTTCGAGGACTACGTCGCCTGCGCCCGCGCCGCCGACTGGCCCGATCTGGAGAGGCGATCGGGCTTGGCGCGCGAGGCGCTGGGAAGGGCGGCGGCCACCTACGCGCGGGCCCGCACGGCGATTGCCATCTACGGCATGGGCCTGACGCAGCACCGGGCGGGCGTGGAGAACGTGCGCATGCTCGTCAACCTGCTGCTGCTTCGCGGGAACTTCGGCAAGCCGGGCTCGGGCATCCTGCCCGTGCGGGGCCATTCGAACGTCCAGGGCCAGCGCACCGTCGGCGTCACGGAGAAGCCGGAACTCGTGCCGCTCGACCGCCTTGCGGAGCAATACGGCTTCGAGCCGCCGCGGGACACCGGCATGAACACGGTCGAAGCCTGCGAGGCCATCCTTGCCGGGCGGGTCACGGCCTTTCTCGGCCTCGGCGGCAACTTCATCCGCGCCATCCCGGAAACGGCCGCGATGGAGGCGGCTTGGCCCCGGATCCGGCTGACGGTGCAGGTCGCGACGAAACTGAACCGCAACCACCTGATCAACGGGGAGGTCGCCTTCCTCCTCCCCTGTCTCGGGCGCCTGGAAGTGGACCAACAGGCAAGCGGCCCGCAGGCGGTGACCTGCGAGGACACGATGACGAAGATCCACCCGAGCCGCGGCCAGGTCGCGCCCGCCGGGCCGCACCTACTCTCCGAGCCGGCCATCGTCGCCGGGATCGCGAAGGCCGCACTGCCCGTGAACCCCCGGGTGCCGTGGGACGAATGGGTGGCGGATTACGGCCGCATCCGCGACGCGATCGAGGCGACCTATCCGCACATCTTCAACGACTTCAACACGCGGGTCTTCGCCGGCGGCTTCCATCGCCCGCTCCCCGTCCGGCAGCGCGAATGGAATACGCCGAACGGGAAAGCGAACTTCCACCTCCCCACCTCGCTGCGGGAGGATCGCGACGTGCCGACCGACCTCGAACGGCCCGACGTCCTGCAGCTCATCACGCTCCGATCCAATGACCAGTTCAACACGACGGTCTATGGCTACGAGGATCGGTTCCGCGGCATCTCCGGGACGAGGATGGTCCTGCTGATGAACCGCGACGACGCCGCGCGCTTCGGGCTTGCCGATGGTGCGACCGTGGGGATGACCACCGCGGTCGATGACGGCGTTCACCGGCGGGTGGATGGCTTCCGCGTCGTCCACTACGACATTCCGCCGGGCTGCTGCGCCGCCTACTTCCCCGAATGCAACCCGCTCATCCCGCTGTGGCACCACGCGGAGCGGAGCAAGGTGCCCGCTGCGAAGTCGGTCCCCGTTCACCTGCATCCCGTCGCATGACCGCCGCCCTCGTATCCTCGCCGCGCGTGGCGGTGGCGAACGCCTCGCCCTCCGTCGGTACCCGCGTGCTGGCGGAGGAGGTCGCGGTTGCCCTGTCCTATGACGGGGCGAGCCATGCCGTGATGATGGCAAGCCCTTCCGACCTGGAAGACTTCGCCCTCGGCTTCTCGCTGTCCGAGGGCATCGTCACCGCGCCGGGCGCGATCACGGACACCGAAATCGTGGAGCGGGGCGACCTCGGGATCGAGGTGCGGATGCGCCTCGCCGAAGCCGCCGGAGCAACGCTCCTGCGACGTCGCCGCATGATGGCCGGACCTGTGGGATGCGGCCTGTGCGGGATCGAGTCCCTGCGGGAGGCCACGCGTCCTGCCGACCGTGTCACCGCGCCCTTGCGGCTCCGGCCCGGGGCAGTCAGCGCGGCGATGCGGGCGCTGGAAGCGGAGCAGGTGTTGAACCGCGACGCGCGCGCGCTGCACGCGGCCGCGTTCTGGACGCTGGCGGACGGGCTCGTCGCAATCCGCGAGGACGTTGGGCGCCACAACGCGCTGGATAAGCTTGCGGGCGCCCTCGCTCGCGCGAGGGTGGACGGGGGGACCGGCGTCGTCGTGCTGACAAGCCGCGTCTCCGTCGAGATGGTGCAGAAGGCCGCACGCATCGGCGCGCCCGTTCTCGCCGCGGTCTCCGCCCCGACCGCGCTCGCGATCCGTACCGCCGACGCCTGCGGAATCACGCTCGTCGCGCTCGTTCGCGGCGACGGCTTCGAGGTGTTCTCGCATCCCACGCGCGTGGTCGGCGGGTGAACGAAGCCGATCTCAGCGCCCTGCGACGCGTGGAAGGCGTCTTGCCAAAAGGATCGGGCGCCCTCTCGGGTATCGGCCGACGTCGCGGAGGGTGGCAGCGACGATCGGCAGTCGGATCTCGCGGTCGCGCCGCGGGCATGGAACTGTCGCGGCCTTTGTCCTCCAAACGTGGCTTCAGCGGGAAGAAGCAGGCATAGTTGGAGGCCGGCGCGTCAGGTTTCCGCTCACGCGTCGCGCCTCACCGCCGCGGACGCGACCGAAAACCTGGGCCTCGACGTCCACCATGATCGCCGTAGCACATACCCTGGTTGGACCGGACACTGAAGAAGGTCGGCCCGCGCAGGTCCATTCACTACGTCAGCGGGCCATCCCCGGCGCATCGGCGTCGAGGGGACCGAATCAGGCTGATGACGACGTCGTCGCTCCGACCAACGGCGTCGTCCTCCTCCCCTCTGCCCAGTGACCAGCGGCGCCGTTCACGAACTCGGCGCAGCGGCTTCCCATCATCATCGCCGGTGCGTTGGTGTTGCCCGCATTGATGTCCGGCATAGCGGAGAGATCGCAGACCCGCAGGCCCTCCAAGCCCCGCACCTGCAGCCTGGAATCGAGCACAGCCAACGGGTCACCCGGTGGACCCATGCGGCAGGTTCCGGCCGGGTGGTAGTTCGTCTTCACAAAGCGCTTGCAGTGGCGCAGGAGCGCCTCGTCCGACAGATCGGCCGGATCCGGTACGGCGAGCGACGCGATCCGTTCCTGCAACGGGCTGGACTTGAAAGCACGAAGGAAGAAACGCTGCCCCTCCAGCATCGAGCGTACGTCGGCCGGGTGCTGCAGCAGGTTCGGCGAGACGAGCGGCATCGCGTCGGGATCCGCTGAGCGCAGGCGCACAAAGCCCCGCGACTTCGGCTTGATGACGACCGTCGTCACCGTTACGCCGTAGGTGTCCTTCACCAGGGTCAGCGTGTCGCGGTCCAGGTAGACGATCGGCACGCAGAAGGCCTGGATCGTCGGCTCCGCCGTTGGATCGGACGGATTGACGAAAGCTCCGGCCTCAACGCCGGCGGAAAGGATACGTCCTGTCCCGAACAGGCGAAAATGCAGGCCGTTCAGGAGCATCCGCCAGCCCGCGCCCTGCTTGTGGTAGCCGTACTTCCCGTTCGCCACGGCGATGATGGGCACCTCCGGGTGATCCACCAGGTTCTCGCCGACGCCGGGCAGGTCGATCAGGACGTCGATTCCGTGCTCCCTCAGCTGATCCGCAGGTCCGATTCCCGAGAGCATGAGGAGCTGCGGTGTGACGAGCGATCCGGCGCCGAGGATCACCTCACCGTCGGCCGCGGCCTGGTGCTCGGTCCCGGCCGCATCACGCCATGCCACGCCGACGGCCCGCCCGTTCGCCACCACCACCCGCCGCACCCGAGCATTCAGCCGCAGGGTGAGATTCGGGTTCCCCTCCAGCGCCGCGATGAAGGCGTAGGCCGCGCTGCTGCGCCGTCCCCGGCGGTTCATGAACTGGTAGAACCCGACTCCGCGCTGCGACGGGCCGTTGAAGTCGTGGTTGTAGGGCTCGCCAAGCCCCTGCACCGCCTGGACGAACCAGCGCGACATGTCGTCGATATGCCCTGGATCGGAAACGAGGAGCGGCCCGTCCGCCCCGTGCAGGGCGTCGTTCAGGCGGTCATTTCCCTCCATGCCGCGGAAATGCGGGAGGACGTCGCGCCAGCCCCAGCCCGGATAGTCGTTGTCGCCCCGCAGGAGATCGTGCCAGCCCTCGTAGTCCGAAGGACGTCCGCGCATGTAGACCTGTGCGTTGACGGAGGATCCGCCGCCCAGGACGTTCGCCTGGGGAATGTCATGCACGCGCCCATCCAGGTGCGGCTGCGGTACCGTCTGGTGGTAGCGCATGTACTTGCTGCCGTTGATCATCTTGAAGATGCCCGGTGGCATGTCGAGCAGCGGGTGGCGATGGGAATGCCCGCCTTCCAGCAACAGAACGCGGTGGCCCGCGGCCACGAGCCGTGCGGCGGCAACGCAGCCCGATGAGCCCCCGCCAACGACGATGTGGTCGTAGCGCGGGATCATGCGCGGATCCGCTCGAGCCCAGCCCAGTCGAAGGTGATGCCGTGGCCGGGGTGTTCCGGCGCGATCGCGAAGCCCTCCTCAATCCGCAGCGGGTCGGCGATGTAGCTGTCCAGGCCGAAGCCATGCGCCTCAAGGAAGGAGCGGTTGGGGCACGCGGCGAGCAGGTGCACGGTCACGTCATGCGCCCCGTGCGAGGTCACGGGGAGGTTCCAGGCCTCCGCGAGGTGCGCGATCTTCATGAAGGCCGTAACGCCGCCGCAGTTCGTGACGTCGGGCTCCGGATAGGTCACGCCTTCCGAGGCGATGAGGTTCTTGAAGTCCCACAGGGTGCGGAGGTTCTCTCCCGCGGCGATCGGCAGGCCGCCGTCGCGCACGACCCGTGCATGGCCGCCGAGATCGTCCGGGCTGATCGGCTCCTCCAGCCAGGTGAGGTCGTGGGGCTGGAAGGCGCGGGCGGCGCGGATCGCCTGGTCCACGGTCCACTTCATGTTGGCGTCTACCATGAGGGGCAACTCCGCCCCGAGGTGTTCCCGCATGGCGGCGACGCGCTGGACGTCCTCGTCCAGGCGCTTTCGCCCGACCTTCATCTTGATTGCGCGGAAGCCCTTGGCCAGGTTGGCGTCTGTCTGCGCCAGCAGCTCGTCCAGCGGCAGCAGCAGGTCGATGCCGCCCGCATAGCACGGCACCTTCGGGTCGAAGCCGCCGAGGAGCCTCCACAGCGGGAGGTTGGCGCGCCGCGCCTTCAGGTCCCACAACGCGATGTCGAAGGCCGAAAGTGCGAGCACGGTCGGCCCGCCGCGGCCGCCATAGTGCAGGTCCCACCAGCAGCGGTGCCAGAGCCGTTCGATCGCGTCGGCGTCCTCGCCGGCGGCGATCTCGGCGATCTCTCGCGTCAGCACCGCGTCCACCGCGGCGCCGTTGCGGCCGACGGTGAAGCTGTATCCGACGCCCTCCGCGCCGTCCGCGTCGCGCACGCGCACCGTATTCAGCTCGAAGTCGCGCATCTCGCCGTGGGTGCTGTCGGTCAGCAGCGTGGGCAGCGGAACGCGGTAGAAGCCGATCTGGAGGGAGGCGATGCGCGCCATGGTTCCGGGTCTTTCAGCGTGTGGCCGGGGCACCGCGGGCTGCCAGGAGCCGGGCCTGGAGCACCACGACGAGGAGGAGGAAGAGGCCGCGGATCACCGACTGCCAGTAGACGGACAGGCTGATCGTGCCGAGGCCGTTCTCGAAGTTCAGGATGTTGAAGATGAGGCCAAGGAGGAGCACGCCAGCGAGTGTGCCGCCGATCGACCCGATCCCCCCGGTGAGCAGCGTGCCGCCGACGACGGTCGCAGCGATCGCGAAGAGCTCCCACCCCGCGCCCTCGATCGGCTGGCCCGCGCCGAACTGCGCGGCGAGCAGCACGCCCGAGAGACCGGCGAGGCCGCCGCTCATGAGGTAGACGAGGAAGAAGGTGCGGCCGACGGGCAGGCCCATGAGCCGCGCCGCATCTTCGTTGCCGCCGACGGCGAGCACTGTCCGTCCAAAGGCAGTTAAGTTTAACAGCACGGCACCGACGACGTAGGCGAGGAGACCGATCCAGCCGGGGACGGGGAAGCCGAAGATGTCGCCCTGGCCGAGCTCCACGAAGCCGCTGTCGTAGGAGACGGCGACGCTCTCGTTGCCGGCCAGCAGCAGCGCGGTGCCGCCTGCGCCGAGCATCGTCGCGAGGGTGACGACGAAGGGCGCGAGCCCGACGCGCGTCACCAGCGCGCCGTTCAGCGCGCCGACCGCCAGCCCCGCCCCGACCCCGCCGAGCATGGCGGGCACTGGGCCAGCGGCGGAGAGCAGCGCCGATACGACGCTGCCGAGCGCCGCGACCGCGCCGACCGAGAGGTCGATCCCGCCCGTGCAGATGACGAAGCACATGCCCAGGGCAACGAGCGCGAAGAGGGCGTTGTAGCGGAGCAGGGTCGCAACGTTGAACCAGCCGAGGAAGTGCTCGTACCGCAGCGCGCCGAAGACGATGAGCGCGAGAAGCGCGAGGAAGACGGCATGGGAGCCGAGCCGCCGCGCCATCAGCCACGCCCAGCCCGTTGCAGCCAGACCGCAAGGAGGATCACCCCCGCCTTCACGACGAGCGCCGCCGCGTCCGGTACGCCGTTGGCCAGCAGCGTGAAGCGCAGCAGCCCGATGATGAGCGCCCCGAGAAGCGTACCGAGGACCGTCGCGCGCCCCCAGCCAGCAGCGTCCCCCCGACCGCGACGGCCGCGATGGCGTCAAGCTCCATCCCCAGCCCGACGAGGTTGGCGTCCGAGGAGGAGTTGATGGCGATGACGACGAGGCCCGCGAGGCCCGCCAGCGCACCGCTGATCGCGTAGACCAGCCGCTTCACCTGCCCGACCGGCACGCCGGAGAGCCGCGCGGCCCGCTCGTTCCCGCCGATGGCGAGGATCTGCCGCCCGAGGACGGCGCGGCGCAGCAGCAGTGCCGCCGCACCGACAGCCAGGAGCATGATCCAAACCTGCACGGGCACGCCGAGAAGCCGCCCGAGGCCGATGGCCTGGAACTGCGGCACGCGGAACTCCTGCAGGTTACCACCCGTCATGACCTGCGCGACCCCGCGCCCCGCGATGAAGAGGACGAGGGTCGCGACGATCGGCTGGATGGCGAAGCGCGTGACGAGCAGGCCGTTGCACCACCCGAGAGCCGCGGTGACCAGCACTGGCAGGACCATGGCGAGCACGACGCCGGCCAGCGGGTGCGGCATCGGCACGACGTGCCCGAGGAAGATCAGCGGCGCCAGGGCGCCGGCGATCGCCATGAGCGAGCCGACCGAGAGGTCGATTCCCCCTGTCGCGATCACGAGCGTCATGCCGACCGCGACGATGACGATCGGCGCGACCTGGGTGAGGTTCACCTCCAGCGTCTGCCAGGACGCGAAATGCGGCGTGACCGCGAGGTTGATCGCGAGGAGCAGGAGAAAGGCGATCAGCGCCCCCCAGCGCGCGAGCAGCCGCCGCAGGTCGCGCGGGCGCGTCGGAACCGCGGTGGGGGCGGGGGCGGCAAGCTCAGACAAGGCCCGTCCCTTCCGCCAGCGCCACCTCGTGCGGCCCCTGCGCCATGGCGGCGAGGACGGCGGCTTCGGTGAGATCGGGGCCCGATAGTTCCGCGACCGTGCGGCCATCGCGCATGACGTAGGCACGGTCGGCGCCACCCACGACTTCCTCGACCTCGGAGGAGATCATGAGAACGGCCAGGCCCTCCTCGGCAAGGGAGCGGATCAGCGCGGCAATCTCGGCCTTGGCCCCGACGTCGATGCCCCGCGTCGGCTCGTCGAGGATCAGCAGCCGCGGTTCCGTGCAGAGCCAGCGGGCCAGCAGCACCTTCTGCTGGTTGCCGCCGGATAGTTCCCTGATCGGCTGGTCCGGGCTGGCGCAGCGCACGCCGAGGCGGCGGATCAGGCGATCCACCACCTCGCGCTGCCGCGCCTCGTCCACCAGGCCGGCGCGGGTGAGGCGCGGCAGCAGGGCGAGGGTCAGGTTCTCGCGCACCGACATTTCGGGAACGATGCTCTCGACCTTGCGGTCTTCGGAGAGGAAACCGATGCCGGCGCGGATCGCGTCGCGCGGGCTTTCCGGCGCGAAATCCCGGCCGCTGAAGCGCATCCGCCCGGCGGTCGCGACGTCGCCATCCGCGGCAAAGGCGACGCGGGCCGTCTCCGACCGGCCCGCGCCGAGCAGGCCGGCGAGACCGACGATCTCGCCCCGCG
Source organism: Roseomonas sp. CCTCC AB2023176 (assembly GCF_042259275.1). NCBI lineage: Bacteria > Pseudomonadati > Pseudomonadota > Alphaproteobacteria > Acetobacterales > Roseomonadaceae > Roseomonas > Roseomonas sp. CCTCC AB2023176. The sequence continues at coordinate 4,895,605 of NZ_CP170086.1, forward strand.
CGACGCGGAGCGACGCGCCCCGGACGCGCGGCGGGGCGTGCAGGCCCTCGATCGCCAGCACCTCCTCGGCCGCGGGGCGCGATGCGGCGCGGTACGTCGCCGGCGCCACCGCCACGCCCTCGCGGCCCAGCATCTCGGAGACGAGCTCAAGGCGCGAGATGGACGGCATCAGCGCTGCCCGGACCGTCCGACCGTCGCGCATGACCGTCACCGCGTCGCAGACCGCGTAGAGCTCGTCCAGCTTGTGGCTGACGAGGACGACGGAGACGCCGTCGGCTTTCAACCCGCGGATCACGCCGAACAGCACCTCGACCTCCCGGTCGTCGAGGGAGGAGGTCGGCTCGTCCATCACCATCAGGCGGGCGTGGAAGCCGAGCGCGCGGGCGATCGCGACCATCTGCTGCACGGCCGTCGTGTAGTCCGCGAGCGGCCGCCGCACGTCGACGTCGAGACCGAGGCGCGCCACGGCTGCCCGCGCCTCCCGGTGCATCGCCGGCCAATCGAGCAGGCCGAAGCGCCGCCGCTCCCGCCCCAGCAGGATGTTCTCGGTGACGGAGCGGTAGCCCACCAGGTTGATTTCCTGGTGGATCGTGCTGATCCCCCGCGCCTGCGCCTCCTGCGGCGTGCGCGCCTCGAAGGGTGCGCCATCGAAAAGCACCTCGCCGCCGTCACGGCGGTGGTAGCCCGTCAGGATCTTGATGAGCGTGGACTTGCCCGCGCCGTTCTGGCCGATGAGGCCGCGCACCTCGCCACGCCCGACCTCCAGGCTCGCTCCCGAAAGGGCAGGCACGCCGGCGAAGCGCTTCTCGACGCCGCGCATTGCCAGCAGCGGCCCGGGATCGGTCATGACCACGCCTTCCGCGACGCGGGGCAGCAGAGGCCGCCCCGCAACCCCGTCAGTATGCGTCGCCGATGAGTTGCGCCGCGTTGTTCCGGTCGAAGAACCGGTCGGGCACCTTCACCCAGTGCTCCACCGTTTCGCCGGCGGCGTAGCGGTCGAGCGTCTCGAAGGCCTTGGGGCCGAACCGCGGGTTGCTCTCGACGGTCGCGCCCATCTTGCCGTCGATGATGGCCTGCAACGCCGAACGCGTGCCGTCGATCGAGACGACCGTCACGTCCTGCCCCGGACGGCGGCCGCGGGCCTCCAGCGCGGCGATCGCGCCGACCGCCATCTCGTCGTTGTGGGCGTAGATCGCGGTCGCGTCGGGATGTGCCTGCAGCAGCGCCTCCGCGACCTGGCGGCCGCGGTCGCGGACGAAGTCGCCGGACTGGCTCGCGACGATGCGCATGCCGGACTTCGCCGCGATATAGTCCGCGAAGCCCTTGCGCCGGTCGTTCGCCGGCGACGACCCGGTCGTGCCCTGCAGCTCGATGATCCGCGCGCTACCGTTCACGGCGCCGTCCAGCCATTCGGCCGCGCGACGGCCCTGGTCGATGAAGTCCGAGCCGATGAAGGTGACGTAGTCGCGGCCCGGCTGCGCCTGCGCCCCGTCCACGCGACGGTCGAGGAGGATCACGGGGATCCCCGCGCGCTTCGCCGCCATCACCGCAGGAACCAGCGGCCGCTCCTCTCGCGGGGCGAGGAAGATGAGGTCCACGCGCTGCGCGATCATGCTGTTGACGTCGGCCACCTGCTTGGCGGCGGAGGCCGCGGCATCGGTGTAGACGAAGGCATCGCCACGGCGCTGCGCCTCGGACCGCATGCTGTCGGTCTGCGCGATGCGCCAGGGATTGTTGCTCTCGGTCTGCGCGAAGCCGACGCGGTAGTTCGCCTTGCGCTGCAGGGGCGGCATGCCCTGCGCGAGCGCGGAGGCCAGCGGCGAGGCGGCCGCCGCGGCCGCGAGGGTGAGCAGGCTGCGCCGTGACATCGGCATGCGGGACGTCCTCCGTGGCGGCGCCGGCTTCGGCCGGTCGCGGTTCTGCCGGCTCCGATGCCGCCTTAGCGGCGGCTTTGGTCCGACCAAACAGAGGGTTCCACCGCGCCATGATCCATGTCAACGCAGGACTTCAGCCGTTACGTCGGTGGACTGGCTTTGATCGGGCACGATCTAGTCGTCTTGTTTGGTCCGACCGGATACTGTTTTTTCGGCCCATCGCCCCTTGGGCGCGGTTCCGATGTGGATGACACTACTTCGATGCAAGACGCCCCGCCCCGCCTGTTCGATGCGGCTAGACCGACCGGCCGGCGTGCGGATGGCGTGGCCGACGATCTCGCCCGTCGCATCGGCGCCGGCGAACTGGCGGAGGGCGCACGGCTTCCGCCGGAACGCGACCTCATGCGCCGCTTCGGCGTCGGCCGCGCCGCGGTGCGTGAGGCCCTTCACGCCCTTGCCGCGCGCGGCCTCATCGTCGCGCGGCCCGGGCACCGGCCGGTCGTGCAGCGCCCGGGATACGAGGCGGCGCTGACGACGCTCGGTAGCCTGGTATCGCACCTGATGGAGGATGGCCGTGGCGTGCTCGATCTCTTCGAGACGCGGGTCCTGCTGGAGGCGGCGCTCGTACGCCACGCCGCCTTGCACGCGCGCCGCGATGACGTCGAAGCGCTCGAAGCGGCCCTGGCGGGGAATCATGCGGCCATCGGCGATCCCGAACGGTTCTACGCCACCGATGCCATCTTCCACGCGGAACTCTACCGCATTCCGGGCAATCCCATCTATCCTGCCGTCCACCGCGCCTATGTCGAATGGCTGCAGCTTCACTGGCAGCGGCTGCCGCGCGGCGCCGACATCGACCGTCTGAACCATGCCGGACATGCGGCGATCCTGCACGCGATCCTGCGCCGCGATCCCGACGCCGCGGAGCTCGCGCTCCGCCGCCACCTCGCGACGGCGCTCGAGTTCCTGCGCGCAACCTTCGCGTCATCGCCGTCCCCTGGACCGACCGCGACCGAGCAGGTGGTCAAGGCCTGATGCCGACGGCCTTCTCGTGCCGGGCAGCGTCGCATCCGGCAGGCCTACCGCGCAGGTGGAGCCGAAGGCGGCACAGGCCGACGGTCATCGGCACCGACCGGCTCCCTTGATTACACGGGGAGCGGCTTCGCCGGTCCGAGCGATCCCGTTTCGGGCGGGGCCACCCTCCCCAGCGCGCCGCTACGTGCGTTGCGGACATCCGTCGCGGGCATCCGGGAGCGGCCGCCCGTCCGCGCGGAACCGCCATGCGGCTGTCGCGGCGCCGCAGCCCGCTGGACCCTGCCCGTCGCAGGCCAGCCTGACTCCCGGGCTACGCGGCTTCGCCGAGCGTTCCGCCGAAGGGGCGCGCCCGGTGCCGTCCGGCGACGCGAGGGGGGCCGTCGCGCAAGCCGAGCGCAGGGCTCCGTCTTCCCGGAACGGCTCGGCCCGCGCGTCGCCGCCGGAGAGGAGTAAGGGGGCCAGCATCATGAGCATCGGCAGCAGGCGCATGCGGTCCGGTCCTCGTCGGGTTGCGGCCGGCAATCCACCGGCGCCAGGGTCATCGCACGCGGCCCGTCTCGTTCCCGTCGCTCACCGGCCAGCTTCCTGTCGCACTTGTCGCGCGGTGCCGCCGGCACGCGCGACCGACGCGACAATTCGGCGACGGTTCCGGCACGTGCCGGTTACGCCGGCGCGTGCAAGATGAGCTTGATGCCCCCCGACACCCGTCAGGATGGTACGCCCCGCCCGGTCGATCCGGAGCACGCCGTACGCCTCATCTCGCTCGGCCTCGAATCCATCGAAGCGGGGGTCGCGCTCTTCGACCCGGAAGGGCGTTGCATCGTCCGGAACGCTCGCCTCGACGCCGTCCTGCGGCTGCCGCCGGAGCTGCGCGCCGAAGGCGCCCCGCTGCGCGAGTTCATCCGCCACCACGTCCGGCGCGGCGATGCAGGGCCGGCCCTTCCCGACGGCACGGGGTCGGAGGCCGACGTGGATGCGGCCCTGGCGCCCTACACTACGGGACCGGGGCCGACGACCTGGGTGACGCGTGACGGACAGGTCCTGGATCTGCTGATCCGGCGAGGCGCGGAAGGAACGCTGGGCGTCTGGCGCGACGTGACGGCCATGCGCCGGGACCAGGCGGCCCTCACCGACCAGAAGGCGCGCGTCGAGCATCTCCTGACGAACATGACCGACGCCGTCGTCCTCATCGACGCGGACGGGACCATCCTGGAGACGTCGCACCAGGGCGGCGAGCTGCTCGGCCTGCCGCCCGAGATGCCGATCAAGGGGACGAAGCACCAGGACATCATCCGCTTCCTCTACCGACGCGGCGACTACGGCTTCGACACGCCCGAGGAGGAGTTCATCCGGCAGCGCCGCGCCGCCATCCTCTCGGCGGGACCGACGACCTTCGAGTCGCGCCTGCCCGGCGACCGCTGGGTGGAGTACAACGTCAGCCCGCTGCCGGCCGGCCGGATGATGATCGTCGTCCGCGACATCACCGGGCTGAAGCGGGCTGCGGCGCTCCTCGAGGGGGAGCGGAACCTCCTGCGCGGCGTCCTCGACGGCATGCAGGATGCCCTCGTGGTGATCTCGCCCGATGGCGTGATCCTGCAATCCAACGATCGGGCGGCCACGCTCATGGGCGTGCCGGCACCGCTCGTGCAACCCGGCCGTCCCTATGCCGACGCGCTGCGGTGGATCTACGACCGTGGCGTCTTCGGCTTCGACCGGTCCTTCGAGGAGATCCTCCGGGAACGCCAGCCCGAGAACACCGGGCGGAGCGGATTGCGTCAGATCCGCCGGACGGAGGACGGGCGCTGGGTGGACTACAGCTACCGTCCGCTCGGGGACGGCCGGATCCTCGCGGTGATGCGGGACGTGACGGAGATCAAGGAGGCTTCCGCTGCCGTCGAGGCCGACCGCAACCTGCTCCGCGGCGTGCTGGATGGCCTGCAGGACGCGATCGTGGTGCTGTCGCCCGACGGCACCATCGCCCAGGTGAACGAGCGCGCGGCGGCGCTCATGGGCGTGCCGGCGGAACTCGTGCAGCCCGGGCTGCACTATACCGAGGCGCTGCGGTGGCAGTACGACCGTGGCGCCTACGGGTTCGACCAGTCCTTCGAGGAGCTGGTGGCGGATCACTGGCTGCGCAGCATCGCAGCCGGCGGGTCGCGCCAGGTGCGGCGGCTGGAAGACGGGCGCTGGGTGGAATATGGCTTCCGGCCGCTGCCCGACGGCCGCCTGCTGGGCGTGCTGCGCGACGTGACGGAGGCGCGGGCCGCCGCCAATGCCGTGGAGACGGAGCGCAACCTGCTGCGCCGCGTACTGGACGGAATGCAGGATGCCGCGCTGCTGATGGATGGCGGCGGCACGATCATCGAGACGAATGGCCGCGCCGCCGGGCTGATGGGCGTGCCGGAGACCGTGGTCGAGCGCGGCGCGCACTATACGGAGCTGCTGCGGCACCTCTACGCCATCGGCCTCTACGGCTTCGAGCGGCCGATGGAGGAATCGGTCGAGCAGCGCTGGACGACGCTGACCGCGGCGGAGGGCCACCGGCAGATCCGGCTCTTCCCCAACGGCCGCTGGCTGGAGATCGACTTCCGGCCGCTGCCGGACGACCGGCGCCTCGTCACGATCAAGGACGTGACGGAGCTGAAGGAAGCGGCCGGCGCGCTGGAGTCCGAACGCAACCTGCTGCGCCGGGTGCTGGACGGCATGCAGGACGCGGTCGTCCTCATGGACCGCGACGGCACGATCCTGGAAACGAACGACCGCGCGGCACCGCTGCTGGAGGTTCCCGTCGCGCTCGTCGTCCGCGGCGCGAGGCACGACGGCGTCCTGCGCTGGCGTTATGCCCGTGGCGAGTTCGGCTTCGACCGACCGGTCGAGGAGGTCGTCGCGGAGCGCCGCGCGCAGGTCATGCAGCCCGCCGGCCTGCGCCAGATCCGCCGCACCGCCTCCGGCCGATGGCTGGATTTCACCTTCGTCCCGATGCCGGAGGAGCAGTTGCTCATCGTCTGCCGCGACATGACGGCGGTGAAGGCGTCCGAGGAAGCCGCGCTCGCCGCGAAGGCCGAGGCCGAGGCCGCGCGCGACGCCGCCGAGGCCGCTGCCCAGGCGAAGGCGACCTTCCTGGCGTCCATGAGCCACGAGATCCGGACGCCGATGAACGGCGTCCTCGGCATGATGGAGGTGCTGGAGCGGTCGGGCCTCACGCCGGAGCAGGCGCGGGGCATTTCCATCATGCGGGGCTCGGCGCAGTCGCTGCTGCGGATCATCGACGACATCCTCGACTTCTCGAAAATCGACGCGGGGCGGCTCGAGGTGGAAGCGCTGCCCTTCTCCCTTCGCGGGCTCGTCGAGGGCACCGTGGACACGCTGACGCCGCAGGCCGCCTCGAAGGGTCTGGCCCTCTTCGCCGATCCGCCGGGCGGTGGCCCGGACCGGGTAACGGGCGACGCGACGCGGGTCCGGCAGATCCTGTTCAACCTGCTGTCCAACGCGATCAAGTTCACCGAACGCGGCTTCGTCCGCCTGAACGCCGAGACGCGGAGGGAGGGCGATGCCGTGGACGTGGCCCTGACGGTCGAGGACAGCGGCATCGGCATGGATGCGGAGACGATCGCCCGGCTGTTCCGCCCCTTCGCGCAGGCCGACAGCAGCACGACCCGCCGCTTCGGCGGCACGGGGCTGGGGCTGTCCATCGTGCGGCGCCTCGCGCAGTTGATGGGCGGCGACGTCTCGGTCGAGAGCAAGCCGGGGCGGGGCAGCCGCTTCATCGTGACGCTCCGCCTCGGCTCCGCGGCGCCAGCCCTGGCCGAGGTCCCCGGCGCCGACCGCATCCCTGCCTCCGCCCGCACGGCGACGCCGGGCGCGGCGCGCCTGCTGGTGGCCGACGACCATCCGGTGAACCGGGAAGTGATCGAGCGGCAGCTCGACCTGCTCGGCCTGCGGGCGGACCTCGTCGAGGACGGTGTCGCAGCGCTCGAGGCCTGGCAGCGCGAGCGTCATCCCGTCGTCCTGCTCGACCTGCACATGCCGCGCATGGACGGCCTGGACGTGGCGCGCGCGATCCGGCGGGACGAGGAGGCGGCGGGGATCACGGATCCAGGCGCGCGAACCGCCCTCATCGCCGTGACGGCGAATGCGTTGAAGGGCGAGGATGAGCGCTGCTACGCGGCAGGCATGGACGGCTTCCTCGCCAAGCCCGTCGCCCTCGACGCGCTGGCCCGGACACTCGGCCGCTGGGTGCCGGGCCTGTCGGGCGAGGCGCGCGATCCGAGCGAGGGAGCGCTTTACGACCCCGAGGCGCTGCGGGGCCTGTTCGGGACGGACGGGCCGCGCCTGCAGGGGATCATCGACTCCTTCGCCGAGAGCGCGGAGCGGGAGGTGTCCGCCCTGATGTCGCGTCCCGAGACCCAGGAGGCCGCGAACGTCGCGCACCGCCTGAAGGGTGCTGCGCGGATGGTCGGGGCGCGGCTGCTCGCCGAGCAGGCGGCGAAGATCGAGGCCGCGGCGCGGAACGGCGACGAGGAGGCCGTGGCGAAGGCAGGCCTGGGCATGGAGGGTCTGCTGCAGCGGACCCTGAAGGCGGCACGCGCGACCTACGGCGCGCGGGTCTGAGAGCCGCGCGAGACGGCCCCCGACGTCAGTCCCGAGTCGGGACGAACATGTAGCCGACGCCGCGGACGCTCCGGATGGCCTCGGGCTTCGACGGATCGGCTTCGACCTTGCGGCGAAGGCGCATGATCCGGTTGTCGATCGCGCGGTCGAAGGCGTCGGCCTCCCGGTGGGCCGTCACCTCGAGGAGCCAATCGCGGGCCAGCGGCCGGCCCGGGTTCTCGACGAAGAGCTTGAGCAGATCGAACTCGCTCGCCGCGAGCTGCTCCTCCGTGCCGTCGGCGCGGACGAGGACATGGCGCTCCATGTCGAGCATCGCGGTGCCGCAACGGACCTGTGTCAGGCGGGGGGGGGGCGGGGCGGCGTCCGTGGCACGCCGCAGCAGGGCCTTGATACGCGCCAGCAGCTCCCGCGGCTCGAAGGGCTTTGTGATGTAGTCGTCGGCGCCGGATTCGAGGCCGACCACGCGGTCCACCGTCTCCCCTGCCGCGGTCAGCATGATGATCCCGACGCGGGAGGATCTGGCGCGCAGCCAGCGCGCCAGGGCGAAGCCGTCCTCAGCCTCGCCGAGATGGACATCGAGCAGGGCGAGGTCGGGAACGTTCTGGGCGGCCAGTCGGCGGAACTCCGTACCGGACGCGCAAGTGGTGGGGCGAAGGCCGTGCTGGGCAAGGTATTCCGCCACGATATGGCGTTGGAGCGCCTCATCCTCCACCAGAACGACCCGCGGCGCGGCCATGGACCCTGCTTGCCTCGTAACCCAGGCGGAAAGTGCCGGATCGGACACGTACCCGTCAAACCGGAGGGGACGGGTCGGAGGCTCTTCCGTTCACGCTTGCCGATCACGTACCCGTGAGGCACCGTCACACCCGGGTAATGGAGACGGCCGGTGACGACGATCGCATGGGACGGGACCACGCTGACGGCCGACCGCCGGATTTCCAGCGGGACGGTCACCTACAGCACGACAAAGATCCGGCGGACGGCCGATGGCCGCCTGATTGGCGCGACCGGTGACTTCGGCGTCTGCGGGCAGGTGCTGGACTGGCTCGAGAACGGTGGTGCCCGCCCGGCCTGCCAGGAGACCGACCGTTGGGCGACGGCGCTGGAGATCATGCCGAACGGCACCTGCTGGATGCACAACCGCGACAGCCGCTGGCGCGTCGAGGACCCCTTCGTCGCGGTCGGGTCAGGTCGGGATTACGCGATGGCGGTCATGGCGCTCGGCCACGATGCGATGCAAGCGGTCGAGATCGCGGCGCGCTTCGACCCCGCCACTGGCAACGGCATCGACGGCCTTCGCCTCGCGGTTGAGCCGGTGAAGCTCGTCGCCTGACGGACCTATGCCAGCCGGCGCAACCGTCCGGCCATGCGGCCGCCCTCACGAGGACGTGCGCCGTGTCCTGCCGAGGCCCGGGCAGACAACACTTCGCGACCTGACCATCATGGCAGCGGCGGCGTGCTGTCCGTTCCGGACGCGCCGCCTCAGGGGTTGCCGGGGGTTGCACGAGTGATGATGGTGAACCGGCCGATGGTCGGTGGGACGGCACCGCGCGTGCTCATGGCAGAGGACGAGCCCGACATCGCCCTGCTCCTCCGCGAAGCACTGGAGGATGCCGGCTTCACGGTGACCTGGGCCGAGGATGGCGCGGTGGCGCTGGAGCAGGAAGCGCGCGATCCGTGCGATGCCCTGCTGACCGACGTGCGAATGCCCAACCTCGATGGGGTCTCACTGGTCCGCGCAGTACGGGAACGGCGCCCCGCGCTGCCGATCGTGGTCCTCAGCGGCTACATGACCTCGATCGACCGCCAGGCGCTGCTCCTCCTCGGCGTGCCGGAAGATCGGATGCTGGAGAAGCCGGTGCCGCTGGAGCATGTCGCGGAGACGCTGCGCCTGGCCCTGAACAGCGGAGCCAGGGCTTGACGCGTCAGCCCGGGCGGTGGCCCTCCCAGGCGGCGCCGAGCAGGTCACGGATGGCGGCGCGTTCGACCGGGCGCGGGTTCCAGTAGGGGTTCGCGGCCGCGAGGTCGGCGGCGCGGTCCAGGCCGTCCTGGGGCATGCCGAGTTCGCGGAGCGACAGTGGGGCGCCGAGGGACCGGGCGAGATCGTGCAGCCCGGCGGGCGCGCGATCCACGCCGAGGGCGCGGGCGACGGCGCGCATGGCCTCCGGCGCGGCGGCCTCGTTGTAGGCCGTCGCGTGGGGTAGCACGACTGTGTGCGTCTGGGCGTGCGGCAGGTCGAAGGTCCCGCCGAGGGTGTGGCAGAGCTTGTGATGCAAGGCCATGCCGACCGTGCCGAGGCAGACGCCGCAGGCCCAGGCGCCGAAGAGAGCGTCGGAGCGGGCGTCGCGGTCCGACGGGTCGGCGACGAGGCGTGGGAGGGCGCGGGCGAGGGCGGCGATGCCCTGTTCTGCCATCGCCGCGGTGATCGGGTTCCCGTCGCGGGCATAGAGGGCTTCGACCGCGTGGGCGATGGCGTTCATGCCGGAGGTCGCGGTGAGGGCAGGCGGCAGGGTGAGCGTCAGCGCGACGTCGTAAAGGATGACCTCCGGTAGGACCTTCATGGTGCGCCGGGTCGTCTTCTTCCCGCCCTCCGTCTCGCCGAGGATCGGGGTGGCTTCGGAGCCGGCATAGGTCGTGGGGATGGCGACCTGAGGCAGGTCCGTGCGCAGGGCGATCGCCTTGCCGAGGCCCGTGGTGGAACCGCCGCCGAGGGCGACGGTGCAGTCGGCGCCGAGGTCGCGGACGACCTGCATCGCGCGTTCCGTGACCTCGACGGGCGTGTGCATGACGGCGCCGGGGAAGGTGCCCGCGGCGAGCGGGCCGAGGCGCACGGCCAGTGCTTCGGCAGCTTCGCGCTGCTCGGGAGTGGAGAGGACGAGGGCGCGGCGGCAGCCCAGGCGTTCCACATCCTCCGCCACGCGGTCCAGCGTGCCCCAGCCGAAGACGACCCGCTGGGGCAGGGACTCGTAGGTGAAGGGCTGCATCAAGCCTGTCCGGTGAGTTCCCGGCGGACGATGGCCGCGCCCTGAGCCATTGCCTTCAGTTTCCCGAAGGCGCGTTCGCGCGGCATGTACTTCATGCCGCAATCCGGGGCGGGGACGACCTGTTCCGGCGGCAGGTGGGCGAAGGCGGCGCGGATGCGGCCGGCGACCGTCTCCGGCGTCTCCACCTCCTCGGCGCCAAGGTCGAGAACGCCGAGCATGATCGTCTTGTGCCGGAAGTCGCGCAGGACGCCGAGGTCGAGGCGGGGCTGCGCGGCCTCGATGGAGATCTGGTCGGCGCCGCAGTCGGCCAGCGCGGGCAGGAACGTGTAGCCTGCGGGCTTGTCCTTCACGATCGCGGCGTAGCCGAAGCAGAGGTGGACGACGGTGGTGCCGGTAAGCCCTTCCAACGCCCGGTTCAGGACGCGGACGCCGTAGCGGGAGGCCTGCTCGGGACGCGCCTGCATCCAGGGCTCGTCGATCTGCACGACGTCCACGCCGGCGGCGAAGAGGTCGCGGGCCTCGGCGTTCACCGCCTCGGCGTAGGCCATCGCCATCGCTTCCTCGTCGCCATAGTGCTCGTCATGCGCCTGCTGCGACATGGTGAAGGGGCCGGGGAGCGTAATCTTCGTCCGCCGGTCCGTGTTCGCGATGAGGAACTGGGCGTCGCGCAGCTCCACGGGGCCGATGCGGCGGATGGGCCCGACGACGCGGGGGATGAGCGTCTCCCGCCCTGCCCGGCCCATGACTCGGGCCGGGTTCTCGTGGTCGATCCCCTCCAGCGAGAGGGCGAAGCGGTTCGAGTAGGATTCGCGTCGCGCCTCGCCGTCCGTGATGATGTCCACGCCCGCGCGTTCCATGTCGCGGATCGCGAGGATCGTGGCGTCGTCCTGTGCCCCCTCCAGCACGTCGGGTGCCGGCCGCCACATGGAGGCCATGCGGATGCGGGGGACGAGGTTCTTCGCGAGGGCGGAGCGGTCCACGAGCCAGTCGGGCTGCGGATAGGAACCGACGACGGTCGTGGGCAGCAGTGTGTTCACGCGAGGTCAGGCCTGTCTGTTCGTGGAGGGCGGAAGTGCGGTGGGCTGGTAGGCAACGAGGCGCCAAGCGTCGCCTTCCTTCGCCCAGAGGGCGAGGGTGATGGAGCCGATGGTGCGCGCGCTGCCGTTGCGGACGATGTCGGCGCCCATCCGCCCGATCGCCGCGGCACTGTCGCCGAGTGCGATGACCCGCTCCGTTTCGTGCCAGGTCTTGAGGTAGCGCAGCGACCCGTCCGCCAACGTCGCGAGGTAGGTTGCCTTCGTGTCGCGGGTCGCATCGGAATGGGCGTAGGTCAGGCGGTCCGACAGGAGTTCGCGCAGCGCCGCGAAGTCGCCCGCCGCCATCGCGTCGTAACGGCGGGCCTCGAGGCCGCGGATCAGGTCGTCGGTGGACACGCCGGCGACTATTCCGCGGCGATCTTCGACGGGTCGGCGCCGACGCGACCCGTGGTGTCGCCCGCCGCCCGCTTCGAGATCCGGAAGTCGTAGCGGACGCTTGGCAGGCTCGGGACGGGGGATCCGGGAAGGTTCTCCCGCAGGTTCACGACAAGGGATTCGGATACGCCGAAGACCGTGTCCGTGTCGATGTTGGCGTCGTGGCCGAGGTAGAGGGCGGTGACGAGTTCCCGGTAGCCGTCGGCGGCGACCAGGACGTGGATGTGCGCGGGCCGCATGCCGTGGCGCTCCTGCTGGCGCACCATCGCGCCGACCGGCCCGTCCATGGGGATGGAATAACCGAGCGGTATGAGGGTGCGGACGGCGTAGTGCCCGTCCGCGTCCGTGTGGTAGCGGCCCCGCATGTCCATTACCTCCGGGTCGTTGGCCTGAAGGTCGTAGGCGCCATCGGCGTCGGTTTGCCAGGCCTCCACGACCGCGTTCGGCACGCCGCGTCCCTCATCGTCCAGGATGCGGCCGAAGAGGATCATCTCCGGGCCCTTGGCGCGGGTCGCCATGCTTTCGGCATGGCCGAATTCCGGCGCATTCTCGCGGTAGAAGGGACCGAGGAGGCTGGCCTCCGTCGCCTCGCCCGTGCGGTTCGCCTTGTCGTCCATCAGGTTGACGAGGCGCGACAGGCCGATCGTGTCGGAGAGCAGGATGAACTCCTGCCGGTAGGGTGTGCAGGCCTGGCCGACGCGGGTGAGGAAGTCGATCGCGCCGAGCCATTCCTGCGGCGTCAGCCGGACGTCCCGCGCGAAGGCGTGGAGGTGGCGGACCAGGCTCTCCATCACCTCCCGCATCCGCGGGTCGGGCGTTGACGCCATCTGTGCGATGACGGCGTCGGTCAGGGTCTCTTCGTTCAGGTCGGCCATGGCGGTTCCTCCGGCTAGTCCGGGCGGATGTTGGCGGCGGCGATGATCGGGCGCCACTTCGAAACCTCATCGCGCGTCATGACGGCGAGGCGTTCCGGGGGACCGCCCAGCGGCTCCACGCCCTGGGCGCGGAGGTTGGCGAGGGCGGCGAGGTCGGCGAGCAGGGCATTGGCGGCGCGGTTCAGCCGGGCGACGACCTCCTCGGCCAGCCCGGTGGGGCCGTAGAGCGACCAGATGCCGAGGACGATGAAGTCCGGCAGGCCCGCCTCCTGGATCGTCGGCAGGTCGGGCAGGTTCGAAAGGCGCGCAGCCCCGGTGATCGCCAGCGGGCGGACGGTCCGCGCCTCGATGTGCGGCTTGAAGCCGAGCGGGTGGTAGAACATCGCGTCCACCCGCCCTGCGATCAGGTCGGTCACAGCCTGGCCGGCGTTGCGGTAGGGGATGTGCTGCGTCTCGACCCCGCCCCGCAGGTTGAACAAGGCCTGGGACAGGTGGCCCGTCGTGCCGTTGCCGGCGGAGGCGAAGGACAGCGACCGCCGCTTCGCGAGGGCGACGAGTTCCGCAACCGACGACACGCCGAGCGCAGGGGGCACGCCCAGAATCACTGGCGTGGTCACGAAGGGCACCACCGGGGTGAAGTCCCGCACCGGGTCGAAGCCCGCATCGGGGTAGAGGGACGTGTTGATCCCGTGCGTGCCGTTGGTGCCGAGCAGGAGCGTGTACCCGTCCGGCGCGGAACGGGCGACGGCGACGCTGCCGACATTGCCCCCGGCCCCCGCCCGGTTGTCCACGACGCAGGGCTGGCCGACCTCCCTCGCGATGGCCTCGGCGAGGATGCGTCCGAGGATGTCGGTGGTCGTGCCCGCGGCGAAGGGCACGATCAGTCGGATGGGGCGGTTGGGCCAGGCGATCTGCGCGCGGGCGGCGGCCGGCATTGCCGCCGCGGCGGCGAGGAGGATGCGGCGCGGGGTCACGCGACTTCTCCCAGGGTGACGTAGTCGGCGATCCGGCCGGTCCGCTCACCCCGGCGAAGCGGGACGACACGGTCGGGGAAATCCTGGACGAAGCGCGCGCCGCGGTCCGCCACCGTGCCGAGGAACCGGTCGAGGTGCCGCACCGCGCCGTTCGGCAGGTCGTGCAGGACGAGCACGACAGGGTCCGGCCCGGCGCACTGCGCCTCGGCCGTTTCCGCCCAGCCCTCGGGGTCACGGAAGTCGCCGGGCACGGCAGTCCAGAGGACGCAGGTCATGCGGTGCCGGACAAGGTGGTCGAGTGCGGCTTGGCTGAGCAGGTGCTGGCCCAGGGCCCCTGCCCCGCCCTGAGGCCGGAAGTAACGGTCGGGGTGTGAGAGCGGGCCGAGGAGGGCCTGGGTGCGCCCGATCTCCGCATCGGCCACGCGCGCCTCGTCCGGCGCCTGGCCGAGTGGCACGGCGTGGCTCCAGGAGTGATTGCCGATCCAGTGGCCCTCCGCCGCCGCTCGCTCGGCGAGGGCGCGGCGGCCGGGTTCGGCCAGCTTGTGCCCGAGGACGAAGAAGGTCGCGCGCAGCCCGCGCGCGCGCAGCACGTCGAGGACAACGGGGGTGACCTCGGGCTCCGGGCCGTTGTCGAAGGTCAGCGTGATGGCGGGCGCGGGCGCCCCTCTCCGCGGCGCGGCCGTGTCGGGCGCCGCGCGCGCCATCAGGCCTCGTCCACGATGGTGTTGCGGAGGATGCCGATGCCCTCGATCTCCACCTCCACCACGTCGCCCGGGGTCATGAAGCGCGGCGGGGTGCGGGGGTAGCCGACGCCCGACGGCGTGCCGGTCGCGATGACGTCGCCGGGCTCCAGCGTCATGGCCTCGGAGAGCGTCGCGATGATCTTCGGGACGGAGAAGATCATGTCGTCCGTGTTGCTGTCCTGCATCGTCTCCCCGTTCACGCGGAGCGAGATGCGCAGCTTGTTCGGGCCCTGCGGGATCTCGTCGGGCGTGACGATCTCCGGCCCGAAGGAGCCGCTGGAATCGAAGTTCTTGCCGATCGTCCACTGCGTGGACTTGCGCTGGTAGTCGCGGACGGACCCCTCGTTCATGCAGGAATAGCCGGCGACGCAGGACAGTGCGTCGGCTTCCGACAGGTGCCGGGCGCGGCGGCCGATGACGATCACCAGCTCCGCTTCCCAGTCCAGCTTCTGGGAGGCCTTCGGCCGCACGATCGCGGCGTCCGGGCCGACGAGGGAGGTGGCGCCGCGCATGAACACGGCGGGGTAGTCGGGAATGGGGTTGTTCCCCTCCTTCGCGTGCAGCGCGTAGTTCAGGCCGATGCAGACGATCTTCCCCGGCCGCGGTACGGGGGGAAGCAGTTGCAGGCCGGCGAGGGGACGGCGCGTACCGCAGGCCGCGGCGCGGCGGGCCAGGTCGGGGGCGGCGGCGGGGAGGTGGAGGGCGGCGATCGCCGCGACCGGGTCCGCCGGCAGTCCGGGCGTGACGGCGCCGAGCGGCACGACCTCCTCGCCCAGCCGGATGCCGAGCGACGCGCGCCCGTCCTCGCGATACGCGATCAGCCGCACCGCCGTCCTCCCCGTCCCATGGCGGGCAGGGTTCGCGCGGCGGGCCGGCGGGGTCAAGGCGCCGTTCCCGCGGCCGGTCAATGACGCCGATCCACGCCACGGATGCCGGCGCGACTCGGGCGTCACGCCGCGCTGCAGCATGACCATCGCGGGCCCGCCGGTCGCGCCGAGGGCGCGTCCGATGGCACCCGGAATCCACACAGGGGGGCCCAAGAGGGGGATTTGCCCGGAATACCGTCGTGGAGGGCGCAGAGGCCCTTGCTGACGCGCCGCGCGCTCTGCGAAAGCGGTGAGGACCCGATGGAGGGCGATTCGGATCGCGAATCGGGTGGATCCCCGACGGAGGACACGAATGGCGAAGACCCCGACCAAGCCGGCCAAGCCGGCCGAGAAGCCCGCCAAGGCGGCGCCGAAGGCTGCGGCGAAGACGACCACGGCTGCGGCCAAGCCCGAGGCCGGTAAGAAGAAGGCGGCCCCGAAGACGACCGAGACGCCGAAGACCGGCAAGCCCAACGCGCTGCAGACCCCGCTGACCCCCTCCCCCGACCTCGCGGCCGTGGTCGGCGAGGGCAAGATGGCCCGCGGCGCCGTGGTGTCGAAGGTCTGGGAGTACATCAAGGCCAACGGGCTGCAGGACCAGAAGGACAAGCGGCAGATCAACGCCGACGACAAGCTGAAGAAGGTCTTCGGCGGCGCCGCGAGCGTCTCGATGTTCGAGATGAACAAGCACCTCGCGAAGCACCTGAGCTGACGCGCCGTGGCCGGGGCGCCACGCGCGCCCCGGTTCGCCGCGGCCTATCGCGGCGATAGGGTCCTCTGCCTGTTCGGACCGGACACCGAAAGATACGGTTCCACACATGCCCGGTTCGGTTCCGGGCACCAAGAGGAACCTTCGATGATCAAGAGCCTTAAGATCGCCCTGGCCGGTGCGGCGCTTTCGCTGCCCCTCCTGACCATCAGCGGCGACAACGCGGCGGCCCAGAACAACAACCTCTGCGCCAACAACGTCTTCATCAACTCGGTCTTTGTCAGTGGCGCGACCTTCGTGGACGGGCAGAACCGCTTCGAATACTCCCTGCAGGTGCAGAACCAGTCGGCGGTGGCGCGCTCCGTGACCATCACCCTCAGCGGGTTCCCGCGGGACGTCACGCTGTTCAGCCCGTCCCTGCCCATCCAGCGCCTCGGCTCCTACGAGCAGCAGACCATCAGGTTCGGCTCGGGCACCAACGCCAACATCTCGCTCGGCACGGTGTCCGTGGTGCACGACAACGGCGCGGGCCGCGCGCCCTTCATTCGCCTGACGCAGTGCCGCCCGGTCTGATCACGGGACGGCTCACCGCGGACTGACCGACCGCCGGCGCCCCGCGCCGGCGGTTTGCCGCGTCGCCGGCCGCACCCTACCCTCCCGCCATGCTCGATCTCCGCGACATCACCCGGTCCTTCGCCGTGGGGCCGAGCCAGATGCAGATCCTCAAGGGCATCAGCCTCCGGATCGGGGAAGGCGAGCTCGTCTCCGTGATGGGCGGCTCGGGGTCCGGCAAGACGACGCTGATGAACATCATCGGCCTGCTCGACCGGCCGAGCACGGGCACCTACACGATCCGGGGCGAGGACGTGCTGAAGGCCAAGCCCGACGCCCTGTCGGGCCTGCGGAACCGCCTCATCGGCTTCGTCTTCCAGTCCTTCTTCCTGCTGCCGCGCATGAACGCGTGGCGCAATGTCGCGCTGCCCCTGCTCTACCGCGGCGTTGCGGAGGGCGAAGCGAAGCGCCGGGCACTGGCGATGCTCGAGCGCGTGGGGCTGAAGGAGCGGACGGAGCACATGCCCGCGCAGCTCTCGGGCGGCCAGCGCCAGCGCGTCGCGATCGCCCGCGCGTTGGTGGGTGAGCCGGCCGTGGTGCTCGCCGACGAACCGACCGGCGCGCTGGACCCGAAGGTCAGCCAGGAGATCATGGACCTGTTCCTCACCATGAACCGGGAACTCGGCGTCCTCATCCTCATCATCACGCACGACCCGAAGGTCGCGGCGCAGTGCCCCCGGCGGATCATGCTGGATGCCGGGCGGATCGCGACGGATTCGGCGATCCCGGCCCCGCGGCCGCTGGTCGCCGTCTGATGCTCAGCCGCGTCCTGCGGGAGGCCGTGGTGGGCCTCCTCGCCTCCCGCCAGCGCGCGGCGCTCGCGCTGCTCGGCATCGTCGTCGGCGCCGGCGCGGTCATCGCCATGCTAAACGTCGGCGCGATGGCCCGGAACGAGACGATCCAGCAGTTCCGCGCGATGGGCACCGACATCCTGGCGATCCGCTACGAGGGCGCCTTCGGCGGCTTCACCCTGCCCGACATCCAGTCGCTGCCGCAGACCGTCCCGGGCGTGACGGAGGTGGCGCCGCTCATCCTCGGCGGCGGACCCGTCGCCTTCGAGGGGCAGACGCGAAGCGCCACGACCGTCGCGACAACGGACGGGTTCCTCCGCGTCGCGCGGCTCTCGACCGCGTCCGGCCGTTTCGTGTCCTCCTTCGACCAGTATGAATTGTACGGGGTGCTCGGCGCGCGCCTCGCGAACGACCTGTCCACGCCCTATTCCCGCGTCGGCGTGGGCAGCGAGATCCGGGCCGGGCGCTACGTGCTGCGGGTGGTCGGCATCCTGGCCCCATCCCTCCCCTCCCCCATGATGCCGGTGGACGCGGACGGTTCGCTCTTCGTGTCCATCCCCAATGCCAGGCGGCTGATGCCGGAGCCGACCATCTCCACCGTTCTCCTCCGCCTGACGCCGGAGGCCGATCCGGAAGTGGCCTCGGCCGGAATCCGGACGGTGCTGGAGCCGCGGCTGCGCGACGCGACGCTCGGCGTGCAGAGCGCCCGCCAGTTGCTCGCGGGCATGGCGAGCCAGATGCAGCTGTTCACGCTGCTGCTCGGCGCCGTGGGCAGCATCGCGCTGATCCTGGGCGGGGTCGGGGTGATGAACATCATGATCATCTCGATCGCCGAGCGCAGGCGGGAGATCGGCATCCGCCTCGCGATCGGGGCGCGGCGGTCCGAGATACGGGCTCTCTTCCTGTCCGAGGCCGTGGTGCTGGCCCTCGTCGGCGGCATCCTCGGTATCGCCGTCGGGATCGCCGGCGCCTGGGGCTTCGCACGGCTGTCGGGCTGGACCTTCGTCCTCTCCCCGGTGGCGGCGCCACTCGGCGCCGGGGTCTCGGCCGCGGTCGGGGTCTTCTTCGGCTTCTACCCCGCCGTCATGGCGTCGCGGCTCGACCCGATCGAGGCACTGCGGTCTGAGTGATGGGAACGGCTGACAGCGTCGACGGCGAGAGCGCCGTCGGCCCGTCGCCCCGGTTCGGCGGCAGCGCGATCAGCGGCCCCCCGGTCGGCTCCGCCAGGGCCGGCAGGGGAAGCGAGGCGCCGAGCACCGGCTCCGGCATGCTTGGCCCACCGGGCGGCGCACGCAGCACCGCCGGCTCGGCGCAGCCGAGCACGAACGCCGCGGGCAGCAGCGCGCGAACGATGAAGCCGGGCACGGCGATTACTCCCCTTTCCCGGACCCATCCTGCGCGACGCCGGACCGCACCGGAAGGGAGTGGCGCTTGCCGCGGCCGGACCGTCGGTGGAATAACCCATCCCATGGTTGTGACCGGCAGGATCGGACGGGGTGCGGTGCTGGTCGCCGCGGGCCTGGCGGTCGCCGGTCCGATCATGGGTCCGGCCGCAGGTCCGGCCGCCGCGCAGACTAGGCCGCGCTCCACGCCGCTGGCCGCCTCGGCTTCGAACGCCGCGCCGGCGGCGCTCAGCCTGCCGGAGGCGGTCTACCTCGGGATCCGGAACAACCGGGCCATTCGGGGCGAGTACCTCCAGCGCGTCTCCGATCGCTTCGCCCTGCGCGTCGCGGAGAACACCTTCACACCCCGCCTGGACATCGCAGCCGCGGCCACGCGCAGCCGCGCGGCGGATGTCCGTCAGACCCAGATCACGCTAGGCCCCGTCGTGACCTGGGACGCCCCCACGGGCGCCCGCCTGACCTTCGGCTGGAATGCGGCCCAAACCAACGTGCGCGACCAGCCGAGGCTCGGGACGGGCCAGGTCAGTTTCCAAGTCGTCCAGCCCCTGCTGGCGCGGGGCGGGATCGATTATGCGACCGCCCCCATCCGCATCGCCCGGATCAGCGAGCAGAACAGCCGGCTGCGGGTGAAGGGCGCGGTCATCGACCAGATCACGGGCATCATCCTGGCCTACCGCACACTCCTGACGACACAGGAACAGGTCCGCATCGCCGAAGAGGCGCTGCGCCGGTCCCGCGACCTCGTCGAGGTCAACCGCCTGCTGATTGCCGCGGGACGGCTGGCCCAGGTGGAACTCGTGCAGTCCGAGGCGAGCGTGGCCTCGCTGGAACTCTCGCTCCTCGGCGCGCGGAACCAGAACGAGGCGGCGCGGCTGTCGCTGCTGACGCTGCTGGCCGCGGATCCGGCGTCGCGGATCGTGGCGGCGGACCGGCCAGGGGCGCCCTCGGTCACCGTGTCGCTGGACCGGGCGCTGGAGACGGCATACGCGAACCAGCCAAACTACCTCGGCACGCTGCTGGCCATCGAGATCAACCGGATCCAGCTCGACGTCGCGCGGAACCAGCGGCTCTGGGACCTCAACCTCGTGGCATCCGGCGGCAACAACGTCCGGCGGACGGACGTGCTGGAAACGGTGGACGCCCTGGGCCGCGTGCGGTCCGACTTCAGCGTGGGACTGCAGCTTAACGTCCCGATCGGTTACTTGACGCGCGAACAGCAGGAGGTGACCGCGGGCATCAACCTCCGGCAGTCCGAACTGGCGCTGGAAACCGCACGCGACCGCGTGCGGCAGCAGGTCGAGGATGCGGTCCGCAACGTGGACATCCAGCGGCGCCAGGCGGAACTCGCACGCCGCGCCCGGGAACTCGCGGCGCAGCAGTTGGAGGCCGAGCTCGCGAAGCTTCAGGCCGGGCGGTCCAGCAACTTCCAGGTCGTCTCCTTCCAGGCCTCGTTGCAGCAGGCGGAGAGCACGGAACTCCAGGCCGTCATCGGCTACCTCAATACGCTCAACGTCCTCGATCAGGTCCTCGGTACGACGCTCGACACCTGGCGCATCGAGCTCAACGACGGATGACCCCGGACACCGTGCCGACAGGGGGCAGCGGGCCCGATCCGGTTGCACCGCTGACCGGGGAGGCGGCCGACGCCGCGCTCGACCGGCTCGGCCTTGATTACCGCAGCGCCCTCGATTCCATGACGGACGGCGTGGTGACGGTCGGGCCGGATGGCCGGATCACCGCCGTGAACCGCGCGGGCGCCGGGATGCTGGGCTGGGATGCGGAGGCGGCGGTCGGGCAGACGTTGCAATCCGTATTGTCGGAGGAGGGCACCGACGCCTTCCTCGACGCCGTGCTTGCGCCGGTCGGCGGGGAATCGCGCGGGCGGGAGGTGGTGGACATCGCGATCGGCGGCCGGCCGCGGCGCCTGGCCGTGACGAGCAACGCCTACCGCATCCGCGTGGGGCCGCAGCGCGGGAAACTGGGGCTGACCGCGACCTTCGCCGACGTGACGGAGGTGGAGCGGCTCTCGGCCGAACTCTCGGAACAGCACCGGAAACTGCAATCGGCCTACTTGGAACTGGAAGCATCGGCCCAGACGCTGCGCAACACGACCCGGCGGCTGGCGGTGGTGCGGATCGCCGCCACGCTCGTCGTCTTCGGGCTCTTCGCCGGCGCCGGCCTCTACGCCTGGGCGCCATCGCTCGACTTCACGCGCAGCGCGGCGCAGGTGGACACGCCGACCTTCGGCACCATCCCCGTCGTCCCGCAGCCCGTGTCGCTGACCGTCGCGGTCGTCGGGCAACTGGATGCCGGTGCGCTCGTCAGCATCGTCGCGCCCTTCGACGGGATCGTGAAGGAACGGCTGTTCCAGTACGGCAACCAGGTGGAGCGCGGCGCCCCGCTGCTGCGGCTGGACCGCGCGGAGGTCGAGGTGCGGCTGCGTGACGCGCGCAGCGGCGAGATCCGTGCCCGCCAGCGCGTGGAGGAACTCCGCGGCTGGGCCAATGGCGCGGAGGTGTCGCGCGCCCGCCGCCAGGTCGTTGCGGCGGAAATGGAGGGCAACGACCTTCGCACCCGCGTGACGCAGACGCAGATGCTCCTCTCCCGCGGGATCGTCGCGGCGGAGGAAATGCGGACGTTGCAGCAGCAGCAGCGGAACCAGCAGTTGCAGTTGCAGGCCGCGCGCCAGGACCTGGACCAGACCATCGCCCGCGGCGATGCGGAGCATCTGCGGATCGCGGAACTGGAACTCGCCAATGCCGAGGTGAAGGTCCGGGACCTGGAGTCCGACCTGACGCGGGCGGAGATCACGGCGCCGGTGACGGGGGTCATCCTCTTCCCGCCGGAGGCGCAGGGCACCGGGCGGCGCGAGACGGTGGAGGTCGGCTCCCGCGTGTCCCGCGGGCAGGCGATGTTCACCATCGGCAACCTCGAATCCTTCCTCGTCCGCGCCAACGTGGACGAGATCGACGTGGCCCGCGTGCGCGTCGGCCAGCCGGTGCGCGTGTCCGGCGACGCCTTTGCGGGACTCGACCTGCGGGGCCGGGTCTCAAGCGTCGCGGCGCAGGCGACGTCGGGGCAGCAGGGCCGCGGGGGGATGGCGACCTTCGCAGTGACGGTCGCGGTGGACGGGCTCTCGCCGGAGGACCGGGCGAAACTCGCCGTCGGCATGTCCGCCAGCATGTCCATCATCGCCTATGAGAACGCGCAAGCGATCGTCCTGCCCCCTCCGCCATCGTCGCGGAGGGCGAGGGCCGGGCGGTGCGGGTGCGGGAAGCGCTGGGGACCGTCCGGACGGTCCCCGTGACCGTCGGCGTCTCGACGCCCGGCGGGATCGAGGTGCGCGGGGCGCTTCGGCCCGGCGACGCCGTGCTGTTGGGGAACTGAACGCGTGAACCTCGCAGGCCTGTCCTTCCGGGACCTGGAATATCTCGTCGCCGTCGCGGACCACCTGCATTTCGGCAAGGCCGCGGAGGCCTGCGCCGTTTCCCAGCCGACCCTGTCGGCCCAGGTCCGCAAGTTGGAGGAATACGTTGGCGTCCAGGTCTTCGAGCGGGCCAGCCGCACCATCCTCGTGACCGAGCGGGGCGCGGCCGTCGTCGCGCAGGCGCGCACCGTGCTCGGCGAAGGGCGGCGGTTGCTGGAGGTGGCGCAATCCGGCGGGGAACTCCTCGGCGGGTCCTTCCACCTCGGCGTCATCTCGACCCTTGCGCCCTACATCGCGCCGATCATCCTGCCGCCGCTGCGGGAACGCTACCCGCGGCTGCGGCTGACCCTGTCCGAAGCGCTGACAGCGCCGATGGTGCGGCAGCTTGAGGCGGGGGAGATCGACGCGCTCCTTGC
Organism: Roseomonas sp. CCTCC AB2023176; assembly: GCF_042259275.1. Classification (NCBI taxonomy): domain Bacteria; kingdom Pseudomonadati; phylum Pseudomonadota; class Alphaproteobacteria; order Acetobacterales; family Roseomonadaceae; genus Roseomonas; species Roseomonas sp. CCTCC AB2023176. The sequence goes on from NZ_CP170086.1 coordinate 4,918,397, forward strand.
CTCCTCGCCCATCCGGCAGGTGGAACTCTCAGAACTGCCGCTGTTCCGGGAGGTCTTCGTCCTCGCCGTCCCGCGCGACCATCGCCTGGCCGTGGCGGAGAAGGTGCGGCGGGAGGACGTGCCAGCCGACGAAATGATCCTGCTCGACGACGGCCACTGCCTCCGCGACCACGTGATGGAGGCCTTCCCCGGCTGCGGCCGGAACGGGGCGGTCCGGGCCACGGGGCTGGAGACGCTGCGGCAGATGGTGGGCGCGGGCCTCGGATGTTCCGTGCTTCCCCAATTGGCGGTTCAGGTCGGGTCCCTGCTGGACGACATGGTGGCCTATCGGCTGATCCGGGACGGCTCCCCTGGGCGCGACATCTCCCTCTTCTATCGGCCGAGCTTCGGCCGGATCACCGAAGTGCGGGCGCTGCGCGACGTCATCCGGGACGCGATGGTGCGCCTGGGCACGGTCGCGGTGCATGGCCGGCCCGAGACGCGCCCGCTGGCCTAGCAGGGCTGGCGGTCCGCGCGCCGGGCGGGCATGACCGCGCCGACGCATCGCGAGGCCCCGATGGACAACGACCTGATCCGCCGCCTCCAGGTGGCGGAGCTCATCCAGAACTGGGCGGTCTGGCGTGACGCCGGGGACTGGAATCGCTTCTCGACGTGCTGGGCGCCCGAGGGCCGGATGATGGCGACCTGGTGCCAGGCGCCCGCCGCCGGCTTCATTGAGGCGAGCAAGGCCGGCTGGGCCCGCGGCGTCTCCATCCTCCACTTCCTCGGCGGCTGTTCCGTGGAAGTCTCGGAGGGAGGGGCGGGGAAGAGGGCCATCTCGCAGACGAAGATGACGATCTCCCAGCGCGCGGAGGTGCACGGGGTCCTCGTGGATGTCGTCTGCACCGGGCGGTTCTACGACTTCGTCGAGGAGAAGGCGGATGGTTGGAAGATCGTCCTCCGCCAGCCGATCTACGAGAAGGATCGCATGGACCCCGTGGACCCGGCCGCTCGACTGGACCTGGACCCCGCCCTTCTCGCCCGGTTCCCGGAGGGTTACCGCCACCTCGCCTATCTTCAGACCGGGATCGGCTACGACGTGAAAACCGACATGCCCGGGCTGAGGGGGGACAAGGTCCAGGCCCTTTACGCGGCGGGTCAATCCTGGCTACGGGGCGACCCGCTGCGATGGGAAGAATAGCGCCCGGCTCTCTTCCCGCGTAGGTTGCAGCCAAGGGACGCTCACGAAACAAGGGATTCGCGCTTGGGTTACGCGCTGCAACAGCTCATCAACGGCGTCGCGCTCGGCATGATCTACGGGCTGATCGCGGTCGGCTACACGATGGTCTACGGCATCATCGGGATGATCAACTTCGCCCATGGCGACATCTTCATGGTCGGGGCCTTCGTCTCCCTCATCGTGCTGGTGCTGGTCGGGATGGGCGGGGTGATGGAGGGACCGGCGGCGGTGCTGCTGGTGCTGCTCGTTTCCATGATGGTCACGGCGCTCTACGGCTGGTCGGTCGAGCGGATCGCCTACCGCCCGCTGCGCGGGTCCTTCCGACTGGCGCCGCTGATCTCGGCGATCGGCATGTCCATCGTCCTGCAGAACTACGTGCAGGTGTCGCAGGGCGCGCGGCCCAAGCCGATCGAGCCGGTGATCCGCGGCAACTTCCAGGTCTGGTCGAGCGACGGGTTCGCCGCGTCCATCTCCGTCATGCAGATCCTCATCATCGTGCTGACCCTCGTCGTGCTCGCGGTCTTCACCTGGCTGGTGACGCGGACGCCGCTCGGGCGCGCCATGCGGGCGACGGAGCAGGACCGGAAGATGGCCTCCCTCCTCGGCGTGGACACGGACCGGACGATTTCCATCACCTTCGTGATCGGCGCGGCGCTGGCCTCCGTCGCGGGAACGATGTGGCTGCTGCGCTACGGCGTTATCGACTTCTTCTCGGGCTTCCTGGTCGGCGTGAAGGCCTTCACGGCGGCGGTGCTCGGCGGCATCGGGTCGCTGCCCGGGGCCGTGCTCGGCGGCCTGCTGATCGGGCTGATCGAGACCTTCTGGTCCGCCTATTTCTCGATCCAGTACAAGGACGTCGCGACCTTCGCGATCCTCGTCCTCGTCCTCATCTTCATGCCGACGGGCCTGCTCGGCCGGGCGGAGGTCGAGAAGGTATGAGCGTCAGCCTCGGGCCTCGCGGCGAGGGCGCCGCGACCGGCGCGACCACCTCCGGCGGCGCTCCGCACCGGTCGGACGGCGTGCCCGCGCCGGGGCAGTCCGGCGGCATGCCGCGCGATGCCGGGTCGGCACCGGGCCGGCCGCCCCTGGCCGAGGCACTGCGCGACGCCGTCATTACCGCGGCCGTTGCGGCGCTGCTCTTCATCCCCCTGGTCGGGCTGCGGACCGACGTGTCGAACGCGGGCGGCGGGCTTTTCGTCCGGACGCGCTGGACGGACGTCCTGATCCTCGTCGCCATCGCCTTCGCGGGGCGACTGCTGATGAACCTCTTCGGCGCCGCGCGGGCCGCGCGTTCCGGCGTGCGGCTGCCGGTCGCCTGGGGGAAGGTCGGCGTCGTCGTGGCGCCGGCGTTGCTGGCACTGGCCTTGCTGCTACCCTGGATCCCGGGGACGAGCCGCTCCACGCTGGACCTGGGCATCCTCGTCCTGACCTACGTCATGCTGGGCTGGGGGCTGAACATCGTCGTCGGGCTCGCGGGGCTGCTCGACCTCGGTTACGTCGCCTTCTACGCAGTCGGGGCCTATTCCTACGCTCTGCTCTCCACGACCTTCGGGCTATCCTTCTGGGTCTGCCTCCCGCTGGCGGGGATCCTCGCGGCCTTCTGGGGCGTGCTGCTGGGCTTCCCCGTGTTGCGGCTACGGGGCGACTACCTCGCGATCGTCACGCTGGCCTTCGGCGAGATCATCCGGATCGTCCTGCTGAACTGGGTGTCGCTGACGGGCGGTCCGAACGGCATCGGCGGCATCCCGCGGCCCAGCTTCTTCGGCTACACCTTCTCCGCCGGCGGCGGGCCCGGCTCCTTCGCGGAGCTCTTCGGGATCGAGCCCTCGCCGACGCATCGCGTCGTCTTCCTGTACTACGTGATCCTCGTCCTCGCCCTGCTGACGAACTGGGTCACGCTTCGCCTGCGCCGCCAGCCCCTGGGACGTGTCTGGGAGGCGCTGCGGGAGGACGAGATCGCGGCCCGCGCCCTCGGCATCAACGTCACGAACACGAAGCTCTCGGCCTTCGCGATCGGGGCGATGTTCGGCGGCTTCGCCGGGGCCTTCTTCGCGACGCGGCAGGCCTTCATTTCCCCGGAATCCTTCACCTTCATCGAATCCGCGATCATTCTGGCGATCGTCGTCCTCGGCGGCCTTGGGTCGCAACTCGGCGTCGCCATCGCGGCGCTCGTCATGATCGGCGGGTTCGAGGTGTTCCGCGGCCTCGACGAGTGGCGCATGCTCGTCTTCGGGACGGCCATGGTCGTCATCATGGTCTGGCGCCCGCGCGGCCTCGTCTCCTCCCGCACGCCGTCGGTCACGTTGGGCAAGCGCCGCGCCATATCCGGCGAGCATGTCGGGGAGGGCCGGGGATGAGCCAGCCGATCCTCGAAGTCCAGGACCTCACGATGCGCTTCGGCGGCCTGACCGCCGTCAACCGCGTCTCTTTCGCCGCGGGGCGCAACGAGATCACGGCAGTGATCGGCCCGAACGGCGCCGGCAAAACCACGGTCTTCAACTGCATCACCGGCTTCTACCGGCCGAGCGACGGGACGATCCGGCTGCAGCACGAGGGCCGGGCGCGCGACCTCCACCGCCTCGCCGGCCACCGCATCGCGCGGGAGGGCGTGGCCCGCACGTTCCAGAACATCCGCCTCTTCGGCGGGATGACGGTGCTCGAGAACCTGCTGGTCGCGCAGCACAACCGGCTGCAGGCCGCGACCTTCTTCGGCATCGGCGCGATCCTCGGCCTGTCCCGCTATCCCGCTGCCGAGCGCGAAGCGGTGGACCTCGCGAAGCGCTGGCTGGCGGCGACGCAGCTTCTGGAGCGCGCCGACGAACCCGCGGCATCCCTCCCCTACGGCGCGCAGCGGCGGCTGGAGATCGCGCGGGCCATGTGCACGCAGCCCTCCCTCCTCTGCCTCGACGAGCCGGCGGCCGGCCTGAATCCGCGTGAGTCCGAGGAACTCTCGGCCCTGATCCGTACCATCCGCGACGAAGGCACCTCCGTCCTTCTGATCGAGCACGACATGGGCGTGGTGATGACCATCAGCGACCGCGTCGTCGTCCTGGATCACGGCGTGAAGATCGCAGACGGTACGCCCTCGGAGGTCCGGCGCGATCCCAAGGTCATCGCTGCCTATCTCGGCGAGGGCGACGAGGACGAGGTTCCGGCGGAGCAGGCGGCATGAGCGCGACCCGCCTCGCCCCCGCGCCGGCCGCGACCCACGCCGCGCCGATGCTGGACATGCGGAACGTCTTCACCGCCTACGGCGCCGTCGAGGCCTTGCGGGGCGTTTCCGTCCGCGTGGATCCCGGCGAGATCGTCACGCTCATCGGTGCCAACGGCGCGGGCAAGTCCACGCTGCTGATGACCATCTGCGGAGCCCCGCGCGCCCGGTCCGGGCAGGTGGTCTTCGACGGCACGGACATCACGGCCTGGCCGACTCACCGCATCGCCCGCGCGGGGATCGCGCAGTCCCCGGAAGGTCGCCGCGTTTTCCCCCGCATGTCGGTGCGGGAGAACCTGCTGATGGGCGCGCAGGCCCTCGGCGTCGATCCCGGCCCTGGGCTGGAACAGGCTTTCACGCTGTTCCCGCGCCTGAAGGAACGGGAAGGCCAGCGCGGTGGGACACTCTCGGGCGGGGAGCAGCAGATGCTGGCGATCGCCCGCGCTCTGATGGCCAAGCCGCGCCTTCTCCTGCTGGACGAGCCCTCGCTCGGTCTCGCGCCCCTCATCTCCCGCCAGATCTTCTCGGCCATCCGCGACCTCAACGCGCGGACCGGGCTGACCGTGCTGCTCGTGGAGCAGAACGCGAACCAGGCGCTCCGCCTCGCTCACCGCGCCTACGTCCTCGTCAACGGCCGGATCACGCTGGAGGGCTCGGGCGCCGAGCTGCTGGCGCGGCCGGAAGTGCGCGACGCCTATCTCGGGGCCCATTGATCGCCGGGTACCGATCACCTTACCGTCGCTTAACCCTCAAGGAGGACCAGCAATGTCCCTCGACCGCCGCACCCTGCTGGGTGCTACCCTCGCCACCCCCGCCCTCCTCACGGCGCGCGGCGCCTGGGCGCAGGGCTCCGGCCCGATCCGCGTCGCCTCCGTCGGGCCGATGACCGGCCAGTACGCCGCCTTCGGCGCGCAGCTGAAGAACGGCGCGGAGCAGGCCGTGACCGACCTCAACGCCGCAGGCGGCGTCCTCGGGCGCCAGCTCGCGCTCGAGATCGGTGACGACGCCTGCGACCCGCGCCAGGCCGTCTCGGTCGCCAACCAGGTCGCCGGGCGCCGCGTCTCGGTCGTCGCGGGCCATTTCTGCTCCGGCTCCTCGATCCCCGCGAGCAAGGTCTACGCCGAGGAGAACGTGCTGCAGATCTCCCCGGCCTCGACAAACCCTCGCTTCACGGACGAAGGGGGCTGGAACACCTTCCGCACCTGCGGCCGCGACGACCAGCAGGGCCTCGTCGCCGGGCGCTACATCGCGCAGAACTTCCAGGGCAAGCGCGTCGCGATCCTTCACGACAACTCCGCTTACGGGAAGGGCCTGGCGGACGAGACGAAGAAGTCGCTCAACGCCGCGGGCGTCACCGAGACGCTCTTCACCGCCTACACGCCGGGTGAGCGCGACTACAGCGCCGTCGTGTCCCGCCTGCGCTCCGCCAATGTCGAAGTCATCTACATCGGCGGCTACCACACCGAGGCCGGGCTCATTATCCGCCAGGCCAAGGAGCAGGGGATGAACCCCACGCTCATCGGTGGCGACGCGCTTGTGACGAACGAGTTCTGGCAGATCAGCGGCCCGGCCGGCGAGGGCACGCTGATGACCTTCTCATCCGACCCCCGCCGCCGCCCGCAGGCGGCCGACGTAGTGGGCCGCTTCCGCGCCCGCAACATCGATCCGGAGGGATACGTCCTCTACACCTACGCCGCGCTGCAGATCTGGGCGGCCGCAGCGGCAGGCGCGAATTCCATTGAACCGCGTCGCGTTGCGGAGCGGATGAAGGCGAACGGCCCGTGGCAGACGGTCCTCGGCCCGATCTCCTTCGACGCGAAGGGCGACGTGACGACGCCGGACTACGTGTTCTACGTCTGGCGCAACGGCGCCTACACGCAGATTTAATCGAATTGGGAACGGCCCGGCCCGGTTGGCCGGGCCGTTCCTATTGCCGTAGGCGGAGCGCCGCCCCACCCACGAGCACGCGAAACGCCTCGTCCAGGCTGACCCCGGACACGCCCCAAACATCTCCCCGGAGGGCGAACGACCCCCGCCAGCCGAACTCGGCATCCACCCACTCGAGCCGTGCGTCGAGACGAATCGCCCGGCGCGGTACCTCGCCCGCTCCGACCCCGGCCCCGACCCCGGTCCCGGCCCCGGCCCCGGCCCCGGGAAGTGCGACCGGGACCGCATACCGCGTGGCAGCAGCCGTGAGGGCGGCGCGCGGCCGATCCAACAGCGGGTCATCGGCGGTCAGGGGCCGCTCCGCCCCGTCCCGAAAGCGTAGGGTCAGCATCGGCGCGACGCGCGGACGCGGACCGAGCCAGGGCTTCTCGCCGAGACTGTTCAGCAGACGGATCAGCGCCCCCGCCTCGAACCGAACCGTCAGCAGGAACGGCCTGTCGCGCGTGCCCTGCTCGTCGTTCAGCGGCTTGTCGATCATCACGTCCTCGTAGGACAGGTCGAGGACGAGCGGAGCGACGTCCTCCCTCTCCAGCCTCGGGTCGCCGTCCAACGCCGGATTGCCCGACAGCCGCGCCAGGGCGACGCCCAGCGCGCGGCGCAGCGCGGCGATTCGGTCCGACCGTCCCGGCGCATCGGTGCGCACCGTTACGGTGACCCATGCGTCCGGAACCAGCGCGTCGGGCACGCCCTGCGCGAAGGCCGCCACAGGCGAAGCCAGGGCCCCCGCGACCAGCACCCGCCGTGGCACGCCAGCGGAACGAGCCGTATTCCCGCTTGATCCCCGCATCGCCTTTCCCCACCTTGGAAGCGTCAACAAACGAAAGGAGGTGATCCGGTGTCTCATCGCTTTGCAAAGGGCTCCGCGCCCGTGGCCCGGATCACCGTCGGCCGCTAGTCCCGACGGGTCACCAGGCGACGCGGGCCGCGAACCGGCCACGCGATGGGAAGGCCTCGGAGCTTCGGCTCCGGGGCCTTCTGCGTTTCTGCGGCGGGGCGTGCCGGGCAAGGCATCAAGGAATCGTCTCGTTCATGGTGCGCCGTTGGCGGGCAACCCGGACTGTCAACCTGACGTTGCACGCCCGAAGCGCCGCCGTACGGGCGGCGTCCGGGAGACCCATCCGCCATGTCGGATATCACGCGACGCGACGTCACGGCGACAACCGTTGCCTCCGCCGGTGCGCCGGAAGGCGCGCCCGTCCTCCGCCACCGCATCTCCTGGGGGGCCATCCTCGCCGGCGCCCTCGTGGCAGTGGCGGTCGGCGCCATGCTAAACATCCTCGGCGTCGCGATCGGTGCGACGGCGGTGGATGCGGTGCAGCGCGACACGCCGAATGCCTCGACCTTCGGGATCACCGGCGCCATCTGGCTCCTCGTCGCCAACCTGCTCGGCCTCGCGGTCGGCGGCTACGTGGCGGCCCGGCTCTCGGGCACCTCGGACAAGCGCGACGCCACGCTGCACGGCCTCGCGGTCTGGGCGACGGCCTACCTTGTCTCGGCCGTGCTCCTCGGCAACCTCGCCACCGGGGTCGCGAGCACGGCGGGACGGGCGGTGTCCTCCGTCGCGGGCGGCGTGACCCAGGCGGCCTCGAGCGTCGCCGGCGGCGCGGCGGGTGCCGCGGGCCAGGCGGCGCAGGGCGTGGATGCGGACGATCTTCTGAACCGTGCCCGCCTCGCCCTCTCCGGCCCGACGGACGTCGCGCGGATGACGACGGAGCAGCGCGCGGCGGAGATCACCTCCCTGCTCGGCAAGCGCGTCGCCAACGGCAACCTGTCCAACGACGACCGGACCCGCCTGAACCGCCTCGTCGCGGCCGAGGCCGGGATCCCCGAGCAGGAAGCGGCCCAGCGCATCCAGTCCTATGAGGCCGAGGCGCAGCGGACGGCGCAGGAGGCGGAGCAGCGCGCACGCGAGGCGGCGAACGCCGCGGCAACCGGTGCTGCCGCCGCGTCCTTCTGGATCTTTGCGGCGCTGCTGCTCGGCGCCATCGCGACCATCCTGGGCAGCCGGGCCGGAACGCGGGACATGATCCTGATGACCGAGCGCCGCACGCTTGCCTGACACCGTCGGCGCCTGACGGCGCCGGCACCGACCGGAAGGCCCGTCCCGTCCCGCGGGGCGGGCCTTTTTCGTTCGCGCCCCAGGTCAGGCGCCGATCGGGTGATAATCGCGGGAAAACCAGATCAGCGCCGGCCCCGGCGCGCCGAGCCGGATAGCCCGGACACCGGCGAAGATGACGGAATGGGTGCCCTTCTCCAGCACCTCCTCGATCTCGCAGTCCAGCGCGGCGACGGCTTGCGACAGCACCGGGGCCCCGGTGACGAGGGTGAGCCAGTCGCCCTCCCCGAAGCGCGCGTCGGAATCCGCGCCCGTGAACCCCGCGAATGTGTCGGACAGGTGCTGCTGCGTCGCCGACAACACGTTCACGCAGAGGCGCCCGTTCTCCTTCACCGCCGGATTCAGGCGGGAATTGCGGTTCATGCAGACCAGCAGCGTCGGCGGGCTGTCCGTCACGCTGCAGACGGCGGAGGCCGTGAAGCCGGCCCGGCCCGCTGGCCCGTCGGTCGTGACAACCGTCACCGCGGCCCCGAGGCGCGCCATGGCGTCGCGGAACTGCTGCCGGTCTGGGAGGAGGGTGGCCGGAGCCATCGGGGCGTCCTTCGGTCTGCCCGGCATGTAGCGACGCCTCCGCCCCCTGTGAACCGCACGGCGGGGCGGGTGGGATTTGCGCGGCAGGGCGTTCCTCCCTCCCGCGATCTGCCCTAACCCTTCGGTCGAGGAGGACCCCGCATGCCCATGAGCGTCGAGACGAGCACAATCACCATCCCCGCGAGCGACGGCTCCGGCTCCTTCTCGGCTTACGTCGCCCGCCCTGCCGGCGAGGCGCGGCATGGGGCCGTCGTGATGATCCAGGAAATCTTCGGCGTGAATGCCGCGATGCGTGCCCTGTGTGGCTGGGTCGCGGACATGGGCTTCGTGGCCGTCTGCCCCGACCTCTTCTGGCGGCAGCAGCCCGGCGTGGAGCTGACCGACGGCAGCAAGGAGGAATGGGACCGCGCGTTCGCCCTGATGAACGGCTTCGACCAGGACAAGGGCGTGGAGGACCTGAAGGCCACGCTGGTCCACGCGCGGACCATGCCGGGCGGCAACGGCCGCGCGGGGACGATGGGCTTCTGCCTTGGCGGCCGCATGGCCGTGCTGATGGCGATCAAGTCGGATTCCGACGTCAACGTGTCCTATTACGGAGTCGGGCTGGACGGGCTGACGGGGCAGGCGGACGAGGTGGACACGCCGCTGCTGATGCACGTCGCGGGCGCCGACAAATTCGTCCCCCCGCCGGCCCAGGCCGCGATCGAGGAAGGCTTCGGCCGCAACCCCAACGTCACCGTCCACAGCTATCCGGGGAAGGACCACGCCTTTGCGCGCATGGGCGGCCACTCCTGGGACGGCCTCGCCGCCACCATCGCGAATGGCCGGACAGCGGAGTTGCTCGACCGGACGCTGAACGGGTGATCGCCCGCCGCGGTGTGCTGGCGGTGGCCGTTGCCGCGCCGGCCGCCGCGCAAGGTGTGGCCGTGGACTGGCCTGCCCTCGGACGCCGCGCACTCGCCCCGATCCGCGCGGCCGTCGCGGCCGCCGACGGGCCGCCGCTGCTGAAGTCCTTCGTGACGGATGGCGGCGAGGCCTTCGACCTTACCCATGCCGAGGTCGCCTACACCTACGACAATGCCCTGGCCGGCCTCGCCCTCCTCGCGGGCGGGGACCGCGCGGGGGCGGAACGGATCGGCACGGCCCTGGCACTGGTTCAGGACCAGGACCGCCACTGGCGCGACGGGCGGCTGCGGAATGCCTACGCCGCGGGGCGGGTCTTCGCCGAGGCGCCGCGCTCCGCCCGCCCGCCGGGCTGGTGGGACGCGCGCGGCGGGCAGTGGATCGAGGACGGCTACGCCGCAGGCGCCGCTGCGGGTCCGGTGGCCTTCTGCGTCCTGCTCTGGACCGCCCTGGGTCCGCGCTTCGCGGTGCCGGCGGCCCGCGCCGCGGATTGGCTGGAGACGCTGCGCGGCCCGCACGGTTTTCGCGGCGGCTTCGTCGGGCACGAGCCGAACCCGGCCGCGCTCACCTGGATCTCGACCGAGCAGAACCTTGACCTCTCCATCGCCTTCGCCCGTCTCGGTCGCACGCTGGCCGCGGCGCATGCAGCGGCGCTCGTGCGGTCGCTCTGGCTGCCGGCAGAGGGGCGCTTCGCCGTCGGGCTGCGGCCCGACGGGTCGATAAACGGGGACTCGGGGCTGGATGCCAACCTTTGGCCGCTTCTCACCTGGCCCGGGGAGACCGCCTTCGCCCCCGCGCTGGACTGGGCCCTTTCGCGCCATGGCCTGCCGGCGGGGGCGGCCGCGACGGAGCTGGACGGCGTGGATTTCGACCTGGACCGCGACGGGATCTGGATGGAGGGCACCGCCCAGGCTGTCCTGCTGCTGCGCCGGCGCGGGCGGGAGGCGAATGCGGCGCGCTTCGCCTCCACCCTCGCCCGCCACACGCGGACGGATGGGTGGATCACCGCGGCCTCGGTGCCCTGGCTGACCACGGGGCTGGAGACGGGGGTCACGCCGGGCGTCGCGGATTTTCGCTATCCCGCGCGAGGGCACCTCGCGGCGAATGCCTGGGCGGCGCTGGCGGGGTTCGGCGTCAGTCCCTTCGATCCATCCTGACCGGGATCGCCCGCCCCTTCCGCGCCGGGCGAGCGCGGGCGTAGAACCGGCGAGACCTTCCGGGAGCGCGCCGTGATCCACGTTGCCGCCGACGATCTCGCCGCCTCGGTCCCCGACGGCGCGCTGCTGGCCCTGCCGCCGGACAACTCCCTGCCCTCGGTCGCGATCGCGAAGGCGCTGGTGCGGCGCGGGGCGCGGGGGCTGCGGCTGCTCGGCGTTCCCGTCTCGGGCTTCGCGACGGACCTGCTGATCGGCGCGGGCTGCGTGGCGGAGGTGGAGACGAGCGCGGTGTCGCTCGGCGAGGCGGGCTTCGCGCCGCGCTTCTCCGCCGCGGTGAAGGCGGGGCAGATCGTCGTGCGCGACGCGACCTGCCCGGCGATCCATACGATGCTGCAGGCCGCGGAGAAGGGCGTGCCCTTCCTGCCGCTGCGCGGCATCATCGGCAGCGACATCCTGGCGCACCGGCCGGACTGGCGGGTGATCCAGAACCCGTTCTCGCAAGCGCCGGACCCGATCGTCGCACTGCCCGCGCTGTCGCCCGACGTGGCGGCGATCCATGCTGTCATGGCGGACGAGGCGGGGAACCTCTGGGTCGGCCGGCGGCGGGAACTGGCGACGCTGGCGCACGCATCGAAGCGGCTGCTCGCGACGGTGGAGCGGGTGGTGCCCGGCAACTTCCTCGAGGATGAGCGGCTGGCGCCTGGCACGATTTCGGCGACCTACGTCGAGGCCTTCGCGGTGGCAGAGCGCGGCGCGCATCCCGTGGCGCTGCTGGACGAATATCCGTTCGATGCCGCCTACGTCGCGGCTTACGCCCGTGCGGCACGAACGGACGAAGGTTTCTCGACGTGGTGCGGGGAGCACGTGTACGGGCGTACCGCGCGGCTCGCGGCGGAATGAACGACGCCGCTCCGGAAGAGGTGCTGGCCTGCGCTCTGGCACGGCTGATCCTGGACCCCGCGGCGCCGCTGGTGCGCCACGTGGCGGTTGGCGCGGCCTCTCCCATCCCGGCGGCCGCGTGCTGGCTCGTGCGGAAGTCGGGGCATCCGATCCGGCTGTCGCTGCTGCACCGGCGCAGCGGCAATCCGTTCACGGAAGGGTCGCGGGAACTCTTCGACCTGACGGGACAGGGGCGGATCGACCTGTTCTTCCTCGGTGGCGGGCAGATCGACGGGCAGGCGAACCTGAACCTCATCGGGACCGGGGAATGGCCGGGCGACGGTGTGCGCTTCCCCGGGTCCTTCGGCTCGGCCTTCATGTACATGATGACGCCGCGGACCATCCTGTTCCGCGAAGAGCACTCGGCGCGCGTCCTGGTGCCGCGCGTGGACCACGTCTCCGCCCCCGGCGTCTCGGCGCCCGAGGTGTTCCGGCGCGGCACGGCGCAGGCGCTGGTCACGGGCCGCTGTGTGTTCCGCTTCGACGCGGTGCGCGCGCGCTTCACGCTCGAAAGCATCCATCCCGGCGAGATGGTCGAGAGCATCCGCGCGAACACCGGCTTCGAATTCGACGCGCCAGGCGACGTGCCGACCACGCCAGCGCCGACGGAGGCCGAGCGCGGCCTGCTGCGCGGCCCCGTCTGCGACGAGATGCTGGAAACCTACCCCGAGTTCTGCGCGCGCGTCTGGGGCCGCGCCGCGGCGGCCTGAACCGAAGGAATTCCCATGCGCATCGTGGACCTGCGGGAGGTGACGGTGCCGATCGCCTCCTCCATCGCTAACGCCTATATCGATTTCTCAAAGATGACGCTCTCGCTCGTCGCCGTGGTGACGGACGTCGTGCGGGACGGGCGGCGGGTCGTCGGCTACGGGTTCAACTCCAACGGTCGCTACGGACAGGGCGGGCTCATCCGGGACCGCTTCGCGCCGCGGCTGCTGCAAGCCGATCCGGCGTCGCTCCTGAACGATGCCGGCGACAACCTGGACGCCGACCGCATCTGGGCGACGCTGATGCGGAACGAGAAGCCGGGCGGGCACGGGGAACGCTCCGTCGCCGTCGGCACGATCGACATGGCGGTCTGGGATGCGGTCGCGAAGATCGCGGGCAAGCCGCTGTTCCGGCTGCTGGCCGAGCGCCACGGGCGCGAGGCGGACCTGCGCGTCTTCGTCTATGCCGCAGGCGGCTACTACTACCCGGGCAAGGGGATCGAGCAGTTGCGGGCGGAGATGCGGTCCTACCTCGACCGCGGCTATTCCGTCGTGAAGATGAAGATCGGCAACGGGATCGAGGTCGACCGTCCGCGGATCGAGGGTGTCCTGAAGGAACTGGACGGCAAGGCGCAGCTCGCCGTGGACGCGAATGGCCGCCTCGACCTCGAGGACTCCATCGCCTACGCGAAGATGCTCCGGGACTACCCGCTCTTCTGGTACGAGGAGGCCGGTGATCCGCTGGACTACGCGCTGCAGGCCGCGCTGACGGAGTTCTACCCGGGACCGATGGCGACGGGGGAGAACCTCTTCTCCCACCAGGATGCGCGGAACCTGTTGCGCTACGGCGGGATGCGGCCGGATCGGGACTGGCTGCAATTCGACTGCGCGCTGTCCTACGGACTCTGCGAGTACCTCCGGACGATGAAGGTGCTGCACGTCGCGGGGTGGTCGCCGTCCCGCTGCATCCCGCATGGCGGGCACCAGATGTCGCTCAACATTGCGGCCGGACTCGGGCTCGGCGGGAACGAGTCCTACCCCGACCTGTTCCAGCCCTATGGCGGCTTTCCGGACGGGGTGCGGGTGGAGGACGGGCACATCACCATGCCCGACCTCCCGGGCATCGGGTTCGAGGGGAAGTCGGACCTGATCCGGGTGATGCGGGACCTGGCCGAATAGGGCCGGCTTGAGCGGGTCGCCGCCGACAGGCAGAAGGACGGCTACGGAGGACCGCCCATGACCGACGCCCTGCCTCAAGCCGGAACCGTGACCGGCGGCTCTCTTGCGGGGCTGCGGGTGATCGACCTCACCCGCGTCCTCGGCGGGCCCTACTGCACGATGGTCCTCTCCGACCACGGTGCGGAGGTCATCAAGATCGAGCCGCCGCAGGGCGACGAGACCCGGGCCTGGGGCCCGCCCTTCCATGAGGGCGACGCGTCCTACTACCTCGGCGTCAACCGCAACAAGAAAAGCCTCGCCCTCGACCTGTCCAAGCAGGCCGGCCGCGACGTGCTGCTGCGCCTGCTGGAAGACGCGGACGTGCTGGTCGAGAACTACAAGCCCGGTTCCATGGAGAAATGGGGCATCGGCTACGACATGCTGTCGCAGCGCTTCCCGCGCCTCATCCACTGCCGCGTGTCCGGCTTCGGCGGCGAAGGGCCGCTCGGCGGGATGCCGGGCTACGACGCGGTGATCCAGGGCATGGTCGGACTGATGTCCATCAACGGCACGCCGGACACCGGCGCGGTTCGCATGGCGACGCCGCTCGTGGACCTCGGCACGGGGCTCTATTCCGCCGTCGCGATCCTCATGGCGCTGTATGAGCGGGAGCGGTCAGGACAGGGCCAGTACCTCGACATGACGCTGCATGACTGCGGCATGGCGCTGCTGCACCCGCACGCGGCCAACCACTTCCTCAGCGGCAAGCGGCCAGCGGCGACGGGGAACCCGCACCCGAACCTCGCGCCCTATTCGAAGTTCCAGACCCGCACCTGCGAGATCTTCATCGCCTGCGGCAACGACCCGGCCTGGCGGAAACTCTGCGCCTTTCTCGACCTGAAGGAAGCCGCTGCCGATCCACGCTTCGCGACCAATGCGGGGCGGCTGACGAACCGCGCTGCGCTGGAAGCCATCCTGGAGGAGCGACTCGCCTCCGAGGACGGCCACGACGTCACGCAACGCATGCTGAAGGCCGGCCTGCCCGCCGGGCCAGTCCTCGGTATCGACGAGGCGGTGTCGTCCCCCCACGCCGCCGCCCGGAACATGGTCGCGGAGATCGGGTGGTTCCGCGCCCTGAACACGCCGATCAAGATGTCCCGCACCCCCGGCGGCGCGCGCGCCGTCCCGCCACGGTTCAACGAGCACGGCAACGAAGTCCTGACCGCAGCCGGATACACCGAGGACGAGATCGCCGCGCTCCGCGAATCCGGCGTGCTCGTCGAGACGCCGCGGAATTAACCGCAAGACGCGGGAGGCGTCCACCACGCCCTCCGCCGATCGTGCCGTGATGACGCTGCCCACCACGCCCCGGATGAGCCGCGGTTCCTGGGGCCTCCTGCTCCTGCTCTCGGTGATCTGGGGCGGGTCCTTCCTGTTCATGGCGATCGCGGCGCCGCACCTACCGGCGATGACAGTGGTGCTGGCGCGCGTCGCGATCGCGGCACCGCTGCTCTGGGCCGCGGCCGCCCTGACGCGCATGACCGCCGCCCCGACCCGCGCGCGGGTGGCGGCCTGGGCGGTCATGGGGTTCCTGAACAACGCGCTGCCGATCAGCCTCATCGTCTGGGCGCAGCACTTCATCCCCAGCGGCCTCTCGGCGATCGTGCAGGCGGCGACGCCGCTCGCGACCGCCCTGCTGGCACACGTGCTGACGGAGGATGAGCGGATCACGCCGGCGAAGGCCGCGGGCATCCTCATCGGCATCGCCGGCGTCGCGGTCCTGTCCGGCGCCGGCTTCGGTGCGACGCGGGACGAACTCACCGGCATCGGCCTGATGCTGGCGGTCTGCGTCCTCTATGGCCTCGCCAATGTCTGGGGACGGCGGTTCCGCAGGCTGGGCGTTGCGCCCTATGCGGCGGGGGCGGGGCAGACGGGGGCGGCGGCTCTGATGCTGCTGCCTCTCGTGCTGGTCTTCGACCGGCCCTGGACCTTGCCGGTTCCGCCGGCCTCGGTCTGGTTCGCCCTGGCCGCACTCGGGGTGGTCTGCACGGCGCTGGCCTACGCGCTCTACTTCCGCATCCTGTCGCAGGCCGGCGCGACCAACGTCGCCCTCGTCACGCTCCTGGTGCCCGCCAGCGCGGTCGTCCTCGGCGCGGTGGTGCTGGGGGAGGTTTTGCTGCCCCGGCACGGCATCGGCATGCTGCTGATCACGGCGGCGCTGATCCTGATGGATGGTCGCTTGACTGGCCGGATCAGGGCCAGGTGAAGGTCCGGGCCATCGCCTCCTGCTCCGGCGTTTCGGCCGCGTTCGGGTGGTAGTGCCGCCGGACGTGGTCGAGCGCGTCGCCCTCCACCCCCGCGGCGCGGGCAAGGCAGGCCAGGAACAGCCCCGTCCGGCCGTAGCCCGCGCGGCAGCCGACATGGACCGGGCGCGACGGATCCTCCCGCATCTGCCGCAACACCGCCGCGACGGCCTCGTGCATCGCCGCTTCGTCCGGAACGCCGAAGTCGCGGACGGGGAGCGGGACGTCGGCGAGCCAAGCCTTGGCGGCGCTGGGCTCCAGGCACACGCCGAAGGCGCCGTCGGGGATCGCGTCGAAGGGCCCGCCGGTGACCGTCACGCCCAGCAGGGTGAGCTGGCCGCGGAGGCCGCTCACCGGCTGACGCTCACGCCCTTCCAGAACGCGATGCGGTCCTTGATCTGCGCGGCGGCCGGCTTCGGGTCGGGGTAGTACCACGCCGCATTCTCGTTCACCTGCCCGTCCACCACGACGTGGTGATAGCGCGCGGTGCCCTTCCAGGGGCAGATGCTCGTGTGGTCGGAGGGTCGCAGGTTGTCCGTCCGCACGTCGGCCGGCGCGAAGTACACGTTGCCTTCGACGATCACGTCGTCCGCGCCCTCCGCGATGGTCGCCCCGTTCCAGTTCGCCCGTGCCATCCCGTAACTCCTGCTGTGCAGCCCGCGTCCCGAATGAACCTAACCCGCTCCGGGCGGGAAGGCGCGACCAATTCATCCCGCCGGTCGCGTGGCGCAAGACCTCGCCAGGACCGCGGCGTGAGCCGGACCGAATGCGGCTCCTACGCTGAGCGCCCCTCCGCCCGCCCGGCGTCGCGCCCGCCCTCGATCACCACCGGACCGGCCGCACGCTCCGCCTCCGCCGTCAAGCGGAGGTAGGCACGGTAGGACAGCGGGATGATCGCCGCGTAGATCAGGCCCGCGGCCGCTAGCGCCGCCCAGGGCTCGGTCACGAGCAGCGCGACATAGGCCGCCGCCCCCAGCAGCAGCGGCAGGATCGCGTCGCGCGGGATCTTCGGGTTCTTGAAGGACAGGGTGGGGAGCGTGCTGACCAGCAGCCCCGCCACCGCCACGAGCACGGCCGCCGTGAAGATCGGGTGGCGCACGACGCCGGCGACGCCCGTCAGCCCCCAGCCCTCCAAGGCAAGGGCCGCGAAGATCGGGAACAGGGCCAGTCCCGCGCCCGCCGGCGCCGGCACGCCGGTGAAGAAGGCACTGGCATAGGCCGGCTTCGGCGGCGCGTTCGGCCCGGGCTCCAGCGCCGCGTTGAAGCGGGCGAGGCGGAGCGCCATGCAGACCGCGAACATGACGCAGGGGATGAAGCCGTAGCCCCGCGCGTCGTGCAGGCTCCATAGGTAGAGGATCAGCGCCGGCGCGACGCCGAAGCAGACGAAGTCGGACAGGCTGTCGAACTCCGCCCCGAAGCGGGACGTCGCCTTCAGCAGCCGCGCGAGCCGCCCGTCCACGCCGTCGATCGCCGCCGCCACGACGATGAGGGTCGCCGCCGGCTCCCACCGCCCGTCGAAGCCGAAGCGCACGGCCGTCAGCCCGCAGCACAGGCCGATCATCGTCATGAGATTCGGCAGGAGGCGGTTGAAGGACAGCCCCTCGAACCGCTTGCGGCGCGGGACGAAGCGGAACCGTCGGCGCCGCAAGGTCTCGGATGGCGGCTTCAAGGCGCGGCCATCGCAGCGGCCGTCGGCGCGGCGGCGATGGAGGCGCGCGACAATTCCGCCATCACCGTCTCGCCCCCCGTCATGGACTGCCCGACCTCGACCAGCGGCGTCACGCCCTCCGGCAGGTAGAGGTCGGTGCGGCTGCCGAAGCGGATGATGCCGTAGCGGTCGCCGGCCCGGACGCGCTGCCCGACCCGCGCGTCCGACAGGATGCGGCGCGCGATCAGCCCGGCGATCTGCACGACGGCGATGGTCTGCCCGTTCTCCAGGCGCACCGCGACGGCGTTGCGCTCGTTGTCCTCGCTCGCCTTGTCGAACGCGGCGTTGACGAACTTGCCGTGGCGGTAGGCCATGCGCAGCACCGTGCCGTCCGCCGGCATCCGGTTCACGTGGACGTCGAAGACCGAGAGGAAGGTCGCCACACGCCAGCGCGGCGCGGGGCCGAGGCCCAGCTCCTCCGGCGGCACGGCCTGCACGACGGAGACAACGCGGCCATCCGCCGGCGCGAGCAGCACGCCGGGCCGCGCGGGCGGGACCCGTTCCGGGTCGCGGAAGAAGAAAAGGCAGAAGGAGACGAAGAACAGCCCCAGCCAGAACAGCCAGGCGCCGAGGATCAGCCCGCCCAGCAGCCCGACGACGGCGCCGCCGATGATGAAGGGCATCCCCGCGCGGTGTGGCGGGGCGAGGACCATCGTGAGGGAGCGAAGGAAGGAGTCGTCGGGGCGGGCCATGCGCCGCGGGTTATGGTCTGCCCTCCCCCCGCAACAACCCTGCAGTCCCCGGCCGGGGCGGCGCGGCCGCGGTCGGCCTGACCGGGTGGGGCGCTGGGCGAAGCGGCCAGGACGCGTCGCCGAACATCGCCCTGACCTTCCCCGGCTACGGCCCCGGATCCTCCGCCAGCGCCGGTACCGCGAAGACCTGACCGGGATAGATCAGCGAGGGATTCCGGATCTGCCCCTGGTTGGCCCGGTAGATCACGGTGTACCGCGTCCCCCGGCCATAGGCTTCCCGGGCTATGCGCCACAGGTTGTTGCCGGGCTGCACCACCACCCGCCCGTCCCGGACGAAGGAGGCGGGCAAGGCCTCCCTCTGGAACGGCACCTCGATCCGCGATGCCACCGCCGGCCGTGGGCCGGTCGCCATCTGATCCACGCGCAAGGTGTGGCGGCCGACGGCCGGGGCCGGGTCCGGCGTGAGCGTCCAGCGCCCCGCCCCGTCGGCCTGCGCATCGCCGAGATGGCGGTCGTCGGCATAGACCCGGACCTGCGCACCCGGCGGCGCGCTGCCGGCGAAGCGCATCGTGTTGCTGTCGTCGTAGTCCACGACGTCGAGGCCGAGGGCGAAGGCTTGCGGTCCCGTTCCCGGCGCGAGCGGCCGCGCACCGCCCTGGGCCGTCGGGGGAGGAGCAGGACGGCCGGGACCTCCTGCGCCCGCGCCGAGGGCGCGGCGCCGGCATCGGTCGCCTGCGCGGCCGGACGCGCGGCCTCGGGTGCCGCGGCGGGCGCGACGGCGGTGGATGTCGGTGCGCCGGATGCCCCACGCGGGCCAGCCGCCGGGTGCCCGGCACCCGGCTCGGCACTTGCGTCGGGCCGCGGTGCGGGCACGGTCGCCTCGGCCATGATCGGGGGGCCGACGACGAGCACCGTATCCGCCCCCGCCACCTCCTCGCCGCCCGGCAGGCGGGACCGCAGGGAGAACTCGCGCGCCCCGCTGCCCACGGGGTCGGCGGGCAGGATGACCCACTCACCCCGCGCATCGGCCCGCGCCCGGCCGATCTCGCGCACACCGTCGAACAGCACGACCTCCGCACCCGGCGAGGCGCGCCCCGCGATCACGGCGTTGCCCCGCGTCCCGACCCGGACGACGTCGAAGCGCGGAGGCTCGTGACGTTGTGCCTCGGCCGGGCGGGATAACTCGGACGTGCGCGGCGTGGCGGGCACGGCGGCCGGGCGTTCCGCGGCGCGCGGCTCGGCGGCTCGCGCGGGTTCCTGCGAGGCCTCCCGCGGCGCGCGCGCCTCGTCCCGGGCCGGTGACGTGTCGCGAGCAGCGGGGGCGGGGCCACGGCGGACGCGACCTCGGCTGCAGGGCGCGGGGCCGTGTGCGGCGCCGGACCAACGGGCGCCGATCCGCCGCTGCCTCCGGTCCCGCCCGCATACCAGACGGCCGCGGCTGCACCGGCGGCGAGGAGCGCCGCCACCGGCAGGATTCGCGCGGCCGCCTGTGTCATCGGGAAGTAACTACGTCCGGAACGGTCGGGATCACAAGGGCGAGGCCAGGACCCCACGCCGCAGGCTTCCGCACCGCCGGCCGCGACCCCAATCTAGGGTCTTCCCCCACAGCGGAGATCGGCATGGCCGAGGACTCGGGACTCATCCGCGTGCGCGTCTGGGATCCCTGGATCCGCCTGGTCCACTGGGCGGTCGTCCTGTTCATCCCCCTCTCCTGGTGGACGGCGGAGATCGGGCGCTGGGACTGGCACTTCGTCTCGGGCAGCGCCGTCCTCGCGCTGCTCGTCTTTCGGCTGGCCTGGGGCCTCGTCGGCTCGGACACCGCCCGGTTCTCGCGCTTCCTCCGGTCACCGGTCGAGGGCCTGCGGCACCTCGCGCATCTCGGCCGGCGCGAGCCCGACCGGGAGATCGGCCACAACGCGGCGGGCGGATGGATGGTCCTGGTCCTGCTCGCGGTCATGCTCGTTCAGGCCGTGACGGGCTTGTTCTCGGATACGGGCATCCTGGATCGGGGCCCGCTGGCATCCTTCGTGTCGGGCGCGTGGTCGGATCGTCTCACGGCGGTGCACCACGTGACGTTCAACCTGATCCTCGCGCTCGCCGCGCTGCACGTCCTGGCGGTGCTCGCCTACGCCGTGCTGAAGCGACAGGACCTCGTGCGGCCGATGGTCACGGGGGAGAAGCGGCTGCCGGCCGAGGACCTGCCGAAGGCGCCACGGCTCGGCCCGGCCTGGCTCGCCCTCCTCCTGCTCGCGATCGCCGCGGCGGGGTCCACGGCGATCTATCGGCTGGGCTGACGGCCTCGGCCCGGCAGAGGCCCGGTCTATCCCCGACCAGAGCGGCCGCGCCTCGACGTCCTTCGAGCGCGGCCGTCGCGGGAACAGGTCCGCGCGGGCTGGAATCGCCAGAAGCGATGAACCTGCCCTTCCTACGATACCCTGGACCCGACGATGCCGACGCTGTCGTCCCGAGGCGGGTCTAGCGTCCGCGATGGACGCGGTGGCAGGCGCCGCAGGCACCGCCCATGGCCTGCAGGGCCGGACCGACATTGGCGGCATCGCCCGAATCCACCGCGACCTTCAACCGCTGGGCCGCGGCAACGGCGTCGGAGGCCCGCTGCTCGAATCCCGCGCGGTCCGACCACACGGTCGGCAGCGCCTTCGACGGCGGCTGGTCGGACCCGGCCGGGAAGTGCTGCGGGAAGCCCTGGAACCACGTCACCATGTCGTCCACCCGCGGGGAGAGCGGGCGCATGTCGCCGCCGGCACGCACCGCGGCCTGGATCGCCTGCATGTGGTCCTGCATGCGCTTGAGGCCGTCCTGCCGGGTCTGGACCGGGTTGGCTCCGGGCGCCGTCTGGGCGACGGCGACGCCACCGACGGCGAGTGCCGTGGCGGCGATAAGAGCGATACGCGTGATCGAACGCATGCGAGGAATGTTCCGTGGGCTTTGTTGAAGGTGGCATCCTGCCATGCCGCCCGCCGGTGAGACGAGACCTTACTGTCCCTTGCCGCGTCACGGCCCCGGCGCTATAGCCCGGCGCCCCGGCTTCGCACGGGGCGCCGTCCTGACGGAGCGTAGCTCAGCCTGGTAGAGCACTGTGTTCGGGACGCAGGGGCCGGAGGTTCGAATCCTCTCGCTCCGACCAGACGGCATCGGAAACCCCGCCCGGCCCCCAGCCCGGCGGGGTTTTTCGTGACTGCGCTGTTGCTGCCCCTCCCCATTGCTTCGGCGTCATGTCCGCCGCCGCGGCCCAAGCTCGCACGGCGCTTGCATATCCCCGTCTTGCAACCGTCATGTTCGAGGGGGATTACTGTATGGCGCGTCACTTCGGGGCGGCCCTGTTGGGCGCCACCGCCCTTTGCCTCACGCTCGCGGCACCCGGCACGATCTCGAAGGCCGAGGCCTTCGAGATCGAGGGAGCCGGACTGACAGTGCAGGTCACGCCGACGGCGTCGACGGACTACGTCTTCCGCGGCATCTCCCAGACCCGCAACCGCCCGGCGATCCAAGGCACGCTCGACGTCGAGCACTCGTCGGGCTTCTACGTCGGCGCCTTCGTCTCCAACATCGCCTTCGCGGGCACCGACGCGCGGCAGGAGGTGGACGTGCTCGCGGGCTATCGCTTCACCGTCGCAGGCGTGAAGCTCGACCTCGGAGGGGTTTACTACCTGTACCCCGGCTACGACCGGCAGCCCGGGCAGTTCGACCTGAACTGGTTCGAGTTCGCGGCGCGGGCCTCCTACGAGCTCGACCCGGCGAAGTTCTTCGCCTCGGCCTTCTACTCGCCGAACTTCCAGGCGGAATCCCGCAACGCGCTCTACCTCGAGGGCGGCGTGGACCTGAAGCTGCCGGGCGAGTTCACCCTTGGCGGGCGGCTGGGCTACCAGTGGATCGACCGCAACAACCGCTTCGGCACGCCGGACTACCTCAACTGGTCCGTTACCCTCTCGCGCGAGATCGCCTACGGGGTGACGCTGAGCGTGGGCTACTACGACACCAACATTCGCCGCGCCGAATGCGTCGGCGGCCAGAAGATCTGCGACGCACGCGCCATGGTCACGCTCAGCCGCACATTCTGATTACGCCACACTGGGACTCGGGCGGCGGCGCGGCGGGGATCAGCTCCGCCGTGCCGCCCATTTGAGCAGCCAGATCGCCGGCCAGGTCCAGGCGAAGCCGGCCACGAGGAAGTAGAGCGCCACGAACGCCCAGTGCGTGGGGATCACGGCGTCCGCCAGGGCGACGACGACGACGACGTAGATCAGGAACCCGGTCACGCCGACGAGGGCGGCGATGGTGCTGCGCGGCATGAAGCCGGACATGGCCCGGCCCGCGCCGCCCGCCAAGCCTGGACGCGGCCGGGCCCCGCGATCTAGACCCGCCCGGCCCCCTTCCGCGAGCACGCCCCGCCGATGAGCACCGCCGAGACCTTCGACCTCAAGGCCCATATCCGCGGCATCCCGGACTTCCCGAAGCCCGGCATCCTCTTCTACGACATCTCCACCCTGCTGCGGCACGGCCCGGCCTGGAAGGAGGCGATGCGGCGCCTCGGCGACGTCGTCCGCCCACATCGCCCGACGCTGCTGGCGGGGATCGAGAGCCGCGGCTTCCTCATCGCGGCGCCGCTGGCCCTCGAACTCGGCCTCGGCTTCATCATGCTGAGGAAGCGCGGGAAACTGCCCGGCGCGATCATCGGGCTGAACTATGCCCTGGAATACGGCACCGACCGGATCGAGATGCAGGCGGATGCCGTGAAGCCGGGCGACCGCGTCGTCGTGCTGGACGACCTGCTGGCGACCGGCGGGACGCTCGCCGCCGCGATCGGCCTGCTTCGCCAATCCGGCGCCGAGGTGCCGGGTGCCGCGGCATTGATCGAACTCACCTTCCTCAACGGCCGGTCGCGGCTGGGCGACACGGCCTTCGACGCGCTGCTGGCCTACGACGACTGACGCGGGGCCGCCACATTCCCGCCGCAAGCCGGCGCCAGCGTCCGATGCCATGAAAAAGGCCCGCGACAACGGAGCGGCGCTGGCCCCGCGCGCCATCGGGCGGCGGGCGGTCCTCCTCGCGGCGTCCACCCTCCCCGTCGCGGCCCGGGCGCAGGAGTTGACGACCTTCCTCGTCCCGGGGCCGGAGGACGGCGCCTCCGCGCGCTGGGCCGCGCGGGTGGGGGAAGCCCTTGCCCGCGGGATGGCGCGCGGCGCGCGGCCTGCCCTCTCCGTGCTCGGTGGCCCGGACGGCGTGACGGCCGCGAACCGCTTCGCGACGATCACCGACGTGGACGGCAGCGTCCTCCTCGTCCTGTCGGGGGCCACCGCGCAGGCACGGCTCGCCGGGGGCAGCCGGGTCCGGTACGAGCCCTCGGGCTGGATTCCCCTCCTCGCGACGTGGCAGGCGGCCGTGCTCGCCGGCCGCGGCCCGCCGCCCGGCCGTGACGCACCGCCGGTCCGCGTGGCCGTGCCCGCGCCGGAAGCACCGGAGACGGCAACCCTTGCCGCGCTCGAAGCTCTCGGCGTGCCCTGCCGCCCCGTGATCGGGCGCCCCGAAGCCGCCTTCGCGGCAGGGGAGGCCGATGCGCTGCTGATCGCGGCACCCGATCCCGCGGCGGCCGCGGCCGCCCTGGGCGCCACGCCCTGGTTCGTCCTGCCGCCCCTCTCGCCGAACGGGGAAGCGGCGCCCTTCGGCGGGACGACGCCGGGCCACCACGCCGCGCGCGCCGCCGTGGCCGCCCTCCAGGTGCGGAACCTCCTCGTCCTGCCTGCCCTCTGCCCCGCCGACTCGGTCGCGGCCTGGCGCCGCGCCGCGCAGCGCTGGGCGGAGGATGGACGCACCGACCTGACGGGAAGGACGGCCGCTGGCCGGGCCCGAGGCGGCCGCGGCGCTCGCGCTGCTCACGCCGCCGCCCGACGCGGTGCTGGCCTATCGCGGTTGGCTGGAGGCGCGGCTGGGCTACCGGCCCACCTGATCCTCCGGGGATGGACCCGCCTCCCCCACCAGGCCGAGCCGCACCGCCCCGCGCCAGATAGGCCCGACGAGCAGGTTGCACAGCAGCACGCGGACGAGGTGAAAGCCGAGGACGAGAGGCACCGCGAGGTCGAGCGCCTTCGCGGTGACCGTCATCTCCGGCATGCCGCCCGGCGCCATGCCCAATTCGACGGCAGCGACCGGTAGGCCGGAGAGCCAGGCGACGGGCAGGGCCAGCGCCGCGAGCACGGCGGAGAGTACGAGCGTCGTCACGACCGACACCGCCGCGAGCCGCCGCGACGAGAGCAGGAATCGCCGCGACAGCCGCAGCCCAAGCGTCCCGCCCATCGCGACCTGTGCCGCGTTGACCATCCAGGCCGGCACGCCGGAGGGCAGCCAGCCCAGGCCCGAGAGCGGGATCGCGAGGAGACACGGCCCGAGCATCCAGGGATTGGCGACCCCGAGCCGTGCGGCGCCGATCGCGACCGCCGTCCCGGCCGCCAGCAAGAGCGGCAGTCCCAGCGGGTCGACTGGCGGCCGCGGCGCGGAGAAGGCCGCATCGAGCGCGTGCGGCGCGATGACGGAGATCAGCGGCGGGAAGAGCAGGACGACGAGGCACATGCGGAGCGTCTGCGACAGCGTCACCGTCGGCACGTGGCCGCCCGCGCGCTGCGCGAGGACGACCATGAGGATGATTCCTCCCGGGACCGTGCAGAAGAACGCGGTCCGCGCGTCCACGCGGGCGAGCGAGGCGAACAGCCGTGCGGCGGCGAGGCCGGCGAGGATCGTGATCAGCCCTGCGATGACCATCACGGGCAACGTTCCGGCGACGGCCGCGATCACCGGCCCGGAAAAGGTCTGGCCCAGCCCCAGGCCGAGGGCAATGAGCGCCGCCTCGCGCACGCCGGCCGGCCGCGGTGCCTCCCGCACCCAGGACAGGGCGGCGGTGGCGACCATGGCGCCGATCATCCAGGGCAGCGGGACGTGCAGAAGTGCGGCGAGGCAGCCGCCCGCCACCGCGGCGAGGGATGCGGGCAGGTGCGGCCGCAGGCGGTCGGGGAGCGCCATCGCGGCCGGCGTATCGCCCCCGGTCCCGCCGGGTCAAATGCCGCGCGGTCTCAGGCGAACAGCGCCAGCAAGGGGCTGGACGCGGTACCGGACGATTGTCGCGCGACCGACATGACGTAGCGGTCCGCCAGGGCCGCGGCCTTCTTCGGGTCCGCGAGGGTCTTCAGGTCGAGCCGCGTCGTGACCGCGCGCGCCTGCGCCTCGACCGATTGCACCGCGAGGAGTCCGGCAACCCGAGCGCCCCGGTGACGACGCGGCGCAGCGAGGCGTTGCCGAGCACCTCGTAGACCGAGGGCGCCGTGCCCGCCGCCGCGCGTTCGCGCAGGTAGAGCGCGTCGGCCACGCCCGGCGTTGCCTCGTCCTGCGCGGTGCGCCAACGGTAGGAGAGGTAGCCGCTTTCCAGGCGTGCCTGGACGGCCGGGTCGCGCAGCGCGTCCAGCCCGCGCGCGGATAGGTTCAGGCTGCGCGCCGCATCCTTCCAGCGCGAGTCGGAGAGGCGGTTGGCGACGGATTCCGGATCTTTCAGGTCGCTCGTCAGCGCGCGCGCGGCAAGTCCCGGCTTGTCCACCGCGTCAGGCAGGCCGAGGGCGGGCAGCAGGACCTTCGCGACGCGGGGATCACGGATCGCGGTCGGGACGTCCTTCGCGCGGGAGATGGCATCGCGGAAGCGCGACAGGTCCGCCTTCACGGTGGGGTCCTTCGCCAACTGCGCGACGCCCTTCTCCTCCGCGCCGGGCGCGGCGGCGCGGCGCAGGGCGGCGAGGGCCTCGGCCGCACTGGCCCCGGTGGAGGCGGCCGTGCCCCCGCCCAGGATGGCCAGCGCCGCCGAGATGGTCACGACAGGCCGGCCGCGATGCTCTCGTTGACGGAGATGAGGAACTCCATGTCCGGCGTGTCCGACGCCATTTCCCTCAGGACGGTGTTGCCCACGGAGAGGATGGAGGCGCGCAGCGGCTTCGGCAGCGCATTCGTCGGGTCGGCGACGAGGCCGCCCACTGCGAGCCAGAGGCGGCGGTTGTCCGCCAGCGCCCGGGCGCGATCCGCGGCACCACCAGGCGTCGCGTCGTCCAGCGCCCTGCGGAGCGCGCCGGTGACGCGGCGGAAGACGTCGGCCTCGCTCTCGCGCAACGGCACCGCCGCGCGGGTCGCGCCGTAGGCGCCGACGGCACGTGCCCCCGGCCTGAGGTTCGGCGTCATGCGTCGTGCTCCTCGTGAACGTAGAGCCGCGCCTCATCGTCATCTGGCCCGCGGCCGCCGGCGCGGGGCGGTGGCGCCAGGCCCAGCACCGCCTCCTCGTGGCGCATGATGCGGCGGGCGAGTTTGAGTGCGGTGTATCCGTCGTCGGATTCCGCGGCATGCAGCGCGCGGTCGAGCATCGCACGGACCATGACGGAGGTCGTGGCCTCCGCGAAGGCCGCGATCAGGCGGCGGGCATCCTCCAGCCCCGCCTCGCGCTCCTCCTCCGTGCCGATGTAGGCGGTCTGTAGGGCGAAGTAGATCCGCCGCGCCGGCGTGTCCGCCGCGTCCGGGGGGAGGATCTGTTTGCCGAAGAGGAACCGCGCCTTCGCCGTCAACTCGATCCGCGTCCGGTTGCGGAATCGGATGGGTGCGCCGTTGACGACCATCAGGTCGCCCTGACGCATCTCCAGAACCAGGGTGGACATCGTGTTTCGCGCCCTTCGCTGAATCGTCCGTAGGGGGTTGGGCGGCGGCGCGGCAGGGGCCGCGCCGCCGGACGCGTCAGCGGAAGAGGCTGAGCAGTGTCTGAGGCGCCTGGTTCGCGATGCCCAGCGCTTGCGTTCCGAGCTGCTGCCGGATCTGCAGCGACTGGAGCCGCGCGCTCTCCTTCGCCAGGTCAGCGTCCACGAGCGCACCGACGCCGCTGTCGAGGCTGTCGATCTTCTCCTTGTTGTAGGCGATCTGGTTGTCGAGGTAGCGGCTGTCGCTGCCGAAGGTGTTCAGCGCCGTGTTGATCGCGGCCTGCTTCGTCGCGAAGTCACCGGAGGCACCGAGTGCCGTCACCGCGCCCGCCGCATCCGTCGGCGCTGCGGCGACGACCAGGTTCGTCGCGCCGTCCACGGCTGTCAGGGTGTAGGTCGTCCCCGTCTCGTTGCGCGTCGTCGCGATGTCGCCGCCACCGGACGCCGTCGCCGTCGTCAGCAGGGAACGTCCGTTGTAGGTCGCGTCGGAGATGTAGTTCTGGACCTGCGTCCGCAGCGACGTGTACTGCGCCTGGTACTGGGTCCGCTGGTCCGCGCTGAGCGTGCCGTCGGCGAGCTTCACCAGCACGCCGCGGACATCCTCCATTGCCTTGGACACCTTCGTCAGGCCGGCGAGGGTCGTGTCCAGGATGCCCTTCACGCCGCCCATCTGCTCGTTCGCGGAGGTCAGACCCGCGATGTCCGCGCGCACGGTCTGCGCGACCGCGAAGGCCGCGCCGTCGTCCTTGGCGTCGGCGACGCGGTAGCCCGTCGAGATGCGCTTCTGCGTGGTCGCCAGCGCGTCGTTCGTGCGGTTCAGCGACTGCAGCGCGACCATCGCGCCGTTGTTCGTGTTGATCGAGTTCAGGGCCATGCTCGTGCCCTCCTGTCCTGGACGCAGCCCCGGGGGCCGTTTCCGTCCGTTGCGGTCCGCGTTTTGCGGTGTGCGGGCATCCTGCGCCCGCGCCCCTTAATGGGCGCTGAAGGCCGCACGCCTCAGCGCAGGAATCCGGCGAGCGAAAGGCCTGACAACATCGAGAGCGCCTTCCAGGACGCCTCCAGCCGGGTCTTCGTGTCCTGCAGCGCCGTCAGCGTCGTGACCATGTCCACCTGCTCGATGTCGCCGAGCTGGTCCTGCAGCGTCGCGGCGAGGTCGGCGTGCCGGGAGCGCATGGCTTCCAGCCGGTTCTCGGCCATGCCGAGCGCGCCTTCCTCCGACGCCAGTCCCCCGGCCGCGGCGCGGAGCCCGGCCCGTACGCCCTGCATCAACGAATCGAGGTCTGGCCCAACATCCGCCTGCGACGGGTCGAGGCTGGCGAGCGTCATCAACCCGCGCAGCAGGTCGCGGGACCAAGAACCCGTCGTCTCTCCGGTGGACGCGGCCGCCGCGTTGCGGTTGGCGAAGAGGCCGGTCGGGATCTCCATCCCGTCATCCGCGACCGTCGTGCGCCGCGGCTCCGTCAGGCCGCGCGCGGGGTCGGAGAGGTAGGCGGAGAAGGGCGTCGTCCCCGCCGCGTCGCTCTGGGACGCCGCCTTCGTCGTGGCGAGGACCGACGCCGCGTTGCCGCCGCCCAGGCCCGCGACCGCCGCCCCGATCGCCGCGGCCAGGCCGCTGCCCATCAGGTCTTCCGTCACGGGCGGATTCGCGGAATCCGCGCCGCCGAAGACGTATTCCCCGGCGTGCCGGGTGTTCAGCAGCCCCGCCACCTCCTTCAGGGCGGACCGCGCATCGGCGGCCACGACCCCGATCCGGGCGGGATCGGCCGTCGTGACCTTCTGCGCCTCCGCGAAGAAGTTCTCGGCGATCGTAGACAGGCGACGCATGGCGTCCTGGCCGGCGCCGGTCCGCGCCAGGGCGCGGTCCAGCGCAGCGGACTGCGCTTCCCGCCGTGCGACCTCGCCGCGAAGGCTGATGGCGCGGCTGGCACCCGTCCCGATGTCGCCGTAGAGGTCGCCGCGCCGCCCGTCCGCCGCCTGGGCCGAGAGCGTCGCCAGCCGCGCCTTCAGCCCGGACGAGTCGGCGATCAACCGGGTGAGCGCGCCCGGCGCGACTCCCGCGACGCCGCTCACCGCACGGCCCCGAGCAGCGCGTCGTACATCGCCTGCACCGTCGACAGGATGCGCGCATTGGCCGCGTAGGCGTTCTGCAGGCTCACCATCCCCGCCATCTCCTGGTCCATGTCCACGCCGGAATGCTTCGCGACCCGCTCCTCCAGCGTGGTTCGCAGCGCCTTGGCGGCCTCGCCCCCTTCCTCCGCCGCGGCGCGCATCCCGGTCTGCCGCGCGACGAGCGACGCGGCGAAGGCGGCCAACCCGCCGCCGCTTCCGATGGGGGAAGACAGGTTGCCGGCGGGCCCCAGCCCGGTCGTCGCGAAGGGCGGCTGCGTGCTGCCCGGCGCGCCCTGTGCGCCGAGCGCATGGTTGAGCGCGCGGTCCAGCGCCGTCGTAAAGGCCGCCGGACCGCCGGATGGGTTGGGTGCGAAGGCCGTCGGACCGCCCGGGGTGGCCGAGACGGCATGGGTGCCGTCGCGCACCAACCGCGGGTCCGCCCGCACCGCCGGGTTGACCCGGATGGCGGTGGCGAAGTCGATCCAGCCGCCCCCCGCATAGGGCGTCGTCGGATCCGGCACCGTTCCCGCAGAGCCGGTGAAGAGCCGCAGGCCCTGCGCGTCGAAGCGCGACGCCAGGTTGGCCGCTGCCACGTCGAGCTCCGCCTGCATCAGCGGCAGCGTCCGGTCACGCATCTCGACGAGGGCGCCCAGCCGGCCGTTGCCCAGCGCGCCGGTCACGTCGGTCGTCCCGATCATCACGCCCGGCAGGGTCCCGGCGCCGCCGTGATAGGCCGACGGACCGGCCGTCGCCGACGCGATGGAAAACACGTCCCCCTTCGTGTCCAGCGTCAGCGCGATGCCGCCGCGGCCGAGCAGGCCGACGCTTCCATCGGCCTGCGGGATGACGCGCAGCTCCATCAGGTCCGACAGGCCAGCCACGGCAAGGTCCCTCTGGTCCTCCAGCGCGGCGGTGGACTGTCCGGAAGCCTTCAGCGGGCGGATGCGCTCGTTCAGTTCGGCCACGCGGCGCAGCCCCGCATTGAGGGCTGCGACACCCTCGACCAGACCGTCCTGCGCGGATTGCCGCGCGCCGCCGATCGCGGCGGAGACGGTATTGAGACGCTGGGCGACTTCATCCGCCGCGTCCACCACGGCCGACTGGCGCAGGCCATCTGCCGGCTCCTCCCGCGCGGAGAGGAGGGTGTCGCGCAAGGCGTTGGCCAGGTCGCCGACGGATTCACCGGCTTCGGGCCGCCCATGCGCCAGTTCGACGTCGCGCAGCAGGGCCGCCCGCGCCTCCGCCGCCGCCCCGGTCGCGCGCGCGGCGTTCAGCGCCGCCGTCATCGCAGCATCCACGTCCCGCCTCGCCTCGAGCGAGCGGACGCCGAAGGCCAGCCCCCCGCCGTCGGAGGCCGCACCGTCCACGACCTTGCGCGTGTATCCGGTGGTGCCGGCATTGGCGACGTTGCCGGCCGCCGTGCCGATCTGGCGCTGGACGTGGGACAGCCCGCTCCGAGCGATGGAGAGGGCGAGGTCAAGGCTCACGGCATGCGGTCCCTACGCCCTCACCGCCGCATGTTCAGCGTGTCCTGGAGCAGCTCGTCCGTCGCGGTCACGATCTTCGTGTTCGCGGTATAGGCGCGCTGCGCGAGGATGAGCTTCGAGAACTCGGACGCGATGTCCACGTTCGACCCCTCCAGCGTGTTCGTGACGAGCTTGCCGATGCCGAGCGTCGCGGGGTCTCCGATGAGCGCGCCGCCGCTCTCCTGCGTGCGCTGGAACGCCTGTCCGTCCACGCGCTGCAGCCGGTCCGGATCGCGGAAGGAGGCGATGGGGACGCGCCCGACCGTCCGGATCTGCCCGTTGTCGTAGTTGATGGAGATGTCGCCGTTCTCCGCCAGCGCGACGCCGGAGAAGGCGCCGGGTGGCACGCCGTTCTGCGACAGCCCGCTGACGGAGATCTGCTGGCCCTTGAACTGCGTGATGCCGTCGGACGCCCCGAAGGTCCCGATTTCCAGCGTCATGGGCTGCGTCCCCTGACCGAAATCCGCGTCGAAGGTGATCCGCGCCGGCGTGTTCGGCACGGACGCGCTGCCGGCCAGGCTCCCCGTCGCGTTGGCGAAGGAGCCGAGCGTTCCGTCCGCGACCGGCGGGGTCGCGGCATCGCCGAAGAACATCTCCACGCTGCCGCGCGCCGCCGCGTTCACGTCGTCGGCAGCGCTGACCGAGAGACGCCACCGGTTCGGGCCAAGATTCGTCCAGGTCAGGTCCAGCGTATGCGTCCGGCCCAGCGCGTCGAAGACCTGCGCCTGCGCGACGGAGGGGGTGAGCGTATTGTCCGCCGGCAGGTTCGCCGACATCTCGATCCGGCTGGTGGCCACGGGATTGTACACCGTCTGGTCCACCCGCATGGGCGAGAGCTGCGTGCGGTCCGGGTTCCCCGTCGGGTCCATCCGCCACGCCTGGAGGAAGTAGCCCTGGCCGTTCACGAGGTAGCCGTTCCGGTCCATCCGGAAGTCGCCGGCGCGCGTGTAGAGCGGGTTCTCGTCGAAGACCGGCAGTCCGTCCTGCGTCCCGCGCTGCTGCGCGACGGAGAAGAAGCCCTGCCCGGCGATCGCGATGGCGAGCGGATTGTCGGTCTGCTGCAGCGTGCCCTGGACGGAGTTCTGGTAGTCCGGCCGTGCCATCACGGAGCCCGGCAGGTTCAGCCGCTGCGTGGAGCGGGTGACGTACTGCACGAAGTTCGTGTCGGTGCGCTTGAAGCCGATGGTCTGCGAATTCGCGACGTTGTCCGCGACGTTGCCGAGCGCGCGCGACTGCGCCGTCAGCCCGCTGATCGCGGTGGTCATGGAGGTGTAGAGCGACATCGCCTCGTCCCCGTGTGGCGCCGGGTGATCGGCAACGCGCGTGCCACCGCGGGACGGCGGTTGCCGCGGCGTCCCGTGCCGGCGCGCGGCAAGGATTGCCGGTCGTCGGGGCGGTTCCTGCCGTGATGGGCCGCGTCAGGCTGGCAGGACGTTTGCGGCGGGGCGCCGGGCGGGCGTGCCGCCGGGGGTCGCAGGTGGACGGGACGATCGGTGTGGTAACGTCGCCGCCGACGCAGCCGGGCGCTCCGGGGCGCGTCGCCGCGGAGGGCGGCTTCGTGGCCGTCCTCGACCGGCTGCGCACGCCTGTGGCGGATGCCCCGTCGATGCAATGGATCGCGGACGCGCCGCTGACGACGGCCGCGGCCCCCCCGCAGGACCCGGCGCCCGGGCCGCCGGCGCCCCTTGCGCCCCGGGCGTGGCCCCGCGGTACGGAGCCGGCGGCCGGCATGCCAACCCCGGCGGCAGAGGGTAGCCTCCCGCATGCCTGGGCCTTCGCGCCCGTGCCGGCGGAAGATCCCGGGGCGGGCGTCGTCGCGGGAGCGGCAACGCCGCCAACCGGGAAAGCACAGCCTGCAGCCGAGGCAGCCGAGGATCGGGAGGAGCCGGTCGCCACGCCCTACCCCGACGCCATGCCGGAGGCTGCGGCGCGAGGGCCCACCGACCTTGCGGCGGCTGCCGCGACGGTCCCGCCGCAGACCGGCGTCGCCGCTGCGCCGGCCGGAGGGACGGGTTCCCCGTCGCGCCCCACGGAAGCGGCGCCCGCCGGCCAGTTCGCCGCCGTGCCGGCGCAGGCTGCCTTGGCGGCCAACCCGGCGCGAGACGCCAAGCCGCAGCGGCACGACGCACCGCCGTCGGGGACCGTGCGCCCCGTCCGGCCCGGCGAGGTGCCGGCAACCGACGCCAGCGCGCCGCCGCCCGCTGCCTCACCCCCGACGTCGCACGAGGCGACGGGAGCGATTTCCGAGTCCTCGCTCGCTTCCCTCAGGTCGGGCGGCGAGCTGATCGGAGGCGTGCCGCCGCCCCCCGTCGCCCCCGGCCTGCCGGACGCTGGCGGCGCGGCCACTGCGCAACCCGGGACGAGCGAGGGCGAAGGGCGTCGTCCCGTCGCCCGCACCGCCAGTCCCGGGCTGCGCGAGATCCGCCATACGGCGCCCGCCCCGCCTGCCGGTGCGGCCGAGACCATGGGCGCCGGGCCCGTCGCGGCCGCCGGGTCATCCGACCAGGCAGACCTCACCCCGACCACCAGCCCTCCTTCGACCGGCGCAGGGCCGGAGACCCGCCCGGCGGAAGCCGGGGCCGCCACGCCGTCCGTCCCGAACCGTCGCGGCCCGACCGGGCCTGGCCGGGACGCGGTGGGAGATGGTTTCGGTCCCGTCGCGCCCGCCGTGCCGGCCCAGGCCGGACCTCCCCTGGCCGAGGCTCCTGCCCCGGTTCCCCGCGCCGCGCCGCGCCACGCGCCGGTCGCGCAGGTGACGCCCGTGGCGGTCGCCCTCGCCCTCGACCCCTCGGCGGGGGGCCGCATCGCGCTTCGGCTCGACCCCGGGGAGCTCGGGCGCGTGGAGATCGTCGTCGAACGCTCCCGGGAGGCGGCGACCGTCCACGTCGCGGCGGAGCGGCCGGAAACCCTCGCGCTGCTGGCGCGGGACGGGGCGCAGCTGGACCGTGCGTTGCGGGACGCCGGGATCGGCGGGATGGCGGGCGCAGCCTGTCCTTCTCGCTGCTCTCGGGCGACGGCGGATCGGGCGGCCCGCCCGGCGATTCCCGCGGCGGCGGCCGGACTTGGCGCGAGCCGCCCACGCTCCGCGCCGAGGCACCGCGGGCCCGCGCCCTCACGACCCTTCTCGACATCGCGATCTGACGGAGACTCTCCCTTGGCCACGACCACCGCGACCAGTTCGACCGGCACCGCCGCGGCGGCCGCGAGCGCCGCGACCGGCGCGCGCTCGCGCCTCGGCGACACGATGGACAACTTCCTGACGCTGCTGACGACGCAACTGAAGAATCAGTCGCCGACCGATCCGCTCGACACGAACCAGATGACGGCGCAGCTCGTGCAGTTCGCTTCCGTCGAGCAGCAGATCGCGATGAACCGAAACATGGAGCAGCTCGTCTCGTTGCAGCAAACCTCGGCGCTGACGCAGGCCGCGCCCCTGATCGGGCGGCAGGTGGAAGTCGAGGGCGACCGGCTGCCGCTGCAGGACGGCACGGCCACGCTGCGCCTGCCGGCCGCCGGCACCGCCCGCTCGGCGCGCGTCGCCATCGTGGACGAGGGCGGCCGCACGATCCGCGAGGCGCAGGTCACCCTCGGTTCGGGCGCGACGACCTGGCAGTGGGACGGCAAGGATTCGCGGGGCGTGCGGCAGGCCGACGGCGCCTACCGCGTCGCCGTCACCGGCAGCGATTCGTCGGGCGGGCCGGCGACGGTGAACTTCACCGTCCTCGGCACGGCGACGGGGGCGGAGCGGGCGGACAACGCGGTGCGCCTGCGCCTCGGCGCCGCAGCTTACGGATTCGACAAGGTGCGGTCGGTCTCGCCGGGGACGTGACCCTCGTCGGATGGCGGGGGCGGTAACGCTCCGTTAACCGCACCCGGCAATCCTTGCCGGGCCGGCAGGACGCCGGCCGCGGGGATGACGGTATGCGCGGCGCGACACGCGGGGGATGGACGGTTCGGCAGGCGGCGACCCGCCGGCGCCGGATGGGGATGGTCCCGCGATGAACGGGGGTGCGGTGCTCGCGCAACTCCGTGCGCTCGGCCCTCTGCGGCTCGGCGCGATGGGCGCCGTGGGCGCCGGCGTGCTCGGCCTGCTGCTCTGGTTCGCCCTGCGCGCGGGCCAGCCGCCGATGGCCCTGCTGTATTCGGAAATGGACCCGCGCGACGCCGGTGCCGTCGTCACCTCGCTGGAGCGTCAGCGCGTCCCCTACCGCCTCGGCGGCGGCGGAACGACGGTGATGGTGCCGGAGGAACAGGTCGCCCGCCTCCGCCTCGCCCTGGCGCGCGAGGGGCTGCCGGCCGGCGGCGCGGTGGGATGGGAGATCTTCGACCGCGGCGAGAGCCTGACCACCACCCCCTTCCAGCAGGACGTCAACCGCGTGCGCGCGATGGAAGGGGAATTGGCGCGGACCATCCGCGGCCTCTCCGGCGTCCGCAGCGCGCGGGTGCACCTCGTCCTGCCGCGGCGCGAGGCCTTCTCCCGCCAGACCGCCGAGGCCCAGGCGTCGGTCGTGCTGACGATGCAGGGTTCGCAGCGGTTGGATCGCGAGGGGGTGCAGGCCGTCCTGCACCTCGTCGCGACGGCGGTGCCGGGGCTCAAGCCCTCCGCGATCTCCATCGTGGACAGCCGGGGGAACTGCTGGCGCGTGGTGGGCAGGCGCTGACCGGTCCGGCAGCCGCCGCGACGGCGGAGGAACTGCGCCGGACCGAGGCGTTGCGCATCGCGCGCGCGGTGGAGGAAATGCTCGAGCGTACCCTCGGCCCGGGCCGCGTCCGCGCCGAAGCGACGGTCGAGATGGACTTCGACCGCGTCCAGACCACGGAAGAGCGCTTCGACCCGGAGAACCAGGTTCCCCGCTCCGTCCAGACGAGCCAGGAGCAGTCGCGCAGCGCCGAGCCGCAGAACGTCTCCGTCGCGAACCAATTGCCCGGCGCCGAACCGAGCGGGGGCGGTGCGGGCAACCAGGAGAGCAAGTCCGAGGAAACGACGAACTACGAGATCGGCCGTACCGTCCGCAACGTCACGCGGGAGCATCCGGTGCTGCGCCGCCTCTCCCTCGCCGTGCTCGTGGATGGGGTGTGGGAGGGCACGCCCCCGGCATTCCGGGAACGCAGCGCGGAGGAGTTGGCGCGCTTCGCGACTCTCGTCCGCAGCGCCATCGGCGCGGATGAGCGACGCGGCGACCGCGTGGAGGTCGTCTCCATGCGCTTCAACAACCCCGATACGGCAACCCCGCCGGCCGACGGCCTGGCGGCCTGGGGGATCGGCCCCGCCGCGGCCATCCGCCTGGCCGAGAGCGGCGTCTTCGCCTTGGTGGCCCTCATCGCCCTGCTCCTCGTCATCCGGCCGTTGACGCGGCGGCTTACCGTGGTGCCGCAGGCGGCGGCCGTCGCCGCCGCTGCGGGCGGCGCGGCCCTCGCTGGTGCAGGGGACGCATCGGCCGCGCTCGGCGGCCCCGCGCCGCTGGCCGCCTTGCCCGGCGTGACGGCGGGGGATGAGCTGGTCAGCGCCCACCACGTGCAGGGGCAGATCCGCGCCTCCTCCATCGCCCGCGTTGCCGAGCTGATGCAGGCGCATCCCGACCAGGGCCTCGCCGTGATCCGCGGCTGGTTGTCCCCGGGGGAACCATCCTGATGCGTCCATCCGATCTCACCGGCCCGCAGAAGGCGGCCGTGATCGTGCTGACCCTCGGCGAGGCGTTGGCGCAGCCGCTGCTGTCGCAGCTCTACGAGGACGAGGTGCGGGAGCTGTCGCTCGCCATCACCACGCTCGGCCGGGTTCCCGCGGAGACGGTGGAAGCGCTCTGCGCGGAGTTCGCGGAAGCCTTCGGTGCGACCGGCAACCTCGTCGGCTCCTTCGAGACGGCGGAGCGGCTACTCGCCCTCGGCCTGCCGAAGGAACGGGTCGCGCAGATCATGGAGGAGATCCGCGGCCCGGCCGGACGGACGATGTGGGACAAGCTCGGCAACGTCTCGGAGGCCGTGCTCGCGAACTACCTCAAGAACGAATACCCGCAGACGGTCGCCGTGGTGCTGGCGAAGATCCGGCCCGACCACGCTGCGCGCGTGCTGTCGCTGCTGCCGGAAGGGTTCGCGACCGAGGTCATCATGCGGATGCTCCGCATGGAGAACGTGCAGAAGGAGGCGCTGGAGGGGATCGAGCGCACCCTGCGGCAGGAGTTCATGAACAACCTCGCGCGTTCCTCGCGCCGCGACAGCCACGAGATGATGGCGGAGATCTTCAACAACCTCGACCGCGCCGCCGAGTCCCGGATGATGACCGCGCTGGAGGAGCGAAACGTCGAGAGCGCGGAGCGTATCCGCGCCCTGATGTTCACCTTCGACGACCTCCAGCGCCTGGACGGTCCGGGCATCCAGGTCCTGCTGCGCAATGCGGAGAAGGACAAGCTCGCGCTCGCGCTCAAGGGCGCTGCCGAGCCGCTGCGCGAGCTCTTCTTCCGCAACCTGTCGGAACGCGCGGCGAAGATGCTGAAGGACGACATCGCCGCCCTCGGCGCCGTGCGGCTGCGCGACGTGGACGATGCGCAGGCCGGCCTCGTCGTGCTCGCCAAGAACCTTGCGGCGTCCGGGGAAATCGACCTGAGCGAGGGCAACGAGGCGATGGTGGCCTGAGATGGGCGCCCTGCTCCCCCTGCGCGCGCTGCGCCTGCCGGACCTGGACGCGCCGGCAGCGCCGCTGCCCCCGCCGGAACCGACGCTCGAGGAACGGATCGCTGCCGCGCGCGCGGAGGGCTTCGCGGCCGGCCTGGTCGAAGGCGAGGCCCGCGGCCGCGCGGCGGCGGAGACAGGCCGCGCCGCCATGGCGGAGGAAAGCATCCGCCTCGCCCTGCTCACGATGGAGGACCTGCGCGCCGAGGCCGTCGCCGCGGTGGAGGAGAACGCGCGTGCCCTGGGCGAGCTGCTCTTTGCCGCCTTCGACGCGGCGCTGCCCGGCGCGGCGGCCCGGCACGCGCCGCAGATGCTGCCGCGGCTGCTGGAGGCCCTCGGTCCGGTGGAGGAGGCGCCGTCCGGTGCCACGCTCCGCGTGCCGCCCGCGATCCTCGACCTCGCGCGGGAGCGCTTCGGCGACCGCGGTCTTCCGATCGAGCCTGATCCGTCCCTCCCGGAAGGCGACGCCCGGATCGCCTGGCGCGACGGCGCCGTCGCCCTGGTGCTGGAAGACCGGCGCCGCGAGATCCGGGAGGTCCTCGCCTCCCTCGACCTGCTGCCGAAGGACACCGCATGAGCAATGCATTCGAACCCCTGCCGCCCGACCAGGCTGGCGGCACCCGCTCCGCCCCGGCGCCCGTGGCGGGGCTGGAGG
Organism: Roseomonas sp. CCTCC AB2023176; assembly: GCF_042259275.1. Lineage (NCBI taxonomy): Bacteria > Pseudomonadati > Pseudomonadota > Alphaproteobacteria > Acetobacterales > Roseomonadaceae > Roseomonas > Roseomonas sp. CCTCC AB2023176. The sequence continues at coordinate 4,956,676 of NZ_CP170086.1, forward strand.
CGGTCTACGACGTGCCCGTGCAGGTCTCCGCCGTGCTCGGCCGCGCGACGCTGCAGGTCAGCCAGTTGCTCAAGCTGGGCCGCGGCGCCGTCGTGGAACTCGACCGCAAACTCGGGGAGGCGGTGGACATCTACGTCAACAACCGCCTCGTCGCCCGCGGCGAGGTGGTGATGGTCGAGGACAATCGTCTGGGCGTGACGATGACCGAGATCGTCAAGCTGGACCGCGCGGGATGACGCGCCTCCTCGTCATCGGGTCGCTCGACGCCGAACTCGGGCAAGCCGCGCGGATCGCCTCGGCGCGCGGCGCCCGGCTGCGCACGGCCGAAGGGGTGACCGCCGGCATCGCCGCGGCGCGGGAGGGCTGCGACCTTATCCTCTGCGACGTGCTGCACGACGTCGCCTGGCTCGTCGCCTCGCTCGAGGCCGAGCGGATCGCCTGCCCCGTCGTCGCCTGCGGCCGCAACGCGGACGCGGCGGCCGCGGTCCGGGCCATCCAAGCCGGCGCGAAGGAGTTCCTTCCGCTTCCGCCCGATGCGGACCTGATCGCCGCGATGCTCCAGGCGGCAGTGGGGGAGACCGAACGGCCGATTCACCAGGACCCCGCCATGGCGGCCCTGCTGCGGCGCGCGGAATCGGTCGCCCGCGCGGAGGCCAGCATCCTCATCACCGGCGAGAGCGGCACGGGCAAGGAAGTCCTGGCACGCCACATCCACCGCCATTCCCGCCGCGCCGCCGGCCCCTTCGTCGCGCTGAACTGCGCGGCGCTGCCGGAATCGCTCCTCGAATCCGAACTCTTCGGCCATGAGAAGGGGGCCTTCTCCGGCGCCGTCGCGTCCCGCCGCGGCAAGTTCGAGCAGGCCGACGGCGGCACGCTTCTGCTGGACGAGATCGGGGAGATGGACCCGCGGCTGCAGGCGAAGATCCTGCGTGCCCTGCAGGAGCGGGAGATCGACCGGCTCGGCGGCGCGGCGCCGGTGAAGGTGGATGTCCGGATCCTCGCGGCCACCAACCGCGACCTCTCCGCCGAGGTCGCGGCGGGGCGGTTCCGGGAAGACCTGTTCTTCCGCCTGAACGTCGTCGCCGTGCGCATCCCCGCGCTGCGCGACCGGCCCGGCGACATCCTGCCGATCGCCGACCACTACGCCCGCCGCTACGCCGAGGCGAACGGCCTGCCGCTCCGCCGCTTCGCGCCGGCCGCCCGGGCCATGCTGCTGGCGCATCCCTGGCCGGGTAACGTGCGGGAGCTGGAGAACACCATCCACCGCGCCGTCCTGCTGGCGGAGGGGAACGAGATCGAGGCCGGTGCGATCGAACTGCACCACCCCGCGCCGCGCCTCCAGGCCGCGGCCAACGTACCGGCCGAACCGGATCCACAGGGCGCCACGCCGGGCGTCGCCCCCGTCACCGCCCTGGTCGGGCGGCGGGTGGAGGAGGTCGAACGGGCGCTGATCCTGGAAACCCTCACGCATTGCCTCGGCAACCGCACGCGGGCGGCGGAAATCCTCGGCATCTCCATCCGGACGCTGCGCAACAAGCTTCACGAATACCGTGCTCTCGGGGAAGCGGTTCCGGCCGCGCCGGGGCAGGTCCCGATCCCCGCGCTGCCCGCCTTCGCCGCGGGCTGACCGATGACCCTCCCCGGCTTGCTGAAGGGTCTCGGCCGTTCGACCGACGTCGCCCTGGCGGTCGGGGTCGGGCTGCTGATCCTGCTCCTCGTCGTGCCGCTGCCCGTGGCGCTGCTCGACGCCGGCCTCGCGGTCTCGGTGACGCTATCGGTCCTCGTCCTCATGACCGCGCTGTTCCTCCAGCGCCCGCTCGACTTCACCTCCTTCCCGACCATCCTCCTGCTCACGACGCTGCTGCGGCTCGCGCTGAACGTCGCGACGACCCGCACGATCCTGACCCACGGGCATGAAGGGCCGCAGTCGGCGGGCCACGTCGTCTCCGCCTTCGGCGGCTTCCTGATGGGCGGTGACGTGGTCGTCGGGATGATCGTCTTCGCGATCCTCCTCGTTGTGAACTTCATGGTCGTGACGAAAGGCTCCGGCCGAATCGCGGAGGTTGCGGCGCGGTTCAGCCTCGACGCCATGCCCGGCAAGCAGATGGCGATCGACGCCGACCTCTCCTCCGGCGCGATCGGCGAGGAGGAGGCACGGCGCCGCCGGACGGAGCTGGAGGCGGAATCGGGCTTCTACGGCGCGATGGACGGCGCGGCGAAGTTCGTGCGGGGGGACGCGATCGCGGGCCTCATCATCACGGCGATCAATCTCCTCGGCGGCATCGCGATCGGCGCGGCGCGCCATGGCATGCCGTTCGGGGAGGCTGTCTCGACCTTCTCCGTCCTCACGATCGGCGACGGCCTCGTCTCCCAGATCCCGGCTCTGCTGACCTCCGTCGCCGCGGGCATCGTGGTGACGAAGGGCAATACGGAAGGCACGGCGGACCAGGCGATGCTGCGGCAGATGGGCCTCGCCAAGCCGCTCTGGCTCGCGGCCGCGTCGTCGGCCCTGATGGGTCTGATGCCCGGGATGCCGCTGGTGCCCTTCCTGCTGCTTGCGGGCGGATTCGGTTTCGCAGCCTGGAAGCGCCCCGCCGCGGCGACGGCGGCGGAGCCGGTGACGGCCCTCCCCGGCGTCCCCGCCGAGGCGCCCATCGCCGAGACGCTGCGGATGGACCTGCTGCGGATCGAGCTCGGCTACGGCCTGCTGTCGCTCGCCGCCGGCGACGGGCCTCGGCTGACGGAGCAGATCCGAAACCTTCGCAAGACGACGGCGCAGGAGATGGGCTTCGTCCTGCCAAGCGTGCGCCTGCAGGACAACCTGCACCTGCCGCCCGACACATACGTCATCCGCGTGAAGGAGATCGAGGCGGCGCGCGGCGCCCTGCGCCCGCCGCTGCACCTCGCGATCCACCCCTCCGGCGAGCGTCCCGCCATGCCAGGCGAGCCCTGCGAGGAGCCGACCTTCGGCCTCCCCGCCCTGTGGATCGAGGAGCCGGCGCGGGAAGAGGCACTCGCGCGCGGCTGCACCGTCGTGGATCCTGCCGGCGTGCTGGCGACGCATCTGACGGAAGTGGTGCGGGAGCATATGCCGGAGCTGCTGAGCCACGCGGAGGCGCAGAAGCTTCTGGACGAGCTGCCGGCCGAGAACGCGAAGCTGCTGGCGGACCTGATCCCGGCGCAGATCACGACGGGCGGCGTACAGCGTGTCCTCCAGGCGCTGCTGGCCGAGCGAGTGTCCATCCGCGACTTGCCGACGATCCTGGAGGGGATCGGAGAGGCCATGGCGGGGGGCGCGCGCGGCGTGCCGGCGATGGTCTCGGCCGTCCGCACGCGGCTGGCGCGCCAGCTCTGCGACGCCGCCCGCGGACCAGACGGGACGGTGCCGCTGATCGCACTGACCGCTGAATGGGAACAGGCCTTCGCCGAATCGATCATCGGCAGCGGGGAGGACCGGCACCTCGCCATGCCCCCGTCCCGCCTGCAGGATTTCATCGCCCGCCTGCGGGACGCCTTCGACGCGGCGACCGCACATGGGGATCAGCCGGTGCTCGTCTGCTCCTCCGCCGTGCGCGCGCATGTCCGCGCGATCGTCGAGCGCTTCCGTCCTGCCACGCCGGTCCTGGCGCAGACGGAAATCCATCCGCGGGCGCGGCTTCGGACCGTGGGGGCGGTGTGATGCGATTCAACTTCCGGCAAGGGATGGGGCGGTAGGAGGCGGGGATGCGGCTCAGGGTCTTCCACGGCGCGCGGACGGCGGAGGCGATGGCCGCATGCCGGCGCGCCCTCGGTCCCGATGCCCTGATCCTGCGCACGCGTCGCGTCGCCGGCGGCGTGGAGGTGACCGCGGCCGCCGAGGAGGACGAGCCCGTCCTTCCCCCGCCTCCCCCGCCTTCGCGCGTCCCCGGCGGAGCCCGCTGGGAACCGTCCGGGGCCGCGGTGTCCGCGCCAAATCCCATCGTCTCGCCGCAGGGCTGGCGACGGGACCCGTCGCTGCCCGCCGCGGTGACGTCTCGGGCAGAACCGTCAGGCCTGTCCGCTTGCGATGGCCGCGGCCAGTCTTGGACGGCACCGCCCGCCGGTCCTCCCGGCCGCTTCGCGCCCTTGCCTGACCCGGCCGACCGTCCGCTCGCCTTCGTGGGGCCGCCAGGGGCGGGAAAGACGCTGTCCTGCGCCAAGCTGGCGACCCGGCTCGTGCTGTCCGGGCGCCCGCCCCTGGTCGTCGGCGCGGATGCTCAGCGTGCCGGCGCGCAGGCACAGCTCGACGCCTATGCCCGGGTTCTCGACCTGCCGCTCCTCGCCGTGGAGGACGACGCTGCGCTGCGCGAGGTCATGCAGACCGGGCCCGCCCGACCCGTCCTCCTCGACACGGCGGGCTGCGATCCGTTCGAGCCGGGGCAGGCCGCCTCGCTCCTCGCCCTGCTCAGAGCGGCGGCGGCCGTGCCGGTCCTCGTGCTGCCCTCCGGGCTCGACCCCGCGGAGGCCGCGGAGATCGCGCGGGCCTTCGCGGCCATGGGCGCCCGCCACCTGCTCCCGACGCGCCTCGACCGGCCGAGGCGGTTCGACGGCATCCTCGCCGCCGCCGCCGCCGGCCCCCTCGCCTTGACGGAGGCCGGAACGGGGCCCGGGGCGGCGGACGGGCTCACCCCCATCACGCCGGCCTGGCTCGAATCGCGCCTCGCCTCGGCTCCGCGGACCATCACGCCATGAACTCACCGACAGGCCGCGAGGGCCTCATCCTCGGCCTCGCCTCGGGCAAGGGGGGCGTCGGCAAGACCGTCGTCGCGATCGGGCTTGCCCAGGCGCTGGCCGGGACGGGGCGCCGCGTGCTTCTCGCCGACGGCGACCTCGGCCTCGCCAACGTGGACGTGCAGCTCGGCCTCACGCCGCCGCGCGACCTGGCGGACGTCCTCGCGGGCGAGGTGCCGTTGCGGGAGGCGGCCCTGCGACACGCAGGCGGGTTCCACGTGCTGGCCGGCCGGTCCGGATCCGGCGCGCTCGCCTCGCTCGGCGAGCCTTGGCTGGACCGCTTCGTCGCCCTCCTCGGAGAGGCCACGCGGGATTTCGACATCGTGGTGCTCGACATCGGCGCGGGGGTCGAGACACCGTCGCGCCGCCTCGCCGCCGCGTGCGACACCCTCCTCGTCGTCGCCAACGACGAGCCGACGAGCCTGACCGACGCCTATGCCATGCTGAAGCTCCACGGTCGCGACGCACCGGGTGCCGATGCGCGGATCGTCGTGAACGCCGCGGCCGACCTTGCCGCCGGGCGACGTACCCACGCGGTGCTCGACCGCACCTGCCGCGGTTTCCTCGGGCGTGGCGTGCCGCTGGCCGGGGTGGTGCGGCGCGACGCCAAGGTGCGCGACGCGGTGCGCGCGCAGGTCCCCGTGCTGACGCGGCATCCCGCCGCCCCCGCTGCGCAGGACCTGGAGGCGCTGGCCCGGCAGCTGTTTGCCACGGCACCCCATCCGGCGGTGGCGTGACGGCGACAGGTCACGCGGGGCATTGCGACTGAACCGGCCTGCCCACCAGGACGGTTACGCCGCGTGCGGGTAACGACGGGCACCCGCCCCGCCGCGCTCAGCCCTTTTTCAGGACAAGGAGGATGCCGGCCACCGGCGCCCCGCGTTCCCGCCGCAGGTCCGTCTCCTCACGGGCGACAGCGGCAAGGCCCGACCGCGCCGCGAGGTCCAGCACGTAGCCGGGGTGGTGCCGGTAGCGCAGGCCATCTCCGAGTGCGTAGGGCGCGACGTCGCCGCTCTCCAAGGAGAAGGCGGCATGCCCGCCCGCCGCCAGCGCCCCCGCGATCCCCGCCAGCGTCGGCCCGAGGTCGCCGAGGTAGTTCAGCACGTCGGCGGCCGCGATCAGCCCGAAGGCGCCGGGATGCCGGGGCAGGAAGGAGAGGAGGTCCGCCTCTTCCAGCAGGTCGTAGGCGCCGCTGCGCCGGGCCTCCGCCAGCATGCGCGGGGAAAGGTCAATGCCGGTCATGTGCCGTGCGAAGGCACGCAAGGCCAGCCCCGACAGGCCCGTCCCGCAACCGAGGTCCAGGACCTCTGCCGCGCCGTCCGGGGGCACGCCGGCACGGCGGATCAGGTCCGCGAGCGCCGCCGGCGTCCGGTATTCCAGCCTCCCGGTCAGGTCCGCGTCGAAGCGAGGGGCGTAGGCGTCGAACAGGTCGCGGACGTAGGCCGCCGGGGCCCGGTCGGGCGCCGCCTCCGCGCCGAGGGCAGCGAGGAGGAAACGCGCCTGCTCCGCCACCCGCCGCGCGCTGCCCCCGGCCCCGACGGGTGCGGCCCCGGCCTCCGCAGCACGCAGCGCCCGGCGCGCGGTCGCGATCGCGCCGGCCGCGTCCCCCGCCTCCCGCTGCCCGTGGGCGAGGGCCAGCAGGGCCTCGGGGTCGGCGGGGGCCAGGGCCGCGGCATGGCGCAGATGCGACAGCGCTTCCCCTGCGCGGCCCAGCGCGCAGAGGGCCTGGCCCAGGTTCCGTCGGGACAACGCGTCGCCGGGCCGTCGCGCGACGGCCTGCGACAGGATCGCCACCGCTTCCTCCGTCCGTCCCGCCTCGGCCAGGGCCCCGCCATGCGAGGCCAGGTACACCGCGGCGTCCGGCCGCAATGCCAGGGCCTGGCCTGTCAGGGCCACCGCGGCGGCCGTATCGCCCCGCGCCCTGGCCAGGACGCCCAGGAGGTTCAGCGCGTCCGCCGATTGGGGGTCCGCCGCCAGCGCGCGGCGGTACAGCGCCTCCGCGCCCGCCAGGTCGCCCTTGCCGTGGCGCGCCATCCCCTCCCGAAGGACGGCGGTCACGCGATCTCTTGCCGCCGCCCCGCCCCGCCCTGTGCTAGCTTCGGGCATCGGCCCACCGGGGAGAGGCGCGATCACGTCGGCCCTGATCCGAACCAACCGCGACCTGCGCGTGGACCTCGCGCGCGGGATCGCGCTGTGGTTCATCTTCATCGACCACGTGCCGGGCAACGTGCTCGGCGACGTGACGCTCCGCAACGTCGCCCTCTGCGACGCGACGGAGGCTTTCGTGCTCCTCGCAGGCTACGCGGCGGGGCTGGCCTATGGCCGCCAGATGGACCGGGAGGGCTGGTTGCCCGCCGCGGCGAAGGTGCTGGGTCGGGTGTTCACCCTCTACGTCGCGCACATCTTCCTCTTCGTCGTCTTCACGGCGCAGGTCGGATACTCCGCCGCGGCGCTGGACTCGATGGCCTATCTCGACGAGATGCACCTCGATGCCTTCGGGGAACAGCCCTACCGCGCGCTGCTGGAGGCGCTGCTGCTTCGGTTCCAGCCGGCCTTCCTCAACATCCTGCCGCTCTACATCGTCATCCTCGGGATGTTCGCCGCGGCGCTGCCGCTGCTGCGGCATCCCGGCTGGCTGCTGGCCGGCTCCTCATTGCTCTACGCGTATGTCCGCATGCGCGGGGTGAACCTGCCGTCCTGGACGGGCGGGGGGTGGTTCTTCAACCCGCTGGCCTGGCAGCTCCTCTTCGTCCTCGGCGCCACCATGGGCTACGCGCCGCCGGGCGGGCCGGTGAGGCAGTTGCGCTGGAACCGCTGGCTCGGCCTCGCCTGCGGCCTCGTCCTGCTCGCGTCCTTCGTGACGGTCGTCTTCGTCTATCACCGCCGCGAGTGGCTGGACGCGCTGCCGATCGGGATCGCGGCCGTGGTGGACGCGACGGACAAGACAGCGCTCCACCCGTTCCGGCTGCTCGCGATCGTCGCCATCGCCTACCTGGCCGCCCATGCCGTCCCGAGGAGCGCCCGCTGGCTCCAGGGCCCCGTCGCGGCGCCGCTGGTGCTCATGGGGCAGCAGGGGCTGCCGGTCTTCTGCGCGGGCATCGCCCTGGCCTTCCTCGGCCGCCTCGCGATCGAGGTGTCGGAGAACTGGGCGATGCAGGCCGCTGTAAACCTCGCGGGCCTGACGGCGCTGGTCCTCATGGGGGCGGTCGCCGCCTGGTCCGACGGGAAGCCCCGGCCGCCCCGCCCCTCCCCCGAGCCGAACGCTCCGCCCTTGCCGCGCGTCGCCGTCCCCGATACGGCTTGAGGACGATGCGATCCTGGATCGTCCTGGCCCTCCTGCTCCTTTCGGCAGCCCCCGCCGCAGCGGCGGCCCCGGAAGGCCCGGCCTGCGGCGCGCCGGAGGAGTTCCTGGCCTCGGGACCCCTGCCGAACACAGCCCGGGCGCTGCGCCGGAACGCCCTCCACGTCCTCGTCATCGGGTCCGCGAGCGTCACGGGACCCGGCGGCAGCGGGCCGTCGCGCGCCTATCCGGTGCAGCTGGAGCGCCAGCTCCGCCGCGCCAATCCCGGGGCCAGCATCACGATGGAGGTGCGCGGCGGGCGCGGGCTGACGGCCGCCGACCACCTCGCCCTGATCGACGGCGCCATCGCCGACCGTCGCCCGAACCTCGTCATCTGGCAGGGCGGAACGGTCGAGGCGGTGCGCGGGACCGACGTGGGCGAGATGCTGAACCTGCTGCGCGCCGGGGCCGAGCGGGCGGCCACGGCGCGCGCGGACCTGATCCTGATGGACATGCAGTGGTCGCGCTTCCTGCGCGCCAACGCGGACGTGGAGTCCTACCGCGACGCCATGCGCAGCGCCGTCGCGGCGACGGGCGCCGCCCTCTTCTCCCGTTACGACCTGATGCGCGCCTGGGCCGAGGCGGAGACCGTGGACGTCGAACGCGCGCCGCGCGAGCGCCGGACGGTCGAGGTGGACAAGTTGAACGACTGCCTCGGCCAGGCGCTCGCCGCCTTCATCGCCCGGGGAGTGGCGGAGGCGCGGTAGCGGGGAGCCGCCGGCCGCGATCCACGCGCATTCCGGAGGACGATCCGACTGCCGGTGCGGGCGACCGCCGCAACGGGCCATCCGTCCGGCATCGTGAAGCCGTCCGCGTCAGAACAGGCCGAAGATCCGGCCCTCCTCGTCCAGCCCGATCGATTCCGCGGCGGGCACGCGGGGCAGGCCCGGCATCGTCATGATGTCCCCGCAGATCGCCACGACGAAGCCGGCCCCGGCGGAAAGCCGCACGTCCCGCACCGACAGGGTATGCCCGACCGGCGCACCGAGTGCGGTCGGATCGGTGGAGAAGGAATACTGCGTCTTCGCGATGCAGACGGGCACCTCACCGAACCCCGCATCCTCGTAGCGGCGCAGCTTCGCCGCCGCGGCGGCGGGGAGGACGATGCCGTCCGCGCGATAGACCTCCCGCGCGACCGTCGCGATCTTGTCCGCGAGCGGCAGGTCGTCCCCGTAGAGCGGCGCGTAGCGGGCGCTGCGCTCGGCGATCATCTCCCGGACGGCATGGGCGAGTTCCGCCGCGCCGGCGGCGCCGTCGCCCCAATGGGTGCAGAGGATGGCGCGCGTGCCCATCGCGGCCATGGCATCCTGCACCGCGGCAATCTCGGCCTCCGTGTCGCTCGTGAAGCGGTTCAGGGCGACGACGACGGGCAGGCCGAACTTCCGGATGTTCTCGACGTGGCGTTCGAGGTTGGGGATGCCCCGCCGCAACGCCGCCACGTCCTCCGTCCCGAGATCGGCCTTGGCGACGCCGCCGTTCAGCTTCAGCGCGCGGACCGTCGCCACGATGACGCAGGCCGAAGGGGCGAGGCCGGCGGAGCGGCACTTGATGTCGAGGAACTTCTCCGCGCCGAGGTCGGCACCGAAGCCCGCTTCCGTCACCACCACGTCCGCCAGTTTCAGCCCGAGCCGCGTCGCGATGACGGAATTGCAGCCATGGGCGATGTTGGCGAAGGGCCCGCCATGGACCAGCGCGGGCGAGCCTTCCAGCGTCTGCACGAGGTTCGGCGCCAGCGCGTCGCGCAGCAGCGCGGCCATGGCGCCGTCCGCCTTCAGGTCGCGCGCCGTCACCGAACGTCCGGCCCGTGTCTGCCCGACGATGATCCGGCCCAGCCGGTCCTGCAGGTCGTGCAGGTCGCGCGCGAGGCAGAAGATCGCCATGACCTCGGAGGCCACGGTGATGTCGAACCCATCCTCGCGCGGGAAGCCGTTGGCGACGCCGCCGAGCGAGACGTTCGTCGCCCGCAGCGCGCGGTCGTTCATGTCCATCGCGCGGCGCCAGGCGATGCGCCGCGCGTCGAGGTCCAGCGCGTTACCCCAGTAGACGTGGTTGTCCAGCATCGCTGCCAGCAAGTTGTTGGCGGCTGTGATCGCGTGGAAATCGCCGGTGAAGTGGAGGTTGATCTCCTCCATCGGCGCGACCTGCGCGCGCCCGCCGCCCGTGGCCCCGCCCTTCACGCCGAAGCAGGGGCCGAGCGAGGGTTCCCGCAGGCAGATCATCGCGCGGCTGCCCGCAGCGTTCAAAGCGTCGCCGAGGCCGATCGTCGTCGTGGTCTTGCCCTCGCCCGCCGCAGTCGGGTTGATGCCGGTGACGAGCACCAGCGCCCCGTCCGGCCGGCCTTCCTGCGCGCGGACGAAGTCGAGCGAGACCTTCGCCTTGTGGCGGCCATAGGGTTCCAGGGCGTCGTCCGGGATGCCGGCGCGGGCCGCGATCTCCGCGATGGGACGCAGCCTCGCCGCGCGCGCGATCTCCAGGTCCGTCGCCATCCGCCCCTCCCCCGTTCCGGTTCCGGTTAGCCGGGGCGGGGGCGGGCGTCCATCGGGGTCAGGCGCGTCCTTCAGGTGCCCGGGGCACGCTGGGCCCAGGGATTGGAGGAGGGCGGCTTCGGCGGGCGCGCGGCGTTGACCATCATGAGCTCGCCGAGGTTCTCCGGCGTGATGAGGCCCACCAGCCTTCCCTCCCCGTCCTCGATTCCGACGGCCGGGTGCTTCCCCCCGTTCATGACTTGGATGATCTGGTCGAGGGGCGTTCGGTGGTGCAGCACGGGCACGTCGCGCCGTATGATCTCCAGCACCGGCGCGGCCGGGCCCTGTTCCCGCAGCGCGCGGATCATGTCGTCCCGCGTCACCACGCCCCGAAGGCGCCCCGCGCCGTCCACCACGGGGAAGTCGGTCTGCGAGGTTCGGAGGAGGTGCTCCACCGCGTCCTCCACGGTCGCGGCGGGCCCCAGCGTCTCGAATCGCGTCACCGCCGCGTCGGCGGCGATCATGCTGCGCCCGGCTTCCCGAAGCCCGACAGCCGCCGCCTCCGACGCCGCGCCCATGTAGACGAAGAAGGCGATGAAGATCAGCAGCGGGTTGCCGAAGAGGCCTGCGAGGCCGAGCGCGAAGGCGACGGCCTGGCCCACCCCCGCCGCGATCCGCGTACCCCGCGCGTAGCCCATCCGGTGCGCCAGGATCGCCCGCAGCACGCGGCCGCCATCCATCGGGAAGGCCGGGATGAGGTTGAACAGCACGAGCGACAGGTTCACCCACGCCAGGCGTTCCAGCAGGTTGAAGCCGGGATTGGCCAGATGCTGCCCCGCCTCCATCCGCGGCCAGCCGCCGATGACGAGGAAGAGGATCGCGGCGATCACGACGTTCACCGCGGGGCCGGCGAGGGCGACGACCAATTCCTCCGACGGCTTCTCCGGGATCCGTTCCAGCCGCGCCACGCCGCCGATCGGCAGCAGCGTGATGTCGGGCGTCTGCACCCCGTAGCGCCGGGCGGCGAAGACATGCCCGAACTCGTGCAGCAGGACGCAGAGGAACAGCAGGACGATGAACAGTACCCCCTCCAGCGCCGCCCCCCGCCCGCCTTGCGCGTAGGCGGTGAAGCCGATCCAGATCAGGAACAGCAGGAAGGTGAGGTGGAGCCGGATGACCGTCCCCTTCACCACCCCGATGGGAAAGGACCAGCCCATGGGACACTCCGCGGTGACGGCGGCCCAACGCCGGCCGCACCCCGGAGGTGGGGCGATCCCCTGGGATCGTCGAGCGGGTCCCCTCCCGCCGATGCTCTCCTGGGCGGGCGGTGCGCGGCGGCCCGGATGGTGCGGCGGCTCGCCCCGATGGGGAGCCCGGGAAGAGGCCTCGCCAAGAGCGGCCGGGGGCGGCAGGCTGACACCCAAACGCGCCGGCCGAGCGCCGAACGGGAGATGTCCGCCATGCACCGCCGCACCCTCATGGTTCAGGGCGGCCTCGCCCTCGCCGCGGCCCCCTGTTTCGCCGCCCGCGGGCAGGACGCCGCCTGGCCGACTCGGCCCGTCACCATCACCGTCCCCTTCGTGGCCGGCGGGCCGTCCGACATCGTCGCGCGTGCCGCGGCCAATCGCATGGCGCAGTCGCTGCCTCAGCCGGTCGTCGCGGAGAACCGGGTCGGCGCGAATGGGGAGGTCGCGGCGCGCGCCGTCATGCGCCTGGCGCCAGACGGGCACGCCATCATGGTCGGCTCGATCGGCGTCTGGGCCATCAACGCGGCGCTGCGACCCAACCTGGGCTACGACCCCGTCCGGGACTTCACGCCGCTGACGCTGGCTGTCACGACGCCCAACGTCCTCGTCGTCAACGCGGAGCGGAACCCGGCGCGGGACGTGGCCGCACTCGTCGAATGGCTGAAGTCGCGTCGGGGAAATGCGTCCTATTCCACGTCAGGGGTCGGGTCGTCCGACCAGTTGACGACGGAACTGTTCAAGCTGCGGACGGGAACGGAGATCACGCACGTCCCCTATTCCGGTGGCGCGGCGGCGGCGACGGACCTGATCGCGGGGAATATCGACATCTCCTTCCAGAATCTCGGGACGGTCGCGGGCCACATCGCGGGCGGGCGGCTGCGGGCCCTGATGGTGACCAGCGAGGAGCCGCACCCCGTCCTGCCCGGCGTGCCGACCGCGGCACAGGCGGGCATCCAGGATTTCGTCGTGACGTCCTGGCAAGCCTTCATGGCGCCGGCCGGCATGGCGCCCGCGCTACGTGACCGGGTTGCCGACACGCTGCGGAACGCTCTGACGACGCCGGAGGTGAAAGCGCGGCTGGAAGCGATCGGGCTCTCGGTCGTCGCCAGCAGCCCCGACGATTACGCACGGTTCCAGGCGGCGGAATTGGCACGGTGGCGGGAGGTCGTGCGGGTCGCCGGGATCACGGCGACCTGAGGGAGAGGTGGCGCGGGCGCGGCCGTGACTGCCTCAGCCCAGGGAGCCCAAGGCGTCCCCGATCGCACCGCAGACGGCGACCACGCCGTCGCAGGCACCGGACGCGACCGTGCCAGCGAAATCCCCGATGGCCGTGGCGACGTCCAGCGCGACGCCGGCGACGTCGAGCGTGGCATTCACGCCTTCCAGCGCATTGCCCACCGGGTCGCTCCCTCGCCGGGCCTCTTCCTCTGCCCGCAGGGCGGCTTCGGCCTCCTCCGGTGTCGGGGTCATCGCAGCGCTCCCGTTCTTCTCCCACGAGAGGTTGATCCCGCACCGGTGCCGGTTCAAGGCGGCGCACCGTCGCGTCCGTCGCATGACGGGCCTTCCCGCCCCTGCGGCGAGGCCGCACCTTCGGCGGGACAGAGGAGGTCCCCCGCGATGCCCGAGCCGCGCCCTGATACCGCCCGTTCGGCCGTCCCTCCGGCGGCCCCTCTGGCCGCGCTCACGGCCCTGCACCGGAAGGCGCTTTGGCTGTCCACCTGGATGATCCACCACGCCAATCACGTCCGGGCGAACGAGGACGGGGTGAAGGTCGGCGGACACCAGGCCTCCTCCGCCTCCATGTCGCACCTGCTGACGGCGCTGTACCTGTCCGTGCTGCGGCCGGAGGACCGCGTTGCGGTGAAGCCGCACGCCTCGCCGGTCTTCCACGCCATCATGTACCTGCTCGGGCGCCAGACGCGCGAGAAGATGGAGAACTTCCGCGGGTATGGTGGCGCGCAATCCTATCCGTCGCGCACGAAGGACCTGCCTGACGTGGACTTCTCGACGGGCTCGGTCGGGCTCGGCGTGGCGCAGACCCTCTTCGCCTCGCTCGCGCAGGACTACCTGCGGCTGAAGGGGATGGGCCAAGGGCCGGATGGATGGGCGGAGGGACGGATGGTCGCCCTCCTCGGCGATGCCGAGATGGACGAGGGCAACATCTTCGAGGCCCTGATGGAAGGCTGGAAGCACGGCCTGCGCAACACGTGGTGGGTCGTGGACTACAATCGCCAGAGCCTCGACGCGGTGGTGCGGGAGGGGTTGTGGTCCCGTCTCGAGGCGACCTTCCGCAACTTCGGCTGGGACGTCGTGGTCCTGCGCCACGGCACCTTGCAACGCGCGGCCTTCGCCGAGCCGGGCGGCGAGCGACTGCGGGAATGGATCGAGGCCTGTCCCAACCCGCTCTACTCCGCACTGACCTTCCAGGGGGGTTCGGCCTGGCGAAAGCGGCTGCTGGACGACATGGGCGACCAGGGCGCCGTCACCGCGTTGATCGAGCGGCGGAGCGACGACGAACTGGCCGAACTGATGGGCAACCTCGGTGGACACGACCTGCCGACGCTGCTGGATGCCTTCGAGGCCGCGCGGGGGCACGACCGCCCGACCTGCTTCATTGCCTACACGATCAAGGGCCACGGCCTGCCGCTGGCGGGCCACAAGGACAACCACGCGGGACTGCTGACGCCGGCGCAGATGGACGGGTTCCGGCGCGCGATGCGCGTGCGGGAAGGCCACGAGTGGGACGCATTTGAAGGCCTGGACGTGCTGGAGGCCGATCTGCGCCGCTTCCTGGCGGAGGTCCCATTCGCCCAGGGCGGGCAGCGGCGCCGGTCCGCGCCGGCGATCGCGGTGCCCGACGCGCTGCCCGTTCCCGCGCAGCCCGTCATGTCCACGCAGCAAGGCTTCGGGCTGATCCTGCACGAGATCGCGAAGGGCGACACCGACCTGGCGCGCCGGATCGTCACGACCTCGCCCGATGTCACCGTCTCCACGAATCTCGGCCCATGGGTGAACCGCCGCCGCGTTTTTGCGCGCGAGGAGATGGCGGATACCTTCAAGCGGGAACGCATCGCCTCGACCTTCGACTGGCGATCCTCGCCGGAAGGGCAGCACGTGGAACTCGGCATCGCCGAGATGAACCTGTTCCTCAACCTCTCGGCCTTCGGGCTGGCGCACGACCTGTTCGGGGAACGGCTGATCCCGATCGGCACGCTCTACGACCCGTTCATCTCGCGCGGGTTGGATGCGATGAACTACGCCTGCTACCAGGGCGCGCGCTTCCTCCTGGTGGCCACGCCCTCCGGCGTGACGCTGGCGCCGGAGGGCGGGGCGCACCAGTCCAGCAACACGCCGCTGATCGGCATGGCGCAGGATGGGCTGATGCATTGGGAGCCGGCCTTCGTGGACGAGTTGGCCGTGCTGATGCGCCACGCCTTCGCGCATCTCCAGTCTCCTGATGGCGGCTCGGTCTATCTCCGCCTCACCACGCGTCCCGTCGAGCAGCCGCGGCGGGAGATGACGCCGGACCTGCGCGACGCCATCATCGCCGGCGGCTACTGGCACCGCCGCCCCGGCCCGAACGCGGCGATCGTGGTCGCGTGCAGCGGCGCGGTGACCCCCGAAGCGATCGAAGCGGTGGGACTGCTGGCGGAGGACCGGCGGGACGTCGGGCTCCTCGCCGTCACCTCGCCGGATCGGCTTCACGCCGACTGGACCGCGGCACAGCGCGCGAGGGACGCAGGGGACGCGGCGGAGAGCCACGTCGAACGCCTGATGGCCGCTGTCCCGCCCGGCGCCGCGCTCGTCACGGTGCTCGACGCGCATCCCGCTTCGCTCGCCTGGCTCGGAGCGGTACGCGGCCATCGCGTGCGCGCACTGGGGGTGGAGCATTTCGGCCAGACCGGGACCGTGTCCGACCTCTATCGCCACCACGGGCTCGATGCCGCGGCGATCATGCGCGCGGCGCAGGCGATGACGCCCGGGCGGCCCGTGCGCCACCTCCGCGTGGTGTAGGCGCGCGTCGGCCGCCCGGCACCGCGGCGGGGGTCAGAGCGGCGATGGGTCGGCCCGGTAGAGGTCAACGTACCGGGCCAGCCGCATCGCCTGGTCGTCCATCGTCCCGCCGATCCGCCGCGGCGCGCCGAAGTCGAAGTTGAAGCGGTACTTGCCCGAAGCGTCCATCAGCAGGTCCACCGCCCCGGGCCGCTGGCCGTCCCGCGCGAGAACCGCGTCGGACAGCGAGCGGAACAGCCGCTTGGCCTCCTCCGTGAAGGGAACCTGCACCTGGCGGAGCGCGCCGTCCGCGTCGCGGACGATCGCCACGCCGATGCGGTCCTCGGTCAGCTGGTCGCCGTCGATCTCCATCTCGTAGTTGACCGCAATCCGCTCCCAGTCCTCCTCCACGGCCTCGTCCAGCGCGGCGAAGATCCGCGCATACAGCTCGGTCACGCCCGCGGCGTCCATCGTCGTGCTCCCGTCCCCGGCGCGGATCATGGCGCTCCCTCTCCTTCCATCAAGGCTCCGCCGCGCGGGCGGGCCCCCGGAGGTTGATCACCTCCCGCTCATGCCACAGCGTGTCGGCCCCGCCATCCCTGACGCGATAGGCCACGAAGAAGACGTCGGGGCGGGAGGTGCCGTTGCCCTCGGCATAGGTCGGCCGGATGCGGATCTCCACCTCCTTGCCGCTATCGGCGAGCTGCCGGACCTGCTCCTCGAAACGGCCGTAGGCTCCCGTCGAGCCGTTGATGTTCACTGTCCCGTCCGGCAGGTCCCTTCCGTTGCCCGGCACGATGTTCAGCCGGTTCGACGGGCCGCCCAGGCTGTCCGCGATGACGTGGAAGCCGACATCGGTGGCGTCGCCCTCGTGCCCGATCCGCCGCTGAAGGCTCTCCCGCCGCCCGGCCTTCGTGCGAACCACCTCGCCGCTCGCCTCGACGACCCGTCCGACGTCGTCGGTCTGCCATCGATAGGTGCCGTGCTCGAAGGCCGTGTTCGCCGCACGCTCGCCGAGCGGCCTGTCCGCTGCGGCATTGAAGGCCTCCTGGCTTTCGAAGCGCAGGGTCTGTCGCGGCGGCGGCAGGGGCTTCGACACCTCGCCGGCCGGGATCGAGAGGTCGTCGTCCGGCTTCGGCCGCCTCGGCCGCGGTGCACGCTCGACCTGCCCCGTCTCTCCAGCGCCGGCCTCACCGGCCCCGGCCCTGCCGGGCGCGGTTTCACGCGCCCCGGTTTCACGCGCCCCGGTTTCACGCGCACCGGTTTCACGCGCCCCGGTTTCACGTGACCCGGCCTCACGCGCACCAGCTTCACGTGCCCCAGCGTCACGCGCACCGACTTCGCGGGACCCCGGCTCGCGTGCCCGGGTCTCGCCGGCCCCCGCCTGGCCGGTCTCGGCCGACGGCTCGCGGCGCGGCGCATCCCGGGCTTGGCGCGGCATGGCCGCGCCCGACGCCTCGCTGCCGGGGCGTCGCGCGGTGCGGACGGCGTCGCCGGCCTCCTCCGCCCGTCGCGCGGCGCCGACCGCACCGCCGAGCGCGTCTCCGGCCGCCCCGGCGCGCCGCCCCCACTTGCCGGCCGTTGCCACGTTGCCAAGCAGCGGCACGGCGCCGGCCGCCGACAGCGCGGCGTCCACCCTGTTGCCCTCCGCGAGGTACCAGCCCGCGTTCAGCAGGTCGGCCGCCTCGCCGATGACCGGCACCATCCCCGCCACGTCGAGCACGCCGTGGCCGATGTCGGACAGGCTGGGGCCGCCGCGCCCCGGGTCCGCCTGGGCCCGGCGCGCCTCCTGCACCGCGCGGTCGAAATCCGCGCCCCGGGGTGCCGGCGGTCCGGATTCCTTCACGGCGCGGGCCGCGCCCCCGATCTCCTGCACCATGGTTCCGTCCATCGCTGGCAGGCGGAGAATGGCGCCTGCAGCACGCGAAGCGGACTCACGAAGGGTCGGTCAGGGAAGCTTCATCGCGGCGAAAATTACGGTCCGCGACCATTTGTTCCGACCCGCTCCGGGCGGCCGCTAGGCGGCGGCGCGGACCTCGCGCAACTCCTGCAGCGCCTCGCCCATGGCGGAGACGGCGCGGTGCATGACCTCCGGCGTGTTCGCGCCGATCGCGGCGATGCGGATGGAGGGCGTGGGCGTCGTGTGGAAGTTGCTGATCAGGAAGCCGCGCCGCTTCAGCGCATCCGTGAAGCCCTGGAGCGACCAGCCCGCGAGGTCCGGCTCGTGCAGAGTCAGGATGATCGGGCCCTGGTGCGCCGTGTCGAGGTAGGGCCGCAGACCCAGCGCAACGGCGCCGTCGCGTAGGATGCGCATGTTCTCCTGATAGCGCGCGAGGCGCGCGGCCTGGCCGCCCTCGCGCCGGTAGGCCTCCACCGCGACCCCGAAGGCGCGCAGCGCCTGCACGGGCGGGGTGAAGCGGAAGGAGCCCCAGCCCTTGTTCTCGCCGTGCCAGAGTACGTCGCCGAGGTCGAAGCACCAGGACCCCGCCTGGCCGCGCCGGGCGCGGGTGCGCTCCACGGGGCAGACCGCGAAGCCGATACCCGGCAGGCCTTCGAGGCACTTGTTCGACGTGAACAGCACCGCGTCGCATTCCGGCATCGCCGCGATGTCCAGCGGAAGCGCGCCGAAGGCAGAGACCGAGTCGAGGATCATCCGCCGCCCCGCCGCGCGCACGGCGGCGCCGACGACGGCGGGATCGTTGACGATTCCCGACCCGGTCTCGGAGTGGACGAGGCCGACATGCGTGATCGCCGGATCGCCCGCGAGCGCCGCGGCAACCTCCTCCGCCGTCACGCCGCGCGTGTCGGGGACGGGCAGCACCACCGGCATGCGGCCGCATTCCTCCGCCAGTCGGGCGATGCGCTCCGCGTACTGGCCGTTGTTGGGTACGAGGATCTTCGCGCCCGGCTCCACGAAGGTCCTGACGGCGGCTTCCACCATGAAGTGACCGCAGCCCTGGAGGGGCAGAGTTGCGTGCTCGCCCGGCTTGCCTCCGGCGATCTCCCGCACCGCGTCGCGGATGCCGGCGTATTCCGGGCTGAATTCGCGGTCCCAGGGGGCGATGTCACAGGCGGCGGCGGCCGGGACCTCCGGGCTGGTCTGCACGGGGCCGGGCGTGAGGAGGATCATCGCAATCTCTGGGACGGGATGGTTTGGCGCCGACCCAAACTGCCCTGCCCCCGAACTCCGGGCAACACGCGCCTGACCTTGCGCCGCGGTCAGGTGGTCAGGTGGTCAGGTCGCCCCGCAGTTCCCGGATCAACTTGCGCCGGATCGCGCCGACGAAGTCCGCGTAGTCCCCGCAACTTATGACGAAGGCACCGGGGCCGCCGATCACGTGGGCGGCGTAGTGCGCGACGAGGTCGGGTTCCTCGTTCAGAACCGCGAGCGCGTTGATCGTTACGCCGGCCGAGACGCCCGCGTCCCGCACCGGCGCGGGCGACGGCCCCGCATTGGCCTGCCCGTCGCCGGAGACGTCGAGCACGAGCCGCTCCGGCGGGAAGGGGCAGGCCGCCAGGAGGGCGAGGCCCGCCCCCATCCCCTCGCCCAGCGCCGTCGGCCCGGGCGCGACGGCGCGCGGCGCGTCGTCCACCGCCGCCGCGGCTGCCTCGGCACCCGCGGGACCGGCGATCCGCATCCAGTCCACGGCTGTCGCGTGCTCGCCGACGCCGGACCACAGCACCAATGCGACCGCCGCCGCGCCGCGTGGGCCTGCCGTCGCCGCGCGCACCACCTCCGGGTCCCGGAAGGCGGCAGCGAGGCCGCCCATCATCAGGCCGAACTCGTCGTGGTCCACGGAGGCCGAGGCATCCACGGCCAGGCAGAGGGCGACGTCCACGGGATCCATCGCCCGGATGTGGGCACGCGGAGGGCCCTTCGCCAGCACGGGCCCCCAGGCGGGCACATCCCGCGGCGCCCACGGCCCGGCGCTTGCCAGCCCGGCCCCCAGTGCGAAGATCGATGGCGCAACGGAGGCACGACGATGCATCGCCGCGACCTGTTCCTCGGCATGACCGCCACGGCGCTCGCCACGCCCGCCCTCGCGCAAGGGCGGTATTCCAATCGCCCGATCCGGATGATCATCCCCTATCCGCCGGGCGGGGCCACCGACGCGATGTCGCGGCTGGCAGCGCAGAAGATCGGCGAGAAACTCGGCACCACCGTGGTGACGGAGAACCGCTCCGGCGCGAACGGCACGGTGGGCGGCGCCGCCGTCCTCCAGGCACCGGCCGATGGCTACACGATCCTCGGCTCCGCCAGCATCCACGTCATGGCGCGGCACGTCATGCGGGCGGTCCCCTACGACCCCGTCGCGGATTTCGTGCCGATCGCCCGTACGGCGCGCGGCCCCCTCGTGCTCGTGATGGACCCGCGGCGGCCGCAGCGTACCGTCGCGGAGGTGGTGGAGGCCGCGAAGGCCGATCCGCGACGCTGGACCTTCGCGACCTCCTCGCTCGGCTCGGCCGGGCATCTCGGCACCATCGATTTCAACCGGTTGACCGGCGCGAATGTCGAGATCGTCGGCTACCGCGGCACCGCGCCGGCGCTGGCGGACGTGGCTGCGGGCAACGTGCAGCTCATGTTCGACCCGGTGCTCGCGACCCTCCCGCTGATCCAGGGCGGGCAGGTCCGCGGCATGGGCATCGCGACGGCCGCCCGCACGCCGCTGGCGCCCGACCTGCCGACGATGAACGAGGCGGGGCTGCCGGGCTTCGAGTTCTACTCCTGGTACGGCGTCTGGGGTCCGCGCGCGATGCCGGCGGACATCGTGGCGGCGATCAACGGGGCCCTGAACGCGGCGATGCGGGAGCCCGAGGTGGCGCAGCGCCTGACCCAGCTCGGGTTCGAGGCGGTGGCCGAGACCCCGGCTCAGCTGGAGGCCTTCGTGCGGGAGGACGTGGAGCGCAATTCCGCCCTGCTGCGCCTCGCGAACTTCCAGCCGGAGTAGCGCCCGCCGGCGCCGGCCGTTACAAGCGCGGCACGGCGCAGGGGGGCACAGGCCCCGGCCCGGGACGGCCTCATCAGGGAACCGCGTCTTTGGACGGCAGCGCAGCGGGGGAGGCGGGTCCTCCCGAAGGTCGCGCGGCGGAGCACGCCGGCGCCCCGATCTCCCGCCTCGTGGCGGAGGTCGCCGCCACCTTCCCCGGGGAGCGCATCAACCTCGGCGAGATGGTGGACGCCTTCGGCGACCGGGCCTTCGGACTGCTGATCCTATTCCTGTTGCTGCCCGGGCTGCTCCCCGGGCTCGCCAGCGTCTTCGGGCTGCCGATCCTCATCCTCGGCGTGCAGATGGGTCTCGGCTTCTCGCAGCCCCGCCTTCCCGCCTTCGTCGCGCGGCAGAGCCTGAAGCGCGCGGACATCCTCCGCTTCACCGAGGCCTCGTCGAAATGGCTCGGGCGGGTGGAACGCTACGTCCGCCCCCGCCCCGGCCCCTTCACGACGGAGTTCGGGCGGCGGGTCTTCGGCTGGCTGTCCGCCTACGTCGCCATCATGCTGATCCTGCCGGGGCCCGGCACCAACGGTCCGCCGGCCTTCGGTAACATGGTCATGGCGCTCGGCCTCATCGAGCACGACAGCAAGGCGGTGGGCTGGGGGATCGCGCTCACGATCCTCGGCTGCGCCTTCGCGACGGGCATCCTCATCGCCATCGGCTGGTTCGGCGTCGAGGTCTTCAACTACTTCATGTGATGCGCGCGCGGTGCTAACACCGCCGCACGCGACGGTGGCCCGAGAGGGCTGAAACGGGAACGCGCGACGCGGGGTGCCCTCGACGAGGTTGCCCCGCCCATCCGCGGCTGCCCCCGCAACTGTAGGCGGCGTTCGGGCGCCCAGACGCCATTGCGGTCCCCCGGGACCGCGAGAAGGCGGGCTCCCCGGCGCGTGCGCAGCGTGCACCCCGGTGCAAGCGACGCATGCACCACGCCGCGAGCCAGGAGACCGGCCGACGCGGAGGGGTTTCGCGCGCGCCCGGGCGGGGTGCACCGGCGCACGGAGCAAACGGGCCACGACGTGCGGAAGCTCGCCGTGATCCCGTCCGCAGGCGAACCGCGTCCACCGTCGCGCGCCCGACTTGCGCGCGGCAGACCGTGACCGTTCGCCGAAGGGAGATCCCCGTGCGACGTCTTCTGCTGTCCTATGCCGTGTCCCTGGGCGCGGCCCTCGCCGCCAGCCCTGCCCTTGCCCAGACGGCGGCGCCCCCACCGCCGGCAAGCACCCCACCGGAGCCCACTGCGGCGATCACCGAAACCGTCGTCACGGCGACGCGCATCCCGACGCCGATCGAGCGCGTGCCGGGCAGCGTCACCGTCATCGACCGCCGCACCATCGAGGAACGGGGCTACCAGACCGTCGCGGAGGCGTTGCAGACGGTGCCCGGCGTGGCCCTGATCCAGGCCGGTGGCCCGGGCCAGCAGGCCAGCGCCTTCATTCGCGGCACGGCGTCCCGCCACGCGCTGGTGCTGCTGGACGGCGTGCCGATCAACGATGCCTCCGACCCCAACGGCGCCTTCAACTTCGGCAACGACGTGCTGGGCCTGGAGGTGGACCGGATCGAGGTCCTGCGCGGCCCGGCCTCGGCGCTCTACGGTTCCTCCGCCATCGGCGGCGTCATCAACATCGTCACGCGCCGCGCGCCGCGTGACCGGCCGGTGGAGGTCTTCGGGGAGGCCGCGGCGGGGTCCTTCCGCACGCTGCGCCTGGGCGCCGGCATCACGGGGACAGTCGGTGAATTCGACTACCTCTTCTCCATTCGCAGCCTTTCCACCCGTGGCTCCGACGCGACCGCGAGCCGCTTCACCCGCAACACGGGGGAGCGCGACGGCTTCTGGGGCGTCTCGGCCACCGCGCGCGTCGGGTGGACGCCGTCCGACCGCTTCCGGGCCGAGGCGCTGCTGAACTGGCGCGAGAACCAGGGCGGCATCGACAACGTCCCGAACGACGATCCGAACTACGAGTTCGACGACCGCCGGTGGACCGGCCAGATCCGGCTGGAAGGCCGTCCCCTGGATGTCTGGACGACCGGCCTGCGCATCGCGCGCACCGAGGACCGGCGCCGCTACACCAACCTGCCGGACAGCCTGTCCCGCGCCACGACGGACGACCTGTTCCGCGGACGCCGCGACTCCCTCGACTGGGGCAATCAGGTTCGGCTGCCCGACATGGGCGTCTTCGACCAGAGCCTCGTCTCCTTCGGCGTCAGCGCGGAGGAGGAGGAGGTGCGCCAGGCCAGCGGCTCGCCGACCTTCCGGACCACGGTGGACGCGACGCAGACGACGACGGCGGCGCATGCGGCCTACCAGGTCCGTCTGTTCCGGCGCCTGGACCTGACGGCAGGCTTCCGGAACGACGTGCCGGAGGGCTTCAACTCCGCCGCCACCTACCGTCTCGGTGCCGTGCTGCAGATCCCCGAGGTTTCGGCGCGGGTGCGGGCCTCCTACGGCACGGGCTTCAAGGCGCCGTCGCTCTACCAGCGCTTCGGGCGGATCGGGACGACCTTCCAGGGCAACCCCGACCTGCGGCCCGAGACGAGCGCGGGCTGGGAGGCTGGGGCGGAATTCGACCTGGCGGTCGCAGGGAACCGCGACTTCGCGACGCTCGGCGCGACCTACTTCGACAACCGGATCACCGGGCTGATCAACTTCAACGCCGCCTTCAACTCGCTCGAGAACGTGGACCGCGCGCGGATCAAGGGCGTGGAGATCGCGGCGACGCTGCGACCGGCGCGCTGGCTGACGGCGCAACTCGCCTGGACCGTCACCGACGCGCGGGACGCCCGCACCGGGGACCGTCTGGCGCGCCGTCCTGAGCAGACCATTGCGATCAACGCCTCGGTCCGGCCGGTCGAGGGCGTGACGATCGCGCCGGAACTGTTGATCTACGGCCGGTCGCGTGAGGGCGCCTTCGCGTCCTACCGCGACAACGGCACGTCCTTCGCGGTGTCGCGCGACAACAAGGCGGGAACGGTGTTCAACCTCGTCGGCACCTGGCAGGTGACGGAGCCCGTCGCGCTGTTCCTGGAAGGCCGCAACCTGACGGACAGCCGGTTCGAGCCGGCGAACGGCTTCCAGATCGCCGGGCGCTCGGTCCTGGTCGGCGCGCGCGGGCGGTTCTGATCCCCCCGGGGCAGGTCGTCCCGCGATCCGGGGGCGTCCGCGCGGCGCGGGCTTGAACGCCGCGCTGCCCGGCGCATCCTGGGCCGATGTCGTCCGGCCCTGACGTCCTGATCCTCGGCGGCGGCTCCGCCGGCTGCGTGCTGGCGTCCCGCTTGTCGGAGGACCCGGGGCGCCGCGTGCTGCTGGTGGAGGCCGGGCCCGACCTGCGGGCCGGTGCGGTCCCGGCCTCCATCGCCTCCCCTATCCGGGGCGGGCCTACTTCAACCCGGATTTCGTCTGGCCCGGGCTGGTGGCGCGCTTCGGTCATGACGGTTCCAACGCCCCGACGGCGCGTGGCTACGAGCAGGCCCGCATCCTCGGCGGCGGGTCGGCGATCAACGGCATGGGCGCCAACCGCGGTGCCCCCGCCGACTACGCGGAATGGGAGGCGGCGGGCGCCGCGGGCTGGGGATGGGACGATGTCCTGCCCTTCTTCCGCAGGGCCGAGCGCGACCTCGACCTGCCGGACGACCCACTGCACGGGCGCGACGGCCCGTTCCCCATCCGCCGCGTGCGGCGCGACCACTTTGCGCCCTTCGTCCGCGCCGTCGAGGACGCCTTGACCGCCCGAGGCCATCCCGCCTGCGCCGACCAGAACGGGGCGTGGGAGGACGGGACCTTTCCGGCCGCGACGAACCTGGACGAAGAAGGGCAACGCGCCTCCGTCGCGACGGCCTACCTGACCTCCGCCGTCCGCGCCCGCCCAAACCTTGCGATCCGCACGGGGACGCCGGTCGAGCGCCTGACCCTCGACGGCACGCGCGTGACGGGCGCGGTGCTGCGGAATCCCGACGGTGCGACCGAGACGGTGCGGGCCACGATGACGATCGTCAGCGCCGGCGCCTTCCACTCGCCCGCGCTGCTGATGCGCAGCGGCATCGGGCCGGCGGGGGACCTCGCGGCCCTGGGCATCCCCGTCGCGGTCCGGCTCGACGGGGTGGGGCGCAACCTGATGGAACATCCGTCCATCGGCGTATCGGCCTTCCTGCGTCCGGGGCAGAGGATGACGGGCGGCGATCGCTACCACCTCCAGGCGCTGCTACGCTGGTCTTCCGGGCTCGACGGCACACCGCCAGGCGACATGCACGTGGCGATGCAGGCGCGGTCGGGGTGGCATTCCGTCGCGCGGCGGATCGGTACGCTCTTCTCCTGGGTGAACAAGTCCTACTCCATTGGGCGCGTCAGCCTCGTCTCGCCCGACCCGTGCACGCCGCCGGCGGTGGACCTGAACCTGCTTTCCGATTCCCGCGACCTCGTGCGGCTCGCGATGGCCTTCCGCCTCACCGCGTCCGTTCTGGTGGATCCGGCGCTGGCAGGCGTGGTGCTCGACGTCTTCCCCAGCACCTATTCGGCGCGGGTCAAGCGCCTGCTCCGCCCGACGCGGACCAACGGCGCGCTCACGGCGCTCGCCGCGCCGCTGATGGATACCAGCGCCGCCTTCCGCGCGCGGGTGCTGGCGATGGCCGGCGAGGGCAATGCCCCGCTCGCCACGCTGCTATCGGACGAGGGCGCGCTGGAGCGGCATCTGCGGCGCCACGTCGGCGGCGTCTGGCACCCCTGCGGAACCTGCCGCATGGGCGATCCCGACGACCCGCGAAGCGTCTGCGATCCGGCGGGACGCGTGATCGGCGTGGAAGGGCTGATGGTCTGCGACGCCTCGCTTTTCCCCACCATTCCCTGCGCCAACCTGAATTTCCCGGTGATCATGACGGCGGAAAAGATCGCCGACGGCCTGCGCCGCGATCTGTGATCGCGCGGGGCCCGGCGGGCCCTTACCGCCCACGCCAGGGCCCGGTCATAAGGCGAATGTGGAGGCACCGTTCTGGCATTGCACCGGGCGGCGGATGGGCGCGTGGGGGTTCGCCCTCCTCGTGTCGCTGCTGGCCGTGCTGCCGGCCCGTGCGCAGGACCGCGTCGTCCTCCAGCTGCAATGGGACAACCAGTTCCAGTTCGCCGGCTACTACGCCGCCCTTTGGCAGGGCTACTACCGGGAAGCCGGGCTGGACGTGGAGATCCGCTCCGCCTTCCCCGACGGCGGCGGTCCGCTGCGGTCGCCGGTGCGTGAGGTATCGGAAGGCCGCGCACAATTCGGGACGAGCAACGCCGGCGTCCTCCTTGCCCTCTCAGGAGGGGCGCGGATCGTCGTCGTCGCCTCGATCTTCCAGCAATCGGGCACGCGGCTCTACTACCGCCGCGACCTCGACGTCCGTTCCCTCGCGGACCTCGTGAGCCTGCGGCTCGGCCGCAACCAGGGGAACGAGTTGCTGGACATGGAGCTGAGGGCGATGCTCGCGGCCGAGGGGATCGACCCCGCCCGGCTGAACGTCGTCCTGAAGGCCCCGAACCGCCTCCTCCAGGCGATGGCCGAGGGCGAGTACGACATGACCTTCGGCTACATCCTCTCCGCGCCCTTCGAGATGCGGGAGCTCGGCCTCGACTTCGCGGAAATGCGCCCGTCCGACTACGGTATTGCCTTCTACGGCGACAGCCTCATCACCTCGCCGGAACTCGCGGCGCAGAACCCCGAACTGGTCCAGCGCTTCAAGGACGCGACCCTCCGCGGCTGGCGCTACGCGCTGGACAACGCCGACGCGATGGCCGAGCGGATCGCGCGGGACCTGCCGCGATACCTGCCGATCCAGGACCGGCTCGGCTTCAACCGCTTCATGGTCCCGATCGTGCGGGAGCTGACGCTCCACCCCATCGTGGACCTCGGCAACATCAACCCGGAGCGTTGGCGCCTGATGGCGCAGCAACTGGTGCGCGCGCGGGTCCTGCCGGAGGTGCCGGATCTCTCGAACTTCGTCTTCGATCCGGACAAGGACCGGAGCCGCCGCGCGGAGGCGACGCGGCGCTTTCTCGCGATCTCCGCGACCGTGACGCTCCTAGCCGCCCTTCTCGCCTTCGCCTGGGTGATGGCGCTGCGCCGTGCCGTCGCCGGTGCGCGCAAGCGTCTGGAACAGAGCCAGGAGGCGCTGCTGCAGGCCCGCAAGCTGGAGGCCGTGGGGCAGATGACCGGCGGTGTGGCGCACGACTTCAACAACCTGCTTCAGGTCGTCGCCTCCGGCCTGACGCTGCTGGAGCGACCCAACACCGACGAGTCTCGCCGACGCGCGGTGCTGACCGCCATGCGCCGCGCGGTCGAGCGCGGCACGCGCATCGCCGCGGGCATGCTGGCCTTCGCGCGGCGGAAGTCCTTCGTGCCCGAACGCATCGCACCCTCCGCCCGATTGCCCGCCATGCGCGACCTGATCGAGGGCGCGCTGCGTGGCGACATCGTGCTGCGCATGGACGTGCCGCCCGACCTCTGGCCCGTGGATGCCGACGCGACGCAGCTGGAGATCGCGTTGCTCAACCTCGCGGTCAACGCGCGCGACGCCATGCCGAAGGGCGGGACGCTCACCCTCTCCGCCCGCAACCGCACCATGCCCGCGGGCGGGGACCTGTCGGGGGACGCGGTGGAGGTCGCCGTCGCCGACACGGGCACCGGAATGTCGCGCGAAGCTCTCGCCCGTGCCTTCGAGCCGTTCTTTACGACGAAGCCGGTCGGCAAGGGCACGGGCCTCGGCCTCGCCCAGGTCTACGGCTTCGCACGGGGGTCCGGCGGCACGGTGCAATCGAGAGCACGACGGGCGGGGGCACGGCGGGCGGGGGCACGGCGGGCGGGGGCACGACGGTCCGCATCCTCCTCCCCCGCGCGGCGGGCGAGGCGCCGGTCACCGGCGACGCGGCCGCCGGCCTGTCCGCCGATCCGGCCCGCCCGCTCAATATCCTGCTGGTCGAAGATGATGACGGAGTCGCGACCGTCCTGACCGAGGTGCTGACGGGCCGAGGGCACCAGGTGCAGCGCCTCGCCGCGGCCGGCGGCGCGCTGGCAGTGCTGGCGGAGGGTGCGCGGCCCGACGTCGTGCTGACCGACCTCGTCATGCCAGGCGGTCGCAGCGGCCTCGACCTCGCGCTGGAAATCCGGGCGCGGCATCCGGGCCAGCCCGTCCTCCTGATGACCGGCTTCGCGGAGCGAGAGGAGGAGGCGCTCGCCGCCGGCCTGCCGCTGCTGCGCAAACCGGTGGAGGAGGCGGAGCTGATCGCGGCGCTCGCCGCCGTCGCGCCGGCGCGCGCCGAGGCGGTCTGACGCCTACCGGCTCGCGCCGGGGACCCAGAGGACGTCGCGCCCTGCGTTCACCGCGCGGGACAGCACGAAGAGATGGTCCGACAGGCGGTTGAGGTAGCGCACCGCCTCCGGGTTCACCGCCTCCTCCGCCGCCAGCGTGACGACGGCGCGTTCCGCCCGTCGCGCGAGGGTTCGCGCGAGGTGCGCATGCGCCCCGGCCGCCGTGCCGCCGGGCAGGACGAAGGAGGTGAGCGGCGGCAGCGCGCCATTCATCGCCTCGATCTCCGCGTCGAGCCGCGCACACTGCGCCGCCGTCACGCGCAGCCTTTCCCGCCCGCCTTCCTCGAGGGGCACGCAGAGATCGGCGCCGAGATCGAAGAGGTCGTTCTGGATTCGCGCCAGCGCCGCGTCGTGCGGGCCGGTGTCGTACAGGCGCAGCAGGCCGATCGCGGCGTTCGCCTCATCCAGCGCGCCCAGGACCTCGATCCGCGCGTGATCCTTCCGCACCCGCGTCCCGTCGCCGAGCGAGGTCTCGCCCGAATCGCCGCCGCGGGTGGTGATGACGTCCAGCCTGACCATGCGATTTCCTACTCCAATCGGAAGACGACACGGTACTCGCGCGTCCCGAACACGTTGATGCCGTCGCGCACCGCCGGCGCGAAGCGGCAGCGGCGGATGCCCTGGACCGCGGCCTCGTCCAGGCCGGTGGAGCCGCTGCTCTCGATCACCCGCGCCTCGACCACGCCGCCATTGTCGCGAATGCGCAGGCGCAGGTTCACGGCGCCGGTGACGCCGCGGCGGCGCTCGTCCGGCGGGTAGGGGATGGCGTCCGCACAGCCCGGCAGCGGAGCGCCGACGCCCTGCGTCAGCCCCGGCGCCCCGAAGGCCCCCGCGCCCAGCCGGACGCCGGCGGCGGGGGCGGCATCGGATGGGGAGGCCTGGACGGACGGGCCCGACGGGGAAGCCACCACGGCCGTACGCGCGGGCGGCGTGGGAACGCGGGGTGGCGCTTCGCGCGCCGGCTCGGCGGGCCGGGGACGCGCCGGATCGGGTGGGCGAGGCGCAGCCTGGGGGCGGGGCACCGGGTCGAGCGTCGAGGTCACTGGTGTCGGGGGCGCTGGCGCGGGTGGCGCGGTTTGGGCCGTCGCGGGCGGGGCCGGGGCGGGTGCAGCAGGCTCGTCCGCGACCTGCGGCGGCAGTGGCAGAGCCCCGTCGACGAGCTGCGTCGGCGGGATTGGGGTCAGGGGCGGCGGCGGAGGAGCAGGCGCCGCCGCAGGGGTCGGCAGGGCGGGGGCCGGGGCCTCGACCGGAACCGGCGGTGCCGGTGCCGCCAGGGCCGTCGGGGGTGCCGCCCCCGCCGGCGCGGGCGGCATTGGGGTTGGGGTCGGCAGGTCGGCGGCCGCGTCGGGCGTCGGCGGCAGGGGGACGGAAGGGGGTGCCAGGATCGGCGCGCCCTCCCCGCTTCCCTCGGGGCCGGCCCAGACCACGGGCACGCCTTCCTCCCGCAGCGGTTCGGGCGGGACGCGGATCGAGGCTAGGACGAGGGCGGCCAGGGCCGCGCCGTGCAGCCCGGCGGCCGCCCAGCCCGGCCACGCCGCCGTCCGCCGCCGGCGTCCCCGCGCCCGCCATTCGGGCCGCGCGACGGGGACCGTGACAGGGACAGTGGCGGCCGTCACAGCACCAGGACGCCGGAGTGCTTCGCCTTCCCCTCCGGCTCGACGTGGATGGTGATGGTGGCGGGGCCCAGCAGGTCCCTCAGTGCCACCTCCACCCGGTCGCAAATGTCGTGGGCCGTGGCGACCGGCATTTCCCCGGGGACGACAAGGTGGAACTCGACGAAGGTCTGGCGCCCCGCATGCCGCGTGCGAAGGTCATGCGCCTCGATCGCCCCTTCCGCCGCGGCGGAGACGGTGGCGCGGACCTGGGCAAGGGTCTCGGGCGGGACGGCCTCGTCCATCAGCCCGCCCACGCTTTCCCGCAGCAGGCGCCAGCCGGAGAAGAGGATGTTCAGGGCCGTCAGCGCGGCGAGTGCCGGGTCGAGGATGGCGAAGCCCGTCGTCGCGGCAAGGCCGACGCCCACGACGACCCCGCCGGACGTCACGACATCCGACCACAGGTGCTTCGCGTCGGCGGTCAGAGCGGGCGAGCGGAGGGCGCGGCCCCGCCGCAGGAGCACAGTCGCCCAGGCCGCGTTCACGGCCGTTGCGACCAGGGATATTCCGAGGCCGGACCAGGGCGCCTCGGGCAGGCGCGGGTCCTGGAAGGCCCCGTAGGCCTGCCACAGGATCATCCCCGCCGCGACGACGATGAACACGCCTTCCAGCACGGCCGAGAAGTATTCGGCCTTCGCGTGGCCGTAGGGATGGTTCTCGTCCGCCGGAATGGCGGAATAGCGCACGGCCAGAAGCGCGGCGCCGGCGGCGACCACGTTCACCGTCGACTCCAGCGCGTCCGCGAGGAGCGCGACGCTGCCCGTCATCGCCCAAGCCCCGCTCTTGAGGGCCAGGACGGCGACGGACACGATCACGCTGCCCCACGCCAGGGCGATGCTGTCCTTCATCGGGCGCGCCGATACCACGGCAGGCGCCGGGGAGTCAGACCGTGAAGTACTTCGCCCGGGGGTGGTGGAGCACGATCGCGGAAGTGGACTGTTCCGGGTGGAGTTGCCACTCGTCGGAAATCGTCACGCCGATGCGCTCCGCGCCCAGCAACCGCAGGAGCGGCTCCTGGTCCTCCAGCTTCGGGCAGGCCGGGTAGCCGAAGGAGTAGCGTCCCCCGCGATACCCCTGGGACAGCATCTTCTCCATGTCCCGGTCGTCCTCCGCCGCGTAGCCCAGTTCGGCGCGGATGCGCTTGTGGACGTATTCCGCCATGCCCTCCGCCATCTCCACGCCGAGGCCGTGGAGGTAGAGGTAGTCCTGGTAGCGGTTGTCCTCGAACCAGTCGCGCGCGATGTCGGACGCCTTCTGGCCGACAGTCACGACCTGAAGGCCGATCACGTCACGTTCCGCATCGTTCACGTCGCGCACGAGGTCGGCAATGCAGTCGCCATCCTCCTTCGGCTGGCGCGGCAGGTTGAAGCGGCAGACCTCCGTAAGACCATCCTCCTCGAAGAGGATGAGGTCGTTCCCCTGCCCCGCGCACTTCCAGTAGCCGTAGATGGCCTGCGGCTTCAGGATCTCCTGCTCCTCCGTCAGCGCGAGCATGCGCTTCAGCACGGGTCGGAGTTCCTGCTTCGCCCAACCGATGAAGTCGTCGAGCGAGCGGCCCTGCTTCCGGAAGCCCCACTGGAATTGATACAGCGACCGCTCGTTGATGAACGGCACGATGGCCTTCGGCGGCGCCGAGAGCACCCTGGCACCCCAGAAGGGCGGGTTCGGCACGGGTTCCTCGGCCGTCATGCGCCGCCGCCGCGCCTGCGCGTAGTTCACGTCCACGGGGGCGAACCCCCGCACGTCCGCGACCCCCGGCGCGCGCTTGGACGTTTTTCCCTTGCCGGAACGCTTGGCCTGCACCGCCGCGAGGTAGTCGTCGAAGCCGTTCCCCATGACCTTGTCCATGAGGTGCAGCCCATCGAAGGCGTCGCGCGCATAGGCGACGCGCCCGCTGGCATAGGCGCGGACGCAGTCATCCTCCACGTAGTTCCGCGTGAGCGCGGCACCGCCAAGGATGACCGGCACCTCCAGCCCGATGCGCGACATCTCCTCGAGATTCTCGCGCATGACCACCGTCGACTTCACGAGCAGCCCGGACATGCCGATGGCATGCGCCTTGTGTTCGCGCGCGGCGGCGACGATGTCGTTCAGCGGCACCTTGATGCCGAGGTTGACGACCTTGTAGCCGTTGTTCGTCAGGATGATGTCCACGAGGTTCTTGCCGATGTCGTGGACGTCGCCCTTGACGGTGCCGAGGACGATCGTGCCCTTCTCCTGGCCCTCGACCCGCTCCATGTGCGGTTCCAGCCAGGCGACGGCGGTCTTCATCGTCTCCGCGGATTGCAGGACGAAGGGCAACTGCATCTTGCCTGCGCCGAAGAGCTCGCCGACGACCTTCATCCCGTCGAGCAGGATGTTGTTGATGATGTCGAGCGGCTTGCTGCCATTCGACATCGCCTCCGACAGGTCGTCCTCCAGCCCCTTGCGGTCGCCGTCCACGATCCGATCCTTCAGCCGGCCCTCGGCCGTCTCCGCCCGCTTCTTGCCCGCGCTGTCCGCCGCCTTGCGGCCGGCGAAGAGTTCGAGGAAGCGCTGCAGCGGGTCGTAGTCCTCGCGGCGGCGGTCGAAGATCAGGTCCTCGGCGACGCGCACCTCCTCCTCCGGGATCAGGTGCAGCGGCTTGATCTTGGAGACGTGGACGATCGCTCCCGTCATCCCGGCCCGCACCGCGTGGTCCAGGAAGACCGAGTTCAGCACGTGGCGCGCCGCGGGGTTGAGCCCGAAGGAGATGTTGGACAAGCCGAGGATGATCTGGATGTCCGGATACGCGTCCCGGATGGCCTTGATGCCCTCCAGCGTCCAGAGACCCAGCTTGCGGTCGTCCTCGTTGCCCGTCGCGATGGTGAAGGTAAGCGGGTCGATCATCAGGTCGGACTGCGGCAGGCCATGCTTGTCGCAGGCGAACTCGACGAGGCGCTTCGCGATGCGGAGCTTCTCCTCCGCCGTCTTCGCCATTCCCACCTCGTCGATGGTAAGCGCGATGACCGCCGCGCCGAACTTCTTGGCCAGGATCAGGCGATCGCGCGCATGCCCTTCGCCATCCTCGAAGTTGATGGAGTTGATGATGGGCTTCCCGCCGTGGCGCTTCAGCGCGGCCTCGATCACCGGCGTCTCGGTGGAGTCGATGACGAGCGGCGCGTTCACCGAGGACGTGAAGCGCGTCACGATCTCGTTCATCTCCGCCATCTCGTCCCGCCCGACGAAGGCGGTGCAGATGTCGAGGGAGTTGGAGCCCTCGCCCACCTGCTCCCGTCCGATCGCGACGCAGCCGTCCCAGTCATGGGCCGCCTGCCGCTCCCGCCAAGCCTTGGAGCCGTTGGCGTTGCATCGCTCGCCGATGGAGAAGTACGCGTTCTCCTGCCGCAACGACACCGCGCCGTAGAGAGAGGCGACCGAGGGCACCCAGACCGGCTTGCGCGCGACCGGCGCGGGCCGCACGCGATCGCCTCCCAGCCGCCGCAGCATCGCGTCGAGCGCCTGGATGTGCGGCACCGACGTCCCGCAGCAGCCTCCGATCAGGTTCAGCCCGTCCTCCCGAACGAAGCGCTCCATCCAGGACGCCAGTTCCGGCGCGCCGAGCGGGTAATGCGTCTTGCCGTCCACCAGTTCCGGCAGCCCGGCATTCGGCTGCACCGACACCATCCCCGGCCAGTTGCGGGAGAGCCAGCGGACGTGTTCCGCCATCTCCTGCGGCCCGGTCGCGCAGTTCAGGCCCATCAGCGGCACGTCCAGGGCGTGCACCACCGTCGCGGCCGCCGCGATGTCGGGGCCGACGAGAAGCGTGCCCGTCGTCTCCACCGTGACCTGCACGAAGATCGGGATGTCGCGCCCGCTCTCCCGGATGGCCGCCTTCGCCGCGTTCACCGCGGCCTTGATGAACAGCGTGTCCTGGTTCGTCTCGGTCAGGATCGCGTCGCAGCCGCCGGCGACAAGGCCGCGGCACTGCAGCGTCAGCGCGGCTTCCAGGTCGTCATAGGCGATGTGGCCGAGGGAGGGCAGGCGGGTCCCCGGCCCCACGTCGCCGATGACCCAGCGCGGCCGGCCGTCGGAGAAGCCTTCCGACGCCTCGCGCGCGAGTTCCACGGCCACCTTGTTGATCTCGAAGGCCCGGTCCTGCAGGTCGAACTCGCCGAGCGTCACGGGCGATCCGCCGAAGGTGTTGGTCAGCACCATGTCCGCGCCGGCCTCGTAGTAACCTCGGTGGATGTCGCGGACGAGGTCAGGACGCGAGAGGTTCAGGACCTCCGTGCAGTTCTCCTGCCCCCAATAGTCTTTCTCGATATCGAGGGGCAGGACCTGGACGCGGCTGCCCATCGCGCCGTCGCAGAGCAGCACGTGGTCGCGCAGGGCGTCCAGCAGGTGCGGTCGGGACATGGTCCGTCCTCTCAGGCAGGTTGCGCCGCGGTCGCGCGCTGCGCGGACCACAGGCGCACGTTCAGGGGGCCGGCGACCTCGCGCGCGGCGGAAACGGCACAACCAGCCGCCCCCAGCCAGCCGGCGAGAGCCGCGTCGTCGAAACCGGGATGCCGGTGCGCACCGCGCTCCAGCAGGTCGGCGCGCCCATGGGGCGCCAGATCCACGATCACCAGCACGCCGCCCGGCGCCAGCACCCGCGTCGCCTCGGCAAGCGCGGCGGCCGGGTCCTCGGCGAAGTGCAGAACCATCTGGATCGTGACCGCGTCGAAGGACCGGTCGGGGAAGGGCAGCCGATAGAGGTCGGCCTGCCGCACCGTGCAGCGGTCGGCCAGCCCCTTCTCAGCCAGCCGCCCCCGCGCTAGCGCCAGCATATCGCGGGACGCGTCCACCCCGACCGCCGCGTCGCAGCGCGGCGCGACCAGTTCCAGCAGACGCCCCGTACCGCTGCCGATGTCGAGCAGGCGCCCGGCCCGGGGCGGCAGCGCGTCGAGCAACGCCGCCTCGATCCGCGCGGTCGGCAGGCCGAGAGCCCCCGCCTCGTCCCAATCCACCCCGTCGCGGCGGAAGGCATCGGAGGCCGCGCGGACTCGCTCCGCCACCAGCCGCGCCGCGGCGCGGCGGTCAGCCGCCAGCAGCGGGTCGTCCTCCGCCAGCCGTGCCAGAATGGAGCGCGCAAGGGCCGCCCGCGGCGCCAGGGAGAAGTAAACGTTCGATCCTTCCGGCACACGTTCCAGCAGCCCGGCCTCGACCAGCAGCTTCAGGTGCCGCGACAGCCTCGGCTGGGACTGGCCCAACGCCGCGCAGAGATCGGTGACGCAGAGCGCCCCGCGGGCGCAAAGGGCCAGCAGCCGCAGCCGTGTCGGCTCCGCCGCGGCGCGAAGCTGGGCGAGGATCTCATCCATGACCTTGCATATGACATAACAATATCTTTATGTCTATGCGGAACGGAGGCCACCATGCCCGTCTTCGCCGATCTCCGCATCCCCGTGTCCGTGGTCCTGGATGAGACGGCGCTCGCCGCAAGTCTTCCCGGCAAGCCGGTGGCCGTCCTCATGGAAGCGCCCCACCGCGCCATGCCCGCCGGGGCGGCGATGCTCGCCAGCTTCGACCTCGATCGCGCGCCCCATGCCGCGGGGTGTTCCTGCTGTGGCGCCCGGTCCCCGGTGGCGATCGCCCTGGACCACCTCTTCCTCGCCCGCGTGAAGGGGGAGGCGCCCTGGTTCGACCGGGTGGTCGCGCTCTGCCCGGCCGAGGAGTCGCGTACGGCGCTGGCGGCGGCCCTCCGGGACGACGCGGTGACGGTCAGCCGCTTCCGCGCGGACGCGCCGCCACCCGAAGCCCCGCCGTCCTACCGCTTCCCGCCCGACGAGGAATGAGCGCCCGCTTCACTCCGGCACGTTGCGGTCGCCTTCTCCCAGCGCCTTCTGCATCGTCACCACGTCCACCCAACGGCCGAACTTCATCCCGGCCGACTTCAACAACCCCGCCTGCCGGAAGCCGAGCGACAGGTGCAGGCCGATGGACCCGACATTTTCTGAATCCCCGATCACTGCGATCATCTGGCGGAACCCGCGGGCCTCGGCGCGCGCCAGAAGCTCGGCGACCAGCGCCTTGCCGACGCCCTGGCCGCGCACGTCGTCGCGGACGTAGACAGAATCCTCGGCGGTGAACCGGTAGGCGGAGCGGTCGCGGAACGCGGCGAAGTAGCCGTAGCCGACGACCTCCCCCCCCTCCTCCGCGATTAGCCAGGCATTCCCGGCCGCCTGGACCCGGGCGATCCGGGCAGCGACCTCCTCGGCCGAAGGCGGCACTTCCTCGAAGGTGCCGGTGCCGTGCAGGACGTGGTGTGCGTAGATCGCGGCCACGGCGGGCGCGTCCTCGGGGCGGGCATCGCGAATCGGCATGGGCGTTGGTTAGACTGCTTCCCGCCCGCGCGAAACCGGTGCCTGGACCGGGAAGGCCTTCGCACCTGCGGCACAGAATCCGTTTGACGCCGACCGCCGCCGCGCAGGTAAGGTAGCATCTTCCCGGGGACACCCCGGCTCCTCCGGCGACGGAGGGACCTTGCTCTCGACCGGCCCGACCTGCCGACGCGCTCCAGGCCCCCTCCCGCCCCGGTTCAGCCCGAGGCGCCTTCGCGACCCACCGCGGAAGGATCAAGGGTGTCGGAGACACAGCCATCGCAGCGCACGGCCCCTCCCGCGCCGGCCCGCGTGCTTGCGGCCCCTCTCTCCATGATCGTCTATCGGAGCCGCGCGACAGTCGCGTTCCAGGCGCCCGACCTCCTGTCGCTGACGCGCGCGGCGCAGGCGAGGAACGGAACCGAGGCAGTAACGGGCATCATCGTCTTCGAAGACTCCCAATTCTTCCAATGGCTTGAAGGTCCGGCCGACGGGTTGGACCGCGTCATGCGCTCGATCAACGCGGACGGACGACACGCGGATGTCGAGGTACTGACGCACCGGGGCACGCCGCGTCGCAGCTTCGCCGACTGGAACATGAAGCTCGGTCTGCCGACATCGAAGGCGATCGGGCGGAAGGGAGAAGTGATGCACCTCTCCAGGGATGTCTCGTCGGCGATGCGCCGGAGTCCGGACGCCGCGGCCGATTGGCTCGGGCGCCTTTCTCCCCGTCCGTCGGACCCGACGATCGCGCAATTGCTCGAGACAGTCATCCGTGACCGCGTCCTCCCCGAACTCCTGGGACACCACGCGGGCAAGCCCTTGCGCCGCGTCCCGGAGCATCGGCTGACAGGTGAGCTCGCGGCACTTCTCGTCCGCGGTGACGCCGATGCCATTTCCGCGCTCGCGGCCGGCGCGGCGGGGCCGGGCCACACGTCGCTCCGGCACACCCTTTTCGAACCCGCGGCGCGGCGCATCGGCGATGCCTGGGCGGATGATTCCTGCACCGACTTCGACGTGACGCTCGCGCTTTGGCGCCTCGACACCGCGGCGCGGCTCCTGTCCTCCGCGGCGGCGTCACACCAGGGAGCCAGGCGCAGCGTCCTCGTCACCGCGCTCCCGGGCGAGCCCCACGCCGTCGGCGCATCCCTCGCGGCCGCGTCGCTCCGCCGTGCGGGCTGGGACGTCGTGCACGAGATGCCCCGGGACGAGGAAGGGCTGGCGCGGCTCCTCTGCGACCGGCGCTACGATGCGCTGGACCTCAGCCTCAGCCCCGCCCTCCCGCGCACGGACCGCCTTCCGGCCCTGGCCCGGACCGTCGCGCTGGCGCGGCGTGTGTCCCGCAATCCGGGGATCATCGTCGCCGTCGGCGGGCGCCTCTTCGCCGAGGGCCGCGCCGCGCTGCGCGACGTCGGCGCCGACCTGGCGAGCGGCGCGCTCGCCCATCTCGACTAGGCACCGCGTCCGGAGCGCACGCGGGCCCGGCCGCCGCACCGACAGTGCGCGGCTGGGTGGATGATCGGCCGGCCCCCGCGACGCGTCCCACGACGTGGGCCTGCTTCCCGAGCAGCCGCGCGAGGCCCTTTCCGCGCGTCAGCCCGGGCCTCATGATCCGGTTCAAGAACGGGCTTCGAACGAGGCCGCGCGGCAGGACCGCACCCGGGGGGACCAGGACATGACCGACGAGCTCTCGACACATATCGGCCGCCGCGCCGCTCTTGCCGGGGTGGCGGGCGCTGCGGCCCTATCCCTCGGTGGGCGCGGCGCCGCGGCACAGGGCGCAGCCCGCGAGGCGCCGGACCTCGCGCGTCAGGTCGCCGCGAACGCGTTGCCGCCCCTGAACCAGCGGCTGCCGTCCGATCCTCTCGTCGTCACGCCGGTCGAGCGCGTGGGCCGCCACGGCGGGACGCTACGGCGCGGCCTGCGCGGATCGGCCGACCACAACGGCATCCTCCGCCTCGTCGGCAACCAGGGGCTGACGCGCTGGAACCTGCAATTCACCGACGTTCTGCCCGGCGTCGCCTCGCGCTGGGAGGTGTCGGCCGACGCGACCGAGTTCACCTTCCACCTGCGCCCCGGGATGAGGTGGAGCGACGGGCAGCCCTTCACGGCGGATGACGTCGTGTTCTCGATGACCGAGTGCCTCGGCAACAGCGAGCTCTACCGATCCTATCCCTCACTCTACGTCGTTAACGGCCGCCCGCCGGAGGTGACGAAGGTTTCGGACACGGCCGTCCGCTTCAAGTTCGCCGGGCCCTATGGCCTGTTCCTACAGCAGCTCGCGACGCCGCTGGGCCAGCACGCCACGCTCTTCCCCCGGCACTACGCGCGCCACTTCATGCCCGGCGGCGACCCCGACTTGCTGACGAAGGCCCGCGCCGCCGGCTACAGCGACTGGCCCTCCTTCTTCCGGGCGCGGATGGGGGACATCGAGATCCCAAGCCGCTGGAGCAACCCGCAGAAGCCAACGCTCGACCCC
Organism: Roseomonas sp. CCTCC AB2023176; assembly: GCF_042259275.1. Lineage (NCBI taxonomy): Bacteria > Pseudomonadati > Pseudomonadota > Alphaproteobacteria > Acetobacterales > Roseomonadaceae > Roseomonas > Roseomonas sp. CCTCC AB2023176. The sequence continues at coordinate 4,995,243 of NZ_CP170086.1, forward strand.
TGGGTGATTCAGGAGCCCTATACCGGCGGCTCCACCCGCGTGACGATGCGCCGCAACCCGTATTTCTGGCAGGTGGACACGCAGGGCAACCAACTGCCCTACATCGACGGCGTCACTTTCAGCATCGCGCAGGACGTGGAATCGCTCATGCTCGACGCGATCGGCGGGCGGCTGGACATCCAGGAGCGGCACCTCGACTCGCTGCAGAACAAGCCGACGCTCGCGCGCAACGCGCAGCGCGGCGGCTACCGGGTCTTCGACACGACCTCGGCCAACTCGCAGCAGATGTCGATCTACCTCAACATCGTCCACAAGGACCCGGCGATGCGGGCGATGCTGGGCAACAAGGACTTCAGGGTCGCCCTGTCGCACGCGATCGACCGGGCGGAGATCATCGAGGCGGTGTACCTCGGCCAGGGCGAGCCCTGGCAGCACGGGCCGCGGCCGGGACACCCGTGGTACCATGAGAAGCTGGCGCGCCAGTACACGGAGCTGGACCGGAACAAGTCGAACCAGATGCTCGACGCGCTGGGCTACAGCCGGCGCGATTCCGCCAACTTCCGCCTGCGCCCGGATGGGCAGCGGGTCGCCTTCACGATCAACGTCATCCCGACGCTGAACCCGGACCACGTGGACGCGCTGGAACTGGTCAAGCGCCACTGGGCGGCGGTCGGCGTGGACATGCGCGTCGGCTCCATCGAGCGCGCGTTGTTCTACACGCGCATGGACGCGAACGACCACGACGCCATGGTCTGGCTCGGGCCCGGAGGCCTCGACCCCATGCTGGATGCCCGCGACTACGTCGCGATGCACCCGCAGGGTTCGCTCCAGGCCATTCCCTGGGCGCAGTGGTACGCGTCAAACGGGCGCGAGGGCCAGGAGCCGAACGAGAACATGCGGGAACGCATGCGCCTCTACGACGAGGCGAAGACGAAGGTAAACGTCGCGGACCAGGCCCCGCTGATGAAGCGCGTCTTCGACCTTGCGGCGGATGCGTTCGAGATCTTCGGCGTGTCGCTGTCCCCGAACCTCTTCGGCATCGCCGTCAACCGTTTGAAGAACGTGCCGAACGGGATGCCGCAGGCTTGGTCTTGGCCGAACCCCGGCCCCTCCATGCCGCAGCAGTACTTCTTCGAGGGCTGACCGCCCCGGGGCCGCGGCGACGCGGCCCTGCCCCTTGCGTGAGGAGGCGCCATGCTCGCCTACACCGCCAAGCGCGTCGCCTGGATGGTGCCGTCGCTCTTCGTCGTCTCCTTCATGGCCTTCGTGCTGATCCAGTTGCCGCCGGGCGACTACGTCACGACCTACATCGCGACGCTCGCCGCCTCGAACGAGACGGTGGACCAGAACATGGTCGCGGAACTGCGGTCCCGCTTCGGCCTGGATCAGCCCTTCATCGTCCAGTACGGCATGTGGATCTGGGGCATCCTGTCGCGCGGCGACTTCGGGCTGTCCTTCGAATGGCAGCAGCCGGTGTCCGACCTTATCTGGGAACGGATGGCGCTGACGCTGATCCTGGCGCTCTCGACCCTCGTCCTGACCTGGGCCATCGCGCTGCCGATCGGGGTCTATTCGGCAGTGAAGCAGTATTCCATCGGCGACTACTTCGTGACGGCGCTGGGCTTCATCGGCCTGGCCATCCCGTCCTTCCTCTTCGCGCTCGTGCTGATGTACGTGGCCGTGGTCTATTTCGGTCAGGACGTGGGCGGGCTGTTCTCGGAGCAGTACCAGAACGCGCCATGGTCCTGGGCCAAGGCCGCGGACCTCGCGTCGCATATCTGGGTGCCGATGCTGATCCTGGCGATCAACGGCACAGCCAGCCTCGTCCGTATCATGCGCGCGAACATGCTGGACGAGCTGCCGAAGCCCTACGTCACGACAGCGCGCGCCAAGGGCCTGTCGGAGTTCCGGCTGCTGGTGAAGTACCCCTGCCGGCTCGCGATCAACCCGTTCATCTCCACCATCGCCTGGCTGCTGCCGAACCTCGTCTCCGGCGCCGCCATCGTCGCCGTCGTCATGTCCCTGCCGACCGCCGGGCCGCTGCTGCTGCAGGCGCTGATGAGCCAGGACATGTACCTTGCCGGCGCCTTCATCCTCCTCCTCTGCACCCTCACCCTGATCGGCTCCCTCATCTCGGACCTGCTGCTCGCGGCGGTGGATCCGCGGATCAGGTTGGAATAGCGCGGCCCAAGGAGTCGATGATGAGCGACGTCGCCCTCAACACCGCCCCAACCCCGCAGCCCGACCGTCCCGCGATCGCGCCGCCCGTCTCCCGCCACGACGTTGCGGGGCAGTGGACGCTGATCTGGTGGCGATTCCGCAAGCACAAGCTGGCCATGGTCGGGCTGGTCGTGACGGTCCTGATCTACGTCATGGCCGCCGCGCCCGGCTTCTTCGCAATCAACGACCCGGCGCAGCAGGCGGCGCGCCAGGTCTATCACCCGCCCCATCCCATCCACTTCTTCGACGACGGCGCATTCCGCCTGCATTTCAACCCCATGCGCCTGACGCGGGACCGGGTGACGCTGGAACCGCTTTTCACTCCGGACACCTCGCGCAAGATCCCCATCGCCTTTTTCGTGCGCGGGCCGGACTACGAGCTCTTCGGCCTGTTCCGGACGAACATCCACCTGATCGGATCGGGCGATCCGACCGTCACCTTCTACCCCCTTGGGGCCGACCGACTCGGGCGTTGCGTCTGGTCGCGGCTGGCCTTCGGGACGCAGATCTCGATGTCGATCGGCCTCGTCGGCGTTACCGCCTCGCTCATCATCGGCATCATCCTCGGCGGCATCTCCGGCTACTACGGCGGAAAGGTGGACTTCGCGATCCAGCGCGTCATCGAGTTCGTCCTGTCCCTGCCGACCATCCCGATCTGGCTCGCCATGGCCGCGGCCCTGCCGCAGTCCTGGCCGCCCGTCGCAACCTACTTCATGATTACGATCATCCTGTCCCTCATCGGTTGGGCACAGCTCGCCCGCGTCGTCCGCGGCCGCTTCCTGTCCCTGCGGACCGAGGACTTCGTCATGGCCGCGCGACTGGACGGAGCATCGGAGAAACGGATCATCTTCCGCCACATGCTGCCCTCCTTCACCTCGCACATCGTGGCCTCGATCACCCTCGCGATTCCCGCGATGATCCTGGCGGAAACCGCCCTTTCCTTCCTCGGCCTCGGGCTGCAACCGCCCGTCGTCTCCTGGGGCGTGCTCCTGCGGGAAGCGCAGAACATCCGCTCGATCGCTTCCGCGCCCTGGCTCTTCGCGCCGGGCGTCGCGGTGGTGATCTCGGTCCTCGCGCTCAACTTCCTCGGCGACGGCCTGCGCGACGCGAGCGATCCCTATGACCGCTGACCTCTTCCGCGCCGACGCGACGGTCCTGTCCATCCAGGATCTGCGCGTGGACTTCCCGCTGCGCCACGGCGTGCTGCACGCGGTGGACGGCGTCTCGATGGACCTGCGCCGCGGCCGCACCCTCTGCGTCGTCGGCGAGTCCGGATCCGGCAAGTCGGTCACGGCGCGATCGGTCCTCCAGATCGTGGACCGGCCGGGGCGCATCACCGGCGGCAAGATCATCTTCAACCGGCCGGATGGGACGGTCGCCGACCTCGCTGCGCTGCATCCCCGCAGCCGCGCCATCCGCCGCATCCGGGGCCGGGAGATCGCGATGATCTTCCAGGAACCGATGTCCTCCCTCTCCCCCGTCCACACGATCGGGGACCAGATCACCGAGGTCCTCCGCCTCCACCTCGGCATGACCAAGCGGCAGGCGCGCACCCGCGCCGTGGACCTGCTCCGCGCCGTCGAGATCGCGCGCCCCGAGACCGCCGTGGACCGCTACGCGTTCGAGTTCTCGGGCGGCATGCGCCAGCGCGCGATGATCGCGATGGCGCTCGCCTGCGACCCCACCATCCTCATTGCCGACGAGCCGACGACGGCCCTGGACGTCACGACCCAGGCGGAGATCCTGGACCTGATCAAGCGCCTCCAGGTCGAGCGCGGCATGGCCGTCATGTTCATCACCCACGACATGGGCGTGGTTGCGGAAGTCGCGGACGAGGTCGTGGTGATGAACCGTGGCGCGGTGGTCGAGCGCGGAACGGTGGACCGTATCTTCACCGCCCCGACCGAGCCTTACACGCGCCACCTCATCGGCAACGTGCTGAAGCTGGAACAGCCCAGCGCCATCCGCGCCGCGCGCCCGCCCATGCGCTTCGACGTGCCGCCGGTGCTGGAGGTGCGCGACGTCGCCGTCCACTTCTCGAGCCGCAAGCGCATGTTCGGCCCGCCCCCGCCGGTGGTGAAGGCGGTGGACGGGGTGCGGCTGATCCTGGTGCCCGGCCGCACCCTCGGCGTGGTCGGGGAGTCCGGATCGGGCAAGACCACGCTCGGGCGCTCGATCCTCCGCATGGTGGACCCGACCAGCGGCCAGGTCCTCTACCGTCGCCCGGACGGCTCCACCGTGGACCTCGCGACCGCCGACCGCCCCACGCTGCGCCAGGCGCGCCGGGAGGTCCGCATGATTTTCCAGGACCCCTTCGCAAGCCTGAACCCGCGCATGACGGTGAACCAGATCGTGGGCGAGCCGCTTCTGGTGAACGGGCTGGCCTCCGGCGCCGCGCTGCGGGACCGCGTCGCGGCCTTGCTGGACCGCGTCGGCCTCGATCGCTCCTGGGGCGAGCGTTTCCCCCACGCCTTCTCCGGCGGCCAGCGCCAGCGCATCGGCATCGCCCGGGCGCTGGCCCTCGATCCCCGCATCATCATCGCGGACGAGCCGACGAGCGCCCTCGACGTCTCGCTCCGCGCCCAGATGCTCGACCTGCTGCTGACGCTCCAGGACGAGTTGCAGCTCGCCTTCCTCTTCATCAGCCACGACATCTCGGTCATCCGCTACATGTGCGACGAGGTCGCCGTGATGTATCGCGGACAGGTGGTGGAGACCGGACCGACCGAGCAGGTCTGCGACCACCCCAACCACGCCTATACCCGCGCGCTGCTCTCGGCGGTGCCGCGCCCCGATCCCGGGGCGAAGCGCCTGCACCTGCGGGAACGCTACGTGGCCTGACGGGCCACGCGGCGCCGCCGCGATCAGCCGAAGAAGAAGTCGGCTGAGGAGAGGGACGTGACACCGACGAGGGTTGCGATCAGCACGGCGTCGCCCGCGGCATACCCGTCCGCATCGTAGGACAGCCGCCCCGTATCCGTGTCGAACAGAAGCGTCCCGGTCGGCGCGTTGGGGAGGGGATCGGCGTTGGGGATCACCGCCGTCAGCCCGAGGAAGAACAACTGGATCCGGTCCTCGCCCGGTGTGAAGCCGGTGATCCGGTCGCCGGCCTCGGAGAGCGTGACGAACTGCACGACGTCCATCGCGCCGTCCGCTTCCAGCACGATGCGGTCTGCCCCCGTGCCGCCGTATAGGATGTCGGCGCCTGTCCCGCCGAACAGACGATCGTCGCCCTCGTTGCCGATGAGCAGGTCGTTCCCGTCCCCGCCGGTCAGGATGTCCGCGCCGTCCGGCGCGTCCGGCCCCGCGGCGCCACCGACGAGGATGTCGTCGCCCGCACCGCCGTCGAGCCGGTCGGCGCCGGCATTGCCAACGAGCAGATCCTGCCCGTCGCCGCCGCCCAGCGTATCCGCGCCCGTGCCGCCGACGAGGGTATCCTTGCCGTCGCCGCCGCTCAGCCGGTCGTCACCGACGTCGCCGAATACGTTGTCGTCGCCAGAACCGCCGGCGAGCAGGTCGTTCCCGGCCCCGCCATCCATCTGGTCGCCATCGGCACCGCCCCGGATCGTGTCGTTTCCGTTGCCCCCCGACAGGAAGTCCACCCCCGCGCCACCCAGGAGGTCGTCGGCCCCGTCGCCGCCGTACAGGCCGTCGCGGCCCGCGCCGCCCGTCAGCACGTCGTCGCCGGCACCGCCGTACAGGGTGTCGCCCGAGCCGCTGCCGTCCAACGAATCCGCCCCGACCCCACCGAGCATCAGGTCCTGCCCCGCCCAGCCCGTCCGGGCCACGCCGGCGCTGGCGCCAGGATCGAGGTAGATCCGCGCCTCGTTGGTCACCGTCCCGCCCGGCGGGTCCGTCAGCAGCGCGGCGAAGCTCGCCAGGCCCGCGATCGGTCCGTCGGTGAGCGTGTAGGTGTGCTCCTGGACGAAGGCGAAGCCCGGCTGCGGCGCGGTGACGATGGCGGAAGTGCCGTCCCCCCAATCCAGCGCGGCGAGGACCCGGGCCTGCAAGGGCCCGGTGACGATCAGCCATTGCGCGCTGACCTCGAAGCCACCGGTGACGGCTCTCACCTCAAGGCCGACGACTCCTGCGGACATGCGTAGGGCTCCGTTCCCGGGCCCGGCGATGGGGTATCCACGCCTCGCCCCAGCTTACGCCCAGGATGCCGCGGCGGATGCCGGACGGGAACTCGGCCGAAGCCTATCGCGGCCATCAGTCGGGCACTGGGCAACACGCACCGCCTCGCCCGGTGCCCGACTGATGGCCGCGATAGGCTTCGGCCGCTCGACACCCTCCTCGGCCCGGATGGCCGCGGCCCGGCCGGCAACCTCGTTGCCCCCTGCGCCATGCAGCTCGTGAAGGCCGCCGGCGTGACCTTCGTCGCCTCCATGATCGAGCGCGTCATCGAGCCGAGCGCCCGCGGCGACCTTACGCGCGCCGAGGCGATCCGCGCGGGATTGGCGCCCGTCGTCGGAGAGGACCTGCGGGGAATCGTCGCCTGCTCGCGCTGCTGCGGAACCTGAAGGACCGGGACGCCCGCGCGCCTGACGCATCACGCGGGGGCCCTCACGCCCGGACGACCGTCGACCCCCGTTCCCCCCCGTCCGGAGCAGCAGGCCCCGGCGGTTTGCGCAGCATGGGTCGGGCCTATGCTGCAAGCCCCAGCATGGCCCGCGCCTCCGCCGGCGTCGCGGGCCGGCGGCCCGCGGCGTGGATCGCCTCAACCGCCATGCGCACGAGTTCCGCGTTGCCCGATGCCAGGCGGTCCTTGCCGACGCGGACATTGTCCTCCAGCCCCGTGCGTACGCCGTCCGCGCCGCGCGCCAGCACCCAGCCCATCACCCGCGCCTGCTCCCGCCCGATGCCGGCCGCCGTCCACGTCGCGCGCGGCAGGACGTGGCGCAGCTCCGTCAGCAGCACGTCCAGAAGCCGCTCCTCCGCCGGCATCGCGTTCTTCACGCCCATCACGAACTGCACGTGCGGCCGGTCGTCCATCAGCCCCGCCTCGACCAGCCGCCGCGCGCCGTGCAGGTGCGACAGGTCGAAGACCTCGATCTCCGGCCGTACGCCGAAAGCCCGCATCCTCGTCGCGAGGTCGGTCACGAGCGAGGCCGGGTTCTCGTAGACGATCGTCGGGAAGTTCACGGACCCCGTGGACAGCGACGCCATGTCGGGCCGCAGCTCCAGCGCGTTGCCACGCGCCGCCGGATCGCGCCCCCGCCCGCCCGTCGAGAACTGCACGATCATGCCGGGGCAATGCTTCCGCAGCCCCTCCTGCACCCGTGCGAACAGCGCGGGATCGGAAGACGGGCTCTCGTCCGGGTCCCGGACGTGGATGTGCACGAGCGACGCCCCGGCCTCGAAGGCCTCCTGCGTGCTCTCCACCTGCTCCTCCGGCGTGACGGGAAGCGCGGGGTTGTCCTTCTTCCGGGGAACCGACCCCGTGATGGCGACGGCGACGGCGACGACGCAGGGCTGGGCGGACATGGGAGCTCCTTCGGACGGCGCGGGAGGAGTTACCGCGGGGCTCCCGTCCCCTGGGAGGCGGCTCGCGCTTCGTCGCAGCCCCACCACGTGGCATAAGGCTCGGCGACATGATCGGAAGCGTCACCGTGGGCACAGCGCTGCGGGCCCGCCTGCTCTGGCTCTGGCCCCTCCTCCTGCTGCCGATGTTCTACCAACTGCCCTACTACAAGCGCGACCTCGGGCCGGTTTACCTGCTCTCGAAGGTCTGGCCGATCGTCGTCCTGCCGCTGGTGCTCTACGGGATGCTGGCGCTCCGCCTGCCGCGGGCAGCGCTCTACACCGGGTTCCTGGCCTACGCCCTCCTCGTCACCCCCGCGCTCTCCCTCGTCTATCTCCCGAACGACGTCCTGGATGCGGTCATCTCCACCGTCCGGGCCTGGCCGATGGTCTTCTACTTCGCCGTCCCCGCCGCCCTCGTCCTGCTGCGTCCCTCCGAAGTCTCGTTCCGCCGCGCGCTCCTCGGCCTGGGCATGGCAACCTTTCCGGCCATGTGGCTCCTCTGGGTCACGGTGCCGCTCGCCTGGTACGACGCCGTGGGATCCCTGTTCAGCTGGGACGAGGGGCGCGACTACTTCATCCGCATGCCCATGTCGCTCGGCTACGTGGCGGTCTTCTACCTCGGGCGCCGCTTCGCGATGGAACGCAGGCTCTGGCAGCCCGCCCTCATCCTCGCGGCGATCGTATCCTTGGCCCTGATCTTCAAGGCGCGCTTCCCCACCTCGGTCACCGTCCTGATCCTGCTGCTCGCTCCCTTCTTCGCGCTGCCAGGCCGCTGGCGACTCGCCCTCGCCGCCCTCGCGGCCCTGCCGGCCGGCGCCGCCGCCATGATCTACGGGCCCGGAGTCCCCGACATGCTCGGCCGGATCTTCGATGCCTCCCTCTTCATCCGGATCAGGTCCTTCGGCATCGCCTTCGACTGGATGTTCCAGCATCCTCTGCGCCTGATCTTCGGCACCGGCTCGATCAGCACCGAAAGCGCGGTCACCATGGCCGACGTCGTGGGCTACGCCGATTTCTGGCTCACCGACATCGGCTGGGTCGGCGTGCTGATGGAATACGGCGTCGTCGGTACCGCCTTCGTCGCGATGATCTACTTCCGGGCGTGGTCGGACCTTCGCGCCCTCGCGGGTGCCGATCCCTTCCGCCGCGCGCTCCTCGACTTCGTGCTGCTGGAGATCCTCGTCTCCGGCATCTACTCCGTCATGTTCGCGCCGGGGCCGGTGGTCACCTGCGCCGCCATCGCCTGGTGGCTGGCCGCGCGCGACCGGGCCGGCATACGTGCGGACGAATCCGTCAGCCTGCCGTCCCACTCGGACGCTGCACCGGCGACGGCGCCGTCCTGGGCCGAAGGCCAGGTCACCCTTCCCGCAGGGCCGCCGCCCTATGCCGCCGCGCGCACCGCCTGACCGCGCCCGCCGGGCCGCGGCTCGTCCGGCGGGGCCGGCCCTGGCTTGATCCCGGCCGATCGTCGTCCGCATCGACGCCCTGAGGGCCACTGCCCAGGCGAAGGTCCACCGCTTCGAGACGATCGGCCGAAGACTTATTCCCGGCCGGCCGCATCTGCATCGACGGCTCTGGGCCGCTGTACGGAAAACCGGTTCACCGCTCCGAGCGACTCCGCTCCAGGCGGACCTGCCCTAACCCTCCGGCAGCCGGAAGAAGGCGTCCGCCGCCTGGCGCGAACTGCCGCGCGCCTCGATCGCCGCCTCCGCCCGGGCGATCTCCGCCCGCAGCTCGGCCACGTATTCCTGCAGCGCGGCCACCGACATGACCGCCACGTCCGCGGGGCGGAACCCCGTCTGCGCCCGGGGGCGGTCGTCCTCGTCGCCGATCATGACGGTTCCTCCATGCGGGGTGGTCCGCTGGACCCCGGTTACACCCCTCTCTATATCCGGGGCGACGCCGCGGGGGGCCAGACCTGACCGCCGCCCTCCCCGGGCCCAAGGATTATCCAGCGATGCCGACCCCGCTCATGCCGAAGGCCACCGCCGTGTGGCTGATCGAGAAGACCTCCCTGTCCTTCGACCAGATCGCCGAGTTCGTGGCGATGCACCCGCTCGAGATCCAGGCCATCGCCGACGGCGAGGTGGCGCAGGGCATCGTTGGCTACGACCCCGTCCAGAACGGCCAGTTGACGCGGGAGGAGATCGCCCGTTGCGAGGCCGACCCGAACGCGCGCCTCCAGATCGTCCAGTCCTCCCTTCCCCAGCCGAAGCAGCGGAGCAAGGGCGCGCGCTACACGCCCGTGGCCAAGCGCAACGATCGGCCGGATGGGATCGCTTGGCTGCTGCGGCACTACCCGCAGCTGACGGACGCGCAGATCGGCAAGTTGCTCGGGACGACGAAGGACACGATTGCGAAGGTCCGGGACAAGTCCCACTGGAACTCCGCCAACATCAAGCCGCGTGACCCCGTGACGCTCGGCCTGACCACCCAGTCCGAGCTGAATGCGCTGATCACCTCGATCGGGGCCGAGCCCGTGACGCCGGTGCCGGAGCACGACGCCGCCTGAACCCCGGCCGGCCTGATCCGGGGTCACGCCCGGACCACGGGCCGGAAGGGCGGCCGCCAGGCGGCGCCGGCCGGATTGGGGGCCGAGGCCCCCTCCGCGTGGGCGGATCAGGCTCCCGGGCGGTGCTCGCCCGGCCGGTGCTCTATCGCGCGATGAGGCGGTCGGAGGCGTTCCATTTCCTCCTTGAGTCGCAGCTTCTCCCGCTTCAGGCGGCCGAGCGCCAAGCTGTCCGGCAGGGGCCGCTGGGCTTCCATCCCGATCCTCGCCTCGAGGGCGGAGTGACGGTCCTTCAGCGATTGCAGCCGGGGCTGGATCATGCGTCTGGTCCTCAGTTCAAGGAACGGAACCGGCGGCCGGATGGCGGCCGGACGGGAACGGCTGTCGCCACGCCCGGGGATATGATAGGCGCGGCTCCCGTTCGGGCGCGACGGTTTTCACGGGCTTGTCACGTGACCGCCCAGCGCCCGACAGAATGCCCGGGGCATGGCGCCGGGCCCCTTCCTCCGGCCCCGGGGACCCATGCTGGAAGACCGCGACAGCCTCCTCCGACGCCTGCACGAGTTGCGCAGCGAGCACCGTGACCTCGACACGGTCATCGCCCGTCTGACGGATGACCGCCACGACGCGCTGCAGCTGCAGCGGCTCAAGAAGCGCAAGCTCAAGCTGAAGGACGAAATCCTTTGGCTCGAGAGCCGCCTCGTCCCGGACATCATCGCTTGAGCCCTCCCGGAGGGCGACAGCGCCTGGGCGCTCCGGGGGACGAGCATCGCCTGGATGGTCCTAGGAAGTGCGGTCGCCCGGCCGCTGGGGCCACCCGACGCCGCCGCGGCGCACGGGAGGGCCGCCTCGCGTGACCACGCCCCCGACCCCCTCCCCGCTGGCCCCCTCCCCGCTGCCCCCCTCCCCGCTCGTCGGAATCATCATGGGCAGCCGCTCCGACTGGGAAACGATGCGCCACGCGTCGGAGGTCCTGGCGCGGCTCGAGGTTCCGCATGAATGCCGCGTCGTCTCGGCGCACCGCACCCCCGCCGGATGGTGGACTACGCCGAAGCGGCCGCCGGCCGAGGCCTGAAGGTGATCATCGCCGGCGCGGGCGGCGCCGCACACCTGCCTGGCATGACCGCCAGCCTGACCCGCCTGCCCGTGCTCGGCGTCCCCGTCGAGAGCCACGCACTGAAGGGCATGGATTCGCTCCTCTCCATCGCGCAGATGCCGGCCGGCATCCCCGTCGGCACGCTGGCCATCGGGCGGGCGGGGGCCGTGAATGCGGGCCTGCTCGCCGCCGCGATCCTCGCGACCTCCGACGCTGCCCTGGCCGCGCGCCTTGACGCCTTCCGCGCGGAGCAGTCCGCCGCCGTGCCGGACGAGCCGGCGTGACGACGGCCGGCGTGACGACGGCCGGCGTGACGGCGGCTGGCGCGACGACCGCCGGCGCGCTTCCCCCGGGTTCCACCATCGGCATCCTGGGCGGCGGGCAACTGGGGCGTATGACGGCCCTCGCGGCGGCCCGGCTCGGCTATCGATGCCATGTCTTCTCGCCGGAGGCCGATGGGCCCGGCGCCCAGGTCGCCGCGGCCTCGACCGTCGCGGACTACGAGGACGGGGAGGCTCTCGGCCGCTTCGCCCGCGCCGTGGACGTCGTTACCTTCGAGTTCGAGAACGTGCCCGCGGCCGCGTTGGAGGTGCTTGGGCCCCTCGTCCCCTGCCGTCCGGGAACGCGCGCACTTTCGGTCTGTCAGGACCGGGTCGAGGAGAAGCGGTTCCTCGCCTCGGCCGGCGTTCCCGTGGCGCCCTGGGCGGCGCTGCGGGACGAGTCGGACCTGCCCGCGGCGCTCGCCGCGGTCGGCCTGCCGGCGGTCCTGAAGACGACCCGCCTGGGCTATGACGGGCGCGGCCAGGCAGTGGTCCGGACGGAGGAGGACGCACGGGCCGCCCTCGCCCGGCTGCGACCGCTTCCGCTTATCGCCGAAGCCTTCGTCCCCTTCGCGGCGGAGGTCTCCGCCATCGCCGCCCGGGCCGTGGACGGGACCGTGCTGACCTACGACGCCGTCGAGAACCGGCACCGCCACCACATCCTCGACCTCTCCTTCGCCCCCGCGCGCGTCCCGGCGACGGTCGCCGGCGCCGCGCGCTTGCACGCGGCCCGCGTCGCGGCGGGGCTGGACCTCGTCGGCGTCGTCGCGGTCGAGTTCTTCCTGCTGCCGGACGGCACCCTCCTCGGTAACGAGATCGCGCCGCGGCCGCACAATTCCGGCCACTGGACGATGGACGCCTGCTCCGTTGGCCAGTTCGAACAGCACGCGCGGGCCGTCGCCGGCCTGCCGCTCGGAGCGACGGACCGCCACGCCGACGCGGTGATGCGGAATCTCGTCGGGCCGGACGGGATGGCGCGCTGGCCGGCGCTCGTCGCCGCGGCCGGCGTCGCCCCGCACCTCTATGGCAAGGCGGAGGCCCGGCCGGGCCGCAAGATGGGGCACGCGACGCGCCTGCTCCCGCTCGGAAGCCTCGAAGGGACAGCGGAGCCGACCCTTCTCGCGGGTCTGTGACCGATTTGCCCAGGGGGGCTGTGGCCCGTCTGCCACAGCGGTCCGAAACACCTCCTGACCTCGCGCTGACGCGGTGCAAGCGGCGGGGGTGAGTGATAAGTCTCTGCTCACGCCGCGCCGGAATCGAGGGAGTTCCTCCATCCCACGCAGCGCGTTCCCCTGGTGGATCGAGGGAGACTTTTGATCATGAGCCTCAAGAAGGCGCTTCTGGCGGCGACGATGATGTCGCTGCCGCTCGCCGCCCAGGCGCAGCCGGTGACCGGCCTGTACATCGCGGGCGGCGCTGGCTTCAACTGGCTGCAGTCGAGCAAGGACCAGGTCGACGGCACTGCCGGCGCGGCCCTGGTGACGACGGGTGGCGTCCGTGCGAACGGCGTCAAGACCGAGTGGGACATGGGTTGGGCCGGCGTCCTCTCGATCGGTTACGGCTTCGGCAACGGCGTCCGCGCCGAGATCGAGGGCAACTACCGTGAGAATGACCTGGACAGCCTCCGGTTCAGCAACGGCACGCCCCGCTTCCAGGGTGGCCGCGCGCGTTCCTACGGCGTGATGGGCAACGCGTTCTACGACTTCAACATCCCCGGCTTCTTCCTGCCGGTGCAGCCCTATGTCGGCGTCGGCGCCGGCTATGTCTGGCACGAGTATGACAGCGTTCGCGGCAACAACTTCGCCGGCGCGCCGATCCTGCTCGGCACGAACGGCGCGGGTCAGCGCCTGACGATCAGCGACACCGACGGCCGCTTCGCCTATCAGGGCATCGCGGGCGTGGCGTTCAACCTGGCCCCCGGCCTGGCGCTGACCGCCGAGTACCGCTTCCTCGGCACGCTCTCGCCGCGCCTGAACGCGCGCGTGACCGGCCAGGCCGCGGGTTCCGGTACGACGATCTCCTCGGGCTTCGGCACGGGCACCGGCCGCGTCGAGGTGGACAACTACAACCACTCCGTCCTGGTCGGCCTTCGCTACGCGTTCAACGCGCCGCGCCCGGCGCCGGTCGCGGCCCCGGCCGGGCCCGCGGTGTCGCCGGCGGTTGCCCGCACCTACCTCGTCTTCTTCGACTGGGATCGGGCCGACCTGACGGACCGCGCGCGCCAGATCGTGGCGGAAGCCGCGAACGCCTCGCGCACGGCCAACGTGACGCGCATCGAAGTGGCCGGCCATGCCGACCGCTCGGGTACGCCGCAGTACAACCAGCGCCTGTCGCAGCGCCGCGCCGAGGTGGTCGCCGCCGAGCTCGCCCGCAACGGCGTCGCGCGGCAGAACATCGTCGTGCAGGCCTTCGGCGAGAGCCGCCCGCTCGTCCCGACCGCGGACGGCGTGCGCGAGCCGCAGAACCGCCGCGTCGAGATCGTCCTGCGCTAAGCCGGACGTCCCTCGCGGGGCAGACGGATGGGGGCGGCCCGGGCAACCGGGCCGCCCCTTTCCTTTTCCGTCGCGGCAGTCTTCGACGCTTCAGTCCCCGTCGTTGCGGGCGTGTCGTGTTTTCGACGCCACATCGGCCCGGGAGCGTCGTCCCATGGGCCGCGACGTTGCATCCACGGCAAGAAACCCTCGTTCACGCCCGGTCCGCACCCCTGACCGTTCCGGGGCGCCCGATGAGGGATTTCACCACGATGTCGTTCCGCCGCTTTCTCCTTGCTGCCAGCGCCCTCGCTCTCGCCGCACCCGCCGCGCAAGCCCAGGGCCTGTTCCGCAGCCCGGATCCGGCGGGCGTGCCGCCGGTGAGCGGCCTGTACATCGCGGGTGGTGCCGGCTGGAACCACCAGAACGAGCGCAGCCTCGGTGCCTATGGCAACGGCGTGCTCGGCAACCGCAGCTACTTCCAGAACACGGTCCGGACCACGCCCGGCGGCGTCGTCAACTTCGATGAGGGCCTCGTCGGCGTCGCCTCGATCGGCTGGGGCTTCGGCAACGGTATCCGCGCGGAGGTTGAGGGCAACTTCCGCTACAACGACGTGGACCGCATCGGCGGCTTCGGCGGCGGCCCGGTTACCCGCACCTTCCGCGACAACGGCGGGCGCACGCGCCAGTACGGCGTGATGGGCAATGCCTTCTACGACTTCCGCATCCCCGGCGCGAACGTCGTGCCCTATATCGGCGGCGGTGTCGGCTATCTCTGGACCGAGTTCGACGGGGTTGCGGGCACGCGGAACACCGCGACCGGCAATCGGATCGTGATCAACGACACGGATGGTCGCCTCGCCTACCAGGGCATCGCCGGCGCCGCGATCCCCGTCGGCTTCGCCCCCGGCCTCGCCCTGACGCTCGAGTACCGTTACCTAGGCACCCTCGAGCAGAAGTTCGACGGCGAGGTCCGCAGCCCGACCGGCGCCCTCGTCTCCCGCGGCTACTTCAAGGCGGGCAATTCGGGTAACCACTCGATCATGATCGGCGCGCGCTACGCCTTCAACCAGCCGCGGGCGGCCGTCCCGGCGCCGGCGCCCCTCCCCGCGGCGGCACCTTCGCCGGCCCGCACCTACCTCGTCTTCTTCGACTGGGACCGCGCCGACCTGACGGACCGCGCACGCCAGATCGTGGCCGAGGCAGCGCAGAACGTGCGGCGGACCCAGACCACGCGGATCGAGGTCGCAGGCCACGCCGACCGCTCGGGCACGCCGCAGTACAACCAGCGCCTGTCCCAGCGCCGCGCCGAGGCAGTCGCGGCCGAGCTGACCCGGAACGGCGTCGCCCGCAACGAGATCAGCATCCAGGCCTTCGGCGAGAGCCGCCCCCTCGTCCCGACCGCGGACGGCGTGCGGGAGCCGCAGAACCGCCGAGTCGAAATCGTCCTGCGCTGACACCCCGCGTCCGGGGCCGCGCTGCGGCCCCGGACCAAACAGCGGACTGCCGCGCGGCCGGGCAGGCTGCATCAGCAAGGGGCAAGAACAGTGGCAGGAATGTGACTCGGCCCGCGAGAAGGCTCACGAAGCCGTGTGATCCTGCTTGGCAGGCCGCTCACGGACCCGGCATCCTTCGGAGGGGCGGCCACAGGGGGCCGCGTCAGCCCGGTGGGTCCTGCCCTTGCGTGCCATCCTCCTCGCCTGCTGCGTCCTCGGCATCGCCCTCCCGGCGGAGGCCGAGCCGCGCGAGCATACCGTCGCGGGCCGCCTCGCCGTTCTCATCGCGCTCCGCGACGCCCGGCTCGCCTGCGCCGACCAGACCGACGACGCCTGGCGTCGCTGCGTCGAGCGCGAATCGGCCGATGTCCTCGTCGCCGCCGAACGCACGGCGGAGACTCCGCTCTACGCTGGGCCGAACGAGGTGCGGGAGGCGCAGGGCCTGACACTCGGCGCGATGCAGGCCGCCTTCGCCGATTGCCGCGCGAGGGGCATCCAGCGCGGATCCGTGCGGTGGGAGTTCTGCAACATCGAGCGGGGGATCGTCCGGCTCGGGGAAGCGCTGCGCCAGTAGCCCGGCCCCGGCGCCGCTGCATTCCGTCCTACGCCAACGGAACGCGCTTCATCCGCTCCGCCCCCGTCGGCTCCATGCGTCGGCGCTTCACGCCACGCAGACGAAAACGCCCCGGACCTCGCGGTCCAGGGCGTGATATCGCAGCGGGCACCGCAGGCCGCGGGCCCGGTGCGGCGTCAGCGCGTCGCGGCTTCCGCGGTGCGGACGGTTCCGGAATCCGCGCTGCGGTTGCGGCCCCGGGCAGAATTGCCGGACGGCGTCGCAGCCGCGGGCGTCGTGCATTCCGCACGGCCATGCGGATTGGCGAGGTTATTGTTCTGCGCGACCGTGGCGAGCGCGCCCATCTCCTGCGGTGCCGCGAGCGCCTGCTGGAAGAGCGACGCCGCGTTCCGGCAGAACAGCGAGCCCTGGCGCGTGCCGTCCTGGTTGTTGATGTTCGCGAGCGTCGTCACGTGCTGATCCAGCGCGCGCTCCCCACGGTTCCCCGCGCCGGCCGTGCGGCGGTAGTGGCCCTGCATGGTGCGGAAGGCCTGCTCCAGCTGCGGCTTGTAGCGGTCGAGGAACTGCCGGTAGTTCGCGGCGTAGATGTTGTCGGCCGGCGCGCAGGTCAGCGCGGCGACCATGAGCTGCGACTGGAGAGCGCGGACCTGGAAGGCCGTCTGCTCGGCCGGCTGGACGCAGGCCTGCTGCGCGAAGGCAGGCGTGGCGAGGGCCGCGGCGGCGAGCCCGGCAATGAGAAGACGCTTCGACATGGTCCGATCCCCAGGGTGGTGATGGGACGCCCCCCGCGTCCCGCAGGGCGTCCCTTAGCGCGTCACGCCGCCCGATGCACGCGGGTTTCGGTCACCGATTCCTTTCGTTGCGACAGCGTCTTGCGGGGCGTTGCGCATCCACCATCGGAGGGCAGGGCGGCCAGGGCGCGTCCCGCCCGGTGGTGCTCGGCGCTGGGCATGGGGCCGGGGCGCATCGGGCCGCGAGACACCTCAGGCGACGCGGCGGCGCTGCAACCCGGCGAGGCCGGCGAGGCGGCGATCGAGGAAGGCGAGCGCCTCCTCCGTGTCCCGCCCGGCGATCCAAAAGGCCAGGGTCGCGCCATAGACCACACCGAGCGAGGCGCGTCGCGTGTACCAGGAGAAGTCGGCGGAGCTGTCCCCCGCGGCCGCCCACATCGCATCTGCCGTCCGCGCCAGGGTGCGGGCCGCGATGCCGGCATTCCAGGGTAGTGCCAGGAGAGTGAGGGCACGCCGCAGTGCGTCCCGGTGCGGCTCCGCCTGATCCAGGCGGATGGCGACGAGGCGGCGGATGCGCCCCGGGATCCGAAGTCCGGACAGGTCACCCGCAGCCTCCGCCATGTCGCGGTCGCCGAGGTCCACCCAGGCCTCGGCCGCCGAGAGCGGGCCGCGCGGGAAAAGCCAGAGATGGGCCATCGGGTCCTCCCCGATGTCACGCAGCCCGGCCGCCAGCGCGGCCTCCGTCCAGCCCAGGACCGGGACATGCGGAAGGGCGGCACGAATTGCCGCGTCGCGTTCGGGGGAGCGTTCGATGGTCATTGCTCCAGACCTGGGTGTCGCATCGCGTTCCGGGAGGGCCGTCATCGCCCCGGCGCCGGCCGGGGATCGCCCGGCATGCGCTGGGTCGCCGGATCGTGCCGCGCCAGTTCCTCGTTGAAGCCGAGGCGGGAGAGGTCGGGCATCCGCATGGGATAGAGGATGCCGTCCAAATGGTCGGTCTCGTGCTGGATGACGCGGGCGGCCAAGCCCTCGGCGTCGCCGCGGATCGGACGCCCCTCCACGTCCTGGGCGGTCCAGGCGATCCGCTTGAACCGGGGTACCTCCCCGCGGAGTCCGGGAATGGAAAGGCAGCCCTCCCAGCCCGGCTCCGTCTCCTCCGACAGGGCGGAGTATTCAGGGTTGAAGAAGGCGATCACCGCGTTCTCGTGCCGCATGACGAACAGGCGAAGCGGGATGTGGACCTGCGGCGCGGCCAGGCCGAGCCCGTTCGCGTCCAGCATCGTCTCCGCCATGTCCGCGGCGAGCCGCCGCATCTCCGGCGCCGCCGGGTCGGGGATGGGATCGGCGCGCCGCAGCAGCACGGGGTGGCCGAGGCGGCTGATCTTCAGAATGGCCATGGCACGGGTTGTGCCTGGAATGCGAGGCGCGTGAAACCGGGGGGCGGCAGGCGATGTTCTGCCCGCTGCTCCACCGGCCCGGCATCTTGTCGCTTCCGTTCGGCGGAAGGGGCGTGCTAGACGCCAGGGCTTGCCTCGGTGGACTCGTCCGCCGGGGTCATCCGTGCAACCGCAATCCGAAGGAGGATGGCACCGCGTGCAGGTCGTCGTTCGTGACAACAACATTGATCAGGCGCTCAAGGCCCTGAAGAAGAAGCTTCAGCGTGAAGGCGTGTTCCGCGAGATGAAGCTCCGCCGGCACTTCGAGAAGCCGTCCGAGCGCCGTGCGCGTGAGGCCGCCGAGGCAGTGCGCCGCGCCCGCAAGGTTGAGCGCAAGCGCCTGGAGCGCGAGGGCTTCTGAGAGACGCGCCGCCGCGGCCCGACGGGCCCGCCGGCGGCGATCCGACCCGGAAAGGTTCGAGCCGCGGCGCGGGGTGAAGGCCCTGCGGTTCGCGGCTCCTGCTTTTCGGGGCGCGGAACCTTCCGGCTAACCATCCGCGCGCCTCCGGCGAAACCCCTTGCATCGTCAGAGGAGGCGGGCATGCGGCGCCGCTCGGTCCTGGCCGTGTCCCCGGCCTTGCTGTCCGTCAAGGCCCGGGCTTCCGGCGCGGTCTCGCCGGCCCCGGCGCGGCGCATCGTCGTCGAGCTCTTCACCTCGCAGGGCTGCTCCTCCTGCCCGCCTGCCGACGCCTTTCTGCTCGACTTGGCGGCGACGCGGCCGGAGGTCCTGCCGCTGTCCTTCCACGTGACCTATTGGAATCGCCTGGGCTGGCGCGATCCCTTCTCCCTCGAGGAAGCGACGGAGCGGCAGCGGCGCTACGCCCCGCTGCTCCGCGGCTCACGCTATGCCGGTACTGTCTTCACGCCTCAGGCCGTGGTGCAGGGGCGGCAGGATGCGGTGGGCTCGGACCGCGCCGCCCTGCTGGCTGCGATCCGTGCGGCCTCCGAGGTGCCGCCGGGCCCCTCCGTCCGACTCGAACGACACGACGACATGGCCACGGTGCGGCTGGGCCAGGGCGCCGGCGCGGGGGACGTCCTGCTCATCGGCTACGACGCGCGCCACGTCACCGAGGTCGGGCGCGGTGAGAATGCGGGCCGGCGGTTGACCCACGTCAACGTCGTGCGCGGTCTGCGGCGCGCCGGCGCGTGGCGGGGCGAGGAGGTGGTGCTGGACGCGCCGTCCCCACCCGGGGAGCGCCTTGCGGTGATCCTGCAGGCGGGGGACGGGACGATCCTGAACGCTGCCGTCGCGGGCTAGGCTCGCCCCGGACCCGGTACGGCCGCACCGGCCAGGTCGCACCGGCACCCAGGGCGGCGCTTCACCGTTCCGTTCGGTTGTCATCCGGGGCGGGCGGGGAACGAAGCGCGACGGCGCGCGTTGGCCCGCGGAGGGGAGCCGTGGAGCCATCATGCAGAGCCTGACCCACGACCTGATCGCGCGGGCCTCGTTGCCTCCGGCGACCCCTGTCCCCGGACTGGCCGGCGTCGGTAGCCCCGATGAGGCGCACCTCAAGGCGGAGCTGCAGGTCTTCCTGCACGGCTATCCGGAGGGGCGGGGTCTGTGGCTCTTCGCCTACGGGACGCTCATGGCGAAGCCAGAGGCGGCATCGCCGGACATCGTGGCCGGGGCAAAGGTGGCGGGCCACGTGCGAGCCTATTCGCTCTACGACGTGTCGGATCGCGGCACACGGGAAGCGCCGGGGCTGACGCCGGCCGTGGAAAAGGGACCGGAAGGCGCCGTGTCCTCCTGCGCCGGGGTCCTGCTGCACCTGCCGGCCGAGGGACTGCGGGACCGCCTATGGCCGGCCTGGAAGCGGGAGATGGCGCCGGGCTTCTACGAGCCGGGCTGGGTGGACAGCATCATGCTGCCGAGCGGGGCGCCGGTCCGCGCCGCGACGTTCCTGCCCAAGCGGGGCCACCCCCTCTACGCCGGGCGCCTGCCCGTCGGGACGGTTGCCGACCGGCTGGCCCGGGCGCGGGGGCCGAACGGGACGGCGGCCGCGTATCTTCTGGACGCCTCGGCGGCGCTGCGGGCCAGGGGCCTGCGAGATGCGGGCCTGGAGATGCTGGAGGCAGAGGTGGCGCGGCGCCTTGCCGTGGAGAGGCCTGGCCGTGACGGAGCAGCGGCCAGTCGCCCGCGCGTTCGGGTTTCACCGGGCAGGTAGCGCGACGGTGCTCCTCCGGGGCGGGACCGCCGGCTCTTGGCGGAGGTCGGGGCCGTCGTCCTGACCTCCATCGTGTCGGTGTGGTGCTGGCGACCACAGAGAGGGTTCTTCGCTCCCTCCGGATTTCTCCCACCAGCGGCGACCGCGCCCGTGAACCGCGATCCGTACTGGACGTCCCGGTTGAGCCTCCCCGATTTCGGGGGTCTCAACCGGGGACGTTGAACAGAAGGCGGGGTCCGGGGGGTGCGTTCACCCCCCGGCGGAGGGCCGCGGAGGCAAAGGCTCCCGGAGCCACGCGCAGAACACGAACAGGATCGCAAGCCGGACCGGCGCAGGCCGGCGTCAGGCCTGGAGAGCCTGCACGATCTGCTGCGTGACCTTCTTCGCGTCCCCGAAGAGCATCATCGTATTGTCGCGGAAGAACAACTCGTTCTCCACACCCGCATAGCCCGCGGCCATGCCGCGCTTGACGAAGAAGACGGTCTTCGCGCGCTCCACGTCGAGGATCGGCATGCCGTAGATCGCGGAGGACTTGTCGGTCTTCGCGGCGGGGTTGGTGACGTCGTTCGCGCCGATGACGTAAGCGACGTCGGCTTCCGCGAATTCCGGGTTGATCTCCTCCAGCTCGTGCACGTCGTCGTACGGGACGTTGGCCTCGGCCAGCAGGACGTTCATGTGGCCGGGCATGCGGCCCGCGACGGGGTGGATGGCGTATTCGACGGTCGCGCCTTCCTTCTTGAGGAGGTCCGCCATTTCCCGCACCACTTGCTGCGCCTGGGCCACTGCCATGCCGTAGCCCGGCACGATAATGACCTTCGACGCGTTCTTCATGATGTAGGCCGCGTCCTCCGGCGATCCCGACTTCACGGGCCGCGCCGGCTGGGCGGCACCGCCCGGGCCTGCGGCCGCCGCGGCCTCACCCCCGAAGCCGCCGAGCAGCACGTTGATGATGCTGCGGTTCATGCCCTTGCACATGATGTAGGACAGGATCGCGCCGGAGGCACCGACAAGCGCGCCGGTCACGATCAGCAGCAGGTTGCCGATCGTGAAGCCGATGCCCGCCGCCGCCCAGCCGGAATAGGAATTGAGCATCGAGACGACGACCGGCATGTCCGCCCCGCCGATCGGGATGATCAGAAGGAAGCCCAGCGCGAAGGCCAGGATCGCGATCATCCAGAACAGGACGGGGCTGCCGCTGGAGACGAAGGCGACGACCAGGACCAGAAGCAGCACCCCGAGCACCGCGTTCAGCAGGTGCTGGCGCGGGAAGGTGATCGGCGCGCCGGACATGCGCCCGTCCAGCTTCGCGAAGGCGATCACGGAGCCCGAGAAGGTGATGGCACCGATCGCAAGGCCCAGCGACATCTCGATGAGCGAGTGCGCGTGGATGTGCCCGGGCGTGCCGATCCCGAAGGACTGCGGCGAGTAGAGCGCCGCCGCCGCCACGAAGACCGCCGCCATGCCGACGAGCGAGTGGAAGGCCGCGACGAGCTGCGGCAGCTGCGTCATCTGGATCCGGTTGGCGATGTAGGCCCCTGCCCCGCCGCCGATCGCGAGGCCCGCGATGATGAGCGCGATGCCCGACCCCTTCATTCCGGGCTGGGCGAGGGTCGCGAGGATCGCGATCCCCATGCCCACCATGCCCAGCATGTTGCCGCGCCGCGACGTGGTGGGGTGCGACAGCCCGCGCAGGGCGAGGATGAAGAGGACGGAGGCGACGAGGTAGGCGAGGGTCGAGATCGTGTGCGACACCGGTTCAGCCCTTGCCCTTGAACATCGCGAGCATGCGTCGCGTCACGAGGAAGCCGCCGAAGATGTTCACCGCGGCGAGGATGACGGCGAGGAACCCGAAGACCCGCGCCAGCGTGGAGTCCGCCAACCCGACGACGAGCATCGCGCCGACCACGATCACGGAGGAGATGGCGTTGGTGACGCCCATCAGCGGGGAGTGCAGCGCCGGCGTCACCGACCAGACGACGTGGTACCCGACAAAGCAGGCGAGCAGGAAGATCGTGAGCAGCAGCAGGTAGGGGTTCGCGGCGGCTGCGGCGGAGTCGATCGCCGGCGCAGCGGCGATCGCCGCGGCGCGGGCCTGGTCGGCGAGGGAGAGCGCCTGGTTGGCGGTCTCCGTCGCACGGTTGGCGAGGTCGGTGGCGTTCATCGTCAGGCGGCCAGGTTCGAAGAGGAAGGGGAGGTGGCGGGGGCGAAGTTCGGGTGGACCACGGCGCCGCCGCGGGTCAGCAGCACGCCGCGGACGATGTCGTCCTCGGCCGGCAGCTTCGGCGCCGCCGCGTCCTTGTCCCAGAAGGTGGTCAGGAAGGTCAGAAGGTTCTTGGCGTAGAGGCCGGAAGCCGCGCCGGGGATGCGGCCCGGCCAATTGCGGTGGCCCAGGATCTTCACGCCGTTGGGGGACGTGAAGACCTCGCCCGGCTTCGTCAGCGCACAGTTGCCGCCGGCATCGGACGCGATGTCCACGATCACGGAACCGGGCTTCATGGACAGCACCATCGCCTCGGTCACGAGCGTCGGCGCCTTGCGGCCCTGCACCAGCGCCGTGCAGATCACGATGTCCATCTTCGTGATGGCGCCGGCAATGACCTCGGCCTGCTTGGCGTAGAACTCGGGTGAAAGGGCTTTCGCGTAGCCGCCCGCGGTCTGGGCCTGGCGCGACTCCTCGTCCTCGTAGCCGACGAAGGCGGCGCCGAGGGACTTGATCTCCTCCTTCGCCGCGGGACGCACGTCGGTCGCCGAGACCCGGCCGCCGAGGCGCCGCGCCGTGGCGATGGCCTGCAACCCCGCGACGCCCGCGCCCATGACAAGCACGTTCGCGGCGGGGATGGTGCCGGCCGCCGTCATCAGCATGGGGAAGGCGCGGTCGAAGGCCGTCGAGGCCTCGATCACCGCGCGGTAACCCGCAAGGTTCGCTTGGGAGGACAGGACGTCCATGGACTGCGCACGGGTGATCCGCGGCAGAAGCTCCATCGAAACAGCATCGACGCCCGCCGCGGCGTAGGCGGCCGCCGCGGCCGCGTCGGCGCCGAGGGTCCCGATGAGCAACGCGCCCCGGGGCAGCGGCACGTCCGGCGGGCGGACGGCGAGGATGACGGACGCGCCGTTGACGGCGGACGCGGCGTCCGGCGCGATCTCCGCCCCAGCGTCCCGGAAGGCGGCATCGGGAATTCCGGCCTGTTGGCCCGCCTCGGCCTCGACGGCGACGGCTAGGCCGAGCGCCGCGTAGCGCTTCACCGTCTCGGGGGTCGCGGCGACGCGGGTTTCGGCCGCGGCGCGTTCCTTCAATACTGCCAGACGCATTGCGTTCCTCCGGGCGACGCACCGCCGCACTGCCGTCCCCGGCCCGACCGTCGCGGCGTCGCCGGATCGGCGCAACGGGTCAGGGGCGCCGGACGGAAGGCGGCCGCCGTTGCGGCATCGTCGCGGCGCAACATGCGGGAGGGGTGCGCGTCGCGCAAGGCGCGCCCACCACGCCCACCTTGTGCCGAACAGCGGGTCCGAGCCCAGGCCAAGCGCGATCGCGGGTGCCTGTGCCCCTGTCAGAACTCCGACCAGCGGTCCGCGCCACTGCCCGCCTGGGCCGCACGGAGCGGAACGACATCGGCGCTTCCCGGGCCGGGTCGGGCCGCGCACCGATCCGAGCTCCGGCCGGTCCGCGACGGCCGGTTCCTCCACGACGGCCGGCAGCGTCGCGCGGCATGGCACCCGTTCGGAGCCCTGCGCCCTGGATCACCGGCGCGGGCGCTCCTAGGCTGCGGCCATGCTCTTCCGCGACGACGGCGACGGCACCCTCTTCATCCCCCAGCCGGCGCATGCCTCGCTCTCCGGCCAGATCGCCGCGGCCTGGGGGCCCCGGGCTTCTGGCGGCCCGATCCCGCACCCGCCGTGATCCTGGCCGCCTGGCAGCACGACGTGGCCTGGATGCCGTGGGAGGCCGAGCCGACGCTCGACGCGGCAACCGGACGGCCGCACGAGTTCCGCCAAGTCGGCGCGCATGTCCACGCGCCGATGTGGGCACGGGGTGTCGAACTGGCACGAGCCTCCTGGGGCCTCTGGCCCGCGCTGCTGATCTCGCGGCACGGGTCGCTGATTTATACCCGCTTCGCCGACCGCCACCGCCCGGGGTCGGAGGATGCCCTCGCCGCTTCGCGCTACGTCGCGGAACAGGGACGCTTGCAGGCGGGCTGGGCGGCGGCGCTGGCGGCTTCCGCGGCGCAGGTCGAAGGCAACGGCGCGCTGCTGGCCGCGGCGGACGCCCTGTCGCTGGCGCTGTGCTTCGGCAGCGGGACGGCGCTCGGCCCCGACGCGGGGGAGGCGCCCCTGGCGCAGGGCGGTACCGTGCCGCTGACGCTAATCGGCGCGCCGGGTTCGTGGCGGCTGGATCCCTGGCCCTTCCGCGACTCGGAGGTCACCCTGGCCTGCGAGGCCGCCCGCCTGCCGCGGGGCGCGCGCTGGACAGATGCGGCCGCGATGCGGCGCGACCTCGCCGCAGCACCACGGGTCATGCTGGTCGAGGTCCTGCGGCCCGTGTGACGGGCCGCTCGGCCGGCAACACGGCGCCCGGGCGAAGCACTCAACCGGCGGCCCGCCGGCCGAAAAGGCTTTCATGGCGCAGGCCGGCGCAGGCTAGGCTACCGCCCACGTCCATCGGCCGGGGCCGGACCGTGCACACGACCGTCTATTTCGCCACCAACCGCCGCGTCACGGGCAACGGGCTCGATCCCAGCGACTACGCGGGCGAGGCCGGCCCGACGACCGGCCCCGCCGGCCTGACCTTCGGCATGGCGATGGTGGAGGGCACCGACATCCCGAACCTCGCGGCGGGCCACATCCTCGCTCTCGACAAGGTGGGGCGCGGGTCCTTCACCAGCGCCGTGGGCGACGACATCGCGGGCGGGCGCAACCTCCTCGTCTTCATCCACGGCTTCGCCAACAGCTTCACCGACAGCGTCACGCGCGCCGCCTTCAACCGGGAGTTCCTCGCGGCGAGCGGCGAGGCGGCCGCGGACTGCACGGTCCTATGCCTGAGCTGGCCGTCGGGCGGCGCGGTCGTGCGGGAGAAGGACGTGCTCGGCGGCATCCTCCTGCTGCCGGTGACGCTTGCGGGGATTCTGGCCGGCGCGCTGGCATCGCCGCTGACGAATGGCTACGTCGCGGACAAGGCGGCCGCCGACGCGTCGGGACCGGATGCCGTCCGGATCCTGTCGGGGCTGCGGCCGATCGCCGACGAGGTGCGCGCGGCGGGCGGGCGCGTGTTCCTGCTCGTCCACAGCATGGGTCACCGGGTCCTGCGCGCGGCGGTGTCGGGCCTGGTCGGCGGCCCTCCCCTCTTCGACGAGGTCTTCCTCGCCGCGGCCGATACGGAACACGCCGAGGACGGCGCGGGGCCGCCCTTCCTTCGTAACCTGAGGGCCCTGGCCTCGCGCGTCACCCAGTACGCGTCCACCGCCGACGACATCCTCCGCCTGAGCCAGGTCGTGAACCGCCAGCAGCGGCTGGGCCGCGACGGCCCCATCGACCGGACCGACGCCACGGCCTACCCGCCGCCGCAATACCGTCTGGTGGATTGCAGCGCCGTCCGGGACGACGGTCCGGGACAGGGCATCGACACGAGCCACCAGTACTACCGCCGCGTGCCGGCGGTCCGGGACGACATCGCGCGGGCCATGGCCGGAGGCGGCCGGGGCGGCCGGTCCGTGCTTCCGGGGACGTGATAGGGTCGCGCGCGGGAATGATGGCCGGCGCAATTGGGCGAGGCCGACCCGCAGGAGAGATGCCTTGGCCGCCTACCTCATCGCGAACGTCACGGTCACCGACATGGACCGGTACCAGCAATACCGGGCCGGCGTCGGACCGGTGGTCGAGCGGTTCGGCGGCCGCTTCCTCGTCCGTGCCGGGACGATCCACCCGGTCGAGGACGACCTCGGCTTCGATCGCTGCGTGGTGCTGGAGTTTCCGTCGCTCGACGCGCTGCGCACCTTCTACGACAGCCCGGACTACGCGCCACTCCTCGCCCTGCGGCTGGAGAGCACGCGGTCCCGGGTGATGTTCGTCGAAGGCGTCGCGCCGGCGTAGCGGGTCAGGCGGCGCCGGGCACCCCGGCGTCGCGCAGCGCGGCGGACTGCCGTGCCGCCAGGTCCTCCTCCCGGTAACCCTGCACGAGCTCGTGGTAGAGGTCGTGCCAGTTCACCTCCGCGCGCAGGCGCAGGAAGACGCTGCCGAGGCCGACCGCGGCGCGGTCCATCAGCACGAATTCCCGCGGCGGTCGCACGCCGCCGACGCGCTTGAGGCCGGCATGGACCTCCTCCGCGACCTTGCGGCCGAAGGCCGGGTCGTCGGATTCCTGGATCAGCCGAACGCGGTCCTGCAGCAGCGGCTCGTACAGGAACCGCGCCCAGCGGAGCAGCACTTCCATCAGCTCCCGCGTGATGCCCTTGAAGCCCCAGAGCTCGAAGGAATGGTGTGCCTTGTCCATGTCGCCGTCGCGCACGGCCTCATAGAGCGTCAGGGTTCCGGTGATGAACTTCGGACCGAAGACTCGGATGGCGCCGAAATCCAGCAGGTTGATCCCGCCCTGATCCGGCCGGACCTGGTAGTTGCCGAGATGCGGGTCGCCATGGATGACGCCGTAGCGGTAGAGCGGCACGTACCACGCCATGAACAGGGCGCGGGCATAGGCGTTCCGTTCCTCGAGCGACGGTTCCTCGGACAGGCGCGTCAGGATGGAGCGGCCGTCGAGCCAGGACATCGTCAGCAGGCGCTTCGTCGTAAGCTGATCCACCGGCGTCGGCACGTGCACCGACTGCGTGTCGCGGAGCATCGCGCCGTAAAGACGCATCTGCGACGCCTCTCGCTGGTAGTCCATCTCCTCGCGAAGGCGCTCGGCCAGTTCCTCGTAGATGTCCTCGTGCTGGATCGCCCCGTCCATGCGGGCGTAGAGGTTCATGGCCAGCCGCAGCTGCCGCAGGTCGGCCTCCACGACGCTCGGCATGTCCGGGTATTGCAGCTTGCACGCGACGCGCGTGCCGTCGTGCATCGTCGCACGGTGCACTTGGCCGAGGGAGGCGGCCGCGGCAGCCTCGCGGCCGAACTCCGCGAAGCTCTTTTCCCAGTTCGGGCCGAGTTCCGTGCCCATGCGGCGCCGCACGAAGGCCCACCCCATCGGCGGGGCATTGGCCTGGAGCGACGCGAGCTGCTCCGCATACTCCTCCGGCAGCGCGTTCGG
The DNA here is from genome assembly GCF_042259275.1 of Roseomonas sp. CCTCC AB2023176. NCBI lineage: Bacteria > Pseudomonadati > Pseudomonadota > Alphaproteobacteria > Acetobacterales > Roseomonadaceae > Roseomonas > Roseomonas sp. CCTCC AB2023176. The sequence continues at coordinate 5,023,024 of NZ_CP170086.1, forward strand.
GATCGTCGAGAGGAACTGCGCCACCTTCATCAGCGGGCCCTTCAGCCCCCCGAGGATGGCCTTCAGGTCCTCCGCATGCGCCGACTTGTCCGTCTTGATGCCGAGGAAACGTTCCCCCGCCACGCGCGCGGCGATGCCGCCGACGGCCCCCGACGTGCGGGCCATCCGGCGGATCTCGCCGAACAGCGTGTTGCCACGATCGGCGTCAGCCACCGGTGCGCTCCAGTTCGTCGATGAAGCCCGCGATCACGTCGAGCCCGCGGCGCCAGAACTTCGGATCCGACGCGTTCAGGCCGAACGGCGCGAGCAATTCCTTGTGCCGCAGCGTCCCGCCCGCGCGCAGCAGGTCGAGGTACTTGCGCTGGAAGTCCGGCACCGCCCCGTCCTGGTACACGCCGTAGAGCGCGTTCACGAGGCAATCCCCGAACGCATAGGCGTAGACGTAGAAGGGCGAGTGAATGAAGTGCGGGATATAAGCCCAGTACACGTTGTAGTCCGGCGTGAACTCGAAGGCCGGGCCGAGGCTCTCGGTCTGCACGGACATCCAGATCTCGCCGATGCGCTCCAGCGACAGCTCGCCCTTGCGCCGCTCGTCGTGCAGCATCGTCTCGAAGCGGTAGAAGGCGATCTGTCGGACCACCGTGTTCAGCATGTCCTCCACCTTGCCGGCGAGGAGGACGCGGCGGCGGGCCGGGTCCTTCTCCGCATCCAGCACGGCGCGGAAGGTCAGCATCTCCCCGAACACGGACGCCGTCTCCGCCAGCGTCAGCGGCGTGCCGGACATCAGGTAGCCCTGCTTGGCCGCGAGACGCTGATGGACGCCGTGACCCAGTTCATGCGCCAGCGTCATCACGTCCCGGGCCTTCCCGTGATAGTTCACAAGCAGGTACGGGTGAGCCGACGGCACCGTCGGATGCGCGAAGGCGCCGGAGGCCTTGCCCGGGCGCAGCGCCGCGTCGATCCAGGGCTTCTCGAAGAAGTCGCGCCCGAGCGTCGCCAGGTCCGGCGAGAAGGCGCCATAGGCCGCCAGCACGCGGTCCCGCGCCTCGTTCCAGGCAATGGAGGTATCGGCGTCGTCAGGCAGGGGCGCGTTGCGGTCCCAATGCTGCAGCTTCGGCAGGCCGAGCCACTTCGCCTTCATCGCATAGTACCGGTGCGAAAGGCGCGGGAAGGCCTCGACCACCGCGGCGACGAGGGCGTCCACGACCTCGTCCTCCACCATGTTGGCGCGATTGCGGGAGGAGCCGGGGCGCGGATACTTCCGCCACCCGTCCACGATCTCCTTGTCCTTCGCGAGCGTGTTGGTGATGAGCGCGAAGAGCCGGGCATTGTCGGCGAAGACCTTCGAAACGCCCTGCGCCGCGGCAGCCCGCGTCGCGCGGTCCCGGTCCGACAGCAGGTTCAGCGCGGCGGAGACGGTCAGCGCCTCCTCCTTCCCGTCCCGCGTCACGGGGACGCGCAGGTGCGCGACCGTCTCGTCGAAAAGGCGGTTCCAGGCGGAGCGGCCCGTCACCTCCTTCTCATGCAGCAGTTTCTCCACCTCGTCGCTCAACTGGTGTGGGCGGAAGACGCGGAGGTCGCGCAGCCAGGGACGGTAGCGCGCCAGCGCCGCGCTCTCCGACATCCGGCGGTCCAGCAGGTCGTCCTCGAGCCGGTTCAGCTCGAGCGTGAGGAAGAGCAGGTGGGAGCCGATGCCCGTCACCCTCTCCCCCATCGTCTGGTAGAAGCGGCCGTTCGCAGCATCCTGCGCGTTCCCGCTGAACAGGAGCTGGGCGTAGGACATGACCCGCCCCAGCACCTCCTCGATCCGCTCATAGGTCGCGATGGCCCCCGCTAGGGCATCGCCCGACAGGGTCGCCAGCCTGCCGGCGTAGGAGGCCTCGAAGTCCCGCGCCTCCGCTTCGGCCCGGTCCAGGTCGGCCGCCAGGCGCGGGTCATCCGGGCGGGCGTAGAGGTCGGACAGGTCCCATTCGGGCAGCGCGACGGCGGAGGATGAGCCGGGCCGTTCGGCGTCCCGGACCGGGAAAGCCCGAATGGGGAAAGAAGAGGTCATGCGGGCAGGGCGCCTTGCGGATTGACGTGATCAGCCCCCGATATAAGGCCCGAAGGAGGGCGGCCAAGGCCGCCTGCCACCAGGGACGGGAACGGCGAGGATCGATGGCAAGGGACCCGCACGCGGGCGAGGAGAGCTGGAACTCGCTCCCGCAGATGATGCTGGGCCATGCGGCGCGGCACCCCGATGCCCCCCTTGCCCGGTTCTGGCGGGACGGCGCCTGGCAGCGCATGACCTGGGGCGAGTTCGCGCGCTCCGTCGCCGCGGTCGCCGCGGGGCTACGGGCGGCGGGGGTCTCGCCGGGGGACCGGGTCCTGCTGGTCAGCGAGAACCGGCCGGACTTCCTCATCGCGGACAACGCGGTGATGGCGATCGGGGCCATCACCGTCCCGACCTACGTCACGAACACGCCTTCGGACCACCGTCACGTCCTGCGCGACTCCGGCGCGCGCACCGCCATCGTTTCAACTGCCCGCCTCGCCGCGCGGGTACGGGAAGCGGCGGGCGGGTCCGGCCTCGACCTGATGATCTGCATGGAGGCCTGCGACGGCGCGACGGCCTGGGATACGCTGCTCGCCACCCCCGCCGACCTGTCGGCCCTGATGGCGGAGGTCGGCGAAATCCCGCCCGGCCGACTGGCCTGCCTGATCTACACCTCCGGCACCGGCGGCTCGCCCAAGGGGGTGATGCTGCCCCACCGCGCCCTGCTCGCGAACCGCGCCGGCGTCCTGCCCCTGATCCGGGAGGCAGGCCTGCTCTGGAGCGGGGCCTGCTACCTTTCCTTCCTGCCGCTCTCCCATTCCTACGAGCACACGGTCGGCGGCTTCCTCTTCCCCTCCTACGGGATCGAGATCGTATTCTCCCGCGGCGCCGACCGCATCGCGGCCGAGTTCACCGAGGTCGAGCCGCACGTCGTCACGACCGTGCCGCGCCTGTTCGAGGTGCTGCGCGGCCGCATTCTTGCGGGATTGGAAAAGGCGAAACCCTACCAGCGTGCCCTCTTCGACCGCGCCGTCGCCCTCGGCCTCCGGCGGCTCGACGGGCCCCCGCTCTCGCTGCTGGAGAAGGCGCAGGACTTCGCCCTGGAACGCCTCGTGCGCCGCAAGGTCCGCGCGCGCTTCGGCTCGCGCCTCGCCTTCATGGTCTCGGGCGGGGCAAGGCTGGACCCTGATCTCTCCGGCTTCTTCATGGCGCTCGGGATCACGATCATCCAGGGCTACGGCCAGAGCGAGGCGGGCCCCGTCATCTCCGTCAACCTGCCTTGGGACAACGACCGCCGGACCGTCGGTCGCCCCGTCTTCGGCGTGGAGGCCCGCCTGACCGAGGGCGGGGAACTCGCCGTCCGCGGCGACCTGCTGATGGACGGCTACTGGAACGACGCGGAGGCGACGGCCCGCGCCCTCAAGCCGCTCGCGGCCGAGCCCGATGGCGGCCTCTGGCTCCACACCGGCGACGTCGCGCGCATGGCGGAGGACGGCCGAGTCGCCATCACCGACCGGATGCGCGACTTCATCAAGACCCTCGGCGGCGACATGGTCTCCCCCGCCAAGATCGAGGGCCTTCTGATGGCCGAGCCCGAGATCGCCCAGGCCGTCATCGCGGGCGAGGGCAAGCCGGCCCTCGTCGCCCTCGTCGTGCCGGCGGACGGGGCGGACGCGGAGAAGGCGGTGCAGCGCGTGAACGGAAAACTGTCCGGCATCGAACGCCTGCGGAAGTGGACAGCGGTCGAAGCCTTCACCGTGGAGAACGGGCTGCTGACGCCGACGATGAAGGTCAAGCGCCGCCTCGTGCTGGAACGCCACGCGGCGAAGGTGGCGAGCCTCTACTGAGGCTCCCCTACCCCGGATCCGGACCCAGGCTCCCCTGCTGGGGCCGGGGCAGCGCCGGGTCGGCTTGGCAGCGCGACAGCGGCAGCGGCTCCGCGCGATAGACCCGCGCGACGCGCATCGCCTTGCGGTCCACGTCCATGTCGAGGCAGGCGCAGCCGTAGCCGTGGTTGCCGTTCGTACGGACCCAGCCGCGCGTCGTCATGTCCGGCATGTCCTCCATGCCGGGTGCGCCCTCGTTCCCTTGGGCAGAGAGTATCCAGGTGCCGTCCCGATCGGTCAGCCAATGGTTCCCGGGCGTCGGGTTGACCATCCAGCCGCAGCGGCGCTCCGCCGCCCGCGCGGTGCCCCCGCCCAGGGAGGAGACAACGAGCAGCGCGACGAGCGGGAGCGCCGCGGCGCGCCTCACTCGCTCCCGCCTCACTTGCCGCCGCCTCACTTGCCGCCGCCTCACATGCCCCCTCGAATGCCCCCCTCACATGCCGAGGGCGCGGCGGTAGAGGTCGAGCAGCGTCTCCGCTTCCTCCACCTCGGCCGGCTCCTGCTTCCGGATGCGGATGAGTTGGCGGATGATCTTCACGTCGAAGCCGGCCGACTTGGCTTCCGTGAAGATGTCCTTGATGTCGCCGGCCAGCGCCTTGCGCTCCTCCTCCAGGCGCTCGACGCGCTCGATGATGCTGCGGAGGCGGTCGGCCGCGATCCCGCCGACCTCCGTATCCTCCTCCTTCGCGCGTTCCTTCACGCCGACTTCCGCGCGCTCCCGCGCGACCGCATCCGACATGTCCCCTGATCCCCTCGGAAAAAGGCGGCGGTCTTACCGCGGGGGCGCGGTGCCGGGAAGGACGCGCAGGACACGCCGCGGACTCGTCACGTCACCGGTCCGGTGAGCGGTCCCGCCGGCCCGCGATGCAGCAGGTGCGTCATCGCCGCGGTGCCGTAGACCGGCAGCAGCAGGTTGAGGATCGGCACGAGCGACATGGTGGCAAGCACCGCGCCGATCGCCATGACGGCGGGGTTGCGCGCCCGCCGCAGCGACCGGGCCTGCGCGACCGTCATCCGCCGCTGGGCCACGCCCTCGAAGAGCCCACGCCCCAGGAAGACGGCGGCGACGAACCAGAACAGGACCGCGCCGACCGGCGGCAGCACCAGCGCGACGGGCAGCAGGACGAGGTTCAGCAGCAGGACCTTCGCGCCGAGGCCGATGTTGAACCAGGCCTGGGCGGCGAGCGACGCGCCGCGCGCCGGCGGTAGGCCTGGGTAGTGGCGGCGCTCCACGGCCGCAGCCGTCGCCTCCAGGAAGACGCCCGCGAGCGCGATCGTGACGGGCACGAAGAGCCAATAGGCCGCGACGATCACCGCGAGCCCGCCGAGCGCGCCGAGCGCCGTGGCGAGCCACCCCGTCCCCCCGGCGAGCGACGCCACCCAGGCATCCGCGCCCCAGGTCAGCAGGCCGAAGGCGACCACCGCCGCCCCGAAGCCGCCGAGCAGCGGCCCCACGAAGCCGCGATCGCCGAGCTGGCCGAGCGGGAGCGCGAGGCTCTCCGCGATGCCCTTCAAGCGCGCCTCAGGGCCCGGGGTTCGCCATGGCGAAGGCGGCCTTCTGCTCCGGCGTCGCCTCCTTCTGGTGGCGCGCCTGCCATTCCTTGTACGGCATGCCGTAGATGATCTCCCGCGCCTCGGGGTCTGAAAGCGGCAGGCCCCGCTCCTCCGCCGCGGCGCGGTACCACTTGGACAGGCAGTTCCGGCAGAACCCCGACAGGTTCATCAGGTCGATGTTCTGGACGTCGGTCCGATCCCGAAGGTGGGCGACCAGGCGGCGGAAGGCCGCGGCCTCCAGTTCGGTGCGGGTGGCGTCGGGAATGTCGGTCATGGTGAAATGTCCCTCTCGCCCGCCCATGTAGGCAGCAGGGAAGGGCCGCGCCAGGATGGCGGCACGGCGGAGGCCATGACGGATCAGGGCACGGCACCGGCGGAGACGGCGCATCCCGCGCTGGCGGACCCCGTGCTGCGGCGGTTCGCGCGGGAAGCCCGCGCTTTCTACGGACCACGTCTGGAACGCATCATCCTGTTCGGATCCCGCGCGCGCGGTGACCACGGCCCGCACAGCGACTACGACGTCGCGGTCTTCTTGCACGGCTTCACGAGGCTCTGGCCGGAACTGGAACCCCTGGCCCGGATCACGACGGGCATCCTGCTGGATACCGGTGCGGACGTCTCCGCCAAGCCGTTCCCCGCCGACCAGTACCGGACCTGGAGTCCTTTCATGGACGAGATCCAGCGGGACGGCGTGGACCTTTGATCGAGCCGCTGGATGGCATCGCACGGGCTCGTCACCACGTGAGGACAGGGCGGGCTGCTGGCGAACGGCATCGCCGACGCTGCTGGACGTGAGGCCTATCTCGCCGGTTTCCATGCGGCGTGGGCGTACATCGTCCGTCGGACGGGAGAGGGACCGAAGACACATGCCGGAACACGCACGGAACTCGCGAGGTTGATCCGTGAACTGTCGGAGTTGCCGGCCGAGTTCGGAACCTTCCTCGGGCGCGGTTACGAGTTCAAGATTCACGCCGACTACTTCGGTGGGATAGCGCCCAACCTCGACGACGCCAGGGACGCCCTGGACCTCGCCGACCGCCTCATCCGGGCAGTCGAAGTCCTGCTAACCTCCGACGATCAATCCGCATAGGCATTCGCCTTCTGGATGATCGGCCGCCACCGCGCGACCTCCTCCGCCAGGAAGCGGCGGTGATAGCCGCGGTCCGCCTGTTCGGGCCGCGCGACTTCCGTCACCAGTTCGGCGAAGCGGGCGCGCAGCCGCTCCTCCCGCAGCGCGGCTCGGATGGCGGCGTTCAGGCGCACCTGCACCTCCTCCGGCGTGCCGGCGGGGGCGTAGAGGCCGTGCCACGTGCTCATCTGCACCGTCGGGAAGCCGGCCTCGGCGGTGGTCGGCATGTCCAGCCCCTCCGCGCGGCGGTCGAGCGTCATGCCGAAGACCTTGATCCGCCGGTCGCGGATGTAGGGCACCGTGTTCGTGGCCTGGTCGCACATCATGTCCACCCGGCCCGCGATGATCTCGGTGATCGCCGGCGCTGAGCCACGGAAGACGACTGGCGTCATCTCCGCCCCCGCCGCGTCCTGCATCAGGAGCCCACAGAGGAAGTTCGCGCCGCCGGAATGCGCCAGGTTCAACTGGTCCCCGCGCTCCCGGATCACGCGCATCAGCCCAGCGAGGTCATCTGCCGGAAAGTCGGGCTTCGCGATGATCGTCATCGCCGCGTCGGAGACGAGGCCGAGCGGGGCGAAGGAACGCTCCACGTCGTAAGGCAGGCGGCGATAGATCGTGGCGTGGGTCGCCATGGCGATGTGGTGCATCAGCAGCGTGTGCCCGTCCGGCCGCGCCGTCGCGACGCGCGCCGCGCCGAGCGTGCCGCCGGCGCCCGTCACGTTCTCGCAGACCACGGCAACGCCGAGGTCCTTCCCCATGCCCTCCGCCACCAGCCGGGCCACCACATCCGTCGGGCCGCCCGCGGCATAGGGCACGACGACGGTGACGGTGCGGGAGGGAAAGCCCCCTGCGCCCGCACTGCGGGGGCCGCGAGGGCAAGCGGCGCGGCCAGGAGCACGCGACGGGTGGTCTGGGGCACGGTCGTTCCTCCGGGACGCGTTTTCCGCATCCTGGCGCGGTTCAGGCCGGCGCGACAGCGGGAATGGGGGCTCCCTCCCGGCGGCCGGTCAGACCGGGAAGTCGGCCCGGCGCGCGATCGCCGCGATAGTCGGGTAGGTCAGGGTCGCCGGCCAGCCGTCCTGCGGTGTCCAATCGATGAAGACGTTGGGGCGCGACGTGACGGGAAGGGCCATGGCCACCCGCACCGCCTTGCACAGGCTCGGGTAGACCCGGATCCCGACGCGCTGGAGCGTCTCGTCCGACTGCTCCGCACTGGCAGGCGCGACGAGGCGGACAGGCACGTCGTAGGTCAACGGCGCGGTCAGCGGATCGGACATGAGCGGGGTTTACGACCGCCGCCGGGGCGCTTCAATCTGGATGCACGGTCGGCCAACCGGGTGGGCCAATCGGGTGCGCCGACAGGCGGTGCCGGTGACGGCCCCTGTCCGCGCCCGCACTACGTCGCCGCCCCGTACGCCCCGCGTCAGGCCGCGTTCACGCCCCGGATCGCATCGATCACGGCTTGTGTCACGTCCTCCGTCGTCGCCGTGCCGCCCAGGTCTGCCGTCAGCACCCCGTCCGCGCAGACCCGCTCCACCGCCGCCATCAGCGCCGCGGCCGCCCTCCCCTCCCCCAGGTGCTCCAGCATCATCGCGCCGGTCCAGAAAGTCGCAACGGGGTTGGCCACGCCCTTCCCCTCGATGTCGAAGGCCGAGCCGTGGATCGGCTCGAACATCGATGGCGCCCGGCGTTCCGGATCGAGGTTCGCCGTCGGCGCGACGCCGAGAGACCCCGCGACCGCCCCCGCGAGGTCCGACAGGATGTCCGCATGCAGGTTCGTCGCGACGACCGTGTCCACCGAGGCCGGGCGGCGGATCATCCGCGCGGCCATGGCGTCCACCAGTTCCTTCTCCCAGGTCACCTCGGGGAAGTCGCGCGCGACCTCTGCCGCGATCTCGTCCCACAGCACCATCCCATGGCGCTGCGCGTTGGACTTGGTCACGACGGTCAGCAACTTCCTCGGCCGGGACTGCGCGATCCGGAAGGCCACGCGCATGATCCGCGCGACGCCCGCACGCGTGAAGATCGCGACCTCCGTCGCGACCTCCTCAGGGTGCCCGCGGTGGGCGCGGCCGCCATGGCCGGCGTACTCGCCCTCTGAATTCTCGCGGACGATGACCCAGTCGATGTCGCCCGGCTCCACCCCGCGCAGCGGCGAAGTCAGTCCGGGCAGGACGCGCGTCGGTCGGATATTCGCGTACTGGTCGAAGCCCTGGCAGATCCGGAGCCGCAGGCCCCAGAGGGTGATGTCATCCGGCAGGTCCTTGTCGCCGACTGCGCCGAAGTAGATCGCATCGAAGCCGCGCAGCATCTCCAGCCCCTCCTCCGGCATCATTCGCCCGGTCTGCCGGTAGAAGTCGCTACCCCAGGGCAGGGTCTCGATCTCAAATGCGAAGCCGCCGTCGCGCTCGGCCAGCGCCTGCAGCACGCGCAGGCCGGCGGGGATGACCTCCTTCCCGATTCCGTCGGCAGGGATGGCGGCGATTCGGTGACGGCGCATGCGGGTCCTCCTGCCCCGCGTGGTCGGGCAGTGGCGGCGGGGCGTCAACCTATCGCCGGGATCGGCAGGACGGATTGGAAGGAACCCGGGGCGCCTGCGCACACTCCCCGCACCACGCAGGAGGTTCCGATGTTCCGTCGCATCTCAGCAGCCACCGCCTTGGCCATCCTCATCGCCGGCCCCGCCCTCGCCCGCGGTGGCACGCCGACGGAGCGGGACTGCGTCGACGCCGGCTTCTTCGAGATCGTCTCGGTCTCCTCCAGCCTCCAGGCGCGCACGCCGAACGGCGCGGGCGGCGGCTTCCTCTACACCGCGACGATCCGGACGCGCGACGTGAGCCCGCGCGGCTTCCGTGTCGTGTTCTCCGCCCCGGGCGCGACGAGCACGACGAGCGCCGTGGGCTACTCGCTCGCCAATGATGCACGGATGGACGTGCGGCTCGGCTGGACGCCGGCCGGGGCGGCGCGGCTGACCGACGATCAGATCCGCCAATACACTTCGGTGCGCTGCCTGGCCTGACCGTCCTGCCGCCGCAGGGTGCCGTCACGGGGTGCTGTTACGGCGTGCTGTCACGGGGCACGGCGGCCCGCTAGACCTGCCGCAGCGCCGCCCGCGAGAATGGCGCCGAAGGAGGAACAGGCCATGGCGATCCAACGCCGCACCATCATCGCGGCCGGGCTGGCGGCTCCTGCCATCGCCCGCGCCCAGTCCGGCGAGTGGCCCAGCCGCCCCGTACGGCTGATCGTCCCCTTCGGCCCGGGCGGCGCCATCGACACCCTCTCCCGCTTCATCGCCCAGCGCTTCGCCGCGGCGACGAACGGCGGCAGCCTCGTCGTCGAGAACCGGGCCGGCGGCGGCGGCACGATCGGCGCGACGGCGGCGGCGCAGGCCCGGCCGGACGGCTACACGCTGCTGATGGGCGACATGGGCGCCAATGTCCTCGCGGGCGAACTTGTCCGCGGCGTCGGCTACGACCCGCTGCGGGCCTTCACGCCGGTCATCCACCTCGTGAACCTGCCGATCGTCGTGCTCGCGAAGCGCGACGCGCCCTACTCCGACCTTGCGGGCATGATCGCCGCGGCCAAGGTCCGGCCGGAAGCGGTGATCGCCGCGCATCCCGGCGCGGGACACCCGAGCCACCTGACGACCGAGCTCCTCCAGCGCCGCGCCGGCGTGCGCTTCCTCCACACGCCCTACCGGTCCGGCGCGGAACTCATGCAGGCCATCGTGAAGGGCGAGGGCGACATCGGCGCGCCCACCGTCTCGAGCGGCGCGCCCTTCATTCGGGAAGGCCAGGCCAAGGCGCTCGCCGTCGCCTCGGCCCGGCCGGTCGAGGTGTTGCCCGGGGTCCCGACCGTCGCCGCGACCTTCGATGGCTTCGACGTCTCGGTCTGGCACGGCATCCTGGCCCCGGCCGGCCTGCCCACGGAACTCACGACGCGGATCAACGACGTCTTCGGCCGGATGCTCGCCGACGGGGAGCTGCAGACCAACCTCAAGCGCGCCCAGGCCGCAGAGATCGTCGGCGGCACGCCCGAGGCCTTCCGCGCCTTCATCGAGCGCCAGGTCGGCCTCTGGGTCCCCGTGGTCCGCGAAGCGGGAATCCGGGCGGAGTAACCCGCCCTGCCCGGGTTGCGGCGTTCGCGTCGGCGGCGATGATCGCCGCATGACCGACGCCGAAGCCCGCCGAATCCTCCGCCGCCTCTTCGACGCGGCGGTGGCCTCGGCCGATCCGCGCGTCGTGCTGGCGCGCCACCTGCCGGAGAAGCCCCGGGGCCGCGTCGTCGTCGTCGGCGCCGGTAAGTCGGCCGCCGTCATGGCCGCCGCAGTCGAGGCAGCCTGGCCCGAGGTCCCGCTCACCGGCCTCGTCGTCACCCGCTACGGCCACGGCCACCCGACTGCCCGTATCGAGGTCGTCGAGGCCTCCCACCCCGTCCCCGACGCGGCGGGGGAAGCGGCGGCGCGTCGCAACCTCGACCTCGTGCAGGGCCTTACGGAGGACGACCTCGTCCTCGCCCTCATCTCCGGCGGCGGCTCCGCGCTGATGGCCCTCGCCGCGCCGGGCCTGACGCTCGCCGACAAGCAGGCCGTCAACCGCGCCCTGCTCGCGTGCGGCGCCACGATCGGGGAGATGAACTGCGTCCGCCGCCACCTCTCCGCGGTGAAGGGCGGGCGGCTCGCGGCGGCCGCGCATCCGGCGCGGGTCGTCACCCTCGCGATCTCCGACGTGCCGGGCGACGACCCCGCCGTCATCGCCTCCGGCCCGACGGTCCCTGATCCCACGACCTTCGCCGACGCCCGAGCCATCATCGCGCGCTACGCCATCGCCCTGCCCGACGCAGTCCGCGCCCATCTCGACCGCGCCGAGGCGGAGACGCCCAAGCCCGGCGACCAGCGCCTGGCCCGGTCCGAATACCGCCTGATCGCGACACCCCGCATGGCGCTGGAAGCCGCCGCCGCCGCGGCGCGCCAGGAAGGCCTGACTCCGCTCATCCTCGGCGACGCCCTCGAAGGAGAGGCGCGGGAGGTCGGGACGGTCCTCGCGGGCATCGCGCGCTCGGTCGCCGCTCACGGGCTTCCGCTCGCGGCCCCCGCCGTCCTGCTCTCCGGCGGGGAGACGACGGTGACGCTGGGATCGGCGAAGGGCGCCGGCGGACGCTGCGGGGAATGCCTGCTGGGGACGGCGGTTGCCCTCGCCGGCCATCCCGGCATCTGGGCGCTGATGGGCGATACCGACGGCATCGACGGGTCGGAGGACAATGCCGGCGCCATCGCCGCCCCCGACACCCTCGCGCGCTCCGCCGCCGCAGGGGTGGACCCGCGGATGGCCCTGGCGACGCACCGCAGCCACGACGTCTTCTCGGCGGTCGGCGACCTCGTCGTCACAGGGCCCACCCTGACCAACGTGAACGACTTCCGCGCCATCCTCATCGCCTGACCCGCGGCGGCCCGGTTGCGCTTGCCCCAGCGATCCGCCGCGGTAACGTCCGCGCGAGATCCCGGGAAACGCCATGTCCGTCACGACCGAAGCCCGACCCCGCTACGTCGAACTCCTGCCCGGCGACCCCGCCCCCTGGTTCAGGCAGCGCTCCACTTCCAACCCACGCTACGTCTTCGACACCGCGGCCGGCCGCCACGTCGTCCTCCTCTTCTTCGGATCGGCGCGGGACGAGGCGGGACAGGCCGCGCTGGACGCCGTCACGGCCGCCCGGTCCCGCTTCGACGACCAGCATGCCGCCTTCTTCGGCGTCAGCCTCGACCCGGGGGACGAGGCGGAGGGCCGGGTCCGCGAGAGCCTGCCGGGCATCCGGCATTTCTGGGACTTCGACGGGACGGTCAGCCGCCTCTACGGTGCGGTTCCGGCCGGGGATGAACCCGTCGGCACTCACCCGGCGCGCCGCTTCTGGGTCGTGCTCGACGCCGCGCTGCGCGTGAAGCGCGTCTTCGCGCTGCGCGACCACGAGGCGGTCTTCGCCTATCTCGACACCCTGGCCGCCCCCGGCACCTTCGGGGGCGAGGAGGTGATGGCGCCGGTCCTGCTGATCCCCGACGTCTTCGAGCCCGCCTTCTGCCGCCGGCTCATCGAGGCCTACGACGCCGCGGGCGGCGAACTCAGCGGCTTCATGCGTGAGGTGGACGGCAAGACCGTCGGCGTGCACGACCGCGCCCACAAGGTCCGACGCGACCACCTGATCGAGGACCAGAACCTCATCCAGCAGACCCAGGCCCGCATCCGCCGGCGCATCGTCCCGGAGATCCTGAAGGTCCACCAGTTCAGGGCCACGCGGATGGAGCGCTACCTCGTCGGCTGCTACTCGGCCGACGATGGCGGGCATTTCCGCGCGCACCGCGACAACACGACGCCCGGCACCGCGCACCGGCGCTTCGCCGTCTCCATCAACCTGAACGGGGATTTCGAGGGCGGCGAGGTGTCGTTCCCCGAATACGGCCCGCGGTCCTTCAAACCGCCGCCGGGCGGTGCCGTGGTCTTCTCCTGCTCCCTTCTGCACGCGGTGTCCCGCGTGACCTCCGGGCGGCGCTATGCCTTCCTGCCGTTCCTCTACGACGATGCCGCGGCCAAGGTGCGGGAGCAGAACGCGACGTCGCTGGCCGGAAGCAGCTACAAGTCCTGACGGGGCGGGTTACGGCGTGCGCCTCGTGAGGCGCGGTTGGGAGTGACCCACCGGTCCGGCGGCTTGGCCGATGCGCTTACCAAATGTAAGGAAATTGCGGCTCGCGCAGCGACCTTACGGCGCCTAACTTACGGCGATGCGCGACAAAGCCCTTGAAGACCTCCTCGCACGCCGCGGCGCGGTCACGAAGATCGCGACGGCCCTCGGCATTTCCACCGCCGCCGTGTCGCAGTGGAAACGTGTCCCGCCCGAGCGGGTGGAGGAGGTGGCGCGGCTGATGGAGGTCCCGGCCGACAGCCTGCGGGATCCCCTCCCGGCCGCTCGCCCCGCCGCCGCCGCGTTGAGGCCCGCCGGGAACCGCCTCCCTATCCGCCGCCGGCGCCGGACGAAGATCGTCGCGACCCTCGGACCGGCTTCCACCTCGCCTGAGGTGATCGAGCGGCTGTTCCGCGCCGGCGCCGATGTGTTCCGCCTGAACTTCTCCCACGGCAGCCACGAGGACCACGCGGCGCGGATCGCGACGATCCGGGAGCTGGAACGCAAGACCGGACGGCCCATCGGCATCCTCGCCGACGTGCAGGGGCCGAAGCTGCGCGTCGGGAAGTTCTCCGGCGGGCGGGTCCAGTTGCAGACGGGGCAGCCGTTCCGACTCGATCTCTCGCCCGTGCCGGGCGACGTGCGCCGCGTGCAGTTGCCGCATCCCGAGATCATTGCGGCCGCGCGCATCGGCACGACGCTGCTGCTGGATGACGGGAAGCTGCGCCTTGGCGTCACCCGCGTGCGCGACGACCACCTGGAGACCGAGGTGCTGGTCGGCGGCCCCCTTTCCGACCGCAAGGGCGTGAACGTCCCCGACGTCGTCCTGCCCATCCCCGCGCTGACCGAGAAGGACCGCGCCGACCTCGCCTTCGTGCTGGAACAGGGCGTCGAGTTCATCGGCCTGTCCTTCGTCCAGCGTCCCGAGGACGTGGCGGAAGCGAAGGAGATCGCCGCGGGCCGCGCCTGGGTGCTGGTGAAGATGGAGAAGCCGCAGGCCGTCGAGAACCTTGACGCCATCCTGGACCTCGCCGACGCGGTGATGGTCGCCCGTGGCGACCTCGGCGTGGAATGCCCGCCGGAGGAGGTGCCGCTAATCCAGAAGCGGATCGTCCGGGCATCCCGCGCACGCGGCCTGCCGGTGATCGTGGCGACCCAGATGCTGGAGAGCATGATCAGCGCCCCGACCCCGACCCGCGCCGAGGCGTCGGACGTCGCGACCGCCGTCTTCGACGGGGCGGATGCCGTCATGCTCTCGGCCGAGACCGCAGCGGGGCAGTACCCGTTCGAGGCGGTGAACATGATGGACCGCATCGTCGCCCGCACCGAATCCGACCCGGGCTGGCGGGCCATCACGGACTCGAACCGCCCGGAGCCGCGACACACCTCCTCCGACGCTATCGCAGCCGCGGCGCGCCAGGTCGCCGCGACGATCGAGGCGGAGGCCATCGCGACCTTCACCTCGACCGGCTCCACCACGCTGCGCGTCGCGCGGGAACGGCCCGCGGCGCCGATCCTCGGCCTCACCGCGTCGGAGGCGACGGCGCGACGGCTCGCGCTGGTGTGGGGCGTGCACCCCTTGGCGAGCCGCGAGCCCTCCTCCATGACGGACATGGTGGCGAAGGGCGTGCGCGCCGCGGCGACCGAGGGCTTCGCGGTGACCGGCGACGAGGTCGTCGTGGTCGCCGGCGTGCCGTTCGGGACGCCCGGGACGACGAACGCCCTCCGCGTCGCGATCGTGGATTGAGATACGGGGTGACGGGCATGCGGCAGGCGTTTCGCGCGGGCGTCCTGGGCGCCCTCCTGGCCTTCGGGTCGCTCGCGGCCCCGGCCTGGGCGCAGCGCGCCGGCCTCTACGACGTCACCGGCACGAACCCCGACGGCACGCCCTATTCGGGCGTGCTGCAACTGGCGCCGGCCGGGCTCGCGGCCTGGCAGATCGCCTGGAACATCGAGGGCAACCGCTTCGCCGGCTACGGAATGTCCGCCGGCAACACCTTCGCCGCCGGCTTCACGCTGGGCCAGCGGCCGGGCCTCGGCATCTACACGGTCAGCGAGGATGGGGTGCTGACAGGCCAATGGACCCTCATCGGCTCCAGCGCGATCGGGACGGAGACGCTCACGCCGCGCAATTGAGGCCGGTCCCGCGCGATCCTCGTCGCTGCGCGGGCTTGCGCGGGCAGCCGCGGCAGGCGGCGCCGCCCCTGTCCCGCGACGACTGTTGCAACCGCCCGCACGGAGCCGAAGCCGGGGCGGACGCTCCTCAATCCGCCGTCGCGCCGGATGCGCGTACGGCGTCCGCCCAGGTCGCGACCTCGCGGCGCAGGTAGCCGGCGAAGGCCGGCCGGTCCATCGGGGCGGTCACGAAGCCCAGGGCATCGAGACGCGCCTTCATCTCCGGCGAGGCGAGGGCGCGGTTGATCTCGGCGTTCATTCGGTCGGAGACCGGCGGTGGCGTGCCGGGTGGCGCGAAGACGGCGAACCACGTCAGGGCCTCGAAGCCGGGATATCCAGATTCCGCGACGGTCGGCACCTCCGGCAGCGCAGGGTCGCGGGCAGCGGAGGTGACGGCGACGGCGCGCAGCCGCCCCTCCCGGATCAATGGCAGGGCGGGGGGCAGGGAGGTGCTGGCGATCGGCACCTGCCCGCCAGCCACCGCGGTGATGGCCTGGGCCGGGCCGAAGGGCACGTGCTGCACGTCGGCGCCCGCACGCGTCCGCAGAAGGACCTCCATCCCCAGATGCGTCGTCGTGCCAGTGCCGGAGGACCCGTAGTCCAGCGGCCGCGACCGCGCGGCGGAGAGGAGTTCCGCCAGGGTCCGAACCGGCAGGTGCTCCGGGTTGACGGTGATCACGTTCGGCGTGCTCGCCAGCAGCGCGACCGGTTCCAGGTCCGCCGCCTCGTAGCCCGCGTTGCGGTATAGGCCGGGGTTGACGGCATAGGCGACGGAATGGGCGAGGAAGGCGGTCCCGTCCGGCGGTGCGCGGCGCACGGCGACCGTCGCGATGTTGCCGCCGGCGCCGGGGCGGTTCTCCACGACGACGGGCTGGCCCAGGGCTGCCGTCAACGGGACCGCGAGGGCGCGGCAGAGCACGTCGGTCGCGGCCCCCGGCGGAAAGGCGACGAGGATGCGGATGGGGCGGTCCGGCCAGTCCGCACGTGCGAGGCGTGGGAGGACCGCCACGAAGGGAAGCGAAAAGAAGACGCGGCGTGCGACGGTCATGGCGCTTTCCTCCGTGGCCGGCTCTCGGGCGACCTTCGCCTCAGCGTGCCGCGGGCTCGTGCGCCGCGCCAGGGCCGTCCTCAAGCCAGGCCGAGCCGCCACAGGATGACGAGCAAGCCGATCAGCGTCACCGCGAGAGAAACGAGGCAGGTCCAGCGGAGGAAGGCCAGCGCGAACTCTCCGCGGAGTTGCTCCTCGGTCAGGACCGGGGGGATGGCGGGGGTGTTCGGTTGCCCATCGTGCCAGCGCCCGAAGCGCTCGGGGGCGTGCAGGTAGAGTTCCGCCTCGAACGGGACGCTCCCGACCCCGGATATCCCGCCAGACGGCCGTCGAGCAGTGAAAAGGGACATGGGCTGAAAAACCGTTACGAATCCCGTGTATCCCAAGGCCGACGGCGCCGCCAGATGGGCCGGGGCGACGGCGTCAGGTGTCGTCGCCGAGGGCGCGGCGGCGCAGGTCGCGTTGCCGGGCGGCAGCGCCCGACTGCTTCGGGTTGATGGCGAGGGCGGCGTCGAGGCTGCGGAGGGCGCCCTGAAGGTCGCCCGCATCCTCGAGCACCGAGGAAAGGGCCGTCAGTGCGCCGAAATGCCGCGGTTCGAGCCGGAGCGCCTCCCGCAGATCCGCGGCGGCGGCGCGGGGATCGCCGGCCGCTGCCTGGGCCTGGGCGCGGAGGATCCAGGATTCCGGGAAGTCGGGCTGGAGGGTGATGGCGGCGTCGAGGTCCTCCACGGCCTCGGCCGGGGCATTCGCCTCGAGGTTCCGGATCGCCCGGCGCATGAGGAGGGAGACGGCAGGCGAGCCGCCCTGCGACCACAGCGTGCGAAGCCGCGCCTCCAGCATCGCGGCCGTGGTCTCGTCGGGGGCGGCCGGCAGGGCGTCGAGGATGCGGTTCGCCTCGGCGCGGCGACGCTCCGCCGCGTCCGGGGGCTGGACGGGCGCGGCGGCAGGCGGGATGGCCGGTGCAACCCCGGACCCGCCCGGCGGCGGGATGATCTGTGCCGATGCCGGTTGCAGCACGAGCGCCAGGGCCATCGCGGCGACGGCGGCCCCGGCCTCGACGATTCGGATCATGCGGCGACCTTCCGGCGGGCGGCCAGGGCGGCCGGTTCGGGGCCGCCGGCCATCCAGTCCAGCAGTTCCACGGAATGCACGACGGGGATGGTGCCCGAGAGTTGCGTGAGGCATCCGATGTTGCCGGAGGCGATCACGTCGGCCTTCAGCCGCGCGATGTTGCCGAGTTTCCGGTCGCGCAGCCGCGCGGCGATCTCGGGCTGGAGGATGTTGTAGGTTCCGGCGCTGCCGCAGCAGATGTGGGCCTCGACCGGCATCTTCACGCGGAAGCCGGCCTTCGCCAGCAGGTTCTTCGGCACGTCCGTCAGGCGCTGCCCGTGCTGGAGGGAACAGGCCGGGTGGTAGGCGACGGTCAGGTCCGGCGTCGGGCGCGCGGGTGCGTAGCCGAAGGTCGTCAGGACCTCGGAGATGTCCTTCGCCAGCGCCCCGACCGTCGCGGCGCGGTCGCGCATCTCCGCGTCTTCCCGGAACATGTGGCCGTAGTCCTTCACCGTCGTGCCGCAACCGCTCGCGTTCACCACGATGGCGTCCAGCCCCTCGCCCTCGATCTCGCGCGACCAGGCCTCGATGTTGGCGCGGGCATAGGCGTGGGAGGATTCCTGCTGGCCCATGTGATGCGTCAGCGCGCCGCAGCAGCCCTGACCCTGGGTCACCACGACCTCGATCCCCATGCGGGTCAGCAGGCGGATCGTCGCCTCGTTGATCGAGGGGGCGAGGACGGTCTGCGCGCAGCCGGTCAGCAGGGCCACACGGCCGCGCCGCTCGCCTTGTGCCCGGTGGATCGCCGGCCTCGCGGAAGGGCCCGGCGCCGGCAGCGACCCCGGCGCGAGGTCGAGCATCGCCTGCAGGCGCTTCGTGGTCATCGAACGGCCGCCGAGAAGGCCACGGAACGGCCTGGCCAGGCGCGCGCCGAACAGGGAGAGCCGGAACAGCGCGGGGCGCGGCAGCACCCAGGCCAGGACGCGGCGGATCGTCCGCTCCATGAAGGGCCGCTCGTAGGTTTCCTCGATGTAGGCGCGCGCGTGGTCCACGAGGTGCATGTAGTGGACGCCGCTGGGACAGGTCGTCATGCAGGACAGGCAGGACAGGCAGCGGTCCACGTGCTGCACCACCTCCTTCGTCGCGGGCCGGCCGGACTCCAGCATGTCCTTGATGAGGTAGATACGGCCGCGGGGGGAGTCCAACTCGTCGCCCAGCAGCAGGAAGGTCGGGCAGGTGGCGGTGCAGAACCCGCAATGCACGCAGGTCCGGAGGATCGTGTTGCTTTCCGCCGTCTCGGGGTCGCGGAGCTGCTCGGCGGTGAAATGGGTCTGCATCTCATGGGATATAGCGCGCGGCGCCGCCGACGCCTCCCCCGGTGATGCCGAGGACGGCCCGCATCGGGGAAGGCCTGCCATCCGATCGTCGCCACGAGCGGGGCTTGCCTTTAGGTTGATACCAACCATATCGGTTCGGGCCAGTCCCGCTTTTGGGACCCGACCGACAAGAATCCGGTCATGCACCACCTGACCCGAGCCGTCACGGCCCTCGCCTTCGTCGCGCTCGCGCATGCGCCGGAGGGGCGGGCGCAGACGAGCCCAGGTCCTGCCCCTGGCCCCACCACGGGCCGGCCCACCGCGCCGGTCACGAAGGTTCTCGCCCTCGGGACGCTGACGATCCGGGGCGCGCCCGATCCGGCGGCCATGCGCCAGGAGGCGCGGGACACGCTCGACCTCCATCTCTCCGGCGCGATCGAGCAGTGGTACTTCCGCCCTGGCGACGCAGGCGTGGTCGTCATCCTCAACGCGCACGACGTGGCCTCCGCGCGCGCGATCCTGGAACGGCTCCCCTTCGTGCGGGACGGCGTGCTGAGCTTCGAATACGTGGAACTCGCGCCGCTCGTCCCCCTCCGCGCGCTGCTCGCGCCGGGCTGACGGGCGCTCGCGCGGGCGTCGGCCGCCCGCGCGTTCTACAGAGGTCGGTTCGGGCGAGGTCGGTCCGGGGCGTCAGATCGGCGCGAAGGGGACCGGGACGAAGGCGTAGCCCTCCCCGTCCTTCGCGACGTGGCCGAAGCCCGGGAAGGGCATGTGCATGCCCGCCACCATCATCCGGTCGGACGCCACACGGTCCATGACACGGCCGCGGGTCTGCGCGGCCTGGGCCTGATCGGAGTCGAAGGCGATCGTGGCGGCGGGGCGCGCGAATTGCAGCGGCGGGGCGTGGACGATGTCGCCCCAGATCAGGAGCGACTGGCCGCCATCCGACACAATGTAGCCGGTGTGGCCGGGGGTGTGGCCGGGTAGCGCGACCTGCTCGAAGCCCGGCGCCGGCGAGGCACCGGGGGCCAGGCGCCGCACCCGGTTGCCATAGGCCGCGACGCCGCCCTGCGCGATCTGGACGAAGGGCCTGAACTCCGCGGGCATCCGGGAGGCGAGGCTGGGATCGAGCCAGAACGCAGCCTCGGCCTCCGGCACGATCATCTCGGCATTGGGAAAGAGGGCGGCGTTGTCCCGCACGGCGCCGCCGACATGGTCGGGGTGGAGGTGGGTCATGATCAACGCGTCGACCTGCGCGGGCTGGATGCCGGCGGCGGCCAGCGCGTCGGGCAGGTGCGCGAGGGTCGGCGCGAAGCCCTGCACCGTGCCGGCGTCGATGAGGTAGAGCCGCTCGCCGGTGTTGACGGCGTAGGCGTTGGTGTGGGCGAGGACGGGGCCGTTCGGGCGGAAGGACCGCGCCAGCAGCGCGGGCCCGTCGGCGCCGAGGCCCTGGAACATCTCGAGTTCGAGCGGGAGGGTCCCGTCGAGAAGGGCCGTGACCTCGAAGCGGCCGACCTTGATGCGCTGGAAGCCCGGCGCCTGTCGCCCGGCGAGGGGGCAGCCGCCTGGGCCGGCAGGGCCCGTGCGACGGCGGCCGCGGCAAGGGCGCCGAGCGCGGCGCGGCGGGTCGGGCGAAACGGCATGGCGGGAGTCCCCTCGGTTCGGAAAACTGGAATTGTGCGCTGCGCCACCGCGCGCAAGCCGGCACAGGAGAAGTTTCGCTGAACGCCGTCCGCCCCGCACCCGCCCGCGCAGGCAGGTCCGTCAGAGGCCGGCGCGCATCCGGCCGGGATTGAGGCGGCGGTCGGGGTCGAGGGCGGACTTGATCCGCGCGGTCAGCGCGGCGAGCGGCGGCACCTCGTCGGGGATGACCGAGACGGCGGCACGGAGCGAGTCAGGGGCGCGGAACAGGGCGAAGGTGCCGCCCGACGCCGCCGCGGCGGTGATGACCGCGGCGTGGGTCGCCTCCGTCGCAGGGCCGGCCACCCAAACGAGGCCCCCACCCCAGTCGAGGAGGAGGCGGCCGCCCGCGGCGCGGAGGGCGCGCGCGGCGGCCGGTGCTTCGGAGGGGCGGAGCGAGAGGCGCCACACCGCTTCCTCCGGCGCGGGGGAGAGCGGGTCGGCGTCGCGGATCGCGCGCCAGAGGGCACGGGACGTGTCGCCGCCGATCACGTCGCCTCCGCCGACGAGGCCGCGCAGGCGGGGCATGCGGTAGGCGACGGATTCGGAGAAGTCCTCAAGACGCAGGAAGGCAGCGGGGCCGGCGATCCCGGCGGCGGCCATGCCCGCCGGCAGCATCGCTGCGCCGGTCACGCCGTAGGGAGAGGTCAGGCCGGCGGAGAGCGCGGCGATGCCGGCGGCCTCGTTCGCCACGGGCACGACGAGGGTCGCCGTGTGCTCGGACCGCGGGCCGACCTTCAGCGTGACCTCGGTGATGACGCCGAGCGTGCCGTGGCTGCCCGACAGCAGTTTGCAGAGGTCGAGGCCCGTGACGTTCTTGTGCACGCGCCCGCCGCTGCGCAGCACCTCGCCCGTGCCGTTGACGAAGCGGATGCCCAGCACGTTGTCGCGCAGCGCGAAGCCCGCGATGCGGCGGGGGCCCGAGAGGTTCGCGGCGACGAGGCCACCGATGGTGGGTGGCGGCGCGTCGGGGACGCCCATCAGGGACCGCAGGTCGGGCGGCTCCGCGATCAGGTGCTGGTCGTGCTCGGCGAGGGCGGCCTCCAGGTCCGGCAGGGTCGTGCCGGCGCGCGCGGAGATGACCAGTTCCGTCGGGCGGTGCAGCGTGATGCCGGACAGGTTCCGCGTGGTCAGCGTCGCCGCGGCCTGCACCGGGCGCAGCATGCCGCGCTTCGTGCCGTTGCCCTCGATGGCGAGCGGGGCGGTGGCGGCCGCGACGATCTCGGCGACCGCCTCCTCTGTCCCCGGTGCGTGCAGCGTCATTCCGCGGCCATGACCGGCGCGCCAGAGGACGCGACCTGCAGTGCGGGATTGCCCTCGATGGGGAAGACCTTGGCGGGGTTGAGGAGCCAGCCCGGGTCAAAGGCCTCCTTGATCCGGCGCTGCTGCGCCAGTTCGCGGTCGTTGAACTGCACGTTCATCAGGTCCCGCTTCTCGATGCCGACGCCGTGCTCGCCGGTCAGGCAGCCGCCGACCTCGACGCAGAGGCGCAGGATGTCCGCGCCGAAGGCCTCGGCCTTCGCGAAGGAGGTCGGGTCGTTCGCGTCGAACATGATGAGGGGGTGCAGGTTCCCGTCGCCGGCGTGGAAGACGTTGGCGACCTTCAGCCCGTATTGGTCGCTCATCTCCCCGATGCGCTTGAGAACGTGGGGGAGCTCCCCCGTCGGTATCGTGCCGTCCATGCAGAGGTAGTCGGGGGAGATGCGGCCGACCGCGCCGAAGGCGCCCTTGCGGCCCTTCCAGATCGCCATGGACTCCTCGGCGGTGGTGGCGACGCGCATGGAGATCGGGTCGAAGCGCGAGCAGATGTCGCGGAGCTTCGCCAGAAGTGCGTCCTGTTCCTCCGCGCTGCCCTCGACCTCGATGATGAGCATGGCCTCCGCGTCCAACGGATAGCCGGCGTGGGCGAAAGCCTCGCAGGCGTGGATGCAGGGCTTGTCCATGAACTCCAGCGCGACGGGGATCACGCCGCTCGCCATGATCGCGTCCACGGCGGCACCGGCGATCTCCGTGCCCTTGAAAGCCGCGAGCATGGCCCGCGCACCCTCGGCGGCGCGGAGGATGCGGACGGTGACCTCCGTCACCAGGCCCAGCTGCCCCTCGCTGCCCGTGATGAGGCCGAGGACGTCGTAGCCCGCCGAGTCCAGGTGGCCGCCGCCGATCTCGACGACGTCACCCTCCACGGTCACGAGCTTCACGCCGAGGAGGTTGTTCGCGGTGACGCCGTATTTCAGGCAATGCGCGCCGCCGCTGTTCATCATGACGTTGCCGCCGATCATGCAGGCCAGCTGCGAGGACGGGTCGGGGGCGTAAAAGAACCCCTCCCCCTCCACGGCGCGGGTGATGCCGAGGTTGGTGACGCCCGCCTCCACCACCGCCAGCCGGTCCTCGAACGAGATGTCGAGCACGCGATTCATGCGCATCAGGCCGATCACCACCGCATCCGCCAGCGGCAGCGCGCCGCCGGAGAGCGAGGTGCCGGCCCCGCGCGGCACCACGCGCGCGCCGAAGCGGTGGCAGACGCGCATGGCCGCGGCGACCTCCTCGGTCGAGGAGGGCAGCACGACCGCAAGCGGAACCTGGCGGTAGGCGGAAAGCCCGTCGGTCTCATACGGCTTGAGGCGGAGGGGATCGGCGATCACGCCCTCCCCCAGCGGGCCGGAGGGCACGGCGTCGCGCAGGGCGGCGATGATCTCCTCGCGGCGGGCGAGGGTCTCGGGCTTGGGGTCTGGCAGGCGGATCATCGCGCGGCGTCTCCGGACGGCGTCCCGGCAATCTGGCCGCCGCCCCGGGGTGCCGCAAGGACGCGGCGACGCGCCGTCAGCGGCAGGCGAAGGGCACGAAGGTGCTCGCCGCGCCGATGTTCATGGCCGCGACGGTCAGGGCGTCGGCCATGCGCAATTCCTCGGCGGACCGGGGGCATACCGCCCGCGTGCGGCAGCCGGAGGTCAGGAACGTCTCGTGCGCCGACAGGAAATCCGGGCCGAGGCCGGCGCGGCCGATCCGCTCGAACGCCTGCTCCGTGGCCGCGGCGTAGCGGGCGCAGCGCTCGGCCGGCCAGTCGCGCGATTGCGCCGCGGCCGGAAGACCACCCACCACACCGCCCAGAACGAAGCAGCCCGCCAGGAGGCGGGCCGCGAGGCGCACCGGACGGATGCCGGGGATCAGCCCTGGCGGGCCTTCATCCGCGGGTTCTTCTTGTTCAGCACGTAGAGGCGGCCGCGGCGGCGGACGACGACGCAGTTCTTGTCGCGCGTCTTCGCGGACTTGAGGGAGTTGCGAATCTTCATCGGTTTGGCCTGGGGTCTGGTCCGGGACGAGTTCGGGCGCGCGACGGCCACCGGCCCCGCGACGAGAGGGCGCCGTATAGGGGAAGCCGGTCCGGGGGGTCAACCGCCCGGACCGGGTCGCTCCGGGCCGTGTTGCCCGCGCGACAGGCGCGACGCCGCGCGAAACCATCCCGAAACCAAACCCGGCGCATGGTGTTGAGGACGCCGGCACGGGAGAGGAACGATGCTGCACCGGATCAGGCATATTCTCGCCCGCCTGCGCTACCGGCCGGAGCGTCCCTACATGCGGGGTTCGCGGGCGGCCTGACGCCTCAGCCGATCAGGCTCCAGACCATCCGTACCGCGGTGATGCCGAGGAACACCGCGAAGGCGCGCTTGAGCAGCAGCGGCGGGATGGTATGCGCCAGCGTCACCCCCCAGGGCGTCGCGAGCATCGAGGTCGGCGTGATCAGCGCGACGCCGACGAGGTTGACGTAGCCGAGCGAGAAGGGCGGCAGCAGCGGGTTGCCCCACCCCGCCCCGATGAAGGCCAGCGTCGCGGGGATCGAGATGATGATCCCGAAGGCGGAGGCCGTGGCGACCGCGCTCCGGATCGGCGTGCCGAAGAGGTTCAGCAGCGGCACCCCGACGGTCCCGCCCCCGATCCCCATCATCGCGGAGACCCCGCCGATCGCGCTGCCGAGGGCGTGGCGGGGGGCACCGGTCGGGAAGGTCTCTCGCAGGCGGTAGTCCAAGCCGGTGACGGCCATGTTGACCGCGACGAGGAGCGAGATCACGGCGAAGACGGCCGTCAGCACGGAGCCGCGGACCCAGACCGCGATCACAGTCCCAATCAGCACGCCTACGATCAGCGACGGGATCATGGACCGCAGCAGCGGCACGTCCATCGCCCCCTTCGCCCGGTGCTTGCGCGCGGACTGGATGGATGTCGGGATGATCGTCGCGAGCGAGGTCGCGACGGCGAGTTTCATCCGCACGGCCTCTGGCACGTCCAGCAGGGGAAAGACATTGAACAGCACGGGCACGATCACGATGCCCCCGCCGACGCCGAGCAGCCCCGCGAGCGTACCGGAGACGAGCCCGGTGACGGCCATGGCCGCCGCGAGGGCCGCGATCCAGGCGGGGTCGTGCATGTGGGTCATGGGGCCGTCCTGCGATTCGTGCCTCCGATAGGGGCGGCGCGGGTGGCTGTCAGCCCTCGGACAAGCCGCGTCGGCCGTGCTGTGCCGTGGGGTTGACGGCGCGCCGCCGCCTGGCCTTCTCCGCGTGACCGGCCGGTCCTGGCGCGGGGCCGATCACTCGCCCATCATGGCCGCGTGCCGCTGATCACCGATCCTCTCTTCTACGCCCTGGCGGTGCCGGGCTTCCTCGTGAACGGGATCAGCAAGGGCGGCTTCGCCTCGGGCGCGGGGAACGTTGCGGTGCCCCTCATGGCGCTGACCGTGCCGGCGCCGCAGGCTGCGGGGATCGCCTTGCCCGTGCTCTGCGCCATGGACATCGCGGGGCTGCGCGCCTGGTGGGGCCGCTGGTCCGCGCGGGAGATGCGGACGATCCTGCCGGGCGGGGCGATCGGGCTGGTGCTCGGCGTGCT
This sequence comes from Roseomonas sp. CCTCC AB2023176, assembly GCF_042259275.1. NCBI lineage: Bacteria > Pseudomonadati > Pseudomonadota > Alphaproteobacteria > Acetobacterales > Roseomonadaceae > Roseomonas > Roseomonas sp. CCTCC AB2023176. Next base: position 5,048,447 of record NZ_CP170086.1, read on the forward strand.
GCTCTTCGGCGCGATGTCGGCGCGGACCGTGTCGCTGCTGCTCGGCGTCGTGACGCTCGCCTTCCTCGCGCGCTCGCTCTGGACCCGTTGGCGCGGCGCGGCGACGGAAGCGGCGCGTCCCAACCGCGTGCGCGGCGCCTTCTGGGGCGCCGTCTCCGGCCTGACGAGCACGATCGCACATGCCGGCGGACCGCCGCTTGCGATCTACCTCTATCCGCTGCGGCTGGACCGCGGGATGCTGGCCGCGACGACGACCGTGTTCTTCGGGGTGATGAATTACGTGAAGCTCGTCCCCTACTGGGGTCTCGGGCTGCTGGACGGGACGAACCTGCTGACGTCCCTCGTACTGCTTCCCGTCGCGCCCGCGGGCGTCTACCTCGGAATCTGGTTGCAGAAGCGCGTGAGCGACCGGGCCTTCTACAACGTGGTCTACGTGCTTCTGGCGATCACCGGCGCGAAGCTGGTTTGGGACGGATTGGCATGAGCGAGCGGATCCTCGGCGTGCTCGGCGGAATGGGCCCGCTGGCGAGCGCGGAGTTCATGCGGCAGCTCACCCTGCTCACTCCCGCCGAGCGGGACCAGGAGCATGTCCCCGCGATCCTGTGGTCCGACCCGCGCGTGCCGGACCGCGTGGCGGCGCGGCGGGGAACCGGGCCAGACCCGCTCCCGGTGCTGGTCCGCGGCCTGCGCGGGCTGGAAGCGGCGGGCTGCGGCGCGATCGCCATCCCCTGCAACACCGCCCATGGCTGGATCGTGGGCATGCGCGCCGCCACCCGCCTGCCGATCCTCCACATCGTGGATGCGGCGGCCGAGGACCTGCGGCGACAGGGCGTGCGGCCCGGAACGGTCGGCGTGATGGGCACCGTCGCGACGCTGGAGATGGGGCTCTACCAGGATGGCCTGCGGGGCGGCGGCTGGGACGTGATCGTGCCGCCGCCGGAGGACATGGCCCGCCTCGTTTCCCCCGCGATCGCCGAGGTGAAGGCGAACCGGGTGGAGGCGGCCTATGCGCCACTTGCGGAGGCGGCCCGGTCGTTGGTGGCCCGCGGGGCGACGGCCGTGGTGCTAGGCTGCACGGAAATCCCGCTCGGCGTGGCGGCCGGCCCCGCCCTGCCCTTCCCCGTCGTGGACACGATCGCGGCGCTGGCGCGGGTGTCGATCGCATGGGCCCGAGAAGGCGCTACGCCCGCCGCGGTCGCGTAGTGCCGCGGCGGCCAGATCGCCACGGGAAGCCCGGGCCGAAAGGTCATAAACCCGGATCATTGGCCCTTGTCGGCGATGCGACCTGCGCCATAGCCTCCGGCCGCCAACGCACCGTGCGGCGGCGGGCGTGGGAGAGTGTTCCGATGAACGGACGGCGCGCGATCATCGTTTCGGCGGCAGCCGCGCCCTTTCTGCTCGCAGGCACTCGGCTGGGTGTGGCCGCGGGGTTTCCGGACCGGCCCGTCCGCCTCGTGGTACCATTCCCGCCCGGCGGCAACGTGGACTTCACCGGCCGCCTGCTCGCCCCGGTCATGTCGCGCGTGTTGGGCCAACCGGTCGTGGTGGACAACCGCGCCGGTGCCGGCGGGATCGTCGGCTCCGAAGCCGTGGCGCGGGCCCGCCCGGACGGTCTCTCGATCCTCGTCGCCTCGAGCGGTCCGTTGTCCCTCCTGCCCGTGACCACGCCCAACCTGCCCTACGACCCCCTGAAGGACTTCGCGCCGATCGGGGCGGCCTACCGCATCCCGATCGTGCTGCTGGCGTCCCGCGGCCTGCCGGCGACCGACCTGGCCGGCTTCGTCGCGCTCGCCCGGTCTCGGCGCGGACAGGTCACGGCGGGCACCTCCGGCAACGGCACGGGCGCGCATCTCGCCGTCGAACTGTTCAACAACGGCAGCGGCGCACCCCTGCTGCACGTCCCGTACCGGGGGACGGGGCCGGCCTTCTCCGACCTCCTCGCGGGGACGATCGACACGGTGTTCGACCAGCTGTCCAACGCACTGCCGCTGCACCGGGACGGGCGGGCCCGGATCCTCGCCGTCGGCTCGGCACGGCGCATCGCGGCGCTGCCCGACGTGCCGACCTTCCGCGAGGCCGGCCTGGTCGAGCCGGAGCTGACCACGACGCTGGGCCTGGTCACCACCGCCGGGACGCCGCGCGAGGCTGTCGAAACACTCCGCGCGGCGCTGGCCGCGGCGCTGGAGGATGGCACGGTGCGGGAGCGCCTCTCCGACCTCGGCGCGGAGATCGCGACGGGGGAGGCGGCGACGCCCGCGGGCTACGCCGCCCTGATCCGGGAGGAGCTGGAAACCTCCCGGCGCGCCGTCGCGCTGCCCGGCGTGAAGCTGGACTGATCGGGCGCCAAGGATGATCCCCGAATTCGCCTTCGTGGACGGCGAGGGCCTGGATACCGCGACGGCCTACCGGCTGATCGTGGGCTGCGTCGTGCCTCGCCCGGTCGCCTGGATCACGACGCTCGACGCGGCTGGCCGCGTCAACGCGGCGCCGTTCAGTTCCTACAACTACGTCGCGACGAGCCCGCCGATGCTGGCGGTGAACATCGCGGCGCGGGCCGGGGACGGCGCGATGAAGGACACCGCGCGGAACATCCGGGAGATCGGGGAGTTCGTCGTGAACGTCGCGACGGAAGACACGATGGAGGCGATGCACCTCTCCGCGCAGGAGTTCCCGCCGGAGGTCAGCGAGGCGGAGGCGCTGGGGCTCGCGCTCCTGCCAAGCCGCAACGTGCGTCCGCCGCGGCTGGCCGCCTCCCCCGTGCAGATGGAGTGCCGGCTCGACCAGGCGGTGGTGCTGGGACGCGGAGTGAACACCCTCTACATCGGCGAGATCGTGGCCTTCCACCTGCGGTCCGACATCTATGACGGAAAGCGGGTGGACAGCGCGGCCATGCGTCCGATCGCGCGGCTCGGCGGCCCCTTCTACGCGGGGCTGGGAGAGGTCTTCGAGCGACCGATGCTGCAACGTCCGCCCGGCAGCGAGGGCTGGAAGGTGGGCTGAGCCGGGCCGGAGATGACGATGGCCCGGGTCAGCCCGGGCTGTTCTCATCACGCCGTACGCTGAGCGGACGGCGAGGGCTCAGTCGCACTCGCACCCGTCGGTCGGGCCGGAATCGGCGCGCACGACGTGGTGATCCACCCATTCCGCGACCAGGCGCCGCGCCTCGGCCACCGACGCCTCGGGGTGGTGGATCCGGTAGAGCGAGGTGCAGGCGGAGAAGGCGGAGAAGTCGCTCGTCCCCCCGTCGCGCAGTTCGCGATACGCGGTGACGACCGCGCGCTCGCAGCGCCGGGTGATATGGCTGAAGTCGTAGCCCATCGGGCGGAACCTCTCCGTTCGGTGGGTCCTGCGAGCCAGTTGCGAATCACTCGCAGGAACGGACCTGTTATATCGGGCGCGCGTCATGTCAGCAAGCGTGACGGTCCGCAGCGTCAGTCCGCGTTGCGCTGGATCAGCCGCGGGCGACGATATCGGCCAGGGCCTTGCCGACCTCCTCGGTCCCGGACTGGCCACCGAGGTCCCGGGTGCGGGGACCGCCCGCGGTCATCAGGGTCTCGATGGCCGCGACGATGGCGGCGGCCGCCTCCGCCTCGCCCAGGTGGTCCAGCATCATCGCGCCGGACCAGACCTGGGCGATGGGGTTCGCGATCTTCCGCCCCGCGATGTCCGGCGCGGAACCGTGCACCGGTTCAAACATCGATGGATGCTTCCGCTCCGGGTTGATGTTGGCGGAGGGCGCGATGCCGATCGATCCCGCCACGGCCGGGCCGAGATCGGACAGGATGTCGCCGAACAGGTTGGAGGCCACCACCACGTCGAACCAGTCGGGGTGCTGCACGAAGTGGGCGCAGAGGATGTCGATGTGGAACTGGTCCGTGTGCACGTCGGGGTAGTCGCGCCCGACCTCCGCGAAGCGCTCGTCCCAGAAGGGCATGGTGATGGTGATGCCGTTGGACTTGGTGGCGGAGGTCAGCTTCTTCCGGCGCCGCATGCGCGCGAGGTCATAAGCAAAGCGCATGACGCGATCGCAGCCCTGGCGGGTGAAGACGCTTTCCTGCACCGCGAACTCGCGGTCGGTGCCCGGGAACATGCGGCCGCCGACGGAGGAGTATTCGCCTTCGGTGTTCTCGCGGATGACGACGAAGTCCACGTCTTCCGGCTTGCGGTCCGCAAGGGGCGAGCGCACGCCGGGCATGAGGCGGCAGGGGCGCATGTTCACGTACTGGTCGAAGCCGCGCCGCATCGGGATCAGCAGGCCCCAGAGCGAGACGTGGTCCGGCACGCCGGGCCAGCCGACGGCGCCGAGGAAGACGGCGTCGCAGGTGTCGCGCAGCATCTCCAGGCCATCGGGCGGCATCATCTGGCCGGTCTTGGCGTAGCGCTCGCAGGACCAGTCCAGGTGGTTGAGCCGCAGGTCGAAGCCGAAGCGCCGCGCGGCAGCATCCAGCACGCGCAGGCCCTCCGGCGTTGTCTCCTGGCCGATGCCGTCGCCGGGGATGACGGCGATACGGTGGGTGCGGGTCATGCGCGTCACTCTCGCGGAACGGTCCGCCCGGTCCTGCGCGCGTGCGGGCCGGATGGCAAGGGATCGCGCTGCGTCACACCTCGCGCGCGATCCGGAAGCCGTAATCGTCGCAGCGGAAGTCCGGCGCGTTGCGGTTGCGCGCCGCTGCCCGGACCTGCCGCGGGACGTCGCGCCAGGAGCCGCCGCGCAGCACCCGGCGCCCACAATCGCCGGTGAGCCAGGCCGAGCCGTCGAGCGGAGCGCCGACGTAGAACTCGTTCCAGCAATCCTCGACCCATTCCCATACGTTGCCGATTACGTCGTGAAGGCCGAAGGCGTTGGGCGGAAAGCAGCCAACGGGCACGGTGCCGGCCTGTTCCGACGGCTCCTCTTCCACCAGGTATCTCGCATCGCCGGGCCGCAGGTCTGCGCCCCAAGGATAGGCGGTGGTCGCGCCGGCCCGGGCCGCGTACTCCCACTCTGCCTCGGTCGGCAGGCGATAGGCGCGGCCGGTCCACGCGGCGAGCCAGGCGGCGTAGTCCCGGGCCTCATGCCAGGTCACGTTGACGGCGGGCCGATCGCCCCGGCCCCAACCCTCGTCGGACGGCGCGGGGGCGCGTGTCGCGGCGATGAAGTGGTCGAACTCAGCGAAGGTCACTGGAAAGCGGCCGAGGGCAAAGGGCCGGGCGAGGATGACTTCGCGTACCGGGTATTCGCTGTCCTCGTGCCCCGCCTCCTCGTCCGGCGAGCCCATGAGGAAGCGTCCGGGCGGAATGACGACGAGCTCCGGCAGGCCGTCGCCGTCGCGGAAGGCGGCCGGTGTCGCGCGCGTCATCCCGGTTCCCTCCCGCCGCGACGGTCAGCCCAGGCTGAACGCCTCGTTGATCGCGCTGAGCACGCCGCCGCCCATCTGCGGCCCGCCACCGGCCACAACGATGCTGTCGCCCAAGACGACCGCGCCCATGCCGTGGCGCGGTGTCGTCATCGGGGCGTAGGACTCCCAGCGATCCGTCGCGGGGTCGTAGGCCTCGGTGCTGCCGTGGACGCGGTTCGTCCCCTCCCCGCCCATGCAGAAGACGCGGTTGGCGAACCAGACGCTGCCGTGGCCCGACCGCGCGGTGGGGATCGGCGCGCGAAAGGTCCACTCGTCGGTACGCGGGTCATAAGTGTGGTGGAGGTTGGAGTTGGTGTGGAAGGTGTCCACGCGTCCGCCGATCACGTGGATGACGCCGTTGACGAACACGACGCCCGTATGGTCGCGCGCCAACGGCATGGGCTGTCGGCGGCCATATCGATCCGTGCGCGGGTCGTAGGTGATGTGCCAATCCACGGAGCGCCGATTGTCCGACCCGATCGCGCCGCCGATCAGGTGGATCAGGTCGCCGGCCGAGACGCAGGCGATCGCGCCGCAAGCCTCGGGCAGGCGGCGGAGCGTCGTCCAGCTCTCCCCGTCGAAGGCGTAGGCGCCGTCATGCGGCGTGCGGTTCTGCTCCAGGAACCCGCCGAACGCGTAGAGACGGCCGCCATGGCTGACCACGCCCACATGGTTCGCGCCGCGCGGAACCTGCGGCAGTTCGGTCCAACTGTTCGAGGCGAGGTCGTAGGCATGGTGGTAGGGCCGGTCCACCCGCTGCTCCGCGTAGCCGCCGACGAGGTGCACGCGGCCGCGGTACTCGGCGGCCCAGGCCATCTCCGTGCGCGGGATCGGCAGCGGGGCCAGCGCGCGCCAGCGGCCGGGATTGGCGGCGCGCGGGGCCGGGCTGTCCGTGGCGGCGTGCTGGTGCGCCAGGTCCGGCAGGTCGGTGCGGCCCGGCTGGTTCAGCCGTTCGAACTGGCCGGCCTGGTGGGGCTGCGTGTTGCCGTGGTTGTGCTGCGCGGCGGCGGGCGCGGCGGCCAGCGCGAAGCCGCCGGCGAGGAGGTGGCGTCGGTGGAGCTGCGTCACGGTCCTGCTCTCGGATGCTGGACGGCTTGTAATGATGTGGCCAGGCTCGGCCAAGACGGTCAGGACGTCCCGACCGCGGCCGCGAAGCGCCCCCGGATCTCCGCCGCGACGCGTCCCGCTTCGTCGAGCGGCGGGTGCGGTGCCCCGCGCCCCGCATCGGTCAGCGGGGCCGCGAGCCCCGCCTCGCGGAGGCTGTGGACCAGGCGGAGGTGCCGCCCTTCCTCCCGCGTCGCGACCAGGACCGGGGCGCCGGTCGCGCAGGCCTCCGACAGCATGGAGACGCTGTCGCCGGTGACGACGATCGCGTCGGCCTGGGCCAGGAACCCGGCATAGGGGTTCGGCCCAGGATCTCCCCAGCGATAGAGACGGTGGGGCAGGTCGCGGAGGGCTTGGGCGATGGCGGCCGTCGCGGCCTCGCCGGTCCGGCGGGAGGTGGTGACGAGGAGCGTTGCGCCCGGAAAGCGCTTCGCCACGCGGGGGATCAGCTGCGCCGCATCCCCTACCGGCATGCCTTTGCCTCGCACCGGCCCGCCGACGAGCACCGCGACGCGCGGGCCGGGGAGCGCTGCGAGGTCCGGCCATTCCGCGCGCGCCGCGGCCAGGCGCTCGGGCGAGAGCCGGTGACAGGCGCCGAGGATCTCCAGGACGTTCGGCGCGGGGCGGGGCGAATCGTGCCTGCCAATCACCAGCAGGTCGAAGTCCGCGGCACCGAGGCCTGGCCGCATGCATTGGACGGCGACCGCCCCCCGCCGCCGCAGCCAGCGCGCCACCGGGGCCGAGCGCCGCCCGGCAGAGAGGACGAGACGCGGCCAGACCGGCGAGGGCGCGCGGGGATAGACTCCCTCCGGCAGGTTCGCCCAGAAGCGCGAGAGGGCCGGCTCCCGCGCCGCGTCCCAGAGCGCCGCGCGGGCCTCTCGCGTCAGGCCGGCAAGGCTCGGCCAGGGGATCGGCAGGCGCGCGAACGGGCCCCATTCCAGCGCGACCGTACGGAAGGGCAGGCCGAGCCGCTCGGCGATGCCAAGCGCCTGGGCCGCGGTGCCCGCACGGGGGTCGGCCAGCACCCAGACCCGCGGCGGCTGGTCATCCCCGGGTGTTCCGGGCCCCACCGCCGCGCTCAACCCGCCCCCGTCGCCGCGAGTGGACGCGCGGACGGCGGGACGTTACCGATCGGGGCCGCCCCCCCTCGCCCGGAACCCGCCGCCTTGCCCACGCCGAACCTCCAAGCGAACCCGACCACCGAGTGGGACCGCGACGCCGCGCTCATCACCGCCCGCATCCTGCTGGAGATCAAGGCGGTGAACTTCCGGCCGGAGGAGCCCTACACCTTCACCTCCGGCTGGAAGAGCCCGGTCTACATCGACTGCCGCCGCATCATCTACTTCCCCCGGGCCCGCCGCACGATCTGCGACCTGGCGGCGGAGAAGATCGGCCGCCACATCGGCTACGAGACGATCGAGGCGATCGCGGGCGGCGAGACGGCCGGCATCCCCTTCGCCGCCTGGATCGCCGACCGGATGATGGCGCCCATGGCGTACGTCCGGAAGAAGCCCAAGGGCTTCGGCCGCAACGCGCAGATCGAGGGCGACGTGCCGGAGGGTAAGCGCACCCTCCTCGTCGAAGACCTGACCACGGACGGCGGCTCCAAGATCCGCTTCGCCCAGGCGCTGCGCGACGCCGGCGCGATCTGCGACGAGACCTTCGTGGTGTTCTTCTACGGCGTCTTTCCCGGCGCCTTCGAGACGATGAAGGCGATGAACCTGCGCCTGCTGCACCTCTGCACCTGGTGGGATGTGCTGGAGGTGTGCCGGGAACGCCCCTACTTCTCCGACGAGGCGTTGCGCGAGGTGCGGCGGTTCCTCGAGGATCCCGTGGCGTGGTCGAAGGAGCATGGCGGGATCGGCAGCGCGGAGGAGGCGGCGCGAAAGGGGATCGAAGTGGGGTGACACCGCGCGGTCGGGCTGCGGGCCCCGTCGCGGTCCGCGCAATCCCGGCCCGACGGCAGCGGCGCGGGGCCCTCGCGTGCGTCACGGCGGCCGCGGTCCGGGCGCCGAGCCGCGTCGCAGCCCGGGACACCCGACCCGCACCGGTCTAGGCTTGGCCGGCACGACCGGGGGTTCGACGATGCCGAGGCTGCCGACGGACGGCGACGACGTCATCATGCTGGATGCGCGCGGCGCACCGCCTGTGCTGGACGCCCTGGGCGGCCAGGACGTGCTGCGGCTGCTCACCGCGCCCGGGCAAGTCGTTTCGGACAGCTTCTTCGCCGGCCTGTCGCATTTCGAGAGGCTGCTGGTCGGGCCCGTCCCGGGCCTGCCTGGTCCGCGCGCCAGTGGCGTGATCCTCGGTCCGGACGCCGCCGCGGCCTTCGGGCTGGCCGGCAATGGGGGCGAGATCGCCGGATCGCTTCGGGTAGCGGGTGATGCCACCGCCGCCCTCTCCTTCCACCTCTCGGCGGCTGCGCTGGCGGCGTCGTCAGGCCTGCGCCTCACCGTGTCGGGGGCCTGCTGGCGGATGACCTCGCGGCCGGCAACGGCGCGGACGTGCTGGTTGGGGGCGGTGGGCATGACACGCTCCAAGGTTTCGGCGGCAACGACCGGATGGTGATCGGGAGCGCCGCCGACCTCGCCTCCTCGGTCGTGGACGGCGGCGCGGGCCGCGACACGCTGGAACTCGGCGGCACCGGCGGGACGATCGATGATACGGCATTCGCCGACGTCAGCGGGATCGAGACCCTGTCGCTCGGGGACGGGCACTGGTCGGTGAGCCTCGGAGAGGAGGCGCGCGAGGCATTCACCGCTGGCCTCGTGCGGATCGTCGCGCAAGCCGCGACGGACGGGCTGGCGGTATCCGCCGCGGCGGGCGTCGCGGGGCTGCGGCTTTCCGCCACCGGCTCGGCCGGCAATGACAGCTTCGTCGGCGGCGACGGCAACGACACGCTGGAGGCCGGCGACGGCGCCGACGCTCTCCTGGGCGGCGCCGGGAACGACACCTTCATCTTCGACGCGGGCGTCTTCGGCGCAGGGACGCTGACGGCGGGGGACACGGTGGCGGGCGGTGCAGGCCGGGACGTGCTGCGGGTGGCGGGAGACGTCTCGGCCCGCGACCTCGCGGGGGTCGGCGGGATCGAGGCTTTGGCGCTCGCTCCGGGGGCGGGGCCCATCGCCATCGGCCTGTCCTTCGGCTCCGCCGAGGCGACGGCGGTCTTCACGGGCGGGAACGCGTTCGTCGACGCTTCAGCGGCGGGGACGGGCGGCGTCCACTTCACGGGCCCGGACCTGTCGGGAGGCGGGCGGCTTGACTACCGCGGCTCGTCCGGCGCGGACGTGATCACGCCGGGAGGCGGAATCGCGGTCCTGACGGGAGGTGCAGGCGCCGATGAATACCATTTCTTCGGCACGTCCGGCGCGAACCTGCGGGTCACGGATTTCACGGATGGCGAGGACCGTATGGCGGTGATCGGTCACGGTGACGCGGAGGAGATTCTGCAACGCTTTCTTGCCTCCGCCACGGACGGTCCGGCTGGCGTGCGCTTCGCCTGGGACGGGAACGCCGTCCTGCTCGTCGGGGTGACGAAAGCCATGATCACCCGGGCCGATTTCGTGTTCTACGACTCGTGACCGGGCAAATCAGGATGCAACCCGCGGCATGGGCCATCGCCGCGTCCTTGCTGGCGGCCGCGCCGACGCTGGCACAGCCGCGCGACACTCTCTCCATCGGCATCTCCCAGGCCCCGTCCACCTTCCATCCGAACATCGACCCGATGTTCGCCAAGACCTACGTCCTCGGCTTCACGCGCCGCCCCCTGACCGCCTACGGCGACGACTGGCGCCTGACCTGCATCGCCTGCGAAGCCGTGCCGACGATCGAGAATGGCGGCGTGGTGCGGGAGACGACGCCGGACGGGAAGCCCGGCATGCGCGTGACGTGGCGCCTGCGCGAAGGCCTGCGCTGGGGCGACGGCACGCCCGTCACCGCCGAGGACCTGCGCTTCGCCTGGGAAGCCGGCCGCGCCTTCGAGACGGGTTTCGGCGGCGCCGAATTCTACCGGCAGGCCTACGAATTCCTCTCCGACGACCCGCGCACGGTCACGCTACGTTTCGATCGCGTCTCCTTCGACGCGGGATCGGCCGGCAGTTTCGAACCGCTGCCAGCCCACGTGGAACGCGCGCGCTGGGAAGCCGACCGCCGCGCCTACCGCTCCCGCACGCTCTACGACACCGAGACGACGAACCCCGCCCTTTGGAACGGCCCCTACCGGATCACGGCGGTGCAGCCCGGCGCCTCCGTGACGCTGGAACGCAACGCGGCGTGGCAGGGTCCGGCGCCGGCCTTCCGCCGCATCAACATCCGCATCGTCGAGAACTCCGCGGCGCTGGAAGCGCAACTGCTGTCCAGCCAGGTGGACATGATCTCCGGCGAGGCCGGCCTCCCGCTGGATCAGGCGATCGCGCTGGAGCGCCGCGCACGCGGGCGGTTCCGCTTCCACTACCGCCCCGGCCTGACCTGGGAACACATGGACGTCCGGCTGGACAACCCCGTCCTGTCCGACACGCGCGTGCGCCGGGCCCTGATGCACGCGATGGACCGCCCGCGGATCGTGCAAAGCCTCTTCGACGGCCGGCAGCCCGTCGCGGCGACGTCCATCCACCCGGACGACCCGATGCTGGACCGCTCCATCCAGCCGCACGCCTTCGACCTGGACCTCGCAAAGCGCCTGCTGGAGGAAGCGGGCTGGCGCCCCGGCCCCGACGGCATCCGCGTGAACGCGGCGGGGCAGCGCCTCGCCTTCGACCTGCAGACCACCGCCGGCAACCGCTCGCGTGAGGCAGTGCAGCAAGTCATCCAGGGCATGTGGCGCGCCGCCGGTGTCGAGGCACGCATCGTCAACCAGCCGCCGCGCGTACTGTTCGGGGAAACGCTGTCGCAGCGCCGCTTCAACGGCGCCGTGCTGTTCGCCTGGATCTCCGCGCCGGAGAACGTACCGCGCACGACCCTGCATTCCTCGGAGATCCCGACCGCCGAGCGCAACTGGTCCGGGCAGAACCACCCGGGCTACGTGAACCCCGAGATGGACGAATTGCTGGAAGCCCTGCCGCAGGAACTGGACGCGGAGAAGCGGCGGCCGATGTGGGCGCGGCTGCAGGCCATGACCTACCGCGACCTGCCGGCCCTGCCGCTCTGGCATCGCGCCGACGCGCATGTCTGGCCGACCTGGCTCGACGGCGTGCGGCCGACGGGGAACCAGTACCCGTCCTCCCTTTGGGTCACGGACTGGCGAGTCCGGTGACGCGCGCGTGCTGCGCCTGATCGCCTGGCGCGTGCCGCAGATCGCGGTGACGCTGCTGGTCCTCTCCTTCGTCGCCTACCTCGCGATCGGCGCCATGCCGGGTGATCCCATCGCACTCGCCCTCATGAACGACCCGCGCATGGGGCCCGAGGACGTGGCGCGCGCCCGGGCGCTGCACGGGCTGGACCAGCCCCTGCTGTCCCGCTGGGTCGCCTGGCTCTCGGGCGTGGCGCGCGGCGAGTTCGGCTACTCCCGCCTCTTCTCCCGCCCCGTGGCGGAGGTCCTGTGGCCGGCGCTGCGCGGCTCTCTCGTGCTGCTCGGCTGGTCGCTGGCAATGGCCGTCGCGGTCGGCGTCGGCGTGGGGATGCTGGCGGCGCTGCGGCCGCGCTGGCGCGGGGCGGTGGACGGGCTGGCCCTGGCCTCGCAGGCGCTGCCGACCTTCTGGCTCGGCATCCTGCTGATCATCCTCTTCGCCGTGACCTTCGGCTGGCTGCCGGCCGGCGGGTCGCCCGACGATGCAAGCGACCCGGGCTGGCGCTTCCTCGTCCTTCCCGTCGCGACTCTCGCGGTGGCGCACCTCGCGGCCTATGCGCGCCACACCCTCGCGGCGATGACCGACGCGCTGTCGGCGCCCTGGATCGTCGCGGGCCGGGCGCGGGGCGCCTCCCGCCTCCGGATCGCCTGGCGCCACGCCTTTCCGAACGCGGCGGTGCCGCTGCTCTCCGTCCTCGCCCTCGATGCGGGCGCCCTCGTCTCCGGCGCCCTGATCACCGAGACCGTCTTCGCCCGGCCCGGCATGGGCAAACTCCTGACCGACGCGGTCATGGGCGGCGACCATAATCTCGCGCTGCTCGCGCTGCTGCTCGTCGCCGGCGTCACGATGGCCGCGACGCTCGCCGCCGACGTCGCCCAGCGCGCCCTGGACCCGCGCCTTGCCTGAACCCCGTTACGCGTCCCAGCGCGCAAGCGAGGGCGGCCGCGCGTCCGCCGAGGTGATCTCGTGCGGCGAACCGAGGCTCGCCCCGGACTCCGCCGGCGCCGCGAAGACGTTCACCGACACGATGCCGGGAAAGATGTTCGCCCCCTCCCCCGCATGGTTCGGCGCGCGGACGAGCGGCGGAAGGTGCCACCAGCACCGGTAGCCCCAGCCGAGCAGCCGCCCGAGCAGTGCCTGGCTCCCCGGCGCGCGGTCGTTCTCGAGGTAGAGTAACGGCCGGTGCCGCGCGATGGTCGCGGCCGCCCCGTCCAGGACCTCGGCCTCCATCCCCTCCACGTCCACCTTGATGAAGTGGCAGGCCACCAGGTCGAGCGAGTCGACGGGCAGCCCCGCCACCTCCTCCGTCGCCGCCGCGTCCCCGTGCAGCGCGACGCCGCCAAAATTGCCCGGGACGCTATAGTCGGGGCGCGGCACGCGCACAGTTCCCGGACGCGCCGTCGCCGCGGCCCAGTGCGCGACGACGTTCTCCATCCCACCCAGCGCCAGGTTCGCGCAGAGGGTCTGGAAGATGATCCGCTGCGGCTCGTAGGCCACCACGACACCTTTCGGACCCACGAACTGCGCCATCGGCAGCGTATGCGCCCCGATGTTCGCGCCGACGTCCAGCGCCGTCATCCCGGGGCGCAGCACCTGGGCGAACAGGTCCACCTCCGCCTCGCTGAACTCGCCATAGGTGTCGAGGCAGCCGCCGACGTAGCGGTCCCGCGCGTTGTAGAGCATCGGGCCATAGCGGCATGCCCGCAGGCGCAGGTGCGCGTTTTCCAGCAGCAGCTGGGCCGGGGCCGGTTCGCGCATGGGATTCCTTCCGCTCGCGAAGCCATCCTGGTCCGACGCAGTGAACCGATCGCTAACGGAATCGCCGCGGTGTCACGGCCGCCGGCCGCACGGCAGCACGCCCGGTAGGTAGGGCCCCGGGTCCACCCGCTCCCCCCGCACCCAGACCTCGAAGTGCAGGTGCGTACCGTACGTGATCCCGGTGCGCCCGACGCGCCCGATCGCCTCCCCCGCCACAACCTCGCGCCGCCCGCCAGCCAGGGCGGGCGCGACGGTGCCGAGATGGGCGTAGCGCGTGGCCAACCCCTCGCCGTGCCGGATTTCCACCTCCAGCCCGCCCGCCCCGATGCGACGGATTGCGGCGACGCGCCCCGCCGCGGCCGCCCGCACCCAGGCCCCCGCCGGCGCGGGCAGGTCCAGCCCGGTGTGGAAGCGCGACGCCCGCGGTCCCGCCGCCGGCCGCTCCCCGAAGGTCGAGGAGATGCAGGCCGGCGTGACGGGCAGGCCAAAGCCCTCCGCCACGGCCGGCGCCGCCACGAGCGACCCGACCAGCACGCCCATCGCGATGCGCCACGCCATGCGCGCCACGTCGCCCGGCCCGCCGCGGACCGCAACCCCCGCGCCGTCGCCGCCCCACCCCCGCGTGATAACGGGGCACCGATGGCCTCGCTCTCCCCCAGCCTCGCCGCCGCGCGCCGCATCGTCGTGAAGATCGGCTCCGCCCTCGTCGTGGACGCCGCCACCGCCGCCCCGCGCGAGGCCTGGCTCGCCTCCGTTGCCGCCGACGTCACCCGCCTCCGCGCGGGTGGTGCGGAGGTCGTGCTCGTCTCCTCCGGCGCCATTGCCCTCGCGCGACGCTCCCTCAACCTCACGCGCCGCAAGCTGCGCCTGGAGGAGAAGCAGGCCGCCGCCGCCGTCGGCCAGATCAGGCTCGCCGGCGCCTGGCAATCGGCCCTCGCCGCCCACGGCCTCACCGCCGCGCAACTGCTGCTGACGTTGGAGGATTCCGAGGACCGCCGCCGCTACCTCAACGCCCGGGAGACGCTGCGGACGCTGCTCTCGCTCGGCTGCGTACCCGTCATCAACGAGAACGACACGGTCGCCACGGCCGAAATCCGCTTCGGCGACAACGACCGCCTCGCCGCCCGCGTCGCGGAGATGATCGAGGCCGACGCGCTCATCCTCCTCTCCGACATCGACGGCCTCTACACCGCCGACCCGCGCCGCGACCCCGAGGCGCGGCACCTGCCCGTCGTGGACCGCATGACCGACGAGATCATGGCGATGGGCGGCGAACCCCCGCCCGGCTACTCCTCCGGCGGCATGCGCACGAAGCTCGTCGCGGCGGGAATCGCGACGGGCGCCGGCTGCGCGATGGCGATCGCGAAGGGCGAGACCCCCAACCCCCTCTCCGCCCTGCTCGACGGCGGACGCTGCACCTGGTTCCTCCCGGCGCCGGAGGGCCGCAGCGCGCGGAAGTCCTGGATCGCCGGCTCCCTCGCCCCTCTGGGCCGCCTCGTGGTGGATGACGGCGCGGCGCGCGCGCTGACCCAGGGCCGCTCCCTCCTCCCCGCCGGCGTGCGGGAGGTCGAGGGCCGCTTCGACCGCGGCGACCCCGTCTCTGTCCGCGATGCCGCGGGGCGCGAACTGGCGCGCGGCCTGTCGGCCTACGATTCCGACTCCGCCCGTCGCATCGCGGGCCGCCGCACCGCGGAGATCGAGGCCATCCTCGGCTGGCGCGGGCGTGACGAAGTGATCCACCGGGACGACCTCGTCCTCGTCTGACCGCGGCAGGCGACGGGCCGCGCCGGCGTGTCGCCGGCTGCGACGCGGACGCAGCTTCGGGACGCCGGGGCACGCGATTCGGGACGGCTTCGGCAGTCCTTCGGGACGGGGCCACAGGGCGGGGGAGATTTCAGCCGCCCATCACGCCAATACCGGGCACCTTTCGGGACCCGGGAGGCCCCGCAATGGTGCGCTGCACCCGCCGTCGCCCGCGCTCCGCCGCGACGGAGGAGTTCCGCACCATGCGTCGCATTATCCTCCTTGCCGCCCTCCTCCCGCTGGGCACGGCCCGTGCCGAGGCCCCCTCCTACGCCACCTGGCAGGTCGAGACGCTCGTCCCAGCCGCCTGCGTCGCCGCGAACCTCCCGTCCCGCGATTGCCTCTGCCTGATGGATGCGCTCGAGCGGCACCTCGAACTCGCCACCCCGCTCCCCGCCACGGCCGCGGGCGGCACCGGCTTCCTGCCGCGCGAAGGCGCCGGCCATGCCGCCGCGATCACGGCGGCGCTGCGCGGCTGCGCGCCCACCGACACCGCGCAGCGCTGAAGCCCGGCGCCATGACCCGCCTTCGGTCGCACCTCCTGGCCCTGCTCGCCGCGGCCCTTCCTGCCACGGCCCTGCCCGGGGCGGCCGAGGCGCAGCAGACCGTGCTGATGCCCCTCGGCGGTCCGGTCGGGGTGATCCGCCTGTCGCTCCCCGACCCGCTCTCCCCCGCCCCCTTCCCCGTCGTCGTGCTGCTGCCGGACGGGCCGGACGCAGGCAACCGCGCCGACCCGATCGTGGACCGCCTCCTCGACCGCGGCATCGCCGTCGTGGAGGTCGATGCGGACGACGAGCCCGACCCCGCCGGGCTTGCCGAGGCGCTGGAGGACACGGCCCCGGGCTGGATCGCCCCAGGGCGAATCGGTGTCCTCGGCTTCGGGTCGGGCGGGCGCGCCGCGCTGCTCTGGCCGGGCCGCGGGCCCGTCGTCGTCCTTTATCCCGCCTGCGACGGCGCACCGGTCCCGGTCGTCGCCGCCGGCGCCCTCGTCCTGCACGCCGACAACGCGGCGGAGCGCGCGGCCTGCACCAGTCTGCCGGTCCGTGCGCTGCCCGTGCCCGGCGCCACGCATGCCTGGGACCACCGCAACGGCGCGGACGAGGACGCCGTGGCACGCCTGCCCCACCCGGACGGAAGCGGTACCCGGCTGACCGCGCGGCGCTACCCCTGGGCCATCGAGTGGGTCGCGGACACGGTGGCTTCCCACTTCGCCGCCGCCCTCCTCCGCCCCGACGCCGCCGGCCCCGTGGTCAGCGCAAGCGGCGGCGCACCGTGAGCGCATCCCTCACCGTGACCGCCGCCGAGGGCGGTTCCCCGTCGAATCAACGCCGGATCTCCGCCTTCGCTGCGCTCGTCGCCGGTCTCGGCCCGCTGCTCCCGCTGGGCGCGATGGCCCTCGGCCTCGGCGTCCCGGACCTCGCGGAACGGGCCTCAGCCGCCATGCCCGAATACGTCGTCGTCGCGGGCTTCTGCGGCGTCCTCGCCCTGCCGGCAGGCAGTGTCCGGAACCACCGGGCCACCGTGGGCTTCGCGCTCCTGCTCGGCGCGCTCTCCCCGGCCCTGGCCTGGTTCCTCGCGGTCCTTGCCGGCGCGTCGGCGGACCGGGCGGCCTGGGTCGCCCTCGCCGCGGCTGCCCCGGTCGGGATCGGGACGATCGGCCTCGTCGCGGCGATGGGTGGCGGCTCGCGCCGGACGACGGGAATGGTGCTCGCCTCCGCGGCCGGGGCCGTTGCGGTCCTGCCGGGCACGGCCCTCGCCCTCGGGATCGCAGGACTGGGCGGCGGCGACGCGGCGCTTCGGTTGCTCGCGCTCGGCGTCGTGCCAGCTCTGGCCGCCCTCGCCGTCCGGCGCGTCTGGGTCCCGCAGGAGGGGACCCGGGCCTGCCTCGCCCTCCTCGCCTGCGCCTCGCTCGCCCTCCAGGCCTTCGCGCGGGTGCACGGGGCGGCCGCGCCGCTCGCCTCCGCCCCGGCGGAAGCGCTCCTGCTGCTCGCCTTCGCCTGCATCCCGAGCCTCGCGGGCATCCTCGCGGCCGTCGCCCTCGCGCGCCTCTGGCGCGGCACGGGGATCGGCGTGGCGGAAGCCGCGCTGGCCGGCGGCTACCGCAACGTGACGGTGACCTGGGTGATCGTGGCGCCCGTGCTTCCGCCGGAGGGGCACCTCTTCATGGCGCTGACGGCCCTGCCGATCTTCGCGACGCCCGCCATCGTCGCGCGGGTCCTCCGGCGGCGCTGAGGACCGCGGGCGTCCTCCTTCGCCGTTGTGCCGGTGACTCCGGAGGAGGGCAAAGCTCTCCTTCCGGGACAACGGGCGCAGCGGCGACAGACGTCGCCCCTGACGGCCTCAGCCGCCGGCGCGCAGTTGCTCACCCCGCAGCCGCGCCGCCTCTTCCAGGGCCCGACGGGCGCGGAAGGTGTCGCGGCGCGCGCGGGCGATTCGGGCCTCGAGCAGCGCCATCTGCAACTCGTCCGCGCCGATCGCACGGCCTTCGCGCAGCAGCTCCTCGGCGCGGCTGAAGGAGCCGTTCAGGACGGCCGCCTCGCCGGCGACGGAGCGCGCCTCCACGTTCGCGGGGTTCTGCGCCAGCACGTTCTCGGCGATCAGAAGCCCCTCCTCCGTCCGGCCGGAATTGGCATAGACCCGGGCGATCGAGAGTTGCGGCCGACGGTTGTCCAGCGGGTTCTCCTGCTGGAGCGCGTTGGCCGAACCCGTTGAGGCGGTCCGCACCACCGGCCCGCGCACGCCGTCCAGGCCCAGGCGCGGGTCGCGGTCGACCTCGGCAACCGTGCGCCGGGCATCATCCCGCTCGCCGGCGTCGAGTAGCGCGGCCGCGAGGATGGCGCGCGCGCGCGGCGAGGCATCTGGGTTTCCCGCGCCCGCGGCTCGCGCCGCAGCCTCGGCGTTGCCGCCCTGCCGAAGCGCCCCGAAGGTCCGGACGACGCTCGCCGGGATCTCGCCGGTGGGGTCAGGCTGGGCCGCGATCGCCACGAGTTGCCGCGCCGCGTCGCCCGTCGGGTTCCCGCGCGCGAGTCGCCCGAGGCGCTGCACCTCGACGATGCGGCGGTTCAGTTCCAGCAGTCGCCGCCCGTCCGCGGTCATCGCCCGGGCCGGGATCGCCTCCAGCCGCGCCACGGTATCCGCCGCGCGGCCGTCCTGGTTGGCCAGCAGGGCGGCGGCGAACATCCCGTCCACGGTGCGACGGTTCAGCAGTTCGCGCTCGATGCGCAGCGCCTCCTCGCGCTGCCCGCGAGCCTTCAGCACGCGCGCGAGGTCGTGGCGGGACCAGACGTCCTCCGGCGCCGCCGCGACGGCGCCGCGGAGGAGGGAGATCTGCACGTCCGCGTCGTTCTCCCGCACGGCTTCCTGGCGAAGCGCGGCGGCCCGGGCGAGGTTCGTGCCTTCGTTCGGCCGGAACCCGTTGGCCGAGGCGAAGGCATCGGCTTCCGCGAACTTCCGCTGGCCTGCGAGCGCGGCGTAGAGGCCCTGCTGAGCCTCCGGCAGGCTGCGCCGGCGGTTCAGTGCCTCCCGGAACCGCACCTCCGCCGTGACGTAGTCGCGCCGCTGCAGCGCGACCCGGCCGAGGATGACGGAGGCCTCGATCTTCTGGCCCTCATCGCGCTCGCCCGCCGCGCGCTGCGCCAGCCGTGCCGCCTCGTCCAGCCGGTTGGCCGCGAGCGCGCGCCGCGCGGGGACGGAGGGCGGGGTGTAGTTGACGTTCCCGCCGCCCCTTCCGCCGCCGCGCCCGGCCATGGCGCCCCCCGGCACGTTGCGCCCCGGCAGGCCGCGGCCGAGCCGCAGGTCTTCCTCGTTGTACCCGAGCGATTCGAGGAACTCGGCGCGCCGGTCCGGCGCCACCGCCGTCGCGCGCTCCAGCAGTTCCCGCGCCTCGACCTCCTTGGATTGCCGCCGCCGCACCATCGCGAGGCCGAGCAGACCCGTGGGCTCGTTGGCGTCGAGGGTGAGCACGTTGTTGAATAGCGCCTCCGCCTCGGCGATCTTGTTGTCGCGCAGCAGCTCGAAGCCGCGGATCCGCGCCTCCGCGACCGGATCGGCGGTAACGGCACGGATTTCCGCGAGCTTCGCGATGATCTCCTGGTCGTCGGGATAGCGGGCGAGGTAGACGTTGATCTGCTCCTCGCTCTCGCCCGAAGGGCCCTGCCACAACAGGGCCTGCCGCCACGCCGCGCGCGCGCCGCTGGCGATGTCCGCGATCTGCGACAGCGCGGCCAGCCGCTCGACGCCCTCCGACCGCGTTACCTCGCGGTAGGTCAGGAGCTGCGCGTACGCCAGTTGCAGCGCGCGGTTCTCCGGCTGGCGCCGGACCGCCTCGCGCAGCGCGTTCACCGCGTCGCGGAAGTTCTCCGAGGAGACGGAGGCGAGGGTCTGGTAGTACTCGGCGGCGTAGGCGTCGGGCACTTCCGTGTTCGGGAAGATCTCGCGGTAGCGCTGCATCGCCGCCTCGCGCTGCCCCGCCTGCGCCAGCCGCCGTGCCTCGCCCAGCGCCAACTGGTCCACGGACGACGAGCGAAGCGCCGCCTGGGCGCGCGCCTGCGCAGGGGAGCCCGGCGCGATTTGCGCCACGCGGGCGAGATAGGATTCGGCGGCCGCGCGGTCGCCGTTCTGGATCGCGACCTCCGCCGCGACGGACAGCACCTCCGCGTTGTTCGGCTCCAGCGCGATGAGGCGCTCGAGGGCCGAGAGCGCCATGTTCGGGCGCCCCTGCGCCGACCAATAGTTCGCCTGGTCCAGGAGGATGCCGCCCGCCCGCGACGTCGTGCGCGCCGCCGTGCCGGTCGAGGAGACGCTCCCGGGCAAGGGCGGGTCGAAGCTCTGCGCCGCCGCGCCGCCAGCGACGCCGAGGAGCAGGCCCGCCACCGCTACACCCGCGAGGAGCCGCGCCCGCCAGCCGGGGTGGATGCGGCGCGGCCGGTCGGGCCGGCCAGCCGCAGGCCGGGACGTCGGGAGAGGGGTTTCGGGCGACCGCGGGGCCGGCATGGTCATGAGGTTCCGTTGGACAACGACTGTGCGCGAGATCGCGGAGGGTTGATGCTGCGCCGCAGCCTAGCACCATTCCCGGCGAGGTCGCGCACCGATTCCGCGCGCCGACCGCAGCATCCGTTACATTTTTCGGAATGCAAGTATCTTTTTGGACGGTCCTGCAGGGCAGAGACGGCTCGGTGGCAACCGCTTGTGGCCGAGGTGGCGGGGGCGCTAACCCCCGCGTCATGAATGCCCTCGCTGCATCCGGCGCCGCCCAGGCCCTCGAGACCGCCGCCCGCCAGGCGCGCGACGCCGCCGCCGTCCTGGCGCGGAGCCCGGGCGAGGCCCGCGACCGCGCCCTCCGCGCCGCCGCGGCCGCGTTGCGAGCCCGGACTGCGGCCGTCCTGGACGCCAACGCCGCCGATCTCGCCGGCGCCCCGGAGCTGACCGATGCCTTCCGCGACCGGCTGACGCTGGACCCGAGGCGCGTCGAAGCGATGGCGATCGGCCTCGAGGAGATCGCCGACCTCCCCGACCCGGTCGGCCGGACCCTGGCGGAATGGACCCGCCCCAACGGCCTGCTGATCCGCCGCGTCGCCCAGCCGCTCGGCATCATCGGCATGATCTACGAAAGCCGTCCGAACGTCGGCGCCGACGCCGCCGGCCTCTGCCTCAAGGCCGGCAGCGCCGTGATTCTCCGTGGCGGCAAGGAGAGCCTGCACAGCGCCGCCGCCATCCACGCCTGCGTCACCGAAGGCCTGCGCGCCGCCGGCCTGCCGCAGGCTGCCGTGGCCATCGCACCGACGGCCGACCGCGCCTTCGTCGGCGCCATGCTCGGCGCGGCCGGGCTGATCGATCTCATCATCCCGCGCGGCGGCAAGGGGCTGGTCACGCGCGTGATGCAGGAGGCCCGCGTCCCCGTCCTCGCGCATGCGGAGGGCCTCTGCCACACCTACGTCCACGCCGCCGCCGACCCGGCGATGGCCCGCGCCATCCTCGCCAACGCGAAGATGCGGCGCACCGGCGTCTGCGGCGCGACGGAGACGCTGCTGATCGACGCGGCCGTTGCGCCCTCCCTCCTCCCGCTCCTCGGCGGACCTCGCGGCGCTGGGCTGCGGCTTCCGCGCCGATGACCGCGCCCGCGCGGTCCTGCCCGACCTGCCCGCGGCGACGCAGGCGGATTTCGCGACCGAATGGCTCGGCGCGACGCTTTCCATCGCGGTCGTGGACGGCGTGGAATCGGCGCTCGCCCATATCCGCCGCTACGGCTCCGAGCACACCGAGGCGATCGTGACGGAGGACCCAGGCGCCGCCCGCGCCTTCCTCGACGGCCTCGGCTCCGCCGTCGGCCTCTGGAACGCCTCGACCCAGTTCTGCGACGGCGGCGAGTTCGGCTTCGGCGCGGAGATCGGGATCGCCACGGGCCGGCTGCACGCCCGCGGACCGGTGGGCCTCGAACAGCTCTGCACCTATCGCTACCATGTTGTGGGAACGGGGCAGGTCAGGCCCTGACCCGGCGGGGAGGAGGCCGATCGAACGCATGACGCGATCGCCGCCGTCGCGGCGCTGGTCCTCGCCATGCCCGCCGCGGTGCCGGCCCAGGCCGCCTGCCCGGACCTCGTGACCGTCGCTCGCTTCGCCCACGCGCTGCTGGAGCGCCGCCCCGTGCCGGCCTACCCCGCCCCGCTGAGCCTGGCGGACGCAGCCTGCGCGCAGCAGTTGCTGATCCGCACCCTGTCGCAGCCCTATGGCGACCCGGTGGGCTACAAGGTCGCGCTCGCCGACGCCGCGTCGCAGCGGCGCTACGGAATCCCGCACCCGCTCCGCGGCACGATCTTCCATGGCACGGTGCGCGCCACCGGCACGCCGGACCGCCCGGCCGAGATCCCCGCCGGCTTCGGCGTGGCCCCGGCCATGCAGAGCGGCCTCCTGGTGCGCGTCGCGTCCGAGAACATCAATGCCGCGGGGTCGGACCACGTCGCGATCCTCCGCACCATCGACCTCGTGATGCCGTTCATCGAGCTGCCCGACCTCGCGGCGCCCGCCGACCGCCTGGACGGGCCCGCGCTCGTCGCGACGAACCTCGGCACGCGCCTCGGCGTGCTCGGCGAAGCCGTCGTTGCCCGCGCGACGGGGGACTTCGCCCGCCGCCTCGCCTCCATGACCGTCACGCTGTCCGCCGACGGGGCGGAACTCGCCCGCGCCACCGGCGCCACCCTCCTCGGCCACCCGCTGGACGCCCTGGCCTGGGTGATCGAGGACCTGCGGCGCGAGGGGCGGGAGCTGCGCGTCGGCGAATACGTCCTGCTCGGCGCGCTCTCGCCGGCCCTTCCGCTGCGGCAGGGTGCCACGGTCACGGCCACGATCGAGGGACTGCTGGACCGTCCCGTCGCCGCCGCGGTCCGCACGCCCTGAGGCCCGGGCCCTGAAGCAGGCGGATGGGCACGCCCCCGGACCCCGGGGCGATTCGCGGCGACGGCGGATCGGGCTGCTCGGCGGCTCCTTCAACCCCGCCCATCCGGGCCATCGGCACGTGGCGGAACGCGCCCTGCGCGCCCTGCGGCTGGACGAGGTCTGGCTGCTCGTCTCACCCGGCAACCCGCTGAAGCCCCGCGCGGGCATGGCACCCCTCGCCGAGCGCCTGGAATCCGCCCGCCGCGTCGCCGACGGCCGCCGCATCATCGCCACGGACATCGAGGCCCGCATGGGCTTGCGCGAGACGGAGCGCACCCTCTCGCGCCTGCGCCGCCGCTTCCCCCGCGCGCGCTTCGTCTGGATCATGGGTGCGGACAACCTCGTCCAGTTCCCGCGCTGGCGGCGCTGGCACCGGCTGGCGAAGCGGACGCCCATGGCCGTCCTGCCCCGGCCCGGCTGGACCCGGCGCGCGATGCACGGCGCCGCCGCTTCCACCCTACGACGTCACCGGACCCGGCCGGGGCGGCTGCTCGCCTGCCCGCCGGGGGCCCATGCGCGCTGGACCTTCATCCCCGCGCGCGAGCACCCCGCGAGCGCCACTGCGATCCGGGCGGCGCGCGGCGGGCCGTCCCCCTCCGCAACCGCCCCCTCGCAACCGCGACCCCGCACGACCATTCCCTAGGCATACCGGACGCGCCGGCCCTCGCCAGGCGCTGAGACGGACAGGAGGCCACCATCGCCCGCACGCCGAAGACCCCGACCCGCCGCCCCGCCGGGCGCGGCGCCCCGACCAGCCGCAGCACCGGAGAAGGCCCCGCGACCGGCCGGCCGAAGACGCCGCGCGCCGGGGCGAAGGGGCCACCGCGCGGCGCGAAGGCAGAGGGCAGGTCGGCGGCGGAGTCTCGGCCCGCCCGGGCGCCGGCCGCGGGGCGCGCCAAGGCCGCCCCTCCCGCCCGCGCCGGACGAGCCGCACCCGCCGCCAAGCCCGCCCGCTCGCGCGAGGAGGCTCCGGCACGCCGAACCCGCGACGACGTATCCCCGCGACGCACCCGCGACGACGTATCCCCGCGACGCACCCGCGAGGAAGCGCCGACGCGGCGCAGTCGCGAGGAGGCACCGGCACGCCGCACGCGCGACGAAGCGCCGGCACGCCGCACCCGGGAGGACATGCCCGCGCGCCGGACCCGCGACGACGCGGCGACGCGGCGATCGGGCGCCGATGCCCCGGCGCGCCGGACCCGGGCCGACGCAACGCCGCGTTCGCGCGACGCCGCACCCGTCCGCCGTCCCCGCGACGAGGCCCCGGACCGCGGCGCCCGAAAGGACGCCCCGACGCGGCGGCCGCGCGCCGATGCGCCGCCGCGCCGTGCCCGTGACGAGGCGCCCGTGCGTCGAGGGCGGGACGAGGCCCCCGCCCGTCGCACGCGCGATGCTGGCCCGGCGCGCCGGACACGCGACGAGGCGCCCAAGCGCCGCACGCGCGACGAGGCGCCGCGCCCGGCTTCCAGGGTCGGCGTGCCCTCCCAGCAACGCCTCTCCGCGCGGCCGAAGGCCGACCCGGCTGCGACCGCCGCCACGAAGAAGGCCGCGGCCGCCGGTCCCAAGCGGGTCCGTGCCAAGAAGCCGGCGCCCCCGACGCCGGAGCGGCTGGAGCTTCTCGTCGCCGCCGCGGTGAGGAGTCTCGAGGACGACAAGGCGGAGAACGTCGTCGTCCTCGACGTCGCCACGCGCTCCGCCTTCGCCGACCGCATGATCGTTGCGACCGGCTTGGCCGAACGGCAGATCGAAGCGATGGCCCGCCACGTCGAGGAGGCGCTGGGGGAGCACGGCATCAAGCGCATCCGCCGGGAAGCCTCCCCGGACTGGGTCCTCATGGATGCCGGCGACATCGTCATCCACCTCTTCAAGCCGGAGAAGCGGGAGGAGGTTCGGCTGGAGCGCATGTGGGGACCCGAAAGCCCGCCCGCCGATACGGAACTTCGGGATGGTGACCTTCGGGCGGACGGAGCGTTGGGGGGCGACACGGAGGACTCTCCCATGGCCGACGACGACGATCTCCGCCCCGAACGCCGCGCGCCGCTCGGCGGCGCCCTCCATCCGGGCCAGCACGCGCTGGACCCCGACGCCCGCCGCCCCGGCACGCCGGACGGTCGGCCGTCGGACCAGGATGACGGGTCGGCCAACGAATCCGGCGGCGCCGACGGCCGTCCGGGCATGGGCCATGGCGGCGGCTCCGCCCTGCCGCGCGGGGAACTCCTCGACGGCCCCGCCGGCACCGCCTTCGACGTCTCCGGCGAGGACATGGTCCCGACCTACGCCGACGAGGCCGCAGACGAGGAGGAACGGGCCACCGGCACCGACCTCCCCCGCGGCCACGATCCGGAGGAGCCGGGGCGGCGATGAGGAGGAGGGGCTGAAGCCGCCCCTCCTCATCGCCGTCGGGAGATCGCGCCCGGGACCCGAGCGCGACCTCTTCGACCACTTCAACGCCCGCCTCCGCCCGCCCTTGACGGTGAAGGAACTGCCGGAGGGCACCGGCTCCCGCGCCGAGATCCGGCGGCGGGAGGGCGCGGCGATCCTCGCCGCCCTGCCGTCCGGGTCGCTCGCCGTCGCCCTCGACCTCGGCGGCGAGGCGCCTGACAGCGAGGGGCTGGCCGACCTCCTCTCCCGCTGGACCGAAGCCGCGCGTCCCGTCGCTTTCCTCATCGGTGGCGCCGAGGGCCTGGACCCCGCGGTCCTCGCCCGCGCCGACTACCGCCTCTCCCTCGGACGCCTGACCTGGCCGCACATGCTGGTCCGCGGCCTGCTGGCCGAAGCGCTTTACCGCGCCGCCTGCATCAACGCCGGCCACCCCTACCACCGGGCCTGGCGCCCGGGCTGAGGCCGCGACGCACGCGACACGCCCCCGCGAGACCCGCGATGCGCCGCGTTCTACACGCCGCATCGCGACGGAGGAGGGATCGATGGCGGCAACCTGGGTTACCGCGGGCGGCAAGGTCAGCCTCTATGGCCTCTCCGGCACCGGCGACCTCTGGGATCGCTCCCCCGACAGCCCCAGGACGCCCGGTCCGAAGCGCTGGCCGGAAACCATGACCATCCCTGTCTCCCTCGGCGGATCCGGCAGGGCCATCAAGGTGCGGGAGGTCTTTGAGGCCGCCTTCGTGGCGATGGCGCGGATGGCGAACCCGAAGACCAACGCGGGCTGCGATACCTACTTCAAGGCGCTCGGCCCCCGCGAATACGCGCTGAGTCAGTTGCTGACCTGGAAGTTCCTCATCTACCGCTACGGTTCGGCCGACATCGAGACCGACCTGCGCACCATGTCCGCTGCCGCGACCTACACCAAGGGAACCGAGACCCTGTCGGCGCATCCGGGGACCTCGATGGTCCAGATCATGATCGACCCGCTGGAACTCACCAGCGCCAGTCGCCTGGCCGCGACCCTGGTGCACGAGCTCGCCCACGTCGCCGGCGCGCCGGGCCGGCCGTCGGATGCCGACTGGAACATCATGCCGGCGAAGGAGCGGAAGGGCTACTACGCCGCCGAGTCCGCCCTGAAGAAGTGCGGCTTCAGCGAACAGCACGATCCCGACATCTACGGCGTGATCAACGGACGGACGGGGATCGCCCAGGGTTCCCGGCTGGCCTGACCGCGCCCTTCCCGACGCGGGGGGCATGGGGCAGGCTCGGCGCCATGCTCCTGCTCATCCTCGCCGCCCTTCTCTGGATCGGCATCCATGTCGGCGTAGCGGGGACGCGCCTGCGGGGCGCCGTCGTCGCGCGCACCGGGGAGAAGGCATTCACCGGTGTCTTCTCCCTCGCCTCCGCCGTCTCGATCACCCTTCTGGTGCTGGCCTGGCAGAACGCGCCGACCACGCCGCTGTGGTTTCCGCCCCGCGTCCTGTCCTGGCTGCTGGTCGTCCTGATGCTCCTGGCCTTCGTCCTCTTCGCGGGCAGCGTCATGACCCGCAACGCGACGAGCCTCGGCCAGGGCTCGGCGCTGGAACAGGAACCGCGAGGGATGGTGCGGATCACCCGGCATCCCATGCTCTGGTCCTTCGCGATCTGGGGGATCGTCCACGTCATCGGCAACGGCGACACGGCGGCGATCCTCTTCTTCGGGGCTTTCGCGCTGACGGCGCTGCTCGGCATGCCCTCGCTCGATGCCAAGGTCGCGGCGCGGGATCCGGCGGGCTGGCGGGGCTTCGCCTCCCGCACCTCCCTCCTCCCCTTCGGCGCGGTGCTGTCGGGGCGGAACCGGATCGCCTGGCGGGAGATCCTCTGGCCGCTCCTGATCGGCGGGGCAGCCTGGGCGGCGCTGCTGCACCTGCACCCCGCCATCTTCGGGGTCTCGCCCATCCCGCGCTGAAACCCTTGCGGGCCGGGCCGCGGCTTGGCATCCGTCCCCGCCTCCCGGGACCACGGACATGCAGGAAGCCCTGACCGCCACCGACGCGGGCGACGACCTCCGCGCCCGCACCGCGCGCCTCGTCGCCTCCGCGCCCTTCCAGAAGGTCGTGACGGCGCTGATCCTCCTCAACGCCGTCACCCTCGGGCTCGAGACCTCGGACACGGTGATGGAACGCTGGGGCGGGGCGCTGCACGCGGTGGATCACGCACTCCTGCTGGTCTTCACGGCGGAACTGGCGCTACGCGCCTACGCGTTCCGCGCCCGCTTCCTGCGCGACCCCTGGGGCATCTTCGACATCATCGTCGTCGGCATCGCCTGGATGCCGGCCTCCGGCGAGCTCTCCGTCCTCCGCGCGCTGCGCGTGCTGCGCGTCCTCCGACTCGCCTCCGTCCTCCCGTCGCTGCGCAACGTCGTCGAAGCCATGCTCGCGGCCCTGCCGGGCATGGGCAGCATCGTCGCACTCATGTTCCTCATCTTCTATGTCTTCGCGGTGATGGGCACGAAGCTCTACGGCGACCTGATGCCCGAGCAGTTCGGCAGCCTCGGCGCGGCGCTGCTGACGCTGTTCCAGCTCATGACGCTCGACGACTGGGCCAACATCGTGAAGCCCGCGGCCGAGGCGAACGGCCTCGCCTACCTCTACTTCCTGCCCTTCATCCTCATCGCGACCTTCGTCGTCCTCAACCTTTTCATCGGCGTGATCGTGGAGAGCATCCAGACGCTGCGCGAGCAGAAGGAGAGCGCCGATGCGCGCGCCGCCACGGCGATCACCGACGCCGCGCGGTCCGAAGCCCATGCCGACAGCCAGGTCCTGCTGACCGAGATGCGCGCGCTCCGGGCCGAGATCGCCGCGCTCCGCGCGGAGAAGGTACCATCATGAACGCACCCCACCCCGTCCTCCAGCACCGCTACGGCAGCGCCGAGGCGCGGGAGGGCTTCGTCAAGTCGCTCTTCGACGAGACGGCGCCGCATTACGACCGGATCGACCGCATCTTCTCCCTCGGCAGCGGGCCCTGGTACCGGCGGCGGGCCCTGGCGCAGGCCGGGCTGCGCCGCGGCATGCAGGTCCTGGACGTCGCGGTCGGGACGGGGCTGGTCGCGCGGGAGGCGGTGAGGATCGTCGGCGACCCGACGCTCGTCACCGGCCTCGACCCCTCCGACGGCATGCTCGCCGAGGCGCGGCGCCACCTGCCGGACGTGCGGCTGCTGAAGGGCCGGGCGGAGGAGATCCCGCTGCCCGACGCCTCGGTGGACTTCGTCTCCATGGGCTACGCGCTGCGCCACGTCGCCGACCTCGGCGCCGCCTTCCGGGAGTACCGGCGCGTGCTGCGCCCCGGCGGGACCGTCCTGCTGCTGGAGATCGGCGTGCCGGAGCGCGGCGCCGCGCGCGCCGTCGCGCGGACCTACATGGGCGGCGTGATCCCGACGCTCTGCTGGCTCGCGGCGCCGAAGGGCCGTTCGAGCGAACTCATGCGCTACTACTGGGAGACGATCGAGGCCTGCGTCCCGGCGGACGCAATCCTCTCCGCGCTTCGGGAATCGGGCTTCCGGGACGTTGGCCTCGCCACCGACCTCGGCGTTTTCCGGGCCTACACCGCGCGCGCCTGAGCCGGACGGGATCCGGTTCCCGCCCGGCGCCGCCCGCGGCCGCGCGCCGCTCACCTGCCGTGGGAACGATCGGGCCGTCCGAGCCCGTCGCGCCGCGTGCAGCGGCCCCTAAGGCCGGGACGCGACGGCCGCGAGCGACGGCGTCCGCGATGCGCCGGGCATCTTGAGGTGCATCGCGTGCCGCAACGGCTTCTCGATCAGCCGGTAGACCGCGATCGAGACCGCGACCGAGGTGGCGACCCCCGCCAGCACGAACCCCACGAGCGCCACGAATCCGTCGCCCGGCGCGATGCGGCCCCACACCACCGCGACCGCCGGAAGCACCATCACGTGCGACAGGTAGAGCGCGTAGGACGCCTCCCCCAGCAGCGATCCGAAGGCGTTCCGCGGCACCCGCCGCGCCCGTTCCAGGCCCAGCGCCCCGGCCACGACGGCGACCGCGGGCAGGCCGGCGTGGAGCACCCGCGGGACGTCGCCCGCGGAGAGCGCGCTGAACGGCAAAGCAAGGAGACCCAGGACCAGGAGCGCGCCCGACAGGGCCGGCCCGGGCAGCCGCCGCGCCAGGTGAAGCCGTCCCAGCGCCATGCCCGCCCAGAACTCCAGCACGATGCCCGAGCCATGGAACCGCAGCAGCGTCCCAGCCGCCGGCAAGGCGTGCGCCGCGACGACGAGGGTG
The DNA here is from genome assembly GCF_042259275.1 of Roseomonas sp. CCTCC AB2023176. Taxonomy (NCBI): domain Bacteria; kingdom Pseudomonadati; phylum Pseudomonadota; class Alphaproteobacteria; order Acetobacterales; family Roseomonadaceae; genus Roseomonas; species Roseomonas sp. CCTCC AB2023176. The sequence continues at coordinate 5,077,862 of NZ_CP170086.1, forward strand.
CCGAGGACGGCGCCGACCGCCCAGAACCGCACCCGCTCCGGCAACGTGAGGGCGAGGCCGAAGACGGCGTAGAAGAACATCTCGTGGTTCAGCGTCCAGCCGGGTACCAGGATCGGCAGGGCCTCGCCCAGGACCGGATGCGGCCAGGCGATGAACAGGTAGGACGCGAGGACGTGCGCCGGATCGAACCGCGCGGTCCGGACCAGGCCGGGCAGCAGCAGCGCGGCCGCCACCATCGCCGTCGTCATGATCCAGTAGAGCGGGACGATTCGGATGATCCGGCGCAGCCAGAACTCCGCCGGCCGGATGCCGGTGCCGGCGGTCGTCACATACATGATCACGCCGCTGATGACGAAGAAGATGTCCACCCCGGCCTGGAGCCCGTCCCCCCAGCCCGCGGGCAGGCCCAGACGCGTCAACTGGTTGCCGGCGTGGAACACGACGATCATCAGCGCCGCGATCGCGCGGAGGTATTGGATCGAGAGGATCTGCATCCAGGCTACGCCGTTTCGGTCCCGGCAATCGAGACCGTTGCGCCCCCGTGGTCAAGCGACGGTTCCGCTCCCGCGCATTCCCGGCTAATCCGCGCCGTCCCGCGGAGGTCCGGATGCCCCAGCCCAAGCCCGTCATGCTCGTGATCCTGGACGGCTGGGGCTGGCGGGAGGAGGTGGCGGACAATGCCGTGCGGCAGGCGCGGACGCCGACCTTCGACGACCTCTGGGCGACCTGCCCGCACGCCTTCCTCCGCACCTCCGGCCACGACGTGGGCCTGCCCGACGGGCAGATGGGCAATTCGGAGGTCGGGCACCTGAACATCGGCGCGGGTCGCGTCGTGATGCAGGACCTGCCGCGCATCGGCAACGCGATCGCCGACGGCACGCTGGAAGGGCTGCCGCCGGTGGTCGCACTGGGTCACCACCTCCACGCCACGGGCGGGACGCTGCACCTGATGGGGCTGCTCTCGCCGGGCGGTGTGCACGCGCACCAGGACCACGCACTGGCGCTGGCGCGCATCTTCGCGATGAAGGGCATCCCCGTCGCGATCCATGCCTGGACCGACGGCCGCGACACCCCGCCCCGCGACAGCGCGAGGACCCTGCCCGCCTTCGAGGCGCAATTGCCCGCCGGCGCGCGCATCGCGTCGGTGACGGGCCGCTACTTCGCGATGGACCGCGACCACCGGTGGGAGCGCGTGTCGAAGGCGTGGAACGTGATGGTACAGGCGGAGGGTGAGCGCGCCACGGGCGCAGGGGCCGCGATCCAGGCCGCGCACGCCTCCGACGTGACCGACGAGTTCATCCCGGCCACCGTCATTGCTGACTACGCCGGCATGAAGGACGGCGACGCCGTCCTGTCCTTCAATTTCCGCGCGGACCGCGTGCGCCAGATCATGGCTGCCCTGCTCGACCCGCATTTCGACGGTTTCTCCCGTCCCCGCATGCCGTCGTTCTGCGACGCCGTCGCGATGACCGAATACGCCGAAGCCCTGAACCCCTACCTCCGCGCGATCTTCCCACCGCATAGCATGGCCGACCTCCTCGGCCCCGTCGTCGCCCGCGCCGGCATGACGCAGCTTCGCATGGCCGAGACGGAGAAGTACCCGCACGTCACCTACTTCCTGAATGGCGGCGAGGAGACGCCGAACCCCGGCGAGGACCGGGTCATGGTCCCCTCCCCCAAGGTCGCGACCTACGACCTGCAGCCCGAGATGTCGGCGCCCGAACTGGCGGAGAAGGCGGAGGCCGCGATCCGCTCCGCGAAGTACGACCTCATCATCCTGAACTTCGCCAATGCCGACATGGTCGGCCACACCGGCTCGCTCCCCGCCGCGATCAAGGCCTGCGAGGCGGCGGATGCGGGCCTCGGCCGCATCGTCCGCGCGATCCGCGACACGGGCGGCGCGCTGCTGGTCACGGCGGACCACGGCAATGCCGAACTCATGCGCGACCCCGTCACGGGCGGTCCGCACACCGCGCACACCACGAGCCCCGTGCCGGTCATGCTGCTCGGCGGCCCTGCCGACGCACCGATCCATGACGGGCGTCTCGCGGACCTGGCGCCGACCCTCCTCGCCCTCCTCGGCCTCCCGCAGCCCGCGGCGATGACGGGGCGGAGCCTCGTCGGCTGACGTGCTTCCCGGGATGAGAACTTCCACGAGCAAGCGCCCCACGGCGCGCGAGGCCGGCAACGCCGCCGTCCCGGCCGGCGACCCGACGGAGTCCCTCTCGCCCTTCCTGACCTTCCCCCGCCACGCCTGGGCGCGTCTGCGGGACGGGATGCCGATGGCGCTGACCGAGGCGGAGATCCCCCGCCTCCGCACCCTCGGCGACCGCCTGGACCTGTCGGGGGTGGAGGAAGTGTACCTCCCCCTCTCGCGCCTTCTGGCCATGCACGTCGAGGCCGCGCAGGGCCTGTTCCGCGCGCGGCGCCGCTTCCTCGGCGGTGACGAGGACCGGGTGCCTTTCGTCATCGGCATCGGCGGCTCCGTCGCAGTCGGGAAGTCCACCACGGCCCGCGTACTCCAGGCCCTGCTCGCCCGCTGGCCCCGCACGCCGCGCGTCGCGCTGGTGACGACGGACGGGTTCCTGCGCCCCAACGCCGAACTCGAACGGCGCGGCCTGATGCGCCGCAAGGGCTTCCCCGAGAGCTACGACGTCCAGGCCCTTCTGCGATTCCTCTCCGACGTGAAGGCGGGCGTGCACCCGGTCCGCGCGCCGGTGTATTCGCACCTGACCTACGACGTGATCCCCGGTGACTCGGTGACCGTGGACGCGCCGGACATCCTTATCCTGGAGGGGGTGAACGTCCTGCACGCCGGCGCCCCGCCGCGAGACGGGCGGACCGTGCCCTTCGTCTCGGACTTCCTCGACTTCTCCGTCTACCTCGACGCGCCGGAGGAGGCGCTGCGGCGCTGGTACCTCGACCGCTTCCTGGCGCTGCGCGACACGGCCTTCCGCGATCCCCGGTCCTACTTCCACCGCTACGCGCGCCTGTCCGACGCGGACGCGCTGGCGACGGCGACCGGGCTGTGGGAGGACATCAACCTCGTGAACCTGCGGGAGAACATCCTGCCGACCCGCGGCCGCGCCGACCTCATCCTTCGCAAGGGCGAGGACCATCGGGTCGAGGAGATCGCCCTGCGTCGGCTGTAGGGGAGAAGGGAGGGGGACAGGCGATGCCGCATCGTACCGCCCTACCCTTCGCGCTCCCCCTCGCCCTCTGGGCGGCCCTCGCCGCCGTGCCCCTCGCCGCCCAGCCGGACCGCGGCGCGTTGCGCGAGGCGGAGGGCGAGGCCGGCGCCGCCCGCACCGCCCTTGGCGCCGCGGCGCGGGAGGCGCGGGAGGCCGAGGCCCGGGAACGCGCCCTCTCCGCCCGCCGCGCCGAACTGGGCCGCCGCGCCGTGGCCGCCGAGGAAGCGCTGGCCGCCGCCGAGGAACGGCTGGACGCCGCCGAGCGAGCCCGCGATGCCGCGGAGGCCGAGGCGAAGCGCCGCGCGGAGGCCATCGCACCCCTCATCCCGGCCATGCGTCGCCTGAACCTCTGGCCGGCAGAGACCTTGCTGGCCGTCCCCGCCCCGCCCGAGGAAGCGCTGCGCGGCGCCCTCGTCCTCCGCGGCCTCGCCCGGCGCCTGGCCGAGGAGGCCGCCGAGTACCGCCGCCTCCGCGCCGAGGCCGACCGCACGGCCCGGGCGGCCGGAGAGGAACGGGCCCGGCTCACCACCGCACGCGCCGCCGCGCGCGACGCCAGCGCGGCGGTGGAAGCAGCCCTCGCCGAGGCGCGCGAACGCCGGCAGGAAACCCGCGACGCGGAGGCCGAGGCCACCCGCCGCGCCGCCGCGGCCGCCGCGGGCGCCCGCGATCTCCGCGCCGCCGTCGAACGGCTGGAACGCGAGGCCACGGCCCGCGAGGCCCGCGAGCGCGCCGAGGCGGACCGCAGGGCGCGCGAGCGTGCCGAAGCGGAAGCCCGCCGGGACGCCGAGGCACGCCGCGAGGCGTCCCGCCGCCCCGACCCCGACCCGCCACGCCCCGCCCGTCCGGAGTTCTCCCGCCCCGAACCCTCCCGCCCCGAACCCTCCCGCCCCGAACCCTCCCGCCCGGCCGAAATTGCCTCGGCCCCCGTCATCCCCGGGCCGATCCACCGCGGCGCCCCCGTGGCCGGCGTGATCCAGCGTGAGTTCGGAACCGGCGGCTCGACCGGCCAGTCCTGGTCCGCCGCCCCCGGTGCCCGCGTTGTCTCGCCGTGTTCCGGGCGCATCGTCTTCGCCGGACCCTTCCGGTCCTACGGGCGGATGTTGATTGTGGACTGCGGCGGCGGATACCATTTCGTCTTGGCCGGGCTCGACCGCCTGGACGGGGAGCCGGGCCAGCGCGTCGGGGCCGGCGAAGCGGTCGGGACGGTCGGTGGGGGCAGGGACGGCGAAGGCGGGCGCGGTGCGCTCTACGTCGAACTTCGCCGGGCGGGCCAGGCCGTGGACCCCCGGGGCTGGGCCGCCCGTGGATGAGAGGCCGGGGGTGACACCCGGCGGGGCGACACTTTGTTAAGCGTCCGGGCAGGGCTGCCGGACGTATAAGCGGCAAGAGGCACCGCCGCACGGGACGTGACACGCCGCGGAGCACCGGCGGCGCAAGGGGACTGAGCGTATGGCGGACCAGCCGATGACGACGACCGAGCCGAAGCGGCCCACGCGGAAGTGGCGCACCTACGGCGCCGTCGCGGCCGCCTTCGCGGCGGGCATCACCGTGGGCCCCGTGGTCGCCGCCTGGGCGCAGGAAGGCTCGCGCGCCGAGACCTATCGGCTGCTCAACCTCTTCGGCGACGTCTTCGAGCGCGTGCGCGCCGAATACGTGGAGCCCGTGAACGACCGCGACGTCATCGAGAACGCGATCAACGGGATGCTCCAGGGGCTCGACCCCCATTCTTCCTACATGAACCTGCGCAACTTCCGCGACATGCAGGTGCAGACGCGCGGCGAGTTCGGCGGCCTCGGCATCGAGGTGTCGCAGGAGAACGGCTACGTGAAGGTCATCTCGCCGATCGACGAGACGCCGGCCTCGCGCGCCGGCGTGAAGCCCGGCGACCTCATCACGCACATCAACAACACCTCGACCCAGGGCCTGACGCTCCAGGAAGCGGTGGAGCAGATGCGCGGCGAGCGCGGCACGCGGATCAACCTGACGATCCGCCGCGAGGGCACGCCGGCGCCGATCGAAGTATCCCTGACACGCGAGGTCATCCGCCCGCAGGTCGTGCGTTTCCGCATGGAGCCGGGCGACATCGGCTACGTCCGCCTCACCTCCTTCAACGAGCAGACCGAGGCCGGCCTGCGCCGCGCCGTCAGCACGCTGCGGCAGCAGGCGCGCGACGGGCTGAAGGGCCTCGTCCTCGACCTCCGCAACAATCCGGGCGGGCTGCTGGACCAGGCCATCCAGGTCTCCGACGACTTCCTCGAGCAGGGCGAGATCGTTTCCACCCGCGCACGGCGGCAGGAAGACGCGCAGCGCTGGAACGCGCGGGCCGGCGACCTCGTCTCCGGCGTGCCGGTCGTCGTGCTCATCAACGCCGGCTCCGCCTCGGCCTCCGAGATCGTGGCGGGCGCGCTGCAGGACCACCGCCGCGCCATCGTCATGGGCGTGAAGTCCTTCGGGAAGGGCTCGGTGCAGACCGTGATGCCGCTGCCCGGCAACGGCGCGATCCGCCTGACGACGGCCCGCTACTACACGCCGTCGGGTCGCTCCATCCAGGCGACCGGGATCGAGCCGGACATCGAGGTGCTCGCGCAGCGCGAGGAGCAGCAGACCGAGGCGACGCGCCGCCGCGACCGCGAGGCCGACCTGCGCCACTCCCTCCGCAACGAGGGCGCGGGCAACCGCGGCGCGGCCCCGCTCCCGCCGCTGAACCTGCCCGCCGGCGTGGCGGAGCGGGTGCAGCGCGTCCCGGCCGAGGGCGCCGCCGCCTTCGACCCGACGAAGCCCGAGACCGACCACCAGCTGCAGCAGGCGACGTCGCTGCTGCGCAACATCGCGGCTGCCGGCCCCCAGCGCCGCGCCAGCCGCTGACGGCGCGGCCGCAACGCCCCGCGGGGCCGTCATGATGGCGGTCCCCGCACGGACGGCGCCGTGAAGGCGCTGCGCGTCTTCTGGATCCTCGTGACCCTCGCGCTCCTCGGCGGCGCGGGGTGGCTGCACGTGCTCGGCCCGCCGGAACAGCGGACGGCGATGATGGCCCCGCCGCCACCCCTGCCCGCTGCCGCGCCGGGGGGCCCGGAGGCCGCGTACCGGCCGCGGCCACGCCGCAACCGCCAGCCGCTCCCGCATCGGTCGCCCCCGCACCGGCCGAGGCGGATCAGGTCGCGCCGGCTGGACCGATCCGGCCGGTCTCCATCCCCCCGCCAGAGCGGGTCGCCGTGCCCGCCGTGCAACAGGCCGCCGTGCCGACGGCGCCCGACCCACCGCCCCTCCCCCGTCTGGCCGCACCTGCGGCGGCCAACGCAGAGCGGCCGATTCCACCGCCCGATCCTGCCCTGCTGGAATCCTCACCTCACGGCCCCGTGCCCCGGGTCGGGCCGGAGGGCCGCACCTCCATCCGCGCCTATGCCCGCGCCTTCGACCGGTCGGATACGCGACCGCGGATCGCACTCGTCGTCGGCAATCTCGGCCTCTCCGCCTCGCTGTCGGAGGAGGCGATCCGCCGCCTACCGCCCGCGACGACCCTCGCCTTCTCCCCCTACGCTTTCCGGCCCGGGAGTCTGTTGGAGCAGGCCCGTGCCCGGGGCATGGAGGTGCTGACCGCCCTCCCCCTCGAACCCGCCGGCTACCCGCTGAACGACCCGGGCGAGCGCGGCCTGCTGACCGGCGCCATGCCCGCCGAGAACGCCGACCGCCTCCTCTGGGTCCTCGCCCGCATCCAGGGCCAGGTCGGGGCCATCGGCGCCCTCGGGCCCATGCGTGGGGAACGCTTCGCGGCCGTGCCCGACCTGCTGAACGGCCTGCAGGATTCGCTGCGCGCCCGCGGCCTCCTGTATCTCGACCCTCGCCCCGGGGCCGCTCCACCCGCCCGGTCCTTCGGCCGGACCGTGGACATCGTCGTGGACGAGCCCGCGACACGCGGGGAGATCGAACGCCGCCTCGCCGAACTGGAGCGCCTGGCGCGGGAGCGGGGAGCGCCGGCGTGCTCGGCCTTGCCAGCGATCCGGCTCCGGTCCTCGTGGACCGCGTCATCGCCTGGGCCGCGGGACTCGAGGAGCGCGGAGTCGTCCTCGCCCCCATCACCGCCCTGATCCGCCGTGGGGAGGAAGTGCCGCGGTGACGCTTCGCAGCCGGCTGCGATCGGCGTAGCACCCGCGCATGAGCGACCTGCCCTATCGCCCCAATGTCGGCGGCGTGCTGTTCAACCGCGCAGGGCACGTCCTCGTCGCCCGCCGGGCCGACATGCCGAACGCCGAAGGCGCCGCCGGCGGCTGGCAGCTCCCGCAAGGTGGCGTGGACGAGGGCGAGGACCCCCGTGCCGCCATCTGCCGGGAGATGCGGGAGGAGATCGGCACCGACCGCTTCACCATCCTCGCCGAGCACGGGGAATGGCTGACCTATGACTTCCCGCAGGGCCTTGGCATCGCGATCGCCCGCCGCTACCGCGGGCAGAAGCAGCGCTGGTTCGCGCTGGGGTTCGAGGGCGAGGACGCCGACATCCGCCTGGACGCCGATGCGCACCAGGAATTCGACGCCTGGCGTTGGGCGGAGCTGTCCGAACTGCCGTCGCTCGCCGTCGCGTTCAAGCGCCCGATCTACGAGCGACTGGCCCGCGACTTCGTCCGCTTCGCCGTGGCGCGCTGACGCGCGGCTACCGGAACCACCCGTCGGGGTCCGGCGCCTCGCCGCGGAAGGCCCGGGCCATGGCGCGCCACATCTGCTTGCGGTTGTACTCCCAGTCCAGCGGAAGGCCGCGATGGTGCCGGTCGTCGCCGCGGCGCACGTCCTTGTCGGTGACGGTCCAGGAATACTTGTCGACCAACCCCCAGGTGATGAAGCTCCGCACCCCCGCGTCGATCGCGGCGGACACGAAGGCATGGGCGCGTTCCGCGACGAGGCGGTCGCGGCGGGGATAGTCGTCCTCGATCTGCCGCCCTTCCCGGATATCCAGTTCGGTCACGAGCACGGCGACGCCTTCCGCCCGAAGCGCGCGGACGAAGGTACCGAACAGCGACGGGTTGAACGGCTTGTCCATCTGCAGGTGCGCCTGCAGCCCGACGGCATCCACCGGCACCCGCGCGCGGATCAGACGGCGCACCAGCGCCAGCAGGCGGCGCCGCTTCTCCTCGGCCGCTGGCGTATCCTCCTCCACCCCGTAGTCGTTCAGCGTCAGGCGCAGCGTCGGGTCCACGCGCCGCGCGATCCGGAACGCCGTGTCCACGTAGGTCGGGCCGAGCGCGCGGAGCCAGGGCGTGTCGCGCATCTCGCCCGGGGTGGTCTGCGGCACGTCGCTGCCGGGCGGGTTCGCCACGGCCTCGTTCACCACGTCCCAGTCGCGGATCACCGCGCGGGTCTGCGTCAGCACCGCCGCGATATGCGCCTCCAGCAGCGCTTCCGCACGCCCCCGCCCTTCCCCGAGCGCCGACGTCAGCCAATCCGGCATCGCGTTGTGCCAGACGAGGCAGTGGCCGCGCGTCGCGCGTCCCCGGGCGCGGCCCCACTGCACCACGGCGTCCAGCCCGCGGAAGTCGAACTGCCCCTCGACGGGCTGCACCGCCGCCCACTTGCCCTCGTATTCCGGGACGAGGAGGCCGGCCTCCCGCTCATAGGCCTGGGCGTAGAGGGGATCGGAGGCGAGGAGGTCAGCCTGCACTGCCGCTCCGAAGGTACAGCCGCGTTCCCGCGCGATCTGCCAGAGGCCGGGCGGCGGGTTCCTCGCGGCATCGCCGGGCTGCGCGCGCGCGCCACAGCCTGCGACCGAGGCGCCCGCCGCGGCGAGCAGGGCGCGGCGGCCGGCGCGCACCGTCAGGCCGCGGCTGCGCGCGGCGGACGGTTCTCGTTCGCGCCGAGGGCCAGCACCTGACGGTAGCGGTCCCGGCGCCATTGCAGGAAGCGCCAAGCCGCCTTCGCCGAGAGTTCCGACAGCCGCCCGCGCGGCTCAAGCCCGATGGACTTGAAGATCATACCCATCCCGCGCTCGAGGTGCCGGTAGCGGTAGAAGTCCATGGCGCGGCCCATGTAGCCGGCGATGCAGCGGTCGTGGTCGTAAGGCGTGTCGGGCGACTCGTTGCCGCAGTGGAAGGCGAAGGCCAGTTCGTCGTCCTCGCTTTCCCCGATGCGGCCCATCGCGACACGGAGGCGCTTGGCGAAGGACAGCTCCTCTCGCGCCAAGTACCGCTTCATGTGGTCGTAGAACAGCTTGAAGTGCCTGTACTCGTCCGCCGCGATCAGGCGGCAGACCTCCTTCAGCGCCGGCTCCTCGGAGCCCTCGCCGAGCGCGGTATAGTAGGAGGAGGTGCCCGTCTCGACCATGCAGCGCGCGATGAGTTCCCCGGTGCGGGAGCCGCGGATGGACGCATCCGCCTTCGTGTTCACGCTGTAGCCGGCGCGGTACCGTGCGAACGCTGCGTCGAAGGACCAGGTGGGATCAGCAAGCTCGGCCCAGCGGCCCAGCGCGTCGCCGTGCTGTACCTCTTCCACCGCCCAGTTGTCGGCGGCCTGTCGGAAGTCCGGGTCGTCCGCGAAGACGCCGTTGAGGTAGAGCGCGTAATCCGTCCCGTTCTTCTCGACCATCGCCGCCGCCTTCACGAGCGGCACGACCTCCGGGTTCACCTTGGCCGCGTCGAAGCGGTGCCAGGCGATCTGGTCGATGTGCCAGTGCTTCACCGGGCGAACCCTCCCTGGGGTGGAGTCGGTCGGGCTGTCATCATCCCCATGTGCCGACGGGCAAGGGGGGCTTTCAAGCCCCGACACAACCGTCGCGGGTCATGCCGATGGCGTACTGCGTCACGTCGTGGCGGCGGGGCCACGCCGGCCGGGACGGAGAGCCCCGGCCGGAATGGAGAAGGGCGCGCGCGGTCATCCCGCCCGCGCCCTGGAAAGGTTCAGGTCAATACCGGCGCTCAGGCCGCGCCGGCCGCCTGCACCATCGCGCGCGCCGCGGCGACGCGGGCCATCGCCGCTTCCGTCGCCGCCGGCGTGGGTTCGGAGAGGCCGTTCAGCGCCGCCTCGGCCTCCGCCAGTCGCCGCTCCGCCTCGGCCCGCGACAGGTCGGCGACCGGGGTCGCCTCCTCCGCCAATACGGTCACGCGGGTCGGCGTCACCTCGGCGAAGCCGCCCATGACGAAGAGCCGCTCGGTCTCCTGCCCATTCTCCCGCACCCGGATCACGCCACCACGCAGGGCGACGATCATCGGCGAGTGTCCGGGCAGCACGCCCATCTCGCCCTCCGCCGCCGGGATGGTCGCCATCTCGACGGGGCGGGAGAGGATCAGCTTCTCCGGGCTCACCAGCTCAAGGTCGAAGGTCCCGGCCATGAGATCAGGCCGCAACCTTCAGCGTCTCGGCCTTCTTCACCGCGTCCTCGATCGTGCCGACCATGTAGAAGGCGGCCTCGGGGAGGTGGTCGTACTCGCCCGCGACGATGCCCGCGAAGGAGCGGATCGTGTCCTCGAGCTTCACGAAGACGCCCGGGGTGCCCGTGAAGACCTCCGCCACGTGGAAGGGCTGGGAGAGGAAGCGCTGGATCTTGCGTGCGCGCGCGACGACCAGCTTGTCCTCCTCGGACAGCTCATCCATGCCCAGGATGGCGATGATGTCCTGCAGCGACTTGTAGGTCTGCAGGATGCGCTGCGTCTCGCGCGCGACGCGGTAGTGTTCTTCACCCACGATCCGCGGGTCGAGGCCGCGTGACGTGGAGTCGAGCGGGTCCACCGCGGGGAAGATCGCCTGTTCCGCGATGGAGCGCGACAGAACCGTCGTCGCATCGAGGTGCGCGAAGGACGTCGCCGGCGCCGGGTCGGTCAGGTCATCCGCGGGCACGTAGATCGCCTGCACCGAGGTGATCGAGCCCTTCTTGGTGGACGTGATCCGCTCCTGCAGCGCGCCCATGTCGGTTGCGAGGGTCGGCTGGTAGCCCACCGCGGAGGGAATACGACCGAGCAGCGCCGACACCTCGGCGCCCGCCTGCGTGAAGCGGAAGATGTTGTCGATGAAGAAGAGCACGTCCTGGCCCTGCTCGTCGCGGAAGTATTCGGCCATCGAGAGGCCGGACAGCGCGACGCGCGCGCGGGCGCCCGGCGGCTCGTTCATCTGGCCGTAGACCAGTGCGACCTTGGAGCCTTCGGTCGAGCCGTTCTCGCCGAGCTTGATGACGCCCGCATCGATCATCTCGTGGTAGAGGTCGTTGCCCTCGCGCGTGCGCTCACCGACGCCTGCGAAGACCGACACGCCGCCATGGCCCTTGGCGATGTTGTTGATCAGCTCCTGGATCGTGACGGTCTTGCCGACGCCGGCGCCACCGAAGAGGCCGATCTTGCCGCCCTTCAGGTAGGGCGCGAGAAGGTCGATGACCTTGATGCCGGTGACCAGCACCTCGGCCGCCGTCGCCTGCTCCTCGAAGGAAGGGGCGGCGCGGTGGATCGTGTAGCTCTTTTCCGTGGGCACGGGCCCGCGCTCGTCGATCGGCTCGCCGATGACGTTGAGGATGCGGCCCAGCGTGCCCTCACCCACGGGCACGGAAATGCCGGCGCCCGTGTCCACCACCTGGTTCCCGCGGACGAGGCCGTCGGTCGTGTCCATGGCGATCGTGCGGACGGTCCGCTCGCCGAGGTGCTGCGCGACCTCGAGGACGAGCTTGCGCCCGTCGATGTCGGTCGTCAGCGCGTTGAGGATGTTCGGCAGCTCCGACGGGAACTGCACGTCCACGACGGCCCCAAGGACCTGCGTGACGGTGCCGACGTTGTTCTTCATCTTGCGTCGCTCCTAGATCGTTGGGTGATGCGATTAACGCGCCGCGCCTTCGGCGCTCTGCGATCGCATCACACGGCCTCGGCACCGGAGATGATCTCGATCAGCTCCTTGGTGATGTTGGCCTGTCGCGTGCGGTTATAGTTCAGCGTGAGCCGGTTGATCATGTCGCCGGCATTGCGCGTGGCGTTGTCCATCGCCGTCATCTGCGAGCCATAGAACCCCGCAAGGGATTCCAGCAGCGCGCGGTAGACCTGCACGGACAGGTTCTTCGGCAGCAGCTGCGCGAGGATCTCCTCCTCGCCCGGCTCGTATTCATAGAGGGCCTGCGTGCCCGCGGCCGCCGTGTCGTTCGCCGGCAGCAGCGCGGGGATCAGCTGCTGCTCGCTCGGTACCTGCGAGATGACGGAGCGGAACCGGTTGTAGGTCAGCGTGCAGACGTCGAACTCGCCGTCCTCCAGCATCTGCGTGATCCGGCCCGCGACCTCGTCCGCCTGCGCGTAGCCGATCCGCTTGACCGTCTGGTAGGAGTACTCGGCAACGATCCGCGACGCGAATTCCCGCCGCAGGAAGGCCGAGGCCTTGCGCCCGACGGTCATGACCTTGACCGTCTTGCCCTCGGCCTCAAGCGCCCGGATGCGGGTGCGCGCCAAGCGGCCGACATTCGTGTTGAACGGCCCGGCCAGCCCGCGCTCCGCCGCCACGACGACCAGGAGGTGGACCTGGTTCCTGCCCGTCCCAACCAGTAACCGCGGCGCGTCGGGCGAACCCACCACCGCCGAGCCGAGGGAGGCGAGGATCCGCTCCATCCGCTCCGCATAGGGCCGCGCCGCCTCGGCCTGCGCCTGGGCACGACGCAGCTTCGCGGCCGCGACCATCTTCATCGCCTGCGTGATCTTCCGCGTGGACTTCACGGAATTGATCCGACCGCGCAGGTCCTTCAGGCTCGGCATCGCTTCGCTCCCGTCCCCTCCGCGATCAGGCGAAGGACTTGGCGAAGGCGTCGAGGAAGGCGATGAGCTTCTTCTCGCTGTCCCCGCTGATCGCGCCCTCGGTCCGGATCGCGTTGACGAGGTCGGGCTGCGACACCTTGATCTCGCCGAGCATCCGACGCTCGAACTCGCCGACCTTGTTGACCGGCAGCTTGTCCAGGTAGCCGCGCGTGCCCGCGAAGAGCGAAAGCACCTGCTCCTCCACCGGCACGGGCTGGAACTGCGGCTGCTTCAGCAGCTCCGTCAGCCGCGCGCCGCGCGCTAGCAGCGCCTGCGTGGACGCGTCGAGGTCGGACGCGAACTGCGCGAAGGCCGCCATCTCGCGGTACTGCGCGAGCTCCAGCTTGATCTTGCCGGCGACCTGCTTCATCGCCTTGATCTGCGCCGCCGAGCCAACGCGGGACACGGACAGGCCGACGTTCACGGCGGGGCGGATGCCCTTGAAGAACAGTTCGGTCTCCAGGAAGATCTGCCCGTCCGTGATCGAGATGACGTTCGTCGGGATATAGGCCGACACGTCACCCGCCTGCGTCTCGATGACCGGCAGCGCCGTCAGCGAGCCCGCGCCCTGCTCGTCGTTCATCTTCGCCGCGCGCTCGAGCAGGCGGGAGTGCAGGTAGAATACGTCGCCCGGGTACGCCTCGCGTCCCGGCGGGCGCCGCAGCAGCAGCGACATCTGACGGTAGGCGACGGCCTGCTTCGACAGGTCGTCGTAGAAGATAACGGCGTGCATGCCGTTGTCGCGGAAGAACTCGCCCATCGTGCAGCCCGTATAGGGCGCAAGGAACTGCATCGGCGCCGGATCGGACGCGGTGGCCGCGACGACGATGGAGTATTCCATCGCCCCGTTCTCCTCCAGCGTGCGGACCAGCTGGGCCACCGTGGAGCGCTTCTGCCCGATCGCGACGTAGATGCAGTAGAGCTTCTTCTTCTCGTCGCCCGATGCGTTCACCGGCTTCTGGTTGATGATCGTGTCGATGATCACCGCCGTCTTGCCGGTCTGGCGGTCGCCGATCACCAGCTCGCGCTGGCCGCGGCCGATCGGGATCAGGGCGTCGATCGCCTTGATGCCCGTCTGCATCGGCTCGTGCACGGACTTGCGGGGGATGATGCCCGGCGCCTTCACCTCGACGCGCATGCGCGAGACGTCGGTCAGCGGCCCCTTGCCGTCGATCGGGTTGCCGAGCCCGTCCACGACGCGGCCGAGCAGCCCGCGGCCGACCGGCACGTCCACGATCGTCCCTGTGCGGGAAACCGTGTCGCCTTCCTTGATCATCTTGTCGTCGCCGAAGATGACGACGCCGACGTTGTCGCTCTCAAGGTTCAGCGCCATGCCGCGGACGCCGGCGGAGGGGAACTCCACCATCTCGCCGGCCATGACGTTCTGCAGGCCGTAGCAGCGGGCGATGCCGTCGCCGACGGTCAGCACGGTGCCCACTTCGGCGACGTTCGCCTCCGTGTCGAAGCCCGCGATCTGCTGCTTCAGGATGTCCGAAATCTCGGCGGGACGGATGTCCATAATCAGGCAGCCCCCTTCATGGCGTAGGACAGGCGTTGGAGCCTGGACTTGATGGATGTGTCGTAGAGGCGCGAGCCGAGCCGGATCACGATGCCGCCCAGGATGGACGGGTCCACGTGCTCGATCAGCCGCGTATTGGAGTAGCCGGCCTCGGTCAGCCGCGCCGCGATCTGCGCGCGCTGCGTTCCCGAGAGCGGGTGGGCGGTGGTCACCTCGGCCGTCTGCTGTCCGCGCTGCTCCGCCAGCAGCGCCCCGAAGGACGAGACGACGGCCGGCAGCAGCCCCAGGCGCCGGTTGGTAATGAGAACGCCGACGAGGTTCCGGACGTCCCCGCCGATGCCGGCGCGCTCCATCACGGCAAAGGCGCCGCGGCGCTGCGCCCCCGCGTCCAGGCGCGGGTCGGCGACGAAGGCGCGGAAGCCCGGGTCCTCGGCATAGAGACGGCCCAGCCCCTCCAGTTCCGAGGCGATGCCATCGACGTTCCGCCGGTCTTTCGCGAGGTCGAGGAGGGCGGCGGCGTAGCGGCCCGCCGCGCCACCCTGGTTTCCCTGGCCCTGGTTCCCCCGGCCCTGGTTGCCCCCGCCAGTCGTCTGACCGGCGGATGCGTTCGCGGCGGCTGCGTCGGAGGCCACTGGCAATCCCGTCCGAGGGTTGGATTCGAGAGGACCTGCGCGCCACGCGGCGCGGCGGAAGCCCTTGCGGCACAAGGGAACTCCCCCGCTCCGCGGCGCGCGCGCCTTAACACGCGGTCATGCGGCGCCGCAATGGGGGCAGCGCGACGCAACGCGACCTGAGGCGGCGTTGGAACCCCAGCCCCCTCTCGCGCGCTTAGCCCGTGAAGTCGGGGCCGTCGGCCTCCGAGCACGAGAGGACACCGCCGTGGACACGAACCGGACCGACCAGAAGCGGGACCCCGAGACGGGCGATTGGATCTCCGATCTCAAGCCCGGCGCGTCCCAGGAGGCGAAGCAGGACAAGCGATCCGAGGATTCCTTCCCCGCCTCCGACCCCGCGGTGAAGACCGGCGTCACCGGCTTCGTGCCCGTCCCGGACGAGACGGAAGCCGCCGTCGAGGGCTCCGCCGAGGCCACCGCCCGCGACGCGCGGGAAGACCTGCCCCGGCAGGGTTAGACGGCGGTCCCCGGGCCCTCTGCGATACGGGCGATCAAGTCGTCCGGACCGAAATCCGGATCGTAAAGGTCGTCCGTCGTCAGGCAGACCCGCTCCGGCAAGGGCCGGGGCGGACGTCGTACGTCGAGTTGCAGCACGACACGTCGAGCATCGGCGTACTCGCGCATCGGGTCGATGTGCTGCGCCATCCCCGGTTCAGCCCGCCGACGAGCGCGCGCCAGGAGGGTCGTCGCCTCGTTGCGGCACTTCCGTGCCGCCATGTGATCCGGCCACCCATAGGCCTTCAGGGCGTGTTCGATGGCGCGCGTAGAGGGAGAGGACAGCTTGGAGTTCCGACTTCCCCACGCTCTCAACCTCTTCGATCACATTGTCCCAGTCGAGGTCGTTCACCTGCTCCCCGTCCCGCAGGCGGCGCAGGCGTTCTGCCTGGGAGGCGGACCAGGCCATGATGTCGCGGTGGTATCGGTCGTCCGGCATGGCCGCCGAGATCTAGGACGGAACCGAACACCCGGTCAGAGGAAACTCACGGGGTCCACGTCCACCTGAACCCGCACGGCGTTCGGCACTTCCACCCGCGATAGCCAGTCCCGCAGCAGCGGCTGCACCGCCACGTCCCGCCGCGCCTTCAGCAGCAACCGCCGCCGGTGCCGGCCCCGCAGCATCGCCAACGGCGCCGGCGCCGGCCCCAAGACCTGCACCCCTTCCCCCCCGGCGACGCCAGGCCGAGGTCGCGCGCCACGCGGTCCGCCGCCCGCTCATCCTCCGACGACACGATCAGCGCGGCCAGCCGCCCGAAAGGCGGCCATGCGCCGGGCCGGCGCGCCTCCGCCTCCGCGGCCATGAAAGAGTCCAGGTCGCCGGAGACCAGCGCCTGCATCACTGGATGATCCGGGTTCCAGGATTGCAGCATAACCGTACCCGGGCTTTCCGCTCGCCCCGCCCGGCCCGCGACCTGGTGCAGCAACTGTACCGTCCGCTCCGCTGCCCGCAGGTCGCCCCCCGCCAGCCCGAGATCGGCATCCACCACGCCCACCAGGGTCAGGTGCGGGAAGTGCCAGCCCTTCGCGACGATCTGCGTGCCGATGATGAGGTCCACCTCGCGCTCCGCGATCATCCGTGCCGCCTCCCCCGCCGCCGCTGGCCCCGCGATGGTGTCGGAGGCCATGACGAGCCGCCGCGCGTCGGGGAACAGCTGTGCCGCCTCCTCCTGCACCCGCTCGACGCCCGGGCCGATGGTGGTGAGGTTCCCTTCCGTGTTGCACGCCGGGCAGAACTGCGGGATCGGCTCGACATGGCCGCAATGGTGGCATTGCAGGCGCCGCTGCGCCCGGTGCTCCACCAGCCAGGCCGTGCAGTTCGGGCAGCGGATGCGGTGGCCGCAAGTCCGGCACAGCGTCATCGGCGCGTAGCCCCGGCGGTTGAGGAAAAGCATCGCCTGCTCCCCCCGCGCGAGCGTCGCGGTCACCGCCTCGATCAGCGGCGGCGCCAGGAAGCGCCCGCGCTCAGGCGGTACCTTCCGCAGGTCCAGGATCTCGACGTCAGGCAGCCCCGCGGAGCCGTGCCGCTGCGCGAGACGGTGGACGGAATACCGCCCCGTCTCCGCATTCGTCAGCGATTCCAGGCTCGGCGTCGCAGAGACCAGCACGATCGCCGCCTCGTTCATCCGCGCCCGCACCACCGCCATGTCGCGGGCGTGGTAGATGACGCCGTCCTCCTGCTTGAAGGCGGTCTCGTGTTCCTCGTCCACCACGATCAGGCCGAGGTCCGGGAAGGGCAGGAACAGCGCGGACCGCGCGCCCACCAGCACCTGTACGTCCCCTTCCGCGACCGCGCGCCAGGTGTCCCGCCGGCGCCGGCCAGACAGTTCGGAATGCCACAGAGCCGGCGCGCAGCCGAACCGCGCCTTGAACCGGTCGAGCCATTGCGCGGAGAGCGCGATCTCCGGCAGCAGGACCAGCGCCTGCCGTCCCTGCCGCAGGCACTCCGCGACCGCGTCCAGGTACACTTCCGTCTTGCCCGATCCCGTGACGCCCGAGAGCAACGTCACGCCGAAGACGCGCTTCGAAACGGAATCGCGCAACGCCGCCGCCGCATCCTCCTGATCCCCGCCCAGAACCGGCCCCGGATGGTCCGGATCGGGCCGCGCGAAGGCGGCGGCACGCGGCAGCAGCGCCGGCTCGATCAGCCCGTTATCGGCCATCCCCCGCAGAACGCCGGTCGAGACCTCCGCCTCGTCCGCGATCTCCATGCCCGCCCGGACCTCGCCGGGCTTCATGACGTCGAGCACGCGGCGCCGCTGCGCCGTCATGCGATATCCCGGCGCCCCGTTCGCCGCGGCTTCGCCCGCCGCCGATAGCCGCCACCCTGCCTGCTGACCCGGCGGCTCCAGCGCGGAGGGCACGCTCATCGCCATCCGCAGCACCGCCCCGGGCGGGGACAGCGTGTAGGCCGAGACCCATTCGACGAAGCGTCGCAGCCCCGGCTGCATCGGCGGCGCCATGACCGTCTGCAGCACGTCCTTCATCCGCCCCTCGGCGAGGCTCGGGTCGGGTTCGCCGTCCCAGACCACCCCGTACATCTCCCGCCCGCCGAGCGGCACGACGACGAAGGTCCCGGGCTCCGGCAACGGCGTGCCGTTGGGGATGCGATAGTCGTAGGCCCCGCCCCCAGCCGTATCGAGCGGGAGGGGCAGCAGCACCCGCACGCGACGCGACGGCGGCCCGGCCGGCTTGCCGCGCTTCTTGCCCTTCGCGGTCGCCTTCGGCGCGGGCACCAGCTCGCCGAACAACCCGCTATCAAGGGTTGCCCCGGTTTCCCCCATCGCTATTGATCCGCTGGAATCACGGGATGCCCCGCCATGAAGTTCTTCGTCGACACCGCCGACGTGTCTGACATCCGCTCGCTCGCCGAGACCGGCCTGCTGGACGGCGTCACCACCAACCCCAGCCTCATCGCCAAGGCCGGCCGCCCGATGGTCGAGGTCGTGAAGGAAATCTGCGACATCACGCCGGGCCCGGTCTCCGCGGAAGTGACCGCGACGGACTACGACGGCATGATGCGGGAGGGGGAGTACCTCGGGCGGATCGCCCCCAACGTCGTCATCAAGCTGCCGCTGACCGAGGCGGGGCTGCGAGCATGCAAACATATGGTGAACAACGGGGTCATGGTCAACGTGACCCTCTGCTTCTCCGCTGCCCAGGCCCTGCTCGCGGCCAAGGCGGGGGCGACCTTCATCTCTCCCTTCGTCGGCAGGCTGGACGACATCGGACAGGACGGGATGAAGCTCATCGCCGACACGGTGCAGATCTACCGGAACTACCCCGCCCTGAAGACCGAAGTCCTCGTCGCTTCGATCCGCCATCCCATCCACCTGATCGAGGCCGCGAAGATGGGCGCCCACGTCGCGACCATCCCGCCGGCGGTCATCCGCACCCTCTACAAGCACCCGCTGACCGACCGCGGGCTGGAGTCCTTCCTGGCGGACTGGAAGAAGACGGGTCAGTCCATCCTCTGACCTTCGTCACGAGGCTGTCCCGCCGCTGCCGCTTGTGGCGCGGCGGGCCCCTCCCCCACACTGCCCCTGCATGACCCGACCAGGACCCGCGGCAACCCCGCCCGATGACGGCGCAGCGCGGCGGGCGGAGGAGGCGCGGGTCACCGCATTCCTCTCGACCCACCCGACCTTCCTCGCCGACCATCCGGACCTGTACCGGACCCTGACGCCCCCGCTGCGCGTCCATGGCGACCGCCTGGCCGACCACATGGCCGCGATGCTCGTCCTCGCCCGCGCCGAGACCGGCACGGTCGCCGAGGCCGCCGGCGCCGCGCGGGACCTGACGCTCCGCGCGGCCGGCGCCGCCGTTTCCCTCATCGGCGCGCCGGACCCGCTCGCCGTCGTCGCCCATGAATGGCCCGCCCTGCTCGGCCTGGACCACGCGATCCTGGCGGCCGAAGGCCCGCCCGACGTCAACCGCCGCGACCTGCCCCCTGGCACCGTCGCCCGCCTCCTCGGCACGCGCGAGCTGCTTCTGCGCAACGATCCCCTGGCCGACGCCGGCCTCCTGCACGGCGAAGCCGCCGGCCTGATCCGCCGCGACGCCCTGGTCCGATTGCCCGGCGCGAGCCTGTCCGCGCCCGGCGCGAGCCTGTCCGCGCCCGGCGCGAGCCTGTCCGCGCCCGGCGGGGGTGTTTCGGTGCCGGAGGCCGGAGGCCCCACACGCGGTTCGCGCCTCGGCGCGCACACCACCCCGCGCCTTCTTGTCCTCGGCGCCCGCGACCCCTCCTGCCTGCCGACGATCGGCGCGAGCAGCGCGCTCCGCCTCCTCGCCACGGCCCTCGCCCGCGCGCTGGAACCGTGACCGTCCCGGCCTTCTCCGCCGCCCGGGAATCCTTCCTCCGCTGGCTCGCCGAGGAGCGCCGCGCCTCCCCCCTTACCGTCTCGACCTACGCCGAGGCCCTGACCGAACTCTCCGCCTTTCTGATGATGCACCAGGGCGGCGAACCGGACCTCACCGCCCTCCGCCTCGCCGACCTCCGCGCCTTCCTCGCCCACCGCGCGTCCGACGGCGCGGGCGCCTCGACCCGGGCGAAGCAGCTCTCGGCGATCAAGACCTTTCTGCGTTTCCTTGTGAAGCGGCACGGCCTGCCACCCCTCGCCCTCGGCGGCCTCACCGGCCCACGTCGTCGCCCGCCCATCCCCCGCGCCCTCTCGGAAAAACACGCCCGCGCCGCCGCGCGCGACACAGCAGAGGCCGAGGATGACCCGCGCCTCGCCGCCCGAAACCGCGCCCTCTTCACCCTGCTCTACGGCTGCGGCCTGCGCATCGCGGAGGCCCTGTCCCTGGACCTCCGCGACGCCCCCCAAGCCGGGACGGGCCTGCGCGTCCTCGGCAAGGGCCGGAAAGAACGCGTCGTCCCCGTCCTCCCCGCCGTGGAACAGGCCGTCGCGGACTGGCTCCGCCAGCGCGGCCCCGGGGCCCCGTCCGACCCGCTCTTCATCGGCGCGAAGGGGGACCGCCTGAACCCCGGCGTCGCCCAGCGCGCGCTGCGCGACCTCCGCCGCACCCTCGGGCTGCCGGAGCACGCGACCCCCACGCCCTCCGCCACTCCTTCGCGACGCATCTTCTGGGCAGCGGCGCCGACCTCCGCGCCATCCAGGAATTGCTGGGCCACGCCTCCCTCTCCACGACGCAGCGCTACACCACCGTGGACGCGGCCGGCCTTCTGGCCACCTGGCGCAGTGCACACCCGCGCGCCGACTGAACGGGCCGACTGAGCGGGCCAACTGAGCGGGCCGATTGAGCGGGGCCGACTGACTGGCGCAACGCGCCCGCCCGCCCCATCATCCACACGACACAAAGGGGAGGAGGCGCATGGCCCGCCTCGACCGCCACCATTCTCCCGCGCCCTTCGCCGGGACACCCGCCGGTCCAACCCGCCCGCCGACGGTCCACGCCTTGCGCGGCCGCGCATCTGCTTCGGGCCTGAGCTGGCGCCTGACCCTCCTCGTTGCCCTCTCGGTCACGGCGGTCGCGACGCTGGTCGCCGGCGCAGGCAACGGCCTCGCCGATGATCCGGACCTCGCGACGCTCCTGCGGGTCACCTCGATCACCAAGGGCGTCATCGCCCTCGGCGCCGCGACGATCGTCGAATGGCGCCTGCGCCACCCGATCGGCTGGCCGAAGGCGGCCGCCGCCATCACCGCGGCCGCGCTGGCCCTCGCCGGCCCACTCGTGATGTTCGGCCTCGCGCATTTCCAGGCCGGCGCGGCGCTGCACTACGCCGGCCTAGGAAGCCTCGGCCTGCTCGCGTGGCTCGACCGGAAGCCGATCGCCGCCCTCCTCGCCGCCGCGGCCGAGGATCGTCGCCGCCGCTCGCGCCCGCTCTAGCCGGGCCCGAACCCCGCCCAGCCGACCCCGAGGGGACGACCTTGCACCCGACCCATCGCCAGAAGTTCGACCTGACTGACCGGCTCGCCCTCATCACCGGCGGGTCCCGCGGCCTTGGCCTCGCCATGGCGCGCGGCCTCGCGGAGGCCGGCGCCGAGGTGGTGCTGAACGCCCGCGACCCCGCCGCGACCGAGGCTGCCGCCGCCTCCTCCGCGCCGATGGCCTCGCCGCCCGGGCCCTGCCCTTCGACGTGACGGACTCGCTGGCCATTGCCGAGGCGGTCGCCTCCCTCGGCACGCTCGACATCCTCATCCACAACGCCGGCAACAGCGTGCGCAAGCCCGTGGACCAGTACACGGACGAGGAGTGGCACTTCGTCCTCGACACGCACCTGACCGCGGCCATGCGCCTCGCGCGCGCCGCCGTACCGGGGATGCGCGAACGCGGCCGCGGCAAGATCATCGTCACCGGCAGCCTCGCGAGCGAGCTGGGACGCCCGACCATCACGGCCTACGCCGCGGCGAAGGGCGGGCTGAAGATGTTCGCCCGCGCCCTGGCCGTGGAGCTCGCGCCCCACAACATCCAGGTCAACGCCATCGGCCCCGGCTGGTTCGAGACGGAACTGAACGCGCCGCTCGCCGTCAATCCCGAATGGGTCGCGAACGTGAAACGCCGCACGCCCGCCGGCCGCTACGCCGACCCCGCCGAGATCGCCGGCACCGCCGTCTTCCTTGCCTCGCCCGCGAGCGACTTCGTCACGGGCCAAATCGTCTTCGTGGATGGCGGCGTGACGGCGAACATGATGTGAGAAGCCGGACGTCCCCGCACGCCGGCACCGCGGCATGAGCCTGTCCGAGATCCACAGCCTCGACCACGCCGTCCTTCTCTGCACGAGGATGGCGGAGACGACGGCCTTCTACCGCGACGTCCTGCGCCTGCCGGTCGAGATCGAGCGCGAGAACTGGATTAGTTTCCGGATCGGTGCCACCCTGCTGAGCCTTCGCCCGCGCGGTCCGTGGAGCGTCTGCGACGACGGCCCGCGGATGCCCGGCTCGGCAGCCATGCAGTTGGCCTTCCGGGTCCCGCCCGCGGCCGTCGCCTCCTGCCATGCGGAACTCGTCTCCCAGGGCGTGCCAATCCTCCGCGGCCCGACTGACCTGCCGCAATGGGGGCACCGGACGCTCTTCTTCCGCGACCCCGAGGACAACATCCTCGAGATCTACGCGGAGATCTGAGCCGGCGGGCTGCGGCTCAGCCCCGCCCGATCATCCGCCGCAGCGACGCGCCCCAGCGCGAGAACCGGTCGGCCATGCGCTGTTCCAGCCCTTCGACCGGGCCGACGACGCCAGGCCACTTGCGCGCGACCCAACCCCAGCGCTCCGCCGCCCAGACGTACTGGTCTCGCAGCACGAAGACGCCGAGCGCCAGGAACAGGAAGCCCTGCAGGAAGGGCAGGATGCAGCCGAGGATCCCGAGCACGATGAAGGACCAACCGAGGATCTTGCGCCCCCGGTCCGGCCTCAGGCTGACATAGGCGGCGGTCGGGGGAGGCGCGGCGGCGGCGCGGGCGTCGTCGGGCATGGCGCCGCAAGTGGCCGCACCATGCTCCCCGATCAAGCCGCCCGCACGAACCTTCGCGTCAGACGTGAAGCGCCCGGCCATCCGTCGCCAAAGCCGCTTCCTTCACCGCCTCGTTCAGCGTGGGATGCGCGTGGCAGGTCCGCGCCACGTCCTCGGCCGAAGCGCCGAACTCCATGGCGACCGCGACCTCGGCGATCAGCGTCCCGGCGTCCGGCCCGACGATATGGCAACCCAGAAGCCGATCCGTCTCCTTGTCCGACAGCATCTTCACGAAGCCGTCCGTATCGCCCATCGCGCGGGCCCGGCCGTTGGCGGTGAAGGGGAACTTGCCGGTCTTGTACGCGACACCCCGGGCTTTCAGCTCCTCCTCGGTTTCGCCGACCGTCGCGACCTCCGGCCAGGTGTAGACGACTCCCGGGATCACGCCGTAGTTCACGTGCCCTGCCTGGCCCGCCAGTCGCTCGGCCAGCGCCACGCCCTCGTCCTCCGCCTTGTGGGCGAGCATCTGGCCCTTGATGCAGTCGCCGATGGCGTAGATGCCCGGGACGTTCGTCGCCCAATGGTCGTCGGTGACCACCTGCCCCTTTTCGGTGAGCGCCACGCCGATCTCCGGCAGCCCCAGCCCTTCCGTGTAGGGACGCCGCCCGATCGCGACGAGCACGGCATCCGCCTTCACCTCGAACGCATCCCCGCCCTTCGCCGGCTCGACCGTGAGCGTGACGCCGTCCGCCGCCTTCGTCGCACCGGTGACCTTGTGCCCAAGCTTGAAGGCGAAGCCTTGCTTCGTCAGCACGCGCTCGAAGGTCTTGGCGACCTCCGCGTCCATGCCGGGCAGGATGCGGTCGAGGAACTCGACGACCGTCACCTTCGCGCCGAGCCGCTTCCAGACGGAGCCCAGCTCCAGCCCGATCACGCCGCCGCCGATGACGACGAGGTGCTCCGGCACCTTCTCCAACTCCAGCGCGCCGGTGGAGGTCACGACCTGCTTCTCGTCCACCTCAACGCCCCGCAGCGGGATGGAATCAGACCCCGTCGCGATGACGATGTTCTTCGCGTCGTAGGTCGTGCCCGCGACCTCCACCTTGCCCGGTGCCGTGATGCGGCCATGGCCCTTCAGCCAGGTCACCTTGTTCTTGCGGAACAGGAACTCGACGCCCTTCACGTTGGCGGCGACCACCTCGCCCTTGCGGGCATGCATGCGCGCGAGGTCGAGGCGAACCCCTTCCACCACGATCCCCATGTCCGCGAACTTGTGCCCGAGCTCCTCGAAGTTCTCGGATGACTGCAGCAGCGCCTTCGACGGGATGCAGCCGATGTTGAGGCAGGTCCCGCCGAGCGTCTCCCGGCGCTCAACGCAGGCCACCCGCATCCCGAGCTGCGCCGCGCGGATCGCGCAGACATAGCCGCCGGGGCCGGAGCCGATGACGATGACGTCGAAGGAATTGCTGTCCGACATGCCCTTGGATCTCGATACGGTCGCGGCGGGGGTTAGCAGGGGCGACGCGTCCCGCGAAGTCCGCAAGCGCCGCAAAGCCGATATGGGGATGATCCGGCGCGTCGGAGCACGGAACTGACATGCCCCAGAAGCAAGCCGCCAAGCCGGCCACCCTCCTCGACCACGGCGCCCGGATCGCGCGCGCGATGGCCCTGATCGCGCGCGACCCCGCCCGCGCCGTCCCGCTGGAGGAACTGGCGGAGGCCGCCGCCTTCTCGCCCTGTCACTTCCACCGGATCTACCGGCACCTCGCCGGGGAGACGCCGGCCGAGACCCGCAACCGCCTCCGCCTTTCCACGGCGGCGGCCGAGCTGGTCCGCGGTCAGGCGCCGGTGGCGCAGGTCGCGAAGCGCGCCGGCTTTTCCGGGGCGGCAACCTTCACCCGCGCCTTCGCGGCGGCCTACGGGATCCCCCCGGCCGCCTACCGGGCGCGGCGGGGCCTCGGTGCCGTGCTCCGGCAACCCACCCTCATCGAGGAGGCCATCATGGCCGAGGTCACCATCCGCACTCTGCCCGCCCTGCGCCTCGCGGTCCTGCCGCACCGGGGCCCCTACACTGACATCGGCAGCGCCTTCGACCGCATTGCCGCCTGGGCCGCCGCCCGCGGCCTCGTCGGGCCGGACAGCCGCTTCTTCGCCCGCTACTTCGATGATCCGGGCAGCGTCCCCGACGCGCAGCTCCGCTCCGAGGCAGGCCTGACCGTGCCCCCGCACGTCACCGGGGACGGGGAGGTCCGGATCGTCGAGGTCTCTGCCCTCCGCGCCGCCGTCCTGCGTTACCAGGGGCCTTACGCCGAGTTGGAAGGCGCCTACACCACGCTCTACCGCGACTGGCTGCCAACGAGCGGCGAGGAACCCTCTGACGAACCGTGCCTCGAGGAATACCTGAACGACCCGAAGGAACTGCCACCCGCCGAGTGGCTGACCGACGTCATCCTGCCATTGCGGGAACGCGTCCCGGCCTGACGCAGGGCCCAGGCCGGCCCGGGCGAAGCGCCTGGGCCGGCCCTCAGGCCGCCGCGGCCCCGGGCTGTCCCGGCCCCGTCTCCCAGCCCGGGCCCGCGATTGCGACGATCCGCGCCCCGCCGGGCCCGGGCCGCAGCACCACCTCACCCTGCTCCTCCAGCCAGGCCAGCAGCCGCCGCGCCCGCCCGGCCGAGCGACTGCCATAGGCGCGTGCCAGCGCCTCATCGGACGGGCAGGCCTCCCGCCGCAGCGCCGCATGGGCCAGGAGGAGGAAGACGCCCTGCGTATCATCGGGCAGCGCCGCCGCGCGCGCCGCGACGTCCGCCCAGCCCGGCTCCGCCTCGACCTCCGCGCCCACCCCCGCGCGGGCGAGCGACAGCAGCCGCCGGAACTCCGGCAGGTCCGGCGCCCCCGCCAGCCGCGCGATGCGGCAGCGGACCAGGAAGTCCTGGTACAGCGTCGCCGGGGGCCGATAGGCCGCGTCCGGCTCCGCCATCACCGCGCGCAGGACGTCGTCCATCGCCCGGCGCCGTTCCGCCAGCGCCTCCGCGCCCGGCGGTGCCTCCTCCGCCCGCTGGTGCACCGGCGCCGGACGTGCCGCGGCGAGCTGCGCCAGGATGTCCGGCTTCGGCGCCGCCGGTGCGCGGCGCACCGGTGCGGGCCGGGCCGGATCGGGCTCCGCCGCCTTCAGGACGAGGTCGCGCGCCTCCTCCGCCGCGACCGGCGGCGCGACCAGTTTCGGCCCACCACCGCGCGACCCCGTCTCCACCGGCCCAATCCGCAGCGCCAGCGGCCGCCGCGACAGCGCGGGACCCAGCGCGACGAAATGCCCCCGCTCCAGGTCCCGAAACATCTCGGCCTGTCGCCGTTCCATTCCCAGCAGGTCCGCCGCCCGGGCCATGTCGATGTCGAGGAAGGTGCGGCCCATGAGAAAGTTGGACGCCTCCGCTGCCACGTTCTTCGCGAGCTTCGCGAGCCGCTGTGTCGCCACGACCCCGGCAAGGCCGCGCTTCCGCCCGCGGCACATCAGGTCCGTCATCGCCGAGAGCGACAGCCGCCGCGCCTCGTCCGAGACCTCGCCCGCGCCGATCGCCGGCGCGAACAGCTGTGCCTCGTCCACCACGACGAGCATCGGCGACCAGTGGTCCCGTTCCGCCTCGAACAGCCCGGACAGGAAGGCCGCCGCGCGCCGCAGCTGCGCGTCCTGGTCCACGGCTTCGAGGTTGAGCACGACGGAGACGCGGTGCTGCCGCACGCTCTCCCCGGCTCGCCGCAGCCCCGCATCGTCCACGGCCGCCGCATCGAGCACGAGGTGCCCGAACCGGTCGGCCAGAGTCGCGAAGTCCCCCTCGGGATCGATGACGGCCTGCTGCACCCAGGACGCCGACTGTTCCAGCAGCCGTCGCAGCAGGTGCGACTTGCCCGACCCCGAATTGCCCTGCACCAGCAACCGGGTCGCGAGCAGTTCCTCCAGGTCGAGCACCGCGGGCGCGCCGTTCGTCGTCGCGCCCATCTCGATACGAACCGTCATGCCCCCTCCCGAAGCCGCCCGCCCCTTCAACGACGAAGCCCCGCGCCGGTCATCCCGGCGCGGGGCTTCGCACGTGGAAACGCCGTCAGCGCGGCGCGCGCATCACAGCCCGAGCAGCAACCGCCGCGCGTCCTCCACGCCTTCCTTCACGCGGACGAGGAAGGACACCGCCTCCTTCCCGTCCACGATCCGGTGGTCGTAGGAGAGCGCGATGTACATCATCGGCCGGATCTCGACCTTGCCGCCGACGGCCATCGGCCGCTCCTTGATCGCGTGCATGCCGAGGATGCCGGACTGAGGCGGGTTCAGGATCGGCGTGGACATCAGCGACCCATAGATGCCGCCATTGGTGATGGTGAAGGAACCCCCTGCCATCTCCTCCAGCTTCAACTGGCCGTCGCGGACGCGCTTGCCGAAGTCGCCGATGCTCTTCTCGACCTCCGCGAAGGACATCAGGTGCGCATTGCGCAGCACCGGCACGACGAGGCCGGAGGGACCGCCAACCGCGATGCCCATGTGCACGAAGTTCTTGTAGACGATCTCGTCGCCCTCGATCTCCGCGTTCACCGCGGGGAATTCCTGAAGCGCGGCGACGCAGGCCTTCACGAAGAACGACATGAAGCCGAGCTTCACGCCATGCTTCTTCTCGAAGGCATCCTTGTACTCGGCGCGCAGCGCCATCGCATTGCCCATGTCCACCTCGTTGAAGGTGGTCAGCATGGCCGCGTTGTTCTGCGCTTCCTTGAGCCGGCGGGCGATGGTGATCCGCAGGCGGGTCATCTTCACCCGCTCCTCGCCACCTTCCAGCGCGCGCGGCGCCTTCGGGGCTGCGGGCTTGGCCTGCTCCGGAGCGGGACGGTTCAGGAAAGCGATGACGTCGCCCTTCGCGATCCGCCCGTCCTTCGCGGAACCGGGGCCGATGTCGCCGGCGGTGATCCCCCGCTCCTCCATCATCTTGGCGGCGGAGGGCAGCGGGGCGTGCATCGGGGCCGCGCCACCACCGGGGCGGGACACCGGCCCGGTCATCGGCTTCGGCTCCTCGACCTTCGGCGCGGCGGCGGCCGGTGCGGGCGCCTGGGCGGCAGGCTTCGGCGCCTCGGCCGGCTTCGTCGCCGGGGCGGCCCCGGCCGCACCGAGCGTGCCGAGAACGGCGCCGACCTCGACCTCCGCCCCCTCATTCGCCGCGATGCTCTCGATGGTCCCGGCGGAGGGCGCGTTGACCTCCACCGTCACCTTGTCGGTCTCGAGTTCCACCACCGGCTCGTCGGCGGCGACGGCCTCGCCGGCCTTCTTCAGCCAGCGGGCCACGGTCGCGGTGGTCACGCTCTCGCCCAGCGTGGGCACCAGGATGTCGGTCATCGTCTCGGGGATCCCTACGCCGCGACCCCAAGGGCCTGGCGAACGAGCGCTTCCTGCTGCGCCGCATGGACCTTGGCAAGTCCCGTCGCCGGGGAAGCCGCCGCGACCCGCCCGGCATAGGTCGGCCGCTTCGCCGCGCCGCCCAACTGGACCAGTACCCCTTCGATCCGCCGGTCCACGAAGTTCCAGGCCCCCATGTTCTCGGGTTCCTCCTGGCACCACACGACCTCGGCTTCCGAATACGGCTCCAGCGCCGCCGCCAGGCTCGTCACGGGGAACGGATAGAGCTGCTCGACACGCACGATCGCCACGTCCTCGATCCCGCGATCCCGCCGCTCCTGCAGCAGGTCGTAATAGACCTTGCCGCTGCACAGAACGACGCGCCGCACCTTCGTCGGCGCGACGAGCTTGTCCACCTCGGGGATGACCGTCTTGAAAGTGCTGCCCGGCCCGAACTCCACCAGCGGAGAGACCGCCATCTTGTGCCGCAGCAGCGACTTCGGCGTCATCAGCACCAGCGGCTTGCGGTAGTTCGCCTTCAACTGCCGCCGGAGCGCATGGAAGTAGTTCGCCGGCGTCGTGAGGTTGCCGACCCGCATGTTCCGCTCGGCGCAGAGCTGCAAGTACCGCTCCAGCCTCGCCGATGAATGCTCGGGGCCCTGCCCTTCATAGCCATGCGGCAGCAGCATCACGAGGCCGGACATCCGCAGCCACTTGGTCTCGGCCGAGGCGATGAACTGGTCGATGATCACCTGCGCGCCGTTCGCGAAGTCGCCGAACTGCGCCTCCCAAAGGACCAGCGTGTTCGGGTCCGCCAGCGAATAGCCGTAGTCGAAGCCCAGCACGCCGAACTCGGACAGCAGCGAGTTGAACGCCTCGAGACGCGGCTGCCCCGGCCGGATGTTGTTCAGCGGCACGTATTCCGCCTGGTTTCCCTGGTCGATCAGGTAGGCGTGGCGCTGGGAGAATGTGCCGCGCTGCACGTCCTCGCCGGACAGCCGCACGCGGTGCCCGTCCACCAGCAGAGAGCCGAAGGCCAGCGCCTCCCCGGTGGCCCAGTCGATCCCCTCGCCCGTCTCGATCGCCTGCTTCTTGGCTTCCAACTGCCGCAGGATCTTCGGATTGGCGTTGAAGCCCTCCGGCACGCGCGACAGGGCGGCGCCGACTTCCTGGAGCACCTCGTTGGACACGGCCGTGGCCGTCTCCTCCTCCGTGTCGCTCGTCCCCGGGTTCTTCAGGCCGGACCAGTGCCCTTCCAGCCAGTCCATCTTGTTGGGCTTCCAGCCCGGAGCCGCCTGGAAGGCCTCGTCCATCCGCGCGTTGAAGGCATCGTAGATGGCCTTCGAGTCCGCCTCGCCCACGCTGCCCTCGGCCGCCAGGCGCGCCGCGTACTTCGTGCGGACGGTCGGCGTCTCCTTGATCCGCGCGTACATCAGCGGCTGCGTGAAGGCGGGCTCGTCGCCCTCATTGTGGCCGTGGCGGCGGTAGCAGACGATGTCGAGGACGACATCCGCGCCGAACTTCTGCCGGAACTCCGCCGCGAGACGCGCGCAGAACACCACGGCCTCCGGATCGTCGCCGTTCACGTGCAGGATCGGCGCCTGCACCGACTTCGCGACGTCCGTCGAATACAGCCCGGAATAGGCGTGCACCGGCACCGTCGTGAAGCCGATCTGGTTGTTCGTGATGATGTGGATCGTGCCGCCCGTGCGGTAGCCGATGAGCTGGCTCATCGCGAGCGTCTCATAGACCACGCCCTGCCCCGCGAAGGCCGCGTCGCCGTGCAGCATGATGCCCATGACGGAACGGCGGCCCTTCGTGTCGCCGGCCATGTCCTGCCGCGCCCGCACCTTGCCCGCGACGACGGGGTCCACGGCTTCCAGGTGCGAAGGGTTCGGCTGCAACGACAGGTGAACCTTCCTTCCCTCGATCTCGAGATCGGTCGAGGTCCCCAGGTGGTACTTCACGTCGCCGGAACCGTACCCGTCCTCGGAAAAGCCCGAGCCCTTGAACTCCGCGAAGACCTGCACCGGCGGCTTCTTCACGACGTTGACGAGGGTGGAGAGGCGCCCGCGATGCGCCATCCCGATCACCACCTCGTTCACGCCGTCGGTCGCTGCCTGGCGGATCACCTCCTGCACCGCAGGGATGGTCGCCTCGCCGCCCTCAAGCCCGAAGCGCTTGGTGCCGACGAACTTGCGGGCGCAGTACGCCTCGAAGCCCTCGGCCTCGGTCAGTTGCTCGAGGATGCGGCGCTTGGCCGTCGCGTCGAAAGTCCGCGACCACGGCGCGCCCTCGATCCGCATCTGGATGAAGGACTTCTGGTCGGGGTCCTGGATATGCATGAACTCGACCCCGATCGGCCCGCAATAGGAGGCCTTCAGGATCGCCATGATCTCGCGGAGCGTCGCACTCTCGCGCCCCAGCACCTTGTCGATGAAGATCGGCCGGTCCCAATCCCCCGGGCCGAAGCCGTAGGACACCGGGTCCAGTTCGGCATGTTGCTTCTTCGCCTGCAGCCCCAACGGATCCAGGTCTGCCTCCAGATGCCCTCGCACCCGGTAAGCCCGGATCAGCATGATCGCGCGCAGGCTGTCGAGGACCTCCTGCTTCGTCACCCCCGGATCGGCGCGGCGCTCGGCCGGCTTGCCGTCCGTGGCGGCGGGGCGCACGCCCTTCGCGGGGGCCGGTGCCTCCTCAGCCGGGGCGAAGGCGCCGCGGGTCCGGGGGGCCCAGGACGCCCCCTGGGCGTCCATCAGCACGGCCCGGGAGTCGTCGTTCAGTGCCGCGAACAGCTCCTGGAACGACGGATCGACGGAATCCGGCTTCTCCACCCAGCGCGCGTACAGATCCGCGAGGAAGGCGGCGTTCGCCCCCGTCATCGCGCTGGCTAGGATGTCGACTCCTGGCATGCTGTCCTCCGGGCCTTCCGGCTTCGGGCGCCGGGGCCGAAAAGTTACCTGTTTTGCTTAACAGTTCATGGGGGCCAAATGGCCGAACGCCGCCCCGGTGAGAGGGCGGCGCCGGACCATGTGGCCGCGAGTGAGGTTGTGCGGCAGGGGCCCCCGGCGCAAGCCCGCCCCGCGACGGCCGGGACCCTGACGGGTCCCGCCAGGGATCACGCGGCCATCGCCTTCACCATGGTGGAGCCCAGCGCCGCCGGGCTGTCCGCCACGTGGATGCCGGCCGACCGCATCGCATCCATCTTGGCCTCGGCGGTGTCCTTGCCGCCCGAGATGACGGCGCCCGCATGGCCCATTCGCCGCCCCGGGGGCGCCGTGGCGCCCGCTATGAACCCGACCACCGGCTTGTAGTTCGGCGACCCCGGCCGGTTCTCCCGGCCCAGGAACTCGGCCGCCAGGACCTCCGACTGCCCGCCGATCTCGCCGATCATGACGATCTGCTTCGTCTCGTCATCCGCCAGGAAGAGCTCCAGCACCTCCAGGAAGTCCGTCCCCTTCACCGGGTCGCCGCCGATGCCGACGCAGGTGGACTGCCCCAGTCCGGCCGCGGTGGTCTGCGCCACCGCCTCGTAGGTCAGCGTCCCCGACCGCGACACGATCCCGACCGAGCCGCGCTTGTGGATGTGGCCCGGCATGATCCCGATCTTGCAGGCTTCCGGCGTGATGACGCCCGGGCAGTTCGGCCCGATCAGGCGCGACCTCGACCCCGACAGCGCCCGCTTGACCTTGATCATGTCGATCACCGGGATGCCCTCGGTGATGCAGATGATCAGCGGCACCTCCGCCGCGATCGCCTCCAGGATCGAGTCCGCCGCGAAGGGCGGCGGCACGTAGATGACGGAGGCGTCGGCCCGCGTCTTCTCCACGCATTCCGCCACCGTGTCGAAGACCGGCAGGTTCAGGTGGGTGGACCCGCCCTTGCCCGGCGTCACGCCGCCCACATAGGTCGTGCCGTAGGCGATGCCCTGCTCGGCGTGGAAGGTCCCCTGGGCTCCCGTGAAGCCCTGGGTCATGACCCGCGTGTGTTTGTCGACGAGGATGGACATGGCGCTCAGGCCGCCTTCTTCACCGCGTCCACGACCTTCTGGGCCGCATCCGCCAGGTTATCCGCGGGGATGATCGCGAGCCCGCTCTCAGCCAGGATCTTCTTGCCCAGCTCGACGTTGGTCCCCTCCAGCCGGACGACCAGCGGCACCTTCAGGGTCAGCGCCTTCGACGCCTCGACGATCCCGTTCGCGATCATGTCGCACTTCGCGATGCCGCCGAAGATGTTGACGAGGATCGCCTTCACGTTGACGTCCGAGGTGATGATCCGGAACGCCTCGGTCACCCGCGCCGCATTCGCCGTCCCGCCCACGTCCAGAAAGTTCGCCGGCGAGGACCCGTACAACTTGATGATGTCCATCGTCGCCATGGCGAGCCCGGCGCCGTTCACCATGCACCCGATCTCACCGTCGAGGGCGACATAGTTCAGATCGTTCTTGACCGCGTCGAGCTCCTTCGGATCCATCTCGGAGTCGTCGCGAAGCGCTTCCAGATCCTTGTGGCGGAACAGCGCGTTGTCGTCGAAGGACACCTTGGCATCCAGCGCGACCACATCCCCCGCGCCGGTCACGACCAGCGGGTTGATCTCGACGATCGCCATGTCGAGCTCGACGAAGGCCCGGTACATGGCCATCACGAAGGCCGTGAACACGCCGACCTGCTTGCCCGTCAGTCCCAACCCGAAGGCCAGCTTGCGCGCGTGCCAGCCCGAAACCCCGGAGGCGGGGTCCACCGCAACCTTCAGGATCTTCTCCGGCTGGTGCTCCGCAACCTCCTCGATCTCCATGCCGCCCTGGGTGGACGCCATGATCGTGATGCGCGACGTCTCCCGATCCACCAGCAGGGACAGGTACAGTTCCCGCGCGATGTCGCACCCGGCTTCGACATAGACCTGGTTGACGACTTTGCCCTCCGGCCCCGTCTGCTTCGTGACGAGGGTGTGGCCGATCATCGCGGCCGCCGCGGCCTTCGCGTCCTCCGCCGACTTCACGACGCGCACGCCGCCCTTGCCGTTCGGGTCGTCCTTGAAGCGCCCCGCGCCGCGGCCGCCCGCGTGGATCTGTGACTTCACGACGTAGACCGGCCCCGGCAGCTTCTTCGCTGCAGCCTCCGCCTCCTCCGCGGTCTTCGCGACGTAACCGTCGAGCACCGTGACGCCGTAGCGCCGCAGCAGCACCTTGCCCTGGTATTCGTGGATGTTCACGCGCGCGTCTCCTGAACCGTCACCACGGGGACCGGGCACGGACGATGTCGGCTGGCTTCGCCGGCCCGCCGGCCCGCTACGCGGCCCTGATACTCGTGGATGGTCATCCGGGAAGAATCCCCTGCATACCAAAAGGGCCGGGGTTCCCCCCGGCCCGCTGTCTCAGACGCCGAGGGCCTTGAAGTCCTCGATCAGCTTCTTCACCGCGTCGCAGGACTTGTCGAAGGCCGCCTTCTCCTCCGGCGTGAACTGCACCTCGACGATCTTCTCGACGCCGCCGGCGCCGATCACCACGGGCACGCCGACGTAGAAGTCGTTCAGCCCGTATTCCCCGTTCAGCATCACCGCGCAGGGCAGGACGCGCTTCTTGTCCTTCAGGTAGGCCTCCGCCATCGCCACGGCCGAGGCCGCCGGCGCGTAGAAGGCCGAGCCCTTCTCGAGCAGCTTCACGATCTCGCCGCCGCCATTGGCCGTGCGGGTGACGATCGCGTCGATCTTTTCCTGCGTCGTCCAGCCCATCTTGATGAGGTCGGGCACCGGGATGCCGGCAACCGTCGAGTAGCGCGTCAGCGGCACCATCGTGTCGCCGTGGCCGCCAAGCACGAAGGCCGTCACGTCCTCGACCGAAACGCCGAACTCCTGCGCCAGGAACAGTCGGAACCGCGACGAGTCCAGCACGCCCGCCATGCCCACCACCTTGTGCGCGGGAAGGCCGGACTTCTGCTGCAGCGCCCAGACCATCACATCGAGTGGGTTGGTGATGCAGATGACGAAGGCATCGGGGCAGTAGGTCTTGATGCCCTCGGCCACCTGGCCCATCACGCCCGCATTCTTCGTCAGCAGGTCGTCGCGGCTCATCCCCGGCATGCGCGGGAAGCCGGCCGTCACGATCACCACGTCCGCCCCGGCGATCGCGGCGTAGTCGCCGCCGCCGGTCATGTGGCTGTCGAAGCCATCCACCGGGCCGGACTGCATGATGTCCAGCGCCTTGCCCGCTGCGACCCCGCCGAAGACGTCGAACATCACGACGTCGCCGAGCTCCTTCAGCCCGATCAGGTGGGCGAGCGTGCCGCCGATGTTGCCGGCGCCGACGAGGGCGATCTTCTTCCGGGCCATGGGTGTCCCTGTGGTAGGCGGGACCGTCCGTCGGTCCTCCGCCGTGGTGAAGAGTGCGGGTGCGAGAAGCCGCGGGCGGAATAGACCCGTACCGCAGCACGGGCAAGGCAGCGGCAGGAACGGAACAGGCCCGGGTCGGAACCCGGGCCTGTCAACGAACCGTCACGCCTGCCAGGCCCGTCCCACCTTCGCCGGACCGGCCTTCGATGTTCCGCGGGCCGTCAGATCGGCATGCAGCGGAAGGTTTCGGAATGCCCCCGCGCCATGACCGACATGGTCCCCGGCGGACAGGCCATCTGCTCCCCATCCGCGTCAGGCAGACCGGCGTGCCACGCCCCGCCGCGGCGCGCCATCTTGCCGCCTCCGCTCCGCTCGTCGTCCGCGTCGCGCAGGGTCGAAGCGGCCGCCGGCCGCGAGAAGAGCCCGACCGTGCGATAGGACGCCACCGGCGCCTCGACCTGCCGCCCGCGGGATACCGTGCCGCGCGCCCCCGTCGGTCATCCAGCCGCGCGAGCACCCGCCCGCGGCTCTCACCCCGGCCCCGTGCCTCCGCCGGAGCGCGCCCGCGCGCGCTCGCCATGACAGGCCCACGCGGCTCCGCCACGCGCCCTCGGACTCCCGCCGCGGCCTGAGACCGGGCCTCGCCGCCCCGCGCCGCCGTCGCGGAATGGCCCGACGCCGGCCGCACCGCCGGCCCGGCCGCACGCGCCATCGGCACGGCTGCCGCCCTCTGCGGCTTTGCCTGCCTCTCCCGGCTCCCTGCCGCATCCGCCGTCGAAACCCCGAACGCCAGGACAGCGGCCAAGGCCACCGTCATCCCCCGAAACACCATTCGTTCTTCCCCCTGTTCCCCCGAACGCGAAGCAAGTTCCCAACCCGCAGCAAGCCTACGTCAGATGCGGCAGCGCCAGATACGTGCCGCTCTGCATTTCCATCAGGCGGGACGCCGTGCGCTGGAACACCGCCGCCCCCTCCCCCCGCTCATACAGCCGGTCCGGCACGTCCTCCGCCGACGCGACCAGCTTCACCCGATGCTCGTAGAGCGCATCGACGAGCGTCACGAAGCGGCGGGCCCGGTCGAAGTTCTCCGGCCCCAGCCGCGGCACGCCGTCCAGCACCAGCGTGTGGAAATGCGTCGCCAGCGCCAGGTAGTCCGCTGCCCCCAGCGGCTTCCCGCACAGCGCCTCGAAATCGACCCGCGCCACGCCGCGCGCGGCCTGCGCCAGCTCGACCTGTCGTCCCAGCACCGTCAGCGAACACGGCTCGCCATGCGCGACGCCCGTCAGTTCCTTGAACGCCGCATCCAGCGCCCGCTCCGCCCGCCCGTCCACCGGCACGTGCCAGGTCGGCATGCCGCGGATCCGGTCGCGCCGGTAGTCGCGCGCCGCGTCGAGGAACAGCACGTCCAGGTGCTTCTGGATCAGCCCGATGAAGGGCAGGAAGGCGTCCCGCCCCGGCTGCCCCTTGAATAGGTCCGCCGGCGCCGTATTGCTCGTGGAAACGACCACGACGCCCCGCGCGAACAACGCCTCGAACAGCCGCCCGAGGATCATCGCATCGGCGATGTCGTGCACCTGGAACTCGTCGAAGCACAGCAGCGCCGCCTCGTCGGCCACGGCATCCGCCACCGGCTGGATCGGATCCTCGCCGCGCGGATTGGCCGCCTTCCAGGCATGCACGCGTCGGTGCACCGATTGCATGAAGGCGTGGAAATGCACCCGCTTCCTCCGCGGCACGTCCGCCGCGTCGAAGAACAGGTCCATCAGCATGGACTTCCCGCGCCCGACCTCGCCGACGAGGTAGAGGCCGTGCGGCGCGTCGCTCGCCTCCTCAACTGGCTTGCGGCGGAAGAAGCGGGCCAGCAGCCCCGGCTCCTCCTTCTTCCCGGGATGCGGGTCGTAGCCGCGCAGGCGCCGCCACAAATCCTGCAGCCGCTCCGCCGCCAGGGCCTGCGCCGGGTCCGGCGACAGTGCGCCGGACGAGATATGCGCACGATAGGCATGGAGCGGGCCGGTCCCCGCTTGCGGGGAACTCGTCCCGGTCGTCGTGCCCTGCTCCGCCTCGCGGAGGGCGGTGGCGCCCGTGCTGCCGTCCATCGGTCGGCCGTCCTAGCCCGCGTCCCCGACCCCGGCAACCCGCCGTCGCATTCGGCAGGATTCCCGAAACGAAAAGCCCCGCCGGGATCGCTCCCGACGGGGCCAGGTCGTCACGCCGCCCAGCCTCGGCGCAACGGGCCTCAGCCCATCTGCAGGTCGTTCTTCGTGGCCGAGGCCTTGAGCTGCCCGCCCTCGACGCCGCTGATCTTCGACACGGACAGGTAGTGGTGCTGCCGATCGCTGCTGTCGTTCTTCGTCAGCTTGATTCGGTCGCCCTCCACCTTGTCCACGGTGCCGAGGTGCTGCCCGTCGCTGCCGGCGATCTCCATATGCTCCTTGATCTCAGAGGCGTTCATCATGGCCATGGCGCTATCCCTTCATTCCGTTTGACGTCGGCGCGCTTAACGCGGGCGCGCCGGAAGGGATGCACGGCACCCGTGCGACAGGCGGCGATTACAGGCTGGCACCCCCGTCCATCGCGATCGCCTGCCCCGTCACGTTCCGCGCGCCCGCCGAGCACAACCAAGCGACGAGCGACGCCACCTCCTCCGCCGTCGTGATCCGCCGCGTGGGCGTTCCCGCCGCGGCCTCCGCTTCCGACGATCCCAGTTCCGCCCAGCGCTGCCGCGCCATGTCCGTCGCGACCCAGCCCGGGCAGACCGCGTTCACCGTGATGCCGCGTGGCGCGAACTTCAGCGCCAGCGCCTTCGTCAGTCCCACCACCCCGTGCTTCGCCGACACGTAGGCCACCTGGTCCGGCACGGCACGCAGTCCCAGAACCGAGGCGACGGTCACGATCCGCCCTTCCCCCTGCATCAGCGCCGAAGCCGCCTCGGCACAGCGCCAGGTCCCGTCGAGGTTGCTGCCGAGGATCGCGCGCCAATGCCCTTCATCCCCCCGCGCCGGATCGGCCCCCGCGATCCCCGCTGCCAGCACCGCCACCCGCAACCCGCCGAGCGTTGCGAACAACAGCCGCACCGAAGCCTGATCCGTGACGTCGCACGGCACGAAATGCACGCCAGGCGGCAGCCGCTCCGCCGGCAGGTTCCGCCCCGCCGCGACGACCGTGTAGCCCTCCATCGCCAGCCGCGCCGCGACCGCGCGCCCGATCCCCCGTGTCCCGCCCGTGACGACGGCGAGACCCCCTGCCGATCCGCTCATGACAGCATCATCATGCCGCCGTCGTGCCCCCGTCCACCGGCATGACGACGCCGGTGACGAAACTCGCGTGGTCCGACAGCAGGAACGCGATCACCGCCGCGATCTCCCGCGGCGCCGCGAAGCGTCCCAGCGGCACCGCCTCGGTATAGGCGTCGAGCGACGCCGGTGCCCCACGTTGCGCCAGCTTCCCGATGACGTCCCGCAGCATCGCCGTATCCGTGGACCCCGGCGCCACCGCGTTGAACCGCACCGGCTTCCCCTCCGCAGGCCGCGCATAGTCCAGCGCCGCGGACCGCGTCATTTGCGCGATCGCCCCCTTCGACGCGCCGTAGGCCGCCGAAGCCTTCTTCCCCACGAAGGCCTGGTCCGACGCCACGTTGACCACCGCGCCCCCGCCCTTCAGCAGGTGCGGCAATGCCGCCTGCAACACGGCGAAGGGCGCGAGCCAGTTCACCCGCATGATCCGCTCGGCTTCCGCCAACGGCGTGTCCTGCAACGTGCCGAGCATCGTGTCGCCCGCATTGTTGACGACGGCCTCCAGCCCGCCCAGCCGCGCGACCGCCGCCTCTACCCATCCGGCGATGGCTTTCACGTCGGACAGGTCATGCTCCGGCAGGTCCAAGCCCTCGACCCGCGCGCCGGACGCCTCGAGCACCGCGACCACGGCGCGCCCGATCCCCCCGCGATGCCCCGTCACAAGGACCCGCTTTGCCGCGAGCCCCGTCTGCGCCAATTCTGGATCCATCACCGTCGCATCGCACCGGCAACGGCGGTGGGCAAGCCGGACCCCGCCACGTCCACCCGCTCCTCGTCCGGCCCGAGCGGCTCGACGCGCTGGCGGAGCGCGTCGAAGGTCGCCCGGGCGATCGTCAGGTGCTCGCCCGGCTCGCGGTTGCGCCCCTCGACCCGCGCCCATGCCTCCGTCTCCGGACACGCGAGGCGGTAAAGCACGGAGGCAGCGCCGAGCCGTCGCACCACCTCCCTCGTCGCGTCACGTTCCCGCCGCGTCCAGAAGCCGAAGTCGAGCACGACGTCCAGACCGAGGAACAGGCACCGCGTCCAGACCTCCTCCATCAGCACGGATACGACCTGGGCGCGCTCGCGGAAGGTATCCGCCGGCGGGTCGCTGCCGTGGAGCCTTGTCATCCAGGCATCGTGGCTGAAGCAAATCCCCGGCAGCTCCCGCTCGAGCCGCCGCGCGAAGGTCGTCTTCCCCGTCCCGACATGCCCGAAGATCAGGCGTGCAGTCGCCCTGCCCGTCCTGGCCTCAAGCCCCGCGGCGTCCCTGCGATCCTCAACGAAAGCTGGGACGAACGCGATGGCCCGCATACGGATGGCTTCCAAACTGCCGCCCCGGCGGTCTATCCCGTCGCCGTGCCGCCCGACATCCCCGCCGCCATTCCCCGCGCCGCCCTCGTCACCGGCGCGGCGAAACGCATCGGCCGCGCGATCGCCCTTGCCCTCGCCGAAGCCGGCTTCGACGTCGCGGTCCACTACGCCGGAAGCGCCGAGGCCGCAGAGGACACGGCGACCGCCATCCGCGCCCTGGGCCGCCGTGCCCTCACCCTCCGCGCCGACCTGTCGCGGGAGGAGGAGGTGGCCCGCCTCATCCCCGGCGCCGCGGCCGCCCTCGGCCCGATCGGCGTCCTGGTGAACAACGCCTCGCTCTTCGAACGCGACGAGTGGGACAGCGCCACGCGCGAATCCTGGGACGCCCACCTCGAACCCAACCTGCGCGCGCCCTTCGTCCTGACCCAGGCCCTCGCCCACGCGCTGCCTGGGGATGCGGAAGGCGTCGTCCTCAACATGCTGGACCAGCGCGTGCTGTCGCTGACCCCTCACTTCACCTCCTACACGTTGAGCAAGGCCGGCCTCTGGGCAATGACGCAGAGTCTGGCCCTCGCGCTCGCGCCGCGCATCCGCGTCATGGGCATCGGCCCCGGACCTACCCTGCCCTCGCCCCGTCAGACCGAGGAACAGTTCCGCGCGCAGTGCGAGTCCACCCCCCTCCGCCGCGGCTCCTCGCCGGAGGAGATGGCGCGCGCCGCCCTCGCGATCCTCGCCCTCCCCTCCCTCACGGGCCAGGTCATCTGCCTCGACGGCGGCCAGCATCTGCAATGGGCTCCCAACCGCGGCGGGGGCCCCATCGAATGACCCCGCTCCGCCGCGTCTTCGTCCGCGACCTGACGATCCAGGCCCGCCTCGGCGTCCACCCCGCCGAGGCCGAGCCGCAGCGCGTGGTCATCAACATCGAATTGCTGGTCGAGGACGAGTCCGCCGAGGTCGGCATCGGCCCCGACCGTCTCTCCCGGGTCGTGGACTACGAGGCCGTGGCGAACCGCGCGCGCGCCATCGCGCTCGCGGGCCACACGCGCCTTGCAGAAACCCTGGCCGAACGCATCGCCGCCGCATGCCTGGAGGACGCGCGCGTCCGCACCGCGCGCGTCACCGTCGAGAAGCCCGACATCCTGCCGGACGTCGCCGCCGTCGGCGTCACCGTCGAGCGCTCGCGCCCCAGCTCGAAGACGGTTCCGTGACAGTCTCGTGATGCATCTCAAGGACTCGTGTCTGAACTCATCCACGGCCGTATCGAGCGCCCCGGCGCATTCACAGCGCCGTGAGAAGGTGTCAATGTGAACGAAGCGTGAAACCGTTCGCATACGCGTAATGCCACAAAAACAATGGGTTAACGGGGTGCTCATCGAATAGGCACCTTGATGGAAGGCCCTGTCCCGCCATCGCCCGCACTACTTCCTCCGGCGTCGATCCACAGCCTTATCCACAGCCTTCGGGGATAACGCCCCGTCACAACCCCGACGCGAGATTCCGACCCGAGACACCATGGCCTTCTCGAACGAACAGACCACCCCGGCCGGCCCGGTCGAGGGTCGCGAGGTGATCGAGCGCACCGTCGAAACGCTGCCACTCTCGCCAGGCGTGTACCGCATGCTCGATGCCAAGGGGGACGCGCTCTACGTCGGCAAGGCGCGGTCGCTGAAGAAGCGCGTCTACTCCTACACGCAGGTCCATCGCCTGCCCGACCGCCTGAAGCGCATGGTCTTCGAGACTCGGAGCATGGAGGTCATCACCACGGCCTCGGAGGCCGAGGCGCTGCTGCTCGAGGCCAACCTCATCAAGCGCCTGCGGCCGCGGTACAACATCGTCCTGCGCGACGACAAATCCTACCCGTGGCTCGTCATCACGGAGGACCACCCCTTCCCGCAGATCGCGAAGCACCGCGGGGAACGCCGCAAGGGCGCCTCCTACTGGGGCCCCTTCGCCTCCGCCTGGGCCGTGAACCAGACGCTCACCGCGCTGCAGCGCGTCTTCCTCCTCCGCTCCTGCCGCGACACGGTCTTCGAGAACCGCACGCGCCCCTGCCTGCTGCATCAGATCCGCCGTTGCTCCGCCCCCTGCGTCGAGCGGGTCTCGAAGGAGGAATACGGCGAGCTCGTGAAGGAAGCGACGCAGTTCCTCTCCGGCGAAACGCCTTCCATCCAGAAGCGCCTCGCGAAGGAGATGGAGGACGCCGCCGAACGCCTGGAGTTCGAGCGTGCCGCCGCCATCCGCGACCGCATCCGCGGCCTGACCCATGTGCAGGGCCGCGACCGCATCAACATGGAAAACGTCGGTGACGCCGACGTCGTCGCGCTACACTTCGCGGCGGGCCAGGCCTGCATCCAGGTCTTCTTCTTTCGCGGCGGCCGCAACAACGGCAATCGTCCCTTCTTCCTGTCGGGCGTTCGCGCCGACGCCGAGCCGGCGGAAGTCCTCACGGCTTTCCTCGGCCAGCTCTACGACGACCTGCCCCCGCCGCCGCTCGTCCTCGTCAGCCACGAACTGCCGGAGGCCGAGCTCGTCGCCGAGGCCCTCACGATCCGCGCAGGCAAGAAGGTCGAGGTCCACCACCCCAAGCGCGGCGACAAGCGCGCCGCCGTCGAACACGCGCAGACCAACGCGCGCGAGGCCCTGGAACGCAAGCTCGCCGAGGGCGCGGCGCAGGGCGAACTCCTGCAAGGCGTCGCGAGGGTCTTCGACCTGCCTTCCTCCCCCGAGCGCATCGAGGTCTACGACAACTCCCACATCATGGGGCGCGACGCCTACGGCGTGATGATCGTCGCGGGTTCCTCGGGCTTCAACAAGAACGCCTATCGCAAGTTCTCCATCCGCGGCGAAGGCGCCGGTGCCGCGAAGCCCAAGCGCGGATCGAAGGACGTCGAGGAGATGGCCGCCGAGGCCGCCGAATCCGTCCCGCTCCCCACCGCGGACACCGCCAGCGCCCCCCGCACCCTGCGTCCTGGTGCCCCGCGCGGCGGCGACGACTTCGCGATGATGCGCGAGGTCTTCGAGCGCCGCTTCGGCCGCGCCCTGAAGGAGGACCCGGAACGCGAAACCGGCACCTGGCCCGACCTCGTCCTCATCGACGGCGGCATCGGCCAGCTCAACGCAGCACATGCGATCCTGAGCGAGATGGGCGTGCATGACGTCCCCCTCGTCGCCGTCGCCAAAGGCCCGGACCGCGACGCGGGGCGCGAGTGGTTCCACCGCGTCGGTCAGGACCCGTTCCAACTGCCCCCGCGCGACCCCGTCCTGTACTACCTCCAGCGCCTGCGGGACGAGGCGCACCGCTTCGCCATCACGACGCACCGCGCGGGCCGGTCGAAGTCGCTCATCAAGTCGGAACTCGACGACATCCCGGGCGTCGGGACGGCGATCAAGCGCTCCCTCCTGAACCATTTCGGCAGCGCGCGCGGCGTCCGAAACGCCTCGGCCGACGACCTGCGCAATACCCCGGGCATAGGGCCCGCCGTCGCCAAGCGGATCTACGAACACTTCCACCCCGGCGCGACCGTCACGGTGCCGGGCGCGCCGGCGGGCGCGGACGGAACCGCCTGATACGCGCCGCAGGCCGCAAGCGCGGCTTGCGGGCGCGGCGCCGGCCGGCGCGACCAAGCAACGGGTCGGGGCGAGCGCCGGGTCGATCCGGGCCACCGGGCAACGCAGGCCGCGGCGGCCGTTCCCGCTGGA
The DNA here is from genome assembly GCF_042259275.1 of Roseomonas sp. CCTCC AB2023176. Classification (NCBI taxonomy): domain Bacteria; kingdom Pseudomonadati; phylum Pseudomonadota; class Alphaproteobacteria; order Acetobacterales; family Roseomonadaceae; genus Roseomonas; species Roseomonas sp. CCTCC AB2023176. The sequence continues at coordinate 5,120,868 of NZ_CP170086.1, forward strand.
TGGAACCACCCTGGACCGACCGCACGCATCAGGTGAACGGGCTCACCCTCCGCGTCCGGGAGGCGGGGCCGGAGGGCGGGCCGCTGCTTATCCTGCTGCACGGCTTCCCCGAATCCTCCTTCGGCTGGCGCCGTCAGGTCGGGCCCTTCGCGGAGGCCGGCTACCGCGTGGTCGCGCCGGACATGCGGGGATACGGCGGCAGCGACGCGCCGCCATCCGTGGCCGACTACCATCTCGACCTGCTGGCGGCGGACATCGTCGGCCTTGCGGACCGGTACGGGGCCGGGCGTTTCGACCTCGTCGGGCATGACTGGGGCGGGATCGTCGCCTGGGCGGTGGCGGCGTGGCACCCCGACCTCGTGCGATGCCTCGTCGTGATGGACGCGCCGCATCCCGACACCTTCACCGCCGCGATGATCCGGCATCCGACGCAGGCGCTGCGCTCGGCCTATGTCGGGTTCTTTCAGATTCCCGCGGTGCCGGAGGCCGTGCTGTCCGCCAAGGGCTACGCGGGGCTGCGGGCCGCGATCGGGCGCACGGCGCGGCCGGCCGCGGTGAGCGAGGCCGAGCTGGACCGCTACGCCGAGGACTGGGCGCGGCCGGGGCGACTGACGGCGATGCTGAACTATTACCGCGCCCTCCCCCGGCGGCCGACGATCGGGCGGATCGGCGTGCCGACCCTGGTGCTCTGGGGCGAGGAGGATGCGGCGCTGGAGCGGCACCTGGCGGAGGCAGCGGTCGGCCAGTGCGACGAGGCCCGGCTGGAGGTCATCCCGGATACGACCCACTGGATCCACCTGGAGGAGCCGGGGCGGGTGAACGCGCTGGTCCTCGGGCACCTCGGGGCGGAAGGCCGCGGCTGACCGCCGGGCGCGGGCCTGCTACACCGCGGGGCGGATGCCGACCGACCTGCCGAACCTGCTGACGCTCTCTCGCATCGCGGCGATCCCGCTGCTGATCGCGCTGATGCTGCTGCGCACGCCGGTGGGCGACATCCTGGCCTGCGCGGTGTTCTCGGCGGCGGCGATCACCGACTACTTCGACGGGAAGATCGCGCGGGACCGGGGATCGCAGACGGCGTTCGGGCGGATGCTCGATCCCATCGCGGACAAGCTGCTGGTGGGGGCGGCGCTGATGCTGCTGGCGGGGCTGGGACGGCTGTCGCTGCTGGGGCTGCTGCCGGCGATCGTCATCATGCTGCGGGAGATCCTTGTCTCCGGGCTGCGGGAATACCTGGCTGGACTGCGGATCGGGATGCCGGTGACGCGCCTGGCCAAGTGGAAGACCGGGTTCCAGATGGGGTCCCTCGGGGTGGTGATCGCCGGCGACTCGGGAGCCTCGGCGGTCTTCCTCGGCTTTCTGCCGATCTCCTGGCTCGGGGAGGCGGGGCTCTGGGTGGCGGCGGCGCTGACGCTCTGGACGGGCTGGGACTACATGACGGCAGGGCTGCGCCACGCTTCGGCGGAGGATGCGCCGGAGGCAAGGGCGGCGGACCGGGGCGCGGGCTGAGGGGACCGGCAGGAGGGCGCTACGGCCGGGCCGATCGGCGCTGGGCGGCCCGGGTGAACGAATTCGACGCTGCCGGGGGCCGTTGCGGCGGAGGTCGCGCCCGGAGATGACGGGTTTGGCGGCCCGGCGAGACATCCCAGATTCACCGGCGCGGGGGTGGCCCGCGGGACGCGACGCGGGCATGGTGCAACGCGGCGAGACACGGACGGAATGACGGCATGGCGCGAGACCGCGCGGATGCGATGGCGAAGGGCGGGCGCCTCGGCGCCCTGGTGCTGCTGGCCGGGCTGGCGGGCTGCGCGGACGCGGATTTCGCGCCGTTCGGGCGGAGTGGCAGCGCGGCGCCGCCGGACAGCCTGACGGTGCGGCGCGTGCTCGGCGAGGACGTGGAGCCGCCGCCGCTGCTGCCGGAAGCGGGGAATGTCTGGCCGGCGGCGGAGGCCCCCGCGCGACGCTTGCGAATCCCGACGGCGTAGATCCCGCGACGATCCCGCGGACCGACGGGCCGGCGCCGCGCGCCGCGGCGGAGCGGGGCCTGCCGCCGGGGCCCCCGCCGTTGCGGAGCCTCGAGCCCGGGCCGAACGTGCCGCCGGAGGCCGCGCCGAACCCGCGGGCGCCGCTGAACCGGCGGGGATCGTCTACGGCGCCGGGCGTGCTGGAGCCGCTGGACCCGACGCCGGTGCCGCGCCAAGGGGTGTTTCAGGGGAGCGTGGCGCGCGGGGAGCCGGCGATCCCGCCGTCCCGCGGGGTGGAGGGGCGGGTGCTGCCGATCCCGGGCGGACCGCCGGGGATCGTGTCCTCCGGGAACGACCGCATCCAGACCTACACCCAGCCGGGGGTCGGGACGGGGACGGCGATCAACAACGGGAACACCACGACGCTCATCGGGCCGAACGGGCAGGTGACGGTGGTGCCGCGTTGAAGTGGTGAGGGTTCTCTACTTCGCCTGGCTGCGGCAGCGGGTCGGGCGGGCGGAGGAGGAGGTCTCGCTACCCGAGGGCGTGGCGGATATCGGTGGGCTGATGCGGTGGCTCTCGGCGTCGTCGCCGGGGCACGCGGCGGCTTTCGCGGACCCGGCGCAGGTGCGGATGGCGGTGAACCAGGACTTCTGCGGGGCCGAGCACCCGGTCGGGGACGGGGACGAGGTGGCGTTCTTCCCGCCGGTGACGGGGGGATGAACGTCGAGCCGACGGTCCGGGTGGGCGAGGCCGCCTTCGACGTCGGGGCGGAGACGGCCGCGCTGACGGCGGGGCGGGCGGACGTCGGCGGCGTGGCGTCCTTCGTCGGGGTGTGTCGGGGGGATGACGGCCCCGATCAACAGAAGTTGGCCGCGCTGGTGCTGGAGCATTATCCCGGCATGACGGAGCGGGCGCTCCGCCGGATCGCCGCGGAGGCCTGCGCGCGCTGGCCGCTGACGGGCTGCACGGTGGTGCACCGCGTCGGGCGGATCGTCCCGGGCGAGGGAATCGTGCTGGTGCTGACAGCCTCCGCGCACCGGGTCGCCGCGCTGGAGGCCTGCGCCTTCCTCATCGACTGGCTGAAGACCCGGGCACCCTTCTGGAAGCGGGAGGAGTTCGCCGGCGGCACGGACCGGTGGGTCGCGGCGCGAGGGGAGGATGACGCGCGAGCCGCGGCCTGGGAGGGCGGCGCATCCGGCGCAAGCCCTTGATCGGCCGACGGTTTCGCGTGGCAGGCGGGTTTCGGACAAAAGGCCTGGATGCGGTGACGGGGCGCCTTGAGTGCGCCCCGGGCTGCCGCGCGGCCGCCCGGAGGGCGACCTCCGGTGCCGCATCGGGGCGCGGCGTTGCCGTGTGGACGGCGGGGGCGGATGCGGCTGTGAAGGAGCGAGGCTGGCCGGGGCCTTGCCCGGAAGCCGGCCGCGCCGGGGTTGGACGCGGCACGTGGTGTATCTTCCTAGGATTATTGGCACAAGTCAAGCGTGAGGTTCGGGGCCGGGTGGCATGGCGAAGCGGGTGATCCCCGCGGGGTGCATCGTGCTCGGCGCGGTGCTGCTGATCTGGCCGGCGTTCGTGAACGGGTATCCGCTGGTGTTCAGCGATACCGGCGCCTTCCTGCACCAGACGCTCGGGCCGCTGATGATCTGGGACAAGCCCTGGATCTACGGGCCCTTCATGCACCTGTTCCACTGGCGGCTGTCGCTGTGGCCGGTCGTGGTGGCGCAGGGGATGATGGTCTCCGCGCTGCTGTGGCTGGCGGTGCGGGTCGTCTGCGGCCGGGAGCGCGCCGGGGTGTTCCTGCTGGCCGCCGGGGTGGTCGCGGGGCTGACGGCGGCGCCGTTTTCCGCGGCGCTGCTGATGCCCGACGTCTTCACGCCCTGCGTCGTGGTCGCGGCCTTCCTGCTGGCCTGCGCACGGGGGGTGACCGCGTCGGGACGACGCGGACGGCGGACGGCGCGGAGGATCGGCGGGGCGCTGCCGGGGCTGCAGAAGGCGGCCCGGCCCAGGGCGGCCCGGGGGATGATGCGGCGACGCGTCGCGCGGCGGACGACGGGTCCCGCGCGCTGTCGCGTGGGGAGGCGGTCTTCGTCGCGGCGGTGATGGCGGTGGGGGTGGCGGCGCACCTGTCGCACCTGCCGGTCGTCGCGGCGCTGGGACTGGTGGTCCTGCTGCTGCTGGGGTGGCGGGCCGCGCTGCGGGTGGCGGTGCCGATCCTCGCCGGGGTCGGGCTGCTGCTCGCGACGAACCTGGTGGGGCATGGGCGGCTGTCGCTTTCGCCCCACGGGGCGACCTTCCTGCTGGCGCGGCTCGTCGCCACGGAATCCGCGGCGCGCACGGTGCGGGCGGAGTGCCCGGGGTCCGCGTGGTATCTCTGCGCCTTCGTGCCGCCGCTCGGCGCGGATCGGCTGGAGGCCTTTGCCGAGCGGCACTGCGCGCCGCCGGACGATCCGGCGAAGGGGTGCATGCGGTCCACGCTCTCCTCGGATCATTTCCTCTGGAGCCCGGTCTCGCCGTTGAACCGCGCGCGCGCCGGACGGGACGGCGCGGTTCCTCGGCGGTGCCCTGATCTCGGGCGAGGCGCGGGAGATCGTGCGGCGGACGATCGAGCGGGAGCCGCTGCGCGTGATCCTCGACGGGGTGCGGGACACGCTGGAGCAGCTGCTGACCTTCCGCGTGGGCGACACGCTGACGCGGGCGCATGTCGGCGAGGGCGTGCGGCGGCGGATCGAGGCGGGGTTCCCGGCGGCGGAGGTCGCGCGGCTGGAGGGCGGGCTGCAGTGGCGGGACCGGCTGGCGGCGGCGGTGGAGCCGCTGCTGTGGCCGCAGGGGATCGTCGCGGCGATCGGGGCGGGCGCGTTGTCCTGGCTGGCCTGGCGGCTGCGGCGGGATCGGCGGGCGCTGGCCTTCACGGCACTGCTGATCGTCGGCGTGGCGGTGAATGCCGGGGCGACCGGGGCGCTGTCCGGGCCGCATGACCGGTACGGGGCGCGGGTGGTCTGGGTGATGGTGTTCGGGGCGGTGGTGCTGGGGGCGCGCGCTGGCGCGTCGCGGCAGGCTTCGCCGCCGTCGTGACGCGGCGCGGTTTGCCGGCGCGGTGATCGCGTTGCGCATCGCTGGGTTGCGTGGACCACCGCGAGGTTCCGTCGCGGCGCGGCGCGGTTTCAGCGAGGATCGCGCGGTGGATGCGCGCCCCGGCGCGATGGAGGTCCCCGTGCATATCGGCTTAATCGGCGGCGTCGGGGTCGCGGCGACGGTCGTCTATTACCAGAGGCTCGTTTCGGCGGTCACGGTGCGCGGGGGTCGGCGGCTGGACCTGACGATCGTGCATGGCGACGTGCAGGAGCTGATCCGCAACAACCTGGCGGACCGGCGGGAGGAGCAGGCGCGGGCCTTCCTGCCGCTCGTCGAGCGGCTGGCCGGGGCGGGGTGTGACTGCGCGGCGATCACGTCGCTCGGTGGGTCCTTCTGCTTTGCGGAGCTGGCGGCGATCTCGCCGCTGCCGCTGGTCTCGGGGATTGCACCGTTGGATGCCTTCTTCGTGGGACGAGGCATCCGGCGGGTCGGGTTGCTGGGGACGCGGGTGGTGATGCGGACGCGGCTCTACGGGCAACTCGCGCGGACCGAGGCAATCGCGCTGGACGACGAGATCGAGGTGCTGGGGCAGACCTATCAGGACGTCGCGGTCGCCGGGGCGTGCTCGGCGGAGCAGCGGGCGCTGTTCGTGGACGCGGGGCGGCGGATGATCGCGGCAGGGGCGGAGGCGATCGTGCTCGCGGGGACGGACCTGAACCTGGCCTTCGACGGGCGGGATGTCGGGTATGCGGTGATCGATGCGCTGGACGTGCACGTGGAGGTGCTGGCGGACCTCGCGGCCGGGCGGGTGGCGCTGGAGGATGTGGCGGCGGCGTGACGCGGGGCACCCCCAGGTCCGAGCGCCAGAAACCGATTCGGTCAGCGCCTTTCACGGCGAAAGCATTGCGGGCCTCGTCGGGGGTCGCGACCTGGAGGCCGAGTTCCTCGATGATGCGGCGGATCTTCGCGACCTGTTCGGCGTTGGACGAGGCGAGTTTGCCGCGGCCGATCTAGAGGCTGTCCTCCAGGCCGACGCGGACGTGGCCGCCCATCATCGCGGCCTGGGTGCAGAAGGGCATCTGGTGGCGGCCCGCCGCGAGGACGGACCAGACGTAGTTCTTGCCGAACAGGCGGTCGGCGGTGCGGCGCGCGAACAGGACGTTGGCCCAATCGCGCTTCGAGGTCCGGTAGCGGTCGGCCAGGCCGAAGATTCCGAAGGCCATCCGCTCAGGCGCGGAGGAGGCGGCGCAGGACGGCGAGAATGACGAGGGTGAAGGTGCCGAGGCTGCCGAGAAGCAGCGGGACGAACCACCGGGACATGAAGGTGTCGGGCGAGGCGTGGTCGGGCTGGGCGGGGTCGTAGCGCAGTGTCGCCCGTTCGCCGACGCGCCACGCCGGCGGGTTGGTAAAGAGGCTCGTCTCCGCGACGATCATGCGGCCGTCCCGCGTGGTAAAGCGGAAGGTCGGGGCGGTGCCGCCGCTCGTGTCGCGGCGGAGCGAGACGACGAGCCCGTCAGCGGTGTCGGCACGGGCGGCGAACTGCACCTCGTCCACGGCGGTCCAGGCGGCGACGAGCAGGAGAACGGCGCCGATCGCGACGAAGGCGACGCTGAGGATGTTCAGGAGGCGACGGCCGCGCTCCTCGGACAGCGGCCGTTCGTTGGCCTCTTCGTCGGAAGTCAAGGTGATCCGGACGTCGGGGATCGCGCCGTCCGTGTCTGGGGATGTCCTGTCGCTCATGCCCGTGATGCGCGTCGAAGGAGTGCGGCGCGCATCCTAGGGCCGACGCGAGCGCGGCCCCAACGGCCTTGTGTCGCGCGTGTCGTGCGGCGTGGCGGTCAGGCCGCGCGGCGGGCGACTTCCTCCGGCGTCATCTGCACCAGGGCGCTATAGTCGTTGATCAACGTCTCGGTGATCTGGCCCGGGGTGTAGTGCATGTCGGCGATCTGGCGGACGGGAGTCACCTCGGCAGCGGTGCCGGCGAGGAAGACTTCGGTTGCGCGCGGCAGTTCGTCCGGCTTGATGGTGCGCTCCACGACCTTCATCTGGCGGTTGCGGGCCAGGGCCATGACGGTGCGGCGGGTGATGCCGTCGAGGAAGCAGACGGGGGTGGGGGTGTGGACCTCCCCGTCGAAGACGAAGAAGGCGTTGGCGCCGGTCGCCTCGGCCACGTCGCCCTTCCAGTCCAGCATCAGCGCGTCGTTGAAGCCCTCCGCCTCCGCGGCGTGCTTCGACAGCGTGCCGATCATGTAGAGGCCGGCGGCCTTGGAGGCGGTCGGCGCCGTGTCCGGCGCGGGGCGGCGCCACTTGGCGTGGGCGAGGGTGACGCCCTTCATGCGATCGTTGCCGAAGAGGTTGGGCCAGGGCCAGGTGGCGATGGCGACGTGGATCGTCGTCTGCTGCGCGGCGACGGCGAGCATTTCGGAGCCGCGCCAGGCGATGGGGCGGACATAGGCGTCGGTCTGGCCGTTCTTCGCCAGCACCGCGCGGCAGGCCTCGTTGATCTGGTCCGGCGTGTAGGGGATCTCGAAGCCCAGGAGCCGGCCGGATTCGAAGAGGCGGTTCGTGTGCTCCTCGAGCTTGAAGACGTGGCCGTTATAGGCGCGCTCGCCCTCGAAGACGGCGGAGGCGTAGTGGAGGCCGTGGGTGAGGACGTGGAGTTTCGCGTCGCGCCAGGGCACGATGCGGCCGTCGAACCAGATCCAGCCGTCGCGGTCATCGAAGGGGATGAGGGCCATGCGCTGTTCCTTCAGGCGGGCGTTTTGGGTAATTATGTTGCGTGTAGTGGGGTCACGGTAAAAGGGTGATACGATTGTGTCAACGAACCTGACCCAACGCGGAAGCGGGGCTGGCATGCCGGCACGGGGGGATTCGCCGCGCGGCGCCGGGCAATCCCTGCTGTTCCTGCGTGAGGAGGAGATGCGGCTGGCGCAGGACCTGCTGTTCTTCGGGTACCGGGACTTCACGGCGGGGCCGGACGCGATCCTGGCGGAACTCGGCATGGGGCGGGCGCATCACCGCGTGCTGCATTTCCTCGGGCGGCGGCCCGGGATGACGGTGGGCGAACTGCTCTCCATCCTCGGCATCACGAAGCAGTCGCTGTCGCGCGTGCTCGCGCCGCTGGTGGCGGAGGGGTACGTGGCGCAGGCGGAGGGGCGTTCGGACCGGCGGCAGCGGCTGCTGTCGCTGACCGAAAAGGGGGAGGCGCTGGAGAAGCGCCTTTTCGAGCGGCAGCGGGAGACGGTGCTGCGGGCCTATCGCGAGGCGGGGCCGGCGGCGGTCGAAGGCTTCCGCGCGGTGATGCGCGGCTTGATGGGGACGGAGGCACGGCGCGTGGTCGGGCGGCTGGGCGGCGCGAAGGATGCGGGCGGGGGCGAGGGTGGCTGAGCGGATCGGGAGCGGCGCGTGACGGAGGCGGCGCACCTGCTGGTGGTGGATGACGACGCGCGGCTGCGGGCGCTGCTGCAACGCTTCCTGGCGGAGCAGGGCTTCCGGGTGACGGCGGCCGGCGATGCGGCGCAGGCGCGGCGGGCGCTGGCGGGCATGGCGTTCGACCTCCTCGTGCTCGATGTAATGATGCCCGGCGAGAGCGGCCTGGACTTCGCGGAGTCGCTGCGGCGGGAAGGTTCGGACGTTCCGATCCTGATGCTGACGGCGGCGGGGTCGCCGGACGACCGGGTCGCGGGCTTCGAGGCGGGGGTGGACGACTACCTCGCCAAGCCCTTCGACCCGAGGGAACTGGCATTGCGGATCCGGACGATCCTGAAGCGGGCGGCGCCGCCCTCCCCTGCCTCCATGCCGCTGCCGCCGGTTCAGCTGGGGCCGCGCTGGTTCGACGCGGAGCGAGGGGAACTGCGAGGGCCGGAGGGCATCACGCGGCTGACCGGGGGCGAGGCGAGCCTGCTGGTCGCGTTGGCGCGGCGTGCGGGGGAGGTGCTGTCGCGGGAGGAGATCGCGGCGGCCATGGGCACGCCGGAAGCGGGCGAGCGCGCGGTGGACGTGACGGTCACGCGGCTGCGGCGGAAGATCGAGCCGGACAGCCGGGAGCCGCGGTTCCTCCAGACCGTGCGGCACCGGGGCTACGTGCTGCGGCCCGGAGCATAGCGGCGCCGCCCGCGCGTCAGCGGGGGCGGGGCAGCGTGGCGGCGGGCAGGATCCCCGGCGGCGTGCGGACGAGGAAGAGGCGGTAGCGCTCGGCCTCGATGCCATCGCGGGCGCGGACGATCTCGCCGGCCGGCCCTGCCCCCGGCCATTGCAGGTCCGCGAGGCCCCGGCGGGTGCTGTGGACGAGGATCCCCGTGTCGCCGGGGGCCGGCGCCGGCAGGCGGAACAGCGCCCAGCGGTCGCCCAGCGCGACGACGGGAACCCCGCGCGGCGCATGCAGGGCGAGTTCCGCGGCGAGGCCGTATTCCTCCGCGGCGATGAAGGTCGCACCGGCGGCCTGGCGCGCGGCCTCCGCGTCGCGGGCGAGCGCGGGCCAGCCGCCGAGCCGCGCGAGGACGGGGTCGCTCCGCCGCGGCAGGGGTAGCGGCGAGGCGACGGCCTGGATCGCGACGAGCGCCGTCATGGCGAGGCCGAGGACGGCGCCGGCGCGGAGCAGCCCCGGCCGGACGAAGGCCGCGGCAAGGAGGCAGCCTGCGGGATAGAGGATAGCGGGCCAGTTGCCCTGCACGCGGCTGCCCGTCGCCTGCCACAGAAAGAGGGCCGCGGCCGGCAGGACGAAGAGCAGGACGAGCCCGGCCGCTGCGTCGCGACGGAGCCATGCGCGGGTGGCGCGCCCCGCCCCGAACACAACGGCGGCGAAGAGCAACGGCGAGGCGATGAGGAGCTGGCCGCCGGCCAGTTCCCCGAGGAAGCGCAGGGTGAGGCCGGAGCCGGCGGCGGCGCGGCCGCCTTGCTTGAGGAAGGAGGCCCAGCCATGGGCCGCGTTCCAGGCGATGACGGGCGCGAAGACCAGCAGGGCGATCGCGCCGCCGAAGTAGAGGCGCGGGTCGCGCCACCACCGCCGCGCCGCCGGGTCAAGGACGAGCCAGAGGACGAGGCCAAAGCCGAGGAAGGCCGCCGTGTATTTCGAGGCCAGCGCGGCGCCGGCGAAGGCGCCGACCGCGAGCCACCAGCGCCCGTCCCCCCGGTGGCCACGCGCGCCGCGGCCCAGAGCGTCGCGCACCAGAGGACGATGAGCGGCGTGTCCGGCGTCATCAGCACGGCGCCCGCGTTGGTCAGCGGCATGGCGTTGAAGGCGATGGCGGCCCAGGGGCCGGCACCGCGGCCGGGGAAGAGGCGGTCCCCTGCATCGGCGAGGGCGAGGGAGGCGAGCGCGACACCGATCGGGCCGAGGAGGCGGATGCCGAAGGCAGTGTCGCCGAACAGCGCCGTGCCCGCTGCGATCCAGAGGGCGACCATCGGGGGTGGTCGAGGTAGCCGGGCTGCAGGCTGCGGCCCCAGACCCAGTAATAGGCCTCGTCCGGCGCGAGCGGCAGGGCGGCCGCCGCCGCGAGGCGCAGGCCGGTGAGGGCGAAGAGCGCGAGCAGCCAGCGGCGCGCGCGCCAGGCGGGCGCGGCAGGTTGCGCCGGGGGCGGCGTGGCCTGGGCGGGGCGGGGCGGGGCGGGAGTGGTCAGCTTGGCGGTGGTCAGGTTGGCGCTGGGCGGGGACATGGAGAGGGCACGGGGCGAGCCTTGGGCGACGTCTGAAGGGTGTGTCCCCGGGGGCGGACGGGCTTGTATGGCGGGGGGCGGGCGCCGGAAGGGGCGTGGGCCGTCGTGATCGCCTCGCGCGGTGGGGGGATGTCGGGCGGTTGCGCCTAGGCCGAAACGGGGCGGAGGGAGCGGCCGTCAGGTCTTCTTCGTGGCTCGGGTCACGTGCGGGGGCCGGCGCGGCCGTCCGTTCATTTCTGGTGCCGTGGTCATGTCGGGGAGCGCTCGACGGGCTGCGCGGCAGGAGAGGCGGGTCGGATCGTTCTTGGGAAGGACCTGTCCAGCGGTGGTGTGCGTCGCGACGCCGATGCGCGACGTCCGAGAACGAAGGCGGCGCGCCCCTCGACACGGTCAGCCGCGTCGTCTATGTCCGGCCGCGCCCAGCTGCGCACGCGCAGTGATCGCTTGGGCCCAGGTAGCTCAGTTGGTAGAGCATGCGACTGAAAATCGCAGTGTCGGTGGTTCGATTCCGCCCCTGGGCACCATTCCCCCTCCAACATCCCCGATGACAGCAGCGAGTTCGCGTCTCGGCCGCTGACGCTACCCCCAGTGGGCAGCGCGCTGGCCTGAACCAACCTGACACGCGGAGCACGCACAGACCGTCGGCGAGAGAAGGATCGCGCGAGACAGTATGTTTTTCAGTGGGAGGTGGGGAGTCTGAGACGCCCGTAGCTGTCAGGGTTTTCTCTCTCCCAACTACCTCCCCGCCAACCCCAATGGTGGGGAGAGACCCCCGCCTGGCCGCCTGATCGTGTTGCCTTGTATGCTAGAAACTTCAGTTTTCATCCATGATCGATGGCAACCTACGCCGGGACTGGAGCAGAGGTGCTTGGCAAGATGGATGGCGGACCCCCTTATGATCAGCAGCCCGAAACTCCTCCTCTGGCTCACGATGGGTCAGTGAGGATCGACGACGAAGTACAATTAAGACTAGCACAGGAGACGCAGACGGTTCTCCGCGACCTCGCAAAAAAGCAGGGCGTCACGATGACGGAGATCATCCGGCGTGGTATTGGCGCGATGCAGTTCTTCGAGCGAGAGTTGAAGTCGGGTGATCGTCTCGTCATTGAAGGTGAGGACGGAAAGGGCCGACTGGTACTTCTGCCCTGGAAGCGTTGAGGCCTTACGAGGATGCCGCTCAACCTGACCAACGACCCGCTTGATCAGACGGCCCCTCCGCAACCGATCACGATAGCCTACGAACCGGCGCGAGATCGCGAGAATGTCCGTGGCCATCTTGCGTACATTGTTGTTGGCATATTTGCGGTACTTGTCGTCGCGACCTTCATTACGGCGATTTTCGCGATCTTCGGGAGCAACGGTAAGGTCGAGGGCCTACTCCAAGTTGTTGGGGTCTTGCTGTCGCCCGTCGTCGCTCTCGTGGGCGCCGTTACAGGTTTCTACTATGGCGAGAAGGCCGGCAGTCGTTAGCGAACTGGCTCCCCCCAACAACGCTTCTCCGTAGGGTCCTTCTGCGTAGTCGACGCGATGCGGGGTTTCGCAGCGCACCGCATCGCAAGCATCAGGGCGACTCTCGGGTTTCCGGAAATGCAGAACGCCGCCACCGAGCCCAGGAGTGGCGTCCAGTCCCGCCTCGGCGCCGAGGTGACGGGATGCCCGCGGGATGTCGGGGTTGTTGGGCCCGGTCACTATCCGACTATACCGTTTGGGGACCTCGCCCCCGAATGCGTGGGGGCTCCGCCTCCACCCTTGCTTCCTTCAGCCCGGGCGCGGGCCGATCAGCGGACCGCTCCTTCGTCGCCTTTACGACCTTCGCCCCGGCCAAACCCGTGCGGACCTCGTGCACGAGAACGGCGAGCTGTTCCTGAACCTCGGCAGGGAATGCCAGCCCGATCCGCAGCAGCGGAGTCCGCAAGGGGATCGACAGGACGTTCGTCCGGCCGTGTCCACCATCGCACCGGCGACGGCCTCGGCAAAGGTGCGGCGTGAGGCCGCAGCCGCGGCAACGGCAGCGTGGGCTACGGTCCTCTCCCCAATAGCGTCGCGTCCAGCCGCAACCAGCTTGCGAGCTTCCAGGGAGGCCGCAAGATCATCAGCAAGGCACACGAGCGCGAGGGAGCTGAGAGACGTTCGCGCAAACGGCTGCCTCGGAGGCGGAATTGCAAGATTCACGTCCCGGTGATCGGGCCCAATTGGCGGCGGTCGAGGTCGCAGCCCCCGCCGGCGTGGAAGCGGCCAGTGGGTGCGGTCCGCGCCTCGGTCATGGTGACGGTACGGCCGGATTTGCCGATGGCCCGTTTCTCCGACCTCGAACCCACGGCCCTCCGGCATGCCCTCAACGCTACCCCCAATGACGGGCGCGATAGCGTGGCGCAGGGTAGGGCAGCCTGACTGAGAAGACGCGTCTGTGACGGGGCGTGAGAAGACCCAACTCGCCGATTTAGCGGCGAACTTGTGCCAGCCAGACACACCGAGGGACGTTCCCCACATCAGGGTTCGAACGCGTCCCTGGGCGCCACTCCCCCTCCGTGATACCGAGCCCGCCGCGATCAGCCGCGCTTTACCCGAGCACCGTCCCGGTCCTGCATCTGCCTAATCCGGCCCGTCGGGGCAGGGATCGTCGTGGGCGGTTGCGGTTCTCCGACGGCCATCGGCGCGGCGCGCCGGGCCCTCGACGCGTCCGGTCCGCCCTCGAGGCGGCTCCGCGAAGCGGCGGACGCGGTCGGAGGGCGGACGCATGATTCGACGTCCCGCCACGATCCGGCCGCTGCCCTCCCCCACGACGTCGCGTTCCGAACGCGGACGCGTGCGGCTGATCCGGCGTCAGCCGATTTGCGCGGGCCTGGCGGCCGGGGTGTCCCCGGTCGCGGCGAGCAGCTGCTCCGCCGCGATCGGGAAGCGGTGCGCGCGGACGCCGGTCGCGTGCCAGACAGCGTTCGCGACCGCGCCGGCCGTCCCCGTGATGCCGATCTCTCCAACGCCTTTGACGCCGAGGGCGTTCACGCGGGTGTCCTCCTCCTCGACGATGATCGCCTCGACCGACGGCACGTCGGCGTTCACGGGGACCCGGTACTCCGCCAGGTCGGCGTTCATGACGCGGCCCGTGCGCGGGTCGATCACCGCGCCTTCGTGGAGCGCGAAGGACAGGCCCCAGATCATGCCGCCGTAGTATTGACTGTGAACGAGGCGCGGATTGATGACCCTGCCTGCGGCGAAGGCGCCCACGAGGCGCGTGACACGGATCTGGCCGAGTTCCGGATCCACCTTCACCTCCGCGAAGACGGCGCCGTGTGCGTGCATGGCGTAGTGCTCCGCCGCGGCTGGGTCGGCAGCCGCGCTGCCTTCGCCCTCGATCTCGTCGCGCCCGGCACGGGCGAGGATCGCCGCGAAGGTCTCGCCCCGGCTCTCGTCGTCGCGGCGGAGCAGATGGCCCCCGCGCGCGACGACGCCGATGTTGCCGGACCCGAAGAGCGGGGAGCGCGGGTCGGAGGTCGCGATCTCCGCCAGGCGTGAGAGCGCCTGGGTTCCCGCGGCGTGGATCGCGCCGCCGGCCGTGGCCGTATGCGCCGATCCCCCGGCGATGCCCGCATCGGGCAGGCCGGAATGGCCGGAACGGAATTCCAGTTGCGCGAGGTCAAGCCCGAGGCTGTCCGCCGCGATCTGCGCGAGGGCGGTCCAGGCCCCCTGCCCCATGTCGTGCGCGCCGGTCTCGACGACGCCCGTGCCGTCCTGCCGGATCACGGCCCGCGCCGTCCCGTGGAACATCAGGGCGGGGAAGGTCGCGGTGCCCAGGCCCCAACCGACCAGCAGGCCATTCTCGTCGCGCATCTGCCGCGACGCGAGCGGACGGCCTGCCCATCCGAAGCGCGCCGCGCCCTGCGCGTAGCATTCCCGCAGCGCCTTGGAGGAGAAGGGCTTGCCGGAGATCGGCTCCACCTCCGCGTAGTTGCGCAGGCGGAATTCGAGCGGGTCCACGCCGCAGGCCGCGGCGAGTTCGTCGATCGCGCTCTCCAGGGCGATGCTTCCGCTCGCCTCGCCCGGCGCGCGCATGAAGCCCGGCGTTCCCGTGTCGATCCGCACGGCCTCGTAGGTCGTGGCGATGGCCGGTGCGGCGTAGAGCGTGTGGCTGACGCCGCCCGAGGGTTCGAGGAACTCGTCGAAGCGGCTCGTCGCCGTGCGGACGTGATGGTGAATCGCGGTCAGCGCGCCGTCCTCCGCCGCGCCGAGGCGCAGCCGCTGCCGCGTCGGCGCGCGGTGGCTGACGGGCCCGTACATCTGCGCGCGCGTGAGCACCAGTTTCACGGGCCGCCCGACCAGCCGCGCGGCGAGGATGCCGAGGACCTGGGGCCCGGTCAGGAGCTTCGACCCGAAGCCGCCGCCGAGGAAGGGGCTGCGGATCTCGATGCCCTCCTGGGGGATGCCGAACATGGCGGCGAGGCGCATCCGCGTCAGCGCCAGGCCCTGCGTCGGCATGTCGAGCGAGAGCCGGTCGCCGTCCCAGGCCGCGACGACGGAATGCGGCTCCATCGCGTTGTGGAACTGCGTCGGCGTCTCAAAGGTCGCGTCCACGCGCCGTGCGGCGGCGGAGAGGCCGGCCTCGACGTCGCCATGCCGCGTCTCGCCGGCGTCGCCGACGCCGACGATGTGGGGGATGTAGGCATCCTCCGCGTCCAGCGTCGCCTCGATCGCCTCGGCGTCGTAGCGCGGCGCGAGCAGCGCGGCGCCCTCCGTGGCGGCCTCCAACGTCTCGGCGATCACCACGGCGACGGGCTGCCCGGCGTAGCGCACGCGGTCGTCCTGGAGCAGGTCGAAGCGGTAGGAGAAGGGGACGGACTTGTCGTCGGGGTGCAGGGCGAGGGCCGGGCGGTTCTCCGGCGTCATCACCGCGACGACGCGGGGATGCGCGCGTGCCGCCGCGACGTCGAGGGCGGTGACCCGCCCCCGCGCGATGCGACCGACGGCGAGGACGGCGTGCAGCAGGCCCGCCGGGTGGTTGTCGGCGGCGAAGCGCGCGGCACCCGTCACCTTCAGCGCGCCGTCGCGACGCGTGAGGGGCTGGCCGATGCTGGAACCGTGGCGCATGCGGATGACGTCAGCCATGGAGACCTCCGGGGATCGGCGCGAAGGGGGATGCGGGAAGGGCGGGCAGCCGCTCCGGCGTGCCGGCGGCGGCGAGGGTCAGCGCCCGCACCGCGATGCGGCGCGCCAGTTCGATCTTGAAGGCGTTGTCGCCGGAAGGGCGCGCCTCCGCGAGGGCAATGTCGGCGGCGCGGCGGAAGGCGACGGCGTCCGGCGCGGCGCCGGCGAGCGCGGCCTCGGCCGCCTCCACCCGCCAGGGCTTCGCGGCGACCCCGCCGAGCGCCAGGCGTGCCTCGGCGATCCGACCACCCTCCATCCGCAGTGCGGCGGCGGCCGAGACCACGGCGAAGGCGTAGGACGTCCGCTCCCGCAGCTTCACGTAGCGGGCGTGGGCGGCGAAGCCGGCGGCCTCCGCGGGCAGGCGCAGCGCGACGACGAGGTCGCCGTGCCGGAGCACGCTTTCGCGCTCCGGCGTGTTGCCGGGGAGGAGGTGGAAGTCCTGCAACGGCACCTCGCGCCGGCCGCCCTGCCCCTCGATCTCGACGACGGCGCCGAGCGCGGCGAGGGGCACACAGAAGTCGGAGGGGTGGGTGGCGATGCAGGCGTCGCTCCAGCCCAGCACGGCGTGGTGGCGGTTCTCGCCGCCGATCGCGTCGCAGCCAGTGCCGGGCGCGCGCCGGTTGCAGGCGCTGGCGGTGTCCTGGAAGCGGGCAGCGCGTCCGTTGCAGCAGGTTGCCGCCGACGGTCGCGGCGTTCCGCAACTGGCCGGAGGCGCCGGCAAGCAGCGCTTCGGCGACGGCGGGGAAGCGTCGGCGGAATAGCGGATCGGCCGCGAGGTCCGCGTTGCGCACCCGCGCGCCGATGCGCACGCCACCATCCGGCCCGTGCTCGATCGCCTCCAGCCCCGGAAGGTAGTTCAGGTCGACGAGCCGCGCGGGGCGCGCGACGCCGATCTTCATGAGGTCCACGAGGTTCGTGCCAGCGGCGAGGTAGGCGCTGCCGGGTAGTGCGGCGGCCGCGACGGCCTCGGCGACGTCGCGGGGCCGGACGTAATCGAAGCGGTTCATGCAGCCTTCTCCCGCGCAGCGGCGGTCATCGTGCGCGTCGCCTCGACCACGGCCTCGGTGATGCCGCGATAGGCGGCGCACCGGCAGAGGTTCCCGCTCATGCCCTCCCGCACGCGCTCCGGATCGTCGCCGGCTTCGGCTTCGCCGATGAGGCCGACGGCGCTCATGATCTGGCCGGGGGTGCAGAAGCCGCACTGGAAGGCGTCGTGGGCAATGAAGGCGGCCTGCACGGGGTGCAGCGCGTCGCCCTCCGCCAGGCCTTCGATCGTCAGGATCTCCGCGCCGTCGTGGCTGAGCGCCAAGGCGAGGCAGGCGTTCACGCGGCGGCCGTCCAGCAGGACCGTGCACGCGCCGCACTGGCCGCGGTCGCAGCCCTTCTTCGTGCCGGTGAGGTGAAGGCGCTCCCGCAACAGGTCCAGCAGCGTGACGCGGGGGTCGTCCAGTTCGACCGCGTGGGGCACGCGGTTGATGATCAGGCGGACGGAGAGGCTCATGCGGAGGCTCCGATGCTGGCGATTCGGAATGCGGCGGCGGCGTCGCGGCTGCCAAGGAACCCCGGCCTCCGAAAACCGGCGGGGGCCTGGGGGGTTCGTATCGCGTCGCGGGCAGCTTATAAGCGGACAGTCCCTCCGCTTGCAAGATTAAACGGAGGGTTACTCCGTTAAACTTGAGGAGTGTTCCCTCCCCCGATGCCCGACCACGCCGCCACCCGGCCCCGAAGGACGCGCGCCGACGCCATCCGGAATCGCAACCGGTTGCTGGAGGCCGCGGCGGCCGTTTTCGGCCGCGGCGGGACGGGGGCGGGCCTCGATGCCGTGGCGCGGGAGGCGGGCGTCGGGATCGGGACGCTCTATCGCCACTTCCCGACCCGCGAGGCGCTCTACGAGGCGGTGTACCGGCGGGAGGTGGATCAGCTCGTCGAGCTGGCGGGTCAGCTCGCGACGGAGGGTGCGCCGATGCAGGCGCTGCGCCGCTGGTTCACGGCCCTGATGGGGATGGTCGCGACGAAAAAGGGGATGGGGGCGGCCCTGGCGCTCGCCGCCCACAGGCCGCCGGAACTCGCCGCCTATTCGGCCAGCCGGTTGCAGGAAGCGATCGGAATGCTGCTACGCCGCGCCGTGGAGGCAGGGGAAGTGCGGACGGACCTGGGGCCCGAGGATCTGCTGATGGCGGTGGTCGGCCTCTGCTACGTCCTGGACGGGCCGGGATGGCAGGCGCAGGCATTGCGGCTGCTCGACGTCTTCCTCGACGGACTGCGCCGCCGGGAAGGGTTGGCGGCCCCGTCCCACGCCGCGGGGGACGGAAGCTGATGGTCCTGCCGCAAGTCCGAGCCGCCCGGCTGAGATAGCCGGGGGCGACCGTCGCCCGGTCGGCGAGTCCAGCGCCATGGATGAGGTCCGTCACGCCGCAGCCGGCGGGCCACGCATCCCGCGCGCGACAACGCAGGACCGGCGCTGCCGATGTGGTTCCGTTCCCGCTGTAAGGCGCCGGGGCGTTCAGCACCCGGGACGCGTCGTCCGGCGCCGCGGCGGCTCCGGCGCGGTCCGGCCTGCCCCGCGGCTCAGGGCCCCGGCGTCAGGCGGGCCGCGCGCCGTTGAGCCGCCACATCGTGGCGTTCAGCGCACCGGCGAAGGTCGTCCAGGCGAGGTAGGGCACCAGCAGCCAGGCCGCGACGGCGCTGACCGGCGCGAACAGGACGATGCAGGCGACGATGGTGAGCCACATCGCCACGAGGTCGTAGAGGGCGAGGTCCGGGCGCCGGAGCCCGAAGAACAGCGCCGACCACGCGGCGTTCAGCGCGAGGTTCAGGGCATAGACGGCGATCGGCAGGCCGAAGCCGACCTGCCGCCAGACGAGCCATCCGCTGGCCGCGATCATGCAGAACAGCACGGCCCAGGCCGGCGCGAAGAGCCAGTTCGGCGGGCGCCAGCGGGGCTTCCGCAGGCCCTCGTACCAGGCGCCGGGCGTGAAGATCGCGCCGGACCCCGCGGTCACGAGGTTGGCCACGAAGAAGCCGGCGAGACCCAGCGGATCACTCATTCCCTCATCTCCCCTACCCCGGTCATCCTGGCCCGGAGGCCGCTCCTTCCCCCCCTACCACGGCCGTCAGTCGCCCGCTCACTCGCCGGCCGGACCTTCATCCCCCTTCGGCGATCAACTCCGGTACCTGATCGGAACGGATGTGTGCCGGGGCGTCATGTCAGATGGACAGGTTCGCACGGGAACGCTAGGTGGCCGGGGCGGCGTTTTGCCCAGCGGCACGCACCCGCGGGCAGGGGCCGTGGGCCCGGATCGCGGGCTTGGCCGGCGCGGTCACGATGACTCGCCCGTTTCCACCTGCGATCCCCGTCCGTGATATCGGCCTTGCGTCCAACCCACGCTTTCCCGAGCAAGACCGCCGCCCCGCATGCTTCTCACAGGTTCGCACGACACTACCCTCCTGGTCCTCTCCGTGCTGATCGCGATGGCGGCGTCCTTCACCGCGCTCGACCTCGCGAGCCGCGTGCGGGCGTCGAGCGGCTGGGGGCGAAGCGCATGGCTCGCGATGGCGGCCGTCGCGATGGGCGGCGGCATCTGGGCGATGCACTTCGTCGCGATGCTCGCCTTCAGCCTGCCGGGAATGGAGGTGGGATATGACCTCGGCCTGACGCTGCTTTCGCTTGCGGTCTCGGTCGGGGCCACCGGACTGAGCTTCGCGGTCGTCAGCCGCAACGACCGCTCACCGATCCTCGTCGCCGCCAGCGGGCTCTTCATGGGCCTGGCGATCGTCGCGATGCACTACATCGGGATGGCCGCCATGAAGATGGCGGCCGACATCAGCTATGCCGGCGCATGGGTCGGCGCCTCGGTTCTCATCGCGATCGGCGCTGCGACCGTCGCGGTCTGGCTCTCGACGCGGCGCAGCAGCCTGGCGACGCGCTTCGGCTCCGCCATCGTCATGGGCGTCGCGATCGCGGGCATGCACTATGCCAGCATGCACGGAGCCGCGTTCACCGCCCAGCAACATGCGGAGATGCGACACGGCGCGGGCAGTCTCACCCAGTTGACGCTTGCGGTCGCCGTCACGGCATCGACCTTCCTCATCCTCTTCCTCACCCTCGCCGCGGCCCTGGTGGACCGGCGCTTCGCCGAGTTCTCGGAGCGGGAGGCGGCGACGCTGCGCCGGAGCGAGGAGCGCTTCCGCACCCTCTATCAACTCACGCCGCTGCCCCTGCACTCGCTCGACGGCGAGAGACGGGTCGAGAACGTCACCGACGCGTGGCTCGACCTGTTGGGCTACCCGCGGGAGGAGGTACTCGGCAGACCCCTCATCGACTTCATGACCGAGGGATCCGCCGGCCGGTTCCTGGCGCTCGACTGGCCAAGGCTCCTCCGCGATGGCCAGCTGCACGACATCGAGTATCAGTTCCGGACCAAGCGCGGCGAGGTCGTCGATGTCCTCGCGTCAGCCCGTGCCGAGGGACGACTGGCGGGCGGAACCGAGCGCATCCTGGGTGGGCTGACCGACATCACCGAGCGCAAGCGGGCGGAACTGCGGCTCCAGGCGCTGAACGAGCGCCTGGAGGAGGAGGTGTCCAAGCGGACGGCCGATCGAAACCTTCTCTGGCGCCTTTCCTCGGACATCATGCTCGTCGCCGACCCTGACGGGCTAGTGGCCGCGGTCAACCCTGCCTGGACCTCGGTGCTGGGCTGGGGGGAGGACGACGTCGTCGGACGTGTCGTCCTCGACTTCTTCCACCCGGACGACATCGGGATGGCCAGGTCGCGCCTCGCGGCGCTCAGGGGCGGTGCGTCGCTCGTGACGGTGGACATCAGGTGCCCGCACAAGGACGGTGGCTGGCGTTGCATCAACTGGTCGGCCGCCATCGGCGACGGGATGATCAGCGCGGTGGGCCGCGACGTCACCGCGGAACGCGAGCAGGCCCGGGCGCTCCGGATCGCCGAGGAGGCACTTCGCCGGAGCCAGAAGATGGAGGCGATCGGGCAGCTGACAGGCGGCGTCGCGCACGACTTCAATAACCTGCTGACGGTGATCCTCGGCAGCGCCGAGGAGCTGGTGGAGACGCTGGACCGGTCCGACGAAGCGCGGGCGCTGGCCGAGACGTGCCTCAAGGCGGCGGAGCGCGGAACCGCGCTGACCAGCCGCCTCCTCGCGTTCGGGCGGCGACAGACGCTCGAGCCGCAGGTTGTTCGGGTCGGCGCCGTGCTCTCCGGCGTGAGGGAGATGCTCGATCGCACGCTAGGCGAGCAGATCGAGCTGCGCCTCGACTGCCCGCCCGATCTTCGCCGCGTGATGGTCGATGCCGCGCAGCTCGAGGATGCGTTGCTCAACCTGTGCATCAACGCCCGTGACGCGATGCCGGCGGGCGGCGTGCTGACGATCGCGGCCGCGAACCTCACGGTCGCGCACGGCGCCCGCTCCGAGCCGGGCACGCCCCCTGGTACCTACGTCGTGCTGACCGTCTCCGACACCGGCACGGGAATGTCGAAGGAGGTCCTAGGCCGTGCCTTCGAACCGTTCTTCACGACGAAGGAGGTCGGGCAGGGAAGCGGCCTGGGTCTCAGCATGGTCTATGGCTTCGTCACCCAGTCCGGTGGCCACGCCGAGATCACGTCCAGGCCCGGCGAAGGTACGAGCGTCCGGATGATGTTCCCCGTGGCGGACCCTGCCGAAGGAGGCGATCCAGCCGCCGGAGGGGTTCCGTCCGAGGGCGCTCGGGACGCGTCGCCCTCGAAGCGCGGCGCGCGCGTGCTCGTGGTGGAGGACGACGAGATGGTGCGACGGCATGCCGCGTCGCTCCTGCGCGGGCTGGGCTACCAGATCACGTTGGCGGCGGACGCGGCAGAAGCCATGGCGTTGCTGGGGACCGGTGCACCCTACGACCTGCTCTTCTCCGACGTCGTGATGCCGGGCGAGATGAACGGCTTCGAGCTCGCGGAGGCGGCGCGGGGGATGCGGCCCAACATCGGGGTGCTGCTCACCTCCGGTTACGCGGAGGCCGCTGCACGGGAGAGTTCGACCGGCGTCGCGACGCCGATCCTCAAGAAGCCCTATCGACGGCGCGAGCTCGCCGAGAGGGTGCAAGCCGCCCTGGATGCGGGATGACGCATCGCCGGACGGGACGCAGTCGAACTCGGCCGAGGTGATCCGCACCATCAACGCGGCCATCCGCGCGCGATCCGACATCGTCATCCGGAACTCCGTCGCGCCGTCAATTGGAAGGACGCCCGGCGCGTAACGAGGAACCGGTGCAACCTCGGGGCCGTGGAGTCGAAGAGGTGACCTGGCGGCGGCCGACCTGGCCAGGGATGGAGTATGCACTCTCGTTGGAGGTGCCGTCCCTCCTCCCCCACCTGACCAAGGGGCGCATCGACGCAGCGATCGGCCACGCGCCACGAGACGCTGATGGGAACGCCGTCATGGACGCGACCCTGCTGCACCTCCCGGCAAGCGCAAGCCGACCGTAGCGCGAGCGGATCGCCGTCCCGCCAAGGCCTGCCGGCATGCCGTCACCGAACGGCGAAGCGTTACCTGGGCGATTCAGAAGTAGCCGCCCTTCTCAGTGATCTGCTTCGGCGTCTCGCCCTCCGCGACCCACTGGAAGATCTGCTTCTCGTTGCCGAGGATTTCCTCCGCGCGCTCCAGCACGGCCATGGCGATCGGGCGGGGCACGACGATCACGCCGTCGATATCGCCCACGACGATATCGCCCGGACGGATCCAGACCGTCCCGATCCGGATCGGCACCTGATAATGCGAGATGAGGCAGCGGCCGAGCGAGCCGTTGGGGGAGCGATAGCGGTAGAAGACCGGGAAGTCCTTCTGCAGGATCTGCGCGGTGTCGCGGATGCCGCCGTCGATCATCGCGGCGCGCACGCCCATCCCGACGGCGGTCGCGGTCATCACGCCGCCCCAGGCCGTGGATTCCGTGTCGCCCGACGTGTCCCAGACCATGAAGGCGTCGCGGGGGATCTGCTCCAGCATTCCCGTGCGGAACGTCAGTTCCCCCGTCACCTTTGTGTTCGGCGCGCTCTTCACCGTGAAGGCGAAGCCCGCGACGGTGCGCTCGGGGCGGAGGATCTGGAGCGAACCGGGGATCGCCTGGTCCATCAGCGCGTGCTCCCGCAGCACGTCGGAGATCGCGCCGGTGTAGAGGCGCTCGTAGCGGACGAGCATTTCCTCGTCCGAGATCGGCAGGGGCACGATCTCATGCGTCTCGCGTTCGGCGATAAGCTTCTCGAGCCGCATCATCGCGGCCTCGCGTTGCAGGGCCTTCGTGTCGGTCGGGGCGTCGGGCATCGGGTCCGTCCTTCGGTGCGGGATCAGAGGGCCATGCCGCCGTCTACGGGGATGTCGGCCCCGGTGACGTAGGCGGCGGCGTTGGAACAGAGGAACAGGGCGGCGCCGGCGCAGTCCTCCGCGGTGCCGAACCGGCCCGCGGGGATACGCGACAGGGCACGGGCGCGGTATTCGGCGTCGGCAAGGGCGGCCGCGTTGCGTGGCGTATCGATCGCGCCGGGCGAGATGAGGTTCGCCGTCACGCCTCGCGCGGCGACCTGCTTGCCAAGGTTGCGGAGGGTGTTTCCGAGCGCCGCCTTCAGTCCGGCATAGACCATCATGCGCGGATGCGGCCGCAGCGCCTGGACGGACGACACGCCGAGGACGCGCCCCCAGCCCCGTTCGGCCATGCCCGGCACGACAGCCTGGGTCAGCGTCAGCGTCTCCCGCAGGTTCACCGCCCATTGCCGGTCCATGTCGTCGGGATCGGCGATGTCCCAGTCCGCCTCGATCTGGATGGCGGCGCAGAGGACGAGGATGTCGGGCGGGCCGAGGGCCTCCCGGGCAAGGGCGGCGAGGCGGGCGCCGGAGCCGGACGGGCCGAGGTCGAACGGGATCGCGACCGCGCCGGGCATGCCGGCCGCGAGGATGCGGGTCTCCTCCGCATGGGCCTCGATCGCATTGACCGCGACGCGCGCGCCGGCACCCGCCAGGGCCGTCGCGATCGCCGCGCCGATCCCGCGGCTCGCCCCGGTGACGAGGGCGATGCGGCCGTCGAGACGCCAGGGGCCCACGGGCGCGCTCACCCGAGGCCGTGGCAACGCATGAGGCCGCGCATCCATCCCACCGTGTAGACCATGCCCGTCGCCTCGTAGCCCACGGATATTCCGCCGCCCGTCGCCGGCAGCACGCCGGCCTGGTCACCCGCCATGGTCGGCGCGTGGTCCGGCCGGATCGGCACGTCCAGGCCCGCAGCCGCGTAGGCCCTGAAGAGGGCGGGCATGTCCGTGCCGCCTTCGTCCGGGAAGGTCTCCTCGAACCCGTCAGCCGTGCGGCGGAGGTCGCGGACATGAATGAAGCGGATGTGCGGGGCGAGGCGGGGCACGAGGCCCACTACGTCCTCGCCCGCGGCGGCGAGAGAGCCCGCGCAGAACGTGATGCCGAGCGCGGGCGACGGCACGATCCCGCAGGCCTGCTCGAGCGCTGCCGCGCTCGTCAGGACACGGCCGACACCGCGGAGCGAGGACACCGGCGGGTCGTCCGGGTGCAGGGCGATGGTGACGCCCGCGCGTTCAGCGACGGGGACGGCCGCGCGCAGGAAGCGCGTCAGGTTCTCCCAGATCGTCTCCTGCGGCACGGCTTCCGCAACGACCGGCGTCAGGCGCGCGGCATCCGCGGCGCTAAAGCGGGACACGCGGGCACCGCCCCTCCCCTCCCCGTTGCTCTCCGTGCGGAACCAGCCGACGCCCGCCATGAAGTTCTGGCAGATCAGCGTGATCCCGAGCCGGCCGGCCTCCTCGATCATCGCGGCGTAATGCGCGAGGTCGTCCTCCGCTCCGGGCAGGCCGAGCTTGATGCGGGACAGGTCGAACTGGTCTCCCTCCAGGCCTATCAGGTCGAAGCCGGCCGCGGCGAAACGCCGCTGCGCGCACTCCAGCACCCCGGCCTCGTAGGGCGGCGCCTCGCCGGTGAGTTCGGGCGCGCATTTCGTGATTGCCGCGCTGACGCCCATCTGAAGTGCCAGGTCCCAACGGCGGTCGGGATGCGGCGGAAGCAACATGGCCAGCCTCATGCCGTGCGGCCCCCCACGCTCATTCCGCCGTGGCGCCTGAGGCACGGACAGCGCCCGCCCAACGCGCGGACTCCGCCCGAACGAAGGCGGCGAAGGCCTCGCGGCCAGTGCCCTGCGGGACGGCCCCGCCCTCCGAGACACGACGGGCGATCTCCGGATCGCGGGCGCTCGACGCGATGGTGTCGGCGAGGCGGTCCAGCGTGGCCGCCGGCGTCCGGGACGGCGCGACGAAACCGAGCCAGGACGTGGCCTCGAAGCCCGGATAGGTCTCGGCAACCGTGGGAACTTCCGGCGCCTGCACGAGGCGGTCGGGCGTGGTCACGGCGATCGCGCGCAGCGTTCCCTCCCGCGCGAATTGCAGGCCCGTGACCACAACGTCCACCATCATCGGCACGCGCCCGGCCTGGACGTCCGCGATCGCGCCGGCGGTGCCGCGATACGGCACGTGGGAGAGCGTCACGCCCGCGACCTGCGCCAGCAACTCCCCCGCGAGGTGCTGGCTCGTCCCGACTCCGCCGGACGCGAAGGCCGTGCCCGGGTTCGCGCGCAGCCAGGCGACGAGCTCCGGCAGGGACCGCGCGGGCACCGCGGGATGGACCAGCACCATGTTCGGGTTCACGGCGAAGAGCGACAGGGGCGCGAGGTCGCGATCCGGATCGAAGGGCAGGCTGCGATACAGGTGCCGGTTGATCGCGAGACCCGAAACCGTCGCGACCCCGACCGTGTGCCCATCCGGCGCGGCCTTGGCGACGAGGTCGAGCGTCAGGTTGCCGCCCGCGCCGGGGCGCGGGTCCACGACCCAGGGCTGGCCCAGCGCCTTCTCGGCATATGACGCGACCAAGCGTGCCATGAGGTCGCTCACGCCGCCGGGCGGGAAGGGCACGACCAGCCGCACCGGGCGCGACGGTGCCCAGGGTGCCTGTGCGCCCGCACGGCCTGCCGAAAGCGCCGGCAAGGCCAGGCCGAGGGTGCGACGCGCGATCATGCCGCTTCCTCCATCCGACGCGGCAGCGCGTCCCACGCCGCCGCGGCCTCCCGCAACGCGACGGCCGGATCCTCGCCGTGCCAGACGGCCCGGTGGAGTCGGCGCGACGCCGTGTTCTGCAGATCGTGGAAGCCCGGCCGGTTCGGCCTGACATAGGGGTGCTCGGCGCTGTCGCGCAGGTTCTGGAAGAAGCGGAGCAGCGGCTCCGCGTGACGCGTGTCTTTCCAAGCGGCCCGCGACGCCGGCTGCCCCGCGAAGGTGACGTAGAGCCCGTTCTGGACGGCCTCGGAAGTCAGCCATGCCGCGTGCCGCGCCGCCTTGTCCGGGTGCCGGCTGCGGGCCGAGACGCCGATCCCCGATCCGCCGAGGATTGCGCCGTGGCCGTGCCCCACGCCGCCCGGAAGTGGGTGGAAGGCGATCCGGCAGGGCGCGTATCCTGCCAGGCTGTAGGTCGAGTAGGCGTAGGTCAGCGGGACGTAGGCGATCTCCTCCGTGCAGGCCATCCGGTTCAGCAGCGCGACCGGGTAGGCCTCCGCGCACCAATCGGGAACGAGGCGGGCGAGCGCCGCGAGGTCGGCGAGCGCCGCGGCCGCGACGTCCATGTGGAAGGCGGGACCGCTCGACGGGAAGGCCGGTTCGCCGCGGTTCGCGCAGAGGCTGAGCCAAGCCCCCCATATCCCGGTCGGCCGCATGGGCATCGCCACCACACCGCGCCGCGCGAGAGAGAGCACGCCGTCCCAATCGGCTGGCACCTCCGCGCCGAGCCGCTCCATCAGGTCCGGCCGAACGGCCGCGGCATGCGTCGCCACGTCCAGCGCGAGCGCGGCCTGCCGGCCACGATGCCGGAACGCGTCGTGCAGCGGGCCGATCGTTCCCTCGCGGCGCGCTTCCAGCGTGGCGGGATCGAGCAGATCCTCCAGCGGCAGCACCCAACCCGCCTCGAGCGCCTCGCCGGCAAAGGGGTAGTCGAAGACGAGGAGGTCGTTGTCGTCGAGCAGCCGCCCCAACGGCTCCTCCCCGAAGGACCAGAGGGAGCGGGCCGTCCAGGTCACCCGCTCCTCCGGGTGGAAGTCCTCCCACACGCGCCCAAGGGCGGCGAGGGGGCCGAAGCCGCGCGTGTGCGCCCAGGTGGTGCCGCGAAGCTCGATCACGCCGCCACCCGCGCGGCGCGCACCGCGGCGATCGTCGCGCGGAGGTAGCCGATCGTGAAGGCGCGCGCGGCGAAGCCGCCCATCGGGTGATGGTAGGGCGTCCTGCTGGAGGACAAAGCCGTCCGCCACTCCACGTCCATCTCGATCTGCGGCACGTGGCCTGGGATCATGACGCCGTTGAAGCCGACCTCGTCGAGGGCCCGGACGAGTTCCAGCGGGTCATAGTCCGCGTCGTCCACGAAGCTTTCCGTGAAGGCCGGGACCGTTCCGCGCGTCGCCTGGAAGTGGAGGTAGAGGAGCTTGCCGGCCGGCCCGAAATGCCGGATCGCCGCGACGAGATCCTCCCCCATCGCGCCCCAGTTGCCGAGGCAGAAGGTAAGGCCGTGCGCCTCGCTCGACTCGATCGCCATGGCGCGCTCCATCGCCGCGCGGGAGCGCATGAGGCAGGGCAGCCCGCCGAGCCGCTCGACCGGCGGGTCGTTCGGATGGATCGCGAGCTTCACGCCCTCGGTCTCGGCGGCCGGGAGGACGCGGCGGATGAACCAGGCGTAGTTGTCCCAGAGCTCCTCCTCCGAATACTCCCGGCCCGCGATGAGCGGCGCGTCGCGCATCAGTTCGAGGTCAAAGGCCGTCGCCCTCGCCCCGCCGCGCACGGGGTTTGCGTAGGTGGACCGCCACACGCCGTTGACCATCCAGTTGTAGCCCAGCACGGGGATCCCGGCCCGCCCGACCGCCTGGATGATGCGCTTATAGCCCTCGACCTGCTCCTCGCGCCCATCGAGACCGAGGATGATGCGGTCGTAGAAGTGGGCGGATACGCTCTCGACCGCGAAGAGCCGCAGCCCATGCGCCTCGCAGCGGGAACGCACCGACAGAAGTTCGCGGAAGGAGAGCGACGCGACGTCGGGAAAGGTCGTCGCCCAGAGGATCGTGTCGTCCACACCGATCTGCTTCATGAAGCGCAGCCGGTCGTCCGTCGGCGGCCAGAAGGTCGCCATGGCCGTCCGCATGGGCAGCGCGGACCAGTCGTGCCGCGCCGGGATGGGCTGGATCGCCGTCACGACGGGCGAAGCCCGATCGCCCGGATCAATTGGCCCCAACGGTCGAGTTCGCCGAGGTAGTAGGACTGTGCGTCCGCGACGCTCGCGGAGGGTGCAGGCTCGACCCCGGCGCGGAGAAGGCCCTCGCGGACCGATGCGGTCCCGACCGCGCCGACGACCGCTCTGAACAGCGTCTCCAGGGCCGGCGATGGCGTGTCGGGCCGTGCCATGACGCCATGCCAGGACCGGAAGTCCACCTCCGGCCCGAAGCCCAGCTCGCGCGTCGTCGGCACGTCCGGGAACATGGCGATGCGGCTGTCCTGCATGACGGCAAGCACCCGCATGGCACCGCCCGAGACCTGACCCGGGAGCGTATTGTCCACCGGGGTGACGGTGCCGTGCAGCGTGCCGGCCAGCATCGCCTGGTACACCGGGCCCGAGCCGGTATAGGGCACCATGAGCGGTACGAAGCCCGCAGCACGGGCGAGCAGCTGCGCCGCGAGGAAGCCGGATGTCCCCGCCCCGCCATGGCCTAGCGTGATGCCCTCCCGGTTGGCACGGCCGTAGGCGATCAGCTCCGGCAGCGTCGAGAAGGGTGCGCGGGTGGAGACGACGACGGCGACCGGCACGGTGCTGATCCGCGACACGATCTGGATGTCCCTGACCGGGTCGTAGCCGACATTCATCAGGTGCGGATTGGTGCCGAGGGTGATCGCCGCGAAGCCGATCGTGTGACCATCGGCCGGCTGGCGCAGGACCTGCTGCATCGCGATGTTTCCGGACGCGCCGGGACGGCTGTCCACGATGACCGGCTGCCCGAGCCGCGGCTCCATCTCGCGCGCGACGAGCCGGGCCACGAGGTCGATCGTGCTTCCCGGCGCGAAGCCGTTGACGAAGCTGACGGGCTTCGACGGGGACCAGGCGGGCTGGGCCCGCAGCGCGGGTGCGGCCAAGGTCGCGGCCAGGATCGTACGGCGTCGCATCGCGGTCCTCCTTCTGTCCGTCGTCGTGCTCATCCCTTGACCGCCCCCGCGGTCATGCCGGCCGCAATGTGCCGCTGCAGCGCGAAGGTCGCGATCAGCACGGGGGCGAGCGCGATGGTGGAAGCCGCCATGATCTGGGGCCATTCGATTCCCGTGTCGCCGACGAACTCGGCGATGACGGTCGGGAGCGTTCGGGCCTCGCGGCTGGTCAGCGTCAGCGCGAAGAGGAACTCGTTCCAGGCACCGACGAAGACGAAGACCGCGGTCGCCGCGAGACCCGGGGCCATGAGAGGCAGGATGACGCGCGTCACGGCCTGCAGGCGCGTGGCGCCATCCACCATCGCGGACTGCTCCAGCTCCTCTGGCACCGCGTCGAAGTAGCCCTTCAGCATCCAGACGGCGAGCGGCAGGTTCAGTGCGGCATAGGCCAGGACGAGGGTCGGCGTGCGGTCGTGGACGCCGAGCCAGGTCGCAGTGAGAAAGAAGGGCGTGACGAGCGCAACCGGCGGGAAGAGCCGGGTCACGAGCATCCCGTAGAGGATCGCGCGGTCGCCGCGGAACTTGAACCGCGATAGCGCATAGGCCGCCATCAATGCCAGCGGCAGGCTGATCGCGAGCGTTCCCGCCCCGGTCACGAGCGAGTTGAGGAACCCGCGCGAGAAGCCGCCCTTGGCCCAGACCGCCGCGTAGGCCTCGAAGGTCGGGACGAAGATCCAGGCCGGTGGGAGAGCAAGCGCGTCGCGCTGCGTCTTGAGCGAGACGATGACCATCCAGGCGATCGGGAAGAGCGTGAGGCTGGCCGCCGCGGCCGCGCCGACGGTCAGCGCGACCCGGGACCAGGGGAGAGCCCGCGTCACGACTCCCCCCGGTGGTAGAGGAAGCGGATCAGCAGCCAGGCTAAGCCCGCCGTGATTGCCAGCAGCAGGATCGAGAGGGCGCCGGCGCGCGACACGTCGAAGACCTCGAAGGCCGCGCGGTAGAGGAGGATGGAGATGGTCTCCGTCGCGCCGTTCGGCCCGCCGCGCGTGAGAACCCAGACCTCGTCGAAGAGGCGGACGGCGAAGACGATGCGGAACAGCAGTGCGACGAGGATGGCCGGCTTCAGCAAGGGCAGCGTCACGTGCCAGAGGCGCTGGCGGAGGTTCGCCCCATCCACCTTCGCCGCCTCGAACGGCTCGGCCGGCAGCATCTGCAGGGCGCCGAGGAGCACGAGGAAGACGAACGAGGTGTTGTGCCAGACCTCTACCGTCAGGATCGCAACGAAGGCGGTCCAGGGCCCGGCCAGCCAGACGACCGGACCGATCCCGACCTGCCCCAGCGCGTGGTTGATGATCCCGAACTCCCCGTGCCACATCAGCCGGAAGACGAGCGCGACGACAAGCGGCGTCGCCATGATCGGGGCGACGAGGAGCGTGCGGATCAGTCGGCGCCCCGGGATCGCCTCGTTCGCGACGAGGGCGAGGGTGAGCCCGATCGTGAATTCCAGCGCGACGGCGCAGACCGTGAACAGCAGCGTAACGCGCAGCGCCGTCCAGAACTGCGGGTCGGCGAGAACCGCCGCGAAGGCGCCAGCGCCTACGAAGGCGCGCGGCGCATCGTCCTCGAGCAGGTTCCAGGCGTGCAGGCTCGCGAAGACATTGAACAGCACGGGGTAGAGCACCGCGACGGCCAGCAGCAGCAGCGCCGGCGCGGCGAGCAGGTAGGGCAACGCCGAACGGCGCCAGGCCGCCGCACGACCCGTTGCGGCCGGGGCGGCGTCGCCCGCGATCGCGGCGGATTGCGCGAGGCTCACGCGAGCAGCCTGTTGACCTCGCCCTCCGCCGCGGCGAGGGCGTCGCGCGCGGAGGCCGTGCCGGCGAGCGCCGCGCCGAGATGCCGCGACAGCGCGTCATAGACCCGGGGCAGTTGCGGCACGTTCGGCATGATCTTCGCGTGCGGCAGCGCCTCGCCCAGGGCCGCCGCGATCGGGACCGCCGCGACGAATTCCGGATCCCGCACGACGGAGAGGCGGGAGACCGGGTTTCCCTTCTCGATCGCCATCCACTTCTGCTGCGGCGCATCGGTCAGGAAGCGGATGAACTCCCAGGCCATCTCCTTCTTGGCCGAGGCCCGGTTGACCGACATGGCCCAGCCCCGCGCGGGGTAAGCGGGGGAGACGCCGTCGTCCCGCATCGGCGCGGCATAGGCGATGGTGTCGGCGACGGTGGAGCTCCGCCGATCCGCGAAGCGGGGCCAGTAGGCGGAGAACAGGACGCTCATTGCCGCGCGGCCTTGTGCGACGGCGTTGATCGCGTCGTCGAAGCCGTAGCCTACGGCGCCCGCGTTCACGCTGCCGTCGGTTATGAGGCGCCGTCGTGCCTCCAGCGCCTTCACGCCGCCTGGCGAGTTGAATGCCGCCCGCTTCCAGTCGGGCGCCGCGAGCAGGTCGGCGCCCAGCGGCGCTGCCATTTCATACCAGTCGAGCACGCCGGCCTGACCGGAGAGGCCCTGGTACACCGCGCCCGATATCCCACCCCGGGTCAGCTCCTTCGCGGCGGCGACGAAGGCCTCGAGCGTCCGGGGGACCGGCAGCCCCGCCGCGCGGAGCAGGTCCGCCCGGTAGTAGAGCAGCGACACCGAGACCCGCTGCGGGATGCCGAGGATCGGCCCGTCCGGCGTCTGCGGCACGCGGAACTGCTGCACCATGCCCGGCGAGAAGTCGTCCATCCCGCCGGCCGGCGGCGCAGCGCGGATCAGCGGATCCAGCGGCTCGCAGAAGCGGGCGAGGCTCGTCGTCCAGAAGGCATCCGCCACGCTCAGCACGTCGAAAGCCGCGCTGCGGGCGATCAGCTCCTGCTGGATGCGCTGCCCGAGGACCTCGGTCGGGAAGGTCACGGGCTCGACGCGGATGCCGGTCGCCGCCTCGAAGCGGCGCAGCAGCTCGCCGTCGCCGGTCGCCTGCAGGATGACGGGATGAGTCACCCAGGAGAGCGTCCTGGCCTGGGCTTTGGGCACGGCAGGTGCGGCGAGCGAGGCCGCGGCGCCAAGAAGGATCGCTCGGCGATGCATGATTATCCCTCCCATGTCAGTTATTATTTGAACTGTTTGTTGGTATCTGAATAATCTAGCGCCCATGCCGTCAGCCACGTCAACCGAAATCGCCACCACGCACCGCATTCCCGCGGTGGACCGTGCCGTCGACGTCCTGGACGCCCTGGCCGCGGGTGCGGCCGGCATCCGGGAGCTTGCCGCCCAGCTCGGGATCCCTCGCTCGACGGTGTATCGGGTGCTGAATTCGCTCGAGGCGCGCAGCGTCGTCGTGCGCGGCGCGGACAACGCCTACCGCCTCGGTCCGCACCTTCTTCGGCTCGCCCGTGCCGTGCCGATCGGCTTCGACCTGGTCGGCGCCGCAAGGCCCGTGATGGAGGCGCTCGCCGCGGAGCAGCGGTGCACCGTGAAGCTTTCCGTTCTCGACGGTGCCGACGCGCTCGTCGTCGCGACGGTGGAGAGTCCCGAGAGCTATTCGGTGACGACGCAGGTCGGCCGGCGCTTCCCGCTGCACGCCGGTGCGGCAAGCAAGGTCCTTGCCGCGCTCGGGCCGCCCGACGCGCGGGAGCGGGCTCTCGCAGGCCCACTGACCGCCGTGACGGCAGCCACGATCACCGATCCTGCCGTCCTTCGTTCGGAGCTGGACGAGGTGGCCGCCCGCGGCTGGGCCGAGGATCGCGGCGAGTTCGCGGACGGCGTCAGGGCCGTGGCAGCGCCGATCCTCGGACCGGATGGCCGGATCGCCGCGGCGCTGAGCGTCCCCTACCTGATGGCCACGCCGAAGGCGCGCGCGGACGGGATCAGGAAAGCCGTCGTCGGGGCCGCCGCCGTTCTCTCGAACAGCATCGGCGGTCCGGCAAGCGCGACGGGCAGGTGATGGGCTGGCCCATGCGCGCGTCGGAGCACGGGATGACCTTCACGCAACGTCCGGTCGGGAGATTGCCTCAGCGGCATATCCGCTTTCGGATCTGGGCATCGATGCGCATGACGTCCGAGGTGGCCGCCGCACCGCACCGCCGGGGTTGGCCGGACGCTGTCCGCCAGGCTCCTCGTCCCTGCCAAGCAAACGCGGAGGTTCCCGGGATCAGTCGAGCCGCCGGTCGATCACCCGCTTGACGCGCCCCCCTCGCCTCCAGCGCCGTGATGCGCCCGCTCTCGCGCAGCACGCGCACGTCGAGCCAGGCGCGGAACAGCGCGCCGGGTATCTGAAGCCGAAGCAGGTCCGGCGCGATGGCATCGACTTCCCACGCCGGGCCGTTGACCACGGGGCCGGCGGCGCGGACCGACATCGCGCCCGCCTCCTCCGTCAGCGTCCAGGTCGTCGCCATCTCGTCGCTGCGGTAGGCCCCTGGCAGGTCTTCCGGCAGCGCGGCACCGGCCGGGGCGCGGTGCCAGATGCCGATAGTGCCCGCGTCCTGCTCCACCTCGACCGCATCCGGGCCGGCCGCCCGCACGAAGAAGACGCTGCTGGAACGCGGGGAGGCGAGGCGCCCGTCCTCCATGGCCTCGGCCGAGACGGTCAGGCCGTTGAGCGCCAGGGTCGGCTTTCCCTCGGCGGATAGCCCGACGTCCAGCGTGGCACTGGTCGCGGGGTCGACGTAACAGCCTTGCAGCGGCTCCAACGTCTCCCGCGGCGGCAGGGCGGGAACGGGGTGCACGCCCGGGCTGCCATCCCGCACGGCGTCGAGCGCCCGGTGTGCCGCGAGGTTGGGGTCGCTGTCCGCGGCGTTGGAGATCGCGATGACCGCGAGGCCGCGGCCTGGGACGCGCAGGAACTCCGTCTTGTAACCGGGCCAGAGGCCGCCTTGGGACACGGTTTCCAGGCCGCGATAGGAGCGCACGACGAGGCCTCGGGCGTAGCGGTTCACGGTGCCGTTCGCGAAGGGCGTCTGCTTCGGAAGGTCGTCCAGCCAGGCGGCCCCGATGCGCCGCGCGTCGAAGTTCCGCGCCCAGAGCGCGAGGTCCATGACGGAGGAGACGAGCCCGCCTTCCCCGTGCAACGGAAAGGCATGCGCCGCGCGGGTCCAGCGGTCCGGGCCGTCGGGGAAGTAGCCCGTGGCGAGGTCCGGGATGGCGTCGGCTACCTTCGCCGTCAGGCGCGTGTCGCACATGCCGAGCGGGGGGAAGACACGGCGTTCCAGGAAGGCCTCGAGCGTCTCGCCCGAGAGCCGCTCGACGATGAGGCCGAGCAGGAGGAAGTTCGAGTCGCTGTAGAGGAACCGCGTTCCCGGCACGAAGTTGAGGGTGCGCTGGCGGCAGATGCCGTCGATCAGGTCGTGCAGCCGGACGGGCGTGCCGAGATCGGCGCCGCCGTGGCGCATGATCTCCAGCATTGGGATTGACCCGCTTTCACGGCTCTTCCGCGCTTTGCGTGGAAGAGCCACGGAGCCGGGACAATCCCACAGGAACGTTGCCGATCGGCTTGAGGAGACGGCGGTTGTTGAACCAGTCCACCCAAATGAAGGTGGCGCACTCGACGGCCTCGGACGATCGCCAGGGGCTGGGGCGCCAGATCATCTCGGCGTTGAACAGGCCGATCACGCTCTCTGCGGGCGCGTTATCGTAGCAATCTCCTACGCTCCTAACCGATGGATAGATCCCGGCCTCGAGCAGTCGCTCCGTCGGATTGGGACTGGGATGCCGCCGCTCCGGTGGTTCTGCCGCGCTTTGCGCGGATGACAGCGTGATCGGCTCAGGTTGAGGCGTAGCCTGCGTTGCGGAGGTACTTGGCACACCCTTCGGGGTTGAAATGGTCGAGGAGGGCACCGACGCGGTGCCGGACGGCGGCGATGAAGCGCTCATCGGCACGGCGGAGGAGGGTCTTGAGTTTGGCGAAGGCCAGCTCGATGGGGTTGAGGTCGGGCGAGTAGGGCGGCAGGAACAACAGGTGGGCGCTGGCTGCGCGGATGGCAGCGCGCACGGTGCGGCTCTGGTGGCTGCCGAGATTGTCGAGCACCACGACATCGCCGGTCGGGAGGCTGGGGACGAGGAACTGCTCCACCCAGGCGAGGAAGAGGGCGCCGTTGATCGAGCCGTCTATGACGCGGGGTGCGGCGATGCGGCCATGGCAGAGCGGGGCAAGGAAGGTCATTGTCGTCCAGCGCCCGTGGGGGACGCGACCAAGGAAGCGCGGGGCGCGCGGCCGTGGGTGCGGCTCATGTTCGTCTTGGTCCAGGTCTCATCCGCGAAGACGAGGCGGGAGGGGTGGATTCGGTGCTGGCGACGCCGCCACCGCGCCCGCTTGGCCGCGACGTCAGGCCGGTGCTGCTCGGCAGCGTGCAAACTTTTCTTGGAAGTGAGCCCCTCGGCGGCAAGGAAGGACCAGACCGCGCCGTAGCTCACACGCACGCCGCGGACGGGAAGCTCGGACCGGAGGCCGCGCACGGTCAGGTCAAGCGCGGCGGCCACGCGCGCCAGCAGCCAGTCTCGCTCGGGAAGCAGGATGGGCCGCCTTCCCCCCATCGACCGCAGCGCATTCCCCCGTCTCACGCTGAGCCGCCACCCAACGGATCACGCTCGACCCACCCGCCCCGAAGAGGGTCGGCACCCCGCCGCAACTGCGCCCCGCGACCGCCAGGGGCCTTTAAGCAGGCAACACCTCGAATCAGCCCGGCCGCCCCGCCGCCATCACCACACGACTCAAGCTCACGCGATCACGCTCCAGGGGGTTCGTCGAGCCACCCGTCGTAGAAGGCCCGCACGTGCGGGAACACGTCGCGCGCGAAGACGCGGCGCGCCTCCTCCTCGGGCGTCAACGGGCGCGCCAGCCTTGCCGCGATCTCGGCAAGGACGGCGTCGCGGTCGACCCGGGTGAAGACGCCGTCCGCGTAGACGACCTCCCCGGCGACGAGCACCGTCTTCACGCTCTCCGTCTTCGCTCGCTGAACCAGTACGTCGACGGGCGGGATATCCGGGCTCTGCCAGGGCCAGATGACACGGCGTCCGTCGAACACCACCGCGTCGGCGAAGCAGCCGGGCGAGAGGCGGCCGATCGCGTTGCCGAAGGGTGTGGTGCCGGCGCCGTGCTCCGTCGCCATCCGCAGGATCTGCGCCGGCGTCGGATGCGGCGCGCCGATTCCCGGCTCCCGATGCAGCCGCAGCGCAAGCCGCATTTCCTGCAGCATGTCCCGGTCGTCGTTGATCCCCGCCTCGTCCATCCCGAGCGCGACGGGGATGCCGGCGGCGAGGAAGCGGTTCACTGGTGCGACGCCGGACTTGAGCCGGAGGTTCGAAGAGCAGTTGTGACAGATGCGGGTGCCGGTCTGCGCGCAGACGTCGATGTCCGCCTCCGTCATCCAGACGCCGTGTCCGAGCGTGAGGCGCGGCCCCGTCAGTCCTAGGCGGTGCAGATATTCCACAGCCGAACCGCCCGTGCGCCGCCTGGCGTATTCCTTCTGGTATGGTGTCTCAAGCAAGTGCATGTGCATCGGCAGGCCGTGACGGGCGGAGAGGTCCGCGGCCGCCTCCAGGGCCGCGTCGGACAGCCAGTGCAGGTTGGCCGGCGCGACCTGGACCGCGAGACGCGTGTCCCCGGCCGGCAGCGCACGGATGGCATCTAAGAGCTGCACCTGCTCGGCCAACGGCAGGGTGAAACGGGCGAAATAGTCGCGAAGCGCCGGCCGCAACGCTTCGGGCACCCGCGCCGTAAAGGCCGCATCGTCCTCGTACACCAGCCGATTCTGGTCCCGAAGCGCCATCGAGTAGGAGGCGCGCATGCCCACTTCCCGGTAGGCGCCAACGACCTGCGAAGCGGCGGCGAGGATGCGGTCCGGCGTGCCCGGCGCGCGGCTGTGCAGGTGCTGCACCGTCGTGACGCCGGCGGCGATCATCTCGAAGGCCGAGAAAAGCGTGTCCAAGCGCAGGTCCACGTCGCGCAGCGCGATGCGGCTGGCGAACCACAGTTCTAGCGGGTGATCCGGCGAGCCGAGTTGCAACGGCGTCAGCCCGACGTGGTGATGCGCATTGACGAGGCCGGGGATAACGAACGCGTCCGCGTCGCCGATCACGCGTGCCCGAGGCCTGCGAGCGGACAGTTCCGCGAAGGGCGCGACCGCGACCACCTCGTCCCCCGCGACCAGCACGCCGGCGTCCTCGTGTAGGAGCGGGGAGCCGTCGGACCGGAAGCCTTCCAGCACCCAGCGTCCGTGGAGGATCAGTCCGTCCCCGGTCGGTGCATCATCAACGGGCACGCACATCGTCTCCTGCCGCGGCTGCGGGCAGGCCCGCGTCACCCCACCGAAACGCGGGGCAGGGCGATGCTTGCGCGGCCGCAACCCCGATGACAACATCACCGTAATGCTGCGGATCAATGCCCCGGGCCGGACGAAGGTGAGCGGCCGCCGTCGTCGCGGCCGTCCTTGGGCCGCGCCGTCCCGTTCCTGCCGCGCCTACGTCGCGCTCGTCGCAGCGTCCCGCCGAACGACCCCCTGACATCGCTGGGCGCGTGCCCGGACCATGCGGCGCCTTGAAGGCGTCTCGGGCTCCTTATGTCCGCAGGGGTATCCATGTCCTCCGACCGTAGTTGCCACTTCGCTGCTGCCCGCGCGACCGCTTGGCCGACCGTCGTGCCCTGGCGCAGCTCGGGAGTGCGCCGGCGCCCGCCGTCGCGACCGCCTTTCGGGGCCGAGTCGTCGACTTACGGACGGGATGGAGGAGAGCCGCTGGCGCGTCCTGCCCGAACGTGGGGACGTCGTGGTGACGATCGAAGCGTCGGCGCTTGTCCGGCCTTTCAAGGCGTTGCCGGGCGCCGGGCTACCGCACATCACCGGCGTGGCGCAGGGCGCCATCGCCCGTCGGCCGGAACGCGGCCTGATCCGGATCGGCGGCGTCGACGCCGGGAGGCCTCGTTCGCCTTCGGCGCGACCCTGCAGGGCGTATCCGTGCCGCGGGCTCGGTATCTCTGCACGCTTCCGATGCCGCAGGACGTGCTGCCGCCTCGGCCGATCGGCCGCGGCGTCGTCGTCTCGCAGCGCGGCGCCTTCGTCCATCGCTTCGACCACGTCTTCGCCCGCTGACATCGCCAGGAGAGGAACCAAAGCCATGAACAGCACGATCAGCCGGCGCGCGCTCGGCGGCCTCACGGTCGGAGCCGCGCTCGGCACGCCGCGCCTCGCCCGCGCACAGGCCCGGGAACTCATCATCGTCTCCTTCGCCGGACAGCTTCAGGAGCCGCACCAGTGGCTGGCGCGCCGGATGGAGCAGCGCCACCCCGGCCTGCGCATCCGCCTCGTCCCGAGCGAGGCGCAGGATATCGTCGCCCAGATCAAGGCGGCGCAGGGTCAATCGCCCTACGACGCCATGCCGAACGGAGAGCCGCCGCACCTGACCGCGCAGGCGGAGGGCTACATCCAGCGCCTGCGCCCCGACCGCGTGCCGAACGCCGCCAACGTCATCCCGGAGTTCATGGCGAAGTCCGGCGGCTTCGGCGTGCCCGCCAGCTATTCGCTCGTCGGCCTGGCCTACAACACCCGCGTCGTGCGGCGCGAGCCGACGAGCTGGCAGGACCTCTGGCACGCGGACTACCGCGGCAAGGTCGCCATCCCCCGCGCCTCCTCCAACCTCGGCCTCGCCGTGCTCGCGATCA
The DNA here is from genome assembly GCF_042259275.1 of Roseomonas sp. CCTCC AB2023176. Taxonomy (NCBI): domain Bacteria; kingdom Pseudomonadati; phylum Pseudomonadota; class Alphaproteobacteria; order Acetobacterales; family Roseomonadaceae; genus Roseomonas; species Roseomonas sp. CCTCC AB2023176. Next base: position 5,159,548 of record NZ_CP170086.1, read on the forward strand.
TCGCCAAGGTCTTCGGCGGGTCGGAGGACAACCTTGCCCCGGCTTGGGAGAAGCTGGCGGCACTGCGGCCGATGGTCGGCCGTTCCCCCACCGCGCTCATCCAGCTTTTGGAGCGGGAGGAGATCGGCGTCGCGCCGATCTGGAACAACGACGCGGCCGGCGCCGCCGCGCGCGGCCTCCCGATCCGCTTCGTCCAGCCCGCGCCGGGCCCAGTCTCGCTCATCTCGTTCATGTCGGAGATCACCAACACCCGGCATCCCGACCTGGTCCAGGAGTGGATGAACGACATCCTCTCCGCCGAATACCAGCAGCACGCGGCCAACGCGCCCTACTTCTTCGGCCCGACGGTTCGCGGCGTGGCCGTGCCCGAAGCGGCGCGCGGCTACACGCCCTCGACCCCCGCGGAGGTCGCGGCGCTGCAATCCGTGGATTGGGCCAGGATCGCACCGGCGCGCGGCCGCATCCTGGAGCAGTTCGACCGCACCTTCGCGGGTTGACGGCGTGACGGTTCCGTCGGGCGCCGGAAGTTGTTGGGCCGACATGGCCCGTCGGTTTACGGCCAGGGCCGTTGGCCCGACAGGTGCGGGCGATGCGCTGCGGGGTGCAGCCGTCCGAGGCGCGGCGCGGCGCAGCTCGCGTCCGCCGGTGGCGGTCGGCATCCGCGCCGTCACGGTGCCTGCCACCTTCGGGTTCGGCGCATGAGCCACGTCGAGGTCGCGGGCGTCAGCAAGCGGTTCGGCGCGGCGGCCGTCCTTCGTGATTGCCGGCTCTTCATTCCCCAAGGGGCAGTGCTGACGCTGCTCGGCCCCTCTGGCTGCGGCAAGACGACGCTGTTGCGCATCATCGCTGGCTTCCTTGATCCGGACGAGGGCGAGGTGCGCGTCCGGGGGCGTGACATCACCGACCTGCCGCCCAACCGCCGCCAGGTCGGCTACGTCTTCCAGAACTACGCCCTGTTCCCGCACCTGACGGTGGCGCAGAACGTCGCCTACGGGCTGCGCGTCGGCCGCCGACCGCGGGCGGAGATCGCGGAGCGCGTGCGCGCCGCGCTGGCGATGGTCGCGCTCGACGGCTTCGCCGACCGCTACCCGGCCCGGCTCTCCGGGGGGCAGCAGCAGCGTGTCGCCATCGCCCGCTCCCTCGTAATGGAGCCTGAGGTGCTGCTGCTGGACGAGCCGTTCAACGCGCTGGACGCGCGGCTGCGCCTGACCATGCAAGTGGAGTTGCGCAAGCTCATCTCCCGGGTCGGCATCACCTCCATCTTCGTTACCCACGATCAGACCGAGGCCATGACGATGTCCGATCAGGTCGCGGTGATGCGCGAGGGGCGGATCGAGCAGGTCGCCCCGCCGCTCGAGATCTATGACCGGCCCGCCACGCCCTACGTCGCGACCTTCATCGGCCGCGCCAACGTCGTGCCCGTGGCGGTGCGGGGGGCGCGGTGGAAGGCCTGCCCGGCATTCCGGTCGCCCGCCCGGATGGCCCGGCCGCGCTCGTGCTGCGGCCCGAGAATCTGCGTGTTCTCGGCCCTGGGGAGGATACGCCGGGATGGCAGGGGCGCGTGGCCTTCGCCTCCGCCGAGGGTCCGACGATGGAGGTGGAGGTCGAGGCCGGGTTGCCCGAGCCGCTGCGCGCCGTCTTGCCGCGCCGCGCGGGGAGGTGCCGCCGATGCCGGGGACCGCGCTGCGCCTCGGCATCGCCGACCCGGCGGGCTGCGCCGTGATCGCGTCCCATGCGGCCTGACGCCACCGCCGGCCCGCGGCTGCTACGCCGCGTGCTCCGGGGCCGCGGTATCTGGCCCGCCGTGCCGGCGCTCGCATTCCTCGTCGTCTTCCTCGTCCTGCCGATGGTTACGCTGCTCGCCTTCGGCTTCGTCACGGTCGAGCGCGGGCGCGTCTCGGGCGACGGCTTCACCCTCTCCCACCTTCAACGGGCCCTCGCCGATGACCTGGTCTGGCGGCTGATGTGGCGGAGCTTTTGGGTCGCGGCGGTCTCCTCGCTGCTCTGCCTCCTGCTGGCCTATCCCGTCGCCTGGCTCTTCGCAGAGGCACGGGGGATCTGGCGCATGCTGATCCTCGTCGCCGTCGTCTCGCCCTTGCTGACGAGCGCGCTGGTGCGCGCCTACGCCTGGATCGTCATCCTCGGCGGGCGGCGCGGGATGCTGAACCAGTCGCTCATGGCCCTGGGGATCATCGAGGACCCGATCCGCATCCTCAACACGGACTGGGCGGTGCTGATCGGCATGACGCAGATCCACCTGCCCTTCATGATCCTGCCCCTGCTCGCCGTCCTGGCCGAGCGCGACCGTCGGCTGGAGGAGGCCTCGATGAACCTCGGCGCCAGCCGGACCGGGACCTTCTTCCGCGTCACCGTCCCGCTGAGCGTGCCGGCGATCTTCGCGGGCCTCGCGCTCGTCTTCGCCGTGTCCTACACGAACTTCATCGTGCCCCAATTGCTGGGGGGCGGTGGCTACTCCACCCTCGCCATGCAGGTGTACGAGCAGACCATCGTCGTGCTGGACTGGACCCGCGGCGCGGTGCTGGCGACGATCCTGCTTTCCACCTGCTTCGCCTTCGTACTGGCGATCGTCGCGGCCGGGAACCGGCTGGCGCGCTGGTCGGAGCCGGCGCGATGAGGCGCCGCGCCGTCCTGCCCGTGGACCGGTTCGGCGGGGCGCTCCTCGGGTTAGTGGCCGGGTTCTCCCTCCTCCTTCTCGTGGGGCCGAGCCTGATCGTCATCGCCATCAGCTTCGAGCCGCGGGCCTTCATCTCCTTCCCGCCCTCCGGCTTTTCCACGCGCTGGTACGCAGCGGTGTTCGAGAACCGGCAACTGACGGATTCGATCTGGGTCAGCCTGGAAACGGCGTTCTGGGTGACGATCGGGTGCGTCGCGATCGGCGTGCCTGCCGCCTTCGCCTCGGTCCGCGGCACTTTCCCCGGCCGGTCCGCCGCCAACGCCTTCCTGCTGGCGCCGCAGATGATGCCGGGCATGGTCATCGGCATCGCCAGCCTGTTCTTCGGCGCCTATGTCGGCTTCCGCGCGTCCAATCTCATGCTCGTTACGGCGTTGACGGTGTTCTGCCTGCCCTTCGCGATACGGATCTGCATGGCGCGGCTCGCGGGGCTCGACCCGCGGCTGGACGAGGCTTCGGCGAACCTCGGCGCCGGGCGCATGGAGACCTTCCTGCGCGTGACGGTGCCGCAACTCGGCCCGGCGCTGCTGGCCGCCGCCGCCTTCACCTTCATCGAGGCCTTCGACAACGTCACGGTCGCGCTCTTCACCTCCGACGTGCGGGGACGGCCGCTTCCCGTGGAGCTCTACTACCTCGTGCAAAACGACTCGACCCCGGCCATCGCCGCCCTCTCGGCGATGGAGATCCTGCTGTCCTTCGCGGTCCTGCTGGTGATGGCCCGGACCGTTGGGCTGGAGAGGCTCGGCCGATGACCGACCCGCGCTTTGCCGCCCTGCGGGGCGAGCCCTCCACCGACGCGCCGCGCGACCCCGCGCGGCTGGCGCGGGTCGAGCGCACGCGGCAGGAGATGCTGGCCCAGGGCGCCGCCATCGCGGCGACGCTGGGGGGAACGCCATGGCCCTGGCTCAACTGGCCGCCCGGCTGAAGGGGCGGGCGGTGACGGAGGTCGTCATCGCCGGCTGCGGCGATTCCTGGTTCGCCGGCCTCGCGGCCCGCGGCGCCTACCGCGCCCGCCTCGGGGTGCCGGCCGTCGGCGTGCAGGCCCTGGACTGGGCGCTCTACGACGCGGACCTCGCCGGACCCGGCACGCTCGTCTTCGGCATCTCGGCCGGCGGCAATACGCCGGCGGTGATGGAGGCGCTGGAACGCGCCGGGGCACGGGGGCCATTACGGTCGGCGTGACGAACACGCCGGGCAGCCCGCTCCACACGGGCTTCCATGCCGGGCTTCTGGTGCAGGCGACGCGCAAAGGCTGGCCGACGCAGTCCACGACGGCCTGCATCGCCCTGCTCGTCGCGGCCGCCGAAGCCATGGCGCCCGATCCGGACCTCGCGGAGGCATTGCGCGGCCTGCCGGAGAGGGCGGATGCGGTCTCCACGCTCGCGGCGGAGCCGATGGCGGAGGCCGGCCGGACCTTCGCCGCGGCCGGCTTCCTGGCCTTCACAGGGGCCGGTCCCTACGCCGCCATGGCTGCCATTGGCGCGGCCAAGGTCCGCGAGCTGGGCCCTGTCCATGCCGTCGCCTGGCCCCTGGAGGAGATGCACCACTACCGCGCGCAGAAGGAAGGCGATCCGCTGGTCATGCTGGCGCCCGACGCCGCGTCGCGCCCGCGCGCGCTGGACACCGCGATCGTGGGCGCCGGCGTCGGCGGGCGGACGCTCGCGATCCTCGGGGCCGAGGACGCTGAGATCGCGGGGCTTGTTGAGCGCCACCTCGTGCTGCCGCCGGCGCATCCGCTGCTGCTTCCGCTACTGGCCGCCATCCCGCTGCATCACCTCGCGCATGCCTACGCCGTGGCGAGGGCGGAGGCGGGCCTCGGGTATCCCGGCGCCTGGCCGCGCGGGTCGTGACGCCGGAGCTCTTCACCGCGGGCGGCGTGATGCTGGACTGCATCGTCACGGCAGACGGCGCGCTGGCGCTTGAGGTACCGGGCGGCAACGCGCTGCATTCGGCGGTCGGCGCGGCCGTCATGGGCGCACGCGCCGGGATCGTCGGCCGCGTTCCGCAGGACTTCCCCTTCGCCGCGCTCGCTGCCTCGCCGGTCGACCTCGGCGGCCTGCTGCGGGAGGCAGCGCCGATGCCCGCGCCCGAGTGGTTCTTCCACCGGTCCGACGGAAGCCGCGTGGACCGGCTGCACGCCACGGTCGCCGAAGCCGCGGCCTTCGGCGTCCAGGGCGGGCGGATCGCGCCCGCGCTCGCCCGGGCCTGGGAAGGATATCTGCTGTCCCGAGCCGACCCGCAGGGCGGCTGGGCGGCGTTCCGCGCTGCCCATCCGGTTGGGCCGCAGCAGGTGCCGGGGGCGTGGTGGTCGGCCCGCGGCGTCCACGTCGCGCCAGGGCCGACGGCATCGCAACTGGCGCTGGCCCACGCGGCGCGCGCCGCGGGGATGCTGGTCACGCTCGATCCCGGCTTCACGGCACGTGGTTTGTCGCCCGACTCGCTGTCAGCGCTGCTCGCCACCTGCGACGTCTTCCTGCCGAGCGAGGCGGAGCTTCGCGCGCTGCGCCCAGGCCTCGCCCCCGCGGCGGCCCTGGCCTCGCTTGCCGTGCCCGGTGGCCCCCTCCTCATCGCGAAACTCGGCGGCGCGGGCGCACTGGTGCTCGACCCGGCCGAGGGCGTTGCGCATCCTGTGCCCGCATTGCGCACGACGGCGCCGGACCCGACCGGCGCGGGCGACGCCTTTGCCGGCGGATTGCTCGCCGGGCTGCTGCGCGGCGAGCCGCCTGTGGCAGCGGCCCGTCGCGGCGCCGTCGCGGCCTCCCTCGCCGTCCAGGGGCCGGGGGCCCTTGCCCCGCTGCGCGCGCCGGCCGCCGAGGTCACGGCCCGGCTGGCCGCCCTGCAAGACCTGCCGGTACGGAGTGCCTCGTGAACGCCTTCCTCGCCGCCCGCCCGCTCGTGGTCGCGGCACTCCACCTGCCTGATCCGGTGGCCGGGCCGAAGCGCTCGCCCGCTTGGCTTGAGGATTACGTGCTGACGAACGCGCGCCTTTTCGCCGAGGCGGGCGTGCCGGCGGTCAAGCTGCAGGACCAGACGCGCGCCGCCGGGCGTGCGTCGGCGGAGACGGTAGCGCTGATGGCTTCGCTCGGCCGCCTGCTGCGGCGCGAGTTCCCGGCCATCCATCTCGGCATCATCCTGCAGGCCCATGACGCGGAGGCGCCGATCGCGGTGGCGCATGCGGCCGGCGCCTGCTTCGTGCGCCTGAAGGTCTTCGTCGCCGCCGCCGTCGGGGCGGAGGGAACGAAGCAGGCGCTCGCGGTCTCCGCCCGCGCCTGCCGCGCAGCGCTGCCTGCGCCGGGGGTCGCCATCCTGGCGGACGTCTTCGACCGCACGACCATCCCGCTCGTCGCCATCCCGCCGGAACGCGCGGCGCTCTGGGCCGAGGGGCTGGGCGCCGACGGCCTCGTGCTGACGGGCGCCGACTTCGGCGACAGCCTCGCGCGCATCCGCGCGGCGCGTGGTGCTGGCGTCCGCGTCCCGATTTTGTTGGGCGGCGGCGTGACGGAGACAAACGTTGCCGAGGCCCTTTGCGTCGCGCAGGGTGTCATCGTCTCCTCCTCGCTCATGCGGAAGGATGCAGGACCGGACGGCCTTCTGCGCTGGGACCGCGACGCCACGAATCGCCTAATGGACCGCGCCCGCGCCGCGGCGTGAACCGGCTCGCGGCGTGCCGATCGCTCGGGTCAGGCAGGAGGGCGGCCGGCATGCGAACCCTCCTCCGCGACTCCGACCGGAACGAGGCCGCGGTGCGGGGACGGGCCTGCCCGTGCGCCAGCACCCGCGGCGCCCGGTAGCACGCCGGCGATGCGCCGGACGCGGCCGACCCGCCCTGAGCACAGGGCCCGCCTTGAGCATAGGGGATGATCCTCATGACGCTGACGACCGACCGCGACCTCGCGGGTTACCGGGGCCGGCCGCCCGACATCCGTTGGCCGGGCGGCGCACGCCTGGCCGTCTCCGTGGTCGTGAACGTGGAGGAAGGAGCGGAACTCACCCTCGCCATGGGGGACGAGCGCAACGAGCACGTCTACGAGGCGGTGGAGCGGGTGGAGGGAGTACGCGACCTCTGCATGGAGAGTCATTTCGGATACGGCACCCGGGCGGGCTGGCCGAGGATCCGCGCGCTCCTCCGTCGCTACGGTGTCCCGGCTACCCTCAATGCCTGCGGCCGCGCCGTCGCACTCTCCCCCTGGATCGTCGAGGAAGCGGTGGCGGACGGGCACGAGGTCATGTCACACGGCTGGCGCTGGGAACGCCACGCCAACATGCCGGAGGCGGAGGAGCGTGTCGCCATCGCGCGCGCCGTCGCCGCGATCGCGGAGGCCGCGGGAACGCCGCCCGTCGGCTGGCACACCCGCTCCGCCACCTCCCCCAACACGCGGCGGCTGCTCGGTGAGCATGGCGGCTTCCTGTACGACTCCAACGCCTACGACGACGACATCCCTTACCTCGTCGAGGCTGCGGGCCGGCCGCTCGTCGTGCTGCCCTACGCCTTCGACACGAACGACATGCGCTTCACCAACGGGGGCGGGTTCGTGCAGGGGGAGGACTTCGCGCGTTACTGCATCGCGGCTTTCGACCGGCTCTACGACGAGGGCGATGACGCGCCCCGCATGATGTCGGTCGGGCTGCACCTGCGCATCATCGGCCGACCTGCGCGCATCGGCGGCCTGGAAACGCTTCTCGCCCACATGGCCTCGCGCCCCGGCGTCTGGTTCGCGCGGCGCGAAGCGATCGCGCGGGCTTGGCGCGCCGGGCTCGGGCTGCCGGCCTGGTCGCCGGCACCGGCGCTCTCGTCCTTTGTTCCAGGACTACTCCGCGGTGCGTCCCAACCGGCACGTTCCTCGTGATGCGTCGCGCGAGAGTCAGCCTGAGAAGACACGTGCGAAGCGGGCTGGACGTCGGAGGGCGTGGTCTGCGTCGCCCATCCCCGCGTGCCGCAGGACGGATCGCTCGCTGACGTCGTCGCCGCCGACCCACTCCTCGCGCCGCACCTCGGCCAGCAAGCGCGCACCGAAGACCGCGCGGCCGCGCTCGGCGCGCTCCTGTTCAACCGCTTACGGCGCCGATGCCACGCGGCTGCAGGACCGTGCGGCGATGCCGTGGCCCATTTTTCAACCTGTGGAACGGAGGCCCCTGGTCGAAGTGGGCTGTCTCCTTCCACGCGGGGGCACAGCTCGAACGCAACTGGCGTCCTTTCAACGTGGAACACGTCGCGGTGAGGAGCCTCACGCCGGCATGTCCGCAGGCGCGGGGACGTGTGAGAGGTCGTAAGAGGGGCGCTTCCCCAGCAGTTGGACTCCATGACGATCATCAGTACGAAGCCGGGCACACCCAGGCACAGGTACCCCAGCCCCCATGGCCTGTTGGCTCAGCTGCCCCTTCCGAGCGACGCGATCGCCGGGGCGGCCGAAGTCGTGGTGGAACGCCAGGGCCTCTCGGGCGGGCGCTGGGCTTGGCGCGTCGTCCGGGACAGCCGCACGCTCCTCTCGAGCAGTCGGCACTACGCTGGCGCGGAGGAGGCGTATGCGGTCGGGGTCCAGGTCTGGAAGGCGCGCCGGGTGCGGGGTTGATTGGCGCTGCGAGGGCAACGTCGTACTCGACCAGAAGCGCAGGAAGGAGAACGCCGATGTCGCAACTCACCTACCATGTCCAACAGGTCGGCTCCGGCTGGACCGTGCGACACGCCGGCCGCGAATACACCGGCTACAGCTCGGGGGACGCGGCGCTGGAGTCGGCCATCAACGTGGCACGCAAGCTCAGCCTCAATGGCCACGAGACCGAGGTAGTGCTCGAAGGCACCGATGGGACGTCGTCGGTGGTCTGGCGCTCGGAGAACACGGTGCCAACGATCGACAACATGATGGATTTCTCAGCGGTGACGGGCCCCCAACTCCAAGGCGGCAAACGGCAGTCTGGCGAGCCATGAGGAGCGCATGAACGCAGATGACCACGCCACCTAAGCTGCCGATGCCATCCGTGACCTGCTGACGGGCACGCTGGACGACCGCGCGCTCGCTCGCGCGAGGTGACGAGCGAGCTGCCGGGCGGCAACTCCGAGCTTCGGTGGGCGCCCTCCGCCGCACTAGGCCGGAACCTCCTCTCCGGCTAGCCCGGAACGGTGCGAGATGGGCAGCCGCCGGTCTCCCGGTCGTTCCCAGAAGCTTCTATGAACGGGGCAGTTGATGCGGCCGGGGCGCTACGGAGCGACGGGTCCGAGACAGCTGGAACGATGGTCCTCCCCTCGACGTGACAAGAAGGCTTGACCGATGAGCGATACGAACGACTGGCGGCGCGACCGCAAATCCCGAAAGCCGGGGGGCGGGAGGGATCCGTTCGAGGAGGGCGAATGGTCCGCCCCATCTCCGTCCCCCTACGGCGGCGCGCCATCCCCAAGGCGGGATGCGGGCGCGTCCGGCACGGAGACGGGGGCGGTCGTGAAGCGCTTCGATCCAGCCAGGGGATTCGGCTTCGTCACGCTCGAGGGCGGCGGGGGCGACGCCTTCCTGCACATCAGCGCCCTTCAGCGCGCGGGCGTCGATGCGGTTACGCCTGGGACGCGCCTGAGGGTGCGGGCAGGCGGGGGCGAGCGGGGGCCGCAGGTCACGGAGGTTCTGAGGTGGGCGAGGCGGGCGAAGCCCCGCCGAGTGCTCGATCACCGCGCCCGGCGTTCCGGGATGCGGCACCGGTCGGTGCGGGCGAGGAAGTCCGGGGTACGGTGAAGTGGTACAATGCCGAGAAGGGCTTCGGCTTCATCGCTCCGGAGGGTGGCGGCAACGACGTGTTCGTGCACGCGACGGCGCTCGAGCGGAGCGGGACGGCGGCCCTGTCGGAGGGACAAGCCGTCACGATGCAGGTCGCCCAGGGCAAGAAGGGCCTGGAGGCGACGACGGTCAGGCCCGCGTAGTCAGGATTGCCGTCTGCCCCCGCGTCCGAGGGGGCAGCGGCGCGCCTCGCGCAGGGCACACCGCCGGTCGCGAGCGGTCTTTCGATAGGCCAGGAGGGCGGAGGCCTTGCCGCGGTCGCCGTGGTTCGTGCCCTCGGGAAAGCTCACCAGGAACGATCAGCCTCGTCGGCGAAAAGCTTCGACGAGGCCAACCATGTCAGCCCCAGATTCCGGCGGGCGCGGGGGTGAGCTGCTTTTCGCGCAGCACCCGCTCGTGTCCGTCCTGGGTGCCGCGGGCGCGGTAGGTCCGGTCGTGGGCGTCGCCCGGGAGGGCGCGCGTGATGGTGTAGGACCCTCGCGAGCCCGGCCCGTCGCTCATCTCCGGACGGAAGTCCACCTTCTGCCCGATCGTGTACTTGTGCGGTGCCATGGGCATTCCTCGCTCGTGTCAGGGAAACTGGGGGGCCGGAGCCCCCCATTTCCCGTCAGGCGCGCTGCAGCGCGCTCGCGGCGGCCTTGCCGTTCCGCCCGACCTCGACCTCGAAGCCGACCTTCTGGCCTTCATTGAGGCTACCCAGGCCGGAGCGCTCGACCTCGGAGATGTGGACGAAGACGTCTGCCGAGCCGTCCTGCGGCTGGATGAAGCCGAAGCCCTTGGTGGCGTTGAACCACTTCACGGTACCAGTTGTCATTCTCGTGTTCCTTACATCCACGAGCGCCGCGACGCGGACATCGCGTCACGGGTCAACACGAGATGCAAGGTGTTGGGAACGGAAGCTCGGCACCCCCGGAGGGGATTGGAGGTCGGGCCGAACGATCTGATGCGACGCACGTTGTATGGCATGCCCGTGCTCTCGTCGCAAGCTGATGGCGCGAGGGGGCTGGCGGGCCGAGACCTCGCCGGACCCCACGCCTGAACCGCAGCGGGCCTGCTAGCGGCCATCTTCATGATGTGAGGCTTGAATGAGCGCCAACAGCAACAGCGATTCGGACGCCGTGCGCGAAGCTCGGAGGAGGTATGAGCTTCACCGGCGAGCGCGGGGCGACATGCCCCCTGCTTCGGGAGGATCGCCAAACTCGCTCGAGGGGACGCTGTCCGACATCTCGGCGGAGGTCACGGCGGAAGCCGCCGAACGGCGTGACCGTGAAGGCAAGCCGCCGTCTGACACGGCTCCCTGAAGGCGAGCACGAGGAAGCGGCGCTCGTCCCCCCGCCAAGCGAGAGTGGAATCGACCCGAGTCTTTGGGGTTAACCTGTCATGCCACGCGTCCAGCACCGGCGGTCCGACGAGCGACGGCCTGGTGACACGCTCACGTTGAAGGCGGCGACCGAGGCCTACCTCTCCCCATGTCAGGTCGCGAGACCTTCTTGGCAGCTTCGGCCACGAGGCGTGCCTTGGTGATGTCCTGCGGCCCGGCGCGGCCATGGGGTTTGCCGCGGGCGAGCTTGCGGCGAGCTTTGAGCCGTTCGGCGACGACTTGGTCAGGGGTCTTGCCGTCGAGGACGCGCTGGCGCCGGGCGTTGTAGGCGGCGTTGAACCCCCCGGAGCAGCGTCTCGAGCCCTGCGTGGGAGTAGATGGTGATGCCGAGCACCTCGCTGCTGACCGGCCGTTGAAGCGCTCGACCATCCCATTCGTCTGGGCGATCGGGGGCGGGTGTGGCGGTATTCCGCACCGAGCTCGGCACAGACGCGGGCGAAGCGGTCCGTGAAGCGGCTGCCGTTGTCGGTCGGCACGTGGGTGATGCGGAAGGGAAAGGCGGCGGCGGCCTCGCGGAGGAAGGCGATGGCACTCTTCTCCGTCTCGTCGTCCTTCACGGCGAGGTGGACGGAGCGGGAGCGGCGGTCGATGGCGACGTAGAGGTACCTCTTGCGGCGCTCGCCATTGGCAGCCTGCAGCTTCGGAAGGTGTTTGATATCGATGTGGAGGAAGCCGAGGTCGTAGTCCCGGAAGGTGCCCGTGCCGCGTTTCGGTGCCTCGGGAGTGGGCGACCGCCGCCGGCTCAGCCCCTCGGCGCGGAGGATGCGCCAGATGCTGTCGCGATTGAGATGCGGCAGGAAGTGGGGTACCATGAAGGCAAGGTCGTCGAGGGCGAAGTTCGTGGCCCGGCGCAGGGCACAGACCACGGCCCGCTCCTCCTCCGTGGCCTTCCAGGGCAGCACGTGCGGTCGGGCGGAGCGGTCGAGGCAGTCGTCCGGACCACGATTGCTCCACTTGCGCACGGTCTCGGTGCTGATGCCGTAGCGGCGGGCCAGCACGCCAGAGGGCTCGTCGGAGCGGGCGATCGCGGCCCGAACGGCAGGGGTGGTGCGGGCATTGGGGTGGATCTGGAGCACCGTTCACCCCCCTTCCGGCTTCGCGGCTCTGAGGCCTTCGAAGCGGTGCGCATAGTTTGGGATGGCCCACTCGACCGGGTCCCAACAACGTTCTGCGATCAGACATCTCGGCAATCGGACGAGGTTGTAGGCGACGGTCGCGAGGGTGAAGGTCCAAGCGACGCGGGGCAGGCCGCGGTGTCGGGTCTGTCGGAGGGTGGCGGTGGTCTTGATCCAGCCGAAGACCTCCTCGATGCGCTTCCTGATCACCCCGCTGGTCCTCTGGCCGGGATGGCGGGTGGTGCGGGCGTCAATGGACGAGCGTCGGCGTTTGCCGGTTTTGGTGAGGTGGTCGTCGCGGGCCACGTGGGGCGTGACGCGGCGGGCTCGGAGGTCGGCGACGAAGTCGCGCACATCGTAGCCGCGGTCGGCACCGAGGGTGAGACGCCGTCGGGTGGTGCATCGCAGCCGGTCCAGCATGGCGAGCGCCGCCTCGCGCTCGGCGGTGCCCGAGGCGCGCGTGATGCAGGTCAGCCGCACGAGCCCGTTCCGGTTCTCCATCAGCACGTGCCCCGCATAGGCCATCATCAAGGACTGCCCGTCCGCCTTGCGGGCAAGGCGGGCGTCTGGGTCGGTGGTGGAGGCATGCACCTCGTTCCAGCGCTTCTGCCCGCGCCGGTCGGCATCCGCGTTGCGCCCACCCCTGGATGCTGGCGGCGCAGGTGGCCTGCCCTCCGCTCCGTCGGCCTCCCGCTTGGGCCGGAACGACTTCTGGCTTGCCCAGGCTTGGATCAGCGTGCCGGCCACCGAGAAGTGCTCGGACGATAGCAGGGACGCGACCCGCGGCTGGGCGATGATGGCCGCGAGGAAGGCTTGCGCGACATCGCCCGCAAGCAAGCGGTCGCGGCTCTTGGCGAAGGGGGACGCGTCCCACACCGGGGCCTCCATCGAGAGACCCACGAACCAGTGGAACAGCAGGTTGCATTCGAGCTGCTCCACCAGCGCGCGCTCCGAACGCACTGAGTAGAACGCCTGGAGCAAAAGGGCGCGCAGCAGCTTCTCCGGCGCGATCGAAGGCCGCCCGACACGCGCATACAAATCCTCGAACTCGCCCGACAGCGCCTCCAGCGCCTCGTCTACCATCGCCCGGATCAGGCGCAATGGATGGTCCGACGGCACCCGCGCCTCGCGCGACACGTAGGAGAACAACGCCGCACCCCGCCCGTCCACCCCGCGCATCGCACCCTCCAGCCAATCCACCGGAAGGAATCACGTCCCCTCACGCTTCGCGACAGCTTTTCAGCAGCCTGTTAGCCGTGCCTGCGATAACCCGCGGTGCATGCCCCTGTCGCGAAAGCGATGACGACGCGACGGCGGGTGTTTGCCAAGATCCAGACCGGCACTCGTCGCCCTAAGGAGGAAGCCTTGGAGACGACCCGCATCGGACCGTCGCCGTTCATCGCGGTGGACCACGCAGGCAAGGGCGACCTCGTCCTCTTCCTCCACGGCATCGGGGGGAACCGCACGAACTGGCACGATCAGATCGAGGCGCTGAGTAGCCGGTACCACGCTGCCGCGCTCGATGCGCGTGGCTGGGGCCTGAGTGACGACTACGATGGGCCTCTCGGCATAGACGACATGGCGGATGACGCGGTGCGTGTCATGGATCACCTCGGCGCGTCCTCGGCGCACGTCGTGGGCCTCTCGATGGGTGGGCTCGTCGCGCAGCATATCTGGTACCGGCACCCCGGCCGGGTCCGGAGCCTCGTCCTCTGCGATACCAGCCCCGGCCTGGCCCGGTCGCAGACACTGGAGGAGCGGGAGGAGTTCCTGCGGCTCCGCGAGGAGCCCCTGCTCGCCGGCAAGACACCCGCCGACATCGCGCCGGGCGTCGCGCGCACCCTCATCGGCTCGAAGGCGCCGCCGGCGGCGCTGCAACGCCTCACGGACAGCCTCGCCGTGCTCCACAAGGAGAGCTACCTGAAGGCGCTGCGGGCCGTCACCTTCCACGAAGTCGCCGGCGACATCGGGACGATCACCGTGCCTTGCCTCCTCCTCGTCGGGACGGAGGATCGCCTCACCCCACCCCGCGTCCACGAGGAGATGCGAGACCGGATCGCCGGCGCGCGGCTCGTCGTGATCCCCGATGCGGGTCACCTGTCCAACATCGAGGCACCCGGTCCGTTCAACGCGGCGCTGCTGGACTTCCTGTCCCATGCGGGGTGAGGCGGACTTCCTCGTCATCGGCGCGACGGGACGCATCGGGCGCGGCGTGGTGAACGGCCTCATCAGGCGCGGACTGCGTCCACGCGTCCTCGCACGCGACCCCGCGAGGATGGTGGCGATCTTCGGCGAGGGGGCGGAGATCGTGGCGGGGGACCTCGACGATCCCGCGTCGCTCCGCGACGCGATGGCCGGGGTGCGATCGGTCTATCTCGCCTCCTCGGTCGGCGCCGGCCTCGTCGCACAGCACGCGCGTGCGGTGGACGCGGCCCGTGCCGCGGGCGCCGAGCACGTCGTGCGAATATCGACAGAGGGCGTGGAGGCGAGCGAGCCGATGGCCCTGTCGGAATGGCATCGGCGCGGCGAGGCCCAACTCGAAGCCTCGGGCCTTGCCTGGACCCACCTGCGGCCCTGCAACTTCATGCACAACATGCTCACTTTCGCGCCGACTGTGGCCGAGCGGGGGCAGATCCGCGCGCCTTTCGGCCGCGGCCGGATGACGCTGGTGGATGTTGACGACATCGCGGCCGTCGCCGTCGCCTGCCTTCTTGGCGCAGAGCACCGGAGGCGGGCCTACAAGGTCACGGGCGACGAATGGCTCGGCTACGACGATGTGGCCGCCGTGATCGGGGACGCCGTCGGGCGGACCGTGCGTTACGTCCCGCTTTCCCCGGACGAAGCGCGGGCGGAGATGAGGGCTGCGGGCTCGCCGCCCTGGCTCATCGAGGACCTGATACGGATGTACGCCCTGCTGCAACGCGACGGGGCGGCGCCGGTGACCGACGTGGTCCGGGCGGTCGCGGGCCGCACGCCGCGCCGCTTTGACGACTTTGCGCGGGAGCACGCCCCGGCCTTCGCGTCCGGCGAAGCGCGGCACTGAACGCCGTCACGCTGCCTCGCGCGGCACTGCGCCGAGGGTGGCACAGGTCGTCCGCAACGCCTGAAGCAGGGCACGCGCCGAGGGCGAGAGCGTGCCGCGCGCCCGCCGGAGCAGGTGTACCTCCCGGTGCCAGGTCGCCTCGGGAACGCTCAGCGGCACGAGGAGGCCTGCCCGCTCCTCCGCCGTAATCGCGAGGCGCGGCAGGTAGGCGAGCGCATCGCCGGCCGCCACCAGCGCCTTCATGAAGGGCAGCGAGTTCGTGTCGATGACGTGCTGGGGGAATGCGACGCCCGCCTGTGCGAAGCGGCGTTCCAGTCCGTCCCGCAGGACTTCCGGCGCGCGCGGCAGCACGAAGGGGAAGGCCGCAAGCCGGTCGAGCGGCACCACACCGGGCCCGGCGAGCGCGTGCCCGGCACGGGCGACAACGGCGACAGTGTCCCGGAAAAGGCTTTCCGCGACGATTGCCTTCGGCACAGGATCTCCGGCCGTGCCGACGACGAAGTCGGTGGAACCATTGAGCAGCGAGGGGAGGTGATGTTCCAGCATCCCCTCCAGCACAGTGATTCGAAGACCAGGCCGCAGCGTCCGAAGGTCCGCGACTGCCTGTGCAAGGACCGATGCGGCGATGCTCGGCCCGGCGCCCACGGTCACGGTGCCCTTCCAGACGTCGGAGAGCCGCTCCATCTCCTCCTGTGCGGTCCGGGCCTCCTCGACGATGAGGCGCGCCCGATCGGCTAGCGCGGCGCCGTGCCGCGTCGGGGTCATGCCGCCTACCGCCCGCTCGAAGAGCTGGACGCCGAGCGAAGCCTCCAACTGGCGGATGCTCTTGCTCAGCGCGGGCTGCGACAGGTTCACGCGCCGCGCCGCCCGGCCGAGGCTTCGTTCGTCCAGGACGGCAAGGAAGTGCGCGAGCGACCGGATCTCGAGGCGGGTCATAACCCGCGGTGATCTCCCCTTGCCCAGCGCGACATTGCGAGGCGCCTTCGCCGGTTGTCAACATTCACATCCCTCTGGCCGGGCACGCCGGCTAGGGGGCAAGGGGATGTGCAGGCCATGCTGAGCGACCGCATCGAGGGCAAGTGGATCGACCTCTTCGTCCACACCTTCGAACTCGCGAAGGTCACGCGAGGGGACGAGATCGCGATCCTGTCGGAGACGCAGTCACGGCAGATCAACGTCCACCTCGCCGAACTCGCCCTCCTCCGCCTCGGCGCCAAGCCCTTCCACGTCGTGCTGCCGACACCACCGCTGCAGGTCAGGGTGCCAGTCCGCTCCACCGGCGCGACGCCCGCGCTCCAAGGCATGAAAACCGTCGTTTCCGCCCTTTCACAGTCCGTCATGGTCGTGGACCTGACCGTCGAGGGGCTGATGCACGCTCCCGAAACGCCCGCCATCCTCGGGGCGGGTAGCCGGATCCTCTACATCTCGAACGATCATCCGGAACAGCTCGAGCGCTGCGCGCCCGATCCGGCGCTGCGGGACCGCGTGCACCTCGGCATGGATATGGCGAAGCGGGCGACGGAAATGCGGGTTACCTCCGTCGCGGGAACCGACCTCCGGGTGGACATGCGCGACGCCTTCGTCGGCGGCACCTGGGGCGGCTGCGACACGCCGGGTACCCTCGAGAACTGGCCAGGCGGCCTCGTCGTTTGCTTCCCGAAGGCCGGCTCCGTCAACGGGACGCTCGTCATGGACGTTGGCGACTTCAACTGCACCTTCAAGCGCAACCTCGAACGCCCGGTCCGCCTTGTCATCGAGAACGACTTCGCCGTCGCGATCGAGGGCGACGGGCTCGATGCCGAACTCATGCGCGGCTACTTCGAGGCCTGGGGCGACCGCAACGCCTACGCGTCCTCCCATGTCGGCTGGGGCATGAATGCAAGCGCGCGCTGGGACGCCATGGTGGCCTACGACAAGCGCGACACGAACGCCGTGGAGCAGCGGGCCTTCGCCGGCAACTTCCTCTACTCCACAGGCGCCAACCCTTTCGCGGACCGCTTCACGCTGTGCCACTTCGACCTGCCGATGCGGAAATGCACGGTGACGCTCGACAACACCACGGTCGTGCGGGACGGCGTCCTCCAGGGCGCGCTCGCGGGCTGAGGCGGCGGTCGTGGGACGGCACGCCGAGATCGCCGGTGCGGGCTTCGCGGGACTCTGCGCTGCGCTCGCCCTGCTGCACCGCGGCTGGAGCGTGCGGCTTCACGAGCGCGCGCCCACGCTCCGGAACGAGGGGTTCGGCATCGCCATTCACGAGAACGGCATCCGCGTGCTGGAGGCGCTCGGCGTTCTCGACGCGGTGCTGGAGCGGGCGCTACGCATCAGCCGGATGGAGACGCGGGACCGCGAGGGACGGACGACCTCCGTTCACGTACCGCGCTCGCGAACCTACCGCATCTCCCGCCAGCACATGGTGCAGGTGCTGGCGGAGGCGGTGGAGGCGCAGGGCGGCGAGATCAGGACAGGGAGCGCCGCCACGGGCGCCTTGCCTGAGGGACGCCTGCGCTTGAAGGGCGGGGAGGAGCTGGCGGCTGACCTCGTCCTCGCCGCGGACGGCTACCGTTCCGCCATCCGGGATGGCCTTGGCCTCTTGCAGCGCCGCATCACGCTAGGGGACGGCGCCATGCGGCTCGTCATTCCCCGCACGCCGGAGGAGCGGGCTTCGGAGCCGACGGACTCCGCCGTCGCTCATGAGAACTGGTCGGGACGCCGGCGCATCATCGTCAACGCCTGCGGCCCCGACGAGGTCTACGTCGCGATGAGCTGCCCAGCGGACGACGTGGCGGGGCAGCGCACCCCGATCGACCTCGACGCCTGGACACGTTCCTTCCCGGCGCTGTCGGGCGTGCTGGAACGCGTGGCGGCCAGCGCCGATTGGACACGGGTGCGATGGACGCGGTTCGAGATCATCCGGCTGCATCGCTGGTCGCGCGAACGGGTCGCGATCCTCGGCGATGCCGCCCACGCCATGCCGCCGAACCTCGGCCAGGGTGGCGGCTGCGCGATGATGAACGCACTTGCCCTTGCCGTCGCGCTCGACGGCGGAGGCGTGGAGGAGGGGCTGGCCGACTGGGAGCGTCGGGAACGCCCGCTGACGGACCACACCCAGCGCTGGTCACGCCTCTATAGTGCAACGACCTTCTGGCCGGACTGGCTCCGCGCGGCCGCCTTCGGCATCACTGCCCGCTCCGCCTACCTGTCCCGGATGATGCAGCGTACCGCCCGGCACGTGCCCACCGGCACCGCGGATCCCCTCACATCCTTCCCGCAACCCTCACGTTGAGGACGCCATGAAGCGACGCACGGCACTGACCCTCGCCCTCAGCTCCGTCGCGTCACGGGCGCGGGCCGCGGAGCCGATTAAGATCGGCGCGCTCCTCTCCTACTCCGGCGTCTTCGCCTCCATCGGGGACGAGATCACGAACGCCATGCAGCTCGCCTTCGACCACGCGGGCGGCACGGTGGCCGGGCGTCCCATCACCATCGTCCGGGCCGACACGGAGGTGCGGCCCAACGTCGCGCTGACGAAAGCGCGCGAGCTGGTCGGCTCGGACCGGGTGGACCTCCTCGTCGGCCCCGTCTCCTCATCCGAGAGCATCCCGCTCCGCGACTTCGCGCACCAGCGGCGCATCCCGCTGATCATGCCGCACGCAGCGCTCGACAACCTCTTCGGGGAACGGTGCAGCCCCTACATCCTGCGAACGAGCTTCTCCGGCAACCAGTTCGGGCGCCCCATGGCCGCTTGGCTCGCTCAGCGCGGCGTGCGGACGATCACGCTGATGGCGCCGGACTACGTCGGGCCGCGCGACCTTATGGAGAAGTTCGAAGCGGAATTCACGCGTCAGGGCGGCCAGATCGTCGGGCGCGAGTTCACGCCGTTCCAGCGCACCCACGACTTTGGCCCCTACCTCGCCCGCGTGAAGCAGCAGCGGCCCGACGCCACCTGGGTCTCCTACGGGGGGGCAGAGGCGATCAACTTTGTCCGGCAGGCGGCCGACTTCCGCCTCTCCGAGGCGACGCGCGTGACGGGGTCCGGCTGGACAGTCTCGCCGCTCGTGCTGCCCGCGCAGGGCGACGCGGCGCTCGGCTTCCAGGGCCTCCTGAACTACGCGCCCTCAATCGACACGCCGGAGAACCGGCGGTTCCAGGCAGACTACCGGTCCCGGCACGGCAGGACGGCTTCCGAGTTCGGCGCCCAGGGCTACGACACCGGCCTGTTCATCGCGGCGGCGCTGCGTGCGCTCGACGGCCGCACGGACGACAAGCTCGCCCTCGCGCGCGCGATCCGCGATGCCCGGATCGTCGGCGCGCGCGGCCCGGCCCGCATTGACCCGGCCACGAACAACATCGTGCAGAACATGTACATCGTCGAAGTTCGGCGCGGCTCGAATGGGCCGGAGCTGGCGGTGCTGGACACCATGCCCGCCGTGACGGACGAGCCGAACGGCTGCCAGATGCGTCTGGAGGGCTGAGACATACCCGCGCCCCCGTCCGGGACGGCGTGGCAGCCGGCGCGGCTGTGGCAGCCGGCGCGGCTGTGGCAGCCGCCAGTCGGGGCGCCGCGCGCCGGGAGGTCGCCATGCTGATCCAGCTCCTGAACGGGCTGCAGTTCGCGATGCTCCTCCTCCTTCTTTCGGCCGGGCTCTCGGTCATCTTCGGGCTGATGAACTTCGTGAACCTCGCCCACGGCACGCTCTACATGATCGGTGCCTATATCGGTCTCACAACGACTCGCCTCACCGGCTCCTTCGCCCTCGCGCTCGTCGCGGCCTCGCTCGGCACCGCGCTCGTCGGCCTCGCCCTCTACAAGACGCTGTTCGAGCGACTGCAATCAACGGACCCGGTCCGGCAGGTCCTCGTGACCTTCGGCGTGATCTTCGTCGGTCTCGACGCCGTGCGATTCCTATGGGGCAACGACACGCACTCCGTCGCCGTACCGCCGCTCCTGACGGGCTCGGTCGAGATCGCCGGGGAGCCCTACCCGGTCTACCGACTGTTCATTATCGCGATGGGTCTTGCCGTCCTCCTGGTCCTTCACGTTCTGCTCGACCGGACCCGGGTCGGGGCGATGGTGCGGGCGGCAGTGGACCACCGGGACGCGGCGGAATGCCTCGGCGTGGACGTGCGGCGGCTGTTCCTCGGCGTATTCGCGCTAGGCTGCCTGCTCGCGGGACTCGCGGGCGCGGTGGCGGCCCCTGTCCTTTCTGTCTACCCGGGGATGGAGATGCCAGTCCTCGTCCTCACGCTCATCATCGTCGTCGTGGGCGGGCCCGGCAGCCTCGCGGGCGCGGCGCTCGGCAGTGTCCTCATCGGCCTGGCCGACACCTTCGGGCGCCTCTTCCTGCCGAGCTTCGCGGCGTTCCTCATGTACGCGGTCGTCGCGGGCTTCCTCATCCTTCGGCCGCGCGGCGTGCTGCCGATCCGATGAGCGACGGCCTCGACATCCGGCTGCGCTGGACCATCGCCGCCGCGCTCGTTCTCGCGGCCCTCGTCACCTGGGGCAAGGCGGGCTTCTTCGGCCAGAGCCTCCTCGCGGAACTGGCGATCTTCGCGATCTTCGCGATGTCGGTGGACCTTGTCGCCGGGCTCGTCGGGCTCATGTCCATCGGCCACGCCATGTATTTCGGCTTCGGCGCCTACGCCGTCGCCCTCCTGACGACGGAACTCGGCGTCTCCGCCGGGACCGCGCTCCTCCTCGCGGTAGCCGGCGCCGCGGTCGTCGCGGCCCTCGTCGGCGCGGTGATCGTGCGGTTCAGCGAGATCATCTTCATCATGCTGACCCTCGCCCTTTCCGAGATGTTCTATGCCTTCATCTTCGGGAACCGGACGCTTGGCGGGTCGGACGGCATCGCCGGCGTGCCACGCCTCGACCTCTCCCCGATCGGCCTCGACGGGGAGGCGCCCGAGGTGTTCTCGGCGGTGACGGTCGTCGCCGCGGTCATCACGTTCGCTTTGCTGGACGCGTTGGCGCGCTCGCCCTTCGGCCTCGTCGCGGCAGCCGTGCGGCAGAAACCGTCACGGGCGCGGGCCCTGGGGACGCGGATCAACCTCGTCCGAACGGTGGTCTACGCCCTCTCGGCGGCCCTCGCCGCGCTCGCAGGGGCGCTGATGGCGCAGCTTAACAACTTCGCCTCCCCCGACCTCGCGGGCTGGACCCTCTCGGGGCTCGTCCTCATCATGGCGATCCTCGGGGGGCTCGGCTCGATCTCCGGCGCCGCGCTCGGCGCGATTATCGTGCAGGCGGCGAGCCACTTCCTCTCCCGCTGGACCGGATATTGGGGCTTCTTCCTCGGCGTCTCCTTCATCGCCGTCGTGATGTTCGCGGAGAACGGCCTCTTCGCCCTGCTCCGCCGGCCGTTCGTCCGGCGTGCCGCGCGGCTGCTGCCCGGTCCGGAGGTTGCGATGCCGCCGGTCGAGGCGGGCCGCTGAGGTGCTGTCCTGCGAGGCGCTCCGCAAGTCCTACGGCGGCCTGGAGGTCACGCGGGACGTGACGCTTCACGTGGGGAGGGGCGAGCGCCACGCCATCATCGGGCCGAACGGCGCGGGCAAGACGACCCTCTTCAATCTCATCTGCGGCGAAGTGATGCCGGACGGCGGCACGGTCTCGCTCGATGGCGAGCCGATCACCCGGCAGTCACCCGACGCACGGGCACGGCGGGGGCTTGCCCGAAGTTTCCAGCGGAACTCGACCTTCCCCGGCATGACGGTGGCGCAGACCCTCGCCGTCTCGGCTACGGTCGCCTCGGGAAGGGGCTGGAACATGCTGCGGCCGCTCGCGCGCCTGTCGGACGTGCACGAGCGCGTCCGGCGTGCGGCGGAGGCCGTCGGCGTCGCGGATCTCCTCCACGTGCCCGACGCCGCCCTCTCCCACGGAACGCGGCGGCAGGTGGAGATCGGAGTCGCGCTCGCCTCAGAGCCACGACTTCTCATGCTCGACGAGCCGACGGCGGGCATGAGCCCGGAGGAGACTGCGCGCATCTCGCGGCTGGTCGCGAGCCTGCCGCGGAGCCTCACCCTCGTCATCATCGAGCACGACATGGAACTCGTCTTCGGCATCGCCGACCGGGTCACGGTGCTCGACGCCGGCTCGATCCTGGCGCAGGGCACGCCGGAGGAGATCAGGTCCTCCGCCCTCGTCCAGGCCCGTTACCTCGGCGGCATCGACCCGTGACGGCCGAGGGGCCCGCGCTCGCGGTCGAGGGGCTGCATGCGGCCTACGGCTCGAGCCGAATCCTCCGGGGCGTCGACCTCACCCTGCCGGCCGGCGCTGTCCTTGCCCTGCTTGGTCGGAACGGGGCCGGGAAGACGACAACGCTCCGCGCGGTCATGGGCCTGGTCCCTGCGCGCACTGGGACCGTCCGCCTTTTCGGGCGCGCCATCGGAACGGCCAGTCCCGTCGAGATCACCCGCGCCGGGATGAGCCTCGTGCTGGAGGATCGCGGGGTGTTCCCGTCGCTGAGCGTCGAGGAGGCGCTCGCCGTCGCGGCCATGCGACGGAAGGGCGTCTGGACCACGGACCGCATCCTGGCACTTTTCCCGCGCCTGGGCGAGCGGCTGCGGCACCGCTGCGGCCAGCTCTCGGGTGGGGAGCAGCAGATGCTCGCTATCGGGCGCGCGCTCCTGCTTAACCCGCGCGTGCTCCTCCTCGACGAGCCGACTCAGGGCCTCGCTCCGATCATCGTGCGCGAGCTGCTGGAACGGCTCGGCGATCTCAGGCGCGAGGGGATGTCCATCGTCCTCGTCGAACAGAACCTCGCCTTCGCGCGCCGCCTAGCAGATGAAGCCGCGGTGCTGGGCAAGGGCGCCATCCAGTGGACTGGCGCCATGAAGAGCCTGCGGGACGACGACCCGGTCATCCGCGCTTGGCTCAGCGTGTGACGCGCGGCAGGCCGACAGCGGTTGGCCGAACCATGCCGACAAGCGGGATGCATCGGCTTGCACTCCTCGGGGCGGAGCGCGCCACCTCCGAGGGCGTGTTCCAAGCCCTCCAGGTCCGGACCAAGACGGCTAGAGCGCTGGTGGCAGGCCAGGAGCCCGACGCGGCGATGGCGGCCTCCCTCCGGGAACGGACAGACGCAACTACGAAGGAGGGGACGGGACGAGAGAGCCGGGCCGAGGCTGGCGTGCCTCCGCAGGTCCAGGGCGTAGGCCGGCCGCCCCGAGGCCGCGAGGTCGGCGAGCCAGGACCGCCCCGGCGGAGGCGCGTCGAGCAGGACGGACCCCGGCAGGGTCGCGCCGTGCACCAGGAGGACGGAATCCCGCGCCGCTCCCCTGCGACCTCGCGCAGCAGCAGCGGCGTCCTAGCCGCGTCCGCCGGCGGCAGGCAGCAGGCGGCAGGCGGCAGGCGGCAGGCGGCAGGCGAAGGTCCGCGCGCGCGAGGCGGCGTTCGATGCCGGCAGATGGTCCCGAATGGAACCATTTTTTGAGACCGGTTCCCGCCCGTACAGCCCTACCCTGTCCCCGGCCCGGGTGCGCGAGCGAGGCTCCGGCATAGCGGTGCGGCGGGACCAGGGCGCGCACGGCATCCTCGACGCGCCGACGATCACGCCGGGCTACCGCTTCTCCTGGCTCGCGAATTTCTTCTCGGGCCCGATCTACTGCGGCCTGGAGAGCGATCCGGGCCTCAGCCGGCCCGAACTCGTCGTGCTGTTCTGCCTCGCCCACGCCTCCGGCATCCCGGCAGCCGCCATCTGCCGCGCAACGGGGCGGCCGAAGAACTCGATCTCCCGCGCCATCGCGCGGTTGCTAGCGGCGGGGCGGATCCGCCGCCGAACCGACGCCGCCGACCGCCGCGCGGGGCTGCTGGGGCTGACGGACGAGGGCCGCGCCCTCGACGAGGCGCTGATCCCCCGCTTCCGCGCGCGGCAGGCAGCGATGCTCGCGCCGCTCAGCGCGGGGGAGCGCGCGGCGCTCGACCGATTGCTCGGAAAGCTCGTCCGCCGCGACGACGACTGGGCGGCGGTGTTCTGACCCCCCGTTCATGCGGCCCCGCCGCATGCATAGCTGCGGCCGACCCAAAGCCGTAGGACCGAGCTTGACCGGAAGCGGCACGTCCGCTTCGGACCGCGCGTCCCTGACAAGCGAACCTACACAGCACGGGCTTCGACCGCGACAGACGTCCGCCGCCAGCTCTCATCGCCTCAGCTCAGCGTGGGGCCGAGCCGACACCCTCTTCAACGTAGCGGTAGCGGAAGTCGCAGTGGCTTGCCCCGCCCATGATGGTCTGGGTGCGGGTGAGCTTCAGCTTCGCGTCGTAGCCTTCGCAGAAGGTGGCGTCCCGGTTGCAGGAGAGGAGATGCCCGATCTCGCCCAGGCCCATCTCGCGATACATCTCGGCGTAGCGGCACCGGGTCACGTTGAAATCGTACTCGGTGCCCGTCCGCCGCAGCACCACCGTCTCCAGCGCGCCACCCTTCTCCCAGAGCGAGCCTCGGTCGATGAAGGTCTGCAAGCTCGTCTGCCCGCCGGCGGCGGCCGCGAAGCGTCGGGCCTGCTGCAGCGCCGACCGGCGGACCGCCTCACCGACCGTCTGCGCGGCGGCCTCCGGTCCGGCCGTCTCCTTCAGGGTCGCGTAGACATGCCCGAGGATCTCCGCCTCGATCCGGCGGCGATCCAGCATCGCGAGGGTTTCAGGCGCCGCGGCGTCACTCGCGACGTCTGGCGCGTCGGTCGCGGTCATTCCGCCGCTCGGCGCGGCTCGCCGAGCGAGAGCATCAGCCGGTTGGCCCAGCCGAAGAAGGCGACGGCCTGGATCAGGTCGGCGATCGCGAGGTCGTCGAGGCCCGCGGCGCGCAGGCGGTCCACATGTTCGTCGCCGAAGGCGGGCGGCGTGGCCGAAAGCGCTGCCGCCGCGGCGACGACCGCGTTCCACCGCTCGCCGAGGTTGGCGCCGACGCCTTCTACCAGCAGGCGATCAACCTCCGCCCCACGCTTCGAATAGGTCGCGGCGAAGCGTGCGTGGACGGAGGCACAGAAGATGCAGCCGTTCAGTCGCGACGCGGCGGTCGCGGCCAGTTCCCGTTCCGCACGCGGAAGCCCGGCATCCGCGTTGTAGAAGATGTCCTTGTCCGTCCGGGTGCGCGCCTCCAGCGCCTCCGGGTCGCGGGCGAGGAGCCGGAAGTAGGGTGATCCCGCGCGGGACGGGTCCACGAGGCCGCGGATATGCCGCTCGGTCAGCTCGTCTTCCCGCAGGGGCTCGAGCCACGGCGTCCAGTCCAGTTGATCCCGCGTGAAGGCCTTCGGGGCCGCGGCGGTCGCGAGGTCGGTGTCGGGCATGTCGGTCCCCCTCAGCGGCTGGCGGCGAGGATGCGGAGGCCCGCCACGACGCGGGCCTGGAAGGCGGTGAAGGCGACGATCTGGGACAGGGTGACCACCTCGTCCGGTGACCAGCCCGCGTCGAGCAGCGCGCGCAGCGCGCCAGGGGTCGCGTCACGCGGATGCAGGACGAGGAGGTGCGCGTGTTCCAGTGCCGTCGCCAGGTGCTCGCCGATGGTGGCCCGGTCGGTCGCGGGAACGGCCCAGATCGAACCATCGGCGTTCTCCACCGAGAGCGGGCCGGGCGGGTAGTGGCCATAGGGGCCGTCGGCCCGCGCTTCCGTTGCAAGGCGGCGGACGACCGAGCGGAGTGAGACGGGCCCGCCAGCCCGCGCGATCCCCTCCGCATGCAGCGCGGCGAGGTCCTCGGCCCCGTGCAGGGCGGCGACGAAGAAGCCGAGGGCTTGGCGCTCCGCGACCGGGAAGCCGCCCGGATCGGCAGGCGCGAAGAGGACCTCGTGGCTCCGCTGCGCGTTCTCCCGGGCCGCGGGCCGGCGGGCGCGGATGGCGTCGAGAGCCGACCCCGGGGCGATCCCGACGAGGGTGTCGATGACGTCGGACATGGGGGTCTTCCTTTAGGCAGCGCGTCGCGTCGGCGCGTCGCGCGCGCCGAAGCCGATCGCTGGGGCGACGACCTCGGCTACGAGCTCGATCGAGCGGAGGATGAAGGCGTGGGGCGGGTCCACCGAATGGACCTGCACCGCGAGGTCGGTCGCGCGGTCCAGCGTGCGGTCGGCCGCGAGCGAAGCGATGACCGCGTCGGGCGTGCCGAGGTGGACATCGGAGGCGCGGATCATCTCGTCGAGCATCTGCGCCGCGGGCGGGCGGCCGAGGGCGGCGAGGCGTGCGCGCCAGCGGCCGAGGCCGGCCTCGGCGAAGCGCCGCGCGACGGCGCCGTCATCCGCGACGAAGACGGAGCGGGAGGCGAGAATGCGAGGGTCGACCCCAGGCGGCAACGCGGCGAGGTAGGCGTCCACCATCGGATCTTGGATGTCGGCCAGCGAGGCTTGCGGAGCCGCCTCCGGCCGCGGCTGGGTGCGGGAGAGCAGCAGGCCGTCGCCCGCGGCGCCGGCGCGGCGCGCGCCTTCAACGGTGAAGGTCGCCTGCCAGAGCCGTGCGCCGAGCGTCGGCGCGGTGGGGTAGATCCGGTCGCCGCCGGGCAGTTCCTCGCCCGCCCAGGCCGCGCGGAGACCGGCGAGGTTGCGGTCGAAGAGCGCCCCGCGCTCCGCCGCGTCCAGCCCGAAGGCGCGGAATGCCGAGTGGTTCCCGCCGGGTCCGACCCCGTATTCCAGCCGCCCGCCGGACATGAGGTCGAGCACCGCCGCGTCCTCCGCCGCGCGGATGGGCGCCTCCAGCGGTAGGACGACAATGCCGGTGCCCAGGCGGATGCGGGAGGTGCGCGCCGCGACGGCGGCGAGGAAGACGAGCGGCGCGGGCAGCCCGCCCTCGAACTCATGGAAGTGGTGCTGCGCGACCCAGGCGGAGTCGAAGCCGATGTGCTCGGCATGGACGATCTGCTCGATACCGAGGCGGTAGCGCTCGCCCGGGTTGGTCTCGTCCAGCACGCGGGTGAAGAAGCCGAGCCGCTTGCGGACGGGCTGGGGTGCCATGGGGTTCAGGCCTCCGTGGGAACGGGGATGCGGCCGGAGCCGCCGCCAGGGATCGCGTCCACGAGGTCGCGCGTGTAGGGATGGGTGGGTCGTCCCATCACGGCCTCGACGGAACCGTCCTCGACGATTTGGCCGCCGCGCATGACGGAAACCGTGTCGGCGATGCGCCGGACCACCGCGAGGTCGTGGGTGACGAAGACGTAGGTCAGGCCGAGGTCATGCTGGAGCTCGTCCAGCAGCCGCAGGATGCCCGCCTGGACTATGACGTCGAGGGCGGAGACCGCCTCGTCCAGGACGACGACGCGCGGCTCCAGGATCAGGGCGCGCGCAATGGCTACGCGCTGCCGCTGGCCGCCGGACAGGGCGCGGGGCAGGCGGGACAGGTAATCGGCCCCCAGGCCCACACGTTCCAGCATCGCGGCAACGCGGCGCGCGCGTTCGGCTTGCGGGAAGGGCTCGAAGTTGCGCAGCGGTTCCCCGACGATCTCGCCGACGGTCTGGCGCGGATCGAGGGAGGAATAGGGGTTCTGGTAGACGAGCTGGACGCCGCGTCGGAAGCGGCGGAGCGTCTCGCGGCGGAGGGTCCCGATCTCCGCGCCGTCCACGACGACCCGTCCCGCCGTGGGGCGGAGAAGGCCGACGAGGGCGCGTGCGGTCGTCGTCTTGCCGGAGCCGGACTCCCCGACGATGGCGTGGGTGGTCCCGCGCGGGACGCGGAAGGACGCGTGACCCACCGCCCGGAAGGGCGCCGCGCCGGGCACGGCGAAGTCCTGCACCAGCCCCTCGACGAGCACCGCATCGTCACCCGCCGGAACCGCGCGCCGAAGGCGTGGCGCCGCGAGGGAGGGCGCATCGGCCAGAAGGCGACGCGTGTAATCGGCGCGCGGTGCGGCCAGGACTTCGGCCGCCCGCCCCTGTTCCTGCACGCGGCCGCCCTGAAGCACGATGATCCGGTCGGCACGGTCGGCCGCAACGCCAAGGTCGTGGGTGACGAGGAGCACTGCCGTCCCGCTCTCGCGCCGCAGCTCGTCCAGCAGGTCGAGGATGCGGTGCTGGACCGTGACGTCGAGGGCGCTCGTCGGCTCGTCCGCGACGATCAGCGCGGGGCGGAGCGCGACGGCGATGGCGATGAGGACCCGCTGCTTCATCCCGCCCGACAATTCGTGCGGGTACTGACCGGCGCGAAGCTCCGCGGGGGTCAGGCCCACGCGATCCAGCAGTTCCAGTACGCGGGCGCGGATCGCGCGTGGATCGCGGGCGCCGTGGATTCGGAGGATCTCCCCGATCTGGTCGCCGACAGTCCGCAGCGGGTTGAGCGAGGAACCGGGGTCCTGCGGGACGAGGGAGACGACGGCGCCGCGGATCGCCTCGAAGCGACGTGACGGCCAGCGCGCGACGTCCGTACCACTCAGTCGGATGGCGCCAGACACGATGCGGCCATTCTCCGGCAGGAGGCCGAGGACGGAAGAGGCGACCGTCGTCTTGCCAGAGCCGGATTCGCCGACGAGGGCGACGACCTCCCCCGGTTCGATCCGGAACGAGACGCCGTTCACGACCTGGGTCTCCCCCCCGCGGAGGCTGTAGGCGATCGTCAGGTCCTCGACCGCGAGGAGGGGCGGACCTGGCAGTTCGACGGGCAGCGCGGAGCGGGGGGAGAGGGCGTTCACGCGCGGCTTCCGAGGGCGCGGCCGATCCGCTCGGCCGAGAGGACGACGAGGACGACGATGACCCCTGGCGCGGTGACGAGCCACGGGGCGCGCGCAAGGTAGTTGCGGCCTTCCGCGATCAGCAGCCCCCATTCCGGCGTCGGCGGCGGGGCGCCGTAGCCTAGGAAGCCCAAGGTGGAGATCTGGAGGATCGCAGAGCCGAACTGGAGCGCGGCGAGGGCGAGGACGGCGGTGAGCGAGTTCGGCAGGACGTGCCGCCACATGACCGCGAGGAACCGCCCGCCGATGCCATAGGCGGCCTCGACGTAGTCGCTCGCGCGGACACGGACGACCTCGGACCGCGCGAGGCGGGCGAAGCGCGCGACGGAGACGAGGCCGACCGCGACGGCGATGTTCACGGTGCCGAAGCCCAGCAGGACGACGATCGAAAGGGAGAGAAGGAGCGCGGGGATGGCGAGGAGCGTGTCCACGAGCCGCATGACCACTGCGTCCGTCCAGCCGCCCGCCGTACCGGCGACGCCGCCAAGGAGCGTGCCGAGCGCGAGGCCCACCGTGACGGCGACGGCTGCGCCGAGGAGGGACTCGCGGGCGCCGTACACGATCCGCGCGAAGAGGTCGCGGCCCAGCCCGTCGGTGCCGAGGACGTGCGCCTCCGACGGCGGGCGGAGGCCGCCGCGCGGGATGCCGACGGCCGGGTCGAAGGCCGTCCAGAGGCCCGGTGCCACGGCCCAGGCGAGAGCGACGAGGAGGACCAGCGCCGCAAGCACGACCGTCGGGCTGACCTGCCGGACGGCGGCCCGGCGCGGGGCCGCGAGGTCGAGGGCCGTCGCACTCATCGGGCCGCCACCGCGCCGCGCCGTACCAGGCGGGGGTCGAGCAACGGTGCCGCGAGGTCCACCGCGAGGCTGATGAGCACGAAGGCGAGGGCCGAGACGAGGACGATCCCCTGCAGCACCGCGAAGTCCTGGTTCCCCACGGCCTGCTGCGTCAGCCCGCCGAGGCCGGAGAGGTTGAACACCGCCTCCGTCACGACGGCGCCGCCGAGGAGCTCGCCGAAGAGCACGCCGGCGATCGTCAGCGTCGGTAGGATCGCGTTGCGCGCGACGTGCCGCAGCAGCACCCACCGTGGGGAGGCGCCCTTCGCGCGGGCGACGGCCACGAAGGGCTCCGCCATCACCCGGTCGATACTGCGGATGAGGATGCCCGCGAGCGGCGCAGAGATCGGGACGGCAAGCGTGAGGACGGGAAGGATCAGCCCCTCCAGGGGACCCGGCGAGATGACGGAGACGAGACCGAGCTGGAAGGAGAAGACCTGGATCAGCGTGATCCCGAGCCAAAAGACGGGGATCGCGACGAAGAGCGAGGGAATGGAGGCCGTCGCGCCGCGGAGCCAGGCGAAGGGCGCGAGGGTCGCGAGCGCAGCGATTCCGACAGCGAGGAGAGACGCCGCAAGGAAGCCGAGTACGGCGAGGCGGATCGTCGCGGGTAGGTTGGCCGACAGCGCCGCCCAGACCGGCGCGCCCGTCTGGATAGAGGTGCCGAGGTCGCCGGTCAGCGTGCGGCCGAGGCTTGTGACGTATTGCAGCCAGACCGGGGCGTCGGCGCCGTAGGAGGACCGGATCTCCGCCAGCGCCTCCGGCGTCAGACCCATATCGGAGCCGAGGAACTTGATGAGCACCGCGTCCCCCGGCAGCGCCTGGAGGAGGACGAAGGCAAGGGTGTAGGTCGCGAGGAGCACTGCGACGGCACCGCCCATGCGGCCCAGGACGTAGCTGCTCATCGCGGCGCGATCCAGGTCGCGTAGAAGGATGGACGGCCCACCGCCTCGAAGCCGAGGTCGCGCACGCGGGCAGAGGCGGCGAAGACCTGCGGCTCCTCGAAGATCGGGATCGCGTAGGCCTGCTCTAGAACGTACTCCTGGACCTGCCGCACGAGGTCGAGCCGCTTCGCGCGGTCGGGCTCGGAGGCGATACCGTCCAGCAGGGCGTTCAGGCGCGCGTCGTTGAAGTCGCGGACCCGGTCGCTGACGCCGCCGGTCTGGAGCAGGACGTTGCGGGTCAGCGGGTGATACTGGCTTCGGATGACGTCGGGATCCGCGCGGCCGACCATGGCCGGGGAGACTGGGGTCTTCGCGGGGTCGAGGTTGTCCGCGACGCGCGACCCCGCGTCACCGGGCAAGACGGTCAGCCGCACGCCGACGCGCTGCCACTGCTGCGCGATGAGTTGCAGCGTCTCCCGGTTCTGCGGCTGCGGCGGGGATTCGTAGGCGGTCAGTTCGAGCCGCCGCCCGTCTTTCTGCCGCACGCCGCCCGGGCCGGGTGCCCAGCCCGCCTCGTCCAGCAGGCAGCTCGCGAGCGCGAGGTCGTGGTTCAGCTTCGACGAGAGGTCCACGTAGCCCTGGGCCGTGGACGCGATGATGGAGGTTGCACGCGGGTAGTTGGGCGAGAACAGGGTATCCACGATCTCCCGCGCGTTCGTCGCGTGCAGCAGGGCGCGACGCACGCGGAGGTCGGCGACGAGCGGATTATCCGGGCGGAAGACGACGGAGTTATTCACACCCCGGGTGGACGGGGCGTAGATGCGGAAGCCCCGCGACGCGACTTGGCTCTCGTCATAGGCCTGGAGTTGCCGGATGACGTGCGCCTGGCCCGCCAGCAGCGCGCCGATGCGCACGCTGTCCTCGCCCGTGACGACGTAGCGGATGCCGTCCAGCAGCGCCCGGCCCTGATGCGGGTGGCGCACCGGTCCCCACGTGTAGTCGCGCCGGGCAGTCAGCGTGACCTCGCGGCCCAGCACGAAGCCCGTCGCGACGAAAGGGCCGGATCCCACGACCTTCCGTGGGTCGCCGAAGGCGTCGAAGTTCTGCGCGAGGGTGCCGAGGGAGACGAGGCCCGAGCCGATGACGGAGGTGCCTTGCAGGAACCCCGGCGCCGGCCGCGAGAAGCGGAACCGTACCGTCAGCGGGTCCACGACCTCGCCCCGCTCGTAGTTGCTGATGACTTCGGAGACGGGGAGCCGCAGGGCGGTGTTCCCGAAGCCATAGATGTCGAAGTTCCGCGCGACGGCCTCGGCGTTGAGTGGCGTGCCGTCGGAGAACGTCACGCCGGGGCGGAGGCGGAAGACATACTCCGTCGCGTCGGCGTTGATCTCCCAGCTCTCCGCGATCCAGGGCTCGATCTCAAGGGTGCGGGGGTTCTGGTAGGTGAGCTTGTCGGTGATCTGATTGAGGATGCCGCCGTTCGGGTAGAAGCCGCCGGCGGGCGGGTAGAGCGGCGTGTGCGCCTGCTGCTCCAGGTAGACCAGCGTGCCGCCGCGGATAGAGGCGGCCTGGGCGAAAGCAGCGCGAGAGGCGAGGGAGAGGCCTGCTGCAGCCCCCGCGAGAAGGCCGGAGCGTCGGGTCAGGGGCATGGGCGATCTCCGAGATGGCGGCGTGGGCTGGCCCCGCTCGCCGAGCCTAAGCCCGATACAACGTGAGGGAGCTCTGCAATATACGTTGAGGAGACGCGCTTAAAATGCAAGAACGTTCGTGCGACGTTATTTATGATGGCTGGCGGGGGCTGAGTGTTCCGCCTCCGTTCAGCCGCAGGCCACCGCCCCCCCCACCCCGGCGGGGCAGCCCGCCCGCCCAGTCTGGTCGTTGCGGCCACGGCGTGACTCTGGCCGTGGCCGGCGGCAGTCATGCCGGCCAGTGCCCGATTGACGGGTCCGCGCTCCGCCCGCAGCGGTGACGCGAGCCGGCAAAGCCCCGGATGGATCGTGCACGCGTGAATGGGCCCATCCCGGGGTCCATCCCGGCCGAAGCGATGACCGTTAGACACAGGGGTTCCGTTGCAGCCTTTGCGCTCGGCAGTGACCGGGGCCATGGTTCGGTATGGCGAGACGGCGGCCACTGGAGGAGATTGCGGCGGGTCGGTCCTTCAAGGGCCGCCAGTCCGCAGCCGAGGTGATCCTCTGGGCGGTCCGGTGATACCTCATGTTCCCCGTCAGCTACCGCGATCTCGATCGAACGCTTGGGGATCGAGGCGTGGGGATCGCGCGCACGACGATCTTTCGGCGTACCGTCGCCGACCAGCTCCGCCCGAAGGCCCCGAAGCTCGCCTCGCTGATGGACAGCGCGGAGGAGGACGTCCTCACCTACATGGCCTTCCCCGCAGCGCACCGGGCGAAGCTGCATTCGACGAACCCGACCGAGCGCCTCAACGGCGAGATCAAGCGGCGCACCGGCGTCGTCGGCATATTCCCGAACGAGGCCGCCGTCGTCCGGCTCGTCGGGGCGCTGCTGCTGGAGCAGTCCGACGAGTGGGCAACGCAACGCGCCTGCTACATGACCCTGGAAGGCATCAGCACCGTCAGCGATACCGGCCCCGCCAGGCTGTCCGCCGTGCCAGCCTGACCCTGCGGCCCAGCCCGCCAGGAGCCACCGCTCCTACACCACGCGTTGGAACACGACCCTTTCAACCGGCGACCGGGTCGGTTTCGCAGCGGCGGCAACAACGCACGAAGTCTCTGTCGCTCCTTTCACTATCAGTCGATGTGAAGGCGTTCCGAAGCGGGCTCTAAGTGGCTGAAGACGGCCGCTCGGCGGCTCCGCTGGGGTACCGGGGACGATGGCATCCCCCCGGTCTAATCGGTCGGCTCTGCCGGCCGTTGTCCTCGTCGCGAATGGCCCGTCCCGCTTGCTCCGGCTGCTCCTCGCCAGGCGGGAGGACACGCCTGGTGCTCGCGTCCCGAGCTTCCGGCTGTCGCTCCACATCATGACCTTCGGGCAGCGCATCCGAACCGACTCGAGGCGCTGGCGCAGCAACACGGCCTTTTGGATGCGACGACAGGCCACGAGGGCGCGACGGAGGAACGCCCGGCCTGTCTCCGGTCGGAGTATCTGCCCTCGGGAGGAGGACTAATCGGACGTCCGGTTCGATCCACCCTTCTCCCAGAAGCGCACAGGCTGGAAACGGCCAACTCAGTCATTCGCCTGATCGACAAACGACACGCGCGACCGTCGTGTGGGTCCACGCCCCCCGGCCTGCTGGAGGCAGCACGCCACGATCGTTCAGCACCCGGGCGAGCGCTGCTTTGCCGGTGATGCCGTCTTTGCGCATGCGGTCGACTGCTAGCACGAGACGGTGCGCAGCCCGCTCCGCTGCTTCCCGTCGAGCCCGCGCCGCAGCCGCCGCGTCCGGGCCCGCTGTGGGCCGGTACCCCCGATCTCCGCCGAGCACCCGCCCCCTCGCGCGTGCCGCGGCGAGCGCCGCACGCGTCCGCTCCGAGATGAGCTCTCGTTCCTTCTGCGCCATCGCTGCGTAGACCCGCAGCATCAGGTCGTCCGCCCCGGGCATGTCGGCTGCCCGGATCGAGACACCGTCCTCGAGCAGCTGCGAGAGGGTGTGCGCGCGCCGGGTGATGCGGTCGAGGCGTGCGGCGACGAGGATGGCGCCGAGTTGACGGCACCGCTGCAAGGCGGCCTGGAACCCCGGCCTCCTGTCGTCCTTGCCGGAGGCGACGTCCTCGTACTCGGCTACCAGCGCCCAGCCCTGCGCCGCGACGAAGGCCCGCACCGCCGCGCGCTGGGCCTCGAGGCCGAGCCCGGAATGGCCCTGCTCGGCCGTGGAGACCCCGTACAGCCCCACCGCGTAGCGGGGCTGGCCGGAGAGGCGGTGATGGTGCGTCCGCGCGGCATCAGCCGACCTCCGCCGTGGCCGCGGTCGCCGGCGTGACCTCCGCGACGCGGTAGATGCTGTAGCTCCCCTTCGCCCCGCTCGCCCCTGGCCCGACCTGGCGCACGCGCTCCAGCACCGCCACGTCCAGGCCCGCCTTCTTCAGTCCTGCCAGGAAGCCCCGGACCGTGTGCCCGGCCCACCCGGTCGCGGCGACGAGGTCGGCGATCGTGGCGCCCTCCGGCCGGCGTAGGAGGGAGAGGACGGCCGCGCGCTTCGTGCCCTCGCGCGGGCGGCGGGGCGTGGCGGGATCCCGGGAGGGGCGGCCACCCGCGCCACGCCGCGCCAGGGCGGCCCGCAGCGCCTCGGTGGCGCCGGGGAGCCCTGTACGGCCGTCCCCCCACGTCCCAGGCCAGCAGCACGGCCTTTGCGGCCCGGCGCAGGGGCAGCCGGGCGGTCTGCAACGTCGTCCCGCCCTCGCCCGTCCTGGCAGGCGGGTTCTCGGCGCCACTGGGGGCCACCTCCCGCCGGATCGCGGCGAGCCCTGCCTGGGTGAGCCGAAGCGCGGACGGGACGCCCTCCTCCGGCTCGACCTCCACCAGCAACCCTGCCCGCAGCAGGCTCGCCATGACGGCGTTCCGGGCCGCGGTCGGCAGGTGCTCGGGTGGGAGCGCGTGGTGCGTCGGGTGCTCGGTTGCCCCTCGCAGCACCGCGGCGCCGGTCGTAGACAGCGTGGAGGACTTCGTGGGGGTGCTCATCATCGTCGGGCTCCTGGTCCGCACCCGACCAGCCGGGTGCTACCAGCCCGAACCCCAATCCGCGGTCACCCGCCCGGGGCCGTGCGGGCGAGCCCCGACCCGCTCCGCACACCCGACGCTTCGCTCTGCCGGACAGAAACCAAGCGAAACGTGCCGATCACTTCTTCAGGCGCCGGATGATTCACGCTGGTCGCGACATCGGCACTGGTCCATCGCCTCGGCGCAACGCACCTCGTGTCGGACAGCGCGCCCCGGGACGGTGCGCCGGTTCGGAGGAATGCAAAGTGCTGCGACGGGCTCTACTGAGTGCAGGCGCCGCATGCGGGACGGCTGTCATGGCGGCGTCGGCGACGGCGCAGCCCGTCGCCGGTGGTCGGGCCATCCGGGTCGTCGTGCCCTTCCCGCCCGGGGGCGCGATCGACATCGTGGGACGGCTCGTCGCCGACCGGCTAGGACCGATCCTGGGTCAGTCCGTCGTGGTGGACAACCGCGGCGGCGCGGGCGGGATCCTCGGCACCGACTTGGTCGCGAAAGGACCGCCAGACGGCAGTGTCATTGGCGTCATCGGCGGTGTCACGCTCATGGCCTATCCCACCCTCTACGCGCGGCTGCCCTTCAATCCGGGACGGGACCTTCAGCCGCTCACGCTCATCACGTCGGGCGCGCTGCTCTGCGTGGTGAACGCGGAGACGGCGCAGCGACGCGGCTGGACCGACTTCCGCTCCCTCATCGCGTGGGCGCGGGCCAACCCGGACGGGGTGACGATGGGCTCCTCGGGGACGGGCACGTCGTCTCACCTCTGCATCAGCGCGATCAACAGCGCGACCGGGGCTCGCGTCCTCCATGTTCCGTACCGCGGCGGCGGGCCCGCGATCCAGGACCTGCTCGGCGGCACGATCGACATGATGTTCGACGTCACGCCCGCCCTGACGCCCCACGTCGAGAGCGGGAAGTTCAAGGCACTCGCGGTCTCGTCCCGGGGCCGGATGTCCCTTCTGCCCGAGGTGCCTGGTCTCGGCGAGTTCGCTGACCTCGGGCTCGGTGACCTCGACATCTCGCCCTGGAACGCCCTGATGCTGCCTGCGGGCACACCGGAGCCCGTCGTGGCGCACCTGTTCACGGCGGTTCGCCAAGTTGCATCGCAGGGCGACTTCGCGGACCGTCTTCGCCCGCTCGGTTACGAGGTCGTCACAAGTGAGAGCCCAGCGTCGCTAGCCGAGCAGATCCGGCGTGAAACTCCAACCTGGATCCGATTGGTCGAGATCTCCGGCGCCAAGCTGGAGTGAGCCGGCCGCGAGAGCATGGGCACTCTCACCGGATGCTCATGTCGGGGCTCCGGTCCGCACCCAACCAGCCGGGCGCTACTTCCCCGAGCCCCGAGGCGCGCTCACCCGCCCGGGGCCGCGCGGAGAGGCTCGAGCCTGCGCCGCACGTTGTCCGGATGCCATGATCCGCATCATGCTTTGACGGCTGGCCGCAAAGCTCTCAGCATGAATCAGAATTTCCCGAATGGGCTCTGAAAGCCGCTCCCCCCCGTTCCAGTGCATTTGATCAGTTAACTATGTAAATGGAGCGACCCCATCCAGGTCGGCTGGCCGAGTAGCGCTCGCAGTGGTAGCTCATTAACAGCGACGGGGACTGGACTGTAACGATCACATTCGCGCGATGAGGCCTGGCGTCCTAGGCGGTTTAAACAGCGGGTCGACCTGCTCACGACAGAACGCTTCCGGTTCGACGGCGTGAGCCGCATCCGCTCTTCACTCACGTGGGCGTCGGTCTGGTCGGCCCGTTTTTGCTGCCCCTCTGAAGAGCCCCTAAAACCTCCCACACCCTGCAACAGTACTGAACGGTCTTCCAGGTGCCAGACCATGAACGAGGACTCGGACGGGGACGATCTTGCCTTCGGGAATTTCACGCTTCGACGGCGCGACCGAGCGCTGCTGGCCGATGGCGCGCCGGTTGAACTGGGTGGGCGCGCCTTCGATCTGCTGGCGACACTCGCCGGCGGCCGTGGGGCGCTGCTGACCAAGGACGCGCTGCTGCGCCAGGTCTGGCCGGGCGCCATCGTCGAAGAGAACAACCTGCATACCCAGATCGGCGCCGTTCGGCGCGCGCTTGGTCCGGCGCGCGATGCCATCGTCACCGTACCCGGCCGGGGCTATCGCTTCGTCCTGCCGGTCACGAGCGCCTCGCCGGCCGGAGCGCCGGCAGCCGTGGCACCCGTCCGGCTCTCGGTGCTGGTGCTTCCCTTCTTGACCCATGGCGACGACGCCATGGTGACGGGCCTCGCGGAAGGGGTGTTGGAAAGCCTGACCACCGACCTCTCGCGCACCCTTGCCGGTGGTGTCGTCATCTCGCGAACCACCGCAAGCCTTTTTGGCGACCGCAGGCTCAGCGCGCGCGCCATTGGCGAGGAACTGGGCGTCCGCTACGTGCTGGAGGGCAGCGTGACGGCCGATGGCCCGCGTCTGCGGGTCAATGCGCAGCTGATCGACGCGGCAGCAGACATCCATGTCTGGGCCGAGCGTTTCGACACGCTGCTGAGCGCGGGAGCGCTGGCGGCGCAGGACGCCATCGTCGGCCGCCTGGCGCGCATGGTGGCGCTCCGCATGGTGCTGGCTGAGGCGCGGCGGGCGGCTCTGGATTCGGTGCCCGATGCCGGAGGGCTGGCCTTGCAAGGTTTGGGTTCGGCCATCGCCTCGCGCATGGCGCCGCAGAGCGTGCCGGCCGCGCGTGCGCTCTTCCGCCGCGCTCTGGCACTCGACCCCGACAATGTCGAGGCGGCCGCGGGCCTAGGCACGCTGGAAGCTTATGCGCTGGTCAACGGCTTCACGCCGGAGGCCGAGCGGGCGGAACGCCTCGCCGATGCCGAGGGGCTGACGAACCGCGTGCTGGCCGCCGAGCCCGAGCATGTCGGCGCCTTGCGGGCTCGCGCCGTGGTGTTGCGGGCGCAAGGCCGGTTCGAGGATGCCATCATCATCGCGCAAGCCGTGCTGCTGCGCTGCCCGGGCGACCCGCCCGCCTGCCGGGAACTGGGGCTCAACCACCTCTATCTGGGCGCGCCGGAGGAGGCCGTGCATTGGTTCAGCCAAGCGGAGCTGAGCGGGCCCGCGGACCCGGCGCGCTGGTCCTGGCTTCAGGGCCTGGGCCGCGCCCTGCTGCAACTGGAACGCGATGCCGAGGCAGTGGCGGTGTTCCGGATGGTGGTGGAGTCCAGCCCGGATTGGAGCTTCGGTCACGGCCTGCTGGCGGTGGCGCTCGCGCTGGACGGCCAGCCCGAGGCGGCGCGCGAACGCTTTGCCGATTTTATTCGGCATCAACCTGACCCAGACGCGCGCCTGCCCGCCCGACTGATCAGGGTACCGCGCCATCGCGTCAGCCCCGCTTATCACCAGCGGGAGGTGCGGCTCGTCCGCACGTTCGCGGCTTTGGAGCAGGCCTGCGCGTAGGACGCGCCCGACCAGAAGAATTCAGATGCTTTCAGACCGTGGGCAAGGACGCTTTAGGCGCGCCCGGGCAGAGATCAGCCATTCGATCACGGTCACTGAAAGTTCGCCCGATGTCGCATCTTCCTTCCCGATCCGCTCTGGTCGCCGCCCTGCCGCGGAGTTCGGCCATCAACGGCAATCCCGCCCCATGCCCAATCCGCTGGCTGCTGGCACGGCTGGCGCAGATCCGTACCGCGCAGGTGCTCGCCTCACTCGATGAGCGCCTGCTGAAGGATATCGGCATGACGCGCGCCGGACAGCCAGCGCCGCCCGCGGATGGGTGGCGTTGAGATTATGGCCAGCTCGATTCGTCAAGATGACACCACGATGCGTCCGCTCGCGCGACGCTTCCTGCTCGCCGCCGTTGCCGCCGGCGTTGTCGGCATGTCGTTGGGCATCGCCATGGGCATTTCGCAGGATTTCCGCCTCAGGCATGTCCATGCGCATGTGAACCTGCTCGGGTGGGTGTCACTCGCTCTGTATGGGCTGTTCTACCAAGTCGTGCCGGCCGCATCGGCTGGCTTGTTGCCGCGCGTGCATTTCTGGTTGGCGACGCTCGGCCCGGTCCTGATGTGCGGTGCGCTGGCGGACCAGTCCGAGGATCACGGCGGCCTCGTCCCCATCATCGGTATCGGCGCGTTGATGACGCTGGGCGGCATGCTCTGCTTCGCCGCAGCCGTCACCGGACTGCGTCGCGCTTCGACCCGTGCCTTGCAGGCGGCATCGTGATGCAGGACCCTGAAGCGCTTCGTGCCCTCGCGGCGGACGCTCAATCCGAGGCCGAACTGCGCCGCCTCTGGTCCGCCTGGCGGGCTGCCATCTTGAACAGGCTTGTTTCCGGCGCGGGCATGGCCGCGGCGCCAACCTCGCCCCCGTCCGAGGTCGTCTGCCAATGAGCGACCTGTTTGCGCTGCTCGACGCCAACCGCGACAAGCAGACTGCCCCGACCGAGGGCTGGACGCCCACCGACCCGGCGATCCTGGCCGCGGCCGGCAACGCATCCGTAGGCTTTGCCGGCCGCCTGAAGGGCGCAATGGTCACCAGCCTCGAAGGCCTGGCGGAGCGCCTGGAGCAACCGGGCGCGGCGTTCCT
The DNA here is from genome assembly GCF_042259275.1 of Roseomonas sp. CCTCC AB2023176. NCBI lineage: Bacteria > Pseudomonadati > Pseudomonadota > Alphaproteobacteria > Acetobacterales > Roseomonadaceae > Roseomonas > Roseomonas sp. CCTCC AB2023176. The sequence goes on from NZ_CP170086.1 coordinate 5,199,123, forward strand.
GGATATCGGCGTGGGTGTCGCCGCGCTTAGCGTTGAAATGGCGCGCCTCTGGCCGGAACTGACCATCCTCGGCATCGATCCCTGGCCGCCCGCGCTGGCGCTCGCGCGGCAGCGCGTGGGAGAATCAGGCTTCGCCGACCGTATCACCCTGCGCCAACAGGCGGGTCAGGCGCTAACGGAAACGTCGTGCTTCGACTTGGCCTGGCTGCCCAGTGCCTTCATTGCCGAGGCGTCAATTCCGGCCATTCTCGAACGTGCCCATGCGGCGCTGCGACCGGGCGGTTGGCTGCTTTTCGCCATGCTGCGACTTGGTAACGACTTGGTTTCGGCGGCGATAGCCGAACATCGGCGCGCCATGCTCGGTGGCTTCCTCGGCACCCAGGAAGCGGTGGAATCGCACCTTCGCGCCCAGGGTTTTGTTGGGATCCGCGCGCTCCCGGGTGCGACCACGTCGCTGACCTGCATTGTGGTCGGGCGGCGACCCTTCGTCTCATTCACTCAGGGAACTTCCATGCCCGACGTGACTCAGACGCCGAATGCTAACCCACCCGACGAAGCCCTCGCCGTCATCGCCTTCTGGCGCGACGCAGGGCCGGCCCTGTGGTTCGCGAAGGACCCCGATTTCGACCAGCGCTTTCGCACCCGCTTCCTGCTCACCCACGAGGCGGCAGCTTCTGGTTCCTTGTCGCATTGGGGCGACACGGCGCAAGGCGCCCTGGCTTTGGTCATCCTGCTCGATCAGTTTCCACGCAACGCCTTTCGCGGCACGCCACGCATGTATGCGACCGATGAGCAGGCGCGAAAGATCGCGGATCAAGCGATCCGCGCCGGTCATGATCGGCAGGTTGATGACCTTCTCGGACTCTTCTTCCGCATGCCCTTCGCGCATTCCGAGATCATCGCCGACCAGGAGCGATCGGTTGCGCTGGCCGAGCGCTTCGGCGAGCCCAACCTCTCTCGCGCCAAGGGGCATCGCGACATCGTCGTCCGCTTCGGCCGCTTCCCGCACCGAAACCCGATCCTGGGGCGGGTGATGCGGCCGGAAGAGCAGCGTTTCCTCGATGAGGGCGGCTATGGCGGCTGAACCGGGCCGAATGCTTCACAACGCCTCAGGCGGTGGGACCTTCATCTTCCTTCGATGACCCGGTGACCAGGGCCATCGGTGGACCAAAGCTCCGGCCACAGCGTGCCGCGAGCCACCCCGACCTCTCACCCCGCGCCCTGAAAACGTCCCGACAACCCCGGCGACGAAGTGGCCGGACCGCAACCGACAATCCCCCTTCAACAGCAGGAGCAGAACCATGACCATCTTCATCGGCACGAATGCCGGCGACACTATCAAGCCCGGCCTGATTTCGTCCGGCGTCATCCGCCTCGGGCCACACACGACACCCGGTGACGGCGACGACACGATCATCGCCCGCGCCGGCGACGACGTCGTCGCCGGCGGCAGGGGTTCCGACACGGCATTGCTCGGCGCAGGCAATGACGTGTTCGGCTGGGCCCCGGCCGATGGCAGCGACACGGTCTCCGGCCAGGCGGGCTTCGACCGGCTCGACTTCGACGGTGACGACAGCCGGGAGACCTTCACGCTACGCGCGCAGGGCAACGAGGCCCGGCTCGACCGCGACGTGGACTCGGTCACGATGCGCCTGTCCGGCATGGAACGCATTGACCTGTTCGCGGGTGGTGGCGCCGACGTCGTCCGGGTCAACGACATGGCCGGCAGCGGCGTGCAGGAGGTTCGCATCGACCTCTCCGGGACGAAAGGCGCGGGCACCGGCGACGGCATGACCGACAACGTCGTGCTGTCCGACGGCGGCAACGCGTCCTTCGTGACGCTGCTGGGCGATGGCGGAGCGGTGTCGGTAATCGGGCTGGACGCCTTCGTCCGGATCGCCTCCGTCGAGGCGCAGGACGGGGTGACCTTCAAGGCGGGGGGTGGCGACGATGTCGTCTCGGCCTCGGGCGTCGCGGGCGGCGTCAGGCTGACGCTGGACGGCGGCGCGGGTGACGATCAGCTCACCGGCGGCCAGGGCAACGACACCCTGCTGGGCGGCACAGGCGATGATTTCATCATCGGCGGGCGCGGAGATGACGTCTCGCGGCTCGGTGCTGGCGACGATGTCTTCGTCTGGAACAACGGCGACGGTAGCGACCGTGTGGAAGGCGAGGCGGGCGACGATGACCTGGCATTCAACGGCTTCGCCGCGGACGAAGCCTTCGTCCTGGAAGCGTCAGGCGAGCGCGCACTGCTGACCCGCGACCTGGGCAATATCCGCATGAAACTGAATGACGTGGAGGGCGTCACGATCCGCGCCGACGGCGGCGCAGACCGTATCGCGATCGGCGATCTGAGCTCGACGGAGGTGAGTGCCGTCGAGATTGCGCTGTCGCTTCCGGGGCGGGCAGGCGACGGCGCAGCAGATGTCATCAGCCTAACTGGTAGTGCGGAGGGCGATACTGTCGACGTCATCAGCGGCGCCGGATCATTGATCACGGTGGAGGGGCTCCCGGCGGCAGTGTCCATGTTCGGCGTCGAGGCGCAGGACATGCTGTCCGTGACGGGCGGTAGCGGCGACGACATCATCCGCACCCGCGAGGTCGCGATCGGCGCGCCACGGCTTCTCGTTGATGGCGGGGCCGGCCTCGACTTCCTGTTCGGCGGCGACAACGACGAAAGCTTCTCGGGCGGCGATGGCGACGATGGGCTTTTCTCGGGGGGCGGCGACGACGGCGTGTTCGGCGGTCGTGGCGACGACTTCGCTCGGCTCGGCACGGGTAACGACCGGTTCACGTGGATCCCCGGCGACGGCAACGACTTCGTGGACGGCGAAGCTGGAACTGACACCCTCGCCTTCGACGGCTCGGGCACGACCGAGACGATCGAGATCATCGCGGACGGCGCGACCGCCGTGCTCGTGAGGGATGTAGGCGCCGTGCGGATGGACCTGGTTGATGTCGAGCGCACCGACGTGCGGACGTTTGGCGGTACGGACGAGGTCCGGGTAGGCGACATGACAGGAACCGATTTGGATGAAATCGTGATCGACCTGGGCGGCCCCGATGGTGCCGCGGACTTAATCGTCGTCGATGGAACTGGCGTCGCCGACACTGTCACGATCGGGCTTGAGGAAGGAGTGATCGTGATCGAGGGCTTGGCCGCCACCATTCGCATCTTGGGGGCCGAGGCGGGGCTCGATCAGCTCCTATTTCGGGGCTTCGAAGGCGACGACGTCGTGAATGCTTCCAGCCTGGCCGGCATCGGTCTGTTCGTGCAGGGCGGCGAAGGAGATGACGTTATCATTGGGAGCGCTGGCGCGGATGTACTATCCGGCGATGGCGGCAGTGACATCATCATTGGATCTACCGGGAACGACCGCCTGCTTGGCAACCTAGGTGACGATTTCCTGGATGGGGGCGACGGTCTCGACACGCTGACCCCCGGCGGTGGTCAGGACATCCTGCTGAACGGCGAGATCACGGGTGGGTCCTTCGTCGCGGACGCGTTCCTGTTCTGATCGACGCTTCCGCCCAGGTAGAGGTTTGGCATTCTTACCTGGGCGACATTCCCTCTCGGCAGGCGCGGCCTGAATACAGGCGCTCCGTTCGCTGCTGACGAACCTACCCGAACGCACCCAACACAGATCTCTCGACGTCGGCGTGTCGGAAAACCACGCAAAACGACGCGATAAGGAGAAATTCAGATGGAACGAACCCTGACGTTCGGCGAGAAAAACTTGCTCGCGAGCATCTTCGGGGCGATGCTACCCTATGGTGAGATCCGCGTCAGGATCAACTCGGCAGAAATTGGCGGCGAGAACAACTCGATCACACCCGAAGGGCACCCCTACTTCTCTCCGCATCACGCAAAGTCGGACTTTTCCTCTGCCACGCTGGATGAGCAGTGGATCTTCTTCCACGAGATGACTCACTCCTGGCAGTACTTTCATAACATCCGCCCATTGGCGAATGCGATCGGCCTCTTCATCGCGAGCATGGGAAACTATCAGGGAACGTATAAGTACGATCTCGCTGGCAAGACCCGATTCGGCGACTTCAACATCGAGCAACAGGCATCCTTGGTGGCTGATTATTTCAGCCTGTCCAAGGGTGGAGCCGTTCGCGATAATGCGAGCAGAACGCCCAAGCTGACGGACTACGACCTCGTCATAAGGGATTTCCGTGCGTCCGGTCGCCCAACCGTCTGGCATGCCCAGAACGGTCGCTGGGTCAGGACGGGAGGCTAGGTGTGCAGTCCCGGGATCTGGTGGTGCGTTCTCTCGTAAGGAGTGGCAAGCCCCCACGAGGTGGGCCGGGTCTAATGAGGGCCGGTCATAGGAGGACGCCGGTTGCTCTGGGCGCTGGTAGGCCAAGACGGACGACCTCTGGCGCTGGGGGGCGGTAGCCCAGGGATGAGTGGGGTCGGACGGCGTTGTAGTGCTTTCGCCAGGCCTCGATGAGGACGCAGGCTTCGGCGAGGCTGTTGAAGATCTCGACGTTCAACAGCTCGTCGCGAAGGCGGGCGTTGAAGCTCTCCGCGTATCCATTCTCCCATGGGCTGCCGCGCTCGATGTAGGCCGTCCTGGAGCCAACGCCGCTGATCCAGGCCTTCACGGCCTCGGCGATAAACTCAGGCCCTTGGTCGGAACGGATATGCTGTGGCACGCCATGGCGGATGAAGAGGTCGGCGAGGGTGTCGATGACGTCCGCAGAGGTAAGCTTGCGGCCCACGCGGATGGCCAAGGCTTCCCGCGTGAACTCATCGACCACGCAGAGCATCCGGAACCGGCGTCCATCGCGCGTCCGGTCCTCGACGAGGTCGTAGGCCCAGACGTGCCGGGGGCGTTCGGGGCGCAGCCGAATGCACGACTCGTCCGCCAGCCAGAGGCGTCCCCGCTTCGGCTGCCGCCGTGGCACCTTCAGGCCCTCGCGTCGCCAGATCCGCTCGACGCGTTTGTGGCTCGTAGCCCAGCCCGCCCTCCGTAGCAGCGCGGTGATCCGCCGGTAGCCGTAGCGCCCGTACCGCCGCGCGAGCTCGACGATGTCGGCGGTCGGTGCCGCTTCGTCGTCACGCCCCTGCGGCACCTTCTGCTGCGTCGACCGATGCTGACCCAGGACGCGACACGCGAGGCGCTCTGAGATGCCCAGCGCCGACCGGACGTGGTTGATGCAGCGACGCCGGCGGGCTGGGCTCAGTAGTAATGGGATGGTCCGCCCCGACCGGCCTTTGGCAGAATGGCGGTACTGCTGAGAGGAGGAACGATATGAGTAGGACCAAGCCTCGTAATGCCGCGGTCTACGGCGTCGACCTCGGCAAGAACGTTTTCCACGTCGTTGGTCTGGATCGCTCCGGCCAGCCGATCCAGAAGGCGAAGTTTCGACGCGACACCCTGTTGCAGTTCTTCGAGTGCGCCGCTCCGGCGGTTGTTGGCATGGAGGCGTGCGCTGGATCCCAGTGGCTCGCACGAAAGATCAAGGCGTTCGGGCACACCGTGCGCATCATCCCCGCCCAGTTCGTCAAACCGTACGTGAAGTCGAACAAGAGCGACCTCATCGATGCAGCCGCAATCGCCGAGGCGGTCACACGGCCGACGATGCGCTTTGTCGAGATCAAGACGACCGAGCAGGTCGACCTGCAGGCCTTGCATCGCATCCGCGAGCGCCTCGTCACCTCCCGCACGCGCTTGATCTGCCAGATGCGGGCGTTCTGCCTCGAGTACGGCGTCGCCATGCGGCAGGGCGCCGGTGCGTTCAAGCTCGACCTGACAGGGGTGATTGAGGACGAGGAGAACGACCTCACGCCGACCATACGTCGGCTCTTGGGCGAGCTCCGCGAGGAACTCAGTGTGCTGGAGGCGCGCATCGCAACCGTCTCGCGCGAGATCGAGGCGACCGCTGCGTCCAACGAGGTCGCCCGCCGTCTGGCATCGATCCCCGGCATCGGCCCCCTCGGTGCCACGGCGATCGTGGCTGCTGTCGGAGAGGGGCGGCAGTTCCGAAAGGCGCGCGACTTGGCGGCCTGGGTCGGGCTCGTACCACGACAGCACTCGACGGGGGGCAAGACGACCCGCCTCGGAATCAACAAGCGGGGGAACTCCTACATCCGGCGTCTGCTGATCCACGGCGCCCGCTCCTGCCTCATGCACCTGGACCGCAGCCGAGACAGGCTCGGGGCCTGGCTGGACCGGCTGCGGGCGAGGATGCATCCCAATAAGGTTGTGGTCGCTCTGGCGGCGAAGATGGCGCGCATCGCCTGGGTGATCCTGAATAGGCCTGGTGCCCTCTACGAACGGCGGGACCCCGCCTTCGCCTGAGGACACCTGCCCGCAGCTTGCGAGGTTCGAGGGAGTGATGACGAAGCAGGCGATCGGCGCGGCGTAAGCCCTTCTCGGGAAAACGGGCCTCGTGCCCTTACCAGTCTCTGGGAACGCTGCGCGCAGATCTCATCATGGCCTGGCCGCAACAGCGGCTCACTCGCGAGAGGCCGGATACATTGACGCAACTGCTGTCGTGACCACCAACTCGGCCCTTGCCGGGGAGGGGCGGACCATACATTCCCGAGGCAGCCTCTTTCAGGATGACCTTCTCGAGCGTCAGGTCGGCCACGGCTTTCTTCAGGCGAGCGTTCTCCCGCTCCAGCTCCTTCAGCCGCTTCACCGCGTCCAGCTTCAGGCCGCCATACTCCGAGCGCCAACGGTGGTACGTCGCCTCGCTCACCCCGATCGCCCGCACCGCGTCCGCCACGGACCTACCACCTGCAATCAGCACCTCCGCCTGTCGCAGCTTGGCGACGATCTCCTCGGGCTTATGCTTCCTCCCCATCCCAGCACCCTCCACGGCTTCGCCGGCCTCACATTACCGGCGGACCGCTTCTACGGGGGAAGGTCAATCAGGCGGCTGTTTCGACCGGTGCCTCACCGCCCGAGGTCGAACGTTCACCCCTCGTGGCCCGCAGCAGGTGCTGCGGCGTCGCGTCCATCACCACCGCCCCCTCCGGATCGCACAGCACATAGCCGATCCCCGCCTCAATTCGCTCCCGCGCGGGATTGGGGACGAGCGACCGCACCTCCAGCGACAGCGTATATTCCACGCCCGGCCACGTCGGCCGCCGCCAAGCCAACCCAGCTATCCCGCGCCCCCCGAGGTTGCACGGCGTTAGCACCCCCGCCCGCACCTGCGCGCCGAAGCAGGCCGCGAGCGTGTGGAATCCGGAGGCACAGAGCCCCCCAAAGATGGACGTGCGCGCCGCCTCTTCGTCGAGGTGAAAGGGCTGCGGGTCGTAGCGCCGCGCGAAGTCGGTGATCTCCTCGACGGTGAAGGAGACCGACCCCACCGGGATCACATCCCCGACCCGCAACTCCGACCCGTCGAGGATGGCCCGTGACACGGCGCGCCCTACTCCGCCGCCCGCGCCACCGGGGGCGCAGGCGGCTTGCCCCCGTGTGTCTCAATGTGCCCCGCACTGCCGAGCGGGGGCAGCCCGAGGATCTCCCGCGCCTCCACCGGCGTCGCCGGCTCCAGCCCGAAGTCGCGGATCGTCGTCACGATCCGCTCGACGAGGTGCGCGTTGGACCGCGCCAGCTCGCCGCGGCGGTAAAAGATGTTGTCCTCGAACCCCACCCGTACCCCGCCGCCGAGGATGAGCGACATGACCGTCGCGGGGTGCTGCGACGGCCCGACGCCGAGCGTCGAGAACAGCGCGTCCCGCGGCAGCGTGTCCACGAGCGCCGAGAGCGTCTTCGGGTGCCAGGCCATGCCCGACTGGTTCACGCGGTGCATGTTCATCACGAAGGAGTAGGAATACGGTGCCTCCAGCAGCCTACGCTCGATGAGCCACTCCGCGTTCGCCATGTGCGAATTGTTGAAGATCTCCATTTCAGCCTTGATGCCGCGCTCCAGCATCGTCCGCGCCGTCTTTTCCAGGAACCCGCGCGTCCATTCGATGATGTGCTCCCGACCCGGCAGCGAGATGGTGCAGACCCCCATGTCGAGGCTCGCCATCTCAGGCAGCGCATCGAGCGTCTGCCAGCCGTCCTCCGCGACGCCCGGCAGCTTGCCCATCGCCGGCGCGCTGGAGTTCTGGACGATGATGTCGGATCGCGCGCGCACCGCGGCATTGATCGCGCGGAACACCGCGGCCGAGTTGGACTGCGTCCCGTCCGGGTTGCGCGCGTGCAGGTGCGCGAGCGACGCGCCGGCGTCCGCGCATTCCCGCACGCAGATACCGATCTCCTCGGGCTGCTCCGGCAGGGCGGGGTTCGCGTCCTTTCCGTGGAAGTTGCTCGTCGGCGCGACCGTCACGATGACCTTCTTCGACGCCATGACCCGTTCCCTCCCTATGCCGCGCGCCAGCGCAGCAGGTGCCGTTCCGCCGCCGCGAGCGCGACGTTGCTGACCAGTCCGATCGCCGCGAGCAGCAGCAATCCCGCGAAGATGTCCGCCGAGCGGAACGCCCGACCCGCGAGCAGGATCGCCGTTCCCAGCCCCTGCTGGCCCGAGAGCATCTCCGTCACGACCGCGAGGATGAGTGCGACAGTCAGCGCGAGCCGCATTCCCGCGATGATGTCCGGCACCGCGTTCGGCAGCCCGATCTTCCACACGAAGGCCAGCCGCGAAAGGCCGAGCGCGCGTGACACCTCGCCCAGGCGCGGCTCCACGTTCTTGAACCCGTGCACGGTCGCGAGCAGCGTCGGCCAAAGCGAGCCGAAGACGACGACGCCCAGCACCATGCCCGGCGTCAGCCCGAACACCGCGACGGCGACGGGAATGATCGCGGAGGCCGGGAGGGGCCGCAGGAACTCCAGGGTCGGCTCCAGCGCCTCCCGCACCGGCCGCACGATGCCGATGAGTGAGCCGAGCAGCACCGCGACTGCGCTCGCCGCGAGCCAACCCTGGAGCATGAGCCACACCGTCGCCCCGGTCTGCGTCGGCAGGTCGCGCGCCATCCCCCGTTGCAGCGCCGCCCAGGCCGCTTCGGGAGAGGGCAGGAAGGCCCGCGAGACCAGCCCCACCGCCGTGACGGCCCACCAGACCGCCGCGACGACGCCGAGCCCGACGACCGCCAGTCCGAGGTCCCGCCCGAGGTTCGCCGCTCCGCGCATTACGCCCCGCCCCCCGCGATGCCAGTCGCCGCTCAGCTGCGAGGAGTAGGCGGTTCAGCCACCACCCTAGTAAGCCCACCCACAGCAGCGTCGCGAGCATCAGGTCCGGCCGCAGTGACTGCTGCGCCACCATCATTCCGTAGCCCAGCCCCTGCGGGTTCGCCGCGATCTCGACGGTGACGACGATCACCAGCCCCACGCCCACTGCCAGCCGCAGCGCGACGAGGAGCCGCGGCAGCGCCGCCGGCAGCACGACCTTCGTGACGCGCGCGACCGGCCCGAGCTGGAGCGCCCGCGCCACCTCCCTCAGCGTCCGATCCACGCCCGCCACCGCGGATTGCGAGAGGATCAGCGTCGGCCAGAACACCGCGAAGGCGACGACGCTTGCCCCGAACGCCCCGCCAAACCCGAAGACCAACAGCGCGAGCGGGATGAGCGCGACCGGCGGCACCGACCGCAGCGCCTCCACGGGCGCGAGGCACAGCCGCGCCGCAAAGGGCACGAGCCCCAGCGTGATCCCGACGATGAGGCCGGCCCCCACCCCGATCGCGAGCCCGAGGAGCACGACCGACAGCGTCTCCCAGGTCGCCGCGAGCAACGTCCCGTTCGCCAGAGCCCCACCGAGCGCCCGCATGACGGCGGAGGGCGGCGCGAGCGATTCCGACGGCGGCCGGCCCACGAATGCAAGTTCCCAGAACGCGAGGAACCCCACCGGCAGCACCGCCCCCCGCCACATCAGTGCGAGTCCTGCACAAGGGAGAACAGCTCCCGCCGCAAGCGCAGGAACTCCGGATGCTCCCGCGTCGCCAGCTGGTTCCGGGGAATGGGCAGGGGCACCGCCACGCTCCGCTCCACCCGCCCCGGGGACGCCGCGAGTGCCACGACGACGTCGCCGAGGTAGAGCGCCTCCTCCAGGTCGTGCGTCACGAACAGCACGGTCATCCCACGCTCCGCGACGAGGCGCAGCACCTCGTCCTGCAACGCCCCGCGGGTCATCGCGTCGAGCGCGCCGAACGGCTCGTCCATCAGCAGCACGCGCGGCTCCTGCGCGAGGCACCGCGCGATCTGCAGCCGCTGCTGCATCCCCCCGACAACTCCGACGGGAACTTCCGCAGGTGGTCCCGCAGCCCCACGGTGGCGAGCAATCGCTCGATCCGGTCCCGCCGCTCGCCGCGCGGCACCCCCGCCGCCTCCAGCGCGAGGGACACGTTCCCGTAGGCGTCGCGCCACGGCAGCAGCGCCCGCCCGTAATCCTGGAACACCACGGCCACGTCGCGCGACGGCCCCGTTCGCGGAGCGCCGTTGACCCGCACGCTCCCCGACTTCGCGGCGAGGAACCCGGCGGCGAGCCGCAGCACCGTCGTCTTGCCCGACCCCGACGGGCCGATAACGCAGCCGAAGGACCCGGCGGCCAGCGAGAACGTCACGTCCCGCAGCACCTCCCGTCCGCCGAGGTCCAGGCACACCCGCTCGAACGCGATCGCCGCCTCCCGTGAGGCGTCCGCCGTGCGCGTCACGGGTGCGGCGACGATCCCGTCCACCTCAGGCCAGCCGCAGCCGCACGACGTCGGGGCGGGAGGTCAGCATGTCCTGTTCCCTCATGATCCGCACCCAGGCCGCCATCTCGCGCTCCGTCACGTCCGTCCGCAGCTGCGCGAGCGGCACGGTCCGCACGATCTCGATCGGCAGGCGCGTGTACTTCGCGATGTACTCCCGGGTCTGCGCGTCGTTGGCTCCGACCCACGCCACGGCCTCCGCGATCGCCTCCCGGAAGCCCCGGACCGCCTCCCCGTTCCGCGTCGCCCAGGCGCGCGTCGAGGCCCAGAAGGTCGTGGGCAGCGGCTCCGCCAGGTCCGGCGTCATGTTCGAGACCAGCGCCCCGATCCCGCCCGCGGTGATCCGGCTCATCACCGGCTCCCCCGTCACCACCGCTTCCACGGTGCCGCCGCGCAGCACGTCGGACATCGTCGGGAACGCGACCTCGACGAAGGTCACGCGGCGGTGGTCCACGCCCTTGTCCATGAGCCACTTGCGGAAGATGACGTGGAGGAAGGCGTTCAGCCCCGGCACGCCGACGCGCTTGCCGACGAAGCCCGGCGCGTCCGTGATCCCCGACCCCGCCCGCGCCACCACCCCGAAGGTCGTCACGTCCCGCGTGATCTCGGCGCAGGCCGACAGCGCGACGAGGTCGAGTCCGCCGTCCACGGCGGAGATCATCACGGAGGGTGTCGGCCCCCCGATCTGCACGGAGTTCGATTGCAGCGCCGCCGGGATCGTCGAGTTCAGCGTGATCAGCTGCAACTCCGTGTCGAGGCCGCGGCGGCGGAAGAACCCCTCCTCCTGCGCGACGAAGGCCGCGGTGTAGTCCAGCACGGCCGTGTACCCGATCCGCACCCGCCCCGCGCCCTGCGCGAGCGCGGGCCGCGCCAGCGCCCCGGCCGCGACCGCACCGAGCAGCGCCCGCCTGTCTATCGCCATGACCCATCTCCCCCCGAGGGACGGCTATTCCGCCGCCGCTTGCCGCAACTGATTTGCGTAAAAGTCGCTCGTGATGCGCATGTGCCGCGCGAGCAGCGCCGCCGTTTCGTCCGCGTCGCGCGCGAGCGCTGCATCCGCCAGGGCCCGATGTTCCGCGACGATCAGCTCCCCCGGCAGGCCGTCCCCGATGAGCGCGACGCGGTAGCGCCGGTGCTCCGCCTCCAGCCGCGCCCCCATCTCCATCGCCCGCGGCGATCCGCAGGCCCCGACGAGCGCGCGGTGGAATCCGTCATGCTCGCGGTTCCAGACCTCGAGAGGCGCCCGGTCCGCGAGCGTCGAGCCGGTCGCCCGCAACAGCCGGTGCAATGCCGCGAGGATCCCAGCCTCCCAGGCGGCGTCACCCCGCGCGATCGCCTCCCGCACCGCCGCGCCCTCGATCGTCGCCCGCATCCACGCGATGTCGTCAAGGTCCGCGAAGGAGAGCGGGGCGACGCGGAAACCCTTGTTCCCCTCCACCTCCACCAGCCCCTCGCCGACGAGCCGCGACAGGGCCTCCCGCAGCGGCGACGCCCCGACCTCGTAGCGGTCCCGCAACTCCTCCAGTCGCAGCCGGGCGGAGGGTGCGAGCGCGTTCGTCGTGATGTCCTCCCGCAGCCGCCGCTCCGCCACGTCCGCGAGCGTCACCCCCCGCGGGGCTGCGGCGGGCGCGAGAACGGGGAAAGGCGCTTCGACCCTCATCACCGATACTAGGCCCGATCATCGAGGATCTTGGCAAGCACCGATCTTCCGGTCCAAGGTCCCGGGGACAAGGGGAGAGCCGAATGGCCCGACACATCGTGGACCTGTCCGTGCCTCTGCAGGTCGGCATCGCCTCCGACCCGCCTTCGATGCTCCCGCAGATCGACTATGTCGCTCACGTCGACACCGCCGCCGCGATGGCTGCGATGTTCCCGGGGATGCGCCCCGACCAGCTGCCCGAGGGCCAGGGATGGGCCTTTGAGCAGGTGCGCATCACCACCCACAACGGCACGCACATCGACGCGCCGTGGCACTACCACTCCACGATGGATGGGGGCGCCCGTGCCATCACGATCGACGAGGTCCCGCTGGACTGGTGCATCGCCCCCGGCGTGAAGCTCGACTTCCGCGACAAGCCCGACGGATACGTCTGCACCGCCGACGACGTCCGCCGCGAACTCGACCGCATCGGCGTAGCGCTCGCCCCGCTCGACATCGTCGTGGTGAACACCGCGGCAGGCCGCGCCTACGGCCAACCCGACTTCCTCGACCGCGGCTGCGGCATCGGCCGCGAGGCGACGCTCCACCTTCTCAACCAGGGCGTCCGCGTCACCGGCACGGACGGCTGGTCCTGGGACGCGCCCTTCTCCGCCACCGCTCGCCGCTTCGCCGAGACGGGGGACCCGAGCATCGTCTGGGAAGGCCACAAGGCCGGGCGCGAGATCGGCTACTGTCACATCGAGAAGCTCTCGAACCTCGAAGTCCTCCCGCCGAGCGGCTTCACGATCTCCTGCCTTCCCGTGAAGATCGAGCGCGCCTCCGCCGGCTGGTGCCGCGCCGTCGCGATCATCGAGGAATAGCGGCGATGCGCCTCGCCACATTCGAACAGGCCGGGACGCCGCGGATCGGTTCGGTCCTGCACGACCGGGTCCTGGACCTGCAGGGGGCACACGCCGCGCATTCCGGCGCGGACTCCCCGTACCTCGCCGACATGCTCGCGCTCATGGACGGCGGCGACGCGGCGCTCGACCTCGCCCGAGCCCTCGCCGTCCGCGACGGCCCGACGCACGCGCTGGCGGAGGTGCGCCTCCTCGCCCCCGTCCCCGTCCCCCGCGCGATGCGGGACTTCATGGTGTTCGAGACCCACGTGCGCCAATCTATGGCCGCTGTGAACCGCATCACCGGCCACGGCCCGCGCACACCCGAGGAGATTGAGGTTCCCGCGATCGTCCGCGCCCAGCCCATCTACTACAAGGGCAACCGCTTCACCGTGGTCGGCCCCGACCACGACGTCCGGTGGCCGTCCTACTCGGAGAAGCTCGACTTCGAGCTGGAGTTCGGCATCTTTCTCGGCCGCGGCGGCCGCGACATCCCGGCCTCCCGCGCCCGCGATCACGTGTTCGGCTACACCATCTTCAACGACGTCTCGGCGCGCGACGTCCAGGCCCACGAGATGGCGGGCTGGCTCGGCCCCGCGAAAGGGAAGGACTTCGACACGGGTAACGTCATCGGCCCCTGGATCGTCACGCCCGACGAGCTCCCCGATCCCTACGCCCTCACCATGTCCGTCCGCGTCAACGGCGAGGTCTGGTCGTCCGGCACCACCGGCACGATGCTCCATAGCTTCGAGGACATGATCGCTCACGCTTCCCGCGACGAGACGCTGCACGTCGGCGAGTTCCTCGGGTCTGGTACCGTCGGCTCCGGCTGCGGCCTCGAACTCGACCGCTGGATCCAGCCCGGCGACGTGATCGAGCTGGAGGTCGAGGGCATCGGGACGCTGCGGAACCGCGTGGTGCGTCCCGGAGCCTGACACGAGGTGCAGCCGGGACCGAGGATGGCCGTGGTGGCCAGGACGTCGCAGCGCGCGACGCAGCAACTGTCTCCTTCGCTCCTCACGGGTCGAATAGGGGTCACGACAACAGCGACGAGACCTGATTGAACGTCGCACCCATGCCGCTGTCCGACGTTCCCGCTCCGTCCCGCTTAGCGTGAATCCAGCTCCGTCCTGTGGCGTGACCCCATGTTGCCGGAGCCGATGATGCCGATGTTCATGGACGCATTCCTTCTCAGGCCGCGACCGTGACGGGGCTGCCCGACCAGCGGCCGAGGCGCTCGCCCCCGTCCACGTCGAGCACCGCGTTCGTGATCGCGGGGTTGGCGATGAGGGCGAGCGCCGCGGCGCCAATGTCGTCCGGACTTCCCGCGTGCTCCGCGAGCTGCCGGTCCGGGCGCAGCCCGATGCCGCCGGGCGAGACGACGTTGATCCGGGTCGGCGCGAGCTCGAGCGTTGCGGCCCGGGCGAGCGCCTCGATCGAGCCGTGCAGGGTGGACCAGAAGCCGAAGCCTGCGCCGGGCCGGCGCCCGCTCGACCCCGAGATCAGCGTCACCGAACCGCCGCGGCGCACCAAGTCACCCGCGGCGTGCAGCAGGTCGTAGGCAGTCCAGAAGCGGCCGAACGCCGCGCGGGCTTCGGCCGGTGCGGTGCCAGGAATGCTCGACGCGCGGCCGCCGGCGGAGGTCGCGATGACGAGATGATCGAACGGTCCGGCCGCCGCGAGCCGGGCAACCCCGGCCGGGCCGGACACGTCGGCGACGAGCGTCGTCCCCCCGCCAATCCTCCGGCGACGGCCGACAGGGTATCCTCGTCACGCCCGACGAGGACGACCCGGGCGCCTGCTGCGGCAGCGTGCCGCGCGATGGCGGAGCCCATGGCCCCGCTGCCGCCGACGACCGCGACGGTCTGGTCCCGGAGGGAATCACCGATGGACGTCATGTTCCGTTCTCCCTCGCGCGTCAGCGGGCCGGGCCGCGGCCAGGCCTATCGAACTCGCGGAACAGCCCGGCCGCGGAGAGCCCGACGAGGTCGGGCAGGCCCGCGGGGAAGCCGTAGCCCGCGAACCGCTCCGTGACCCTCCGGGCCACGCGGACCCGTGCCTCCTCGGTCCCGCCGCTCCGGGCGAACTCGTCCGCCGCGATGGCGCGGGCGGTCACGATGTAGTCCCGTTGACCGCCGAGAAGCTCGGCGGTCGGGCCAGAGGCGCCGTGGCCCGGGTGCACGACGCGGGGGCCCGAGAAGAGGACGGCGAGCCGGTCGAGGGCCGCGAGCCACTCCGTGGTCGCCTCCTCGACGAAGAGACCGTGCATCCGGTGCAGCACGAGGTCGCCGACGTAGAGGTCGCCCGTCTGTGGGAGGTAGAACGCGGAGGCGCTGTTCGCCTCGGCCTTGCCCATCTCGCGGGCAACGACTGTCAGCCCATCGATCTCAACGGTCTGCTCCGGCGCGAGCATGCGCTCGGGCAGGAGGAGCCGGTCGGGGAAGTCGCCCGGCGCGGCCCTCCGCATGAAGGCGTTGAAGCCGTATGTGTCGTCCCGGATCGTGTCGCGGGTGGTCGGCGAGGACCAGGTCTCGGCCGCGGGGAAGGCCTCCTTGAAGAGCCCAAGGCCAACGTAGTGGTCGGGATGGCCGTGGGTGACGAGGATCGCCCGCACCGGGCGCCCGGTCGCGCGGACGGCCGCGAGGGCCTCGCGCGCATGGGTCAGGTCCCGCTGGACGTCCACGACCACGAGCCCGCCGCCGGGCGTCTCGACCCAGTGCGTGTTGACGGTGCCGAGGCCCTCGTAGGTGTAGCGGCCGGTGCGGAGGCCGCCGCCCTGCGCCACGGCGTGGCCGACGGGGAGCGCAGAGGCCGCTGCTGCGGTCAGGAAGCCGGTGAGGAGGGAGCGGCGGTCGAGGCGCATCGGGTGTTCCCCTGGCCGTGGTGGCTCCATCGCCATCCGCCGATGGCCGGAACTTGCTCCTGCCGAGTTACTCACTCAAATTGATCGTCATGACGGATGAGTTCAGCGAGATTGAGCTACGGCGGCTCGACCTAAACCTCCTTCTCGTTTTCTCGGCGGTGATGCGCGAGCGTAGCGTCTCCCGTGCTGCCTCCCGCCTCTACCTCGGCCCCTCCGCAATCAGCATGGCGCTCGCCCGCTTGCGGGAAGCGCTCGGAGACGAGCTCTTCGTGCGCGCCGGACGCCGCGTCGAGCCGACGCCCCGCGCCGACGCCCTCTGGGTGGAGCTGGAACCCGCCCTGTCGCGCATCGAGGCCGCAGTGCGAGGGGCGCGGGGCTTCGACCCGGCAATCTCCGACGCGGTCTTCCGCTTCGCAGCGCCTGACGACCTGGAGTTCGTCCTCGTGCCGCTCCTGATGGACCGCCTCGGGCGCGAGGCACCGGGCGTGCGGCTCGTCGTGCGCCCGTCCGACTTCCACACCCTCCTCGGCCGCCTGGACTCCGGCGACGCGGACCTCGCCCTGAGTGCGACGCCGGAACGTGGCGTCGAGCGGCGCCACCGCGTCCGGCCACTCTACCGCGAGACCTTCTCGGTGCTCTTCGACCCGGCCCAGGTCCCCGAGAAGGCGCCGGTCTCGCTCGATGCCTTCATCCGCATCCCGCACCTTCTGCTTTCGATCGCAGGCGACCTCACCGGGCCGATGGACCGGCGTCTCGCCGAGATGGGGCGGTCGCGACGGGTGATGCTGGCCGTCTCGCATTTCCCGACGATGCCGTTCGTCCTTAAGGGGCGGCCCTCGCTCGTGAACATGCCCTCAACCGCAGCGCACTACTACGCGGCGACCTACGGGCTGGTCCTCTCGCCACCGCCGATGCCCTCGCCGGATTTCGAGGTCTCGCTCGCCTGGCACGTCCGGACCGACGCCGATCCGGCGCACGCGTGGTTCCGGGACTTCGTCGCGAGAGCGGTGATGGACCTGCACGATGGCGCGAGCACACGGTGACGCCCCGATGCGCAGCGCCCGGCGAACCGCCCGTCGCATGACGCACTTCAGAGGCGCTGGATGAAGGCGATGAGGTTCACGTTGGGGTCGCGGATGAAGAAGAACCGCACGCCGAGCTCGGCGTTCTCGAACTCGAAATGCGGGTGGATGCCGCGCTCGGCCAAGCGGCGCCTCACGTCGGCAAGGTCGTCGGTGCCGAACATGAACTGCGAGATGCCGTAGGTCGCCGTGTGCGCCGGCGCGTCGGGACGGGGGATGCCGGGGCGCGCGTTGGCGTCCTCGATCAGCTCGATCCGGAAGGCGTCGCGGCGGAGGAAGGCGAGGCGGGTGCCGAACTCGGGGTAGCTATTCCGCCGCTCGACCGTGAAGCCGAGGATCTCGCCGTACCAGGCGACCGTCGCCTCGAGGTCAGGGACCGACATCGTCACGGCGTAGGGGCGGATGTCGGGGAGGAGCGGCTGGGCGCTGGCGGCAAGGGCGCCGGCCGTCAGGGCGAGGGCGGTCGCGGCGGCGGCGATGGTCTTGATCATGGTCCTGTCTCCTTTCGCTCCGGGTCGGGTCGTTCGCCGCCGGGTGGGCTCCTCCGGTCGGCCCCGCTGCTCTCGTGCGGCGACGGATTGGAGAATGGATCGCGTCGCAGGATCGAAAAACGCCAACCTGTTCCCTTCATTCCGGACGCCAGGTCTGTAATCTGATCCCATGCGCCTGACCGACCGGCTGCTCGGAATGGAGGAGTTCCTCGCCGTGGCGGAGGCCGGGAGCTTCGTCGCGGCCGCATCGCAGCTCGGCCTCACCCCCTCCGGCGTCGGCAAGGCGGTCAGCCGCCTGGAGGCCCGTCTCGGCGTGCGCCTGTTCACCCGCACGACGCGCCGCGTCGCGTTGACGGAGGACGGGGCGGTGCTGCGGGAACGCTGCCTCCGCCTCCTGGCCGACCTCGACGCGGCGGAGGCGGAGGTGGACGCCCGGCGGTCGGAGATCTCCGGTCCCGTGCGGGTCGGCACCCCCGTCGCCTACGGGCGCATTCGGGTCGTGCCGGCACTCGCGGCCTTCGCCGCAGCCCATCCCGGCATCCGCCTGGACCTGCGCATGTCCGACCGCCTCTCCGATCCCGTGGAGGAGCGGCTCGACCTCGTCGTCCGCATCGGCGAGTTGCCGGACTCCTCCATGCGGGCCGTTCAGGTGGATCGGATCCGCTTCGGCGTGTTCGCGGCGCCCGACTACCTCCGTGCACGGGGCGAGCCGGGGAGCCCAGCGGAGCTTGCGGGCCACGCCCGGCTCGGCTTCACCCTGACATCGGGCCGGCCCCTCGACTTCACGCTCGGCGCGGGAGAGGAGTGCGTCTCCCTCTCGCCCTCGGGGCGCTTCGTCGGCGACGACATCGAGGGCGTGCTGGAGGCTGCCATCGCCGGGCTCGGCCTCGCCTACCTGCCGACCTTCATCGCGGCGGGCGCGGTCCGCTCGGGGGCGCTGCGGCGCGTGCTGGAGGCATCCTGGATCGACGGCGCGCCCGTCCACCTTCTCCTGCCGCAGCCCCGGCAGGTGCCGCGGCGCGTGCGGGCCCTCGCGGACCACCTGGTCGCGGTCATGCGCGGCGCCACCGCCGGTACCCTCGCCGGCAGGGGCTGAGGCGGCATCCGCGGCATGGCAGCGTGCCCTGGCCTCACTGCCTAGGGCTGCCTGTTCCACGGCCGCGGATCAGGCTGTATGCAGCCGCAGCACGTCCCGCGCACAGTCGATGAAGGCCCTGAGCTTCGGCGCCATGGCCGCGCGGCGCGGGAAGTAGAGGAAGAGCCCCGGTTCCTCGATCGCCGCCTCGGGCAGGACCTGCACGAGGCGGCCTGCCGCCAGGTGCTCGCGCACCAGCGGCTCGAACACGTAGATCAGCCCGACGCCGTACAGCCCGAGGTCGAGCGCCGAGAGCGGGTCGTTGACGATCACGGCATGGCCGACATCGGCCTGGACGTCGCGGCCGTTCTCCCGCAAGTCCCAGCGGTAGAGGCCGCCGCCCGCGATCTGGCGGAAGCCGATGCAGTCGTGCGCCGCCAGGTCGGCGATGCCGCCCGGAGCCCCGCGCCGCCCGAGGTAGGACGGCGCGGCGGCGATGATCGCCTGGAAGGGCGGCGTCAGCCGCACCGCCACCATGTCCTCGGCGATCATCTCTCCCAGCCGCACGCCGGCGTCGAAGCCGGCCGCGACGATGTCGGTCAGGCCGTCGTCGATGTAGGCTTCGACCGTCACGTCGGGGTAGCGCTCGACCATCGCGGCGATTACCGGCCCGATCGCGAGCGGCAGCGCCACGCGGGACAGGTTGATGCGCAGGAGGCCGGACGCACCGGTCTTCCTCGCCCGGAGCTGTTCCCAGACCGCACCGATGTCCTGCAGCGCCGGCGTCAGCGTCGCGACGAACGCCTCGCCCTCGGCGGTCAACGCGACGCTCCGCGTCGTGCGCGTGAAGAGCGGCGTGCCGAGCCGTTCCTCGACCGTGCGCACCGAGTGGCTGACGTTCGACGCGCTGAGGCCGAGCTCTGATGCGGCCGCCGCGAAGCCGCGACGCCGTGCGACGGCGAGCATGACCGGCAGGTGGCTGAGCAGGTCACGGTCCATTGCTGAGCCGTATCGCATACTCCACGCGAAATCAGCCCGATTAATGGATAGGGCGCCAGACGGCATCTTCAGCGCATCGGACGACGCAAGGTCGTCGGAGCCGACCAGGAGACCCGCAGATGACCGCCCTTAAGCCCATCCGCCTCGCCGCCGGCGCCGCCATGGCCCTGCTCGCGACGACCGCCGCCCTTCCCGCCCACGCCCGACCGCAGACCGAGGAGACTGCCATGACCGTCACCCCCGCCGGTGACCCCGACAGCGCCCGCGTCATCTCCACCGTCTCGTCCATCCCCCTCGCGGTGGACCTCGCCCGCTACGACTTGGCCGAGGCTTCCTTCGCGCCCTCGATCGTCATCGACTACACGAGCCTCTGGGGCGGCGAGCCGCAGCGCATGACGCCCGCCGAGTTGATGGCCGCCTGGCGCGGCCTCGTGCCCGGCTTCGACGCCACCCGGCACGAGCTGAAGGACGTGCGCGCCGAGCTCGACGGGGACCGCGCGACCGCCACGGCCTTCGTGGATGGCCGCCACTGGATCGATGGCCGGCTGTGGCGGCCGATCGGCACCTATCGCTGGACGCTGGAGCGCCAGGGCGGCGCCTGGAAGGTCACGAGCATGACCTTCGCCATGACACAGGAGATCGGCGACCGGGGGCTCATCGCGCTCGCCACCGAACGGGCGAAGGGGCGCTGACCATGGACCGCCGCAGCTTCGTCGCCACCCTCGCCGGGCTCGCCGCGGCCGGCCCGGCCCTCGCGACCCCGTCCACCCACGGAGCATCCACCATGCGTCGCGTCACGTTCAGGAGCGGCGCCGATACGCTCGTCGGCCAGATCCATCTCCCCGAGGGCGCCTCGGCGCTCAACCCGGTCCCGGCGGTCGTCGTCACCGGCGCCTGGTTCACTGTCAAGGAGCAAATGCCGACCGTCCATGCCCGCGAACTGGCGCGCCGCGGCTATGCCGCCTTCGTTTTCGACTTCCGCGGCTTCGGCGAGAGCGGCGGCGCGGTCCGGCAGCGCGAGATCCCAGCCGACAAGATCGCCGACATCGTGGCCGCGGCGTCGTTCCTGAAGGCGCAGCCCGATGTGGACGGCGCCCGCGTCGCCGGCCTCGGCATCTGCGCCAGCGCCGGCTACATGGCGGCGGCGGCGGCGGAGAGCGCCGACGTCAAGTCGATCGCGCTGGTCGCGCCCTGGCTGCACGACGCCGCGCTGGTCGAGGCGATCTATGGCGGGAAGGACGCGGTCGCCGGGCTGATCGAGGCCGGCCGGAAGGCGGAGCGGAGCTTCAGGGCCACCGGCCGCCCGACCTTCGTCCCGGGTGCGAGCCGCACCGACCGGACCGCGGTCATGTTCGACGTGCCCTACTACACCGAGGCGTCGCGCGGCCTGATCCCAGCGTGGCGCAACGAGGTCGATCCCGCCTTCTGGGAAGCTTGGCTCACCTTCGACGCCATGCGGTTCGCGCCGAAGCTAGCGCAGCCGTTCCTGATGGTGGAGAGCGAGGCGGCCGCCCTTCCGGCCGGGGCCCGGCAGTTCTATGCCGCGGTGCCGGGCGCGAAGCACGAGCTGTGGCTCGATGGTGTCAGCCAATTCGATTTCTACGACCGGCCCGCCGCGGTCTCGGCTGCGGTGGCCGCGGTCGCCGACCACTTCGCGGCCACGCTCCGCACCTGAGCCGTTCGCGCGAGATCCTCCGGCATCGCTGCCTTGATTTCTTGGAGACCCGGCGTTCGCGCCGGGTTTCATCTTGTACGTCGCCCGGCTTTCAGACGGTGAGCGCTCGGCAGGACGGGTGCGATGCTGCGATCCGCGCGATGCTGCGGTGGGCGAGCGTGAGCGTGAGCCGAGTTTCCAACCCGTCGAACGGGGAGGACACTGTTGGCGAAGTCGCCCGACCCGCATTGTTCCCCGCACCAGACACCAGCGCAGATGCGCGGTTGACCTTGCTGCAGGTGAGCCTGCCAAGGGATCGATCCCGCTCGCGGCGGGCGGGAGCCGACTTCGCCAACAGTGTCCGCTCCGCACGGGTCGAAGCGCCGCTTGGATGGTGATCGGCGATCCACACGCGTGGCCCTGATCTGCGGCAGGCGCTGGATCAGCCCTTCGTGTTTCTCTCGCGGGTGGAGCGTGGACCCTTCCGGACAGCGTGTTCCCGGAAGCAGCCAAGCTACCAAACGCGACACTCCAGCGTGCCGCCTCGTGCTTTGCTAAAGGGTTCACCGCGCGCGGCGCCTATGGAGGGACGCTGGATGACTCGTCAGCTGAACAGCGGCGATCTCATCATCGGCACCGACCTGCGCGACGTCCTCGCGGGCGACCTTACGGGTAACTCGGGTGACCTCGGCCCGGACGACCGCATCCTCGGTGGCGGCGGCAACGACACCCTCTATGGCGACTCCGAAGGCTATCCTTGGCCCGGCACGGGCGACGACACGCTCGACGGCCAGCGCGGGGACGATGTGATCGCCTGCGGCCGCGGAGACGATATCGCCTCGGGTGGCAGTGGGAACGACGCCCTCTTCGGCGAGTTGGGGAACGATATCCTCTACGGTTCCGCGGGGGATGATACGATCTCCGGTGGCGCGGGCGCCGACACCCTCATCGGCGGCGTCGCCCGCGACGTAGCCTCGGGTTCCGACACGGTCGGCTACCGGGCCTCCTCGGCCGGCGTCACCGTGGACCTCGCGGCGGGCACCTCTGCCGGCGGCGACGCGGAGGGCGATCGGCTGTTCGGATTCCGGAACGTGGAAGGCAGTGGCTTCGGCGACGTGCTCGTCGGCAACGACGGTGACAACCGCCTCGTCGGGGAGAGGGGCGGGGACCGCCTCATCGGCGGCGCGGGGGACGACACGCTCGACGGAGGATTTGGGGGATCGTGGACGGGCGGGGAGGACACCCTGACGGGCGCACGGGCGCCGACACCTTCGTCGTGGGCCACTGGTACTACGAGATGACGACGGACGAGCCCAACGGCGCTTGGCCCTGGATCACCGACTTCTCGGTGGCCAAGGGGGATCGCCTGCTGATCTGGCACGACCAGAACCGGCTGCCGGAGAGGATCACGGCCGAACAGAGCGGCACCGACGTCGCGGTCTGGATCGGGGTGGATTACCAATACTTCGTGACGGGGGAGCGCTTCTCGGACGGCCTCTGGGAAAAGCCCCTCTGCGTCCTGCAGGACACGCGCGTCGAGTGCCTGACGGGAGAGTGGTACGGCTTCTGGCCGTAGGGGGCCGTCCGTCCGTCAATCCCAGGGGACCCTGATCACGTCGAGCCAGTCGCCCGTCAGGCTCTCCGCACCCACTCCCTCCAGGACGCAGATCGGGCTCCTCTCCGTCGGATCGTACCGCTCGGACCACTCGACCACCACGTCCTCGCCTTCCTCGCGCCACGTCAAGCCGTACCAGTCGAGGAACTCGGAGAGGAAGGCGCTCGCGTCCACCGCGAGCGTGTCGCCCTCGGCGGCGTCGAAGTCAGTGACCCGCGACAGGCCTATGGTGGAGCCTGGGTAGCCGTCGTAGCCGACGCGGAAGCGGTCCGCGCCCTCCCCGCCCGTGAGCGTGTCGTCGCCGCCGATGCCGAGCCACGCTTGGCTGACCGGTCCCGCGGAGAGCAGGTCGTTCCCGCCCCCCCCCCCCCCCGACGAGCCGGTCGGCGCCGCGCCCGCCCGACAGCCGATTGTCCGCGCCGTCCCCGACGAACGCGTCGTCCGCCTCGGTGCCGACGAGGTCGCGGATGCCGAAGACGCGGTCTCCCTCGGCGTCTCCGCCCCGGCCGTGACCCGTCGAGAGGTCCACCGACACGCCCAGGGCGGGCTCGCCGAAGGCGCGCGAGGACTCAGCGTAGGAGAGGGTGTCGCGTCCCCAGGCCCGGTCCCGCGCGACGCCGCCGATGATCACATCGGCGCCCGGCCCGCCCACGAGCAGGTCGTCGCCCGCCGAGCCGTAGAGGGTGTCCGCGCCGTGACCGCCCCGGATCTCGTCGTCGCCGCTGCCGCCGGAGAGGACGTCGCGACCGCCGCCGCCGGTGATCTCGTCGTCGCCGCGCCCGCCGTCCACGACGTCGTCGCCGCCCTCGACCCGGTTCCCCCAGCCCGGACGGTCGGCGGCGAGGCGGTCGTTCCCGTCGCGGCCGTAGATGCGGTCGTCGGGGCCGAGGTCGAGGGGCGGCGGGAGGCCCGGGTCGGGAAAGAACTCGGGGTCGCCGATGATGTTGTCCCCGTAGGCCTCCCCGATGATCAGGTCACCGCCCCGGCTCCGTATCGCCACGTCGTGCCTCCTGGTGGAGCTGGAGCAGAGCAGGCGCCCGCGCGGGCGTGTGTCGAGACATGTCGCCGCCGCGCCCCGTTCTCCCTCGCCGCCGCGCAGCGACGGTCGGCAGCACCCAGCGCGGAGGCGGGTCGTTCACCGCCACCTCACCTCATCAAGCATTGCGTCTCTTGCCAGAGCAGCGCGCGGGGCTCAGCCAAACGGCGGGCATTGCCACGTTGATGACCGGTGGCCGGAACGAGGCGGCTGGGCGAAGCTGGCCGGATGTCGTCAGAGCCCGCCACCTACCCCGGCTACCGCTTCCCGGCCGAGATCATCCGGCACGCGGTCTGGCTGTACTACCTCTTCAGCCTCAGCTTGCGTGACATTGAGCTGCTCCTCGCTGAACGGGGCATCACCGTCACGCACGAGAGCATCCGGCGGTGGGTGCTCCGGTTCGGGAGTGAGTTCGCGGGGAAGCTGCGCAAGCGGCGGCCGCGGCCCGGGGACACCTGGCACTTGGATGAGGTCTTTCTGAGGATCAACGGCGAGCTGCACTACCTCTGGCGCGCGGTGGACCAAGACGGCGTGGAACTCGATATCCTCGTGCAGCCGCGCAGGAATGCGAGTGCGGCCAAGCGGTTCTTCAGGCGCCTGCTGGTCGGGCTGAAGTACAAGCCGAAGCGCCTCGTGACCGACGGGCTACGCAGCTACGGCGTTGCGCATCGCGAGGTGATGCCCGAGGTGCGGCATCGGGTCAGCCCCTACCTGAACACCCGGGCCGAGAACCCACACAGGCCGACGCGCCGGCGAGAGCGGCAGATGCAGCGCTTCAAGTCACTGGACCAGGCACAGCGGTTCCTGTGGGCCCATACGATGATCTACGGTCACTTCCGGCCGCGGCGGCATCTCATGACCGCCGCTCAGCACCGTCGCGCTCGCGCCAAGGCCTTCCGGATCTGGCGCGAGGAAACGTGCGTCCAGATCGCGGCCTGAACCCGCGCACGGGTATCGTCAACTTGTTGGCGCAAGGCCGAGCTTTCGCGCGTGACGAGGCGCCCGTGCACCTTCACGCTGCGGTCTGGACGCGCGTCTCCTCACGCCAAATCCGGAAGGCCTTGGCGCGAGCGCGGCGGTGCTGAGCGGCGGTCATGAGATGCCGCCGCGGCCGGAAGTGACCGTAGATCATCGTATGGGCCCACAGGAACCGCTGTGCCTGGTCCAGTGACTTGAAGCGCTGCATCTGCCGCTCTCGCCGGCGCGTCGGCCTGTGTGGGTTCTCGGCCCGGGTGTTCAGGTAGGGGCTGACCCGATGCCGCACCTCGGGCATCACCTCGCGATGCGCAACGCCGTAGCTGCGTAGCCCGTCGGTCACGAGGCGCTTCGGCTTGTACTTCAGCCCGACCAGCAGGCGCCTGAAGAACCGCTTGGCCGCACTCGCATTCCTGCGCGGCTGCACGAGGATATCGAGTTCCACGCCGTCTTGGTCCACCGCGCGCCAGAGGTAGTGCAGCTCGCCGTTGATCCTCAGAAAGACCTCATCCAAGTGCCAGGTGTCCCCGGGCCGCGGCCGCCGCTTGCGCAGCTTCCCCGCGAACTCACTCCCGAACCGGAGCACCCACCGCCGGATGCTCTCGTGCGTGACGGTGATGCCCCGTTCAGCGAGGAGCAGCTCAATGTCACGCAAGCTGAGGCTGAAGAGGTAGTACAGCCAGACCGCGTGCCGGATGATCTCGGCCGGGAAGCGGTAGCCGGGGTAGGTGGCGGGCTCTGACGACATCCGGCCAGCTTCGCCCAGCCGCCTCGTTCCGGCCAGCGGGCGACAACGTGGCAATGCCCGGGGCGGTTCAAACCGCGAAGGAGACCGTCGACTTCGCGACCGCCCTGAACCTCGTGGCCTGTTTCACGCCGATCCGTAGCCCCGAGAGCAACGGGGTCTGCGAGGCGTTCGTGAAGACGCTCAAGCGTGACTATGCCCGGGTGAACCCCCGCCCCGACGCCATCACCGTCCTCCAGCAGCTGCCCGCCTGGTTCGAGGATTACAACGCCGTCCACCCCCACTCCGGCTTGCGCATGCTCTCACCCCGTGAGTTCATCGCCAGCCAGTCGTCCACCCCAGCCGCATGTCCGGTTTGATGGGGAGCACTCCACTGATCCTGTCCGGGATCTCGGGGGCAACAACAAGCAGGCCCAGCGGCGACGGCCCGTAGCGAACGTGGACCGGTTGACAGTGAACCGCACGGCGAGACAGCCCTTCGTCCTTCGCTGCCACCCGAGCAAGCGCCTCCGCGCGCCTGCCGGCGTCACCTCGGTAGCGCGGCGGGGTCAACCCCACTGGTTCCTAACCTCAGCCTTCTCAGCGGTATCGAGTCGCCTTCTTGCAAAGGGGTGTGCAGAAGATTACGAAACGAAGCCATCACTATGATGCCGGTGGAGTCGCTCCCGTCATGAGATTTGCGCCACAGCAACGATACCATCGCGTGGTCGTTCCGCCGCCGAAGAGCGATGCACAGAGCGCTTTGGTCTTCTCCCTTGCCAAGGCCGGGAGCACGTTGCTGTTCAATCTCATGCTTCGGATCGCTCCGAAGGCCGGCCTGACCTATTTCTCTATCGAGGATTACCTCTTCTCTCAGAACGTTAGCTCGACGAGGCGTCCACTGGATGTTGGCAGTACCTTTCACCCAAAGGGCTACTGCTACGGCGGTTTCCGACAATTCCCCGCCTACCCGGTTCCGATCTTGCACTCCTCAAAGGTCATTCTGCTCGTGCGGGATCCGCGCGACATGATCACATCGTTGTATTTCTCCGTCGCCTACAGTCACGAGATTCCGGAGGAGGGTGGTCCGGATAATGGAGCGGGCGCACAACTCTCTTCGGCCCGACAAATGGCTCATGAGATCGGCATTGATACGTACGCCAAGCAGGCCACGAGAGACTACATCCGCATGTTCGAAGGTTACGTAGCCCAAGGCTTCCTATGGCGACCGAACGTGGTAATCTACCGGTATGAGGACATCATTTATCGTAAGAGAGAATGGGTTGATGATATGTGCGAATGGTTTGGTTGGGACGTCCCGACCGCGGACCGAGAGGCCGCCGTCGACGAGTTCGACGAGTTGCCGAGCCAGGAACGTCCGAACGAGCACGTGCGGCAAGTCTCGCCTGGAAACCACAAGCGCCATATCTCGGAAGAAGCCGAGCAGGAAATACGGGCGCGGCTATCAGAATACATGGAATTGTTCGGGTATACTTGAAATCGCGACTGCTCGACGGATGTGCGGCCGAGATGGTCGCGGGGCGCTCCGCAGTGCCGGTCGAGCACGGGATGGTGGCGGGCGCCTTCGTGAGGCATGCTCGGAGACGCGGCTCCTGATATGGCGTAGCCGAATCGCCGACATCGCGCTCGGAAGGGACGCAGCGATCTGACCGTCCAGACGGCGTCCCGTCCCAAGGGTGCGTACCCGCAGCTTAGGCGCTGCTCGAGTGGTGGTGTGGCACCACGGCGAGGCTTCAGGCGAACCCCCCAATTCTTGATGCTCCTTCGCCTGCTCTCCCAGAAAGCACCGGCCGTATTCATTCAATATGACGACCGTCATCGGCGGAGGTTCCGGCGTTGCACGCAGGGCATACATTCGGGAGACCGGATCTCGGCCGGGCGGTCCACCGCTCACCGCGCAGGCCCAACAGACCGGAGCCATACATGAGGTTCGTGCCCCGTCGTCAGTTCTTCCCCGTGCAACCGCCGCCGACCGACGGCACCCACCCCAGCTGCTTCGCCTTCGCGTTCGCGAAAGGCGGCAGCACCCTCCTCTACGACATCCTCACGCTCCTTGCGCCCCATGCGGGCGTCACGTACTTCTCCGTCTCAAACCACCTTTATGGGAAGAACGTGCGTGCGGACCGTCGGCCGTCCCACATCGGATCGGTGCTGAAGCCGACCGGATACTGCTATGGCGGGTATCGCGACTTCCCGTTCTACGCGATCCCGATGCTCCACGAGGCACAGGTTGTTTTCCTCGTGCGCGACCCACGGGACATGCTTACCTCCCTCTACTACTCCGTCGCCCTGAGTCACGGCCTTCCGGGGGAGCCGGAGCCGGGGAGCGCTACGGAGGCCTTGCTCCGGGCGCGCGAGCGCGCCCTCGGCCAGACTCCCGACGAATTCTGCCTTGCCAATGTGCATCGCTACACCCGGATGTTCGAGGGCTACCTAGCCCAGTTCTTCCATTGGCGACCGAACGTGGCGACCTACCGCTACGAGGACGTTATCTACGCCAAGCGGGACTGGATCCGGGACATCTGCGCTTGGTACGGCTGGATGGTGACCGAAGCGGCGGTGGATGAGGTGCTGGAGCGCGTAGACGTCGTGCCGACCTCTGAACGGCCCGAGGAGCACATCCGGCAGGTCCGGCCGGGCGACCACGCGCGGCGCCTGAAGCCCGCAACGATCGCTGCCCTTAACGACATCCTCGGGGAATACCTCCTGCTCTACGGGTATGCCGTTCCGGGCCAGGCTTCGGTGACGGCGACGGTCGCGTGAAGCGCCTGCTCCGCTGGCGGCGGACGGTACGTAGCCCGCGAAGCAGCACCGAGGGCGAATGCCCGTGACCCTGCACGACCTTATCGGAGCAGTCACCGCAACCGTGGCCGACGGGCGGCCGGACCCGGCCCTCGTAACCATCAGTCGCCGTCCCGCCGCCGGGCTGCTGCCGCAGATCTTCGGAGAGGGTCTCAACATCGTCGTCTCGGAGCCTCCCGGGCCACCCCGTCCACTCCGCGCCTTCCGCCAGACCCGCGCCGGCGCGCCACCGGAAGAGGTGGCGCCGGTGGACGGGGCGTCAGGGCTGACGCAGGGAGATGACCCCTCGGCGACCGTGCTCCGCTTCGTCGAGCCGGGAACCCTCGCCCGGGTCGCCGCGAGCCATCCCGGCCTGCTCCGGAACTGCGCCGCGGTACTGCTCCAGTTCGCGGCCTCCCAGTCGCTCGACGCCGTCCTGACGGCCCTCGCGGAGCACGGGCTGCGGCTCACCGGGCACTACGACCTTGGGCGCGGGGCGCCGGTCGTCCTGGCGAGGCGGCCCGCGGCGTACGCCGTGCTTGAGCGGTCCGCGGGCTGGCCTGCGCGGCTTGCGATCGTGGACCCCTGCCTCGACGGTGCCCGCGGGCATTACCTACCCCTCGCGCGGAGCCTTACGGCAGGGGGCCAGGATCTCGGGCTGGACGTCACCTGGGCATGCCACGCGCGGCTGGATCCCGCGACGGCACCGCCGGGCGTCGCCGTCCACCCCGTCTTCGCCCGCTCCTTCTTTGACCTTCCCCCCGAGGCACTGGGGCAGGTGGACCTAGGGCCTGAGATCGCCGCGGCGCTCCGGGGCTTCCTGAATAAGGTTGGGGGCGCGGCCACCCACCTTCTAGCGCACAGCGCCGACCCAGCCCTGCTGCGCGCCGCGTTAGCGCTGGCCGAGGATGAGGCGCCCATCGGCGCCCCGTTTCACTTGGTGATTCCGAACCAGCCGTGGATAATGCCAGGGCGGGCGGCAGGAATAGAGGTGAGCCGCGCCCTCGCCCGCCTCGCCGCGACCGCGTCCTACGGGCGGGAAGTTTTCCTTTGGGCGGAAACGCGCGAACTCGGACGGCAAGTCTCGGAACGGCTGGGCCGTACTGTGCCCGCGCTGCAGCTCCCGGCCCCGGCCTGGGCCGCCGAGGGCGTGTCGCCACCGCCCGACCTTCCGCTTCGCCTCGTCTTCCTCGGCGAGGCACGGCCGGAGAAGGGGTTCGCTGACCTACCCGCTCTCGCCGCGACGCTGGGGGGCGATGACGGGCTCCGGTCGATCATCCTCGACGTGCAGGTCCTCCCGCCGCACCGCGGCCCGACCTCGGCCTACGAGGAGGCCCTAGCCCGGCTGGGAGCGAATCCACAGGTCCGGCTCCACCGAGGCCCCCTGGACGACGGCGCTTATCGCGAGCGGCTGCGGGCCGCCCACGCCGTTCTTCTGCCCTACGACCCAGACCGATACGCCGGGCGAGGCTCTGGCATCATGGTCGACGCGATCGCGGCGGGCCGTGTCGTCGTCGCTCGCGACGGGCCGACCGTGGCTGAGCTCGCCACAGA
Source organism: Roseomonas sp. CCTCC AB2023176 (assembly GCF_042259275.1). Lineage (NCBI taxonomy): Bacteria > Pseudomonadati > Pseudomonadota > Alphaproteobacteria > Acetobacterales > Roseomonadaceae > Roseomonas > Roseomonas sp. CCTCC AB2023176. The sequence goes on from NZ_CP170086.1 coordinate 5,229,191, forward strand.
CGGTGTGGCTCTCCGCTACTCCGACCCGTCCGGTTTCGCCCGGGCTGTGCGGACGCTCCTCCATGACCACACGACGCTCTTGTCGGAGGCCGCGCGACGGGCGGTTGCGTTCCGCTGCTGGCGTGATCCCGCGGCGACCATCCGGTCTCTCGAGCATCGGGTGGCGTTCGTGGGATCTTGATCGGTCGGCCAGCCTTCACCTGAGGGTTCGGACCGACGCGACCGGATGCTAGGCCGCTGCGGCGCGCTGACGATCAACGCCCCCGCGAAGCGACCTGACCGCTTCCAGATCGGCATGGTCCGGCCCGAGGGCGTCAAGCGTGGTAGCTGCTTCCTCGACCTGCCCCAACATGAGCTGGCAACGGGCAAGGAGGATGGAAAGCGCCACGCTGTCGCTGCCCTCGGCGAGGCTCTCAGAGACGATCGTCTTAGCGACGCGCGGCAACCGAAGGTCAACGAGAAGGGAGGCAAGTTCGACAGCCTGTCCTACGCCGGGTACTCGCTCCAGCGCCCGGAGGCCTGGCAAGAGCGCCTGTTCCAGCTCGCCGCGCGCGATCATCTCACGCATGCCCTCGCGGTCCTGGTCGGCCGCCGGACCGTCGGTTGGCATCGTCGTGCTCATGATGTTCGTCACTCCTTGGTTGACCCAGCTTCGGCGCTGTTAATCCCACGCCCGACCGCTTCCTAGCAATAAATATGCCTATCAGATCCATGACAGCTTCGCCAAACGGGCGGACGTGGCCCGGTGCCACCAAACTCTCAGTGTTGTCGAGCGCAGCGCCCCTCGGCTGCGGGGGTCACGGTCGCCTCGCAGACTTCCCCGCTCGTGAGGTTGCAGGCGCCCCCGCTCCGCGTCGTCCCGACGAAACCCACAACGGCTTCAATCTCACCCACCCGGCGCCACGTCTCCAGGCCGAGACCGACAGGTACGCCGAGGTAGGGGTCGTCTGTCAGCGCGCTCGTCCCATCTGGCCGGCGATACCGGAAGAGCGGTCGCAGGCCCGGCGCGGCGGTGTCGGTGACGGTGATGCGGCACCGGCCGGAGCGATCAAGACCGTTCTCCTCGGCAAGGCACCGGGTCGGCTCGGGCCGCGTCTCGCCGGCAGCGAGCCGCCTGACCTCCGGTGGCGCAGCGGCTCGCAAATGCCGCAGGGACGCTTCCAACTCCGCCGGGCGGCCCACGCCGATATAGAACCACCCCACCGCCGCGTCGCCTGGCTCCAGGACAATCCCACCCTCGCTCGCGCCCACGTAGAAGTCCCGGGGCTCCCCCGCCGTGCCACCCCCGCCCACGCCGCTCCTCCAAATGCCCGGCGACGCGCCAAACCGAGTCGGCACCGCGAGCCCGAGGGCCGGCCGTTCCTCCCGCGCGTGGTCGGCGGACCATAAGGCGATGCCGTTCCAGTCCGAGGGTCCAACCACCGGTCCCTCACCATAGCGCAAGCGCGGCTCGACGCGAGTCTCGCCCGTCTCCGATCCAAGATGCAGTTGGGGCAAGGCGGAGGTTCGCACGCCTCCCCAAGGAAAACTGAGCCAACCGGAGGATTCGCACCCGAAGTTCACGATGAGCGCCGCGTACTCCAGCACGTCCGGGGCCACACGCCGCAAGCGCGAGAGGATGAGGAACTCCGACCGGATTGCGCTAGGCAGGTGGGCCGCCTGCGGCCAGGCAAGCAGGTACAGCGTTCCGCCTTGCGGATCGGACTGGACGCCGAGCGCGGGCGAGAAGACCTGCGGCGAGTCCTCACGCTGGCGCAGGCGGTAAGTGCCGGCCTGATGTAGGAAAAAGGCGTCCTGGCCCGCGCGCACCTCATCCTGCGCGCCCGGGCGCGCAACGACGATCTGGAAGACATCGTCCACGAAGGCTGAACGGGGGTTCCGGTTCGGCGGCAGCAGCTCCATTCCGGAGGCCCGCCACGCGCTGATGCTGCCGCCGCTCGCCACATCGATATCAGTCTGTCCCGCGCTGCCCGAGAAGGAAAGGCGGGCGAAGAACGGGTCGCCCGCCTCGTTGCCCTGAAGAACGATGGACAACGGCAGGGCTGGATGTCGCGACGAGACAAAGCGGTCCAAGAACGAAGCGGTCGCCGTCAGCGAGACCTGGCCCGACAGTCGGGATTGTTCCCGCCCCACCGCGAGGGTGGGAAGCAGCACACACAAGATAGCAAGGATCGTGACGGGGAGGATGGCCCGTCGCGGTCTGGTCCAGGGTCCGGCTCGGCGCCGCCCGTCGTCGCACACGTCGTGTTCAGCGTGAGCAAGAGGTGCTGATTTCGACGGCATGACACCTCCGTTCGAGCATCCCCGGCCCATGTTTCTACCTTTACCCAGTTCCCCGGCCCGTGTAGTCAGCTCACAGATCCGTGTGGCATTGCGAAGGTAGAGGCACTCGATGTCTAGCTCAGCGAGGGTGGCTCTCCTCACCGGAGCGACGGGCCAGGACGGGGCTTACCTGTCGGAACTGCTACTTGAGAAAGGGTACGAGGTCCACGGGATTAAGCGGCGCTCTTCTTCGTTCAACACGAGCCGCGTGGAGCACCTATACCAGGACCCGCATGAGCAGGACGTGCGATACCACCTGCACTACGGCGACATGACGGACAGCACGAACCTGATCCGGATCATGCAGCAGGTACAGCCGGACGAAGTTTACAACCTCGCGGCGCAATCGCACGTGCAAGTGAGCTTCGAGACCCCCGAATACACGGCGAACGCCGATGCGCTGGGAACCCTACGTCTGCTTGAGGCCATCCGTATCCTCAGGCTCGAGAAGAAGACGCGTTTCTACCAAGCTTCGACCTCGGAACTCTACGGTAAGGTCCAGGCAGTTCCTCAGAACGAAACGACCCCGTTCTACCCGCGCAGTCCCTACGGTGTCGCGAAGCTCTACGGTTACTGGGTCGTCGTGAACTACCGCGAGGCGTACGGGATGCACGCTTCGAACGGCATCCTGTTCAACCACGAGAGCCCGTTGCGCGGGGAGACCTTCGTGACGCGCAAGATTACGCGTGCGGCTGCGGCCATCCGCCTGGGCTATCAGAAGAAACTTTACATCGGAAATCTCGACGCCGAGCGCGATTGGGGGCATGCCCGTGAGTACGTCAGAGGCATGTGGCTTATGTTGCAGCAGGATGTGCCGGAGGATTACGTGCTCGCCACGGGACGTAAGGTTTCGGTCCGCGCCTTCGCGGATTATGCGTTCAAGCAGGTCGGCCTCCCCCTCGAGTGGCGCGGCACTGGCGTGGAGGAGAAGGGCGTCAACGCGGCGACGGGGGAGGTGCTCGTCGAGGTCGACCCCGCCTACTTTCGTCCGACCGAGGTGGACCTGCTGATCGGCGACGCGACGAAGGCCCGTACGCGGCTGGGCTGGGAGGCGCGAATCGGCTGGGAAGAGCTTTGCGCAGAGATGGTGCGCGAGGACATGGTCCAGATGGCGCGGGAGCGCCGCAATCGTGGCATCTGACATGACCTACGAACTCCGCGGGAAGCGCGTCTGGGTCGCGGGCCATCGTGGGATGGTCGGCTCCGCGCTCGTTCGCCGCCTCCGCGCAGAAGATTGCGAAATACTGACGGTGCCACGGTCGGAGGTGAACCTTCTGGATCAGGCGGCGACAACGGCCTGGATCGAGCGGGAGCGCCCGCACGCAGTGTTCCTCGCGGCGGCGCGGGTGGGCGGGATTCTAGCCAACGACACCTTCCCCGCCGACTTCTTGTACGACAACCTCATGATCGAGACAAACATCATCCACGGTTCATCCCTCGCAGGCGTCGAGAGGCTCCTGTTCCTCGGGTCGAGCTGCATCTACCCGAAGTTCGCTCCCCAGCCGATCCGAGAGGACTCGCTTCTAACCGGCCCGCTCGAACAGACGAACGAATGGTATGCCATCGCCAAGATTGCGGGGGTCAAGCTTTGCCAGGCTTACCGTGCCCAGCACGGCTGCCAGTTCACCTCAGCGATGCCGACGAACCTCTACGGCAGCCACGACAACTTCGACCTACAGAACAGCCATGTCATCCCCGCTCTCATCCGCAAGGCACACGAGGCCAAGGTGTCCGCCAGTCTGACCATGACGATCTGGGGAACCGGCAGGCCCCGGCGCGAGTTTCTCCACGCGGACGACTGCGCCGACGCGCTCGTGTTCCTGTTGCGTCATTACCACGGCGCTGGACCAGTCAACGTGGGGAGCGGCTCGGACCTAACGATTCTCGACCTCGCGCACTTAGTGGCCGAGGTCGTAGGCTTCGAGGGCCGCATCGAGAACGACCTGACGAAGCCAGACGGCACGCCCCGCAAGCTCATGAGCGCCGACATCCTCGCCGGGCTGGGTTGGCGACCGCGGATCGGCCTCCGCGACGGCCTGGCGCAGGCTTACCGCTGGTACCTCGACAGCCTTCGGCCTGCCTGACCCATCCAGACCGCGATAACTCGGAATCGAGGATTGAGCAGCATGGTTGCAGACGTAACGAAGGAACGGTACGTTGTTTTCCGCCATGCGCGGGCGGGAGTCGTAGGCCTCGGCGGACAGCTTCCGTCGGGCTGGGCCGGTGAGGAGGTGTCGGAACTGGAGGTGCTCGAGGCGGGCATGCGCGACGGCGTTCCTGCGATCCGCTTGCGGCTGGCGTTCGGACCGGGTGGTGCCGGCGACTTCGTCTCTCTCTCGCTCGGACCCTACGCGCTGTCCGTGCAAGGTGATATTCGCGTGCTCCGGGCCCGCGTCTCTGTCGCCGACGCGACAAATCTGGCCAACGCCTTCATCGTCGTGCGCGAATGGGAAGCGCAGGGCGCGTACGTCCGACAGGCGAACTATCCGGTCCGTCTTCCCGCTGAGAACGCCGTCTGCGTCGCCGGCCTTGAAGTTCGCGAGCCGAACCGCGTGCTGCAGCCCGTGCTCGCCCTCCAGAAGCGCGACAACACGGCCGCCGGCAGCGTCGTTATCGACATCTCCGGCCTCGCCTTCGCCCCGCTTCACGAGCTCCTCGCCTGACGCGCAGAGGCGCTGCGCCGTGAACGGTTCGCCACCGATGGCCCACGCCGCGCCCCGGGCGGTGGCGAAGCGTGAGGAGAACGCGCGGCTGTCAGCCGTGCTCTGTCCCCTGATGCCCCGGGAGATTCCAACCGCGGTCGCGAACCTTGATTTTTGGGAGCATCGGTTCCCGCCCGCGGTCTCCGGTGACCCTGTCCGACAGGAAAAGGCCCGTCTCGTCTTCGCTTTCAGCGGCAAGCCCGATCGTGGATACGAGGCTACGCTGCGCGATGCTTTCAACGCGCATCCAAAGGTACGGCGGGCCTTCGCAGCCTGCGACGTCCTCTTTCTCGACCTTCCGCCGGAGAAGGATCTGTATGTCCGGAAGGCCGTGCATCCACCGCCGCCCTACGGTTTCAAGTCTGGTCCCAACTGGATGTTCTACGAGTCCCTAAAGGCGTTGCGTTACCTGGGCGGCTTTGTGTTCCTTATGGAGACAGACTGCCAGCCCCTCGTGCCAAACTGGCTCGTCCGCGTGAACGCCGCGGCCGGGCGGAGCGGCGAAGCCTGGATCGTCGGCGCGCACTATAGCGGCATCGCTCCCCTGCACTGGGCTTTGTGCCGCCACATCAATGGCAATGCATTGTACAATGTCGGAGACGCGGCTTTCTGGACATTCATGGACGGTTTCTTCTGGGACTGGATGCACAACTACATCCGGAACCACGATCCGAGTCTCGCCTACGATTGCGCCTGGGAGACGTTCCTCGCCTCCCCGGAAATGAGCGATCCAGGTCATCCACACTGGCTCATTGCCCGCGACGTCCTGCACCGTTTTCGGCTGTCCGACTTCATCATCAACGTTGGTGGCGCCGCCGAGCAGGCCGGGCATTTCGTCTGGTCTCCCGCGCAGCTAAGGAGCCGTTTTCCGAACGCCCTCATCGTTCATGGACCCCTTAGCGTTGGGACCGAACACCGGCGAGGCGTCGCATGCCTAGGTCACATGAGGGCCCTGCACGGCGTTGAATTCGAGAAAGGGGCTTTCCTTGCGTCAGCGGACGAGGAGGACGCAATCTGGGAACGCTCAGCGTGGTTGCACAACCGGGTCATCGAGGGTGGAACGGATATCACGCTCCGCATAGGCGTGGAGTCTAAGAGCAAAGATGAGACTCCGATCCGCTTTGCGTTGCGCAATGCAAATGGGCAGATCATTGCCCGCAAGGTCGTTAAGGCCACCCTTGCGCAAGGCTTCATGAAAGCGAAGGTTTCATGTACAGCGCCAGGTTTGACGGCCTACATTGTTTCGGAGGTGCGCATCCCGGCTGGCGCAGACGGATGCTGCCGCGTTTCCTCTCTGGCGCTGACCATAACCAGAGACGGCAAAGTCATCCTACCAAATCTGGACCTGCTTAGCTAATCGTAGGCCGTAGCCCCTCAGGTAAACAGACCTAGTATGACAGTTACCATCGTGCCTCTAGGCGAGCGCTCAACGCGCTTACCTAGAGCCGCGATGGTAAGTGAAACATCTTGTTGCACGGGTCAGCGATGAAGACGCACTGAGCCCGACCAGCATGCCGGATCACGCGATGCGGACGTAGCCCGGGCGTCCCAGATCCAACATGCGGTTGAGCGCCTCCGCAGCGATCGCCACCTCGGTCGCCTGACGCCCATCCGTCTGCGAGCGCAGACCGGGACCGATCACCCGTTTCCAGCGCGACACGTCGGCCTCCACGAGGGCTCGCCAGTTGTAGCCAGAGGCCTTCTGCCAGCCCATGCGGCCGTGCTCGGCGATGGACTGCAGATGCCGATCCCGTTGCGACGGCGAGGTCTCTGCGTCGGCACTCGGCACCGCGCTTGATCGCGGCGGCACGATGATGTCCGCACCGGGATGTCGGGCAGCGATCGCGGCGTAGACGTCGTCGCGGTCGAACGCGCCGTCACCCGTGAAGGAGGCGACGGGACCATCGACCCCGTCGAGCAAGGGGCCGACTTGTGAGCCATCGTCGACGTCATGGCCCGTCAGTTCCGTCGCGACAATCCGGCCAGTATCGGCGTCCATGGCGAGGTGCAACTTCCTCCACGCCCGCCGCCGCTTGCTGCCGTGCCTCTCGACCAGCCACTCGCCAGGGCCGCATAGGCGCAAGCCGGTGCTGTCCACCAGGAGATGCACCGGTTCCCTCCCGCTACGCGGCCGTGGCCGCTTCAGCGTCTCCGCCCTGCGGCTCATGGTCGAGTGGTCCGGCACCGCCAGATCCAGGCCGAGCAGATCGAGTATGGACCTGATCAGGCCCTCGGTCTGGCGCAGCGCCAAGTGGAACACGGCACGCAGGGTCAGCGCCGTCGTGATCGCCAGATCGGAGTAGCGCGGCTGCCCTCCTCGGGTGGTGCGAGGTTCAGCCCGCCATCCCTCGATCGCCTCCTCCGAGAACCAGAGCGTCAGGCTGCCCCGGGCCCGCAGGCCCGCCTCATACGCGGGCCAGTTCGTGACCCTGTGCCGCTGCCGCGGGATCCGGTGACGCCGGTCAGCATTGGCCTTGTACGGCAAAGGGCTGCTCTGTCAGGTGGGGCACCCGCTACTCTATCCTAAGGCGATCACCCGCCCAATTCATGCACCACGCTGGTGTGCCGTTACCGCACCGCGCATCCAGGCTTCATTCCCGTGTGCTCCTTGACACACCGATCGCCTCCTGTTTCGAGACGTACATGGCAAAGCGCAAACGGTATTTCCGGAATGACGCTGACGTTGACGGCGTGCCACCATCCACATTGCGACGTATGTCATCTGAGAAGCAGGTCGAATATCTGAAACACTGGTTTACGACCTTCTACGAAATGTACGCGCAGAATGGATCTCAAGTCTCTACAGCTGGTATCCCTGGCCCGTTTCTCGCGTTCGATGAGCTTGAATACGAGTTCCTGGATGTGGCGACGCACGATGCAATTGAGGAGGCCGCCGAGCAAGTTGATTTGGCGGTAGATCCAGGACAAGTCGTTTATTGGGTACCGAGTCAGAAGCATCCGTACCACTCGTCTAATCTAGTAAAGTCCGAGTTCAGTAATGAAAAGCGAACACGGCGAAGCCGAGCGGAGCGGATTGAAAGGTTAGCAACTGACCTTAGTACCGGCCCGCTTGTGGGTCTGGGAACCCAGGCTGAGCAAGCGCTACGAGCCGAGGTGACGGGTGCACTCAACAAGTTAGACGAGTTACTGGATAGACTTCCTCGACATCACGGCCGCATGGGCCACAACAATCCACCGCCAGACGAGATTACAGAGGTCGGTAAAGCCGCCGAACAGCTACGAGAAGCCAGCCGGCTCATGAGGCAAGAGCTGACCAAAGAGACTCCGAACGCCGTAGAGGTGGCTCAAGCGACGAAACGCATAAACAACACCGTCGTTTGGATTGGCAAAAAGGGCGATTCGGCAGCGGACGGCTTTGCAAAGGAGATTGGCAAGAGGGCCGCTCAGGGAGTGGTTATTGTCGGGGCTTATATGATTCCCGCGCACTTTACTGACATGATGGGTGCGGCTCGTATGGCAGTGGAAAGCGCCCTGAGATGGCTCAGTTATTTCTCGTCTCTACTATGAGTGTCATTTAAAGCAACGAAGCAGGCAAACCGCCGGGGATATCTCGGCCGAAAAGCGTGCTGCATCACCTTACGAAGCACTCTATTCTACAGAGTGGCATGTGTTGCTGGAGAGGATCCATCAAGCATCTCAGGTAAAGGTGGGCCACCGTTTCGAGCAAACGACGCCTGCTGTCGCGTCGTGACGGGACAATCCGGGGGATGCAGACACCCTCCTCTTCCGTCCTCCAAGCTCTCCTCTCGATCACGCCGGTCCGGGTCCCCCGACCGCCGTCGCCCTTCCCACTGGGCCCGGCCGCGCGCCGGCTCGTGCGGTTCCTCGCGGACTTCCCGCGCTGGCACGCCCTCCTCGAGGTCGAGCAGATCTCCCTCCTCGAACGCGGCGACGCGGATAAGCTGCCGCGCCTTGAGGCGCTCGGCCTGATCGAGAGCCGGCCCCTGGGGGGCATCATCATTCGCGTGACACCGGCCGGCTGCGTCGTCGCCGACCTCCTCGCCGAGCTCGCGGCCGCGCGTGGGGAGGGCTGAGACATGCACGTCATCCGTATCGCCCCCGACCGCTCCGTCACGTTCCTCGGCTTCTGCGACGACCTGGTCGAGATGGACCGCGAGACCGGCCGCTTCCCCGGCCTGGTCCGCGTCACGCGCGCGCCCCGATTTGAGCCCTACAGCGTCGGCATCGCGCCCGTGGTCGAGGTCGCGCCGACCATCGCCTTCCGGACCGCGCCCCTGCGCTGGCCGGGCGGCCTGGAGGAGGTCGCGATCGAGATCCGTCCCGGCGACGATCCGCGCGCCCTGCCGGGCTGGGAGCCCCGGCGGCCGGCGCGGCCGTCGCCTGGCTGCCTCGCGGGCGCCGCGTCCGTCCCGACCGGCCGATCCGCGGCGTGACGGTCGTCAGGCGTCGCGCTTGCGCATCCCCTCGTTCACGGCCCAGCCGAGGACGAGGGCGCCGATGACGAGCGCCGTGGTCGAGAGGTCCGTCAGCTTGGACGCGGCCAGCATCGCGATCGCCCCGTAGAAAAACCAGTCCCCGTCGCGCCGCCCCGTCGCCCGATCCTCCCCGCGTGCCTCCGACCATAAGCGGGGCCGGAAGCGGCCGCGATGGGGTGCCTGCCCGGGGGATTAGTATTCAAACCCGTCGACTTCGCCGCGCTGAAACCCCATAGATGCGGGGCAATTTTGCCTGCGGGTCAGAGAGGAGAGGGGCGGATATGGTCGATTTCACGCGGCGCCAGACCCCTCGCAGCGGCGGGGAGAAGCCCCCGGTCGGCCCGGTCGTTCGGTCCGCGGACGGACGGTTCCGGGCCGCCCACAGCCATGAGCCGAAGGCGGCCGAGCCGACGCCGGCGACGGACGTCGCACGCGGCATCAAGGTCATCGACGCCTCCGGCTACAAGTCCCACATCGTCACCGTGCCGCTGAATCCGCCGGATGCGTCGGTTCCGGTGAACTTGCCCTACGGGATCGAGCGCGTGAGCGTCGTGAAGAAGGGTCACCGCTACCGGATTCCGATGAAGGCTCGCGGCATCGAGGATCTCTACACGCCGGGGCCGATCCAGACGCCCGAGGCGACCTACTATCAGGGGTTCATCCCCTTTTCGACGGAACCCGCTCTCGCAGCCCAGCCAGCCTCCCCCGCGCCTCCGGTGACGGTGGATGGGGAGATCGAACGGCGGGTGCTGGACTTCGCCGCTGGGCGCACGCACCCCATCGAATATCGCACCCTCGGGTCGACGCGTGAGGAGAGGCTCGCGGCCCTTACCGCCATGGCCGGCCGCATCAGGGATTGAAGCGGCCGCATATCGCCGGCGCCCTGGCCGAGCCACGCCTCCGGCCGGGGCCCAAGCGTGTCATCATCGACACCACGTTCGACGCCGACGGGAATCGCCGCCTGCCGCTCGGCACCGGCTACACGCCGTCCCGCAGGACACTCGCGGACCTCAACGACCTCATCGACATTATAGAGACTGACTGCGATCCAGAAAAACTCGCGCGGTACTACCGCGCCAGCACGCGCGGCGATGACCTTCTCCGGAGCCAGCTTCGGGTCATGCACCTGCACCTCCGCCACCCCGGATCCGACGACATCGTCTACCTGATGCAACGAGACGACGACACGGTCATCATCCTCGCGATCTCTGATCACCGACACCTCGAGGAGACGCCCCGAGGCGCTTCCCTTCGACTGGACCGGGCAAAGGCGGTCGCCGCGACCGCGCCCTACACCCCTCCCCCGCCGCCTCCGCGCAATCCGGACGACGAGGACGACTGACGAGGGGGCGTCGTCAGGCCGGCCGCCGGAAGCCGGCCACGACCCATCGCGAGGCCAGGCCGAGACCCAGGACGACGACGGGCGCAGCCAGGATGAAGGACGCCGACCTCCGCAGGCGGTCCCAACGCTCGTCGGCGAGAAACTGTCCCCGCGCCTCGACGACATCCCGCACGAACGTGGGCGAGTAGCGCCGCATGTCTTCCTGCGGGGTCTCCTTCGGCACGATGAGGTGGATGTTGTGGGCGTAGTCGATGCGGTCGTGCGTCGCGCGAAGCGCCTGGGCGTCGGACGCGAGCTCGAGCCGGTAGACGCCCCTCTCCGCTGAGGGGAGGACCCACCACTGCTCGGCCGGCGTGATCCCTCGCTCGTCCACCCAGGTCATCGTCCCAGCGACGAGGACCCACAGGCAGGTTGCGACGACCCAGAGCCGGAATAACCCGCGCCACACCCGCATCAGCCAGATCCCCCGCGGGGAGCCTAGTCCAAGCCGAAACCGGAACAAGCTGCCTGCCCGGTCGTGACGGGAGGATGCGGAGCATGGACGCCCCCACGCCCCTCCCCTGCCCCCATCACCTCCGCGCCCGCCGGCTGTTCGGGGAGGCCGGGCCCGGCCCTGACATCCCCGGCGTCCTCGAAGGTTCGGATTTCCCCGGAGGATGCGGCGGAGTTCCGTCGGCGCTGGGACGAGGCGACGCGTGACGCGAACGCCTCGACCTTCGGGCGCCTTCTCCTCGCCGAGCCGGGGGAAGAGGACCTCGAGGAACGGCCGGCGCCGGCGGGATGGGCGGACTTGAGCAACGTCCGGTGAAGCGGCGCGGCCTGTTCGGGGCGCTGGCCGCCCTCCCCTTCCTTCACGCGCGCGCCGACGTCGACCCGGTGACGGGGCTCGGTCAGGCCGAGCGGCACGCGCTGATCCTCGAGATGCGGCCCTGGGTGGAGGGCGAGATCAAAGCGGCGGGGCCGATGCCGGAGGTGGAGTTTCCGGATGTCGAGGTCCCCTCCCCTGCCCCGCCCGCCCCCGGCCGCGACCCGCGCCAGCTCGCCTATGAGGCGTCGCGGCGGGCCTGGGCGGCGATGGTGATTCCGGCGCTCGAAGCGCATCGCGCCGCGCGGCTGGCGGCCTCCGCCTGACCGGACGTCAGCCCGCCATCTTGTTGCACGGGTCAGCGATGAAGACGCACTGAGCCCGACCAGCATGCCGGATCACGCGATGCGGACGTAGCCCGGGCGTCCCAGATCCAACATGCGGTTGAGCGCCTCCGCAGCGATCGCCACCTCGGTCGCCTGACGCCCATCCGTCTGCGAGCGCAGACCGGGACCGATCACCCGTTTCCAGCGCGACACGTCGGCCTCCACGAGGGCTCGCCAGTTGTAGCCAGAGGCCTTCTGCCAGCCCATGCGGCCGTGCTCGGCGATGGACTGCAGATGCCGATCCCGTTGCGACGGCGAGGTCTCTGCGTCGGCACTCGGCACCGCGCTTGATCGCGGCGGCACGATGATGTCCGCACCGGGATGTCGGGCAGCGATCGCGGCGTAGACGTCGTCGCGGTCGAACGCGCCGTCACCCGTGAAGGAGGCGACGGGACCATCGACCCCGTCGAGCAAGGGGCCGACTTGTGAGCCATCGTCGACGTCATGGCCCGTCAGTTCCGTCGCGACAATCCGGCCAGTATCGGCGTCCATGGCGAGGTGCAACTTCCTCCACGCCCGCCGCCGCTTGCTGCCGTGCCTCTCGACCAGCCACTCGCCAGGGCCGCATAGGCGCAAGCCGGTGCTGTCCACCAGGAGATGCACCGGTTCCCTCCCGCTACGCGGCCGTGGCCGCTTCAGCGTCTCCGCCCTGCGGCTCATGGTCGAGTGGTCCGGCACCGCCAGATCCAGGCCGAGCAGATCGAGTATGGACCTGATCAGGCCCTCGGTCTGGCGCAGCGCCAAGTGGAACACGGCACGCAGGGTCAGCGCCGTCGTGATCGCCAGATCGGAGTAGCGCGGCTGCCCTCCTCGGGTGGTGCGAGGTTCAGCCCGCCATCCCTCGATCGCCTCCTCCGAGAACCAGAGCGTCAGGCTGCCCCGGGCCCGCAGGCCCGCCTCATACGCGGGCCAGTTCGTGACCCTGTGCCGCTGCCGCGGGATCCGGTGACGCCGGTCAGCATTGGCCTTGTACGGCAAAGGGCTGCTCTGTCAGGTGGGGCACCCGCTACTCTATCCTAAGGCGATCACCCGCCCAATTCATGCACCACGCTGTCGCGAAGCTCGACGCCCGCAAGCGCTGCCGCTTCGCTCGCCGACACCATCTGTGCGCCCGTGGGCATAGGCATAATCCTTCCGAAGCGTCGGAAGATAGGGGCGCGGTGTCCCCGAGAGAAGGAGATTCGGCCGGATCACCCCGCGGGCGTGGAGAGCTATAGTCTCGTTGGCATTGCCACGTTGTCGCCCGCTGGCCGGAACGAGGCGGCTGGGCGAAGCTGGCCGGATGTCGTCAGAGCCCGCCACCTACCCCGGCTACCGCTTCCCGGCCGAGATCATCCGGCACGCGGTCTGGCTGTACTACCTCTTCAGCCTCAGCTTGCGTGACATTGAGCTGCTCCTCGCTGAACGGGGCATCACCGTCACGCACGAGAGCATCCGGCGGTGGGTGCTCCGGTTCGGGAGTGAGTTCGCGGGGAAGCTGCGCAAGCGGCGGCCGCGGCCCGGGGACACCTGGCACTTGGATGAGGTCTTTCTGAGGATCAACGGCGAGCTGCACTACCTCTGGCGCGCGGTGGACCAAGACGGCGTGGAACTCGATATCCTCGTGCAGCCGCGCAGGAATGCGAGTGCGGCCAAGCGGTTCTTCAGGCGCCTGCTGGTCGGGCTGAAGTACAAGCCGAAGCGCCTCGTGACCGACGGGCTACGCAGCTACGGCGTTGCGCATCGCGAGGTGATGCCCGAGGTGCGGCATCGGGTCAGCCCCTACCTGAACACCCGGGCCGAGAACCCACACAGGCCGACGCGCCGGCGAGAGCGGCAGATGCAGCGCTTCAAGTCACTGGACCAGGCACAGCGGTTCCTGTGGGCCCATACGATGATCTACGGTCACTTCCGGCCGCGGCGGCATCTCATGACCGCCGCTCAGCACCGCCGCGCTCGCGCCAAGGCCTTCCGGATTTGGCGTGAGGAGACGCGCGTCCAGACCGCAGCGTGAAGGTGCACGGGCGCCTCGTCACGCGCGAAAGCTCGGCCTTGCGCCAACAAGTTGACGATACCCGCGGCACGCGCGGGAGCGGAGGACGCGCCGGAGCCGACCGTCGCACCGCCCGCCACATCAGCAGCTGCGGCCGAGCCCCCGTCCGCGCGCCGACCCCGGGGCAAGGTGCACGACCCTCGTCAGGAACGCTTCGAGTTCTGACGCTTGGTCCATGCGCTTGAATCAGGGTATGGGTTCAGCACTTCGGAACATAGAGAACTTACCCCTTCACTGCGGCATCGAGCGGGACAATGTCGATCCGGAAGCGCTCGGCGTTCGGATGCGCCCGCAACAGCGCAACCGGCTGCTCCCGGCCCTCGACCCAACTGGCCACCTCCGCAACATCGGCGTCGCTGACGCGGGCGCCCAGGATGATCGCATCCAGAGCCTTCGGGTCGAACGTGACGAGGCCAGGGCCGCCCGGCACGACGCCGCCGGGATGACTCAGCACACGCCACTCCTCCTCGTAAGCCCAGAAATCGGCCTTCGTCAGGATGGCCTTGTCGACCTGGGCGTCCGCGTTGTCGAGCACGGGATTCAACACTGGGCGCTGTTCCGAGTAGATGACCTTCTGCGCTGCGCGAAACGGATAGGCCCAAGGTGCCCTGCTGAACCGGAGGCAGATGCCGGTGTGCGCTGACGCGTAGTGTGACCACAGCAGCACCTGATCCGGCCGCGCTGCCAGCGAGAGGACGCCGGCGGAGTTGACCATGTTCGAAACGGCGGACCGCATGCTTGCGCGGAGTTCGGCGGATCCGGGGCGCCGTGCCGGATCGTGGCGGATGTCGCTCAGCATCGCGCGACGGTCGCGGCGGGACAGGCCCTTTACCTTCTCCCGGAACAAGTCTCCGAGGTAGTCTTCGTACACCTTCTGCGGCGCCGACAGCGAGACAGTCGGGCTGCAATCGAAGGGATCGTTGAAGTCCATGGGCCTGGCGAACCAGAGCCGGTCATGAATCACTATGTCCTTCGTACGCGCCTTCGCCGCGCCCTCGAGCGATCGGTACTTATAAAGGTGAGGAGGCTCCTCGCAGGCGCTCATCCTCTCCGGCCCGCCACGTCCACCGCCGGATGCCCCAACTGCTTCTCCGGACCACCGTCTTGCATGCGGTTCAGTATGCACGCCTTGGCGGTGGGCAGCTTTAAGAGCTGCCTCAAGCCCTGTTCAGCTCACCCAAGGGTATCGTCAACTTGTTGGCGCAAGGCCGAGCTTTCGCGCGTGACGAGGCGCCCGTGCACCTTCACGCTGCGGTCTGGACGCGCGTCTCCTCACGCCAAATCCGGAAGGCCTTGGCGCGAGCGCGGCGGTGCTGAGCGGCGGTCATGAGATGCCGCCGCGGCCGGAAGTGACCGTAGATCATCGTATGGGCCCACAGGAACCGCTGTGCCTGGTCCAGTGACTTGAAGCGCTGCATCTGCCGCTCTCGCCGGCGCGTCGGCCTGTGTGGGTTCTCGGCCCGGGTGTTCAGGTAGGGGCTGACCCGATGCCGCACCTCGGGCATCACCTCGCGATGCGCAACGCCGTAGCTGCGTAGCCCGTCGGTCACGAGGCGCTTCGGCTTGTACTTCAGCCCGACCAGCAGGCGCCTGAAGAACCGCTTGGCCGCACTCGCATTCCTGCGCGGCTGCACGAGGATATCGAGTTCCACGCCGTCTTGGTCCACCGCGCGCCAGAGGTAGTGCAGCTCGCCGTTGATCCTCAGAAAGACCTCATCCAAGTGCCAGGTGTCCCCGGGCCGCGGCCGCCGCTTGCGCAGCTTCCCCGCGAACTCACTCCCGAACCGGAGCACCCACCGCCGGATGCTCTCGTGCGTGACGGTGATGCCCCGTTCAGCGAGGAGCAGCTCAATGTCACGCAAGCTGAGGCTGAAGAGGTAGTACAGCCAGACCGCGTGCCGGATGATCTCGGCCGGGAAGCGGTAGCCGGGGTAGGTGGCGGGCTCTGACGACATCCGGCCAGCTTCGCCCAGCCGCCTCGTTCCGGCCAGCGGGCGACAACGTGGCAATGCCACGCCGACGGCTATGCCGACCTGATCATCGGCGCGAGCTATGCCGACAACAACGGCCGGTCCACGTCGGGCAGCGCCTACGTCATCCTGGGCAAGCCGGACGGGTTCACCGACATCGACCTCGGCACCCTCCAGCCAGGGCAAGGGTTCCGGATCGACGGATCCGTCTCCGGGGCGAGGACGGGCATTTCGGTCGCGTCCGCCGGCGACGTGAACGGCGACGGCTACGGCTACGCCGATGTCATCATCGGGGCCTTCGCCGAATCGCCCAATGGCCGCCCCGCCTCCGGGGCGACCTATGTCGTCTTCGGCAAGGCCGGCGGGTTCGCGGATGTCGATCTCGCGAACCTCTCGGCCGCCGACGGCTTTCGCCTGGACGGAGCGGCCGCGGCTGACTTCAGCGGGTCATCCGTGACGTCCGCCGGCGACCTCGACGGGGATGGCTATTCCGACATCGCCATCGGTGCCTGGGCCGACAACAACGGCCGCATCGATTCCGGCTCCGTCCACGTGATCTTCGGCGAGCCGACGTCTGCGGTCTCGCGCACGGCCGGCGGCTTCCGTTCCGCAGCCTTTGGCGGCGATTTCGCGGACACGCTCGCCGGGCTTGCGGGCGCGGACCTCCTGTCCGGACGCGACGGTGATGACACGCTCCTCGGCAGCGCGGGCGCCGACGTGGTGGACGGAGGCACGGGCTTCGACGTCGTGGACTACTCGGCATCCGGCGCCGCAGTCACCGTCTCGCTCGCCGCAGGGACGGGCACCGGCGGCGATGCCGAGGGCGACACGCTGACGGGGATCGAAGCGGTCATCGGCTCGGCCTTTGCTGACGTCCTCGTAGGCGACGCGAACGCGAACCGGCTGGAAGGTGGCGGTGGCGACGACACGCTCCTCGGCAGCGCCGGCTTCGACACGTTCATCGGCGGCTCGGGCACGGGCGACATCGTCTCCTACGCGACCTCAGCTTCCGGTGTCTCCGCCGTGCTCACCGGCCTGTCGTCCGGCGGCGATGCGTTCGGCGACAGCTTTTCGGGCATCGAGGGACTCATCGGCAGTGACTTCGGCGACCAGCTCGTTGGTGCGGACGGGGCGGAATTTCTCGACGGCGGTGCCGGGAACGACGTGCTGACGGGCGGGGCGGGTGCGGACACGCTCGTCGGCGGGGTGGGGACCGACCTGGCGAACTACAACCTCGACGGCGATGCGGTCGTCGTGGACCTCGCGCGAGGGATCGGCAGCGGCGGCACGGCCGAGGGCGACGTGCTGACCGGCATCGAGAACGTGTCGGGCTCGGGCGGCGACGACCTCCTGATCGGGGATGCCGGCTCCAACTTCCTCATCGGGCAAGGCGGCGATGACACGCTCGTCGGCGGGGCGGGGGCCGACACGCTCCTGGGCTCGGCAACGCCGGGCGGGGGCGACGTGGACCTCGCCGACTACTTCGGATCGCCCGCCGGCGTGACGGTGGACCTTGGGACGGGGACAGGCTTCGGCGGTGACGCCGAGGACGACGGGCTCTTCCTCATCGAGAACGTTGCGGGCTCGGCCTTCGCCGACGTCCTCACAGGCGATTCCGGGGCAAACCTCCTGTCAGGAGCGGACAGCGCAGACCTCCTCTCCGGCGGCGGCGGGGCCGACACGCTTCTCGGTGGCGACGGCAACGACACCCTGGCGGGCGGCGCCGGGGCGGACAGCCTGGACGGGGGCGACGGGTCAGGTGACATGGCCTCCTTCGCGGGTTCGGCCGGCCGCGTCTTTGCGAGCCTGGGCGCCGGGCTAGGGCTGGCCGCGTTCGGGGATGCGGTCGGCGACACCTTTACGGGAATTGAGGGGCTGATCGGCGGCGCCTTCGCCGACCTGCTCGGAGGCGCCGCGGGCAGCGAGACGCTCGACGGCGGAGCCGGCAACGACGCCCTCTTCGGCTCGTCGGGCGCGGACCGCCTCATCGGTGGGGCCGGCACGGACACGGTGCTGTACGAGGCAACCTTCGCCGGGGTCGCCGTCAGCCTCGCGACGGGCACCGGGACTGGCGGTTTCGCTGAGGGCGACGTCTTGATCGGGGTCGAGAACCTTCGGGGCTCGGGCGGGGACGACCGGCTGGAGGGCGATTCCGGGGCCAACAACCTCGACGGGAGCCGCGGCTCCGACACGCTGATCGGCGGCGCGGGCGCGGACACGCTTTTCGGGGCCGCGACGCCCGGCGGGGCTGAGGTGGACACGGTGGACTACTCGGCTTCGGGCGCCGGCGTGACGGTGAGCCTCGCGGCGGGCACGGGGCGTGGTGGCGACGCGGAGGGCGACGTCCTCATCCTCATCGAGAACCTCTCCGGCTCGGCCTTCGCGGACGCGCTGACGGGCGACCCGGGCGCGAACCTGCTGGCCGGCGGCGACGCGGCCGATACGCTCGACGGCGCAGCCGGGGCGGACACGCTCGTGGGCGGCGCGGGGGCGGACCTGCTGATGGGCGGGGCCGGCGCGGACAGCCTCGCGGGCGGGGCGGGCGACGACACCTACGTCGTGGAGGACGCGGGCGACATCGTGACGGAAGCGCCGGGCGGCGGCTTCGACATCGTCTACGCGAGCGTGACCGCGACCCTGCCCGACAACGTCGAGGCGCTGGTTGCCATCGGAACCGCCGCGGTGAACTTGACGGGCGGGGCGGGCGACGACGTCCTCGTCGGGAACGAGGCGGCGAACGTCCTCGCGGGTGGGGCGGGGAACGACAACTACTCCGTCAACGGCAGCGTCGACACGATCGTGGAGGCGGCGGGCGGCGGGATCGACACGGTCTACTCCACCGCCGACCTGACGCTCTCCGACAACGTCGAGGTGCTGATCCTCCTCGGCGCCGCGGTCTACGGCACGGGCAACGCGGGCGACAACGTCGTCCTCGGCAACGGGCGCGACAACATCATCGCGGGTGGGGAGGGCTACGACGTCCTCAGCGGCGGCGACGGGGCCGACATCCTCATCGGCGGCGGCGGGCCGGATGCGCTGACCGGCGGCGCGGGCGCCGACCTGTTCCGCTTCGAGCAGCCGGCCGACGCCGTCGCCGGCGCAGTGAACACGGGCGACACCCTCCTCGACTTCACCACCGGCGAGGATCGGATCCAGCTCAAAGCCGCGGCCTTCGGGCTGACGGGCGTGTTGCCCGGTGTGACCTTCGTCTCCGGCGACACGCCCTATCCGGTCACCGCGGCCCCGACCCTCCTCTACAGCGGAGCGACGGGCGGGCTCTTCCACGACGCAAACGGCTCGGCCGAGGGCGGCCTCACTCTCCTCGCAACCCTCGCCGGGAGGCCCGCCCTCTCGGCCGCCGACTTCGCATTCTACTAAGTGCAGGATGGGCGGGACCGAGCGGCAGGGAAGGGGCATCCGGCCCGCATGCGCGCCCGCGCGGCTGCACGGCCTCGTCCCAAGGCGCCCGCCGGACATCGCCCAATGTGAGCTCCGGCACCAGCAGCCGCCGAGAGCGGTCCTGCGGCTTCCGGCCATGCCCGTCCGCCGGGTGCCATACCGGGCTGCCGCGATCCCGCGGCTCGGGAGAAGTACCGTGCAGCAGCCGTCAGGTTTTCCGCTTCCCCATACCCGCCCCATCTTGCCCTGGAACAAGGGCCGCTTCCTCGGACCGAAACCGCCCTTCAA
>NZ_CP170087.1:0-220104 GCF_042259275.1 Roseomonas sp. CCTCC AB2023176
TGTCACGGCACCTTAACCTGGAGAATGGAACGCGGCGCGGTGCTTGGCTCCTTAACCAAGCGAATATGAGGTGAAAGTGGGGTCACTCTGCCGTTGGCCATGCCCTACGGCGCATGCACCACTCGCGGCGATCCGCTTCGCAAAGCCTTTGCGGCAGAGAGGCGAGATCGCTCGTCCAGTGACCCAGTGGCGGACAGATCCTCTCCCGCAGCTCCGAAGTCCCGCTCATGGCGGTCGCGGTAGCCAGCAGGAGATGGCGCTCTTCCAGAGGAAGCGTGGCGAACTCGACCGGCCCGGGACGCCGGCGCCGCCTTAGGTGCCAAGGATTGTCCAGGACCGTCGAGGAGAAAGCCTCGTAGACGAGCCTGTCGGGCTCACGATGATCGGCGCGGGTGAAGGCCCAAGCGAGATCGCGCACGATGGCCGCCCGCCCCTTCCAGGATGATGGGGACTTGCCGTCCTGGCCAGCTACCTCCGTCAGCATGACATCCTGAACGACCGCCATCTCCTTGTGCAGAAGGGCAATCGCCCGATCAGCCAGCGGCGAGTGCAGCGCTGCCGGGATCTGGCGTTCCCGACCCGGACGCACGGCCGCTGCTTGGTAGGGTCTATAGAACTCTGACCAGAGCGGATGAGCAGGACTGCCGGGTACGACCGCGACCAGAGGGGCATGATGGATGGAGCAGACGGTCCGAGACGCCAGAACCCAGGCGCGACACAGCCAGCTGACGCCGCGTTCGATGCGCTGCTGTTCGAGACAGTGCGGACAGGCCGCGTAGTGCAGCCTCGGCCCGGTCATCCGGCTTCCGGCTGTCCCGGCCACCGTCGACGCGGCATTAGGTTGCGTGGCACCGATCGTGCGCGCCATGAGCCCGGCTACGTTCATCCCGAGCATCGTTGCCAGGGCTCCGAGCGCCCTCTGCTGCGTTCCGAAGTCCACGGCGGCGGGCAGGACGGGCGTTCGCCCATCACCCGCCGCGCGCAGCAACGCTGCAAGCGGAAGTCCATAGAACCCAGCAGTCCGATTGAGCCAGGAGGAGATCAGCTCGTCGTTCTCAAGGGGGGGCACGATGGGCAGGGCCCTTCCCGGCTGGAAGGTGCCCTCCCTTCCCCTCACGCCGGGATTTCGGCCCGGCGCCGCTGCTCCATCGAGAGGAGCGGCGCGGTGATGGGCAATGCCGAGAAAGTCTCCTGCCTGATGGCCTCGGTCCCACTCCGGATCGCCTCCACTGCAAGCCGCTCCAGAAGACGCACGATGCGCACCGTGATACCTTCCGAGAGCTTCAGGATCGCCGAGCGTGTCCTCTCCTCGTCCAGGTCTGAGGCCTGCCGGAGTGGCAGGATGGCGCCGTAGCTCGCCAGCAGACGCCGGAATGCGACATTGTTGGTCCAACGTGGTAGCTCAACCGACTCGAACCGATCTGCCAAGCCGTTGTCGGTCATCAAGGCGCGCCGGGCCTCTGGCGTGCCAGCGCAGACCAGCGGCATTTCCAGTTCGTTCGCAAGCAAGCGGATGACGTTGAGGAAAACCCGCTGCTGTCGATCGCCGCCGACAAGGAGCGCGTGGATCTCGTCGATCACCAGGACACGGGCACCGACGATGCGAAGCGCGTCACGGGCCATTCGTCGGGCCCTGATGCGGCTTACTTCTCCCACCAACGGCAGGCCAAGCGCCCCGAGCAGTTCCTCGTAGAAGGGCACCTCGGCCAGCTCGGGCGGCAGCTGCATCATCACGACCGGCGAGCGCGCGACGCCGAGGTGCGGATCGACCGTTCGCGGGTGATCGAGGAGGAACTTGCGCAGGATCATCGTCTTGCCCATGCCTGTCCGGCCATGCACGAGCAGGCAAGGCATCCGGCTGCGCTGCGGATAGGTCAGCAGGTCGCTCATGGCCCCGAGGGCCAGCTCCGCCGCGGGATAGCTGATCCACCTCTCGGCACGGATCCAGGCGATCCGCTCGTCGTCCGGAAGGTCAGCGGCAGGTCGATGGGCTGGGTCGAGGTGTGCGTAGGCGCTCAGATCGTCCACTCCTCGACCGAGTAGGGCAGGATCGGCCCGACATCCGTCTCCTCGTGACCCGTCGTGCCGACTGGCTGCGGCTCCGCAACTCGGCGCGTCGCGCCTCGGATGGCTCGGGATGTCCGCTCCCGCTCTCGACGGGCTCGCTTGGCTTCGGCGCTGGCGCCCTCGACAATCGTTCGCTGTGCTTCAATGGATGCGAAGATCTGGCGCTGCTCGGGATGCCGCACACCAGCGGCATGCAGACGCTTGGATGCCACCTTGATCTCCCACAACGTCGCGGCGGGAAGGCGGCGGTCGCTGTAGGGGATGGGCCAGTACGTGCCGTCGTCGTCCCGGAGATAGACGCGCGACATGTCACGCGGGTCATAGCGGACGACGAACTTGCGGCGTGCCTTCGCAAGGAATGTGGAGAGCACCCCGTCCGAGTAGGTGATGTTGAAGAGCGAGATGCCGTCACGCTGGATCATGCGATGCTCGAAGGGCAGGAAGTCGAGGTAGAAGCGCTCCGGGTCGTGCGGCAGCGGTGCGGGCGTCGGCCGCTCCTCTGTCGCTCTCCGCCAAGCCTCCAGGGGCGTGGTGCCGAGGGCGCTGTGAACGGTGTGGTGGTACACGCCGACGATCTGGTGGACGAGCCAGGTCTCGAGTTCGTCCAGCGTCATGATTGCGGTGGCTTCTGGGTCTCCTGGCCGATCAGAGACGCTCCTGCCCGTGGCACCTGGCAGGAGCCGCAACGCGCCCATGGTGGTCCCGATGAGGCGCTCAATGTGCCCGCCCCAATGCGGTGTAGCCGGTGGGCGATGGGTCACCTCGATCCCGTACTGGGCCATGCCGCGCCGGATTGCCGCGGAGCGAAACTCTTTGGCGTTGTCGAAGTGCAGCCGCTCGGGAAGCCCCGCAACGGGCCAGGGGAGGTCAACGCCTCTCGCCAGGAGGTAATCCTCCTTTGGGAGGACGGCATGGCTCAGCGCCAGCGCGACGCTGAGTGCAGAAGGGGGCTCGAGGCTGAGATGGAAGCCAGGCACGACCCGCGTCGCGACGTCGATGACCAAGGTGAGCCAGGGACGACCGAGCGGATGCCGGCCTGAGGCGGCGACCACCATGACATCGGCGAGTGTGTGATCGACCTGCACCAGCGCCAGGGGGCGTTCCTCGGTCAGGTGCCCGGCGATCAGTCCGAGCTTGCGGCGCGCGTGGGCCGCGCCGCTCCGGCGGCGCAGCACCTTTACCCGGTCCAGCGCGCGAACGCGCAGCGTGACGGCCCTGCGGGAGGGCGCCACGAGGCCGCGTTCGGCGCAGCGCCGCGCGATTTCCCGCATGAGGTCGGCGAGCGTCGGGCAACGGCGATCGAGATAGAACTCCTCGATCGCACCCGCCGTGACGGCTTCCACCTCGGCGCCGAGCAGACGAAGGCCGACCGGGCGACCGCCCGCACGCGGCAGCACCGAGGTCACGGCCGGCTCGGCGCGGAGGCGGCGAAGAAGGCGGTAGCACTGAGCCCGTCCGATTCCGAGTTCGCGGGCGGCGGCATCAATCGAGGACGCTGTCGTCCGTGATGATACCGCCAAGGGGCGGAGCACCCGCAGCCGCCGCTCGCCGGCCTCCCACGTTCGATCGTCTACTTCGTGGAGTTCAGGGCCTCGCAGCGCGAATGCTCCGGCTACGAAAGAAGTCGCGCGGTTATGGAGCGAGTTCTCCCGGTCAAGGGAAATCGCCCTCCCTTAGTCCTTGACCAGGACCGATCACCGCTCTCCTGGTTAAGGAGCGGTGACAAGATGCGTCGCGTCGATCATGACCGTGCTGATGTCCCCGTCAGCGTCGGCCAACGTCACGAGCATCCGTGCGAAGACCCCCATGCGGCTCCAGCGGACCCAGCGGTTGTAGAGGGTCTTGGGCGGACCGTAGGCAGCCGGCGCGTCGCGCCAGCGCAGCCCGTTTCGGTTGACGAAGACGATGCCGCTCAGGACGCGGCGGTCGTCGACCCGGGCGCGGCCACGCGACTTCGGGAAGAACGGCGCCAGCCGCTCCATCTGCGCATCATCCAGCCAGAAGAGATCGTCCATCCCGCACCCGCTGCCCATGGCCGGGGTGAATCACGACCAGCGTCCTCACAGCAAACCTTCATGGGTCCTGACCCTAGCACTCGTGCTCGCCACCCATCGCGCCATCGCCACACCTCCGCGGCGGCCTACCTCGCGGGATCAACGGCAACCATCAAGAAGGGCTTCTACGCTCCGCTTACAGTGCGGGTCTGGGTCGGACGACAACACCGCCGGTCAGCTAGCGACCAGCGGCTCCGCCTGAGACATCATGACCTTCTGCCGGCGGTGCTCGCCGGCGAGAACGGGCTGATGCCGCGGCGTTTCGTCGGGAGCAACGCATGTCGGAATGCATTTGATGAGGGCATCGTAGTTCGCGTGCGCGAAGAACGGCACGGAGATGCGGCTGGCCCTGCCCAGCGCCTCGGGCGGAGGGTTGACGACGCGATGTAGGTTCGAGACCCAACGGTCGTTCGTCCACATCGCCATGAGGTCGCCGATGTTGATGATGAACCGGTCGGAACGCGGCCGGACGTCGATCCAATCGCCGTCGCGCACCTTCACCTGAAGGCCGCCCGGCGCCTCTTCCGCGGCGAGGATAGTGAGGGCGCCGTAGTCGGTGTGGGCGCCAGAGCGGGTCTGGCCCGCTTCCGGCGCCGACGCCTGGTCCGGGTAGTGCAGAACCCGCATGACGCTCGTGTGGTGGGTAAAGGCGTCAAGGAGCGTGTCCTGGGATACACCGAGCGCGCCCGCAAAGACGCCGAGGAGACGGCGGGAGAGCGCTTCCATCTCCCGATAGTAGGTGCGGACCGCGTCCGCGAAGCCGGGCGGGCGGTCGGGCCAGACGTTCGGCTCGAAGGCAACCGCCGCGAAGGGCTGGCGGTAGTAGGGATCGTCGGGGAGGTCGGGGCGGCCGAACGCGACCTGCTCCTTCAGGTCCACACCGCCGCCGCCCGCGAGGGTGCGGCCGAGGTTCTCGGCGCCGACAGGAACGTAGCCGCGTCCCACACCCCCGCGCGGGTTACGGAACCGGAGCTTCTCCTCCGGCGGCAGGGCGAAGAAGGACCGCGCCGCCGCGAAAAGCCCGCCGCGGGCGGCATCGGGCACGCCGTGGCCGCTGACCGTGAAGAAACCCGTTGTGCGGAGCGCCTCGTCAACCGCGCCGTAGAGGTCGCGGGTACCGGCCACGTCCCCGACAAGGACGGGGGTAAGGTCGACGTTCGGAATTTCGGCCGCGCTCACCCTACGGCTCCGAAGCGACGGGCGTCCTGCGGTGGGAGGAACGATCCGTCGAAGACCTCCGCGGCTGCGGGAACCCGCGGCAGGGCGAAGGCCTCGGCGATGGAGCGGATCGTGTGGTCGAGGAGCCGTGGCTCGACGCCTCCGAAGCCCTCGGCAGCCGTGAAGGGCGTCAGCATGACGTTGCGGACGGTGTAGAGGAGGCGCCGCTTCTCGACCTCAGCGTCCAGTAGGGGCTCGACCGCGCGCAGGGACCGGATAGCCGCGTCGGGGTCAGCCATACCCTCGCGTACCGCACGGTTGATGCCAGCGAGGAGACCACGCACCGCACCCGGGTTTTCCCGCATGAGCTTCGGTGAGGCGATGACGCCGTTGCAGTAGATGTCGAGGCCGTTCTCGGCGTAGGTCAGCCAGCGCGCGTCCCGGTCGGGGTCGAGCCCGACGGCCGGCAGGTTGATGTAGATCGAGTAGTTGTGGCCGAGGATCCCGTCGAGGGCGCCTCGCTGCAGCATCGGCTCCTGCAGGTTGGCCGCGACGTTCGAGAGGGTTACCCGGGACGGGTCGATCCCGTTGAGCCGGAGAAGGGCGGGGAAGAGGCGAGCCGAAGCGCTCCCGGCCGGCGCCCCGACGCTCCGGCCCTCCAGGTCGCGAAGCGTGCGGACCGGACTGTCCG
The DNA here is from genome assembly GCF_042259275.1 of Roseomonas sp. CCTCC AB2023176. Classification (NCBI taxonomy): domain Bacteria; kingdom Pseudomonadati; phylum Pseudomonadota; class Alphaproteobacteria; order Acetobacterales; family Roseomonadaceae; genus Roseomonas; species Roseomonas sp. CCTCC AB2023176. The sequence goes on from NZ_CP170087.1 coordinate 5,971, forward strand.
CGCGGACGACGACGGCGTAGGGGCCGCGGTTGTACATCTCGTAGACAATCCGGGGCGCCTCCGCCGGGTTCTGGGCCGCGGCGACGATGACCGCCGTGATGTCGCCGAAGCCCGCGTCGTAGGCACCCGACATCACCCGCGTGACCGCCGCTGCCGAGCCCTCTCCCTGGTCGATGACGACGTCGAGGCCGGCGTCCCGGAAGTAGCCGCGCTCCCGGGCCAGATAGAACCAAGCGTGCACGCCTTGAAGGCGCCAGTCGAGCGTGAACCGGATGCGTGTGAGGCCGGACTGGGCGGCCCCGTACCGGGAGAGAAGGGGGAGGGCGAGTGCGGCCCCGAGCCCCGCACGACGACCAATCGCGTTCATGCCGACAACTCCCTTCGAGCCACGCCGCCCCCACGGTGGCCGGCAGTCGGGCATGGTGTCGAAGCGCCGGTCGAACTGAGTGCCAGCAAGGAGGATGCCAGCTCCGCGGCGGCGGGCCCGCGGGTGATGACATCTCGGTCCGTTGCCCCGCGTGCACGGGGGACCGAAGGACTGGAAGGCCGTCACGACGACCTGGCGCGGGGCGACGCTCGCCTTTGGTTGCATGCGGGATAGCGGCGGCCTTCTCGGAAGGCGCCCGCGGAGGCGCCCGGGCATGCGCTCAGGCGCGCGAGATCAGGTCGGTGCGGCGCACGCCTGATCCGTCGGGCCGGTGGTGCTGTGGCGCGGCTGCGACGCGGACCCGAACGGCCGGCCCAAGAGGTCACGAAAGCGCGAGCCGCCGCACAAACTCCGTGTTACATTTGAATAGAGGAATGGGCTGTCGGCTTCCCGAGGTGAGCGTCGCTTTCCTGCAGGTCATCCCCCGATGGCCCAGCGGTGCCTGTGGAGACGTGACGACATGCGGGAGGCGCTGACCCGATTGCTCTGCGACAAGCATCCTGCCCTGTACGTGAAGCGGCACGGGCGGCCACAGGACAGCGCTCTTCCCGATCGCGGCATCGAGCATGACGATGGCTGGTTCGCGATCACCGCCGCGCTGTCCGAGGCCATCGCGACGAGGGCTCCTGAGGCGCGCGTCCTGCAGTGCAAGGCGAAGCTCTCGTCATACCGCCTACATCTCGAAAGCGGAGACGCCTTCTGCGAGGGCGCCATCCATGCGGCGGCCGCCGTCGCCCTCCGCTTCAGCGAACTCAGCGGCCGCCCTGGTCGGCCCATGGTCCAGCGACCGCCCATCACCCGTGTCCTTGCGCCTGCGGAGGCGCAGGGCTGGGCGCCTGCCTGGACTGCGCCGCCACCGCCCCGATCCGCCGGCGAGTTGCGGGCGCGCCATCCGAGGGCGCTGGCCGTGGCCGAGATCGCCGTGCCGGCGCCAGGTCTCGATCTCGCGGACGCATGGCTCGACGGCCTGCCGGACTCAGCTCGCCTGGTCCGACTGGGGCTTGGGGACGGCGCCACGTTTGCGGACGGGGCGAACGATGAGGTGCTCGGGGCGCTCGCCTTCCTGAACCGGCTCGCGCCAGGGATTGGCAAATTGTTGGGCGAGACGCCGGGTCTGACCGCGCGAGAGTGCGGGCGCGGGTTCAGGCCGCAATCTGGACGCACGTTTCCTCGCGCCAGACCCGGAAGGCCTTGGCCCGAGCGCGACGGTGCCGAGCGGCGGTCATCAAGTGCCGCCGCGGCCGGAAGTGGCCGTAGATCATCGCGTGCGCTGACAGGAACCGTTGCGCCTGCTCCGGTGACTTGAACCGCTGCATTTGCCGCTCTCGCCGGCGCGTCGGCCTGTGGGAGTTCTCGGCCCGGTTGTTCAGGTAGTGGCTGATCCGGTGCCGAACCTCTGGCATCACCTCGCGATGCGCAACGCCGTAGCCGCGCAGACCGTCGGTCACGAGGCGCTTCGGCTTGTACTTCAGCCCGACCAGCAGCCGCTTGAAGAACCGCTTCGCCGCACTCGCATTCCTGCGCGGCTGGACGAGCAGATGGAGTACTACGCCGTCTTGGTCCACGGCCCGCCAGAGATAATGCAGCTCGCCGTTAGTCTTCAGGAAGACCTCATCCAAGTGCCAGGTGTCGCCCGGCTTGGGCCGTCGCTTGCGCAGTTTGCCCGCGAACTCGGCGCCGAACTTCAGGACCCACCGCCGGATGCTCTCGTGTGTGACGGTGACGCCCCGCTCGGCAAGGATCAGCTCGATGTCACGCAGGCTGAGGCTGAAGACGTGGTAGAGCCACACGGCATGCCGGATGACCTCGGCCGGGAAACGATAGCCGGGGTAGGTGGCGGGCTCTGGCGTCATCCGGCCAGCTTCGCCCCGCCCCTTCGTTTCGGCCAGCCGTCGACAATGTGGCAATCCTCTCCCGCTTACTCCGCCTATATCCGCAGTATCCGGCGCGGCCTCATACTAGCCATCGTGAACAGGGGCGGCTGTGGATACAGCGGCTTCGTCCGGGGGAGGGCGATCACCTCGCTTTCGATGCTTCCGTCCGGCGCGTAGAGGATCCACTCCTCCAGTGCCAGCAGCGGGAAGCATTTTCCCTCCCAGCTCTTCCCCTTCCCCTCATCGAACGTGTGAAAGACCACGTTCTCGACGCCCATTTGCGAGCGCAGGTACGCGCACGTCGCCAGATGGATCGCGTCTGCCGTCCCGACCACCCGGTTGCACGGCTTCCCATCCGCCGGGTTCGTCGCCTTCGCATCCCTCAGGCGCCCAGCCGCCATCATGACGTTCGGGTTCGGCTCGATCGGGTGGAATGCAGCCACAAAGTCGTTCATGACCTGCGCCATGGTCTCATAGCCGCCCTGACGCAAATGACTGGGCTTCACTTCGGCGAAGAGGATCGTTGAAAAGTGAATCTTCCGCTCGCCTTTCATCGCATCATCAATGTAGCTCTGGATGTCCTGAGCCAGCTCCGTCGTGTCTCCGGTCAACCAGCGGATGAAGACGCACGAGTCCCAGAACACGTCCTTCGGGCCGATCACGTGTCGTCACCCTTCCACAGGTCCTGGGTGAAGGGCTCGAAGCTGTTCTTCCAGCGGCGCACGTCACCGCCGTCCGCGATTGCCTCGATGCTCATGACCTCGATGCGCCGGGGGAGTCCCGAGGTCCCATCGTAGAACACGCGTCCCGAGACCCGCACCCGGCGGTTCAGCGTCTCGCGAAGCTGCTGCACGCCCGGCTCGCGCAGGATGCAGTCGATCTCCTTGCGCCCGGCGGTCAGGACCAGCTTGACCTGCGGCAGGGCGCCGCGGAGGTCCACCAGCTTGATCTCCCCGTCGAAGGAGCCGTGCGCGAATCCCTGGAACCAGGTCGGGGGCGTCGCGGCAGCGTTCCCGCCGTCCAGGTCGATCCAGAGCCGCGAGGCCTTCTCGACCAGGTCCTCCATGAGACCATCGACGCGCACCGGCGGCTTCTCATCAACGGCAAGCTCGGCGTAGCTGAAGACCTTGCCCGATCCGCGCGCGAGGGTGCCGAGATGCTTCAGGCACGGCTCGAACCGCCGCATGGAAGCGACGTTCCCGAGCGCGACAGCGTCCAGACACTGATCGAAGACGTCGAGGCCGGATCTCCCGGAGCCGTCGGGGAAGATCTTCGGCGCCGCCCGTTCGGCCAGGACTGCTTCCGCGCTCCCGATGTTCAGCGCGGCGATCGTGTAGTCGTGGTTGTTCGCGCCGTTCGCGATCTTGTCAGCTGCGCGCAGGGCACGGACGAGCGCGCCCAGCTTCTGGGCGAAGACGGCCGCCAGCACCTCCTCACCGGACTGGGTGCCGCGCTTCTGGCCGTGGACCCTGAATCGGATCCGCTCCCGGCGTTCCTTGTCCATGACCCCTTGCGGGTTCCGCCCTCACCTTTGCCGCGAGCCTAGCACAGCCGATTCCGACGTCACCCCGCTGCGCCGGGCCGCGCCCGAAATCCCCGCAGGACCCAGCCCACCGCCATCCAAAGACTCAGCAGCACGAGGGGAGGGGCCACGGCTCGTATCGCCCACGGCCAGAGCCTGTCCGCATACCGCCACCAGCGACCCTCCCAGAACATCCGCGAGAGCTGCGTCTGGTCCGCTTCCGACCATTGCGCGCTCAGGTACAGGGCCGTCCGGTCGGGGAAGTCCATCTTCACCATGTTCCGGTCGCTGACGCGGCTGTTCCAGTCGGCCAGGTGCTGCCAGTCCACCGGCATGAACTTCTCCGGGAACGGGCCCTGACCCGGCGGATGCGCGATCTCGTAGATCGGGTGGTTGAAATCGGTCTCCCACGGCTGTGTCCGGAGCTGCATCACGTACTGGTAGTTTCCGGCGAACATCCCCTCCTTGAGCTCGAGGGCGAGGGAGACCCCCACCGTCACCAGCCAGAGGGCGCTGACGAAGACCCAGAGCCTGAAGAGGCCACGCCCCCAGCTCATTCCAGCCCGCAGCGCTCGAGAAACCGGGCCATAGGCGGGTGCCCTGACGCTCTCATGCTGTTGGCAAGGTCCATGATCAGCTTATGCCCGTCTGGTCGTTGCCGTACGATCGCGACCAGTCCCGCAATAAGCTGAAAGACCGGATCCCTCTTCGTGGCCTCGCTCTCGAGACTCGCAAGGTGCGGCTGCTTTACGGTCACAAGCTTAACGGCGCTCTCCAGATCCTTAAAGATCTTTAGGTCTCTGATTGGCCCCGGCTCATTGACGATGAGAGAACTGGCTTGAGCATCCGACAGCGCTTTTGGTGCCGGAAGAGTGGTTGCCTGATGGCTGATCAACTCCTCCGCCTGCCGCGGCTCCAGCTTAAAGTCGTAGATATCTGTCTTCCCGTCGTACTTAATGCTGACGTCGCAATTGTGCTTCGCCGCAGCCTCGGCCAAAACAGTGATCGTCTTGGTTCCCGGCCGCCGGCGATTTCGGAGCAAATAGGCGCCAGCGGCCGCGGCCCCCGCGATCATCGCCAGGTTCTTGGCAAAGTCGATCAGGTGGTTCGCCTTGTCGGCGAGCTCGGCCAGATCGCTGAATACGGTGACAAGTGAGCCTTGATATACCTCGACCAGAACCAGCTGCCGACGGCTGAACCGCCTGTAGTCAGTCGCGATTGCCGAAAGAAATCGTCCAACCTCGTCGGCCCCGAGCGGCTCCCTGCTCTCGATCCGGACGGTCAGTAACGGGGCGCTGTCAACGATCCTACTCTCGCTCAAATGAGCAGCCCCCGGGTCGGTACGGCAGCGTCTCTTCTATTGCAGCCCCTCTGAGCCGACAAGCCGAGGGGCGTCAGGCAAGCGCGCGCAGGACCTGTGGTCCTGACCCGCTGAACTGGTCCGGATGGAACGCAAGTTTTTCTGGCACTTTGAACCCCAAGTAGGGGTCGTGCCATGAAGCAGAAGCGATACACGGACGAATAGATCGCCTTCGCGTTGAGGCAAGCGGAGAGCAGCACGGCGGTGGCCGAGATCAGCCGCAAGCTCGGCGTCTCCGAGCCGACGTTCTACCGGTGGAAGAAGGAGTTTGCCGGGATGGGGACGGTGGAGATTCGGCGGCTGAAGCAGCTCGAGGAGGAAAACGCTAAGCTCAAGCGGCTGGCCGCCGACCTGAGCCTCGACAAAACCATGCTGCAGGATGTTCTGCGAAAAGTGGTGAGGCCCGCGCTGCGCCGCGACGTGGTTGCTGTGCTGCTGGAGTGCTCCCCATCAAACCGGACACGCGGCAGGGGTGGACGACTGGCTTGCGCATGCTCTCACCCCGTGAGTTCATCGCCAGCCAGTCGTCCACCCCAGCCTCATGTCCGGTCGAAGTGGGCGGCGCTCCAGAACACCCGCCGCCGATTGCTCAATCTGCCAAGAAGCCACCAATGCGGTGAATGTATCCGTTCGTCGCCCGAATATTACCTTCAACCGGGATGCCATTCGCGGTGATGCTGCCGCCGTTAGCCCCGTCACCTTCGGCCTGCTCACGAACGAAGCGAATCTGATTACCTGCTAGTGAGTTAGCGACGAACTCGTTATAGCCAGATGTGTAGTCAAGGCTACGCGCCCTCATCGTGACATGAGAGAGCACGAATCGCCGCACCGCGTCCCGGTTGGCTTCTGCCACAAGCATTGAGCGCATCTCGAACGACAACCGGCCGAAATCGGAATCTGTTGGTACGTAAAGTGAGAAAGGACCGCTCCCAGACAGTTGCTCGGCCAAGCCACTCCGCTCCACAAGCGTCGCGAAGATTCCCATGTCGGCCTGCTGACGCAGCACGTCTACGACGGTTTGAGCCCTCGCCGTCGTCGAGACTCCGACGTTCAATGCTCCGGCAAGCAGGATCCCCAAAGGCAGCATGTACGTCATAACTTGCTCTCCTATGTTGTGTTCAGACCTGACGCGTACTTCACAGCATCACGGCCACGATATAGCGGCCAGCGCTTTCATCGTTCGGCACTGGCGTGAGTCCAAATGCCCCGCCGTTTGCATCAGCAAGGACGCGACAAGTCTTACGCTCGTCTGTCGACAAGTCCCTATCTGGGATCGTGCAAAGTTTTCCGTTCGCGTGGTCGCATCATGGTCATCCCGGTGACTGCGTTACGGCCACCGTAAGTAAGCGGTATCCAGCCGGTGTGAGCCGCAGGCGTGGTGGGTTGACGAGGCGTTGCCACGTTGATGACCGTTAGCAGGCTGCTGAAAAACCCTCGCGGGTTGTGAGCTGGCGTGATTCCTTCTGGTGAGATGGCCGGAGGTTGCGATGCGCGGGGCGGACGGGCAGACGGCGGCGTTGTTCTCCTACGTGAGTTGCGAAGCACGCGTCCCGGCGGACCACCCGTTGCGGCTGATCCGGGCGGTGGTGGACGAGGCGCTGGAGGCGTTGTCGGGCGAGTTCGAGGGGCTGTACGCCCGGGTAGGGCGGCCCTCGATCGCCCCCGAGAAGCTGCTGCGCGCTCTCCTGCTCCAGGCGTTCTACTCGGTGCGCTCCGAACGCGCCCTGATGGAGCAGCTCGACTACAATCTGCTGTTCCGCTGGTTCGTCGGGCTCTCGATGGATGCCCCTGTGTGGGACGCGTCTACCTTCTCCAAGAACCGCGCCCGGCTGCTGGCAGGCGACGTCGCGCAACGTTTCCTCGCCGCCGTCGTCGCCCAGCCCCGGGTGGCAGCCCTGATGTCGTCGGAGCACTTCTCCGTCGACGGCACCCTCATCGGGGCCTGGGCGAGCCAGAAGTCCTTCCGCCCCAAGGCGGAGAGCGATGACGGGGGAGACGGCACGCCGCCCCCCTCACCCGCGGCCGGGGGTGGAGGGAGCGGGCGCAACGCGGACGCCGACTGGCGCGGCCAGAAGCGCTCGAACGAGACGCATGCGAGTACGACCGACCCCGACGCCCGGCTCGCCCGCAAGGCTGACGGGCAGTCCTCCCTGATGGCCTATGCCGGGCACGTGCTGATGGAGAACCGCTCCGGCCTCGTCCGCCTCGCCCTCGCGACGCGGGCCTCCGGCACCGCCGAGCGCGAGGCGGCGCTCGCCATGCTCGACCGGCTCCGCGCCACCACCCGGCGCCGCCTCACCCTCGGCGCCGACCGCGGATACGACGTGGGGGCCTTCATCGCCGATCTCCGGCAACGCCGCGTCACGCCCCACATCGCCCGCGACGACCACCTCACCAAAACGGGCAAGCGACGACGCTCCTCCATCGACGCCCGCACCACCCGTCATCCCGGCTACGGCGTCAGCCAGCGCGTCAGGAAGCGCATCGAGGAGGTCTTCGGCTGGCTCAAGACCACCGCCACCCTCCGACAGACCCGTCACCGCGGCCTGCCCCGCGTCGCCTGGACCTTCACCCTCGCGACGGCAGCCTACAACCTCGTCCGACTGCCAGGCTTGCTGCGAGGGGGAACGTAGACGAGGCACGAACAAGCCGCCGCAGCACGCCTCATCACCATCGGCACGCGCCAGAGCCACCCCGCCCCAGCCCGCTCAACACCAGAAAACTTCCCGCACGTCCGAGTTCTTCAGCAGCCTGTTAGCCGGAACGAAGAGGCTGGGCGAAGCTGGCGGGATGACGCCAGAGCCCGCCACCTACCCCGGCTACCGTTTACCGGCCGAGGTCATCCGGCACGCGGTGTGGCTCTACCACCGGTTCCTTTGTATCGTTTGCGTCCGGTGATGACCGGGGCCATGGTTCGGTATGGCGAAGCGGCGGCGGTTGGGTGAACTCCGGGCGGGTCGGTCCTTCAAGGGCCGCCAGTTCGCAGCCGAGGTGATCCTCTGGGCGGTCCGGTGATACCTCATGTTCCCCGTCAGCTACCGCGACCTCGATCGAATGCTTGGGGATCGAGGCGTGGAGATCGCGCACACGACGATCTTTCGTTGGATCCAGGCCTATGCGCCGGAGCTGGAGACGCGGATCCGGCTGGGTTGTGTTGCGAAGTTGGACGAGGGTCGAAGCGCGTCTTGCAGGGTGTCTGATCAGGCCGCGACCTGGAACAGTTCGGCGATCAATGTCGCCTGCGCTCGCATGTTCCGTCCCCCGACCTGCTGAACCTGCCCCTTCCGCACCATCGCCATCACCTCGTAGCCCGCCAGCGTTCGTCGCGCCGTCCGGAAGCCGCCGAAGCCCAGCCCTGGTCGGACCGACCGTTTCACGCGCCGGTGATCTTGCTCCACGATGTTGTTCAAGAACTTGGCCTGCCGCAGACGCGCGAAGTGCCAGAGCTCGACCGCGGCCTTCATCTCCCCTACCGCGCGTGGGTAGGCCGGGTTCCTGTCCACGGTGATGCTGCGCGGGTTGAGCGTGTGCGGCTGGCCCAAGGCCTTGCGGAAGAACCGCTTCGCAGCCTCCGCGTCCCGCTTGGCTGAGAGGGGGAAGTCGATCGTCGCCCCACGGCTGTCCACCGCACGATACAGGTAGGTCCAGCGCCCCTTCACCCGGATGTAGGTTTCATTGACCCGCCAGGATCCGTTGCTCATCCGCAGGTGCGGCCGGATCCGCTTCTCAAGCTCCGGCGCATAGGCCTGGATCCAACGAAAGATCGTCGTGTGCGCGATCTCCACGCCTCGATCCCCAAGCATTCGATCGAGGTCGCGGTAGCTGACGGGGAACATGAGGTATCACCGGACCGCCCAGAGGATCACCTCGGCTGCGAACTGGCGGCCCTTGAAGGACCGACCCGCCCGGAGTTCACCCAACCGCCGCCGCTTCGCCATACCGAACCATGGCCCCGGTCATCACCGGACGCAAACGATGTAACAGAACCCACCTCGGCGAGGGCCTCCTCTGGTGCTCCCCACCACTTTGCCCCGTAGAGGATGGCGAGACCGACCCAGACGCCCGTGGCGAGAAGGATCACTCCCTCGCCGATGGCGGCCGGGAGTCCCCAGACGGCGTGCGCCGCCCGCCAGGCGCCGCCGAGGCCGCTGAGGCCGAGCACGATGCCGAAGAAGGCCGCGGGGACGCGGGGCAGGCGGTGCATGTCAGACGCCGGCGTAGATGATACGGGTAAAGAAGGCCGGGCTGACGACGAAATTCCCCCAGATCGCATCGAAGGCGGCGGTCGGCCTCGCCGCGACGCATTCCGCTGCGGAGCGCCCCCCCTGCTTCAGGGCGGCGACGTTGTCGCGCACGGTTGCGAGCATCGTGTGGAAGGCCTGGAGATCACGTCGGCTGCCAATCGGGCCGTGACCCGGCACAACGATCGTCTCGTCGTTCGCCCCGGCGATGTTCCTCTCCGCGGCCTGGATCATCCCCTCCACGCTCCCGCCCGTCGAGTAGTCGATGAAGGGGTAGACGCCATTCCAAAAGGTATCGCCGGCGTGGAGGACGTTCGCCTCAACGAAGGTTGCCGACAGATCACAGTCCGTGTGGGCCGGCCCGTAGTACCGGAACGCGACCGTCGCGCCGCTGTGGCGCAGCGTCTCGCCGTCCGCGAGCGAGCCGGACGGCAGGGCGCCCGGGGGAGCGGCCGGAAAGGTGTAGTCCCAGTCTTCCACCCTCTGCGCCGCGAAAAGGTGCCGTCGCGTCTCGGGGCGCGCCGAGATGATCGCACCCTCCTGGTGGAACCAACCATTGCCGTCGGTGTGGTCGAAATGCCAGTGCGTGTTGACCAGCCGCGTTACCGGCTCCGGACCGAGGCCTGCGAGGGCGCGGGAGAGCTGGGAGCGCGACACGCTGATCCCCGCGTCGATGAGCAGCTTGCCGTCCCGGCCCGGCAGGACCGCGATGTTGCCTCCTGAGCCCTCGAGGACGGCGATGCCGTCGCGCAAGCGGTGGACCTCGATCGGTGCGCGCGCCGCCGCATCGCGGATCGTGTCGACGATACCCCTGGCCTGCGCGAAGGCCTCACGCGGCGAGAGCGTCACCGTGCCCGTCACCGCGGCGGCCGCAACGGCGCAGCATGCGCAGAAGTGTCGTCGTCCTCCGATCCCCACTCGAGCGCGCACTGGCAGACCAGGCATTTTCCCCTCCTTGGTTTCGCGGCTACGCCGAGCTCCTGCCTCGGCGGGCTCCGGGTGCAGAGCCCTGATTTTAGGACCGGATGAAGGCGAGCAGATCGGCGTTGAGCTGCGCCTTGTGGGTCATCGGCAGGCCGTGGGGCGCGCCGGGATAGACCTTCAGCGTCGATCGCTCGACCTGAGCCGCGGTGAGCAGCGCGGAGTTGGCGATCGGCACGATCTGGTCGTCCTCGCCGTGCACGACGAGGGTCGGTACGTCGACGCGCTTGAGATCCTGCGTGAAGTCCGTCTCCGAGAAGGCGGTAATGCACTCGAGCGCACCGCGCACGCCGGCCTGCATGCTCCACATCCAGAAGGCATCTCGCACGCCCTGCGAGACCGTCGCGCCGGGCCTGTTCGCCCCGAAGAAGGGGATACTGAGGTCGCGATAAAACTGGGAACGGTCATTCGTTACGCCCGCCCGGATCGCGTCGAAGGCCGCCTTCGGCTGCCCACCGGGGTTGCTCGGTGTCTGCAGCATCAGCGGCGGGATCGCATCGACGAGTACGATCTTCGAGACGCGCCGCGTGCCGTGGCGCCCGATGTAGCGGGTGACTTCGCCGCCCCCAGTCGAGTGTCCGACGAGCACCACATCCCGGAGGTCGAGTGCGTCGATGACAGCGGCGAGGTCGTCGGCATAGGTGTCGATGTCGTTGCCGTTCCACGGCTGGTCGGATCGGCCATGGCCGCGACGGTCATGCGCGACGACGCGGAAGCCGTGCGAGCCGAGGAATACCATCTGCTCGTCCCAGGCATCCGCGTTCAGCGGCCAGCCGTGGCTGAAGAGAACGGGCCGCCCCGAACCCCAGTCCTTGTAGTAGAGACGTGTCCCGTCGCGGGTCGTGATAAGCGGCATTGGGTGGGCAATCCTCTCCTGGTGGGAAGCACGGGATGGCACCGCCACCCCCGAACGTGACTGAGCGGACGCGAGGGCAGGCACTGCGAGTGAGGCCATGCCGGCGAGCACCAGCTTGCGCCGGAGAGGGCGAGGCGGGCCTGCGCCCTGGGGCGACGCGGCCCTCGTGTGGGACGTTTGATCCATCAGATCCTCCTCTCGCGGCAGGCCGTTCGCGTCACTCGGCGCCCAACCAGCGTGGCGCCGACGCGGGAATTCCGCCGGCTCGGCCAAGGTTCGAAACTGATGGAGGCGATGCTGGGATTCTTTCGGTCTCTGGCTCTGCCTTGCGCGACCGCGCGATGGACCCGGTTGCGTCCGATCAACGGCGGTGCGCGTGCCCTCCGGCAATACGGCGTTCCTTACGGTGGATCGCCTCGCGTGATCCTGCTCGGATCCACCTCCGTCCACTCACCCGGCAGTCCGGCCATCGCTGATGCCTGGAGCCTCGCGGTACGCTGCACCGGCGGACGCGACCGCTCGGAACCCACGTGGCAGCCATCGCGGGCAACCATCGCGGGCAACCATCGCGGCCGGCACACGGGCGCGAGACCACTAGGCGGTGCCGGAGAATGGCCTGGCGAGGTAGGCGCCCGGCTGCATCGGCGCGGACGCGCTGTAGGGATGCCCGTCCAGTCTCGATCCGGCTGTCCTTCGTGGGTGCCGCTGGGCAGTGACCTCAGCGCGGCGTCGCTTCCTTCCGACGACGACGATCGGGACCAGAGGTCCGCCAACTGACAATCCTGCGACACCTGCCGCAAGCGGTCTGTGCCGCCGAGGGCTAGGACTTCGCTGCCGCTGGCGACGGACAGACGGCGCCCTCGAGGACGACGGCAGGTCATGTGGACGTTGGAGCGACACCCATGCGCAGGACTGACACGACGATCGACCCTGCCGCGCCCCGTGCCCGCTCCGGAGCGGCGAGCGCGCGGGATATTCTCGGTCCGCCGGCCGTTGTGCCACTCGCGGATGCCGAGCCGCCGGCCCGCATCGTCGTTGATCCCCCGGTGCCCGATTGGCTAGCTCAGGGCCGCGTGGTGATCCAGTACCGCACGGAGAACTTGCGCGTCGTCGGGGTCTTCGGCCCGGCCGCACTCGCCGTGTCGCCCCGCATCGGCCACGTCCACGTCACCGTCGACGACCTTTCCTGGCGCTGGGCTGACGCGAGCGGTGATGCGATCATTATCAACAAACTCCCGCCCGGCCCGCACCGTGTTCTGCTCGAGCTCGTCGACGCGAACCACCAGACGCTCGACCGCGAGACGATCGCGTTCGTCGTTCCTCCCACAACGTGACCCCTGACCTGAGCCACCCCTCCGCGTCGGCGAGCATAGAAAGGTGATGGACATGGACATCGCACCTGCTTCGACCCCCGATCTGGACGGCACCACATCCGTCGTCCGTCGCGCGGACCGCTGTCAGCCCGGCCCGGACGGGCCGCTTCGCCTGCAACACGGCGAGGCGGAGATCGTCATGCTGAGCGACGGTTTCTTCCCCCTTCCCTCCGGGATCGTCGCGCCGGCCGCCTTGGCGGCGGAGTGGACCGACATCGAGACGCGGCTCAGCGGCCGTGGCGGCGAGATCCACGCTTGCGTAAACGTCCCTGTCCTTCGCATCGGTCGGGAGCTGATCGTCGTGGACCTCGGCGGCGGCGGCACGTTCGCCCCAACCGAGGGGAGCTTTTTCGCGCGATTCCTTGCCGAGGGTCTCGATCCGCGCGCCGTGACGCGGGTGCTCCTCACCCACGCTCACCCCGATCACCTCGGCGGATTGCTTGACGGCGAGGGTCGGCTCCGCTTCCCGAACGGCGTCTACTATCTGTCGGGCGTTGAGTGGGCGTTCTGGTCCGACACCGCCGGGACCATGCCGACCCCACTGGTCCCCTTTGCCCTCGCGGCGAGGCGAAACTTCGCCGCCATGCGCGACCGCGTCGTCCACCTGACGGACGGCGTCGAACTGCCCGGCGGTCTGCGGGCGCTCGCGACGCCTGGCCATACCCCGGGTCATCTCTCCTTCATCGTGCCAGGAGCGAAGCCATTGATCCTCGCGGGTGACGCGCTGACGAATGAGGTGGTCTCCGTCGAGCACCCTGCTTGGCACTTCGGCTACGACACCAATCCCAACCTCGCCGCCGCGACACGCGCTTGGCTGCTGGACAGGCTTGCGAGCGACGGTGGGCCGGCGTGTGCCGTGCACTTCGCCTACCCTGGCTTGGGGCGCGTAGAGCGCCGGGGCGAGGGCTTCCGGTTCATCCCGTTCCGCTGAGCGTCCGGGGGTCGACGTGGGCAGGCGGAGGCGCTCCGCCTCACGCTCGCCCTGGTTGCAGAGGCGCACCGGCACGCGGTCCTCGCGTGGAACCGCGGGGCTCTGGTGCACCACGGTCCAGACGTCGCACCGTCCGCCCTCTGATCGGGCCGAACACTCGCGTGAGTCTCGGTCGACGTCGTCATCCTGCCCCGGGGCGAGGGCGGATAGTTTGGCCGCCTTGGCCGTGGCGCCCTTCGCGGGGCTAGGCCAGTTCGGACGCAATCGCAGGGGCATATAGAGGGCAACAGCTATCAGCTAGATCGCTCATGAGGTCGGGCGAGCGTGTCAGCCGGCTTCGGTCCCGGGCGGGCCTTACCGCCACCGCTCCTTCCACCTCGAGCCTTCGCTGCGGCCGAAAGGGGCATCTGCAGCGCGCCGCCGCTGTTGCGGCGCAGGCCTTCGGCGGACCCGCTCTCGAGCGGCACGGGCCAGAAACACTCGACCCGGCCCTCCTCGCCGCAGAGGGCGAGGAAGACAACGCGCTTCACCGAGCCGTCGGCCTCGGTCTCGACCGCGAAGCGGAACATCAATGCACCCGCCGCCTGCCGCTCCGCCCACCGCAGCCAGGAGCGCACCAGCCGGTCCGGCAGGCCCAGCTCGGACGCCACCTGCGCGACCGAGCGCCCACCGCGGATCGCGGCCACTGCCTCGAGCTTGAACTCGTCCGGAAAGCTCCGGCGCCGTCTCACGGCCTCTGACATCGTCACCTCCAGGCCTTTCAGCCTATGAGGTGTCCGCTTATCCGGGACAGGCCCATCACCCATCTCCGCAAAGGCGAGGCCGCGCCCAATCCCCGCGTGCTCATGGCGGTCCTGCTCGCGGACGGGCTGAACCTCGGGCTGACCCGCATGGCCGAGGCCTGCGACGTCGCCAACCTCGGCCGGCTCGCCTGGACCGCCGACTGGCACGTCCGTGACGAGACCTACGCCGCGGCACTGCGGCGCCTCGTCGACCGGCAGGGGCGCGAGCCCCTGGCCGCCTACTTCGGCGCCGGCACGGCCTCATCCTCGAACGGCCAGTTCTTTAGGGCCGGCGGACCAGGCCGCGACGCGGCCCGCCTCAACGCTCACTACAGCGATGCGCCCGGTGCCAAGTTTTACACCCACCTCTCCGACCGCTACGCCACGTCCCACACGAAGGTCATCGCGGCCACCGCGATCGAGGCCGTCCACGTCCTCGACGGCCTGCTCGACCACGGGAGCGAGGTCGCCACCTCGCGCCACTACACCGACGGCGGCGGCGATTCCGAGCATGTCTTCGCGCTGTGCACGCTGCTCGGCTTCGGCTTCGCGCCGCGCATCCCCGACCTGAAGCACCGCCGGCTTTACGTCTTCGGCAAGGCCGCCGACCACCCGGCGCTCGAGCCGCTGGTCGCCGGCCGCATCAACGTCGCCCTCACCCGCGCCCACTGGCCCGACATCCTGCGCGTCGCCGCCTCCATCCGCACCGGCACGGTCACCGCCCCCTCATCATGCACCAGCTCGCCTCCTACCCGCGGCAGAACGGCGTCGCCGCCGCGCTGCGCGAGCTCGGCCGGCTGGAGCAGGCGCTGTTCACCCTCGACTGGGTCGAGGACCCCGAGTTGCGCCGCGGTGCCACGCGCGAGCTCAACCGCGGCGAGTCCCGCAACTCCCTCGCCCGCGCCGTCTTCCTCCACCGGCTCGGCAAGATCCGCGACCGCACCTACGAGAACCAGCGCCACCGCGCCTCCGGGCTGAACCTCCTCGTCGCCGCCATCATCCTCTGGAACACCCGCTACCTCGGCCGCGCCCTCGCCGCGCTCCGCCAGGCCGAGGACGTGCCAGACCACCTCCTCGCCCACCTCTCCCCGCTCGGCTGAGAGCACGTGAACCTCACCGGCGACTATGTCTGGGCGGCCTCGGACTACGTGTCGGATACCCGTGACGGCTTCCGCCCCCTCAGGGCCACCAGCGACGCCGCGCGCCTCGCCGCCTGAGATCGCCCTTCGTCCCGCTATGCTACACGGCCGCGCATTCCGTTAGGTCTGGCCGATCGTGCTATACGAAATTCCTTTGAAAAAGCTCCGGGTCGCGACCCCGGCCGCATAAGGACAAGCTACCGACCGAGATCATTTCAACCTGTCAAGAAGGCGCTTTGCCTCCAGGAGGTCGTAGGTTTCGAAGCCTTCGGTGAAGCGTCCATATACGGTGGCAAGATCGGAATAGGCTTGGCTGATTCGCCCGCGACCATGGTCAAGCCTCAGAAGGCTCATAGCGGCGCGCAGTTCCCACGAAAGCGCCCCCTGCTGGCGCGCGCAGTCCAAGGACCGCTCAAGGCAGTCCTCGGCAGAAGCTTCGCTGTCGGCGCCACGCCTCATGAGGGCGATCTCGCCTTTAATGCGAAGGAGCTCAGCAAGGTTCCAGCGCTCGCTCAGCCGGTCACAAATTTCCAGAGCACGGTCGATCGCCTCGATCGCCTCGTCGACCTCGCCTGCGCGACCAGCCGCATAAGCATACTCGCCAAGAAACCAGGTATAGTGCGCCTGGTACGAATGGTAGGGAATGTTCCTCAACGTAGTCTTGAGCAGATCTGCTGCGGCCACGAAGCTTTCTTTGCGAGACAGGAGACTGCCTCGCCAGCATTGACACATCAGACCAAATTGTCCCGTGGGATTGGAAGCAGTATACTTCGTCAACAAATTCAAATTGTCTTCTGCCGCGTCGATATTTCCAGACAGTATGTCGACCTTAATCATTGTGTAGGATAACCCAAAAATGACCGATAAATCGTGGTCGGCTTCTCTGGCATAGTCGAGGCATGATTGTGCCACTTTTCCGGCCTGATCAGGCTTACCTAGCATCCAGAGCGTCATCGAAAGAATAGTCGCTAGGATCGTTCGCTGATCGAATTGAAAGCGGATTAGATCAAGCTGTATGTTCACATCCCTGTATGCAGCAAGGGCAGTGGCGCACCGCTTGCGTGCAGCTTCCAGCCGCCCTGAGTACTGATCCGTCATCGCGAGCATACGAGCGCTGAGCTGGGTGTAGGCAGGGTCGGCCAACGTCTCCGAGACCTCGTCGAACCTCTCCGCATAGGAGTTGGCAGACGTCAGATCACCCGCGTTGAAGGCGCTGGTCCACAGACCCTTGAGGGCTCGCAACTTGTAATCGACAGCACCCAAAGACTCGGCGATCTCGAGCGCCCTGGTCCAAGCTGTGAAAACCTCAAGATCGCGGTGGAGCGTGTACATCAGAGCGCCACCGAGTTCGGCCCATAGCTGCATAGCGCGACGCCCCGCACCAAGTTCGTCGGGTTGTAGGTGAGCAAGCGCTGCCGTCACGCGGGAACGACATTCATGATGCAACGACGTTAGTAAGAACAGCGGAGCCGCCGCGATGGTCAGATTCACACCAAGTTCAACATCGCCCTCAAGAGAGAATGCCCAGTCGAGCGATGTGCGCACATTGTCGATCTGACGCCCATACTCGGCCAGCCATTCTACCAAAGGCCAGACTTTCAGCTGCTGCGCCGCTCCTTCTAGAAGCTGCAGAAGATACCCCGCATGTTGCCGAAAGATCTTGGGAGCTTCGCCACTTTCGTTCAATCGTTCCTGAGCGTAGGCTCGCGTGGAATCGAGCAGCCGGTAACGCACGACATCTTCGGTGTCTATCATCGTAAGAAGTGATGCCGCGACTAATGTTATAACTTGGTTCTCGATTTCGGCGTCGTCGACCGCGGTGCAGCGTGCAACCGCACATGCCGCATCCAGCGTGAAATCGCCGGCAAGCAGCGCTAGTCGGCCCAGCACAATTCTGGCCGGCCAGTCCAACAGTCCGTAGCTCCAATCGAAGGTTGCACGCAAAGTCTGGTGGCGTGGCACGGCGGTCCGGTAACCGCGCGTCAGCAATCGAAAGCGATCGCCCAGCCGCGCCGCGACTCCGCGCACGCCAAGGCTCTCCACACGGGAAGCCGCCAATTCAATGGCCAGTGGAATGCCGTCCAGGCGCCTGCAAATCTCACCGACAATCGGAGCATCGCTATCCGTCAACTCGAAGGAAGCGGACATAGCCGACACTCGCTGAACAAACAGCTGGACCGCCGAAAACTTCAACGCAACTTTCGCCGTGGTAGCGCTGGCTTCGGGTGGCACCTCCAGCGACGATAGTCGCCAGATGTTTTCACCTTCTACGCGTAGAGCCTCGCGGCTGGTCGCCAGGATGTGGACGTTGGGCGCGTTCCTGAAGATCTGCTCTGCCAGCGTTGCGGCACCATCGATGACGTGCTCGCAATTGTCGAATACCAGCAATATGCGCTTGTCTCGGAGCACCGTCAGCAGATGCGGGATTGGCTCGAGGGAGCTGACAGGAGTGCCGAGCACCAGGGCGAGCGCGGTCGGCATTAAAGTTGGATCGCTGATTGTCGCGAGGTCGAGCAGCCAGACACCGTCGGCGCCGAAGGACCGCAACCCGGCCGCTACTGACAACGCCACGGTCGTCTTGCCGATCCCCCCAGGTCCGACGATAGTTACGAACCGTGACTCTACCAACTTCGCGGTAAGCGCCGCGACAGTCTCATCCCGGCCGACAGTCTTCCGGACCAGCATCGGGAGATTGTCCGTTGCAGTCGCGTGGATGGTCGGGCGCGCTGCGCCGGGTTTCTGAGCGGTCCGCAGCACCGGCCCGACCAGGCTGTAACCGCGTCCGGGCAGAGTGATGATGAAGCGGCGGTCGGCCTGCCCGTCACGAAGCGCCCTACGCAGTGCAGCGACATGAACCCGCAAGTTACTCTCATCAACGAAGATACTTGGCCAAGTCTTAGCGATGAGCTCGCGCTTGCCGATGGGCGTGCCCGCCCGCTCCGCCAAAGCGACCAAGATGTCGAAGGCACGACCTCCGAGCGCGACTGGAGATCCCTCCTCCAGCAGCAAGCGTTGCGCGGGCAGTAGTCGGAAGGGCCCGAAGGCGAACTCGTCATCACGCGCGACAGGATCGGCTTCAGATGATGCCTGGCGCTGTCCATTCATCAGAAGATCTTCCAGCGTAGATGCACAGCCCGCCCTTGTCTCCTTTCGACGAGACAGACCGCACATGAGAAGGCTACCTTCATAGCGAACGGTCTCATTACGGCCTGATCAATGGACAGCCGCCCTCTACCATCGGTAGCCATGCTTGATCCTCCGGCGTTGTGGCCACGAGGCGCAACGTATCGATCCCCTGTCTTATCTCGCCAGGTGGCTTGGCCTGAAGCAAATGCACCGGGAAAATTGCCCGTCCATCCGGACGAACGGTGCCCGATCCGAATGCGTCATCATCGACCGCAAGCTCTTTCATGCGGGCGACTACGGCAGCACCATCCGCCTTCGCCCTGGCTGGGCCTAGTGCCGCGACGGCTTTCAGGTAATGAATCGCTCCAGAGTAGCAACCTGCTTGCACGGCATTAGGTGGCTGACGCTGAGGCATGCGATCAATTACACGCCAACTGAAAGCCCGCGTCCTGTCATTCAGATCCCAGTAAAATGCCGACGTCAGGAACAGGCCTTGCGCAACCTCCGGACCGATAGCGGCCACGTCATTGGCATTGGCTGCTAACGCCACCAACCTAACCGTTGGGCCAAGTCTAAACTCGTGCGCCTGCTTGACGCCGTTGATCGTGTCATCGCCGCCGACCGTGAAGCAGATGACGTCTGCCCTGCTTGATCGCGCCTGAAGCAGATACGACGAAAAATCGGAAGTTCCGGGGAATGGGTACTCGACCCGGCCCACGACCGTGCCGCCGTTAGCCCTGACGAACCGCGACGCATCCCGCTCCAGCTGCCGACCGAAAACGTAATTGCCCGTCAGAAAGAACCACCTTGTACCACCCAGGCGCACGACCTGAGTCGCTGTGGAGCGGGACAGCATATAGGTGTCAAAGGTCCACTGGACCGTGTTCGGGCTGCATTGAGCCCCCGAGAGGTCCGGCGACCCCGACCCAGAGCAGATCATCACCTTGTTCCTGGCGCGCACGACATCCGAGACGGCGAGGGCAACCGACGAAATCGGAACGTCTAGGATCAGGTCAACATCTGCCAAGTCGATCCATCGTCGTGCGATGCTGACGCCTACATCGGGTCTGTTTTGATGATCCGCCGCCACTAACGCGACCGAGAACGACGGATGACTGAACTCGGCAAGAGCCTGCTGCGCACAGACCACCGAACCCGGCCCGCTCCCGTCTCGCGTTGGACCGGACTGATCGTTGAGCACACCGATCCGAATGACCGGAGCCTGACCATATGCGCGAACGGCCGGCGCGGCCAACCCGGCAGCTGATCCCAGGAGCATGCGACGCGCCAAGATCATCTGCTCGTTCTCCTGACCAAGCGTGAATGACGGCCACCGTGCTTCCGCTAGTCTGTTAAGGGTAGCAGTTCCCTGTCGCTCACCTCTACACAGGAGTAGCTTGACAAGGATTTTTGAGACGGCCGTCAGGGCGGGTTCGTCGTGGGACCGACCCTAGCCGGCTGGATGCGCGTAGATGACGTACTCGGCAATAGCCGTCAGCGTCCGGCGCATGTAGAGCAAGACTTGCTCGTTCCCAAGCCGCGCGCCGTGGCGCGCCGCAATCCAGCCAGGGTCGTTGTAAGCCAGCCAGGTGCTGCCTTCGTCATCCACCCACACGACGGCCCGCAGAGGCAGGTCGATTCCTGTCGTCGGCTTCGACTGCATCAGCGTCGTACTCGACAGCACGTTGCCAAAGATCAATACCTGCAACGGCCGCAACTCCAGCCCAGCCTCGGAGGCGGCTTGGCCGTGGTCGATCTGAGCAAAGATTTTCATCCCTTGCGCCAAGATTGCATTCCGCATGCGCTGGATCGTTTCCTGCATGCCGTGGCTGCTCACCCACGGCGTCAGCCCATCGATGTCCATGTTCAGGCTCCTCCAGCAGCGAGATTAAATCGCGGAACATGCTGAGTGACGACGGAGAACTTTGCAGAAGCAGGATCGCCAGCGAGTCCAGTGGCGTCGCCTCCGAATAGAAGATGTTATGTGCTCGATCATGACGTCGCGGTGCTTAAACCTCCTCGCCTATACGTGACGAGGGACGTGGGCCTCGACTATCTCTACCACGACTGAGCCGCCCTGATTGCTGAGGTTGGCGTAACCCACTCGTTGAGTAGACTCGTGGATCACTTGCATGCATCCTGGACGAGCCGTTCGGATACATCCCAGAGCTTGGTAGCATTGGCAGGATCGAGCGCGTATGCGGCGTAACCGCCGGTGAAGTCGGTCGGACGCTTTGCCACTTGCTCCGCTTCATTGCAGTCCTCAAAGTAGCGGCCGCCAATGCTCCTCAACAGAGGTGACGTTGCTAGCAGCACCGACGTTGCTGCGCCTTGTTCAGGCGTCTTGCGGCGTTCGACGGGAGTCTTGAGTCCACCGGTGTGCTTCTGAAGCCCGGTCGCAATCGCGCCGGGATTTAGGGCGTTGGAAGTTATACCATAATCGGACCATCTCTGAGTTATCCCTACGGAGAGCAGCGCTGTCGCCGACTTCGACTGCCCATAAGCGCCAATAGGGGTGTAGGGCACAAAGTCAAAATTAAGGTCATCGAACATAACGGGCGAGAAAAGATGCCCGCTTGAGCTGACCGACACGACTCGCGCACCGCATGCTTCTGCGAGAAAGCGATGCATCGAAAGCAACAACGCAAAATGACCGAGATAATTGGTGCCGAATTGAAGCTCGAAGCCCTGAGGTGTTCGCTCAAACTCCGGGACGGCCATAACGCCGGCGTTGTTGATCAGAATATGGAGTGGGCCCGACCAGTCATCAACGAAAGCGCGCACCGAGCGGAGATCTGCTAGGTCAAGGAGCCGTACGGCGATCGCCGGATTGCCGGTCGCCTGTCGCAACCGGTCGGCCACCGGTTCCGCTGCGCTCGGATTTCGCACCGCCAGCGTGACTTCCGCGCCCGTGCTTGCCAGCACGCGAGCTGTTGCTAAGCCGATCCCGGCCGCACCGCCCGTGATAATGACCCGCTTGCCGGTGAGATCAACTCCGCGAGCGACCTCTGTGGCCGTTGACAAGAAGCCGAATGGGGTAATGAGACGCTGCATGACATCCTCATCGGGTGGTAAGCCGTGGCCACGAGGCAGCATTGGACCAACCACCCAGTTCTCTCCAGAAGAACGGAGGCGCTGATGAAAATCTCTGATGACAACATCCCGAAGTCGAGCCAACCACGACGGGACTGGGCAAGGATTTGGCCGGCAGCACCCTTGACCAGATAAATCGCGTATCCTCTGGCTCGCTAGGTAGCGGACGACCATGCTCCATGCTTTCTTATCCACAGCGTATTTTCCCAAAACGGACGTTCGGGCGGACCGGTTTCTGGCCGCTTTCGCACCTGGCCTTGGTTTCTTAGCCCAGTAGCACGAACCTGAGATGGACCAGGGCTATTCGAGATAATTTCTCTACTATGACGCTGAGTATGATCCTGCCATGGTGTTGGTATCACTCCGAAGAACCATTTGCGGCTGCGTTCGCAGTGGTTGGCGATCGGGGCTACATCCCTCATCAACCTGCGCCGTGAACCAGGTGTTTGTGGCCGCTTTCGAGCAAGGTCTCGGCTCGCTGCCATTTCACGATTAGGACGGCCGCCTGTAGCTAGGGTCAGGACCCATGAAGGTTTGCTGTGAGGACGCTGGTCGTGATTCACCCCGGCCATGGGCAGCGGGTGCGGGATGGACGATCTCTTCTGGCTGGATGATGCGCAGATGGAGCGGCTGGCGCCGTTCTTCCCGAAGTCGCGTGGCCGCGCCCGGGTCGACGACCGCCGCGTCCTGAGCGGCATCGTCTTCGTCAACCGAAACGGGCTGCGCTGGCGCGACGCGCCGGCTGCCTACGGTCCGCCCAAGACCCTCTACAACCGCTGGGTCCGCTGGAGCCGCATGGGGGTCTTCGCACGGATGCTCGTGACGTTGGCCGACGCTGACGGGGACATCAGCACGGTCATGATCGACGCGACGCATCTGAAGGCGCATCGCACGGCCTCGTCCCTGCACCGTCAAAAAGGGGGCGCAGCCGCCTCATCGGACGCACCAAGGGCGGCTTGAACTCGAAGCTGCACGCGGTGACCGACGCGAGAGGTCGCCCGATCCGCCTCTTCCTGACCGCAGGCCAGACCTCGGACTACATCGGCGCGAGGGCGCTGCTGTCGTCGATCCCCGGAGCCGGAACGCTGCTGGCCGACCGCGGCTACGACGCCGATTGGTTCCGCGACGCCCTGAACGCACGCGGCACCACTCCCTGCATTCCCTCCAGAAAGGCGCGCAAGGTCGCCATCCCGCACGACAAGGCCCTCTACCGCCAGCGCCACCGCATCGAGAACACCTTCGGCCGCCTCAAGGACTGGCGCCGTATCGCAACCCGCTACGACCGCTGCCCCGACCTCTTCCTCTCGGCTTGCTCCCTCGCCGCGGTCACCCTGTTCTGGTCGTGAGTCCTGACCCTAGCGCGAACGCGATCTGCTCCTCCGTGTACCGGCTCTTCCGCATCGGCAGGCCTCCTCCTGGGTCAGGGATCCTGGCGGAAAACTCTCGGAATGGGCGGGCCAGTTCTCGGGTTTAGGGTCACGTCGGCGGGCACAGCGATTCATCTCTGCTGTGCTCAGCGGGTGCACTCGGCGAGCCAGGGAACCGATTCGCCGATGTCGAAAGCCCAAACGTGAGTTGTATCACCATAACCGGATCATGAGGCATGCCATCGAAATACTGATCGCGGTTTACCCGCCCTTCGCTATCGGCCCGCCGTCGGACGGTGGCCATCTGACCGCCGACCATACCCTATCGGCTTCGTGAGCCCATCGTTGAACGAGGGCTTCTTCCGAAGCCAATCTGACCGCGCGGTTCGTCACTCCCCCAGCCAACGCGTGACTTAATCCCCCCGTTGGTAGCCCGCGCGAAACTGGCGGGCCGGCGAGACCTCCTCGCCGGCCCGTCCCTTTGATCGATGTGAGAGTAGTTCGGGATCACAAGAGGGAGACCGCCGCTCCGTCTCTGCCAGCATGACGACGTTCGGCGTTCGGCGTTCGGCGTTCGGCGTTCGGCGTTCGGCGTTCGGCGTTCGGCGAAGATCGATCCCGATGGTGACGTGCTGGGAAGCCTACCCCGCTTCCGAAATCGCGCGTTCACGAGGCGTGGCTCGCTTTTACAGGAAACTTCCGGACTCCGCCGTGTGATCATGTGAATGGACATCAGAGGGGACACGAGGCGTGCAAACCGGAACACCTCGCGCGCGGCGGCAGCGTCAAGGGTGGCACGGCTTACCGTTCGTCCGTGCCTTCGCTCTCTGGGGATGTACGACGCGAAAATCGCCAAGGCTTCCCGTATCGATAGCGGGTCTCGACGGGCCTCCGGCCACCATGTCCGAGAGGTCGGCGGACATTAGTCTGATCATGTGCCCAAACGAACTAAGGGTCGGTGATCAGTATTCGCCTGGTAGTTCGATGCCGAGAGAAATGTCGTTCACTCGCATCGTCTCTGCTGAAGCTGGACCGGCTACGCGCCAAGGGCCCTGCTGCGCCGAGATACGCAACTCACGGCGACCGACATGCCGGCTCGTATGAAGCCCGGGACCGGATCCCGCGGCATGGCTCAGCCAGGGCCGGAGCGGCCGGGCGGCGTACGTCGACGGACGGTGTTTCAGCGCTTCGTCACGCTGACGGCGCTGCTGGCGACCATGGAGGCTCACCTGCAACCAAGACCATCGATGGGAGGGGAGACCATGCAGGACGGATTGCTCGTCGTAGCGAGCGCACACGACGTTGCCGCATCGCTGGACCGGATCGCGGAGGTCGCGGCGGAAGCGGGCTTTAGACCCGTGGTCCGCGTGGACCACGCCCTCTCTGCGGCCGAGGTCGGCATGCAGCTCCGCCCGACGGTCCTCTTGCTCCTCGCGAACCCGCAGGGCGGGACGCCGCTGATGCGATGCGACCAGCGCGTCGGGATCGAGCTGCCCCTCCGCGTTCTCGCTTGGGAGGACGAGACCGGGCAAGTCAAAGTCGCCATCGGAGATCCATCCGGCCTGGAGCAGCGCTTCGAGCTGGGCGACATCTGCGGTGAGCCGCTTGCGCGGCTACGCGCGATCACTGGCCGGCTGCTCGATTCCGTCCGGCGACCATAGCGCACCAGCAGGGGCGTTGTGCCGCGCGCCCGAGACGACGCCCGGCGCTCCTCCTGCCCGGCGACAGGCGACGCTGTTATCCTCGCTGTCGCTGGTCATTCACACGACCAGTCCCGCGATCCCGAGAGCGCGGGGCCCGCTCCGATCCCAAAATGAGGGCGGCAAGATGGATGGAGTGCCATGGGATCGTTGCAGGACAGGACGGCCGTGATCACGGGCGGGACGAGCGGGATCGGCCTCGCCATCGTTCGCCGCTTCGCCGCGGAGGGCGCGCAGGTTATCGTCACCGGCCGGCGCCAGGCCGAACTCGATGCAGCCGTGAAGGCAATCCGATCGGGCGCCATCGGGGTTCGGGCGAATTCTGCCGATCTCTCCGACCTCGACCGGCTCATTGACCGGGTGGGGCAACTGGCACGGCCGATCAGCGTGCTCGTCGCGAATGCCGGTGGCGGCTCGTTCCTCGCGCTGGGGGAGATTACACCGGAGCAGTACGAGGATACCTTCGGACGCAACGTAAAGGGTGGATTCACGCGGTCGTCGCAACACCGAAAAGGAGGGTGGCATGGCGGGACGGCGGCGGTCGGATCGGTGTTCGCGGGCCAAGTTGAGGTCGCCGGGGCGACCGGGGGTTGCATCGCGGGAGGAACGGCGGCGGTTCTGGGCGTTGATCTTGACAGGGATGTCGAGCGAGGACGCGGCGATGGGAGTGGGCGTATCGCAGCCGGTCGGGTCGCGATGGTTCCGGGTCTCTGGAGGGATGGCGCCGTCGCACCTGGCGCGGTCCGCGAAGCCCCTCTCCGGGCGGTATCTCTCGTTTGCTGAGCGGGAGGAGATCGCGCTGCTGCGGGTGAAAGGGTTGGCGGTGCGGGAGGTCGCGCGGCGTCTCGGGCGGGCGCCATCGACGATCTCGCGGGAGCTGCGGCGGAACGCGGCGACGCGGGGCGGCAACCTCGACTACCGGGCGACAACGGCGCAGTGGCATGCGGAGCGTGCGGCGCGTCGGCCGAAAGTCGCCAGATTGGCCGCGAACCCCGCGCTGCGGTGCTACGTTCAGGAGCGGCTCGCCCGTCTCGTCAGCCGGACCAGTGGTGAGACCATGACCGGACCTGCGGTGCGCTGGAGGAAGCGGCGACATGGACGGCGGCAGCACCGCCGATGGGGTCGGGCCTGGAGCCCGCAGCAGATCGCGGAGCGTCTGAAGCTCGATCACCCGGACGATGGAGCCATGCGCATCAGCCACGAGGCGGTCTACCAGGCACTCTACATCCAGGGCCGTGGCGCGCTGAAGCGCGAGCTGACCCAATGCCTGCGGACGGGACGGGCGTTGCGGGTGCCGCGAGCCCGCGCACCCGGACGAGGCAAATCGTTCGTGACGCCGGAGGTGCTGATCGCAGAGCGTCCAGCCGAGGCGGAGGACAGGGCCGTACCCGGGCACTGGGAAGGAGACCTCATCCTCGGCCTGAACCGCTCTGCGATCGGCACCCTCGTCGAGCGGACGACGCGGTTGACGATGCTGCTGCACCTGCCGCCGATGGAAGGTCACGGGACCGTGCTAAGGGAGAGGGGTGGACCTGCACTCGCGGGGCACGGCGCCGAGGCGGTGCGCGACGCGATCACGCGTACGATCACCACCCTGCCGGTGCAGCTGCGACGATCGCTCACCTGGGACCAGGGGTCGGAGATGGCCCAGCATGTCCAGCTCCGTGTCGACACGGAGCTGCAGGTCTACTTCTGCGACCCGCACAGTCCTTGGCAGAGGGGGACGAACGAGAACACCAACGGGCTGCTGCGGCAGTACTTCCCGAAGGGCACGGACCTGAGCGAGTGGAGCGCCGATGACCTCTCGGCCGTTGCCGCCACGCTCAACGGGAGGCCACGCAAGACGCTCGGCTGGAGAACGCCAGCCGAGGCGCTCGACGCCGTGCTGAGGTCCGTTCAGGATGGCGTTGCGACGACAGGTTGAGTCCGGGAAGGGCGTGCTCTTCACTGTGCAGAAGGCGCTCCCGTTGCTGGCCCCCGCGCCTCGGTTATCCTCATCGGCTCGACGGCGGCGTACGGCGGCACGGCGAGCTTCAGCGTCTATGCCGCGTCCAAGGCGGCTATCAGAGCCTTCGCCCGGACCTGGATCCTGGACCTGAAGGCGCGTGGCGTGCGCATCAACGTGCTCGCCCCCGGCCCGACGCGGACACCGGGGCTTGCCGCGCTCGCTGGTCCGGATCGCGCCATGCAGGAGCGACTTTTAGCAGGCATGGCCGCGGAGGTTCCCCTTGGGCGCATCGGGGAACCCGAGGAAGTAGCCGCGGCGGCGCTCTTCCTCGCCTCAGACGAATTGCGCTTCGTCACGGGCACCGAGCTGTTCGTGGATGGCGGGACGGCCCAGGTCTGATCACGCACCGAGGCCGCCATGCATTGCCGCTGCTCCTGAACGCCCAGCGCTTCGATGGCCCGTTCGGCGCGTTCCAGAGCGTGTCCCATGGAGCCGCGCGAGGTCGGCACGGGCAGTCCTTACTGTCCGGCCACGATGCCCGCGCGCCCGCCGAAGGCGCCGCGGGGGCCGGAGCCCGCCCGAGCTGGTTCCCCGCACCGACGGGGTCACCGGCCCGGGAAGCGGGTCCAGGAACGCTCCGACTCGCCACCGGGTGACGCAGCCACCAATCTCGCGGCGGGATGTCCGCCGTCACGGCCTGCTGGACGCGCCCTCACGGCCCGGTCCATGGCGGACATGCTGCTCTTCGACGCTGCGGGTCAAGCGGCGGCCGCGGGAGTGCGCGGCTGACCGGGAAGCCCGTGCCACGCATCGCCGGTGAGCGCAGCCCTGTAAAGGGGCGAGACGCATCCCAAGCGGGCCGGCAGGAGCCGACGATCGCGCCTCCATACCCCGGTCCGGCCACCGTTCGGTCCTCCTGCCCCTGGTGCGGCCGCGCCGGAGCCCACCGGGCGCCTCAGCGGTGGTCGCGCTGGGCCACCCGCCACCGGGCGGGAGAGGTGCCAGTCTGCTTCTTGAAGACCGTGGAGAAATGCGCCTGGGTCTGGAACCCCACCGCTAAAGCGATTTGAACGATCGCCGTTTCGCCGTCGGCAAGCATGGATTTAGCGCGCTCGATCCGCTGCTCCGCGACGTAGTCATGAGGTCGAGAGCCGGTGGCGACCCGGAACTGGGCGGCGAAGTAGGAGCGCGACAGGCCCGCCACCCCCGCTAGGTCCGCCAGGGTGATCGGGCCGTCCAGGCTCGCCTCGATATGCTCCTGCACTCGACGAAGGCGCCATTTTGGCAGCGCGCCCACTCCGTTCGCGGGATTGCTGAGCAGCGCCACGCGCAGCAGCACCGTCCGGGCGACGCTCTCTGCGTAATTGGGATCGCAGCCATGGGCTTCCTCGGCCAAGCTGCGTGCGAGGTGCCCTGCCACGTCGTCGCGCAGGACGGCACTGGAGAAGCGACCCTCCCCACCAGACGTCTCGATCCGGTCCACGTGGTCGTTTGCAACGTAGAGATGGATGAAGTCGCAGGGGCCCTGCACCTCGGCCTCCACCGTTTCAGCCGGCCCCGTCACGTACACGGTACCAGGGCCCATCAGGCCATCGAAGATTTCGACGGAGTCGCTGGTGACCCGCACCCGACTCCGGCGCAGCGCGACGCCGATAACGTGTCGGTCGGAGGGGTTCACCACCGCATAGCGGCGCCGCGCCGGGTCATCATCCAGCCAGCGGGAGGCGAGGACGGGGTCGCGGCGGTGCTGCTCGCATCTGGGCTCCACCGGCCGCCGCCAGTTCAGCTCGCGCGGCGCGCCATTCGGCGGTGCTGGGTCGGCGCGAACGGCCGGGATGACGCTGAGGGTCGTCGCCTTGTGAAGCATTTGAATCTCCGCCTGCGATCTGGCGACCCGCCCTGGCTGCCGGGGCCGCGGTCCGATGCGTCGGAGGTACTGCGCAGATGCTCCCGACTCACGTGGCACGTTGAGAAGCGCCGTGAAAGGTTGTGAAGGACGCGTCAACGGACGACGATCCCGCATCTCAAGGAGTCGCTCCTGGACGCTCATGGAGCGTGTCGGCGTGGCGACCTCCCGATCGGCCGCGGGTCCCGTCAGGGCGACCATCCCCCGCCGGCCGACCTGCGCGGAGGGCGATGGCCAGTGCCGGGCCGAGCGGCACGAGCAGGCAGGCGAAGCCGAAGATCCGAAATCCGGTGGCGCCTGAGCCGGCGCCCATTACGAAGCCCGCCACGACCGGCCCGCCGACTCCCAGACACCGCATCGCCGCGGCCCGGTCGCCGCCGCCGCCGCGTGCGGTTTCCATCGCGTCCACTACCAAACCTGCGGAGTTCATGTTCACGGCGGTGCTCGTCGGAAGGACCGGCAGGGCTTCTCGCACCGTCGCGTTCTGGCATCCCATGGCCGAAACGCCGACCATACCCGCGAGGATCGCCCCGGGTGAATCAGCATGTAGGACCGGGGACGCGGCCGTCGCGCAGACGAAGAACAGCAGGATCAGGGCGGCCTCGCCGAGCAGTCCCACCCGCAGCACACCCATCCCGTGCCGCGCAGCTATGCCCAGCTGAAGGTGTGTCACGACGTCGGCCGTTAAGAAGAGAGGGAGGGCGAGCAATCTCGCGCCGCCGGCGTGCGGCTCGTCCCCCGCCAGCGTCACGCCGAGCAGGACGACGTTGCCCGGCAAATGCGCGACGAAGAGGCCGAGCAGGCCGACGAAGGCCGCGGCGTCGCAGAACCCCGCTGCGAAGGCGAGGGTCGTGTGCCGCGCCGTGACGCTTCCGTCGGCAGGAACTGGTTGGATCGGGGGATTGCCGGCTTCCCGGAGCGCCACCCGGCTCGATAGGCTGGCGCGAAGCCGCTCGTGGCTGGCGGGGGCTCGACGCCGTGGCATCCCCGGATGTTTGCCAGTGGCCCCGCCCGATTAGCCTCGCATCTCAGGGGCGGTCAGGTGTTGGGCGATCAACCAGGCCTGCACCTCCTTCTTGCGCACGACCGCGCCGACCAGCAGGTCATCCGTCCCGTCATCGCCTCGCTCGCCCGCCTCGCGGGCCAGGGGCCGGGCCTCCTCTAGAATCATCTCATGGGCGTCCACGAAACGGCGAAGCTGGTGTATCACCGCATCCCGCCCGCGGCGCGCGGCCGACCCAGCTCTCCTGCGCGACCTCCTGCGCGAGGGCAAGCGCCTGGATTTGGCGCGACGGGGGCGGCCCATGTCAGCGGCCTCTGGCGGGAAAGGAGAACACCCCGCCAGCAGCCAAACGCAAAGAACAGACGTTCAGCGCGCGTAACGCGTGAAGACGAAGTCATTATCCCGCGGCGCCCGAGCATGGCAGGGAGAGCACGTGTTCATCAGCGCCTCGCTCAGGTTTGCCCTGCCGGCCTCGAACTGGCCGAAGCCCCAACCGCCCGTGGACGCGTAACGCGTAGAATCCTTGACGCTGAATTGAATGTTCGTAGGGGCTCCCGCGACGAAGGACTGATCCTGTCCAAACACGGCATTGTTCTCCGCCGACGGCTCGTACCGCCACGCGATCCGGGCGATGATGGCGCCATCGGGGAACGGTCGTGTGCCATCTCGGAACGCTCTCACGGCGATGTCGTTCCCGAGCATGGCCCGAAGGTCGTTGAGCCCACCCGCCTCGTGAGCCACGCTGATCAGCTGCCAGTCGCGATACCCAGCCGGTATTCTCACGCCGAAGACGGGGGACGCGTCGTCGCCCGTGCCGTCCGCCGAGGCCTGCACCAGAGAGGCGACGCACATCGCCGCAACGGCCGTGAGGACGCGCCTTTGTGTCCGTGTCATGAGGTAGGTTCCTCCTCCCATTCGGTGAATGTCTGTGAGCCGCGAAGCGGCTAGGTCGATCCGTCACTTCGCTGAACGATTGCGGGATAGCATGAACTCGGCGGCCGCCCTTGTCCCATCGGCGCAGGGATTGCCGGACGGGCCGCCGCCAGATGGGTAGCCTCGCGAGATGGGGAGATCCGGCGATCGGTGTGCAGCTTCGGCGGGCCTTGTGAGGCCCCGCTGACGATCATCGCATTCACGCCGAGTCGCGCGAGACAGATGAACGATCGAAGACGAGGGACGACCCATGCAGATCCGCCGTCTCCCGGTCGCGCTGCCGATCCGTTCCGGCGTGATGTGCCCGGCCATAACAGACAGCCAGATGCTGCCGGGCGATCACTACTCCTCCGCCCTGCTCGGGGGCGGCTAAGTTATGCCTGCAGGGAAGTTCGCCTGATCGCAGCCCCCGCGCGCCATATCCTCGCGTCGTCGCTGATCGCGGCGCCCGATCCAGACATGATTCAGCCATTGAGGGAGCCGCGCCCGAGACGGAAGGGCATGCCAAGCGCGTGACGAGCCGAAGAAAGGAGATCCCTATGGTGACATCGGTACGCGCTTTCGCACCTCCGCTTTTCAGCCTCGGTTCCGCCTTCCTGCTGACGGCCTACAGCAGCACGCCGACTCAGGGGCCGGAAACGCTGACACTGCGGGAGGGAACGCGCCTCTCGAGGGGCATTCCCACCGCCATTGCATCGTGACAGCCGGGTGGAGAACCATCGGAGTTGCCCCGCGACGTGCTGGGTTTCTCGACGAACCCGACGAACACGACTGATGCCGGCGGTCGGGGTCGTATCCCATCGCGTGGTGTAGGAGCGGTGCTCCCCGGCGGGTTGGGCCGCCGCGTCAGGCTGGCACGGCGGCGACGGTTCCCAGGGTCATGTGTCGGGCGAGCTGGGTGGCCGATTCGTCGGACTTCTCTAGCAGCAGGGCGCCAACGAGGCCGACGACGGCCGCTTCGTTCGAGAATATGCCGACGACGTTGGTGCGCCGCTTGTATGGAAGGTTTCTGGCAACCCGATTCCCTCAATTGCACCCCCTCGCTGGTTGGATGTTCGAAGCTTCGTGACCTCAACCGGAAGAGAGCCCGTCTGCAACACGCACACTGCGCGTTGCGACCTTGGATTCGGTGAGCCCGCTGGGCACGAACCATGATGCAGGCATCCGCATCGACAACAGGGCTCAGGGCGGCGGTCCCTCTCTGGAAAGCCGTTCGAGGACCACGTCATGTACCGGGCTGCCGCCACCTCCGGGCTCGTCAGACCCGGTTCGACGCTGCCGAACCGGGTCCGGACGAATCTCAGGCGGGTGGTAGTTTCTCGGCACGCAGATGCACGCCCGGGGGTACAACGCCCGTGCGCGTCTCCTGCCAGAGTGCCACCAGAAGCTTCCTCGCGAGCGCCACCACCATTGTCATGCGCGTCTGTCCGCGGCCGTCAGCTGTGCGCTGACGATACCAGTGCACAAGCGCGCTCTCCTTCTGGAACACGAGAAAGCGCCTGGCCAGCTGGACCATCCCACACCGTACGCGAGCGTTTCCGGCCCTCGACAAGCCGCGTTCCCGCCGCCGTGCTTCGCTATCGGCGGGCGATCCCGTGCGCTGTATAGGGAGCGACGGTGCGCCAGTCCCGAAGGTTGCCGGAGAGCGCCTCGTGCACGAGCGTGTCGGCCGTCTCGGTCCTGAGGCCGATGACGCGCGACAGGCTGCGCCCCACTTCCCGGGTGCCGCCGGCTCCAGACTCGTCCGCGGCCTGCAGACGACGGTCACGATCAGCCTCAACCTCAGCGATCTGGCCCTCAACGAAGCACAGCCTCGTTAGGTCGCGGTGCGGCTCGGCCAACGTGTTTGGTGGGATCGCCCCGCCGTCTGGCACGCGCAGCTCGCCGAGGTCCCTTCGGCTCCGGCGCCGGGCTGGATCGAAGCCCCGGATGCCAAGCCGCGCCAGCGCTGCCTTGAGCCGGTTGATAATACGTGTGCGTTCCCCCACGAGGTTCTCCCGCTCCCTCGTCGGCCGCCGGGCATCCTCCTCGGCAACCGTTGGCACGCTCACCATCGAGCAATGTCCGCGCTCGCCGCGCAGCCAGCCCCAAAGCACGCGAAGCAGAAGCGCTGTGTCGAGCCGGTCGGTTTTGGCGCGCCCGCGCTCCCTCGATCCCGCGCACCCTGAGCCAACGGGCCAGCCAAAAGCCGTCGCGCCCTGCCTCGTAGGCCACGACGACCCGTCGGATCTCGCGCCCCGCGGTTGAAGCCTCCTCTCGCCACCCCTCGACCAAGCGCAACAGCGCTGCCTCGTCCGGCGCAAGCTTCTTGAGCGGCCGCCGCTCCACCCCGGGCAGAACGCCTGCCACGAGCCAGGACGAGAGGCTCATCTCGATGACGACCGTCAGCGTGCCGTCTGCCTCGAAGGCCGTTGCACTCCGGCCGACTGCCGCGTGGTCCAGCATGGGGGCATCTCCAGCGTTCCCGAAGAGCGCCAGCGTGACCCGCCGGGCTCGCCCCATAGCATCTGGAAACGGTCGCCGCCGTCAGCGAAACAGGCCCCGTTGGGCTCGGCGCCGTGCCCGCCTGACCAGCGGCCAAGCCCGCCCGGAGCCACCAGTTCCTACACCATGCTCTGGGACACGACCCTCGGTTGCGGATCACTCGGCGGCGCGCGGCAACGGCGAGGCAGGTTTAGCGCGGGAAGGGTCATTCACACAGAGCAGGACCTCGTCTGATGAAGGTTGGCGAGGCCGTAGCCCGTTCACCCGCGGGTTTGCGCCTGCGGGAACTCTGCTGGCGGCCACGCCAATCCGCATGAGGCCGGCCGCATAGGGACGAGCCGATGCGCCGTTTGAGGCCTGATTCCGACGCACAGGAGACCGCATGATGCTTCCGTTCCTCAACCGCATGGCGCGCCCAAGACCCGCGTCGCGTCTCTCGCGGCGCCGGGTGCTCGCGGGCTCGGTCGGCGTCGCGGGCGCGGCGGTGGTGGAACAGGCCGTAGCCGACAGCCTAGCTGACGTGCCGCCGCGCGGCCCTGGAGCGCAGCTTTCCCCCGTGGGTTACCGCTCCGAGCACGTCCACCTCGCGCGCGTCCCAGAGTCCACGCCCGGGCGACGCCCAGTGGACCCTTCTGAGGCAATCAATTCCAAGACGCCGATCGGCCAGTTAGTCGGCTCGATCACGCCGAGCGACCTGCATTACGAGCGGAGCCACGCGGGCGTGCCGGACATCGATCCCGCGCAGCACCGGCTCCTCGTGCACGGGATGGTGCGGGAAGATCTTGTTTTCACGATGGACGACCTCCTCCGCATGCCCTCGACGTCCAGGGTTGCATTCCTCGAGTGTACCGGCAACGGATGGGAGAACTGGAAGGAAGCGCCCCCCGAACTGACTGTGCAGAACACACACGGTCTGATCAGCACGAGCGAATGGACCGGCGTCCCCCTGTCATTCCTGCTGGACCTCGTCGGTGCAGACCGGAACACCACCTGGATGCTGGCCGAAGGCGGCGATGGCGCTGCGGTCGCGCGCAGCGTCCCCCTGACGGACGAGATTATCGCGGAAGGCCTGTTAGCCTACGGACAGAACGGCGAGCCCCTTCGACCCTCAAACGGGTTCCCGTTACGACTGTTCCTGCCCGGCTTCGAAGGCAACCTGAACATCAAGTGGCTCAGGCGGCTTAAGTTCGGCAACCAGCCCTTCCTGACTCGCTGGGAAACGGCCCGCTACACCCAGCTTCAGGCCGACGGATCGGCGCGCCAGTTCCAGCTTCGGCAGGAGGTGAACTCGGTCATCACTTCACCATCCGGGATGATGCAGATTCATCCGGGCTTCAACCCCATTACGGGACTCGCTTGGAGCGGCCACGGCCGCATCACGCGCGTTGAGGTGAGCACCGACGGTGCCTTGAGCTGGCGCGACGCGGAGATCTCCGGACCAGCCCTGTCCAAGGCGCAGACTCGGTTCCAGGCGCACTGGGCCTGGGACGGTGGCCCGACCAAGATCGTCAGCCGCTCAACCGACGAGAAGAGTAACGTGCAGCCGAACCGCGCAACATTCATTGCGGCGACCGGGTCGAACGCCCTGTTCCACTACAATGCCCAGCAGACATGGGCGATCGACGGCGACGGGAGGGTCCGCAATGTCCTGGCCTAGGCACCTCCTGCTCTGCCTTCCTGCTGCCTTAACCATCGCGCTGGCGGCCTCCGCGTCCGACTTCGGCCGACCGGCGTCGCCGGACGACGTGCGGGTCTGGAACATCGACGTGCTGCCCGACGGCACCGGCCTGCCCTCGGGGAGCGGCAGCGTTGCGCGTGGTCAAGAGGTCTTCGCGGAGAACTGCGCTGCCTGTCACGGGCACCGCGGCCAGGGCGGGGTGGCTGACAGTCTGGTGGGCGGCCAGGGCAGCCTTGGTTCAGCGCATCCGGTTAAGACAGTCGGTAGCTTCTGGCCCTATGCTCCGACGCTCTTCGACTACGTGCGGCGGGCCATGCCCTTTCCGGCGCCGCAATCCCTGAGTGACGACGATACGTATGCCGTTGTTGCCTACGTGCTGAGGCTCAACGGGTTGATCCCAGACGGCGCCGTCATGGATCGCACGAGCCTACCCCTGGTTCGCATGCCTAACCGCGACGGCTTCGTTCCGGATGCAGAATTTAGGGCCATCCGCAATTCCCGCATGTGGCAGGCGGCCGGGCCGTGAGCAGAGGCCGAGCTCTGGCCAGGACGAACGGCTGCCCAGTCACCAGCCTCCCCGTCACGCCAGTGCGGCCGGGATGCTCCCGGAACAACCGCGTGACCTCGACGCGCCGTCCCGACCACCGCATCGGTCCGCCTGCGCTGTCCGCCGCACGGCTGGGCAGCGCCGCGACCTAGCATCCAAAGCCTGGGTGACCCTCCTGATGCCAAATCTTCCTGCGTCTTACTTCGGAATTGTGCTCGGCCTCGTGGGCCTCGGCAATGCGTGGCGTGCCGCGCACGGGGCTTGGGGATGGAGCGCCCTACCTGGCGAGCTGCTCGTCCTGCTCGGCGCAGGTCTCTGGCTGGCGCTACTAACCCTTTTCGCCGCGAAGTGGCTCATAGCGAGGGCGGTCGCAGTGCGAGAGGCGGCTGATCCGGTCAGCGGATCCTTCCTCGGCATCCCTGGGGTCTCGGGCATGCTGGTGGGCACCGCGCTGCTCCCCTATGACCGAACCGTCTCGGTTGCCCTATTCGCCCTCGGCCTGATCTACGCGGTCGGCTTCGCCGTGTGGCAGACGGGCAGCCTGTGGCAGGGCGGACGCGACCACGCGGCTACCACGCCGATCCTCTACCTACCGACCGTCGCCGGTTCCTTCGTCGCGGCGGCCGGCGCAGCAGCCTTCGGGTGGCAGGACTGGGGCCTCCTGGCTTTCGGCGCGGGCCTCTTCTCTTGGCTCGCCATCGAGTCCGTCCTCGTGCACCGGCTCTACACTTCGACCCCGCTGCCGGAGGTGCTCCGGCCTGTTCTTGGCATCCAACTCGCACCGCCTGCAGTCGGGTCGCTCGCCCTCCTCGCAGTCGCGGGAGAGGAAGCGCGAATGGTACTGCACGTGATGCTGGGTTACGCTCTGTTGCAGGTGCTCGTCATGCTGCGGTTGCTGCCCTGGATTCTGCGTCAACCCTTCGCCGTGTCGTACTGGGCCTTCACCTTCGGGCTCACTGCCCTCGCAACGGTCGCGCTGCGCCTCTCCAACGGAAGCTCGGTCGTTGTGACCCTCGCCCCTGTCCTCTTCACACTGGCGAACATCGTCGTGCTCGTTGCCCTAGTTGGGACGATGCGGCTGCTCCTGGCGGGACGCCTTCTGCCTATACTGGCTACGCAGGCCCGGTGATGCCGGGTGCAGGCGACATCGTGCCGACGCGGGCATCTCGCGTGGCTTAGGCGCTGCGATGATCGGTGTGCAGGGTCGAGATGACCCCGTGGGGTCCTGGGCTGGGCACCTCGCCCGGCCACTCGCGCGCTGCGTACCCGCCAAAGCCCGACCACTGGCCCGCGGCGACGCCCCGCGCCCTCGCGTCCTCCCGTCCGGCAAGCCCTCCCGCGGATCCGGAGGATTTGGCGTGCAGGACGGCTGTGAATGGGCGCTCGTCACGCGCCGAACTGGGACTGGCGCGTGCCGGAACTGCGACGGAGAGGGCATGCCATGACGAACGTATTCAGGGTTGCGGGCCACAGCCGTCGCGGCGTCCTGGCCGCGATCTCCCTACCCGGTGTTGACCAGCCCCCGTGAGGATGTCCGGGCGAGATTTTAGTGGATCATGGCTGCGGGCGGGACTGAACTGGGAGGCGTCAGGCTGCTTGGCGGCGGCGGTCGAGGCGACAGGATGACGTCCGGTGCCGGAGGGCGGTACCGCAGCGAGGAGTGCGGGCGGACGGTGTTGTAGTGGCGGCGCCAGCCCTCGATGAGGATCTCCGCCTCGGCGAGTGTGTTGAACACCTCCGCGTTCAGCAGCTCGTCCCGGAGCTTGCCGTTGAAGCTCTCCACATAGCCGTTTTCCCAAGGGCTGCCGGGCTCGATGAACGCCGTCCTCGCACCCACGCCGGTGATCCAGCCCTTCACGGCGGTGGAGGCGAACTCCGGCCCGTTGTCGGACCGGATGTGGCCTGGGGTACCGCGCAGGATGAACAGATCGGACAGCACGTCGATCACGTCCGCTGCCTTGAGCTGACGCCCAACACGGATGGCGAGACACTCGCGGGTGAACTCGTCGACCACGTTCAGCATCCGGAACTTGCGACCGTCCCGCGCCCGGTCCTCGACGAAGTCGTAGGCCCAGACGTGGTTCGGCCGCTCCGGCCGCAGCCGCACGCGGGACCCGTCACTCAG
The DNA here is from genome assembly GCF_042259275.1 of Roseomonas sp. CCTCC AB2023176. Lineage (NCBI taxonomy): Bacteria > Pseudomonadati > Pseudomonadota > Alphaproteobacteria > Acetobacterales > Roseomonadaceae > Roseomonas > Roseomonas sp. CCTCC AB2023176. The sequence continues at coordinate 43,367 of NZ_CP170087.1, forward strand.
CCAGAGCCGCCCCCGTTTGGGCTGCCGCCGTGGCACCTTCAGACCCTCACGCCGCCAGATGCGCTCCACCCTCTTGTGGTTGCAGCACCAGCCCTCGGCCCGCAGGAGTGCCGTGATCCGCCGGTAGCCGTAGCGCCCGTACCGCCGCGCCCAGTCGATGATTGCCGCCGTCAGCGCCGCCTCGTCGTCGGCCGTCCGCGGGGCCCTGCGCTGCACCGAGCGGTGCTGCCCCAGCACGCGGCAGGCGAACCGCTCCGACACGTCCAGCTCCGCCGTGACGTGCTCGACGCAGACCCGACGACGCGCGGCGCTTACCAGTAATGGGATGGTCCGCCCCGACCGGCCTTTGGCAGAATGGCGGTACTGCTGAGAAGAGGAACGATATGAGTAGGACCAAGCCTCGTAATGCCGCGGTCTACGGCGTCGACCTCGGCAAGAACGTTTTCCACGTCGTTGGTCTGGATCGCTCCGGCCAGCCGATCCAGAAGGCGAAGGTTCGACGCGACACCCTGTTGCAGTTCTTCGAGTGCGCCGCTCCGGCGGTTGTTGGCATGGAGGCGTGCGCTGGATCCCAGTGGCTCGCACGAAAGATCAAGGCGTTCGGGCACACCGTGCGCATCATCCCCGCCCAGTTCGTCAAACCGTACGTGAAGTCGAACAAGAGCGACCTCATCGATGCAGCCGCAATCGCCGAGGCAGTCACACGGCCGACGATGCGCTTTGTCGAGATCAAGACGACCGAGCAGGTCGACCTGCAGGCCCTGCATCGCATCCGCGAGCGCCTCGTCACCTCCCGCACGCGCTTGATCTGCCAGATGCGGGCGTTCTGCCTCGAGTACGGCGTCGCCATGCGGCAGGGCGCCGGTGCGTTCAAGCTCGACCTGACAGGGGTGATTGAGGACGAGGAGAACGACCTCACGCCGACCATGCGTCGGCTCTTGGGCGAGCTCCGCGAGGAACTCAGTGTGCTGGAGGCGCGCATCGCAACCGTCTCGCGCGAGATCGAGGCGACCGCTGCGTCCAACGAGGTCGCTCGCCGTCTGGCATCGATCCCCGGCATCGGCCCCCTCGGTGCCACGGCGATCGTGGCTGCTGTCGGAGAGGGGCGGCAGTTCCGAAAGGCGCGCGACTTGGCGGCCTGGGTCGGGCTCGTACCACGACAGCACTCGACGGGGGGCAAGACGACCCTCCTCGGAATCAACAAGCGGGGGAACTCCTACATCCGGCGTCTGCTGATCCACGGCGCCCGCTCCTGCCTCATGCACCTGGACCGCAGCCGAGACAGGCTCGGGGCCTGGCTGGACCGGCTGCGGGCGAGGATGCATCCCAATAAGGTTGTGGTCGCTCTGGCGGCGAAGATGGCGCGCATCGCCTGGGTGATCCTGAATAGGCCTGGTGCCCTCTACGAACGGCGGGACCCCGCCTTCGCCTGAGGACACCTGCCCGCAGCTTGCGAGGTTCGAGGGAGTGATGACGAAGCAGGCGATCGGCGCAGCGTAAGCCCTTCTCGGGAAAACGGGCCTCGTGCCCTTACCAGTATCTGGGAACGCTACGCGCAGATCTCATCATGGCCTGGCCGCAACAGCGGCTCACTCGCGAGAGGCCGGATACATTGACGCAACTGCTGTCGTGATCACCAACTCGGCCCTTGCCGGGGAGGGGCGGACCATACATTCCCGAGGCAGCCTCTTTCAGGATGACCTTCTCGAGCGTCAGGTCGGCCACGGCTTTCTTCAGGCGAGCGTTCTCCCGCTCCAGCTCCTTCAGCCGCTTAACCTGGTCCAGCTTCAGCCCGCCATATTCGGCGCGCCATCGGTGGTACGTCGCCTCGCTCACCCCGATCGCCCGAACCGCGTCCACCACCGACTTGCCACCTGCGATCAGCACCTCCGCTTGGCGCCACTTCGAGACAATCTCCTCGGGCTTATGCTTCCTCGCCATCCCAGCGCCCTCCACGGCTTCGCCGGTCTCACATTACCGGCGGACCGCTTCTACGGGGGAAGGTCAGTCCCAGACCGTTGAGCCCACTGGCATTGATGATCTCTAGGATCCATCCCGGGTCGTCCTCGCCGCGGTAGATCAGCACCTCGGCCGTGACGCCGTCCCGGGTGACGTGTTCCTCGAACCGCGAGTGAATGATGGTGTAGTCGTCATACATCGGCGCCACGTCCTCGCTGCGGGTGTTCATAGCGGCTTCCGCTCATGCCATCATGTTCGAGGCGCTCCACTGGCAAGTTGCGGCACGCTTCAGACCACTCTCGCCCGAGCCGGTTCGTCCAGCCACGCAGCATCTTCTCCGTCGGCAAGGCCGTCGCCAGAGTAGTCGTCGCGCCCGCCGCCGTCAGCGGCGGGGTTAGGGTTTGCAGGCCTGAGTCGACGGCGATACCCGCTTCCACCGCGTCCGGTAGTAGCAAGTCGGCCGACAGCCGCGCCGTCGTGCCGCACCGTCACATGACCTTGCGTCGCGCGGCGTGGGCAAGGACTCCCGCGGCCGGGCGCGAAACTTGGGCCGGCTCGTGCAGCCTACGGCGGCGGCCCCGACCCGCAGCGCGACCGGGTGAAGATCCTTGCTAACCTCTTGGACGATCGGGGTCAGGGCCATATTTGCGAGACTGCACCCCATCTCTGGGCCGTACTCGTCGGGGTTTGACTCCGATGGTCACAGCACGCGGCAGATGATCGCCGCGCTCATCTCAGCCCGCCCCGACGAAGGCGAACCCGTTCCCCCGCCTCTCTGCGTAGCCGAGTCCGGGGTAGGCCCAATGATACCCAAGCATCCTCGTCCGATCCGTCGCGGCGCGGTCCAGCATGCGACGTCGCGCGCAGATCGCGAGGTCCGGCAGTGTATCATATCCGAACGGCCAGTCCGGGTGCTTGAAGGAGACGATCTCGTTCACCGCGACGTCCGCGGTGATGAGCAACCCCTCCCCGCCGGATACCTCGAACGAGAGATGTCCCGGTGTGTGGCCGGCCGTCTCGAGCGCGCGAAGGCCGGTGACGACGTCGTCACCCGGGCGGAGCAGGACGACGCGCTCGCGGATGGCACCGAGATCCCGTCGAGCACCCTCGGCGAAGGCGTGGAGGGCGGGCGGCATCCTCGTGAGATAGTCCGGGTCCATCCAGAACTCCCACTCGGACGCCCCCACGTAGTACGTCGCGTTCGGGAAGCGCAGGCCGCCACCCTCCAGCACGGTCGCCGAAACGTGGTCGGGATGGGCATGGGTGAAGGCCACCTTGGTCACGCTCAGCGGATCGATACCCGCGCGCTCCATGTCACTCGCGAGCTGGCCGTCTGTGGGCTGGTATCGTCGGCCAGCACCGATATCCACGATGATCAGGTCGCTTCCGGTCCGGAGCAGGGGGATGTTGGCCTTCGGCAGGACGGCGCCATCGCGGCAGTCCAGCTGGGCGAGGACCTCAGCGCGCTCCTCCGGTGCGCCCTCCGGTACGAGGACCTCGCCGGGTACCGAGATGAAGCCATCGCTGAGGACGGTGATCTCGAAGTCGCCCACCGTCATGCGGTAGCGGGCCGCAGCGATGGCCGAGTCCGATTCAGTCACCGGATGGTGCATTGTCCGTAGCATCGTCATTGCCGCCCATGGTTCGAATGATGGCCCAGTCTGTCCGACTACCGGATCGCCGGTCCGGAACCGCGCAACCGGGGTGCAACCCGTTGTGCGAGGAAGTCCCGCATCAGCGGCACCATCACGTCCAGCTTGTCTTCCAGCGCGAAATGGCCGGTGTCGAGCAAGTGAAGGTCGGCGTCAGGGAGGTCGCGCTTGAACGGGTGCGCGCCCGAAGCTGGGAAGATCTGGTCGTTGGCGCCCCAGGTGATCAGCGTGGGCGGGCGGTGCTGCCGGAAGTAGGTCTGGACCGCCGGGTAGAGCGGCAAGTTCGTGCGGTAGTCGTAGAACAAGTCGAGCTGGATATCGGCGTTGCCGGGCCGATCGAGGAGGGCTTGGTCATGCACCCAGTTGTCAGGGGCGATCCGCGTCACGTCGCGGACGCCGTCCGTGTACTGGAACTTCGTCGTGGCCGGCGCGACGAGGACGTTCAGCGCCCGCCGGCGCTCCGCAGAGCCGTCGGCCCAGTAGGCCTTGATCGGATCCCAGAACGCGCCCAAACCCTCCTCGTACGCGTTGCCGTTCTGAACGATGAGGCCGGTGATGCGGTCGGGATGCCTCAGCGCGAGGCGCCATCCCACCGGCGCACCGTAGTCCATGACATACATCGCGTAGCGCCGGGCGCCGAGCTGATCTAGCAGTCCGTCCACCAGGTCCGCGTAGCGGTCGAAGGTGTAGGGGAACGTCGCGCGATCAGGCATGTCGCTCTGCCCGAACCCCGGATAGTCGGGCGCGATCACGCGATAGCTGTCGGCCAGCGCCGGGATGACATTGCGGAACATGTGCGACGAGGTCGGGAAGCCGTGGAGCAGCAGCAGGACGGGCGCGTCCGTCGGACCGGCCTCGCGATAGAAGACGCCAATTCCTTCCACTGAGGCGGTGTGGTGATGCGTCACCGGGACATCTGATCGGGCCGACCGCGTCCCGTACGCGGCCTGGGCCCGCGCCGTGCCGCTCGCGGCCACGGCCGCCGCAATCCCGGCTCCGCCGAGCAGGAAGGCTCGGCGCCAGCCATGCGGGTCCGGCTCGCCGATGATCGTGCGTACGTCTCTCATAGTGTTCTCCTCCATATCCGGTGCGTTGGGATTCGCCTGCCGGTAGGCCGTCGCCGCCGGCGGGCGTCGTGGGTGACGGCCCGGTGCCGTGCTGGGGCCTAAGCGATGAACGAGAGTAGTTCCGCGTTCACTCTGTCCTTCATCGTTGTGCACAGGCCGTGAGGCGCCCCCTCATAGACCCGCAGCGTGGCGTCGCGGATCAATCGGGACGACAGCATCGCGGATGCCGCGATCGGCACGATCTGATCGTCCGAGCCGTGTAGGACGAGTCTCGGGACATCAATTCGCCCGAGGTCCTGCGTCAGGTCGGTCTCCGAGTACGCCTTGATGCAGAAGTACGATGCGGGAAAACCGGTCATCATGCCGTGTCGCCAGAACTCCTCCCGCACGGCCTCGGAGGCCTCGGCATCGGGCCTGTTGAAGCCATAGAAGGGCAGGCTCAGATTCCGCCACAGCTTGCCCCGATCGGATTGCACGCTGGCGCGCAACTGGTCGAAGACCTCGATCGGTGTGCCAAGGGGATTGGCGCCCGTCTTCAGCATCAGCGGCGGGATGGCGCCGATCAGCACCACCTTAGCCACGCGCCCGGTCCCGTGCCGGCCGACATAGCACGCTACCTCTCCGCCCCCGGTCGAGTGACCGACGTGGATGACGTCCCGCAGATCCAGCGCCTGGACGAGCGCGGCAAGGTCGTCGGCGTAGGTATCGAGATCGTTGCCTTCCCAGGGCTGGCTGGATCGGCCATGGCCGCGACGGTCATGCGCGATGCAACGGTAGCCGCGCCGCGCGAGGAAGAACATCTGATCCTCGAAGGCATCGCTGCTCAGCGGCCACCCGTGGCTGAAGACGATAGGACGACCGCCGCCCCAGTCCTTGTAGTAAATCTCCGTACCGTCGGCGGTGGTGATCGTGCCCATGGGGCGGCGTCCTCGGATGATAGGTTGATGGAGGGTGGGTGAAGGCACCCGGATTGGCAGCCATCCTCACCAGCGTGGGCGTGACAGAGGACACCAGCATCGCGCGCTTCACCCGGCCGGTGCCGTGCCGGCCGATGTAGCGCGCGACCTCGCCGCCGCCCGCCGAATGGCCGACATGCGTCACATCGCGAAGGTCCAGCGCCTGGACGAGCGCGGCCATGTCGTCGGCGTAGGTGTTCATGTCGTTGCCGTGCCACGTCTGGCTTGAGCGACCATGCCCGCGCCGGTCGTGCGCAATGGCCCGGAAGCCGTGGGATGCCAGGACCAGGAATTGGTCGTCCCACGCGTCCGCGTTCAGTGGCCAGCCGTGCGAGAGCAACACGACGGGACCAACGCTCCAGTCCTTGAAGAAGATCTCGGCGCCGTCACGCGTCCTGACCTCGTTCGCCGACCGGCTTTCCGGCGACGGCATGGCACACGCTGGCGTGCCACTCAGGAAGGCGACGCCCCCCGCAGCGGCAAGGCTAGTCGCCATCGTCATCAGATGGCGTCGCGAGCGGTCCTTATCGATGGGTGTGTTGGTCATGTTCCGTCCTCCACCCGAACCATCGCAGCCGCGTGCTTGCTGGCGCTTTCTGCACCACGCTCTTCGTTGCGGGATTCGGCGACAGCGATCAGGTGACCAACGGACCGCCGGAAGCCGATGCCCGGCTTGAGAGAACGCGGCATCCGGTCGGGATGGGGATCCCCCGCATCCACGCACGTGTCCGTCCAGGGGAATGGGGCGAAGCCGCAAAGGGTCTCCGCCGGGAGAAGGGTCGGGTCATCAAGTCGGGCTAGGCACGTCGCGCGGTGCTGGGGCGGGAGGTCATCCCTCAGTCCCCACCGCGATGAGGTCGTCAGGTGATTGGGCGTCACCCGATGACGTCACCCGCAACCGTCCGGTGCCCAGGGTGTCGTTTTCCCTTAAAGAGGTCCTTCCTGAAACTCTGTGCAGAGGCTGGGTTGCTGCCCGGGTCGCTGGCGGGCGCCTTGATCCGATGAGGTTCAGCATCTCGCCTTCCACCCCCGTCGGCGTGCGCATCACACGGGTCGACCGCTCCGCTGAGGGCTGGATTGTCGATGCGTCCGGACCGGGTCAGGGGGCCTGCTCGGATTGCGGTGTACCCTCGCGAGCCCGGCACGGCAGCTACCTGCGCCATCTGCAGGACCTTCCCATACAGGGCAGGCCCGTCGCGATCGCGCTGCGTGTCGTGCGCCTGCGTTGCCGTAATCTTGTCTGCAACCGGCGCACCTTTGCGGAGCCGCTGCTGGAGGTGGCAGAGCCCATGGCCCGCCGTACCAGCCGGCTGGCCGACATCCTCCACAGCGTCAGCCATGCCCTGGGCGGGCGCCCCGCCGAGCGGCTGCTGGCGCGGCTCGGCATGCCGTCGAGCGACGATACCTTCCTGCGCATGCTGAGGCGCCGGGCGATCCAGGGGACCTCCAACGCGCCGCGTGTTCTCGGCATCGACGACTGGGCGTGGTCGAAGGGCCAGCGCTCCGGCACGATCCTCGTCGACCTGGAGCGGCGGACGGTGGTGGACCTGCTTCCCGACCGCTCCTCCGCGAGCACGGAGGCTTGGCTGGTCGAGCACCCTGGGGCCGAGTTCATCAGCCGCGACCGGCACGGCCTCTACGCCGAAGGAGCCCGCGCCGGCGCACCGGGTGCCCGGCAGGTTGCCGATCGCTTCCACCTCGTCCAGACGCTGCGCGAGAAGATCGAGGGGGCGCTCGGGCGCCTGGACCGGCCTGTCCGTCGGGGCACCGTGGCGGCCGCCGAGGCCGAGGAACGCAGGGCCCTGCGCCGGGGAGAGTTGGAGAACAGCTTCGCCCGGATGCGCGACATGCACGAGGCGGGCCGGACCGCGGCCGACATCGTCCGCGAACTCGGCCTGAGCCGCAGGCGTTTGGACAAGTGGCTTCGCCTGACGGGCCTGCCGGAACGCAACGCCATGGCTTCGGGCCCGCGCTCGCCGGCCCTCTTCGATGCGCACCTGCGGCGCCGCTGGCGAGAGGGGTGCACGGTGGTGCGCCGCCTCTTCGTCGAGATCCAGCGGCTGGGCTATGCGGGCTGCTACACCTACCTCGCCCGCTACGTCGCGGCCTGGCGCCGGGGTTCGGAGAGGAAGGGTGCGCCGCCGAGCACCGCCGCATCCACGTCCCTCCGGCTGCCCTGCCATCCCGACACGGGACGTCGGCTGTCGCCGCAGGTGGCCGCGGCGCTCTGCCTCAAGCCGCGGCCGCAGCTGAACGCCCGGCAGGCGGCAGCGGTCGATGCCCTGAAGCACTCCGTCCCCGACTTCACGGCGCTACGCCGCATGGCCATGCGCTTCCGCGGTGTCCTGCGCGGCCATGATGTTGGCCAACTCGACTGCTGGCTGCGGGATGCACACGAGAGCGGCATCTACGCCATGCGACGCTTCGCGCGCACCCTGCAGGGCGACATCGACGCCGTCCGAAACGCCGTCACCCAGCCGTGGAGCAACGGCACGACCGAAGGTCAGATCAGCCGCCTGAAGACGCTCAAGCGCAGCATGGGCGGCCGTGCCGGCTGCGAACTCCTCCGCGCCCGCATGCTCCCTCTCCAAGCTGCCCCGTAGCACGGAGATTGGGGAAGGACCGAATACTGGAAAGCTCACACGTAGCATCGATGCACAGCGGGCGGAGGCGGCCATTGCCAGCGCCGCGCTGAACCGCAAGGCCGAACTTGGGATGCCTCGCGCCATCCGCGTCGTGTGAGCCGACCCGGAACGCCCGAATTCCAACCGCCCCCCTCCTTCTTGCAACAGACCCACACGGACCTGAGCGACGCGGTCGTTCAGCGCTGTACTGCTGACTCCATCGCCGCCTCCACCGCGGCGACTACGTGGTTCAGCCCGCGCCGCAGAGTCGTCTCTGCGAAGCCGATGGCCTGAGGTGGGTAGCGGTCCAGCTCCGCCGCGACGGCGAGATGGGTGAGCGGTGGCGCCGGCAGGCCGAAATCGCGGCGCCAGCGCGTGCCACGCGTGTAGTCGAGCGGGACGAGGTGGCGCAGCACGGCGAGGCGCGTCGCGGTCGCGACCTCCGGCGAAGGATTACTCGCCTCGAAGGTGGCGAGACGCGCGGCGAGCGCAGCGAAGGCCTCCCGTGCCGGGGACAGGTCGAAGCGATAGCCGGCCGCCTTCTGATAGCGGTCCAGATGCGTCGAGAGCTCCGCCACCAGCGCGCCGGGATCGAGCGGCAGGGCGGGCGCGGTCGCCATGCGGTAGACCGCCAGCGCATACAGCCGGATATCGGTCAGCAGCACCTCCGGATCCGCGACCCCGAGCAGGTCGCGATCCGTGTGCCAGGCGGTGTTGCCACCGTTGCCCATGACGAAATACCAGCCCCGCCGCTCCACCTCGGCTGCCGGGATACGGGAGGAGGCGGAGAAGCAGCCGGAGATGCCGAGGTTGTTGAAGGAGAAGTCCGAGGATTGCGTCGGCCGCTTGCCGCGAGCGGCCACACCGGTGGCGTCGCGCACCACGTTGGCGACGAAGACCCGATTTTCGGCCATCCAGGGGATGCCGGGATAGTCGGTGGCGTCGCGGCAGCCGGGGCTGTCGCAGTTGAGGTGCGCGACGCAGCCATGCGCGAGGTCGCGCGCGAAGGCATCGGCATACCAGGTGCTGCCGGCGAACTTGCCCGTGGAATGCCCAGGCCACCAGCAGATCCGCACCCCGCGCCGAAGCCCCGCGCGGTGCGCGTGCAGCGTCCGCGCGACCTCCAGCATGCAGGCGTCGCCGGTCGCGTTGTCGCCGACGCCGACGTCCCAGGAATCATAATGGCCATGCAGCAGGACGAAGTGATCCGGCTCCACCGTGCCGGGAATTCGGACCTCCGGCAGAACCTGGTCGAACCAGCCCTCCTCGCAGATGGTGGTGAGCGTCGCACTCTCGCTGCGGCGCGCGGCCTCGATCAGCGCCTCGCCATCCGGGCCGCTGACCGCGCAGCCCGGGATAGGCGTGCGGCCCGGCAGGTCGTCGAGGTCCGGCGTCCCCCAGATGGCGCTGCCGCTCCCCCAGTGCATGTCGGTCCCCGGGTTCACCGCGATCACGCCGGCGGCGCCCAGGGCGGCAAACTGCAGGATCTTCTCGGCCAGGATCATGCCGCGGAACAGCACGAGCCGGCCGCGGAGGTCCGGCACGCCGGGCGCTGGGTCATAGCCCGGACCGAAGAGCTTCGCGGTGTTCGGTGTCCAGCCCATCGGTGGGGCGACCGGGTTCTCCACGAAGACGAGCGGCGCGGTGAGCCCTGCCGGCGCCGTCTCGGCGAGCTGTGCCGGGCGTGCGCGGAAGCGCTGCGCACCGAGCGTCACATGCGCCTCCTTCGGGACGGCGAGGTAGAGGCGTGGCCGGTGCACGGTGACGGGCAGGCCGAGCGCGTCTAGTCGACGCGCAATTTCCTCTCCCGCCTCAGCAGCCTCCTGGGGATCCTGGCGGCGTGTGTTGGCGAAGTGCTCGACGAGCGACCAGGCGTGGTCGATGCGCGCCGCCGCCATCACGGCGGCTTCCTCCCCTGTCGTCATCGGTCTCAATCCATCGTCACGCCAGTGGCCCGCACGACGGCGGACCAGCGGTCGATTTCGGCGAGCACGTAGCGCCCCGTCGCGTCGGGCGGCTCGCCTACTGGCTCGACCCCGATGGTGGCAAGGCGCTCCCTCACGGCGGCGCTGTCGAGCGCACGGCGGAGCTGCGCATACATCGCCTGCACGATCTCCTCTGGCACGCGCGCGGGCCGGCAAGGCCGAACCAGTTGGTGGTGACGAGGCCCGGCACGCCCGCCTCGGCGAGCGTCGGGATCTCGGGGAAGGCCGCGCTGCGGCTCGCCGAGGAGAGGGCGAGTGCCCGCACCGTGCCGCTCCGGACATGAGGGGCGGCGGAGGGCAAGCTGTCCCACATGCTCTCGATCCGCCCGCCGATGACGTCCGCCGTCGCGGCCTGGGCGCCGCGGTAGGGGATGTGGGTGGTGCGGATACCGGCGGCGGAGTTCAGCAGCTCCCCCGTCAGGTGGTGCAGCGTGCCGTTGCCGCCTGAGCCGAAGTTCAGCACGCCCGGCCGGGCACGCGCGGCCGCAACGTAGTCTGCAAGGGTCCGAAAGGGTTGGGCGCCACCCACGATGAGAACCAGCGGCAGGGTGCCGAGGATCGTGACATGGCGGAAATCGGTTCGCGTGTCGTAGGGCAGGTTGCGGTGGAGTTCCCGGAAAATCGCCTGCGGGCCGACATTGGTGGTGAGCCATGTCGTGCCGTCCGGCGCCGCCTTAGCAACGTGGTCCGAGCCGACGACGCCACCGGCCCCGGGGCGGTTCTCCACCACGAAGGGCTGGCCGGTCTGCTCCTGCAACGCCGCGGCGATCGTGCGGGAGAGGATGTCGGAGGCGCCGGCTGGCGGCGACGAGGAGACGATCCGCACCGGCCGGCTGGGCCAGGCGCCCTGGGCGAGCGCCGGCAGCGGCAGGGCCGCGAACGCGGCGAGAAGCGGGCGGCGACGCATGGCGGGCTCCTATGGCGTTGCCGACCAATGTGAGCCGCACCCTCCCTCCGGTCGAGACGGCTGTCATCGGCATCCAGAGTCCAGGGCGGGTCAGTCGGCTCCACCAACGTCAGCCGGGGGAGCTCGCGCGCGGCGGCACGTGTCGGTCCTACCTGCTCCCGATAGTGCGACTGCGGCATCCTGAAGCACTGGTCCGAACGCCGCGCCGGGGTACCCGGCGAGGCTGCCGATGACGAATAACCGCCGTTGATCGCACGTGCGACCATCGCGAGCATCGTGAGCCTCATCCCTGCTCCTGAGTCCATCGGCGCCGCTGTCATGCGACGCGGGCCGATGGAGCGACGGGGCTGCTGACGCCGACTTGGCCGAACGGTTCGTGTTGCTCCAGGCGGATAGCCGCGTCACGCGCGAGTTCGAGGCCCGCGACCAGAGTGGAAGCCAGCGCAGCACGGCGCTGGAGGGGGTGGGCGTCGCTGCCCGGGATGGGAGGAAGTGCTCGAGCGGCAGCGCCTCGTCTCGGCCGAGGTCCGCCATCTCGCCGAGCAGCCGCCGCATGCGCGCCACCGCGGCGGGTGGGCGCCACAGGTCGGGTGGGTTGGGCCGATAGGCGGGCACGCGTTCCGGCCGGCTCATCAGCTCGAGGCAGGCCCGCAACAGCGTCGTGAGATCCGCGACGGGTGTCGCTCCCCTCCCCTCGGATACTTCGCCCTGCGCGTGTTCCGGCGCCCCTCTGGCAAAGACCTGGCGCCCGAGCTGGCGGCGGTTCCCGAGCCAGTCGGCAAGCGCCGCGACGGCGGCCCGGTCCGCGAGCTGGCGCCGGAGCGCCTCCGCCTCCAGCCGGGCCTCCCGCCCCTCCCGGCTGTCCTCCGGCAGCAGCAGTCGCGAGCGCAGCAGCGCGAGGTTCGCCGCCGCCACGAGCCAGTCCCCGAGCCGGGACAGCGGCACGTCCCCGCGCCCGATCGCCCCCTCCAGCGCGGCCTCGAACTGGACGGCGAGGTCGAGGAGGGAGATCGCGCCGACGTCGACCCGCCCCGCGCGGACGAGCTCGAGCAGGAGGTCGAGCGGGCCGGCGTAGCCCCGCAGGTCGAGGTGGAGCCCGTCGCGATCACGCACGGTTTTGCGCGGCGGATCCTCCCAGCCTTCCTCAGACGCCGCGGCCACGGTTGCACCGCCCCCGACAGCCTCAGCCATCGTCGTAGCGGGGCCGGAGGTCCAAGGAGAGCGAGGGCCAGGCCTGGCGCACCCGCACGAGCGCCGCCCAGGGCGTCCAGTCCGCCGACCAGAAGGCGAGCGACAACCGGGCAGGGTTCGCGTCCCCTCCCCTGCCAGTTCCCGCTCCGCTTCCGCGCTTCCCGCGTCCCCTCGTCGCCTCGGACCGGTGCGCGACGTGCCGCAGCGGCCAGGTCGTGCCCCAGTTCGCCCACAACCACCCGAGCGCCTCCGGGTGCGACGGCCCGAGCCGGAGTACGTCAGGGGGGACCGGCACGAGGCGGTGCAGGTCCAGCGGCACCGGCCCGCCTGGCCGGCTCGCAGCCGCCCGGACCCGCTCGTCCGCCCGCTCCAGCGCCGTCCTGATCCCGCCGGCCACCACGCGGCAGCCGTGGAGGGAGAAGATCCGCTCACCGCGGGGCGGGGCAGCGAGGAGGTGGAACAGGTCCTCCTCCTCCCCCGCCCTGCCGTGCGTCCACGGGATCACCCCGGGTCCGGCCGCGGCGAGCCGGAAGAGTGTGAGGTCCTCCGCCGGCCCGGTCACGTCGAGGTGGTGGAGGAGCCAGTCCGGGTGGTCGAGCGCGAGGATGTCGGCGAGGGCCGAAGACCCACCTCCCGCCGTCTCGGCCGGCCGCGCCGCGCCGCCCAGCCCGTCTCCCCTTCCCTGCCCCGCGCGGGTCACAGGTCGAGCAGCTTCACCGGGCTCGCGGTCACGAGCTTCGCGCGCCGGACGTAACCGCGCATCGTCTTGAGGTCGCGGTGCCGCGTGTGGCCCATCACCTCCTCGTCCCGCGCGCCCGCGACGTAGGCCTCCGTCACGAACCCCGCCCTGAGCCCGTGCGGGCTCAGCCGCTCCCCCGCGTCGGCCTTCAACTTCGCCATCCCCGCCCGGCGCAGGAGGACCTGGCGCACCGCATCCGGCGAGAGCCGGTCGTGGCCGATCCGCCCCCAGCGGTCCACCTTCGTGAAGACGGGGCCGAAGCGGATGTCGGCCGTCTCGCACCAGGTCTCGACCGCGCGCACGGGACAGGTGTCCCGTCGTTTCCCGCGGGGGATGCCGAGCTCCACTCCCTCCCCGGCCTGGTCCGTCTTGGAGCGGGGCAACAACAGCCGCAGCCCCTCGCCGGTGAAGCGCAGGTGCTCGCGATCCACCCCCACCAGCTCGGAGCGCCGCAGCGCCCCCGCGAAGCCCAGCAGCAGGAGCGCGCGGTCGCGCGTCCCCGTCAGGTCGGCGTCGCAGGTCGCCACCAGCCGGCGCAGTTCGGCCGAGGTGAGCGCTGCGGCCTGGCGCACCCGCGAGCCGTGCAGGCGGGCGATGCCCTGCAGCGTCGTCCGGATCGCCGGGTGCGAGGGCGTCCAGTCGAGCCCCCGCACCCGGTGGGCGTGGCCGATCGCGGCGAGCCGCCTCTCGAGCGCCGAACGGGAGTGGGTCGGGGCGAGGGCGGCGAGGTAGGCGGCCACGGCAGCAGGCGCGGCAGGAAGCGGCTCGGTCCCGTGGGCCACGCACCACGCCTCGAAGTCGGCGAGGTCGGCCCGGTAGGCCCGCAGCGTCTCGGGCGCGAGCGCCCGGCGGGCATAGGCCTTCGCCGCCTCGATCGCCTCCGCCAAGCGGGGTGAGAGCGCGGTTCCGACCGGGGCGACGGGGATGCGGGTGGGCAGCTTGGCGTCGGTCACGGCGGGCAATCCATCACTCGACGCCGACCGCGGCGGCGATCTGGCGACGGATGAGGGCAAGTTCGTCCGGGGTAATCCGCGAGGGCGTCGCCCGAACCCGCGCCTTCGCCGTCGCGGTCACGAAGGGGGAGAGGCAAAAGCTCGGCTTCGTGCAGCCGTTCTCCGGGCCCGGCTCGAGGCGGACGCAGAGGTCCGGGATCGCGAGCCCCGCATCCTCCGTGATCGGCACGAGGAGGAGCGCGGGGTATCCCGGCCCGAACAGGCCATCGTCCTCGACGACGACCGCCGGCCGCCGCTTGTTCGCCTCGACCGGGACGGCGTCGCGCCAGTCGACCACGACGATGGAGCCCGCGGGGAAGGGCCGCTCAGGCGGGGTCAACGGGACGGCCGAGTTCCGCGACGAGGGCGGCGGCGGCGGGGCTCACCGCGACATGGCGGCCGACCGCCTCGCTCGCGGCCCGGATGCGGGCGCGCCGGACGTCGCGCGCCGCATCCGCCGCGAGGTGACGGAGGAGGGTCGCGAGCGGCAGTCCACGCGCCGCGGCCTCGGCCTCGAGTACCTCGCGGACGTCGTCGTCCAGGCGGACGGAAATCGGAACGGCCATCGGGCACCTCCTGGACGTGAGCGTAGCGCCCCGGCGTAGTGCACGCCAGTCACCGAATGAGGCGATCTTCTAGTCACACGCGGTAAGGGAAGCTTATCGCGTGTGAGGCGCAGGGAATGTCTTGGGCGCCAGTGCCTCTGAACGCACCCGCGTTTCCAGCGCCCACGGGGGCTAGCCACCGCCGGCGCGCCATGAGGGAGCACGTCTTGCAGCGCCAGCGGAGACGCGATGACAATCAAGCCCGATGCCGCGCGGGTTCGATGCCGGCGGCCTTGCCTCGCCGCGCCCCGCCGGCCCAAAGATCCGCCCGCTTGCCGACTGGGGGCGACCAGCCGTCCCGCTTCCTCGAGGCCCAGGCGTAGCGGTGGTCGCCCTCGAGCAGGTGAAGGTGGTCCGAGAGGCGGTTGCGCGAGACCCAGGCGAGCGCCGCCTCGAGCTCGGCGAGGCTCATCTCGGTCCGCGACTTGCCTCCGTGCACCCGCTTCAGGACGGCGTTGTAGGCGTGGTAGAGCCCGGCACCGCGCGAGGCGACCGCGACAGGGGCCGTTGCGACCGCTGACGTCCCCGCGTCCTCCACGGCCTGCGCCGCGACGAGCTCGCCGACCTGTTGCCGCAGCCGCCGCTCCTGGACCGAGGGCGGCTCGAGCAGCTCGCCCTGCGGGTCGGGATCTCGCGCCGCGGCGAGCCCCGCCGCGAGGTCCGGGCCGGGGCGGAGCGTCGACAGCCGCAGCGCGAGCGCGTTGCTCTCAAGCGGCACGATCGCGCCCCGACGCCGCGCCTCCTCCATCCGCTCCTCGAGCCAGTCGGGCAGCGCGAGGCGGGGCTGCCGCGGCGGGGCCGGTGCCTTCGCCCGCGTTCCCTGCTCCAGCTCCATCCGCCGTCGGAAGGCGGCAAACAGCGGGTCGTCGGGGTGGAAGACGAGCGCGCGCTGGCTCTCGTAGGGCCCGGCATTGGGGTCCACCCGCGTGGCCCTCGCGACCATCTGCTCGAGCCAGGGCCTGCTCCGGATGTGGGTGAGTGCCGCCACCACCGCGACCTCCGGCGCGTCGAGCCCCTCATAGGCCATCGCCACCGTGACGAGGCAGGAGGGCTCGGGGGTGAGACGGTAGGCCGCGAGTGCCTCGTGGGAGCCCGGCGTGTCGGCGGTGGCCATGCCGACCGTGCTCTCCTGCGCGCGCGGCACCCAGGAGCGCAGCAGGTCGAGGTAACGACGCGCCTGCACCTGGTCGGGCGCCACGACGAGGAGTTTTCCCAACCCGCGAGCCGGCTCGCGCCGGGAAGGGTTCAGCGTGCCCCGCCGCTCGGCCCGGAGGCGTCTCGCGGCCTCGAAGGCACGCCGCAGCAGCGCGTCGGCGAAGCCGGTCCGCAGGGCGGTAAAGAGCGCCGGCCGCGTCAGGTCCGAGGGGGCGGCAGCACGGAGGCGGTGCGGGCCGAGGTGGGGGCGCTCGGCGCCCCCGTCCGGTTCCGGCCCGAGCCAGGAGGCCTCGCCGTCGAGCGCGCCGAAGGTGACGGGGAGCACGGCCCGCTCGGCCAGCGCCCTCGCGCGCGAGTAGCCCACCACGGCCCAGCCGGGGGCGGCGAGGTCGACCTCCTCCCGGCCCCGGCCGGCGCGGCGGTAGGGCAGCCAGAGGATGCGCCGCCCATCGGCGCGCTCGAGGGTGCCCGACAGCAGCAGCCGCACGCGGGCGCACTCGAGCAGCGGCAGGAGGGCTGCGGACCACGCGGCCTCGGGTGGGGGGCTCGCGCCGTCACCCCCTTCCCCTGCCCCGCGCTCCGCGCCTGCCCCGTCGAGCGACGGGAGGTGATGCACCTCGTCGACGACGAGGAGCGTCGGGTGGGCGCGATGCGACGCGAGGTGGAGGTCGGGCGCGGCTGCGACGGCCTGGTAGGTCGTGACGTAGCCCGCGAGGCCGCGGGCCGGATCGCCCGCCGCATTGTCCGCGGCCCGGACCGAGAGCGTATGCCCGAGTGCCCCCCGCCAGCGCGGGTCGGCGAAGGCCTCCTCCGCCTGCAGGCGCAGGCTGTCGCGCGGCACGACCCAGCAGACGCGCGAGACGATCCCCGAGCCGATGAGGGCCGCCGCCGACAGCACGGGGAGGAGCGACTTGCCGCCGCCGGGCGTGACGGCCGCGAGCACGTCGCGCACGTCTGAAGCCTCACCGCGCGCGATCGCCGCCATGACGGCCGCGACCTCGCACTGGTGCGCCCGCAACGACGGCGCGGTCACGAGCTGGAAGGACGATGCAGCACCGGGAGGTTGGACTCCGGTCGCACGCCAGACGCAAGTCGAAAGCGCGCTCGAGCCGTCGCGATGCGTACGATGAGCGCGGACTGCGTCCTTCCCGCCGCGTGCATCTCAGTACCGGGACCAGTCGGGCGGGTACCGTCGTCCTACGCCGAGAGCAGTGGCAAGATGGAGGAGGTCGAAGCACCGCGTGGGCCACACGCTTGATCCCTCATCCCCGATCTCGTGCATGTCATCCAGCGCGACCCTCGGGTCGGAGGAGGAGCGGATCTCCGCCTGACTCAACGACCTCCGCGCGCTTCGGCTGAAACTTAATGGGTCGAGTTCAAGGTGGACATGCTCGCCCTGGATCGGCTTGGCCGCACGGTCTCCGTACTCACGAACGCTGCCCGCTACTGCGATAAGCCCTCTGCCGTCTTTGGTACGGATGCTGGCCGAGGAGCTGACGGGCTCGGACGTGCACGACACGGTGCCCGTGCCCGCGATGCTGGATCGCATCACCAACCGAATCGGGCGTGTCTACGGCGATGCGGCCTATGCGGGCGGTCCAACTTACTGCGCGGTGGTCGAGCACCGGGAGGCCCTGCCCAACGCCGAAGGGGTGTTCAGGCCGAAGGCGCCCGATGTCACAAGGGGCATGGACTCGACCTCTTGGGCGGCCGGGGTGCGACACGCACGGCACGGCGCGCACGAGGGCCGTCGCGCTTGGGAGAAGGCGACCGGCTACGGCCGCAGGAATGCGGCGGAGTGGACCCACTCGCGACGGAAAGGCGGGCTCGGCCCCGGAAGGCCCACTGCGACCCAAGACTGATCGTGCACCAGAGCCGCCGCAAGTGAAGCGGCACGATGGATCCGTCACCCAGATACGAGTCGGCCGTTCCCCAGATCTCCCGTTGGAACGCTCTTCATGAAAGTTTGCAGGGGTGGTGGTAAAACTGACGGCTTGGCTAACGGCAACGTCGTAGCCTGAGAAGGAGTAATTCCGCCTTTAGGCGCGCTTCCGTCGCTCACGGCCTTCCTCTGCCAACTCCGACGCCGGACGCTCCGTCACCCGATCCCCCCACCAACCCTTGTGAACCACGACCATCGGCGGCGGGATCACGTTGCTGAGGCGGCGCGGGTCGAGCGTCACCGCCCGCTGTCGGTCGGTTCGCGGAGCCGAGACCTGGGTTGGCCTGTCGCGCATATCCACCGATGTTGGTTACCACGACGAGCGCCACAAGGACCAGCACCATCAGGACCGAGGCGAGGGTCGCGAGGCCGGCGCGGGTGCGCCACCGGGCACGTCGCTGGTTGATGACACGATTGTTGTCGACCGCCGTCGCGTACTGCTCGATGAGAGCCGCCTTGACCGTTCGGAGCGCTCGCTCGGCAACCTTCTCCTCCATCTCACCCTCCTCGGCCTCCGCCTCCGCCGATGCCCGGACGTCCTCAGCGTAGTCGCGGAAGAGCGGCTCACGCCCGACATACTGAAAATCGGCCGGCCACACGGAGAGGGCGAGGAAAGCGATCGCCGCGAAGGTCGCGAGGCCCGCCGCGATGAGGAGCCCTGTCGCGGCGAGGAGCATCGGCCCGCCCACGCCCTCGATCCAGTCGCGTACCTGGGCGATTCCCGCGAGCTGGAGTGCGAGGGTCGCCGCGAAGAAGGGCAGGCTGCGCCAGACGTTCTCCTCCTGGTCGATCTCCTTGCGGTAGGCGTCAGCGAAGGTCTTCTCGATGTGGTCGAGCAGCGGGTCCGTGGCCATCACCTCACCGTAGCAGGCAGCGGGACTATTGCCCCCCACGAGACCGGACAGCGGGACGGGCGTGGACTAACGATCACCTTCCGCTGCTGGCGACGCTCGACGAATGGATCCGGGCGGCGGAGGCGACCGCTCGCCATGAGTACAACGCGATCATCCTTGCACCGTGCAAATCCCAGCAGCCACGCAACTTCAAGGCGCGGAGGGAATCCGCCGCCTTCGGCGACGGCGGCGCGGTTTCGTCCCGTCTGACTCCGCCCCAGCCTGTTCCGTCGCACCAGGGATCGCCCGTGGCCGCTCGGCATCTGGCAGACCCCAGTAGTCGAAGTTGCCGCTCAGGACCGCCACCAGGCGACGCATCTCCACCCGGACTGCGTCCGCTGCCTCCTGCACGTCCCGAGCGACGCCGGACAGCCGTTCGCCATCATCGCGCGAGCCGAGCGTGCGGGCCAATCCTTGGACCCCCGAGGCGATGGAACGAACCTCCACGAACACCGCCCGGAGCACCTCCTCTTCGTCCTGGCTCCACTGCGGCGTCCGCGCGAGATGCACGATCGCGAGGGAGCGAAGCCAGTTCGCGGGCGTCGTCCCGCGGGCCCGCGCCGCCTCTGCCAATGCGGTTCGTTCGCGCGGCTTGAGGCGCACGCCGACCTGAGTGCCGCGACCAACCCCACCGACCGGCCCGACCTCCTCGCCCAGGACTCCGAGAATGAGTCGGCGAAGTGCCGCCGATGAACTGCCGTCGCGCTCCCGTGCCCAGGCCTGAAAGCGCTCGGCAACATCTCCATCCACGTAGGCGCCGATGAACTTCTGACCCGGCGAGGCCGCCATCAGTCCTCCGTTTTAAATCTGCTACCAGCCGACATATCCTGCCTTCTCTCAAATCCCTATGGCTTCGGACAGAGACTGAGCGCCCGTGCAAACGCTCTCGCCGGGCGGAGGCTTGCACGGTGCAAGGACCCTCTTGGTCGTGAACCTGACCAGTGGGTGCCCCTGGCGAGATACCGAGGATTGACGCGATCTATTCGATGCGGGCGAGGGCGAGATCTGCCAAGTCGATCTCTTCGAGAGCCGCTCCGATCTGGACGAGTGCCCAGCCGTCCCGACCGGCACGCCGGTTCACGACGAGACGCCCCTCCGCACCGGCCTTCGTGCGGACGATGAAGACAGGAGCAAGAGGTTGCTGCGCCCTCGGCTCGGTGCGGTCGCGCCGGGCCGGTGCCCTCCCCTCCCCTCCCCGGCCGTCCTTGCCGGAGTTCGCGTCAGCCTCATTGGGCGCCTCTTCCGGCTCATCGGCCCCGGCCTCCGGAACGGCCAGTAGTGCCGGAGCGGGCGTCGCCTTCGGCTCGTCCCCGAACAGCGGGGCACGGTCGAGGACGATGCTGCCGGTCGCCTTGCCCGTGATGCCGCCGATGATCCTGCGGGCCTCGGTGATGGTGATGAACGTGTTGGGCTCGGGGAGTGCGGCGAGGACTTCCGCCGGCGTCTTCGTCCACTGGCGGTAGAGATCGTAGAGCGCTCGCATGTCGGCGGCGTCCATCCTCTCCCGCAGTTCCGGCGGGAAGTCGTCCACTTTCCGGAAAGCCGCGACCTGGTACTCCTTCAGGTTGCAGATGACGCCTATCTGCTTCGACGTCTTGCCCTCCGCAGCGAAGCGGAGAACGGCGGTCGCGAGTTCGGAGTTCGAAAGGTTCGAGCGCTGCTGGTTCTCGATGACCTGCGAGGCATAGTCGTCGTCCTCGACGCGGCGGATGATCGCCGGGATGTCCGGCGTGCCCGCGATCCGCGACGCGCGGAGGCGCCGTGCGCCCATCACAAGGGTATAGCGCCCTCCTCCGAGCGGACGCACGACGATCGGCTGGAGGACCCCTCTCTCCCGGATGCTATCGGCGAGGCTCGCGAGTTCCTCCTCGGAGAAGGTCCGGCGGGGCTGGTTCGGGTCCTCTTCGATGTCGGCTAGGCGAATACGGATCGCCTCTCCCCGCGTGTCCTCGCCGAGGGCGGACCGCAGGTTGCCGAAGGCCGCCGCCGCGAACTGCGCCTTGCCCCGGACCGGGGCGGGCTTCTTCGTCTCCTCCTTCATGCTCCCAGCCCCATCCTCTCGGATACCGTCCCGAAGACGCCGCGAATCTCCGTCGCCGCCTCTCGCGCGCCAGACCCCTTCATCATCCAGACGGGTTCGCCGTCGCTCGCCGCCTTCGCGTAGGCGTCGCGCTTGGCGATGACACCGGGGAAGAGGAGCTTGCCCGCTTGGCCCGCAAGATCCTCGAAGAGTTCGCGCTCGCGCTTGCTCTTGCGGTCGTAGATCGAGGGAAGCAGGCCGAGGAACAGCGGCTCCGGGCGGCCGTAATGGGTCGAGACTCCCTTGATGGCACGCAGCAGTTCCGCGATGCCCTGGATCGAGTAGTCATTGATCCCGATCGGGGCGATGACCGCATCGGCCGCGAGGAGCGCTCCGAACGTCCGGTTGGTGAGGGCCGGAGGGGTGTCCACGACGCAGACGTCGTAGTCGTCCCCGTTCGCCTTCAAGCTGTCCCGGAACACCTCGATGCAGGCCCGATCCACGCCTTCCACACCGAGGAGTTCGCGGGTCGAGCGGGTGACGGTGAGCGACCCAAGGGGCGGAACGCGCGTGGGCTCCGCGAAGAGGTCAACGGTCTCGACGGGCGACAGGTAGGCGCCGAGTGTCGTCGAGAGGTTGGCCTGCTGGTCGAGGTCCACGACGAGCGTGCGATGGTGCTCGGCGAAGAACCAACCGGCGTGGGCGACGATGTTCGTCTTCCCCACGCCCCCCTTCTCGTTCATCACCACGAGGGTCTTCATCAGACCATCCCCCACCACCCGGATGCGACCTCGCCCCATGTCACGCCCGGCCCGCTCCCCCGAGCGGGCCAAGCGGTCGTAGGATGCTCAGCCGGCAACGTCAACACTTGTAAACGTTTTCTTCCCCCGCGTTTATCTATCACGTGGACCGGCCTTGCACGGTGCAAGCCGCTTTGGGGCGTGGGTGGGGTTGTCGCACGGCGTCGCATCACGGGCTGCGGGCCGCTTTCGCTTGCACCGCTCCGGCCCGCGCCTCGCGCGCCATCTCTTCGACCCGTTGGGCCAGATCGGGCGGAAGCCAGACTTCGACGCGGCGCCAATCTCTCGGGACGTCGCGCTCCGCGTGCTGGAAGCGACGGAGAATGCCGCTCACCCGTTGCCGGCTCATGCCGTGCACCCGCGCCACATCGGCGGGGCGCTGGCCGTCGACCACGACGGCCCGCGCGATGCGGACGGTGTCGAGCGAGAGGCGGCCGAGGCGTGGCAGCAGGGCGTCGAACGCCTCCGCGCTCATGGTGGGCTCGCTCGACATCCGCTATCCCCGGCACCGCGTCGTCAACAGTCGGCGTCACGCCGTTTCCCTTTGTTGACATGCTGGCGGCCGTGCGTCGAGGGCGCGCCCGCGTCGGTCACTCTGCCCTACGCGGCTGCCAGGACGGGGCGCAGCTTCGTCGGCGATGGCCGGCCGGTGTGGGGAACCGACGCCGCTGGCTTGCACGGTGCAAGGGCGCGGATGCCGTCGCCCTGCCGATCTTCTAAGCGTGCCGGAGGGGCCGCTCCGGGATGATGGGCGTGCTCTCCCTGCCTCTCGCACGCCGCTCGCCCACGTAGGTGAGGACTTCGGCACCGGAGTAGGGCAAGTCGTGCAAGCCTGCGGAGGAGGAGAACCACAGGTCCTCGGCAGTCCCTCCCTCGTCGCGTCCCACGTCCACCACCCGCCAGCCCTCCTCCTCGGCCTCCAAAATCCAGGCGGTGCAGGCTGCGGCGTTCTCCGCGTCGTCGTCTAGGCCGGACGGGTCGTTGTTGACCAGCATGGTAGCCCACGATGCGGTCAGGGCGCTGCGCTCGGTCTCCCACCCAAGCCCCGCAGCGTCCCGCACCGCCCTGTCCATCTGTCCCATAGCCGCAGCGGAAAGGAGCCGCCGGTCTCCCGGTGGCCCCGATCCTCTCACTCCGCCGCCATTGGCCAGGCCGGGGCATCGTCCATGTCCTGGGCCTCCCCCTCCTTGGCTTCCGGCAGGTGATCGGTCGCCTCGTCGGTGTCGCCTCCCCCGTCCACCGGTGCCGCCTCGGGCGCTCTACCCGGCACGCGGAGGCGCGGCGGCAGCCATCCGGTGCAATCGAGGAGCGACGCGGCCTCCTCGACCATCGGCGCCTTCTTCATCCCGGCGAGACGGGACGCGGCCGCCTCGCCGACGGCCTCGCGGACGGCGGCGAGGATCGCGGCTTTCGGCATGCGGGCGAGGTAGGTCTCGGGCGTCGCCCTCCACCACCGCCGCATGTCGAGGCCTGCCCTGCGCGCGACCTCGGCACAGAGCGCGCCGTCCCCGAGCGACCAATCGCCGTGCCCGGCGTCGGCAACCCGCGCGACGCACACGGCCAGGGTGCGCAGCAGCGACGGGGTGTCCTGCGCCGCGATCCAGGCCCATAGGTCGCGCCGCTCGGCCGGGAGCGTCGCGCGCTCGCGCGCCTCGGGCCTCGTCGAGGACGCGCTTGGTCGGGCTATCCGTCAGCCCCGGCGCACCGCCGAAGGTGAGCGCGTAGGCCGGGAAGCTCGCGACCGTCTCACCGAAGCCCCTTCCATAGAAGGCGTCGCCCGCGAGGGAGTGGACGAGAACGCGGAGCGCGAGGTCGGGCTGGTCCGCGAGTTCGGCGCGGAGGCCGAGTGTGCGGTGGAAGTCCAGTTCGGCCGAGAGCGCGGCGGTCAGCGGCGGCAGGTGATCGTCCCGCTCCTCGTCCTCGGCTCGGTGATCCCCGTCCGTCCCCGCATCGCCAGACGCCGTGACCGGGTTCGCCTCCCCCTCGCCGCCAGCGTCCTCCGCCTCACCTTCCCCGGTCACGGCCACCGGCTTCGGCTCATCCTCCGGGCGGACCAGCCCGCGCGTGACCGACAGTCGCCCGTCGCCCGCGAGGGTCAGGACGCATCCGGCCAGCGCCACATCCTCCGGGCGCCACGCCTCCTCGCGGTGTTCGAGGGCGGCAAGCTCCGCCTCGATGCCGTCGAATTCGGCCGCGATCTGCTCCGGCAGGTCGTCGGCACCGCCGTAATCGTTCGCGATCTCGTCGGATCGCGTGGCAAGCTCGTCCCGCCGCGCCTCCTCGGCCTCGGTCAGGGACGCCCGCGTCGGCCAGACCCGGCGGCAGCGCCACACCTCGTCGGAAGCCGCGTCGCCCACCGCGACCCAGCGCCAGCCCTCGGCGCGGAGTGTCTCGGCCTCAGCTTCCATCCGCTCGCCGACGAGACGCTCCAACAGGGCCGCGTCCGCGATCCACCCGCCCCCGTCCTCCGTGAACAGGTCGCGCTGCACGGCGCCGCCCGCCGCCCCGTAGGCGTCGAGGCCGACGAGACGCACGCGCTTGTCGGTCACGGGCAGCAGGGAGTGGGTCAGCAGCCGCCGGATGGTGGCGGGGCTTCGCTGCCAAGGCAGCAGGTTGCGATGCACCCGCTCCTGCGCCGCGTGGTCGTCCGTGACGGTGAAGGCCATCACGTCGTCCAGCGTCAGCGTCCCCTCGCGGTAGGCCGCAACGACGGCGGGCGACAAGTCGGCCAGCCGAAGGCGTTGCCGCACGACAGCGGCGGTCACGCCGTAGCGGGCACGATCTCCTCAACCCCGAGACCTTCTCCCCCGCGATGGAGAAGCGCGAAGGCCTCGAACTCGTCGGCCGGGTGCATGTCGAGCCGCATCGCGTTCTCCGCGAGGCTCGCCTCGGTCGCGCCCGACGCGCCGTCCAGCTTCCAGCACACGATGGGGGCCGACTTGGAGAGGCGCTTGCGGGAGGCCAGCAGCCGCAGGGCGGCGTGGCGCCGTCCGCCGGCGATGACCTCGTAGCGCCCGCGCCCCTTTGGGCGGACGAGGAGGGATTGCAGCAGCCCGTGTGCCTCGATGGAGGCTGCGAGTCCCTCGATCCCCGCGTCGCGGCCGGTCTTGCGGACGTTAGCGGGGGAGGGGTCGAGCTTGGACAGCGCGACCTCGACGAAGGGGAAGGGAGTGATGGCGTTCATGCGATGCGCCTTTCGGGCGAGAGTGGGGAAGGGGAGGGGAGGGGGGTCGCGGCTCTCACGCGTGCCACCCCGGCCGGTGTTTCCCCCAACTGAAGGCGCGATCCTCCAGTTCGCATTCGATGCGATGGTCCGCGAGATCGGCGGCGGGGGAGGGGAGGGGGGCTCGGATCGCCGGGGCACCTTCCAAGGCCGACACCTGCTCCCAAAGGCTGTCGGCCAGATGCCCGCACCGGGCCTCGCCCGCGAGGAAGGCGAGGGTCTCCGTCGCGAGAGAGGCGAGCGTCGCGGCGCGGTGAGCGAGGTCCTCCTCCGGATGGCCATCCTCCACGGCCCGCAGCACCAAGCCGGCGCGAGGATGCGTGGCGGCGACCTGCAACAGGGCGGCGACGGCGGGGGAGGGACCTGGGGGAGGGGAGGGAGGAAGTGAGTTGCGCGCGACTGCACGCGGCCCCAGTAGGGGGTCAGCCTGGGTCATGGTTCGTGTCCATGTCTCGGGTGAGGCTGGGGAGGAGGGGTTGCCGCCCCTTTCCCTGGCCGCCGGTGTGCTCACCGGCAAGAGGAAGATAGCAGAACCGGCCGAAGAAGCAAGCGAATACAGCGGGTTAGCGCAGTTTCTGCTTCACGGAAGCGCGTACTCCGGCAGTCAACGCGCAGCGTCCGCCAGTCGAGGCCAAGTCGAACCTGCCCCTCGGGTGTGCCTTCCACATACACCCCTTGCTTCTTCTCCGGTCTTTACTTCAGCACGACCCTCCTCCACCTGCCCTTTGTTCGACCCGCGCCGGAGGCGAGGGTTGAACACTTGAGGACGCCCTTCGTCCCGACGGGGCCACCCGGCCGGCGCGCGCAGCGGGGGTCAACGGGGCATGGGCGCTGCCCTCACCGGGATCACGCCTGCGCGGCCCCCGGTCGCGCACCCGCAGGGCGCCGCAGCGCGGCGGGGGTGATCGCAGCACTGCCTTCCCCGGCCCCGTTGACGCCCGCGAGCACGCTGGCAGCCTCGGCCCATCGGGACATCGCGAACGGCCTCGGCCGCTACCCCGCGTGAGGGGGCGTGACCCGAAGGGCCGAGACCCCGCAGGGGGCTCCGGGAGGCCGAAGGCCGAGTAGCACCCGACCCCGTCCCCTTGGACGGGGGCACGTCCATGCTCCGATGCCGGCTTGTGTACGCCCGAATGTCGCCCACGCGATTCACCGCTTGGTCTGCTTGCCCTTTTTAGGGTCTGACGCAACGGGAGCATCGGTCTTGCACGGTGCAAGGCTCGCCGCTCACGATTTCGCTCGGACAGTGATCGGCAGGGGCGCCACTGGCTCGGGGCACTTCTCCCTGACTTCTGCGAAGCTGTCCCGCGCTTCCATCCACCGCGCGAGGTCGGCGTCCATCCAGTGTAGCAACTCCATCGCTTCGGTGTGCCGTGCTGCCGCCTTCCCGTCGATGCGCTCCCAACTCGAACCAAGGCTGGGCTCGTGGTGGGCGATTCGGTTCCGGAGATCCTGGAGCCGCTCGACTCGGTCGTGGAGTGGTGGAAGGAGCAGTCGCTCGTGGCGGCGGAAGGTCAGGTTCGGGAAGGCGATCGGGAGGCGCCTGGCCCAGAATACCCCTGCGTAGGGTGGACGGAGCAGTTCGCGCCAGAGATTGAAGTTGCTCGCGGCGATGATGTCGGGGAGCGTCGGCGAGGGCTTCCTCGTTCGTGTCTCGGCACCGACGAGTTCCGATTCGACGGCTCCATGGAAGTGGCGGAGGCGTGAGACCCTGTGCCAGGTCAGTCTAAAGGCGTCCGTCAGCGCGCGATGAATCCCGTTCCGGAGCGCGATCTCGACGGCGGAGAGTACCGCCGTCAGCGCGGCGGCGGCTCCGAAGTTCCACTCGTAGAGGGCGAGCGCACGGCTTGCGTCGTTCCCGGTCCGGACGAGGTACTTCGACAGACGTTCGCGGCTGAGGGCGTCCGCCACGCGCTCCGCCTCGTAGGGCAGCGGGGAATCGGCTTGTCTTTCGGGTGGCTGATGCATCCCTTCCCTCCCGGTCGCGCCCCGGGGGGCTTCCCTGTCGGCTGGTGTTTCCGGTCGGTATTATTCCCTGGCGGGCGATGAATGCGTGTTCCATGGGAGAGCCGCCTGCGAGGGCGGCCCTTCGGCCTCGGTCTCGTCCCGACTCACGCACAGGCGCTCGGGGATTTCCGTCGTTCTCGTCCACCTCACGAATTCGGCGGCGCTGATGCTGGGAAACCAGGCCGGGTCGCCCGTTTCGCGGCGGCTCCGGCGCACACCCGTGGCGAGCTTCCGCACGGAGTCGCCGGCGAGACCGCACGCGCGCCCCGTCTCCTCCTCGGCGTGAGTCGAAGGTGTGACGACCCCGCGGGCAAGAGCCCCCGCATATTCGCCCCGGTAAACCGCCTCGACGACATGCGGCCAGAACGGCGTCGCCCTCAGCAGACGACGGCGGATGTGCGGCGCCGTGTTCCGGTCGCCGAGGGCTACCAACGTCTCGAGCGTCGTACAGACGGCCGCAGCCAGCGGGAGGTAGGGTGTGACGACCGGCCTGCCCCGGCGGCGGGCCGCCGTGATCCGATCGAAATGGGCGCGGCCGATCTGACTCACGCCCAATTCTTCGAGCCGATGGCGGTCCCCGCGGCGCCAGCGATGCCTGAGCTTGTAGGCACGCAAGATCGCCGCACGACGGTGGCCCTCGTGAGCTCGTTCCCAGGCGCGGCGGATGCCGGTCTCGATCCCCTTGATGAACTCGGCGAACCCGACGAGATCACGCATGAGTCCCGAGGCGACGAGATGCTCTGTCATCGGCTGAACTCCTCCTTCGACCACCGATGACACGGGATGGATCAGGAGGCACGGGACGATAAATCGCCGTCCCCGAGCGAGGTAACGGAGGCCGTGAGTTAACCCCCGATCCGACGACGCCCCGCCTCGGGTCGCCGCGCGGGCGAGACGGCGATGAGGCGTGGTCCGACGGGTGGTGGCGAGGGGTGCAGGATGACACCCTCGTCCGCGAGTTCCACGCGTGCCTCCGGATAAGCGGCGACCGCCGGGGCGAGCATCTTCGGGAAGTCACGCCGGAAGAACCGGATCTGGCTGTAGCTCGACCCGAACTGGTCCCGAAGCGCGGCCCACCGCACGGGCGTCGTGCCGGAGAGGTTGTGGAGCCGGTAGGCGAGCCAGATGTAGAGGTCGAGGCTCGCGCTGCGATCCGCGAGTTCCCGAAGCGCCGCCTCGCGGAGCGGGACGGGATGACGGCGCAGGGCGTCGTAGAACGACTCATCGAGGGTGACGCGATCCTCCCAGAGATCGCTCTGTCGGTCGTCCTCGCGGCGGCGGTGGAAGCGCAGGCCGGACCGCACGAAGCGTCCCGCTTCCCAGGCACTTCCGTCTTCGCCCTCCCAGAAAAACTTGAGGGAGCAGGATGCGATCCGTGCAGCCTGTTCCTTCAAGGCTTTTCCTGTCTCTCCACCCCAGGCAAGGCCCATGCGCCCGAGCCAATCGTGCAGGCTCCGGCCGAGCTCCACCTCACGGGAGCCGGTCCGCACGGCCTGCGTCTGGAGGTAGAGAAGGATCATGCGCGCCCGCGCGCCATAGGGCACGCCGAGGAGCTTCGCGGGACCTGGTCCGCTCCGCATGCGCCCAGGCTCCACGAGAAGTGTGACGCGGTGGCCACGCTTCTCCCAAGGCTGATCGTCTGCGAGCTTCTTGTGCGGCAGGCCGGTGAGGCAGAAGCCGCTGTACGAGATGCCGATTTTGCCGGCGTCGTCGGCGAGCACCTCCGCCGCGATGTCCACGAGGGGTCGCTGCTCCGGCTCGACCATCGCCTTGGCCCCTGCGCGGCCGTGGACGAGGACGAGCCGTCTCACGCCTCCATCGGCTTCGTGCATCGGGCGACTCCAAGGATCGGAGTCCAAGTTCCTGATTCGACCGGTGCGGAGTCAATTGGGGGAGAACTCACGCGGGCTAGTGGAAAGCGTGTTGAAGGAAGCTAGTAGAGTCTGTGAGGGGACCCCCGTGGATAACCCCGAGTCCCGTGAGTGGACCCCCGGAAACCCGTGAGTTTGCCCCCGGGGATAACCCCGAGCGCTGTCGACGACGGGGGCGTGAGTTCTCCCCCGCTGTCCGTTGCGACTCGGGTGAGGATCGCGTCTGCCAGCTCCGATCATACGCCACGGCGATTCCGCATCGAGATCGGCCCATGGAAGCCGTGGACGGGGGAGAACTCACGGTGCTGTGCTGGACGGCCCGATACGGCCCGGAACTCCAGCCGCGGCAGGCCCTTCAGGGACCGATGTTGTTAGTCCGGTTTTGTTCTCTCTGAAGAACCGTTTAGGATCAATAGATAAGAGCGTTTCATGTGCGGAATCCGTCTTGAGTCCGTCCACATCTCCCTCATAGGTTGCGCCGCGCGGCCCCGGAACCTCCCTGGGTCGGGTGATGCGGGTGGCAGCTGGGAGACGTGTTCTGCAATCGGTCTCGTTCGCGTCGTCGCGTCACGTCGCTACCGTCCCGGCGAGAGGATCGTCGGAGACGGCCGGGTGGCCCGCAGCAGCATGTCAGAAGCGGATCTGCGCGCTGGCATGGATGCCGGCGGCCGGATCGAGCGCGTCGTCGTCGTCACACGGCCTGATGCCGCCGGCTTGCCCGAGCACGTGCCCTACGTCCTCCCGAGCTGGTGCCGCGGCTACGTCGCGATCTCGCTCTTCCGCGGGCCGGGCGTCCGCGCGTGGCGGGATCTCAACCGCCTCCTTCGCTACCTCCGCGACGACATGCGCTACGTCCTCCCGGTTTCCGTGTACGAGGCCGGCTGCCCGCGGCTCGCGCTGCTCCGCTCCATGCCGCCCGAGGCGCGGGCTCCGGTCGGCGCCGCGGCCGAGGCACCGGTGGGCACACCCGCCCTGTCCTGACCGCGTCGGCGGAGGAGGGGGCCGATGATCCTCTCACTCGCGACCTTCGCCTCGCTTGCGCTCTCCTGCGCGCCGTCGGTCCACCCTGACACGCTCGCCGCGGTGGCGCGGGTCGAGAGCGGCTTCGACACGCTCGCGATCGGCGACAACACGGGGCGCCGGTCCTTCGCGCCGCCGACGCAGGAGGAAGCGGTGGCGCTCGCGACGACGCTCCTCCGCGAGGGGCGCTCGATCGACCTCGGCCTCATGCAGGTGAACTCCGCCAACCTCCTGGCGCTCGGCCTGACGGTCGCGGACGCCTTCGACCCGTGCCGCTCGCTTGCGGCCGGCGCGCGCGTGCTGCGCGACGGCTACCGGCCCGGCCCAGGGGAGGACCCGCAGCCCGCGCTGCTCCGCGCCCTCTCCCGCTACAACACGGGGCATCCGGAGCGTGGCTTCGCGAACGGCTACGTCCGGCGCGTGCAAGCCTCGGCGGAGCAGGTCGTGCCAGCGTTGCGGCTACGCTCCGAACCGGCGGCTCCGGCGGCCGAGGCCGTCCGGCCGCCTGCCGCGCCGCCCGCGTCGTGGGACGTCTACGGGCAGGCCCGCTGGCGCCGGTCGCCGACGGCGGTGACGCCGCCGTCGCGCGAGGCCTCGTCACCACCGGTGGTCGCGCCGGGCGCCCCGGTTCGCCTGGAGGCGACCCTGCGGGGCGCGGAGGCCGCGCGATGACTGCATCCCGCACCCTCGAACTCCCGGTCCGGGGCGTCGGCGCGCCGCCTCGGCGGGACGCCGCGCGCTTGCACCGTGCAAGCCCGAGACCGGCCACCATCGCCGCCGTCAGCCCCTAGAAGAGGTTCTCGCCATGGGTTCCGTTCTCCGTCGCGCCGTCGGCGCGGCCAGCCCCTTCGTGTCTCCGCTCACCCTCCGGCTCGCCTCCGGGCGGCTCTTCGCGCTTGCCCGCGGCATGGACCGGCGGGCGGCGGTCGCCTTCGCGGCGGCAGCGGTCGTCCTCATCGCGGCCGATCCCGCGTGGGCACAGGGCACGTCGGCCGGCAACATCACGACGTTCCTCCAGAACATCGTGAACATCATCACCGGCACCGCGGGAAAGCTCATCGCGGTGATCGCGATCGCCCTCGTCGGCATCGCCTGGATGTTCGGCGCGGCGTCCGCGCGCACGGCGGGCGGCGTCATCGTCGGCGTGATCCTCGTCTTCTCGGCCTCCTGGATCGTCGACCAGATCGTGGGGAGCTGATGGAGGAGCGGTTGACGGAGGACCCGCTGTTCCTCGCCTGCACGCGCCCGGCGATGTGGCGGGGCGTGCCGATTGAGGCGGTGGGGCTGAACATGATGGTGACGACGATCGTCTTCGTCGTGATGGGCAACCCGTTGTGGATGACGGTCGGGATTGCCGTGCACGCCGCGACGCGCGTCCTCGTGGCCCGCGATGCCAACGTCTTCACGACGCTCCGGCTCTGGGTGGAGACGAAGGGGCGCGCGCGCAACATCGAGCTCTGGGGCGGGTCGTCCGTTTCGCCGCTCCCGCTCCGTGCCGCGCGACACCCCCGGGAGATCCGCGTGCATGCCTAAGCTCGGCGCCGGCGCCCGGGAGCGCGAGCCCGACACCTACGTGCCCTTCATCGGGCATGCGGCGCCGGGAGTCCTCCTCCTCGATGACGGCTCGCTCCTCGCGGTCCTCGCTGCCGACGGCCTCTGCGCCGAACTCGCGGACGCGGCGGAGGTGAACGCGCGCCACGCCGCGCTGAACGTGCTGCTTCGCAACGTCGCGTCCGACCGCGTCGTGCTCTCGTCGCATCTCGTCCGCACGCTCGCCGATCCCGCGATCTACCCGACGGCGTCGCCCCGCAGCGGCTTCGCGCGCGACCTCGACGCGGCGTACCGCGAGCGCCTCCTCGGGAACCGGCTCTTCCGGAACGCGCTCCTCGTGTCGGTGCTGCTGCGACCCGCGGGCTCGTCGGGCGTCCTCGACGGCAACGTGGCCTCGCTCCTCGTGCGGCGGCGGCGCGGCGACCGGGCGCGCGGGGCCTCGCCGGCGGCCCTGGAGACGCTCGCCGCCCTCGTCGCGACGCTCGTCGGAGAACTGGCACCTTACGGTGTCCGCGAACTCGGCCTTCGCGAGCGGGGCGGCGTGCTGTTCTCCGAGCCCGCGGAGGCGCTGCGCCTCATCCTCACGGGGGAGCGCCTCCCCGTGCCTCTCGTGGACGGCCACCTCGGCGGCGCGATCTACACGGACCGGGTCATCGTCGGGCGCGAGGCGATCGAGGTCCGGGGGCCGGCGGCTCGACCTTCGCCGCGGCGTTCGCGATGCGCGAGTACCCCGCGACGACGTGGCCGGGAATGTTCGACGCGCTCCTCGGCGCGCCCTACCGCCTCGTCCTGACCCAGACCTTCGGCTTCCTCGCGAAGGAGGCGGCCCAGGGCGTCATGGGCCGGAAGCAGAACCAGATGGTCGCGGCGGGCGACAAGGCCGCGAGCCAGGCCGAGGCGCTGACGGAGGCGGCCGACATGCTCGCCTCCAACGCCTTCTGCATGGGCGATCACCACCTCACGCTCGTCGTCTTCGCGGACAGCCCGGACCGGCTCGCCGCGGTCGCGGGGCGCGCGCGGCGCGACCTGGCGGAGAGCGGCGCCGTCGTCGCGCGGGAGGACCTG
Organism: Roseomonas sp. CCTCC AB2023176; assembly: GCF_042259275.1. Lineage (NCBI taxonomy): Bacteria > Pseudomonadati > Pseudomonadota > Alphaproteobacteria > Acetobacterales > Roseomonadaceae > Roseomonas > Roseomonas sp. CCTCC AB2023176. The sequence continues at coordinate 75,591 of NZ_CP170087.1, forward strand.
GCACTGGAGGCGGCGTATTGGGGCCAGCTTCCCGGGAATGCCGCGTTGCGGGTCCGTCCCGGCGCCATCACGTCGCGGAACTTCGCGGCAATGGCGCCGCTGCACGACTACCCGACGGGTGCCGCGCGCGGGCATTGGGGCGAGCCAATCACGGTGTTCCGCACGACGGGCGGCACCGCCTACCGGTTCCACCTGCACGCCCCGACCGAGACGGTGACCGACCTCGGGAACGTCTTCCTCGCGGGGCCGTCGGGCTCGGGAAAGACGACGCTCATCGCCCTCCTCCTCGCGATGGCCGAGCGCCAGGGCGCGCAGGTCGTGTTCTTCGACAAGGACCGCGGCGGCGAGATCCTCGCGCGCGCCGTCGGCGGCACCTACCTCGTGCTGCCCTCCGGTCGGCCGACGGGCCTCGCGCCGCTGCGCGCGCTCTCCGACACGCCGGCGGATCGCGAGTTCGTCGTCGGCCTCGTGCGCGGTCTCGTCGGCGTCGAAGGAGACCGTGACCTGCTGCCGGAGGAGGAGCGCCGCCTCGCGCTCGGCGTCGGCGCGGTGATGAGCCTGCCGCCGGAGGCGCGGTCCTTCGCCGAGTTGCGAGCCTTCCTCGGGCAGGCGGACCCGGACGGGCCGGGCGCGCGGCTGGAGAGGTGGTGCCGCGGCGGCGCACTCGGCTGGGTGCTCGACAACGAGGCCGACGAGGTCTCGCTCGACGCGCCCTTCCTCGGCTTCGACGTGACGTCGGTGCTGGACGACCCCGTCACGCGGGGGCCGGTGCTGTCCTACCTCTTCCACCGCGTCGAGGGGCTGCTCGACGGGCGGCGGCTCGTGCTCGCGATCGACGAGTTCTGGAAGGCCCTCCTCGATCCGGGCTTCCGGACGCTCGTGAACGACAAGCTGAAGACCATCCGCAAGCTGAACGGGCTCGTGCTGCTCGCGACCCAGTCCCCGGCCGACGCGCTCCGCTCCCCCATCGCGCACTCCATCATCGAGCAGTGCCCGACGCAGATCCTCATGCCGAACGCGCGCGCGGACGCGGCGGATTACCGAGACGGGCTGAAGCTGACGGAGCCCGAGTTCCGGGCGATCCGCGAGGACCTCGCGGTCGGCGGCCGCCGCTTCCTCCTGAAGCAGGGCGTCGCGTCGGTGGCCTGTGAACTGGACCTCGCGGGGCTGGACGATCTCGTGGCTGTCCTCTCGGGGCGGGCGAGCACGGTGCGGCTGATGGAGCGCCTGATCGACGAGGTCGGGCCGGCCCCGGAAGCGTGGCTGCCGCATTTCAGGCGGCTGTGGGGGGGCGCGGCGTGAAGGAGGGAGACGACATGAAGCGGTGGATGCTGGCAGGCGCGGCGGCGCTCGCTCTCGGAGGGGCGCCGACGGCGCGCGCGCAATGGACGGTAATCGACCCGTCGAACCTAGCGCAGGCGATGGAACAGGTGCGCCAGCTCCAGGCACAGATCAGCGTCATGCAGCAGCAGTACCAGCAGCTCCAGCAGACGTATCAGGCGATCGCACACCTCCCGACGGACGCGCTGAACGAGGTCGGCCGGCAGTTGAACGTGGACCAGTTCCGTAACGCCCTGCCGAACGTGTCGGGGCTCGCGGGAATGATGAACGGCGTCCAGCTCGGCGCGATGGCGCGGGGCTTCCTCGACGGCAACCGGGTCTATGCGCCGACGGGGTCGGACTTCGTGGCGGGGGAGCTGGGGCGGACGGCGCAGAGCATCGCGAACGCGCAGGGGATGGCGGAGACGCTCTACCGCTCGGCCTCGGCCCGGATCGAAGCGCTGCGCGGCCTGGAGCGGCTCCTCGCCGGTGCAACGGACGCGAAGGAGGTGGCCGACATCGGCGCCCGGATCGCGGCGGAGCAGAGCTACATCGGCGCTCAACAGGTCCAGGCGCAGGCGCTCGGGATGTGGCAGGGCGCCCAGACTCGCAACGAGCAGCAGCGCCGCGAGGAACAGTCGCGGAGCGAGATCGACCGGCTCATCGAAGAAGCGAAGGCGAGAGGAGGGTGACCATACCCCGGATCAAGCACGCGGCGCTCCTCGGAGGACTGCTGCTCGCCCCGCTCGCGGGCGCCGCCGACGCCCAGACAGGGCGAGGGGAGGGGGCACGACCCCTCCCCGCACGGTCACGTGGTATGCCGAGAATCCGCAGGCGCGCGCCCGCGTGGAGCTCGCCTGCCTCGACGACCCCGGCCGGCTTAACAGCAACCCCGACTGCATCAACGCGCGGCAGGCCGGCGTGGAGCTGGCCCTCCGCGACGCACGGTGGCGGACGGGCACGACCGATCCGGACAGTCCGGCGTTTTGGGCAGCGCGTCCCGAAGCGCGGCAAGCGCAACTGTTGATGTGCAGACGTTCGCCCGGAACCATGAACTGTGACGCGGCTCGGCGCTCTCTCGAAGCCGAGGCCGGTCTGTCACGACGGTAAGCCAGCGTGAACGACATCCAGTTCGCCATCTTCACGTATATCGTGTCTCAGGTTGAGCGACAGCTCGTGGACTCGGTGAGTGGCGTCGTCGCTGCTTTTCTGACTTACGCGTCGGCCCCCCTCCGCGTGGCGCTGGTGCTGTATGTTGCCCTGACGGGGATAGCGCTGGTTCGAGGAGGGGGCACACAGCCTGGTTCAGTCATCCTCGCGCGGCTGCTCCGCGCAGCGGCTGTCGTATGGCTCCTGACAGGTTCGGGTAACTATGAACTCTGGATCCATCGTTTGTTCTTCGAGGTGCTCCCGACCAGTCTGTCCAACGCGCTTACCTCAGGCGGCGTCGCCCCGATCTCATCAGCAAGTTTCGACCAGGTTTGGCTTGCCACCTGGCGCGCCGGTCTCGAAGTGTGGCGGGCGTCCGGCTACACCGAGATCGGAAAGCAGTTCTGCGTCATCCTTTTCTGGCTCGCCGGCATCCTTTCGACCGTCTTCTGCTTCGCGATCTGGCTCGTCTCGCGCGTCGTCCTCGCGCTCTACATCGCGATCGGCCCCCTGCTCGTCGGCCTCGCGCTGTTCGCCGCGACGCGGTCGGTGTTCGAGCGGTGGATCGGCTCGCTCATCTCCTGCGTCATCCTCCAGGTCACGACAGTGGTTCTCCTCTTCATCATCCTCGCCGTGCTCCAGCGCGTCGTCGGCACGGTGGGGCGCATGCCCTCGTCCGAGAGCATGTCGATGATCCAGGTGTTGCTTGCCGGGATGATCTTCTTCGGAGTCAGTGCCTTCGTCGCGCTCCAACTGCCGGGTATCGCCACCTCGCTCGCGGGCGGCTTGAACTTCCATACCGGCGCGGTCGCCCGCGCGATGCGCGCCGGCATCGGCTCCACCGGTCGGTCCGTTCCCTCGGGCCCGTCCGGCCCCTCCGGTGGCGGCACCGTCCGGGTAAACCGCTCCGGCATGCTCGGCGTGGGTCACGCCGTCGGCTCGGTGGTTGGCCGGGGCGCGGTCGCGGGCACCCGCGCCATCTACACCCGCCTTCGCCCGCCGACCGGTGGATCGCTATCCGACGGCTCCCGTCGCATCTGACGGCCGCCTCGACGGCCAAACCTTGTCTTGAAGGAGGAACAAACCGTGACCAGACGCCTGTTGCCGATCCTCCTCGCGGCGACACTCGCCGCGTGCGCGAACGATGGCCGTCCGCCCGAGCCTTCAGGCCCATGGCGCGCGCTGAACGCCGGGCGGTGGACCCCGACGCCGGACGACCTCCGCGGCCCTCGCGCGCCGCTACCGCCTTCGGCTTCCCCGAATGCCCTCACCGGCGGGAGGGGCGCGTGAACGCGGTCCCATCGAAGGACGTCCTCGACAATGCGTTCCGGGCGCGCCCCGTCCCGGCAGACCCTGAACTCACGGCCGCCTACTTCCGCAAGGTCGCGAGCTACGAGGCCGACCGCCTCCGCTCGGCGGAACGCCGTGCCCGGCTCGGCTCCGTCCTCGGCGCCGTCGGGGTGGTGGTCGGCCTCGCCGGCATCGGCGCCGCCGCCGCGCTCGCGCCGCTCAAGACCGTCGTGCCGATCGTCTTCCGGGTGGACAACGTGACGGGCGCGGTCGAGCGCGTCCACGACGTGCGCGGGGGCGAGATGGCGGCGACGGACGCCACCATCCGCTACTTCCTCTGGCAGTACGTGCGGAACCGCCAGTCCTACTCCGCTGCCGAGGCGCCCGCGTTGTTCGACGCGGTGGCCCTCATGTCGGCGCCGCGGGTCGCGGAGGAGTACGCGGCGACCTTCCGCGGCAGCAACCCGGCGAGTCCTCAGGTCCTCCTCGGACGGGACGGCACCGCAACGGTGCGCTGGGTGTCTACCTCGCTCCTCGGGCCGCGCCTCGCGCAGATCCGCTTCGTGCAGGCCGAGCGTCGCGGCGGCGTGCCGCTCCCGGAGAAGCGGATGGTCGCGACCATCGGCTTCGACTTCGCGCCGGGCGGCCTCCCCTCCTCCGCGCTCAACGTCAACCCGCTCGGCTTCGTCGTCACGACCTACCGGGCCGACATGGAGGCCCCGGGGTGATCCGCCTTCCCGTCCTCGCCGCCGCCCTCGTCATCGCCGGCGCCGCGGCCGCCGAGCAGCTCCCGCGCACCGCCGGCTTCTCGCCGAACGTGCAGACGGTTCCCTACAACCCGATGAACGTCGTGCGCGTCGTCGGCTCGCCGACGAGCTCGACGCAGATCATCTTCGCCTCGGGCGAGGAGATCACGCAGGTCGCGATCGGCGATGCCGATGGCTGGCTCGCGCAACCCGCGGCGAACCTCCTCTTCATCAAGCCGACGGAGGTGCGGCCGCCCACGAACGCACAGGTCGTGACCCGGCGGCCGGACGGGACGCTCCGCTCCTACCAGCTCCGCCTCATCTCCGTCCCGCGCGGCGAGGGCGAGGGCGCCGCCTATGCGGTGACCTTCACCTATCCCGCGGACGACGCGACGGCGCGGCGCTCGGCCTCGGCGCGCGCGTCGGCCGACGCGATGGAAGCGGCGGCGGGAGCGCGCCTCGCGGGCGCCTGGGCCGACGGTCCGCGGAACTGGCGCTACGTCGCGCAGGGATCGGTCGCGATCGAGCCCGTCGAGGTGAGCGACAACGGGCGGCAGACGGCCTTCCGCTTTCCGGGCAACGCGCGCGTGCCGACGATCTACACGACGGCACCCGACGGGTCTGAGACGATCGTGCCCTACACGGCGGTGGGCGAGGTCGTCGTGGTCCAGACCACGGCAGCCTCGTTCATCCTCCGCGACGGTCGCGAGGTCCTCCGCGTCGCCAACCAGGGCTACGACCCGGTCGGCCGCAATCCCGGCACCGGGACGGGCACGCCCGAGCTGCGGCGCGTCGTGCGGAGGACGCGCAGGTGAGCGGCGCGGCAGCCCCGCCCCCTGCCCCGGTGCCCCCGGCGGGCGTGCCGACGGTTCCGGGCGAGCGCCACGTCTCCGAGGTCGCGGGCCGCAGCCCCGCCCTCGGCCGCAAGGCCGGCGTCGGCGCGATCATCGCAGCGGGGGCGCTCGCTTGCGGCGTCGTCCTCCTCACGGCCTCCCCGCCGGACCTACGTCCGCCGCCGGGGCCCGAACTCGCGGTGCGTCCAACGATCCGCTTCGAGCCGCCGCCGCCGGCGCCTCCCGCGCAGTCCGTCTCGCTGCCCCTCGCGCCGCCACCGCCCCTCGCCACCCCGCCGCAGCAGCCCGCGGCTGCGGCGGCAGCGCCCGCGCGCCCGTCGCAGCCGCGGCTCCTCGTCTTCAACGCGGGCGGCGGCACGGGCGCGGGAGGCGCGACGCGCACCGCGGGTGGCAGCACCGCTGGTGAGGGCATGCCCGCCCTGCCGCCCGGCGCGCACGCGCCTGACCCGGCCGGTGCGGGGAGCGGGCCGGTGAGGCTCTCGGGCACGGCGGGCGGCGCAGGCCTGGCCGACCGCCTCCGGCCGACGCCGCTCGCCGGCGTGACGGCGAGCGTGCTGCGGAACCAACCCTACCTCCTGACAACGGGGACGCTCATCCCTTGCGTCCTCCAGACCGCGATGGATTCGACGCTCCCGGGCCTCGTCACCTGCGTCGTGCCGCAGGACGTGCTCGGCAAAACGGGGCTCGTGCTGCTGGACCGCGGCACGCGCGTCGTCGGGCAGCACCAGGGCGACGTGCGTCAGGGCGTCGAGCGGATGTTCGTCCTCTGGACGAGGGCGGAGACACCGCAGGGGGTCGTGATCGCCCTCGACTCCCCCGCGAGCGACGCGCTCGGCCGTTCGGGTCTGGAGGGCGAGGTGGACCGGCGCTTCTGGCAGCGGTTCGGGGGCGCGCTGCTCCTCTCCGTCGTCCAGGGAGGGCTCCAGGCTGGAACGGCGGCCGTCTCCCGCGAGGGTGGCATCTCAATCAACACGGGGCAGACGGGCGCGGTCGTCGCCGAGGCACTGCGGGGTTCGGGCGGGCTGCCGCCGACGATCCGCAAGGCGCAGGGCGAGCTCGTCAGCATCTTCGTCGCGCGCGACCTCGACTTCTCCACCGTCTACGGCGTCGTACCGACCTCGCCCGAGGGGCACGTCCGGTGACGCGCGCGGGAGAGGCGACACTCCGACTCCTCCTGGCCCCGGTCTCGGGGCCGCTTGCCGATCCGGGAGTGACGGAGGTCGTCGTGAACCGCCCGGGCGAGGTCGGCGTCGAGCGACGCGGCTCGGGCTGGTCGTGGCTCGCCGCGCCGGAGTTCACCTACGCGCGGCTCGATGCGATCGCGACGCTCGCGGCCTCCCTCTCGGGCCAAGACGTGGGTCCGGAGCACCCCCTCTGCGGAACGGTGCTGCCGGACGGTCAGCGCGTGCAGGTCTGCCGTCCGCCGGCGGTGATCGCGGGCACGGTCAGCCTCACGATCCGCCGCCCGTCGGGCGCGCTGCCCTCCATCGCCGGCCTCGCCGCGGGCGGGCTCTTCACCCGGACGGCAGGCGCGAGCCGCCGGATCCACCCGGACGACGAGAGGCTCCTCGCCTTGCACCGTGCAAGCGATTGGGAGGCGTTCTTCCCCCTCGCGGTCGGCGCACGGAAGACGATCGTCGTCACCGGGGACACGGGATCCGGCAAGACGACCTTCGCGAAGGCGCTCACCGGCGCGGTGCCCCTCGACGAGAGGCTCGTGACGATCGAGGACACGGCGGAGTTCCTCGGCCTGCCCCATCGCAACCTCGTCTCGCTCTACTACAGCAAGGGCGGGCAGGGCCTTGCGCGCGTCGGTGCGGGCGACCTGATGGAAGCCGCGCTCCGGATGCGGCCCGACCGCGTGCTCATGGGCGAGCTGCGCGACGGCGCAGCCTTCACCTTCGTGCGCTCCGTCGCGGCGGGGCATCCCGGGTCCATCACGACGTGCCACGCGGGAAGCGCCGCGGGCGCCTTCGACGCGCTGCGACTGATGGTCCGGGGGCATGAGGCAGGGCGCCACCTCGCGGACGGCGACGTGCGCGCCCTCCTCCTCGGCCTCGTGGACGTCGTCGTCCATTGCCGGCGCGCCGGCGGGCGCTTCGGGATCGAGGAAGTCTGGTTCGACCCACTCGCGGCGTGCGGTGCCGCGTCCCCCGTCGCAGCGGAGATGTCAGCATGAAGAACTTCACCGAGTGGCCGCCGGCGGCGAAGGTGGCGGTCGTCCTCCCCGCCCTCGCCCTCCTTGGGCTGCTGTGGTCGGTCATCGCCTCCGTCGGCTTCCTCGCGGCGACGGGGATGCTGACGCGCGACACACTCCCGCTTGCGCAGTGGTGGCTCTACGCCCTCCACTACGGCCCGTCGCACCCGACCGTGGGGATGCCCTTGAAGATCTCTGGCGGGATCGCGACGGCCCTCCCCTCCTGGTAATCCTCGCGGCCCTGCTGCGGGGCGGCCGCCTGCCGGCGCACGGGCTCCACGGCACGACGCGCTGGGCGACGCTCCGCGAGGCGATGCAGGCCGGCCTCTACGGCGCCTTCCGGGGCCTCTACGTCGCCCGCGACGCGCGGGGGCGCTACCTCCGCTTCTCGGGGCCGGAGCACGTCGCCTGCTATGCCCCGACGCGCTCGGGCAAGGGCGTGGGCCTCGTCATCCCGAACTGCATGCTCTGGGACGGCACGCTCATCTGCCTCGACGTGAAGAAGGAGAACTGGGCGGCGACGGCCGGCATCCGCGCCGAGGCGGGGCAGAAGGTGTTCCTCTTCGACCCGCTGGCGCCCGATGGGCGCACGGCCCGCTACAACCCCTTCACCTACGTCCGGCGCGGCACGATCGACGCCTTCGACGACATCCAGCGCATCGCGCAGATGGTGTTCCCGCACGCGGCCGGCGACCAGCAGTTCTGGACCGATGCGGCGCGCTCGGCCTTCGTGGGCGCGGCGGCCTTCCTCGCCGAGACGCCGGAAATGCCGCTCACCTTCGGGGAGGTGCTGCGGCTGCTCTCCTCCTCCGACGGTCCGCGGGTGATGAATGAGCACATCACGGCGCGACGGCTCGCGGGCAAACCCTACACCGAGGCGACGGTGAAGGCCCTGGAGGATTACCTCAAGGGCTCGGCCGACCTCGTGAACTCGATCCGCAAGACGGTGACGGCCCGCCTCTCCCTCTGGTTCAACCCGCGGATCGACGCGGCCACGAGCGAGAGCGACTTCGATCTCCGTGAGCTGCGGCACTCGCTGCACGCGATCTACCTCGGGGTCACGCCAGACAACATCGCGCGGCTGCGGCCGCTGCTGGCGCTGTTCTTCCAACAGTTCGTGGACCTCGCGGTGCGGGTGCTGCCGCAGCACGATCCCCGCGCGAAGCACGGCGTGCTGCTGCTCCTCGACGAGTTCCCGCTGCTCGGGCCGATGCCGATGCTCGCGGACGCCTTCGCCTACCTCGCGGGCTATGACATCCGGATGATGCTCGTGATGCAGTCGAAGGCGCAGCTCCGCGACCGCGACCTCTACGGGCCCGACAAGGCGACCGCGATCCTCGAGAACTGCGGGCTGGAGGTGGTCTTCGGGACGAAGGACCTGAAGCTGTCGGAGGAGCTGTCCGCCCGCCTCGGCTACGACACCGTCGAGGGGGCCAGCCGGTCGGGGCCGCGCTTCTGGCGGGCGCTGCGGCGGGACCGTCTGAACCTGACCCAAACCGATCAGCGGCGGGCGCTGCTGCTGCCGCAGGAGGTGACGCGGCTCGGGCCGGCGGAGGTGATTCTCCTCCGGCCGGGAACCTACCCGGTCCGTGCGTGGCGCATCCGCTACTACGAGGAAAAGCTTTTCGCGTCGCTCCGGCGGCAGCCGCCGGTCGTGCCGCCGATCGACGTCCACGTGCGGATGGACACGGGGCGGGGCTTCCGGCCGGCGGAGGGGGACGGTGCGGACTCACTAACACCGGCACCGCCCCCGCCACGGCCGTCGCGGCCGGCAGCGCGCCGACGCCCGAAGACGGCCGAGGGTGGCACGCCGCCGTCGGGGTCCATCGCCGTCGTGCGGCCTGGCCTAGCCCCAGCTCGTCCCGCACCTCCGGAACCGGCCGCGCCCCCGCTGCCGGTGCTCAGGCCGCATCAGGCCGATGGGCTGCTGAACGCGATCCTCGGGGCGGAGGTGGACCTGTCCTCCTTCGGGCTCGACGACGGCAAGGCGGCCGTCGCCTCGATCGTGGATGCCGTGCCGACGGTCGGGCGCCCGGGCGGGGCGTCGCGACTGGCGGCTGAATGACCCCCATCGAGAGAGGAGGCCGCCATGGCCGCACCTGACGGGAAGACCGACGCGCCGGCACGCCGCAACACGATCGAGGCCGGTACGCCGGACGGCCCGCCTCCGCCGCCGCCCAGGGACCGCCCGGGGGAGCCGGACGCGCTCAGCCGGACCTACTACCGCGAGGATCGCGACGGCGAACGCCGCTACTGGGACGACTACGCCCGCACGAGCCTCGCGCTCCGCGCCTCGGGGACGACGATCGCGACGGAGCGGGAGGACCGCGCGACGGTGCGGGCCATGCTCGACCTCGCGGAAGCACGGGGCTGGGGGACCGTCGAGTTGAAAGGGTCCGAGGCATTTCGGCGGGAGGCATGGATCGAGGCGGCCGCACGCGGGATCGAGGCTCGCGGGCACCGGCCAACGCAGCCGGAACAGCAGGAGGCGGAGCGGCGGCGGGCCGAGCGTGAGGCGCCGCGGCGGGACCCCGCCGAGGTGCCCCGGGAGACCTCCCCGAGGCCGGGGCGGGATGGGCGTGAGTTAACCCCCGACCTCTCTCCCGATGGCCGGCTCGTCTTCGCGGCGCTGAGCGAGAAGATCGACCGCGCAATGGTCCGCCTCGACGCGGGCATGAAGGCCGAGCTGCGGGCCTTCGTCGCGGGCGAGCTCGTCCGGAAGGAGCGAGAGGAGGGCCCGGTCGTGCTGTCGGCCGAGCAGCGGCGCGCAGCGGCGGCGCCGGAGCCGGTGCTGCCAGTGAAGGGAATGTCGCCGCCGCGCCTGGATGAGCCCCCGCCGCCGCGTCGGGCGATCGGGCGCTGAGGATGGCCGATGGCGTGGAGGATGCCTGGCGGCTGCCAGGGGAGGTGCGTGGCGGTGACGTGCGCCTTGGCGGTGCGGCTTCGCCTCTCTCGGCGGAGGGCAAGGCGCGGCTGCGCCGGATCGTGACGCGCGCGCCGGAGGCGATGGTGAAGGTGACGGGGCGGGCACGCGGAGGGGCAGCCGCGCTCAGGGCGCACCTCGATTACATCACGCGTGGCGGCCGGCTCGCGCTTGAGACGGGCGATGGGGCGCGGATCACGAACCGCGCCGGCCTGCGGGCGCTGGAGGAGGACTGGGTGCTCGCGAACGCGGCGGGGGCGCGTGGCCCCGCGGTTCCGCACGCGTCGCAGAGCGTGGCCCTCGCCCTTTCCATGCCCGCGGGCACGCCGGCCGACCGCGTCGAGGATGCGGCGCGCGCCTGGGCGCGGGAGACATTCGGCGGTACCCACGATTGGGCGATGGCCCGGCATGACGATCGCGGACACCCGCACGTGCACGTCACGGTCCGGGCCGTCGGCCGCGACGGGCTGCGGCTCGCGCCGGGACCGGCCGACCTTCGGGCGTGGCGGGAGCGCTTCGCGCGCGAGCTGCGGGCGCGCGGGATCGAGGCGGAGGCGACGCCGCGGCAGGTGCGCGGCGTGACCCGGAAGCGGCGAGGCGCGACGGTCGAGCGGATCGTCGAGCGCGGGGGAGTCCCGCGTCCTGCGGACCGACGGTGAGGCGATCCACATTGCAGCATCGTCGCCCGAAGCGCCGGACGACCGGACACGATCCGCAGCGGCACGGGGAGAGGCGCTCCGTCTCGCCTACCTCCGGCACGCGGAGGCGCTGGAGCACGGGGACACCGAGGACCGCGCGCTCGCGCATGAGGTGCGCCGCTTCGTCGCGGAGATACCAGCGCCGCTAACGCGGGTGCAGACCGCTGTCGCCGAGCTTCGGCACTCGTGGGCGACGCATAACGAAGTAGCCTCTCGGCCGAACCCGGAGGCGAATCGGCATGGACCGGTCGAGCCGGAGCCGTCACGACATCCCGAACCAGTTCCATTCTCACGGTCGCCACATGAAAGGATGCGGTAGGAGCAGTGTAGGTATCAGATGTGGCACGGAGGGCGGAAACATTCGGTCGCGTCTCGGGAGAAAACAGGTCATTGCCCGGCAACCCGACGTTGATCACTCTCGGCGATCTTCAGGGCGCGAGTCGTAGATGGCCGAGATTCAGTTCCGCGGGAAGGAGGTGGTCTTCAACCACCACCTCTCCGTTCCCTACCGCCCGCTCTTGCCGAACGCGGAGAAGGGCGTCGGCCCCGTGGATCTCGCGGGCAACCTCGTCATCCACGGCGACAACCTCGACGCGCTGAAGGCGCTGTTGCCGACGCACGCCGGACGCGTGGATCTCGTCTTCATCGACCCGCCCTACAACACGGGGAACGAGGGCTGGGCCTACAACGACGCGGTGAACTCCCCCGCGATGAAGGCGTGGCTCGGCCGCGTCGTGGACCGGGACGACCTGCTGCGGCACGACAAGTGGCTCTGCATGATGTGGCCGCGACTTCGGCTACTGCGGGAGCTGTTGAGCGAGCGCGGGTCCTTGTGGATGACGCTCGACGACAACGAGGTGCATCGGGCCCGCGCGATGTTGGATGAGGTATTCGGGGAGCAGAACTTCGTCGCGACCGTGATCTGGCACAAAGCCGACAGCCCCAAACCGTCGGCAAAGTACTTCAGCACGGATCAGGATTACCTTCTCGTGTACGCGAAGGAGAAGGAAGGCTGGAGCGTCGGTTCGACGGAACGCACGCCGACGATGCTCGCGCGCTATCAGAACCCCGACAACGATCCCCGCGGCCCATGGATGGTGAGCGACCTGGACGCTCGCAACTACTACAGCAAAGGCACCTACCCGATCACCACCCCGAAGGGTCGGGTCATCCCAGGTCCTCCTCCTGGCCGCTACTGGGCCGTGTCGCGCGAGCGCTTCGAGGAGCTCGTGGCCGACAATCGCATCTGGTGGGGCAAGGAAGGCGAGGGCGAGCCCAACGTAAAGCGGTTCCTCAACGAGGTTCGCGAAGGCGTCGTTCCGCGTACTCTCTGGCACTGGAGTGAGGTCGGGAGTACGCGGCATTCCAAGAGCGAGGTCGTCACGATTTTCGGCAAGACGGATCTGCCGAAGGAGATCGGTGCCTCGGATGATGACGAAAGCGTATTCATCACCCCAAAGCCTGTCCGTCTCGTCCAGCGCGTTATCGAACTCGCCACCACCCCAGACTCCCTCGTCCTCGACAGCTTCGCCGGTTCCGCAACCACCGGCCACGCCGTCCTCGCGGCCAACGCGAAGGACGGCGGAAACCGGCGCTTCGTTCTCGTCGAGACGGAGGACTACGCCGACAACCTCACCGCCGAGCGCCTCCGCCGCGTGATCGGGGGCTACGCCTACACCGGCACGAAGCGCGAGGAACTGCTCTCCCGCCGCCTCACCTTTCGCGACCTCTCCCGCGCGCCCGACATCCTCGCGGAGGTCGCAGCCCTGGAGGCCGATCCTCTCGCCGGCACCCGCGTCGAGAAGGCGTTGAAGGACGGCACCCTCACCGTCACCCGCGTCACCCCGGTGGAGGAACGCGTCCCTGGCCTCGGCGGGGGCTTCACTTACTGCATCCTCGGGGAGCGAATGGACCTCGACGCCCTCTTCGCGTCAGGCAGCCTACCCGCCTGGGAATCCCTCGGCGCCTGGCTCTTCCACACCGCCACGGGGCAGGCTCTCGACCCTGCGACGGCCGACCCCGCCACCGGGCGGCTCGGCGCCGCAGGGGGTTGGACCGCTTGGCTCCTCTACCGCCCGGACCGCGCATGGCTGGAAACGGGCGACGCTGCCCTGACGCTCTCTTGGGCGAAGGGTCTGCCACCGCCCGAACCCGGCACCCGGCACCTCATCTTCGCCGCGGTCTCCACGGTTCCTCGCGCCGCGCTGGATGGGCTGGGCATCGCCCACGCGCCGCTGCCTTACGCGCTGTTCCGGGTCGAGCAGCCCGCCGCATGATCCCGCGGGATTACCAGGCCGCGGCCCTTGCCTCGCTCGAACGCTGGCTGACCGTCTTGGCCGAGAAGCGGGCCGAGTCCGAAGCCGCCGAGGCCGCCATCGCCGCCACCCCAGCCCTTCGCGGCATCCCCGTCCCCGACTGGACGGAGCGCGCCTGGGAGGCGCTGCGGACGGAGAACCGCCTCCCCTCCAGCGCCACCTTCTCTCCCCGCCGCGATGCCGCGGGCCGGCCCGTGCCGAACGCAACGCTCAAGGTGCCGACCGGCGGCGGCAAGACCTTCCTCGCCGCCGCGAGCATCGCCCCGATCCAGCGCGTCCTCGTCGGCGCCGACGCGGGCCTGATCCTCTGGGTCGTCCCGAACGACGCGATCTACCGTCAGACCCTCACCCGCCTGCGCGACCGCGCCGACCCCTACCGGCAGGCGCTGGACCGCGCCGGCGCCGGCCGCGTCCGTATCGCGACGAAGGACGATCCGCTCGACGCCCGCGACGTCGCCGCGAACCTCGTCGTCCTCGTCCTCATGCTCCAGTCCGCGAACCGCGAGGACCGGGAGAGCCTCAAGATCTTCCGGGAGAGCGGGCGCGTCCGCGGCTTCGTCCCCGCGGCCGGCGACGTCCTAGCCCACCACGCCCTCCTCGCCCGCAACCCCCACCTCCAGACCGTCAGCGGGGCCGACCCGCGCCAGATGGGGACGGAGGCGGTCGAGTCCCTCGGCAACGCCCTCGCCCTTTCGCGCCCCGTCGTCATCATCGACGAAGGTCAGAAGGCCATCTCCGACCTCGCGCAGAAGACCATCCAAGGCTTCGGGCCGCGCCTTATCCTCGAACTCACCGCGACCCCGCGCGAGCGGCCGGACGCCGACCCGCCGATCCGCCCAAACATCCTCGTGGACGTTCGCGGGGCCGCCCTCCTCGCGGAGGAGATGATTAAGCTCCCCATCGAGGTGGAGACCTACCCGGGTGACGACTGGCGCGCCGCGCTCCTCGCCGCGCTCGCCCAGCTGAACGCGCTCCGCGACGATGCCGAGGCGCTCCAAGCCGACGGCGGGGCCCGCATCCGCCCGATCATGATCGTGCAGGCCGAGCGCGTCGGGAAGGATCAGCGCGACACCAGCTTCATCCACGCCGCCGACGTGCGGGGGTGCTGCGCCAGGCAGGGCTGCGGGACGGCGGCGACGCCCCGGAGATCGCTGAGAAGACCGCCGTCACCGACGAGCTCGCGGGCCGCGACCTGATGGACCCGTCGAACCCGGTCCGGGTGATCATCACGAAGCAGGCCCTGCAGGAGGGCTGGGACTGCCCCTTCGCCTACGTCCTCTGTTGCCTCGCGGCAAACCGCAACCGCGCCGCGCTCACGCAGCTCGTCGGCCGCATCCTCCGGCAGCCCGGGGCGAAGCGGACCCGCGTCGCCTCCCTCGATCGCTGCTACGTCGTGACCCATCGCGCCGAGACGGCTGAGGTTGCGAAGGCCATCCGCGACGGGCTGGAGCGGGACGGCATGGGCGACCTGACGGACGCCCTTCGGGAGCGTGCTCCCGGCGGGACCGTCGGCCCCCGCATGCTTCCCCGCCGCCCGGCTTATCGCGACCCGATCTACCTCCCCCAGATCGTCTGGAACGGGGAGGGCGGGCCGCGTCCCCTCGACTACGATGCCGACGTCCTCGCCCCGCTCGACTTCCGAGGCGTGGACCTGACGGCTCGGATCGCCGCGTTCCCGCTCGATGGATCGCACATCGCCCGCACCGGCCGGGTTGCGATCGGCCTTGACGCGGAGGGGCACGCCCTCGTCGGGGCGGAGACGGCGGTCAGCGGCGTGGCGGCGCACTTCGACGTCGTCGTTGCCACCCGCGCCCTCGCGGACCTCGTCCCGAACGCCTTCGTCGCGCACCGGCTCGTGACGGGGTTTCGGGACGGTCTCCTCGCGCGGGGCGCAACGCCCGACCTGCTCGGCCGCCTCTCCGGCTTTCTTCAGGCCGAACTGCGAGACTGGCTGCGGGCCGCGGGCGACGCCCTCGCCGAGGCCCGATTCCGCACCCTCCTCGCCGACGGCACGATCGAGTGCCGCCTTCGCGCAGATGGCCTGGACTGGCGGATGCCCGACGAGATCGCGACGGCCCACGCCGATGGCGCCCGCACCCTGCGACATCCGGACGACTGCCCCCTCGCGCGCGACCTCTTCACCCCGACCTACGAGGCCGACTTCAACGACGAGGAGCGGAAGGTCGCGCTCTTCCTCGATGATCGCGCGACCCTCGACTGGTGGCACCGCAGCGTCGCCCGCGCCGCGGGCGGCTACGCCATCCAGGGCTGGCGCCGCCAGCGCATCTGGCCCGACTTCCTGTTCCGCCATCGACCGGACGGGGAGGCCGAGATCGTCGCCATGGAGACGAAGGGGACGCACCTCTCGGGCAACGACGACACCGCCTATAAGAAGGCGGTGATGGAGGCGGTCACGGCCGCTTACCGCCGGGGCGGCGCGAACCGGATCGGCGAGCTGACGGTCGGGGGCGGCGAGGCCGGGTTCCGGTGCGAGATGGTCATGCTCGACGTGTGGCGGACCGAGTTGCCCAAGTTGACGCCGGCTGCGTAGCGCTATCTGGATGGATCGGAATGCCACAACGATCATCGACCATGGTGACGCCACACTGAGCGACGTTGCTCCACTGAGGCCGGCAGATGTTGGGCCCCGAGGCACTAGGCAGCAGTCATGGAGGCGTGGCGGCCGCTAGGCTTTTGAGAGGGCGTCCGCAACCGCGTCGAGGTAGCGTCTGACCTGCTCGCGGTCGCTCTCCTTTTCCTTCTCCGTCAGGTCAGAGTACGGGGTGCTTATCTGCTTCTCCCAGCGACGCACCAGGTCGGCGGGGAGCACGAGAGAGCCGTCCGCTTGGACCGTCCCCTTTCCGTGCACGTAGCGCTGCCAGTGCGACCACCGCTCGTGCTCGACAGCCGCTAGATCCTCCATGGCCGCGTCCAGGGCGGCCTCCACCCGCGCCCGATCCATCGTCAGATCAGCCCCTGCGACACGAGACGTCGGTAATGCTCGCCAGTGGCCGTCAACCTGCATGCCTTGCTCTCCACCGCGGCGTGCCACATGTGCGGCGCGCCGACCGGAACCAGCAGGTTTACCCGGTTGTACTTCTGTAGGATGGCGAAGACGGCGTTCTTGTCCGGGTCGGCGCTCGGGTCGGTCGGCTCATAGGACGGGTCGAGAGGGAACTCGAAGCCTGGGTCTGGGAAGAACTCGGCGATGCGGCGAAGGTCCGTCTGGGGCAGCGGCGGAGTGACCAGCCTCAGCGAGACAAACCGCTTCACGTTCGTCTTGAACATGGGCCTCTGGCCGCTCCACGTGCCCAGCGACTGGTCAATGTGGGCGTAGACCGCGCCCGGGGTTACCTGCCCCACGAGGTCGGCCGCCGCTCCGCCGAGCGCGTCGAGGAGCAGGCCGGTGAAGACCCCGCCGCCGTTCTTCTCCAGGGCGGACTGCCCCTCGGTCGAGGCGGTCAGGATGGTCACACCCTCGGTGATCTCCGTAACCTGCGCGTTCAGGGCCTGCCCCCCGAGCGCGCCGCCATGGCAGCTGTCGAGGATGATGATCTTGTTCCGCGCGCGACTCCTGTTGGCGAGAGTCATAATCTCGGCGAGGGGCAGTCCGTCGTCGCCTGTCCTGCAATCCGACGCACAGAGATAGCCGCCCGCAGCCTCGATGTGGCCGTGCCCGGCGAAGTAGAACAGCGCCACGTCATTGTCGTCAGCGAAGAGCTGGCGCACTGCCTCTTTCAATTCCGACCGATCCACGCGCTCGGACGGTCCCGTGCCGGTCATCAGCCTTGGCTGGCCGAAGTTCACCGAGCCATCGGCGTGGCGGTCGAGCATCCCCTTAACCCCGAACGCATCGTTCACGCAGCCCTTCAGGCTTCCGATGTGGTCGTAGTAGTCGATGCCGACGATGAGCGCCTTTCTCATGGCCCGCTCAGAGCGAGTCAATCCAGGTGGAGATGTTGTCCCAGCTCCAGACCATTGTGTTGACCCCGACGATGTTGGTCCTGTCGTCCGTGTAGGCCCAGATGCCGCGCAGCTTCTTGCCCTCTTCCTTGGCACACTGGATTTCCCACTTCTGGCCGCTAGACGTGAGCGAGTTCTTGCTGACGAGGGCCAGTATTCCGTCCGAGCGCAGGATGCGCGTCCGAACCCTCTTCTTCCATTCCGTGTCGTATGCCTCTTTCACCGACATATCGACGTACTCGAAAGGAGATTTGGTGTTCAGGGACTGCCCTTTAAGGAAGTCCCGCATTCGCTCGTCCTCGATGGCGAAAGCCACGAAGATCACCTTCCTGTCTGCCATTCGGCCCTCCGTAGAGGGTGAACATGACGGAAACGTCCGAGTCGAGGAAGGGCGTACTGCCAGGTCCGACCGCCGGCGTGCAGCGCGCCCCGCGTCTACTTCTCCGACTTCTTCGGTGGTTGCACGACGCTCGGCGCGCTCGGCGGCGGCCCGGATGGGCCTCCCTCCCCCGTCGTTGGAACGTGGCCGCCCTGCGGCTTCGGGGCGGTGGGGACGTAGCCCCGCTCGCCGGGGACGGGGACCTGTCCGCGCCGAAGGGGGACATACCCGTCATCGATGCGAACCCGTCCGCCCCTGCGTTCGTCGCTCATCTACGCCTCCTTCCTGTCCGGCATGATTTCCACGCACCTGATGTCGCCCGCCGGAACGAGGATGCTCCTGTCCCCGACCCCGTGCCAGGCTCCCTCTTCGTCCACCCGGTAGACCTTCTCGATGTAGAGGTCCCGCTCCTTCGGGTCGGAGGACGCGAACGACCGCGCGCCCATGAATCCCGACACCTTGCTGCCGTCCTTCATGGTGACCGTCACCCACGCGGCGGGGAACTGTCCGAACGTCCTGTCCCACGCCGTGGGGATCACGTGGACGGTCTGGAGGCCGAGCCTGACGAGCATGTTCCAAGTCCACCCCCGAGAAGCGTTGACCCCCAGCACGGAACCGAACAGCGCCGGTCCGACTACCGTCCAGAGGAACAGCGGCAGCGCTCCGCTCGTCGGGGCCAGCCCGCGGGTGGCCAGCCACGGCAGGAAGGGCGCGAGGAGGCCGTAATAGATCGTCGAGAGGGTGAAGAAGCCAAGAATGGCGTCCTTGGTGGTGTCCATTCGCCCGGTGAGGAATTGCGCTCGCACGAAGAGTGCAATGAGGCCCGGCGAAAGGAAGGCAGCGACGAGCGCCAGCTGCTCCAAGGACTTGACGTCACCCATCCCGACCTCCCACCCACGGGTGAGTATACCGAGGATTGAAGACTGCTGCCGGTCTTCGATGAACGCAGGCGATGCTCTCAGTCGTTTGAACACCTAAGCGCGCGCTACAAGCCCCGAGTAGCACCTCCCTCCTGACCGTGGATCTGTTAAATTACCCACGGTAATGTCAGTTACCGCTGGTAATCGCCTTGGCGCGGACCTAGCGTCCCGGGCGAAGCCGGAAGAGCGTGGGACAAGGTGGCGACCGGAGGCGAGGATCGCGCGTCGGCTCGGGTCACTGTTGCGCGGCGCCGGCCGGCGCCGGTCAATCGGTCAGCGATTGTTCTCCCGGAACCGCCGTCGGATCTACCGCCCGACATTGCGGAGCGTCTCGAGGCGCACGCTCGCAGTGCCCGCGGCGCACTCGCACCGGAGACGGAACGCGCGCTCCGCAAGGCTTCGGCCGCCTTCACGGCTTGGGCTGCAACCGAACGCGCTTCCCCGTTGCCCTGCACGGCCGAGACCGTCGCGCGCTACGTGGATGATCTTGCGGAGCGTGCGTGCAAGCCCGCGACGATCCGGCAGGCCGTCTGGGCGGTCGGCACGATGCACCGCGCGGCCGGCTTGACCGACCCCACAAAGGCCGAAGAGGTCCGCCTCGCGCTGAAGCGTATGACGCGTTCCCTCGGCACCCGCCAACGCCAGGCCGCGCCCGTCGGCGAGGACGATGTGCGCCTTCTTCTCCGTCTCGTCGGTCCGGAACCGTCCTTGCGGGTGCAGCGTGACGTCGCGCTCCTTCTGACGATGCGAGACCTCCTCGCGCGTCGATCCGAGGCAGTTGCACTCGACGTCGAAGACGTCACGTCCAGCCCTGACGGAAGCGGCACTGTCCTCATCCGTCGCTCGAAAACCGATCAGGCCGGCGAGGGCGAGGTGCTGTGGCTCTCGCCTCGCACGATGACCCACCTCAAGCGCTGGCTCGACCTCGCCGCCATTGAGGCGGGTGCGATCTTCCGCGCGATTAACAAGGCGGGTCGCGTGATGCGACGTCTTGCTTCGGGAGCCGTACCGCCGATCGTGAAAGGCCTTGCGGCAACTGCTGGCCTCGATGCTTCAGCCTTCTCCGGCCATTCCGCGCGTGTCGGCATGACGCAGGACCTTGCAGCGGCCGGTTCGGAACTCCCCGCGATCATGCAGGCGGGGCGCTGGAAATCGCCAACGATGCCCGCGCGCTACGCAGAGCGGCAGTTCGCGGGGCGAGGTGCGGTCGCGCGATACTATGGACGGCGTGGGGATGGATCACCTTGAGACCGTCCTGAGCCGCGTCGTTCGTCTCGCGCGGCACCGTCCGGAAATCCACCTTTCCGGACACAGCCACCATACCAAACTGAGTTCTCGTGGGCAATTCAGCGCCCGGACGACCGCGGCAGCGGACACGACAACGCTACCGCCGAACGCACCGTTACGAAATGGCCTTGACCAGCTTCATTCCGGCTGCTGCAGCGTCCAGCGCGCGATCAATGTCCGGCTCCGCATGGGCACAGCTGAGGAACATGGTCCGGCAGGGATGGATGTAGGCGCCTGCCCGTGCCGCGCCGACGCAGAAGGCACCGATCTTCGACAAGTCGGAATCATCGTCGAAGCGTAGAAGAGGCATGTGCATCGGCCCAGACTGACGGAGGGCAACGGAATGCAGGCGGGCCAATGCCGTAAGGCCGCCGCGGAAGTAAGCGCCGAGGGCTTCCATGTCGGTGATCATGCCAGTGTCCAACTCATCAAGCGTCGCGACCGCCGCGGCCATTGGCGTCGCCGCATGCGGCCAGGGCGCGGTGGCAAGGACGCTGGCAGCCGCATCGCGGAGCGGCTCCGCACCGGTCACGGCAGCAAGGGCGCGTCCGTTCGCGATGACGCGGCCGAGAACCGACAGGTCCGGCCGAACTCCCAGACGACTCCAACTTCCTGATGGGTGAAGCCGCAGCCCCCCCTTTTCCTCATCAAGGATGAGGACCGCGCCGGCACCGTCGCACAGCGAACGCGCGGCCTGTACGAAGGACGGCTTGGGCATCTCGTGGTCAACGGCGTCGTCGTGTCGGAAGGCAGTGACCACGATGGCGGCAAGATCGTTCCCCGCAGCATCGGCCGCCCCTCGCAGTGAGGTCACGTCATTGTATACGAACCGCAATTCGGGGCGTGACACTCGGCCGCTCACGTTAGGCGGGGCAGGCCGACTGACGTGGGCGGAACCGAGCGCCACGGCGATGCTCCGCCGCCCGGTCGCGATCCGGGCGATTCTCGCACAGGCTGTGAGCGCCGCCGCCGCGTCGCTCCGGAACATTGCCCAGTCAGCCCCGATACAGCGATCCACGAGCCGCTCCGCGAGCGCCACCATCACCTCGTTTGGCCCCCCCAATCCGTCTCCGAGACGAGTCTGCCTCGTCACCGCGGCTTCCACCGAAGGATGATGATGGCCGAGAATCGCCGCTCCTCCGGAGCAGGCCAGATCCACGTACTCTCGTCCGTCGACATCCCAAACTCGTGCTCCCCGGCCCCTTGCGAGGAAGATCGGAAATCCCGGAGGAAGCCTCCAGGCGCGCGAGATGGTGTCCACACCCCCTGGCATGACGCGACCTGCGCGCGCACGAAGGTTCTGTTCGGGTGAGACGGCGCTCATCATCGCCCGTTCCCCGACTCACATTGCGGGGGCGCTGTTCTCTCGGCGGTTGCAGCGGCGATGGCTACACTTCCAGCCGTGCGCTGGCCGCCTTCGAGCGCGGGAGCGGAGCCTTGCCGGAACCCTCCGCTTTTCGGCTCAGTCGCCCGACGAAGGACTGCTCTGCCGCTTCTCGCTTGCGGGTCTCCTCCTCCAGCCACTCCACGAGCAACATACCCCAACGGATGTCAGCTTCCATCGCCTCGCGTGCCGCGACGGGCCGCCCTTCCCGGAGTGCGGAGAGAACGTCGTAATGGCGGTGCCTGTCCTTCGAGAGCTCCCGCTGCGGCACCGTGTCGTGAAAAACCTTCAGCAAGGATCCCATCATCACCCACATGTTCTCGACGACGCCTGCGATCGTAGGCTGCGCCGCGATGGTCATGAGCGCGAAGTGAAAACGCCGGTTATGGAGGCTGGCAAGCTTTGCATCCCTCTCGGCGGCCGCGATGAAGTCTTCCTGGATGCGTTCCAGATCGGACAGTTGGCGCTCGGTAATGACCTCTCCCGCCCGCTCCGTCAGCACGCCTTCCAGCAGGATGCGGACGGTCTGGATTTCACGAAGTTGACTGACCGAAAGGATCGGCACCTGCACGGAGGTCGCCGCCTTCAGCTCCAGCGCCCCCTCGCTGACCAGCCGGAAGATCGCTTCCCGGACCGGCGTAATGCTCGTGCCAAGTTCCGACGCGACCGTCGAGATGCGGATGCGCTCGCCCGGCTCGTACTGTCCGTCCATCAGGGCGTTCCTGATCAGCCGGTGCACGCGTGACGAGAGGCTCTCGTGTTCAATGTGTTCAAGGCTCGGGATGGTCTGTCTCCTGATGCCAGGAAGCGCCGCAGGGTACCGAGAGGTGCTGTTCAGGTCGCCGCGATTTCCATCGCCCGGCGTCCCTCCTGCACTGCCGCGATGTCTTCCAGGTGGCTCATCGCGGTGACGAGGTCAGCCTCGGCGAGGACGCGACCGAAGTTGCGCGTGTGGGGCGCGGCGATGGTCGGGCCCGCGATGGCCGAAAGGACGTTTCCGCCGGGATCGGGCATCCCGAGATCGCCAAGGCTGCGGGGCAAGCCCACCTCCGCGTAGAAGGAGAGCAGGTCGGCCAGCTCGTCCCCGCGTGAACGGTCGAGCGCGACCTGGACGAGAACGCCGTAGGCGACCTGGAGCCCGTGAAGGACACCCGCGATCGGCTCGACGGCTGTGAGGCCGCGCGTCATCGCATGGGCGATCGAAAGCCCGCCGCTCTCGAAGGCAAGGCCGCTCATCAACAGGCACGCCTCCACGACGCGCTCCAGGGCCGGCGTCGGGGTGCCACCGCCCGCGACGTCTAGCGCCGCCGACGCGTCGGCACGAAGGATCTCCCAGGACGCTTCGGCGATGGCGAGAGCCATCCGCGGCGGTGTGCCGCCGAACATATTCACACCCCCTGCCGCGGAACAGGCTTCGGCCTCGAAGCGCTTGGCGACGGTGTCGCCGATCCCGGCGAGCAGGAGAACCCGGGGAGCCCGGGCGATCACCGCCGTATCGGCGATGACGGCATCCGGATTCGCCGGCAGGCGCTCCACTCCGGTGAGCCGGTGATCCGCGTCGTAGAGGACCATGATGTGGCTCGTCGAGGAGTCGTTCGACGCCACGGTCGGCAGCGTGATCAGCCGCGCCCCGAGACGGGAGGAAACGGCCTTGCCCGTGTCGATTCCCTTGCCCCCACCTGCGGCGACGATCACGTCAGGCGGCTCGGCTCCCCGGCATGCGGCGACGAGCCGTTCGATCTCCGGCAATGTCACCTCACCCGTGAAGGGCAGCGCGCGGAAGTGGAGACCAGCCTCCTGCGCCGCCGCCGCCACGGTGCTGCCGACCAGATCCATGACCTGCGCGTCCGCGACGAGACCGATGCTGCGGCCGAGTCGCGCCGCTTCCGTCCCAACCGCGCGTAGAGCGCCGGGACCCTGCACGTAGCGGCGAGGTGAGCCGAAGATGATCATGCGCGTCCTCCGGGCTGGATGGGGGCAGGGCCTCCGGGACTGGCGAGCCAGGATCGCAGCCGTCCGGTCAGGCGCGCGGTCGAGAGGCCGTACTTGTCCTGGAGGTAGGGAACGGAGCCGCACTCGATGAAGCGGTCGGGGATGCCGATCTTCAGGACGGGCCGGCATAGCCCCCTCTCCATCATGGCGTCGAAGACGAGGCTCGCGAGCCCGCCGATACTGACGTGGTTCTCGACTACGACCAGCCGGTCCGCAGCGGCGACGAAATCGACAACGGTCTCGGCGTCGAAGGGCTTGATCGTGGGCACGTGGAGCACGCCCGCTTCCACGCCGTCGGTTTCCAGAGCCCGGCACGCGTCGAGGCAGCGCTCGGTCATGAAGCCTGTCGAGACGATCGCTACGTCCGATCCCTCGCGCAAAGGCATCGTGCGGCCCGGAACGAAGCGGTAAGAGCGCGGGTCCAGCACCTGCGGCACCGCGCCCCGGAGGAGGCGGCAGTACACCGTTCCCGGGATGTCGGCGGCAGCTTCCGCGACCTGCTCCATCTCCGTCGCATCGCAAGGGTCGATGACGGTCATGTCGGGGATGGAGCGCATGAGACCGAGGTCCTCGATGGCTTGGTGCGTGCCGCCGTAGCCTGTCGTGATTCCGGGCAGGGCGGCGAACATCTTCACGTTCGCGCCCCCATGCGCGCACGCGATGGCAAGAAAGTCGTAGGCTCGCCGGGTCGCGAAGCAGCCATAGGTCGTGCAGTAGGGGACGTGTCCGGTGCGGGCGAGTCCTGCCGCGACAGTGACGAGCGCCTGCTCGGCCATGCCGACGTTGTGGAAGCGGCCGGGATGGGCGTCGCGGAACGGGTACACGTCGGTGTACTTGCCGAGGTCGGCTGTGAGGACGACGAGATCACCCCTCGCGGCCTGGGCCGCGAGGATGCCACGGGAGAAGGGGGCCATGACGGAGGGTCGGTGCTCCACCGTCTCCAGCTCCCCCATTCCGAGCGTACGCCCCTCAGCCATTCTCTGCCTCCAACTCGTTCGCGACGTCGTTCCACTCCTCCGGACCGATCCGGACGAAGTGAGCCTTCTCCCGTTGCACGAGGCGCCGGACGCCGAAGCCCGGCGTGGTCCGCATGACGATCATCTTCGGAGCCCTCGAGTCGGCACGGGCCCAGTGCATCGCGCCGACGAGCGCCGCCATGTCATTGCCGTTGATCTCGACCGTATCCCAGCCGAAGGCGCGCCACTTTCCCGCGACGGGCTCGATGTCCACGACCATCGGCCCATCGGCCTGGATGCCGTTGCAATCGCAGAAGGCGACGAGGTTCGACAGATGGAAGCTCGTCGCAGCCGTTGCCGCTTCCCAGGTGGATCCCTCCTGCAGTTCGCCGTCGGAGATCTCCACGAACGTGCGGGACGGGCGGCCCGCGATCCGGTGCCCGAGCGCGACACCGGTCGCGATGCCGAGCCCATGCCCGAGAGAACCGCCGGTCATCTCGACGCCGGGCAGGCGGCCCTCGATCGTGCTCATCTCCACGGGACTGCCGTCGGCGCCGTACGTCGGCAACAGCGCTCGGTCAAAGTAGTCGGCCTCGGCGAGGGCAGCCCAGAGGGCGATCGAGTAGTGGCCGGTCGAGAGATAGAAGCGGTCCCGATCGGCCCAGCCTGGATCGGCTGCGTCGTGACGCATCTCGTAGAAGTAGAGGACGGCGAGGAAGTCGGCGATGCCGAAGCCCTGGCCGAGGTAACCCTGGCCCTTTCCCGCCGCCTGAACGAGCATGTGGCGACGCAGGTTCAGCGCCTTGGCCCTGAGGAAGTCTAGCGGCGCCGTATCGGCGGGTGCGTTGACGACAGGCATTTTTCCCCCTGGACGACGCATGATATATCTTCCATCATGTGTCGCGCAAGCCGGGAATTGCCTCGGCTAGGGAGTGCAGGAGCGACATGGGCATCTCGGGCTTGACCCGTGTCGCGGTGCACCTCGCCCATCCGGCGGACCATGTGCGAACGCCCGGCCTCTTCAACACCCGCTGCGCGGAGCGTGGCGTGGACGCCGTTCTCGTCCCTTGGGACGTGATGCCGGCGCATCTCGCAGCTAGCGTTTCGGCGCTCCGCCAGGTCAGGAACCTGGCGGGCGTGGTGGTCACGATGCCGCACAAGCGGTCTGTCGCGTCGCTCTGCGACGAGCTGCATGGCGATGCCTCGGCCCTCGGAGCCTGCAACGTCGCGCGCAAGCTGCCGGACGGCCGTCTCGTCGGGAGCATGCACGACGGCAGCGGCTTCGTGGCCGGCCTCCGCCGCCGTGGACACGACCCGCGGGGTCGACGCGCACTTCTCGTCGGCGCGGGCGGTGCTGCCTCCGCGGTGGCGCTCGCCCTCGTTGCGGCGGGGGTCGCCCGCCTCGGTATCTCGAACCGGACGGCCTCCGTCGCCGCGGCGCTCGTCGATCGCATCCGCGGCGCCCACCCGGCGGCCGACGTCGCCGTCGTGCCGCCACGGGCCCAGGGCTACGACCTCGTCGTGAACGGCACCCCGCTCGGGATGCATGCGAACGACCCGTTGCCTCTCGATCTCGCCGGCCTCTGGCCGGACACGGTCGTCGCCGAGATGATCATGCAACCCGACGTGACGCTCCTCCTGCACGAGGCGGAGCGCCTCGGCGCCGTCGCGCATCGTGGCGTGCACATGATCACCGAACAGATCGACCTCATCATAGACGCCCTCCTCGCCCCGCCGTTTCCGCGCGATGGCGAGACGCCCTGATCCGAAGGAGCATCACGATGGACACGAACATGCCGACTGCCCCGTACCGGGCGAAGGCGATCCCCGCTGAGGGCGAGGACGGACTGTTCCGTCAATCCTGGTATCCCCTGTGCTTCTCGAAGGAGGTGCCCTCGGGCGGCGTCGTCGGCCGTGACTTCCTCGACGGTCGCGTCGCGATCTTCCGCGGCGCGGACGGGAGCGTGAGCGTCGTCAGCGCCTACTGTCCCCACGTCGGCGCGGACCTGTCCATCGGCAAGGTGGTCGGCGACAACCTTCAATGCGCGTTCCACCACTGGGAATATGACGCGCGCGGGGTCTGCGTGAAGACGGGCATCGGCGACCCACCGCCGCGCAGCGCCTGCCTCTTCAGGTTCCCGAGCCAGGAGCGCTGGGGCATCGTCTGGGCCTTCAACGGGGAAACGCCCCTCTTCGAGCTGCCGACACTCCCCTACGGCGAAGACGAGGTCCTCCTCGGCAACTACACGCTGCCTGAGCCGATGCGAAGCGATCCCTGGACCTTCGCCGCCAACACGCCGGACATGCAGCACATCAAGGTCGTGCACGGGGTGAAGTTCGGGGTGGCCGACCCTCACGACCTCCTTCGCTGGAATGAGTGGGGCCTCGAATACGATGTGAACGGCGTGCATCAGGGCAACAAGCCCATCGAATGGACCCTCGGCCTGCGCGGCATGTTCTTTTACCGCCACGGCACCTACGACGGCTTCTGGTGCGCGGCCATCACCGGTTTCAGCCTGCCCCGCCCGGGCCTTCACAACGTGTTCGGCGCCTACATGGTCCTGAAGGGTCCCGACGCCGAGGCGCAGCTGGCGGCGATGAAGGTCGTGTCGGAGCGCACCATCGCCGAGGACCAGCCGCTCCTCAACACCATCCGATACCGCCCGGGCCTGCTCACCGCGTCCGACAAGTCACTCGCGAAGTACCTCGTGCTGCTGAGGAACTGGCCGCGAGCGCACCCGTCTCAACCCTTCATCACCTGACCTTGCCACGCACGGAGCCAGATCCATGACAGCCACCGTCCTCAACCCGGCCTCACTGCCGTCATCCAACACGTACTCCCACGGGTTCGCCGTCGAGGGAGCCACCCGCACCATCTACTGCGCGGGCCAGGTGGGGGTGGACCGCGACGGCAACGCGCCGGCCGGCATCGCCGCGCAGACGGAACTCGCCTTCAAGGCCGTCGAGGCCATTCTCCGGGAGGGCGGACTGGAACTGCCGAACGTCGTGAAGACGACCGTTTTCCTCCTCGATCCGTCGGACTACGCGGAGTTCGCGCGGGTGCGCTCGGCGATGCTCGGCACCACGAAGCCTGCCTCGACCCTCGTCTACGTCAAGGCGCTCGTGAAGCCGGAGTGGATCGTGGAGGTCGAGGCCATTGCGGTCGGCTGAGATGGTTCCGGCCGCCTTCATCCCTGCGCCCCATGCGCCGGCAGGTCCGGCCGTACGGGTCACCTGCCGCACGGCGCGGGGCGCGGATTTGAGCCTGGCTGCACCATCGGGGACGAGTCTGATGGTGCTGCTTCGGGACTCCGGCGCGGGGGTGGACGGCGCCTGTGGCGGCAATCTTGCGTGCGCGACCTGCCACGTCGAGGTCGCACCGGAATGGGTTGGACGCCTGCCGCCCGCGCGCGCCGACGAGGTCGCGATGCTCGATTCTGTCGAAGGATTGACGCCGGCATCACGGCTCGGCTGCCAGATCATCCTGAACGAGGACATGGACGGCTTGGTCATCGCCGTACCGTAGGGGTACGGCGCGGCCAGAGGCCGGGAGAGGGGAAGATTGAGATGATGCGGACGATCGTGCGGCGCTTGCTCCTGCTCGCGCCACTCCTGGCCTCGGGCGTGTCGTCGGGGCCGGCCGCTGCCCAGAATGCGGTCACCTTCACGACCTTCGGCGGCATCACGCAGGAAGCAGCGGTAGAGGGCCTCCTCGCGGAGGCGCGACAGCTCGGTATCCGGGTCAATCCCGAGGTCCATGGCGGCTGGCCGGGCGTTCGCGCCCATCTTTCCGCGGGTGCCCCGGGCTGGGACATCATCTCGATCGGCTTCGCACGATGCGAGGCGGTGTCGCAGGCCGGCTGGCTGCGCCCCCTCGACTACGGCATCGTGGATCGCTCGCGCGTGCCGGAGAACCTTGCCCGGCGCGACTACGTCGGCATGTACACCTTCACCTACGGCATCGCCTACAACCGCACCCGCGTCCGTACTCCCCCGCAGAGCTGGGCCGATTTCTGGGACGTCTCGCGCTTTCCCGGGCGACGGGCGCTGATGGGTGAGGGGCTGTACGCGCTGGAGGCCGCGCTCATGGCCGACGGCGTGCCAGCGGATCAGGTCTACGCGACCCTGCGGACCCCCGCTGGCCTGGACCGGGCCTTTGCGAAGCTGGAGCAGATCAAGCGGAACGTCGCGATCTGGTGGCGATCTCCCGCCCAGGCGAGCCAGCTCCTCCGCGACGGCGAGGTGGACATGATCCTCATCACCAGCTCCCGGGCTGCCGACCTCGCGCGTGAGGGCGGCAATGTCGGCTTCGTCTGGAACCAAGCCTTCCTCGACGCGGAGTGCTGGATGGTCCCCCGCAACGCCCCGAACCCGGAGGGGGCGATGCGGCTGATCAACAGCGCACTGGACCCTCGCAACCAGGCCAACTTCGCGAACCGCATCGGCTTCGGGCCGATCAACCCCCGGGCCTTCGACACGGGCATCATCCGGCGCGACTCCATTCCGTGGCTTCCGACCGCGCCGGACAACGTCGGCCTCCAGCTGCGGGTTGACCAGGGCTGGTACGCCTCGGCCGAGGCCGATGCGGCCTACCAACGCTTCTCGCGCTTCCTCCAGCAGTAAAGGGACGGCAACAGATGGCGGATGCGGCGGATCTCCTGGAGCGGCACGCATCGGGGAGTCTGGCCCTGCCCGCCCCCGACCCGGCGAGACCGGCCGAGCTGCCCGCCATCCGGATCGAGGTGGCGCGGAAGCGCTACGGCGGCTTCCTCGCCCTCGACGACGTCTCGCTCGACGTCTTCCCTGGTGAGTTCATCACCCTGCTGGGACCGTCCGGCTCCGGCAAGACGACGTTGCTGAACATCATCGCGGGCTTTCAGGCGCCGGATCGGGGCATCGTCTCCTTCGGGGACCGCGACGTGACGGCCCTGCCGCCCAACCGGCGGGACCTCGGGATGGTGTTCCAGAGCTACGCCCTGTTCCCGCACATGACGGTCGGGGAGAACATCGCTTTCCCCCTGCGGGTCCGGCGCCTGCCCCGCGCCGAGATCCTGCGACGCGTGGCGGAGGTCCTGGAGATGGTGCGCCTGGACGGCTTCGCGGAACGGTCCGTCGCGGCCCTCTCCGGCGGCCAGCGGCAGCGCGTCGCGCTGGCGCGCGCCGTGGTCTTCTCTCCGCGCATCGTCCTGATGGATGAACCGTTGTCGGCGCTGGACAAGAACCTTCGGGAGCACATGCAGGTCGAGATCCGGCACCTGCACCGGCGTATCGGAGCAACCACGCTCTACGTGACCCACGACCAGCGCGAGGCGCTGACGATGAGCGACCGGGTCGCGATCATGAACCGCGGCCGCATCGTCCAGCTCGATACCCCGCGCGCCATCTACGACCGCCCGGCAAATGCATTCGTGGCAGGTTTCCTCGGGGAGACCTCCCTCATCCCCGTCACCCCGGATGGGGCAACGCTCCGTCTCGCGGACGGCTCGGCACTGGCCTGGGCGGGCGATGCGATCCGGGGCGAGCACATGGTCGTGGCTCGATCGGAACGGGTCCTCCTCCCCGGCGAGTTCCCGCCGGACGCGTGGCGTCTGCCCGCACGGCTCGAGGACGCGATCTTCCAAGGCGAGAGCATCCTCCTGCTCTTCCGACTGTCCAATGGCCTGCCCGTCAGCGTCCGGCGCTCGCTCCTCGGCTCCGCCTCGCCGCCCTTGCCCGACGCAGGCGCGCCGACGGAGATCGGTCTCGTGCCTGCCATGACACCCGTCGTTCCGGTCGTGCCTTGAGTGCGACGGCGGAAGACCTTTCCTCCCGCCTGAACCGGGCGGCCGACGCCGTCCAGGCAGCGGAGCGGCGGCGGCAGTTCGGCTACGGTCTCGCTGCCCTTCCGGGCGGCTTGCTCATGCTCGGGCTCCTCATCGTGCCGATGGGCTGGCTCGTCTTCGTGTCACTCAGCACCGCCGACGGCATCTCCCTCTCGCACTATCGGGCCGTCGTGACGGATTCGTCCTACCTGTCGAGCCTCTGGCTCACCGTATGGATGGCGACCGTCGTGACGGCCCTCTGCATCGTGCTTGGCTACGTTCTCGCCCTCGCCATCCTCGTCATGCCACCCGCCGCGCGCGGCCTCTGCCTCATGCTCGTCGCCCTGCCATTCTGGACGAGTGTTCTCGTCCGGACCTACGGCTGGCTCGTCCTCCTCCAGAACCGGGGCGTGGTGAACAAGGGCCTGCTCTCGCTCGGCGTGATCGAGGAGCCGCTGCGGATGATGCACAACGTCTTCGGCGCGGGGGTCGGCATGTTCCACATCATGCTGCCCTTCATGGTCTTCCCCCTCGTCGCGCAGATGCGCCAGATCGACGAGGCCTACATGCGGGCAGCCCTCGGCCTCGGCGCCCCGGTGGGTTACGCGCTCAGGCGCGTCTTCCTGCCTCTCTCCGCCCCTGGCCTCGCGGCAGGCGCGGTCTTCGTCTTCGTCCTGAGCCTCGGCTTCTACATCACCCCCGCGCTCCTGGGTGGCGGCCGGACGATGACGGTCGCCATCGTGATCGAGCGGGACGTGAACCTGAATCGGGACTGGGGCCCAGCGGCAGCGGTTTCCGTTCTCTTCGTCCTCGTCATCCTCCTCCTCCTCGCCCTCATCCGACGCTTCGTGCCGCTCGATCGCGTGGTCGGCGCGGATCCCGCGACATGAGGGACGTCATTCCCCTCGGAGGGCGCCTCGCCCTCTACGCCGTCACGGCCCTCCTTCTTGCCTTCCTCGTGGCGCCGATCCTCCTCATCGTGCCCATGTCCTTCTCCGGCACTCGCTACCTCGACTTTCCGCCGGTGATCTGGTCGTTCCGCTGGTATGAGCGGCTGTTCGGGTCGGCACTGTGGTCCAATGCCCTGGTGCGAAGTCTCCAGGTCGGCGCCATCACGGCCCTCCTCGCGACGCCGATCGGCGTGCTCACGGCCTACGCCGCGCACCACGCACGGTCCCCTGCGGTCCAGGCCGTGCGCGGCATGATGCTGTTGCCCCTCCTCACGCCCCACATCGCGATCGCCCTCGGGGTCTTCTACCTCTACGTCCGGCTCAACTGGCTCGGCTCGTTCTGGGGCTTGGTCGCGGCGCACGCGATGCTGGCACTGCCCTTCGTCGTCATCACGACGCTCTCGGCCCTTCGATCCTCGGACCCGGCGCAGGAGCGGGCGGCACTCAGTCTCGGCTGTGGTCGCCCCACGGCCTTCCTGCGCGTCACCTTGCCGCAGATTGCGCCGAGCATCCTCTCCGGAACCCTGTTCGCCTTCGTAACCTCGATGGATGAGGTCGTCGTCTCGCTCTTCATCGCAGCGGGGCAGAACACGACGATCACGAAGGTCATGTTCTCCTCCCTCCGGGACGAGCTGGATCCGACGATCGCCGCGGTGAGCACCGTCCTTACCGCCGGGAGCCTCGTGGTTGGACTCGCCTTCGTCGCGCTCGGTGCCGCCAAGCGGCGGAGGCGCGCATGACGGTCGGCTCCGCGCTCGCCGGAGCGGCGCTCCCGCCGGATGCCTCGGTCGTGATCGTCGGGGCGGGGCAGGCCGGGTTCGCCGTCGCGGCTGCGCTGCGGGACCTCGGCTTCGGGGGCAAGGTCGTCATCGCCGGGGCGGAAGATCACGCGCCGTACCAACGGCCGCCACTCTCGAAGGAGATGCTCGCCGGAACCTCGGACGAGGGAAGCCTGGCCCTTCGTCCCGCCGCCTTCTACGCGGAGCGCTGCATTGATCTCCTGCTCGGCTCCCCCGTCGTCGGCCTCGAACGCGACGCGAGGCAGGTGACGCTCGCGTCCGGGCGGCGGCTTCCCTACGACCACCTTGTCCTCGCAACCGGTGCCCGCAGCGGGCTGCTTGCTGTTGGCCACCCTCCTCCCGTGGGGGTTCACTCGCTCCGGACGCTCGATGACGCGCGGGCACTGCGCGCGGCGCTAGCACGCCCCGGTCGCCTCCTCGTGGTCGGGGCAGGTTTCATCGGGCTCGAAGCGGCCGCCGTTGCGGTGCGGTCGGGCTGGGACGTGACAGTCCTCGAATCGGCGGATCGGCCCATGGCCCGCTCGGTGTCGTCGGAGACGGCGGCGGCCTTCCGTCGCCTGCACGAGGCGTCCGGCATCCGTTTCCGCTTCGGCGTGCGGGTGACGGACCTTGGCCTGAGGGATGGACGGGTAGCCTGGATCGAGACCGACCACGGCATCCATCCTGCGGATCTGGTGCTCGTCGGCATCGGAGCCGTGCCGAACGTCGAACTCGCCGCCGCCTCGGGCCTCCGCGTCGAGCGCGGCATCGTGGTTGATGCGACCCTCCGCACGGACGACCCGGCCGTGTCGGCAGTCGGCGACTGCGCGGCCTACGCCCTGGCCGATGGGCCCGCATGCCTGGAGTCGGTTCAAGGTGCCGTGGACGGGGCGCGCTGCGTCGCGGAGCGCCTGATGGGACGACCACGCGCATTCAATGCAGTACCCTGGTTCTGGTCGGACCAGGGGGGCGCGAAGCTCCAGATCGCGGGGGTCGGCAGGGGGCACGACCACCGCGCCGTCCGGGGCGATCCGGAAACCGACGGCTTCTCCGTGTTCCTCTACCGCGGCGGGCGACTCCTGGCCGTCGAGTCGATCAACCGCCCGGCTGAGCATGCTTTCGCGCGCCGCATCCTCGCCTCCGGGCGGCACCCGCCGCCGGAGCAGGTCGCCGATCCAAGCTTCCCACTCCGCGCAGCCCTGGCGGCGTGACCGGGACCATATCATGACCGGCTTGCCGTTCCGTCTCCGCCTTCCCGTCTGCGCCGCCCCGATGTTTCTCGTCTCCGGCCCCGACCTGGTCGTCGCCGCGTCTCGCGCAGGCATCATGGGAGCCCTGCCGACCTCGAACGCGCGAACGACGCAGGAACTGGAGCTGTGGTTC
Source organism: Roseomonas sp. CCTCC AB2023176 (assembly GCF_042259275.1). Taxonomy (NCBI): domain Bacteria; kingdom Pseudomonadati; phylum Pseudomonadota; class Alphaproteobacteria; order Acetobacterales; family Roseomonadaceae; genus Roseomonas; species Roseomonas sp. CCTCC AB2023176. The sequence continues at coordinate 108,877 of NZ_CP170087.1, forward strand.
GACGCGATCCGCACAGGACTGTCGGATCGGCCCGGGCCTGCCGTCTGGGCCGCGAACCTCGTCACGCACAGTAGCAACGCGCGACTCGCGGCTGACCTCGAACTCGTCGCCCGGTATCGGCCACCCGTCGTCATCACCGCCCTCGGCAGCCCACGCCCCGCGATCGACGTCGTCCATGCCTACGGCGGCCTGGTCATCGGCGACGTGACGACGCTGCGGCTCGCGCGGAAGGCCATCGCGGCCGGCGTGGACGGGCTCGCCTGCATCTGCGCCGGGGCGGGCGGGCACACCGGCGCCCTGTCTCCCTTCGCGTTCATCTCGGCCGTCCGCGCGACGTTTGACGGGCTGATCATCGCGGGCGGTGGCGTCGCGGACGGCCACGGCATCGCGGGCGCGATCGCGGCTGGGGCTGATCTTGTCTATGTCGGCACGGCCTTCATTCCGGCAGAGGAGAGCGTCGCCCCGCAGGAGCACAAGCAGCTCGTCGTCGATGCGACGCTGGAGGACCTCGTCGTGAGCGCCGCCTTCACCGGGGCGCCCGCGTCCTGGCTCAGCGCCTCCATACGCGGGGTCGGGATGGACCCGGACAGGTTGCCGCCGGACCTCGCGGGCTACGCGGGTGACGTCTCGAAACGCCCGAAGCGCTGGAAGGAGGTTCTCAGCGCGGGACAGGGCGTGGGCGCCGTCCATGGCATCGTCCCCGTGTCGGCCATCGTGGACCGGCTGGAGAGCGAGTACCGCGACGCGACCGCGCGCGCGATGCGTCTGTTCCATGACGCCGCAGCGGTGTCCGCGTGACCGAAATCGCGAATGCCCCGTGCGCCGACCTGCCTCTCCGGGGAATGAGGGTCTTCGACGCGACGATGGGGATCGCCGGCCCGCATTGCACGCGGCTCATGGCCCTCGCCGGGGCCGACGTTCTCAAGATCGAGTCCCCTGCCGGCGACTGGTGCCGCGCCATCGGACACGCCCTGGACGGTCACGGCTCGTACTTCGCCACCTACAACCGGGGAAAGCGGAGCATCGTGCTGGACCTGAAGACCCTGCCGGGCCGGGATGCCGGCGCACGGCTCGCGGCGTGTTGCGACATCATCGTCGAGAGCTTCCGGCCCGGCGTGATGGCCCGGCTCGGCCTCGGCTATGCGGAGCTCGCGAAGAAGCACCCCGGTCTCGTCTACGTCTCGATCTCTGGGTTCGGGCAGGTCGGCGCGGCGGCGCAGCGCCCCGCCATGGATACGTTGATCCAGGCGGCGAGCGGCTGGCTCGACCTGACGCGCGACGAGGCGGGGAGTCCGGTGCTGATGGACCTCGTCGCCATCGACGTGCTCACCGGCCTTTATGCGTTTCAGGCGGCGCTCCTCGCCATCCTCGGTCGCAACCTCGACGGCCGGGGTCGTCACGTCGACGTCAGCATGGCAGGCGCTGCGAGGTCCTTCCTGGCGCCACGGCTCGCGGACGAGGCGATTGCCCCGGCGGGAGCGCCCCGGCGCTTCGACGCGCCGATGGGGGTCTGGCCGACCGCGGAGGGCTGGCTTGCTCTCGTCGTAAAGGATCAGCCACAATTCGCGCAGCTCTGCGGCCTCCTCAGGCGCTCCGACCTGGCCGCTGACGGGCGGTTCGCCTCGCGCGAGGCGCGCATGTCGCATGCCGCGGAACTACGCTCCGAACTCGCCGTTGCCCTCGCCACCGCCGACGCCGCGGAATGGGAGGCTCTGCTGACCGGCGCGGGCATCATGGCCGCCCGCGTGCGGACCGTGCGGGAGGCGCTGGACGAGGGGGGGACGGCGAACCCGGCCCGCCGGCCTGGGCCACGACCGGCCTGGGCCGCAGCCACCCCGACCTCCGGCCGCCCGGCTTTCCCCCTGCAGATTCCCACGGCGCCGGGGCGCCGCGGCTCGGCCAGCACACGGACGAGGTGCTCACGGCGGCAGGGCTGTGGCCCCTGTCCTGATGCGCATGCGGGACGTGACCGCAGGGCGCGGTTCCGGGACGATCACGGCGGACGCTGCGGCTTCGGCGATCCTCGATGGACCCACGCGTGGCCGGGGCGAGGTCTGGGCTGGGCGCGCATGGCTGCTGCCGGCTCTCATGCGCCTTGCGGCGAAGCGCTCGGCACGTCTCCTGCGGAACGCTTGAGTTCAACGACGAAGTGATGGCTGAACCGAGTTCGTCCGGATGGGCATACGCCGTAGGGATTACGAGGTAGCCTCGATGGCGGGTGGGGCGAGCTGTATCCGCATCCCTCGCCGCCGCTCCTGGAGGCGTACCCTCCCATGATGCGCGCGACCTGAGCTGGATACCAACGCGTCCCACGGCCGGATGGTGTCGGCACTCCGCGCGCGTCGAGGGCGTGCGCGAGTTCCTGGAGGGTGGAAGCACCCGCCCTGGCCGCGTAACCCGAGCCAAACAGCCTCCGGCGAACCCGGGACGGTTCAGTTTCCGGTTTCTGCGCAACTCTGACGCGTCGCCCCCGGCCACTTCGCGACGAGAGTGGCGGGTTAAGCCGGCACATGGACGCATGGGATCGTGCGACGGTCGCGACCGTCCTGTCGTGATCGTTCAAGACCCGTCGGGGTGCGCACCATACCTTCCACCCGAAGGCAATGCGGGGGCGTTCGATGACGACGGACCGGGTGACCGTGAATGGCCGGGCGGCGACGGTGCCGGCGGGGTGGCAGGACGAGACGCTCCTCTCGTTCCTGCGCTTCCGCCTCGGCCTCGCGGGCGTGCGTTTCGGCTGCGGCGTCGGCCTGTGCGGGGCTTGCACCGTCCTCGTGGACGGCCGCGCGGAGCGCGCCTGTCTCCTCCCGGCCGCTGCGGCGACCGGTCGGTCCGTCACGACCGCGGAGGGTTTCGCGGCGGCGGGCGGCGCGCCCGCCGCCGTGCTCCGCGCGTGGGAGGAACTGGCCGTCCCCCAATGCGGCTACTGCCAGTCCGGTCAGATGGCGCAGGCTGCGTCGGTTCTCGTCGAGCGGCCCCGGCCGGGGCGGGACGACGCCGAGGCGGCGATGGCGGGCGTCCTCTGCCGGTGCGGGACGGCACCGCGCATCCGGATCGCCCTCGAGCGCGCCGGCGCCATCCTCGACCGGGGAGCCTAAGGTGGCCTCCCGCATGGGGCGGCGCGGCGCACTCCGCGGCCTCGCGGTCGTCGCGCTCGCCCCGGCGCTTCCTGGGTGCGCCGTGCTTCCCGTCTTCCCACCGCGTCCGGACCCCGCCGACACCGAGGCGGCGGCGGGCTGGGTGGGGTTGGCGGCCGACGGCCGCGTCGTCCTCCAGGCGCCCCGCCAGGAGATGGGACAGGGCGTGCTCGCGGCCCTGCGGCGGATCGTCGCGGCGGAGATGGAGGTCCCGCCCGAGGCGATCGAGGCGCGCCTTCCCGATACCGGCGCAATGCCGCCCGTCCGCGCGACGGTGGGGAGCGAGAGTCTGCATCTCTTCGCCGAGCCGCTCGCGCGGGCCGCCGCCGCGCTGCGGGAGGAGCTGACGCGCCGGGCGTCGGCGCGACTGACGGTGATTCCGGCCCAGCTCCTCCGCACGCGCGATGGCTTCGCGGCAGCGGGCAGCGGGGCCGTGTCGCTGCGGGACCTTGCGGGTGGCAGGCCGGTGACGCTGGGCGCGGCCGCCGTGCGCGACGCGCGACCGCGCGGCCTGCCCATTCCCCCAGTCGCCGGCCCGGCCCCGGAACTCGCCGCGGTCCTTCTCGGCGTGCCGGCCTTCGCCGCGGACGGCGCCCCGCCAGACCTGCTGCACGGCGCCATGCTCCGCCCGCCGCGCCTCGGCGCGCGGCTGCGGCGCGCCGTCCCGGGCGGCGCCCCCGCTGTCCCGGGCTTCGCGGCCTTCGCCGCCGGCGACGGGTGGGCCGGCCTCGTCGCGGAACGCCCCGGGGCCTTGGCCCGCGCCCTCGCCGCCGCCGAACCGGCCTGGGAGGGCGGCTCGGAATGGGGTGCGGCGGAGCTCGCCCGCGCGGTGGACGTGGATGCCCGCCTCGCCGGACGCGGGAGAACCTCCCTCCCCCACCGGCTCCTCGACGGCGAGCTCCGCCGCGCTGCTCCGTGGGACGTGGACATGCGCCTGGACGTGCCGATGGCCGCCCATGCCGCCATCGAGCCCCGCGCTGCCCTGGCCCGCTGGTCCGCGGACCTTCGGCGGCTGGAGGTCACGGCCGGCACGCAGGACGCCTTCTTCGTCCGTGCGACCCTCGCCCGCCATCTCGGGCTGCGGGAGTCCGACATCGTCGTGCGCTCGGCCCGCATGGGCGGCGCGTTCGGCGGACGCTCCGTGCCGAACGTCGAACTCGAAGCGGCGCGCCTCGCCCGGGCGGTCGCGCCGCGCCCGGTTCTCGTGCAGTGGACCCGCGCCGACGAGTTCCGCGAGGCGTTCCACCGCCCGCCCTCCTCGCACCGCGTCCGGGCCCGCCTCGGGCCGGACGGGCGCATCGCCGCGTGGTGGCACGCCTTCGTCTCGGGGCACGTGATCTTCAGCGCCGCAGCCATGCCCGGGTGGCTGCAGGGGGCGGCGAACGCGGTGACGGGGGACACGGGGATCTCGCGCGGCGCGCGGCCGCCCTACGCCATCGGGGAAGCGCGGGTCGAGTTCGACGCGGTGCGGCTGCCCGTGCCGACCGGGCCGTGGCGCGGCCTCGGCGCCGCGCCGAACGCTTTCGCGATCGAGGGCGCGATGGACGCGCTGGCGATGCGGGCGGGCGCGGACCCCGTGGCATTCCGGCTCGCCCACCTCGGGGCGGAGCCGCGTCTCGCGGCCTGCCTCCGGCGCGCCGCGGACATGGCGGGTTGGGGCCGTCGCACCCTCCCGCGCGGCCGCGCACTCGGCGTCGGATGCGCGCCCTACAAGGACGCCTCCTGGGCCGCGGTCGTGGCGGAGGTCGAGTCCGACGGGCGCGGCAGCCTCGCCGTGACGGGGCTGTGGTGCGCGCAGGACAGCGGGCGGGTGCTCGACCCGGACCGGGTGCGCGCGCAGGCCGAGGGCAACCTCGTCTGGGCGCTCGGCTCTGCCCTGAAGGAGGAGCTGACGCTGGCCGGGGGTGCGGTCGCGGCGGCGACCTTCGCCGACTACCGCTTGCCGACCCTCCTCGACGTGCCGAGGACGCTGGACGTGGCACTCGTCGACCCCCCGCCCGGCGCGGGGTTCGGGGGAGCGGGCGAGACGGCGCTCGGGCCCGCGCTCGCGGCTATCGCCAACGCCGCATCGAGCGCAACGGGGGAGCGGCTGGTGCGCCTGCCGCTGCGCCCGAACGGGGCAAGGCGGGCCGGGCAGCGCGCGGCGTGACGGCCGGGCGCTTCGCCTCGGCCGGTATGTTCGCCCTCGTCCTTGACGGGCTGCGGCGACAGGGGATCGCGTTGCCCGTGCCGCCTCCCGTCGGCGTGCTTCATGCCGCCCCGCCCCTCCTGGCGCACGGCCGGAAGCGCGACCTCCTCGGCGCGGTGATGACGGCGCACGGGCCGGTCGCCCTCCTTTGCGTCGGCGAGGCCGTGACGGGCCAGGGATTCCAGCCGATGCTGCACGCGCTTCTCCGCGCCCGCGGCCCGGAGGACCTGATCCGCCGGTGGATGCGCCTCGAGCGCTACGCCCACTCCCACCATCGGACCATCGCCGACCACCTCGATGCGGCGGGCGCCGCGCTGCGCCACGTGGCCCTCGACGGGCCGCCGCCCTCGGCCGCCGAGGATATTCTCGTGCTCGGCGTGTATGTCGGCCTGCTGCGGGCGCTGGGCTGCCGGAACGTGGCCGGCGCGGTGGGCCGCGTTTGCGTCGCCTTGCCGGATGGAGGCTGGGACGCGGAGGGGGCCGCGAGGTGCGTCGCCACAGGCGACACGGCGACGTGGCGCCTCTCGTGGTCGGTGGCGCCGGTGCCGGAAGCGCGCCCCGCCGACTTCCCGGACCCGCTGGATGCGCCCGCAGTGTCCTTCGGCAACTGCCCAGAGGCGCCCGCCGTCGCCGCGCTGCTGACCGACGATCCGGGCCGCCAACTGCCTCTCCACGACGCCGCCATGGCGCTCGGGCTGTCGCCCCGCGCACTTCAGCGTCGGCTCGCGTCGCACGGGCTCACCCTCGGCGCGGTGATCCGTGCGGTGCAGGTGCGCCACGCCTGCACCCTGCTGAGCGGCGACGACCCGCTGCCCGCCATCGGTTTCGTCTGCGGCTTCTCCGACCAGGCGCACTTCACCCGCGCCTTCCGTGCGCGGCTGAACATGACCCCGGGCGCCTACCGCGCCCTCGTCCGGTCTGGGGAGCCGCTCAGGTGCAGCGCGGTCGGTCGCGCCGGGATGAAGGAGGTGTCCCGCGACGCTCCCCTGGCCGACGCATCCGGCGGAGCGTTCCGAAGAGCGGGAGTGACCCTGCTCGGACGTTCGGTGCGGCCGACAGGGGTGCGGGCTCCCGCACGCGCCGCGCCACCGCCCCGGCCGCATCACCGCAACCCGGAGGAGACAGGACCGTCATGACTACCCCCGGGCCGTGATCGGCCCCCAATGGGTGGTCCGGGGTGAATGTTAGTGCAGCGTCGGCCTGGGTGCCACGGGATGTGTGGCCCCTGTGGCTTGTTGGCGTAGAGCCGCGGGCCAGGCCGCGAACGCGGGCAGCACGACTTCCGGGGCGGGCGGTCTGAATTTCAATGATGCGTGCGGGCGTACGCTGTTGTAGTGCCGGCGCCAGCTTTCGATCACCGCCTCCGCCTCGCGCAGGCTGTAGAAGATCTCCCCGTTCAGCAGTTCGTCGCGCAGCCGAGCGTTGAAGGACTCAACGTAGCCATTCTCCCATGGACTGCCCGGGGCGATGTAGGCCGTCTTGGCGCCGACTGCTGCGATCCAGCCCTGCACCGACTTCGCCACGAACTCGGGGCCGTTATCTGAGCGGATGTGGTCGGGCACGCCGCGCAGGATGAAGAGATCGGACAGAACGTCGATCACGTCATCCGCCCCGAGCTTGCGCCCCACCCTGATGGCAGGGCACTCGTGGCTGAACTCGTCGATGACGTTCAGCAGCCTGAACTTGCGCCCGTCATGGGTACGGTCCGCGACGAAGTCGTCGGACCAGACGTGGTTCGGCCGCTCGGGACGCAGCCGAACACAGGAGCCGTCGGCCAGCCAGAGGCGCGCGCGTTTCGGCTGCCGTCGCGGCACCTTCAGCTCCTCCCTGCACCAGATCCGCTCGACCCGTTTGGCGTTCACCAGCCAGCCCGCATTCCGCAGCAAGGCTGCGATCTTGCGGTAGCCATAGCGGCCATACTCCCGAGCGAGCTCGACGATGTCGGCCGTCAACCGCTCCTCGTCCTCCCCGCCCCGCGGCACCTTGCGCTGCGTCGAGCGGTGCTGCCCGAGCGCCGCACAGGCGCGGCGCTCGGAAACACCCATCGTCTCCATGACGTGCTCAACACAGGCGCGCCGGCGCGCGGGGCTCAGAAGTTTCCCCGCGCGGCCTCCGCCAGGATCTGCTTGTCGAGCGTCAGATCCGCCACGGGCTTCCGGAGCCGGGCGTTCTCCGCTTCCAGCTCCTTCATCCGCTTCACCGCGTCGGACTTCAGCCCGCCGAACTCTCGCCGCCAGCGGTAGTAGGTCACCTCCGTCACCCCGATCGCGCGGATCGCCTCCGCCACCGACTGCCCCTGCGCCACCAGGAAATCTACCTGCCGCAGCTTCGCCACGGCCTCCTCAGGCCGGTGCCTCTTGCTCGCCATCTCGGTCCACCTCCGGTCCAAAAACATACCTCAGGGCGGACCACTTCATTGGGGGAGGATCAGGGGAGTGCTGTCCATGTCGCGTGCTGTTCGTGCCGAAGTTGCGGTCCTCGGGATCGACCTCGGGAAGAACAGCTGCAGCGTCGCGGCCCTCGACGCCGCGGGACGCGTGGTTCTCCGGCGCCGCATGCGGCGCGAGGCGGTCATCGCCCTCGCCGCCGAGCTGCCGACTTGCGTGGTCGCGATGGAGGCCTGCTGCGGAGCTCACCACGTCGGCCGTCAGCTCGCCGCACGCGGCCACGACGTGCGCCTGATGCCGCCGGAGTACGTGCGCCCCTACGTCAAGGCGCAGAAGAACGACGACCGCGACGCCGGGGCGATCGCCGAGGCCGCGACGCGGCCGACGATGTGCTTCGTTTCCCTCAAGACCGAGGCGCAACTCGACATGCAGTCGCTCCACCGGGCGCGCGAGCGCCTCGTCGGTGAGCGCACGGCGCTGATCAACCAGGTCCGGGCGCTGCTGCTGGAACGGGGCATGACCGTCCCGCAGGGAAGACACAAGATCACCCCCGCGGTGGACGCGCTGCTGGACAATGATGCCGACCTGCCCGCTTCCATCTCGCCCCGGGTCCGCCTGCTGCTGGAGGACATGCGCGCGGAGTGGCGCGAGCTGGACCGGCGCATCGCCGCCTTCGACGCCGAGTTCCGCGCCTGCGCTGCCACCGACCCGGCCGCGCGCCGGCTCGCGACCGTACCTGGCATCGGCGTCCTGAACGCGACCGCCCTCGCGTCCGCACTCGGCGACGGTGCTCCGGCCTTCGCGCGGGCGCGCGACGTGCCGGCGTGGCTCGGCCTCGTGCCGCGCCAGGCAACGACAGGCGGCAAGCCGAAGCTCCTGGGCATCAGCAAGCGGGGCAACGGCTACCTCCGCAAGCAGCTCATCCACGGCGCGCGGTCGGCGCTGCCGAAGGTGGCCGCGACCGAGACGCCGCTCGGCGCCTGGCTGCGAGGTCTGCTGGGGCGGACGCACAAGAACAAGGCGGTGGTCGCGCTCGCTGCCAAGCTCGCCCGCATCGTCTGGGCGGTGCTGCGGGGTGGGCGGGACTACGACGCGCGCGCGGCCGTGGCCGCGGCGTAGGAACAGGAGATCGGTCGCGGGCGCCGCATCGGCGCCGCGACCGCCGAGGTCTGTGGGAGGTGGAATACGTGATGGCCTGACGGTCGACCGGCATCCCGGAAACCTGGTTCTGTGAATGGCAGTCCATGCCGAGGCGTTTATGAGGACCGGGGTGCGCGGAGCTCCATCATGGCGGGGAGCGATGCTCCGATGCCGGATACGTTGGCGCAGACTGCTCGGACCGGATCGTCGAAACCACTTGCAGACGGGGCGGGCCATACGCTGACAGGATGGTACGGCGTGGGCGGCCTATGTCGACCACTCCCGTGAACCGACCGTAGCCTCGCGACATGGGCGGCCTGCACCTGATCACCGCGAACCGACGTCGACGCTGCTCCTCAGCGACGGTCCTCGTGGCTGCGCGCAAATCGGACCCTCCCTAGTGGTGCTTGCTTCCTCGTAGCCCCACCAGTCAGGGCGGTCCCTAGCCCGCGCTCTCGAACCCCCGCAGCCCTCAGCTCCGGGGGTTTTCATTTGTCCCCTTGCCAGGCGAACCCCATGCGGAACCACGACCCGCCGACCTTCTGGACCGTGAGGTCGGCGTGCCGGCAGCGCGAGTCCGCTGAGCTTGTTCGCTTACTCCAGCGGTAGGACACCACCATGAGCATTCGCGTCGGCATCGTCGGGATCAGCGGTTTTGGCGGCGGCGAGGCGATGCGCCTAGTCGCGAGCCACCCGTTTTTCGAACTCGTCTACGCCGCGGGCGAGGGCAGCGCCGGCAGCCGATTGGGGGACCGCTTCCCCGGTGTGCCAACCAAGCTAGCCGAGTTGGCGATCGAGAAGTGGGATCCTGGGACGCTGCCGAAGCTCGACGTGCTGTTCGCGTCCCTGCCCACGGGTACCTCGGCCGAGGCGCTGGCACGTGTCCCCAAGAACGTAAAGATCGTCGATATCGGCGGGGACCACCGCTACGTCGAGGGTTGGGCTTACGGATTGGCCGATGTCTGGCCAGCCCGGATCGAGCATCAGGCCCGCGTTGCCAACCCCGGCTGCTTCCCCGCGGCGACGCTGACCGCGCTGGTGCCGCTGCTGGCCAACGGGCTGATCGAGCCCGGCAACATCGTGATCGACGCCAAGACCGGCATATCCGGTGTTGGCCGGGGCGGCGCCGACAGCAGGTTCGGCTACGCCGAGAGCAACGAGAATCTGGTGCCCTACGGTCTGCTGGAGCACGTCCACATGCCCGAGATGGTCAGGACGATCGAGCAGCTGAGCGGCGGCAGCGCGGCCGGCTTGGTTTTCACGCCACACCTGGTGCCGATGACCCGCGGTATCCTCGCCACGGTGTACTGCCGCGGTCGCGCCACCCCGGGCGAGTGCCTGGACGCGGCCCGGCGCTTCTACGCCGGCCGAGCGTTCGTCCGCGTGACCGACAGGCCACCGCAGACAAAATGGGCCACCGGCTCGAACCTCGCGTTCGTCAGCTATGCGGCCGATCCAGAGCGCAACTTGTTGATCGCGATGGGCGTGGTCGACAACCTCGGCAAGGGAGCGGCCGGCCAAGCGGTGCAGAATGCGAACCTGATCTGCGGCCTGCCAGAAACCGCGGGGCTGGATAGCGTACCTGTTTGGCCATGAGATCTTATCTGCAAACGGCCGGGTGGCGCCCTCTCGCCCCGCACCGCGCCCACGCTGCTGGTCGCGGACGTGGCGGAGCTCTTCGTGCGCTTCTCGGGCGCGGGCACGGCGGGGAGAGTCGGGCGGGCCGAGGCGGTCGTCGCACGAGCCTGCGACCTCGTACGCGACCGTTGGACCTTCTACGCCACGGGCTGGCGCGGCCCGGCGCCGCCGGCCGGCGACGCCAACTTCCAGCGCGACCTCACCGCCGTCGTCACGATCGCCCTCGCCCGCCAGCTCGGCGTTGAGGGCGGGTTGGTCACCCGATGCCGGTCCCCTCGCCTACCGCTTCCCGACCTACCCCGGCGATGGACTCAAGACCGACATTCCCGCCGGCGAACTCGACCGCATTCGGGCGGTGAACGAAGCGGCGGCGCGCGACGATGTCCCTGTCGCCTGAGACTACCCCTTGGGGGACCGCCTCGACGAATATGCCGCCCTCGCCGCGCATCCGCTCGATCCGAGCCTCCGCGAGCGTGCGCGCGGGCGTGCCGCGCTTGTCGGACTCAAGTCGTTGCAGAAGGGGCTTGATCTCGTATAAGTCTTCGTCCGGAGATGTCTCGCAGATCCAAGTGCATGCGGTAGGCGCGTCGCTGAGACGGGGCGGGTGTCGGCGGGGGTCTCTGACACTGAACCGGTGCCGCTCACGCCAACGCCGGAGCCGCCCGGTCGTTTCGTTGTCGGTGTTTGGCGGTCGGTGCTGGTAGAGCGGCATGGCAGCGGTGCTCTTTCCGAGGGCATCTCGCACGTGTCCGAGGGATCGTTGGCACTGAACGCCAGCCAAGGCAGCCTTGGGCGAACGTCCTGCTCGCATATACCTAAGTCAGAGCGCCCCCATCGCGTGGGCTACTGCGGCCGGCCTCACGAGGGAGAGATCGTTCCAATCGGTCCCCCATTCGCCCGTCCGGAACGTTGGAAAGACCGCGATGCCGCGGACGGCCGCGGCGGCCGCCTCCGCCCGCTCGCGTCCCACGTTCGGCAATGGCGGTCGGCGAAGCGGCAGATGACGGTCGTCGTCCCCGGCAATGATGATATGGCGGGTGGCGTCGCGGACACGGTAGGACCGCGCGACCGCCTCCAAGTTGTGCGCGTTGAATGCGACGGCGACCGCACGCCCCGTCGCCTCGCGTAGCGTCGCCGCCGTCGCGAAGCCCTCCGCGACGATGAGCGGCGCGCCCGGCGCGAGCCGGCCGAGCAACATGTGCCCTCCGTCGGTCCGCGCTCCCTTGAGGAAGAGCTTCGACCCGTCCGGGCCGATGCGCTGGAGGCCCCAGAGTCGCCCGTCAATATCGGCGACCGGCACGAGCAGCCTACCCTGGCGATCCACCCGAAGGCCGTGCGGCCCGACCCCCTTCGCGGCGAGGTAAGGGTGTGAGGCCGCGGGTGTTGCTGCCTCCCAAATGCGCGCCGCGAGCCGTGCCGCACGGCGCTGGCCTTCCATTCGCGCGCGGGTTCGCCGCTCGGCGACCTCTGCGGCCTCCCGGGCGAGGGCGGCACGCTCGCCCGGCCGTAGGGCGCATGGCGCGTCCGCGCGCCAGCGCTCCTCCGCGCCGGTGCGGTGGTTCCGGACGTAGCCCGCGGGCCAGGCGTCGAGGTGGCCGACATAGGCCCCGGACCGCTGCCGCCCCCGGTCTCCGTCCACGCGAACGCGATGGAGCACGCCGTCCATCAACGGCCGCCCCTCGACGCGCAGTCCCATGCGACGCAGCACCTCCGTGAAGGCGGCTTCAATCTCGATTGCCGAGAAGCCCTCGTTCAGCGTTGACGTCGGGGAGCGGCGTGGTTGGGTGGCCGGTCGTGTTTCCTCCCGCCGCCTGCCGACGGCGGGACCGTTGAACGTCCGAGATGGGGGCAATGCGGGATGGCGCGTTGTGGGCGGGAGAGGCGCACCCGAGTGGCGCGCCCCCTCCCCCCATTTATTCATCCGCGGGCTCGGTTCCACCCGTCCCCCCCGCGAAGAGGAAGTCCGCCGCCGCCTGCGCCCGGCTCGCGGCCGTGAACACCGCGCGCCGGTCCCCCCGGAGCAGGTCGAGCCAGCGCGCGACGTAGCGGGCGTGGTCGGCCCGTGGCTCGGCCGCGAGACCGAGAGAGGCGAGAAGGAACGCCGCCCCTAGTTCCGCGACGAGTTCCTCGGCCGCGTAGGATCCGGAGCCGAACCGTCCGGTGAGGTCGCGCGCGAGCCGGGACGGGTGCCCCGTCCAGTGCGTCACCTCGTGGGCAAGGGTCGCGTAGTAGCCCTCCGCCGTGCGGAAATCCCCGAAGGCGGGCAACCCCACGTAGTCGCCCTCGGGCGCGTAGAAGGCGGCCGTGCCGCCGTGCCGCAGGTCGAGGCCGGGGAGCGCGCGGAAGAAGCGCTCCGCTCCCGCGATGCGGGCCTCCTCGGCCAGGCACGGGCGGGTGTCGGCTGGAAGCGTCGCCCCGTCCACCTGGGCGGCGTTGAAGACGGCGTAGGCTCGCGCCCAGGGGCCGCGACGCGCTCCCCCTGCCCTGCCTTCCTCCTCCGACTCACCCGACGTCGAGGGCGCTCCGCCTGGGGCGGAAAACCGCCAGAACACGACGGTCGTCGCCCGCTCGCCCTTCCGGACCCCCCGCCCAACTCGCCCCATTGCCGATACGTGCCCCACAGCCCGGCCGGGTAGCCCCGTGCCTCGGCGGCGGCCCAGCGCGCCAGGATGTTGACGCCCCGGTAGGCCGCACCCGTCGCGACGTTCGTCGGCATGGAGGTGGCAGCGCCCGCGTCGCGGCGGCGGTGCCACGGCATCCGCCAGTCGGCGCCCCGCGCCATCCCCGCTTCAATCGCGGCGACGATCGTTTCGGTGACGCGCGCGTACACGTCGCCGCGCTCCTCGTCGGCATTCGGCCGGGCTGCGGCGGCAACCCGGTGCCGGACATCGCCCCGGCGCGGGGCGGCTTCCAGGGTGGGGATCATGCGACCCCCCGTGCGGCGACGGTGGCGATATTGCCTTCCCACCCTCCGATTACCGACGGTTCGTCGACGGCCTCGTCGCGCTCGCCCGGGGCGCCCGCGTGGGCATAGGCGCCGAGCACGCGGGAGGCGGCGGCGATGCGGTGCTCCAGGTCCCCCGCCCGGAGGCGGAGGGCGGCGGCGGGCGCCGAGTGCATCGGAAGGGCGGCGAGCCGCTCCCCCACGTCGGCGAGTTCCGCGACGGCGTCCTCCACCATGGAGGCGGCCGCGTCGAGCCAGAGGTCGTTCACGGTCCCGCCTCCCCGACCGCGAGGAACAGGTCGTAGCCGGCCGTCTCGATCTCGGTCGCGGCGTCACCCGCGAGGGAGAAGAGCCCGGCCGCGATGGCGCCGTGGACGCACCGGGCGGCCTCCTCCAGATCGCGCAAGGCGCGCTGGGCGGTGTCGAGGGCAGACGCGAGGTCCGCGAGGGTGCGGGACACCCGCATCCCCCGAGGGGGAGTGATGGAGGCGACGGGAGACGCCGCGACGGACAGGGCGCGCGAGAGGACGGGAAGCGGGCGCGGGAAGGGAAGGGTCATCCCCGGCCTCCTTCGGCACGCACGGCCATCGTGGTCCGGCAAAGCGCGACGGGGGATGCGGAAGAGTTGCGCGCGACTGCACGCGGCCCCAGTAGGGGGTCAGCCTGGGTCATGGTTCGTGTCCATGTCTTGGGTGAGGCTGGGGAACGGGGCTGCAACCCTGTCCCTGGCCGCCGGTGTGCTCACCGGCAAGAGGAAGATAGCAGAACCGGCCGAAGAAGCAAGCGAATACAGCGGGTTAGCGCAGTTTCTGCTTCACGGAAGCGCGTGCTTCGGCAGTCAACGCGCCGCGCCAGCTAGTCGAGGCCAAGTCGCATCTGCCCCTCGGGTGTGCCTTCCACATACACCCCTTGCTTCTTCTCCGGTCTTTACTTCAGCACGACCCTCCTCGACCTGCCCTTTGTTCGACCCGCGCCGGAGGCGAGGGGCGAAACACTACAGACGCCCTTCGTCCCGACGGGGCCACCCGGCCGGCGCGCGCAGCGGGGGTCAACGGGGCATGGGCGCTGCGCTCGCCGGGATCACGCCTGCGCGGCCCCCGGTCGCGCACCCGCAGGGCGCCGCAGCGCGGCGGGGGTGATCACAGCACTGCCCTCCCCGGCCCCGTTGACGCCCGCGAGCACGCTGGCAGCCTCGGCCCATCGGCCCATCGGCCCATCGGCCCATCGGCCCATCGGCCCATCGGCCCATCGGCCCATCGGCCCATCGGCCCATCGGGACATCGCGAACGGCCTCGGCCGCTACCCCGCGTGAGGGGGCGTCACCCGCAGGGCGGAGACCCCGCAGGGGGCTCCGGGAGGCCGAAGGCCGAGTAGCACCCGACCCCTCGCAGCGGGGGCAAGCCCAGTCCCTCTCCCGTTCACCATTGCAATCAATATCGAACCGGGATATGTATCGTCATGCCCGACGAGGCGATGCGCCGCCTGCTCGACTACGACCGACGCCGCTACTGGCTCGCGAACGGGTGGAGCATCCGCTTCCGGATCGCGGAGGCCCCGGTCACGACGGGGCGGCCGCACGGCATCAAGTACGCGTTCACGCTGCACGACGTGGACCGGACGCGGCTGCTCGGCTTCGACAACGCCCACGGGCTGCCGCGCGTGCAGGCCTACGACCACCGGCACCAGTTCCGCTGTACCGCGGAGTTGGTGGCCTACGACTACCGGGGTGCGGACGAGCTGATCGGCGACTTCTTCGCCGCCGTCGAGATGGCCTGCCGGACGGAGGGCGTGGCGTTCGAGTTCGAGGCCGAGGACGTCGAGTTGGAACCGGAGGACGACGATGGCACGCAAGAGCCTGTCTGAGCTGCGGGACGAGATGCGGGCGGTGGCGCGGGGGGAGGTAAGGGCCTCGCCGCTCCCGGCGGCACCGTTGCTCGCGGCCCTCTCGCGCGAGGCGCTGGATCTGCTCGGCGTCGTGCTGCGCGAGCGGCCGGCGACGGTGGCGGAACTCGTCGCCCGCACGGGCCGGGCGCAGCCGAACGTGTCGCGCTCGCTTCAGCAGTTGGCAGGGCACGGCCTGATCCGGCTGGAGCGGGAGGGGCGAGAGGTGCGGCCAGTGCCGGTGGCACGCGAGGTGCGGGTGGACCTGCTGCGGGGTACCTACGAGACGATGCCGCTCGCGGGGGCGGCATGAGGAACATCGCCCGCAACCGTCGGTGGGGAACGTGCGCCGGCAACGTCCCCGCCGCCGCTCGGCCGAAGCCGAGGTCCTCGCTACGGCGGCGGCGCTGGGCCGCGTCGGCGCGCTCGACGAGCGCGCGGTGGTCACGGGTGGACCCGCTCAGGGGCACCGTTGCGCCGGCAAGTCCACACTGCGGCATTCGGCTTCGTAGGCGGCGAGGGCATTGCCACGTTGTCGCCCGCTGGCCGGAACGAGGCGGCTGGGCCAAGCTGGCCGGATGTCGCCAGAGCCCGCCACCTATCCCGGCTACCGCTTCCCGGCAGAGGTCATCCGGCACGCGGTGTGGCTCTACCACCTCTTCAGCCTCAGCCTGCGTGACATCGAGCTGATCCTCGCGGAGCGGGGCATCACCGTCACGCACGAGAGCATCCGCCGCTGGGTTCTGCGGTTCGGGAGTGAATTCGCGGGGAAGCTACGCAAGCGGCGGCCGCGGCCGGGCGACACCTGGCACTTGGATGAGGTCTTCCTGAGGATCAACGGCGAGCTGCACTACCTATGGCGTGCGGTGGACGAGCACGGTGTGGTGCTCGACCTTCTCGTCCAGGCGCGCAGGGATGCGAGTGCAGCCAAGCGGTTCTTCAAGCGGCTGCTGGTCGGGCTGAAGGACAAGCCGAAGCGCCTCGTGACCGACGGTCTGCGCGGCTACGGGGTCGCGCATCGCGAGGTGATGCCGCAGGTTCGGCATCGGGTTAGCCGGTATCTCAACGACCGCGCCAAGAACTCGCACCGACCGACGCGCCGCCGAGAGCGGCAGATGCAGCGCTTCAAGTCGCCGCGGCAAGCGCAACGCTTCCTCTCGGCTCAGGCGATGATCTACGGCCACTTCCGGCCGCGACGTCATCTGATGACCGCTGCCCAGCACCGCCGCGCTCGTGCCAAGGCCTTCCGGGTCTGGCGTGCGGAGACATGCGTCCAGACCGCAGCGTGAACCCGCGCGCGATCCATCGTGCGGGCGCGTTCGGCGTCACGGCCAACAACTTGACGATGCCGGGCGGGCGCCTCAACGCGAAGCGAGAAGACGATCGGCCGACGTCAGATCCCCCGAGTTTTTCAACTCCCGGCAGGCGGCCTGGCCGTAGCGCTCGTGCTCCGCCGTTGCCGCGGCGGTGGCGTAGAGGCGGGTACCCAGCATCATCCAGCGGAGCGACGCCTCACCGCCCTCGACCTCGTCGGCGTGGCGCCGGACATCCACGGCCTGCCGAGCAGCAACGAGGTCTCTAAGACGGGTGACCCAGTCGGCGTCACGGAGATTGCAGGTGCCCGCAAGGTGGGCGACGCGGAGGACGTCTCCCGCCAGGAGCACGCGATCGCGAATGGACGAGACGCGGGCCGCATCGTCCGCCCGAGCCGCCCCTCCGAGCAGGAGGGCCGCCAGCAGGGCGAAGCAGCGGGCGGTCCGCCCCGTCACGAGCGGCCGCGCTCGGCGGCACGCAGCCCCGCTCCGAGGCTCGAAGCCAAGCCGGTGAGGTCCGTCGTGCGCTGGATCTCGGCCGCGACCGCCTCCCGTGCCTCATCGAGCGACCCGGCAGCCAAGCGGCGCACCTCCGTGTGGAAAGCCGAGCCGGTACGGTCGGGCGTCGCGGTCACGAGGAGCCAGGGGTGCCCGGCGGCGGCGGCGAGGGCTGAGGAGGCGGCGCCGATCGCGCTCTCCAGCACCGAGGGATCCTGGCGTGACGGGCCAGCCTCCCCAGAGAGGACGAGCATGCGAGCGAGGAGTGCGGAAAGCGCGCCCACCGCCGCCTGGTCCGCAGGCGCGACGCCCGGCATCGCATCGGCCACGCCGACCTCGCCGCGGGGATCCCGGACCACGCCGCCCGCCTTGCGGAGCAATTCCTCGCCACGGGCACGGTACGCCTCGCGCGCGAAGAACCCCTGCCAGAGGCCGCGGGAGGGGATGTGGACCGCAACGTACCCGACCGCGTCGGATGGCACGCCGTCCCTCATGTTGGGCCCTTTTCCATCGGGCTTTCCTACCACGAAGTTGCGCCGTCCGGATCCCTCCGGCACAGGCTCGGCGAAGGTGGACCGCTGGGGATGTCCGGTTCACCCGTCGCGTATGTCGCCGCCAATCCCCTCTTGCTTTACCTTACCGTACTCGGGCGCGGTGGCTCATCGGCCCGGCGCAAGCAAGACGACCGCCGCAATGGCTGTGCCCACCCCGAAGGCGCCGAGGCTCATCCCGAACAAGACGGCCGCCACCCCACGCCACCGGTTGGACGCTGTCACGCGTAGCCCGAGTGCGGCGTTGTGCGACAGCGTGATGCAAACCGACACGAGGACGGCAAGCATCACCCCCGTCGCGTACGCGAGCAGGGCAGGCCCGACGCGCGGCAGGAGTCCCTCGAGCGTCATCCCTCCCCGCCCAACGAGATTACCGATGAGGGTGAGGAGGGCGACGCCACCACCAGCATTGACGACGAGTGCCTGGCCGACCGCGTGGCGAGACGCCTCGGCACCTACCTTCGCGAGTTCGGTGAGCGTCGTCACCTGGAGCCTCCACAGGTCCATCGCGACGCCGTGTCTTCGGACGGCAGCGTCACGCTCCTCCGGCGTGAGGCCGTCGAGGTTCGGAAAGGGCGGCACGGGAGCGTAGCCGGGCGTCGACGTCCTGGAGTCGGGCCTACCCTCCGGTGGCCCCTGTATTGCGGACATGAGGTCTCACTCCGCAGCGGCCGCGAGCGATGAACTGGCGATGGACGACGAGCCGAGCACCCCAACGACGACGCCCTGAGATGCAAGTCGGGTCGCGAGAGCACCTCGGGGTGACCCCGTGCCGAGCAGCTCGGCAGGCGGCGACGCGAGGCGGACAGGTCGCCAGTCCATCACCCAGGTAACGGCCTCATCGATCATCGTCTGGGGCAACGCGATGTGGACGCCGAGGATGGCGGACAGGACCACCTGCCGGATCTCCTCCGGTGGTCTCTCGCGCCGGACGGCCTCGTCTCGGCGGGCAATGGCTAGGGCGGAAGTCTGACGCGACAGCCAAATAGGGGCGGGAAGGGTCGCAGCGGGGGGCTTCTGCATGCAATGGAAGGACTTTGGTGCGGCATGGCGATCGGCGCCGTCCTGACGGCGGCCCTCTACCTGGCCCGCCTTCTGCGCCATCTCGCCGTGCACCAGGCGCGCGCCTTATGTTCGGATGGTGCCGCCGCATCGGCCGGGCTTTCGTCCAAGCCGCGGTGCTGGCCGAGGATAAGGTCCAAGGGGAAGTTGCGGGAAGCAGCGCAGACCGGCGAGCATGCGCCCATGACAGGCCATACCGATATCGCGGCTGACGGATGGGTGGCCCGGCTGCCCCGTGGCCTTCGGCCCTACGTTCTGCTCGCACGCCTCGACCGGCCCATCGGGATCTGGCTGCTCCTTCTGCCAGGGCTCTGGGGCATCTTGCTCGCCCAAGCCCCGTGGCCGGAGACGGTGTGGCTCAGCACCCTGTTCGCCGTTGGCGCGGTGGCGATGCGCACGGCCGGGTGCGTCGTGAACGACATGTGGGACCGCGACCTCGACCGGCTCGTTGTCCGCACCGCGGGGCGACCGCTTGCGTCCGGCGCGCTTGGGATGGCCCAGGCGCTGGCGCTCCTGGCGCTGCTCCTGACGGCCGGGCTCCTGGTGCTGCTGCAACTCAATCCGCTTGCCCAGGCGCTCGGCGTCGGGTCCCTCGCGTTGGTGACGCTCTACCCGTTGGCGAAACGGGTGACGTGGTGGCCGCAGCTTGTGATGGGGTTCGCTTTCGGCTTCGGCGCGCCGCTCGGCTACGCCGCCGCGGCCGGTCGGATCGATTGGGCCTGTGTGGCTCTCTACGCCGGGGCGATCGCCTGGGACCTCGGCTTCGACACGGTGTACGCCCACCAGGATCGCGAGGACGATGCCGCTGCCGGCGTCCGCTCCACCGCCCGCTTGTTCGGGCAGCGCACGCGGCCATTCCTCGCGTTCTGCTACGCAGGGACCGTGCTTTTGGCGGGTACGGCTATGGTGCTGGCTACCTATCCCTGGTGGGCGCTGACGCTGTTGCTGCCAGCGGCCCTCGTCTTTGCCTATCAGGTCGTGCAGCTCGACATCGACGATCCGGCAGGATGCCTGCGTTTGTTCCGCCTCAACCGCGAGGCAGGACTTCTGCTCGGCCTCGCGCTGCTCGCCGGACACTTTTAGGAGGCTGCGGCGGGTGCGAAGCCGCACCCGCCCGCCCCGCCTGTCGCGAGCCGAGCCCGCCCGCTTTGCCCGCTGGTGGCTACAAGGGTTCACCAGCCGGATCGTCTCGGGCTGAAAGCCGCCACGAATGTAGAATTCGATCGCGCGCTGGTTGTGTGCGAACACGTCGATGCTCAGAAGGAGCCGGCGGCGGTTGGCGGGAACGTGCTGGCCGTAGCGGGAGCGCTGACAGAACCCTTCGTCGCTCATCCTCGCGCGCCCACGACCTCCATGACTCCTCGCTCCGTCACCCGTCAACTCGGCGCTGATCCACTCCACCCGCCCATTATGCTCCGCCGATTCGCGGGACGAAGCACAAGAGGTGGGAGTCTTGGCGACGACAAGAATACCAGACCTAGCCCGGCCTGCGGTCGCGATCGAGTTCCTGTTTCGTTCACGCCCCCCCACCCCGGCTCCCTGGATCGCCCACATGGAGGACGAGCCCACCCCCTACGACGGCGGGGAATAGGCAACTTGTTGGACGTGGTGGCGCGTCTGCCTACACGCGAATAGACGAGACGGCTTCACGCCGCCATCTGGGCGCAGATCTCCTGCTGCCAGATCCGGAAGGCCTTGGCACGAGCGCGGCGGTGCTGGGCAGCGGTCATCAGATGACGTCGCGGCCGGAAGTGGCCGTAGATCATCGCCTGAGCCGAGAGGAAGCGTTGCGCTTGCCGCGGCGACTTGAAGCGCTGCATCTGCCGCTCTCGGCGGCGCGTCGGTCGGTGCGAGTTCTTGGCGCGGTCGTTGAGATACCGGCTAACCCGATGCCGAACCTGCGGCATCACCTCGCGATGCGCGACCCCGTAGCCGCGCAGACCGTCGGTCACGAGGCGCTTCGGCTTGTCCTTCAGCCCGACCAGCAGCCGCTTGAAGAACCGCTTGGCTGCACTCGCATCCCTGCGCGCCTGGACGAGAAGGTCGAGCACCACACCGTGCTCGTCCACCGCACGCCATAGGTAGTGCAGCTCGCCGTTGATCCTCAGGAAGACCTCATCCAAGTGCCAGGTGTCGCCCGGCCGCGGCCGCCGCTTGCGTAGCTTCCCCGCGAATTCACTCCCGAACCGCAGAACCCAGCGGCGGATGCTCTCGTGCGTGACGGTGATGCCCCGCTCCGCGAGGATCAGCTCGATGTCACGCAGGCTGAGGCTGAAGAGGTGGTAGAGCCACACCGCGTGCCGGATGACCTCTGCCGGGAAGCGGTAGCCGGGATAGGTGGCGGGCTCTGGCGACATCCGGCCAGCTTGGCCCAGCCGCCTCGTTCCGGCCACCGGTCATCAACGTGGCAATGCCCGCGAGGTCGCGATGACGAGGCGGCGCTCACGGCCGACATCGTCGAGCTCGCGCGGCAGTACGGGCGCTATGGCTACCGGCGAATCACGGCGCTCCTTCGTGATGCGGGCTGGGCTACGAGCCACAAACGGGTCGAGTGGATCTGGCGACGCGAGGGCCTAAAGGTGCCGCGGCGCCAGCCGAAACGGGGACGCCTCTGGCTCGCGGACGGGTCGTGCAGCCGGCTACGCCCTGAACCTGTTCCCCGCGCACGTGGGGATGAGCCGTACACGTGCCGATCGCCCGGCCAGAGCGTCACCTGTTCCCCGCAAACGCAGAGTTGCAGAAGAGGGACGCCAGCGCGTCGTTTTCCTCGCCACTCTCAGCGTGTCCAGGGATCGGCGAGCGGTACGCCGCAGCCCGCGAAGCCGCCGGCGTCACGGGTCGCGATGAGCGCGGCCCCCTTGGCGCGTGCGATGGAAGCTATCTGGGCGTCGGCCGTCGCAACCGGCCGCCCTGCCGCACGCCGGGCGCCGACGAAGGGACCATAGGCGGTCGCCGCGGCGCGGTCGAAGGGCAGCACCCGTCCGCCGAGTCCCTCGCCGAGGAGGCGGGCGACCGCATTCTCCAGGAGGTCGCGGCGGCGCCCCTTCGGCAGGAGCGCGAGCCCGTAGGCGAGTTCGGCCTCGCTCACCGCGGTGGTGCAAAGATCGGCCCGGCGCTGGCGCGCGACCCAGGCGAGGACGGCAGGATCGGGCTCCGGCCGGGCGAGTTCCGAGAGCACGTTCGTGTCGAGGACGATCACCGGCGGCGTACCATGGCCTTCGAAGGCATCGTCCGCCTGGCGACCGCCGCCCTCCCACCCTCCTTCTTGCCGACCTGCGGCGGCGTGTCGCGCGATGGTGCGGGCCTTTCCTCCTCGAAGGCCGGGGGATCGCGGGCTGGCTCGCGCGGGGGCAGGTTCAATTCCACCCCGCCGAGGGGCGCGAAAAGCCCCCGCGCGAAGGCGGCGAGATCGGTCGGATCCTCCTCCGGGGCGGCGAGGGCGGCCTCAAGGATCGCGCGGGCCTCGGCCTCCATGGAGCGGGCGTTGTGGGCGGCGCGGACGCGGAGGCGAGATTTCAGGTCGGGGGCGAGGCCGCGGATGGTGACCGCTCCGGAGGGGGAGGGCGATCCGGTCGAGGACGGTGCTGGCACGGGAGGGTCGTCTCCGGCTAGGCTTCGCTGATAGCGATGAAGCAGTTTGCATGATATTGAGGATGATAGCATTGCTGGCAACGCTTCGGGTATACGAACTGAGCAGCCGCGAGGGCCTGACCACACCCGTTCACATTTCCTGAACCGGACGGCACAGCATCTCCGGCGATCTGGGACGTGCCGGAGCGCTTCCGGAGCATCTACGCCCACGCCGTGGAGGTTGCGCCTGGAGAGCGCCTCCTCTTCCTCTCCGGCCAGGTCGGTGTGCGACCCGATGGCGCCCCTGCCGAAGGCTTCGCCGCGCAGTGCGAAGCGGCGATGGCGAATGTTGAAGCCCTGCTGCACACGGCGGGGGGCACGCCCGCCCACCTCGTCAAGATCACCTACCTCCTGACCGACGCGGCCGACTTGCCGGCACTCGTCGAGGCGCGGCAGGCACGCTGGCGCGGGGCCAGCCCACCCGCTGTCACCGTGATGGTCGTCGCGGCTCTCGCCAACCCGGGCTTTCGAATCGAGATCGAGGCCGTCGCCGCACTGCCGAGCGCGGGGCGCGGTGACCCGTGATGTCGGCCATGTGGTCCTGAGCCTGCTCACGGTCCGCTCCTTCACCGAAGCGGATGCCGAACCGGCCACGGAACTGCCGCACGGGATGGCCGACGGGTAGATTGGAGGGGTCCGTGGGCGTTGGGGGGGCGGTGCGGGTCATCTGGCTCAATGGCGGGGTAGGATCGGGCAAGAGTGCCGTGGGAGGGGCGCTTGCCCGACTTCTCCCCGGCTCGCGGTTCCTGGACGGGGATGACCTGGCCGGTCCGCGGCACCTGCCGAACCCCGTGCGCTGGCGCATGGCGCTCGATGCGCTGCTCCGCGCGGTGGCACGCCGGGGACGCTTCCGCTGGCTCGTCATCGCCTACCCCTTGGAGGCCGACGGATTCCGGCGCCTGCGGGCCGCACAGGGCACGGCGCGAAGGTTCCTCACCATCGTGAACCTGGATGCACCGCTGGCAATGACGCTGCGAGGACGCGGCGGACGGACGCTGTCTCCGGCCGAGAAGGACCGCGTTCGGGTCATGCGTTCCAAGGGCTGTCACCGCCGGCCTTTCGCGACGGCTACCCTGCGCAACGCCTACCCGCCCGTGGGACGGACGGCCCGGCGCATCTTGCACCTGGCGCGCAGTCTTCCGGCCGGCTGACCAGGCGTCCCTAGGCGGATACGCCCTCCGCGAAGCGCTCTGGTCGGAAGGGCTGGAGGAGGTCGGAGAGGTGGCCACCCTTGATCTCCTCCGCCACGAGACGGCCGACGATCGCGGCCATCGTCACGCCCGAGTGCAGCGCGGCGAGGTAGACGCCCTCCACCGCACGAAGGGGGCCGACCACAGGCAAGCGGTCGGCGGGCATGGGACGCACTCCGACGGCGACGTCCAGGAGGGTCACCTCATGCCCGCCGCGGAGCGAGCGCCGCACCGTCGCGAGTGCCCGGGCGGCCACCGCCTCCGGGCTGTCTTCCCCGCCCTCGCCGACGTAGTTCGCCGCACCAACCAGGATGTCGGCCAAGCCCTGCCGCACCTCCATGCCAGGAGCGGAGACGATGCCGCGAACCACCGGCGCAGGCGTCCGGTACCGCAAGAGGATTGCGGGCGACCCGTGCAAGGGAAGGTCCGCGCCGAGCAGCCCGAGCAGCGAACGGGCACCAACGCCGCATGCGAGGACGACGCAGTCGGCCGCGATCTCACCCGCCTCCGTGCGGAGCTCCCACACCCGACCGTTCGCCGTGACGACCTCCTGGACCGAGGCCCCGAAATGCATCTCCGCACCAAGGTCCTCGGCCGCGCGCAGGAGGACCCCCGTTGCCCGCACCGGATCCAGCATGCCCTCCTCTGCGGCGTGGGCCGCGATCCGCGGTGGGTCGGCCAGCCCCGGCTCGAGCGTCGCGACCTCCTCGCGCCCGACGAGCCGGACGCCGTAGCCCTCCGCCAAGCGGTCGGCCACGAAGCGCTCGGTCTCGGCAGGGTCGCGGTGCCAGGTGAGGGCGCCGCACCAGCGCAGCCCGAGGGCGCCGGCGAACTCCTCCTCTAGCCGCCGCCAGTCCGCGGCGGCCGGCTGGCGCAGCCGCGAGTAGGCGCCCGATGCCCCGCTCGCGATGTTGATCCAACCGAAAGCCCGGCCGGTCGCGCCGGCGGCAACGCCCGTCGCGTCCACGACGGTGACCGACGCGCCACGCTGCGCGAGGTGGTAGACGATCGACGCGCCCACGATCCCGGCGCCGACGACGACAATCCGTGGCTTCGTTCGCTGCATGCCCTGCCTCTACCATGCCGGCGCGAGCGCTGCCCTCCAGGGGCAGAGGTCATGGACGGACGGACTTGTCCCGTCGCGTGGGAGGGAGGACGAGGGTGTCGTGCGGGTCCTGGCACGGGATGACGGGTGTCGCACATCTGCCCGCGCTGGAGCGGCCCGACGAGTTGGCCCATATCGTCGGCAGCTTCCTCGCCCGCTGCTGAGGTGATGGCAGTACGTCAGTCTGCGAAATCGTGGTTAAGGATTCATACAGGCCGCCTGCTGCGAACATTCGGCGATAGTAGGGTTGCTCATGCGCTTCCCCTCCCAGCACGGCGCGATCGCCGGTCTCGTCCTGCACGTCGCCGACCTCACCACCGCGACGCCCTTGCTCCGCGGCGTGCTCGGCGCGCTCGGCTACGGCCGCACGAACGCCGGCCCGGGCTGGACCTTCTGGGCGCGGGAGGGCGCGCAGGTGCTCGTCCGCGAGGTAGCGTCGGGCGAGCCGGTAATGGCCGGCGTTACGGTGCAGCTCCGCGCACCCGATCGCGCGACGGTGGACCGACTACACGCCGTCGCTCTCGAGGACGGCTGGCGCGTGGCGGAGCCTCCCGCCGAGCACCCCTATGCCCCGGGCTACTACAGCGTCGTGCTCGCCCTACCGGACGGCTCCGGCCCGCTGCTCGAAGTTGTGCACCCTCTGAGCGACTTGCCGGAGGACCGCCACGGCGGCGAGCGCGTCCGCCTCCCCGGCGCGGACGGGGTCACCCTCCGTGGCTATCTCTTCCGCCCTGCGCCGGGCGATGGCGGGGCGCGTCCCGGCATCGTCGTCCTGCACGGCTACGGGGCGGACGCGACCTGGACTACCTTCACCGGCGCGCGCCTCGGAGAGGCCGGCTTCGCCGCGCTGTGCCTCTCGCAACGCGGCTGGCTCGGCTCGGAGGGCGACGAGGACCAGGGCCTCCGCCAGCCCGACGACGCCCTTGCCGCGGCCGCCTGGCTGCGCGCGCAGGGCGGCTGCGGCGGCCCGGTGGCGATCCTCGGCTACTCGCAGGGCGCCCAGGTCGCCCTCCTCGCCGCCGCGCGGCCCGGGGCCGACCTCCTCGGCGTCGTCGCGTTCTTCCCCTGCACCGACCTCGCGGCCTGGGCACAGGAGGGCGGGCCAGCGATCGCGGACTACCTCGTCGACTTCGTGGCGCCCGAACACATGGCGGCGTGCTCACCGGTGACGGTCGCCCATCGGATCCGTTGCCCCGTGCTGCTGATCCATGGTGATTCCGACACGACAGTGCCGCTCTCCCAGAGCTGGGCCATGGTCGCCGCGAACCCCGCGATCAAGCTCGTCGAGGTGCCGGGCGCGACGCACCTCTTCACGCCCGAGCAGTACCGGGCCGGACGCGAGCGCGCCGTCTCCTTCCTGCGGGCGTGTCTGGAGGGGTACGCCCGCCGGACGAGAGTAGGAGGCGATCGCCGATGACGGACAACGCGGCGAAGCACCGAGCCTTCTACGCACGCGTCGCCGTATCCTCCCTCGCCGGACCTGGCCGGCATCGTCGTGCCCCTTCGTGCGGGCCGGGTTAGGTTGGGAGCATGCCCGCGATGCGTCACGTCGCCTCCGGCCGCGCCGCCCTTGCTGCCGAGGCGGTCGGGGAGGGCCAGCCCGTTGCCTTCCACCACAGCAATGCCGGCGACCGGCGCGAGTGGCACGGGCCGATGGGGCGCCTCGGCGCGGCGCACCGGGCCGTCGCCTACGACCGGCGCGGCTTCGGCGCGACGCGGGCCGAGCGGGAGGACCACCCCGCGGTCGCGGACCTCCTGGCCGTGCTCGACGCCGTGACGGATGGCACCCCCGCCGTCCTCGTCGGCTGCTCCATGGGCGGCAAGATCGCGCTCGACGCGGCGCTGCGGCATCCCGCGCGCGTCCGCGGCCTCGTGCTGATCGCGCCGAGCGTCGAGCGTCGAGGGAGCGCCCGCGCCGGACTACCCGCCAGAGATCGCGGAGCTGGTAGGGGTCACGCCATGGGACGGAGCTGGATTCACGCTAGAGCGTTTTCCGCTCAGTCTGGATCGTATCCGGCGGCGGCGAAGTAGTTCGCGCACTCGGCGGGCGTGAATGTCGGTACGAGACGGCCGATGGTGGTCCAGAGCCCGTCGAGGGTCCGTTCGGCGGCGGCGCGGAGAGCGGATTTCAGCTTCGCGAAGGCGTTCTCGATCGGGTTGAAGTCGGGCGAATAGGGTGGGAGGTAGAGCAGGGTCGCACCCGCGCTCTCGATCGCGCGTCGCACGCCCGCGCCCTTGTGGCTGCCGAGGTTGTCCATCACGACGATGTCGCCGGGGCGCAGCTCGGGCACCAGCACCTGGTCGACGTAGGCCTGGAACAGCTCGCCGTTGATCGGCCCGTCCAGCACCATCGGGGCGACCATGCCCGTGTTGCGCAATCCGGCGACGAAGGTCGTGGTCTTCCAGTGCCCGTGCGGCACCGCGGCCCGCAGCCGCTCACCCCTCGGTGCCCGGCCGTGGGTGCGGGCCATATTCGTCGAGGCCCAGGTCTCGTCGATGAACACGAGGCGGTCGGGATCGAGGTCGAGCTGGCCGTCGAACCACGCCCAGCGCCGCTTCAGGATATCCGGCCTGTCCTGCTCCGCGGCGTGGGCCGTCTTTTTTTCCATGTCATCCGGCGCCGGTCGAAGAAGCGCCATAGCGTGCCCATCCCGACCGCCACGCCAGCCCCTGCGAGCTCGGCCCGGATCTCCGCGAGCGTGATGTCGGACTTCGCGTCCACCAACCGCAGGATCAGTGGCGCGTGCGCCTCGATGCGCCCCGACCGCCGGTCCCCGCCGAGCGGACCCGGCGCAACCGAGCCCTTGTCCCGCGCAAGGGCGGCCCACCGGATCGCGCTCGCCGCACTCACCCCGAAGCGGGCCGCGGCCGCTCGGCACGACGACCCCGCCGCGATCGCCCCCACCACCCGCTCCCGCAGGTCTACCGACAACGCCCTCGACATGCCCGCCCGCCTCCTAACCAGGCGACACTGAATCACCTCGCGACGAAGCCGCGGATCACATCCGATTCAGTCAGGCCGGATACCGCTCTAAGCGAGGCGGACGGGGAACGTCACGGACGGCGTTCTACGGCGGATTCCCGCCTTCGCGCTGCTGGTCGCGGCTTCGGAGCTACTGCCGAAGACGACCTTTCGCAGACGCAACCTGTGATGGTGGGGCTGTCAATCCTTGCCAGTCGTCCGTGGCTGTGAGATGCGAGACCAGCAATGTCCAGCACGCCGACCCGTAACGTGTCGCTCACATCGGAACTGGAGGCATACCTGCGCGAACAGGTCGCCTCGGGGTATTATTCGAACGCGAGCGAGGTCGTTCGGGCGAGTCTTCGCTTGCTGATCGAACACGAGCGCAAGCAGGGCAAGAAGCGGACGGTCAAAACCACCGAGGCTCCGGCCGATGGATGAAGAGGCGCCGTCGCGCCAACTCTCACGAGTGGGTATTCCCGACCCCGACCTCTGGCTGACCTGGAAGGTCAGCCCGGATCTCCTCGGTATCTTGACCTTGGACGGTTACTTCGAGCGATCCAATCCGGCTTGGTCCGCCACCCTCGGCTGGACGGAGGACGACCTCCGGACGACGAGGTTCTTCGATTTTCTGCACCCGGATGACGTGGAACGAACCCATCTCTCCTTCGACGCCATGAAGCGGGGGACGCCTGCGCTGCGCTTCGAGAACCGGTATCGCCACAGGGATGGCGGGTTTCGCTGGCTGTCGTGGGTGGCGGTTCCGGAAGGCGCCAAGTTCTATTGCAGCGCCCGCGACGTGACGGAAGAGAAGGACCAGGCCGAAGCCTTGACCAGGCGTACGGCCGAACGCGACGAGATCTGGCGAGTGTCGCAGGACATGCTGCTGGTCATCGACACGCAGGGCATCATGCGCGCGGTGAACGAAGCATGGACAAGAACGCTCGGCTACACCGAGGAAGAGCTGGTCGGTAGCCGCTTCGACATCTTCGTCGATCCCGCGGACATTGAGCCGAGCTACGCGGCGCTCGCCCACGCCGCCTCGACCGCGCTTCCACGGTTCGAGAACCGCTATCGGCACAAGGATGGGTCCTGGCGCACGCTCTACTGGACCGCCGCTCCCGGTCGGGATTTCGTCTATTGTGCGGCCCGCGACATCACTGATGACAAGCTGCGCGAACAAGAGTTCGCCGGCGTTCAGGAGCGCTTGCGCCAGAGCCAGAAGATGGAGGCGGTGGGCCAGCTCACGGGCGGCCTGGCGCACGACTTCAACAACCTGCTCACCGGTATCATGGGCAGCCTAGAGTTGCTGAACACCCGCATCCGCCAGGGGCGGACGGCGGAGGTGGACCGCTACGTGAACGCCGCGCAAGGGGCGGCAAAGCGGGCGGCAGCGCTGACCCAACGCCTGCTGGCCTTCTCGCGTCGGCAGACGCTGGACCCCAAGCCCGTCGACGCGAACCGCTTGATTGCCGGCATGGAGGAGCTGATCCGCCGCACCATGGGGCCGAACATCACGGTGGAGACGGTCGCGGCGGGCGGGCTGTGGACCACGCTGATCGACCCGCACCAACTCGAGAACGCGCTGCTGAACCTGTGCATCAACGCCCGTGATGCCATGCCGGACGGGGGCAAGCTGACGATCGAAACCGGCAATAAGTGGCTGGACGCTCGCGCGGGGCGCGAGCGCGACGTGCCACCCGGGCAGTATGTCTCGCTGTGCGTCAGCGACACCGGCTGCGGCATGACGCCGGACGTGGCGCGGCGAGCCTTCGACCCGTTCTTCACCACCAAGCCGATCGGCATGGGCACCGGGCTCGGCCTCTCGATGATCTACGGCTTCGTCCAGCAATCGGGTGGGCAGGCCCGCATCTACTCGGAGCCTGGGGGGGGCACGGTGGTGTGCCTCTACCTGCCGCGCCACCTCGGCGCCGCAGAGGCCGTGGAAGCACTGGCGGGGCCGGCCGAAGCGCCGCGCGCAGAGCAGGGGGAGACCGTGCTGGTGGTGGACGACGAGCCAACGGTACGGATGCTGGTGACCGAGGTGCTGGAAGACCTGGGTTATGTCGCGATCGAGGCCGAGGACGGGGCGGCGGGGCTGAAGGTGCTGCGGTCGGACGCGCGGATCGACCTGCTGGTGACCGACGTGGGCCTGCCCGGCGGCATGAACGGGCGACAGGTGGCCGACGCCGCGCGGGACCTGCGACCGGGGCTGAAGGTGTTGTTCATCACCGGCTACGCGGAGAACGCCGTGCTCAGCCATGGCCACTTGGACCCAGGCATGCACGTCTTGACCAAGCCATTCGCGATGGAAGACCTCGGCAGCCGCATCAAGGACCTGATCTCGGATTGAGGGGAGGACCGGGCGAGGGCGAGGAACACGTCACCGCCCCTCTGCGACCGTTGCCGCTGTCCCAGTTGAACTCACGCCGACTAGCAGGCCGTAATTCGCTGTTTCCGCTAGGGCCGGTGCTGTCGTAGTTGGGCTGTAGTTCAGCTGGGACGCTCATGGCCGTAGCGCGCCGTCCGTGAGATTCCCCGTCCGCCTCGCTTAGCGTGAATCCAGCTCCGTCCTATGGCGTGACCCCTGGTAGCCTGGGCGGGAGAGGCCGAGGCGGCGGGCGACCCAGGTCGCGCGGCGGCGGCGAAGGCCCGGCTCTGGCTCGACGGCCCGCTCGCGCTGGAGGGGCGGGTCGGGGGCACGGCGCGTCGGCTGTTCCTCGACATGATCGGGACCGCGCTCCGCGTGGCCCCGGTGGGGGCGAACCTCGACCGGGCGCCGGCCTACGGGCGGCTCGGCGAGGTCGCGGTGCCAACCCTCGTCATCCAGGGTGACCTCGACTTCCCGCACATCGTCTCGCGCTCGCGCCACGTCGCGGCGACGGTGCCGGGCGGGTCCTGGGGCGCCGCCATAGAACGGGCAGGATAGCACGGTTAGTGGCACGGACCGGGAACGGGGTCATGCCGCCGTGGTGCTGTGCACCGTACGCGCGCCGCGCAGCGGCCTGAAGCCGTCCGGGCCGAGGCCGGCGTCCGCGCCCCAGAGGTAGTCGCCGGTGAGGTTGACGTGCTGCCAGCCGAGTGGGGCGAGGTGAGCGAGGGTCGTGTCGGGCACTGTCTCGCCGCGGCGCAGGGCGTCGAGCGCGCGGCCGAGATAGACGCTATTCCACAACGCGATGGCGGCGGTGACCAGGGCGAGGCCGCTGGCGCGGTGCTGTTGCGCCTCGGCGCCGCGGTCGCGCAGGCGCCCGAGGCGGTGGAAGCACACCGCGCGGGCGAGGGCGTTGCGGGCTTCTCCCTTGTTGAGTTCCGCCGTCGCCTGCCGGCGGAGCGCCGGCATCTGCAGCCAGTCAAGGGTGTGCAGGGTGCGGGTGATGCGGCCGACCTCGCGGAGCGCGAGCGCGAGGCCGTTCTGCCGCGGGTAGGCGCCGAGGCGCTTCAGCATCAGGGAGGCGCTGACGGCGCCGCTGCGGACCGAGGCGGCGAGACGCAGCAGGTCGTCCCAGTGCGCGGCGATCAGCGCCTCGTCGGGGCGGCCGGCGATGAACGGCGCGAGGGCCGGCCAGGTGGAGGCGGGCCCGAAGGCGTAGAGCCGCCGCTCGGCGAGGTTCGGGATGCGCGGCACGAAGCCGAACCCGAGGAGATGCGCGAGGCCAAACACCTGGTCGCTCACCCCGCCCCCGTCGGTGTGGTGCACGGCCGTGGTCAGGTCGGCCTCGTGGTAGAGCAGGCCGTCGATGACGTGCGCGGCCTCGCCGGCGGGGGCGATGACCTTCGTGTGGAAGGGGACGTAGCGGTCGGAGACGTGCGTGTAGAGCAGCACGGTCGGGTCGCGCCCGTAGCGCGCATTGGCGGCGCCGACCGCCTCGCCGGGTCCGGCGGTCGGGAAGTGCTGGCCGTCGGAACTCGACGCCGTGCCGGCGCCAAAGTGGGCCGCGAGCGGCTGGGCCTGTTGGGCGTCCACCAGCACGGCGAGCGCGCGGCGGTAGGTTTCCTCGCGCAGGTGCCAGCCGGCAGTCCAGGCGAGCTGGCGGTAAGAGGCGACGGCGCAGGCGTCCGCCATGCGCGTCAGGCCGAGGTTCGTCGCGTCGGCCAGCACGGCGGTGAGCACGACGCGCGGGTCGTCCGCCGGCAGGCCGCTGCGCAGGTGGGTGAAGGCGGCGCTGAAATCGGTCCAGCGGTCCACCTCGGCGAGCAGGTCGGTGATGCGGACGGTGGGGACCATGCCGTAGAGGCGCTCGGCCAGCGCCTCCGCCTCCTCCGGCGTGGCTGCCCTCAACGGCGAGAGCTTCAGCTCGTCGCCCCGGATCCGGACCTCCTCCAGGCGGTCCGCGGCCGCAAAGGCGTCCACTTCGGCCAAACGCGCGCCGAGGGTGGCACGACGCTCGGCGAGCCACACCTCCGCCGTCGCCGGCACGGCGACCGGCAGCGGGCCGGCCTCGCGCATGGCAGCGAACACGTCGGGCGGGATGAGCTGGTCCTCGACGGCGCGCCACTGGCGGCTGCCCTCGACCCAGATATCGCCAGCGCGCAGCCGGTCGCGCAACGCCAGCAGCGTGGCCGCCTCCCAGATCCTGCGGCCGGCGCTGCCCTCCATCTCGCGCATCGCCTTGCGCCAGGCAGGGCGGAGGAAGGAGGTCGGGGGCTGCGCGGCCACCGCCGCCCGCCGCTGGCGTAGGCCTCCCGCAGCGCCTGGACCGCGCGCAGCGTCCCTGCCGCGGCGGGCACGGCGCGGAGCCGGAAGGCGCCGAGGAATGTTGGGCCGAGGCGATGCAGCACCGGCCAGGCGCGCAGGGCGAGGGCCGGCAGGTCCGCCCCGTCCGGCCGCGCAAGGCGCTCGGCCTCGGCGACGCCGTGCGCCAGGCGGTCCCAGCCGACAGCGACGGCCACCGCCGCCTCCAGGTCGCCTTTGCTGTCCCGGGCCGCGATCAGCGCCGCGCCGAGCCTGGCCAGGAGCCGTACCTTGTCGTTGACCGCGCGCGCGTCGCGCAGGACGCCTTCCTCCTCGCGTGCCTCCGCGCGGCGGAACATCCGGCCCACCGCCCGGTCGAAGAGGGCCACGCCGTCGTCGATGAGCCGCACGACGGTGTCGAGGATGGTGGCCACGAGCACCGCGCGGCGGCGGACCGGCGACAGGGTCCGCAGGTGCCCTGCCGTGAGGCGCCCGCCCTCTCGGGCCAAACCTCGGAGCCGCGCGGGGTGGATACCGTCGGCGAGGGTCGGGTCGAGGCCAACGGCCCGGAAGCAATTGAGCCCCTCCACCAGCCGGGCCAGACTGCGATGTCCCGGCGCGCCGGGCGGCTGGCGCGCCCAGGCGAGCGTGCTGACCGCGGTGCCCCGCCGCTGATCAAGCAGGCCCTCGAGCACCGCCACCTGCGCTGTGGTCAGGCCACGGGTGAGCCGCGCCGCGACACGCCGTTCGGCCGACAGCAGCGCGGCAGCGACGAGGCGCTCCAGCACGCTCGGGCCCGGGGCGAGGATCCGGCTCCGGCGCAACTCGTCCATAAGCGCCGCCGCGATCGCCACCGCGTCGGTCGTGGCGAGGGCGACCGGCAGCAGCCACGCCACGATCTCCTGCCGGTGCCCCGGGCCGAACATCCGGAAGCCAAAGGCGTCTCGCAGCGCGTCGAGCTGCTCGCGCCGGGTCTGCGGCCGCCGGGCGTAGTCGGTCAGGGCCGCGGCGTCCGCGCCGACCCCCTCGGCCACGAAGCGCAGCGCCGCCTCCGGGATGGCCTCGCCGGGTCGCAGCAGCCGGCCAGGATAGCGGCACGCGCAGAGCTGGAGCGCGAAGCCGAGCCGGTTGTGGTCGCCCCGGCGCCGCTCTACGGCGGCGAGGTCGGCGCGGTCCAGGGTCCAGTGCCGGACGAGATCGGGTTCGGAGGCGGGCAGCGCGAGCAGGCCCGCGAGCTGCGCGCCGGTGAGCGCGCGGCGTCTCGGCATGGCGTTCGTCCCAGTTGAGGTGCAGTCTATCTGCTACGATCCCGGCCCCAACCGGAACAGCGGGTTGCGGCCCGTCCGACGAGGAGGGTTCAACTGGGACAGCGCGCCGCCCTCTATTGTCGCGTCTCGACCGCCGACCAGTCCTGCGCCCGGCAGGAGCGGGACTTGGCCGCGTTCGCCGCGCGTGCCGGCTACGAGGTGGTTGGCACCTTCCGCGAGACCGGCTCCGGCGCCCGGGCGGATCGGGCCGAGCGGCGCAAGGTGATGGCCCTGGCGCAGCGGCGAGAGATCGACGCCGTGCTGGTGACCGAGCTGTCGCGCTGGGGCCGTAGCACGCTCGACCTGCTGCACACGCTCCAGGAACTCGAGGCGCGGCGCGTTTCCGTCATCGCCATGAGTGGCCTGGCCTTTGACCTCTCGACGCCGCACGGGCGCATGCTGGCCACCGTCGTCGCCGGCATCGCCGAGTTCGAGCGCGAGCTGATCCGCGAGCGCGTGCGCTCCGGCATGGCCGCGGCGAAAGCGAGAGGCAAGAAGCTGGGCCGCCAGCCCGGGCAGCGGCCGAAGTCGGATCGCCTCGCGCCGAGGGTCCTCGCCCTCGTGGCGCTGGGCCGCAGCTACCGCCTGGTCGGGCGCGAGGTGGGGCTGAGCAAGAACACGGTTGCTGCGATCGTTGGCCGGGCGCGGAGGAACGCCGTAGCGAAGAGCTGAGGCGACCACGCCGTCAGAACGGCAGCGGCGCGAGGTCCGGCTCGACCCACGAGCGCCGCGCGGCGGGGGAGAACAGCGTCTCCTCGCGCCAGTGGGCGAGCGGCCAGCGTTTGTCGCCGTAGGGCGAGGCGAGGAGGCGGTTGCAGGCGGCGTGCAGCGGCGTGCCGGGTGGCTGCGCGGCGAGGAAGGCGCGCACCGCCCGCAGCGAGGCCTGGGTGATCGTGTCGTGGTAGCCGCGCGTCTCCGAATTCGGCACGCCCGTCGCCTCGTTGTAGGCGCGGATGATGCCCGGCATCTCGCGCGCGGCGTCGAGGTCGGGCCGCGCGGCGAGGATCCAGGCCGCCGCCGCGAGATGCGCGGCATGCGTCCACTCGGCCTTGGGCAGCGTGCGGTCGAGGAGGCGGGTGCCGATCGCCTCGACCTCTGCGTCCGATCCGAAGGGGCCTCGCCCGGTCACGCGACCACCCCGAGGCCGGCGAGGAGGGCGTAGGCGCCGAAGCCGAGCAGCGCCGCCCCCGAGAGGCCCTCGATCCACCGCAGCGCGCCCGAGGGCAGGGAGCCGCGCACCGCGGCGACGCTGCCCACCAGCAGCAGCCACCAGGCGACGGAGCCGAGGAACACGCCCGCGACGAGGGCGAGGCCCGCCGCTGCCCCGCCGCCTGGCGCGGCGAGCGCCGCGACCACGCCGGCGAAGGAGAGGATCGTCATCGGGTTGGCCAGCGTCAGCGCGAAGGTCGAGGCGAAGGCGCCCGCCAGGCCCGTTCCCTCACGCCCGGCCGCAGCCTCGGCGACGGCGTGTGGCGGCGCCAGGGCCCGCCGCAGTGCGCCGAGGCCGAGCCAGGCGAGGAGCAGGCCGCCCGCGACGCGCAGGAGCGCCGCGTGATCGACCAGCACGGCCGCCAGCACGCCGAGCCCGAGGGCCGCGACGAGCCCGTAGAGCGCGTCCGCGGTCGCCGCGCCAACGCCGGACGCGACGCCCGCGGCGGGACCCGCGGCGAGGGTGCGGCGGATGCACAGCAGGGCGATCGGCCCGACGGGGGCCGCGATGGCGAGGCCGATGCCCGCCCCGCGGAGGAGGGTGCCGGCGATGTCGGGGGCGATCATGGCGCGGCGGTCTCCGGCAGGGCGGCGGGCAGGGCGAGCTCGGTCGTCTCCTTGGCGGTGTCGAGGGCGATCACCGTCTCGGTCCGCAGCACGCCGGGCAGCGGCTTGAGGTGGTTCGCCATGAAGTGCTGGAGGGCAGCGGTGTCGCGCACCCGCAGCTTGAGCATCCAGGAGTGCGGTCCCGTGACGTGGTGCGCCTCCTGCACCTCCGGCAGCCGGCGCAGCGCCTCGGCGAAAGCGAGCTCGTCAGCGCGCGGCTCGAGATCCACGAAGGAGAAGGCGAGGAGGCCGAGCCCTGCGCGGCGGGGATCCGCGACGGCCCTGTTGGCGGTGATGATGCCTGCGGCGTTCAGGCGCCGGACGCGGTCGCTCGCGGCCGAGACGGAGAGGCCCACCTCTGCGCCGAGCTCGGCGGCGGATCGCCTGTTGTCGGCTTGGAGGAGGCGCAGAATGTGCAGGTCGGTGGCATCCATGCCGCCAATCTGCCTGCAACACCGCTATGAATCAAGCAAAATGGGTTTTTTGCCACGCTTGGCCGGCAGAATCACTATCAACTAACGTCGTTTCCGGCGAACTGCCGGCCACCCCGACGCCACCATCCGACGCTGGCCCCATCGAACTGGACGGCATCGAGCAGGGCCCCTGGTCAACCGGGCTGTTCCTGATCTGTGCGCCTATGCGTGCTATTCTGCCCGTTCTGTGGCGGCGCCCCGTCCTGGCACGGGATGGAGGGCGTCGCGCACCTGCCCGCGCTTGAGCGGCCCGACGAGGTGGCCAGCCTCGTCGACGACTTCCTCAGCCGTTGCTCGGGCTGAGGGCAGGACGTCGGTCAGCGAACCGTGGTTTAGAATCGCAACACCTAGCCTCTCCGCCGTCCTTGCATCCGGCGGAACGCGTAAGTTCAACCCTCAGCGGACCTACAGACCCCGAGCACCGGGTTGTGTCGCTCCGCCCGACGCGGCACGGCATGCTGAGCCATGCTTCGCCTCGTCGCCCACCGGTTCGGGGAACCGTCCCGGGCTCTTTCGTGCGAACCCGCCCCGCGCCCCGAGCCGGGCGAGGCCGAGGTCGTGGTGCGGATGCTCGCGAGCCCCATCAATCCCTCGGACCTCGTCCCCGTCGCCGGCGCCTACCCCTACCGGACTGCTCTGCCCTTCGTGCCCGGCTTCGAGGGGGTCGGGACCGTCGAGCGGTTGGGCAGCGCCGCCGCCGCGGGCGCGCCGCTGCGCCCGGGGCAACGGGTCCTCCCGCTCGGCTCGGCCGGGGGGGGTAGACCTTCAAGGCCGCCCCGGCCGACTGGTGCATCCCCGTCCCGGATGGCGTCACCGACGACGAAGCCGCCGTGGCCTACATCAATCCGCTGACCGCGCGGCTGATGCTGCGGTGCGCCGACCTCCCGTCGGGGGCCCTGGTGGGCGTCAACGCGGCCGCCTCGGCCGCCGGCCGCGCGCTGCTGCGGATGTCGCGCGCGGGAGGCCTGCGCCCGGTAGCCGTCGTCCGGTCCGAAGCGGGGCGGCGGCGGCTGGTGGGGGAGCCTGCCGAGGCGGTCCTGGTCCAGGGGGAGCGCCTGCCGCCGCTAGACGGCGGCTTCGACGCCGTGGGCGGGGATGCGGGCGCCGAGATGGCCCTCGCCGTCCGGCCGGGGGGCGTCTTCGTCCACTACGGCCTGCTGTCCGGCCAGCCGCTCCCGCCCGGCCTCGGCAGGGCCGTAGCGCCCGGCGTAGCAGTGCGCCTCTTCTCGCTGCGGCAATGGGTTCACTCGGTTCCGCGCGCGGAGCTGCGCCAGGCCCTGGCCCGGGCGTTCGAGGACGTCCGAGGCGGCTTGGCGGCGGCGGCCGTGGAGGCCCGGTATGGCCTAACCGACGTGCGCGCCGCGCTCGCTCACCATGCCCGTGCGGGACGCTCGGGGAAGATCCTCTTCGCCCCGACCGACGGGTAGACCGGATTGTCCGCTCCCCGCCCCATGGCGACACACGGGCGCCGTGCCGCCTCGTCAGTCGGGCGTTTGACAGAACGCTACGCAAGACAACGCCGGACCGTGTGGTCAGCGCGTCCAGACGAGGTCGGGTCGCTGGGCGAAGGCCTCGACGACGGAAGCAACCAAAGCCGCGAGGCGCCGCGGCACGAATCGTCGTGAGGGATAGACGGCGTAGAGGCCGCGCGCCCGGACCGCGTGCCCCTCCAGCGCCAGCACGAGCTGGCCCCCCGAGACCTTCGGTAACACGATGTTGGAGCCGACCTGAGCCAACCCCATCCCGGCCGCCGCGGCGAGGGCCGCCCCCTCCGGGTCGTTGACGACGAGGGCCGGCATCACTGGACGGCGGACCACGCCACCCCCGGGTGCTGCGAACTCCCAGGCGAATACTTCCTGCGACGGGTTGCTTCGCATGCCCACGAGGCGGCGCCCCTCGATCTCGTCGGGCGTCCGCGGCAGCCCGTGCCGTGCCGCGTAGGCGGGCGAGGCGCAGACGAGCATCGTCACCGGCAGGATCAGCCGGGAGACATACTCGTTGACCGGCAGCACGCCGCCCCGGATCGCCAGGTCGAACCCTTCCGCCACCAAGTCCACGAAGCGGTCGGACAGCGACAGCTCGACCTCCACGGCGGGGTGCGCGGCCATGAAGTCCGCGATGACCGGCAGCAGGTGCGTCCGGCCGAAGGCGGTGGTGCTCGTCACACGCAGCCGGCCCGAGAGTGCCTCGCGCTCCTCGCGCACCGCGCCCTCGGCCTCCGCGAGCGCCTCCAGCGCCGGGGCGCAGCGCAAGAGGTAGCGCTCGCCCTCCGCCGTCAGCCGCACCTGGCGCGTCGTGCGGGTCAGCAGCCGCACGCCGAGCTGATCTTCCAGATGGCGGATGTTGAGGCTGACCGAGCCTGCCGTGAGGCCGAGCGCCCGCGCGGCGCCGGAGAAGGACAGGCGTCGGGCGACCTCGACGAAGGTGGAGACAAGGCGGAGATCGGCCGTCACGGAGCATTGTTTAACCGCATCAAACAGTGCTGTCGATTCAGCGGCCATTCTGTCGGAAGACAGCGAGGGACAGATTGCGGGCACCGACACGGAGCCCAGCAATGACCCTCGCCGCCCTGCACCTCCCGAGCCTTCCGAAGATCCCCCGCGCCTACGCGCCGGTGCTCTTCGCCTTCCTCATGTCGGTCAGCCTCTCCGGGGCCCTCTCGGCCGCGATCACCGCCGTGAACACCGGCATCGGACCCGGCTTCGTCGCTCGCTGGCTGCACGCCTACGCGCTGGCCTGGAGCTTCGCCTTTCCGGCCGTGACGATCGTGGCGCCCCGCGTGCGGGCCCTCGTTGACCGCCTCACCGCCTGAACCCCGCACCCCAAGGGAGCACAGAGATGACCACGACCTACGCCATCGGCGGCGACCTCGTCGTTTCCCGCATCGGCTTCGGCGCCATGCGCCTCACCGGCCAGCCCGGCAACTTCGGCCCCTACGCGGACTGGGATGGGGGGATCGCCCTGCTGCGCCGCGCCGCCGAGCTTGGCATCCGCCTCTTCGACACCGCCCTCGCCTACGGTCCCGGCCACAACGAGGCGCTCATCGCCGAAGCCCTGCACCCCTATGCCGATGGGATCGTCGTCGCCACCAAGGGCGGCATCGACAAGCTCTCGCCGACCCAGCTCGTCCGCGACGCCTCCTCGGCGACCCTGGCGCGGCAGGTGGACGAGGCGCTCGTGCGGCTCCGCGTCGAGCGGATCGACCTCTTCCAGCTCCACTGGGTGGACCCGGCCGTGCCGATCGAGGAGAGCGTCGCCGCCCTCGACGCCGCCCGCCGCGCCGGCAAGGTCCGCCACGTCGGCCTCGCCAACGTGACGCGGGATGATCTCGACCGCGCGCTCGCCGTGGCACCCATCGCCTCCGTCCAGAACCGCTTCAACAGCGAGGAGCGGGAGAGCGACGCGCTCGTGAATTACACCGCTGAGAAGGGCATCGCCTTCATCCCCTACGGTCCGCTCGGCGCGCATCCCATGCAGCGGGGCGCTCGGCTGGACCCCGCCGCGGCGCTGCGCTGGCTGCTCGCCCGCTCGCCCAACGTCGTCGTCATCCCCGGCACCACCAGCGTCGCGCACCTCGAGGAGAACGTGCGCTCCTTGGCGGAGGCCTGAACCACCCCAACCCCAAAGGAACCTCACCATGGATCGCCGTCACCTGCTCTCCGCCGCCGCCTTCGCGGCCATCGCCCTTCCCGCCGCTTCGGAGGCGGCCCCGGCCGCGACCGCCGGGATGCGCTTCGACCATGTCTCGCTCAACGTCCGAGACTTCGAGGCCGCGCTCGCCTGGTATGGCGCGAAGCTCGGCTTCCGGACCGAGGTGGCCTGGCGCGTCGCCGCGCTGAACGGCAAGCGCCTCGCCTACCTGCGCCTGAACGACACGATGCTGGAACTCGTCGAGGCCGACGCCGGCGGCATCGGGCTGCCGGAGGCGATGACCTTCCCCGAGCACTTCGGCCGCACCGGCTACGGCCACCTGTGCTTCCGGGTGGACGACGTCGAGGCGGTGCTCGCCGGCCTCGCCGCGGAGGGCGTGCCCACCTTCGTGCGGGCCGAGACCTACGACCTCGACGGCACGCCCTTCCGGCGCCGCGTCGGCTTCGTGAAGGACATGGAGGGGAACGTGCTGGAGTTTGGCGAGCCGCTACAGCGCGTCGGCTGACGTCTCGGCCGGGCGGCGGTTCGAAGCCGCCGTCCGGCAACACTTTCATCCCCGACGGCTCGGATCGTCACATCCCCATCCCACGTCCCTGCCGCAGCCCCAGGCGCTCCTGCTGCGCTTCAAGCCGCCGCTCGGCCGCCCGCTGCCGGTCCTCATGGGCGCCCCGGCCCGCGCGCTCGGCCGACAGCGCCCGCGCGACGCCGGCCACCCCCTCGCGCGGGCGCTCCCCCTCAGGGGCGCCCCGCCCCGTCTCTGCCCGCTTCAACGCCACCTCCATGTCGTAGCCCAGCCGCTTCTCGGCTGCTGCCGCGAAGGCCCGCAGCTCCGCCTTCACCGCCGGCTTCGCCGCCACCTCCCGCGCCCACGTGTCGGCCACTGCCGCCTGTTCCCGCACGAAGCGCTGCCAGCTCTCCTCGCCGGCCGGCCCGGGGCCGACGCCCCCCTCCCGCGCGGCCTCCACCGCCCGCACCGCCGACCACGCCGCCCGCGACAGGCCCGGCACCTCCACCGCGTCGCGCTGCCGCTGTCCCTCCACCACGCCGGCGTGCTCGCGCATGGCCCGGTCCCGGTCCTTCGCCTCGCCCTCCAGGTCCCAGCCGATGGCTCGCGCGGCGCCGACGGCCCGCACCCGCTCGGCCTTTGCTTCCTTGCTGGCGAACCACCCCTCCCGCCCATGCAGTGGGCCGAGGCTCTCCGGCCCCTCCCGTGCCAGCGCCGCGGCGGCCCGTCTCAGGTCGCCCCCTTGCGCCGGATGAGGTCGCCCAGCCGGCGCCCGGCCTCCTCCGGCTCGCGATACGCCTGGTACAGGTGCCGCTGCCGATCGGCGGCCTGCTTCCGCACCCAGGGGTGCGCGTCTGCCGCCGCGGCGAGGTCCGCGGGCGTCGTGCCCCGCCCGAGGCTGTCCCGGCCTCCCGGATCGCGGTGCGCCGGCAGCAGCGGCGCCGGCCGCTCCTCGCGCCGCGCCTCTTGTGAGGGCGTGCGCGGCCTCGACGCCTCCGCCTCCGGACGGCGCACCACGATCTCGCTCTCCGGCGCCAGCCCGCGCCGCTCCGCGAACGCCGCCCCGTAGTCCAGCGTCGTGTCCTTCGCCCGCTCCCGCGACAGGGTGCGCGCGAGCGCCCCCCATCCGCGAACTCGTCCCGCCCGTAGTGCAGCGCCACGCCCTCGCGGTGCCGCGTCAGGGCGACGTAGGCCGCGTGCCGGTCCATGTGCTTGCTCGCCAGCACGTGCGCCCGGTCCACCGTCACCCCCTGCGCCTTGTGGATCGTCGCCGCATACCCGTGGTCCACGTGCCCGTAGTCGCGGACATAGAACGTGACGGCCGCCCCCTTCCCCGCCGCCCCGCCCGCGCCGTCGAGCGCCACCGTCAGCCGCTCGCCCCCGGCCTCCACCGCCAGCACCGTCCCGAGCGTCCCGTTCTTCACCGCCACGCCGCCGCGGCCGTCCGGACCTGCCCCCAGCGCCCGCTCGTTGCGCAGGAACATGACCCGGTCGCCTGCCGCCATCGCCCGCTCGCCGCGCTCTGTCGCGACCGCCCTCTCCGGCCCCAGCTCCCCGGCCTCGCGCAGCCGCTCCCGCGCCAGCGCGTTCAGCGCCGCCACGTCCGCCCGGATGTAGGCCAGCATCACCCGGCTCGCGTTGGGACTCTCCTGACGCTCCGCCGCCCAGCCCGCCACCAGCGCCGCGCGGGCCTCCTCGCGCGTGCCGTGCCCCCGCACCATGCCCGCGGCCCCGTAGCGGTCCAGCGCCGCCCCGGTGCGCGCCGTCGCTAGCTCGCGCGTGGCGTCCCGCTGCCACCCCTCCCGCTGCCGCCGCACCTCGGCGATTTCCGCCGCCCCGTGCCGCTCCGCCAGCGCCCGGAACGCCGCCCCGGCCTCGATGGCCTGGAGCTGCTCCGGATCGCCCACCAGCACCACCTTCGCCCCGGCCTGCCGGGCATGGCTCAGCACCCGCTCCATCTGCCGCGAGCCCACCATCCCCGCCTCGTCCACCACGAGCACGTCGCGCGACGTGAGGCGGTCCGCTTCCCTCCCCTGCGCCCAGCCCCATTCGAGGCTCGCCAGCGTGCGCGAGGCGATGCCGCTGCCCCCTTCCAGGCCCTCGCCGCGATGCCCGACAGCGCTGCGCCCCGGACCCTGTAGCCCTCGGCCTCCCACGCCTCGCGTGCGACGCCCAGCATCGCGCTCTTGCCCGTGCCCGCGTAGCCGACGACGAGGGCGAGGTCCCGCCCCGCAGTGACGTGCGCCACCGCCGCGCGCTGCTCCTCCCCCAGCGCCAGCCCGCCCGCCTCCGCGCGCCGCACCGCGCGGTCCATGTCCGCGACGCCGATCCGGTGCGCCCGCGACCCCGCCAGCCCCGCGCCAGCCGCCTCCATCCGCGCCTCGACGGCGAGCATCTCGCGCGTGCTGAACCGTTCCCGCCCGCGCCCGTCCTGCCCGACCCGCACCAGCTCCGGCGCCGCCTCCACACGCGCCATCACCTGCGCGAACTGCTCCGCCCCGTCCGTGTGCCGCGAGACGAACCGCGCCAGGTCGTGCCGCGTGAAGGTGGACTGCTGCCGCGTCAGCACGTCGAGCGCCAGCGCGGGGTCCGCAGCTATCCGCTCCCCGTTCCGCCGGGCGATGGCGTCGTGCTCGGCCTGCCGCTCCGCGTCCTCGCCCCGCTTCGCCCGCCGCTGCCCCGCCGGTCCCACCTTGTGCTGCGGCTCAAGGGCAATGCCCTGCGCGGCGAGGGTGCGGTGATCGATCCGCGCGTCGT
Organism: Roseomonas sp. CCTCC AB2023176; assembly: GCF_042259275.1. Classification (NCBI taxonomy): domain Bacteria; kingdom Pseudomonadati; phylum Pseudomonadota; class Alphaproteobacteria; order Acetobacterales; family Roseomonadaceae; genus Roseomonas; species Roseomonas sp. CCTCC AB2023176. The sequence continues at coordinate 151,683 of NZ_CP170087.1, forward strand.
GCCCGAGCTCGTGAAGGCGCTGGTTCGCCAGTTCCGCCCACCGCTCGCGCCAGCCTGTCAGCAATTCCTTGCTGTTCCAATCCCGCGCCTTCGCCCCGAAGCCCTCCCCCTCGACCCGGCGCATCGTCAGCATGACGTGCGCGTGCGGCTGCGCCTCGCCATCCTTGCCGACGCCCCAATGCACGTTCAGGTCCGCGACCATCCCGCGGGCCACGAACTCCTCCCGCACGAAGTCCCGGGCGAGGGCCACCGCCTCCGCCCGCGACAGCTCGCGCGGCAGCGCCACCTCCACGTCGCGCGCGAGCTGCGCGTCGCGGCGGCGCTCCCCCGTCTCCACCTCGTTCCACAAGGTCGCGCGGTCGCGCCACCGCTCCGGCGCGCCCTCCGGCAGCAGGATCTCCGAATGCACGACGCCGGCCTTGGCCGTGAAGTCATGCGCCCGGCCCAGCCGCTCGTCCTCCAGCCGCGAGGCCGAACGGTAGGCTGCGGCCGCGACGGCACTGCGCCCCGACGCCCGCGAGATCACCTTCGCGGAGAAGTGGTAGATCGCCACCGCCGGACGGTGCCGGCCTGGGATGCACGACGGAACCCCGCGGCGGGGCTCATTCCGCCCGCGCCCACCGCACGACTACGCGACGTCGCCCTGGGCGACGTATAAACGCGCATTTCGCTGCTTCGGTCCCCTCAGCATCGCGAACTGACGGGCGGCTCGGGCCCCTCCCGCTGCCCTTCAGCAGGCTACATCGCGCTCCACCGTCAACCGGCCTCTGAGCAGCGGCGTCACCTCGGGGATCGCACAGGGGGCAGCTCGCTTCCATCCGGAGCGAGGAGGCAACCCACGTTATTCCGCCATGGACTCCGCACCCGCATAGCGCGAGTTCAGGTGAGGAGCGCGAACATGGGCAGCAACGTCCAGCAACTGCGGCCCAATCTGTTTGGGTGCCGTATCCTCATCGTGGAGGACGAGTTCTTCATCGCAGCCGACCTCGCGGACGCGCTGCTCGAGCTCGGTGCCGAGGTTGTGGGGCCCATCCCGACCCTGGCGCAGGCGGTCGAGGCCCTGTGCGGAGCGCGCCTGGATGGCGCCGTGCTCGACGTGAACCTGCACGGCGAGATGGTCTGGCCCGTGGTGGAGGAACTGCTCGCACGCGACGTGCCCATCACCCTCGCCACGGGCTACACGGGCGAGGTGATCCCGCCCGCCTATGCCCACCTGCCAGTGGTCGAGAAGCCCTGCTCCGCGTGGGAGCTGTCCCGGATCGTCGCCGCGCGGGCGGCAGTGGGGCAGGGGTTCTCGCCATAGAACGGGCGGAGGAGCACGGGTCGCAGCACGGCTCGACGCGTGGTCGGCGGCCCGATACGCTGCCGAGTGACGCCGAGCGAGACGCCCCTGGAGATGGTGCAGCGGCATGTCCGCGAGGGTAAGGGCCAGGTCCGCCGGCAGCGTGACCTCGTTCAGCATCTCGAAGCGGCTCAGTCTCCCCTGACGGATGAGGCGGGTAAGCTTCTGGCCGAGTTCGCTTCGTTGCAGGGCGACCACGAGAGGCATCTCGCTCAGATCGAGAGGGAGATGCAGTCGGGTCGGCGCGATGCCGACGGCAACTTGCTGCCGCTCCGGCCCGCCAAGACTTGAGCCGCACTCTCGCCCGAGCTGGCGCGGCGGTTCGTGACAGGAGTGCCAGGTCCATGCACAGACTGGTAGGTGCTGGCCTGGCCGACACGGCTGGAAACGGCGACGGATGACGCTCGAAGACCTCTACCGCATGCTCTGCAGCGGCCACGTCCAGGCTCAGGGCGTCATCGACACCCTCGACGTCCCGCTCGTCGTGCTGGACCAGGGCTTCTGCGTGGGCGCCGCCAACCCGGCCTTCCTCGACGCCTTCGGGATCGAGCGCGACGAGACCATCGGCCAGAACCTGTTCGGTCTCGGCAACGGCCAGTGGGACATCGCCGATCTGCGGACGCTGCTCGCCGACGTGGTCCCGAAGGCGGCCGCGGTGATCGACTACAGGGTGACCCACGACTTCCCGGGCATCGGCCGCCGCACCGTGCTCGTCGGCGCGCGGCGGCTGGCGCCCCCGGGCGGCCACGGCAAGGACGTCCTCGTGACCTTCGAGGACGTCACCGAGCGCGACCGGGCCGACGCGGAGATGGACGTCCTGCTTTCCGAGACCCGCCACCGCATGCGCAACTTGCTCGCCGTGGTGCGCGCGCTCGCCGGCCAGACCTGGACGGAGGGCCGCACCGGGGAGGAATACCGGGACGCCTTCCTCGGCCGCCTCGAGGTCCTCGTGCGGGCCCAGGACGCCTCGCTCGCCGGCGGGTCCGCGGCCGACCTCGCGGACCTCGTCGGGCGGACGCTGGAGCCGATCGGGGCGGATCGCGCCCGCGTCGAGCCCGGGCCGGCCGTGCGGCTCGCCGCCGCGCAGGTCCTGCCGCTCGGGCTGATCCTGCACGAGCTGACCACCAACGCCCTCAAGCACGGCGCGCTCTCCGCGCCCGGCGGCACGGTGAAGGTCATCTGGGACGTGCAGACGGCGGCGGACGGGGCCACGCTCGTGCTCGACTGGCGCGAGGAGGGGGCCCGCCGGTGGCGCCGCCGGCCAGGCGTGGCTTCGGCACCCGCCTGATCGAGTTCAGCGCGGGCACCGATCTCGGGGGCGAGGCGCAACTGCGCTTCGAAGCCAGCGGTTTGCATGTACGGATCTCGGTGCCGCTGAAGTAGGCAACCCGAAGCAGGAGCCGTCCGTCGTGGGGCCTTCCTATGGCAAAGACTTCAATGAGCCAGCCCCTCGCCGGATCCTCGTCGTCGAGGACGAGATCTTCATCGCCATGGAGCTTGAGTCCGTCCTGACGGAGGCCGGCTTCGGGGTCATCGGCCCGGTCCCGACGGTCGCTTCGGCGTTGGCGCTCCTGGGGAGCCAGCGGCCGGACGCCGCGGTGCTCGACGTGAACCTCCGCGGCGAGCGGGTGACGTCGGTGGCGGAGACCCTCACGGCGATGGGGGTGCCGTTCATCCTCGCGAGCGCCTACGGCGGGGCTGACGTCGCCTCGGACGCGGTGCTCGCGGGCGCACGGAACCTCGGCAAGCCCACCCAGCCCGCGACCTTGCTGGCGGCCCTGACGGACCTTCTCGACCGCCGATAGGGCGGCTCAAGCCGTGAAGGACGCGGTCCCCTCCCCTCTCGTCGGCACGTCGTCCCCATCCTCCCCGTCTCGGCCTGGAAGGTCTGACGGGACGCCTGACCCGGGGCGCCGGCATCCGGCGCCACAGTCGGCGCAGAATCGGCCCGCGATTGCCGGGGAGCATTGCGTCCCTCGGGTGCCCCGGGCATGGCTCCTCCAATGCCCCAGCCCTCCGCCGTCGGCGCCGGCGTGCTCCGGATGCGGCGCCTTCCGACGGCCGCTCGCTACGTCCTTGCCATCGGCATTGCGCTTCTCTGCTCGGGCTTCGAGGTCCTCTCGGGCGGACGCCTGCCCGACGTCGCGGCCTACCTCCTCGCCTTCCTCGGCGTCCTCCTCTGCTCCGCCCTCTTCGACCGCGGCTCGGGCTTCCTCGCCACCGCCGTCTCCGCCCTCGTGCTCACCGCCTTCCGGAGTGGGGCCGGGGTTTCCCTCTCCCTCTCCGGGGCCGACCTCCTCGTCCTCGGCCTCTTCGTCGCCGTCTCGGCCGTCGCGGCCCTCATCGTCGAGGCCCTGCACCGTGCCGTCGAGCGCGCGGAGGAAGCGCGGGAGGCCCTCGAGGCCGCCGCGGTGAAGCGCCGCCTGCTCCTCGACGAATACCGCCACCGCACGAGGAACGACCTCGCCTCGCTCGCGGCGATGCTCCTCCTGCGCGCGCGCGCCGTCGCCTCGGGCCGTGCGGCCGAGGGCCTGCGCGAGGCCGCGGAGCACGCCCGCACCCTCGCCCGCGTCCACACCCTCCTCGCCCAGGAGACGGGATGGCCCGACGATGATCCCGGCGTCGTGGACACCCGCGTCTTCGTCGAGGGGCTCTGCCGCGAGATCGACGCGACCGCCGTGGGCGGGGGCTGCGGCCGGTGACGCTCGCCATTCACGCAGAGGCCCACCCGCTCCCGACGGAGCGGGCCGTCTATCTCGGCCTCGTGCTGAACGAGCTCGTCACGAACGCGCTGAAATACGCCTTTCCGGAAGGCCGGCCGGGGCGCATCGCGGTGAGCCTCAGATGCGAGGGTGAGACCTTCGTCCTCCGGGTCGAGGACGACGGCATCGGCCTCGACGAGAACGGGGACAAGGACGAGACCGATACGAGAGACGAGCGACCCCGCGGCGGCCTCGGCACCCGCCTCCTGCACGGCCTTGCCGGCCAGCTCCGGGGCAGCTTCGCCCGGTCGGAAAGCGAGCCATCCGGAACCGCCGGCGAACTGCGCTTCCCCGTCAGGACTGGTACCGGCTGATCCCTGACGATCGGCCCTCCCAAGCCCTCGCTCTGCCCTCGGATCCTCTCGCCGTTCGCTGCGCTCGCGGGTTGTTCCCACACCGGCGTATGCAGCCCTGCGGCTTTGTTGCAGCAAGGACGGAGGACCGAGATCGGAAGCCAGGAGGTCGGCTTACGCGACGCGGACGGCACGCGACATCCTGAGTTCGGCCATGCGGTTCAGCGCGCTGGCGGCGATGGCGGCTTCGGCCCGTTGCGCTTCGAGGCTCCGCGACCGCAGCCTATCTCCGAGCACGCGCTTCCATCGTGAGTGGCTCCATTCCGCCGCGTTGCGCTTGCCGTAGCCGGTCGCTCGCTCCCACGCGCGGCGGCCCTCCCGCGCGACGTGCCGCGCGTGTCGCCCGCGGCCGCTCAGCACATCGAGTGTGTCCGCCCCGCCCACGTCGGGCGCCTTCGGCCTGAACACCCCTTCCGCGTTCGGCAGGGCTTGGCGATGCTCGGCCACCGCACGGTAGGTGGGCCCGCCCGCATAGGCCGCGTCGCCGTAGACGCGCCCGATCCGGCCGGTGATCCGACCGAGCAACAGCGGCACCGGCAATGATTGGTAGCGTCCACGGAGGTGGTGGAGTTTCCGGCGCTGGTCGTCGGGTTCGAGACGGTGGTCTGCGTCTCCCTCCCGCGCACCACGCCCGGCAGGCCCATGGCCCGCATCAGCCGCTCCACCGTGCAACGGGCTACCGAGATGCCCTCGCGGCCGAGCTGCCGCCAGACCTTCCGGGCGCCGTACACCCCGAAGTTCTCCGCAGGCACGCGGCCGGTCTCGGTGCACAGTCAGGCGTCTCGCCTCGTCCGCTCGGATGCCCTCGAAGGATCCGACCGCTGGGCAAAGTGCGCGTGACAGGTAGGCGGGGCGATGGGCAGAACCCGGCAGGTCGGCTCGACCCCGTACTCACCCCGGTGATCGTCGATGAAGGCGATCATGTCTTGGAACGGCGGTCGAGTTCCGCGTGCGCGAAATACGCCGAGGCCTTCCTGAGGATCTCATTGGCTTGGCGCAGCTCGCGGTTCTTCCGCTCCAGCGCCCCGATCCGTTCTCGCTCCGCGCTCGTCGGCCCGGGCCGCTGCCCCCCGTCACGCTCGGCGTGGCGCACCCACTTCCGCAACGTCTCCGTCGTGCAGCCGATCTTCGCCGCGACCGAGCTCATCGCCGCCCACTGCGTCGGATGCTCCCCGCCACCCTCCAGCACCAACCCGACCGCCCGCTCCCGCACCTCCGGCGAGAAGCTCGCCTCCGTCTTCTTCGTCGTCATGGCTCCATCCTCTTAAGAGTCGGAGCCTCCGGGAAAGCCGGGGCGGTTCACCTCCGTCGCGCCACGGCCGCGCTCGCCGTTCTGAAGGCCGCGTAGGGCGGACTGACGCACCATGCCCTCTCACGCCTGCCCTGGCGCGAGCGCCGACAGAGCCCAACAACGCCGTGCTCGGCGCAAGCTTGAGGATCGAGGCGAAGCGCAGGATCGCACGACCTCACTCCGTTGCTCGCGACGTTGTGTGATTGTATGATGCGTACGCCAGTCGACCGTGCAAACAACGCGTGGACAACCGTCGGAGAGTCCTCCTTGGATCAACTCCTTAGGCGCTTACGTGCGATTGCGCGGATCGGGATTTGGGGGATTGCGGACGGTCAACCGTCATCACCGCCGCGCGGCGGCGGCGGAGCGCGCTTCGTCGGCATCGGTGGCGTGGTTGGCCTCATGCTTCTCGTCTGCGGCTTCCTCCTCCTCGCCCATGACCTCCGCTCGGCGGGGCGGCGCGATGCCTCGCGCGATCTCGCGTCGACGTCCCACCTTCTGGCAGACCATGCCGGGCGTCTCTTCGAGGTCGTCGACATCGCCCTCCGGGACGCGGCCCGGCGAACGTCTGGCCTCGACTGGGAGGCGATCGCCCGCTCCGGCGAACTCCAGCAGGGCCTTCGCGACCTGCGCGATGCCCTGCCCTACGTCGAGGACGTCTGGCTCAACGACGCCGAAGGCACGCTCAGGCTCACGAGCTTCGCCTTCCCGACGCCGCCCTCCACCGTTGCCGACCGTGACGCTTTCCACCGGGCGGCCCGGGGGATCGAGGCGCTCCAGATCGGCGAGCGGATTGTCGGCCGCGTCACCGGCCGTTCCACCTTCCTCCTGGCGCGGGGCCTGGCGCATCCTGACGGCTCATTCCGCGGCATGGTCTCGGTGACCGCCGACCTCGCCTACTTCGACGGTTACTGGGCGCGCACGCAGCTGCCCCTCGACGCCCGGGTCAGCCTCGTCCGGGCTGGGACCCTCGACATCCTCGCGCAATATCCGCCGCCCAGACCTGATGCGGACTTTGTCGCGCCTCCCGACGCCCTCCGCTCGTCGGTCGCTGCCTCCCCGGCCGCAGGCGCGTTCGTCTTCCCGGAGGCCGACGGAGGCCGTCTCGCCGCCTACCGCCGCGTGAGCAACCTGCCAATCTACGTGATGGTGAGCGTCTCCGACGCCGCGATCGCCTCGGCTTGGCGCGCTCGGCTCGGCGCCTACGTCCCGCTCGCGACCATGGCGGCACTCGCGCTCACGGCCCTGACCTTCATCGCGCTCCGGCAGGCGCGGAGTGAGAGCCTCGCCCTTGCCGACCTCGTCCGCTCGCGTGCGGCGTTGCGCGATGCGAACGTTGCACTCGAAGCCCGGGTCGCCGCGCGCACTGCAGCCCTCAGCGCGAGCGAGGCAGCCCTGCGCCGGCTCAATGACGAGCTCGAGACGAGGGTGCGGGAGGAGGTTGTGGCTCGGGAGGAGGCCCAGGCACGCCTGGGCCACGCGCAGCGGATGGAGGCGCTCGGCCAACTCGCCGGCGGTGTCGCACACGACATCAACAACGTCCTGCAAACCGTCCTCGGAATGGCCGAAACGATCGAGGACGTGGCGGACGGCAACGAGGAAATCACGTTCCTGGCCCGCGATGTCATGGAGGCGGCCGAGCGCGGTTCGAGCATCACTCAACGGCTGCTGGTCTTCGCGCGCAAGGGTGAGCTGCGGGCGGAGGCACTCGATCCAGTCGCCCTGCTGCGCGGCGTGCAAGGAATGCTGGCTCGCACGCTCGGCAGCGCCACCTCCGTACGGGTGAGCGCGGAGCCTTCCCTCCCGATGCTTATTGCCGACAAACGGCAGCTCGAGACCGTGCTCGTGAACCTCGCCGCGAACGCGCGCGACGCCATGCCGGGGGGCGGGGCGCTGCTCTTTTCCGCCCGGGCTGCAGAGGTCGACGAGGACGGCGCTGCGCCCCCGTTCCGCCCCGGCCGCTACGTCCGGCTCACCGTGGCCGATACGGGCGAGGGCATGTCGCGGGAGGTCCTGGCCCGCGCCACCGAACCGTTCTTCACGACGAAGGAGGCCGGCAAGGGCACGGGCCTCGGCCTCGCCATGGCACAGGGCTTCGCCGAACAGTCGGGCGGCGGCCTCACCATCGAGAGCGAGACGGGACGCGGGACCTCCGTTCACCTGTGGCTGCCGGTGGCGTCCGGGCCGCGCTCCTTCGCATCGTCGGCCCCAGCGGTGGTGTCGCGACGAGGGCACCAGCAGCGCGTCCTCCTGGTGGACGATGACGGGGCAGTAAGGGCCGCAACGGCCCGGCAGTTGGAGAAGGCAGGCTACCAGGTGGTGGCCGTGGCATCGGGGCTCGCGGCCCTGGCGTTGCTCGCCACGGGCGAGGCGGCGGATGCCATGGTCGTCGATGCCTCCGGTATCGGGATGGACGGGCTCGCGCTGATCCGTGATGCGCGGCAGATGCGGGAGGGCTTGCCCGTCGTCGTGCTGTCCGGCGTCACGACGGATGAGGTGGCACTCGCGACGGCCGGGGCCTGCTCGCTGCTCCGAAAGCCCGGGTCGTCAGCCCAGATTGCGGCATGCCTCAAGGCGCTCTTGAACGAGCAGCCGGCGGGCATGGAGGTAAGCGGTCAGGCGTGACTGCGGTCGGTTGGCCCGCCGTGCGCTGTCAGCGTCGCGCGGCCGCACCAGGCCCAGAACTCGGCATTGACCGTGTCAGGCCATCGCATCCGCCGCAGTCACCGTTGATCGGTTACGTTCCGCGCACTTGCCATCCTTCTTCAACTCGGTAAGGGCGGCGGCATACGTCGGCGCCTTGTCCGTGTTGATGACCTCTGGCTTCTCCCAATCCTTCAGACCGTGCAGCGCCTTGCCGAGGAAGCGCTTAGCCGCCGCCGTGTTGCGCGTCGGTGAGAGGTAGAAGTCTCTGGTGGTCCCGTGCTTGTCCGGGGCCCGATACAGGTAGGCCCACTCGCGCCGGACCTTCACGCAAGTCTCGTCCACGCTCCAGCTCGTCGAGCGCGGCCCGCGCCACTGCGTAACCGTTGTCTGCGCCCCACTCCGCTGATGGTGTGACGACGGCGGGGGTCAAGTTGGGTGGGTGCGGTGGGCGTGCCAGTAATCGCGGATGGCGAGGACGGCCTCGGGGACGTGGTGGTAGGCCCGGGCGAGGTGGGCACGCGCTTCGGGGTTCGCGGCGGTGAGGCGCTCGGCTTCCTCCTCGGCTTCGAGGGCGATGATCGGCAGCATGAAGGTAACGTGGTGGCCGGTCTCGAAGATCGGGCGCCACGCGGCGGGCCAGCGCTTGACGGCGAACATGAAGCCCGCGGCCCAGGGCTGGGCGATGACGGTGCCGTCCTCCTCGCGGAGGTAGAGCGGGCGCCAGCGCTGTCCACCGTCGAGGCGGAGCCCCTGCCGGACCGCGTTCATGTGCCCGATGACGGCCGAGATCGCGCCCAGGCCCATCGGGGTCTCGGGGAGGCTCGGGCCGAAGATCACTCGGAGCCAGTCCTCCATCGGCACGCGATCGGGACCGACGGCGATGGCGGCTGCGAAGCCGTCGATGGAGGTGACGCGCCAGTTCCGGCGCGCGATGTCGGGCTGGGCGGCGAGCCAGGCGTCGAGGTCGTCGAGCGGCAGCGCCGGGATCCGCGCCCGGCGGCTCACGCGGCGGCCCGCATGTCCGGGGCGGGGTGCCAGGGCAGGAGCGTGTCGAGGTTGGTGGCCCGGACCTCGCCCCGCACCACCTGCTCCAGTACGGCGGTGAGCCACGCCTCGGGGTCGCGGCCGTGCATCAGCGCGGTGCGGACGAGTGTGGTCGCGACCGCCCAGTTCGCGCCCCCACCCTCGCTGCCCGCGAACAGCGCCGCCTTGCGCGTAACGGCCACAGGCCGGATCTCGCGCTCCACCGTGTTGGTATCCAACTCGAGGGTGCCGTCGTCGAGGAACCGCACGAGCCCGCTCCAGTGGCGCAAGCCGTAGCGGATGTGCTCGGCGAGCTTGGAGCCGCGGCTGAGGGTGTCGAGCTGCGCCCGCATCCAGGTCTCGAGGGCGGCGATCCGGGGCGCGCTCCGCTCGCGGCGCGCGGCGAGGCGTTCCTCGGCGGGGCGGCCGCGGATCTCGCGCTCGATGGCGTAGAACTCGCCGATGCGCAGCAAGGCCTCCGCCGCGACCGGCGACTTCGTCCCAGCGTGCACTTCGAAGAAGCGCCGACGCAGATGCGCCCAGCAGAAGGCGAGCGCGACCGACCCGTCGCGGCGCTCCCGTCCCATGGCCTTGAACCCGTCATAGCCGTCGACCTGCAGGGTGCCCCGGAAGCCCCGAAGGTGGGCGGCCGGGCGCTCGCCCTTGCGGTCGGGGGCGTAGACGTAGGCGACGGCCGGTGGTGCCCGGCCGGCCCATGGTCGGTCGTCCACCGCGTAGGCCCAGAGCGCCCCCTTGCGGGTCCTGCCGAGGCCGCGCTCGAGGGTAGGCAGCGGCGTGTCGTCGGCGAACACCCGGGCCTGGCCCCGGACGTGGGCGAGAACCCGTTCGTAGAGGGGCCGCAGCCACCAGCAGGCGGCTCCCACCCAGTCGCAGAGGGTCGAGCGGTCGAGGGTGACCCCGCTCCGGCGGAGGATCCCGGCTTGGCGGTAGAGGGGCAGCCCGTCGCCGTACTTCGCGACGAGGACGTGGGCCAGCAACGCCTCGGTCGGCAGCCCGCGGGCCACCGCGTGCTCGGGCGCGGGCGCCTGGTGGACGCCCCTGGCACACCCCCGGCAGGCGAGGCGCGGCCGGATGGTGACGAGGACGCGCAGCCTCGCAGGCACGACGTCGAGCCGTTCCGACCGGTCCTCGCCGACCTGGTGCATGTCCCTCCCGCAGCAGGGGCAGGCACGGCTCGGCAGGTCGACGAAGCGCTCCACGCGTTCGAGGTGGGGCGGTAGCGAGCCGCGGTTCCGGCGTGCCGGGGCGCGTCCTCCACCTCCCTCCCGGCGCGGCGCGTCGTTCGCCGGCGGCGGGGGCGGTGGTTCACGGCCGAGCGAGAGGGCGAGCTGGCCCGGGTCGACGCGCTCGGTACTCGCCCCGAACCGCGCGCGATTGGCGGCGTGCAGCATGCTCTCGAGATGGGCGATGCGGGCCTCGGCGGCTGCGAGCGCGGCACGCAGGAGCAGCACCTCCTCTGTCTCCGCTCCGCGCTCGTCGGGTGGCGTCGTCACGCGCGAATCGTCGCAAGTCCCGCCGCGTCGGCGCAAGCGAAACCGACTACGTCGCGCTCGGCCGCCAGACGCGCTGCGGGTTCCTCCAATCAATTCCCTCGAGCAGCATCGAAATCTGCGCCACTGACAGCGCGATCCGGCCCGTATTCGTCACCGGCCACGGGAAGTGGCCCTGCTCCAGCCGTTTCTGGAAAAGGCACAGGCCCTGCCCATCGTGCCAGATGCATTTCACCAGCCGACCGCGGCGCCCCCGGAAGAGGTAGACGGCGCCCGAGAACGGGTCATCGCCGAAGGTCGACTGCACCAGCGCGGCGAGCCCGTCCATGCCGCGCCGCATGTCCGTCACGCCGCAGGCGAGGTAGACCCGCGTGCCGGTCGCAGGACCGATCATCGCTCCTCCAGCGCCGCGAGTACCCGCCGTAGCGCGGCCTCGTCCACGGCAGCATCCACCCGCAGGACGGCGCCGCCCGGCAACGCGATCTCGATCCCGCCCGTCCCCGACGCGGGCTCGGTCGACGTCGGTGGACTTGCGGTAGCGGGCGACACGGCAGCGGCCGCCTCCACCGCAACCGCAGGAAGCCGAGGCGAGGACGAGGCCGGCGCAACCGCGGTGAGGAACTCGCGCCGCCACGTGTAGAGCAGACCCGTCCCGATCCCCGCCCTGCGTGCGACCTCCTTGGCCACGACACCGGGCTGCATCGCCTCTGCCACGATCCGCAACTTCTGCTCCGGGGTCCAGCGCCGTCGCCGCTCCCCGCGCGTCACCACCTCCACGAACTCCGTCCGAGCACTCATACGATCACTCGTATGAGTGCTCGCAGACGCGCTCTCCATCAGGTCGCCATCCACCGCTCGCCCTCCCATCAGGAAAGCAGACCTCAGCGGTTCAGCCCCGATCCTCAACCGTGGGGTTCAGACGACGGATACGCCACTGCCAGCGGAGGCGCCTCTCCAACTCCGGCGCAAACCGCTGCATCCAGCGATGGATGGTGCTGTGGTCGACGGAGACGACGCGCTCGCCCATCATGTGCTCCAGATCGCGGTAACGCCCCGTAGCGGCGATACCAGCGCACGGCCGACAGCACGATCTCACCCTCGAAGTGCCGCCCCTTGAACTCGGACACCGCCCCGTTCTCCCGGCTCGGACCCATCCCGCCCCGACGTGCAGGTGCTTGCAACAGAGCCCTGGCATCAACGCCCTCATCGGGCCGGGAGACTCCGGGAAGTTACCACCCTGATTGTCCGGACCCTGCTGGCGAAGTCGCTCAGCACATGGCCGTCCGCCGGAGCTGTTCCGCCTGTCAGGGAACGGCGTAGGCGCCGACGAGGGTGTGAGGCACCGTTGCCAGCGCTGCGCGAACCCGGGCCAGCGATACCGACGTTGGAGCGGTGGCAGCGAGGGCGTAGCGGAAGGCGAAGGGCGGCCCGGGGAGCGGTGCGGAGTTCACGAAGCTCACGCGGAAGCCGAGCCCGGTCAGCGCCGTCACCGCGTCGCCGAACGCCCCTGACCCGCCCGCGGCGTCCACGATCAGCACCAAGCGGTTGGGAGCCTCCGCGGGCGATGACGCGGCAGGGCCGATCACCCAGAACAGCGTGGTGTTGTGGGGGTCGTCCTGGATGCCCTCCGCGAGCGGGACCAGGCCGAACAGCGGTGCGGCGGCCGGGCCTGCGACCGCCGCGATCGTTCCGTCGCTCGCGGCGACCTCCCGCGCGGCGGCCGCGGTAGAGGCCGTCTCGACCTGCTGAAGGTCGCCGAAATCCCGCCGCAGCGCCACGCCCGCCTCGCGCAGCGCGTTGGGGTGCGACAGCACGCGGCGCAGGTCCTCGCGCCGCGTGCCGGGCCGCACGAGGAGGTGCGAGACGATGGGCAGCTGCACCTCACCCACCACACGCCAGCCGGGGTCGGGCGCGCGGAGGAGCGCGGCGTGCGCCGCGGCCGGGAAGGAGCTTACCGTCGCCGCGATGGGCAGGATCCCGAGCCTCGCGCGCCCACCCGCGACAGCGTCCACCACGGCTCCGAGCGTCTCCTCCGGCGTGGGCGCGGACGGAGCACTTCGTGCTGCCTGGACGGCGAGCGCCGCCTGCTCCGAGTAGGTTCCCCGCGGGCCGAGGAAAGCGAGGTCTGCCGGTTGGGCCGAGGGGGATCGCCCCGGCAGCACCGTGCACGCCATGACCACGGCCAGCCCGCTCATCGTCGTCCGGATCGTGCGTGTCGGCATCGGGTGCGTCGCCATCCTCCGAAGCGGGCCGCCGGCCGCGCCCGGTCAGATGCTAGGGTGACGCCTCGCGGACGGGCAAGACATCGATCCAGGGCCGCATCGTCCCGGCCCCCAGCGCTGCCGCTCACCGCTCAGCCGGGAGCCCCAACCCGGCCGCAACAGGCGGGAGCAAACTTCGCCAACAGTGTCTGTCCTCCCACGGGTTGAAAACCGCCTCGCCTGGCCGGTTCGGGAGCCTTCGCCTGCACTTCGCTCAGGGGTGGACCCCGACCGGCTCCTGAGCCCTCGCCGCGATGATCCCCCTTGCCATCGCCCCCAGCCCCCGGCTGAAATCGTGGCAAGAATGAGGAGGACACCGCCATACGGTATTCCTCGAGTGCGCCACCCGATCCCGGCATACGGGAGACGAACTCATCGGCCGCCCTCTCCACGCTGGTTTACCGGAGCCGTGCCGTCCGGCCGGTGTCCGGCGTGGAACTGGCCGGCCTGATGCAGGCCGCCCAGGCGCGGAACCGGCGCGAGGCGATCAGCGGCGTGCTGCTCTACGACGAGAGCCACTTCTTCCAGTGGCTGGAGGGGCCGGCCGACGGGGTGGACAGGGTCATGCGCTCGATCCGGGGCGACCCGCGCCACACCGATATCGAGATCCTGGCCGACGGCCCGGCCCCGGAGCGCCGGTTCGAGGGCTGGGACATGCGGCTCGCGATGCGGCGGATGAGCCGCTCGTCCCCGGTAAGCGACGTCCTCGAGCCCGCGGCCGAGATCATCGAGGGGTTGCGGCGGCATCCGGAGCGCGCCGCCGGCCTTCTCCTGCGTCTCGTAGAGGTACCGGGTCGCGCCATCCCCCCATTCGGCTTGCTCGACCGGCATCCCTCTCGCGCGATGATGACGCGCCGGATCGAGGCCGTGCTTCGTTCCACGTTCCGGGATGTGGTCGTCTCGCAGCTCGCCGACCGGCGCGGGACGGGGGATGCCGGGCGGCGCGGGATGCCTTCGCCGCGGACGTCCGAGCTCGCGGAACTCCTGATCTCGGACGACGAGGGAGCGTCGCTGCAGCTCATCCGGGAGTTGCGCGGGGAGGGTGGGGTCCTCGACGGCCTGTATGCTCCCCTCTTCGAGCCGGCGGCCCGGCGACTGGGCGACCTTTGGGCCGACGACGAGTGCGGCGAGCTCGAGGTCGCGCTCGGCCTGGCCCGGCTCGGGACGGCGGCACGCCTGCTCGGCACCGATGCCCCGAGGTACCCGTCGCGCGGCATCCGCCGCAACGTGCTCGTCGTGCCGGCGCCGGGCGAGGTGCATCAGCTCGTCGCGGGGCTGGATTTCGAGTGGCTCTGGAGCAGGGGGTGGGCGCCCCAGCAAGACTTCCCGGCGAACGACCAGGCGCTGGAGGACCTGGTCTCCGGCACGTGGATCGACGTGCTCGACCTGTCGCTCAGCGCAGCCTTCCGTCGCGGGGACAGGCTGCGGGATCTAAGCCGATCCATCGCCCTCGCACGCCGGGCATCGCGGAACGCGGCACTGCTCGTGGTCGTCGGAGGGCGGGTCTTCGCTGAGAACCCGATCAAGGGGCGGGAGGTCGGCGCCGACCTGGCCAGCCCCACGTCCCAAGACCTGGACCGGCGGCTTCTCGCGGACTCCATGTCGCAGGCGGGAGCCAAGGTTCACGCATTGGGCACTGAGTACGACCTACGGGCCACGCCGCCGGAATTCCGAGCGCGCATGGTGCAGAGCGGCTGATGCGGCGATAAGCGGGGCATGAACCCAGCCGACCGCGCTATCCACGCTGCCGACGCTATCCGCGACCTCCTGACGGGCACGCTGGACGACTGCGCGAGGGCGCTCGCGCGGGGTGACGTGCAGGCGGCCCAGCGGGAGCTTCAGGCCGCCATGGAACGGCTGCGCCGGGTTCGCCGCGACCTCGCCGACTAGATCGCACATGGGAATTAGGGGGCCCTGCGCACATAGACGCGATGGGCGTAGCGACCCACCGGTACGCGCCCACTGCTGCTTCAGGCCCCGATACCCTCGAGGCGGTCCTCCAGCTCATCGCCCGCGTTGCGCAGCTGCTCGAGCACCGAGGCGTCCGGCTGCCAGTAGCTGCGCTCCTGCGCCTCGATCAGCCGGTTGGCGATCTTGGCGGAGGCCGTGGGATTCAGCTTCGCCATGCGGTTCCGCATCTCGGGATCCAGCACGTAAATCTCGGCGATCTTCTCGTAAACCCAAGGGGCGACGTCACCGGTGGTCGCCGACCATCCCATCGTGTTGGTGACGTGCGCCTCGATCTCGCGCACGCCCTCGAAGCCGTGCTTCAGCAGGCCTTCGTACCATTTCGGGTTCAGTGCGCGCGTCCGCGTCTCCAGCGTGACCTGTTCGGCGATCGTTCGCACCTTGCCGTCACCGCGGGTTTGGTCACCGATGTACACGGCCGAGGCGATGCCGCCGCGGGCGCGGCGGACCGCTCGGCTGATACCGCCCAGGGTATCGAAGTAGTGGTCCACCGTCGTGACCCCGACCTCGATGCTGTCGAGGTTCTGGTAGGTTATGTCCACCGTGGCCAGCACTCCGCCGAGAACCTTGTCGGCACGAGCAGGCTTGCCGTCCAGTCCATAGGCAAAGCCCTTGCGCTTGACGAAGGCCTCCGCGAGTTCGTCCTCATCGTTCCAGGCGCCCTCTCCGACGAGCGAGTTGACGTTGGCGCCATAGGTGCCGTCGGAGTTGCCGAACACGCGCAGCGCAGCTTCCTCGATGCTGCCCCCGTGCGACGCCAAGTGGGACAGGACGTGCTTGCGAATGAAGTTTTGCTCTGCCGGCTCCTCGGCCACGGCGGCCAGCAGGGCGGCTTCCGCCAGCAGCTTCATTTGAAGCGGCAGGAGGTCGCGGAAGATGCCCGACAGCGTGATGGCAACGTCGATGCGCGGTCGACCCAGAGTCGCAAGCGGGATCAACTCGGCGCCGGCCAGCCGGCCGTAGCTGTCGAAGCGCGGACGAGCTCCCATGAGCGCGAGCGCCTGCGCGATCGGGCCGCCCTCCGTCTTCAGGTTGTCGGTGCCCCAGAGTACCATGGCGACGGTTTCCGGCACGCCATGACCGTCGGCCTCGTGGCGTTCCAGCAGGCGCTGTGCCTGGCGTGCCCCGTCCCCCACCGCGAAGGCGCTCGGCAGCTTGAAGGGATCGAAGCCGTGCAGGTTCCGCCCCGTCGGCAGTACGTCCATGCTTCGCAGCAAGTCGCCGCCCGGGGCTGGCCGGATGTAGCGACCGTCAAGTGCATGGAGCAGTCCCGGAATCTCGTGGTCGGTTCCGAGCAGCCCATCGAGCCGGGTGCGTTCCGCTGCGTCGGTGATGCCGGCGGCATCCAGCATCTCGGCACGCTGCCCGGCATCCGGCGGCTCGCCGACAACGTGCAGGCCATGCGGGATGAGGGTGTATTCAAGTTCGAGGAGCGAGCGTCCCAGTTGGTCGATCTCCCCCGTCGCGTCGTGCCAGACGGGCTCCTCCTTGGCCAAGTTTACGGCTGCCGCCTGCGCCTGGATCAGCCCCGCCAAGGCCGCGCGCTGCCCAAGGTCGGCATCTGGCCCGAACGTCCGCCACCGGTCGATGGACGCCTTAAGGTCCAGCAGGCCACGGTACAGGCCCGCAGCGGCGACCGGCGGCGTGAGATAGCTGATCAGCGCAGCGCCGGCACGGCGCTTGGCCAGCATCCCCTCGGACGGGTTATTGGAAGCGTAGAGGTAGAAGTTTGGCAGCGTCCCGATCAGGCGGTCCGGCCAGCAGGTGGCCGACATTCCGGCCTGCTTGCCGGGCATGAATTCCAGCGCGCCGTGGGTGCCGAAATGCAGCACGGCATGAGCACCGAAATCCTCGGCAAGCCAGCGATAGAAGGCGGTAAAAGCGTGCGTGGGCGCGAACCCGTGCTCGAAGAGCAGGCGCATCGGATCGCCCTCGTAGCCGAAGCCGGGCTGCACGCCGACGAACACGTTGCCCAGCTGCACGCCAAGTATGAAGATGTCGCGGCCGTCGGTCTGCAGCTTGCCCGGCGCCGAGCCCCAGCTCCGCTCTATCTCGGCGAGCCACGGCGTCCGGCGCACGTGATCGTCGGCGCTGACGCGCGCACCGACGTTGGCCGTGGTACCGTGGCGTTCACGGTTGCCGTTGATGACCATCTCGCGCAGGGCATCGTGGTTCTCCGGTACCTCGACCGTGTAGCCGGCCGCCTTC
The DNA here is from genome assembly GCF_042259275.1 of Roseomonas sp. CCTCC AB2023176. Taxonomy (NCBI): domain Bacteria; kingdom Pseudomonadati; phylum Pseudomonadota; class Alphaproteobacteria; order Acetobacterales; family Roseomonadaceae; genus Roseomonas; species Roseomonas sp. CCTCC AB2023176. The sequence continues at coordinate 169,048 of NZ_CP170087.1, forward strand.
ATCGCGGTCAGCGTGTGATGCAAGGACGCGAAGACGCCGAGATACGCGGCCGTTCCAGTGGTACCCGCGTTGGGGGGAAAGTTGAACAGCACGGTTGCGATCTTGCGGTCGGCCCGCTCGGACCGCCGCAGCGCTACGAGCTTCGCGACGCGCGCCGCCAGCGTCGCCGCCCGTTCGGGGTGGGAGACCATGTCCCGGGCGCAATTGACCCCGTCACAGCCGGCGCACCGCTCGGCTGCGATCTCCGAGGCGCCGCAACGGCCACCAAAGGTCATCGGCCAGATTCCCCCGTCAAGCTCCGGGATGGCCACCATCATCGTCGCCTCGACCGGCAGTAGGCCGCGCGCGTCCGCTGCCCATTGCCGCATCGTCTGGAACTCCAGCGGATGCGCGGTGATGTAGGGCACGTCGAGCTTGGCAAGCGCCTCCTCGGCGGCCCTTGCATCATTGTATGCCGGACCGCCCACGAGGGAGAAGCCGGTTAGCGACACGATCGCGTCGACCGTCGGCACGCCCTCGCGAAAGAAGAAGGCGTCCATCGCAGGCCGTGCATCGAGGCCGGACGCAAAGACTGGGATGACGTTAAGTCCCTGCGCCTCAAGCGCGGCAATCATACCGTCGTAGTGCCGGGCGTTGTTGGCCAACACGTAGGATCGCAGCAGCACGAGCCCGACCGTGCCCTTGGTACCGGGCTGCGGTAGCTGGTCGGGCCGTTCCACCACACGGCCCTTGGCCCGAGGGTGATACAGGCCGACTTCCGGATACTGCGCGGGCGGCTCCACCGGGAACTTGCCGGCCAGCATCCGGTGCGTCCCCGTCGCATAGCGGTTGACGAGCATGGCGACCATGTTCGCCAGGTTGTCGGCCGACCCGGCCAGCCAGTACTGCAGGGTGAGGAAGTAGGCACGGATGTCCTGTGCCGTGCCGGGGATGAAGCGCAAGATCCTCGGCAGCTCCCGCAGCATCGTCATCTGGCCGCGGCCACTCGCGACGGAGTCGCCGGGCTTTGGCTTGCCGCGAAGCTTTTTCAGGAGGCCGGCAATGCCCTTAGCCTCGCCTGCCATGGTGAACTTGCCGAGGCGGGTGAGCCGCATGACCTCGGGGGCCGAGAGGGCGCAGACCAGCGCGTCGCACCCGTCGCGCCGGGCGGCGAGCGCTGGCAGGACGAGGCGGATGTGATCCTCTAGGAACAGCATGCCGGCGATAATGATGTCGGCGCTGCCGATGTCGCCGATGCAGCGTTCGAGCGCGACGGGGTCGGAGGCGAACTCGTCTGCCGCGTGCAGCACGAGGTCGAGCTCTGGCATGCTGCGCCGCAGGATGCCTTGTGCGGACGTGACGGCCGCGCCGAAATGGCTGTCCATCGTCAGGATGACGACCCGCATCGCCGAAGGGGCATCGAGCGAACGGCCTGCACTCATTCTCACGTTTCCTTATCGGAGCACTCCGGTAACACCCTCAGCCACATCGGGCCCGAGGATCGAACCGGGCTGGATCTCTGGCACGGCGCGAGTCCCAGGATCGCGCGGGTGCCTTCGCTGATCCTGGTTGCCCAAGGTTGATCCCTCACCCCGCGCCGGCTGGCGGAAATGATCTACGAACAACTCCGACACAGTCAAGCGAGATTGACGTCAGGTATCTCTGACACTCTGGGGTCGTGTCCCAACGCATGGTGTAGGAGCGGTGGCTCCTGGCGGGTGGGACCGCCGGTCAGGCGGGCACGGCGCCGAGCCTGACAGGGCCAGTATCGCTGACAGCGCTGATCGTGCGGGGGACATGTACCGGGAGCGCTGGGTGGCCCACTCGTCGGACTGCTCCAGCAGGATCGCGCCGATGAGCCGGACGGCGGCCGCTTCATTCGGAAAGATGCCGACGACATCCGTCCTGCGCTTGATCTCGCCGTTGAGGCGCTCGATCGGGTTCGTGGAGTGCAGCTTCGGCCGGTGCGCGGCGGGGAACGCCATGTACGCCAGCACGTCCTCTTCCGCGCTGTCCATCAGCGCCGCAAGCTTCGGCACCTTCGGTCGCAGCTGATCGGCAACCCTCCTCCACTGCCGCTTGGCACCTTCGGCATCGGCCTCGGCGTAGGCGGTCCCAATCCAGGCCGAGACGATGCGCCGCTGGCTCTTCCCGGCATGGGCCAGGGCGTTGCGGGCGAAGTGCACGCGGCAGCGCTGGGAGGTGGCCCGGAGCACCTTCGTCACGGCGGCCTTCAGCCCCTCGTGCGCATCAGAGATGACGAGCTTCACCCCGGCCAGGCCGCGGCGCTTGAGGGAGCGGAGGAAGTCGAGCCAGAACGTCTCTGCCTCGGAGGAGCCCACCGCCATGCCGAGGACCTCACGGCGGCCATCGGCGTTGACGCCGACTGCGATCGTGACCGCGACGGGGACGATCCGGCCCGCCTCGCGCACCTTCACGTAAGTCGCGTCCAGCCACAGGTAGGGCCAGTCACCCTCGATCGGCCGCGTCAGGAAGCCCCGCACCCTCTCGTCGATCTCGGCGCAGAGCCGAGAGACGCCGCTCCTGGAGATCCCCTCCATCCCCATGGCGCGGACCAGGTCGTCCACCGACCGCGTCGAGATGCCGTGAACGTAAGCCTCCTGGATCACCGCCGTCAGCGCCTTCTCCGCCAGGCGCCGCGGCTCGAGGAAGGCCGGGAAGTACGACCCTCGCCGGAGCTTCGGGATCCGCAACTCGACGGTGCCCGCCCGGGTCTGCCAGTCCCGCTCGCGGTAGCCGTTCCTCTGCACCAAGCGGTCGGAAGACCGCTCGCCATGGGCAGCGCCGGTGATCCCGGCCACCTCCAGCTCCATCAGCCGCTCGGCGGCGAAGCCGATCATCTCGCGCAGGAAGCTCGCGTCAGCAGACTTCTCCAGCAGCCCACGAAGGGCCATCGTCTCATCGGTCATCGCGGTCAGTTCCAGGTCAGGGGTGGGGGTCAGCAGCCCAACCCTACCCGAAGCCACCGCGGTGACCGCCGCCTGGGCGACCGTCAGCTCCTACACCACCAGCCGGGACGCGACCCACTCTGGCATAGCGTTTTGAGCCGGCGTGGGGCAGAAGCGGCACACCACCTGCGTGCCCCGGCCGGTGCTTTCGTAACCTCAAACATCGTCACTCCCGGTTGTCCTTGACCCAGGATCCAACTCCAGTCACGCCGCACCGACAAGCAGGCGTCCGCCGCACCGATCCGCCCGCCTTTAGAATCCGCCCAGCGAAGCCCTGATTCATCATGAGCGACCTCGTGCCCGAAAGCGGCTCCCGCCAGTTCCTTCGAGACTTCGCACGTCTCGCGACACCCTACTGGACCGGGAGCGGTCGCTGGCGGCCACGACTGCTGACAGGCCTGCTGGCGCTGCTGGGGATGTGCCAGATCGGGCTGGTCCTGCGGCTGAACATCTGGAGCGCAGATCTCTTCGACGCGCTGGAACGGCGCTCGACGGAGAACACTCTGGCGCAGATCGCCATCTTTGCTCTGATTCTGGTCGGTACGATGGTCGTCAACATGGGGCACCTCGTCGTGCGGCGGCATCTGCAGCTGGACTGGCGGCGCTGGCTGACGGGACGGGTCGTCGGAAGCTGGATGCAGGACGCGCGGCACTTCCAGGCCGGCCTGATCCCCGGCGACCACGCCAACCCCGACGGTCGCATCGCCGAGGACATTCGCGTGGTGACGGAGGCTGCGATCGACCTCGCCAGCTCGCTGTTCTACTGCTTGCTGCTGCTCGTGACCTTCGTCGGTATTCTCTGGTCGCTGTCCGGCTGGGTCAATGTGGCGGGCATAACCGTTCCGGGACACTTGGTCTTGTTGGCCTTCGTGTATGCTGGCGTGGGTGCCGCCATGGCCTTCACACTCGGCCGGCCACTGGTCCGGGCCACCGACATGCGCCAGACGAGGGAGGCGAATTTCCGCTATGACCTGGTCCGCGCGCGGGAGAGTGCGGAGCCGATCGCGCTGGCCCGGGCCGAAACTGCCGAGCGCAGACGTCTGACGACGGCGTTCGAGACCATAGCGCTGGCCTGGAAGGATCAGTCAGTCGGGCTGGCGCGGTTGGTTGCATTCTCATCCGGCTACGTGGCCCTGGCCGGGGTATTCCCGATCCTGGTCGGTACACCGCGGTTCCTGGAAGGCGCGCTGACGCTCGGGCGCTTGGTGCAGTCGGGGCAGGCCTTCCAGCAGGTGACGGCAGCGCTGTCCTGGCCGGTCGACAACCTGCCTCGCATCGCCGAGTGGCGGGCGTCCGTCGAGCGGGTGCTGGCGCTGGAGGACGCCGTGCAGGTCGTAGCCCTGGAGGCAGCGCGGGCCGGCGACACTGCCATCAACATGGAACGCGCGTCCGGCCCCTGGCTTGGCGTATCGGACCTCTGGGTAGCGGAGCCGGATGGCACTGCGCTGCTGAATAACCTGACCTTGCGGGTAGAGCCCGGTGAGCATGTTCTGGTCGACGGGGACGCGGACGCGGCGGCAGCGTTCTTCCGGGTCGTCGCGGGCATCTGGCCTTGGGGCTACGGCCGCGTGGACCTCCCCACCGACGCGCTCATGGTCGCGACCGGCCGTCAGCTCTTCTTGCCGCAGGGAACGTTGCGGAGCGCGCTGGCGCTGCAGGCGATCGAAAGTGGGCCGGGCGATCGCGCCATTGTGGATGCGCTTTCCGCTGTCGGGCTGTCATGGCTAGCAGGCCGGCTGGACGTGTCGGAAGACTGGGCGGCCGTCCTGAACGGTGCCGATCTGCAGCGGCTCGCCTTTGCGCGCCTGCTGCTGCTACGGCCGGAGTGGGTGGTGCTCGGCAACGCCACCGATGCGCTCGATCCGGCTTCCGCGGATGCGCTGCTGCATCTGATCGCGACCCGGCTGCCGCACGCCGCACTGATCGTCATTGGACGGCATCCCGGATCAGCGTCGACCTTCGACCGGCGCCTGACGCTCGACCGCTCGAAGGGAGGAGAGGTGCTGCTGAACGAGGTCTCCGCCCGGCGGCAAGCGGCGCGCGTTCCACGCCGCCGGCCGCTGGAGGTCGTGGACTGGTTACGCCAGGGCTACCCGGATGACGGGCCGAGCACGACGCATGGATGAGGGGAGGACATCAGCCGTTCCCCCTCACCGGCGGGATCGGCGCGTATCGGGCGGGACGTTCATCCTCGGGCTTGTCCTCCTGATGCTCGTACTGGTCGGCATCCTCGCCCTCGTTCAGTTCGTCTTGAACTAGGAATCTCCCGGCAACGCGCGCGAATGTCAGCGGCGCCATGGTCTCGGAGACGCAAGGCGAGGACTGGTTCGACGCACTCCGCGTCGGAAGAGGCCCGGGGGCGTCGGGCCAGCCGCCTCAGGCCGCGAAGGTCACGGTCGTCGAGACCCCGCCGACCCCTTCCACCACGATCTCGCCCCCGATCTGGCGCACCAGGGACCGCACGATCCCGAAGCCGAGGTTGCCCTTGGCCCCGACCTCCATGCCCACTCCGTCATCGATCACGCTCATCACCACGCGCCCCGCCCCGGACCGCGCGGCGCGCACCCGCACCGTCCCGCGGGCCTCGCCGGGAAAGGCGTGCTTCAGCGCGTTGGTGACCAGCTCGTTCACAATCAGCCCGACGGCCACCGCCACGTCCGCCACGATCAGGATGCCATCCTCCACGTCCGCGGCGATGCGGAGGCGCACCGGCTCCGCGGGCGGTACGAGCGACGCACAGACGCCGCGGAGGTAGTCCGCCAGGGCGACCTGCTGGGGATTGCCTGAGAGGCTCAGCAGGTCGTGGACGCGGGCCATCGCGTGCAGCCGGGACTGCGCCTCCTCCAGGGCGACCTGCAACGCCTCGTTCCCGTCCCGCCGCGCCTGCACCGAGAGGAGGGAGGACGCGACCATGAGGCTGTTCTTCGCCCGGTGGTTGACCTCGTCCAGCAGCACCCTGCGTTCGTCCAGCAACTCGGTCAGCCGCGCGTTGGCCGCTTCCAGCTCGGCCGTGCGCTCTTCGACCCGCCGCTCCAGCGTCGCCGAGAGGGCGCGCAGATCAGTCTCCGCCTCAACGCGCTGCGTCACATCCAGGAAGGATAGGAAGTGGTGCGTTACCACGCCGTCCTCATTCCGCAGCGGGCTCACGAAGACCGAGGCCGTCAGCGTGCTGCCGTCCCGCCGGTACTGCAGCAGGTCCAGCACCTCGTCGCGTCCGCTCTGGATGGCAGCATCGAACCGCGCGACCGAGGCCGGGTCCGTCCGCGGCCCGTCCATGAAGTGCGGCTCGCGCCCGATCACCTCGTCCATGTCGTAGCCGGCCATGGCCAGGAAGGCGGGGTTGGCGAAGACCACCGGGTTGCCCGGAACCGCCGGGTCGGTGACCAGCATGGGCACGCGCATCACGCGCACGGCGTCCACAAAGACGCCGCCGAGGGCCCGAACGGCGTCGATCCGGTTCTCGGATATCGTCTGCTGGATTTCAGGCGAGAGGACGCCGGCGATCTCGTTCATGTGAACAGCGACTTCCCATAATCGGTTTTCCGGCGCAACCTGGAATCAGGTTTGTATCGCGTCCCCGAGGGACAGCTGCTCGACCAGGGCGATGATCCTCGTGACGTCGAACGGCTTGGCCAGGAATGCGGCATAGCCCGAGCACCGCTCGGCAACCGTCGCCTCGGGCATCGAACTCATCATTACGACGGCGACACTACGCAGCCCAGGGTCGGCCGCCATGGCACGCAAGGTCGCCGCGCCGTCCATCACCGGCATCATGTAGTCGAGGAACATCACGTCCGGCCGCTCCTCGGCTAGCATCCTCATTCCTTGCTGGCCGTTCATCGCCGTCCGCACGCGGTGCCCCTCGTCCGAGAGCACCGCGTCGAACAGTTCCACGATCCCGAACTCGTCTTCGACCACGAGGACCGTCGCCATGGTCAGCCCCTGCCGCGCTCGGACGGCCCAGGCTCCCGCACCGCGGCGGAGTGTTCAGCGCGGAGCTGCCTAGCCATCGCTGCTGCCGCACCGTCGAACGGCCCCTCGATCCGCAGGCCCTCGCCGGTGGTGACGTACTCGTACAGCATGGGATCGAAGTCGTGGCTTCGCACCTTCACGAGCGACATCACGCGGTGCAGGCGGGAGCGCTGCTGGACGTACCGCATCACGACGAGGTTGTCGGGCAGGATGGTCAGATCGCCGCCGGGCGCATGGATGGATGCTTCCAGCAGGGCCGGGGCCACGGCCGTATAGACCGTCGTGACCCCTCGCACGCGCAACTCGTTCATCAGGGCGGTCAGGTATTGGCTGAAGCGGTTGGCCTCGATCGCCGCACTCTGCAGCGCACTTAACCCGTCGATGAAGAGGCGGCGCACGCCCCGGCGGTGGACGGCGTTCAGCAGCCGGTCACCGTAGGCATCGAGCAGGCCCTCGGTCGCCGGCTGCCAGAGCACCTCCACCACCCCGCTGTCGAGCAGGGCGTTCAGCGGCGGGCAGACCTCGTTCGCCCTGGCACGGAGGCGGGCTTGCGTTTCGTAGAAGCCGAACAGCAGGCCGGGTTCGTCCTCGTCGCAAAGCGACAGGAACTGCATCCCGAGCGTGGTTTTGCCCACGCCGGACGGACCGACGACCATGGTGGTGGAAGCGCCGGGCAGCCCGCCGCCGAGCATGGCGTCGAGACCGCGCACGCCGCTCGGCACCGTGCCGACCGCGCCGGGGTCCGGGCGCGACGGTCCTGCGAGCAGCGCCTCGATCCGCGGATAAACCACGAGCCCACCGGCAGTGATCCGGAATGCGTGCCGGCCGCGCAGGTAGTCCGTGCCCCGGAGCTTGACCACCTTCAGCGTACTCTCAGACGCCCAGCCGATCAGCTGGTCGCTCAGCTCCACAATGCCGTCGACGATGGTGTACTCGGGCGTCTCCTTCACGCGTTCCGCGCTGGAGAGGAGGAACATGGTGCAGCCCGTCGCGATGGCGACCGCCTGCAGCTCGTGGACGAACTCGTTGAAGTCCTGCTCCCCGGCACCCTGGCGCTGCGCGGTCGCGAAGCCGTCGAGGATAAGGATGGTCGCGCCATGCCGCGTTACCTCCCGGCGTAGCAGGTCGCGCAGCGCCGGGTAGCCCCCTTCGCGCAGCGTGCCGAAGCCGTTCAGGTAGGCGACCTGGTCAGGGATCTTCGAGACGTCGAAGAATGACATGCCGCCGAGGTGCAGCATCATCCGGCCGTGGTATTCTGCCAGCAGGGTGACGTAGAGCGCCCGCCCCCCGCCCCCCGCCGCGTGGTGGAAGCAGATCTGGTTCGCCAGCGTCGTCTTCCCGGTGCCGGGCTGGCCCTGCACGATATAGAGCCCACCCTTGAGGAAGCCGCCGCCGAGGATGGTGTCGAGGCCGGCGATGCCCGTTGGTACCCGCCGGATGATTGTACCGCTCACGGGTACGCTCCGCGCGCGTGCAGGGGCAGGGTGATGGTGAACAGCGCGCCCCCGCCCGGGGCGTCCCCTATCTCGACCGTACCGCCCATCGCCTCCGAGAGCTGGCGGACCAGCCACAGCCCGACGCCGAAGCCGCTGCGCCGCTCTCCTGCCCCCAACGTGCGCTCGAAAGCACCGAACACCCGGTCCCTGTCGCCCGCGATGATCCCCGGCCCGTGGTCGCGGATCCGGATGCACACGTGCTCGCCCTCGACGCTCGCGGAGACCTCGACCGGCGTGCGCCCGCCGTGCCTCAGCGCGTTGGCGAGCAGGTTGTCCACGATCTGCTCGACTGCTGGGCGGTCCCAGGTCACCTGCAGGCTGTCGGGCACGTTCAGCGTGATCGTGACGTCGGTGCGCCGGGCTGGCTCCTCGAACTCGCCGGCGACCTCGCGCAGCAACCCGACCAGGTCATAAGGCTCAGGTGCCATCCGGAGCCGGCCGGTGTTGATCCGGACGACGTCCAGAAGTACCCCGGCGCGTCGCATGTAGCGACGGGCGGCGTGCTGGATGCGCTCCAGCCGCTGCGCGACCTGCTCCGGCGTCAACCGCCCCGCCTTCACCTGGGACAGCATGAGGTCGATCTGGCCGAGGATCGGGGTCAGTGAGTTGCGAAGCTCGTGACCGGTCACCCGGATGAAGGTGTCCCGCGCTTCCACCGCGGCGGTGAGCGCGGCGACCTGTTGACCTGGCTCCTCAAGGCGATGCTCAGCGAGCAATGGAAACGGCACGCGTTCGTTTGGCGGCTCAGTCATCCTGGCGGGCGGGCTCCCTGGACGATTTGGCCGAAGGTGGCAGCAAAGCCTCCTCCCGACAACGGAGGTGCGCTGGGGCGAGAGCCATCGGGGAAGCCCGGTCCTGCTTAGCCCGGCAACGGCCGGCTCAGACGATTTGGGGTCACGCCATAGGACGTGGGATGATCACGGGCGGCGGTAGTCTGCCCGGGTCGGTGACGCGGTGTCATCGGCCCCCTTGCTCTCGACCAGATCCTTGGGCCGAGCATCAACCAGGCCGCTTTGTTGCGAACGAAGAAAAGCGCCAGGCTATGATGACGCAAAGCTCGTCTGGAAGGGCCTCGCGAGCAAGTGGAACAAGGGTCTTCCGTCCTGACGAACGCGCTTCGTGAACCGTCCTGCGCCGTCTCCGACTACCCGGCGGGCCGCTTTGGTCGTGTCCGCCCTCGCATAACGGTAGAACGCTCGTCGGTCTGGAACGAAGCCGTAACAGGCACTTCGCCCGCGATGTCGGGTTAACCATCGGCTTCACCCAAGCTTTCTTCTACGCCGCCTCCGTCGGCCTTCTCCGACATCGGCTCGGCTGTTACACTTGGGTCGCGAAACGGGCTCGTAGACGCTGGATTGCGACACAGCCGGCAAGCTGGACAGGATTTCCCGCTCGTCGTCACTGCCAGCATGGGAGTGCACACATTCCGACAGCCTCGCCATCACGCCAGCTGCTGGATTGGAATCCGGAGCACCTACGGGCTGCCATCGAGGCCGCTGGCGTGGGCCTGTGGTGGTGGAACGTCGAAACCGACCAGATCGCCATGGACAGGCGCGCCTACGCCCTGTGGGACTTGGAGGAGGGGAGCGTTGCGACCTTCGAGGACCTGTCCGCGAAGATCCATCCGAAGGACCTCGACAGAGTACGGGCCGCATTTGCCGCGACGCGGGCCATCATCGGCCCCTACGAGATCGACTTCCGTATTTTGTCAGGCGATGACATCCAATGGGTCTCGGCCCGAGGCCAAGGCAATGATGCGGATATCCGGCACGACGTCATGCGCGGCATCTTCCTCGACGTGACCGGGCGCAAACAAGCGGAAGAAGCCAGTCAACTGCTCGCCGGTGAGATGAGCCACCGGGTCAAGAACCTGCTGCTGGTCGCCTCGCAGCTGGCTCAGATCACGTCGCGCTCGGCGGCGACCACCGCGGACATGGCACGTGACCTCGCGAAGCGGTTGACAGCCCTCGGGCGTGCCCATGACCTCGTTCGCCCGAGGGGCGGCCGTCCGGTGGAAGCGGCGCTGCTCGGCGACCTGCTGGCGGTGCTGCTACAGGCCTATGACGATACCGACCGCTCCTCGGGGCGCATCCGTGTCTCGGTGCCGCGGATGGATATCGGCGAGGCGGCGGCCACGACGCTCGCCCTTGTGGTGCACGAGTTGGCCACGAACTCCCTGAAGTACGGCGCGCTTTCGGTGGAATGCGGCACTCTCGACTTAGGGTGCGCAGCCCCGGGCGAGTATGTCGTGCTCGTCTGGACCGAACGGGGCGGCCCGCCCGTGGTCGAACCCTCCGCTCCAGCCGGCTACGGCAGCGAACTCATCCGGCGCAGCATGGAGCGCCAACTCGGCGGTAGCATCGACTACAACTGGTCGGCAGAGGGGCTTATCGTCACATTGCGAATGCGCCGGAACCTTCTGGCCGCCTGACCGGTCAGAATGGCTGACGGCGCCGCTCGAGGTCACGCCATAGAGCGGGGTGTTGAGTCGGGGTGGCGCCATAGGACTGAGCTGGATTTGCCCTAAGTGACCGTTTGAGAAAGGCTTGGCCCGACCGCGGCCGAGGGTGGTTCAAGCTCGGGATGTGGACCCGAGAGACGCGAGGCCGGATGGCCGAACTTGGCCGAAAGACGAAGCGCTACCTGTCCGACCTGACGGACGAGGAATGGACGCGGATCGAGCCGCTGCTGCCGAAGCCATCGCGGCGCGGCAGGAAGCCCGAAGTCGATCTACGCGAGGTGCTGAATGCGATCCGCTACATGGCGCGCAGCGCGGGCGGCTGGCGGATGCTGCCGGTGCACTTCGGGCCATGGCAGACGGTCTATTGGTGGTTCCGGCGTTTCGTCCGGCGCCTGCTCTTTCGCACGATCCACGACGTGGCGCTGATGCTGGACCGCGGGGCGGCGGGCCGGGAGGCCAGCCCGACCGGCGGCGTGCTCGACAGCCAGACGGTGAAGGCGCCGTTCGCCGAGGTGCGCGGCTACGACGGGGGCAAGCGGATCATCGGGCGCAAGCGCCACGTCGCGGTGGACACCGACGGGCGGCTGCTGATGGTGAACCTCACGCCCGCCGACGTGTCGGACAGCGCGGGCGCGCAGACGATCCTCGGCGCCATCCGCAAGCGCTGGCCTTGGCTGAAGCACCTGTTCGCCGACGCGGGCTACGACCGCACCAAACTCATGGACAAGGCCGCGTTCCTCGACTTCGTCGTCGAGATCGTGCGTCGGTCCGACACGGCAAAGGGTTTCGAGGTCATCCCTCGCCGATGGGTCGTGGAGCGCACCTTCGGGTGGATGGTCCGCTGGCGCCGCCTCGTCCGCGACTACGAGAAGCGCCTCGACGTATCCGAAGCCATGATCCACGTCGCCATGGGCGCCCTGCTACTGCGCCGCGTCGCCCATCGATGATTCTCAAACTGATGCGGTGGACGGCCCCTGAGCGGCATCGATGTGCCAGGCTCGCGGCTGGCGAGGTCTGCGAGCAGAGGAGCCGTCCGCCATGGAGATTACTACGATCGGTCTGGACATCGCCAAGCGCGTGTTCCAGGCGCACGGAGTTGATGCTGCGGGTCGCGCGGTGGTGCGGCGTCGGCTTGGGCGTGCCGAGGTGCTGGACTTCTTTCGTGCTCTGCCGCCTTGCCTCATTGGTATCGAGGCCTGCGGCACGGCGCACCACTGGGCACGCGAGATCCGTGAACTTGGCCACGAAGTGCGGTTGATCCCGGCGGCCTACGTGAAGCCCTACGTCAAGCGCGGCAAGACCGACGCGGCCGACGCCGAGGCGATCTGCGAGGCGGTGACCCGGCCGACGATGCGCTTTGTGCCGGTGAAGACGGCGGAGCAGCAGGCTGTGTTGATGCTGCATCGGACGCGGGATCTGCTGGTTCGCCAGCGCACGGCGCTTGTGAACGCGCTGCGCGGGCACCTGGCCGAGTTCGGCATCGTGGCGCCGCAAGGGATGAGCCGCGTCGCGGACCTGCTGGCGGTTCTGCTCGGCGAGGATGAGGCCACGCTGCCGCCGCTGGCGCGGCAGGCGCTGCGAGGCTTGGCCGCGGAGCTGGAGGCGCTCGGCAAGCGGGTCGAGGAGATCGAGGCGGCGATCCTCGCCTGGCACATGGAGAACGAGGCCAGTCGGCGACTTGCCGCGGTGCCCGGCATCGGCCCGATCACGGCGTCGGCGATCGTCGCCACTGTGGGCGACGTGTCGAACTTCGCCTCGGCGCGGCATTTCGCGGCCTGGATCGGGCTCGTGCCGAAGCAGAACAGCACCGGCGGCAAGCCACGACAGGGCGGCATCTCCAAGGCCGGTGACCGCTACCTGCGGCGCCTCCTGGTGCTCGGGGCGACCGCGGTGATCCGCCATACCCGCATCAAAGTGCGGGAGGGTTGGCTTGCTGACCTCATTGGGCGCCGACCAACGATGGTCGCGGCCGTCGCGCAGGCGAACAAGACGGCACGGATCGTCTGGGCACTGCTGGCGCGCGGTGAGAGCTATCGCCCGCAACTCGCAGCTCCACAGCCTGCAGGCGCATAGGCGTGGATGGTTCCCCGCCGGAGGTCGCCGCGGCCGGCGGGTGCGTGAGGGCGATGGTGGCATGATGGCGTACCGGTCGAAGCCGGGGCCAAGCAGAACCCGTTTAGAGTCTCGCGCCTCAGAGCGCGCGAAACTGATTGGGAGCCAGGCCGCGGATTGCATCAGGGCCAGCGGCCATGAGCCGCGCAGACAGGCCGGACACATGACCGCACCCGACCGCGTCGCCGAACGTCAAATCGCCCTTGCGTCCAAGGGGCCGTCCACACAGGACTCTGAGGCCTCGCCGTCGCGCGACGTCAGGCGTTCGGTTGGATGCGGCTTCCCTCTTCACCCAGGGGAGTCAGGCCGAGAAGGCGCCGCTCCGAACGGTTCGCCGGAGGGCGCGGCCCTTCGGATCGACCGCGCCTCCCCGCCGCGCCGATCGGTCGACGACCGTCAGCGTCGCGCCGCTGATGTCGCTCCTCGATGGACGACCCGTCCTCCCTCATCCCCGCCGGACGTTCCAGAACAGGAAGAGTGGTCCCTCGATGATCCCGGTCAGGTTGCTGCGGAAGGCCGTGGGGACATAGAACTGGCCGAGCGGGATGTAGTTCACCTGCTCGAGCGTGCGGCGCTGCACCTCGTCCGCGAGGCGCTTGCCCTCGGCCTCGTCCCGCGCCCCGAGCCAGTCCGCGCGCAGCCGCTCGATCCCCGCATCCTCGTTCCAGCCGGCATAGCCGCCATCTGCACGGGTGACAAAGTTGACCGAGGGGTTGACCGTGTCGAGCGCCGTGATCCAGGTGTGGAAGACGTGCCAGCTTCCCCGCGCACCGAGCTCGCGGTTGTTGCGACGCGAGAAGAACGCGCCCTGGTCGGTCGCCTGCAGCTCGACGTTCATCCCGAGCCGCTTCAGGAGGTCCGCCGTGACGAGGGCCTGGGACTGCATCATCTGCACCTCCCCGGCCGAGAGAACGATCACCTTCTCGCCCGCGTAGCCCGACTCCCGCAGCAGGGCGCGGGCGCGGTCGAGGCTCCGGGGAGCTCGGAGGATCTCGGTGCCCGCCTCACTGCTGAGGGGCGTGCCGCAGGCGTAGACCGAGTTGCAGGTCCGCCAGTACTGCGCGTCTCCCGCGATGGCGGTGAGGTAGTCCTCCTGCGACACGGCGGCCGCGATCGCGTGGCGTGCGGCGAGCTTGTCGAAGGGCGGGACGAGCTGGTTGAAGCGCATGAGCGCCTGGCTGCCGAGCGGGTCCACCCGCGCCACTGAGACGTTTCGCGCCCGCGCGAGGGAGGGCAGGAGGTCGAAGGGCGGCAGCTCGTACCAGTCCACCTCGCCCCGGGTCAGCGCCGCCGTCGCGGTCGCCGCGTCGGGCATGGAGATCCATTCCACCCGGTCGAAATGCGCGGCCTTGCCGCCCGCGCAGAAGCTCGCGGGCTCGGGGCGGGAGCGGTAGGCGGCGTTGCGGGCGAAAACGACCTTGTTGCCGGGATCCCACTCGTCCCGGATCATGCGGTAGGGACCGGAGCCGATCGCCTCGGGGATGGCGGTCGCTGGGTCGAGCGAGGCGAGGCGCTCGGGCATCATGAAGAGCGGGAGCGAGGAGGGTTTCGCCAGGGCCGCGAGCACCTGCGCGAAGGGCTCGCGCAGGTGGAGGGTGAAGCTCCGCGCGTCGTCGGGCGAGAGCGACTGCGCGGTCGCCATGAGTCGCAGCCCGATCGTGTCGCGCTTGGCCCAGCGCGTGACCGAGGCAACGCAATCCGCCGCGGCGACGGGTGTGCCGTCGTGCCAGGAGAGCCCTTCGCGGAGGATGAAGCGCCAGGTGAGCCGGTCGTCCGAGACGGTCCAGCGCTCGACCATCTGCGGCTGCGGCCGGTAGTTCGCGTCGAGGGCGAAGAGTGTGTCGAAGACGAGGTAGCCGAAGTTGCGGGTGATGTAGGCGTTCGTCTGGACGGGGTCGATCGCGCGGAGGTCGGCCTGCGGCACGAAGCGCAGCACCCGCGGGGCGGCCTGCGCGCCGGCGAGGCGGGGCGCGGCTAGGGCCAGTCCGGCGCCGAACGCGGCGCGGCGAGTGATCTCGGTCATGCGGGGGCGTCCTCGGGCGGGTAGGTGGCGAGCCAGTGGCGGGCGATGTCGGCGCGGCGGGCCACCCAGACCTCCGGGTGGTCCGCGACGAGGTCGAGGAAGCGCGCGAGCGCCGCGGCGCGCCCCGGGCGGCCGGACAGCCGGGCGTGCAGGCCGACGGAGAGCATCTTCGGCGCACCTGCCCGCCCCTCGGCAAGGAGGGTGTCGAGCGAGTCGCGAAGGTAGGCGTCGAAGTCGGCGCCCGTGCCGAAGCCCGGCGGCATCGCGAACTTCATGTCGTTCGAATCGAGCGCGTAGGGGATGACGAGGTGTGCCCGTCCTGCCACCCGCACGTAGTAGGGCAGGTCGTCGGCGTAGGAGTCGGAGTCGTAGAGGAAGCCCCCGTGCTCCACGACGAGGCGCCGTGTGCGCTCGCTCACGCGCCCGGTGTACCAGCCGACAGGGGGCGCGCCCGTCGTCGCTGCGATGGCGGCGACCGAGGCGGCGATGTGCGCCCGCTCCTCCGCCTCCGGCATAGCGCGGTAGTCGATCCAGCGCTGCGCGTGGCTCGCGACCTCGTGGCCTGCCTCGGCGAGGGCGCGTCCGACGTCGGGGTTCAGCTCGAGCGCGCGGCCGACCGCGTAGGCGGTGAGCGGCAGGCCGCGTTTCCCGAAGAGCCGCAGGACGCGCCAGACGCCGGCGCGGGCGCCGTAGTCGAACTGCGATTCGACGGTGACGGCGCGCTCGCCCATGCGCGGCGACGCGCCGGCGGAGGTCTCGTGGAGGTAGGCCTCGCTGCGGTCGTCGCCGTTGAGCGGCGTGTGCTCGCCGCCTTCCTCGTAGTTCAGGACGAAGGAGATCGCGACCTTCGCTCCGCTAGGCCAGCGCGGGTCGGGCGGGGAGCGGCCATAGCCGCGGGGGTCGCGGGGATACGCCGTCGCGGAACCGAGCTCGTCCAACCCATGCCCTCCAGACGCGGGGCAGAGTGACGGGGACCGGGGCGCATATCAAGCCTGTTTGATATTTCTCCGACCCTCTATTGCACCCCCATGCTGACCCGTCCCGAGGCCTCCCGCGGTGCCTACCTCCAGGTGCTCGTCGCCGCGCGCGGCGCGCCGCGGAACCAGGTTTCCTCCCTCTCGGGGCTGACGAACACCTACATCCGCGACCTCGAGCGCGACGTCATCGCCAACGTGCCGCGCGGCAACCTCATCGCGCTCGGCCTCGCGCTGAACCTCGGCCTAGACGAGCTGGACACCCTCCTCGCCCGTTTCGATCGCGCGGCGCTGGCCGAGGGCGACATCCCTGCCTTCCTGGGCCTCGCGGATCGGCTGCGGCTGTCCACGGCGCTCCACGCCTGCCACAACCTGCTTTACGAGCTCGTCGTCACCTCGCTCGTCGGGCCCGGCGCGTCGCGGGTGACGATCGTGAACCAGCGGCCCACGGGTGCACTGCGGCCGTCGGGCTACCGGACCTACTTCGACCGCCACGTCCTCGCGGCGCACCCGCTCTACCCGGCCCTCGTCGAGGCCATCGGGGCGTTCCGGCGGGAGCGGCTTGAGGCCGCGCTCGCCGCGGGCTGCCGGGTGGAGCACGTCCTGAGCCACGCGCACCTGACGGAGTATGCGGGCGCGCCCGGGCCGAGGGTCGAGCGGCGCTGGCGACGGGCGCACGTAGCCGCGCTCGCCGACCTCATGCGGCGGTCGCCTGGCTTCTCGGTGCGGCTGATCCCGACGGCGCCGACCTTCCAGTACACGCTCGCGGAGCGCTCCGGCGATGGCGCCCCTGCTGTAGGCTTCGAGGGCTGGCCCTCACCGGGGACGACGCGCCTGTCGCCGGGCGCGCTGACGGGCTTCGCGACGGCGGCGCCCCCGGTGGTCGCGAGCTTCGCCGAGGACCTCGCGCGCTGCCGGTCAGGGGCGGTGGACGGGTTGGCGGACCGGGACGCCACGCTTAACGCCCTGGAGGAGCTGGCACGGCAACCGGTCTGAGGCACCCGCGCCGATCGCTGCCGTTACTGGGATCAGCCCGTCCGGCCGCCTCGGCATCAGACCCGGGCGAAGCGCTAGCCCCAGCCTCGGCGGGTCCGAGGCGCTGAACAGCACGATCGAGTTTGGTCGGGAGCGGCATGGCCGCTCTGGAGCTGCGACAGCGGAGAAGCGGACGTACCCGCGTTGCAGCCGATAGCGCCAGCAACTTGGCGCGGAGGGCTTTGCGCCTTTCTGCCAGGGGTCGGCCCCTGAGCGCGACGGCGCCAAGGGGCACTGGTCGGGCGATCGGAAGCAGACGACGCTCTGGTCCATCCCGACCCGCGCCGGCGCGGAGGACAGCGCGACGGTCCACGGCACCCAGAAGCCCGTGGAGTGCATGCGCCGGCCGATCGAGAACAACTCCTCCCCGGGTCAGGCGATCTACGAGCCGTTCTCGGGGTCAGGCACGACGATCATTGCGGCCAAGGCCTCCGGACGGGCCTGCCATGCCGTCGAGCTGTCGTCTGCCTACGTCGACGTCGCCCTCCTGCGCTGGGCGGCCTTCGCAGGCGGCACCGCCCGGCTCGAGGCGACGGGGGCGACCTACGCCGAGGTCGCGGCCGAGCGGGTGACAGGCGCCCCGCGACCGGCGGACGCGCCGGCGTGAGCCAGGAGGTAGCCTTCGAGCCGACGGAGGAGCAGCGCCGGACGGTTCGCGCCATGTCGGGCTACGGCGTGTCCCAGGACGACATCGCGACGCTCCCCAAGGTCTCGCCCAAGACGCTGCGGAAGCACTTCGGGCACGAGCTGAAACGCGGCTCGATCGAGGCCACGGCGAAGGTCGGACAGAGCCTGTTCCGGATGGCCACCGAGGGCGGCTCCGTGGCGGCCGCGATTTTCTGGATGAAGGCACGCGCGGGCTGGCGGGAAAAGCAGGTCCCCACAGAAGGGGGGAGGTCGCCGGCTCCGTCGATGGTGCCGAACTGCGGCGCCGCATCGGTCAACGCCTGACGACCCTCGCGCCCCTCCTCCCAGACGACCCGCACGAGGCCGTCCGCAGCTAGCGCCAGATCATCGAAGGCCGGGCAGATTGATCAACAATGAGCACGGCCTTCCGGCCGTGCTCGCGCAGATGCTCACCAGGCGTCAGACGTCAGCCTTCGAGATGTCGTAGGTGACGTGACCGGTCGTCGTCGACTTGAACTTGTCGTCGATGTTCAGGTACTCGCTGTCGATCGCCGCGTAGGAGAAGGACGCGGAGATGTCCGGCCGCGCGCCGTGGCTCGAGAGCGAGTAGGAGGAGATCAGCACGCGTTCCAGCTTGTACTTCTGGAAGGCGACGTGCTTGCCCTTGCCATCGGTCTGCGTGATGTGGATCTCGACCTTCTTCGCCTCGCCGCCGATCGCTTCCTTCAGCATGAGCTGGTCGAAGCTGTCCATCGACTTCGTGATGACGAACTCGGAGAGCGACGGGGCGGAAGCCTCGCGCTTGGAGCCGCCGCCGGAGCCGATGGAGACGCCGCGGCCGACGCCGAACTGAAGGCTGCCGGCCTCGACCCACTTCTCGTAGCCCACTGCCGTGACCTCGCCGTTGAGGCCTTCGTACTTGAAGAAAATCGCCATGGTCTGATCCCTTCGGACTGGTGTGTCTGAGGGCGATATACCCGGCCCGCGCCTTGGGGCTGTGTCGTCGTGTGCCGCTTCGTGTCACGCGTGTCATGGTGCACAGCTCAGGCCAGCACTAACCTGAAGCCGGCACCCTCTCGCCGTGACCCTGTTCACCATCGACCAACGACCGTTGCTCGGTGGTGAACAGGCAGGTTCAGCGGGCGGGTGGCGACCGTCGGCCGGGGAGACAGGCAGCGCGGACTGGTCCAAGGTCATGCCACACTCGGAGGAACGACCTTGGACATCCGCAACCTCGGCTGCTCTGGCCTTCGCGTCTCGGCGGTCGGTCTGGGCTGCAACAACTTCGGCGGGCGAATCGACCTAGAGGCAAGCCGGGCCGTGGTCCACGCGGCCCTCGATGCGGGCATCACCCTCTACGACACGGCCGACGTCTATGGCGAGCGCGGTGGCTCCGAAAACGCTCTCGGCGAGATCCTCGGCCCGCGCCGCAGGGACATCGTGCTTGCCACGAAGTTCGGCATGCCGATGGACGCAGCGGAGACGCTCAAAGGCGGTAGCCGGCGCTACGTCATCGCCGCCGTCGAGGCGAGCCTGCGGCGGCTACGCACCGACTGGATCGACCTGTACCAGCTTCACCGCCCTGACCCGCTCACCCCGATCTACGAGACGCTGCGCGCGCTGGAGGACCTCACGCGGGCCGGCAAGATCCGCTACGCCGGCTGCAGCAACCTACCGGCCTGGCAGGTGGTCGAGGCCACCTGGACGGCGCGGGATCTCGGCCTCGCGGGTTTCATCTCCTGCCAGGACGAGGTCTCGCTGCTCGTTCGGAAGCACGAGGCGGAACTGATGCCGGCGATGCGGGCTTATGGCTTGGGGCTCCTACCCTACTTCCCCCTCGCGAGCGGGCTGCTAACCGGCAAATACAAGCGCAACACGACGATGCCGTCCGATGCGCGGCTGACGAAGACGCAGCGTCTGGCCGAACGCTACCTCACCGATCGGAACTGGACGGTTGCCGAGCGGCTCGCCGACTTCGCCGAGGCACGCGGGCACACACTGCTCGAGCTCGCCTTCTCCTGGCTGCTCGCCCGTCCGCCGGTCTCGAGCGTCATCGCGGGCGCGACGAAGCCAGAGCAGGTCGCGGCGAACGTGGCGGCCGGTGGGTGGTCCCTCACCGCCGACGACCTGGCGGAGGTCGACCGGATCTGCGGCGCGGAGCTGGCCGCGGCGTAGGCGTTCGCAGACCCGACCGGGACGGGCCGCGACCGCTTCGGGCCGTATAGTCCCTCGTCATGGCCGTCATGAAGATCGCGCGCATGGGGCACCCCGTGCTGCTGGAGCGCTGTCAGCCCGCGGCGGACCCGATGACCCTAAACCCGAGAACTGGCCCGCTCATTCCGAGAGTTTTCCGGCAGGATCCCTGACCCAGGAGGAGGCCTGCCGATGCGGAAGAGCCGTTACAGGGAGGAGCAGATCGCGTTCGCGCTAAAGCGGGCGGAACTGGGCACGTCGGTCGCCGAGGTCTGCCGCAAGATGGGCGTGTCGGAAGCGACGTTCTTCCGGTGGAAGCAGAAGTATGGGGGCCTAGGGCCGTCTGAGCTGCGGCAGCTTCGTCAGCTGCAGGAGGAGAACACGAAACTCAAGAGGCTCGTGGCCGACCTGAGCTTGGACAAGGCGATGCTGCAGGATGTGCTGGCAAAGTGGGTGTAGGGCCTCGTCGCCGACGCGAGTTCGTCCGGCATGTCCAGGACGCGTCCGGCGTGAGCGAGCGACGAGGCTGTCTGGCGCTGCGGTTCCATCGGTCGTCGCACCGGTATCGTACGCGCCGTGACGAGCAGATGCCGCTGCGGCTGCGCATCCGGGAGATTGCGGCGGTACGGGTCCGCTACGGCTATCCGCGGATCCACATCCTCCTCAGGCGGGAAGGATGGCAGGTGAACCGGAAGCGGGTGTACCGGCTGTATCGCCTTGACGGCCTGAGCTTGCGTCACAAGCGGCCGAGGCGGCACGTGACCGCGGCGCGCCGTACGGAGCGCGAGGTTGCAGGCCAACCGAACGAGCACTGGTCGATGGACTTCGTCTCTGACGCGCTGTTCGATGGTCGGCGGATCCGGGCCCTGACCCTCGTCGACAACTACATGGGCGAGGCACTGGCGATCGTGGTCGACAGCGGCATCCGCGGTGAGCATGTGGCGCAGGCCGTCGAACGCGTCGCGGCGTTGCGTGGACCACCTCGCCTCATCCGTGTCGACAACGGCCGGAGTTTATCTCGAAGGTCCTGGACCGTTGGGCCTACGAGCGCCGCGTGACACTCGACTTCTCGCGGCCTGGCAAGCCGACCGACAACGCCTTCGTGGACTCCTTCAACGGACGCCTCCGGGACGAGTGCCTCGACACGCATTGGTTCTTGTCGCTGGAAGATGCCAGGAGCAAGATCGAAGCCTGGAGACGGGACTACAATGCGTCCCGACCTCACAGTGCCCTGGGGCACCTGACGCCCCAGGAGTTCGCCCTACAGGTCGCCTCCGGAGGCGGCCGATGAAGCCGGAAGGCTCTCCCATGGGCCGGACCAGTTCCGGGGATAGGTTCAGTCAGACTTGCGCGCGCGAGGAGATACCGACCCGCTATGGCACGCCTCTCCATCTTCATTGCGGCCCTCCTGGTAGTAGCGACGTCGGCCGTTGCTCAGCAGCTCGTGGGCCGCTTCGGCTCTTGGACCGCCGCCACCCACCAGGAGGCCACAGGCAAAGTCTGCTACGCGTTCACGCCGGTCGTAGGCCGCACCCGGCGGAACGGCATGCTCACCATCGTGCATCGCCCCGAGGGGCGCAACGAAATGGTGCTCCGGCTTGGTCGCACCTTCCGTCGCAGCGCCGAGGTGAACGTCACGGCGGGAGATGCCAACCTCCGCTTCTACGCGATCGGTGGGAACGCCTTCGCCCGGGATGGCCGTGCTGCCGTCGCCGCATTCCGCAACGGGCAGACCGTGGTGGCGAGGATCCCGACCGCCAACCGCCGCGGCACCGTCAGCCGCACCTTCTCGCTCTCCGGCTTCTCCGCAGCCTACAACGCCATCAGCCGTGAATGTCCTCGCGCGGCCCCGCGGCGCGGCGGGTGAGCGATCTGCACCGGACCTACTCGATCATCGCGACTTCGGTGTACGGACGTAGCGTCGCGGCCTGTTCAGCAAGGGCGAGACGTGCCGCCTGGAACTCCGCCAGCTGACGCTCGGAGAGCCGGGCCTGGGCCGACACGTGCGTGCTGGGGTCAACCGGCTTGCCGGCGACCAGCACCTCGTAGTGCAGGTGTGGCCCGGTCGACAGTCCGTCGGACCCGACATTGCCGATCGTGTCGCCCTGCTTCACGGCGCGTCCCGGGGCAAGGCCCTGCGCGAAACGCGAGAGGTGGGCATAGCGGGTTTCCGATCCCCCGCGATGGCGGAGGCGGACCGTGCGGCCATACCCATTCTCGCGCCGGGCGGAGATGACCCTGCCGTCCGCAGCCGCGTAGACCGGGGTGCCCGTTGAGGCGCCGAAGTCGATGCCGTCATGCGGTCGAGATGAGGCCAATACCGGATGGCGCCGCAAGCCGAACCCGGACGTGACACGCGCCCCGTCGAGCGGCGTGCGCAGGAAGGAGCCGCGCACGCTCCTGCCCTCGGCATCGACCCAGTCGGTCGATCCGTCACTCGCATCGTAGCGCCAGAGGGTCAGTCGCCGGCCGGAGAGGATGAGTTCCACCTGTAGCACATGACCGTGCCCGATCAGCTCGCCGTCATTGTCCCGGAGCCGCTCGAAGAGGGCGGAGAAGCGGTCCCCGGGCTGGAGGTCACGCCCGAAGTCGACCGCATGGCCGAGGGTTCCGATGAGGGACATGGCCAATCCTGGAGGGAGGCCAGCTGCGACCATCGACGGGAAGAGGCCGCCCTCGACCTCGCCGGCAGCCATGGCCAACATGCGGTGCTGATCGGAGGAGAGGTCCTCGACGTGCCAGCCATCCTCTTCGAGGCGTGCCCGGACCGTTCGTCCCGGAGCCGGCTCGATTTCCACGCCGATGAGCTCGTCTTCGCGTGACGGATGGAGCTCAATCGTCACCTCCTGGCCGGGGCGGAGCGAGCGCAAGGGGAGCACCCGCTCGATCGCGGTCACCGTCGCCTGCACCTCCGAGCGGTCGAGGCCCGCACCCGTCAGCAGGCCGGCGAGAGTATCGCCCCGTCGCACGACCAGGACGCGCTCCGTCGTCGAGGCGGCTGCTCCTCTGGCTACGGAGATGTCGAGCGATGCCGTCGCAAACAGGGCAAGGATGCTCGCCGCCAGTCCGACGGAGCGCCTAGATGCCATCGTGTCTCCTGTCCCCAAGATTGTTGAGTTTTGCTGAGAACTGACCCGTGGGTGGATATGTCCCGCAGGCCTGCGTCGCGGGTCAAGCGGGTGTTTTGGTCCTCCCCTTTCTGGGTTCGGCCGAGCTACTCCTGAACCGGAAGCTGTCGTTGCCGGTCTCCAGGATGTGGCAGTGGTGGGTGAGCCGGTCGAGGAGTGCGGTGGTCATCTTGGCGTCGCCGAACACGCCACCCCACTCGCTGAAACTGAGGTTGGTGGTGATCACCACGCTGGTGCGCTCGTAGAGCTTGCTGAGCAGGTGGAACAGCAAGGCGCCCCCTGATGCGCTGAACGGCAGGTAGCCGAGCTCGTCGAGGATGACGAGGTCGAGGCGGAGCAGGTGGGCGGCGAGGTGCCCGGCCTTGTTGGCGGCCTTCTCCCCCTCCAGCGCATTCACCAGGTCGACCGTGGAGTAGAACCGCACCTTCTTGCGGCCGTGCTCGATGGCCTGGACGCCGAGCGCCGTGGCGAGGTGGGTCTTACCGGTGCCGGGCCCGCCGATGAGCACGACGTTGTCGGCCCGCTCGGTGAAGTCCCCCCGGTGCAGCTGGCGGACGGTGGCCTCGTTCACCTCGCTCGCCGAGAAGTCGAAGGTGGCGAGGTCCTCCTAGGCCGGGAACCGGGCCGCCTTGGTATGGTAGGCGACGGAGCGCACCTCGCGCTCGGCCATCTCGGCCTTGAGCAGCTGGGACAGGGTGGGGACGGCCGCCTCGAACGCAGGCGCTCCCTGTTCCGCCAGCTCGCCCACGGCCTGAGCCATGCCAAACATCTCCAGCCCGCGCAGCATCACCACGAGGGCGGCGCTCGCCGGATCATGACGCATGGCGCACCTCGCGGGTCCGCAGCGCGTCGTAGCGTCCGATGTCGGCCCTCGGCTCCTGGCGCAGTACCAGGGCCTGCGGCGCGTCGATGGCCGCGGTCGTGCCGCGTCCATCCGTCAGGCGGTGCAGGATGTTGAGGACATGGGTCTTGCTTGCGATGCCGCCCTCAAGGGCCAGTTCCACGGCGCACAGCACCGCCGCCTCGTCGTGCTGCAGCACGAGGGCGAGGACGTCCACCATCTCCCGCTCGCCCCCGGGTCGCCGCAGCAGCTGGGCCTGGAGGTTGCGGAACGCCTCCGGCATCTCGGCGAAGGGCGCGCCGTTGCGGAGCGCCCCGGCTTGCGCTGGATCACCGCGAGGTAGTGCCGCCAGTCGTAGACGGTGCGGCGGGGCACGTCGTGCGCGCGCTCGACGATCCGGGCGTGCTCGCATACGGCCTGCCCCTCGGCCACCACGACGAGGCGGTCGGGGTAGACCCGTAAGCTGACCGGCCGATTGGCAAAGGAGGCCGGGACGCTGTAGCGGTTGGCCTCGAAGTGCACGAGGCAGGTCGGCGACACGCGCTTGGCGTGCTCGACGAAGCCGTCGAACGGCCGTCCCAGCGGCATGAGGCTCGCCGTCTCCCGGGCATGCACCTCGGCGACGCTGCCCGGCAACTCTCCGTGCGGGATCTCGCCCCAGCGCTCGATGCAGCGGGCCGCGAGCCAGGTGTTGAGGGCGGACAGGTCGCCGAAAGGCGGCAGGGCCTGCCAGATCTGCCGCCGGGCGTCCTGGACGTTTTTCTCGACCTGACCCTTCTCCCAGCCCGAGGCCGGACTGCAGAACGTCGGCTCGAAGAGGTAGTGGCTCGCCATGGCCCCGAACCGCGCATTCACCTGCCGGACCTTGCCCGAGCCGACGCGGTCCACCGCCGTCCGCATGTTGTCGAAGATGCCGCGGCGCGGCACGCCGCCCAGCACCCGGAACGCCTCGGCCAGGGCGTCGAACAGCATCTCGTGGGTCTGCAGCCTGTAGGCTCGCACCACGAAGGCCCGGCTGTACGACAGCTTGGTGTGCGCGGCCTGCAGCTTGACCCGCTTGCCGCCGATCATCGCCCAGTCCTCGCTCCAGTCGAACTGGAACGCCTCGCCTGGCCCGAAGGCGAGCGGCACGAACACGCCCCGCCCCGGCGTGCGCTGCGCAACCTCCCGATCCGCCCGCCAGCGCCGGACGAAGGCCGCAACCCGCGCGTAGGAGCCAGCGTAGCCCAGCGCGACCAGGTCGGCGTGCAGCCGTCGCGCGGTCCGGCGTCCCTTGCGACCCTTGCTCGCCTCCCCCTCGAGCCATCGCGACAGTTCCCCGGCGAACGGGTCCAGACGGCTCGGGCGCTCGGGTACCTTGAACCTCACCTCGACCGCGTCCGAGCGGAGGTATTTGCGGATCGTGTTCCGCGACAAACCCGTCCGACGCTCGATCTCCCGGATCGAGATCCCATCCCGGTGGCGCCACCGCCGGATCACACTGGACAACTCCATGTCAATCACTCCGATCACCCCGACCGTGCGGTCGAGGACGTGCTCAGACACGGGTCATTTCTCGGCGAAAACTCAGGCCCTCCCCGGGTCAGATCTCAACGCGAATCAACAATCTACGGCCATTTCCGGCCACGGCGGCATCTGATGACCGCGGCTCAGCATCGGCGTGCTCGCGCCAAGGCCTTCCGGGTCTGGCGCGAGGAAACATGCGTCCAGATCGCGGCCTGAACCCGCGCACGCACCCTCGTGCGGAAGACTCGGCGCCACTTCCAACAAGTCGCCAATTCCCCTACGCCATCTGGGATAGGTTGATCTCCGTCGCGACGGCGGCGGGCGAGAGGGATATGGCGAAGGCGACGGAGGCGGCGACGTCGTCCATCGGGATCGGCACCTGCGGGCCGAAGCGCCCTACCGCGATATCCTCCTCCACCTCCGGCGTCGCGACGTTGCCTGGGTTGAGCACCGTGACGGCGAGCCAGGGCAGCTCGCGCCGGAGAGCCCCGGCGGCGCCGCGCAGGCCGGACTTCGAGGCGGAGTTGGCTACCTCACGCGAGGCAGCGTTGTCGAGGCCGGAGAGGGAGCCGATGAACAGTGCGCGGGGCGAGGATGATCGCCGCAGGGCGGGCAGGAGGGCGTGCACGAGGTGGATGGGGGCGAGCAGGTTTACGGCGAGCACGCGCTCCATCTCGGCCCGGTCGCCGCGCTCGAAGCCGTAGCCCGTCGTGAAGGCGTCCCGCTCCCAGGTGCCGCCGAAGTAGAGGAGGGCATCGAGGCGCTCGCCGCCGAGGCGGTCCGCAACGGCCATCACGCCCTCGCCCGTGGCGAGATCGGCCGCGATCCATTCCCCATGCGGCGAGGGGGAGCGGGAGACGCACCAGAGGCAGGTGGCGGTTCGGACGAGGCGTTCCGCGATCCCGAGGCCGATTCCGCGGCTGCCACCCGCAACGAGCACGTTCTTTCCCAAGACCACCTCGACGCATTCCCTCTGCCCTGACGGTTGAGGTTATCCCATGCAGGCCCCCGCGCCGCGCGTCACGGATCGCCGGAGCGCAACGGAGCTGATGGGAGAGGTGCACGACTGCAATGACGTGGTGCGCTGCCGGCGTCAGCCCAAGATTCCGCGGACGGCGCCGACCCAAGCGAGGATCGCGAAGGCGGCGAGTGCTGCGGCGCAGCTGAGGTTGGGCCCCGGTGCAGGGCAGGGGTGAGGATCATCCCCGCCCAGGCGATGAAGCCCGCGGCGACGAAGCACCAGAGAATGGAGGAGGCGCCGAAGCCGGCGAAAAAGGTCGCCGCCTCCGGGGAGAGAGGGCGCTCGACGCCAAGGGCTGCCATCGGCGCGTCGAGGGCAACCCAGAAGGTAACGTTCTGCGGATTCGAGAGCGAAAGCGCCGCCCCGGCGGCGAGCGCTCCGCGGTCGGTCTCCTCTTTGGGGAGCTGGAACGAGCCGCCAGCGCGCCCGTCGCGCAGGGCACCCCAGGCCATCCAGGCGAGGAGACCTGCACCCGCGATCTCGAGAGGCACGCGGAGAAGCGGCAGGGAGAAGAGGGCGCCGGCGCCGGCGCCGGCGAGGCCGAGGAGGGCCCAACCGAAGTCGCCGACGAGGAAGCCGAACTGAACTGCGAAAGCCGGGCGGAAGCCACCGCGGAGACCTCGCCGCCGGCTCTCGGCGGTGACTGCGCCGGGGGCAGCGTTGAAGGCGAGGCCGAAGAGGAAGGCGGACGCAAAGATGGCGAGCATGGATGGCGCGGTTCCGTTGCAGGTTTTAAGCCCGGCAGTGACCGGGGCCATGTTTCGGGATGACGAAGCGGCGACCACTGGATGAGATCGGGGTGGGTCGGTCCTTCAAGGGCCGCCAGTTCGCAGCCGAGGTGATCCTCTGGGCTGTCTGGTGATACCTCATGTTCCCGATCAGCTACCGCGACCTCGATGTGATGATTGGGATCGAGGGGTGGAGATCGCGCACACGACGATCTTTCGTTGGATCGGGGCCTATGCGCCGGAGTTGGAGAGGCGGATCCGGCCGCACCTGCGGATGAGCAACGGATCCTGGCGGGTCAATGAAACCTACATCCGGGTGAAGGGGCGCTGGACCTACCTGTATCGTGCGGTGGAAAGCCGTGGGGCGACGATCGACTTCCCCCTCTCAGCCAAGCGAGATGCGGAGGCTGCGAAGCGGTTCTTCAGGAAGGCCCTGGGCCAGCCGCACACGGTCAACCCGTGCAGCATCACCGTCGACCGGAACCCGGCCTACCCGCTGGCCGTGTCGGACATGAAAGCCGAGAGCGAGCTCTGGCGCTTCGCGCGGCTGCGGCAGGCCAAGTTCTTGTACAACATCGTGGAGCAAGATCACCGGCGCGTGAAACGGCTGGTCCGACCGGGGCTGGGCTTCGGGGGCTTCCGGACGGCGCGACGAACGCTGGCCGGTTACGAGGTGATGGCGATGGTGAGGAAGGGACAGGTTCAGCAAGTCGGCGGGCGAGACATGCGGGCGCAGGCCACCTTCATCGCCGAGTTGTTCGGGGTCGCGGCCTGATCAGACACCGTACAAGACGCGCTTCGACATAAGCCGAACTTTGCAACACAACCCCCCGGGGCGCTTCGCACCCACCTGATGGGGCTACGCCCTGTCGTGTCACACCGGTCTGTCGCCCTTCTCGACCTTGAGGGTGCGGTTATCGACGCCCGGGAGCATCTTGGCCGGGTCGCGCGTGACGATCACGTCCACGACGGTCGGGGTGGACGTGTTCGCCAGGCCTTCCCGAATCGCGTCGGGGATGCGGTCGGGATCCTCCACGCGGATGCCGCGGCAGCCCATGGTGTTCGCGATGGCCGCGTAGTCCATCTCGACGAGGTCGGAGGACTGGTAGTTGCCGTGGCCATACACCGCGT
This sequence comes from Roseomonas sp. CCTCC AB2023176, assembly GCF_042259275.1. Taxonomy (NCBI): domain Bacteria; kingdom Pseudomonadati; phylum Pseudomonadota; class Alphaproteobacteria; order Acetobacterales; family Roseomonadaceae; genus Roseomonas; species Roseomonas sp. CCTCC AB2023176. The sequence goes on from NZ_CP170087.1 coordinate 197,244, forward strand.
GCTGCAGCGCCTTCACGTAGCCGGAGGCCGCGTTGTTCACGACGAAGAGGATCGGGGCGACGCCGGTGCGCCGCGCCGTCTCGAGATCCCCGAGCGTCATGTTGAAGCCGCCATCGCCGGTCAGCGCGGCCACGCGCCGGTTCGGCCCGACGCCCAGCTGCGCGCCGATGGCACCGGGCAGGCCGTAGCCGATGGAGGCGAAGCCGCGGTCGGGGACGTAGTGACGTCCCGCCTTCTTCGTCTCGAACAGCAGCCCGGTCCAGTGTCCGGCGAAGCCGCCATCGGCCACGAGCACGCCGTCCTCCGGCATGAGCCGGTTCAGTTCGCCGATGAGGCGCGCAAGGTTGATGGGGCGCTCCGTGCTCTCCAGCCGGTCGCGGGCGTCGTGCTTCCACTTCGCCATGCGCGGCGCGACGGTGGCGGCCCATTCCGACCGTTCAGGGCCCGCACGGTCGTGCTTCCGGCCTTGCAGGGCATCCGCCAGATCGGTCAGGCCCGCCCCCATGTCGCCCCAGAGCGCGACGTCGCAGCGGGACGTCCGCCCGAACTCCTCCGCGAGGATATCGAGGTGGATGACGGGCACGCCCTCGGGCAGCAACTGGAAGCGCTTCGTCGCGATCTCCCCGAGCTTGCAGCCCGCAACAATCAGCAGGTCGGATTCCGCGATCAAGTCGTTGGCGATGCGCGAGTAGCGGCCGAAGAGGCCGGCGTTGAAGGGATGGGAACAGGCGATCGCGCCCTTGCCCGAGATGGTGTGGGCGAGCGGGATGGATCCCTCCTCCACCAGCCGCAGGGAGGGATCGTAGGCGACGGAGAGATGCGCGCCGCCGCCCACCAGCAGCATCGGGCGGCGGGCGCGGGCGATCATCGCCGCCGCACGCTCCACGTCCTCCCGCGCCGGGCGGGACCGCACGGCGGGGATGCGGGTGATCCGCTCGGGGACCTCGAAATCCGTGGGCGAGAACTCGTGTTCCCCGTGCGCCACGTCCTCCGGCACGTCGAGCACCACCGGTCCCGGTCGGCCGGAGGTCGCGACGGACAGCGCGCGGCGCAGCAGTTCGGGGATGCGCTTCGTGCTCTCGACGCGGATCAGTTCCTTCGCGGCGGGACGGAGAATCTCCACCTGCCGCGCTTCCTGCGTCATGTTCTTCCAGGCGTGGTCGCGGTTGGCGTCGCCCGTGATCGCGACGAGGGGCGTGCCGGCGTTCAGCGCCTCAACGAGCGCGGTGACGAGGTTGGTCGCACCCGGGCCGAGCGTCGCGTCCGCGAAGCCGACCCGGCCCGTGACGCGGGCATAGGCGTCGGCGGCGAAGCAGCCCGTGCGTTCGTCGTTGATGAGGAAGTGGCGCAGGCCGAGCGCCCGGCAGGCCTCGTAGAAGGGCAGCAGCTGGAAGCCGCCCATCCCGAAGATCGGGCCGGCGCCGGCGGCCTGGAGGGAGCGGGCCAGCGCCTCCCCGCCCGTCATCCGCACGGCGGTCGCGTTGGGGAGGGCGTCCATCAGGTCACTCCGAGGTAAAGGGCCTGGACGGCCTCGCTCTCGCGCAACTCCGCCGTCGTCCCGCCAAAGGCGACCTCCCCGTGCACGAGGACATAGCCTCGGTCGGCGACTCGGGCGGTCTGCTCGAAGTTCTGCTCGGCCATGAGGATCGTCAGGCCTCTCTCGGCCTTCAGGGCTGCAAGTGTGTCCATGACCTGCGCGACGAGGATCGGCGCAAGGCCGACCGAGGGCTCATCCACCAGCAGCAACCGCGGCCGGGCCATGAGGGCGCGGGCGATCGCCACCATCTGCTGCTGTCCCCCGGAGAGGGAGCCCGCCATCTGTCGACGTTTCTCCTTCAGGATCGGAAAGGTGGCCCAGGCCCGCTCGAGCTCCTCAGCGACCGTCGCCCGAGCCTCCGCGCGGAAGGCACCGAGGATAAGGTTCTCCTCGACGGACAGGCGCGGGAACAGCCGTCGGCCTTCCGGGACGAGCGAGACACCCGCAGCGACCACATCCTGCGGCGGGATGGCGCCCAGCTCCGTTCGGCCGTCCACGACAATGCGTCCGGCGGTCGGACGAAGGAGCCCCGAGAGGCACTTCATCAGCGTGGACTTGCCGTTGCCGTTGGTGCCGAGCAGCGCGACGGTCTCGCCAGACCGGACCTCTAGAGACACGCCGTGCAGCACGCGGACGGCGCCGTACCCCGCTTCAAGGCCGGTGACGGAGAGGTCAGGCACCGAGATAGGCCCTCCGGACCTCGGGGTCGGCCACGACCTCCCGCGGCGTCCCCTCAGCAATGATGCGGCCAAGGTCGAGGCAGACCACACGCTGGGAGAAGCGCATGATCGCCCGCATCATGTGCTCGATCATGATGACGGCGATGCCGCGCGCGTTGAGGCGCAGGAGCAGGTCCAGCACCTCATCGATCTCGCGGCCGGAGAGCCCGGCCATAGCCTCGTCCGAGATGAGCAGGCGGGGGCTCCCGGCGACGGCGCGGGCCAGCTCCAACTTCCGGAGCTCCACCTGGGAGAGATCGGCTGCCGGGTCCGCCGCGCGCGCGCCGAGACCGAACTCGGCCAGGAGAACCTCCGCCCGAACACCCGGCGCTGCCTCCCCCGCTGCTCCAGCGGCACGCAGAGGTTGTCGCGAACCGTCATCCCGCCGAACGGCAGCGGGATCTGGAAAGACCGGGCGATGCCGAGCCTCGCGCGGCGCCAGGCGGAGAGCCCGGCTAGGTCGGCGCCGTCCAGGCGCACGCTTCCGCCGTCCGGCCGCATCCGGCCCGCGACCACGTTCATCAGCGTGGTCTTGCCCGAGCCGTTGGGGCCGATGATGCCCAGCCGTTCCCCCGGGGCGACCGAGACGGAGACGCCGGACAGCGCAGTGAAGCCGCCGAAGCGCTTGACGATCCCGGTCGCCTCGAGCAGCGGCGTCATCGCCGCAGCAACCCGAGAATGCCCTTCGGCGCCGCGACGACGAAGCCGATGAGCAGGAGACCGGTGACGAGGACGTTGACCTCCGAGGAGATCGTGACGGTGACCGCTTGCTGCGCCGTTCCGAGCAGGAGCGCCCCGATCACCGGCCCGATCCAGTGCGAGGTCCCGCCGATCATTGGCATGGCCATGGCCGAAACAGCATAGTGCAGCCCGAAGGCGGAGGTGTGGTCCACGAAGGAGAGGAAGAGCGGCAGCGGCGCCCCGGCCGCCCCCATCAGCGCGCCGGAGAGAGCGGCCGCCTCGACCTTGCGGCGGAGGGTCGGCACGCCGCAGGCCTCAGCCGCGTCCTCGCTGTCGCGGATGGCGGAGAGGGCCCGTCCGAAGGCGGACCGCCCGACCCAGCGGGCGATCCCAACGGCCAGCACTGCCATCACCGTCATGAGGACGACGAGCATGCGGTTGTAGGTGCCGAAGAGCGCGTCGACCTGGGGCCGGTCCACTGTGATGCCCCGCGCCCCGCCCACGTAGTCCCAGTTCAGCACCGCGGTTTCGAGGATCACCGTGACCGCGAGGGTCGCGATGGCGAAGTAGATGCCGCGAAGCCTCAGGGTGAGCAGACCCACACCGGCGCCGAGGAGGGCTCCGGCCACCGCCCCCGCTGCGACCAGGGCCAAGAGGGGCAGGTCGAGCCACTTCAACAGGGCGACCGCGACGTAGGCTCCCGTCGCGACGAAGGCGCCGGTACCGAAGTTCACGTAACCGCCATAGCCGCCGAGGATGTTCCAGGCAGTGGCGAGGACCACGAACTGCAGGACGACGAAGGCTGCGAAGAAGGCGTACTCGTTCGTCGGGAGCCTTGTGGCGAGCACCGCGAGCGCGATGACAGCAGATCCTCCGGCGAGGAAGCGTCCCCAACCCTTCATCGCCCGAACAGCCCCTGCGGCTTCAGGGCCAGCACGGCGAGCAGCAGGCCGAAGCCGACGGCAGGCGTCCATGAGGCTGCCGTCGAGGAGAGCATGAGGCTCTCGACCACACCGAGCAGCAGGGCCGCGAGGACTGTGCCCGAGATGCTTCCGAGGCCCGCAAGGACGACGATGGCGAAGACCTTGCCGATGTAGATCCGGGCCATGTTCGGCTCCACCGGCCCGACCACCACAAGCAGCGCGCCGGACAGGGCGACAGAGGCGGTCGCCACCCCGAACGCGATCCGCTTCACGCGCACGGGATCGGCACCGACGAGGGAAAGCGCCGTCGCGTCCTGCGCGACCGCCTGGACGGCACGGCCGACATAGGTCCGGGAGAGCCAGAGCATCATGGCGCCAGCCACCACCAGCGCGACCCCGGATGCCACGATCATTCGCCAGGGCAGGCGGAAGTCACCAAGGATCAGAGCGCGCCCGATGTAGGCAGCCCGCACGCCGCGCTGGTCGATGCCGAACGCAAGGATCAGCGCGACCTCCGCCACGAAGGCGACGCCGAAGAAGAAGGCGAGGCCCCGCAGCCCTGCGTCGGTGCCCCGCCGCTCGAAGGTCATGTGGTAAAAGCGATAAACGGCGGTACCGAAGAAGTAGAACGGCACGGCGAGGATCAGCCCCGCCAGGACCGGGTCCAGGCCGAACCGTCCCTGGAGCAGGACCGCACCGTAGGCCCCGACCAGGGCGAAGGCCGGGTGGGCGATGTGCGGCACGTCTAGCAGCCCGAAGGCGATCGCGAGGCCGAGCGACAGGGCGGCGTAGAAGCCGCCGAGCAGCAGCCCCGCGATGACGGCCTCAAGGAGGAGTTCGAGGTCCAAGCCGCTAGCGCCGCGCCCGCTCGAAGGGCACGCGCAGCTCGCCTGAGACGTATTCCGGTGGCTCCACGATCACCTGGCGGCCGGGCTGCCGGTATTGCTCGACGTCATTGCCCCGCACGCCCTGGAATTGGACCTGGACGACGCGGGGGTCCCGCCACTCGCCCGTCGGGCCGAAGGCGATCTTGCCGACGACGGTCTCGAACTCGGCCGACTTCATATGCCGGGTGAGGGACTCGTCCTCAATGCTGTTCGTGGCCTTGATCGTGGCCTCCAGGATCTGTCCCATCGCGTAATTGAAGGGTGCGAGATAGAAGCCCAGCACATCCACGCCCGCAGTCTTCGCGGCGGTCGCGTAACGACCGATGAAGTCGCGGATGCCCGGGAAGTCCATCGTCCGTTCGGGCACGTAGGTCTGGAAGTTGACGATGCCGTTCACGGAGTCGCCGAGGCTCTCCAGCAATGGCGCAAACTGCAGTCCGACCATACCACCGCCGAAGAGCTGGACCGTGTTGCCGACGCCGATTTCCTCGACCGCCCGGATGATGCCATTGGTCTCATTCGGGAAGGACCCGACATAGACCGCCTCGGCCCGCGCGTTCCGGACGGCGCGGATGACGGAGGAGAAGTCCACGTTGTTGAAGGGATAGCGCTGGTCGTAGACGATCTCCATTCCGAGCCCGCGCGCCGTCTCCCGAGCTCCCGCGCCGAGGGCCACCGTGCCCTCGGCATCCGCGACCATGATGGCAAGGCGCTTCAGACCACGCCGGTTCGCGAGCTTGACGAAGGCGCCGGGCCACGCGTCAGGCGTCGCGCCGAACGGGGCGATGTTGAAGTACCGGTCGTACCGGGTCTCCTCGTTCGCCCGGAAGGAGAAGTTGCCGAAGAGCAGCTTACCGCGCTGGCGCGCGAGCGGGATGATCGGCGCCTGGACCGGCGTGCCGTAGGGGCCGATCAGCAGGTCCACGCGGTCCACGTCGAGGAGCTTTGCGTAGATGCCGGGCGACTGCGCGGCGCTCGTCTGGTCGTCGTAGAAGACGAGTTCCACGGGCCGCCCGAGGAGGCCGCCGCGGGCGTTGACGTCCTGCGCCCACATCTGGCGAGCGAGAAGGGATGGACGCCCACCGGCCGCGAGCGTCCCGGTCTGCGCGACAGAGAAGCCGATCTTGATCGGCTGCCCTGCGGGCTGGGCGCGCGCGACCAGCGGCATCGCGAGGCCCGCGGCCCCCAGACCGGCGGACAGGGCGGCGCGCCGCCCGATGGTGATCCCGTTCATTCTTTCCTCCCCGTTCGCTATCCGGTCAGCAGGGTCGCCCCGCCGTCCACCACCAGTTCCACTCCCGTGACGTATCGGGCCTCGTCCGAGGCGAGGTAGACGGCGGCCATGGCGACGTCCCGGGCCTCCCCCCAGCGCCCGAGCGGAATCGCAGCGCTACGCTTCGCGAGATAGGCATCGAGCGTCATCCCGCCCGCGGCGCCGAGCACGGCGCGCTCGACCATTGGGGTCAGGATGAAGCCGGGCAGGATGACGTTGCAGCGGATGCCGTCTGGCCCGTGGTTCGCCGCGACGACCCGCGTCAGCTGTGACAGCGCGGCCTTCGCCACGGGGTAAGCGACGTAGGCCAGCCCCTCGAGGACGCGGATGCCAGAGATCGAGGCGATGTTGATGATGGACCCGCCCCCGCGGCGCCGCATGGCAGGGATGGCGGCCTGAATCGCGAGGAGCGCGGTCGTGACGTTCAGGCGGAAGCCGCGCTCGAAGGTCTCGGCCGTTACATTCTCCGCCGCGCCCTGAACGGCGGCGCCGATGTTGTTATGCAGGATGTCGAGACCACCATGGGCCGACTCGCAGGCCGAGACGGCCTCTCGCAATACCGCCGGATCCGTCGCGTCGCCAATGGTGGTCGTGCTTCCGGGGATCTCGCCCGCCGTCTCCGCCAGCGCCGCGGGATCACGATCCAGCAGGTGGAGTCGCGCACCCTGTTCCGCGAAGGCCAGCGCGGCCGCCTTGCCATTCCCGAGGCCGCCCCCTTCGGTTCCCGCGCCACAGACCAGCGCGACCTTGCCCGCGAGACGCCCGGTCACAGCCGGTACACCCGGGCCGCGGTGTCGTGCAGGACGGCACGGCGCCCCGTGTCATCTAAATGCGCGATGCCCGCCTGGAACGCATCGAAGAGAGCGGTGTAGGAGGTCCAGAGCTTCTCAATTGGGAAGTTGCTGCCGAACATGCAGCGGTCAGGGCCGAAGGCGTCGAGCGTGTCCCGGATGACGGGAGCCCAGTCCCTCCCCCGCGCAGCGTGGATGAACGTGCCGAGGCCCGAGAGCTTCGTGGTGACGTTGGGGTAGGCTGCGAGGCGCCGGATGAAGGCGCGCCATGCAGCCCAGCCCTCCTCCGAGCGGTCCTCCAGCATTCCCGCGTGTTCGAGAACGAAGGTCTGGCTGGGAAAGTCGCGCACGAGCCGCTCAGCCGGGTCGGCCTGACCCGCGAAGACCTGCAGTTCGAAAATCCAGCCGGTGGATCCCAGCACGGCGAAGCCGCGGCGCCAGGCCGGGTCATCCGAGAGGTCGGGGTGGGCGGCGAAGCGGTAGAGCGGCGTCCCGTGCCAGTGGAGCTGCTGCCGGATGCCGCGCATCAGGGGCGACGCCCGGAGACGTTCCAGGTGCTTCCCAACCTCAGGATGGGCGAAGTCGGCGTGGGCGACGATCCCCGCGATCGTCCCGCCGCGCTCCGCCTCGGACTGCACCCACGCCGCCTCGTCGAAGGCCCGGTCGTTCGGCCAGTTCGCCTGGACGTAGATCGACTTGGTCACGCCGAGCGGTGAGGCATCTGCGACGAATTCGGTCAGCGGGTAGTCGCGCATGATCGGGCGGTAGGGGCCGAAGATACGGGGACGTTCCTCACCCTGGAGCCATTCCAGATCCGCCTGGCGCCAGATGTGGTGATGGGCGTCGATCACGAGGTCGGTCATCCCATCACCCCCGCGGACAGGAAGCCGCCGTCCACCCGCACCACCTCTCCCGTGACGTAGGAGGCCTCGTCCGAGAGGAGGAAGAGTGCGGCGCCCGCGATCTCCTCGGGGCGCGCGTAACGGGCGAGCGGGATACGACGGTCAAACTCCGCCCGCGTCGCGTCCGAATGCATGCGGTCCGTCAGCGGAGTGGAGACGGGGCCGGGTGAGATGGCGTTGACGCGCTGGCCGAAGGGCGCGCGCTCGATGGCGAGCGTCTGGACGAGGTTGACGACGCCTGCCTTCGCGGCAGCGTAGGCACCGCGCCGGGCGGAGCCACGCTCCCCCGCGGTGGAGGCGACGGCGATCGCGCAGCCTTGCCCCATCGCCCGCAGGCAGGCGCGCAGGACGAGGAAGGTCCCGGTTAGGTTCAGATCGAGCATGCGGCGCCACTCGGCGAGCGAGGTCTCGACGATCGGGGATTCGGCGCCCGCACCCGCGCAGTGGACGACGCCGTCCAGACCGCCGAGCCGGGCACGGGCCAGATCCGGCAGCGCATCGCACGCCGCCTCGTCCGTCACGTCGAGGGCGGCGGGATGTAGTCCGGGACGGTCGGCGGCCCGGTCGGCCGCGGCGGCATCGCGGTCGGCCAGTAGGACCTGGGCACCAGCGGCGGCCAGCCGTCGACCGATTGCCGCACCGATGGCGCCTCCCCCGCCGGTCACGACGATATGTCGGCCGTCGAGGTTCATGCGGCAAGGAGCCTTCGCGCGGCGTCGGCCACCTGCCCCTCGGTGATCCGGTGCAGGTCTTCGAGAGGCTTACTGAAGGGGGTCGGGGCGCGTGGGCCGCCCAGGCGAACGGGCGCGGCCTTCAGGTCGCCCCAGCAGGCTTCCGTGACAGTCTGTGCGATCTCCGCCCCGAGACCCGCTGTCAGCACGGCCTCATGAACCACCAGCAGGCGCCCCGTCTTGCGGACGGAGGTCAGAACGGCCTCCTGATCCCAGGGCCAGAGGGACCGGAGGTCGAAGAGGTCCGGTCGAACGCCGCCCTCCACCAAGTCGCGAACAGCCCCCTCGCAGACGTGCCGCATGCGGGACCAGGTCACGATCGTGACGTCCGGCCCGGCGACGATCCGCTCCGCCCGACCGATCTCGGCTGGCGGCGCCTCGGCGTCCACCTCGCCTAGTAGTGCCCAGAGCTCCTTGTGCTCGAGGTAGACGACCGGATCGTCGCACCGGATCGCGGCCTTCAGGAGCGCGTGGTTGTCGGCCGGGGTGGCGGGCGCGACGACGACGAAGCCGGGTACGTGGACCCAGAAGGCCTCGGTGGATTGCGAGTGTTGCGCGGCGATGCCGTTGCGGAAGCCGATGGCCTGCCGGGCAACGAGGGGCACCCGGGCCTGGCCGTTGAACATGTAGCGGATCTTCGCCGCCTGATTGATGAGCTCGTCGGCCGCGCAGAGACCAAAATCAGCGAAGCGCAGCTCCGCCACGGGGCGGGTGCCGCAGACCGCGGCACCGACGGCCGCCCCCATGATCGTGTTCTCCGAGATCGGGGTGTCCACGATCCGGCGGCGGCCGAACATCTGCTGCAGGCCGCGGTACTGTCCGGCGACGCCGCCCTCCGGGCCCAGGTCCTCGCCGAGCGCCCAGACGAGCGGGTCCCGCGTCATCTCCTGCTGGAGCGCAAGTCGAGAGGCCTCGGCGTAGGTAAGCTCGGTCATGCCGCGGCCCAGCGCGAGAGCTGCTCGGGTGCGCCGACGTCCTGTACGTCCGTGAACGCCTCCCGGGGATTGGGCCAGGGCGCCGATCTCGCCTCGGCGACAGCCTCCGCGATGAAGGCCTCCGCGTCCCGGGCGATCCGGGCCGTCTCGGCCTCCGAAACACCCGCGGCGTGCAGGCGGGCGGCGTGACGGGCGATGGGGTCGTCCGTGATGCGGCGCGCGTGGTCGTCGGCGTCCCGGTAGGCGGCCTTGTCCGGCGCGAAGTGGCCGTGCCAGCGGTAGGTGCGGCAGTGGAGGAAGGCGGGACGCCCCTCTGCCCGCACCTGCCTCACGTGCCGTGTCGCCGCCTCTATGACAGCGTCGAGGTCGTTTCCGTCCACGCTCTCCGCAGGCAAGCCGAAGGCGAGCGGGCGCGCGAGCGGGTCGTCCACCAGAGCGGTCACGTCTGCAGTACGGGTCGTAGCGGAGTAGAGGTTGTCCTCGCACACCAGCAGGACCGGCAATTCAAGCGCGCGGACCCAGTTCAATGCTTCCAACAACGGTCCGCGGTTCATCGCGCCGTCGCCGAACATGGCTACAGCGATCCGGGCCTCGCCCCGCAGGAGCGCGGCATGAGCCGCCCCGACTGCGAGGGTGACGCCGTCCCCGACCACCCCGTTCGCACCGAGCATGCCGACGGAGAAGTCGGCAATGTGCATCGAGCCACCCTTACCGCCGCAGGTTCCGCCCGCCTTGCCGAAAAGCTCCAGCATCATGGCCCGGGGATCGGCACCCTTGGCGATGGCGTGCCCGTGGCCGCGGTGGTTGGAAGCGAGCCAGTCGTCGCGGCGAAGGGCCGCGCAGACACCGACGGCGACCGCCTCCTGCCCTGTGGACTGGTGAACGGAGCCACGGACCTCGCCCGCGAACCAAGCCTCCGCGGCCGCGGCCTCGAAGGCGCGGATGGTATGCATCAGGCGCAGTCGCGCCAGGCCGTCACTGACGTCCAAGGGCGTTTCCTCCGCCCCGTGTCGCCGGGGCTTGGATGGTATGGCATACCAAACGGGCCTTCGTGGCAAGGGAATTCGTCGCTATGGTCCCGATGGCACGCCATCGGGAGCACCATCCTGTCCCAGGCCATCACCCGTGCGTATGAGGCCATCCAGAGTGGCATCCTCTCCGGCCGCTTTCGCCCTGGCATGCGGCTCGTGGAACGTGACCTCGCGGCGGATCTCGGGATCAGCCGGACGCCGGTCCGTGAGGCGTTGCGGCAGCTGGAAGCTGACGGCTTCGTTCAGCACCGGCCGAACGCGGGCGTTGCCGTGTCGCTCCTGACGGAGCAGTCCATGTCCGATCTTGGCGACCTGCGCGCTCACCTCGCATCGATGTGCGGGCGGCTCGCGGCACGGCGACTAGATGCTGACGGCCGCGCGGCGGTGGCCGAGCGCTGCCGTGCGGTCCACGTCTACGTCGGGCGGCACGCGGCCGAAGACTTCGTGGTGACCGAGGCATTCCGCCTCGTACGGGATGCGCACGCCCTCCTGTTCGACCTCTGCGGCAACGACTGGCTCGCGTCGGCTTTCCACCGCACGACCTTCGGAATGGTCATGCAGGCGAGCTACATGGATGCGACGGCGGACGAGTGGTCGGCGATCGCCGGATACTTCCGCACCCTTCCGGAAGCGTTGGCATCAGGCGACGAGGCGCTCACCGCGTCGCTGATGGAAGCGTATTTCCGTGGGGCCCGGCACCGCCTGTTGCGTGCACACCGGCGCGGGGTCACGGTGTCCGGCGTCCCGGCTGAGCGCAAGGGCTCCCGCTGACGAAACAACCTAACGAACCTGCCGAGGCACCGTCCGCTGGGCCGTGATGCATGCGGCCTGCACCTTGTCCTGACCCGGCCCGGCATCAGGCGGGGGCGGCCCCCAACGGACGAGCCCCGGGCGGACGCGCGCTTCAACGCGAATCGAGAAGACGATCGGCCGCCGTCAGATCCCCCGAGGTTTCCAGCTCCCGGCACGCTGCCTGACCGTAGCGCTCGTGCTCCGCCGTCGCCGCGGCGGTGGCGTTCAGACGCGCTCCCAGCATCATCCAGCGGAGCGACGCCTCACCGCCCTCGACTTCGTCGGTGTGACGCCGGGCATCCTCGGCCTGCCGGGCGGCCACGAGGTCCCGAAGTTGCGCAATCCAATCGGCGTCGCGGAGGCGGCAGGCTCCTGCGAGGTGGGCGACCCGGAGGACGTCTCCTGCCAGGAGCACGCGATCCCGGATGGACGAGACGCGGGCCGCGTCGTCCGCCCAGGCCACCCCGCCGAGCAGGAGGGCCGTCGCGAGGGCAACCCAGCAGGCGGCCCGCCCCGTCACGAGCGGCCGCGCTCGGCGGCACGCAGGCCCGCCGTGAGGTCGGAAGCCAGGCCGGTCAGGTCCGTCGTGCGCTGGATCTCGGCCGCGACCGCCTCCCGGGCCTCGTCGAGCGAAACGGCAGCCAGGCGGCGCACCTCCGTGTGGAAAGCCGAGCCGGTGCGATCCGGCGTCGCGGTCACGAGAAGCCATGGGTGCCCGGCGGCGGCGACCAGGGCTGAGGAGGCCGCCCCAATCGCGCTCTCCAGCACCGCGGGGTCCGGACGTGACGGGCCAGCCTCCTCGGAGAGGACGAGCATGCGGGCGAGGAGTGCGGAAAGCGCGCCCACCGCCGCCTGGTCCGCAGGCGCGACGCCCGGCATCGCATCGGCCACGCCGACCTCACCGCGCGGGTCCCGGACCACGCCGCCCGTCTTGCGGAGCAGCTCCTCCCCGCGAACTCGGTAGGTCTCGCGCGCGAAGAACCCCTGCCAGAGGCCGTGGGCGGGGATGTGAATCCCAACGTACCCGACGACGTCGGGTGGCGCACCGTCCTTCATGGTGGGCCCTTTTCCATCGAGCTATCCTACCACGAAGTCGCATCGTCCGGATCCCTCCGGCACAGACTTAACGACGGCAGGCCGCTGGCGATGTTCGGTTCACCCGTCGCGTACGTCACCGTTAACTCCCGGTCGCTTCAACTCACCGTACTCGGGCGCGGTGGCTCATCGGCCCGGCGCAAGCAAGACGACCGCCGCGATGGCCGTACCCACCCCGAACGCGCCGAGGCTCATTCCAAACAAAATGGCGGCTAACCCACGCCACCGGCTGGACGCCGTCACACGTAGCCCGAATGCGGCGTTGTGCGACAGCGTGACGCAAACCGACACAAGGACGGCGAGCATCACCCCCGTCGCGTACGCAAGCAGGGCAGGCCCGACGCGCGGTAGGAGTCCCTCGAGGGTCATCCCTCCCCGCCCCACGAGGTTGCCGACAAGGGTGAGGAGAGCGACGCCGCCACCGGCATTGACAACGAGGGCTTGGCCAACCGCTAGGCGAGACGCCTCGGCTCCGACCTTCGCGAGTTCGGTCAGCGTCGTCACCTGGAGTCTCCACAGGTCCATCGCGACGCCATGCCTTCGGACAGCGACGTCACGCTCCTCTGGCGTGAGGCCGTCCAGGTTCGGGAAAGGCGGCACGGGGGCGTAGCCGGGCGTCGACGTCCTCGGATCGGGCCTACCTTCCGGCGGCCCCTGCATGGCGGACATGATGTCTCACTCCGCGGCGGCCGCGAGCGATGAGCCAGTGATCGACGGTGCGCCGAGCACCCCGACGACAATCCCCTGGGACGCGAGGCGGGTGGCAAGCGCGCCGCGAGGTGACCCGGCGCCGAGAAGTTCAGGGGGCGGCGCCGCGAGGCGGACCGATCGCCATCCCATGACCCAGGTGACGGCTTCCTCGATCATCGTCTGAGGCAGCGCGATGTGGACGCCGAGAATCGCGGACTGGACCGCCTGCCGGACCTCCTCTGGTGGTCTCTCGCGCTGGACGGCCTCATCTCGGCGAGCGACGGCCAGGGCTATGTTCTGATGCGACAGCCAGACAGGGGCGGCAGGAGCGGCAGCGGGGGGGTTCTGCATGGCAAGGAAGATAGGCGAGCATCCGAGAACAAAGCAAGAACTATGTCTCATCACAGGACGTCCAACCTAGAGCGTTTTCCGCTCAGTCTGGATCGTATCCGGCGGCGGCGAAGTAGTTCGCGCACTCGGCGGGCGTGAATGTCGGTACGAGACGGCCGATGGTGGTCCAGAGCCCGTCGAGGGTCCGTTCGGCGGCGGCGCGGAGAGCGGATTTCAGCTTCGCGAAGGCGTTCTCGATCGGGTTGAAGTCGGGCGAATAGGGTGGGAGGTAGAGCAGGGTCGCACCCGCGCTCTCGATCGCGCGTCGCACGCCCGCGCCCTTGTGGCTGCCGAGGTTGTCCATCACGACGATGTCGCCGGGGCGCAGCTCGGGCACCAGCACCTGGTCGACGTAGGCCTGGAACAGCTCGCCGTTGATCGGCCCGTCCAGCACCATCGGGGCGACCATGCCCGTGTTGCGCAATCCGGCGACGAAGGTCGTGGTCTTCCAGTGCCCGTGCGGCACCGCGGCCCGCAGCCGCTCACCCCTCGGTGCCCGGCCGTGGGTGCGGGCCATATTCGTCGAGGCCCAGGTCTCGTCGATGAACACGAGGCGGTCGGGATCGAGGTCGAGCTGGCCGTCGAACCACGCCCAGCGCCGCTTCAGGATATCCGGCCTGTCCTGCTCCGCGGCGTGGGCCGTCTTTTTTTCCATGTCATCCGGCGCCGGTCGAAGAAGCGCCATAGCGTGCCCATCCCGACCGCCACGCCAGCCCCTGCGAGCTCGGCCCGGATCTCCGCGAGCGTGATGTCGGACTTCGCGTCCACCAACCGCAGGATCAGTGGCGCGTGCGCCTCGATGCGCCCCGACCGCCGGTCCCCGCCGAGCGGACCCGGCGCAACCGAGCCCTTGTCCCGCGCAAGGGCGGCCCACCGGATCGCGCTCGCCGCACTCACCCCGAAGCGGGCCGCGGCCGCTCGGCACGACGACCCCGCCGCGATCGCCCCCACCACCCGCTCCCGCAGGTCTACCGACAACGCCCTCGACATGCCCGCCCGCCTCCTAACCAGGCGACACTGAATCACCTCGCGACGAAGCCGCGGATCACATCCGATTCAGTCAGGCCGGATACCGCTCTAGCGCGAGCTCTGTTGCAGGGTATCCGTCGTCCGACGCCCACGGTTGAGGGTCGGGTCTGAGCCGCCGAGGTCTGTTCTTGTGGCCCAGGGGGCGTGCGGTGGACGGCGACCTGGTGGAGAGCGCGTCTGCGAGTGCTCATACGAGTGATGATGTGGACGGCCTGGGGCGCGCAATCTGCCATCATCGACCAAGACGGCGCATTGCGTAATCGTGGATCTCGTGACCATCGGTCATGATCTCTCCTGGAGGCATGGCTGACCCCGAGCGTGGCGTGACGCGCCTGCCCGTTGAGAACCAGTGGTGAGCACGGGGGAGGATCGACTTTGGTGCAGCAAGGCGATGAGGACGAGGCAGTGCTCGCCCGGTGAGCGTCAGGCAGTCCGTAGGGCGCGAGACATGCCGAGTTCGGCCATGCGGTTCAGCGTGCGGGCGGCGATCGCGGCCTCGGCCCGTTGCCCCTCGAGGCTCCGCAACCGCAGAGCGCCCCCGAGCAGGCGCTTCCATCGCGAGTGCGTCCACTCCGCCGCGTTGCGGCGGCCGTAGCCGGTCGCGCGCTCCCACGCGCAGCGACCCTTGCGCGCGACGTGCTGCGCGTTTCGGCCGCGCCCGGTCAGCGGGTTCAACTCATCTGCCGCGCGCACGTCAGGCGCCTTCGGCCTGAACACGCCCTCGGCGTTCGGCAGGACCTGACGGTGCTCCGCGACGGCTCAGTAGGTCGGCCCGCCCGCGTATGCCGCGTCGCCGTAAACACGCCCGATCCGACCGGCGACGCGATCCAGCAGTGCCGGCACTGGCACGGTGTCGTGCACATCCGAGCGCGTCAGCTCTTCCGCGATAATCTGTCCCGTGTCCGGGTCCACGGCGATGTGCAGCTTGCGCCAACCCTCGTGCCCCGCACCGATCGGCTTGGCCAAGCGCAGGCCCGTGCTGTCGATGGCGAGATCCAGGCCACGCCCGGCATCGGCATGCCGGTTGAGCGGCAGCGTCCGGCCGCGGCGCGACAGGGTCGTGTGGTCCGGCACCGGCAAGACCAGGCCGAGGAGGGTGAAGATGGAGCGGACCAAGCCCTCTGCCTGCCGCAGCGCGAGGCGGTAGACGGCGCGCACGGTCAGTGCCGCCGCGATCGCCGCGTCGGTGCAGGTGCGACGGCCGCCAGGAGCTCGCCACCCCGCGACCGCCTCGAGCGACACCCAAACCGTGATGTCGCCCCGGCGCACGAGCGAGTGGTCATAGGCGGCCCAGTCGCGGACCTTGTACCGCGTCCGCGGCCCGCCCCGACGACACCGCACCGCCATTGCCCGCTTCACTCCAGCTGCTCATCCGTGAGCCCAGCCCATCACGGCACCGCCCGCAAGGTTGCTGCACTAAAGCCGGCTGACGCTTACGCATCTTCTGCTGAACGTGCGGCAGATGGCCGAGCGCTGGCTGGCCGGCGTCCACGGTCGCCTCCGGCGTCTGCCGCCTGTCGCTCGACAGTGCCCCTCCTCGATGGGACGTTCAGGCACCTTCGCGCGGAGCCGAGCGGAGCGCGTCGCTGGCGCAGAGGCACGGGGCCGCAGGATGGCCCTCTACGATGAGGTCCGGCGTCGGCACGCTGCGGGCGAACCACTGCTCGCCCTCAGCCGCCGCATGGGCCTGGCCCGCGGGACGGTGCGGAAGTACGCCGGAGCCGAGAGCTTCCCCGAGCGCGCCGTGCGTGCTCCCGGTCCCAGTCTACTGGACCCCTACCTCGCCCATCTCGAGGCGAGGCTCGCCGAGCGCTGCGAGAACGCCATGGAGCTCTGGCGCGAGCTTCGCAGCCTCGGCTACCCCGGCACGGCGAGGCAGGTGCATCGTTGGCTCAACCCACGACGCAATAGGCCTTCGAAATACGGGCCCAAGCTCGGGGATGACACCGAGACTGCGCGCGCTGCCAGCAGCGGAAACGCACCCGCACTGCCCTCGCCGCGGCAACTCGCCTGGTCTCTGACCCGGCCGCGGGAGTGCCTCACCCAGGAGGAGGACGCTACCGTCGAGCGCATCCAGCAGGATGCCCTCGCGGCCACGGTCTCCACGCTCGTCCGCCGCTTTGCCGATCTTGTACGGGGCCAGAGCCTTGGCGCCACGCCAAGAGGCCGCGCACCAATGACCGCGCTCAGGGGTTGGCTCCGAGACGCGAGCCGCAGTGGCGTGGCCGCACTGATCACCTTCGCCAACGGACTGCAGCAGGACAGCGCGGCCGTGAAGGCTGCACTCAGCATGCCACGGAGCAGCGGACAGACAGAAGGGCAGGTCAACAAACTGGAGCTGCTGAAGCGCCAGACCTTCGGTCGCGCCAGCTTCGATCTGCTCCGCCGTGTCCTCCTCGCCAACTGATCCACGCAAAGCGCGGAAGAGCCACGAAGCCGGGGCAATACCATTCAACAGAGCAAGATGACCTTCAAACCGCCTCGACACTGCGGCCGGGTGTTGGTGCCTCATCCCCCGATCGGGTGAGGCGCCAGTTGCCGGAGGCCTGCTTACTCTCGCGAGGACATTTGCAGGAATGGTTTCGTGTTCGATGCGTCGATGCTGCTTCCACTCGGCCTCCTGATCCCGTCCTACGCCTTGGTCCTAGTAACGCCCGGACCGAACCTTCTTATCGTCCTGCGTGCCAGCCTATCCGGATCGGCTCGCAGCGTATCCGCTGCAGCGCTGGGAATTGGCTGTGGCGCCGGTTTAGCAGCAATCGGGGCATTGCTCGCAGCTTCAGCGCTTGGGAGCGGCGTGACGACGGGGATGACAGGCATTGAAATCGGAGGACGCCTGCTCTTTGCCGCGCTTCTGGCTCGCGCTGGCTGGCGCACGCTTCGGCGAGTTGGCGCAAGGCGCGAAACGGTTGCGATAAATCCTCAGTCAGAGCTGGTCGGTCATTTCCGAGTCGGACTTCTCACCGCGCTGAGCAACCCGCTAACGCTCCCCTTTTTCGCAGGCTATTTTCTCAGTCATCCCGAAACACAAGATCCCCGGGTCGCACTTTCGGCATGTGCTCTGGTGGTCGCGATGGCCATAGGATGGTTTGGAGGATTGGGCTGGCTGTTGGCTCGTCGCGCTTGGCGCGACTTTTACGGCCGAGCGGGATATTGGCCGGACCTTACCGTCGGTGGTGCTCTCTTGGTCTGCGCCTGCCTCGCCGTCTGGCCAGTCTTCTCAAGCTCATATCATACGCCCGGCGTCGTTGGTTGACCTGTGCCGAGTGGCGGGTGGCGATGCGCTCGGGCTTCTGCATGAGCCAGATAGAACCGCCCCGCGTTTGGAGGAGATGGTTTGCCTTGGGTCACGCTGCTGGCGCTGGTGTCCTGTTAACCTCCCCAGTTCTGCGGGACGGCCGCATCGGGCGCTGAACGGCTGAGCGGATGTCGGCCGGGAGCTGACGATCCGTTTCCGGCGGCTCCTCCTCCAGGGCAGACATCGGGTTCCGGCCGGCGGGCGCGAGCCGGTGCCCCTTCGCTTGCTCCCGCTCGCCCCCCGTCGTCAGTAGAACGCGAAATCGGCAGCCGAGAGTGTGGGCCTGCCGGCGAGGGTGGCGAGGAGGGTGAGGCCGCCATCCCCCGTGCCGTTCGCGTCGTGGAACAGCCCCCCTGTCGCCGCGCTGTAGAGGAGCGTCGGTGGCGCGGTGACAGGTTGGGGGATGTCGGCCGACAGGAAGGTCACCCCCGCCACGACGCCCGTCAGCCCGAAGGCCGCCGCGTTGAGCTGGATCCGGTCCTCGCCCGGCGTGAAGTCGAGGAGGGTGTCGCCCGTGTTCACCGCCCCCGCGAAGGCGTCGGCCAGCCCCTCGAAGCGGAACAGGTCGGCGCCCGCCCCGCCCGTCAGCGCTCGGGCCCGTTGCCGCCGATGAGGATGTCCGCGCCCGCCCCGCCCTCGAGCACGTCGTAGCCCGCCCCGCCCGAGAGGATGTTGTCCGCCGCGTTGCCGAGCACGACGTTGTCGCCCGCGTTCCCCGTGCCGTAGACCGCGGCGCCGAGGAGGACGAGGACCTCGACGTTCTCGGGCAGCGTCAGGTCGGCGGTGGAATAGACCGTGTCGATGCCCCCGCCGGCGGCCTCGACCACGACGTCGAAGCTGCCGTTGACGGAGTAGTTGTCGTTCCCCGCCCCACCCGCGAGGACGTTCGCCGCCTCGTTCCCGACGAGGACGTCGTCGCCCGCGCCGCCCGTCAGGTTCACCGCGGCGGTGCCGAAGGCGACGAGCGCCTCGACGTTCTCGGGCAGCGCCGTCGTGACGCTCACGTAGAGGACGTCGATGCCGCCGCCCGGCGCTTCCGTCACGATGTCGCCGGCGTCGTCCAGCACGTAGGTGTCGTCGCCCGCCCGCGCGGTGAGGCTGTCCACCCCCGCACCCCCGGACAGCACGTCCGCGCCGCCGCCGCCGTCGAGACTGTCCGCCCCCGCCCCGCTCTCCAGCGTGTCGTTCCCCTCGCCGCCAAGCAGGGTGTCCGCCCCGTCGGTCCCGGTCAGGACGTCTGCGAAGGCCGACCCGGTGAGGTTCTCGATGGCGATGAGGACGTCGCCCTCGGCGTCGCCGCCCGTCCCGGTGCCCGCCGCGAGGTCCACCGTCACGCCCGCGCCGGAGCCGGAGTAGTCCACAAGATCCACCTCGACGCCGGCAATCGTCGTCGAGCCCTGGAGCGTGTCGGCCCCCGCGCCGCCGATGAGCGTGTCGGGCCCGCCGCGGCCGTTGAGGTAGTTGTCCCCTGCATCGCCGATGAGGGCGTCGGCCGAGCCCGTGCCGAAGACGCACTCGATGCCGATGAGCACATCACCCTCGGCCAACCCTCCTCGCCCCGTCCCGAGCGTGAGGTCCACGAGGACGGCCCCGGCCTCCGGGAAGTCGTAGGTGAGGAGGTCAACCCCCGCGCCGCCGATGAGCGTATCCGCCCCGAATGACCCGCCGAGCAGGTCGTCGCCCGCGCCGCCGTCGAGCGTCTCGGCGCCGGCCGCGCCGCCGAGAAAGTCGTTGAAGGCGGTCCCGATCAGCCCCTCGATGCCGGTGAGGGTGTCGCCGACCGCTTCGCCCTCGGTCGCGGAACCGGCGAGGCTGAGGGAGACGCGGGACGACGCTGCGGCATAGGAGGCGACGTCGCCGGACCCGTCCCCGCCATCGAGGCTGTCGGCTCCCGCCCCGCCCTCCAGCGTGTCGTTCCCCTCGCCGCCGAGCAGGATGTTCGCCCCGTCGGTCCCGGTCAGGACGTCTGCGAAGGCCGAGCCGACGAGGTTCTCGATGGCGATCAGGATGTCGCCCTCGGCGTCGCCGCCCGTCCCGGTGCCCGCCGCCAGGTTCACCGCCACGCCCGCGCCGGAGGTGGCGTAGTCCGCCCAGTCGCTGTCGCCGCCGAAGAGGGAGGTCGAGCCCTGCAGCGTGTCGGCCCCCGCGCCGCCGACGAGCGTGTCGGCGCCGCCCTCGCCGTTGAGGAAGTTGTCGGCCGCGTTTCCGGTCAGCCGGTCGTCGCCGCCGCCGGTGATGACGTTCTCGATGCCGCTGAGCACGTCGCCCTCGGCAATGCCTCCGCGGCCCGTCCCCGCGGCCAGGTCCACGGTGATCGCGACGGCGCCGCCCGGGTTGTAGAAGGCGAGGTCGGTCCCGGCCCCGCCGATGAGGGTATCCGCACCGGCCGATCCGAACAGCACGTCGTCCCCGGCGCCGCCGTCGAGGGTCTCGGCCCCGCTCCCACCCTCCAGCCGGTCGCCGAAGGCGCTGCCGATCAGGCCCTCGACGCTGACGAGGACGTCGCCGTCGGCGTCGCCACTCGTGAAGCCGCCGCCCAGGCCCGCCTCGACCCGCGCCGTGGCGCCGGCGTAGGAGACGACGTCGTTCCCGTCGCCGCCATCGAGGCTGTCCGCCCCCGCTCCGCCCTCCAGCGTGTCGTTCCCCGTGTCGCCGAGCAGGGTGTCCGCGCCGGCCAAGCCGACCAGCAGGTCGTCCCCGGCGCCGCCGTCGAGGGTCTCGGCCCCCTCCGCGCCGCCGAGGCTGTCTCCGAAGGCACTGCCGATCAGGCCCTCGACGCTGACGAAGACGTCGCCCTCGGCATCGCCGACCGCGAAGCCGCCGAGCCCCACCTCGACCCGCGACGCGGCGCCAGCGTAGGAGACGACGTCGTTCCCCGCGCCGCCATCGAGGCTGTCCGCCCCCGCCCCGCCCTCGAGCGTGTCATCCCCGTCCCGCCCGACGAGGAGATTGTCCGCGTTCGTGCCGGTGAGCGTGTCCCCGAAGTCGCCTCCGAAGGCCGCCGACCGGAACCCGCCGGCGGTGCGCGAGACCGCCTCGGTCGGCTCGCCGTAGAGGACGGTGGCGGAACCGGCGGCGGTCCTTCCGGCCGGACTGGAGCCGGGGGCGCCGACGAGGAGGTCGGCGTAGCCATCGCCGTCCAGGTCGCCCGCCGAGGCGACGGAAGTGCCGCTTACGTCGCGCTCGGCCGCTCCGTCCACCCGGAAGCCATCCGCGGCCATGAGGTTCGCGAGGTCGACGTCCGCAAAGCCGCCAGCCTTGCCGAACAGGACGTAGCTGCTGCCCGCGTTCGTGCGACCCGATGGGTCAGCGCTGTACGCGCCGATGACGAGGTCGGCGTAGCCGTCGCCGTTCACGTCGCCTGCCGACGCGACGGAGAAGCCGCTGAGGTCGAACGCCGCCGCACCGTCCACGCGGAACCCGTCCGCGGCCGAGAGGTTCGCGAGGTCAACGTTTGCAAAACCGCCCGCCTTCCCGAACAGGACATAGCTGCTGCCGGCGCCCGTGCGGCCTGATGGGGCGGTGCTGTAAGCCCCGATGACGAGGTCGGCGTATCCGTCGCCGTTCACGTCGCCTGCGGAGGCGACGGAATTGCCGCTGACGTCGAGCGCCGCCGCGCCGTCCACGCGGAAGCCGTCCGCGACCGAGAGGTTCGCGAGGTCGACGTCCACGAAGCCGCCCGCCCTGCCGAACAGGACGTAGCTGCTGCCGGCGCCCGATCGGCCCGATGGGTCGGCGCTGTAGGCGCCGATGACGAGGTCAGCGTACCCGTCGCCGTTCAGGTCACCCGCCGAGGCAACGGAGTTGCCGCTGAGGTCAAGCGCCGCTGCCCCGTCTACGCGGAAGCCGTCCGCGACCGAGAGGTTCGCGAGGTCGACGTCCGCGAGGCCGCCAGCCTTGCCGAACAGGACGTAGCTGCTGCCGGCGCCCGCTCGGACCAACGGGTCGGCGCTGAGGACCCCGATGACGAGGTCGCCGTATCCGTCGCCGTTCAAGTCACCCGCGGAGGCAACGGAGGTGCCGCTGAGGTCGAAATCCGCTGCCCCGTCCACGCGGAAGCCGTCTGCAGATGAGAGGTTCGCGAGGTCGACGTCCGCGAAGCCGACCGCCTTCCCGAACAGGACATAGCTGCTGCCGGCGCTCGTGCGGCCCAATGGGCTCGCCGTGTAGGCCCCGATGACAAGGTCGTCGTATCCGTCGCCGTTCAGGTCGCCCGCGGACGAAACGGAGCGGCCGCTGAAGTCGCCGTCCGCCGCCCCGTCCACCCGGAACCCGTCCGCGGCCGAGAGGTTCGCGAGGTCGACGTTCCCAAAGCCGTCTGCCCTTCCGAACAGGACGGTGGTGCTGCCGGCGCCCGTGCGGCCTGATGGGGCAGCGCTATACGCGCCGATGACGAGGTCGGTGTAGCCGTCTCCGTTCAGGTCGCCCGCGGAGGCGACAGAGATGCCGCTGGTGTCGCCCGCGGCCGCCCCATCCACCCTTGCGGCGCGCGTGTCGTCCGTGATGTTGGCAAGGTCGATGACGCTCGGGATGCCGGCCATGGTTCAGCGGGTGCTCAGCGCCCCGCGCCACGGCCGCCCCTCGCGGCCTGGATCGGGCGGGAAAACTTCAGCGTGACCAAGGCGGCGTGTCCAGCCGTGAGCACGGCCGTGCGCGCGGGACGGACACGTCAGGGAGAACAGAAACCCGAGCCAGCGCGTCTCAAACTCTCGACGACGCAGCCATGGCAGCTTTCACCGCGCGTCCGCGAACGAAGTCCCGTCAGGCGCATCGACGTCGCAGGTTTTTCAGCGGCCCAGCACGCGAGACCGTACCGATCCAGCGGCAGGCGGAAGATGACCCGCGTCATGTCCGCTATTGGGCACCGCTCTACCCCGCGTAAGCGGCTGCTGTGGGCGCTACACAGCATGGCGGCTACTGGCCGAAAGTGGCTTGGCAGCCCTTGAGTGACCGTGCTGGAGAGGCGGACAACGGCCAAACCTGGGCGGTCGCCAAATATTCGGCCGGGCCTCTCTGATTGCGCCTTCAAGGCACATTGGGGTCAACGGCTGTCGTCGCGGGCGCGACGCCCTCGGGGATTGGACTGATTTGTCCGGAGCCAGGCTCGGGGACGGTGCGATACAGGGGCACGACCTCTCCCTCGGCTCACTCCGCCTC